>NZ_CP009323.1:0-2400000 GCF_000959725.1 Burkholderia gladioli
GTGTTTCGTTCACCGCTGACAGCATTCGATTGTCTCCATTGGCCTGAATGCGAAACCCGCATCAGAATTTGCAAAATGGACCTTTCATGCCCGACGTACGCTGTTAGAACGAACGCCGACAGAATCTCCCCCCGTTGAGCTGTCACACCGGCAGTTGAACAAGTGTGATGCACGGCCGGTTGGAACTATCTATCCGACGCTGACAGCTCCGGAAAACGCGGGATTTCCGCATTGGATCGGCCCGTGAACGTGCGTGTGTTCCGCTTTTCAGCCTTTTTGATCGCATGGCACAACCGTCCGTCGCTCCCACTTGGGCCTTCACGACCAGGCGCCAGCGAACCTGCAAAGACATGCATGCGGTAACCCTACCACCCCAACATTCAATCAGTCGCATGATAGAATAATCGCTAACAATGTCAAGGGAGACAATCGTGCCGGGCAACGATCTTCGCAATGGCTGGTTCCGCGCCGCCTCCGAGCTTCGAGGCGGGTGGCGTATGTTGTTGGGGGCGACATGGGGCGTGGCCGTAGGCGCGGCGTCACTCCCCTTTTATTCGGCTGGCGTATTCGCCGTCTCGCTACGAGCCGAATACGGATGGTCACTTAGCATGATGTCACTGCCGATCCTGGGCGCAACGCTGAGTGTCTCGATGTTTGCACCTCTTGCTGGGTCCATCATCGACCGTTTCGGCCTGATTGCGCCCGCAATTCTGGGGCATCTTGCCTTAGCACTAAGCTTTGTGGCTTTGGGGATGATGCCCGGAGATTTCAGCGCTTTTCTTTTCGTCTCAGTGCTGGCTGCGGTCTTCGGGCTGACGTCCTCGCCAATCGGATACAGCCGCGCAATCAACGGCCGGTTCAAGACCATGCGTGGTCTTGCGCTCGGGATTACTCTGTCAGGCACCGGCATTGCCGCGTTGACAGTTCCGTCCTTCGTAGCCGCGATTATTGGAATATGGGGCCGACAAGCAGCCTATCTGGCCCTCGCCGCAATCATCGTCACATCCCTTCCTTTCATTACGCTTCTTCTGCAAGAGCCAGGATCGGCGATGTCAAGACTCGAGGAATACCCGCATGCGCCCCATGCCCCGGTCCGGCCAAACGCAATACCCACAGTAATGTCAATCATTCGCGATCGACGTTTTGTGCGGCTATATTGCGCCTTTTTTCTCCAGGCTTTGGGCGTGACAGGTTTCGTTCTCCATCTGGTGCCTATGCTCAATGAGGCGGGTCTGCCGTTGGGGCGCGCAGCCACCATTCAGGGGCAAATGGGACTGGCAATCATTGCGGGACGTCTGCTGATTGGCGTGTGCGTCGACCGTTTCTTCGCACCCTACGTCGCGGCGACGGTTTTGGCAATCACGCTTGGTGGTTTCATGCTCTTTGGCCTCGCGGGCGCGCCTATGGCCCTCCCGCTGGCTTTCGCTTTGGGATTTGCGCTTGGCGCCGAGGTCGATTTGATCGGCTATCTCACCGGCCGATATTTCGGCCTCGGCGCTTATGGTCGTACCTATGGACTGCTTTACGGCGGCTTTACCTTAGCGACCGGCCTGAGCCCCCTGATCATCGCGCAAGTTCAACACATCAGCGGAAATTACCAAACAGCACTCAGCGTTTGTGCCACATTTCTGATCGGCGCCCTTCTGCTTCTCGCCACCGCGCCTGGCTTTCCGCAGCACAGCGACAAAAGCCGCTAGCGAGCCGCAGACGCTGGCGGACGCAAGGGCTTTGCAGCCAGGCCCGCCCGTTCGCACGACGGGCCTGGCGAACCAAACCAGGATTCGAATCCCGCCGCCACAAATTCGGCAAGACGACTTGCGTCGCTCTCGGCTTTTTCAACGGGAACGAGACTCTCACCCTCAGGAGGGCGCCGGGTTAATAAGGTCGCCATCAAGGTCACCCCCATCGCCAGTGCCTCGAGAATGTCCGCTTCCGGTGCATCGGGGAACAGCTCTCCCAGGGCTTTCAGATAGAGGCTGCGGACAGGCTGAATCAGCTCGTCGAAAATAGCACGCGGAACTTCCGTCGACTCAGTCGAAAGCCGCGCAAGGATCACGACGTAGTGGTAGCCGGTCTTCGTCCTACCGACTGAGAGACTGGGCAGAAAATAGCTGTAAAGAAGATGGCGCAAGCGCGCCCGTGCAGTCCGCTGATTGGACTGCGCTCGGAGGCTCGCGACACGTTGGGCCTGAATTCCGTGGATAAACGTCTCCACGACTGCCCGGTACATTGCCTCCTTGGATCCAAAATGATAATGCGCGGAAGCAGGATTGACCCCCGCCTCTCGCTGGATTGCTCTTTGGCTCGCAGCTTCAAAGCCATGAAGAGCAAAATGTTCCGCCGCTACTTCGATAAGACGCGCACGTGTATCGGCGCCAGGGGCGGTTTTTTTACGGGGCTGATTACGCTTGATCATTCATCCTGCACCATTCGAGTCGGTAAGCATCCTCATCTAGCGAAGACATTCCGTCCCGCAAGCTAGCATAACCTGCCCTGCGGTTGAAAGTACCCAATATTATCGAATCCGTTCAGATGCCGGCCAGCGCATCGAGAAAACAGGTCTCTTTACCGGAATGAGCAAAGCCGAGCCGACACCCTGGTTGTGTGCGGCCAATATGACCATTACCCCACGCCGCAGCCGATGTATAAGAAGTTTCGCTACCCGTTGTTGCATGCATCACCCCGGGCGCCTTTGTCTGCTTCACATGTCCCGCGATTTCGCCCGGTTGATCAGGAATTGCGTGAGCAGCGGCACAGGGCGCCCGGTTGCGCCCTTCGACGCGCCGCCCTTCCATGCCGTACCGGCAATGTCCAGATGAGCCCACGGATAGCTGTCGGTAAAGCGGGAAAGAAAGCACGCGGCCGTCACGCTACCGGCTTCCTTTCCACCAATGTTTGCGATATCCGCGAAATTCGATCTGAGCGGCTCCTGATATGCGTCGGCGAGCGGCAGCCGCCATGCGGCATCTGACGATTGAGTCGACGCGTGCAGCAGTTCGGCGGCAAGCGCTTCGTCCTTCGCAAAAAGACCACTATGGTGGCTACCCAATGCGATCACGCAGGCACCGGTGAGCGTCGCCACGTCGACGACCGCGGCCGGTTTGAATCTATCCGCGTAAGTCAGTGCGTCGCACAGAATCAGCCGGCCCTCGGCGTCGGTATTCAGCACTTCGATCGTCAGACCTTTCATGCTGGTCACAATATCGCCGGGCTTGTTTGCATTGCCGCCGGGCATGTTCTCGCACGCGGGCACGATCGCGACGACGTTCAGCGGCACCTTCATCTCCGCAATGGCGCGCAACGTGCCGAGAACCGCAGCCGCCCCGCACATGTCGTATTTCATTTCGTCCATGCCCGCGCCCGGCTTCAACGAAATGCCGCCGGAGTCGAAGGTAATGCCTTTACCGACCAGCACGACCGGCGCGGTGTCCGCGTTTGCGCCGTCGTATTGCAGCACGATCAGCTTGGGCACTTCTGTCGACGCTCGGGCTACCGATAGAAACGAGTCCATCTTCAGCTCTCTGATCTCTTCGTAGCCAAGTACTTCGACCTTCATCTCCCAGTCTCTTGCGAGCTGCGTTGCCGCATCCGCCAGATAAGAGGGCGTGCAAACGTTGCCCGGCAGATTGCCGAGATCCCGCGCGAAATCGACTCCGTTCGCCAACGCGAGCCCTTGTCGAACCGCGAGCTGTGCGCTGTGCTCGTCTTCCGCGTCAACGTCGAATACGACCGACTCCAGCACGCGCTCTTCCGGTTCTGGCTTGCTCTTCATTTGCAGGAATCGATAGCTTACGTCGCGCAGTTCAACGATTGCCTGCCGGATACGTTCGCGTAGATCGAGACTTTGTACCGGCAACAGCGGCAGCGTGCAATTGACCTTCGCCGCTCTCGAATGCAATAGCGTTTTCCACGCCGCTCGCAAAACCTCTTTATAACGATCCGCCTTGAACGCCTCGGCTTTGCCAAGGCTGACCACCAGCACTCGCGCGGCGCCGATCCCTTCGACCTCGTGGAGACACAGCGTGGCCCCCGCTTTCGGAGCGATATCGCCCGACGTCTTGAGTCTGCTCAGCTTTCCGCCGAGCGCCGCATCGACGTCGGCGGCAATACCGGTCAGCGTCTCTTCGTCGAAAACGCCGAGTACGAGGCAGTCGGCCGAAGAAAACCGTGGGTGCTTGCACACCTTGATCTTGAATGAAACAGTCATAAGTCTATTAGAAAAAATGGCGAGTTCAATTTCCGGCCGGCTATCTGTTCCGATCCGGTCTTTAGCGCATGACGCATATCCATCATCGTTTCGTTGGTGGTCCGAGCTGACATTACCGGCGACAATGGCCGCTTTGAGAATTCGGTGTCGTGCGACGCGCACCTGAAAAGCGACGAGATCGACCA
The DNA here is from genome assembly GCF_000959725.1 of Burkholderia gladioli. Taxonomy (NCBI): domain Bacteria; kingdom Pseudomonadati; phylum Pseudomonadota; class Betaproteobacteria; order Burkholderiales; family Burkholderiaceae; genus Burkholderia; species Burkholderia gladioli. Next base: position 4,393 of record NZ_CP009323.1, read on the forward strand.
CGCGTTCGGCTTTTTTCCGCGGCCGTTATCTGGCGGCGCTCACTCGCAGCAGAAGCGCCGCATGGCGATCACCCACCGCGCTCGCTCGCGAAGATGGTACGCGTGACGCAGCGAACATCTTTTCCAAAGTAAGCACGAGAAAAGGCTTTCCTTGGAACAGCTTTTCCTGAAGCGGCGATCCGCGGAAATGAATGTGCACATGCAATCGTGCGCGTTTTCCGAGAACCAGTTCTGCGCTGATTTCAACCCTCATGTTGGATTCAAACTACGCGCCGTCAGCCATATTTTGAAATGGCATACTACGTGTGCAGGCGTTCGTAGTTTGAATTTGATATGCACAGTCGCAACGAATCTGTTCGGGTCAACCCTCGGGTCGGCCCTCATTACCGTCCGGGATATAGTGTCAGATGAATGACGGCTCATTGACTGTTCAATCGCCGACAAAGCAGCTCCTGCGTGACGGGCTCGCGTTGTCGCGATCAACATGGCTGAGCAACGAGTTCCGTCATAGCTATGCCTGGCTGAAGTCAAAACTGCACCGCCGCGTCGGTTCGCACGCCGATGCGGAAGACCTCGCGGCCTCGTCGTTTGTCGAATTGGCCGGCGTAGACGATCTGGCAGCGGTCCGCGAACCGCGCGCTTTCCTGACCGTCATCGCGCAGAGATTGACGTTCGAATTGTGGCGGCGGCGTGATCTCGAACGCGCGTACCTCGATTCATTGTCGTTGCAGGAAGAGCCGGTCGTGCCGTCGGCGGAGAACATCGCCGAAGTGACGCAGGCGCTGTTTCTGATCGACCAGGCGCTGAATGGCTTATCGTCGAAAGCGAAAAGCGCGTTTATCTACAGTCAGGTCGACGGACTGACCTACGCCGACATAGCGGACCGCCTCGGCGTATCGAGCAGCATGGTTCGCAAATACATCACGCAGGCGCTGGAGAAGTGTTACCAGGCCGGATGACCTGCTGCATTCCCGCTGGTCAGTTCAAGCCGCCTTTCTGAAACGTTCGAGACGGCGCGCAATCTGGTCGATCACATTGAGCGGCGCGAGGGCTAATTGCGCGTCGTGTTCGGTCAGAAGCGCAGCGTACACGCGCATGCCACTCTCGTTCAAACCGTAGCGCCCCTCTATTCCACTGGCCAATGCATGACTGGCCAACTCTTCATATTCCGCCAATGGCCGCAGCGTCGAGCCGCCATATCCCATTTCGCGCAGCATGGCGGCCGCCATCGCCGCGCGCAATACGATCTGCAACGCCATCAGTGCGCCCACGCCCGCTCGCAGCGCCTCGAGCTGAAGGTGATATTCGAGCGAGAGAACATTGCGAATCGGCTCGGGCAAAGGGAGAAGTTCTATTCTGCGCGCCCTGTTCATTCGGTTCGACTGATCGAGTCGATGTGTCCATGTCTTCACGTTTTATACGAGAGTTATCTGCGTGGGAAATACGGTCGCGAATGTGCTTGCGGAATGCCAGCACATGCCGCGTGCGCACTGCTTCTATACCGGGGCGAAACGACTGCTGCGAATCAGGCCGTTCCTCCAACCGTCATGTCGTCCACTCTCACGGTAGGCTGACCTACGCTCACTGGAACCGACTGCCCCGCTTTTCCGCATACGGCCCGGCCGGGATCAAGTTGCAGATCGTTTCCAACCATCCGTATCTTCCTGATCGTATCCGGGCCGTTGCCAGTAATCGTCGCGCCTTTTACCGGAGCGGTTATTTTTCCGTTCTCGATCAGGAATGCCTCCGAAGCCTCGAACACGAACTGGCCACTCGTGATATCGACCTGTCCGCCCTGAAGACTCGCCACGTAGATCCCTATTTCGACCGACTCGATAATGTCACCCGGGTCGCGATTGCCGTTGAGCATAAACGTATTGGTCATGCGTGGCATTGGCGCAACCGCGTAACCTTCGCGACGGCCATTACCGGTCGGCCTCATGCCCATCAACCGCGCGCTCAGGGAATCCTGCATATAGCCGCTCAGCACTCCGCGTTCGATCAGCACCGTGCGTTGCGTCGGATTACCTTCGTCGTCGATATTGAGCGATCCACGCCGGCCCGCTAACGTGCCGTCGTCGACGATGGTCACGTCGTCGTGTGCGACTTTCTCCCCGATGCGCCCCGCGAATGCCGACGTGCCGCGCCGGATGCCATCGGCTTCCAGACCGTGACCGACCGCTTCGTGCAATAGCACGCCATTCCACCCGGGGCCGACCACGACGCTCATTTTCCCTGCTGGCGCCGGCCGCGAATCGAGTTTGATCAAAGCCGCATCCACCTGGGTGTCGATCAGCCTTCTTAGTTGTTCGTCCGACCACGCGCCAACGCCGTATCGCCCGCCAATACCGCCACTGGCACTCTCCTGCCTCGGCGCGGATCTGACACGAACATTGACCGACAGCATCAGCATCGGACGAACGTCGCCGCAACTCAAACCGTCACATCGTCCTATCCAGATCTTTTCGTACGTCGCGGACAGCATTGCATTGACCTCGACGACGCGTGGATCGCGTGCGCGCGCCATCCGGTCGATCTTTTCCAGCAGCGCAATCTTGTCTGCATCCTGCAAGCCTACGAACGGATAATGTGCATCGTACAGCGCATGAGGATCGGTCAGTTCATGCAACGGCCCTTGATCGAGAACTTTCGTGCCCGACACCGAGTCGCTCAATTGACCCGACAGATGCCGAAGCGAATCGGCGTCGATACGTTGCGAACTGGCAGTCGTTGCTTCCTCACCGCGCAAAACGCGAAGGCCGAAACCCGAATTGCAATTGAACGACCCCGACCGCACGACGCCACCCTCCAGCGACCACGACTCGGAAATAGTCTCTTTCAAGTAAATGTCGGCGTAGCTCCCGGACCTACCGAGCGCAAGGTGTAATGCGGCAATCAGATGCGATTCGTCGACGCCATTCTTCTCCAACAGTCCGGCATACGCGATGGTCTGCAGTTCGTCGGCTGACGGAAGATTATTTACGACTTCGAGATTCAGATTCATGTCCAGCGTGCCTATTGGGTAATACGGGCTAAAACGGGTAAACCGGTCTCCGCCTGTCGTCGCCGACTGATGCATCGACGTGGTTTGATTCGCTGGCGTATCCGCTCAGGGCTGATGAAATGCCGGCGGCTCAATGACCGCCAATTGTCATTTCTCCGATCAACCACGATCCTGTTGTGACGCCCCCACGCGTAATCGTGTCCGAGCCAACCGCCAGCAGGTCCGCGAACATCGAGGTCAGATTCGACGCGAGCGTGATTCCCGCGACGGGAAACCGAATCTCGCCGTTTTCCACCCAGAACCCTTTCGCCGCGCGCGAGAAATCGCCAGTCAATCGATTCACGCCGCCGCCGGCCATTTCCGTCACCAGCAGCCCGTTACGCAGCTTTCGCAACATCGCCGCAAAGTCGTCTGCTGCAGTCGTCATCGTGCTGATCACTTCGAGGTTATGCGCACCTGCACCGTTGCCCGTCGGCGCCATGTTCAATCTGCGAGCCGCATAGAGTCCGAGAAAATAGGCTTGTAGTGTCCCTTCTTCAACGATCCATCTGCGTGAGCCGCTTATCCCGTCGCCGTCGTACAGACGGCTCGCCATTCCCCGCTTGACGAAGGGATCCTCACGCACATTGAGATGAGCCGGAAAGATTGCGGCACCCAGCCGGTCCTTCAGAAACGACCCGGTTCGATACAACGCGTCGCCTGACGCTGCACTGACCAGTTCTCCGATCAGCGACATGACGGCGGACGGCTCGAACAGGACCGCCGCGTTGCGCGTGGAAACCGGCTGCGCATCGAGCGAGCCGATTGCACGCCGCGCAGCCTGAATTCCGATTGACTCCGGCGTGTCGAGATCGGCAAACGAACGTGCGGCATCGTTCCAGAAGCCAATCTGCTTGTTGTTGTCTCCAACAGCGACTGGTGCGCACGAGATCGAATAAGCGGACCACGGCGAACTGCGACAAAATCCACCGGATGTAGCAAGCAACGAGACGCCGGCCGACGCATGCATACTCGCGCCATTTGTCGTGCCGATAAGCGGACTGTGTGCGAATGCCGCGTCTTCCGCGCGCGCCGCGACGCTCATCCACTCGTCGAGACTCGCGTCATGCCGGTTATACAATTCGAGGTCGGCAACCACGGTGGCCCATTCGTCGGCTTGCGCCAAACCGGCTGCCATGTCCGGCGCAGTGACTTTCGCGATATCCACCGCTGCTTCGACTGCGCGCTTCAATCCTTCATCGGACAGATCGGAAGAACTGGTTGCCGCGCGACTGCCGTTGCGATACACGGAGATGGAAATCTCCGATGCCATCCTGACATTTTTCTCCGACGACACACCGCCGCGCACAGTCGCCGCTTTCGCTTCGAACTCGACAACTTCCACACGCACGCTATCCGCTCCCGCGTTGCGCGCCATACCGATTGCGCGGCTCGCGGTGTCTTCCATCTTCACGATGCCGTCGTGAAACGGGCTCGCGGCACCCTGCATAACATTGCTCCAAGAGTCGGGATATTGACGGCGATTCGCGCTCGATCACTTCGATGTCGTACTGTCGTTCCGTTATCGACCTTGCGAACCGCTGAAGCAATCAAGTCTACCGATCCAGTCGGGAATTCTTTTACAAAATAAGCCTGCAATTCACGTCGGCCTGGCATCTAATTCCGTTTGTATTGCGAGTGAAGAAATGCATTTTCCCAACGGGGAACCGCAGACCGGTGACGTCAGAATCAGTGGAACGTACGGGTCAATTCGATCAGCGCATCGCCAAACGCACGACCCACTTCTACACGGGCTTCTGCGCCTTCGAAGTATTGATAGGCAAAGCGCCGCGCCAATTCCGGGTCGCGCTCGCGCAAGATGTCGAGCAGCGCGTCGCCGCGAGCCGGCTTTTCACCTCGGGCGACCGCCTCGTTCACGAGTCCCTGCATCGCCTCCGCAAACCGGTGCTCGTCCTGTGCGGTCCAGTCGATTTCCGTACGAAGTCGCGCGCAGCGAAGATTCGCGATCCGGAACAGCAACTGGCTGAGTATCGAGGGATCGCTCAGCGGTACGGACGCCGCCGTGAGAACGTCCTTGAGTACCGGATCGTCGATACGCGCCGCTTCTTCTTTCGCAACGCCGAGATTCGCCACCACCTCCGGCGAGCCTTCGTCATACAGTGTGATCAGCTTTTCTCGCACGGCCTGTGCGCTGTCGTTCGAACCTGTCGCGTCGCTCAATGTGCTGCTTCGAAGTGCCGCGACCAGCAGGCGACCCGGCAACGCGCTCAGATTGGCGCCCGCATTGACCGCGTCGAGCCAGTCAGTCGTAAATTGCGCGGCGCCCAGATTGGTGCCGCGATAGGTAGAAAGCGACTCGACGATACTCAGCACGTCAGCGGCTATCCCCAGGTTCTGCGCACAATCGTCGATATCCGCGATATTCGCTGCGAACTGAATCGCACCGTTCAGATCGCCTTCCCACATCACCTCTGAAGGCACCGCCTGCTTGCGGGAAACAAGGGCACGCAGACTCGTCACAATCGACTGCTTCTTCGCCTCATCACCATTGAATGCTTTGAGGTTCGCGACATTCGCCGTGGGAAGCTCGGTCGCCGTTCCCAGATGACCGTCGATAAACTTCGCAAGCTGCGCGACCGTCCGGTTTCCGACGACACGTCCCACCTCGACGCCCTTGTCCAGCAGAAGCAGCGTTGGAATGCCGCGCACGCCGAAGCGGTCGCGAATGGACGCGTTCTCGTCCACGTTCACCTTGACGAAGTCGACGGTGCCGACGAACTGCTCGCTGACCTTCTTCAGAATCGGCGCAAGCGCTTTGCACGGACCGCACCACTCCGCCCACAGGTCTACCAGAACCGGCCGCGTATTACGCACGACATCCGAATCGAAACTGGCTTCGGTCACGTCTTTCAGACTGCTCATATCTTTCCCGTTGATATATTTCGAATCGAGCATCGGGCCGATACTCGTGTGTGTTGGTCGATCAACGACCGTGGTCGAGCGGCAGACCTCCCGGATCGATACAGATCGCTTCGTGCCGATCCTTGCCGGATTCCGGCTCCGGGAAATCCAGCGTACGATCATGAAAGGCCAACAGTTCTTTTCTATGCGCGACGCTGACAATCGTCGATCGCGGCAAATGCTCCACCAGCACTTGATAAAGTTCTTTCTCGCTCTGTGCGTCGAGTGCCGACGTGCATTCGTCGAGGAAAATAGTCGAGGGCTGCGCAAGCAGGACACGCGCGAACGCGATCCGCTGCTGTTCGCCGCCGGAAAGTCTGCTGCTCCACTGGTCCTCCTCATGAAGCGCATGCGCATAGCGCGCGAGCCCACACCGGCGCAGAACGTCTTCACATTCGCTATCGGAGAATGACGACATGGTCTGCGGGTATGTCATCGCGGCCTTCAGTGCGCCTGTCGGCAGATAACCACGCTGTGGGACGAAAAACGTTCCAGCGGCACCGCAGGTTATCCGGCCCGATCCATATGGCCACAATCCCGCGAGCGCCCGCAGCAACGTGCTCTTTCCGCAACCGGAGCGACCGCTTACGAGGCAGCGTTGGCCGGGAGCCAGTGTGAACTCGGGAACCCGTGCAAGGACTTCGGACGTCTCACTCCGCAATACCAGGTCGTGAGCGGCGACCGCTCCGTCTGCGCCGTGAGTCAATGCAATACCCGTTTGCGGCAGGTTTTCGCTGACGAACAGAAACTCGCGCAGACGATTCGCTTCCGCCCGCCATGACGTAAAGCCCGGATACACCTGCGGGAAAAACGACAGCGCGCTGGTGACTGCCTGAAACGCACCGTTCGATCGCATCAGACTCCCAAGCGTCATACCGCCTGCGAACAATTGCGGCAACACCAGCAGGGTCGGGATAACCGAACCGACCTGTCCCACGATATTCGTGAACAGCGACAGTCGGGTGTTCACCCACAGCGTCGCGTACAGGTTCGCGACGACCGACCTGAACGCATCGGACATTCGTCGTCTTTCCTGCGTCTGCCCCTGGAAGAATGCAATCTGCTCCGCGAACTCGCGAATGCGGACCATCATCACGCGAAAATCGCCTTCCACGCGCTGCTGTTTCGCGTTGAGCGTAATCAGCCTGCGGCCCAGCAAATGTGTGGCCGACAAGATCACGCCTTGATACAGGAACGCAGCAAAGACCAGATACCCGTGGAACGTGTACTGCGTCGACCCAACGGGAACCGTCACCGGTCCGCCGAGTTGCCACAACACGATGCTGAACGACACCACGCTCACCGGTACATGGAGAAGGCCGAGAACGAGATTCAACGTATCGTTCACGAACAGCTTCACGTCTTCTGCAATCCGTTGATCGACGTTTTCCAGTTGCCGGTCCCGTTCGATTCCGTAGTAGGTATTGTTCGTGAGCCACTGTTCGCCGAGCCATGCGGTCAGCCATCGTCGCCAGCGGATCTCCACGATTCCCTGCAGGAACACAGCGCTCATCGTGATCGCGGCACTGATCATCGCAATCAACAGGAACGAGGTAAGCAATTGCGGCAGCAGCTTGAATTTCGATGCGCCGATCGCATCGTAAAAGCGCCCCGTCCAACTGTTGTTCCACAACATGAAGTAAGTGCCGATCCACCCGGCGCCCAGCACGTAGGCGAGCATGATCAGCGAAATCAGCCCGTCTCCCGTTTTCCAGTACGGCAGAATGATTCGCCACACTGACGGAAACGCCCGTTGTGCATCCCGGTCTTCTGCGCGATCCTTCGGGAACGCCCGGCTGACATTCATTGGTGCCCCTCCGGTCGCGCCATCACGAAGTTGATCTTGTTCAGGCCGCCGCCTTGCAGATCGGCCAGAATCGCGGCGACCTTGCCGTACTCGACGTGCTGATCGGCGTTGATATTCACCGCCGGCGGTTCGCTCCGGGTCGCCACCTCCGCGACCCGTTGCTTCAACGTCGATTCGTCGACAGGCTCCTTGTTCCACAGCACGGTCTTGTCGGCCATCACCGAAAGATCGATGTCGGCCGTTTTCGACACGGCAGGCTGCGCAGCGGCCTGCGGCAGATCGACCTTCACGGCCTTGTTGATGACAGGAAGCGTGACCAGAAAAATAATAAGCAGCACCAGCATCACGTCGATCAGCGGCGTCATGTTGATGTCGTTGATCACGCCTTCGTCGTGACTATCCGAAACGATTGACATGGCGGCTCCCGTCAGGCGGCCACGTTCACGCTCGCGCGCTTCGCGGGTGTTGTTGCTTCCACGGCCTGTCGCGCTTCGGTGCGAGCCTTTGCACCCGTCACGAAATAGACGTGCAGTTCATGCGTAAAGCGGTTCAGACGATGACTGACCCGCTTGTTGCCGCGATTGACGTAGTTGAAGCCGAGTACCGCGGGAATCGCGACGAACAGGCCGATTGCCGTCATGATCAGCGACTCGCCGACCGGACCGGCAACGTGATCGAGGCTCGCCTGCCCGGACATGCCGATCGCCATCAGCGCGTGATAGATGCCCCAGACGGTGCCGAACAGACCCACGAACGGTGCCGTGCTGCCAATCGAACCGAGCACGGCGAGGCCGTTCTGCATTCGTGCGACTTCGTCGTCGAAGGCGTTGCGCAGTCCGCGCGCCACCCAATCGCTGACGCTCAGCGTGCCTTGCATCGACGGATCGTTGCCCGCGTGTTGCTCGCTGGCTTCGCGGCCTGCGAGCGCGAGCGCGCGGTAGGGATCGTCGCCGTCGCTGCCCAGCGCGTCGATCCCTTCGCCGATCGATTGTGTCGACCAGAAGCGCGTTTGTGCGCGCTTGCCCATCGATTCGAGACGTCGATTCGCCCACCCCTTCGTCAGAATCACGAACCAGGACACGATCGACATGCCAACGAGAAAAACGAAAATGAATTGGGTGACGAGATCACCCTGCTGCCATACATTGGCGATGCCATACTGTTCCATGTGTTACTCCGGTTAGAGCAAAATCAATCGTTCAGGTTGAATGCAATCGGTTGGGTCGCCTGCACTGCACGGGGAATGCCGGCTGTCTGGTAAGGATGGCAACGGCCCGCACGGATGGCGGCAACAGCGGCCGCGTCGAGCATCGGCGACCCGCTGCTTCTGACCACCTGCGCGGCACTCACCGCGCCCGTCGTGTCGATCGTCAATCCGACCACGACCGTGCCCTCCTGCTGGAGGCGCCGCGCCTTTGCCGGATAGTCCGGCGACGGGATCTGGCAACCGAGCTGCTGCAATTCGCCCGCGCTGATCGGCTTCGGTGACGCGAGCAGATCAGGCGCCTGCGCCTGGCTCGGCGCGGCAGCAGGTGGTGCGGGTTGTGCGGCCGGCGGTGCTGCTGGTGTCGGCTGCACGGCCGCGTCCGGCCTGGCCTGCTGTGTCTGCTCCGAATCGACCGCTCGCGACGAAGGCGCGTGAGACGCCAGTACGGGCGCCCGTTTCGGCTTTGCTGGCTTCACGGCTTCTGTTGGCGTGGGCTTCGGCGGTTGCGGCTTCGGCGGCTGCTTCAGCTCGGGCTGCGGCTGAACCTGCGGCGCCGGCGGTTGCGGAGCCGGTGCGGCCACAAGCCGGGCCTCTACCGATCGCACACCGCTGCGGCCCGCTTCGAGCCGCAGCGACACCGCACTCTGATGCACCGCGACGTACAGCCCCAGCGCATGAGCCAGCACCACGGCCACTGCAATCGCGTGACGGCGAACCCGGACGACCTGCACCGGTTCCGCGTTGCGAGTTGGCGGTGGCACAACAGACCGCTGCACGGTGAGCGGGTTAGAAATCATAGGTTCCGGTCAGGATGATGGTCCGCCCGGGTCCCATCGGAATGAACGAGGCGGTCGAGCTGGTCGTATAAAGATTGCGGTTGAAAATGTTCTTCACCGACAGATTCAGACCGTAGGCTTTCTTCCGGTAGAACAAACCGACATCGGTTTCGAGCTGACTCGGCAGGCGATACTGGTTGGTGCTGTCCACATACTGGCTGCCATTGAAGAAGAAACCGAGCCCGACGCCGAAGCCTTGCAGTGACGGCATCGTGAAGTTGTACGTCGCCCAGAAACTGGCGGAGTTCTTTGGCAGGTTCACGGCTGTGGTCACCGTGGAAGGCTGCCGGAAGTTGTTATAGGTGTAGTTGGCCACCACGTTGACATTCGGCAGCGGCTGTCCTGCGATGTCCACTTCGAAGCCGCGGCTGACCGCACCGCCCGTGGAAAGGTAATAACCCGGATGTTCGGGATCGCTGATGTTGTAGTTGCTATATGAGATCCGGTAGGCCGCAGTCGTGATCGACAGCTTATCGTCCAGAAAATCGAATTTCGCGCCAACTTCCACCTGCTGGCTGATCTGGGGCGGCAGCAATCCGCCGCCGTATTTGGTCGCCGTGGCCGGCAAGTAGGCGCGGTTGTAGTTCGCATAGACAGCGACGTCGGACGTCAATCGATACAGAATGCCGAGGCTCGGGCTATAGGCCGACTGAGTATTGCCCGGTGTTCCGGTCTCGATAAACGTGTCTCTGCGAATCGATGCCAGTACATTCAGGTTGCGGAACGACGCCTGCTCCTGCACGTAGTATGAGTTCTGCTTGTAGCCGAGTCCGTAAGACGGCAACATTGCGCCGTCAGAAGCACTGTCGAATGCGGGCAGATTGAATACGTTTGCCTGCACCATCCGGCCGGAATTGCTGCCATCGGCCTGGTTGTAGTGGGTCGCTGAATAGTCCCAGCCCGCAACGACCGTATTCTTCAACTCACCCAGATTGAACTTGACCCGCAAGTAGTTCGACAGACTCAGCGAGTAGTAGTACTGCAGCGAGTTGTCCGCCATGAACAGCGCCGTATTGTCGGCGGCGATCGGCGTGAGCGGCGCCCATCCCTGCAGCAGCTGGCGCGACTTGTTGTACGACGTGTTGCTGACCCACGTGATGTTGTTCGTCAGCTTCTGCTCCGCTTTCACATACACGTTGTCGGACTGCAGGCTGAAGTGATCCGACGCCGCGCCCAGCGGATGATTCCAGTAATCGCGGTAAAAGTCGCCGGATTCGTATCCCATCGTGAATTGCGGGAACGGCTGGCGCGTCACCGTGCGTTCGTAACCGACCGTGATGTCGGTATTGCGATCTTTCCATTCGATGGTCGGCGCGATATACAGGTTGCGCTTTCCGTCGTATCCCATGGGTGATTCTCCAGAGCGCTCGCCGGACACGATGAAACGGTATCGCAGCTTCTGATCCGATGTGATCGCGCCGGTGGAGTCGAACGCGAGTTGCATATCGCCGTAGCTGCCGTAACCAACCTGGATTTCGTGGAACGGATCGGCTTGCGGCGCCTTCTTGACGAGGTTGATCACACCGCCCGGAGGACTGCTGCCATTGACGATCGCCGACGGCCCTTTCAGTACTTCGACGCTGGCGATCGCAATGCTCGGCGTCAAACCTGCGAAGGAGCTTTGCACCGGAGAGCCGTCCGAGGTAATCCCGGTACTGCCAAAACTGTTTCCAGTGAAACCGCGCACCGCAAAGGTCGGCGTGCCGAACGGTCCCTGTTTGACGACCACACCCGACACATTGCGCAGAATGTCCGTGAGACTTTGCGCATTCTGGCTCTGGATCGCCGCCGCATTGACGACCGTCACCGATTTCGGCGTATCAGAAAGCGGCACGTCCGATCGTGTGAGCGTGGTCGAGCTTTCGGTCACGAAGCCGGTGCCATTGGAATCGCGGTTCGCAGCAACGCTGATCAGCGGGAGCGTGGCGTCAGCAGATGCTGCTGCAGTGGATGCCGACGCCGTGGAGTTTGGGCTTGCCGATACCGTGGCTTTTGCCTTCGTGATCGTCAGATTGCCGCCCGGAGTCGAGCTAAGTTCGAGATCGGTACCCTTGAGTGCCTCGCGAATCGCACCTTCCGCGGAATAGCTGCCCTCGACCGGCGCCGATTGCAGCGACTGCACGAGCGACGCGTCGTAACTCAAGCGGACGTTGGCTGTCTGCGCAATTTGGACGAGCGTACGGTCCAGCGGTCCGCGTGCGAGGTGATACGTGTGTTCCGCAGCCTGCTGCGCGTGGGCCGACGCCGCGATAAACAACTGCGAGACCGCAACAGCAATAGCTACCCCGGCTACGTTGCTGCGAATGCTTCGAGTACCAATCTTGATGTTCACTTTGATTCCCTTGCCCTTGTCGAGTGTATTGCGTTGCCGATTTTCGTAATTAGTTGTGCTACTACACGATCCCAGTCTTCATCTGTTTGTCGCGATTGCCGTCTAGACTTGTCTTTCGCAATGGGCTTCGGGTTTTACGCGGCGCTGTATTCCGCAATGCTTTCCGCGTCTTTCGCGTCCACACCCGCACCGCACGCCACCGCTTGTTACTCACCGTTCATGAAACAAAGTCTATCGATCAGAGCCAGAAATGATTTTCTGAAAAAATTCGCATTTCTGGCGATTCCTGGAATTTGATTTCACCGACACGCCCGTCTACCGGATTACGAGTTCACCGCCTCTTTCGGTGTCGCTGCGTTACGACACATAGTCGAGCGGCAGCACCGTCGTGTGCTTGATCGTCTCCATCGAAAAGCTGGAGCTGACGTCGAAAATATCGACTTCGTTGATCAGGCGTTTGTAGACGCTGTCGTACGCCGAGATGTGCGGCACCACCACCTTGAGCATGTAGTCGATATGCCCGCTCATCCGGTACACCTCGACCACCTCTGGAATGCTTGCGACGACCGCGCAGAATCGCGCGAGCCACGCCGCCGTATGCTGCGAAGTCTTGATCTCGACGAGCACGGTGACGCCGACGTTCAGCTTCTGCGCGTCGAGCAGCACGACCCGGCGCGAGATCACGCCATCCTGTTCGAGCTTCTGGATACGGCGCCAGCATGGCGTCGTGGAGAGATTGACGCGGTCGGCAATGTCAGAAACCGAAAGCGTGCTGTCCTGCTGTAAAACCGCGAGGATTGCCTTGTCGATATGGTCGACCACGTTTGCTCCGTTCGAAAGCACGATGAAGTCCGGGCGAAAACACGCCTCTTATTGACCTTGTGCAACGAGCGAAGAAAAGTGACACCGGAAAACGAAAATTATCTTTGCCGGACAAGACCGGACACGACAGGGCGAAATATTGGTGGGAATAGAACGCGACGTCAGGCCTCGGTCGCGACCGCCAGAACATTGCCGTAAATGGAGACGGACAGCCCGAGTCCTTCCGCCAGTTGCTGCAACGCCGCATGGACGTCGTTCAGCGAAAAGACACCGCTGACCCTGCGTTCCAGCGCGATCTGCGGAAAGCTGATGTAGCCATGAAAATAACGTCCCAGCGTGGCGACGACGTCCGGCACGCCACGGTTGAGCACCACCAGCTTGCCTTCGGTCCACGAGAAGATATCGGCCGACGTCTCGGGCATTTGCACAACCCGCTGCGTGGTCATCGACCAGACCGTGCCGTCCGCGACACGCACACGGGCGCCTTGCCGCGCGGATAGAATCGCGTCGCCACCCTGAACGGCGACGACCGTATGCGCAGGCAGCACGTCGACACTGACGCGCGCCCCATTCGACACGACAAAGCCGTCGCGGCTCGTAATCGCCAGCGGCGTCGTTGCGGCATTGCCGCCGTTCGTCGCGATCTGGCCGGACGCGAGAAAGATATCGCCGGCAGCCCGGCCTTCGGTATAAACCCGTGCGCTCACGCCGAGCGTGACCGGCACGCCGCCATCTAACGCGAGACGTTCGGGCGCCTTCGCAGCATTGTGGAAATCGGAGTCGAGCGAGAACGAACTGACAAGGCGGCGGGTTCCGATGCCCGCCAGAACGAGTGTTGCCACCCCCGCGCCGGCTTTGATCAGCCGTCGCTTCGTTGGATTCGGCTGGTCGAGCGCGCGACGGATTGCGTTGCCCGACCCGCCCTGCAAACCCTGTAGCCTGCCGAGCTTGTCCTGCAGCCTGGCCCACGCTGCCTCGTTGGAACCGTCGGACCGGCGCCAGACCTCGAACTGCTCGCGCTCGGCCGCAGTCGCGTCGCCGCCGCGCAGCAGCGCCTCCCAACCGACGGCTTCTTTTGCGGCGCGATCCAAAGCTGGCGTGGCAGTCGGTGACGTCATGTTGTCGGAATTGATCGGATTGCGGCCGCAAACACAGCCAGCCGGAGTTCGCCGTTCACAAACTCTGTGCGGATTCTACCGATCCAAAATGAACTACGCATCCCGCGCCCGGACCGCGACACGGCGATTCGCACCTGACCGCTAGTGAAGCGTTTCTGTTCTCCACGAATAGCAGATGGGCCGTGGCGAATCGAGTTCCGCGCGATAAGGGCCCCATTGTGCAATGGGCGCTTCGTCGCACTCCAGTGCGATCAGCAGTTCTTCCACCGCGGAAAGCGTGACCAGGATTCCCCCGCACGCGACCGCGAACGCAATGCCTGATCGACTCGCTCAGCGACACGCACTCGGGCCGGGATATCAATCTGTACTTCATCTTCGTGCCTTTCTGGCTATTACGAACAAGACAGCCCTCAACGTTTATCCGTTTTTATCCGTTAACCAGCGCTTTCGCCACCATGCCGAACGACACGCAGACGAAAATGCACGCAAAGCCAATCTGAACGTGCCGCGACGACAGTCGTCGCGAGACGAGCCGGCCAGCCATCATGCCCAATGCCACCGTTGCACTGAAGCAGAGCGCGAATTGCACCGGGAATTCCGCGCCCTGCGCGACATTCACCGCCGCGCTGCCGGTCGCGACGAGTGCGATCACCATCAACGATGTGGCGACGACCTCGCGCATCGACACGTTGGTGATCTTCTTCAGAATCGGCACGATGACAAAGCCACCGCCCACGCCGAACAGACCGGTCATCAATCCGCTCAACGCGCCGGTTGCAGCGATGGAAATGCCGACCAGCGGCGTCCACGCAAGGCGCCCCGTTTTCGGATTGACACGACAGAGTACCCACGAGAGGTGCAGGTCGTCATGAGCGGCAGATTTTTTTGCGGCGGCGATCAGCAGCCGCGCCGCAACGAACAGCATGATCACGCCAAACCCGATCAACATCGCGCGCTGCGGCACGATTCTGGCCGCCCGCACGCCGAGCGATGCAATGGGTGCACCGGCGAGCGTCATCAATAGCGCGGCGCGATAGCGCACCATGCGCCGCAACCACGCTTCGAACGCGCCAATCGCCGCGCTCCCGGCAACGGCCACCAGCGCGACCGGCGCAGCCTGCTGGATCGACCAGCCCATGCCGAATACGAGCACCGGCACCGCGAGAATGCCGCCCCCGGCGCCGGTTACGCTGAGAATCGCGCCAACGAGTGCGCCAGGAGAGAGGGAGATAGGCATGCCGTGTTCCACCTCACGCAGACCGGCCGCGCGACGCCGCCCACAGCTTCGCCGAGCGTGTGCCGCTCCGGCAGTATGCAAGCACGGGCGTGGGCAGTTGGACCAGCAACGCGCGAAACGACGCGATATCGGTTGCGTTCAGGCTGTCCGATTCGACTGGAAAATAGCGGGCTTCGAGATGAGAGCCTGAGGCGCTCGCAATGCTTTCGAACGCAGGCTGATCGGCGGACTCTTAATCCGTAGGTCGAGTGTTCGAGTCACTCACGCCCCACCAAAGAATTCAAGCACTTAGCCCAGCCTACATGGCTGGGCTTTTTGCTTTCTGGGTTTCGTGTAGGCGCCATGTAGGCATTGTGGGTCAGCATTAATCCATATCGATCCATCTGCCCTTCCATCATCGCCAACCACTCGCTCACTGCATTCGCGACTACGATCAGGTGACACCGAGACCTGCTCCCCGCAGCAGCGTCTCCCGCTTATCGTCCATCCAATCCGGGTTGCGCGGCCTTGATTAAGTCAACGTCGAGTAACTGCTTCGGACTCAGGAGTGTGAGCGACAATCGATCTGCAAACCTCGCCGCGTCGATGGCATCGAAGCTGTCAAACGCAGGTATCTTGGCTAACCACGCCCATCGTGACGACCACTCTATCTTGAGTTCGATCACATTGTCGCAGTTGATTGCATCGACACGTACGTGGCTCTCGGGCCGGCGACCCCGCGCAGCATTCGACATACACGTAAATCCACCGCCACCTGCCGAACTGCTGCCCGTTCTCAGTCATTCGGAATGGCCGGCGCAACGAGGCGCGAAACGCAATCGAAACGTGAACAGCAGCAATGGGGCAGCTATGGCCGACCACATCGAGCGATAGTCAGCCAAGTGCAGACATTAAAATGAGGGCGGCGAGCGAACTCTCGTCACGCCGACCACTTGAAGCCTATTCTCAACCTCTATCGCAGCTGCTTAATCCACTCTTGGATAGCCAAGGCGGTCGGGATGTTCATAGCTGCAAGTGCAGCCGCTATCTCGACAAGCGCCTGGCGCGCCTGAGCGTGTTGCGACAGGGCCTGCGCATCGGAACTCAACGCGGCTGCAATCAGCTCCACCAATGCACTGGCCGTACCCTCGCGGTACCAGCGACTGGAAGGCTCGCGTTGGCTCGGCACGGCGGCGAGCCAACGAAGCCCGTCAAGCCGAAGTGGTGCTCCGAATTTTGTCGTCAGGAAGTGGCAGAAACGGGTAACGCATTCTTCGTCGCGAGTCAGATGCGCAGCAGCCCAGCGTTTGTAGAGATTCTGCATCCGTAGAGCCGCGCCCGGCTGTAGCCGGGACAGGGCATCCTCGTTCCCGAAACCAAGCAGGTCGCAAATCAAGCGCTCGCCGTAGAACCAGAGGCCAGGTTGAGACCAATCGGCTGCGAGGCCGTACTCTGCGATGGCCCGCCAGACGCGCTCGAACGCCACTGGGTCGTCATCTTTTCCGAGGCGCAGAAACAAACCGCGAATGAAGTGCTGCAGCGCGTAGTGTGCGGCCGGACCATGGGCGAGAACGGATTCCCAAACCGCGCGCTCTTCCCCTGCGGGCGCCGCTATCGACAAGGCTCCAGGCTTTAGAAGGATGTCGTAGCCGAGGTTCTGGCTCGGCAAGTCGTACTCGCCATGCTCCCTCTCGCCCGCCTCAGCGCGCGTGGCCTCGTATTCCCAGATGCGTAGCGCCAAGCGCGTGTCGAGATCGCGATCGCCAGTGCCACTGCCTTCGATAAGCCAGTTAAACAGGACTTCGAGGAAGTGATCGTCTAACGAACCTCCTCGTTTGCGCTCCGGCTTTCCGCGCCAAGTCTGGTCGCCGGCATTGAAGAGCCGCGTGCGGCGCTGGAAGTCCAAACGTTCTCGGCCCGCAGCGACACGCTTGAAATTGAGCTCGTCCGGCGTCGCGTTCGGTCCACGGAGCGAAAAGCGCCGCAGCCGCGCAAGCCACACCCTCCAGGCGCGCGCTAGATCGTCGTTATCGCCGAGGTGTGGAGCGAGCAGGATGAGGCCCGACCAGAAGAGCCCGGCGCGGAGCAACCGCCACCACGCGGTGCCAAGTTGCTCTCGATTGGCGTATGCGACGCCGACCACAACGGCGGCCGCTCGCGTGTCGCCGCTCGTCAGAAGGCACAGGACGGCGGTCTCCCATTCCTGAACGCCATCTCCATCGGCGAGCCACAGGTGCATGACTGCATAGGCGACGAACTTCAGTTCGTCGCGAAGACTCCCTATGCGCCGCCCGCGAATCTCTTCTCCTGTCGACGAGATCGCAGCGGCTCCGGCACGCACGACCTTGAGCGCGTGCCTCCGCGCTTCGGCGTTCTGGGCGAGCCAAGCGCCGCCCAACGCGACGAGCGTCCCGGCTGCAGCGAAACAGCATTTCGATTTCGCGTCCTCATCTTCGCCTTCCGCTCCGGCGTTACACTCCTGGAGCAGATTGAAAAGGTACGAAGCTTCATCGTCGGTGAGCGGTTGGCCACCCAGAAGCCTCTGCTCGCATCGGTCCGGTACGAGAAGGTGCGCGAGGGTCGGCGCGCTGTCGGTCTGCCACGACAACACCTCGAGGCGAAGTTCTTCGGGATACACGAGGATCTTGGTCTCCGTCCCCGTCCCCGTCCCCGTCGCCGGGTCGGTGACGGTCTGATAGTTGGCCCGGTCGAGCGCGGCGAAGAGAAGCTTGAGCTCCAACGCATCTTTCGGGTCCTCAGGCAGCGCCCAAGTCGGCAGCAGCGTTTGAAGACGCCGCGCAACGTCGCCGTCGGCCGACAGGAGTTCGACAACAACATCAAGTAACTTCTGTTGGCGATGGGGAGCCAGCGTCCAATCACGCGCGAAATCAAACATCATCTGGCCGCCTTGGAGCCAGCTCCACCCGATGAAGTTGTAGCCGACCTGCTTCACGCGATTGCTGTCCCAATAGAATAGGTTTGGGAACGTAATAAGGACTGCAAGGGGCTCCGTCAGCAGTGACGGCCGATACTTGGCAACGTTGAGGAGCACGCTGACGAGCGCCGCTGAGTTTCCCTCCCGGAGTATCCTCTCGATATCAGCAGTGATGTCCTCTCCCGCGTCGAGCCGTAGCGTAAGCCAGCGCTCCAACGCATCGAGCGCGCAGTATAGGTTTCCGTTGCGCATCTCATTGGACTGCGGCCAATCGAATACCTGCCACCAGCCTGGGAAGTTCTTCTCCGACCCGTCCGCAAATTGCAGTGTTACCCCGAGAGCCCCGCAGGGTTAACCCTTCATGACCTCGGCCACCCAGCGCTCCGTGCAAAAAGTTCACCAGCTCGATGAGCGAAGTGAGCGCCACTCTCCGAGCCAACTGGAAGAAGGGGAAGAACGGGCTCTTCCAGAAGGCTGTCGGGTATGCGTCCCGGGGGTACTCGAGGCCGAGGTCTATTTCGAACCGCCCGGCCCCGTACTCCCGTTCCGGCTGCTCTTCGATGATGAGCGCGAGCAGGACTTCGGCCGCCAGCTCAGGCTGCGCACGCATCAGGGACTGGATGCCGTTCTCCTTGATGCAGGCGGTCCGGAAATCCATGTCGACCTTGTCACGGGCCCCCAGCGGCCAAGGCGGCAATCGCTCGCGGAACGACCCAAGGGAGCGCGGCATCCGCTTCCGTTCTTCGTGCCGCGCCTTGTATTTGGCATCGGTCTCCAGACGCTCGGCGGGCACCTTCGCCTTCTGTCGCCGAACCTCGGCGATACGCCGTCTGACGTCAGCCTCGACCTCTCGGCGTCCCGCGAGTTCGAGCGCCCAGTTCCCGACCTCGGCCGGCAGGTCGGCCGCGCCAGCCAGTGGTGCGGTGTACAGCAACGGCTCATGCGTCAGGTACATCACGCCGTGCCCCTTCTCGACCTGCACGGTCCGAGCCATGGCGAGCGCCATCTCCGCCATCTCCAAGCGGAAAGGCATCCGATCGCCGTTGCTCAGCGTGAGCGGCGTCTTCGTCAGCCAGGTCTCGATGACCTTCGCGAGAGCGGATGAAACCAGCCCAGCTAGTCGCTCTCGCTGCGCGATGAGGAAGCGGAGAATCGGCGACCAACGGCCGAAGACAATCGAGCGGTACTGCGCTTCCATGTACAAGCCGACCTCCGCGCTAAGTCCCATTCCGCCGCCGGTCGGCATCGTCGCGATGTGGTGGAAGCGCAGAAGCAGCCGCGTAAAGTGTTTCGTGCCGTTGCCGAGCAGAAAGTCGACGCGCTGGGTCAGGAAACGTTCGGCGTCGGGGTCCAGGCAGAGCGCGTCAAGGAGGATATCGCCCGCAAGTTCGTTCTTCGCGGCCTCCGCAGGCCCGAAGGCGACATCCCAGGCCGTGCCACTCTCGGCCGGCTGTCGCAGCAGGAACTGGCCCAACATCCGGAGCGCGTTCGTCCAGAGGGGGTTGACGGCCAAGCGAGGCCCACTGAGGCATGTCAGTCCAAATCTGCTTCAGGAATTGGAAGCGCGCCCAATCCGCGGCGAGATCGTGCTCGAACTCGATGCGGTTGGTCCGTTCGTTCAGGCGTAGCGGAAGCTCGTCGGGCCGCTGCGTAAACGTCGCTGTGTCCGCCGGCACCAAGTCGGTCAGCGCGAAGCTGCGCTCGAACGATGCTTCTCGTTGGGCGAGGCGCATCATCAACGCCTGCACGTCGGCGCGATTCTTTGTCCAATACTTCCAGAGGCGGTCGGCAATGGCGGTGTGAGACGCCAGTCCACCGCCGTTCGCCCCCAGCGCCGCACCCGCCTTTATGACCCACGCCAGTGTCCGCAGGTTGGCTAACGCAGCAAATGGTGTCGTCATGCGCGGCCAACCAGCCCAAAGTGGGCGAAGGCAAAAGCGCCAGCTTCACAGCATCGCTCTTGAGCGTTTCGACCTCAACGAGATGCGCTTTCCGCCCGCCGAGCATCATCTCTTCGCCTTCGATCCAACTCTGCGTCTGCGTGACGATGACGACCCGCCACGCCCCTTCGGTTTCTTCGCCATTCGACGACGCCTATCATTACTTTGCTCTGGCTTGCGTGCATTGAGTCGCACAGGCGCTCATAAGTGGAGACTACTGCAATTCCCTCTTCGCTCTTCAGATACAGCGACCACATCGCGGCCGACTCGCGCTCATTTCGGTGCCAGCAGTTTATTGCTGCCCGTTCTCGTTCCTGTCGTCTGTGACTTGACAACGCCTCGATGCTGTCATTGATGTTCTTCACGGCTACCGGGTTGTCTTTAAAGCTTTTGACTACTTCCTTGGCGCTCCCTTCGAAACGCTGGATACTCAACGCCGTGTACGATCCTTCGAACCTGTCCGACAGTTCGTCTGCGCGACAAAAGAAGAGCGATTGGTTATGGAGCATGGATACAAGTTTCGTGAAGTCCATATACCGCCAAATTTTCTCGCTACTATTGGCGGGAGCCCGGAATAGGCTGTGTTGCTCGTGCATTGAACACGCTCCGTCCGTTTGTTTAAGACGATTGTGCCATTAACTTGCCGCCGACCTAGGATTCGCGTGGAATGTTGCTTCGATGGGCATGCGTACTGACGCGTCAAGGAGACAGTGTTGAGCGTCCGCTGTCAGGCGGCGTGGTTGACCGCTCCGGGTCCAGTCTGTGTGAAAACGCATTGATCGCCTAAACTGAATCAATGCGCTGAGACCGGGTGACTCATGAAGCGATTCGTTGAAGGCGATGACCGCAAGCAGGTCGCACTACTTCCCGAATGTGTCGATGACTACGTCGGGCAGGACAATCCGGTGAGAGTAATCGATGCCTTCGTCGACGAACTTGATCTCGCAGAGCTTGGTTTCAACGGTACTACACCGGCGCTCACGGCCCGGCCGTCTTACCATCCTGGCGTGATGCTGAAGATCTATATCTACGGCTATCTGAACCGGATAACGTCGAGCCGGAGACTTGAGCGCGAATGCCAACGCAATGTTGAGCTGATGTGGCTGACAGGACGGCTCGCTCCGGACTTCAAGACGATCGCAGACTTCCGCCGGGACAGCGGGCGCGGCGATCCGCAACGTATGCCGGCGTTTCGTCGAACTGTGTCGCGGGCTCAAGCTGTTATCCAGTGACATGGTGGCTATCGACGGCAGCAAGTTCAAGGCATCAAACACCCGCGACAGGAACTACACGGCAAGCAAGATCGACAAGCGCCAGAAGCAGATCGAGGAAAGCGTGCAGCGATATCTCGATCTGATTGAAAGTGCAGACCGCACCAGTCCTACCGGGTTCGATGTGAAGACGGTCAGGCTCTACGAGAAGATCGCCGTGCTGCGCCAGCAGATGCGTGAGCTCAAGCAGATCGGCAGGCAACTGGCAGAGCAGCCGGACAAGCAGTTGTCGCTGACGGATCCCGACGCACGCTCGATGGCAACGAGTGGAAGAGGCTCCGGCATAGTGGGCTACAACGTCCAGGCAGCAGTTGATACGAAACATCATCTGATCGTTGAACACGAAGTAACGAATGTCGGCAACGATCATGGACAACTCAGCAAAATGGCGATATCCGCGAAGCGCGCGATGGCCAGATCGAAGCTGAAGGTTGTTGCGGACCGCGGTTACTTCAGCGGGCCGGAGATAAGGGCATGCGATCTGAATGGCATCAGCGCTTATGTTCCCAAACCGCTCACGTCGGCATCCCGGAAAAAAGGTCTGTTTACGAAGGCCGACTTCATCTACGTAGCGAAAAGCGACACGTATCGATGCCCTGCTGGCGAGCGGGCGATCCATCGATTCACGACTGCCGAGCACGACCTGAATTTGCGAGTCTACTGGCCCAGCGCGTGCCCACGTTGCCACCTCAAGGAACGATGTTCACCGTCTGACTATCGTCGAATTCGGCGATGGGAGCACGAGAATGTACTTGAAGTGATGCAGCGTCGGCTCGACCGGAAGCCTGACGCCATGACCATCCGCAGAAGTACCGTTGAACATGTCTTCGGCACGCTCAAGCACTGGATGGGCGCCGCACACTTCCTGACCAGGACGCTCAGGCGGGTGAGTACTGAGATGAGCCTTCAGGTGTTGGCTTACAACCTCAAACGCGTCATGAACATACTCGGCGTTCAGGGAACATTGAAGGCTATGAAGATGGTCGAAAGCTAAGGCCCTGAGGGGCTTTTTTTGCGCACGCGATGGTCGATCGGTGCAAGCTGTCTGGGCCGAACGAGATTGACCGCGTCGGCAATCGCTCGCATAGCCGCGAAAAACCAGTTTCCACACAAGCTGGACCCTGAAGCGCCATTCGGTCGCCCACAAAACTGCGGCAGCTTCCGGGGCACAACGGCCGTTGACTTGACGCCCGGAAAGACAAGTCGTCGTCCTTAGCTGATTGCCGGCGCGCGACGCTTACCTCGACGCCCTTCGGTTGCGAGCATTGTGGAAGACGCGCAACTTTAGCGGACAAACGTCACTCTGCCTTTGCCTCACCCACGATCACAAACAAAGCGCAGCCTATAAGGTCAGCCCCTGCTTGAAACTGGCCGCGGCTCGTACCGCGCCGATGGTGCTTAGATCGTCACGTCAGCATCGCCGACGCAGTGTCACAGGAAGTCCACTCAGTCACCCTGTGATTGTTCCGTCGGGTCAAGGTAATCGAGACCCGACGCGAATTGACAGGTTCACATCGCCCGGTGCATGACGACATTACTTCCCTGCCAAACGAAGTGATGTCGTCAACTGCGTACGTTCCGCCTTGCCTGGTCGGGCATGCGCCAGCGACAACATTGATTCGCTCAACGACTCACAGGGGACGTCCCAAGGGCTAACATAGTCGATGGACTGGACGCCGCTCGCTCATGTTGGGATGTCGATTGCGCGCAAGTTTTGACATATCAGGCCGCAAACGGGCGACCGTCTGCGACGACGAGCGTACCGCCACAATCGCTAACTTCCTATTTCCTATACCGATCATGAGAACCTTTGACCCTGTACAGCTGGTGGGTAAGGCGATTACGTTGGCGCCGCTGCGACCGTTGGACACCCAGGACCTTTCTGCAACAGTGTCCGACGGTGAACTTTGGACGACGCCTACCACTGTCATTCCGCGTCCCGAAGAAATGCAAAGGTATATTGACCGGGCATTGGCCGGGCATGCGAGAGGCGAATGCGTCCCTTATATCATCCGTCTGAACGACACAGGGCAAGCGGTGGGTTCCATTCGCACTTGCAAGATTAACCGCCGGCATCGTCGGCTTGAGATCGGCCACATCTGGCTGGGTCGCTCTTTTCAAGGTCGACGATTGCACACTGAAGCAAACTACCTACTGCTTTGTCACGTCTTTGACGTCGGTGACTTTTTGCGGGCGCAATACCTCGCAGACGAGACCAACGCCGCGTCACGCCGTGCCATTCGGGCTCTGGGCGCGATCGAAGAAGGCGTTCTCCGCTGCGAGCGGGTGATGCCCGGGGGCCGCGTCCGCAACACGGTGGTGTCAAGCATCATCCGCGACGAATGGCCGACGATCAGAGGGCGTCTCCGAGATCGGCTGTATCCCGACAGTCGCTGATCCGCTCGTTGGTCCGCCTTTTTGGAGGCCCACGCCCTACGCCCTCCTTCCGTCCAGGTGCAAGGTGCGGGTCGCCAAAGCGGCCATGCAAGCGCTGTGTGTCACGATCAGCGTCGGTATACGCAGTGACGCCACGTTGTTCATGACCCGCATTGCGGTCTCATCGTCGAGTCCTCCGGTCGCCTCGTCCAGTAGCAGAAACGGACATTGACGATAAAGCGCGCGGGCGATGAGTACCCGGTCTCTTTGTCCCTTTGAAAGCGGTAGCCCCGATGTCGCGAGTTGGGTGTGAAACCCGCTCGGTAGACGCTGGATTTCGTCGTAAATGCAAGCGAGTCTCGCCGCTTCAAACAGCCGGTCAACATCAGGCGCAGGATCGTACATGCAGATATTGTTGAAGACAGTTGCTTCGAATAAACCGTCTTCCTGCAGCACCGCCGCGAACAGCTCGCGCAGTTCGTTCGTGCTGAAAGTGCCAAGATCCTGGCCCCCCACCGTAATCTGGCCAGAGTAGTTGTCGAACACCCGAAGCAGCAATTTCATCAAGGTAGTCTTTCCTGCCCCGGACTCCCCGTTAAGTGCGACGATTTCGCCGGCCCCCAAGGAAAAGCTGACGTGTTCAATGAGCGGGGTCTTCATTCCCCTATGCCTAAACGATACATTCTGGAATCGGATGTCCGGACGTATATCGGAGAGCCTGTTTCGGTAAGAACGCGCCTCGACAGGAATCGTCACGATCTCGGCAATACGTCCGGCCTGAAAGCGCAGAGCCCGAATATCGTAGAAGCGGTCCACGAGCATTGCAGCGCGGTGTGAGAACTGTTCCTTGTATGCGAGGAAGGCGAAAAGCATTCCGATCGAAAAGCGCGAATCGGTGACCAACATACAGCCGATGCCGATCACCGCAATACGTTCGATGCCGAACACGCAGTCGCGTGCCATCTTGAAGATCAAGTGGTACTTCTGCGTCTTCAGCGATGCGTTCTTTTGCGCAACGAGCTTTTCCACCCACGCGCGCCAGAACCGCGAACCCGCATTGCTGGCCTTGACGGTCTGAATGCCGGCAAGTGTGTCAATCAAAAGCGATGATTGTTCCGACGCCCTGAGCACTTCGGCTGCTGATGCTCGCTGCAGCAAATACAGAAACGCGGTGCGTGATGAAATGTAGGCAGCGATTGCGATAATCGGTAGCGCACTGAGCTGCACGCTGTAAAACAGCATCATGCCGAACGTAACAAGCGCGAGGAGCCCGTCGAGCACCGATTCAAATACGGTAACGGCAAGCGAACTTTGCACGCCAAAAACCCCGTTGAACCGCGATGCAATATCCCCGACTTCCTTACCCGTGAAAAAACTGAGCGGTAACTCAAGCAACTTGCGGAACACCGCACTCATCCACTGCACGTTGATCGATGCGCTGATGACGGCCAACGCCCAGCCCCGCGCGAGATCAGTCAACGCGCGCAGGATGATAACGATGACAAATCCGCCAGCGAGAATCAGAAGGAAGCCGCGATCGGCAAACGGAATAAACGAATCGACGGCGATCTGACTGTATAGCGGAAGGACGATGGAAAATATCTCAAGGCCGATACCCAGGAGCAGCACCTGTGTCGCGCTCCGCGCCTTGCCATCGACCTTCCCGATCAGATCGCGGTATGTCCATTTTGGTGACTGACTCGAATGTTTGCCGACCAGAGCCTGCAGTTCGACCACGAAGATACTATCGCCCGCGAAGTCGTCCAGCTCGATCCGATGCCGGCCATCGGACGGGGTGGTCACGTAGGCATGAGCTTTCGATACGCCTCGCAACACAGCGTAGTTCCCTGCAGGCAGGCGGATCACGCAAGGTACTACAACATACCGCAGTGATGCGCGCTTCAACGTCATCGACCGCGTTGCAAGCCCACACAGATCGCCTATCGTTGCAATTGCATCGGTCTCTGCGAGGGCTCCGGCCATCGTGAGTTGTTGTTGCACCTGCGAAAGCGCGACGCTGCCGCCCTTTAAATTGGCGACACTGACCATGCAGGCGACAAGACTCCCTTTCTGAGTCGCGCCTGGCGAAAAGATGGGCTCCTCGCCAAGAGAAGTGCGTAGTCCCTCCGGCAACAATGTACTCATATCACGTGCCCGGCCCGAACTAGACGTACCATAGCTCCTCGGCCTCACGCTCGTCGGCGAAGAGATCGATGATCTCGAGTTCTCCCGCACCATGGCTGACATGAAGGTAGTGGCTTACCAGATGGGTCGCCGCCTGATCGGTCAGGAAGCGCTGGAATCGGTCCCGAACCATAGCGATGGGACGCCCACTGGACGCGGCCGATGAATACGCCAGCCCTTCAAACCAAGGCGAATCGCGCGCGAGCTCACGTTGGGCGACGACGACCAACTGGCAGTCCATGGCGTTGTCGGCTGCCCACCTTCTCAACGGCTCCGTAATCATGGGCACGACCCCGTCACCAAGCGTCGTCCCAATCAGCTGCGCTCTGCCCCCCGCACGGAGGCGCTGCGGCAAGCCGTCCAGTACTTGCCACGCCACTTTCCAGCCGTCAATGCCGCCGTTTCCGACGAACGGATAGCTTTCATCCTCGGGGAACGGCAGCAGCGGGGGGTTGCAGACGACGTGATCAAAACAGCGATCCGTGGGTAGCGCACGGTACAGATCACCAGTCAGAATCTCCCAGTTCCTGGCGCCGTTCATTTCACGGTTGATCATCGCGATCGCTGCGGCAAACGGATTGATTTCAACGGACGTCACCGTGTTCGCTAGCCGCGCGCAGTACAACGACTGGATGCCCGGTCCCGCACAAAGATCCAGCGTGTCGCCGCCGGCCAACGGGCGCAGGCGATTTAGCAATGCAAAAGAGTCGTCGCCATAGTAGATTTTCGGATCGGGCTTCGGCAATTCAAAGAACGTCCATATCCCCAGTACCACATACAGGCACAGGTCGTTTGTTCGAAGGCTGTCGCCGTCGTCAAACATCAGACCGTGGTCGACAAGCGGCGCGAGCAGCGCGAGCTCCGTATCGGAGAAGCGGCCCTTGCCGACCACCTTGCCAAGCAACAAAAGATCGAGGAACCGCAATAGCGTGCGGCTGGTTAGGCAGTCACGGGCATTCGCCCAACTCGATGGGCGGGGCTTTAGCGGATTAAAGCTGCTGCAAAGTTCCGCGTAGCCCGTCCGCTCAAGATAAAGCTTCAGCTCGCCTAGATTCATACCGTTTTCCCTTACTTGAACAGCGGCGTCAATTCGTGAAGGTGCTCAGTCAGCAGTTCACGCGCTTGAGGGTTGTGGACGACTGCTTCGCAGATTTCGCACACGGAGCTGTATCTCTCTGCAAAGAGACTGTCTTTGGAAAGCAATGCAACAAAGTTCATGAGGAACATCGGACCAGCTCGCCCGATTGCCTGTATGACCAAGCTCTGATTCGCACGGTCCACAAGCACGCCCGCGTCTTGATGCAGAGCGTCACCGAAATCGAGGAACTCGTTGCCGTGCGCTTCCGTCCCGCAACACGCTACCAAGTGTCCCTCGGCTGACAGGGCCGCACTCGTCAGCGCCCACTGGCAGGGCAAGTTAAGGCGTTGCTGCTCCGGGAACACAAGTGCGCTGTCCGGGATCGAACGGCCTCGACCTAGCCGTTGCAATCGCGCGTTCGACAGCAGGTAGCGGGTGCCGTCGGGCGCCGCAGGAACGGGGGGCGCGTGATAGCCGTCATCGTCCCAGAACACCGGCAAGGTTTCACCCAGCTCGTTCTGGATGACTTCGTGCGTCAGTGTCGATTCCAAACCGTAGCAGTTAGCGATTACCACGCTGTCGAAGCCTTTCCCCTTGCTGGCTTTCCACGCGTTTGCGATGTTGCGCAGTGGGATATAGGGTAAGTGGTAGTCGTCCGCGCTAAAGTTAATCTCGTCCAGACCCGCTTCCCGTAACGATTGCACCATCCGCTCCGCGTGGCTGCGCGTGAGTGCCCAGGACGCATTGGTGACGAGCCGCGTCTTGAGGCCCCGCGCGCCGCAATAAGCGATCGCGTCGAGCAGGTCCTGCTTGAGCAGCGTTGGTTCACCGCCTGCAAAGATCACCAGGCCCAACGCCGAGCTTTTTGCCAGCAGGTCATCGATGACCTTGCGGATCTTCGGGTATGACAATTTTTCTCGCCGCTCAGGCGACGAGTTCATCGAGCAATGACCGCACGAAGCGGTGCATTGATTTGCCGCCAAAACGGTAAGTTGGACAACATCTCGCACGATGATCTCTTGGATTTAGACAGCGGATGGAAGCAGACCAGCCGACGCAACCGATACACCTGTGGGTTCCACGACGATTTCCAGTTCGATCAGCATGTCCTTGTAGCCAAATGTCACATGGCCCGGCCGCGGAGGGTGCGCACTTTCGCCGAGCGAGCCGCGGGCTGCGTGCCTGAGCAGCGCCATCTGCCGGTAGATGTTCAATCCGGCCGCTTCGAGACGCTGGTACAACGGCGTATCGATCGACATCCGCGACACGTAGATCGCTTGCACCGGTCGGCCCCGATCAAAATCGTAGGCCCCGGCCGCAACGGCGTTGGCATTCGCAAGCGCGTTCGCGTTGGCGATCGCATTAGCGTTCGCGATCGCGTTGGCGATGGCGACCGCGTTTGCCGCGACGGCCACACTGGCGACGGCGACTGCCATGGACGCGACCGTAGCGTCGTCGTCATCATCGTCGTCGCCATCGTCACCGGCATCCCCGGAGTCGCCGGAGTCGCCACCACCGTCTCCCCCGCCATCACCTCCGCCATCCCCACCATCCACCCGCATCCGTCGCCGCCGACCTCCCTGGTAGACCGTCCCTAGAATGACAGCGCGCGCGGCAGGCGAAATCTTTTCCAGATAATCAGAGAAAAAGACCTCACCCGCGTCGCTGCTCATCGAGAAGTCGAGCCCATATTGCCGCAGTGTCCCCACCGGATCGCTACGAAACAGCCGTGATACGTCCTGAGAAAGCAACACCTTGGAGCGCAGGTGGTTAAGGCGGCCAAAAAATTCCGACGGCTCGTTCATATTCTCGTCCTTAGTGATTGATCGAGTTCTTCAAGACAAGCAGACAAAGGCAGGCGGGCACGACGACTTCCATTACGAACGCTATGAGCAGGACCACGCGTGCCACGGCAATATCGTGCAGATAGCAGTAGCCCACGGCCCCCACATAGGAGGCACTGGTCAGCATCAGTGCTATGCCGAAAAGCCGATTGCAGCGATACCAAGTGGTGACATTGCTCAACGTCGTCTTTGTTCTAACGCCATAAAGCCTGTTCGGTTTAATCCACCCTGCCGCGAGCGGCATTGCGATCAAAAAAAACAATGCGCTGACAAGCAGGTATAGCGCGGCATCAGGCAGACGAGACATGCAGTGGTTCCTTATGAAGCAGTCACAGCGCGTCGAACGATCGCCAGCGGAAAGCACGGGAACGAATTCGCACGGTCACCACACTGTGCGTCGGAGCCGCTTCGATTTGTTGCTGCCCGCGGGAGCCCGAAGGAAAGGCGACCACGGCCACACAACCGATCCGCTGACCGCCGGGTATCGGCTGAGTTTCAGGCGCCAGCCCGGCTCCTATGTCAGTGGTGCCTGCACCGACGATGTCGCCCCGAACATAGCGAGACAGTCCGTCCGTGGTTCGGGAAAGTTCGATAGCGGCAATCGTCGTCCGCCCCGCGAGGCGGACGCACTGCGACGGCATCCGAAAGATAACGACTTTTCGCGACAGCTTGCTGATCGCAGGCGCCTCCAACCCGTACCGCCCGAGCTCTGATGGCATCACCACTACGCCGAAAACTTCGGCCTCCGGTCCGTAATGTGAGGCCAGTAAAACAGCAAGCACCACCATCGACGCGCTAATAACGAGGAAAGTCGTGATCAGAAGACGCGGCGGCGTGGCGATGACAACAGGGTCGTTCTCAGTCATGCGCCACCCTGCTCCCCGCCAGTTGCGCCTCAAGCGTCAGGCGCCACGCGGCTCCGAGGTGTGGGACCAGAACATCAAGCGCAGTCCGATCTGACCTTAAGCCAGCTGCCATGTACTGCTCATACAGATTTGCGCACTCGATAAGTGCGAGTCGCTCGGCTATTTCGGGCGATACCTTGTACGCGATTTTCGTTTCGCGGTCCGTGATGGAGCCGACCCCGAAGGCATCGATAAGACCGGCGGGGCGTCGCGCACGGCAAAACAGGTAGACCAGTTCCTCTGCGTCGTAGCCGATACGCCGGCGCAATGCCGGCCGGTCCCTGGCATCAAGCAACGACCGTCGGAATGCGGAAGTACCATAGACACTATGAAACAGACCCGCCGCGCATACCGGCTCGCTACATCCCCAAGCCACCAGCAATCGAGCGGTGCCTACGAGATGATCAAAAAGTGTCCGTCCACTGTGCCGCAGCTCATGCGCACCGAGGCGAAGCAGCAACCCTTCAAACTCCGCCATGATGGGTTATCCAGAATGTGAGCGTTGCGTTTTGATAACGACGGTCACGCGCAGGTCGATGCAGTCCCTTGTCGGCCCCTTGGCGCAATGGGGAATCGCACCCGGGAAAGTCACTGCCATGCCCGGTTCCGGATAGACCGTATCAATAATGGCATTGGCCTCTGTTCTTGAATAAAAAACCGTTTCGCCACCCCAGTTTCTATGCCAAACCGGATGCGCATAGTAAATGGTCGAGAAATAGTTTTCGGCGTCATCGCTATCCGTGTGCACGTAACCTTCGACGCCATAAGTATGCGCATTTGCGTAAACGCGCAGCGGCTCGTGTCCCGCGAGCGGCCCGGCTTTTAAAACATTCCACAGCTCGTATATTGCCGTCGCCGACCGGTTTTCAGCCAATTCGGGTTCACAGCTCACGCGACTTGCCGCATTTCCTCCAGCAAAATGCGCACACCAGAATGCATAGCGGTCATGAGCCTTGCTTGAGCGCTTTCCATATTGCCATATAGGCCCGTGCGTGAACTGGGCAATGCGCTCCTGTAAACGGATCGGCACCAAATCCCGAGGCTGCCGCACAATGGAACTGTTCATATCGTTTTTAGCTGACTCTATCGTCGCACCGTGCGTGCGCGAGTGCATGGCAAATCGCCAGCGTTTAGAAGTTTCCGACCAGGGAGGCCTTGTAGGCCTGAAAGTTCGACTTTTGTTGCCGGTATTGCGCTCGAAGCGAAGCGGCCTGAGCGGCGTCGCCCGCCAGCGCAGCGGCTTCCGCCTGCGCCCACGTTTGTCGCAGCTCGGACTGCTTCGGCTCGAGGATCGGCTGGGCCGCAGTCTTGAGCTGAATGATATCCTGATCCAGCTTTAGCCGGGCAGTAACGTACTGTTGCTCCGACGACGCATTTTGCGTATCCGTGATCTGCCGCGCGACGGTCCGAAGATTGGCTGTATCCTGGACGACCTGGGCGCGCAGTGCCGCTATATTGGCAGGCACTTGTTGAGCCAGAGAGACTGCTGGAAGTGCAGCAAGAAGTGAAAGGACGCAGGCCGTCGTATAACGCATGATTATTTTCCTTCGGGTTCGTGAGAATCTGCGCAAACGGCGCAGGGGAACTTCGATCCACAGCGTTACTTCATCAGGCAAAAATTTCGGCGGAGCAAGCGAGCAGACTAACGGCAAACAATATTTACAGCCCTTTTAAATGTGGTAATTTTTCAATTACCCGTGACGACATAATAACCTGGCCCAATAAGCTGTCAAGAAAATAGATATCGGCGTAACAAATACGACGAAACTCTTACGCAACGGATTATTCCGGCAATAACTGAAAGATTCGATCGCCTGTTTTGTAATCCACGCCTCAACTGAGGTGTTTTAGCGCCACAGGAAAATGTGTTTTATGCATCCGACATAATCGGCTAACCAAGGACAGTGCATGCATCGCAATCGGAGAGGAATAAGTGCCAGGCAATATCGTGCGGAAGATTTTTTTAAAGACGCATCCGCCGCAAATTTCGCCTTGTCACCGGACGGAAAGCGGATTGCTTATCTGGCTGCGGACGGACAGGGCCTTGGCCTGTTCGTCCGGGAGCTACGCGGGGAGAAGGTGCATGGTCCAACCAGACGTCTGGCAGACCCGCGACGGCATACAGTGCTGGACTTCGTCTGGAAAGACGACACGCACCTATTGATGTCATGCGATCGACAAGGAAGCGAGAACTATCACATCTATTACGTGGACGTGCACGCCGACGCCGGACCCGTCGACTTGACACCGGGAGAAAACACACACTCGGTTATAGTGAACGTGCTCAAAGACACACCTTCCTCTGTGTTGGTCGCGCATAACCAACGCACTGCGCACCTGCTAGATGTCTACAGGGTCGATGTGTCCACCGGCGCCTCCACCCTCCTGGCGCTCAATCCAGGCAATATCGTGAGTTGGTTCGCGGATGCGGACGGCAATGTCCGACTTGCGCAGTCCTCGGGTGATGCTGCCAGCCTGCATTACCGGAACGATCCAGGTAGTGAGTTCCGCCAGATCGCAACGCTCCGGTTCGACGAAATTGTCGTCCCCATAGCCTTCGTGCCCGGCATGCCGGACCATGCCTACGTTCTGTCGAACCGGCATAGAGATACACTCGCCCTCTACCAATTTGACCTCGAGGCCGGCGTGGAATCGCGCTTCGTGTACGGAAGAAACGACGTCGATCTAGGCGGCGTCCTATGGTCCGATGTTCGTCAGGAGATCCTGGGTGTAACCTGGACAGATACCAGGTTCCGCTGTGAATTCTTCGACCCGGAACGGCACCACATGCAGATGGCGTTGGAGGCCGCGCTGCCAGACCATCAAATCGTCGTGAAAGGCGGCTCCGCGGATGAATCGCTCTTCGTCGTCTCCGCAGCCAGCGACAGGAATCCTGAACATCATTATCTATACCGCCGCAGTGAAAACCGACTCGTATCGCTTGGCAGCACATTGCCGCATCTGCGCCCGGAAGACATGGCCTCAATGGAACCTGTCCGCTTCGCAGCACACGACGGTCTCACGATACATGGCTATTTGAGCCGCCCCGCTCCGCTACTGCAGCGCCCGATCAGCATGCCGTCGCTGATTGTCTTCCCACACGGAGGGCCATGGGCTCGCGACGTATGGGGATTCAACCGGATCGTGCAGTGGCTTGCCAACCAGGGCTTTGCGGTACTCCAGATTAACTTTCGGGGGTCAACCGGCTACGGAAAGCACTTTTGGCGTGCCGGCTTCAGGCAATGGGGCAACG
Source organism: Burkholderia gladioli (assembly GCF_000959725.1). Taxonomy (NCBI): domain Bacteria; kingdom Pseudomonadati; phylum Pseudomonadota; class Betaproteobacteria; order Burkholderiales; family Burkholderiaceae; genus Burkholderia; species Burkholderia gladioli. The sequence goes on from NZ_CP009323.1 coordinate 37,482, forward strand.
GCATACAACGGGATATTGAAGCCGCCGTGCAGTGGGCTGTCGAAAAAGGCGTGGCGCCGTTGAACCGGATCGGCATCTTCGGTTTCAGCTTCGGTGGCTACAGCGCGCTCATGCAGATCGCGCGAAACCCTGCCTTGTACCGCTGTGCGGTCGATTATGCTGGCCCCACTGATCTGCCTTCCTTTCTTCAGTCCATACCCGCAACATGGGAGCCAATGCGTGAAGCCTTGTATGAAATGATCGGCGACCCTCGCGACGAAAGGGGAAAGGCTGAACTGGATCGCGCATCGCCTCTTCACTGTGTCTATGACATTCGCACGCCGCTGCTGGTGGCGCACGGCGCTGACGATCCGCGAGTCAACGTATCGGAAAGCGAACAGATCGCATTCGAACTGAAAAAGCGGGGCGCGCCCGTGGAGCTGTTCGTTTGTGCCGACGAGGGTCATGGGTTCACTCGTCCTCACAACCAGATCGATTTTTATGAGCATGCGGAACGGTTCTTTCGGAAATGGTTCGGCCCATAAGCGAGCGCCACCAGCCACAGGTGTGAAAGAATGTGCGCCGGTCGAGACGGCGCGTTTGTCTCTGACAAGTGAACGGCCGTTCACGGACTGGAACCGACGCATGAACGTCGGACCGACGACGATTTTGAACGGCGGCTTGTGGCCGCACAGAGCCCCATGCCAACGGCGGACGATCGCCTCAGGTACGGGCCTTCATGCGAGAGGCATGCATCGACCCAGATGGAATGGACACCGTCCTCCCTTCGGGGACGCAGGGTCCAGCAGGAACGCGGAGGCCCTCCAAAACCGAACGGCATCAATGTGCCAGAGTGGAGTTTCGACACGTCCACTTGAGGAACGGAGGGCCCAAATGAATGCTACGACATACGGACTGGATGTTGCAAAGCAGATTTTCCAGATGTACTGGGTCGACGCGCAAACCGGTGAGATTGCCAATCGGCGCTTTCGACGCGACGAGCTGATCGCGTTTCTGGCGAAGCGGCCTGCGGGTCGTGTGGCGCTTGAAGCATGCGGCAGCGCGCACTGGTGGGCCCGCAAGATCAAGGCACTCGGGCACGAGGTGGTGCTGTTGCATGCGAAGTTCATCCGACCGTTTGTCCAGACGAACAAGACCGACGCGGCGGATGCGCGGGCAATCTGGACGGCGGTACAGCAGCCGGGGATGCGAACGGTAGCGGCAAAGACGGAAGACCAGCAGGCGATGCTCGGCCTTCACCGTATGCGCTCGCTGCTGATCAAGTTCCGCACCATGCAGGTGAATCAGTTACGAGGGCTCGTCTACGAGTTCGGTGTGTCATTCCGGGCCGGACGCGTGGCCGGCCTCACCGAAATGCGGGCCCGCATGGCAGAGCTCGAGGATGCGCTGCCGGGAACCATGTTCAGCAGTCTGCACGACCAGTTGAGACGCATCGACGGGATCGAGCAGGATATCGACCACCTTGAGAAGCAGATAAGTGGCTGGCACAAGCAGGAAGCTGCATGCCGGGCAATCGCGGAAGTGCCAGGCATCGGCAGGCTTACCGCGACTGCGCTGGTCGCTACGATTGGGGATGCAAAAACGTTCAGGTCGGGGCGCGAGTTTGCCTCGTTCCTCGGGCTGGTGCCCAGGCAAAGCGGCACCGGCGGCAAGATCCGGCTGGGATCGATCTCCCGGCGAGGTGATCCGTATCTGCGCACGCTGTTGATCCACGGCGCGCGCTCGGCGATGTGTCACGCCAAAGTGCCGACTACATGGCAGAAGGCGATCCAGGAGCGACGACCAGCGAATGTTGCGGCGGTGGCCCTCGCCAACAAGATGGCACGCACCGCATGGGCCATTCTGGCCCACGGCAAGACGTACGAGAAGAACCACGTCAGCGTGAAACCCGCTTAGCAGATGAGCAAAGAAAGACGAGGTGAAGTGCCGATAGGTTGCTGAGGTTGATTAACATGTGATGGCGAAACAGGTCGGACCGCAGGAACATAACCCTGAACACAGCCTTGCGCTTAAAAGTGCGTGGCCCAGATGAGGATGTTCCCGGCGAATTCCATCAGGGCCCGCGGGCTTCGGCTTGCACTACAGGCCGGATATAAGACCGCAGCCGATACGGGGGTGCGGACAAAAACTTGGACTACCTGGAGGTAGTTCATGTACTCGTACGAAGACCGTCTTCGAGCGGTCCGGCTTTACCTAGAGTTGGGAAAGCGCATCAGGGCGACCATCAGACGGCTGGGTTACCCGACAAAGAATGCCTTGAAAGCCTGGCATCGCGAATACGAGGAGTGTCATGAACTACGGATTGGTTATGTTCGCGCGACGCCAAGGTATTCGGACGAACAGAAACAAGCTGCCGTTGATCACTATTTAAGCCATGACCGATGTGCTGCTGCTACGTTGAGGGCTTTGGGCTATCCGAGTCGCGGAACGCTCGCGGCCTGGATTGAAGAACGGTGCCCCAAGACTGGCAAGCGTGTTGTCGGCAGGGTGGCTGGCAGCGTTCCGGCATCGCGGGAGGCTAGGCAGGTGGCAGTCATCGAGCTGTGCACGAGAGAGGAAAGCGCACGCTTGGTCGCCGAGAAAGCGGGCGTAAGCAGGCCGATGCTGTACAACTGGAAGAACCAGCTACTCGGTCGAGAGGTCCCAGCATCTATGAAACGCCAGAAGAAGCCAGCGCCGGATCATGAACGTGAGGAGCTGGAGCAGCAGGTCGAATCGCTTCGACGCGATATACGGAAGTTGGAGCTCGAGCGCGACCGCCTCAAGAAGGCGAACGAACTGGTAAAAAAAGGAATGGGCATCGACCTGCAACTCCTGAGCAACCAGGAGAAGACGATGCTGGTTGATGCCCTGAAACAAACCTATTCTTTGCCGGAATTGTTAGCCGTCTTGGGGCTTGCTCGCAGTTCCTACTTCTATCACCGTGCACGTCGGCTCGTCGCTGACAGGCATGCCGGTGCGCGTCGCGTCATCGCAGACATCTTCGAGCGCAATCACCGCTGTTACGGCTATCGTCGAATCCGCGCAGCCTTGATAAGGCACCAACTGCTCATCTCGGAGAAAGTGGTGCGACGCTTGATGCGACAGGAAGGTCTGATCGCAGCCACGACCAGACGACGTCGCTATGGCTCCTACCGTGGGGAAATAAGCCCTGCGCCGGAGAATCTTATCAATCGAGATTTCCGTGCAGCCGCCCCGAATCGGAAATGGCTGACCGACATTACCGAATTCCAGATCCCGGCAGGCAAGGTCTATCTGTCGCCGGTGATCGACTGCTTTGACGGTCTCGTCGTTAGCTGGTCAATCAGCACGCGGCCAGATGCTGAACTCGTCAATACCATGCTGGATTCAGCGATCGAATCGGTGGCTGATTGCGATGAGCGACCCGTAGTGCACTCCGACCGCGGTGCCCATTATCGCTGGCCGGGATGGCTATCGCGAATGAGCGATGCCAGGCTGATTCGGTCGATGTCACGCAAAGGATGCTCGCCCGATAACGCAGCATGTGAAGGCTTCTTCGGGCGACTCAAGACGGAAATGTTCTATCCTCGTAACTGGCGAGCTTCGACCGTTGACGAATTTATCGAGGCTCTCGACTCCTACATCCGGTGGTACAACGCAACGCGGATCAAGGTCTCGCTCGGCTCTCTTAGTCCGATCGAATACCGGCAAAGTCTTGGAATCGCGGCATAAATCAGTCCAAGAATTTAGCCGCACCCCCGAGCCCGAGTGCACTGTGACTTCATTTGGCATTGCGAACAGGCGCTGCTCCAGTATCGATGTAGCTGCATCCCGTGTTCCTCGCTGGTGTATCGGTAAATTGCCCGCTCTCCAGCTGGACATTGGTATTCGTCGTCCCGCGCAATGTAAATGAAGTCTGCCTTGTCGAACCGGCCATGGTATTTCGCACCTGATGTTGTCGGCTTCGGCAGCATGACCGCAATCCCCGCATCGGCACACTCCTTGATCTGAGTCCCGGTGTAGTAGCCACGATCGGCGACTGCCCGCAGTCTGGTCTTACCCATCGCGTCGCGCGCAGCTTTTGCCATGGGGCTAAGCTGCGCCCGGTCACTGCCAGAGTTTGTGACCTCGTGAGCCACGATGAGGTGGTGTTTGGCGTCAACGGCCACCTGGACGTTGTAGCCCACCATTCCCGAGCCTTTGCCGCTCGTCGCCATGGAGCGCGCGTCGGGATCAGTCATCGAGAGTTGGCCATCAGGCTGCGTCTTGAGTTGCTCCTTGATCTGATCGAGGTTCCGCATCTGCTCGCGTAAGCGCGCGATCTTGTCTTGCAATCGAGTCGTCTTCGCTTCGAGTTCCGCGGGTTGCGTACGATCGGCAGTCTCCAGCGCGTTCAGATACCGCTGGATGCTCTCCTCAATCTGCCTTTGGCGCTTGTCGACCTTACCCTCGGTGAAGTTGCGATCGCGCGTATTGACTGCCTTGAACTTGCTACTGTCAATGGCGACCAGCGCTTGCGAGAACAGCTTCAGCTCACGGCAGAGCATCACGAAGCGGCGACACACGTTGCGAATGCCGACGCCGTTGTCACGACGAAAGTCGGCTATGGTCTTGAAGTCTGGAGCCAGTCGGCCCGTAAGCCACATCAACTCAACATTGCGTTGGCATTCACGTTCCAGGCGACGGCTCGATTGAACCCGGTTCAGGTAGCCGTAGATATAGATCTTCAGCAGCACTGCTGGATGATAGGACGGGCGACCCGTAGTCGACGGGATTGCTCCATCGAACCCCACTGATGCAAGGTCAAGCTCTTCTACAAACGCCTCGATAATCCTGACCGGGTTGTCCTCGGCGACGAAGTCATCGAGGCATTCTGGAAGCAGCGTCACCTGCTTGCGATCTTCACCTTCTATGAATCGCTTCATCCGGTCACCCATGCTGAATGAGTTAATCCAGTTTAGGTGACCAGGGTGTTTTCACACAAGCTCGACCCATTCCGGTCGTCTGGTTTACTTCATAGCGGACGTTCAGCGCCGAAAACTCCAGCGTTATCGAGCATCTGAACTAGTCCTTCAGGATAGACAGTCTCGGTGGTGCTGGACAGCTCTTCCCGGCTCCACCATTTATGGTCTGCCATTACTTCCATCTCTTCCGCAGTCCAACTGTCACGTGAGATGGATTCCGCATCGGCATAGATCACGAAGTAGAGTTCGACGGGGAGCACGTGCTCGCCGTCAGGTAACTGCAAGGGCACTTGGCGTCGTCCGACCGGTTTCGATACCTGCGCCGCGCAAATGCCCGTCTCTTCACGGAATTCTCGTATCGCCGCGTCCTCAAACGTCTCACCATCCTCGACGCCACCGCCCGGCGTCGCCCAGTAGGCCTTTCCAGCAAGCGCCCCAGACCGATGCACAAAACGGAACAACAAGACGCGCCGTTCTGAAGTGGTAATCAGCAGCCTGGCTGAAGGCCGCTCGCGCATTGGGTTCACCGGCTTTTCGTACAGTGAATCCATATAGTCGGTCGACTCAGGCATCGGCTTGGTTCCCACCCGCACGAAACCAAGCGACTCATAGTAGGCACAGAGCCTGGTGTTTCTCGCGTCGCAGCCGAGTCGGACAAAACGGCGGTTCAGAATTCTGACTTGATTGGCGCACCAATCAATGATGAAACTGCCTAGTCCACGGCCGTTAAAACCCTTTCGCACGCAAAGTCCATGCACATAGCCGGCGATTGGTTCTTGAGGTCCCCAGTACGTTTCATCATCCCAATCTAGAGAGAACGTCGCCACTGGTATGCCGTCGTCAGCGACAAGATACACCGCCCTTCGCGAAAAACTGTTCAGCACCCACCTTTTGGAAAAGCCGTCTCCTTCTTTACCCCAGGCATAGTCGCCATGTGCAACCTTATTCGCATGCGCGTCGTTCCGGATCTGCGTGACCACGGTCACATCATCTGCTGTTACGCGACGGACGCATCTTACGATCATCGTTCGGGTCCGTTCGTTTGTTGGGTCATCAACTCGACCGCCGTAGAGCTCCTCGTGCCGCTCTTTGGCCTCATGGTCCGCACGCCGAACGGCGGAGACTGGCCCAGTCTGTGCCTAAGGGGTGCGGCGCTGATAAGACAAAAGCCGCCGTCCTACACCCCATCAGCGGTCAGTCACAGGGTGTCGGGCCGGCACATTGGTTTTATATCGTTTCGGCGACGCGGACGATAGTCAACGCGGCCGGTACCAGCATTATCTGTGCACATAAGGTCCCAAGAACTCGCGCTCCAGCAAGAGTGGTGATAGCTCGCCGAAAGCTATTCTCGGAGTTCCGGCCCTCGATCACGTCGTCCGTCATGACGGAAACCTGCGGGTCAATGACCACTGCTAACACCACCGTCGCAAAGCCATTGATCACCGATGAAAGATTGGCGCACGTTACACGCAAATCTGGCTTCAGATATCCAGCGTAGAGCAACGCGAAAACGCCGACAGTCCAAATGGCCATCGCGAACACGTTGAGAACTATCACCGTACCGGAGACCCCCGCACCGCTCGCTAGCTGTGAAATGTTCTGGCGAGACGGAACGCGCGCACCGTCGCGCAGATAGGCGATGCCGCCACGGCTGAATATGTGGAGCATGAGGCGCGGCAACGAGCGATTAGCCTGAAAGTGCTCGACAGCACGACTGAAATATCGCTGAAACGTCGGGATCAGGAGTGCGCCGACTACGCTCGCCACAGTGGCCGTGACCAGGAAGAGACGGAAATCACCGAGGAGCCGATCGTCAAGATGTCGGGCGATATCAAGCTCGACGCGCTTAGCTATGAATGGCCCTTGGAAGGAGTTCGCGGTTCGTGAGACAAGGGCGATGATGCCGAACAGAGAGAACGACACAGCTATACGCCGCGTGCGGACGCCGGCGATTCGTACCGCGTAGGCCAGCGTTGCGATAACGTGGATTACAAACGTAAGTCCGCAGATGATGAAAAGCTGGGCGTCCATGAGATCGCGAGGAGGCTGGGAAGAAATATAAGTCTAGCGGAGCGAGGCTGCCGTAGCGGCGGCCAGAAACACGACGATTCATCTCGAACGCCCGCGAGCAGCCGCACGCGGTATCGTAATGCCGTCAGCATGACTCGACCTACCTCATGCTCAACGATTCAACTTACTGGAGAAGTCAACGAGAGGTGCTGCATGATTGCTTCGACAGCCTGCTCAATCGAAGATTCTGCCGTGTCGACGACGAGGCGGGGAAGGTCCCACTGCTCGTATTGGCGTTCCCGCACGTTTTGCCATGTCGGCAACTGAAGGCCTAGAATGTCGGCCTCTCGCCCCTCGACCCTATGCCGGTGCATTGCGGCATCATAATAACGACATTGCATAAATATTTCGTCCGGCCGCCTAGGCCCACGAGCAGGGCATAGCGTCCCCAAGCGCCTTGACCAAAACTTGACCAAAGTAGGCAGAAGTTGACCGAAAAAGATCAAAAAGCGCAGCCGATTAGTGGATGGCCACCGATGCAAGTCATTGATTTTACTGCGCTTTAATTTTTACCTATTGGCTGGAAGCGGGACTCCCCATCCGGTGGATTGCAGACGATCGCGCGCACGCCGCTGGCCGCGATCTCGCGGATATCCGTCTCCGATATTTGCGGCGCTACGTAATAGGCCGCAGACATTCTTATCGCTTTCATAATGGTTCGACAAAGCCGCGGGAATGGTCGCTGCCTACGCCGCATCGACCGGAATCTTGATGTACGACACACCGTTGTTCTCGGGCGGCGGCAAATACCCTGCCCGCATGTTCACCTGCACCGACGGCAACATTAGCGCGGGCATGGCCAGTGTTCTGTCGCGCGCTTCACGCATCGCGACGAAGCTGTCCTCGCCGATGCCACCGGCGAGATGAATGTTGTGCGTGAATTCGTCGGCCACCGTGCTGGCGAACTGGACGGAGCGGCCAGCGGGGCAATAGTCGTGGCACATGTACAGCGCGGTCTGCGGCGGCAGGCTCAGCACCCGATGTATGGACCGGTAGAGCGTTCTCGCATCGCCGCCGGGAAAATCGCAGCGCGCGGTGCCGTAGTCGGGCATGAACAGCGTGTCGCCGACAAACGCAGCCGATGCACCGGCGCACTCGACCACATAAGTGACGCAGGCCGGTGTATGGCCCGGCGTATGCATCACCTTCACCGTCAGCGCGCCGACCTGAAGCGTATCGCCATCGTCGAGCAGACGGTCGAACTGCGCACCGTTACGCGCGAAATCCGGTCCCGCATTGAATACCTGACCGAAGATGTGCTGTACGTCTGTCACATTCGCGCCGATCGCAATCTCCCCGCCGAGGGTCGATTTCAAATACGGCGCCGCCGACAGATGATCCGCATGAACATGCGTCTCCAGCAGCCACACCACTTTCGCATTCAGTTGCATCACGCGCGCGATCAGCCGATCGGCCGTTTGCCTGCCGGTTCTTCCCGACTTTTGCTCGTAATCGAGCACGCTGTCGATCAACGCGCACTGCAGCGTTTGCGGATCGAGAAGGAGATAGCTGATCGTGCTGGTGGCCGGATCAAAAAACCCTTCCACGCTGAATGATTCATGGTCGAAGACTTGCAGATGGGTCATTGTTCGAATCGATGGCTCTGGCCGAGATGGAACGGCGGTGCTGAGCCGTTACCACCATTCCACGTTGTCATGCGTTGTCAGGCGTTTGCCGTGGTTCGTCCGCCGACTGATTCCTGACATTGGCCGATAACGTTGCGAAAGCACTCCACTGCAAAGTCGGCATCGGCCTGCGTCGTGAACCGACCGAGGCTCAAGCGGATGGTCCGCGCCGCAGCGCCTTCGTCGAGTCCGAGAGCGGTCAGCACGTGCGATGGGCCGCCCGCAGCCGAATTGCATGCGGATGTCGACGAGACCGCGATGTCGCCCGTCAGCATGAAACTGAAGAAGTTCCGCAAATCCAGCGTCAGACTCAGCGTATGGGGAATGCGATTCGCACCGGCAGCGTTGTGCGAGACGACGCCCGAGGCCAGCAGTTCGCCGAGCACGCGCTCGCTGAGCGCCGCGATTCGCGCATTATCGGCTGCCATCCCGTTCTTCGCGAGTTCGCACGCGGCGCCCATTCCAACGATCTGATGCGTCGGCAAGGTGCCCGAGCGCAGCCCCAGTTCATGACCGCCACCGTGTATCTGACACGCAATGAGATCGCGCGATGCCCCGTTGATATACAGCGCGCCGATACCCTTGGGGCCGTAAACCTTGTGCGCCGACATCGACATCATGTCGATACCCATTGCGTTGACGTCGATCGGCGTCTTGCCGAGCGCCTGTGCTGCATCGACATGCAGCAACGCGCCCGCGTCGTGCACGAGGCGGGAAATCGTGGCAATCGAGGTCAACGTGCCGAGTTCGTTATTGACGAGCATCAACGAGACGAGCCCGGTGTTCTCGCGAAGCGCGGCGGCGACCGAATCGGGCGAGATCTCTCCGTTGGCGGCGGGTTTCACGTAGGTCACATCGACACCCCGGCGTTCGAGGTGAGCCGCCGTGTCGAGAATCGCCTTGTGTTCGAGCTGGCTGGTCACGAGGTGCAGGCCGGCCGGCGCGAGATCCGCGAGGCCTTTGAGTGCGAGATTGTTCGATTCGGTCGCGCCGGATGTCCAGACGATGTCGGACGGCTGCGCGCCAATCAACTCTGCCACTTGCCTTCGCGCCTGCTCGACCAGGTCGCGCGCATGCAATCCGGCCGCGTGCGAGCTCGATGCGGGATTGCCGAATACACCTGCTTCGCCCATGCAGCCGAACATCGCTTCGATAACTCTGGGATCGGCCGGCGTGGTGGCGGCGTAATCGAAATAGCGAAGATTCCCGGTTTTGCTCATGTGGTCACTGTCCTTATCAATGACCGGAAATGCTACGCTGCCAGCGCTAAAAATTGCTTCTAAAATTCTCGCCACAACCGCAGAACCGTGACATCCGATTCCGGAATTCGCGCAAACGGGAGAATACATTTCCCCTCGCGCCAGTCCTCGACATCCTCCGCGCTGGCGGTGCAACAAGATCGCTAATAAGATGCCGGTTTTTATTGTCGTGTCATCTGGCATGTAAGGCAAATCAACACGCACGTTAATGAGGCCCGCGCGAAGCGGCGGCAGCCACCGCGTCTGTAATACCGACGGACGAGAGTGCGCGGTGAGGGGCCCGTGTACGTACAAACACGGTGCGGCCCTGCGCGGTATCGGGTCGACCGCGTTGAAGATACGCTGCCAACGCTTCGCCGACATCCGCAGGCAAAGGAAGGCGTTCAAGACGCCGACCTTTGCCTCTGACGACGAACTCACCTGTGCGCCAGTCGATGTCGTCAAGATTGAGCATACGTACCTCGCCAGCACGCAAGCCCAGACGCGCGAGTAACATCAGGACTGCGAAATCGCGACAGCCGCTACCGGTGCACCGATCGCAGGCTGCGAGTAATCGTTCCACATCGCATGGCTCCAGTGCGCGTGGCAACCCGGCCAAGCTCCATCCTGCAACCGACGGGACTGCTGTGTCCAGCCGCTGCGCTATCAGCCCCTCCATGTGCAAGTAGATCAGTAATGAACGTAGTGCGGTAACCGCGAGCTTCGCTGAACCTATAGAGCGTCCGCGGCTAGCCGTGAGCACAAATCTGTTCAGGTGCTCTTGCCGCAAGTCCGTCCAGTCGAGTTCGTCGCTCACAACTCTGTCCGTAACAAGCGGGCGTACCATATCTACATATCCACGAGCGCTGGTGGCGACAAGCCCTCGCATATCGAGCAGATATTTGTGATAGCGAGCAAGCAGTGCCTCGTCAGGACCCGACACTGCTGATTCGGTTGCCACGTCGACTCCAACGCTATCAAGGTAGCCGACCAGCGGCGTCAGCGCTTTGCGTGAGAGCCACAACGTGTAGCCCTGTGCGCGTCGCGCATCCAAGAATTCATTCAGTACCGACGCGGAGATCGCCGTCGCATCCAGCCGTTTGGAGGCGAGCCACCGGCTCAGATGTGCAAAAAGCTGGAGTTGATTCGCCGCGGCATTGGGGCGGTAACCTTGTTTGCGTAACTCGGCGGCGAAGCCGTCTGCGAATGCGGCAAGAGGCCCGGTTATCCGAACCCGAGATGGATCTGACATGAGTTGTCTCCGTCTCCAAGTGGTGGAGAAGAAAGCATCGCTCAACTAGGCGCGATTATGCCGACGTCCACTGCGCGCTCACCACCAACGACGCGGCATCCCCACTCCACATCGGCCTAATCCGGAATTCAGAGTAATGAAACTTATTCCAGCCTCGGAATAAGTTTCACAAAATGGGCAACGTCCTGAACGCGCTGCCGAAATCGCAGCAAGGCAAAGCTAAAGCAGATCCGCAAGCGATATGGATGGCCGCGACGCGCGCCGACGCGCATGCCGCCTTCGATCGGTTCGTGACGATCTATGCGGCAAAGTATCCGAAGACTACTGAGACGTTGAAGAAGGATCGCGAAAGCCTGCTTGCTTTCTACGACTTCCCGGCCGACCACTGGCAGCATTTGCGAACGACAAACGCGATCGAGTCGACGTTCGCGACCGTGCGCCACCGTACTACACGCACGCGCAACTGCGTGTCGCGACCAACCTTCCTGGGTTTGGCATTCAAGGCTGATCGAGGAAGCCGAGAAAACATGGCGGCGCATCAACGGCCCCGAACAGATCACGCTGTTGCTGGAAGGCATGCCTTCAAGGACGGCGAACCGGTGCAAGACGATCAACCCGGTCAGCAGAAACTCGCCGCCTGACGTCGCCGTTCATCGACCGCTCATACACCAGACTTGACCGTATCTCCTACGCTCCCTGTGTTGGCGCGACATCGGCTTATGCGCTCCATTCTTGTCAGATAGCGCACGATCTTCTCACGGTGCAGTCCGAAAAACTTGCGCTGCCAGTAAGGTGGTCGGTCCGTTTGAGTTTTGTAGACAGAGCAATCAGAGTTGGAGCCGCCGACGCGACATCGACCACGGCAGCCTACGTGAATTACGGCGCTTATTAGCCTCATACGCTACGCCGCCGTCCAGCCACCATCGAGCATCAGAGCACTTCCAGTGACAAGCGATGACGCGTCGCACGCCAGAAAAACAATGGCGCCCATCGTTTCTTCGATGCGTCCTACCCGTCCAAGCGCAATTTTCGATGTAACCCAGCTCCTGAACCCTGGTTTTTGAAACATGTTTTCTGTCAAACTCGTCTCGATGAACGTTGGGCACACGGTATTGACCCGGATTCCCTTTGACCCCAGCTCCCACGCGAGCGCTTTTGTCATTCCCTCCATAGCGTGCTTGCTAGCGCAGTAGACGGTTCGCCCTGGACTGCCGGCATGCCCCATCTGCGACGAAACGTTTATCAGAGAACCCTGTTTCCCGGCCTTGAGAAGCCCTTTCACAACCGCCCGGCTAACGTAGAACGCGGCTTTGACGTTCAGCGCAAGAATGGCATCAATGTCTTCATCCGGCACGCTAACAAGCTCCATCGGGCGATTCATTCCGGCGCTATTCACAAGCACATCAAATGGACCTCGCGCTTCGATTACCGCGGAAACCCGTGCTGAATCAGTAACATCGAGGGCGAGAAACTCGCTCACTCCACCCGCGGCATTGATCGCCTCACTTGCGGCTTCGATCTCGGTTGCAGTGCGCGCAACCAGCGTGACGCGGGCACCTGCTTGTGCAAGCGCCGCAGCGGCTGCAAAGCCGATCCCCCTACCCGCACCAGTTACCAGTGCCGTCTTGCCGTCCAGGCGAAACGCCGGTGTGATCGGTACCATTTGGATTCCTGTCTAATGGATTTCTACGTGTGGTCATTGACGCGACTTCACTGCGAGGTTCACGCAGGCGGATTTCGACATGCCAATTACGAGCGCGACATAGCATTTTGTAGTGAAGTTCAATATTCACGTGCGATCGATGTTCTTCCACAAGGTGTTCACTGTGCAAAGTCGATGGAAGCTGCAGCTGGCGCTAGAGCGAGGCCTCATCCTTATCATGAGCTTCTCCTGCTCTTCCACCTTCAGGCTGACACAGCCGTACCGTACGGCACCTCGCGGTGACCGAATCGACGAACACGGATATTTGCCTGCTCACCGTGCGCAATCATGCCTTCGATTGCACACAGCCGCGAGCAGTAGGAACCAATGAGTGCGCTCGCCTCATCGGTCAGTACTTTCTGGTAGGTGCACGTCTTGATGAACTTTCCAACCCACAGCCCGCCGGTATAGCGAGCCGCCTTGCCGGTAGGCAGTGTGTGATTCGTGCCGATGACCTTGTCGCCGAAGGCAACGTTGGTACGTGCGCCCAGAAACAGTGAACCGTAGTTTTTCATGTTCTTCAGGAAGTGGTCCGGGTCGCGCGTCATCACCTGGACGTGCTCTGACGCAATGCGGTTTGCCTCCGACACCATCTCTTCGAGCGTGTCCGCCACAATGACTTCACCGTAATTGCTCCAGGAGACGCCTGCCGTTTTCGCAGTCGGGAGGATCTTCAGCAGACGCTCGACCTCTGCAATCGTGTCTTTGGCCAACCGCGTCGAGTTTGTGAGCAAGACGGCCGGCGTGTTGAAACCGTGCTCGGCCTGGCCGAGGAGGTCCGTCGCACACATCTCGGCGTCGACACTGTCGTCAGCAATGATCAGTGTCTCGGAGGGTCCCGCGATGAGGTCAATGCCGATGCGCCCGAAAAGTTGACGCTTGGCTTCCGCAACGTACGCGTTGCCCGGGCCGACAACCATCGAAACGTTGTCGATCGTCTGGGTGCCGAGAGCCATCGCGGCGATCGCCTGCACGCCGCCGAACGTATAGATTTCGTCAGCGCCACCCAGATGCATCGCCGCTACGACGGCTGGATGCGGTGCCCCGCCCACCGGCGGCGAAGCGGTGATGATGCGGGGAACACCGGCAACCTTGGCCGTCACAACGCCCATATGGGCCGACGCGACAAGCGGGAACTTCCCGCCCGGAACATAACAGGCGACGCTGTCGACCGGCATGTTCCTGTGCCCGAGAACGACGCCCGGCAGCGTTTCGACTTCGATGTCCCGAATCGATTCACGTTGGGCTTGCGCGAAGTTACGGACCTGAGCCTGAGCGAACCTGATGTCGTCGAGCTGTCCCTGGGAGAGTGAGCGGACGCAGCTCGCAATTTCATCTTCGGACAGACGAAAGCTGTCCGGAGACCAGTTGTCAAACTTCTTCGAGAGTTCGACCACCGCCGCGTCACCACGTGCGGCCACATCGGCGAGGATGCCCGAGACAACGTCACGCACTTTAGCGGCGTCCTGCGATGACTCTACGGCGCTTCGGCCGTGCTTGAGGAACTGGATTGCCATTCACATTTCCTTTTTGAAAGAGACCATTGCAGCGCTTTCCCGAAGTGGAAAATTCGGGCTGCAATGGATACAAATGTAACGCAACTTTTTCTGCAAAAACTGTGCAAATGATAGACACTTACCCTGACTCATGTGGCTCTTATGCGGTAGCGTCGCCCATCACCAGTTAAGAACGTTTATGCAAATTAGCGCAAAGAGGATAACAAGCTTGAGAACATCGAAAGTACGTCTGGTGGATGTCGCCGACCGACTGGGTGTTTCCGTGTCGACAGTTTCTCGCTCGCTGGCGGGACATCCCGCGATCAGTAGTCAGACGCGAGATGCCGTGCACGCAGTCGCGGCGGAACTGGGCTACCGTATCCCGTCACAGGGTCGACGGAGGCGCAAGTCAGCGACCAAGTTTATTGGAGTCGTCGTCGGTGCGTTGCACAACCGCTTCATGACGTTGCTACTGACGCATCTTCACGACGCGCTCAGAGAGTTTGATTTTCAGGTAATTCTGATGATCGACTCGATGAATGATCCAGAAAATCTCCTGGCCTTCCGGCCTCTCATCGACGGATACCTTGACGGGATGATATTTGCGACAGCTACACTTGATTCGCCCGTAGTGGAAGAGATGCAGCGGCGGGGGATACCGCTCGTCCTGGTCGTACGGTCGGTTGATGACGTGAGGGTCGACACGGTAGAGATTGACAACGTTCATGCTGGCGCGTTGGCCGTCGAACACCTCCATCAACTTGGACACCGACGCATCGGCCTTGTTATGGGACCACAGAACACATCTACGAGTCGGGACCGTGCAAAGGGCGCGTTGAAATGGCTGCAGGATGCTGGTGTATCGCCAGCATCTGTTCCCGTGATTTATGGCGACTACACAAGCGAGTCTGGCTACTCCAGCGCGATGGCGCTGCTCAATGGCCCAAACCCCGTGACAGCTATCGTGGCGGGGAATGACACGGTTGCTCTCGGCGTCTTCGAGGCCGCTACAAGGCAAGGGATCAATGTTCCGCAAAAGCTGTCGATTATCGGCTTCGACGATATGCCGCTGGCGGGGTCGCCGCTCATCGCTCTTACTTCTATCCGGCAACCTGTCGAAAGTATGGCGCGAACGGCAGCACGGCGAGTCGTAGAACGTATCCGCGCCGTGGGGCTGGGCGCTCCGGCGCACGACGTGTTGCCGATTCAACTGGTGCGTCGGGAAACGACAGGGCCTGTCCGCTAAGCAGATCCGTGAGGCCGGCAAGACACATCCGTCCCTCATCAGTCGCATATACGTGATGTCGCCTGGACCGATTCGGCCCGCTCACTTTGAAGTCCTGGTTCAACAGGTTAGAGGCTACTGGGAGATTGTGCGACGGATTGGTCGTCGCCTTGAACTTGCGCTTTTGCTTGCATCGCTGGCCGATTCGCTCCGACGAACGGCTCCAGCGTGCCATGATCGCCATTCACATCGCCCCCCCCGATGCAGTGCATCGGTCGCCGCCGCGGCGCCCATCCACCTGCCTGAAGCAGCACGGCGAACCCGTCTCACCGCGACAAACTGGTGCGGCACGCGTGAATGCATCGGCCATCGCTTCGAGAGCGGCATGCTGGCGATGTTGGAATTCACGAGTGGCGACGACTTCCTTTGCTGAGATCCTCATTCTCGGCTTTCCCGATTTCGTTGTCCGGGTTCAGCGAGCCATCTCCCGCGGGCAAGGTCCTACATGAATGTCGCCTCGTACTGCCCGAGGACGAGCGCCACCAGCCGGTCGCCGTCCAGCGAGCCGCGCGCCAGATCGAGGTCAATCAGCATCGAAACGGTTCTGAGCGCGCGGCGGTGCTTCTCATCGCTTTCGATGTCATCACGGTCATGGCTTGCCTTCGGAGAGCGTGCTGCCACTGTACTGTCCTGCGGCGGTCGCGATTTACGGGAGATTCGGCACCCGCTTGTCGAGCCAGTCGGACCAGTCCTAGGCACAAACCGATAATTGACGACGAAAAACGGGCGAAGCCAGGTCACTCGAGCCCGGGAGCCTGCTCTTGAGCCGTACAGATACCTGCCACTTCCTCCGAACCGACTCGGCCGCCGGGTGACGGTACCGTCCCTTGTTCGGACCAGCGATCACAGAACGTCAACTGGACCGGTAAATGGCCTTCCAGATCCGCTCCTGCATGCCGCCCGTGAACTGGCGGTGCATCAACGTGCTACATCGGCTGCACTGATAGAGTTCGATTGCCACGACGCCTTCACATTCGCCGACGCCGACCAGCCTCATGCCATTGGCCCCGGCTTGGTCGGCCGAACGCCCCTGAAGCTTGGCACACTCATCGCAGAGTTCCATGTCATCTCCGACCTGTGCCTGAACATACCCGCTGCTGTGCCCGGGGCAAGGGAACAGACCCACATACCCCGACCGGCAAAAAAACCGGGAGGGCCAACCGGGCCAAGGCTCCACTGCCTCCGCGGGTATGCGACATTGCCTCCCTTTGCCTGCTTCGGGCAGTATGGCCAAGGCAGACCGTATCTGGAAATGTGCCGCGCACCAAAAAGAAGAGCCCGCATATCGAGCCGGGCTGAAGCCATGCAAGGGAGCATGGAGGAGACGTGAAAATCATTCTAGGTCGCACTTTCCCGCATTGCAACATGGCAGTGAACGTCAGCGCCGGACGGGTGGGACGCAGCGATTGGGCCCGACCGCGGGACCACAGGATTCCGTTAGAGCGTGTTCGTGCCGCGAAGCCCGCAAGCCGGTCGTGTCGCTGGCAACAATTCGGATTGCGGAACCGAATACCGTTGCCATTCGACGGGCCGCAGACCGTCAACCTACCAGCGTTCTGACCGCGCGTATGGGCGTATCGTGCCAGTGCGACGCGCACCAGCCGGATAGCACTCACGACC
This sequence comes from Burkholderia gladioli, assembly GCF_000959725.1. Taxonomy (NCBI): domain Bacteria; kingdom Pseudomonadati; phylum Pseudomonadota; class Betaproteobacteria; order Burkholderiales; family Burkholderiaceae; genus Burkholderia; species Burkholderia gladioli. The sequence goes on from NZ_CP009323.1 coordinate 54,695, forward strand.
GCGACCGCGACACCAGGCATAATCCGTCATTCAGCGCTCATCCGCCTAAGCCCTCGATACTTGTGTCAGTGCGACTAGGCGTCTGGCGCGAAACCGCCAGCCGCATTGCAGCTCTGGAAAGAAACGCGACAATACTGCCCGGGGAGTGTTCCCCGAAGTGCACGGCACGCCCCAACAGCGGTGAGCTCGGCACGCGGGAATACGACGCGGCTACCATCGTCCATACCGCGACTGACCAGCACTGCCATATCCTCGATCTACTATGCCGGGCATGGATTGCCGCTGCGGTCGTGCTTCCGCAAAACGTCCCACGCGTGGACGCGTTTGGCCGGCCCAAGGACTGACCATAACACGCCAAGGCCAGCCCTCTTGCGCACAACCTCGTCCCAAATGAATCAGCAAAGAACGGCATCGGAGAACGCTAGCATCTGGCCAACGGTCGTCCATTTCAATCTGTGTCAGGCGCGGACCCATTGCATTCGCCAGTCAAACATCTATATTTGACAGACGATACTTAGCTCTGGTCCGAGCCTCGGGTGCTGATGGGCGTGTCCGACGCCGTACTCCGAGCGCAAAGGAGCGAATCATGGGTTGGCTGAAACTCGCCTTGATCATCAATATCGTCATTGGTGTTGCAAAGGGCATCCAGCTCTTCAACCAGCATTGCCGGCACCGTTTCGGACACACCTTTTTCACCATGCGTGGATTCTGGCTCACGGCCATCGCAGTCAACCTCATCTGGTGGGGTATGTACTTCTGGGCAAGAGCTATCCAGCAACATACGCCCACGTCCGATGGGATAATTCTCATGGCCTTCGGTCTCGCCGCAACGGGATGGCTACTGTACGAGAACATCCGCGACACGGACCTGCTGCATGGCGTCAGTGGATCTTCACTTCAGGTTGCGCTGTTTTTTCCGCTGGCCATATGCAGCTTCCCGCTTCTTATCGTAGCGATGGTCATCATGGTCGTCGCCTCGTACAAGGCTGGCCCTGCCCTCTTCATTGACCGCTGAAGCCGAGGCCTGTGCGTGTTGCTGGCCGGAAGTCGGCCGAGGTTAACACCTGGTCGGAAGAGCCCCGCAGGGTTCCTCTCCCTGTCCCGCTATAGATGATGAGCTCGCCACGCATAACGGTGTTGGCCGGCCCGCCTACCGTGTAGGGCAGTACGACCCGCCCCACCTGAAATCCTGCAAACAGGTCGCGAAATGCCGCGTGGTCATTGAGCGTGAGGATCGCATATAACCGCAGTTCCCCTAGCACCGTCGCGATGCGCTCGTACTGGCCAAATTCGAACGGCACGCCATGGCCCTCCGTCTCCAGGTACGGCGGATCGAAATAAAAGAACGTGTGAAGCCGATCGTAGCGCGTCATGCATGTCTGCCAGCCCAGGTTTTCATGTAGGCCCGGGAAGCCGAAGGTGCGCTGCGGACAGTGTTTCTTCGAGACGCAAGAGATTCAGTCCAGGCAGCGAGGGCGTTGCCGTGCCGAACGTTCTACCTTCAACACGGCCACCAAAACAGTTCAGTTGCAGATAGTAGAACCGCGCAGCGCTGAATGTCCGTGAGCGTTTCGGGCCGCGTGTCCTGCAGCCAGCTGACCCGCCGGCTCGTCAACGCCCATTTGAATGCATGGTCAGCCCTATTTTTGCAACTCGAAGTTTCGATGAAGGCAAAGGCTTGCGCTAACGTATCCGGCCTCTCGAGGGGAACGCTACTTCCCGGTCCATGATGAAAATTCGCACCTCACGATCCTCAAAACTGTCGCAGCTACCAGATCTGATTCAAATTTCAGGTTCTTCGCGAGGTCGATTGCCGTTACCGTCATCTACATTTGTCGTCGCAAAAAGCAGGAAGGGTGAATAGACTTGCCATGCAGCAGCTCGCTGCGGGTGAGTAACGTAGGCCGAATTACCGTTCAGTACTGCCCGTTCGATGCGGGCAAGCTTGGCAGCGAACGCGCAAACCACGATACTTCAATGGCACCGCTCCAGTAGTTGGCGCACCCATATCGCCATGGCGTCCGACCGTTTGTGAATGTGCATCATGATCGATCGCGCGCACTGGACCAGTAAGGTTCGCAAGTGCTTGTCGCCGCACTTCGAAATGCCGAGAAGTGTCGTCTTGCCTCCGGTACTGTATTGGCGTGGCACGAGCCCAGGCACGCAGCAAAATCGCGGCTCGTCCGGTATTGGCGCGCATCGCCCGCCTGAGAAGCGAGTACGCTGGCAGTGATCGGCCCAATTCCCGGGACTGTCAGCAAACGCTGGGCGACGTCATCCTCGTTCATCAGCCCGTTCAGTTCGCGCTCCATAACTACGATCTGCTCGTTGAGATGAAAAACGTAATCCCGAAGTTGCTCCAGTAAGGCGACGAAGCGCGGCGGTAAGTCATTTGCCTCCAGCGCCGCTGGCAGCTTTCGGATCGCTGCTGGTCCAGTGCTTTGCGCCCCCCGAACTCGACAAGATATACATGAATCTGGTTGTGAGCCGAGCCCCCGCTGCAAGTCAGCATATCCTGCGCCCGATGCGGCGCCGAGATAGTCTGTTGCTGCTCGTTTCTTACGACCACAAAACCTCATCGCCCGGCGACTCGCCGATCGTTTCCGCGTCGACGAAATCGTCCCTTGTTGCCCTTCACGAACGGTTTCACATACTGCGGCGCGATCAGCTTCACATTCATGTCCAAACTGCAAAAATCTTCTCGCGAAATGATGCAGGTCAGAACACGACTCCATCACGATTCGACAAGCCGGCGTGTTGGCGACAAGCTCGACCAACTGGTTACGATTCAGTTTCCTGCGTCACAGTTGATGTCCTGCCTTGTCTTGTGCGTGGATGTGGAAAATGTGCTTACCGAGATCGACGCCTAACAGCGCGGTGTTCTCCATGGCAGTCCCCGACGTGAGTGAACAGGCCAGCATACCCCGAAGGGCGGGCTGGCCATATCACTATTGCCTCACGAACTCCTCAATATGGTGTTGCACCACGCGGATAGATTCACGAGCTCGTCATTCACGTCATTGAGCACCTCCACCTTCAGCAGGCGGCCCCATGAAGAACAGTGCCGCTGCGCCGGCAAACACCTCAACGTAACAGGTATGCGACGGGGAAGCGCGGGATAAGCACGTCGGCAAGCCGTCGTTTGCCACCTATCCACGGATGATCGGCATCGTCATGGCACCTCCCCTGCTCAGCGTTCCAGCCCGACATCCGGATCGCCCCGCAACAGTTCCCCCTGCCCTTCGCGACGGTCTGTATAACTCGCTCCGTACGCGTGAGCCGGTTTGCGACGCCGCTGCTGTTCATGTCGCGCGGGACGCGCTATCGATGGGCTGTCGTGCTGTACCGGCATTGTCCGCAGGAAGTCCGAAATCGCTGCCGCCAGACTGCGATCATCCCCACTCTGTGAACCAGCCATCGCATGCGCCACGCCCCGCCACGCCTCGAGCGCACCGGCGTGCGCATCCCACAGGGCAACGCGCGCGGTATCATCAAGTTCCTGCCGCCAGTAACGAGGTGCGTCACCCCGCGCAACCATATGCACGACGGCCTGTTTCGTATAGCGGTGCGTCTCGCCGCGTGTTAGTCGCGCAGTCGCATTGGCCTCGACGCCATGCTCGCGCAACTGGTGTGCAAACCGTTCACGCCAGCGCAGTAGATCCTGCCTGCGTGGATTGAGACGTCTGCCGTCCGGCCCACGTACCTGCACACTCAGATGCACGTGAGGATGGGCTTCGTCATCGTGCGCGGCAAAGACATACCGCCTGCCGTCACCGAATTCCTCAGCGGCAAACGCGCGCGCGGCGTCGCACACCGCCTGCCTGTTCGTGCCTGGCGGCATCGAAAGCAGCACATTGAATACCTCGCGCCGGCGGCTCTCCTCAGGAATACCCCAGCCGCCGAGGCACCACGCATCTGTGAGATCGTGCAGTTCTTGATCGCCGAGCACGGTCATTCCGTCCTGGTCCTCAAGTTCAACCCTGCCGTTGCGCGAGATGTAGCGCAGATGACGGCGCACAGCACCCATGCCCTGCGCGCTCGACGCCTTGTTCGTGATCTTCACCATCACTTCGGGGATACGCCTGAGCGTGCGGGCGAGCTGCTCGCGCATAAGTCGTACGTCCCGGTGGAGTTCACCGCGCGACATGCGCGGCGCCCGCACGTGCCGCAGTGGATCGTGAAAGAGCCGGTCACCCCAGTTCAGCAGCATCTGATCGACGTATGTCTTCGGAAAAGGCATGCTAGCGGCTCCAGCGGTCGAGGTTGGCGCGCAGCACCTGCGTGACTGCACGCAAGTGCGTATCGATCACGGCACGGGCGCCCTCGATCATGTGCGTCATGTGCGCCGCGCCCCGCGCATCACCATGCACCTGCAACCGTCCGAGCAACGTCACGATCGTGGCCAGATGCTGGTTTGAATCTGCAAGCAGTCGCATCTCCCGCTCGCCCAGTTGCGGCTCGTGCACAAGCTGCGCGCGAATCACGGCAACCATCCAGCGGTTGACATTCAGTCCGCTTGCCAATGCACGCTGTCGGGCCGCTTCGAGTTCCTCCTGTGTGAGGCGAACTTCGATGCGTTCGCGATGCCCGTCGACCGGAAAATGACCTTCATGCCCGGCGAACCCGTCCGGCGACTCGTCCTGCCCCAGCACACCGTGGACCAGTTGCCGCACACCATCGGCCGCCGTGACGCCGTGCAGGACGCACCACGCCTCCCAGCGTGGCTTCGCCGGCCCGAGATCCACACACAGTCGCATACGCGTGGTCATGCGCGTGCTCCTACAGCGACGGAGGCGCCGGTTCTGCCGGACCACGTTCGACCTCGCGGGTCGGGACGCGCTGCGCTGCCGTGCGAGTGCGGCGGTTGCGTGCGGACGGGGCCTCGGGATCAAACACGCGCGGTCGCGGCACGGTGACGCCCTCCGCCACGAACGCGGCCAGCAGCCGTTGCGCGTGCTGCTGCACGCGCGCAATGGATCGCTCGCTGAACCCCTGCTGCCGCATCGCGGCGGTCAGCACAGCCATCTGCACGGCGTGCTCTTCGGGTGACGCGACGGGAGTTTCACGCCGCACGGCCTGGGTGTGCCGCGGAGTTGCCGGCCGCGCAGTCCCGCTCCTTCCCGCCTCACCCCTACTGTCGGACGCCTCGCGACGCGACTGCGTCGGCTCCTTCCCCACGACATCGACCTGCCACGTATTGCGATAGACCTCCTTTTCCTCCTCGCCAATCACATTTCCCGTCCCGTCGAGAACCGGCACCATCACCGTCACGAGACGCCGGCCAAGGTTTTCGAACATCACGTGCTGTCCGGCGAGCGCCCCGGACTCCGCAACGGCCCGCTCCAGATCCACACCCCAGACGACACGTTCCGCACCACCCGCATCGCGATAGACAACGTAATACGAGTCACTGCGCGCAGGATTGTGCTGATAGGGCGCGCTGCCGTACTCGACCAGTTCGCCCACGTAGCGCTGACGCTCCTGCCCCTCAGATTCACCAACGTGTGGCCCGGTTTCGGCGGCTGGAGCAGCATGCGGGGGTTCGCCAGCAGCCGGTCGCGCGGCGGGGCCCTTCTCCAGTTGCCGGGAGGCATCGCGCTTCGCTGGTTGCGCCGCCTGCGATTCCGTGGGACCAGCCGTCACCGCAGGCGCTTTCGGGGAATCCGCAGGAACCCGCGCAGCCTCAGCCGTTTGCGACACGTCAATGCGGTTCGTCATCCGGTCACGACGACCTTCGGCCAGACGCGCGAGATCAACCGCCTTCGGCTCGTATCCGCTCACCTCGATGCCGAGCCGCATCGCCCGGACCCACACCTCGCGCCGGAACTGCTCGTGGCCTGACACCCGCACGCGCCCCCATGCCTTGGCACGGACCATATCCACCATCGACTCAACGACGTCCGGCCGGTTGTGTTCCGTCACGATGTAGGGACCGATATCCTCGAATGCGAGCTGATGCGGCACATCCTTCAGGAAATACTGGTTGCCCGCCCGCAGGTAGCGCTTTCGCACCGTCTCTGGCGGATTCCCAAGCGGCGCCCATCGCATGGTGGTCGTGTCGTCGCTGCCACGCGGCGCCCTCTGCTGCGATTCTGGTTGCTGTGCCGCCGCCTGCGGCGGAGTGTCCACCTGGATGGCCTGATCGCGCAGCCGCGCCCGCGCGGCATCGAACTCGCGGCGCCGGCGTGCGCCCAAGGCATCGGCCGCCGTCTGGTCAAAGCGGTCTGCGCCCGCAGCGCCGCCCTGCGGATCCTGAAGCGGCGGCGGATCCGGTTCGATCACGTTGATGACCGGATCGTCGGCAGGCGTGCCGGCTGGGGTAGTAGAGGTTGTGGTTTCATCCATCGTGGAGCTCCCTCAGTTCGCTGACTGACACAGCGTCGCGCGCGATCAGCGTTGCTGCCCTTCACCCTGTTCGCGGCCGGCGCGTTCCTTCGACTGCGCGAGGGCGGCTGCCCGTGCTTCCCTCACCCGCGTCCATGACACGCCCTGCAACTGGTCGAGTGTCGCATCGAGCTCGTTGCCGAAACCGACCTCGCGTGCGGACTTCTTCAGGGATGCAACCGTGCGCTCAAGCAGATCGCGCGCACGGTCCCACGGATACACCTTCCCGCGGGTGCCGTCGTAGCCGATCTGCACCTCCGCCCCATTGAGGCGCTGGTTTTCGTCCATCCACCGCAGCCGGTCCGAGACGAACTCCACGTTCGCCTTCGCGTGGAACACCACGCTACGCGTCGACACTTCCTGGATCAGGTAGTGCTCGGTGTTGAACACCTCGCCACGGTACGGACCACCGTTCTCGCGGGGCGTCGCCATGCGGATCTGCGCGCCGAAACGATGCTGGGCCAGCGCCTTGATCTCGCCCGGCACCTCGTCGAGTCCATACAGTGGCTCGCCCACCTGACGGCGCACCGGCGCATACGGCACAAGCGCTGGTGGAGGCTCCGCGTTTGGCGCCTCGGTCTCGCGCCGGTCCTGTTCCGGCGGCTCGGACTGTGCCTGCCTGGCTGCCGGCGCCGGGTTTTCCTGCGACGCCGGTTCTGGCGCGTCCTGATTCGCCGCCCGGCGACGCGAGATACGGCGCCGGCCCGACGCCTCCGCGTCACCCACGAGTTTCTCTTTCACGTTACCCATTTCACCCTCCTTCAGTGCATCGTCCGATCCGTCTGCAGCCATGGCCTGCCCAGACACTTCCGCACCCACAACCGCCCGTCCTGGCGCCTCGTACAGTGACTCCCGTAAAAGCTCACCAACGGCACGGGATCCAGATAGCACGGTCATGTCGTCGAAGTCAGTCGGCATCTCGCCGGCAATGCGGGCCTCTGGCGCAAAGTGCGGTTCCGCCAGCAGCGAGGACGTGCCGGACGCGGCCTGCTTCGCATGTTCATACCCGGCACCGAGATCGGCGAGCACCGCGATCTCCGCTTCAGGGTAACGGCCGCGCCACATCGCTGCCACTGGCCGCAGGTTGCCACTCGACAGGGCCGCGACGCTGAACCAGCCGGTCGCCTGCCACACTGCCAGTGCCGTTGCCACCCCTTCGCCGATCAGGATGGGCGTAACCGCACCCTCGCGAAACTGGCCCGGTTCAACCACCCAGCAGCCGCCCGACTTGGCACCACCCGCCAGCGCAGACTTGCGTCCTTCGGCGTCGATCAGTTCCAGCGTCGAGAGGGTCTCGCCGATGCGGACCGGCACCACCAGCACGCGGCCGGCGAGCGGCTCCCCGACACTGCGCGGCGCATATCCGAGCAGCGCATTCAGCTCCTCGGCCTCGAGTTCGCGCAGCGTGGGGACCGCCCTGACCTGCTTGCGTTCGAGATACGGATGTCCGGGCCCCACCGGCCGTGCCCACTTCCAGATCGCCAGTGCCTCCCGCGCCACGGCAGCCTGTCGCGCGCGCACCCGCGCCTCGAGCCTGCCCTGCTGCCGCGCCTGGTCCACGGACGGACGCGCTAATGGCACGCGCGGTCGGTCCACCGGGTCCATCGCCGCACGCGACGCCCTGACATCGAAGCCCTGCTGCTGCGCGAGCCAGAAGAGCGACGCGAGTGTCTTGCCGCCCGACTCGCCGGCCGAGCGCCACGTCACTCGCGCCGCACGTTCGCTATAGTTGTGGGCGGTGCGACTCCATTCGTCCCAGATGTCGAAGCCCGCCTCGCCGAATCCCTGCTTGAGCGCGAAGGCCATGTCGACCCACGTCGCGTAGTCATCGGCTGGAATCGTGGCCAGCGCCGCGCGCGCACGCTCCTCTTCACTCAGGTACCGGGCATTCATCGGCGCTCTCCGTGAAGCGGCACGACATTCGAACTGTCACCCGCACGCGATGCAGCTCGCCCGCGCTGGGTGGGAGATGCGCCCGCGGCGCGCGCAGACTTGCGCCTGGACGTGCCGTCCGAGGGGCGCAGTTCCGCGACGTCGAGATCAGACGGCGACAGCCGCCGCGCCGCGACGGCAACGCGTGCAGCCGGCACCCCCAGCAGCATGAAATGGCGCTCGGCATACGCGGCGGCCTCGCCATCGCTCATGTCGTTAAGATGCCGTGGCAGGTCGCGCGGATCCCAGGCCTGCAGCACTTCCAGATACTCCGGCGGAATGTGCATCACGCCGGCTTCATCCACTTCGTCAGGTTGCACATCCCTCACGCGCCGCTCGACCTGGGCGATGAAGCGCACGAGATCCATCGCCGGGATAGCTGGCGCCGTACGCAGGCGGGAGGTAAAGACCGGCTCGCGCCAGTAACAGATCCGCCCGGCCAGGATCGGCTTCGTGTTTTCGAGCAGGATGATTTCCTTCTCGCGCCCAAGCTCCTTCAGCTCCTGAGGCAACAGCAGGGGCCGGCGCTGCTCGGAGAAGCTCTCGCTCGAGCCGCCCCGGCCGCCAAAGACCGCGGTCGACCGGCTCACACTGCGTGAGCGGTCTGTGAAGGTGCCGAGCATCTCCGAGTATTCGTTCGCATCCTTCTGCTCACGCGGCGCGTAGATGATCTGCATTGCGTGATTCGTGACGAAGGTCCTCGCGTCCGCGCGGCCATAAACCGACTCAAGCTGTGACACCGACTGCACGATCGAAAGCAGCCGCAGGTTGTATCCCGCCATGTAGGCGACTGCCCGGGCGATGATGTGAATCTTGCCGACCGACGTGAATTCGTCCATCAGCATCAGGCACTGTACCTTCAGCTCCGGGTTGTCCTGGGGCAGTTGCCGCGTGTTCAGGTTGACGAGTTGCGAGAACACGAGGTTGACGAGCAGCGCTGCCTCGGTCAGGTGGTCGGGCGTGATGCCGACATACACGGACATCCGCCGTCTGCGCACGTCGCGCAGGTCGAAGTCACTGGCGCTCGTCGCGGCGTCAACGATCGGATTGGCCCAGATCGTCAGCGGCGCATTGAACGTCGCCAGGATGCTCGCCAGGACCTTGTCGTCGTTCGCAAGAAAGCGGTTCAGCGCGTCGACGCACGCACCAGTGAGCAACCGCCGGTTCTGCAGCAGCGCCTGCTGGAGATACGCCTTGACGGGCATGCCGTTACCGGACGATTGCCGCAGCACCTCGCCCATGGTCACCGGATGGTCGGGCACATCGGTGTCGCCGCTGCGGCGCGCATCGCGCCACTCGCACAGCAGCAGTACGATCCCGAGAAACAGGTTGCGGGCCTGATCCTTCCAGAAGTCGTCGTGACCGCCGACCGGATACAGCGCGTACCCGATTGCGAGAATATCGCCGACGCGGAACACGCCGTCCGAGATCGCCGAGAGCGGGTTATACCGGTGCGTACGGCCATCCTCGGCAAACGGATTGAACAGGTACACGTCATGGCCGTGTGCGCGACGAAAGCCTGCCGTGAGGTTGAAATTCTCCTGCTTGATATCGAGCACGACCACCGAATCCGGGTAACTCAGCAGGTTGGGCACCACGATGCCCACGCCCTTGCCCGACCGTGCCGGCGCCGCAAGCAGCACGAACTGCTGGCCAGTGAACCGCAGGTAGCGGCCACGCCAGACACCCACGACCAGCGGCGGGCCGCTGAATGCTTCTGATGTCGTCACCGTGCTCATAGCAGTCCTGCCCGGCGGATGTCCGCCTCGTTTGCGAACCGCGCGCTGCCATAAAGACGCCGGCGGCCGGTGCGATCCAGCAGCGTGTAAGCGCCAAGCGCCGGCGCACCAAACGCGAGCAGGAGGCCGAACAGCGCCGCGCCGGCAAGCCGGCGTCCCACCTTTGGCAGACGTCCGTCGTACCAGGCCAGCGCCGCATCCGGCCAGGCATGAAACCCGGCATGAACGGGGTTGAGGTGCTGGCTCGCGACGAAGAAAAACGACGCCAGCCAGAGGGCGAGGATCAGACCGGCAGCAGCCGTGGCCACAATCGCGAGCGTGACCAGCGCGCGCACCGCGTGATACCCGCCCCCCCTGGTGGTTGACCGTACCGTTCCGGTTGCCTTTCCGATGTCCATGGCCTGCTCCCCTTTCACCGGAAATCCGCCTGATGGCGACGCAGCGGATCGAACCAGACTTCCGTCATCGACCATCGCCGGCCCGTCTGCTCCCCTGACTCATCGAAAACGGCAGTGGCTTCCATGTGCGCCACCACATCGATCGTCATGAAGAGCAGCCGGCGCAGTGCCGCGTCATCCCACGTCGAAGCCTCCGGATGTTCCTTCGCCATCAGCGCGAACCGCTCGATCGCGACCGGGGCGCTCGACGCGTGATAGCTCGTGATTGACCCCGCATGGCCCGTGGTCAGGAGCTTCAGGAAGTCGTACGCCTCGCTGCCGCGCAGTTCGGCGAGCAGCACGCGGTCGGGGCGCATGCGCATCGTGCTGGCGATCAGGTCCGCGGGCGTCACCCGCGCCTGAGCGTGACCACCCTTGCTGTAGATGAGGTGGACGCAGTTCTCGATGTGGCGGATGAAGAGTTCGCGCACATCCTCGATCGTCACGATGCGCTCGGTGGCCGGAATGTACCGGCACAGCGTCTTCATGAAGCTCGTCTTGCCCGAGCCGGTGTTGCCCACGATCGCGAGGTTCAGCCGCCCGCGCACCGCCCGCTCGAAGAAGGCCGGCAAATCACGCGCTTCGAGGCACCTGGCGAGTTCGCGATCGAGAGGCCGTAGCGCCGGCATCGCCTCATCAAGTCCAGCCGGGCGGCGCCACCTAGTGTGCGCGAACAGGGCCTCGCCAGCATACGCATCGAGCGTTTTCTCGCGCGAAGAGGGACGGCGGATCGTCACCGACACGGTACGCGGAGGTACCACCGGCGGGATCACGATCTGGATGCGCGCATCACCTGGCAGCAGCGCGGAGAGCACCGGATGCAGCGCCGAGACCTCCTGGTTCGTGAGCGTGGCAATCGCGACCGCGAACGACATCAGGCGCTCGAAATCAAGGTCTGCGCAGTCGTGGACATGCCATCCGAGATGGGTTTCGATCAGCACGCGTTGCGGCCGGTTGATCACCAGTTCCGTGACCGTCGGGTCATCGAGCAGCCCCGCGAACGGCCGCATGAGCTCGCGTACCGACGCGTCCTCTGCCAGCCTCGGCAGTGGGGCATCGGCTGACACAGGTGCGTCGCTCAGGATGTGGGCCTGCGCCTTCATCGCGAGCCCTCCGGATCGAGCGCATAGACCGCACTGAAGTCCAGGTCCCGCGCGACGACGATCGTGAACTCGGCCCCCTGGTTCTGCGACAGCGTGGGCGGGATGTTGATCGTGCTGTCGAGTACTCGCGAGGCCATGTCATTGCCCTGCTGCTGCGTGTTCTCGAACACCACCGGGCCGTTGCTGTTGCCGCCACGCGTCGCGAAATAGCCGATCGCGTCCTGCGTCATGCCGAGCAGCATGGCCGCGCCAATCCGTTCGCTCCAATGGTTGTTCACATAGCCGCCCACGCCCATGCGTCCGAGCGCGTCCGCGGCCGGCGAATCGGTCTCGACCGTCACCCCTTCGGGGGTCTTGATGCGGGCCGACAGGATGAACACCCGCTTCTGTCCAGGTGCCAGGTTCGAGCGGTACTCGCTGTTGACCTGCGAACCCCGTTCAATCAGGACCACATGGCCGTCATCCGAATAGACGTTCTTCGTCACCGTGCAGGTCGAGATACCCGCCTCGGTCGAATCGAACGCGGTATCTCCCACGCAGTCGATCTTGGCGCCTTCTGCAAGAACAAGACTGCGGTTGCCGAGAAAGCCTGCGCGCGCTTTCGGTGTCACGGTCGGCGTCAGCGCCTGGGCAAGCGGACTGCTGCCCTGGGGCGGGCCGACCGTCACAGCAGTCGCGCCCGGCGAAGCGCCCGGTGTTGATGCGGCAAGCTCCGCCGCTGCATTGGCAGGACCATTGCTTCCGCCTGTGCTTCCGGTGGCGAGCAGCGGCGCATCGTAATAGCTGCGAACCGGCGCGGTACGGACAGGAGTGCGGGGCGTCGCCGCGACAACGGGGGCCGACGCGGCGGCACTCGCTGTGACCGGGCTGCCTGGCACTGCGGCAACTGCTGATGCCGCTACGGTCCCGTCGCTGAACACCCGCCCCGGGGACGGCTGGTCCTGCACGGCATCCCGTCTGGCCTTCTCAGCCGCATCGTGCCGCTCGAGAAACCCGTGCATCGTCCAGACCGCTCCGCCGATCACAACCGCCACGACAACCAGCGGCGCAAGCCACCAGGCACGGGGCCGACCACCCTGCTGCCCCAGCTCCGGCATGCCACGATCGGCTGGCTGGTTTGCAAGGTCGCCGTTTATGGTTTCTGTGACCTTTGCGGGGTCGCCCCCGGCCACAACCTTGGGCGCAATCCCATTGCGCGGCGTTTCCTCATTCATGGCCGTCGCTCCGCAGAACACGCTTCACACCGCTCACCGTTGTGCCATCCGCAGGCGGTACTCCGTCCACGTCGAACGCGTCGTTCCACAGACCGACCACCTCGTCACCGAGACGCAGCACGAAACGTCGCGCGAGCTCATGCACGACGATCACGTCGTCTTCCATGTGCCGGTCGACGACGCTTTCGCTGTCGTTGCCGGCCACGCGGAAGATCGCAGGGATACGCCGGTTGTTGGGAATGCGGATATAGGTGAAGCGCCCGTCATCCCACGCCGCAGTAGGCGCGATATCCTCCGAGTGCGGCATCACCTGCATCGAGTAGGCGGTATTGCGCACCACCGGCGGCTGGTCCAGGCGCGCGCGTACGAGGGCGGCATCATCGGCAGCTTTCGTCTTTGCCGCCTGCCTGTCGGGGTACACGAAAGTGATGCGATACATCTCCTCGTCATTGGCGAACCGGGCCCTGAGCGGCAGCACCACCAGGTCAAAGCTGTAGCTGCGCCGGTCGGTGCGGATCTCGAGGTTCGTGTCGTGAGCGGCGAGCTGGGGCTTGAGGTAGACGTCGTGCTCACCCCGGTTTGCAACCACCTGCCATCCGTCCCGGTCGCCGGGGGCCACGACGAGAATGTGCTCGGCCGGGTCGAGCGCAATGTGCGTGGCGAAACCGCGCTGCGCGATGACTCGCACCACCTCGTCCTGCCGGTACACGACCTGCCGCACACGCGGGTCGCCGGACCAGCCGGGCACGTCGTACGCGCGGGCGCCACCGCAGAGCGCTGCCAGTGCGGTCGCCAGCACAACGGTTCTCACCAGGTTGTCCAGTTTCATGACACACCTCCCGGGACCGACTGTGACGCCGGCGATGACGCGGCAGGGGTGTATTCGGGATCGCGACTGTAGGCCGTCACCCTGAAGCCGAACGGGTTTTCAATCGCCGTGCGCTCGCGCGTAAAGACGGATGGCCGGTACGTGAAGGCCAGCGTGATGACGAAACGCTGCGGCGCCTCCGCGTTATCGATCCCGTTCTTCCACGTCGTGCGCTCGATATGCACGACGGCATGCCCCGGTTCATCCGGCACAAGCGTCGTCGAGAGGATGCGGATGCGCCGCTGTGCATTTGCCCCGAGCTGCCGGTCCAGCGCGTCCGGTCCGCCGTAGATCGCCCGGTAATCACGCGCGACCCGGTCGTCGCTCATGTCGAGCACGCGGTCGTAGTCCATCTGCAGCAGGCCCCAGTCGTAACGCTCGCGCGAGCGCACGTACATTTCGACCCAGTGCTTGTCCTCGATGTCGCGCATAGGGATGTGCTTCGCGTCGAGCACGTCGATCACCTGCGCTTCGCCCGTCAGCCGGTCAACTTCTATCGGCAGTGGCACGAGCCGATAGAAGGGGATCATCACAGCCAATGCGGTTGCACACAGGATGGCCACCACGACCGAGGTCGCGGCCACGTACCATGCCCGACGTTCGGACCGCTCCTGCAGGTGCGTGACCGACACCTCGAAATCGAGCGCCCGACGATAGTCACGGTCACTGCTCATGACCGCCTCCATCCGATGGGGGAGTGGGTGGCACGCGGTTCACCGGAACACGGTGCGAGCCATCCGGCAGGACGGGTCGGGGTGGACTGTCCGAGCATCCATTAATAAGTATGACTAACTGTACGACAACGATTGCAGCGATGGACCGAACCATGTCAATCTCCTCAATTTCCGAACTCAGTTCCCAAAGCTTGCGGGCACCATCTGGTCCTGCAACCGTGCGGTATTGCCGGCGCGCTTGAGGACGAGCTCCTGCTGCTGCCCGGCAATCAGCCGGTCTTCGGAATCGGCGAGCATCCTGAAGAGCTGCAGCTTGGTCATCTCGTTGCCGACGGCCGTGCTCTCAATCTGGATGCGAGCCTGCAGTTCCGAAATGCCCTTCTGGTCCTGCGTCACATCGATCTGCTGCATCAAACCCTGGATCTGGTCGAGTTCCTGGAGTTCGGTCTGGTACGCCTGTGTGCCGAATGCCTTGTCCTGGAACGGCTTGTTGAGCGCGCGCTGGCAGACCTGCTGGTCGATGCCACTCTGGTCCTCGCAGTTGTAGATCCCGCTCGCCGAACGCAGCGTCTGCCCACCGCCGGTGAGACCCGCATATCCCCCGTTCTGGATCGCCGTATAGACGGACTGCCAGTTCGACGGCAGCGAGTTTGACAGAACCGGATTGCTCATCAGGGACCCAAATCCACGGGTGCCACTGAGCGACTGATACAGCTGGAGCTCCTGCTGCACTTCCTCCTTCAGTTGCCCGACAGTCGCGATCGCCTGCACGACGTTCTGTGCGTCATACACCGGAATCCCCTGGGCACGAACGACGGAAGACAGGCAACCGGTCGCGGCGATTGCGCCTGCTATCAGAACGCGCCGTACATGTGAGGTGGTCATGATGCTGACTCTCCATCGTTTCCCTGATCGCCCAGGTGCTCGCGGGCCGCACGCTGGTAGGCTGGCATCCAGCCGCTTCCCCCTCCGCCATCCGAAATCTTTCCGCCCGGCCGGCGTGGACCGTGCCCGAAGCGCAAGACGGCACCGACGCCGCGAAGCGCCTGGCGTGCGGTATATCCCGCAACGAACGCGCCAAACCCCGACAGGGTGGCGCCACCAGCCAGACCGGACGCGACCCCAGGCAGTTGCCATCCGACCGTGGCCAGCAGGAGGCCCGTGACGCACATGCCCAGTCCCGCTCCCCAGGACGCTGCGCTGTCGAGTGCGCTGTGAACAGCGGCTGTCAGCGAGGAGGCATTCGCATCGGGTGCCGAGGTCGTCACCTGGAACGGCGCCAGATCTGCGGAGAACGCGGTCAGCGCCATGCCCAGAAACGCCGCAATGAGTACCTGCAACAGCGCGTAGTTCGCAATCTTCGCGGTCCATGCCTCGAAGAACCGGGTTGTCGGGCTGAATGCGCCACATGCGATGAACAGGGGCCCAAGGCCGAGCACCAGCTCCAGCAGCATCCTCGCCATCAGCACCTCGAATGCGAGGACGATCAGGAAGACCGAGGCACCGAGCGCGGCTACCAGCCCGCAAAGGAAATCGCCGATGCCGGCCACGATGCCCGCCATGCTGAAGCCTTCATGCGTCGCCTTGTTGAAGTAGGCATCCATCACGATGTCGATCTGCCGGTCATAGCAGTCGAGAGTCCGGTAAATGGAGGACGCGCTCGTCCCCGTCACGCTGGCGCCACTCACCGTTCCGCAGCCGGCGTTGCCGGCTCCGGCATTCGCGGCCGCAGTCTGGATCGTCTGGGCCAGGCCTGCGGTAGCGCCCTCCACCGCGGTGACGACCTGCGACTGGTAGATGCCCGCACCGAGCGCAAACGCAAGCATGATGGCCACCTTCATCCCACGCCACGCAAATGCCGGTACCGACTCATGGGCCTCGCCACGCACCACGGCGAACCCGTACACGATGATCCAGATCGTAAGCGCCGTCGTGACGACCGGCACCAGCGCACTGGAGAGCGCCGAGGACACGCCCGTGACGTACGTCGACATGCCGTTTTCGAGCGTGCCGCCAACCGCTGTGAAAAGGCCGCTCATCGTGCACCTCTTCCTGACACACGCGGGGTTAGCGTGTTCAGGGCGGCCCCGCCCGCACGCCGCCGCGCCAGCCGTTCATGAAACACGGGAAGCCATGCAGCGGGTTCGTCGCCGATCTCGGCACGGATACCGTCGAGCAGTTCGACGTTGTCCGTTGTTCCCGACAGCACGTCGAGCACGTCGCCGAGTCCGCCGAGATCCAGCCTGCCGATCGCCGAGTGGTGTCCCTGCTTGACAAGGAACAGGCGACTGTTCTCCCCAAGGGTGCGAACGATATTGAATTCGGCCTGCGTGAGCTTGAAGCCATGCACGTAGTCGTCGTAGTCCGCCCGCGGATTGGGCAGGAAGAAGAACGTCGCGGTCTGCTCGATGAGCGCCCGCGCGATAGGACTGCGCAGGACGTCCGCCGGCGACTGCGTGTCGAAGATGCCCAGACCGTTCTGCTTTCGGATCGTCTTCTGCTTGTTGTTCGCGAAATCTGTAAATACCGGGTCCCCGAGGCGCTTCCAGAACTCGGTCATCACATAGATGAAGCGCCGCCCGTCGATCAGGCTTCCGGTCAGGTGCAGCAGGTACATCGTCACCGGCGTCGACACCTCCGGATCGTCAAGCAGTTCTGTGTCGTCGAAGCCGAACAGGTGGTTCTCGCTGAAATCCAGCAGGTCCGACGGGTTGTCCAGTACCCAGCCAAGCCGGCCGCCCGCACACCACCTGGTCAGTCGCGCATGCAGGCTGTTCTCGCCCACGTTGGGCATCAGCTGCCGCACCATGGACAGGCGCCGAAGCGGCCGCGCCATGCGGGCCACTTCCCGCACGGCACGCGAAACGTCGAGCTCGTCTCTCGCCGAAAGCGGCGCACCTGTGTCGACGAGCCGGCGCACGAGACGCTCCCAGAAATCCAGTACCGCCTCATCCGGCTCGAGCTGGAACGGATTGAGTCCCGTCGGGACACCCCGGTGAAAGACGGTATAGCGGCCGCCCACCGCGCGGATCGCGATCTCGGTACCGCGGTCCTTGTCGTAGACAACGCCCGTGACGCCATACTTCATCGCCATGGCAAGCAGGAACAGCTCAAGTACCGTCTTGCCCGCACCCGCCTGCCCAATGATCTGGGTGTTGGCGAGTGCCTTCTCGTCGGCCGATTCCTTTTTTTCCGGAGTCGCGTGGAAGTTCAGATAGAGCGGCTGGCCGCTGGGCGTCTTGACAATGGTGATTGCCTCGCCCCACGGGTTGCCGTCGCGCTTGCCCGTCGCGAAGTTGTGCAGGCTCGCGAGCCCACAGAAATTGCGCGAGGTAAGCTTCGCCTCCCGTGGCCGGTAGCGCCAGTTGCCAGGCAACTGCGCGAACCACGCGGCGTCCGCCACCAGGTCGACGAGCGCACTCTGGAAGCCCACGTCCGCGAGCTGCGTGCGCGCCTTCGCCACGTGCCGCGCTACCTCGTCCGGGCGGTCCCCGAGCACGGCAAGCGAATAGTGGTATTCGCCCAGGACGAAATCGCCATTGATCAGGTCGTTCAGCGCCTGGTCCATCGCCTCGACCTGCGATACCGCGACGTCCTCGCCGGCAATCAGCTGGTTGCGCTGGCGCTCAAGCGCTTCCTTTGCCGTGGGACGATCGAGGATCGTGAAGCTCTGCGTCTCGATGTACTCAAAGTCGCCGTAAAGCAGACCGTCGAGCATCCCGGGCTCCGTTTCTTCGGGGTAGTCCTTCAGGTCGAGCAGCGCCGCGTAGCGCGTTGCGCCCGGCATGCGGATCTCGACCTTCTCGGTGCGGAAAAAAAGTCGCGAGGTCGGCAGGGCTTCGGCAATGCGGCCAGACGGCACCGGCACGGGCTCCCAGGCGGCGTTGACGAGGTAACCCAGAAACTCCAGTGCCGCCGAGAAACGCACGGACCGCTGCGTGTGGTGGATCTGCTTCGCGTCGCGAACCTGGTTCCTGTAGACGCCAAGGGCGACCGGACCCCACGGTTTCAGGCCCGATTCGACCTGCGCGGCGAGTTCCGCCATCACCTTCAGCGCCTCATACTCGCCCCGCCTGATATCGCCGGCGGTGCGACGGGCTGCCTGACTGAATAGCCGCCCCAGACGCGTGCGGTGCGGCCGGTAGACGACCGTCAGGTACAGCTCGTTGGCCATCATCCGGTAGCCCGCAAAGCTCGCGTAGTACCGTGTGGCAAGCTCCTGGCAGAACGGGTTGCCGTAAGGCGTGGCGAAGTGATCAGTCACGCGCCGGCGGAGCCGATGCGACCAGAGTCCCACATGGCCACCCGGCAGGCTGCGCACGAGCTGGTTGAACCCTTCGTGACGCACCAGGATGTCGCCTGGATCGGCCGCCTCGAAGGCAATACCGGCGATCTTCCACACGCGCAGATAATCGCCTTCCCGCGTGCGGATCACGTGGTCGGTCACGTGCGATGAGAACGGCACAAAGTCCGCGAGCACGACCTCGCGTCCGGCGACGTCGATGAGGTGCGGTTGCGCAGCCATGTCAGCCCCTCCTCTTGACGCGAACCGGCACGTAGGCGTGCGCCCCCCAGAAGCGGCGATTGCGCTGGCGAAAGGCCATGCGAAAGCACAGCACGACCTGCGCAAGCCGCTGGTCGTCATGCCGCGTGACCGCACGCATCGTCACGAACACGGGGACGAGGAGCAGCACGATACCGACGCCCGCCGGCGGACTGGCAAGCAGTGCCCAGATCGCGGGAATCAGGATGCAGCCACCCACCATCAGCAACGGCACGAGCGGCACGCCCCACAGCATCGCGGGTCGTGTGCAGCCCTTGAAGACGGGATCCCTGAGCTGGTCCATGTTTGCCTCCGGATCAGCTCGTCGGGATCAGCATCGCTGCGATCACCGTGGCGCAGCCAACGAACAGCCCGCCGATGAATACGTTGGCAATGTCGCCAAAGCGCGCGTGCTGGAACATCATCTTGAAGCCCGCCCAGATGATCGAGATCGAGCACACCACCGCACCCACGCTGAGTAACGTGGTCTGGATCGTCGTGAGCAGGGTGTTGACCTGCGAGAGCTGCGCATATGCCGGGGTCACCGTCAGTGCCAGCAGGGACGCAATCGCGAGCCCGCGCCGGACGGCTCGCGCCGACTCACGAATCCAGGTTTCCCGCGGAATCGATCTCCACTTGATTTGCAGTCCTGATTTCATGGATTGCTCCTGTTACACACATTGGCCTTGCTTCGTCAGAAGACGACCGCGCTTTCCTGCGTCATGTCGCCGGGTAGACCGGTCTGGCGATTTCGCCTGGGGTCCGTGGTCGAAGGCGTTCGATCCGGGATGCGTGACGGACCGGAACGCGCGCCCTGCGGACTGGACGGGATGACGCGAATGGGCGGGACATCGGCGGCAGTCGCCGGAACCACCGGATCAGGGAGCGCGGCATCGGCGACGACCCTCTGCACATAGCCCGTGCGAAATCCCGTGGAAAAGTCGCCGCTCGCGTAGCATGACAGCCCCGCACGCAATGCGTCCTGCGCTTCTGCATGCTCGTGCCGCGCGCGCTCGAAGCAGCCCTGGAGGATGGCCGCGCCGGCGGCGAGATTGCGGCACGGATCGAACACGGTCTCAGTCGTCAGGCCGAACCTGATCCAGTTCGCCCGATTTACCTGCGCAAGACCTGCGCTGTAATCCCACCCGGCGGCCTCCAGCGCGCGTGCCGTCGCAACGGCCTCGTTAAGGTTTGCCGGCTGGCGCTCGAGGCGCCCGTGTACCACCCCGATCGCGTACAGGTTGAAGCCCGACTCGACCCGCACGATGGCTGCCATCGTGGCGGGCGCCACGGCCGGTGCGCACTGCTGCGTCAGGGCGAGGAATGCGGCGAGCGGTATCATTCGCCACCTCCCTGTCCGCCAGAGCTTTCGTATTCCCGCTCCAGAAAGAGACGCGCGGACTGGGTCGGCTCGTACGGGATAGCGGTACTGCCGGCTCCGTAGAACTCCGTGATCATGCGGTCTGCTCCTCCCGCGTCCCACCACACGCGCGTGTCCAGCGCGCCGTCGATTTCGACATTGATTGCGCCGCGCGCATTGCATAGCAGCTCACTCTGCCCAGGGTCACCCCAGTACAGCAGATCCTCACGGCAGTACCCGGTACCCGCAAAGACGTTCACCGCCGACGTCCCCTGCGAGCCACCTGCGCCGAAGTCGCACGTCGGAAAAGGATCGCCGTGGCGCAACGCTGCCCACAGCCTCCGGATCGGCGGGACACACTCGCCATACTGCTCAGGGCCACCGGGATTGGACAGGCACAGGATCACCTGGCAACCCCAGTCGTCGGCATGGGCAGTGCCAGGCGCCGGGACTGATGCCCCGACAAATGCGGCGAGGGCAATCAACCAGCGGCGCAACACCCGCAGCAGCCCGCGGCCGGCCATGGCAATGTCGAATGGGATGGCTGCGTCATGCATCGCACACCTCTGCACGACTAAGGGCGGGCGTTGCACCGTTCCCGATTGCATCGAGCCGGCGAGTGAGGACCTCCAGACAGGCGACCACTGTCCGCGAGGATTCGGCGACCCGGACATCCTGCGCGGCTGGCTGGCCGCGCGGCACTGAGCAACCCACAGCGCGCCCGACAGCTGCCGGGCGAGGCAGCCAGGCGTATCCATGGGGAAACGCCTGGTCCGCGATCAGCCATTCACGCAGCGTCGTTTCCATCACCTTCACCCACGCTTCTTCCCAGGGATTGCGACGACGGGCAGAAGCCCGACAAAGTGCAGTGCCGGATTCAGTCGCGCCCGGACGTTGCGGATCCCGTATGTGCCATTGATGATTTCCGAGGCACAGTCGACGCAGTCCGGCGACATCGCTATGACGCTCAGTACCGCGTCCACCAGCGCCTCTGCACAGACAGCGCGCAGGTCGGGCAGGACGGGCGTATCGATCAGGCACACGTCGAACCGCGGCGCCACCACGCATAGCAGATGACGAAGATTCGCGTAGTAGCGGGTGCGGGCGGGATCGTGACGCGAGCGCAGACCGTCGACGGCGTCGCCGCTGAGCACGCGAACGCAGCCGCCGGGTGCGGGTCGGGCGCGCCCGGTCGGGTCCGGCACCGGGTTGCCGGACCCGATCGCATCATGCTGCCCGCCGGCGAGCATCCGTGCGCAGCGCGGCGGCTCGGCAAGGTCCAGTACCAGCACGCGCCAGTGATTGACGCGACGCAGGTGACGGGCAAGCAGGCAGGTCAGCATCGTCCTGCCCGAGTTACTCTTTGCCGAAATGATCAGAAGCGATTTCATGGTTCATCGTCCTCAGCCGCGCCCGCTGTCGATGAACCTGCGAAGAAAAAGGAACCCGCGGCAACGGAGAGGCTGACCGCGGGCTCAACGGGGGATCATTGCATCAGCGCCAGAAAAGCAGAAAAGCCTGCAGATGCAGGCTTTTTGCGAATGCGTCACGGCACACCACGTCATCGCACAGACATCGAACTGCGGGGCCGCTAACGCGTACTCGGTCGTGCGTGGCACGTTGACCGGATCAGATTGTTGGCTTCAATCTAGGCGAGTGCGCCGCCCTTTGCAAGTGGCCTCAGGCACTACGCCGTCCTTCCATTTACCCACGTGTTCCCGGGTGTTCCCACTGGTTCCCAAAAAAATTTCTGGTGCGGGACCTTCGACCCGAGATTCGCCGACGACAGCATCGGCTGCGTCAGACCGTGCAGGCTGCGGGCCGGGTCAAATCGAACCAGGGGCGACAGCACACCATCATTGGCTGTCGTCAGATGGGTGCGAGCCGTCGCGATCCTGGTTCCCGCTCTCCAGGACGCGTGCGAGGGCCGTACGTGCGGCCGCAAGTTCCAGCTCGAAGCGTTGCGCAGGCCGACGGGGTATGCGCAGCCGCCTGCAGATAACCTCATGGCTGGCATGCCAGAGATATACCATGCGCAGTATGTCGCGATGCCGTGGATGCAGGCTCTGCCATGCTTTCGTGATCCGCGCCGCATCGACCGGATCGTAAGCGCCGCGAGATGCATTGCCCCAATTTTCCAGCCGCCGATGCAGTGGTGCCGAAGCGGGATCGCGGCTCATGGCGCGCCTCCCACATCATCACGCGCTGGCGCAGGCGCACGATAACGCGCGGGATTCTCCAGAAACTGTTCAATGTCGGCCGCGCGCCATCCCACCAGGCGGCCGCCCAGCCGTATCGCCGGGGGAAATGTTCCCGCCTCCATGCGACGGTAAATCGTTGAGCGCGACAGCCCCGTTCTCTCTTCGACCTGGCGGCGGCGCAGGATCCAGTGCGCTTCGCTGTTCGTAGTTGACATGCCTTCCCCAAAAAATTCCGGCCTGGCGTTGCCGGTACATGGGGGCATTCAAGCAGCGGTGGGGTCCCACGTCCAACCCGTCTTGTCGACGGGAAGCTCCCGTCGGACGGTGCGAACGACATACAGAGAGGCAACACGTATCACCGGTCGACGGCGGTGATTACTGCGGTCAATCTCACGAACGGGAAGCGTAGAATGGTCAACACCTGACGTACGGTGGTGGTCCCGCAAAGGTGGTACCCGTCGCGTCAACCAGGAGAGACGGTCGTGCTGTCTTCCGATGACTGGCGAACGCGTACCGTTGAGGATGGCGTCGTGCGCTGCCCATCCTGCAACTCGTTGAGCGTGACGATGGGCGCGTGTGCTGTAGGCGCGTACACGATCTATCAGGAGTATGTGTGCGAAGCCTGCGGGTACGAATTCCAGGCCATGTTTGGCCTGATCGGGTGTGTTCCAGGAAGCAACAACGAGGGCAACGACACCTGACGCATTCTTACCCCGGCAGGCGAGTGAGCGGCGTGGAACCCATGAATACCGCTACAGGCGGGCCCGCGTCGCAGACCCACGGAGCCGTTGAAGCGGGTTCATCCGGGGCGATCCAGGCGTACGTACCCTGGACAAAATTCGCCGGCGACGTCTCGTGGCCGGGCGTGCCCTGGTTCCCGGCGCGTTCGCTGCACGGCATGCGTTTCATCGGCTTTTCGTCACCCTCCACCGCCCTCGTGCCACGAAGGCGACGCGGTGCCTGAAACCGCGACATCGTCTGCCGCGTACTGGAGGACCCCGATGTGCCGACCCATCGAATGTCGCCACCGGCATACGACCCTGCGGCAATCTGGCTCTTCCGACCATGCAAACCTGCCAGATCAGGCCGGCTAGAACCTCATCCTGATACCCGCACCCAGGCTGTTGCCTGACGACACGCTGGTCATGGTGTCGTACCGCCACGCTGCATAGACGTCCGTGCGTTTCGAGAGCGGGTAGTCGTATCCGAGCACCACAGTCGACCAGCGGACGTCCGCGCCCTCTACAGGCCGCCGGAGCGTCCCCGCCCAGGACACCAGCACGCTGCCCGTTCCGACCTGCGCGCTGGCGCCTACCTGAACGGTATCGTCGGTAAGCTCATTGTTGTTGGTCACACGCTCGTACTCGAAATAGAGCTTTACCGCCTGCAGACGATACGCGGCTCCGACGAGCCACGCCGTCTGTTCCGTGGCGCCATTCAGAAAAAGCGACGCCGTGTGGAGGCTCTGGACTGCTGCGGTTGCGGAAAACGGCCCCGCGAAGTAAAGCACGTTCGCGCTGTAGTTCGCCTGCCCTGCATGCCCCGCGACGCCCGCATTGCTGTACAGCAGACTTCCCGTCAGACCGCCAACCTCCGGCGACTGGTAGACGATCGAATCATCGATCGCCGTATCGCTTTGCACCGACGCAGCACCCATCGCGGAACCCAGAAATGTGTGGACCACCATGGGCGAGAAGACAAACGAGTTGCCGAACGGGTTGAACAGCAGCGTGGACACGAACAGCAGGGAATCATTACGCCCGAGGGTCAGCTGACCGAATTGCCCGCTCAAACCGACGAACGCCCTTCGCCCGAAGAAGGACTGCCCGTAGAACGCGCCTGACTGGCCACCGTTGATCCGGTAAAAACTCTCGAGCGTGAAGATAGCCTTCATGCCACCGCCCAGATCCTCGGCGCCCGATATGCCCCAATACGACGTCGATAGCCCTCCCGAGCCCACCTCCCACGCGTTGCCCGCCGAGCCGGGCGTACGCACCACCCCGGCAAATGCATCGGCCAGACCGTAAAGAGACACTGACGACTGGGCATGCACCATGCCCACTGCCAGGCACAACGACAGCGCTGCAAGACCTTTGCTGCATATTCCCCGCACATGCCTGCGCATGATTTCCCCTTTTATCGTTTGTGAGTGTTCTTCTGACGCTCGCCTTGCTGACGGCGCGATGTCTCGTCGCGCGTCACCCCGGCCTGACGCGCGCGAGCGGCCTTCCTCGGTCGGCCAGCGCAACGGCGACCAGCAGTTCGTGCGGGGCCGGCGAATCAGGTACGCAGAGCGATATCGTGTCGAAGTGGTCGAAGCTCCACATGTCCGTAACGCTGTGCAGCGGAACGTCGATGCACGCACCAGGCGGCCCGCGCTTCGTTACGGACGGCATGATCGAGGACGCGCCAGGCAGGCAGTCGCGCACCGCCTTGCCGAGTCGCGGATGCAGAAGCGCTGCGCCCCACTCAAGCGGCACGCCTGTACCCGCGAGCGCCGCTTTCCCGTAACCCTGGATGTCTTCCCCCGCGCAACCGAGCGCGAGCAGCGCCCGTCCGGTGAGCATCCGGCCGAGCTCCGCGCCCGCCGCATACAGCGCCTCGAGCTCACCATCGACATCCAGGTCCGCCGGCTTCAGCACGGCAGCGGCAACGACCTGACGATGCGGAGGTGTCACGGCTGCACCGAATTCCGCGCACCGCTCAACAAGATGGATCACGATCCGCGTAATCTGGACGTTCATGGCGCGATCTCCATGTCACCCGGAAGCTGCAGTTCCCCTGCCGGTGCCGGAAAATCTCCCCTCGCCAGCTCGTAAGCGCGCGCTGCGCGCAGTATCAGCGCATCGCTGCCTCGGGGGCCGATGATCTGCAAACCGACAGGCAGATCATCGGCGAATCCGCAAGGCACCGATATCGCGGGCAGTCCGGCCTGGTTGCACCACGCCGTCAGGACGGGCGCGTGACGCAGATGGGCCGGCAGCCCGGGAACCGGTGGTGGGCCGCAATGAAACGTCGGCGTGAGCAGCAGGTCGTGATGCTCGAAGAATGTCTCCATTGATGCCCTGAACGCATGACGGGCAAACAGCGCGTCGGCGAAGGTCGCGGTGTCCACCTGTGCGCCAGCATTCGCCAGTGCCTTCAGGTCGGGATCGAGCACTGTCCTGTCCGCCTCTTCCATGTGCCGGACGCGCTGCGCGAAGAACACAGACCATTGGATCGAATGCATGCGTCCGTCCCCGTAGAATTCTGCAAGCGGTGCGACTTCAGTCTCGGCCACCCGCGTGCCGAGTGCCGCGAATGTGCTGACTTCCCTCCCGACACGTTCTGCAATGCGCGAGGTCACGGATATACCCGCCGGGGACGCGCAATACGCTATGCGCAGACCCGCGATGCCGTCGTCAAGCGCACTGGAGTATCCGGACGAGGCCACCGTTGCCGAGCGTCCTGCGATGCTCTCGTGAGTCATTGCATCAAGCATCAGCGCTGCGTCGTGTACGTTCCGTGCCATCGGCCCCTGCGTTGACAGAGCCGTCCATGACGTTGCTGAACCGGCCGGTACGAGCCCGAACGTGGGCTTGAACCCGACCACGCCGCTCCAGCAGGCGGGAATCCGGATCGACCCGCCGCCGTCGGTCGCTAGCGACAGCGGGCCCATGCCCAGCGCAACCGCGACCGCCGATCCCCCGCTGCTGCCTCCCGGCGAAAGCCGCGTATCCCACGGATTGCGCGTCGCACCTGTCAACAGACAGTCGGTGACGATCTTGTTGCCGAACTCGGAAGTCGTTGTTTTGCCGAACGGTATGGCGCCCGCGCGCCGCAGGCGCGCCACGGCCGGCGCATCGGCGTCTTCGCGGTCTGGGGAAGTGGTCCATGACCCATGCCGTGTTGGAAGACCTGCTACGGCGACGAGATCCTTGACCGATACCGGTACGCCATCAAGCGGACCGCACGGCTCGCCGCGCATCCACCGCCGCTCGGCCTCCCCGGCGGCCGACATCGCCCCTTCCTCGTCCAGGGCGCAGAACGCGTTGACAACCGGATCGAGCTTCGTGATGCGGTCCAGTACCGCGCACATGACCTCGACGGGAGAGAGCGTGCGCTGCCTGAACCCGACCACCATCTGATTCGCACCCAGCATGACAATTTCACTCATTATGTAGTCCTTATCTATTAGCACGCACCCTTTCGCAGGGTGATGAGGCCACGCCTATCCTTCACAAACCGGCGTTACCGGGCCGGTGGATGCCAGGATCGAAAAGCTGTTGTCGGCGAGCGCCTGACCGATCCGTGTCTGGCAGAGCACATGACCGCCGTCGTGACTCACCCCCGTTTTGCCACGCGGCAGGGCAACGGAGACGGCGGCCAACGCAGCCCTGACGCGGCCGGCGTCGACACTACCCGCCGACCCGACGGCCTCGGCGAAAAGACGAATGCCGGCATACGTGTTCTCGCCATGCGGCAACACCACGGCATAGCGGCCAAGGCGGGGATCGCGGGCATCGGCGTAATGCTCCGTATAGCGCGTGAGAAACGCCTGGTTTTCCGGGTTACCGAGGCTCATGAAGTATGACGACACGCCGATCGTGCCGGTCGATGCCCCCGTGGTTGCGATCGAGAGGGACTCGTGCGCAATGTCCGTCACCAGTTGCGGTTTCATCGCGAACGACCGGTACTGCTTCACGAACGTCACCGGGTCGTCCCCGATGCTGTGCCACACGATCTGCGGATTCGAACTGGCGACCCGTTGCAGGACCGCACCGTAGTCGCGCGTGCCGAAGGGCAGCCAGTAGACGTCGAGGAACTTCCCGCCATGGCGGGCCACCGCCGCCTGCAGCTGCGGGATCAGCACCTTCCGGTTGCTGCCGATGTCCGAGACGACTGCACAGACGGACCGTCCACCGTCACGCATGAGCCAAGCAATGAGCGGCTCGATCCGCTGGCTCGCAGCCAGCCCGGTCGTGAGCAGTTGCGGGTCGCATCGTCCTTCGTCGAAGTTCGGATAGACGATGAGCTTTCGCGCCGCCCTTGACGCCTGCAGCGCCGCTTCGCGCTCGGACGGCAGCACCATACCCGTGATCATCGCGACATCGTCACGCATGAAAAGTTGCCGTGCCTTCTCCAGTGTCACGGCCGTGGACATCTGCGTGTCCTCAACACTCAGCTGCAGCGGCCGGCCAAGCAGCCCGCCCGCCGCATTAATCTCGCCCACTGCCAGCGCGGCACAGTTGCGGTTGGTCTGGCCCACACGCGTCAGCGGACCGCTGAGCGGTGCGAGCAGCCCGATCTTCAATGGCTCCGCTCCACGTGCGAACGGAGAGACAGCCGACGCTGCAAGGGACGCGGCCGCACCAAGCAGCACGCTTCGGGAAAAGTCACGACGGTTCATGCGTTTTCTCACTTGATATCGCTGGGTTTCACTGGATGCTTTCATGAGGCAAGTCCGGCGCAGGCTCCGCAGCCGGAGAGAGATAGCGCGCGAGCGGGTGTTCGCCTCGGTCGCCCGGTTGCGGTTCGACGGCGCCGGCATGCACGAGGCGACCATTGCTGAGCACGATGCAACGCTGCGCGCTCTGAAGGACGAGATCGAGATTCTGTTCGACAAGGAGCACCGCCAGCTTCGAGCGGCGGCACAGTTCCGGAATCACTTCGCCGATACGCTCGACCAGGTTAGGCTGCACGCCATCGGACGGCTCATCCAGCAGGAGCAGTTTTGGACGGCCGCACAGGGTGCGTGCGATGGCGAGGACCTGCTGCTCACCACCCGAGAGCGTGCCGCCCTGCTGCGACAGACGCGACCCGAGCACCGGGAAGTAATCGAATACCTCGTCGATGATGTCCGCCCCACCGGCGGCCTGCGTGCCGATCAGCAGGTTCTCCCGCACGGTCAGTTTCGGAAAGATCCAGCGTCCCTGCGGCACAAGTCCGATGCCCCGGCGTGCAATCTCGTGCGTGCGCAGGCCCCTGACCGGCTGCCCGAGGAAGGACACCTGCCCACTCACACGCGGCAGCAACCCCATGAGCGCCTTCACCAGGGTAGTCTTGCCGGCACCGTTGCACCCAAGCACACCGACCACCTCGTTCGGCAGTACGTCCAGCGTGAGGTTGTGAACCACATCCACGTCGCCGTATCCGGCGCACAGGTTTTCAATGCGCAGCATGTGTCGCCCCCCGCCCCAGATAGATGCGGCGGATCTCCTCGTCGTTCGCGATCTCCGCATACGATCCCCTTCGAACCACCTCTCCCCGATGCATGACCCATGTCTCACACGCGAGAGATTGCACGAAGCCCAGGTCGTGTTCGATGGCGAGCACCGCGCACCGCTCCCGTAGCCGGTGGATGAGGCGCACCAGCCGCTGCGAGTCCTTCGCGGACAGACCGGCTGCGGGTTCGTCGAGGAGCAGCAATGCGGGCTGGCACATGATCGCCATGCCGATTTCGAGCCACTGCCGCTCGCCGTGCGGCAGATGCGAGGCGAGCTCGCCCGCCTGCCCGGTGAGCCCAATCTCCTCCAACACCGCGTCAGGATCGGGCATCGGCGAAGCCCGGTGAGCCGCAACGCCCAGACCGGCCACCGCGAGGTTGTCGCGCACCGTCATCGTGAGGAAGGTGTTGGTCCCCTGAAACTTGCGCACCACGCCGCGCCGGCAAAAGGCGTGCATCGGGCGGCCCCTCATCCGTTCGCCATCGAGATACAGTTCGCCGGAACCGGGGGCAATCGCGCCTGAGAGCAGGCCAACAAGCGTGCTCTTGCCCGCGCCGTTCGGGCCGATCACGCACAGCAGGTCATGTGGCGCAATCGTGATGTCCACACCGGCCACGGCGTTTACTCCACCGAATGCGCGAGAGAGGCCTGTGCCCTGAAGAAACTGGGTGTCCATTACCGTTCCTCCTGTGCATGGTCCGCACGATGAACCAGTGGTCTGCTCCATGGCGTTCGGGCAACGCGGCGCGCGGCCTCCACCAATCCATGGAGTCGCAGTCCGTTCGGCATGAAGAGCACACAGCCGAGAAACAGGCCACCCAGGATCAGGGGCCAGCCGTCCGTGCTGTAGCTGGAGACGGTCTGCCTGAGGAGTGTCAGAACGACGGCGGCGACAACGGGTCCAACGGTTCTTCCCCGGCCGCCGATCGCCACCCAGAGAATGACCTCGGTGGCAAGCAGCGGCGAGAACACGTCCGGTGCCACCACACCCGAGCAGGCCGCCATCAACGCGCCCGCTATCGCCGCAAGTACTGCCGACGCGACGAAGACGAGCAGCAGGTGAAACGACGTGTGATAGCCGCACGCCTTTGCCCGCCATTCGTTGGTGGCGATCGCATCGAGCACCTTGCCGTAGCGACTGCGGCACACAAGCCACACCAGGCCTGTCGCGGCAAGCAGAAAGACGGCCACCGTGTACCAGGATGCGCTCGGGCCGCCCAGGTCGAACGTGTGGCTGCCCACGCCGAACGACAGTCCGGGGATGGCCAGGATGCCCGTATCTCCTCCTGTGACCGACTGCCAGCTGACAGCGAGCTGCTGTGCGACGATCAGCACGGCCAGGCTGATGATCGCAAAGAAGTGAAGCCTTACTCCGGCAAAGAGCAGGAAATAGCCAATCACGGCGGCGACAGCCACAGCGCAGAACATGCCGGCCGCGAGCCCCATCAGAGGAGCCTGTCCGAACTGGACGGTCGTGACGGCAAATCCGTAAGCGCCGAGACCCAGGAACGTCGTATGCCCGAGCGTGAGTACTCCGGCCCGTCCCCAGAGCAGGTCATAGCTCAATGCGAGAATTCCCATCACCAGCGCATCGCGCACCATCGACAGCAGCCAGGGACCGGCAAAAAAAGGCACGATCACAACAGTTGCCACCGCTGCGCCCCACATCAGCAGGGGCGGAACATCCCGGGGGCTGAAAACCGGTTGTGAGAACCATAGCCGCAGGCGGCCTGTATGTTTTCCAGACATACGCTTTATCCTTTGCCGAGAAGCTGATGCGCCGCACTGAATCCCGGAATCAGCCCTTGCGGCCTGAACCGGATGACCACAATGGAGAGGACCAGCACCAGTGCAGAAGCGAGTGAGGGATCGACGCGATAGCCCAGCAGCGTTTCGGCCGTGCCGATGACTACGCTGCCCAGGATGCTGCCCGCGATCGATCCGATGCCGCCCAGTACGATCACGAGGAACGCCTTGGCGAGATACGAGACGCCCAGATGCGACTCCACCGAAACCATGGGCGCGACGAGCACGCCGGCGAGCGAGGCAAGCGCCGCACCGCCGCAGAAGGCAATGCGATTCAGGCGCCGGGTGTCGATGCCGGTGGCCTCGGCCATCGCCGGGTGCTGGATCACGGCACGCAGTTGCGTACCAAAGCGCGTACGGGCGAATAGCAGCCAGCACCCTGCGGTGACCGTCAGCGCAACAGCAATCACGAAGATCCGGTAGGCCGGATAGCTACCGCCGGGGACCTGAACCGCTCCGTCGAGTGGGGCATACACGAGCATTGGCTGGGTACCGAAGATGAGCTCCAGTGCCTTCTGCAGGATCAGGCTGATCGCATAGGTTGCGAGGAGTGTGTCCAGCGGCCGGTCGTAGAGCACCCGGATGATGAAACGTTCGAGGCACCATCCGAGGAGCGCCCCGACAGCCGGTGCCACCAGCAGGGCAAGCCAGAAGGCCTGCTTTCCGCCAGCCGCCTGCGCGACTGCGAGCGCGTATGCGCCGATCGTGACCCACTCCGCATGTGCCAGATTCACAATGTCCATCATGCCGAAGACGATCGCGAGCCCAAGCGCCACCAGCATCAGGATGCTCACGTAACCCAGAATGTTGAGAATCGTCGTCATATGAGCAAGTCCCCGTGTTCATGTCTGCGGAGCTCTCGCCCCCTTACGTGCAATCTGCAAACGAACCGCATTTCAGCTCCCCCGCCCCTCAAGGCAAAGAGTTTCTTAGGAAGAAGACTAAGAAAATCTTAGTAAAAATGGCAAGCAATTCCCAGAGACTCAGAGGATGCCGGATAAACACACGACATCCTCCGTTTTTGCAAAACGCCTGAAAGAGGCACGGATACGCTCGGGCCTGACCCAGGAGCAGCTCGGCATTAATGCAGGAATCGACGAATTCTCCGCCAGTGCCCGCATCAACCAGTACGAAAGAGGCAAGCACCTGCCCCACCTCGTGATGGGGCAACGCCTGGCGAGAACACTGCACGTCCCGACGTCGTTCCTTTACGAGGAGGACGATCTGCTTGCAGCCCTTCTCGCAACTGCGGCTCCGCTCACGCGTGCCAAGAAAAAGATTCTCCTTGCGAATGCCGAGACGCTGACACTATCACTATCCTCCAGGACCAGAAAACCAAGTAATGTTTAGTCTTTCGACTAAGAATTACTTAGTAAAATTCCTGAGCGAATCCGGGAAACTCGCCGGATGCCGCGCGATACACCCACTTCTGATGCCGTCTTCCCCCGACGCCTGAAACAGGCGCGACTGCGCTCGGGCTTCACCCAGGAGCAACTTGGCATCCAGGCGGGTATTGACGAATTCTCGGCCAGTACCCGCGTCAACCAGTACGAAAAGGGCAAACACACCCCGGCGATACAGACCAGCCAGCGTCTGGCGCGAGCACTCCTTGTCCCCACGGGCTTCCTCTACGAGGACGACGACCTGCTCGCGAACCTGCTGGCAATCGCCGGCAGGCTGAGCAAGGAAAAGAAGCGAGTTCTCCTCGCCAGCGCAGAGAAACTCGCTCAGGAATAAACTAAGATTTCCTGAGTCTCAAAGCCAGCCGCAGACAACGCCATACCTGGCGCTTTGCCTGTACTGCAACCTGCGTCCTGATCGGACGACAACTCCTACGGAATGCTTGGTGACGGCGCACTGCGACGTCCGTCAAACTCACGTCATGTCCTGAGCCGAGACTACTGCTTCGCCGCCAGGGTGTTGGCGCATTTATGATCATAAATTTACGTCGACAGTATGGGTATGTCAACGTCGGAAGATCGCTCGTTTACCCTGAATATCAATTCCCCATCGATTCTTGACACGGACAAGCGTGACGCCTAAGGTAATTTATGATGATTAATGTGGAGACGACATGGGCAGTGACATCTGCGATCTGACAGCACAGGAACTTCATATTCTTTACGAGACGAGGGGCGCCTCCCCCGTGGAAGTCATGCAGGCCGTGCTCCTGCGCATAGAACAGCTTGACCCCGCCGTGAATGCCTTCTGCCAGATAGCCGCGGATGCACTCGACATGGCGCGTGCGTCCGAGACACGATGGCAACACAGGCGCGCGCTCGGGCCGCTGGACGGTGTGCCGATCAGCGTCAAGGACAACGTCGCGGTCGGCGGACTTGCTACACGGTACGGCTCACGGGCCACGGACGAAACCCCGGCGCGCCACGACAGCCCGTGCGTGGCGAGGCTTCGCGAGTCTGGCGCCATCTGCTTCGCGAAGACCACCCTGCCTGAGTTCGCCCACAAGATCGTCACCGACAGCCCGTTGACCGGCGTCACGCGCAATCCCTGGGACACGCAACGGACCCCCGGCGGCAGCAGTGGCGGCGCCGCAGCGGCGGTCTCCCTCGGTATGGCGCCGGTCGCGATTGGCACTGACGGCGGCGGGTCAATCCGGATTCCAGCCGCCTTCACCGGCACGTTCGGCTTCAAGCCAAGCTTCGGTCGTGTCCCGCATGCACCCCGCGGGCCGTTTGGGTTACTAAGCCATGTTGGTCCCGTGACCCGCTGCGTGGCGGATGCAGCCCGCACCCTGACCGTCATCAGCCGTCCTGACAGTCGCGACTGGTACGCGTTGCCATTCGACGCCAGCGACTATGAACTTGGTCTGAAGTGCAAGCCAGCACCGGGTGGGGTACGCATAGCGTATAGTCCATCGTTGGGGCTCGCTGTCACGCCCGAAACCGCAGTCCACGACGCGGTCGTGCGTGCGGCCGACACATTCCGTGACCTTGGCACCAGGGTCCATCCGGAAGACCCGCCGGGTATCGCTCGCTGTAACGCCATCCACGCCATCCTCTGGCCGGCCTGCTGCCACCAGCTCACCGAAGGCATGCCTGACGGCGGCGCGGCGCTCGATTCGTCATTACAGGCCTACTCCAATGCGGGCGCTGCAATATCGCGCCAGGCGTTGCTCGGGGCACTCATCGAGAGAGGCGAACTGGGCGCCACCGTCAACGCATTCTTCGAGCGGTACGACCTTGTCATCTGTCCCGTGTATCCCCGTGTGGCCATGCCCCTTGCGGAACGCCCAGCCAGCGATGAACTGTTTCCCCACTTCACCGCATGGTGCAACCAGCTGGGCCTTCCCGCTGCAAGCGTCTATGCAGGAGCGACTTCGGAAGGACTGCCGGTCGGCATACAGATCGTTGGCGGCCGTCATGCGGATGCCCTTGTGCTCTGGGCCAGCCACATCCTCGAGCTTGCCCTCGGACGCGCGCCGTTGACTGAGCTCACACGTGCGCTTTCCTCATCCATTGCAAGCGGCACACCACGTTGAAGCTATCTGTCAGAACGAATGTCCGGACCTGTAGAACACCGGGCCGGACGCCTTATCACGAACCTCCCTTACTCCGCACGTGCAGGCCAAGGTCCGAATCCAGTACCAGCTTCTGGCGCAAGGCCGCGTGCACCTTGCGCAATTGCGCTTCCGCCTCTTCCATGTGCGCCGCCATGAGCTGCTCCACCGCGGCGGCGTCGCGCCTCTTCGCGGCATCCAGAATCGCTCGATGGGCAGCGACGGTCTGCCGCCCGAACGCCTGATAATCCTCCTGAGTCACGTTGCCAGCCACGATCACCAGGCTGTGCAGCATCTGGTTGATGATCTGGCATACGCAGCGAAGGAACGCGTTGGGATTTGCCGCGGCGAGCACGTCATGAAAGTGGATGTCCTCATGGCGCTGGTCAAGCGCATGGTCATGGCTTGCGACAAACGGCTCGCACACTTCCACGCTACGCTCGAGCGCTCCCAGGTCGGCCTCCGTCAGATGCTCGACCGCCCCTGCTGCAAGTAGCGGCTCCAGCACGCGCCGCACGGCGTAGATATCTTCGAGACTGATGCTCTCGAAAAACAGGTAGTTCTGTAATGCCTGAAATGCACGGGCAAGCGGCACTCGCGTAATCGTCGCGCCACCGTCCGGTCCCGTACTCAGACGCACAAGTCCCTGCACCTCCAGTGCCTTGAGGGCATCGCGCATCGAGCCGCGGCTGACGTTGAATATGTCCTGGAGCTCGGCCTCCTTGTTCAGTCGCACACCGGGGCGCACCTTTCCATCGGTAATCCACGTCTTGATAAGTTCGGCCACCTGGTCTCCCCGCTTGGTCGTGCGGGGCCCCCGCTTGTCTCGCTTCAGCAACGGTTTTTTCTCTGTCGCCTGTTTTCGCGCTGCCATACGTCACACCCGTAGTTAGCCATCATCGTTCGATCCGGACATCATTATCGGTCATCCGTGTCGCGTGACCACGATGACGCCGCCGCCGACGCCCTCCGATACAACACCTCCCAATGTTCGGAGGTGACGACTACCCGTCCCAATGCCTACGCTCATTGCCAGACGACACGCACACATCATCCGTGGGTTGGCGTGAATGTTGGTCCAGGGCGCAGATGCGCCCGCTCGGGAGAAGGCGACATGACGCGGCATGAACAGAGCTCGCAGCAGGTTTACACGATCGACGATATCGCTGCAGCGCTCGCCGAGCGTGGACTCGATCTTGATCTGCTTGCCAGGCGTATCCGCGATGTCAGCCTCGAATCGGATGCAACCGGACAGATTGTCGGTCCGCCCTGGCGTGCGGATGACGTCAGCGCCCTCAACATGAACCTTGTACCCATCCAGTACGGCGGTTGTCTGGCCCTGCAGTCCCTCGTGGCGCAGGCAACGTTGATGGCCTGCCTCGGGGAAGCCGACGCAAGCCTCGCCCTTGCTTTACCGGGCCCGGGTCTCGCCATGCCGCCTGTTGGTGCGCTCGCCTCGACGCAACAGCAGGCCCGGTTCTTCCTGCAATTCCAGTCGGGCACACCGCGCTGGGGCGCCTTCGCTATCACCGAGCCGGACTATGGTTCCGACGCGACTGCCATGCGTACCAGTGCAAGGAAGACCGGTCGCGGCTGGGTTCTGAACGGCACAAAGTGCTTTATCACGAACGGCGCGCGCGCCGACTGCGCCATCACGTTTGCAACGATCAACCGGCAGATGGGCCGCTACGGTATCCGCGCATTCCTGGTAGAGAGCAATACACCCGGATTCGAAGTGTCGCGCATCGAGCGGATGGCAGGCCTGCGTGCGACCCAGCTTGCCGTGCTCTCCTACACCGACTGCGAGGTCACCGACGATGCGCTGCTTGCCCGTGGCGACGAAAAGCCGCTCGACGACGCTTTCTCGGGTGCGCAGCGCTCCTGGGACTACTTCAGGCCCCTGCTTTCCGCCGTCATGGTCGGTAGCTGCAGGCGGGTGCGCGCGGACCTTGCGGCGTGGCTAGATGCGGGCGGCACGCCCGCGGACAGGCACCAGGGCGTAGCCGGCGTGGAAGCGTCCCTGCTCGACATCGACCGCCAGATTGCGGCCGCATGGCTGCTCTGTCACTGCACGGCCTGGAAAGCAGATCGCGGCATAGCAACGTCAATGGATTCCTCCATGACCAAGGCGTTTGCCTCGCGCGTGGCTGCACGGGTGACGCGCGCTGCAATAGACCTCGCCGGTCTCGACGGCATCGCCGCCTGTCCGTCACTTGAGCAGGGCTACCGGGACGCCAGGGCGTTCGACATCATGGAAGGTACCGGCGACCTGCAGCGGCTCATGGTCGCACGGGCCGCGCAGCGATCAGCGTCACGTCCGTGGGACGTCACGGTCGTGCCTCGTGCAGTGTCCCACCACGCCTGACTCATCACCATCTTATCGCCTGACATAGCCAACGCCCACAGATCCGGGCAGGAGTCACCCCATGACGACGCATAACACGCACGGCCCCGGGCGCGAGGAAATCTCAGCCACCATCCGGTCATGCCTGCTATCAGCCATCGGCAGCACCATGGCTGCGGCCCTGATCGCGGACGACACGAACCTGTTCGACGTTGGTGTCGACTCCATGAACATGACAGACCTGCTTCTTCAGCTCGAACAGCGTTTCGGCTTCACGCTCGCGCCGGAAGACCTCTCTGCCGATCTGTTCCTGCGCTTCGGCAACCTTGTCTCCTTCGTGGAATCCCATGTCCGTCGCAACTGACCCCGTTCGCGGGCAGGCATGCATCGCGGCCACGGCACGCTACATCCCACAGGCACGCGTGCGGCCGGACGTAGTGTTACAGCAGCCAGCGGCTACACCTTCATGCGCGCGGGAAACCATCATGCGATCAGTCTATGCCGATACGCTGCGCTGGAGCGGCGAAGTGGCGGGCCCTGCCCACGTCAGTCATCCGTCGGGATCAGTGCATGCCTCAATGCCCGTGCGCGTCGCCTGTGAGCCACGCCTTTGCCTCTCGGAAATGGCATCAACGGTCGCCGGGGAGGCTATCCGGCGGTGCCGCGGGAAGGACAACCTCGTGCTGGACCAGGTCATCGTCTGCGCGACTAGTTTCGAGCACGACCTCGCGCTCTCGTGCGCGGGTCGCCTGCATAGCGAACTGGGATCGACGGGCGTGCCGTTCGCGATTGGACAGCTCCAGGGCATGTCCTTCTTTCTTGCGCTGCAGATGGTGGCCGACATGATGGCCAGTGACGATCACACGCGCTGTGCACTGATCGTGGGCGCTGAACGCTGGCTGCCGCCGTTCTCGCGGCGGGCCGGATCGCTAACGGCACTGGGCGACGGTGCGGCTGCCGTAGTGATCCGGCGTCACGCCGGTCCCGGATGGCAGGTGCTCAGCGTCAACGTATGCACGCCTTCGGTTCCCGTCGCGCCCGCCGACATATGCATCGACGAAACCGTCGTGGTGGAGGTGATCGGGCAGACGTGCACGCAGGCAGGCCTGAAACCCACGGCAATCGACTGGATCGTGCCGCCGCGCATCAACACAACCCTGGCGTGCGACGTCACCGCACAGGCCCAATTGCCTGCATCGCGAATGTGGTACCCCGACCCGGGCGACATTGGGTACCTGTGCGCCGCAGACACGCCGGCGCAGCTCCACATGTTGCTGCAATCGGTTGCTCCGTCGGACGGACAACGCATTCTGCTCTGGTCGGCCGGCTTTCAGGGACAGGCCGCCTGCGCCATCCTCGAATACCGCGTGAGGCAGCCATGACTGCGCCCGCAACCACTTCCATGTTATCGCTGTCCGGCATCGCAACCAGCTTTCCGGCCCGGACAGTCGATGCAAACACCTGGGCCCGTCGCTGCGGATTTCCCGAAGGGCGCGCGAGCGCGCTGCTGCGCAATGGCGTACAGCAGTTCCACGATGCTGCAGCGGGACCACCCGTCACATTCGCGTGCGAGGCGATTTCCACCCTGCTCGAGGATACCGGCACGACACCGGCAAGCATCGATGCGCTTATCTACACCCACACAATCCGGAGCAGCGTCCTCGCACCGCCTGCCGGTACTGCGGCGTTCATCCAGTCCCGTATGGGACTGGACCGCGCACTCGCATTCGCGGTGATGCAGCAAAACTGCGTCTCGCCGATGGCCGCCATCCGTGTGTTGCGCGTGCTCACCATCGCCGGTCGCCCCATCCAGCGGGCGATCGTTGTCTGCGCGGATGTGATGGGCTCGGGCTGCGATCATCTGCGCGCCATCCAGGACCTCGCGCTGCATAGCGATGGGGCGTGCGCAATCCTGCTGGAGCGCGGTGCGGACCGCAACTGCATCGTGGGGCTGCATCTCTATACGGACGGGCGCTACTTCCGCGGCACCGACGACGAGTTGCAGCCCGTGCCGGATGACCGTTACTACTGGTCGGCATTCACGACGATGCGTGCGGCACTTCGACAGGCAGGTCTCACAGGCAATGAACTCGTCCATGTCCTGCCTCACCACGTCAACCTTCCCGGCTGGCAGCGCCTCATGACCATGCTGTCCGTACCCCAGGAGCGCCTTTTCACGGCGAATTTCGCACGCCTCGGCCACGTGTTCGGTGCCGACCCGTTCATCAACTTCCACACCGCGCCGCGCGCGCAACCGGGCTCGCACTCGCTGCTGTTCTCCAGCGGACTTGCCGGCTGCTTTGGCGCGATGGTGATCCGCCATTGACCCAGAACTTCATAGCGATCCGGCCATGCGAAACCTCCTTGATCTTGTGCAGTCAGCAGCGCGCCGTTCACCTGATGCGCAGGCGCTCGTGTGCGGCGATGTCCGCGTCTCCTACCTCGAACTGCTTAAGAGGAGCCACGCGCTCGGGGAGGCTCTATCCTCATTTGGCATCGCTGCGGGGGAGCGCGTTGCAATCTTTCTCGACAAGCGTATCGAGACCGTCGTTTCGATGCTCGGCGCCTGCGCCGCGGGTTGCGTGTTCGTCCCGGTCAATCCGCTCCTGAAACCGAACCAGGTGGCCCACGTGCTTCGCGACAGCGGCGCCCGGTGTCTGGTGACCTCCGCATTTCGCGCGCGGTCCCAGGCTGCGGACGGCCTTGCACCCGTATCCGATCTGATCGTGGTAGATGCGCCTGACCCGGCCCTCTTCTGCACAGGAACGGTCATGGTCCACCGCTGGCCGGACCGGAACACCGCGGCCCCCGGCAATGCCTCGATTCCGGCACCGTCCACGCCATGCATTGACACCGACCTTGCCGCCCTTCTCTATACCTCCGGCTCGACGGGCCTGCCCAAGGGCGTGATGCTCAGTCACCGGAACCTGCTTGAGGGCGCCTGGAGCGTAGCGGAGTATCTGCGTCACGAGCCGTCTGACCGCATCCTCGCGCTTCTCCCACTGAGCTTCGATGCGGGCCTGAGCCAGCTCACCTCGGCCTGGTCTGCTGGCGCAACAGCGGTCCTGCTGAACTACCTCACTGCGCAGGACGCCATCCTCGCGTGCGAGCGCGAACGCGTCACCGCCATCACCGGTGTGCCGCCACTGTGGATGCAACTCGCGGGCGCGACGTGGCCTGACGGGCCGCGCAATGCGGTGCGCTACTTCGCGAACACCGGCGGTCGCCTCCCATTGCCCGTGCTGCAGAAGCTCAGGACGCTCTTCCCCCGTGCCACGCCATACCTGATGTACGGACTGACCGAGGCATTCCGTTCCACCTATCTCGATCCCGCACAGGTCGACCGGCGGCCCGACTCGATCGGTAACGCTGTGCCCAATGCGCGCATCCTGGTGGTCCATGAGGACGGTACGCCGTGCGCTCCCGACGAACCCGGCGAGCTGGTGCACGTGGGCGCGTGCGTCACACTCGGCTACTGGAACGACGCCGCGCGGACCGCGCAACGCTACCGCCCGTCGCCCGAAGCAAAACCGGGCGGCGCGCCGCGTGATATTGCAGTCTGGTCTGGCGACCTCGCGCGGCGCGACAGCGAAGGTTTTCTTTATTTCATCGCCCGCAATGACGCCCAGATCAAGAGCTCCGGCTACCGCATCAGTCCGGAGGAAATCGAGGAAACGGTTCACGCAAGCGGCCTCGTCGTGGAAGCCGTCGCGCTCGGTATCCCGGATGATGCGCTTGGCGAAGCGGTTGCGCTGCTTGTCGTCCTGGCTGGTGACTCATCTGTCGATGACCTCCGCAACTGGTGCGTGCAGCGCCTGCCACGTTATATGGTCCCGCGTGACATCGTGAGCTGCACGGACATTCCACGCAATCCCAACGGCAAGTTCGACAGGGCGGCGCTACGGAATAGGGTTGCCGCGCTTGGATTCGCCTCGCTCGGACACGGTTCAGGGGAGAAAGCATCGTGAGCCTGACACTCATCCGGCGGCCTCCGGGGCTGCAGTTCGGTGGCGTAGACGTAAGACAGCTTGCTGATCGTGCCGGGCGCACACCGTTTTTCGCATACGATCGGTCTGCGATCGACGCCCGCATCCGTGACCTGCGCAGCCTGCTGCCTTCCGGCATGCACCTTCATTACTCGATCAAGGCGAATCCGATGCCCGCCGTCGTGCACTACCTCGCCGCACGGGTCGACGGTTTCGATGTCGCCTCGGCACAAGAGATGGCGCTCGCGCTCGATGCGGGCACCACCCCCGCCGCAATCGGCTTTGCCGGGCCAGGCAAGTCTCACGACGACCTGCGACGCGCCGTCGCCAGCGGAGTAAACGTGCACGTTGAATCGGAAACCCAGTTGCGGCTCGTCACCGCACTCGGATGGGAACTGGGCGTGCAGCCCAGCGTGGCAATCCGCGTCAATCCCGACTTCCAGGTTGGACAGAGCGGCATGCGCATGGGAGGCGGTGCGGCGCCGTTCGGCGTCGATGTGGACCAGGTGCCGGCGCTGCTGCGCGAACTCGAAGCACGGGAAGTCACACTCGCCGGCTTTCACATCTTCTGGGGTTCGCAGTGCCTGCTTGCAGCAACGGTCATCGAGGCCCAGCGCCAGAGTGTTGAACTCGTCCTCCAGCTGGCCAGCGGTTTGACCGAACTGCCGCGGTTCGTGAACCTTGGCGGCGGTTTTGGCATCCCCTACTTCCCTGGCGATACACCGCTTGATGTAAAGGCAGTGTGCGAGGCAATGCACGACTGGCTGCCACGGCTTGGCGAACGTCTGCCGGGAATCGTGCCTGTCCTGGAACTCGGGCGCTACCTGGTAGGCGAGGCGGGAATCTACGTATGCCGGGTCATCGACCACAAGGTCTCGCGCGGCAGAACATTCGTCATCACGGATGGCGGCCTGCACCATCACCTCGCCGCCTCCGGCAACTTCGGTCAGGTCCTTCGCCGTAACTTTCCGGTCGTCCTCGGAAACCGCCCCGACGGTGTGACACGCGAACGCTGCCATGTGGTGGGGTGCCTGTGCACGCCGCTCGACCGTCTGGCGGACGACATCGAACTTCCCGAAGCCCATATTGGCGATTTCGTCGTGGTAAGCCAGTCGGGTGCGTATGGCCGCTCGGCGAGCCCGCTGCATTTCCTCAGTCATCCCGAACCCGTCGAAATGCTCGTGTGACGCCACGAGATCCGGAGAATCATCATGCCATCGAGCGAATCCGTCGTGGCGGACCTCACGCCAGCATCCTGGACACTCAGCGACGACCAGCAGGGGTTGCGTGCTGCTGCCTGGCAGTTTGCGCGCGAGCGCCTTGAACCACTGCTGGCCGCCCGCCCAGACGTCGCCCAATGGAGCGAAACGGTCACGCTCGCTGCGACGCTCGACCTCGCGACCATGATCCTGCCGGAGCAGGTGGGAGGCATGGGAATCAGCCGGCACGACCTGGCACTTGTCGTTGAACAGTTCGCAGCGGGTCCGCTGGAGCGCGCGGCCGAGCTGACGCTCAGCAGCCCCGCACTGATGACGCTGCGCGAATACGATGCACTTGACCGGCTACCCGATCGCGATATCCAGCATTACTTCGACGGCACCACGTCCATTGCGCTGGGTATCCCCGACATGAGCGCTTCGAGCCTCTGGATCCTGCGCCAGCATCCGGCCTCGCCGGCAATAATGGTCGGCATGAACGATGGACGTCCGCAGCTCATGCTGGCGACACCGCCTGCAGGACAGGACGTTCGGGGTACCGCTCCCGTTGCCGTGCTCGGCGCGCTAACGATCACCCGCACTCCCGCCCGTGCGGGCAATGCCCCATTCCTGGTGGTGCCCCAGGCCGCGAATCAGGGCGGCGATCCGGTACGACGGTGGCTCGCGGATACAGCAACCTACCTCACAGCGCTGCTTTCCGGTGCCGTGCAGCAGGGCATTGACTTCGCGCTCGCCTATAGCGTAACCCGACAGACGTTTCGCAAGCCGATCGTCACCCATCAGCTTGTCGCAACCCGGCTCGCCGACATGCTCATGTCCGCGCATACCATCCACCTCTTTCTCCGGTCGGTGGCAGCGGACGATACGCAGGCGCAGATCGCCGCCGTGTCGCAGATGGCGCGCCACGTTGCCACCGAAGCGACGGACGTTGCGCGGGAGCTGGTACAGCTTTGCGGTGGCCATGGCTACGTGGAAGGTCTTCCACCAGCGGCACGGTTCCAGACGATGCACTGGTTTG
This sequence comes from Burkholderia gladioli, assembly GCF_000959725.1. NCBI lineage: Bacteria > Pseudomonadati > Pseudomonadota > Betaproteobacteria > Burkholderiales > Burkholderiaceae > Burkholderia > Burkholderia gladioli. The sequence continues at coordinate 97,244 of NZ_CP009323.1, forward strand.
CGATGCTGTTGATGAAGGTCGAGGCGGCGCTACGCACGTTCAGCGCGTCGGCATAAGTCGTTCACCAGCAGGAGATTCCCCGTGAACAGCGAAGGGCGGACACAGGCATCCGCGCACCAGACTGAAGGACCCGGCCAGACGGGTCGAGGATCCGGCTCATGCTGGCTTCGTGAACCGGGCAGCAACGATGTGAATGACATCGCTGCCTGGCTCACCGAACCGGACATCAACCAGTGGTTCGATTTCGGGCAAGGCCGTCAGACGCTTCCCGTGCTTGCCGTGCAGCTCATGGTGCAAAGCGCCCGGCACCGCCTGCGCGTATTCGGACCGGCAGGGCATGAAGCTCCAAGCGGCGTTGTGGCTGTCAGCGATCTGACGCATGCATTCGGTACCGGCTCGTTCTGGGTACTGCGCGACAGCCGGCGGCCCACCTGCCCGGACATGACGTTTGTTGCCTCCGTCAGGCTGCTCCACGAGGTGCTCGAAACCGACCGGCTGCACTGCATTACGGCATGGGCCGCGGACTGCAATGCGCGCTCGCGACGCCTGCTCGAGCGGATCGGTTTTCACCTGATCGGGCTGCAGCGGGATTGCCACGTCATGCGTGGATGGCGGTTTGGGCGCGTACTGTATGACCTGCTACCCGGCGATCTCGCCAACGACTGCGGCTCGGCCGAGGGTGACGCATGAACCCGCCCGTCATCACCGCCGTTGCGGCCTGGGTGCCGGACGCCATACCGCTGTCCCGATGGACGGCAATGGAATCGGCACTACGCGCAACAGGACATCCCGGCTGGGATGCCTGGATGAGATCCTGGCACCCCGACTACGGGCACTGGCTGGACGCATGGCCGGGCGAGGAAACCGGTGGTTCGCGCCCTGTACATTCCGGTGTGGCCACACCCGACATGACCTGCATGGTGCCGGTCGAAACCGGTACGGATCTTTCCGGACTCGCCGCAAAACTGGCAAACGCGATCTGCGCCGCCCGGCCGCCGGACGCGCGCCCAATCGATGTCATCGTGTTCTGTCATAGCAGCCTCGATGAACATGTTTCGACCACAGTTGCCGGACGGCTGTGTGCCGGGATCGGCACACCGTGCTTTCCTTTTTCGGTCTCGCAACAGCATGGCGTGTCGCCATTCACAGCATTGCGGCTGGCGTCCGACCTGTTCGTCGCTGAACCGCAGGTCCACACGATACTGATTGTCGCGGCGGAGAAGTGGTGCCCACCGTTTTCCAGAATATGCGGACCTGACATTGTGCACGGTGACGCCGCCGGTGCGTTGCTCGTGGAACGAACCGACTACGGAACAGGTGGCCTGCACCTGCTCGATGTAGCAGCCCGGCACGTTCCCGTTGACATCAGTCGTCGTGTCGCACGAGTCTCCGATGCCCGGACATTCACGTTGCTATCGATGATCGAGTTTCTGCTCGCGCGACACGCTCTTCGTCACTGTGAAATTGACGAGGTTGTCGGGCACCCGGGTATTCCGTCGCTCACGCGCGCAGTTTGCAACCTGGTCGGCCAGCAGGACGCCGGAGCGCAACATCGACATTGCATTCACCTCGGCGCGACCGAATCCATCGTACGCCTCGCACAGGCGCCCCACTGGACCCCATGCCGCCGGACACATCGCATGCTGTTATGGGGCTACGGGATCGGCGGCTTTGTGGGCGCTGCGCTGCTGGAGACTCGCGGCGCCCCCTACCTCTGTCAGCAGAACGCTATCCAGTCTGTTTCATGATCCCCGATCTCGGCATACCGCACGTCGCCTTCCATCTCCCCCCGCACATCGACGACGTCCGGAACTGGGCAAAGCGAACAGGACAGAAGACCACCACCCTACTGAACCTGGAGCGGGCCGGGATGCGTTACTACCGCAGTGCGGGTGGGCAGACCGCAATCGGACTCGCGGCCAGCGCGATCCAGCGTCTCCTGGCTGCTTCAGGTATCGCACCTGATGAAGTCGACTGCATCGTCTACGTGCATACGCTCCAGGGCAGCATTGTGCCACCGCCGCAGTCGCTACCCGGCCTGCTCTGCGACCGGTTCGGCTTCACCAACGCTGAGGCGTTCTCGTTCGCGCAGCAGCATTGCGCATCCGCCCTTGGCGCACTGCGTGTAATTCGTGCGATGTTCATCTCCCGGCCCTACATGAAACGGGTCCTGCTTGTCGGCGCCGACGTCATGCCTCTCGAATCAGAACGGTTAATGCAAAGTCAAGGGATCCTGGGTGATGGTGCATTCGCCGCATTCATCGAGCGCGGCGCCGCCGTCAACCGCGTGCTCGCGATCACGACATATGCCAGTGGCCAGGGCTGGCGAGGCGTCCTGGCAAATGAAGAACCGCGCCTGGCAGCGCAGCACTTCTTCGCGGCGCGCAGCCTGATCAGGCAGACAGTCCAGCAGGCACATCTCGCACTGGAAGACATCCAGCGTATCCTGCCCCATCATCTGGATCTGCCTGCATGGCGCCGCCTGCTCGATGCGCTTCAGATTCCGCAGGACCGGCTGTTCGCCGCGAATTTTGCCCACATCGGCCACGTCACCGTCAGCGACGCGTTCATCAATCTTGCCCAGTGCCAGGGACTGGTACCGGGCAGGCCGTTCCTGCTCTTTGCACGCGGCGTCGGCGGGTTTTCCGCAGCCGCGCTGCTGGTCCGTTAGCCCATCGACACCATCATCCTTCCTCACACCTGCCCCTGCACGGTGCACATGATTTCAATCTCTTACATGCATCGTTGAACCGCCATCCACAGACTACAATGACCGCTAAACTGACTCGGGCGGGGTGCACAGTATGCCCGCGGTTGGCCGTCGCCGATGCCTTCGGCAATCGCATGTGCGATCTGACTCACCGCCTCTCTCCCAAAAGCCCCTGCCGCATGGACCGCACTGTCATTGCGCGCGTGCCTCGTTCTCATTTGGCGCCCGCAGTTCCAGTCCCTGTCGGGCAACGCCAGGGTAGCGAACATGAAACATGTCCCTCGACGCGGTTCTAACCGCGACCAACATGGGCCGTCATCCACATCTGATGCTCTGCTCGCTGGTGCCCCAGCACCGGTTATGCGTCTTGCACGCGCCAAAGACGTTTATTCCCTCGTCGAGTCTTTCGGCCGAGCGGCCAGGAGGCTCGGCTTCCCGCACTATGTGATCAGCCGGGTTACGCCGATCCGCTCGGCCTGCACGCGGCGAACGGCACTCGAGATGATCGGCTCGCACTATCCGCAGGAGTGGATGCGGCACTACCAGCGTCGAGACTACGCGTCCACCGATCCCGTTCATCGGGCCGCGTTCCTGCAGTCCGCGCCCTACCGGTGGCACGACATCATCGGGTTGAGCAAAGCCGAGAGTCGTCTGCTCGATGAAGCAAGAGAGGCTGGACTGCCCGCGGGACTTAGTATCCCGGTCCACCAGTCCGATGGCAGTATTCTGCTGTTTAACCTGTCGGGCCCACTTCATTGCGTCAACGACAAAGGCAACTCCCGACTGGCTTACCTGATGAGCGCGCAGTTCAATTTTGAACTGCATCGCCTCGCGCTGATACATTCAAAAAGGGCGGCACGTCTGCTTACGCCGCGCCAGCTGGAGTGCCTCACCTGGGTCGCGCGTGGGAAAACCTCCGCCGAGATTGGCGAGATCCTCGGCCGCTCCCGCTATACCGTTGACTACCACATCGAAGAAGCGATGGCGGCTCTCAACATCCGAAGCAGAACGGCAGCAGCCGTCCACGCGACGGCACAGGGCATCATAAAACCCTGAATCCATTTTTCCTGAAGTTCCACCGCACGTCCTGCCCGTCACCATACAAATGACGTTGGCCCGTGCACGCTCGCGCGCATCCATCAACACCCTCCCAAAGCTCCGAGTTCCCGGGCCACAGACACGCTGATAGCGTCGCCTCAACGGCTAACTCCAGGAGGAGCCCATGTCATCCATCGTTGCCGGCAGGCTTGATGACCTGCCATTGGATATCCGTTGCAATCTCGGCACCTTTCGCCACAAGGTCTTTGTCCAGCGCCTGCACTGGGAAATACCTGGCGTGTCCGACGATGCCACAATCGAGTGGGATGAATTCGACGCTGCCAGTACCATCCATCTGGTCGCACTGTCCGCCGACGACGAGGTCTGCGGATGCGCGCGTCTGATGCCCACCACAGGACCCTATCTGCTCCGTGATGTTTTCCCACAGCTCGCAGGCCCAGGCTTGTTGCCGTCATCGAGTTCGATATGGGAGATGTCGCGGTTCGCAGGACCCGGACTGCCAGACCACCGAACCGGCTCGACCTCGGGCATGTCCTTGTTCCCCTACGCAATGGCGCTCGCCCTCTCGTTCGGCGCGACACACGTGATCGGCGTCGTCTCGCGCTCCGTTGCACGTCTGTACAGACGTTTCGGACTCGATCTACGCGATATCGGCGTTCGATCTGCGCCGGGCCGCGCAGATATCGTTGCGTGCTCAATTGAACTGGGGCCTGCTGCGTTCCGCAATCTCCAGTGCGATCCCGATACGTTACTGGACTCGATCACCCGCTTCGGGCAGATCTTCACAGGTCCCACTCGCTAAAGCTGGCTTGCGGGGTCATTCGTCTTCCACTGACGCGGGCGCCCGTTCTGAGTATACGCTCGGTGACAAGCACCTCGCCGGATGCGGCAACGAAACGACGAGACCGCAAGCGGCAGTCCAGGCGACTGGCCTCCTGCATCAGCGCATCCGTGCAGGCCGCCAATGGTGGCGGTTGTCGGCCTCCTTCGCCCAGTCCGGCCTGATCGCCGACGCATAAGCCTGCCCGCTGCGCGAAGCCTCTCCGTTCCGTTGCGAACTCAAGCCCAGGCGTTCGTCGATGGCGTGCGCGACAGTCGAAGACTTCGGAGGGTGATCGTGATCGCAGTCCACCCAGAACGTACACATTGCATCAAACAGGACGGACAGTATCGAAGTCACGTAAGGAAGCTTCACGACAATGCCCTCCACGGATCGGCCAGCGGTGGACTTGCCCCAATGCTCGTGGAATTCGTTCACAGGCATCATGATCCGCAGAGAATCCAGTTCACGCTGCAGGCGATCTTCAAACGAGTAATGAACGGTCGCGGAATGCGCAAGCGCCTTGCGCAGTTCGCAAAGCTGCCGGTCCTTCATTGCCACGCATCTGGTCAGCCGATGGACTTCAGACTCGGCCCGCTGCAAACGCTCATCGGCAGCAGCATTTGGCGGTAGCATCTGAGGGGCGCTCCCCATGCCAGCGACTGTCCATGCATTGAGTTCTTTCATGATGTTCCCAGCCTCAAATGCGCGTGCCTGTACCGTTCCAGTTGTGCCATTCCGGCTGACCGGCGCGGGCGCGAGGGCACCTGAAGTTTCGGCCACTGGTCAATCGTGAGGTTCAATCGCGGCGGAGTCGTCGGGCCTGAGCCACGTATCTTTTTTCGGTTTTCTCAGACGAAATATCAACTGCGAAGAAATGGAGGGTATGCTTTAGCGTAGTCGGCACAGAGACGCGGAAGTGAACATCCCACAATTCTGGTGACCGCTGGTCAGCGCGCAAGCGCCGCTGGAAGGCAAGGCGCGAGTCTGCTATCGGGAAAGGTGCATGGTTCAAGACTGCGAAGCGATCTTGTACGGAAGTCCGTTTTGATGGTCTAACGGAACGCGTTTTAGAGAATGTCCTGCAATAGCCAGCAACGTTAGACGTGAGTGCCGGGGACCGCGGGGGTGACGTTTCAGCCAACATCAATGAGTCATCTGTTGCGACTCTCGCAGAACCGGGAGCTCCACAAGATGTGTTTGAACGTACGTGCGGACGCCCCGTCCCAGGTAACATGCCGTCGACCAGTCACGAGACGCGCGCTGGATTCGCCGACGCGTGATGGGCCCGCCTACACGTCATTCGACCGAACCAACACCTCGCTGCTGATGCTTTTCGATTCCGACCTTGTCGATTCGACCTCGCTGAATCTCGGGCCAGCCGAAGTGGCTTCGGTATCGTCACGGATGACGACGAAAATCTTCATCGAAACGAAATCCGGTACTGATTCGCCGGAGATCATCGCCTCCGCGCAAATCGCCTGCGACGCCTGCTCATCGTCTCATTTGTAGGCACCCGGAATATACGCACGCCCCCCTTTGCCGAGGTGCCTGCGCTACCCGTATTCGATGTCGCCCAGACGCAGGCCGGTCGAACGCCATGATAAAGCCGGTCTCTGCGCCGTTGGGCTGATCTTGATAGATGCCGAAACCAAGGGCATTGGACCGTATGAGAGGATGAGAGCTGCGGTAGGACTAGCGGGGGTAACGTCCCGCGCCGACGGCCACCAGGAGATGATGCGTGAGCGCCCTCGCTAGAGCGGCTGCGCACCACACCATCGTAGCGGCCGATACAGGCGTCTGCCAGGCGAAATCGGAGAAATAACGGTACTGACGATCGGCACCCACACCCTTATGCCGCCGGCACATTCCCGTATCGTCTGTAACTCCTTCGGATGCACTCGATTGCCGTCGGCAATCTAATTCCACGCCGCACTGGACACGACCCGCTCCCGCCGAAGGCGGAAGCGGTTGAATGGGCTCTGCCGCGAAGCTCGCTAACCTTCCCGTCCGCAGTTAAGAGGCTATTCCGGACTACACCAGCCTGCCTCTGGACGATTCGCGATCCACGCATCGATTTCGCTTTCGAGCCATGCCACCCTTCCGCCACCAATCTCGACAGGCTTCGGAAAATTCCCTGCCGCCAGGTACCGGTAGACTGTGCTGGCGCCAAGGCCTACGCGCGCGCGCACCTCCCGAAGGCGAATAAGGCGGGCTTTCGCGCCTTCGCACCCACCACTGTGCTCGTTCATGATGCAGGTCCTCCTGATGGTGTCCGGTCACCGCCGGACGTTGCCAGATTAACTCGCCTTCACCGGCGCCTCAAACACGCGTTCAGGAGAATTGTTGCCAAAACCCGAGTGGTGCTCCCGCGGCGGATTTCTCATGGTTTCCCTGTGGTTCCCACTCCGCCAACACGACGAGCCGGTTCTTGCTCCGAGATCCCACGACGTAAAAAATCCTCGCTATTTCCAGCCGCATGGCTGGCTGGCGACCAAACTGCGGGCGACCGCGAATCACTGATGCGCAGAATGCCGCCGCCAGATCTGACGCCCATCATTTACGGGTTGACATTCGTGAGCGATCCAAAATTATCTATCTTTTCTCGTCACAGTATGCCGCCCAGTCGTCCATCATCTGCTTGCGACGCTGGAACATGTCACCGCGACGGTAGGCGGCCTCGACCTTGTCATCCACTGTGTGCGCCAAGGCCATCTCCGCCATCTCGTTGGGATAGGTCGTACACTCGGCGGCCCAGTCACGGAATGTCGAGCGAAAACCGTGTACTGTCAGGCCGGTGCGTTTCATCCGGCGCAGAACCGTGAGCATGGCCATGTTGGACAGCGACCTGCCCTTCTTCGTCCCCGGGAACACCAGGTCACCGTCTGTCTCTTCAAGCAGCCGGCGCACCAGTGCAAGCGCGGAATCAGGCAGCGGAATCCGGTGTGCCCGTTCGGCCTTCATCCGCTCTGCCGGCACCGTCCATATAGCCGCCTCCAGATCAAACTCGTTGCGCACAGCACCAATGACTTCACTGGTCCTGGCTGCGGTCAGGATGAGCAATTCGAGCGCCCGTGCTGCGGGACCTATCCGTCATTTCGTGGGCGAGGCATATCATGAGAGGTAAAAGTCATGGATATGCCAATGAAGAAGAAACGAACGGTAGCATCCCAGGCAGCGGCCCGCGGGCCGCTGCCTGAACTGCCCAAGGAATTGCTGGACCAGTTGGTCAAGGGGCCGATGACGCCGGTCGAGGTGCAGGACCTGATGCTGGCGTTCAACAAAGCGATCATCGAACGCGCAATGGGCGCCGAGATGAATTTGCATCTGGGCTACCCGCCGGGCCAGTCTAAGCCGGCCGGGCAAGCCAACGAGCGCAACGGCGCCAGCGGCAAGACGGTCATCACTGATCGTGGTCCGGTTCGGGTCGAAGTCCCCCGCGATCGCGACGGCAGCTTCGAACCGATCCTGATTCCGAAGCACGAGCGCCGCTTCACCGGCTTCGACGAACGCATCATTGCGATGTACGCCCGTGGCATGAGCGTGCGCGAGATTCAGGCCTTTCTGGCCGAGAGCTACCGCACCGAGGTATCTCCCGACTTCATCAGCCCGGTCACCGACGAGGTAATGGCCGAGGCGCTGAGCTGGCAGAGCCGCCCGCTCGAAACGATGTATCCGGTGGTGTTCTTCGATGCCCTACGGGTCAAGATTTGTGACGACGGCGTGGTCAGCAACAAGGCCGTCTATCTGGCCTTGGGTATCCAGGCCGATGGCCAGCGCGACGTGCTGGGCCTCTGGATCGAGCAAACCGAGGGGGCCAAGTTCTGGCTCAAGGTGTTCAACGAACTGAAGACGCGCGGCTGCCAGGACATCCTGATCGCCGTGGTCGATGGCCTGAAGGGGCTCACCGAGGCCATCAGCGCGGCCTATGCGCGGACCACCGTTCAGACCTGTATCGAGCACTTGATCCGCAACAGCCTCGAATACGCCAGCTACAAGGACCGTAAGGTGCTCGCCGCAGCGCGGCGCCCGATCTACGCGGCTGCCAGCGAAGAGGCGGCACGGCAGGCGCTGCAAGACTTCGCCGACGGGCCTTGGGGCGCGAAGTGCCCGACGATCGTGCAGTCGTGGCAACGCGCGTGGGAGCACGTCGTGCCGTTCTGCGTGTTTCCGCCGGAGATTCGACGGGTCGTGTACACCACGAACGCCATAGAAAGTTTGAACATGCAGTTGTGCAAGATCATCAAGACCCGTGGTCACTTCCCAAATGACGAGGCGGCCATCAAGCTACTCTGGCTGGCGTTGCGCAACGTACTGGCCAAGACCGTGCGGTCTGCGTTCGACTGGAAATCAGCGATGAACCCCAGTTTGCTCTCCTGTTCGGAGAGCGATTATGCAGGCGCGCGGATAACACGTTGTTCAACCGCCTCGCCCACAAAAATGCGGACAGGTTCGTGCCGCCGCGATGCCATCCTGCGCCCGCAGTGCCTTGACGAACGCTGCCGATTCTGTGTACGGCAGGGCGGCATGGTGCCGGACCTTCCGCACCTTTGTGCGCGCAGGCAGTATCTTGTCGAGGTGGCCCTTCCATCGTGCCGGATTTTCGCCTTCACGATACCGGTGCACCGTCGCCCAGTCGAGCACTGACTCGAGTTCTCTTATCCGCCAACTAACTGCATCGCCAAGCCACGCGAGGCCTCACGAACTTCTGCAAGGCCGACTACCGAGAAGAGTTCTGTCATCCGTGTCCTTTCCTGGCTGCAAATGCGATAAAGGGTTGCGCCCCCGTTATCTCGTGCTTCGGAGCGAAACGTAACGCTACGGGAGCAGGACGAGTCTCCGATCGTCAGCGTCGACAAGCCAGGCTTCCGACACGGAGGCGAGCGGAAGAATCTCAACCGGTGTATCGAAACCGCCGACGGGCGTAGTAGCAAGCAGTTCTCCGACGCCGGCGACGAGATCGCGGATGGAGACGCTGCCGATGCCGCTACCCAGTATCTCCAGGCCCGAACTACGCAGAGCGTGGGCCGAGACAGAAATCACCTCGCCCGCGATTGATCCCATCTGCGCGTGGCGAAGCCGCGGCTTGCCGACCGCAAAAGCCCCCAAGCTCCGATGCCCTGTCGTGACGATGCCAGATTTCGCTGGTGATTCCGAGCCAGCGGCGGGACGACCGCGTGTCGCCAAGACAACTATGCGGTACGTGTACGATGGCAAAACGCTGGCGGAGAACGGCAAGTCGACCAGCGCTCATGACGAAAATTGACGATTTCACGGTCGGTATAATCTCATGCCCTAGCCGGCTGCCGCTCCAACGCCCTCATCATCGACGCGCGAGGTATCTCGGCCGCAGTTATCCTGAACGGAACGAATTGTAACAAAATCACGCAAGAATTCTATAGACGCAACGTGCCGATATCATGCTATGAATTTCCACACCCTCGCCGATCTTTCGGATGGCTGATCGTAAAAATAGAAACACAACCCACGATAAAAAGCAAAGTAACGGATGCGCCGCTTAGATATCCAAGTATAGGATATTTATTAAAAAATAACATGCCTGGCAAGGCGCACAAAATCATCCAGGCGAGAGTCAAGTACACCACTCGCTTCTTACGTTTCGCTTTGCATCTTTCGAGTTCGATTTGGTTCACGTGTTCTCCAGCTATATCGAGTTCTCAGCAAATTCGGTTGCGATAAATTATCTGAAACGCTCTAGCTCTGGATCAGTCTGCGGCAAAAGCGGTAGCGACAAGGCGGCAGAAAGTGCTGATAATCGAGGCATCCCCTGCAAACTTTGCCAGTGCCCAGACGCATCGCGGTAGACAATTGCAGGTGTTCCCACGAAGCCCATCGCGTCAAAGAGCTTCTTGTTCGAGCTGAGTTCGTCAGATGTTTGCTTTGGGATAGAGCTTTCCGCATCGATTGCCGCTGACTCTGTACGTTCGTCGAAGCCAGTCTCCATCGTATTTAGCACCCGCGCTGGATTCGCCGCATCAAGCAGCGCCGCGGCTTTTCCGGGAGAATCCTTCTTTAAAAACCCGAGTGGAACCCAATGTACGCTGAGACCGGCGCTCTCGTAAGGCAGTAAAGCCTTCCATAGCAGATGGCAAAATATGCAGTTGGGGTCCATAAAAACATAGATTTCGGCGCCACTCGATGATGCCCCGCTTGCTATTGAGCGAGTAGCCAATATTCTGGAAGAAAACTCGTCATAGTTAGTCTGAGGGGCGTACTCACTGATATATTTTGCACTCAAATTTTCTCCTTTCCCACTTAGCAGTGTTCCTACGACAAGCAAATCGTCGCGCCCTGGCAGTGTATAGACGATCGAGTAGTGCCGCGGCGCAGTTTGCAAGACGTGACCTACGAAGCCACCAGCAGCAGGAAAGGTCTTTAAAATTTTATTTCCGCTCTTTTCGGCCTGCTGTAATGCAAGTGGAAGCGATGTCCGTTGTTGCTCGTCGGAGGCCATATCAACATGATCTTGGAGCGGTGCGGGGTTGGGCAATAATCCTTGAGCACCAAATGAGGGCGCACAGAAAATTACTGGCAGCATAACGACGAGCAAGCGCCGGAATGCGTCGATCGCGGTTATTCTTACAATTTTTAAATTATTCATTTATAAGTTAGAGAAAAATATTAACTTACAATTCTACGTCACCTCGATTAATCACCGGTGCAGCTTGCGGCTCCTGACAGTCTCATGAACATATATATCCGGCGACGGTCGTAGCCACTCCTCCACCGTATGTGCACGCCTGGTTAAATGCCGTGCTGCATAGCCACACAGATGCGCCCTCAGTAAATACCGTCCCAGCGGCGCACGCGACCGCGACCGCGATGGTGCCGCAAATTGCACTTGTCACAGTAAGAGTAGCAAGGCCACATACAAGCCCTTCGCCGGGTGTACCTGTGCTGGGACTGCAATAACCCACATCAGTTTGACAACCATCCCCGCAATATTCGTCGGTGCTACCGCAGAATCCATATTCGCTGCAACATAGTTGATTCGGGCAAGCCGCATAATTGGCTTGTATGCCGCACTGCTGCGCATACCCCGCAATCGGTAAAAACCCGATCGAAAATAAAATCACAAAATTAGTAACCACCCGAAAAAATTTCATCATTTTATTCATAAAATCATTCATTTTATCGACGGAAGAAAAAATCGTACAAAATAATTAAAAATAAATCAACAAAGAAGAATAAATTTTCAATTTTTTCTACAATTTTAAAAAGGCAGATTTCGAATAGCGTCAGCTCAGAATTTAATTTCCATCTCATCTACCGCCGTTAGAATTAAACGGTCCGCATCATTCCTTAGTCGCCCTTGAGCGACTTGGAGCTCCTTGTGCGGCAGAGCTTTGCGACCGAAGCCATGAGATTTACCCTTTCTACAGGGTAACGTAGCGGCCCATTGATGTAGGTTCGTCGGCCTGCTGTCCGATGTAAAATTCGTTTGACGAGAGGAGATTCGGACATCGGGATTGACTTCCTGCTACCCTCTGCCCGTTTCATACGATCACTAAAACTGACCACCGGATGGCGGAACAAGCCGTCGGCGATACGATTCAGCAACGGCCCAAGGACCTGCGTAGCCCACCGCCACATCGCATCTAAGCGTTATCTGCTTGGCGGGGGCCATGAAGGCGCAACAGCAGTTTATGTGATCTTCCCGATATTTCTCTCCCTGCGAGCAGACGGTTATCACGGCAGGTCGATCGTGCCGCCGAGCGCAACTATCAGCGTAACCTCGCTCACAATCAGGCGGTAACGCGCGCTGGATAGAGACGAAACTGCGTTCCGCGCCGCCTCGTCCGCATCGAGTACTGTTTGCAGTGGTACTGTGCCGACGTGGTACTGCGCCGCATAGGCGCGTTCACTCTCGTTAGCGTACCCCACCGCCCGCTGAAGCTGTGCGATTTGAGCGTTGTAATCATCGATTGACGACAGCGCATTCTCAACGTCAACCAGGGCCTGATAGAAGGTCTTCTTGAAGGCTACAACCTGCTCGTCGTAAGAGATTCCTGAAGAAGCTATCTGCGATTTCATTGTCCAAGCATTTAGAAATGGAAACGCGATAGACGCCGCGATCGAACCCACTGGATTCTGCAACAGATTGCGAAGCGTTTCGCTCGACGTACCACCGGCGCCGGTCAGGCCAAACGTCGGATAGAAGCTAGTGCGTGTCGTGTCGACTTTGCGCAATGATTCCCTGAGCCGGAATTCCGCCGCCTTGACGTCCGGTCTTCGCGACAGCACATCAGCGGGTACACCAATCGGTATATCCGTAAGCGTCTCATTCAAAGCGTTTGCTTCGACTGGATACACTGTGCCAACGGGATCGCCGACCAAAATGGAGAGCGAATTTGAAGTTTGGACCTGCTCGTCCCTTAGTTCGCTCCACTGTTGTTCTGCGACAATCAGCGCCTGTTTCGCTGCAAGAATATCGATTGCCGTCGCGATACCAATATCATGACGACTCCGTACATGCCGTAACGTTTGCTCGTCGTATTCGATGGTGTTGCGATTCAGATCGATCTGATCGGAGATAAGTGCGAGTTGCCAATAATCGTCTGCTACTTCGGAGCTGATAGTCATGGCGACCGCTATTTTGTCCTGGTCGGTGGCGCGTGCCTCCCATTCAGCAGCTTCGACCTGGTCTGCGATGTTTCCCCACAGATCGAGCTGCCAGGAAACCGACAGCGAGGTGGCCGCTTCGTGAGTTGTTGTCTTCGGCGCCTTGAAACTGTGCGAGGCGGACAAACCGATCCCTGCCGCGAGCATTGGATAGCCCTGTTCCCGGGCAATACCTACCTGCAATCTTGCTTGCCGCAAATTCAGGACCGCGGTTGCGAGATCCCAGTTTGCTTTCATCGCCTTGTCGATAAGGTGATTTAGCGCAGGATCGCCGAATGCTACCCACCATGATGGCAGATTAGATCGAATGTCGCTCGAGGTCGAACTGTGCCAATTAGGCGCAAAGTGCAAGCGGGGACGTTCGTAGGTCGAGTGATTCAGCGATGCGCAACTAGTGCACAGGAAAGTCGATCCGAAAACGCAGGCGAAGCTGACGACGAAACCTCTGAAGCATGCACTCGGCATCATGGAACAGATACCCCGATATTCTTTGATTTGAGTCGCCCATCAGGCTTCTCGTTACGGGTCTCTCCCGAGCTTCATGCGAATCCTGTGGGCAATATTTGTGCTAATCATCGTACGAAGGCCTCGCCTCTAATGCAAGCAAAAAAATTCAAAGTTCAACTTCTACATCTGATTGGGGATGATTTTCCAATGATGGCCTTTTAAAGGCCGCTCATGGACGGCGCAGAGATTTTCCCTAAGAAAAAAATACCATCCGTTGACCTTCGCGACGCCGTTCCATTATCGTCTGTGGGCGTTTCGACCCGAGAGTGCTGGACGCCTGCGCAGATCGCAGGACGGCACCTGATCGTTTTCGTTACAACAAATCAAAGAAACTTGGCGTGTCCGTGAAAATCTCCCGTCGTAGTGCAGTCATCCCTATATCGTTTATCGCTCTGGCATCGATCGCAGGCGGATACTTGTACGTCTCGCATCGAGACGCGAAGCCGGCGTTTCGCTACCTTACGATTCCGGTAACGCGCGGCGCGATTGTCGATGTGGTGCATGCCACTGGCACTCTCGACTCGTCGAACGTCGTCAACGTAGGCGCACAGGTGTCGGGCGAAATCAAGAAGATGTATGTCTCACTTGGCGACCGCGTGAAGAAAGGCCAAATGATCGCCGAGATAGACAGTGCGACGCAGATCGACGCATTGAATACCGCGCGCGCGATGCTCGCCTCGCTCGACGGCCAGATGGCATCGGAGAGGGCGGTCCTCGAGCAGGACCGCATCGCATTCGATCGCGCGCGCAGGCTTGCCGGAAGCGACGCAGGATCGCAACAGGACATGGACAATGCGAGGCTGGTCTATAAGGCTGCGCTGGGTACACTTCGATCGCTGCAGGGGCAACGTACCGTGGATCAGATCGCCGTCAACACCGCTCGGGTTACGCTCGGCTACACCAAAATCCGCGCACCAGGCGAAGGCGTCGTGGTCGCCTTATTGTCAGTTCAAGGACAAACCGTCAATGCAAACCAGCAGACACCGAATATCGTGATGCTAGCCGACCCAAACAAGCTGATAGTCAGGACTTCAGTGTCCGAGATCGACATCCGCAAGATCAGGCCCGGACAAATAGTGTCAATAACCTTGCTCGGCGGGGGGCGTGAATATCGCGGTACCGTCCGTTCCGTCGCACCTGCGCCGCGTGATTTCGATAGCGAGAACTCGCTCTCGTCACAGAAACAGCCAGGCGCGATCACGTTCGATGTGGTGATCGGCGTCGATGATCCCGACACGCAGTTGAGGCTCGGCACCACCACCAGGGTAAGTATGAGAGTCGCATCGGCCTCAGACGCGATCGCACTACCATCCGAACTGGTCAACGTTCTCCCGGGCGGTCGCAAGGGGTTCGTTCAGGTGCTGGAGCACGGCAAACCGAAGCTGAGGGAGGTAACGATTGGCATCGACAACGGCAACATCGTGCAGATCTTGGGCGGACTCCGGCCAGACACACGGGTCATCACGAAGGTCGAACCCACAACTGCTCCCTCGACGTTGAGGGGCGGATGACATGACGCATGACGAATCCGGCACGGTGATTCCCATACTGGAACTCGAATACGTTTCGCGCGAGTATATGAAGGGTGGTAAGGTATTGCGCGCGCTCGACGACGTTTCGCTGCGAATCGAGGCGGGAGAAATGGTCGCGATCGTCGGCAGTTCGGGCTCGGGCAAGAGCACGTTGCTGAATGTCATCGGTTGTCTTGACCGGGTAACGCGCGGTTCGTATGCTATAGAAGGTCGGCCTATCGGTGCGTTCGGCCAGGACGAGATCGCTGCAATTCGGCGTCGTTACTTTGGCTTCATTTTCCAGAAGTACCATCTGCTTGCCGGGCTCACCGCGTTCGAAAACATCGAGTTGCCCGCCATCTATGCGGGTACGTCCGCGACCGCGCGACGCGAAAGCGTTACCGCACTGGCCGAACGCTTCGGGATTGCCGGACGACTCCTTCACAGACCGGCAGAACTCTCAGGCGGTCAGCAGCAGCGCGTGAGTATCGCGCGCGCGCTCATCAACGGCGGCAAGATTATCCTCGCCGATGAGCCAACGGGCGCACTCGATCGAGAAAATGGCGAGCGGCTCATGCAGGCACTCGGCGAACTGAACGCGGCTGGCCATACGATTGTCTTCGCGACCCACGACCCTGCGGTGGCTCGTCATGCCGGGCGCGTGTTGACGATCGAAGACGGAAAGATCGTCTCCGACGTCCGCTCCGCGTATTGGGACGTGCCGCGCGGGGATGGGGCAACTTGCGAGTCGAAAGCGACGCCTCCCGTGATCTCTCGCCCCGAGGGTACTCCTTCGGCACGAACCGCCGCGCCGCAACACCACCTTCGCTTCCTGCCGCTTGTCCGTTTCGCGTTGACATCGGTGAATCGCCGTCGGATGCATCTGCTCCTGACGGTACTTGGCATCGCGATCGGTGTTGCTGCAGTGGTATGTGCGAACGCGATCGGCGAAGCATCGCGCCAAAAAATCGTCAATTCGCTTCGCGGTGTCCAGTCGAACACCATCGAAGTCTTTCCGCAACGCTTTCTCCAAGCGGCAGCGCAGAGACTTGTACGGCCCCTCACGATGGACGATCTCACTGCCCTCGCAAGGCACGAGGGAGTTGACAGTGCGACACCGATGGTGAGCGGCACACAACTGATGCGCTCGGATCTGGCAACGGTCAACGGCACCCTGAATGGCGTCGACAGTACCTATCTCGATGTCAATCAGGTCACAATGGCCGAGGGTCGTTTTTTCGACAGGCTGGCAGTTCGGCGCGCGACACCGGAAGTCGTGCTCGACACGTCAGCGCGCAACAATCTGTTCGGGCACGGCACCGCGGTGGGCCGCGTCGTGATCGTCGGAGCGATTCAATGTCTTGTGATCGGCGTCGCCAAGCCGGGACTGGGTATGACAGCGAGTCCGTCCCCAACCATGTGGATGCCTTATACGGCTTACCTGGAGCGCGTCAACCCCGCCGCCGATCTGGACAAAATCGTTGTGCGGCCAAGCGCAGGTGCGGTTGAGACTGGCTTGCTGACGTCGCTGACCAGTCTCATGATCCGGCGTCACCAGGCGATGGACTTCCACATCTACGACACTGACACGATTCGAGCCACGATACTATCGACGAACGACAAGCTCGAATGGCTGATCGGTTCAATGTCGGCGATCGCGCTTTTAGTCGCGGGCGTCGGCGTGATGAACATGATGCTGACGTCGGTATCCGAGCGAAAGAATGAGATTGGCGTACGCATTGCGATCGGGGCACGCCGCGTGGAAGTCCAACTCCAATTTCTGTTCGAGGCGATCTACGTCTGTGTGTGCGGGGGCATGGTTGGGCTTGGGCTAGCCTACGCCGCCAACCGGCTCACAGCCGGAATTCCCCAACTCGACATGATTTTCTCGACCGACTCGATCGTCATCGCGCTGGTCGTTTCGAGCATGGCCGGCATTGTTTTCGGTTCCTACCCGGCATTGAAGGCTGCGCGCCTCGACCCGGTGAAGGCACTCGCCGACGAATGACCAGCGCCAAGACCAAGGGAACGGTAGCAGCAAGCAGTTCTCCGGCGCCGGCGACGGGATCACGGATGGAGACGCTGCCGATGCCGCTACCCAGTATCTCCAGGCCAGAACTACGTAGAACGTAGGCAGAGATAGAAATCGCTTCGCCCGCGATCGACCCCATCTGCACATAGCGAAGCCGGGGCTCGCCGGTTCGCCCCAGAGGTAGTCCAGCACCACATCGACCTTCTCCGCGAATACACTGCGCAGCGTTTCGTCTGCGGATTCGTCAAGTTGCACTTTCTCGACGCCGGCGGGCAGCGAGGCGAGTTTCGCGCCGTTACGGCCCGTGGCGATGATTCTCTTTGCACCGAGGTGGGCCGCTCACCGGCGGCAAGCAACGTCTCGAGCCGCTCCGCAAGAACCGCCTCGACTCCATGATTGGCGGCCAGTTCAAGCAGCCCGACCATGGCTTTACAGGCTTCGCGCTGCGCGAGATGGGCCTCGAGCCGCTTCCATGTCCGGCGGTACGCTTCACGCGGGAACAAGTCGTCGCGAAACGCCAGCCCCTTGAACGCCCGGGGCTTGCGCTTGAGCGCCTCGATGAAGTGCCGGTAATCGAGCTTGCGACGGCGGCTATTTGCGGCATGGGAGCCCCGCGCGGTGCTATGCACGAGTGCTCCGGACAGATAGCAGTCGAGGTGATCGGCGTAGACACGGACCTTCAGACGGTGGCTGATCAGGCGTGACGGCACGCTGTAGAGAATGCCGCGCACGGTGAAGGTGCCGCAGCGTGTCACGCGTGCTTCGTCTTCGATGAAGTCGGTCGTGCGATGTGCGGGCAGATCCTGCAAATGTTCGCGTTCGGCGTTGAACGCGGCCGCGTTGCGGGGGTTG
Organism: Burkholderia gladioli; assembly: GCF_000959725.1. Taxonomy (NCBI): domain Bacteria; kingdom Pseudomonadati; phylum Pseudomonadota; class Betaproteobacteria; order Burkholderiales; family Burkholderiaceae; genus Burkholderia; species Burkholderia gladioli. The sequence goes on from NZ_CP009323.1 coordinate 115,378, forward strand.
CGCCGCATGACGACCTCGCGCACGAACGCTTCATAGCCTGCACGATCGCCGAAGTCGCGATGACCACGCAGCATCAGTGCTTGGTCGATTGCCTCCTTCAGATGACGGTGCGAGGATTCCGCGCTGCCGTTCTCGTGGGCTACGTCCACGTTATTGTGTGTGCCGGCCATGCCGTAATGCACCAGCAGCGTGTCATAGCGAGCCGTGAAGTCCTCTTCGGTCTGCAAATTCTTGAACGCTGCCGATAGGCTGTCGGTGCGATGCTCATGTGGGCAGCCGCCGGCCTGCCACAGCGCGTTCAGCAAGCCGGTGGAGAGGGCCTCGAAGCTCTCGCCGTCTTCGACGACATAGGCGTACTCCCAGTGCGAGAACGCGAGAACGAAGTGATAGAGCCGATGATCGACGGGCGCGCCGGCGATCATCACGCGCAGATCTCGCATGTCGGTGAAGTCCGACAGTCCCTCCACGCCGGGCAAGTGCTGCTGCGGGAAGAAGATCTCCTTGCAGGGGCCCTCAAGTGCACGCCATTGGCTGACGCGCCGCTCTAGCGTGCGCCGCATGCTGTCAGGAAAGAGGCCGAGATGCGCCTCCTGTAGCTTGCACAGCAGCGTGATGGCCTTGAGCCGGGGCGCGTGGCGCAGCAACGGCACGACCTCGCTCTGCCAGACTTCTGCGAATGGATCGTGACGCGTGCGCTATGTGCGCGGCGGCTTCTGCGACGGCAGACGGCCGTCATGCTCGATGCGCCGGGCCGTGCGAACGCTCATACTCGCTATGGCCGCGGCGACTTCCTGAGTGTGATGTTTGCGCCGGCCGTGCTGCTTGACGCCGTCTACCCGGCATTACCGCAAGGAAACTGCACGAGCGCCTCGTCGAACTGGCACCCGCGATGTATTCCAGTGCCCGGCTATGCACCCTGCAGCGCCGCGTGAAAGCACGGCGATCAAACCGCGCGAGGGAACTGGTTACCAGAATCCTCGATGAGCCAGCCTTCATCGCAAAACAATTGGAAAACGACAATTAGGCTGGAGTAACATCTTCCCGTGAGGCAACACGCGCCGGCCATGCTGCTTGACGCTATCTACACTGGCTCGCGAATGAACAAGTTCTCTCATTCTCTGCGGGTTATTTTGCCACGTACCACCTTACGATGGGTTCGGGGGTCGAGGTCGATGTGGCGATTCAGCACGATCATCTGTTGATCGTCTCGCTGGGCGTTGCTGAATGCGGGACGCTGACACGTACGACATGGACGCAGCCCCAGATATCGATTCCAAAGCGTTGGCAGGCAGAGTCCGTCGCCGCAGGGCGCACATCTGCTTCCGAGTCGATTGGGGCTTCCTATAATGGGACTGACGATCCTGGTTTGTCTGGGCCTTCAGCAGACATGGAAGCGAAGACGAGTGATGCTACGGATATCGATCCGTGGTGGTATGCATTCGGCGACCCCGAACTGGACCGGCTCGTCGAGCGGGCTTTGGCTGGCGATCACGATCTTAAGACCGCAGTCGAAAAAAAGATGGACACCTATGCTCCTCGCTCCTGCGGCTTACTGCCAGACGTCAAAGATGGATCGCTTACGGCAGACTGTGCTTGCGCCAAGGCCTACGCGCGCGCGCACCTCCCGAAGGCGAATAAGGCGGGCTTTCGCGCCTTCGCACCCACCACTGTGCTCGTTCATGATGCAGGTCCTCCTGATGGTGTCCGGTCACCGCCGGACGTTGCCAGATTAACTCGCCTTCACCGGCGCCTCAAACACGCGTTCAGGAGAATTGTTGCCAAAACCCGAGTGGTGCTCCCGCGGCGGATTTCTCATGGTTTCCCTGTGGTTCCCACTCCGCCAACACGACGAGCCGGTTCTTGCTCCGAGATCCCACGACGTAAAAAATCCTCGCTATTTCCAGCCGCATGGCTGGCTGGCGACCAAACTGCGGGCGACCGCGAATCACTGATGCGCAGAATGCCGCCGCCAGATCTGACGCCCATCATTTACGGGTTGACATTCGTGAGCGATCCAAAATTATCTATCTTTTCTCGTCACAGTATGCCGCCCAGTCGTCCATCATCTGCTTGCGACGCTGGAACATGTCACCGCGACGGTAGGCGGCCTCGACCTTGTCATCCACTGTGTGCGCCAAGGCCATCTCCGCCATCTCGTTGGGATAGGTCGTACACTCGGCGGCCCAGTCACGGAATGTCGAGCGAAAACCGTGTACTGTCAGGCCGGTGCGTTTCATCCGGCGCAGAACCGTGAGCATGGCCATGTTGGACAGCGACCTGCCCTTCTTCGTCCCCGGGAACACCAGGTCACCGTCTGTCTCTTCAAGCAGCCGGCGCACCAGTGCAAGCGCGGAATCAGGCAGCGGAATCCGGTGTGCCCGTTCGGCCTTCATCCGCTCTGCCGGCACCGTCCATATAGCCGCCTCCAGATCAAACTCGTTGCGCACAGCACCAATGACTTCGTTGGTCCTGGCTGCGGTCAGGATGAGCAGTTCGAGCGCCCGTGCCGCGAGGCCATCCTGCGCCCGCAGTGCCTTCATGAACGCTGCCGATTCCTTGTACGGCAGGGCGGCATGGTGCCGTACCTTCCGCACCTTTGTACGGGCAGGCAGGATCTTGTCGAGATGGCCTTTCCATCGCGCCGGATTCTCGCCTTCACGATACCGGTGCACCGTCGCCCAGTCGAGCACTGACTCGATACGTCCGCGCACGCGGCTCGCCGTTTCGGGCTTCGCCTGCCAGATAGGTTCAAGCACCCTCACAATGAGCGCTGTGTCGATATCACGCACGGGAAGCGACCCGATGATGGGTGAGGCATAGGTAGCCAGCGTGTTTTCCCATTGCGCCGCGTGCTTTTCATTTTTCCATCCGACGCGGTTGGCCTTGATGAATGCTTTGGTGCACTCATCGAATGTCCTGCTGCGTGCCGCAGTCGCCAACTGCTGCGCCCGCTCGGCGTGGCGGGCCTCGATCGGATCGACGCCTTCGAGCAGCATCCTGCGGCAGCGGGCTGCAAGTTCGCGTGCGTCGGCAAGCGAGACGACGTGCAGTGGCCCCAGGCCCATCTCACGCAACCGGCCCTCGCGCCGGAAACGGTAGACCCATGAGCGCGTACGCGCCACCGACACCTGAAGGTACAGACCACCGCCATCGCAATAATGGCCAGGCTTGTTCAGACGTGCCACACGAAGCGCGGAAAGACGGTGGATGGAGCGTGAAGTCGTGCTCATGACAGCCTCCTGTCTACCCATACTACTACCCATACTTCGGATTGCGATTGCAGGGTCTGGAGCGGGAAGGTCCGGCACAAGAAAAAACCCCGGAAGGCCAATGTGGCGGCCTTCCGGGGTCTGGTCCGGGACATTGCGAGATGCCCCGGGAGGTGCTCCTGGCGGAGACGGAGGGATTCGAACCCTCGATCCAGGTTTTGGCCCAGATGCTCCCTTAGCAGGGGAGTGCCTTCGACCTCTCGGCCACGTCTCCCAAACTTTCGCTCGCGCCAGGGAGGCAGCGCGACGAGAACGAAATTCTATCTGCTCATTGGGCCCAGGTCAAATGTTTCGGCACGCTTTTTTTGCCTAAACCACAACCCGCTTCCCAAGAGCCGCGCGGCCGAAAACGGCCGCGCGCTCGAATCCGCGAAAACCCCGCGAACTCAGGCCTGGTCCAGCTCGAACGCCTTGTGCAGCGCGCGCACGGCCAGTTCCATGTACTTCTCGTCGATCAGCACCGAGATCTTGATTTCGGAGGTCGAGATCATCTGGATGTTGATGCCCTCTTCCGACAGCGTGCGGAACGCCGTGCTCGCCACGCCCACGTGCGAACGCATGCCCACGCCCACCACCGAGACCTTCGAGACCTTCGGGTCGCCCAGCACCTGCTCGGCGTTGACATGGCCCTTGACCTGGTTGGTCAGGATGTCCATCGCCTTCTGGTAGTCGCCGCGGCCGACCGTGAACGTGAAGTCGGTCTTGCCGGCCACGCTCTGGTTCTGGATGATCATGTCGACGTCGATGTTCGCGTCGGCCACCGGGCCGAGGATCTGGTAGGCGATACCCGGCTTGTCGGGCACACCCATCACCACGATGCGGGCTTCGTCGCGCTGAAATGCGATGCCGGAAATGACTGCCTTTTCCATGGTCTCGTCTTCTTCAAAAGTAATCAGGGTGCCCGACTTCATCTCTTCGTCGAGCGCAATCAGGGGATCGGTCAGGCTCGACAGCACGCGCGTCTTCACGCGGTACTTGCCGGCGAATTCGACCGAGCGGATCTGCAGCACCTTCGAGCCGAGGCTGGCCATTTCCAGCATCTCCTCGAAGGTCACGCGGTCGAGCCGGCGGGCGCCGTCGACCACGCGCGGATCGGTCGTGTACACGCCGTCGACGTCGGTATAGATCAGGCACTCCTCGGCACCCAGCGCCGCCGCGACCGCGACCGCCGAGGTGTCCGAGCCGCCGCGGCCCAGCGTGGTGATGTTGCCTTCCGGATCGACGCCCTGGAAGCCGGTGATCATCACCACCTTGCCCGCCGCGAGATCCTTCTTGACGCGCGCATCGTCGATCGACTGGATGCGTGCCTTGGTGAATGCGCTGTCGGTCTTGATGGGCACTTGCCAGCCCGCGTAGCTGACGGCCGGGACGCCGATTTCCTGCAGCGCGATCGCCAGCAGGCCGACGCTGACCTGCTCGCCGGTCGAGGCAATCATGTCGAGTTCGCGCGGATCGGGCTGGCTCGAGATTTCCTTCGCGAGACCCAGCAGGCGGTTCGTTTCGCCGGACATCGCCGAGGGCACGACCACCAGTTGGTGACCGGCCTGATGCCATTTCGCGACGCGTTTCGCGACGTTCTTGATGCGCTCGACCGAGCCCATCGAGGTGCCGCCGTATTTATGTACGATGAGTGCCATTGTCGTTCAGAACAGGAGATTGACCGCGCGGGCGCACTGCGCTGGAAGCCGCGCTGCCGTTCGGTCTCGCGGCTTTTGGCAGGGGGACGACGGGAAAAACGGCGGGAACAGTACGCTGGCGTGGCGGATTTGCCCGGTCGGCGGATCAGGCCGCGCAAACCGGGTACGTCACGCGGAAAACCTGCACAAAATGCTCGAAAAATCGAGCCGAGCAAACGCTTGAGCGTACTCTATCGAGGTCCGCTTGACAAGCGAGCCGCAATGATCCGGTACCTTTAAAAAATGGGTGCCGCTACAAATCGGCATTTTTGTCATCACCCCGGCCCCATTTAATTCAGGCCATCAGCAAATCGGGGCGCCACTCGATCTGGCGGCGCGCGCCGCCGCCCTGCCCGGCCTCGGCGCCGGCCGCCTCGGGCGCGCGATTCAGGCCGATGCGCGGCACGAACAGCAGCACCGGGCCGACATGCAGCAGCGGCACGTCGCGCTGCCAGGCGGGCACGCCGCGCTCCTGGAACAGGTTCTTGAGCGTGCGCGAGGGGCCGCCGGTGGACATCCGCAGGCGTTCGCCGCCGCTGCGCGCGAGCACCATCAGCGGCGCCTGCGCGAGCGTGGCCTCGGCCACGCTGTTCTCCATCTGCCCCGCCTCGGCCGTCACCGGCCGGAACACGAAGCTGCCGCGCCAGGCCGGCAGGTGCCAGACCTCCTGGCCGCTCCAGTCGAGCCGCGCCACGGGGCGCTCGGGCGAGGTGCCGTCGTCGGGCGGATCGGCACTGTCGCCGGCCTCCCAATACACCTCCTCGCGATACAGCCTCAGGCACTGTCCCGCATGATCGATCCGCAGCGCATGCGACACCTGCGTCGCGCGCAACTGCTTGATCATCTCGGCAAGGCGCGCGGCCGATGCACCGGGCAGGCCGAGCGTGCGCATCCAGTGGCGCAGCAGGTTGGCGCCGCGCTCGTCGTCGAGCGCGAGCAGTCGCTCGCGCGACAAGGCGCGGCCCTCGTCCCGGGCGATCTCGGCGAGATCGCCGGCGGCCAGCGCGTCGAGCAGCCGCTGCGCGGCCGCCGCATGCTGGGCGGTACGCGCGAGCGCGTCGCGAAAACCGGGGAAATGCACCGACAGCGCCGGCAGCACCTCGATGCGCAGCGCATTGCGCGTATAGCGCGTGTCGGCATTGGATTCGTCGTCGATCCAGCGCAGCCGGCGCGCCTCGGCATAACGCTCGAGCTGGGCGCGCAGCAGATGCAGCAGCGGGCGCACGCGCACCATGCTCGCCTCGGCGGGCAGGTAGCGCGGCGCCATCGCGGCGATGCCGGCCAGGCCCGCGCCGCGCAGCAACTGCAGCAGCACCGTCTCGGCCTGGTCGTCGGCATGCTGGGCCAGCCACAGCGCCTGCGCGCCATGCCGCTCGCCCATCGCGTCGAGCGCGCGGTAGCGCACCTCGCGCGCGCTGGCCTCGACGCCGAGCCCGGTGCCACGCGGCACCTCGACGCGCTCGACATCGAAACGCACGCCGAGCGCAGCCGCGGCCGCCTCGGCATGCGCGAGCCACGCATCGGCGTTCGGGCTCAGGCCGTGATGGACATGCAGCGCCACGCAGCGCTCGGCGCCAGCGACGCGCGCGGCGGCTTCGAGCAGCACCGAGGAATCGAGCCCGCCGCTGTAGGCGATCGCGATCGTCGCGTGCTCGGGCAGTTCGCCCAAAGCAACGCGGACCGCGTCGAGTACGACGCGGTCCGCGTTGAGGTCATTCGGAGGAATCATCGGCATCACGCGCGAGGCACGTGGAAGACGGGGCTCAGATGCCCGGCGTGGTTTCCTTGTACTTGCCGTAGGCAAGCAGGCGTTCCAGGCGACGCTCGCGCAGCGCATCGATGCTCATGCCCTGGAACTGGCGCAGCGTATCGGCCAGCGCACGGCGCAGCAGCGCGGCCATGCCCTTCGGATCGCGATGCGCGCCGCCCAGCGGCTCGTTGACGATCTTGTCGATCAGGCCCAGCGCCTTCAGGCGGTGAGCGGTCAGGCCCAGCGCCTCGGCGGCCTCGGGCGCCTTGGCCGCGCTCTTCCAGAGGATCGAAGCGCAGCCTTCCGGCGAGATCACCGAGTAGGTGGAGAATTGCAGCATCAGCACGGTATCGGCCACCGCGATCGCCAGCGCGCCGCCCGAGCCGCCCTCGCCGATGATGGTGGTGATGATCGGCGTCTTCAGCTCGGCCATCACGTACAGGTTGCGGCCGATCGCCTCCGACTGGCCACGCTCCTCGGCGCCGATGCCAGGATACGCGCCCGGCGTATCGACGAAGGTGAAGATCGGCAGGCCGAACTTCTCGGCCAGGCGCATCAGGCGCTCGGCCTTGCGATAGCCTTCCGGACGCGGCATGCCGAAGTTGCGCGCCGCGCGCTCCTTGGTGTCGCGCCCCTTCTGGTGGCCGATCACCATGCAGGGATTGCCGCTGAAGCGGGCCAGGCCGCCGATGATCGACTGGTCGTCGGCAAAGGCGCGGTCGCCATGCAGTTCGTGGAAATCGGTGAACAGCTCGCTCACGTAATCGAGCGTGTAGGGACGCTGCGGATGGCGCGCGATCTGCGAGACCTGCCACGGCGAGAGATTCGCGTAGAGGTCCTTGGTCAGTTGCTGGCTCTTCTTCGACAGCCGCTCGATCTCTTCCGAAATGTCGACGGCCGAATCGTCCTGCACGAATCGCAGTTCCTCGATCTTGCCTTCCAGTTCGGCGATCGGCTGTTCGAAATCCAGAAACGTGGTCTTCATGTATGGGAGTCCTAGGTCGTGCGGCAGCGCGTATTCTAACCGCGCTGGTTCGCATCAAAATCGACTCGAAACTATCGAGTCGATTTAATCAATAGCAAAAACGGATCAAGTGTCACCGGATTCCGGGTCAAGGCTGCGCCACATGTACCAGGTTGCGACAGTACGCCACGGCTCCCAGTTGGCTGCGACCTCGCGCGCCTCGCTGCGCGTGACGGGTTCACCGCTGAAGTAGTTGACGCTGATCGCGCGGATCAGGCCGGGGTCGTCGAGCGGCAGCACGTCGGGCCGCGACAGGTTGAAGATCAGGAACATCTCGGCGGTCCAGCGGCCGATGCCGCGGATCTGCGTGAGCTCGGCGATCACGTCCTCGTCTTCCATCGAGGTCCATTTGTCGACGTGCAAGGCGCCCGAAACAAAATGCTGGGCCAGGTCGATGATGTATTCCGACTTGCGCTTGGACAGGCCGCAGGCCGCGAGCTTCTCCAGGCCGAGGCGGATCACCTGCTGCGGCGCGAGCTTCGGGCAGGCGGCTTCGATCGCCGCCCACACGGCCTGCGCCGAGCTCACCGAGATCTGCTGGCCGACCACCGAGCGCGCCAGCGTGACGAAGGGATCGCCGCGCTTGACCAGATGCGCCGGGCCGAATTTCGGAATCAGCTTCTTGAGAATGCGATCGCGCTTGACGAGATCGGCGCTGGCCTTGTCCCAGTACGGGGGGCGCACCACTTCCTCGGCCTCGGCGGACGACTCCGGCAAGGCCGCCTCGTTCGCACGGGCCTTGCGCGCGGCGCCGTCGACGAGCTCGGCCGCGAGTTCGCGTTCCGCGCTCTCGGCACGCGCCGGTTTCGCCGCGCCGCGCGCGGCCGGCGAATGCGCCACGCCGTTGACAGCGCCCGCGCGCGGGTCGGTCGCGCGCTTGGCGGCGACCTTCCCGGCCGGCGCGCGGCCGGTGGCCGGCGAGCGTGTCGCCGCGCGAACCGCGCCCTTTGCCGGCACTTTCCTGCCCGTTGCCATCTTGCCTCCTGCCTGACGAGTCGATCAGCGGAACGGACGACGCGCGATCAAACGCGACGCCATTCGGTCAACCCGCCCGGTTTGTCTTCGAGCGCGACACCGGCCTCGAGCAAGGCTGCCCGGATCCGGTCTGCTTCGGCATAGTTCTTGGCCTGCTTGGCGGCCACGCGCTCGGCGATGCGTGCTTCGATCGCCTCGCCGTCGAGCGCATCGGCGCCGGCGCCCGTGGCCTGCTGCAGGAAGGCGCGCGCATCGCGGCCGAGCAGGCCCAGCAACGCGCCGAGCTGCTTGAACTGCCGCGCCAGCGCGGCATCGCGGGTGCGATTCACCTCGCCGGCCAGTTCGAACAGCACCGACACGGCCAGGGCCGTATTGAAATCGTCGTTCATCGCGGCGGCGAAACGCTGCGCGTGCGGCTCGTCGGGATCGAGCGGCGCGCCGTCGGGCGTGACGTCCTTGAGCGCCGTATACAAACGCGTGAGCGCGGCGCGCGCATCGTCGAGATGCACTTCGCTGTAGTTCAGCGGCGAACGATAGTGGGTACGCGCGATGAAGAAGCGCACCACCTCGGCGTCGTACTTCTCCAGCACTTCGCGGATCGTGAAGAAGTTGCCGAGCGATTTCGACATCTTCTCGCTGTCGACCTGCACGAAGCCGTTGTGCATCCAGGTGTTGACGAAGGTTTCGCCGGTCGCGCCCTCGCTCTGGGCGATCTCGTTCTCGTGATGCGGGAACTGCAGGTCCTGCCCGCCGCCGTGGATGTCGAAATGATTGCCGAGCAGCGTGCAGCCCATCGCCGAGCACTCGATGTGCCAGCCCGGGCGGCCGCGCCCGTACTTCGAATCCCAGCTGGTATCGGCCGGCTCCTCGGGCTTCGCGCGCTTCCACAGCACGAAATCGAGCGGATCCTGCTTGGCGTCGTTGGTCGCGACGCGCTCGCCGGCGCGCAGGTCGTCGAGCGACTTGCCCGACAGGCGGCCGTAGTTCGCGAACTTGCGCACCGCGTAATTGACGTCGCCGTCCTTGGCCTGGTAGGCGTAACCGTTTGCCTCGAGGGCCGCGATCATGCCGAGCATCTGCGGGATGTAGTGCGTGGCGCGCGGCTCGTGGTCGGGCCGCTCGACGCCGAGCGCGTCCAGGTCCTCGTGCATCGCCGCGATGAAGCGGGAGGTCAGCTCGCCGATGGTCTCGCCGTTCTCCACCGCGCGACGGATGATCTTGTCGTCGATGTCGGTGATGTTGCGCACGTAGGTCACGCGATAGCCGAGCTGGCGCAACCAGCGCTGCACGATGTCGAACACCACCATCATCCGCGCATGGCCGATGTGGCAGTAGTCGTAAACCGTGATGCCGCACACGTACATGCGCACTTCGCCGGGCTGACGCGGCACGAAGACTTGCTTGTCACGCGCGAGCGTGTTGTAGATGCGCAGTGATTCCATAGAGAACAAACGAGAGCCGATGAGTGCCGCCCTGGCGAAGGGCGCCTGCGTGTGAATCCGCTCGGAGCACCCGCCGCTGCCCGGCACGACGCACCGTCGACATGGAGGCGTCGGTCGGACGACGGGCGAAGCGGTAACGGCCGCGAGAGGCAAAAGACAGTCCGCGGCTCGCCGGAACGCGCGGACGATTTGCTAGAATGGCTCGGAGTATAACATTGCGATTTGAGCCTATGAAATCTTCCCGCGGCCGCGCGACGAGCGCTGCGACCCTCCTTGCGACCACCGTCCTGGGTGTCGTGCTGGCGCTCCCGGCCTGGGCGCAGAAGGCCCCCGCCACCGCCGACGGCACCCCGGAGATCGACGCCTCGATCACCAGCCGCAACTGGTCGGCGGCCCTCTCGCAGCTCGATGCGCGGATCGCCGCGAACCCGCGCGACGTGCAGGCGCAGTTCAAGCGCGGCACCGTGCTGGCCCGGCTCAATCGCGACGACGACGCGATCGCGCAGTTCCTCGCGCTGACCCAGGCCTACCCCGAACTCCCCGAGCCGTACAACAACCTCGCCGCGCTCTATGCCAAGCATGGCCGCTACGACGACGCGCGCGCGGCGCTGGTCACGGCCACCCAGGCGAACCCCGACTACAGCCTCGCCTACGAGAACCTCGGCGACCTGTACCTGCGCCTGGCCTCCGAATCCTACAAGCGCGCGCGCTCGCTGGGCCGCACGAGCGGCGCGAGCGCGCAGCGCCTGGCCGACATCGAGCGGATCATCGCGCCGCCAGCCGCCGCGCAACAGGCAGCGCAGGCCAAGGCCGACAAGCCCGCCGCCGCGAGCCGGGCCGAGGGCGTCTCGGCCGATGCCACCTCGAACCTGTCGACCATCACACCGCCTCAGCAGTCGAACTTCGAGTTCAACGGCGGCGGCGGCGCGACGCTGGCCACCCCGCCCTACGTCGCGCCCTCGCACTGAGGCGGCCGGGCCGTCATTTTTTCATCAACCAGAGGATCGTCATGAAACGTCTGTTGTTGGCGCTCGGCAGCGCCGCCCTCGTCGCGACCGCGCCGGCCCATGCGCAAACGGCCGCCGCGCATCCCGTCGTGCAGTTCAAGACCACGCAGGGCGACATCCGTGTCGAGCTCTACCCGGAGAAGGCGCCGAAGACGGTGGCGAACTTCCTCGACTACGTGAAGGCCGGCCAGTACAACGGCACGATCTTCCATCGCGTGATCCCGGGCTTCATGATCCAGGGCGGCGGCTACAAGGCGAACTTCGACGAGAAGCCGACGCGCGCGCCGATTCCCCTGGAAAGCCGCAACGGCCTGAAGAACCTGACGGGCACCATCGCGATGGCGCGCACCAGCGATCCGAATTCGGCCACGGCCCAGTTCTTCATCAATACCGTCGATAATTCCAACCTCGACTACCCGAACCCGGACGGCAACGGCTACGCCGTGTTCGGCAAGGTGGTCTCGGGCCTGGATGTCGTGAAGAAGATCGAGGCGACCCCGACCACCTCGCGCGGCTCGATGCGCGACGTGCCCGAAAAGACGATCACGATCGAATCGGCGAGCGTCGTCGGCAAATAATCCGGCGCGCCACCAGCGCCCCTCACGCGGCCGCGTCGTCACGACCGGCCGCGTGCCATTTCACCCACCTCAACGAAGGAACCATCATGGTTGAACTGCATACGAACCACGGCGTGATCAAGCTCGAACTCGACGCCGCCAAGGCACCGAAGTCGGTGGAGAATTTCCTGAACTACGTGAAGGCCGGCCACTACGACAACACGGTGTTCCACCGCGTCATCAACGGCTTCATGATCCAGGGCGGCGGCTTCGAGCCGGGCATGAAGCAGAAGCCGACCGAGGCACCGATCGACAACGAGGCCAACAACGGCCTGAAGAACGACACCTACACGGTGGCGATGGCACGCACCAACGATCCGCACTCGGCCACCGCGCAGTTCTTCATCAACGTCAACGACAACGACTTCCTGAACCACTCGTCGCCGACGCCGCAAGGCTGGGGCTACGCCGTGTTCGGCAAGGTGGTCGAAGGCCAGGACGTGGTCGACGCGATCAAGAAGGTCAAGACCGGCAGCAAGGGCTTCCACCAGGACGTGCCGGCCGACGACGTGATCATCGAAAAGGCCGTGGTGGTCTGACGCCGTCGAGGGAGGCACTTCGATGCTGCAGGAAACACCGCCGCGAAGCGTCTCCGGGGGCGTGCCGGGCGAGCAGGGTCTCGCGCATGCGGCACGCCCGTTTCTGTTCATCTCCGACCTGCACCTGAGCGAGGCGATCCCGCGCACCGTCGCCGCGTTCGAGCATTTCGTGCGCGTCACGGCCGACAGCGCCGACTCGGTGTTCATCCTCGGGGACCTGTTCGAATACTGGGTCGGCGACGACATCCTCGACGACGACCCGTTCGCGCAGCGCATCGCCGCGCTGCTGCACAGCTTCTCGGAGCGAGGCATCGCGCTCTACGTGATGCACGGCAATCGCGACTTCCTGCTCGGCCGGCGCTTCATGAAGGCCGCGGGCGCGATGCTGGTGCCGGACCCGTCGGTGGTGCTCGCCTTCGGCCGGCGCATCGTGCTCGCGCACGGCGACGCGCAGTGCACGGCCGATCGCGGCTACCAGTGGTTCCGCGGCTTCGCGCGCAATCGCCTGGCGCAGTGGCTGTTCCTCGCGCGCTCGCTGCGCTGGCGGCGCGGCCTGGCCGAGCGCATGCGCGCCAGGAGCGAGGCGGGCCGCGACCGGCCGATGCTGCCGCGCTACGACGTCACGCGCGAGGGCATCGCCGAGCTGTTCGAGCGCAGCAGCGCCGACACCATGATCCACGGCCATACCCATCGCCCCGCGCGGCACATCGAGCCCGAGGGCACGCGCTGGGTGCTGCCCGACTGGGATCTCGACCATGGCAGGCCGCGCGGCGGCTACCTGCGCATCGACGCCGAGGGCGTCGCGGCGCTGCCGCTGGAACACTGAAACGACAAGGGCGGCCTCTCGGCCGCCCTTTTCCATTGGCGATTCCTTTCTCGATCCGGGCTCAGCCCGTGTGCTCGACCGCGCGCCCTTCCAGCGCGGCCGACAGGCGGCGCAGGTCCAGCCGGCCATCGGCCTGGAGCGCCTCGAAGCGCTCGCCGAGCCGCTCCAGCGCGGCGACGATCTCGTCGACGCGCTGCGATTCCTTGGCCGCATGATCGATCAGGCCGTGGATCGCCAGCGACATCGGATCGTCGGCGTTCGGCGTGATGCCGTAGGCGCAGAACGCGGCGCGCTCGGGCGCGGCGGGCCGGCTCTCGGCCGGCAGCACCACGCGCGCGGGATTGCCGACCGCCGTGCCGCCCGCCGGCACCGGCTTGACCACCACCGCGTTCGAGCCGATCTTGGCGCCCTCGCCGATCGTGAAGCCGCCCAGCACCTTGGCGCCCGCGCCGACGATCACGCCGCGCTCGAGCGTGGGATGCCGCTTCGCGCCGCGCGTGAGCGAGGTGCCGCCGAGCGTCACGCCCTGGTAGATGGTGCAGTCGTCGCCGACCACGGCGGTCTCGCCGATCACCACGCCCATGCCGTGATCGATGAACACGCGCCGGCCCAGCGTCGCGCCGGGATGGATCTCGATGCCGGTCATGAAGCGCCCGACCTGCGAGACGAAGCGCCCCGCCCAGCGCTGGCCGCGCCGCCAGAAGGCGTGCGCGAGCCGATGGAAGACCAGTGCATGGATGCCCGGATAACAGGTGAGCACTTCCCAGGCGCTGCGAGCGGCGGGATCACGCTCGCGGATCGTCGCGATGTCTTCTCGAAGTCTCGTGAACATGGTGTGTCGATGACCGGGGAGGGATGTTCTTGCCGCCTGCCGCGCGGCGCTTATGCCTTATCGCCATTTGCTTATGACGTGCGACGATTGTAGGGCGACTCGCGCGCGGCTGCTGGCGACGGATTTTGTCCCCATCGGCGCCGGGGGTATTCGCCGGCGCGCATCGCGGCTCGGCTCGAAGAATCCTCAGGAACGCCAAGCAAGCGCCGGGCGCCTGCCGCCGTCAACGGCGGCCTCGGCGCCCGTGCCCGAGGCTCAGTGCTCGCCGCCCGACTTCATCAGGATGTGCTTGGCGACGCCGCGCAGGATGTTGACCTCCTCGCGCTCCAGCCCGGCACGCGAGAACAGCCGCCGCAGCCGCGGCATCAGCTTCTTGGGATTGCGCGGATCGAGGAACTCGAGCGCAACCAGCGCCTGCTCCAGATGGGCGAACATCTTCTCGATCTCGTCGGCCTGCGCCAGCGTGCCGGCCGCGCCGTCGTGGTGCTCGGCGGCCTGGCCCTCCAGCAGCGCCACGCGCAGCTCGTAGGCCAGCACCTGGATCGCCTGCGACAGGTTCAGCGAGCTGTAATCGGGGTTGGCGGGGATATGCGCGATCGCGCTGCAGCGCTCGACATGCTCGTTCGACAGGCCGACGCGCTCGTTGCCGAACACGAAGGCGATCTCGCCGCCGTCGAGCTGGCGCCGCGCCTCGCCGGCGGCGGCGCGCGGCGCCAGCCGCGGCGGCCCGTATTCGCGGCTGCGCGCGGTCAGCGCGGCCGACCAGGACACGCCGGCCAGCGCCTCGTCGAGCGTGGCCACGATGCGGGCGGCGGCCAGCACGTCGTCGGCGCCGCTGGCCATCGCGATCGCCTCCGGGTCGGCCAGCACCTCGGCCACGCGCGGCGCGACCAGCACCAGTTGCGAGAAGCCCATGGTCTTCAGCGCGCGGGCGGCGGCGCCGACATTGCCGGGATGGCTGGGCTCGACGAGCACGAAGCGCGCGGCACGGAAGGCTTGCGGCGGGGCGGGGATCGGGGGCGAAATGTCCAACGTCGATGGGTCCGGCTGAGAAAACGGCAAGGAAATGGGAAACAAACGGGAAACGAACTGGCGGTATGGTATCGCCAACGCCGTCCCAATCCCACCCGTCCGAACGGCCGGGCCGGCGGCCCCGGGCGCGAGACAGTCGGAAAAACGCCGCGACTCGGGTAAAATGCCGCTTTCCGCGCTCGCCGGCCGCCCCGCCTCCCCGTTTTCCGAGGCTGTCCGCCGCCTGGCGCCCCGTTCTTTGCCAATTCGCGTCTTCCGTCGACGAAACGTCCGTCCGCCTTGCGGCGGGCGCGCTTCGCCGGTTCCAGTCACCTCGTGGCGGCCCCGTGCCGCCGGCTACAGGATCCAGTTCCATGCATCCCATGCTCAATATTGCTGTCAAGGCTGCGCGCCGCGCCGGACAGATCATCAACCGCGCCTCGCTCGATCTCGACATGATCGAGATCCGCAAGAAGCAGCAGAACGATTTCGTGACGGAAGTCGACAAGGCCTCGGAAGAGGCCATCATCGATACGCTGAAGACGGCCTACCCCGACCACGCGATCCTCGCCGAGGAATCCGGCAAGTCGGACAACGAGTCCGAATTCGTCTGGATCATCGATCCGCTCGACGGCACCACCAACTTCATCCACGGCTTCCCCTACTACTGCGTCTCGATCGCGCTCGCGCATCGCGGCGTGGTCCAGCAGGCGGTGGTCTACGACCCGAACAACAACGACCTGTTCACGGCCACCCGCGGCCGCGGCGCCTTCCTGAACGACCGCCGGATCCGCGTCGGCCGCCGCGACCGCCTGTCGGACGCGCTGGTCGGCACGGGCTTCCCGTTCCGCGAGAAGGACGGCCTCGAGGCCTACACGCGCCTGTTCGTCGAGATGACCCAGGCCTGCACGGGGCTGCGCCGCCCGGGCGCGGCCGCGCTGGACCTGGCCAATGTCGCCGCGGGCCGCCTGGACGCCTTCTTCGAGCAGGGCATCAGCGCCTGGGACATGGCCGCAGGCAGCCTGCTGATCACCGAGGCCGGCGGCCTGGTCGGCAACTACCACGGCGACGCCGACTTCCTCGACCGTCATGAGATCGTCGCGGCGAACCCGAAGATCTACGCGCAGATGATCCCGATCCTGAACCGCTACTCGCGCGTCGGCGGCGAGGCACCGGCCCAGCAGTAAGCATCCGCGCCGGGCAGCACGGCCCGCATCCTCCGGGATGCGGGCCGTTGTCGTTTACGGCCGGCCGCATCGACCACGCCGCGCACCAGGATCGGACGTCCGCACCATTTCGGACGCCGCCGCGCACCAGCCGCGTAGCCCGCCGCCGGCGCGATCGAGACGCGGCGCGCCCGCGCCCGCTCGCCCCTGCCTCCCGCCGAGCCTTGTCCGGCAAGCCTTCCCCGCCTTCTCGCCGATCACGCCGGCGCCCCTGGCACGCAACCTGCATCTTGAACGCCATCTTGAATACAAGATTGAGTTCCGAATGCCAGACCGACAACGCACCTCGATTACCACCCTGCTCGCCGACTACGCGGCAGGCACGCTGACCGTCGCGAACCGGATCGACGCGGCGCTCGCCGCCCTCGAGGCGATGGACCGCCCCGAAGCCTGGATCCACCGCGTCGAACCCGCCGAACTGCATGCTCGCGCGGCCGAACTCGACGCGCTGCGCGCCGCGCACGGCCCCGCCGTCGTCGAGCGCATGCCGCTGTTCGGCGTGCCCTTCGCCGTCAAGGACAACATCGACGTGGCCGGCCTGCCGACCACCGCCGCCTGCCCCGCCTTCGCGAGCACGCCGGCCGAATCGGCCCAGGTGGTCGCGCTGCTGCTGGCCGCCGGCGCGGTGCTGATCGGCAAGACCAACCTCGACCAGTTCGCCACCGGCCTGGTGGGCGTGCGCTCGCCCTATGGCGCGGTGCGCCAGGTCGACCATCCCGACTACGTCTCGGGCGGTTCCAGCTCGGGTTCGGCGGTAGCGGTGGCGGGCGGCGCGGTGGCCTTCTCGCTGGGCACCGACACGGCCGGCTCGGGCCGCGTGCCGGCCGGCTTCAACGGCATCGTCGGGCTCAAGCCGACGCTCGGCCTGCTCAGCAAGCGCGGCGTGGTGCCGGCCTGCCGCACGCTCGATACCGTGTCGATCTTCGCGCCCGAGGTGGAGGACGCCTGGCGCGTGCTCGGCGTGCTGGCCCGCTTCGACGCGGCCGATCCCTATTCGCGCGCGGTGCCGCCGCTCGGCCTGCCGAACCGCGCCTGGCGCATCGGCGTGCCGGCCCAGCCCGAATTCTTCGACGACGCGCAGGCCGAGGCCGCCTACATGCAGACGCTGCGTCACCTGGCGGCCGACCTGCTGGCCGACCCGGTCGCCGTCGACATGGCGCCCTTGAACGCCGTCGCACGCCTGCTCTACGACGGCCCCTGGGTGGCCGAGCGGCGCGCCGCGATCGGCGGCTTCCTCGACACCGAGCGCGAGGCGATGGACCCGGTGGTGGCCGCGGTGGTGGCGCGCGCCGATGCCTTCAGCGCCGTCGACGCGTTCAACGCCCAATACGAACTGGCCGAGCTGCGCCGCGCCGCCGAGGCGATCTTCGCCGAGCTCGACGTGCTGATCGTGCCGAGTGCGCCGACCCATCCGACCATCGACCAGGTGCGCGCCGATCCGATCGCTGTCAACAGCCGGCTGGGTTACTACACCAACTTCGTCAACCTGCTCGACCTGTGCGCGCTGGCGATCCCCGCCCTGCCGCGCGCCGACGGCCTGCCGGCCGGCATCACGCTGATCGGCAAGGCGGGCGCCGATCACCAGCTCGCCACGCTCGGCCGCGCGCTGGTGGCGCGGTTGGCTGCGCAATCCGGCGCTCGCACGGGCGCGCAAACGGCTGCTCCGTCGCCCTCTTCGGCGGGCGCGTCATCGACCCTGTCATCGGCCCTTTCATCGACTGCTGGATCGCCGGCTTCATCAGCCTCCCTGCCCGGCTCGCAATCGGGCGCGCGCCCCGCCGATACGTCCGCCAGTCAGCCCTCGACATCCGGCCCGGCAGCCGAACCCCTGCCGCCGCTGCCCGCCAACGAGCCCACCCTGATCGTCGCCGTGGTCGGCGCGCACCTGCGCGGCCAGCCACTCAACGGCCAGTTG
This sequence comes from Burkholderia gladioli, assembly GCF_000959725.1. Classification (NCBI taxonomy): domain Bacteria; kingdom Pseudomonadati; phylum Pseudomonadota; class Betaproteobacteria; order Burkholderiales; family Burkholderiaceae; genus Burkholderia; species Burkholderia gladioli. Next base: position 133,487 of record NZ_CP009323.1, read on the forward strand.
CTCGAAGCCGGTGCGCGCTTCGTCGAAGCCACCGTCACCAGCGCCGACTATCGCCTCTATGCACTGGCCGGCACCACCCCGCCCAAGCCGGCCCTGGTCCACAGCCCCGGCGACGCCGACGGCCGCGCGATCGCGATCGAACTGTGGGAGCTGCCGCTGCGCCTGTTCGGCGGCCTGGTCGCCCAGGTGCCGGCGCCGCTGGGCATCGGCACGGTGCGCGTGGCCGACGGCAGCGCGGTGAAGGGCTTCATCTGCGAGCCGGCCGCGCTCGCCGCCGGCCGCGCGCTGGACATCACGGCCCACGGCGGCTGGCTCGCCTACCTGCGCGAGCGCGCCGCGCCGACGAGCGCCGCCACCTCCTCCCTCCCCCTGAACGCCTGACGCTGAACGAGAACGCCTCATGACCACACGCCGCCATTTCCTCCACACCGCCGGCGCCCTCGCGCTCGGCGCGATGCTGCCGCTCGAGCGGGCGCTGGCCGCCTCCGGGCTCACCGTCGGCGCGCTCTATGTCGGCGCGCGCGGCGACTACGGCTACAACCAGGCGCAGGCCGCCGCCACCAACGTGATCCGCAAGCTGCCCGGGGTGAAGATCGTCGAGGAGGAGAACGTGCCCGAGACCATCGCCGCGCAGAAGTCGATGGCCGCGATGATCGAGCAGGACGGCGCGAGCCTGGTGTTCGCCACCTCGTTCGGCTATTTCGACCCGCACGTGCTGAAGATGGCGGCCAAGTATCCGAAGGTGCGCTTCGCGCATTGCGGCGGGCTCTGGAAGGCCGGCAACCCGGCCAACATCACCAGCTATTTCGGCTACATCGACGAGTGCGAGTACCTGAGCGGCGTGGTGGCCGGCCACATGACGAAGACGAAAAAACTCGGCTTCGTGGCCGCCAAGCCGATCCCGCAGGTGCTGCGCAACATCAACGCCTTCACGCTCGGCGCGCAGTCGGTCGATCCGTCGATCACCACGCACGTGATCTTCACCGGCGATTGGTCGATGCCGGTCAAGGAAGCCGAATCCGCCAACAGCCTGGTCGACCAGGGCTGCGACGTGCTGACCTGCCACGTCGACGGCCCCAAGGTGGTGATCGAAACCGCCGAGAAGCGCGGCGCGATGAGCTGCGGCTATCACGCCAACCAGTCGGCGCTCGCGCCCAAGGGCTACCTGACCGGCGCCGAATGGGACTGGGCCACGCCCTACACGCAGCTGGTGCAGGCCGTCCAGGCCGGCAAGACGCCGCCCAACGTGATGCGCGGCGGCCTCAAGGAAGGCTACGTGAAGCCCTCGCCCTACGGCGCGAAGGTGACGCCCGCCGCGAAGCAGGCCGCCGACGCGGTGAAGGCCAGGATGCAGGCCGGCGACTTCGTGATCTTCAAGGGCCCGCTCAAGGACAACAAGGGCGGCACCGCGATCGCGGCCGGCGTGAGCCATGCGCAGACCGACATCGTGCTGGAGAGCATGAACTACCTGGTGGCCGGCGTGGTGGGCCAGATCTGATGAAGGCGCCGACCGACCGCGCCCGATCAGGAGCCCGACCAGGAGCCCAATCCGGAGCCCGACCATGCGCCTGAATCCGCTCGCCGCGCGCTGCGCGCTCGCGCTGCTGCCGGCCGTGCCGACGCTGGCCGCGCTGGCGGCCACCGTGCTGCTGTTCGCGGCCTTCCTGGCCGCCGCGCACGCCCCGGCGCTCGAGGCGCTGGGCCTGATCGCGCAAGGCGCGTTCGGCTCCTCGTTCGCCTGGCAGAACACGCTGCTGCGCGCAGCCCCCCTGATGCTGACCGCGCTGTGCGTGGCGCTGCCGGCCCAGGTCGGGCTGATCGTGATCGGCGGCGAGGGCGCGCTGGCGCTGGGCGGCCTGGCCAGCGCGGCGGTGCCGCTGCTGCTGCCGGCCGGCACGCCGCCCTGGCTCGGGCTGGCCGCGATGGCGGTTGCCGCGATGCTGGCCGGCGGCCTGTGGATCGGCGCGGCCGGCGCGCTGCGCCAGTGGCGCGGCGTCAACGAGACGATCAGCAGCCTGCTGCTGTCCTATATCGCGATCGCGGTGTTCAAGTTCCTGGTGGAAGGGCCGCTGCGCGACCCGGCCAGCCTCAACAAGCCCTCCACGCGGCCGATCCCCGACGCCTTCGCGATCGGCTCGCTGCCCGGCCTCGACGTGCACTGGGGCCTGCTGTGGGGCGCGCTGGCCTGCCTCGCGGCCTGGGTGCTGGTGCGCCACGCCACCCAGGGTTTCGCGATGCGCATCGTCGGCGGCAACCCGCGCGCGGCGCGCCTGGCCGGGCTGCCGGTGGCACGCCTCACCTTGCTGGCCTGCACGCTCGGCGGCGCGGCCGCAGGCCTGGCCGGCCTGTTCGAGACCGCCGCCGTGCAGGGCGCGGCCAATGCCTCGCTGCTGGTCGGCTATGGCTACGGCGGCATCCTGGTGGCCTTCGCGGCGCGCCACAACCCGCTCGCGATCGTGCTCTGCGCGATCGGCATCGGCGGCATGGAGGCCAGCGGCAGCCTGCTGCAGCGGCGCCTGGACCTGCCCGACGCCACCACCCTGGTGCTGCAGGGCCTGCTGTTCGCCAACCTGCTCGCCTTCGAGGCGCTCGGCCCGCGGCTGGCCGCCTGGCGCCTGAAGCTGCAGGACGCGGCCCGCGCCGCCCGGCCGCTCGACACCGACACGGCGCTCGCCGCCATGGAGAACACCCATGCCTGAGCTGCATTCGCCCCTGGCGATCCTGCTGTTGTCGCTGGCGGCCGGCGCGATCCGCGTCAGCACGCCCTACCTGTTCGTGAGCCTCGGCGAATGCCTCACCGAGAAGGCCGGCCGCGTCAACCTGGGCCTGGAAGGCGTGCTGGTATCGGGCGCCATGACCGGCTACGCCACCGCCTGCCTGAGCGGCTCGCCCTGGCTCGGGGTGCTCGCCGCGGCCGGCGCCGGCCTGCTGCTGGGCGCGCTGCACGGCCTGGTCTGCTCGCTGCCGCGCGTCTCCGACATCGCCTTCGGCATCGCGCTGATGCTGCTCGGCACGGGCCTGGCCTTCTTCCTCGGCAAGCCCTTCATCGAGCCGCAGGCGCCGATGCTGGGCTCGCTCGATCTCGGCCGCTGGGCCGCCGGCCTGCCGCAACTGCACAACGCGCTGCGCATCAGCCCGCTGTTCCTGCTCGGCATCGTGCTGGCGCTCGCGCTGCAATGGGGCCTGCGCCACACGCGCTGGGGCATGGTGCTGCGCCTGGTGGGCGACCACGCCGAAACCGCGCGCGCGCTCGGCTACCACGGCACGCGGGTGCGGATCGCAGCCACCTCGGTGGGCAGCGCGCTGGCCGCGGTGGGCGGCGCCTACCTGTCGCTGGTCTACCCGGGAAGCTGGAACGAGGGGCTGTCGAGCGGCCAGGGCCTGATGGCCGTGGCGCTGGTGATCTTCGCGCGCTGGCAGCCGCTGCGCTGCCTGGCCGCCTCGCTGCTGTTCGGCGCGGCCGGCGCGCTCGGCCCGGCCCTGCAGGCGATCGGCGTGACCGCCGGCTACGACCTCTGGAACGCCGCGCCCTATGTGCTGACGCTGGCCATCATGATCCTCCACTGCCGTCCCGATCGCCGCTTCGCCGGCGCGCCGGGCGAGCTGAGCCTCACGCGCTGACGCGCATCGCCAAGGAACGCCTCACCGATGAACCGCCATATCGAAGCCAAACCCTATCCCTGGCCCTATGACGGCGCGCTGCGCCCCGACAACACCGCCCTGGTCGTGATCGACATGCAGACCGATTTCTGCGGCCACGGCGGCTACGTCGACAAGATGGGCTACGACCTGTCGCTCACGCGCGCGCCGATCGAACCGATCGGCCGCGTGCTGGCGGCGATGCGCGCGCAGGGCTACACCATCATCCATACCCGCGAAGGCCATCGCCCCGACCTCTCCGACCTGCCCGCCAACAAGCGCTGGCGCAGCCGCCAGGCCGGCACCGACGGCGTCGGCATCGGCGACGACGGCCCCTGCGGGCGAATCCTGGTGCGCGGCGAGCCGGGCTGGGAAATCATCGAGGAACTCGCGCCGCTCGCCGGCGAGGTGGTGATCGACAAACCCGGCAAGGGCTCGTTCTACGCCACCGACCTGGAGCTGATCCTGCGCACGCGCGGCATCGCCAACCTGATCCTGACCGGCATCACCACCGACGTGTGCGTCCACACCACCATGCGCGAGGCCAACGATCGCGGCTTCGAGTGCGTGATACTGGCCGACTGCTGCGGCGCCACCGATCCCGCCAACCACGCCGCCGCCTTGCACATGGTGACCATGCAGGGCGGCGTGTTCGGCGCGGTGTCGAGCTCGGCGGCCCTGCTCGCCACGCTGGGAGCCGCGTCGTGATGCGCCGCGTGGCGCGCCCGATCGGCGCCGCCAGCGCCGCCGATGCGCTGGACGCCGCCAACGGCCGCGCGCTCGGCATCGAGGTGATCGGCGCGAGCAAGTCGTTCGGCGCGTTCCGCGCGCTCGACCAGGTCTCGCTGAAGATCGCGCCGGGCAGCGTGCATGCGCTGCTCGGCGAGAACGGCGCGGGCAAGAGCACCCTGGTGAAGGGCCTGGTCGGTTACGGGCCGCTCGACGCGGGGCAGATCATCGCCGGCACGCGCGAGGTGCGGATCGCCTCGCCGCGCGACGCGCAGGCGCTGGACATCGGCATGGTCTACCAGCACTTCACGCTGGCCGCGGGCATGTCGGTCGAGGAAAACCTGCTGCTCGCGCGCGCCGCGCTGCCCTGGCGCATCGACTGGCGCGCCGAGCGCGGCCGCCTGGAACGCTTCCTGGCGCACATGCCGTTCCGGCTCAGGCTGGATGCGCCCGTGTCGAGCCTCGCGGCGGGCGAGAAGCAGAAGCTGGAGATCCTCAAGCAGCTCTACCTGGAGCGGCGCTTCCTGATCCTCGACGAGCCGACCTCGGTGCTCACGCCGCAGGAAGCCGACGAGGTGCTCGGCCTGATGCGCGAGCTGGCCAGCGCGCGCGTGCTGACGGTGCTGATGATCACCCACAAGTTTCGCGAGGTGCTCGATTTCGCCGACGCGGTGACGGTGCTGCGCAAGGGCCGCGCGGTGGCGCAGGCGAACGTGGCCGATACCAGCCGCGACGAGCTGGCGGCCTGGATGATGGGCGTGGAGACGGCGGCAAGGGACGCGGCCGATGACGCGACCACGAATGCGACGAATGCGACGAATACGACGACGAGCGCATCGGCAAGCGCGGCGAAAAACGCGGCAACGAGCGCAACGACGATCGCGACGACAGGCGTCGTGACGAGCGCGACCTCCAGCCCCGCCGCATCCCTGCCCGACACGACACTCGCGGCGCGCGCCACGCGCCGCCCCTGCCCCGCCGACGCGCCGATCGGCCTCGAGGCCAGCGGCCTCACGGTGCGCGACGACCTCGGCCTGCCGGCCGTGCGCGAGCTCTCGCTGGCGGTGCGTCGCGGCGAGATCCTCGGCATCGCCGGCGTCTCCGGCAACGGCCAGAAGGCCCTGGTCGAGGCCCTGATCGGCCAGCGCCAGCCGGCGGCGGGACACATGGCGGTGGGCGGCCGTCCCTATCGCGCCACCCGCGAGGAGATGCGCGAGCGCCGCGTGTTCGCGATCCCCGAGGAGCCGCTGCGCAATGCCTGCATCGCCTCGATGAGCGTGGCCGAGAACCTCGCGCTGCGCGACTTCGACCGCGCGCCGCTGCGCGCGCAAGGCTGGCGTCTCGACCGGCGCGCGCTGCGCCGGCGCGCGGCCGAGCGCATCGCCGAATTCAAGGTCAGCCCGCCGCTGCCCGAGCGCGCGATCGGCACCCTGTCGGGCGGCAACGTGCAGCGCGCCGTGCTGGCGCGCGAGCTGGGCCAGCCGGTGGAGGTGCTGATCGTCGCCAACCCGGTGTTCGGCCTCGACTTCGCCTCGGTGGCCGACATCCACGCGCGCCTGCTCGCCGCGCGCGAGGCCGGCGCCGCGATCCTGCTGGTCAGCGAGGATCTCGACGAGCTGCTGGCGCTGTCGGACCGGATCGCCGTGATGTCGGCGGGACGGCTGGTGTTCGAGACCGAGGCGGCCGGCGCCGATCGCGCCGTGCTGGGCCGCCACATGGCCGGGCACGACGAGGCCGACGAGCCGGCCGCGTCTTCCGGCAAGCCCGGAGCCGCGCACACGCATCGCGAACCGGCCCGGCCGGCCGATGCGCCGAGCACCCATCGCTGAGAGAGAGAACATCCCGATGCACTTCGAGGTCCCCGCCCGCCCCGCGCCCTATCGCTACGACCCGGCGCATACCGCGCTGATCGTGATCGACATGCAGCGCGACTTCATCGAGCCCGGCGGTTTCGGCGCCGCGCTCGGCAACGACGTCGCGCCGCTGGCCGCGATCGTGCCGAGCGTGGCCGCCCTGCTCGCCTTCGCGCGCGAGCAGCGCTGGAGCGTGGTGCATACACGCGAATCGCATGCACCCGACCTGTCCGATTGCCCGCCCGCCAAGCGCCTGCGCGGCGCGCCCGACCTGCGCATCGGCGACAGCGGTCCGATGGGCCGCATCCTGGTGCGCGGCGAGCCCGGCAACCAGATCGTCGAGGCGCTCGCGCCGCTGGCCGGCGAAACGGTGATCGACAAACCAGGCAAGGGCGCCTTCCACGCCACCGCGCTCGACGCGCTGCTGCGCGAGCGCGGCATCACGCACCTGGTGTTCGCCGGCGTGACCACCGAGGTCTGCGTGCAGACCTCGATGCGCGAGGCCAACGACCGCGGCTACGACTGCCTGCTGGTGGAAGATGCCACCGCCAGCTACTTCCCGGCCTTCAAGGCCGCTTGTCTCGAAATGATAAGCTCGCAGGGCGGCATCGTCGGCTGGACCGCGCCGCTGCGCGCCCTGCTCGAAGCGGCCCCGCTGCCCGCCGCCCCATCCGCCAGCCCACAGCCATGACCATCGAACTGAATCGCCCCGAGATCCTTGCCGAAGTGCGCGCGGCCTTCGAGGCCTACGAGCGCGCGCTGGTCGACAACGACGTGCCGACCATGGATGCGCTGTTCTGGAACGCGCCCGAGGTGGTGCGCTACGGCATCGCCGAGATCCAGCACGGCGGCGCGGCGATCCGCGCCTGGCGCGCGAGCTGCGAGCCGGTGCCGCCCTCGCGCCGCCTGCATCGCACCGTGATCACCAGCTTCGGCGGCGAGCACGCGACCGTCAGCACCGAATTCAGCAGCGACGCCACCTCTTTGCTGGGCCGTCAGATGCAGACCTGGGCGCGCCTCGACGGGACCGACACGCTGCATCGCGGCTGGCGCATCGTCGCCGCGCACGTGAGCCTGATCGACACGCCCGAGCCGCGAGCCGCGCATTCCTCCACCGGACCCAGCCCAGCGTGAGCGATTCCCCTCTCTCCCCCGAACTCGCCGACGACGAGCAGGCGGTCAATCGCGCCAACCCGCTCGCCGAGCAGGTCTACCAGCAGTTGAAGAGCGATATCTTCGGCTTCCGGCTGCTGCCGGGCGACCGCTTCTCCGAAACCGATATCGCCAGGCATTACGGCGTATCGCGCACGCCGATGCGCGACGGGCTGTTCCGGCTGCAGCGCGAGGGTTATCTGGAGGTGGGTTTCCGGCGCGGCTGGAAGGTCGCGCCGATCGACTTCGCCCAGCTCGACCAGCTCTACGAGCTGCGCATCGTGCTGGAGCTCGCCGCGATCGAGCGGCTCACGGCCGGCGCCGGCAACTGGGCCGATGCGCTGGCCACGCTGCACGCCACCTGGTGCGTCGCGCCCGAGGCGCGCGAGACCGATCCCGCCGAGATGTTCCGCATGGACGAAGCCTTCCACCGCCAGTTGGTGGCGGCTACCGGCAATGCCGAGATGCTGCGCGTGCACAACGAGGTGACCGAGCGGATCCGCATCGTGCGGCGGCTCGACTTCCTGAAGGCGCATCGCACCTCGGCCACCTACGAGGAACACGCCAAGATGATCCGCCTGCTGGAGCGCGGCGCGATCGCCGAGGCCGGCATGCTGCTGCGCGCCCACATCACGCAGAGCCGGCTGGAAGTGCGCAAGATCACGCTGTCGATGCTGGCCGAGGCGCGCGGCAGCAAGCTGCCCTTCGTGCTCTAGCTGCGTGCTCTAGCGCCGTGCTACAGCCGCACGCGCGCGCGCCGTCGCCGATCGACCGGCGCGCGATACCCGGCGCTCAGGCCTCGATCGGCCCCATCGGCCCCTGGCCGCGAATCCACGACCAGTCGGCGCGCTCGGCCATCTCCTTGTCGCCGCGGCTGTCGCCATAGGCATAGAGCTTCGCGGGCGGCTCATCGCCCCACCAGGCCGCGAGCCGCACCACCTTCTGCGGTCCCCAGCAGTTCTCGCCGTCGAAGCGCCCCGCGAAGGCGCCGTCCCGCCAGGCCAGCCGCGTGGCCAGCACCGCGTCGAGACCGAGGGTGGCGGCCCACTTCTCCAGGTACAGCGAGGGCGAGGCGCTCACCAGCACCACCTGGTGGCCGCGCGCCTGATGCTCGCGCACGCGCTCGAGCATCTCGGGGCGCACCAGCCTGGGCAGCTCGGTCTGCACGAAGGCGGTGGCCAGCGCATCGAGCTCACGCGCCGGCATCGGCCCGAAGGCGAACCAGGCGAAGCGCGCCTTGGCCGCGCCGCGTGAAATCAGCCCGGTCTTCATGGCGAGGATCCAGGGCAGCGCGCGCAGGCCCGCGCAGGCGAAACGGCGGGTGCCGACGGCTCGCCGGACGAAGTGCTGGAAGCTGTCGGCGGTGGTGATGGTGCCGTCGAAATCGAAGGCGGCGACGATGCGGTCGGTCATGGATTCGGGAGCGGGAGAAAACAGGGAAACGCGTGCGACCCCGGAAGATAGCAAATTTGCGCGGCCGGCTCGCCAAAACGACAAGGCCGGAGCGCACATGCGGCCCGGCCTCTCGCCCGTCGCGGCGAATCCGCGACGGCGCGCGCCGCCTCTGCCGACGGCGCGCTTGCCCTCCTGCGAGCCTCAGATATGGCCCTGGTGCCCCGACACGCCGACCTGCTGCAGCTTCGCATCGGCCGCGGCCGCGTTGCTGGCCGGCAGGTTGCGGCTGAAGCGGCGCGCCCAGATCGCGGTGACGATCGGTACCAGGATCGCGGTGATCAGGCAGGCGGTGGCCACCGTGGCGGTGGCGGCCGGCACTAGCGGCTTGAACCTGGGCACCATCTCGCCGATGATGGCCGGGTTCGCCACCGCGGCGCCCGCGGTCGACGAGGCGGCGATGCCGGCCGTGCCGTTGCCGCCGCCGATGAAGCGGTCGGCCAGGATCAGCGGAATGCCGGTGACGATGATCACGGCCACGCCGAGGATGATGCCCGGGATGCCGCTCTTGGCGATCACGTGCAGGTCGATGCCGTTGCCGAGCGCGAAGCCGAAGAACGGGATCAGCGGATGCACGCAGCGGCCGAACAGGTCGCGCAGGTCGCGATCGAGGTTGCCCAGCGCGAAGCCGATCAGGAACGGCAGCACCGCGCCCACGAACAGGCGCGGCTCGAACACCGCCACGCCGGCCGCACCGAGGATCGTCATGCTGACCAGCGGCCCCGATTCGAGCGACATCAGCACGAAGGCGCCGGCCTCCTCACGCGTGCCGTACTGCTGCATCACGGCCGCGTAGAGCCCGCCGTTGGTCATGTCCATCGAGGCCACGATGGCGAGGATCGAGAGCCCGGCGAACAGCCCCCCCTTCACCCCGTCGTCGGGAATGAACTGCGCGCAGATCAGGGTGACCAGCCAGGCCACCAGCGTCTTGGTCACCACCAGGGTGCCCGACTTGCGCAGCACCACCCCGGTGGCGCGCAGGTCGATGGTGGCGCCCATGCAGAAGAACCACACCGCGAGGATCGGCACCGTGCCGGCGATCAGCCCGTTGGTAAACGAGCCGAAGTATTTCCCCGCATCCGGCGCGAAGGTGTGGACGCAGGCGCCCAGCACCATGGGCACCAGCATCAGGCCGCCCGGTACGCGATCGATCGCTTTCTTGATATTCACAAGGTTCTCCATCCATGGACGTTCGCGTCCGTTGTCGAATCCGCCGTCTCCCCGACGTGATTTCGGAACGTTATTCCATTCTTTGATCGCCTTACATCGCGGTTAACCCTGCAATTGCCCACCGTCACTCAAGCAAACCATCGACCGTCCCGCCCGTTTCGAAAAAATAACTGGAACAACGTTCCGATTTTTATTCGGCTGTGATCTAATGCGGAACACGCAAAGGGGCTCCGGCGCCCCGCCTCATCGATCCCCAGGAGACAGCAAGATGGAAGTCCGCCAGGCCATACACAGCGAACACGCGAAAACCCTCGATACCGCCGGCTTGCGGCGCCACTTCCTGGTCGAACAGGTGTTCGAGGCCGACGCGCTCAAGCTGACCTACAGCCATATCGACCGCATCATCGTCGGCGGCGCCTTCCCGGCCACCCGCGCGGTGGAGGTGCCCAACGCGCTGGGCAAGACCATCGGCGTGGAGCACCTGCTGGACCGGCGCGAGCTGGGCGCGATCAACATCGGCGGCGACGGCTGGGTGGAGGTGGACGGCCAGCGCCACGCGGTGCGCTTCGAGGAGGCGATCTACATCGGCCAGGGCACGCAGTCGGTGGTGTTCGGCAGCGACGATGCCGCCCGCCCCGCCAAGTTCTACCTGAACTGCGCGCCGGCCCACACCCGCTATCCGACGCGCGTGATCACGTTGCAGCAGGCCTCGCCGGAAACGCTGGGCGACCCGTCCACCAGCAACCGCCGGACCATCTACAAGTTCATCGTTCCGGAAGTGGTGCAGACCTGCCAGCTCTCGATGGGCATGACCAAGCTGGAGCCGGGCAACCTGTGGAACACCATGCCCTGCCACACCCACGAGCGCCGCATGGAGGTGTATTTCTACTTCGGCATGCAGGAGAACTCGGCGGTGTTCCATATGTGCGGCGAGCCGCAGGAAACGCGCCACATCCTGGTCCACAACGAGCAGGCGGTGATCTCGCCGAGCTGGTCGATCCACTCGGGCGTGGGCACCCAGGCCTATACCTTCATCTGGGGCATGGTCGGCGAGAACCAGGTGTTCAAGGACATGGACCACGTCAAGATCGGCGATCTGCGCTGAAGCACGGCCGCCCGGCCCGCGCCGGGCGTCGCCTGATCCATCACTGGCAATCGAGAGGAACCCCATGCCAGCCAATTTCTTCGACCTGACCGGCAAGGTCGCGGTCGTCACCGGTTGCAATACCGGCCTGGGCGCCGGGATGGCGATCGCGCTCGCCGAGGCGGGCTGCGACATCGCCGGCGTCAACCGCGGCGCGCCCACCGAGACCATGGCACGCGTCGAATCGCTCGGCCGCCGCTTCCTCGACCTGCGCGCCGACCTGTCGAGCACGCAGCCGATCGACGACGTGGTGAACGCCACGGTCGAGGCCTTCGGCCGCATCGACGTGCTGGTCAACAACGCCGGCATCATCCGCCGCAACGACGCGCTCGCGTTCACCGAGGAGGACTGGGACGTGGTGATCGACACCAACCTGAAGACGGTGTTCTTCCTCGCGCAGGCGGTGGCGCGCCAGTTCGTCAAGCAGGACGGGCCCGGCAAGATCATCAACGTGGCCTCGATGCTGTCGTTCCAGGGCGGTATCCGGGTGCCCTCCTACACCGCCTCGAAAAGCGGCGTGCTGGGCTTGACGCGCCTGCTCGCCAACGAATGGGCCTCGCGCGGCATCAACGTCAACGCGATCGCGCCCGGCTACATGGAAACCAACAACACCACGCAGCTGCGGCACGACGCGCAGCGCAACGAGGAAATCGTCGGCCGCATCCCGGCCGCGCGCTGGGGCGTGCCGGGCGACCTGGCCGGCCCCGTGGTGTTTCTAGCCTCGCCCGCCTCCGACTACGTGCACGGCCACACGCTGGCCGTGGACGGCGGCTGGCTGGCCCGCTGATTCAACTCCGACCCGGGACACGCTATGCTCACGCCTGAATCAAATTCGAGGGATGGTCTGCACATGGAAGCGATGCTCAGGCGCCGGAAGGACGAGGCCGCCTCCCGGGCGCGGAACGACGAAGGCGGCGAGAAAACGGAATCGGCCTCGGCCGCGGGCAAGGTGTTCGCCGTGCTGGAAGCGCTCGGCGCGCACGGGCCGATCGGCATCAGCGAGCTGTCGAACCGGCTCGACATGTCGAAGACCACGGTCCATCGTTTTCTGCAGACGCTGAAGACGCTCGGCTTCGTCGCGCAGGAAGACGAGACCGAGCGCTACCGGCTGACGATCCGGCTGTTCGAGCTCGGCTCGCAGGCGCTGGAGAGCGTCGACCTGGTGCGCGAGGCGGACGTGGAGATGCGCCGCATCGGGCGCCTGACGCGCGAGGCGCTGCACCTGGGCGCCTTCGACGAAGACCACATCATCTACATCCACAAGATCGACGCCGACTACGGGCTGCGCATGCACTCGCGGATCGGCCGCACCAATCCGCTCTACAGCACCGCGATCGGCAAGGTGCTGCTGGCCTGGATGGCGCCCGAGGAGGCGCGCGAGGCGCTCTCGCGCATCGAGTTCCGCAAGTCCACGCAGAAGACGCTGGCCTCGGCCGAGGCGGTCTGGAGCATCCTGCCGCACGTGCGCGAGCAGGGTTACGGCGAGGACAACGAGGAACAGGAAGACGGGCTGGTGTGCCTGGCGGTGCCGGTGTTCGACCGCTTCGGGCGAGTGATCGCCGGGCTGTCGATCTCGTTTCCGACCATGCGCTGCGGCGCCGACACCAAGGCGCACTACGTGGCCCTGCTCAAGCAGGCGGGGCAGGTGATCTCCTCGAAGCTCGGTTATCGCGGCGAGCCGCTCTGAGCAGCGGCGGCGCGCCAGCCCGAACCCAGGCACGACGAACGATCAGGCGGCCCGACGGGCCGCCTTTCTTTTTGGCGCGGGCGCGGGCGCGGCCGGCTCGTGGCTCGCCGAGGCGAAGGACGCGAAGGCCGCATCGTGCGCGACCTCGCGCATCAGGCGACGGAACCACATCAGCGCCGGGTCGTGCTCCTGGAAGCGGTTGTACTGCACCACCTCGGCCAGCTTCGGGATCGCGAACGGGCAGCGCAGCACGCGCAGCGAGGGCGAGGCGCGCTGCAGCAGGGTGGCCAGCCGCGTCTGCAGCGTCGCCACGCGCTGCGTGCCGTGCAACAGGTGCGGCACCACCTGGAAGGTTTCGGCCGTCACCTCGGCACGGCGCCGGTAACCCAGATCGAGCACGGCGCGGCTGTCCAGCGTGACGATCGCGCCGCCGGCCCACTCCATGATCACGTGCCCCAGCTCCAGGTAGCGCTCCAGCGTCAGGCGGCGCCCCACCTGCTGGTTGCCGTCCCACACCAGGCAGGACCAGCCGTCCTCGAACAGCAGCTCCGAGGGATAGGCCGCGCCGGCGCGGAAATCCGGCGTGATCAGCAGGTCGATCTCGCCGTTCTCGAGATGGACCAGGCCAAGCGTGGCGGCGGTACGCACCCGGAAGCGCATGTTCGGCGCCTCGATCGAGGCGCGCCGCAGCACCTCGCCGAGGAACACGCTGATCACGTAATCGGAAGCCTCGATCACCAGGGTGCGGTCCGAGCTGACCGGATCGAAGCAGGGCGCGTCGTGGGTGATCGACTGGATCTGCCGGAGCACCTCGCGCACCGGCTGGCGCAGGTTCTCGGCGCGCGAGGTCGGCACCAGGGTCTTGCCCACCGGCACCAGCAGCTCGTCGTCGAAATACTCGCGCAGCCGGGCCAGCGCGCAACTGGTCGCCGACTGGCTGAGGAACAGCCGCTGGGCCGCCTGGGTCACGCTGCGCGCGTCGAGCAGCGCATCGAGGACCACCAACTGGTTCAGGTCGAGCTTGTTGAAACGCATGGCGGCGGCTCCATTGATGGCCTCAATACATCGGGCGCGAACAATCAATTTTACACAGGCTCGGCGCGCGGGCATCGTGCGGATTCACGCCGCTCCCGGCGCGTCGCCACCGCCTCCTCCCAGCCAAGGAACCGCCCCATGTTTCGCCCCGCTTCACGCTGTCTTGCCTCACGCTTTCTCGCCGCCCTGCTGGCCACCTCGGCCTGCTTCGCCGGCCCCGTCGCGCATGCCGATCCCGTCTCGTATCACTACGCCAGCGTCGACGGGCTGCGCCTGTTCTATCGCGAGGCCGGCGATCGCGCCAAGCCGACCTTGCTGCTGCTGCACGGCTTCCCGAGTTCGTCGCACGAGTTCCGCGACCTGATGCCCCTGCTCGCCGGGCAATTCCACGTGATCGCGCCCGACTACCCCGGCATGGGCTACAGCGAGGCACCGCCCGCCGAGCGCTTCGCGCCGAGCTTCGACAAGGTGACGAGCGTGATCGAGCACTTCGTCGCGAGCCTGGGCGAGCCGCACCTGATCGTCTACATGACCGATTTCGGCGGCCCGGTGGGCATGCGCCTGGCCCTGCATCATCCGGACTGGATCGACGGGCTGGTGTTCCAGAACGCGGTGATCTCGGAGGACGGGGTCGATCCCGCCCGGCGCCGGCGCGACGCCGCGATCACGGGCGAGGCCACGGAGGCCAAGCGCGCGCTGGCGGAAAGCCATGTCTCGCTGGCCACCGCCCTGCTGCTCTATCGCCACGGCGCGCGCGAGCCCGATGCGCTGAACCCCGATGCCTGGACCAACGACGCGGCCGCGCTCGCCAACCCCGACAGCCGCCGCATCATGACCGACCTGCAACTCGACATCCCGAACAACGTGGCCGCGTTCCCGGCCTGGCAGGCCTGGCTGCGCGAGCACCAGCCGCGCACCCTGGTGGTGTGGGGCAGGAACGATCCGATCTTCGTGCCGGCCGGCGCCGAGGCGATCCGGCGCGAGGTGCCCGACGCGGCGATCCACTACTACGACACGGGGCACTTCGCGCTGGAGGAGGATCACGACGATATCGCCAGGCAGATCGGCGGCTTCTTCGCGCCGGTTCACGTGCGCGGCCGGATCGAGTCGGTGGAGGGAGCGACGGTGACGGTGCGCACCCGCGAAGGCGCGACGCAGGTCCTCAAGCTCGATGCGCGCACGCGGCTGGCCGCCGTCAAGCCCTATGACCGCGCCCGGATCGAGCCCGGCAGCTATGTCGGCGCGGCCGCCGTGCCGAGCGGCGCCGGACTCGGCGCGCTGGAGGTGATGGTCTATCGCGAGGAGCGGCGCGGCACCGGGGAAGGCCATTACGCCTGGGATCTCGCGCCCGGCAGCAGCATGACGGGCGCCACCGTGACGGCGGTCACGGCCGAGCCCGGCGGCCGCGACCTGGACCTGCGCTACGGCAGCGAGACGCTGCGCGTGCATGTGCCCGATTCGGCGCCGGTGGTGACCTACGCGCCGGCCGGGCGGGAGGATCTGGTGCCGGGCGCCTACCTGTTCGCGGTCGCGGCGCCCGGCGATCACGGGCAGTGGCGAGCCGGCGCGATCTCGGTGGAGAAGGACGGCGTCAAGCCGCCGCTGTGATACCCGGCAGGCTTGGCGGAAGCGCCCTCAGCGCGTGGCCATCACCACCGCCGCGCCGGCCATCATGGTGGCGCTGGCGCGGTTGGCCACCTTCACCGCGCGGCGGCTCCTGAGCAGCCGGCGCGCGCGCACCGCGAGCAGCGCCCAGCTCAGGTCGACGGCGGCCATCACCACCAGCATGGTCAGCGCCAGCTCGGCCCAGGCCAGCGGCCCGACATGGGAGAGGTCGACCAGCGTGGGCAGCAACGCCACGTAGAACACCATGATCTTGGGATTGCCGAGCGAGACGGTGAGGCCGGCGGCGAACATGCGCAGCGGCGACTGGCCGCTCGGCAACTGGCCGTCGTCGACGGCGGCCGGCGCGAGCCACATCTTCACGGCCAGGAACAGCAGGTAGACGATGCCGGCGATCTTCAGCAGCAGGAAGGCGGTCGCGAAGGTCTTGGCCAGCGCGGCCAGGCCCGCCACCGCGAAGCTCATCCACAGGATCTCGCCGATCCACATCGCGGCCAGGAACGGCAGCACGTCGCGAAAGCCGTTGCTCATCACGCGCGCGACCAGGGCGGCGATCCCCGGCCCCGGCGAACCGGCGGCCACCATCAGGGCCAATGCGAATACCAACAGGGCGGACAGCGCCATCGAAGCCTCCAGGACAGGCGGCGGCGCACCGGGGCGATGGCTCCGGCAAGACGCCGCGAGCCGCCATCTTAGCGCAGCCGCGTGCGGCCCTGGCCCGGCTTGGCCGCCAGCGCCGCCGCGCCTGACTCGCCATCGCCGCCTGGCAGTCGCTGGCTTGCCATTGCTGGCTTGCCATTGCCTGGCTCTCGCTGATTTGCCGTTCCCGCCTTGCCTTCGATGCCTTGCCTTCGATGCCCTGCCTTCGCCGACTTGCCGTCGCCGCCCTGCCTTCGATGCCTCGCCCTCGCCGCAGGCCGGCAGCAGCGCGGCGGCGCGCGCGTCGATGCGCGCGCCGCCGGTCTGCCTCCCTGCTCCCTCGTGCCAAACCCCTTCGCCTCGCCTGCCCGCCTAGCGCGTATTGGCTTCCGCCTGGTGAGGAATCCCCTCGATCGGACATTCGGGCGTGCCCGGCATCGGCCGCGTGATCGCCTCGGCGGCCGCGCGCGCCTTCTGCGGATCGTTCACCCAGTCGCGATAGAAGCCGAACGGGCAGTCGGCCACGCCATGCACGCTGTCGCCCGAGTTGATCGTGCCGGTGTAACCGCGATGCAGCAGCTTGTAGAGATGGTTCTGCGACTGCAGGTTGCGGCGCGCGTCGCGGATCTGCGAGACCGACAGCTCCGCGTACTGCACGCCCATCTCCTCCTCGCCGCATTCGCCGAGCGTGCGGCCGTCGAAGCCGACGATCGCCGAGTGGCCGAAGTAGGAATAGACGCCGTCGAAGCCGGCCGCGTTGGCCACCGCCACGTAGGTGTTGTTCATCCAGGCCATCGCCTTCGAGACCAGCACCTGCTGCTCCTTGGCCGGGTACATGTAGCCCTGGCAGCGCACGATCAGCTCGGCGCCCTGCATCGCGCAGTCGCGCCAGATCTCGGGATAGTTGCCGTCGTCGCAGATGATCAGGCTGATCTTCAGGCCCTTCGGCCCGTCCGTCACATAGGTTCGATCGCCCGGGTACCAGCCTTCGATCGGCGTCCAGGGCATGATCTTGCGGTACTTCTGGACGATCTCGCCCTGGTCGTCGATCAGGATCAGGGTGTTGTAGGGCGCCTTGTTCGGGTGCTGCTCGTGGCGCTCGCCGGTGATCGAGAACACGCCCCACACCTTGGCCTGGCGGCAGGCGGCCGAGAAGATCTCGGTTTCCGCGCCGGGGATGGTGGAGGCGGTCTCGTACATCTCGGCCTCGTCGTACATGATGCCTTGCGTCGAATACTCGGGGAAGATCACCAGGTCCATGCCCGGCAGGCCGCGCTTCATGCCGACCAGCATCTCGCCGATCCTGCGCGCGTTCTCCAGCACCTCGGCCCGGGTATGCAGCCGCGGCATCTTGTAGTTCACCACCGCGACGCCCACGCCGTCGCGGCTGCTCGAAATATCGCCATGTCGCATCGTCTTGCTCCGTTCGCTTGGTTGGCGGGATGGCCCCGCTCAGTGACTGATCATCCAGGGCCGGCCGGCGGGACGCTTGAGCGCGCCCGCTGCCCCGCCGCCGGCTGCCGCCGCGCCGATCGCGCTGCCGCCGCTCGCGCCGGCGAGCGTGGCACGGCCGCCCGAACAACACCCGCAGCCGGGCCGGTGCCGGGACGCGGCGCCCTCGCCCGACTGGCGCGGCGCGTGCGCGGCGCGCTCGTTGGTGGCGTGCGCGATGCGCCGCTCGCCCGACATCAGCGCCAGCGACGGCGCCGTGAGCTGGCGCGCGGCGATGGTCCCGCACACGGGACAGGGCGCGGGCCGGTCGCGCTCGGCGATCGAACGCAGCGCCGCGAAGGGCCCGCAGGTGTCGCAATGGAAGTCGTAGATCGGCATCGCGCGCTCCCCGGCCCTCAGGCCTTCACGAGATCGTAGGAGATCGGCAGGTCGACCTCGCCCTTCACATGGCGGATCGGCCCTTCGGCGTTCGGCCGGATGTCGAAGTCGAAGAT
The DNA here is from genome assembly GCF_000959725.1 of Burkholderia gladioli. NCBI lineage: Bacteria > Pseudomonadati > Pseudomonadota > Betaproteobacteria > Burkholderiales > Burkholderiaceae > Burkholderia > Burkholderia gladioli. Next base: position 151,556 of record NZ_CP009323.1, read on the forward strand.
CTGGGTGGGCAGCCAGAGCGTGGCGCAGGCGTTCGGGATGTCGACCACGCCGCTGATATGCCCCTGCACCGGCGCGCAGCCGAGCAGCGAATAGGCCTGCGCGCCCGAGTAGCCGAACTTCTTCAGGTACTCGATCGCGTTCAGGCAGGCCTGCCGATAGGCCACCGTCACGTCGAGATAGTGCTGGCCGCCCGTCTCGTCCACCGAGATGCCCTCGAAGATCAGGTAGTCGTTGTAGTTCGGCGTGATCGGGCTGGGCTGGAACACCGGGTTGCGGATCCCGTACTTGGCCATGCCGCCCTTGATCAGGTTCACGCGCATGTGGACCCAGCCGGCCATCTCGATCGCGCCGCAGAAAGTGATCTCGCCGTCGCCCTGGCTGAAGTGCAGGTCGCCCACCGACAGGCCCGCGCCGTCCACGTAGACCGGGAAGAACACCTTCGAGCCGCGCGACAGGTCCTTGATATCGCAGTTGCCGCCATGCTCGCGCGGCGGCACGGTACGCGCGCCCTCGGCGGCGGCACGGGCCTTGGCCTCGCCGCTCAGGCTGCCCATGTGCGCGGTGGCCGCGAACGGCGGATTGGCCAGCGGCGGCACGCGCTCGGGGTTGGTGGCGATCAGGCCGGTCTCGCGCGCATTCCAGGTTTCCAGCAGCTTGGGATCGGGCAGGCAGCCGATCAGGCCCGGGTGGATCAGGCCCGCGAAGTTCACGCCCGGGATATGGCGCGAGCTGGTGTACATGCCGTGGAAATCCCAGATCGACTTCTGCGCCGAGGGGAAATGGTCGGTCAGGAAACCGCCGCCGTTGGTCTTCGAGAAGAAGCCGTTGAAGCCCCACTGGCTGTCCGACTTCGCGCCGATGTCGAGCAGGTCCACCACCAGCAGGTCGCCCGGCTCGGCGCCCTTCACGCCCACCGGGCCCGACAGGAAGTGCACGATCGACAGGTCGATGTCGCGCACGTCGTCGGCGCTGTCGTCGTTCTTGATGAAGCCGCCGGTCCAGTCGTAGGTCTCCAGGATGAAGTCGTCGCCGGGCTTGACCCAGCAGGCCATCGGGATGTCGGGGTGCCAGCGGTTGTGGACTTGGGCGTTCTCGTAGGCGGACTGGTTCAGGTCGACCTTGATCAGGGTATCGGTCATCTCGTGTGCTCCTCGCTTCGGCAATGAATGGGATGGCGCGCCTCGGGCGGCGCGCCCTCAGACGGACAGGTATTCGCGGATGCGGTCGGTGTCGCCGGCCTCGCGCGTGCTCTGGTGGACGAAACGGCCGCCCTCGATCACGAACAGCCGGTCGGCCACCTCCAGCGCGAAGCTCAGCACCTGCTCGGACACCACGATCGCGATGTCGCGCGTGGCGCGGATCTGGTTGAGCGCGCGGGCGATGTCCTTGATCACCGAGGGCTGGATGCCCTCGGTGGGCTCGTCGAGCAGCAGCACCTTGGGATCGGTGGCCAGCGCCCGCGCGATCGCCAGTTGCTGCTGCTGGCCGCCCGAGAGGTTGCCGCCCTTGCGGCGGCGCATGTCGAACAGCACCGGGAACAGCGCGTAGAGATCGTCGGGCACGGTCTGCGATTTCGCGTTCTCCAGGCCGGTGCGGATGTTCTCCTCCACCGTCAGCGAGGCGAAGATCTGCCGGCCCTGCGGCACGTAGCCGATGCCGCGCGCCACGCGCCGGAAGCTCTCGTCCTTGGAGACGTCGGCGCCGCCCACCTTCACGCTGCCGCGGCTGGCCGGCAGCATGCCGATCAGCGCCTTGAACAGCGTGGTCTTGCCCATGCCGTTGCGGCCCATCACCGCCACGCTTTCGCGCGTGCCGACCGAGAAGCCGATGCCGTGCAGCACCTCGCTCTGGCCGTAGCTGACGACGAGATCGTCGACTTCGAGCATCTGGGGTTCCTCCTGTTCAGTGGCCGAGATAGACGTCGATCACGCGCGGGTCGGCCTGCACCTTGGCCATCGGCCCCTCGGCGAGGATCCTGCCCTGGTGCATCACGGTGACCTTGTGCGCGATGCGCTCGACGAAGGCCATGTCGTGCTCGATCACGATCATCGAGCGCTGCTGGCAGATGCGCCCGAGCAGCTCGGCGGTGATCTCGCGCTCCTTCACGCTCATGCCGGCGATCGGCTCGTCGAGCATCAATAGTTCGGGGTCCTGCATCAGCAGCATGCCGATCTCCAGCCACTGCTTCTGGCCGTGCGAGAGCAGCCCCGCCTCCAGGTCGAGCGCGGCGGCCAGGCCGATCTCCTCGGCCACCGCCAGCACCCGGTCGCTCACCTCGGCGTCGCGCTTGAAGGCCAGCGCGCCGAACACGCCGCGCCCGCGCGGATAGGACACCTCCAGGTTCTGTGAGACCGACAGGTTCTCGTAGATCGAGGGCGTCTGGAACTTGCGGCCGATGCCCTTGCGCACGCGCCGGTACTCGGCGAGCTGGGTGATCTCCTCGTTGCGGAACTTGATGCTGCCGCCGGTCTCGCGGGTCTTGCCGCAGATCAGGTCGAGCAAGGTGGTCTTGCCAGCGCCGTTCGGGCCGATCACCACGCGCAGCTCGCCGCGCTCCAGGTAGAGGTTCAGCGAGTCGATCGCCTTGAAGCCGTCGAAGGACACACTCAGGTCCTCCACCGCCAGCAGGAAGTCGGTATTGCTCATGGTCATGCCCCCCGCTGGGTGGTGTCGCCGAGCCAGCGGCGCAGGCGAGCACGCAGATGCGCCTCGTAGAGGCCGGCCAGGCCGTTCGGGAAGGCCATCACCACGCCGATGAACATCGCGGCCATCAGGTACAGCCACAGGTTCGGGAAGCTCTCCGAGAACCAGGTCTTGCCGAGGTTGACCAGGATCGTGCCGACCACCGCGCCCACCACCGACATGCGCCCGCCCACCGCCGCGTAGATCACCATCTCGATCGAGGGCACGATGCCGACGAAGGACGGCGACATGAAGCCGACCTGCAGCGTGAACATCGCGCCGCCGATGGCCGCCAGCATGGCGGCCACGCAGAACGCGAAGACCTTGAACATCGCCACGTCGTAGCCGGAGAAGCGCACCCGGTCCTCCTTGTCGCGCATCGCCAGCAGCAAGGTGCCCACCTTGCCGCGCTGGATCCAGCGGCAGGCCAGCATCGCACCGATCAGCAGCGCCGCGTTGACGAAATACAGCACGTACTTGGCCGAGTTGCCCTGGATGTTCCAGCCCAGCAGCGTGCGCAGGTCGGTGATGCCGTTCACGCCGCCGGTGTAGCCCTGCTGGCCGATGATCAGCACCGAGAGGATCAGCGCTACCGCCTGCGTGATGATCGCGAAATAGACCCCGCCCACGCGCCGCTTGAACATCGCGAAGCCGACCACGAAGGCCAGCAGGGTGGGCACCACCAGCACCGCCAGGATCGAGAACGGCAGCGAGTGGAAGGGCTTCCACCAGGCCGGCAGCGCGGTGAGCTGGTTCCAGTCCATGAAGTCGGGAATGCCCGGCGTGGTCTGCGTCCTGGTCGAAACCGGATCGGACGATTCGAGCTTGAGGAACATCGCCATGGCGTAGCCGCCCAGGCCGAAGAACACGCCCTGCCCCAGGCTCAGCACGCCGCCGTAGCCCCAGGCGATCACCAGGCCCACCGCCACGAAGGCATAGGTCAGGTACTTGCCCATCAGGTTCAGGCGGAACGCATCGAGCGCGAGCGGAAACACCACGACGATCAGGATCGCCAGCAGCACGATGCCGGCATAGCCGGAGGCGTCGGCGCGGCGCGCCAGCGCGCGCCAGCCGCCGGGGCTGGCCCGGCCGGCGGGCGGCACCGCGGTGCTGGTGGCGCCGGCGACGGGTTGGATGGGTTCCATGATGGCTCTCCGGTGGGAGGTCGGGATTCGGTTGAACGGGTCGTGAAGCGGCTCGCCCGCGCTCAGGCGCGGCGCACCTTGGAGGCGAACAGGCCTTGCGGGCGCAGCATCAGGATGATCACCACGGTCAGCAGGGTCAGCACGCGGGCGGTCGAGCCGGACAGGAAGAACTCGCTGATCGACTGCATCTGCGCGATGCCGAAGGCCGAGGCCACCGTGCCGAGCAGGCTGGCCGCGCCGCCGAAGGTCACCACCAAGAACGAGTCGACGATGTAGAGCGAGCCGCTGGTGGGGCCGGTCGAGCCGATCGCCGTGAACGCGGCGCCGGCCACGCCGGCCACCCCGCAGCCGATCGCGAAGGTCATGCGGTCGGTGAGCCGCGTATTGATGCCGGCGGCGTTGGCCATCGGCCGGTTCGCCACCGTGGCGCGCACCCTCAGGCCCCAGCGCGAGCGGTACAGCGCCAGCAGCAGCCCGCCCGTCATGATCAGCGCGAGGCCCATCACGAACATGCCGCTCACGGGGATGTCGAGCCCTTGCGCGGGCTCCCAGGAACCCATCAGCCAGTCGGGCAGCGCGGGGCTCACCTCCTTCGGGCCGAACGCGGAGCGGAACACCTGCTGCATGCCGAGGCTCAGGCCCCAGGTGGCCAGCAGCGTGTCGAGCGGGCGCCGGTACAGATGGCGGATCAGCGCCCACTCGGCCAGCCAGCCCGCGGCGAAGGCGATGAAGAAGGCCGCCACGATCGCCACGAAGAAGTAGACCGGCGTGAAGCCGTGCCAGACGTTCTGCGCGAACCAGGAGAACAGGTAGACCGTGTACGCGCCGATCGTCATGAACTCGCCATGGGCCATGTTGATCACGCCCATCTGGCCGAAGATCACGGCGAGACCCAGGCCCATCAGCAGCAGCACGCTGAACAGGCTCAGGCCGGCGAAACCCTGCATCAGGGTGATATTGAAAATGTCGGTGGCGGACATCGGTTTTCTCCTCGCGCGGTGGCCGCAAGCGGCCGCCGCGCGTCGGCTATGCGCAAGGCGGGATGGCAGGACGGGCGTGGGCGGCTGAGCCCGCGCCGCTTACATGTAGCCCTTCGGGAACGGGTTCGGCTGGATCGGGTCGGTGGATTGCGCCACCACCTTGAACTGGCCGTCGGCCTGCCCCTCGCCGATCAGCGAACGGCTCCAGAGGTGGTGGTTCGCGTCGACCTTGGCGTAACCCTGCGGCGCGTTCTTCAGCTCGATGCCGGCCGAGGCGGCCACCACCTTGTCGACGTCGAAGCTGCCGGCGCGCTCGCAGGCGGCCTTCCAGATCCAGGGCCCGAGGTAGGCGGCCTGGGTGACGTCGCCGATCACGGCCTTCTGGCCGTAGCGCGCCTTGAAGGCCTGCACGAAGGCCTTGTTGTTGTCGTTGGTGAGCGACTCGAAATACTTCATCGAGGAATAGAAGCCCGCGAAGTTCTCGCCGCCGATGCCGAGCACCTCGTCCTCGGTGACCGACAGGGTCAGCAGGAACTGCTTCTGCGGCGTGATGCCGGCGGCCTTCAACTGCTTGTAGAAGGCCACGTTCGAGCCGCCCACCACGGTCGTGAAGATGCAATCCGGCCGGGCCAGCTTGATCTTGTTCATCAGCGAGTAGAAGTCGGTGGTGCCCAGCGGGTAGTACTCCTCGCCGACCACCTTGGCATGCAGGTGCTGCTCGATATGGCGGCGCGCGATCTTGTTCGAGGTGCGCGGCCAGATGTAGTCGGAGCCGACCAGGAAGAAGCTCTTGGCCTTCTTGGTGTTGGAGGCCCAGTCGAGCGCCCAGAGGATCTGCTGGGTCGCTTCCTGGCCCGTGTAGAACACGTTCTTCGACTGCTCGAGCCCTTCGTAGAAGGTCGGGTAGTACAGCAGGCCGTTGTCCTTCTCGAAGATCGGCAGCACCGCCTTGCGCGAGGCCGAGGTCCAGCAGCCGAACACGGCGGCCACGTGGTCGTTCTCCAGCAGCTTCTTGGATTTCTCCGCGAAGGTCGGCCAGTCCGAGGCGCCGTCTTCCTGGATGATCTGGATCTTGCGGCCCAGCACACCGCCCATCGCGTTGATCTGCTCGATCGCCAGGCGCTCGGCCTGGATCGAACCCGTCTCGGAGATCGCCATGGTGCCGGTGGCCGAGTGCAACTGGCCGACCGTCACCGTGGTGTCAGTAACAGCGAGCTTGGTGGTGTTGACCTTGGCGGTCGGCGGGGTCTGCGCGCTGGCGGCGCGCGGCAGGCCCAGCGCCATCAGCGGGGCGGCCGCGAGGCTGCCGATCAGGCGCCGGCGCAGCGCCGAGGGGGCTTCGTCATCGTGTCGATCGTCCATGGACATCCCGTTCTCCTTGTCGGTTCGGTCCGCCGGAGCAGGTGGCCGGCGTGTGGAGCGGAATGTAGGAAGCCAAATAAAGCACCGGAATACGTCGATTGACGTATATCCCGAGGCGCGCCTGGAATGTAACTTGCGTGACGCATCCCGCCCGCCATCCGCGCACCAACCTGGATCACCCGACATGGCTCCGATGCACCAGTCCGTCGCCCCCGAGCCCGCCGCGGGGCCCGATCTCCGGCCGATCACGCAGCGCATCGTCAAGGTGCGCCGCGACTACAACGCCTGGGTCGGCGACGAGACGCTGGAGGACTACGCGCTGCGCTACACGCCCAGCTCGTTTCGCCGCTGGTCGGAATTCCGGGTCGCGAACACCGCGATCGGCGCGGTCTCGTTCCTGGTGCTGGAGGCGATCGGCGGCAGCCTGGTGATCGACTACGGCTTCACCAACGCGGTCTGCGCGATCGCGGCGGTGTCGCTGCTGATCTGGCTGACCAGCCTGCCGATCAGCTACTACGCGGCGCGCCACGGCGTCGACATGGACCTGCTCACGCGCGGCGCCGGCTTCGGCTATATCGGCTCGACCGTCACCTCCCTTCTCTACGCGAGCTTCACCTTCATCTTCTTCGCGCTGGAAGCGGCCATCATGTCGCTCGCGCTGCAGCTGGTGTTCCCGATCTCGATCGGCCTGGCCTACGTGATCAGCTCGCTGGTGGTGATCCCGATCGTGATGTTCGGCATCACGCTGATCAACCGCCTGCAGAGCTGGACCCAGCCGCTGTGGCTGGTGCTGTTCGTGCTGCCCTACGGCGCGGTGCTCTGGCACCACCCCGGGCTGCTGCGCGAATGGACCACCTTCGCCGGCTTCGCGCCCGAGGGCCGCGCGTTCAGCGCGATCGCCTTCGGCCAGGCCGCCACCGTGGTGTTCGCGCTGATCGTGCAGGTCGGCGAGCAGGTCGACTACCTGCGCTTCCTGCCGCCGCTCACCGCGCGCAACCGGCGGCGCTGGTGGATCGCATTGCTCAGCGCCGGGCCCGGCTGGATCGTGCCGGGCGCGCTGAAGATGCTGGGCGGCGCCTTCCTCGCCTTCATCGCGATCCAGCACGAGATCGACGCCACCCAGGCCGCGCAGCCCGCCCAGATGTACCTGCTCGCCTACCACCTGCTGCTAGACCCGCTGGGGCTCGCGTCCTGGGCGGTGCCCGTGGCCGTGCTGTTCGTGATCGTCTCCCAGTTGAAGATCAACGTGACCAATGCCTACGCGGGGTCGCTCGCCTGGTCGAACTTCTTCGCGCGGCTCACGCACAGCCATCCGGGGCGCGTGGTGTGGCTGGTGTTCAACGTGCTGATCGCGCTGCTGCTGGTGGAGATGGGCGTGTTCGAGGCGATCGGCAAGGTGCTGTCGATGTACGCCAACGTGGCGATCGCCTGGGTGGGCGCGCTGTTCGCGGACCTGGTGGTCAACAAGCCGCTCGGCTACAGTCCGCGCGACATCGAGTTCAAGCGCGCCCACCTGTACGACATCAACCCGGTCGGGGTGGGCGCGATGACGATCGCCACCGTGGTGGCGATGCTCGCGCACGGCGGCGCGTTCGGCGAGCTGGCGCGCGCCATGTCGCCCTTCATCGCGCTGGGCGTGGCCTTCGTGAGCGCGCCGGCGATCGCGATCGCCACGCGCGGGCGCTACTATCTCGCGCGCCAGGCCGAGCCGGGGCCGCCCGGCGGCCTGCGCCGCTGCGCGATCTGCGAGAACGAATTCGAGCACGAGGACACGGCCCACTGCCCCGCCTACGGCGGCACCATCTGCTCGCTGTGCTGCTCGCTCGATTCGCGCTGCCACGATCGCTGCAAGCCGCATGCGCGGCTCGGCGCGCAGCTCGACCGGGTGCTGCACCGCCTGTTCCCGAACGCACGGCTCGGCGCCACCGGGCTGCGCCTGGCGCATTACCTGAGCCTGCTGCTGGCGATCTCGCTGCTGCTGGCCACGGTGCTCTACCTGATCTGGTCGCAGAGCGCCGATTCGCTGGCCACGCCGGGCTCGCCCGCCTGGCACGAACTCGCCAACGCCTATGTGAAGGTGTTCGTCGCGCTCGCGCTGATCGGCGGTATCGCCGCCTGGTGGCTGGTGCTGGAGCGCGAGAGCCGGCGCGTCACGCAGGAGGAATCGCAGCGCCAGACCGAGCTGCTGATGCACGAGATCGAGGCGCACCAGAAGACCGACGCCGCGCTCAAGCGCGCGCGGGCCGCGGCGGAAGCCGCCAACAGCGCCAAGAGCCGCTACGTGACGGGCTTGAGCCACGAGCTGCGCACGCCGCTCAACAGCATCCTCGGCTACGCGCAACTGCTGCTGCAGGCGCGCGAGGAGATCCCCAGCGCTCGGCTCAACGCGATCCGCACCATCCACCGCAGCGGCGAGCACCTGCTCGCGCTGGTCGACGGCCTGCTCGACGTGGCGCGCATCGAGGCCGGCAAGCTGCAGCTGAACATCGCGCCGATCTCGCTGCCCGACTTCCTCGCGCAGATGAATTCGATGCTGCGCCCGCAGGCGGTCGAGAAGGCGCTCGAGTTCGCGGTGCAGCCGGCCGGCTGGCTGCCGCCGACCGTCAAGACCGACCAGAAGTGCCTGAGCCAGATTCTCACCAACCTGATCGGCAACGCGATCCGCTTCACGCAGGCGGGCGGCGTGACGCTGCGCGTGGGCCACGCGCTCGACACGCTGACCTTCGAGGTGGTCGACACCGGCCCCGGCATCGCGCCCGAGGAGATGGAGCGGCTGTTCCTGCCCTTCGAGCGCGGCACCGCGGCCAGCGCGCACGATCACGGCGCGGGGCTGGGCCTGACCATCTGCAAGCTGCTCACGCACGCGCTCGGTGGCAGCCTGGAGGTGGACAGCGAGCCGGGGCGCGGCACGCGCTTCGTGGTCAAGGTGTTCGCGCCGGCGGTGCGCAGCGCCGCGCCCGCGCGCACCGAGCTGGCCGATATCGGCGGTTATCGCGGGCCGCGGCGCACCCTGCTGATCGTCGACGACCTGCCCGACCAGCGCGCGATCGTCGCGCAGATGCTCGCGCCGCTCGGCTTCGGGATTGTCGAGGCCGGCAGCGGCATCGATGCGCTGCGCTGGCTCGGCACGCAGGCCGCCGACGCGATCCTGATGGACATCTCGATGCCCGCCATGGACGGCTACGAGACCAGCCGGCTGATCCGCGAGCGGCGCATCTCGGCCGCGCCGATCATGCTGCTGTCCGCCAATGCCTTCGCCGACGATCGCGAGCGCGCGATCGCGATCGGCTGCGACGACTATCTCGTCAAGCCCGTGCAGGTGCCGGTGCTGCTCGACAAGCTGGCGGCCCTGCTCGAACTCGAATGGGTGATGAAGGACGAGGGGCCGGCGCAAGCGAGCACCGCGGCGTCGACGGCCACGCGCATCGAGCTCGCGGCAGCCGGCGGCCACGCGATGACGGCGGCGGCCGCGTCATCGATCACGGGCGGTTCGCCCGCGGCCGCCGAGGAACCCGCCTTCGCGGTCGCGCCGACGCCCCTGCCCCGCGCGATCCACGCGCAACTGAAAACCCTGCTCGACGTCGGCTACGTGCAGGGCCTGATCGAGGCGCTCGACGCGGCCGTCGCGCGCCGGCCGGGTCTCGCCCCGGCGCTGGCCGCGCTGCGCGAGCGCGCCGAGCTGTTCCAACTGAAGGATTTCGAGCATGAGCTTGACCGTCTCCCGCTCGGCGCCGATGACTGAAGCCGCGCGCCCGCTCCCCGATGCCGCGCTGCCCGGCGTGCTCGGCAACCGGCCTGTGGTGCTGATCGTCGACGACACGCCCGACAACCTCGCCCTGCTGTCCGACACCTTGCGCGCCGACGGTTACGCGGTGCTGGTGGCGCTCAGCGGCGACGACGCGCTGAAGTGCCTGGCGCGCGTCACGCCCGACGTGGTGCTGCTCGACGCGATGATGCCGGGGCTCGACGGCTTCGAGACCTGCCGGCGCCTCAAGCTCGACCGGCGCCACGAGCACCTGCCGGTGATCTTCATGACGGCGCTGGCCGAGAGCGAGCACGTGGTGCAGGGCTTTCGCGTGGGCGGCATCGACTACGTGACCAAGCCGGTGCGCCCCGAGGAGGTCTGCGCGCGCATCGCCGCCCATGTGCAGCGCTCGCGCGCGCAGCGTTATGCCGACACGGTGCTCGGGCTCGACGCGCGCGCGGCGGTGATCGTCGACGGCGCGGCGGCGATCCGCTGGCAGAGCCCGCAGGCCGCGCCGCGGCTGGCCGGCTACGACCCGCTCGGGCGCGAGGCGGGCCTGTCGGTGGCGCGCGCGAAACTGCCGCCGCCGCTGGCGCGCTGGTTCGCGCAATGGCTGGAACAGGGTTGCCCCGAGGATGCCGTGCATGAGACCGCCGACGGCGGCGTGCGCCGTTCGGCGCGCGTGAGCGGCACGCGCGAGCAGGGAGAATGGGTGATCGTGCTGGAAGCCTGGGACGACGGTGCCCAGGTGGCTGCCCTGCTCGAACGCTTCGGGCTGACCACGCGCGAGGCCGAGGTGCTGCTGTGGGTCTCGCGCGGCAAGACCAATCGCGATATCGGCGACATCCTCGACATGGCGCCGCGCACCGTCAACAAGCACCTCGAGCACCTGTTCCGCAAGCTGCATGTGGAGACGCGCTCGGCTGCCGCGGCGCTGGCGGTGAAGGCGGTGGGTCGCGCCTGAGGCGGGGAGGCGCGGCGCGGGCTGGGCGGGCCGCGTGCGGCGGCGCCCTAGCCGAGCATCGCGATCGCGGTCGCCAGCACTTCGCGCTTGAAGGCGGCCGGCCGCGCCGGCAGGGACGAGAACGCCGCCAGCACGTGGCTGTAGGAGACGGTCTTGCTGACGCCGTTGGCGATCATCGAGAACAGGATCTCGGGGTCGCGCGCGGGCATCTCGCCGGCCTTCATGGCGCGCGAGATCAGCGGCAGGAACACGTCGTGAACCGGGCGCACCAGGCGATCGACGAGGAAATCGAGCCGCTCGCCGTGCTCGGTGGCGGCCGTCGAGAAGAACATGCCGACATCGGGCATGGCGAACACCTGGTCGATGAAAAACGCCATCGCCTGCTCCACGCGCTGGCGCGGCGACAGCTCCGGCGTCTCGTGCAGCGCACGGATGCGCTCGATCATCGGCGCCACTTCGTCGGCGATCTGCTCGACCACGGCCGCCCACAAGGTCTCCTTCGAACCGAAATGATGGCCGACCAGCGCCGCGTCGACGCCGGAGACGCGCGCGATCTCGCGCGCGCTGGTGGCGTGGTAGCCGCCCTTGGAGAAGGCCGCGCGCGCATTGCGCAGCAGCACGTCGGCACCGCCCGCGTCGCTGGCGGCGGGCCGGCCGCGCGCGCGGCGTCGTTGGGTGGCCGTCGCGGCGGCATCCAGGGAATCGTTCGGGGACTTCATCGGGTCGAGATCGGCAAACCGGGAAATGACGAAGTTTAACCCTTGCCTTCCATCCGGCAGCCCCCTCGCATTGACAGCGAACAAGGGCTGCCCTTACCATCGTCTGTCGAATTCAACACATGATGAATAAATCGCGATGAAACATCGACCGAGAATCGTCGTCGTGGGCGGCGGCATTGCGGGCCTGTTGCTGGCCACGCGCCTGGGCGACACGCTCGGGCGCAAGCAGTGCGCCGACGTGACCCTGATCGACAAGAGCCCCACGCATATCTGGAAACCGATGCTGCACACGATCGCCGCCGGCACGCGCGAGATCCAGCAGCAGCAGGTGATCTTCCTCGCGCATGCGCGCGAACACGGCTTCACCTACCAGCCCGGCGAGATGGTCGGCATCGATCGCGCCACGCGCGAGATCGACCTGGCCGCGATCGAGACCTCCGCCGGCGAGACCCTGATCGGGCCGCGCCGGATCGGCTACGACGTGCTGATTCTCGCGGTGGGCAGCCGCGCCAACGATTTCGGCACGCCCGGCGTGACCAGCCATTGCCACTTCATCGACAACCAGGTCGAGGCCGAGGCCTTCAACGAGGCGCTGCGCGTGCGCATCTTCCAAAGCGTGGTGATGAACCGCGACCTGCGCGTGTCGATCGTCGGTGCCGGCGCGACGGGGGTGGAACTGGCCGCGGAGTTGAGCCACCTGCTCGAGGTGGCGAGCAGCTACGGCGACCCGGCGATACGCGAGCGGCTCAAGCTGTCCTTGTATGAAAGCGGGCCGCGCATCCTCGCGGCGTTTCCGGAAACCGTGTCGAAATCGAGCGAGGCGCAACTGCGCCAGATCGGCTTCGAGGTGCACACCGGAACGCGCGTGACGGCGGCCGGGCCCGATGGCCTGCAGCTCGCCGACGGCGGCAGCCAGCCGGCCGACATCATGGTCTGGTCGGCCGGCGTGAAGGCACCGACCTTCCTCGGCCAGTTGGCCGGCATCGAGGTCAATCGCTCCAACCAGGTCGCGATCGGGCCGACCTTGCAGAGCGTGGACGACGAGCACATCTTCGCGGTCGGCGATTGCGCGAGCTACACGCCGGCAGGCCAGGAGCGCCCGCTGCCGCCCACGGCCCAGGTGGCCACGCAGCAGGCACGCTTCCTGGCCAGGCACCTGCCCGCCTGGCTCGACGGCAAGCCCCTGCCCGAGTTCCACTTCCAGGATCTCGGCGCGCTGGTGTCGATCAGCGACTACAACGCCTTCGGCACGCTCGGGCAGTTCGGCTTCTTCCGCGGCGGCTTCATCAAGGGACGTTTCGCACAACTGAGCCACGCGATGCTGTATCGCCAGCATCAATACGCGCTGCATGGCCTGAGGAAGTCGGCCCTGCTGTGGAGCGCCGAGCGCCTCAACGGCTGCGTGCGGCCCACGATCCGGATGACCTAGGCGTCACGACCCTGGCGCGCGTGGGCGCGGCTCAGAGCGGCATCACCATCTCGTGCCAGGTCATGCCGCCATGGTCCGATTCCGAAGGCTTCACGTACTGGTAACCGAGCTTGCGATACAGCTCGACGTGGCGGTCCTTGCACATCAGGTGGATGGTGGCCTTGCCCATCGCCCGCATGCGCGCCACGAAGCTGTCCATCAGCAGCTTCGCATAGCCCTTGCCATGCTCGGCGGGGTCCAGCACCACCGACATGATCACCACGTTGGGCGCCTCGGCGTCGTGCCCGACCAGCTCCTTGAAGGCCTCGTCCGACATCACCACCTGGTGGGCACAGCCCGAATTGATGAAGCCGATCACGCGGCCCTCGCGCTCCAGGACGAGAAATCCCTGCGGATATTGCGCGATGCGCGTGGCGATCTTCTCGCGCGTGGCCGCCTCGTCGCCCTCGTAGGCCGAGATCTCGATCGCGTAGCAGCGATCCGCGTCGGTCGGCAGTGCGTCGCGCAGGTGGAGTTCGTGGTTCATCCCGGGTACCTGTTCAATCCAATCGATTCCAAGCACGCGATCATAGGGCGCCGGGGCGAACCGCGCGCTGAAACTTCTTCATGGGCGGCTGTATGCCATGCAGTTTGCCGCTCGGCCGAGCCTCAGGTTCCGTGCCGCTTTTTCCGTAGCTTCGCGGGCAGCGGGGGATTCGCCGCCTCCAGCGCCTGCCGCAGTTGCTCGCGCATCCAGGCATGCGCCGGCGTGCCGGCATGCCGGGCGTGGAAATACACGCGCAGGGTGTAGTCGGGGCTCGCGAACGGAGTCGGGAACAGCGACAGCGACGTGGCCCGGCTCAAGGCCTCGGCCGCGCGACGCGGCAAGGTGAGCAGCAGCTCCGTGTTCGCGACGATGAAGGGCGCGGCCAGCACGCTCGGCAGGCAGACGGCGACCTGGCGCCGATGTCCGCCGCGCGCCAGCACCGCATCGATGATGCTGCCCGAACTCGCCCAGGGCAGCACCGCCACGTGTTTCTCCGCCAGGTAGGTGTCGAGCGGGAGCGAACCCGCGATGCGCGGATGCGGCTGGCGCGCGACGACCACATAGTCGTCGGTGTAGCAGGCGAAAGACTCGACGCCCTCGCCGGAAGGCCCTTCCTCGTCGGAGAATCCGAGCGCGAAATGCGCGCGGCCGGCAGCGAGATCCTCGAGGGCATCGCGATGGCTCGAATACACGACGTTCACCCGCAGCTCGGGCGCCAGCGCCTGCAAGCGCGCCATCAAGCCCGGCAGTACCGCGAAGGCCGTGAAATCGGTGGCCGCCAGCGTGAACACCTGAGTGCTGCTGGCGGGCACGAACGGGCCGGCCGCGCCGAGGTGGTCCGACAGCAGGCGCAGCGCGTCGGAGACGGCCGGCGCGATCTGGTCGGCCAGGGCCGTGGGCTGCATCGCGCTGCCGTAGCGCACGAACAGCTCGTCGTTGAAGCGCGTGCGCAGGCGCGACAACGCGTGGCTGCAGGCCGAGGCGCTCAGGGCCAGCTCGTCGGCGGCCGCCGCCACGCTGCGATGGCGGTGCAGCGCGTCGAGCACGAGCAGCAGGTTCAGGTCGAGACGGCGCAGAGCATCATGCATGACATGCATTTTTCGAGACGAGAGATGCAGTATGCACAGCATTGGGCGGGCTCGCGAGAGGACGGCGCGGCAGCACCGCCGATCGGCCCGGCACGCATGGATTATTTGTTTTCCTGTGACGAATTCCGGTTCAATGGCGGGTGGTACATCCATGAACCCTCCTTGAACCTCATGACCAGTCATCCCATCGACAGCCAAGCGCCGGACCAGCCCTACTCGATTCGCCGCGCGCGCGTGGACGACCTGCCATTGCTTTACGAAGGCGAGCTGTCCTATATCCTGGCCATCGAACCCGAACAGGAAGCCGGCTGGCGCCGGGCCATGGGCGCGCATCTGCGCCAATGGATCCGGGACCTGCCCTTCATGTATGTGGCGCAGCAGCAGGGCACGCCGATCGGCTATTGCTTCTGGGAACGCCACGGCGAGCAGGCCGTGCTTGCCTCGATCCATGTCGTCGAGGCGCATCGGCGTCGCGGTATCGCGCGCAAGCTGCTCGACGCCTATATCGCGGACGCCCGCTCGCACGGCCCGCTCGAGCTGGTGCTCGGCGTGAAGGCCGACAAC
Source organism: Burkholderia gladioli (assembly GCF_000959725.1). Classification (NCBI taxonomy): domain Bacteria; kingdom Pseudomonadati; phylum Pseudomonadota; class Betaproteobacteria; order Burkholderiales; family Burkholderiaceae; genus Burkholderia; species Burkholderia gladioli. Next base: position 166,761 of record NZ_CP009323.1, read on the forward strand.
CCCGCCCGGGGGCTGTATGAAACCGCCGGCTTCGCGTTCACCCACGAGGCGGACGGTTATCGCCATTACCGCTACTCGGCCGGATAAGCGCGCGGCCTCGCTGCTTCCCGGACGACGGTGACGCGAGCGGCCATGACCGCGCCGGAACACCGCCCTCCCCCGTCTCAGGCGCCGCCCGTCAACGGACGCGGCTCCATGAAGGTATGCCGGAAATACTCGCGCACGGCCAGCATCGCCGGGCTCAACTCGGCGTTGCGGCGCCAGGCGAGCCCCACGCTCATCGGCGGCACCGGATCGCGCAGCTGCATGGTCTCGATGCGCCGCCCTTCCAGCGACCAGGGCCGATACACCATGTCCGACAGGATCGCCACGCCGCTGCCGTTGGCCACCATGCTGCGCACCGCCTCGACCGAGGACGTGCGCAGCTTCACGTTCGGACGGTAAGGCGTTTCGTTCCAGTAGCGCAGGGCCGTGTAGGCGGCCTCGTCGACGGTCAGCATCACGAAGGGTTCGGCCGCCACGTCGGCGAGCGTGACGTTCTCGCGCTTGAGCAGCGGATGCTGCGCGCACAGCCAGAGACGCCGCGGCGAATGAATCACCGGCTCGAGCATCAGCTCCGGATTCGCGACGTTGGAGGTCAGCAGCACGGCCATGTCGTAGCGATCGGTGATCAGGCCTTCCTCGATCGACTCGCGATTGAGCTCGTGCAACTGGATGTTCAGGCGCGGATACAGGGTGCTCATGCGCTGCAGGTGATGCGGCAGGAAATAGCCGAGCACCGTGTAGCTGGCGGCCAGCGTGAGCGTGCCGCTCAGCGTGCTTTCCAGGTTCGGGATGCGCATCGCCTCGTCGACCGAGGCGAGGATCGTGTAGGCCTGGTTGAGGAAGCGGCGCCCCGTGGTGGTGAGAGTCACGCCCGTCGCGGTGCGCATGAAGAGCTGGGTGCCGAGGCTGTCCTCCAGCTCCTTGATCGCGTTGGTGACCGCCGACTGCGAAATCGTCAGTTGAATCGCCGCCTGGGAGATCTGGCCGAGTTCGGCGGTCGCGACGAAATACTTCAGCTGGCGCAGCGTCAGGGCCATGGCAATCATCCGAAAAATCGATATCGAGATGGCCGATATCTTATTCCCACCAAAATCCATCGGGCGCGAGCCTGTCGATATGCCCCTGGCAACCGGCTCCGCGCCGATTTTCACGCATTCCGGCGGCGCCCACCCCATCTGAAAAACAGATACGGTGCCATATAAAAATAGAACTATTTTGACCGGCGGCCAGCGGCTACTGTGCTTCTCGATGGGGTGAACGCGGCTTGCCGGCCGCGTCCTCGCCCCGCATCGAGGAGAACGCCAGCATGAAGAAACACCGCGTCGACCTGAACTCCGACATGGGGGAAGGCTTTGGGGTATGGACCGTCGGCGATGGCGTCGACGAGGAGATCATGCCGCTCATCAGCTCGGCCAATATCGCCACCGGCTTCCACGCCGGTGATCCCAACATCATGGCGCGCACCGTGCAGCTCGCCCGCCAGGCGGGCGTCGGCGTGGGCGCGCATCCGGGCTTTCGCGACCTGGTCGGCTTCGGCCGCCGCACGCTCACCGAGACGCCGCAGACGCTGGTCAACGACATCGTGTTCCAGCTCGGCGCGCTGCGTGAATTCGCGCGCCTGCACGACGTGAGCGTGCAGCACGTCAAGCCTCACGGCGCGCTCTACATGCTGGCCGCGCGCGACGAGAACCTGTCGCGCCTGCTGGTGGAGACGCTGCAGCGGCTCGACCCGACCTTGCTGCTGTATTGCATGGAAGCCTCGGTGACCTACCGGATCGCCCGCGAACTCGGCCAGCCGGTGGTGCGCGAGTTCTACGCCGATCGCGACTACGACCGCAGCGGCTCGATCGTCTTCACGCGCCGGGTGGGCCGGCTCGACCCCATGCAGGTGGCCGCCAAGGTGCTGCGCGCCTGCGTCGAGGGGCGCGTCGCGACGGTCGACGGCGAGGACATCGAGATCGACTTCGATTCGGTCTGCATCCATAGCGACACGCCCGGCGCGCTGCAACTGGTCGAGGCCACGCGCGCGGCGCTCACGGCGCACGACATCCGGGTGGCGGCGCCGAGCTACCCCGTCGCGCGCTGAACCGCGCGCCCCGAATATCGATGAGGACTACCCAGATGGCACAACACGAGATCGTCAGCCCCCTGCCCGGCACCTTCTATCGGCGCGCCTCGCCGGACGCCGCGCCCTATGTCGAGGTCGGCACGCCGGTCGACAGCGACACGGTGGTGGGACTGGTCGAGGTGATGAAGCAGTTCAACGACGTCGAGGCGGGCGCGGCGGGCCGCATCGCGGAAATCCTGGCCGAGGACGGCGAGCCGGTCGATGCCGGCCAGGTCCTGATGCGCATCGAGGCCTGAGCATGATGAATCCGTCGAACACGCCCCACGACAGCGCCGCCAGCGCGGCCTTCTATCGACCGAAGCGGATCCGCACCGTGCTGGTCGCCAATCGCGGCGAGATCGCCGTGCGCGTGATCCGCGCGGCACACGAGCTCGGCATGCGCGCCGTGGCGGTGGTCAGCGACGCCGATCGCGACAGCCTGGCCGCGCGCCTGGCCGACGAGGCGATCCCCATCGGCTCCTCGCACGCGGCCAAGAGCTACCTGAATCCGGCGGCCATCCTCGCCGCCGCGCAACAATGCGGCGCCGACGCGATCCATCCCGGCTACGGCTTCTTGTCGGAGAACGCGGACTTCGCGGCCCAGGTCGAGGCGGCCGGGCTGATCTTCGTCGGCCCCTCGCCGGCCGTGATCGCCACCATGGGCGACAAGGCCAAGGCCCGCGAAACCGCGCAGCGCGCCGGCGTGCCGACCGTGCCGGGCAGCAACGGCGTGGTGCTGTCGCTCGACGAGGCACGCGGGATCGCAGAAAGAATCGGTTACCCGATCATGATCAAGGCCGCGGCCGGTGGTGGCGGTCGCGGCATCCGCGTCGCGCACGACGCGGCCCAGCTCGATGCCGAGCTGCCGCTGGCGCAGCGCGAGGCGCAGGCCGCCTTCGGCAACGGCGGCGTGTACCTGGAGCGCTTCATCGCGCGGGCCCGCCATATCGAGGTGCAGGTGCTCGGCGACGGCCGCGAGGTGGTGCATCTGTTCGAGCGCGAATGCTCGCTGCAGCGGCGCCGCCAGAAGATCATGGAGGAGGCGCCTTCGCCCTCGCTCACGCCGGAACTGCGCCAGGCACTGTGCGCCTCGGCGACGCGGCTCGCGCGCCAGGTCGCCTATCGCAGCGCGGGCACGCTCGAATACCTGTTCGACGAGACGCGCGGCGAGTTCTATTTCATCGAGATGAACACGCGCATCCAGGTCGAGCACCCGGTCACCGAGGCGATCACCGGCGTCGATCTCCTGCGCGAAACCCTGCGCATCGCCGACGGCGAGCCCCTGCGCCTGAGCCAGGACCAGATCGTGGCGCGCGGCGCGGCGATCGAATGCCGGATCAACGCGGAAGATCCGGTGCAGGACTTCCGGCCGAGCCCGGGCCGCATCGAGGAACTCGCCTGGCCGACCGGGCCCGGCGTGCGCATCGACTCAATGCTGTTCCAGGGCTACACGGTGCCGCCGTTCTACGACTCGCTGCTGGCCAAGCTGATCGTCGCCGACGAAAGCCGGCCGGCCGCGCTGGCGAGGCTCGAGCGCGCGCTCGCGGAGCTGCATGTCGGCGGCGTGAAGACCACCGCGCAACTGCATCGCGCCCTGCTGGCCGACCCCGACGTGCGCGCCGCGCGCTATCACACGAATTTCCTGGAAGCCTGGATCCCGGCCTGGCGCGAGCGGCTCGCCGCCGCTGCCGGGCCTCGCGAGGAGGCCGCATGACCACGCGCTACACCTTCGGCGGCGACGAATTCATCTTCGTCGAGATCAGCGAGGAGATGTCGCTCGACGCCTTCTTCAAGGGCACCGCGATCACGCGCGAGCTGCAACGGCGCGCGGTGCCCGGCATCGTCGACATCTGCCCGGCCAATGCCTCCTACCAGGTTCGCTACGATCCGGACCTCATCGATCCCGAGGCGCTGCTGGCCCTGCTCAAGCAGATCGAGGCGGAAACCGGCGACGCGCAACTGGAGATCGCCACCCGCATCATCGAGATCCCGGTGCTGTACAACGATCCCTGGACCCACGAGACGCTGATGCGCTTTCGCGAGCGCCACCAGGACCCGGATTCGACCGACCTGGAATACGCGGCGCGGATCAACGGCAAGCGCGATGTCGACGAGTTCATCGCCGCGCATTCCGGTTCGCCCTGGTTCGTGTCGATGGTGGGTTTCGTGGCGGGCCTGCCCTTCATGTTCCAGATGGTCGAGCGCGAGCGCCAGTTGCAGGTGCCCAAGTACGTGCGGCCGAGGACCGATACGCCGAAGCTGACGGTCGGCCATGGCGGCTGCTTCGGCTGCATCTACTCGGTGCGCGGCGCGGGCGGCTACCAGATGTTCGGCGTCACCCCGGCGCCGATCTTCGATCCCGAGCAGCGGCTCGACTACCTGCGCGACTTCATGGTGTTCTTCCGCCCCGGCGACATCGTCAAGTTCAAGCCGATCAACCGCGCCGCCTATGACGAGGCCGTGGCCGCCGTGGAAGCGGGCAGCTTCTCGCTGCGCGTGCGCGAGGTGAACTTCTCGCTCGAATCCTTCCTGCGCGATCAGGACGCGTACAACCGTTCATTGGTCGAGGTGCTCCATGCCGACTGACTCCCGCCCCGCCATCGAGGTCGTCAAGCCCGGACTCGCCACCTCGGTGCAGGATACCGGCCGGCCCGGTTATTACCGCGTCGGCATCCCGCCTTCCGGCGCGCTCGACCAATACGCGCTGCGGGCGGCCAACCTGCTGGTCGGCAACCACGAAAGCGCCGCGGCGCTCGAATGCACCCTGCTCGGCCCGCAACTGCTGTTCCATGCCGAGGCGCTGATCGCCGTGACCGGCGCCGAGATGCAGCCGAAGATCGACGGCGTGGTCCAGGCCTGCAACGTGGCGCTGCGCATCAAGGCGGGCAGCACGCTGAGCTTCGAATACGTGAAGGGCGGCGCGCGCGCCTGCCTGGCCGTGGCCGGCGGCATCGACGTGCCGGTGGTGCTAGGCAGCCGCTCGACCTATGCGCTGGGGGCGTTCGGCGGCCACCAGGGGCGGCGCCTGCAGAAGGGCGACCAGCTCGCCATCGGCCGCGATCGCGGGCCGGCGCGCGAAGGCACCGCGCTGCCCGAGCGCCTGCGCACGCCGCTGGCGCGCGAGGTGGCGCTGCGCGTGCTGCCGGGCCTCTATCACCACCGGCTCACCGACGAATCGGCCCGGACCTTCTTCGAGGACAGCTGGACCGTCGCCCCCGAGGCCGACCGCATCGGCTATCGCTACAAGCAGGGCCGCCCGCTCGGCTTCCGGCCGCGCGAGCAGCCGTTCGGCGCCGGCGCCGATCCGTCGAACATCGTCGACGCCTGTTATCCGATCGGCTCGATCCAGGTGCCCGCCGGCCTCGAGCCGATCATCCTGCATCGCGATGCCGTGTCCGGGGGCGGCTACGCGACCATCGGCACGGTGATCAGCGCCGACCTCGACCTGATCGGCCAGATGCAGCCGAACCACCAGGCGCGTTTCGTTTCCGTGACGATGTCCCAGGCGCTGGCCGCCCGGCGCGACGCACAACTGCGGCTGGCCCGCCTGCGCGACGTGCTGCTGCGCTAGCACGACGACGCGACCGCGACGGGCAGCGCGCCCTGCTCGCGGCCGCGCTCGTTCAACACCCGGTTCCCGATCGTTCGCGCGATGTCCAGCATCGCGCGCGAAGCGTCGCGCTCGTTCGAGGCGCGCGCGGCAATTCCTGCACGTCGTTCCGGCAACGTCGCGGCCGATCTCCTCCCTGGCTCGCGGCGCGGCCCTTTCCACATCCCTTGTGTATTGAGGAGCAGTTCGATGGCCAATCTGAAACAGGAAGCCGCCGCGGGCGATCTCGATCTATCGATCGCCGCGATTCCGGAGCAGGCCCGCATGCCGGCGTTCTCGCTCACCATGGCCTGGTGGGCCGTGTGCAGCGCGGTGTTCTATATCGTCGTGGGTGCAACCCTGGCGCTCGGTTATGGCGCGCGCAACGCGCTGATCGGGATGGCGCTGTCGGTGGTGGCCTATGGCCTGGTCAACTCGGTGATCAGCCGGTATGCCGTGCGCACCGGGCTGTCGGTCGCGCTGTTCTCGCGCGTGCTGTTCGGCAGTTCGGGCGCGGCGCTCGCCACCCTGATCTTCTTCGCGACCGCCATCTACTACGCGGTGTTCGAGGGTTCGGTGATCGCCGTGGCGGCCCACACGCTGTTTCCCGTGCTCGACTACCGATGGGCGGCGTTGATCGTGGTGGCCTACAGCGTGCCCCTGGTGTTCGGCAGCGTGCAGCACTGGCTCGACAAGTTCAACGGCGTGCTGCTGCCCTTCTATCTGTTCGGACTGCTGGCGGCCGTGGTGCTGACCACGCACGAATACGGCTACAACGCCGCGTGGCTCGATTTCGGGCCGAAGGGCGCGGTGCCCGCCAACGGCTGGTGGAACTGCTTCGTGTACTACATGGGCGTCTGGGTGCTGATGATGTTCACCTTCGACTACGCCCGCTTCGGTCGCCGCAAGGACGCCGTCTATCACGGCCGCTTCAACTTCGGCATGCCGTTCTACCTGGTCACCTTCCTGCTGAACGGCGCGGTGGGCATCTACCTGGTCAGCACCACGCCGGGGCTCGGCACCTTGTCGGAAGTCTCGGTGGTGCTGGCCCTGCTCAAGCTGATGGGCATCTGGGGGCTGCTGTTCGTGTGGGTGACGCAATCGCGCATCAACACCGCGAACTACTACCTGGCCACCATCAACATGCAGGCCTTCTTCGGCAAGCTGGCCGGGCTGCGCGCGCCGAAGTTCGTGTGGGCGCTGGTGGTCGGCGCCGTGGTCTATGCGCTGATGATGGCCGACGTGTTCTCGAAGATCCTCCAGGCACTCGCCTACCAGGGCATCTTCGTGGTCGCCTGGGTGGGTGTCGCGCTCGCGCATATCCTGTCGACCCGTTACGACGAACTGGTCGGCGAGACGATCGAGTATCGCGATTCGCATGTCCCGGCCTTCAATCCGGGCGGCTTGAGCGCGTGGTTCGCCGGGGCCTTCGCCGGCCTCGTGCTGATGAACATGACGGGCACCGCGCAATCGCTGTCGGCGCCGGCGAGCTTCGCGGTGTCCTGGATCGTCTATCGCGGCATGCTCGGCTCGGCGAAACGGACCTGGTTCGTGCGCGGCTGAGTTCAGGCCGTGAGCGGCTTGCTCATGAAGACGCGCTTCATGCCATCCGACTCGCGGTGCGTCTCGACGTAGCCGATGCGCGTGTAGCGCGCGATGTTCTCCGTCATGGTCTCGTTCGTGTAGAGACGGATGACGCGGTAGCCCGACGCCCTGGCCGCCTGCTCGGCGTATTCGAGCAGGTGATGCCCGAGCCCGGTTCCCCTCGCGGCAGAAGCGACGGCCACGTTGTGCAACAGCATCGCATCCGCTTCGGGGATCAGCACGAGCAGGCCCTGGACGGCGCCGTTCGTCTCGACGACGCGGACCCGGCCGGCGTCGATCAGGGCCGCGTAGTCGTCCAGCATCGGGCCGGGCGGCCTGCCCATTCGTGCGATGTAGGGCGAGTAGGCCTGGTGGACGATTGCCTCGATGGCTTGGCGATCGGCTGGTGTGGCCGGGCGGGGAGTCGGGTGCATGGGGTGGTTGGGGATGGATGGGGACAGGTGCCGAGGTGATCGATGCGGGGGCCCGGGAGCCGGGCGTCACCCGCCCTGATACGCTCCCGCCGCCGTCCAACAGCCGGACGCCCGCGCGGCATTTATAATAGCGACCTTCCATGCTGGCCAGCCTGAACGACAAGGGCGGCAACGCCCGCATGGCGTGGCTTTCGCACCAACCAGCCGCTGGCGCCGCCAGCGTGGATCCGGAGCGTTTTTCGCAGCCGGGTCGCCCCCGAAGCGGGAAAACTCATCGGCAGCCGGCGCCGCAAGACGGCGCCGAATCCGCCCGGCCTGGTCAGTGTGCAGCCCCGCATACCGTTTTTCCGGCGATGAATGCCTTGCATCCCCGATGCCAGGATGGCGAACCCAGCCGCCACCGGCATGCCGGCCCACATACGTCACAACATCGCCACGGCTGCGTGGCGACCGCATTCGAGTACACATGTTACGGCTAAGCGAAGTCAAACTGCCCCTCAATCATGCCGAGAGCGATCTCGATGACGCGATTCGCGCGCGCCTGGCCGAACTCGGCGTGGCCGTGGACGAGCCGCTGCGCTACACGGTGTTCCGCCGCGCGCACGATGCCCGCAAGCGCGCCGACGTCAAGCTGACCTATATCGTCGATCTCGAGGTGAAGGACGAGGCGGCGGCGCTCGAGCGCATCGCCGGCAAGCCGAATTGCGGCCCGACGCCGGACATGCGCTACCACTTCGTCGCCAAGGCGCCCGAACACAGCACGGCCTTGCGCCCGGTGGTGATCGGCATGGGCCCCTGCGGCCTGTTCGCCGGGCTGCTGCTGGCCCAGATGGGATTCCGCCCCATCATCCTCGAACGCGGCAAGGCCGTGCGCGAGCGCACCAAGGACACCTTCGGCCTGTGGCGCAAGAGCGTGCTGCATCCGGAATCCAACGTGCAGTTCGGCGAAGGCGGCGCCGGCACGTTCTCGGACGGCAAGCTGTACAGCCAGATCAAGGATCCGCATCACTATGGCCGCAAGGTGCTGGACGAGTTCGTCAAGGCCGGCGCGCCGGAAGACATCCTGTACCTGAGCCGGCCGCATATCGGCACCTTCCGCCTGGTCAGCATGGTGGAGAAGATGCGCGCGACCATCCACGAACTCGGCGGCGAGGTGCGCTTCGAAACGCGTGTCGACGACATCGAGATCGAGCAGGGCAAGGTGCGCGCGCTCAAGCTCTCGAACGGCGAGACGCTGCGCTGCGATCACGTGGTGCTGGCCGTGGGCCACAGCGCGCGCGATACCTTCCAGATGCTGCACGATCGCGGCGTGTTCATCGAGGCGAAGCCGTTCTCGCTGGGTTTCCGGATCGAGCATCCGCAAGGGCTGATCGATCGCAGCCGCTTCGGCAAGTTCGCGGGCCACAAGCTGCTTGGCGCGGCCGATTACAAGGTGGTGCATCACTGCAGCAACGGGCGCGCCGTCTACAGCTTCTGCATGTGCCCCGGCGGCACGGTGGTGGCGGCCACCTCCGAGCCGGGCCGGGTGGTGACCAACGGCATGAGCCAGTACTCGCGCGCCGAGCGCAACGCGAATGCGGGCATCGTGGTCGGGATCACGCCGGAAGATTATCCGGGCGGCCCGCTGGCCGGCATCGCGTTCCAGCGCAAGTGGGAAGAGCGCGCGTTCGAGCTGGGCGGCGGCGATTATCATGCGCCGGGGCAGTTGGTCGGGGACTTCATCGCCGGCCGGCCGTCCACCTCGCTGGGCTCGGTGGTGCCCTCGTACAAGCCGGGCGTGCGCCCGACCGACCTCAGCACCGCGCTGCCGGATTATGTGATCGAGGCGATTCGCGAGGCGCTGCCGCAGATCGACAAGAAGATTTCCGGGTTCGCCATGCACGATGCCGTGCTGACCGGCGTGGAGACGCGCACCTCGTCGCCGATCCGCGTGCGGCGCAAGGACGATTACCAGAGCATGAATGTCGAGGGGCTGTATCCGGCGGGTGAAGGTGCCGGTTATGCGGGTGGGATCTACTCGGCCGCGATCGATGGGATCGAGGTGGCGCAGGCGGTGGCCTTGAGCATGATCGGGACGAAGACGTCCTGATGCCACTGGGGGCGGCGCGCCGGTAAACCGCCCCTTCAGTCCGCCTCGACGGCAAGGCTGAATCATCGGTAAGGCCCGGCCTCAAACACCGATAGGCGCCCCCGTCATGAAACGATGAAGATGCGCTCCAGGCTGCGCCAGAGCATCGCCACGGTGATGGCGCCCCCGCCTGCGAAGGGGGCGTTCGCCTGCATGTCGAACCACCTCCGCGCGTGAGCGCGTGCCGAGGAGGCCAGATGAGGCGGCAGGCGCTGCCGTACGACGAAAGCATCGGCGATCTCCTCCGCCATGGTTCGGTCAATCAGTTCGGCGACACCCGTCTGCGCCGCACGCAACGATCTGTTCATCGTTCTTTTCCCCGACATGCGGCCCGTGTGCGAAACCGCGACGCCTCGCGCCTCGTTGTTCTACGCTATCCGGCAAGCCTCAAAGGCACCTGTAGACGCTTGCGCGCGATGCTGCCGCCCCGTCACGCCGCAGGCACCGCCGGATTTCTCATCTCCACCGGCGGCACGGCCTTCATCCTCGACCACCGCGGCGATTTCCCCGCGCTTCCCAGGCAACTTGCGACAGCGGTTGCCGTCAGTTCCCAACCAGGCATCTTCCGCAGCGGCAAGGGCCCTGGCCGCGGGCGAGCCAGTCGCGCCGCGTGACGACCGACCTGGCGGGCGGAACGTTCCGCTTTTCGTGCCGCTTGACAAATCCGGAATGCCATTCAAATAATCCGCCCAGCCCAATTCGATTGCTTCGGGATACTGATTACAAACAGCATGATTTCAAAATCATAATGAAAATATTCTTCGGCATCTTGAGCGCGGCGATTCTGCTTCTTTCCTTTCCGGCTCGTCCATGGGCAGCCACCACTTATATTTGCGGGTACGATATTTCAAAAAACTCGGCCTTTGAAATATCAGATGTCGTGATTTCGATCGACAAAAAGGATTCGGTGGCGATCGCCTGCAACCCGGGCGCCATGAACTACCGTGAAACCTTCCACCTGGTGGAGGACACCTCGACGGATATCGTTTTTTCAAGTCAGAATTCATCATCCGCCATCGGCAAGGAAACGACCTCCGTCTTCGGACTGGACCTTCGGACCGGCCGCTTGTATCACTGCCTGAATCGATTCAGAATGCCCGGCAATCCCATATGGGTGGCCACTTGCATCAAGGCCGACAACCGGCAGACGATCTAGGCGACAAGCAGGAACCGGGAGCCGACGGGCTCCATGCCTCGATCGACAATCGCCATTGCTTTCGGTCTCGCGGCGAACCTCGCCCCGGTTCAGGCTCCTGTCTAAGCCATCTCGTCCAGTTTCCGCTCGGAAGATTGTCCGGGGAATTTGCACTGCCCGTATCGAATCACCAGCACCCCGATCGCCATCAATACAACCGCAAGTGCCGAGGCAAGCAGATGCGCCTCCGTATTCGTTGCAGCCCGAAGGATGATGTCTCGGGCAATGGAACCGATCGCGATATAAAGCGGGAAACGCACCGGTAATTGGCCGGACTTGAGATATTGACTGACCATCGCGAACACTTCCAGGAACAGGAACATCAGCAGCAGGTCGGTGAGGGTCACCTGCTCCGTTCGGATCACGCTCCATACCAGATTCGCCAATGCGATCGCGGTGCCGAGGCCGATGACGATGAGGCCGAGCATCTCGCAAATCTCCATCAACCATTTCAGATGAGATTCAAGTCTCTCTCGCAACATGGTGCTTCATCCAGGACGCGTGTCCAGGCATGGCCCGTGTCGACCAGACGCCAATACGAGCGCCTATTCGATGGACACGACTGAGGCGATGGGATCCCGGGAGCCGAGCCTGCCGGCATGGGGCGCGTCGGCTTGCTCCTTCTCGTTTGCGCCGAACGGCAAATCCAGCGGAACGCTCGACTCCCAGGGGCGAACATGCCCTCAACCACGGCTCGTCGCTTGCGGCACCGCATTGATATCAAGATGATCGAATCGCACGCTGCCTTGTATCTGGCGCAGCACTTGTCCGGCCTCGTAATACTTTCCCGCGTCCAGCAACGCCGAGGCCTGGTCGATCCGGGTGGCCGTCTTTGCCAGCGGCACCACGTCGACGGTGTAATCGACGTTGACATCGGCGAGCTTGAGCGCGCGGATCGCCGCGGAGCGATCGCCGCTCTTCAGGGCCGCGTTGGCGTGATCCACCGCTTTGGCCTTTATCGGCTGGCCGGCGAAATCGTCGAGGATCACCACGTCGCCAGCGACCGGCAGCCATGCCGTCTGCGCCTCACCTGCCGGGCTTTGGTGTTTGCCCGCGGCATCGGTCAGCGACGATGCCGCCCGCAGAAATGCCGAATCGTCGGACGCGGCCGCTTTCATCGCGGTTTTGGCTTGGGCCAGCAGGTGCGCCGCGTCATCCGGATCGCCATTGAATAGCGCGGAACGTGCGGCTCTCACATCGTCCATGGCGTGGCTTCCGGCGCCGGACAGCTTCGTGAAATCCTGCTTCATGGCAGTCGGTTCGGAAGTCGAAGCAAATGCGTAATGAATTGGCAAGACACCAATTGATAGAGCGACTGCCGCCATCAGGCAAGCTGCTGCATTTCTTTTTCTTTGGATCAGCATTTCAACTCTCCTTTCAAGAACATCGACTTGGAAGACAACACCGGGATTGGCTTTCGCATGCAATACCCGCCCGGTGCTGCCAAAGATAGGGCGCGGAAATTAACCGATACTTAAGGCGGCATGGTCGCGCCGCTGCTCGTGTGCGATGCATGATCGGCATGTGCCCGGCACTGCGGACAACGCGCCCGGCGTCGAATGGCGCGGCGACCATCGAACCACGCGGCACGGCTCGCGCACTGGCGCCAAACCTGATTGACGACGTGCCGACATGGCGGCGTCTCGACGGGATTCTTGCTGCATGCCACGGTTGAAAAAGAAAGGCCGCCGCGGTTGCCCGCAAGCGGCCTGCATCAGTTTCGCGTGGCACGCTACTTCGGCGCCGACATCACCAGATCGATTTTCCGGCCCGCCTTCTTGTGCCCGTCCCTTGCCCTCGTCCACTCTCCTCGAGATCGTGATCTCCGCGCGATTGTCTTTTCCACGGCAGAGCCCGCCCGGCCGTGTATCGTCAGGCAGGTCACCCCGATCTGTCGAGCCTCGTGGGGAACAAGCCTGCGTGGCACGCAGATCATTCTTCGGGAATGTCGTGTTTCGGCGATATGCCGAATTTACGCATGTAATCACGGCTGAACTGCGCGGCGCTTTCGTAGCCGACGTCAAATGCCGCCGTGGAAACCGAAAGCATGCCGGCACGCAACAAGCGGCGTGCCTCCATGAGCTGGAGCCCCTTTCGATACTGAAGCGGCGACGAAGCCGTGACCGCCTTGAAATGCTTGTGAAACGAGGACGGGCTCATCCCCACGCTGCGTGCGAGCTCGGGAATCTCGACCGAGGAACGAAACTCCCGCCGCAGTCGCCCTATCGCACGCGCGATGGCGCTGGCGTGACTGTCGCGGCGAATCAGATCGCGCAGCATTGCCCCGAACGGCGCCGTCGCGAGCCGGTAATGGATTTCGCGCGAGACCAGCGGCCCCAGCACCTCGGTATCGATGGGCCTGCCCGCCAGCGCGAGATAGCGATAAAACGCATCGACGAGCTCGGCGTCGCAGGACTGGACTGCCAGAGAACGCGATGGCGTGGCTGGGAAACGCGATGCGTCCAGTGCCTCGTACAGATCGCGCAGCAAATCCAGTTCGATGTTGAAGATCAGCGCAAGGTACGGGGCCTTCGTGACACGGGCGATTACCGGAAGGTCGTGACTGACGAGCAGGCACTCTCCCGCATGCATGGGATACGACTGGAGACCCAGCACCGTTTCTTTTCGCCCCTGGAGGATCAGGATAACCACCGGCTCGTAGATCGCGGCCTCGAACGAGGTCGGGCGCTGATGCCGGATGATGCCGAGGCCCTTCAGCGCTTGCACATACTGGCTGGCATGGGCGTTGGCGCGAGGAAACTGCCGCCCGGCGAGTTCAGCGAGATCGGTGAGGTTCATGGCGCGAGTCTAGCACCGTGCCTGCAGGATCCTGTCCGGGGCTGGAGGATCGAGCAAGAACCGGATAGATATCGGCAAGCCTCCCGGCGCATGGCGTCGTACATTGAGCCTACGCTCAACCACACATCGAACCATGACCAATCATTCGCTGACCGTGCATCACCTCGGGCATTCTCAATCGGAACGAATCGTCTGGCTCTGCGAGGAGCTCGGGCTCGAATACGAGCTGAAACGATACGACCGACGCAAGGACAACCGGATGGCGCCGCCGGAATATCAGGCGTTGCACCCGATGGGGACCGCCCCCGTCATCAAGGACGGGCCGCTGGTACTCGGCGAATCCGCTGCGATCGTCGAATATCTGATCGAGATTCATGGCAATGGGAAACTCGCCGTGAAAAAAACCGAGCCCGGATTCGCCGACCATCTGTATTGGTTCCACTTCGCCAACGGAACACTGCAGCCCCTTGTCTTGCAGGTATTGCTCCTGGAACGAGCCGGTTCGTTCAAGGAGAATGCGGTGCTGCGCGGATTGCAGACGCGCTTCGACCTGGTTTTCTCGATGATCGACGCGCGACTGGGCGACACGCCTTATCTCGCCGGTCCCGAATTGACGTCCGCGGATATCATGACCGTGTTCTCGCTGACCACCATGCGGCGGTTCAAGCCCTACGACCTTTCGACGTGGCCCAACATCCTGGCCTACCTGCAGCGCATCGGCGCGCGCCCGGCATATCAGCGTGCGATGCGCAAGGCAGATCCGGACACGGCGCCGTTGTTGGACGCTACCTCGTAGCGCATTGGAAGCCGTCGGCACGCGAGGCAGTTCCGCGGGCGAAACATTCGGGCCTTGCGCCCGCCACGATGTCAGTCCTGCGCGGTCGGCCGAATGACGATGCTGCCTACATCCACCTCAGGCGGTTGATCGATCGCGAAGAGGATGCCCCGCGCGATCGCATCCGGCGAAATCGCAATGGCTTTCAAACGATCGTCGACCGCGGCCTTCGCTGCCTGATCGCTTATCGAATCTCCGAAGTTGGTGTCAATCACTCCCGGTGAAATCTCCGTGACACGGAGCTCGGGTCCAGCTTCTTGTCGCAGCGCCTCCGTTGCGGTGCGCACAGCGTTCTTGGTGGCAGCATAAACACCCATCGTCGGCAAAATCTTCAGGCCCGCCGTGGATATCACATTGATCACATGGCCGCTCCCCTGCCCCGCGAACACCGGCAGGGCCGCCGCAATGCCGTATAACGTGCCGCGCAGATTGACGTCGATCATCGCATCCCAATCATCCACGCGCAGCGCGTCGAAGCGGGAGATCGGGCCGATGCCGGCGTTGTTCACCATCACGTCGAGACGCCCGAAGTGGGTCACCGCATGTGCAACCAGGGCTTCCAGATCGGCGCGCCGGGTCACGTCGGTGACGAGATGGCATGCCCGCCCCCCGGCATGGTCGATCTCGGCCGCCAGGCTAGCCAGTTCCACCTCGCGCCGGGCACCCAGCACGACTGCGTGGCCCTGCTTCGCCAGCAAACGTGCCGTTGCGCGGCCAATCCCACTGCTTGCGCCCGTGATCGCAATCACCTTGGTACCGTTCATGTTTCCCTCCTTCGAAATCGAAGTTAAGCATGGGCCTCAAAGATGGTCTATGCTCGGCTCACCATGAATTTGTCGCGATCGTCCACGTCCCGCCGGGATCCACTCTCCGACGTGCTTGCGTTACTCGATGCACGGGCCACTCGTCCGACTCGGCTCGAAGCCTCGGGTGATTGGGCACTCGCGTTTCCCGAACGAGTACGCTTGAAATTTGTCGCCGTCCTGAAGGGAGCATGCTGGATCGAACGCCCCGGCCGCGCCGGCGAGCGTCTGAACGCCGGCGATGTCTGCCTGATCGGTAGCACGGCCTACACCGTCTCCAGCCGTCCAGGCGTGCCGTCAATCGACGGTATGCAGTTCTACGAGGGGACGACGCACGAGACGCTGCGCCTTAACGGAGACGACACCGTCATGCTGGGTGGTGGAATCGCCGTGGCGCGGGAAGAAGCCGGATTCCTGCTCGATATGCTCCCGGACTTCGCGATAGTCCCAAGTTCCCCGGGAGGCGCGGCAAGTGTGGCAGCCGTACTCAAGTTGCTCGATGCGGAAATCGCGCGCGACGCGATCGGATCGGATACGGTGGTGACCCGGCTTGCGGAAGTGCTGATGATCGAGGCGATTCGCGCGCGTACCGTGAGCCCGGTTCCTGGCGGCTGGCTGGACGCGCTGGCCGAGCCGCGCCTGGGCCGCGCGCTTGCGCTGATCCATGACGACATCGCCGAACCCTGGACGGTCGCGCGCCTTGCCTCGGCGGTCGGTATGTCGCGCTCGGCGTTCGCGTCTCTTTTCACGCGCACGGTAGGCCGGCCGCCGCTCGACTACGTCAGATCCTGGCGCCTTGCGCGCGCTCGCGCCATGCTCGCCAGCGGAGAGGACAACGTCGCGCAGGTGGCGATCACCGTCGGCTATGCATCGCAAAGCGCGTTCAGCCATGCTTATCGCCGCGCGTTCGCCACCACCCCGCGAGGCGATTGCGCGGCCTCTATCCAAGCTTCGGACGGTAGCGCGTACGACTGCAGATAATCGACGTCGTCGCTAATCAGATGCGGATGATGCTGCAGTGCCCACGCTCATGGACTTCTCCACATAGATCGACAGTTTCAGCCGCGACTCGTCATTCGCCTTGAACGTGGAGTAATGGAATTCGAGAGGTCCACGCTGACGATGCATGAGACGCTTCTCCCCCGACATGGGTGCTGCGATATGGTGCTCGCGCCACCATGTGGCGAATTCGGGACATCCCGCGTGCAAACGCTCCACAATCGCCAGAAACGCCGGGGCAGGCGCCCAAAGATCGTAGTTGGCACGAAAGAGCGAGACCATTCGCTGCGCCTCCCCGGCCCACCCTTCTTCGAACAGCTCGCGAGCCAGCGGATTGACCAACATGAAGACGAGAATATTCCGGTCTTCCTCGGGCAATGCTCCGAAATCGATAAAGAGTTGGGCGGCTGCGCTGTTCCATGCCAGGATGTCCCAGCGCTCGCCGGTCAGATACGCAGGCTCCGCCAATCCTTCCACGACCGTGCGAAGAACGCTCGGCACGGTCTCGCGAACAAACAACCCATCCCTGCCATCTCGAGCCAGTGCCCTCAGATGGGCCTCCTCCACTACGCTGAGCTTCAGCGCCTGCGCGAGTGCCGCAAGCGTTTCGCTCGATGGAGAAATGACGCGGCCTTGTTCGAGCTTGATGTACCACTCGGTGCTGATAGCGGCGCGGCCCGCGACTTCCTCGCGGCGCAGGCCTGCCGCGCGTCGACGCCCATGGGCAATGAGGCCTATATCTTCAGGCTTCAGCCTGACGCGCCGCGAACGCAAGAATTCGCCCAGTTCCACATTGCGCTTCATTTCGTCCCATCCTAGCCTTCAGCAAGACTAGGATGATACTACCTTCTTTTATGCTGATAAGCGGCCGCTTATGCTGCGATGGAACAGCACCAAAGGAGAGCCAAAATGAAGGCAGCCGTACTCGAGTCTTTTGGGAAACCGCTTACAGTCACGACGGCACCGGTACCGGCAATCGGCACGGGAGAGGTACTTGTCGAGGTGGTCGCCGCGCCGATCCTGTCTTACGCGAATGAAGTCTTCAGCGGCGCGCGAAAATATTTGCTCCCGACGCCCGTGATCCCCGGTTGCGGCGCGATCGGCCGCGTCCGCGAAACAGGACCCGACGCGACCCGGCTCAAACCAGGTGACTGGGTGTTCTGCGATCCCACCGTCCGTTCGAGAGACGATGCGTTGATGCCCGACATCGTTCTCCAGGGCTGGAGCGCGCGCGGAGAGGGTGGCCAGGCGCTTCAGAAATTTCACCGGGATGGTGGATTCGCCGAGTGTATCCGCGTGCCAACGGAGAATGCGATCCGGATCGGCGATATCGATCCTGCGGAGGCAGGTCGCTGGTGTGCGCTCAATACCTTGCTCATCGCCTATGGCGGCCTCCTGGCGATGGACTTGAAGGCCGGGGAAACGCTGCTCGTGAGTGGGGCGACGGGAAATTTCGGCAGTGCCTCGGTGTTGACCGCACTGGCAATGGGTGCGCGCCAAGTGATTGCACCGGGCAGGAACGAAGCCGTGCTCGCGGATTTGAAATGCCGCTTCGGGCCACGTGTCGTACCCGTCCGACTTTCAGGCAATGAAGCGCGGGACATCGCGTCGATACAGGCTGCGGCAGGCGCCCCAATCGATGCCGTCCTGGATTTTCTGCCGCCCTCGGCGGACGCCGCTGTCGCGCGAACAGCCATCATGACCGTACGTCCGTACGGGCGCGCCGTCTTGATGGGCGGAGTCGGCATGCTGGGCGGGAACGACCTTGCCCTTCCCTATCCATGGATCATGCGCAACCTCATCACGATAAAAGGGCAATGGATGTATGAACCCGAGGCCGTGCAAACGATGGTGGGCATGGTGCGCGGAGGCCAGCTCGATCTCGATCATTTTGCGGTGGAAGAATTCGCGATCGATCAGGTTAACGAAGCGATTTCACACGCCGCTGCGAATAGTGGCCCGTTCAGGTTGACCGTGGTTCGTCCCTAAAAGGGAGCCGGTCGCGATGATCGGCGCGAGACCACGGTGTCGGCCATGCTCCCCTCGGCGTGCGATCACGTCCACTGCAGCTCCACGTCATCGCGCACCGATTCCGCGCGCACGCACATCTCGGCGAACCCACGAGCGAGATGTGCGAACGGTTGCACCGAGCGCTTGATGTCCTCTACGCTCGACGCGGCCGATCGCATCTGCTGCGTGAGCGTGGCGATCTGTACCGCCGGCCACTCCTGCTTCTCGTCATCCATTCCTCCTCGCTTAAAAAAGAAAGGCCGCTCCGGTTATCGTGAGCGGCCTGCCCGACATTGCCATTCCACTTTCTGTAGACCGGACACTCGCCAGTGTCATCGTCCCTTAGAGACGGTTTCAAAAAGGGCCCGAGGGGCTGTTAACTTTCGCGGCGAGCTGTTAACCTCAGGCATCGGAACAACCGAGACGAGGAGATGGGCAAGCCAATCATCGACGACGAGTTGTGGACACTGATCGAGCCGTTACTGCCGCCATCCAAGCCACGGCGCAAGAAGAACCCGGGCCGCCTGCCGGTTTCGAATCGCGCCGCGCTGACCGGCATCTTGTTCGTTCTCAAGACCGGACTGCGCTGGCGCGATCTGCCTGCCGAGATGGGTTGCGGCTCGGGCGTGACATGTTGGCGACGGCTACGCGATTGGCAGGCTGCCGGTGTGTGGGACCGTTTGCACGAGCTGCTGCTCGCGAAGCTGCGCGCAGCAGACCAAATCGACTTCTCGCGAGCCGCTGTCGATTCATCATCGATTCGCGCAGTTGGGGCGGGCCAAAAACTGGGCCAAACCCAACCGATCGCGCGCGACCCGGTTCCAAGCACCACATCGTCACCGACGCCAACGGCACGCCGCTTGCCGCGATCCTGACCGGCGCGAACGTCAACGATGTCACGCAATTGCTGCCGCTGATTGACGCGATTGCGCCGATTCGCGGACTGCGAGGCCACCCGCTGCAAAGACCGCGTGTGGTCTACGCCGATCGAGGATACGACTCCGAGCGACATCGACGAGCGTTGCGCAATCGCGGTATTGAGCCGGTGATCGCCAGGCGCCGTACCGAACACGGCAGCGGCCTTGGCAAATATCGCTGGGTCGTTGAACGCACGCATGCTTGGCTGCATCACTTCCGTCGCCTCCGTATTCGTTTCGAGCGACGTGCGGACATTCACGGCGCGTTCCTCAAACTCGGTTGCTGCCTGATCTGCTGGAATACCCTTCGGCGCGTCGAGCAGCCTTTATGAAACCGTCTCTTAGAAGAGATGGATGCTTCGGCTGGATAGTGCATGACTAGCGTTATCCGTGCCATTCCCTGCTGAGCATCGCGTACCGATGCTCGTCATGCCACACACCGTGTACAAGCATGCTTTCGCGCGTCGTCCCTTCACGACGCATGCCCAAACGCTCCATCAAGCGGATGGATTCAGTATTTTGTGTACTTGCGTTCGAGGTGATGCGATGCAAGCGACGCTCTCTCTGAAAGCGAACTCGATTAGCCATTTTGCCGCTTCGGTCGCATAACCTTGACCACAAAAAGCCCGATTTAGCGACCAACCGATATCACAAGTCTGCTTGCTGCCAGATTCGATATACATTCCGACCTCTCCGATCATGCCCCTGCTCTCCCTCAGTTCCATGGCGAACATGAGCCAGCAATTGTCGGCATCAGGGGTAAGCTCGGCCTGTTTCGCCAGAAACGTCAGCGCCTCGGCATGAGGCATCCGCTCAATCGGCTGCAGGCGCATGTTCTCATGGGCGTTCCGATAGGCTAAAAAAGCATGCAGGTCTTCTTGGCTTGGCCGGCGAATGACAAGCCGATCTGTGTACACAGGATTCATCTTTTCTTGATTTGATTTTGGATTGCTTTCATCCGTACTGCGATGCCTGGCGCTAACCGTTGCTACAGGCTCCAGAACTGTGACAGGGCCGACCAGGCCGGGCTGTCGATTGTCGACCATTCCCGGGCGACTGTCGAATGTCTCGAGGTAGCCGTCACCAGCGTGCGTACCTCGCCGCTCGTCGGTTTGACATCCAGTCCGACGAGAACGTGGCTGCTTTTCTCAGAATCGAAGCGTACGCGCCGAATTTCCACGAGAAGCCGGCGACACGAGCTTGGCTGACCCAGCCCGGCCGCTCGGCCGACGAACGATTCCGCGATCACGCTCCTCGGCTTGCGACCGCGTCCACAGCAGCCTCACGTCCTCGCGTACCGATTCCGAGCGCACGCGCATCTCGGCGAATCCGCGATCGAGATCCGCGAACGGCTGCACCGATCGCATCTGCTGCGTGAGCGTGGCGGTCTGTATCGCCTTTTCGGCGGACAGATCGGCCCGGCCGCGCATCGTCAGGCGGCTCGTCGACGTGTGCCGGGTATGCGTTTCCGGCACCGACGTAGCCGCCGCCTCGAGGCAGCACGATCAACTCGCCAACGCTCTCACTCACCCCCGCCACCCGGCCAAAAGACCAACTCCGCGCCCCTTCCCCGGCCCACTGGTAAACTCCCCCGCTAAAGCAACTTCTCCCGGCCAAATGAGCACGCAATCCACCGACGTCACGACCAACCACACGCCCATGATGCAGCAGTATCAGTGCATTATTTGACAAGGCCCTGCACACAAACCTACGCCGAGACCTACGCCAGCCCTTTCCACGACGGGCCGTTATAGACTCCATTGCAGTCATTTGGATTTCGGTTGTCGACGTCTGCTTCTCAGCGGCCGTGGTCCGCAGATTGCAACGAACATCTGGTGCGGACAAACGAACGCGCAAATGGGTTTGGGACTAAAACTGCCGGAGGAATTTGTGGCTTGATAAAGAGTCTGATCTACCAGCCCTGTCCCCAGCTTAGAACTCAGGTTCTCGCTTCTCTAGGCGGTGGCGACTCACGGCAAACCGGGTGCTGTAAACCTTAACTGAGTTCACGTGATGCACCTCCACCGAGGCAAGATCGACGCGCAAAGCAGTCTCGCGATAGTCGTCATCACCGCCGTAGGAAAGGCCTAAATGCGGAACAGAGCCGGTTAGGCTGTCCATTGCATCTTTCTGCCCGGGTAGTTTCGCCTTCGGTACGACTTCGCTCACCCCGTAGTCAATCTCCCATCCATCCTCGGTTCCATAGCCAGTATGCACGTCGATCTCGGCACCCTTGGGAAGTTCAATGGCTTCCACACGCGCTGCTTTGTGAAAGAGCACGACATTGCTCCCCCGCTTAGATTGTGCTGAACGAAAAATGATGCCGTCGAACCTCGGCTCGTTCTCGGTAGCAAGAAAGTCAGCAATGGCCTGCGTCGCAAGGTAATCGAAGGCCTCGTCATTCGGCATCACTGCGCGCGTCATGAGTAGTCCAAGGGACCGAAGAAAGGCAACGCGTTCGAGGCGGCCCTTCAGAGATGGATCGAAAATGCTGCCCCCGTCTTGGACATCATCAAGGGCGGTGAGGTCGAGAAGGCGCAAGGGGCGCGTGATAGCGAACTTCGCGACGACAACCTTGCACCCCACCGGAGGGCGCACTTCGGCCAGTGCCACGGATGCACTAGTGGCTCCATAGAAAACCGAGATACCGCGCGCGTTCATCCGGCCTGAGTTGGCAAACTGAGTCGGAGGCGACCCTAGATGCATGTCGGGACGACACAGTGCCTCTTCGAGCTTGTCTTCAGATTGAAAAACGCGGGCGCGATATAGGTGAGTGAGCCTGCGGGTGGGACCGGCACTCACGGCAAGCGGATGACGCGGCCTGGTCTTGAGCACGTCAATGCTCCCGAATATCCGCGCGAGAAGTTCTGAGGCAGAACGGCTGAAAAATCGGGCCTCAGTCTTGAGGGATCGCTCAAAATTTCGCCACTCGTCATGCCAGCCCTGAGCGCTTGCGCTTTTCTCCTCGTAATACGTGTCGGATGAGAACTCAGTCTCCTCGCCCATGGTCATTGCATCGAAGTCGCCGTGCCGGTCATCGAGAATTTCAAGGACGTCCTCCGCAGCTTCCCGAGGAATAACAGCAGCCTCTTCGATAGCGTCAAGCACCGGTTGGCCTTCGCGCTCCCACTCGTAGTCAGACTCGCGATCCGACAGTAGGCATTGCTGCCATGAGGTCGGCTGATTGGGTGTGCAGATGTAATGATCGTCGAAAGCAGACTCTATACGGTCCGCCAATTCCTCGATGGAAATGCAGACCCGCATCTGCCCACAGTAGGCGCACTCCTCAGGCTTGCCGTCCTTCTCGATTGCCGTTGAAAGGTAGGACTCTGCGGTACACTGAAAGCAAATGTGCTTCTGATCGTCACCGTCATCATTCATGCCGTTTGATACCTCTAGGTTCAGCAAGTACTGTCAGCTCTTGATCACAGCCGTCGTTCACTTGCCGATATCAATAGATGTGATTAATCATCATCGCTTATATCGCCGGAGTACATAGCAGTGAGTAGCGGAAAGGTTACGTCAATACCTTTACTGACAAGTGCATCCCTTCTCTTAGCAAAAAGTGCCAGAAGAATCTGCTTTTTGTCCTTTGCATGCCCGTAATGCAATAGACGATGACACGTTGGACACAAAGCGATGATGTTTGCTTTGACATCCAGGCTATAAGACGAATCCCTCTGATGTTTCATCGGAACCAGGTGATGCGCTTCCACGTACTGGTTGCTGGTGCTACGCGAAGTGAAAGTGATGTGTGACGAGTCAACTTCGCATTTAAAGCCTGCGGCTCTAAACGCAGACGCCGATTTGCGAGGGTTGCGCTTATACCGCGGGCTGGATCCAACAATCGGCATCGGAGCAGGTGGTACTGGCTCAGGTCCGTCGGTCTCGATGGACTCTGTGCCAATTTCGGACGCTCGGCGCGCTGCTTCGTTTGCATCCTCCTGAAAATCCGACTCCGTTGCAGGCATAAGCTCATGCAGACCTACTCCGCATTTCTCGTAGAGCTTTGAGTATGCGGTCAGCAACACATGCAGATCATCTATGATCTGCTGAAATGACGGAAGATTTGACGCAATGTATCGGAAGGAAAGAATCGCGCAATCCTCGTAGCCGCGCCCAAGACCTCCAGACGCTGCAAGGTCAATTTTCCCTCGCACTGCATGAACTGGACTATCTATGTAGTCAAGTGCTCTTCGCGCAGTCTCGCCTGCCTTGCGTCTCGCAATTCGATTAGCGGCATAGACTTGCGTATAGGACGTGAATCCCTGATTGAGCGAGAGGCAGCAGGACTTCATATCCTCAGCGAAAAGTAGGACGATGTAATACCCTTGCTGAGCCGTGGAGGTGATGCGTTTATCGAAGACCCCAACCCATGGGCACATCGACATATTCCCTGCGCCGTAAGACCCCTCGATCTTGTAGTGGTCGAGATTGAAACCGAGGGCAGCTACTGCGCTTGCGAAGAAAGTTGGGATTTCAACGGCTATCGCGTGCTGCTCCGGTGTGCTAGGAGCGAATGCCCTACTGTTTAGTGCGCGTGAAGATAGGTAGTTATCCAATACAACTTTCAGCTGTTCCATTGTCGCGGATGAGATATGGCGAGCGCTCAATTGTCAGCAATCTTGCCCACTATGTCGAGCGATAGATATGCCCACCGGCTGCCGTTCACAGGCGGCTAGCCCGGACTTCCAGTCGCTCGTTTCAGGCGCTGGCAAACTCGCGGCCCAAAGCAACTTTCCACGTGCACATGAACACGCATCCCATCACACCATCTACAACTGTAACGCCGGTGATACAGTAGCGCCACTAGCTCATCTGACAAGGCCCATAGCACAAAACTGCACCAAGCCCTACGCCTCCCCTTTCAGCGACGGGCCGCTACCGATTCATTTCTGCCGAGCGAGCCTATGTCCTTTCAATGGAAATTTGAAGGGTACTCCAACCGTTTGTTAGAGCAACTCGCACGTTTTTGCACGGTCGTTGGGAGCATGCTAAGTCTCTACATCAGCGATCTAGAGACGGTCGATTCAGAACCGTAAACGCTTCCGAAAGCATAGTTGCAACATAGTGTAAAATTTCTCTTGCACACGCCCTTTTGTCTGACTAGTATCATCACCCGAACGACCAGATTAAAAAGTGGGGTTTGCAAGTAAATTGCGCAATACAATTGAGAAGAAAAATGGATAAAACACTGACTTTAATTGGCTTCAGAATTAACGAATTATTCGGAAGCTTAAATCACAACGTAGAACTTAAGGGCGGGGTTACCTTTGTGCACGGCCCCAATGGATGCGGAAAGACCACAACGCTTTTAATAGTAGAGACAATTCTTAAAAATAAGCTTTCAGACCTTGTAAAGATCGAATTCTCCTCCGCCGAGTTGGATTTTTCAGATAACTCGACTCTCATTGTTCGGCGCGTAGTGCGCTCTGTCACCCCCAAAAAAATTGATGCGTCAATTTCAACATCCGAGCAATCGGCGACCGACCAAGAACAAGTGGAATTGCAAGTGGCCTTAAAGCGCGGTCAGGCAATTATCGGAAAGAAGACTAACGTCCTAAATCTCGACTCACTTGATGAAATCCGGACACGATTTCTTCACCGGCCATCCATGGTCGAGAAAGCGTTTCCATTTTTGTACCGTTTAAACCCGCGCACCTGGCGAAATAAACATACTGGAGAGGTACTCACGCTCCCGGAAGTCATCGAGACCTACTCGGATCCGCTCACCATGGAGATTCCGAAGTGGTACTTCGATCTCACTAATAAGGTGCCTGTAGGTGTCGTCCGGACTCAACGACTATTTGATTTTCGAAACCTTGGTGATCCCGAAGAACGCCCGACGGTAAAAGAACTGGTGAACGTCCTATCGAATGACATTAAGGACCGCATCAACGCCAAGATCACCGAGTCCGCAATTCAATTCCAGCGAAAAGAAAAAACCTTTCCCCATCGAATTCTAGAGGGAAGCGTTAAAGCCGGCTCCGAACATGACTTACGAAACGCATATATCGCACTGCAGTCAAGAATAGCTGCACTCGAAGCCGTTGGATTACAAGAAAGCAGCGATAGTCTGATATTGCCAAAAATCAAACTTAACCCAACCCACAAACGAGTATTAACCCTTTATCTTTCCGACGTTAACGAAAAACTTGACGTCTTTGATGATCTTTACGTAAAGATTCAGTTAGTCACGAAATTGCTTTCCAAAAAATTTCGACGTAAAAAATTCTCAATCAACCGCCACGATGGATTTTCTATTCGATCGACAGATGGAGCCGACACCCCACTCAAACCGAGTGAGCTATCCAGCGGAGAAAAGCATCAACTTGTCATGCTTTATGAGCTTATATTCTCCGGGAAGGATAAACAGTTATATTTGATTGATGAGCCTGAAATTTCTCTTCATGTCGAATGGCAAAGACAATTTCTTGATGATCTGCAACAGATTGCAGAAAGTCGCGGGCACCAATTTGTAATTGCAACTCACTCCCCCCAGATTATTAATGGCAGGAGAGACTTGGCAGTCGGCCTTGACGGGGGTGTCGGAGAATGACGACAGACATGCAAACTGACGAATGGCTTTCGCCCAGTGCGGATGATCTTTTGACAGAAGCAGCCATGCTCGCTCAGTCGGGTGCAGCCGCTATTGTTTATGTCGAAGGCAATACAGACGCCCGTCTTTTGGAGGGAATTTTTATCAAAGATATAAAAATCATTCCCGCCGGAAACTGCAATGCTGTCGAAGCGGTTGTTGAGAAGTATGATCTATTGACCGACCCAGCGAACCTTCCACACATCCTTGGATTTGCCGACAGGGACTACAAAGCGGCAAACGGCGGCCTAAAGTCATCCGCAAACATCATATATACACATTTGCGAGATATAGAGTGCGTCATGCTAAGTACGCAAGCAAAATTCCATATGATTGGCGAATATGCAAATCAAAATTTTAATCGCAAATGGAAAAAAATTGATGACTTTATGGACGAAGCGATTAAAGTCGCCCGCACCGTCGCAATTATAAGAATTTGGTCCGAAATCAACAAAAAGGGAATCAACTTCAAGACCCTCGATTTCGATAAATTTCACGCCCCGAAAAGCAACGCCACAGATCCGGAAAAATTAGTCACTCACCTTAGAGGAGCTCAGAAATCAGGCAATATACTTAGCGAATCCTACAATAAAATTAAAGAAAAAATAAATGATCCGCTCATCATGAACCATCTTGCTCACGATCTATTGTTTTGTCGCGGACACGATATACTCGAAGTTGTGGCACTCTACTTTAAGAAAGGGTTTGGGCGCTCAGGACTTTCGTACTGTGGCGAGCTCTTGGAAAGCGCACTTCGTATCGGCGCAAAGCCACTCCTAAAGAATACGGACACATTTAAGCTTATCGGCACTTGGTTTACCGAGAGAGGGATCTCGAACGTTTTTGCATGACCACGAATTTTTAAATTCGGTCGACTTGAATTGGCGAGTCGACCGAATATTGTTTATTAATGCAACGACCATTTCATCGTGTTGACGCCTGTCAGGCGTTTTCTGAAAAAATTTCAAGCTGCTCACGTCGACCGATAACGACTATCTGTTTGAATCGCATGCGCGAAAATCGCCGGGCAACTGCCGGGGGGAGCGCCCTCTGTCGCGAGTACTGAAAGGCCTCTCCACTGCTGAGTACTATTCCTCTTGGGCCTTTCAGAACGGCGTCAATTTTAGCCAGGCGGGGCACGCATCACCTTGTGGATCCGGCAGATTTCGGACGTGGGCCAACCGAACGAATGACAGACTTGCGCGACGGACGGAAGGCAGCAGTTGAGCGATAGCTGGCGCTCAGCATTGCCGACAGCCGAATAGCGAACTTCGAGCGGATCCCTTCGGGCCGCTGGTAAACTCGGGATGCCAAAGCAACTTTTCCCAGGTCAAATTAGCAGGCACGCTATGTGAGTGCCTGCAACCGTTACCTCGATGAGAGGAAAAACCGTGAAGTGCAAAATCATTCAAGTCGGCAAGCGCCGCGACGGTGGTTATCGCTACTGGTGTGTCGCACATCATGCAAATGCGACCGCGAAATATGGCCTGCCGGCGCCTATGTGCGTTGCCGCAAATGATCGCCCCATCCCTAAATCCGCCACGTTGGACCTTGATCTATCACATTTCCCCGGGGGGGTCGCTCTATGGGGATCCGTCCCGGCCGTCTATGACACGACACGCTGTCCGACCGATCGAGGTATTCATGTGCATGCCAGACGTACACAAGGCGACATGAAGGAAATCGACTGGACCTACCGAAAGCTGCGCCTACGACTTGCCACCGACCTCATATCGGAGGAGTGGCTTGAAGTTGACGAGGTCGACGCTATTAACTACATGATCTCCAGCGTATTTGCTTTTACTACCCGCCTCATCTTGTGCACGCACTGTGGCTTTGCGCATTTGGACAGGGACTGGTTCGCGGTCCATCCCCATCGCCGCCACCAATGTCATGGGTGCGGCTTCCAGTTCCCCGATGCAGTCACCGGGATTGGCAATCCCTTGTCCGCACTAAATCGAGCATTCGAAGTCCAGAAGCGGCGATCAGTGAAGGCGCCACGAACAATTAGCGTCCGCCAACGCGATTATGCCGGCGGGATACAAATATGGGGATCGAACCCAGCGATTGTATGGACTTCCCCCCATCCAGAAGAGACCGGCATACACCTACATTGCTTTGCAAAATCCGGAGATGACTTTCCAGTCATCGACAACACCTACGCTAAGGTAATCATTGACGGGATCATTGTGGATGCTGAGAACGTACGCTATTTTATGGCACAGAAAGCGATGCCGCACCTTGAGGGACGCGTTCTCGCATTGAACTGTCCGCATTGCCGGACACCACACTTTGACACATCGGAACTCGCGTACACACCCCATCTCAACCATGAGTGCGCATCGTGCGGAAAGTGGTTTCAAGCCGCCACGCGTACCAGGAAGACGATTGGAAATCCATTTGCTGCCGTGAGGTTGTCTCTGTCGGAGACATCCCCGAATCCCCTTCGCAACGATCCCTTAGGACTAAGGCCAGAAACAATATGATCGAGCCTTCAGAAGTAATCTGCGGACAAATCAGGCAGATATCCACCACGATCACGCATCAATTGATAGGCGATATATGCTGCTTCACGATTCAAGATGTTTGCCTCGACCGCCATCCTGAGTAGCCCAATACTGCCGCGTACCTGTCCAGTTCCCAATACCTTCTTTGCGGCAGATCGAGCAGCCAGATCATCACACGCTAAGACGCAGCCCATCTGCTCGGCCGCCAAAATACACTCCGTCTCGCCGGCGCCAAGCCCTAGCCTCTCCTGCGCAGCACGAAATGTTCGTATCGAGATTAGGTCATCATCCACGACGCCGAGAATGCCGTCCGAAATCACAGTATCGACTGCACCGACAACTGACTTCGACTCACTACGGACAACGCTGCTCACAAGGAAGTGCGCGCCCGGCAAACTCAGGACAACGTTCAACACCCCACCGTTCGCGAGATTAATCAATGTGGACGCGTCCAATATGATTATCACTCGGGGGCACTCGCATTGACAGCAAACAGTGTTGATGCGGGTACGTTGAGCAATTCAGCGGCGCGCCCAAGCGAAAGAGTACCAGCTCTTATCCGGCGTCCAGCAGCCTCAAGCAAACTTTGAGACGTGGAGATCTCGGAGTCCTCTCGTGCAGCAAGCCCCAAACTGCCAGCGCGCCGTTCCGGATTACCAAACGCATCGACAAGTTTCTGATACAGCGCGCGTGCCCCGTGCGGAGGCAAAAAATCCAACTGCTCACATCGACGTGCCGCAACCTCAAAGCTCACACCATAGAATCGCGCGAGCGACAGGATTTCCACATCACCTAGCGGCCCACTCGCACCGAAGCTCTCGCGAATAGTAGACAATGCCTGCAACACGCCGTGTCGAGGCAGCACTAGACTGGATGCAAATGCATCTGCAAACCGCTCCTCCGCGCGGCGAGGAGCGTGGTCGATATTACCGACGTCTCGCTCCCCATCAAGATTGACATAGCCAGTATCTCGACGCGAATGATGTGCTACGAGGTGTCCGAGTTCGTGGGCAATGGTGAAAAACATCCGCGGCTTGAACGTCCTGGCGCCCACAATGATGAATGCATAGCCATCGACAATTGCGGATACACCCTCGATATTCGCGTCTCGAGCATACAGCACGTACACCTTCAAGCTCTCTAAGACGCTTGGTAACGTGAGAAAAGGCTCCGTGTCACCAAGACCGGCAAACTCACTGCGAAACAGAACAGCAAAGCGTTCAGCGGAGTCCAGCGAGACATGCATTCCGCGAAACGTTTCTAACCACCCCGTATTCACGGGAAGATCTCTCGCAATCGACAAAGCGTCTTGAATTTGGGCCGCCAGTATCTCAACCGACGACGATAGATCCGTGGCCCGCTGCCCGATGGTCTGCCGGAACAATAATTTGATGGGGTCCGCAGTGCCTTCTTCTATGACCGCTGAAATCGGCACTCGTAACGCCTTTGCAATTCGACGCATTTCGCCCAAAGACGCATCGGCTCCGCCCGCTACGTCATGTAGTCGTGCAGTAGAAATGCCGGCGCTCTCAGCAACCGTCTCCCAACTCAGATGCCGACTGCGAAGGTGCTCTGCGATGTTGAGCACTATCGGACCTCGCTTTTCAGTTCCAGCAAAGCGCTGCGAAGCCGGTCGGCTTGCGCGTCGGATAGCTTCCGCATCCGGCCAACAATTTCTCGAACACTCCGTGCGTGGGGCCGATCGAATATCTCCGCCAAGATTCTCAGCGAATGCTCGCGCCCCAACGCTACCTCTTCCGTAGTCTCCAGAACCACGGGGTTGGTCCCAATGAGATAGTGGCGAATCCGGCGGTCGAAGTTAGTATGGGCGTCACGGGGATCGTGCTCACCATCTGCCGTCACGATAATGTTACCTTGGCGCCGGCCGCTATCATCAAACTTCAACCGGTTCTCCGGAAATTGCTCATATGCCGCGAGTTGGCTTTCCAACTTGCTGTCAACCTCAAAACCGCCAACGACATATTGTTTGACCGGCTTCCCCATGCTCCCGCTTATCACGAATATCTCCCCGCCTAGTTGGACAAGGCGCCGCAAGTCCGGTCGACACGTTCCCATCGTCGGACGTACACCCGCTCGCAAAATCGGGTCAGTCAATGGATGGCCCATTCCAGGGTCGGATCCTGGTGAAACAAAGATATAGCCAGACATAATGACCTCCACTGAGGTTCGGCACCTGCATTTTCATACAGCACTACGTATCCACAAGCAAGGCCTTCAAACAACAATCTCTGATATAAACACTAACTTTCCCGGCGAAACCACTGGCTCTCGTTCAATTTGCTCATCTGGTGGCGGACATCCCCGATCAGTTATCATCAGCTCAAGCTCAGAATGTGTCTTCATCTCAGTAGTAGGCGAGAGTTGATCATATCTCCGCGCCAGAATCTATGATGACCTAGCCTTCCAAGCTCAATTGCAAAGGCAGGTTGAACGCTTCTGTTCGTCAGGGACAGAAGCGGACATCCGCTGGGGCGGCCTAACAGACTGGTGGGTGGCAGGTTCGTACGATGACTTACTCATCACGAACCCGACGACATTCGATCGCCTCGCCGAATATCTCAGGAAGAACGGCGCCAACCTGCCGGTGCCGGGTTCGACGTTGAAGGCATATGGGACGGTTGACGTAAAATGAAGAAGATCGGACTGCTAGCACTGAGCGTCGCTGTCACGCTGGCCGGGGGGTGGATGCTCGGAACGCTCACCATCAGCCAAACTGGGAACATGCCAGAGTGGATGAACCACGCGCTGCGCGTGCTGCTGCACATAACCGGCCGCGAAGACTTTGCGAACCCTGATGACCTGCCGGCGCTCGGCATGCTGGCCATACTGATCGCGTCAATCATCATTTGCGGCCTGCTCGTCTGGATCGCGAACGTCGCAATCTGCCGCGCTCGAACCCGTCGAGCCCAGGCGTAACGACATCGCGCGAGCGGGCTGCCCGCTCGCGCCACGCTTTAGAACAACCCAGCCGGCTCGGCGCCGACATCCCAGCTCGAAATGATCACCTCATGGCGGCTCGCGGCCTCCAGGCCCACTGTGTACTGGATCGGCACCGTCTCGATATGGAATCCGTCGAACACCTGCCGGATCTCCGGGTGATCATTCAGGCTCACGATCGCCCGGCCCTTGAGCGTCCGTAGGCGCTCGGCCATCCTCTCGTATTGCTCGAACGGAAACGCAACGCCATAACCGGCGGTGTCGAGATACGGCGGATCCAAGTAGAACAGCGTATGCGGACGATCGTATCGATCGATGCACTCGGCCCAATCCAGGCGCTCGATAAACGCGCTGGCGAGCCGCAGATGCGCTGCTGACAGATCCTCCTCCAGCCGAAGCAGGTTCAGGCCGGGAGGAGCGAGCGTCTTCGTGCCGAACGTCTGCCCCTCCAACTTGCCGCCAAAGCAACTTTTCTGCAGGTAATAGAACCTCGCCGCGCGCTGGATATCGGTGAGACTTTCCGGGACCGTCTGCTTGAGCCATTCGAACACCTGCCGGCTCGTCAGCGCCCATTTGAACTGGCGTACAAACTCCTCCAGATGGTGCTGCACCACCCGATACAGGTTGATCAGTTCCCCGTTGATGTCGTTGATCACCTCGACCTTGGCCGGCGGCCGAAGGAAGTACAACGCCGCCCCGCCCGCGAACACCTCGACGTAGCACTCGTGCGCAGGGAAACGGGGAATCAGGATGTCTGCCAGACGGCGCTTGCCGCCGAGCCAGGGAATGATGGGTTCCGCCATGGTGAAAGCCTTTTTTAAACTTGGTGTAGAATCCGGCCCGCCTACCGGTAGGTAACAGGGCCTTGGCTAATTCACTGGCACTCTCAGTGGAAAGGCGGCCGGCCGACGTGTTCCACCACGTCAACCGGCCGCCCTGTTCTTCCTCAGCGCTTACGCGCGATCAAAGTGACTTTTCCGCCTCCCCTCCTCGCACCACGTCCGCGCTGACGGTAATGTCCGGCGACACCGCGAAGCGCGTGATCTCCGCCGTCTGCTTATCCGCCCGCGACGACGAGCCGAAGAAATACTCCTTCGAGCCGATCACCATCGTGATCAGCACGCCGAGCAGCGTGTCGAGCGTGCTCTTCACGACATCGGGCATCCGGATCTCGCCGATCGCCAGATAGAACTCCAGCCCGATCACCACGAACAGCGCCACCGTGTACATGTAGGCCAGGTTGCGAGCCGTGTGATCGTGCTCGGACGCCGCATACTGCCGGGCGCTCGCGCGATCGTCGGCCGCGATCTTGTCGGCCTGCACTTGAATCCCAGCCAGATTCTCCGCATGCGCGAAGCCGGCCTGCCGCATCTTCAGCTCGAAGTCCGCGTCGGCCTGCTTGAGCGCGAGCAGTTGCTCGGGCGTCATCGACTGGCCGGACAGCGCGGACGTCACCGCCTCGACCGACCCATCGCCCAGGCCCAGCCGGTCAGCGATCGCCGAGGCGGCCATGGCCGCGACGCCCGGCACGCCACCCGTCAATGCCGTGACGAGCCACGGCGCCACCGTTTTCAGAATGTCGAGCATGCTCACACCCCCAGCGCACGGTTGAGTTGCCAGCCATACTCGAACGCCTCGTTCTCCGGATGGCGCTCGGCCAGCTCGATGTAGAACACCGACTGCTGCGCGGCGATCATGCCGTACAGAACACGATGGCCATCCGCCCCCCGCTGCTGCAGGAACGCCTGCAGCGCCGCGAGGGTCATCGGGCCGATACCGCCGTCCGCCGCGATGTCCGGGAACGCCTTGCCGCCCTGGTTCAGCACGTTGAGCGCCCGCTGCATGAACTTCACTCCGGTTGCCGGCCCGGCATTCACGCCGATATCGAACAGCTTCTCCGCCAGCGTCGTCGAGATCGCGTCGATCTGGTCGAACTTCGGTCGCGACCAATAGCGCGACGCGTAGATCGCGACGGCCGTCGCGCGCGGCATATCCTTCATCGCGCCGAGGTAACCGTTTGCCCGCGCCTCGGCGGCCGTCACGCCCCACATCGTCCCCTCCAGCTTCCCGAGATACCAGTTCCCGCGATCGTTCGGATCGTTCGAGAAACCGCCTTCGCGCCCGATCAGCGCGTCGATCTTCGCCGTGACATTCATGGCTTTCCCCCTCGGCCAATGGCCAGTTCCAGCGTTTCGATACGCTGCTGTTGCAGTCGATTGAGCACGTCCGCCTCGTTGACGTGCGTGAAGACCCAGACGATCGAGCCGACGACGAAGGCTTGCACCGCCCCGAGGCCGATGCCGAGCACCCAGACCGCGCCCGTCGCCCGGTTCCTCATCGCGTCGACCTTCCGGTCCACCTCGGCGATATCGCCGGCTTGGTCGAGGCGCGCACGCTCCTCGGCCTGCGACCGCGCCCACAGCAGCCCGACGTCCTCGCGCACCGATTCCGCGCGCACGCGCATCTCGGCAAATCCGCGATCGAGATCCGCGAACGGCTGCACCGATCGCTTGATGTCCTCGACGCTCGCCGCGACCGATCGCATCTGCTGCGTGAGCGTGGCGATCTGTACCGCCAGCCCCTCCTGCTTCTCGTCACCCATCCCACCCCCGTTGAAAAAAGAAAGGCCGCTCCGGTTGCCCGTGAGCGGCCTGCATCGTTCTCGTGTGGCGCGTTACGTCGGCGCCGGCACCACCAGATCGATTTTCTTGCCCGACTTCTTCTTGTGCCCGACCTTCGCCTTGCCCTTGTTCCCTCCATTCAATGTCACCACCGTGATCCAGCCCCGCGAGGCGAACGTGTGCTCGACCGCCTCGATCAGAAACTCCCCGTCCACGCCTTCCTTGAATCCTTTCAGCGCGATCGTCTTTTCGGCAGACAGATCGGCCCGGCCGCGCATCGTGAGGCGGCTCGTCGACGTGTGCCGGTTGAGCGTTTCAAGCCTCGACGTGGCCGCCGCCTTCGCCGCCTGCGGACTGGCAAATGCATGGCGCTCGGTATGGACCGCGGACGCCCCTTGCGGCGCATCCGGATTGGGAATCGTCAGGTCGATCTTCTTCCCCGTCTTGCGATCGTGGACCTTGGTGCGGACCGCTGCGAAGCTCGCGCGATCGGGAAAGTTGATGTCGTAGTCGAGCAGCAGCTCGGGCGTCAGGGTCACCACCGGCAACGGCTTGCCGCTCGCGCTCTTGCCGCCGCCTCGGGGCAGCACGATCAGCTTGCCGGCCTTGACCGTCGCCGTCGCGCCATACTGCCGGGCGAGCCGCGTCACGAAATGCAGGTCGCTTTCGCCGAACTGGTCGACGCGAGGCACCACCACGTCGACGTCGCACGCGGCTGACCACTTATTGCGTCGCGCGACATCGCCGACGATGTCGGCCAGCCGCACGTTCGACCAGCTCCCATACCGCTGCGTCTTCGACGTCGCCCGCATGTTCGCCGGCTTGCCGCGAAACACCACGCTGGCCGGCGGCCCACGCAGCCCCACCTCGTCGACGGCATACTCGCCCAGCATCGACAGCCCTTGCCCCTCCCATCCCAGCGACACCTTGACCGTCGCGCCCTTGGGCGGGAATCGGATCCGGCCGTCGCGATCGTCGAGCGTGATCGTGCATTCGTCCGCATCCAGGCCAGGTTTGTCGACGGTCCGGATCTCCATCACCCGGTCCTGAATCACCTTCGTGACGTCGTCGCCGTTCGCGATAATTTGAAAGATCGCTTCCATCGTGCCTCGCTATGTCCAGAGCGACACGGTTTCGTCACGCGGCGCCTCGATATCCGGCATGACGATCTCGACGCCCGAGGCAAACGGCTGCGGCCTCGCGGCAAGGCCAGGGTTCGCCTCGTAGACCGCCTCGACCGTCCCCTGCAGTGTCCCGTACACCCGATAGCACAAGGTATCGAGCACGTCGCCCTCAGACGTTCTTAAAATCTTCGCCATAGCGGCCAAACTCCACAGTGAAGGATTGCTTGCGGGGCAGGCCGTCGGCCAGCATGGCGTCCTGCTCTTCCTCGATCGTCTGCAGCAGCCAGCGGCCGAGCACGTCGCCACTGCCCGTCGTCAGGCGCACCGGCTTCATACGGCTGCCGATCGAGCGCAGCTTACTGATCTGCGTCGTGCCGGCGCCGAGCGCAGGGAAAACCACGCCCGACAAGGTGATCGTCTCGCCGCCCTCGCTGACCGGCTGCAGCGCCTCTTGCCGGTTCAAACGCTCCTGCGTGGCCACCCGGTATCGCGTCGCTCGCCGCAGCTTCTCGAACGCCGCCGTCGACAGGTTGAAATGGAATGCGCTGCCGTCGTCGGCCGCCATCGTCATCAGGTGCGGCGTGCTCGACGTCGCGCCATCGGCCAGCCCCGGCAGCAACGAACTCAGCCCCGTCGCCTTGACCGCATCGGCCACCGCCGAGTCCTTGATGCCGACCAAGCTCGAGAACTGATTCACCGCCCCGCCAAGCGCCGATTTGACGCTGTTGGCGGCCGAGCGCACGAGCGGGAAGCTCGAACTGTCCGCCATCTTCAGGATCGAGCCGACCGAGGCCTGCGTCGCGTTGAAGCTGCGCATCACGCTCCCGACTTGCGGGAACAGATCGCCCGCGACCGACATCGCGCTCTTGGCGCCGGTCAGCAGCTCGGCCGCGCTGCTGAGATTGCCGGTCGCGAGCTTCTGCAACGTCTCGACCGTCGTCGCGCTCGCTGCGCGGTTGCGGTCGGCTACGCGCACCATTTGCCGGACGCGCTCCGAGGCGACACTCGCCTGCGTCGCGGCCGACGTGATCTGTCTGATCAGCTCCATGCCTTACCCTCATAGATGCGGCGCATCGAACATCGCCGAAAAGTTAGTCGTCTTCCTCTGTTGCTCGGCCATCATCTGCGTCAACATCGGACTGACCCGCGCCAGGAATTTCTCGGCCGCGTCCGCCTCGTTGCTTTCCACGCGGACGTGAAAGACGGGGGCGAACGTGTTCGTCTGCTCGACGCGCGGGCCAGCTCGCGGCGGGGCACCCTCGCCGGCGCCTGCCGCCGCCGCTTTCGCCACCGCCTCCGCGCTGGCGGGCGACTCGCTCGACTTATGCTCGAACACCTTGCGCGCAATCGCGCTCAGTGCCTTGTCCCCCGCGAAGGTGCCGATCGCACCGCCGATCACGCCCCCTACGGCCGCGCCGATTGGCCCGCCGAAGGCGCCGACCAGGGCGCCGATCTTGGCGCCCGCGAAGCCCCCGGCAAGGCTTCCTGCGATGCCTGCGAACTGCGTTGCCTTCCGCTCCCGCGTATCGGTACTCGATGCCACGGCATACGCGTCTTTCGCCGCGAAGCCGACCTTCAGGATCGTTCCGGCCAGCGCGATCTTTCCGGCGTACGGCGCCACCTTGCCGAAGAGCGAGCGGCCGGCGCGCAGGGCTCGACCGATGCGGCCACCACGCGCGGCGCCGCGACCACCTGCACGTCCCTTACCGCCACCTGCCGGCACATCCGCCAAACCGCCGCCGAGCCCGCCTGTCCCTCCCGGCATGTTGACGACGAACACCCGTTGCACCCCGCCAGCAGCACCAGCAAGCGCGTCGAGCGCCTTGCCAGCCGCACCACCCTTTCCACCGCCGCCACGGCCGCCTGATCGGCCCCCGCCCCGGCCTAGCACCGTGCCGCGCGCGATGTCGAACACACCGCGCCCAATATTCCAAAGTGCCTTTGCGCCGCGATAAGCGACGGCAGCGCCCGCCACGCCGACCACCGCCGCCGTGACACCCGGCGCCTTGTCCGCCGCTTCGCGCACCGTGCCACCGAGCCCCTTGGCCGCCTGCCCCGCGAGATCCGTGATCGGCCGCAACGCATCGCCGATGCTGCGCATCGCGTCATCCCACTGCTGGCCGACCTCGCTCCAGATCTGTTTGGACGTCTCGCGGCGGGCTTCCAGATCCTTCTGGATCTCGCCGCTCGCCTTCTGCGCGTTGGTCTTCAGCTCGTTGTACAGATCCGCGTTCTGCATGTAGGCCGTCAGCGCCGCCTTGACCTGCATGTCGTTGAACAGATCGCCGGTCTTCATCGTCTCGGCGAACGCGGCCATCTGCGCTTGCCGCTTCGCCGGATCCATCTCCGCATTGAACTGTTTAGCGGCGCCGGCCAGTTGCTTCGCCTTCTCCGGATCCACGCGCTCGATGTACGCACGGGCCAGCACGAACGACGCCTCCAGCGTCGACCAGCCCTTGCCGATCGCCTCGCGCATCTTCGCCTGGTAGTCGACCCCGGCTTTCGCGTAGTTGCGCTCGGTCTCTCCCGAACCGATCTTCGAAAACCAGTTCTTGAGGTTGTTCGCCGCCTCGTCGGCGCCGCCGGCCGTCTTCATCTGCACCTGGAGCATGGCGCCCAACTGCGTGACGGAATCCTGCCCCGTGATACCGATCTTCTTCATTTCGGCGAGCAACACCGGGAACCACCGCGCCATGTCGACCGACTCGAACGACCCTTCTTTGCCGAGGTAAGCGATCGCCTCCAGCGCCTTGGCCATCTGGCGCGGATCGACAATCTCCGCGTTCTGCTGGAGCGCCTGGATCATCTTCGCCGTCTCGACCGTCGTCGCGCCCTGCCCGATCGCGAACTTCGCGACGAGCGGTCCGAAGTTGAGCGCCCGGTCGAGGTCCATGCCGCCCGCCACCATCTGGTTGATGGCGTCGGCCAGCTCGTTGCGGCCGATGCCGTTGTCCGCCGCATCCTTGCGGATGCGCACGCCCATCGCCGCCTCTTGCTGCGTGCGCGCGATGCCGGCCTTGATCGAGATGTCGCGAATGATCGCCTGATAGTTCGCGGCGATCGTCGCGGGCACGGCCACCGCCGCCGACAGCTTCACCGCGTCGCCGATCACCCCGCGACCGGCTTCCTTGCCGGCTTCCATGCGCTCGAAGCCGGCGGCCTTCAGATCGAGCCCGCGCGCGGTGCGCCCGAGTTGCGCATACGCGCGATCGAGCTTGCTCACCTCGACCCCGGCATCGCGCAACGACTTCAGGTTGCTGTCCAGCTTGCGGCGGATGCCGTCCGCCGCACTATCCCCGGCGGCATGCAGTCGCCGAAACTCCTCCTGCAGGCGAACCGTCTCGCCGATCTGCCGCTGCCAGAGGCGAGCATCGTTCGCCCGCTTCTTCATGCCGTCGATCTTCGACGTCGTATCCGTGATCGCCTTGCCGAACGTCGCCGACACGGCGCCGCCGATCACGATACCCAGGGCGATATCCTTTGCCATGTCCGCACCCCTCAGTCAGTCAACCACCAGATCATGTCGTCGATCGTCATGTCGTCGATCGACGCAGGCGACATGCCGAATTCAAGCGCGAGCCGCCTCGCCAGTGCCTTCAGCGTCTTGGCGTCCGTCTTGGCGTACGGATCGAAAGGAGTAGTAGGCGTCCTGCACGCGCGCGTAGTCGGCCATATCCATCTCCTCGATGTCGTCCGGCGACACCTCGGCGAGCGAGGCGAACAGGATCAGCTCCTGTTGCTCCTCGTCTTTCGGTGCAAGCTTCTGCGCGCCGCGCATGTCGCGCACCTTCGGGCGGCGCATCGTGAACTTGTCGCACTCGACGCCGTTCAGCTTGATCGGGTAAGCCAGCGTGACGGTAACCTTGTCCATATCGTGTCCTCAAAGAGAAACGGCGAGCCATCGGCCCGCCGTTGAGTGAAAAGTAACTTTGCTCGCGACCAAACGAGCTACATGCCGAGCGCCTTACGCACCTCGGCCAGTTGGTCGACGCCGTTGACCACGCGCTTGCACGCGAACACGTCGATCTCGTGAACCACGGCGCCATCGATCTCCATCCGGTAGTAGTCAACGGCGATGGTGTATTTCGTCTCGGCCTTCTCGCCCGGCTTCCACTCGCCCGGATCCACCTCGGTCAGCTTGCCGCGAAAGAACGCCCCGACATACTTGATCTTGCCGTAGTGGTCCTTGAAGGCCGCACGGAAATTGCCGCTGAACGCGTTGCCGTCGAGGATGCCGAAATACTTCAGCACGTCGTATTCCATGGATGCCATGGCGAACGAAGCTTCGAGTGCTTCCATGCCTTGGTCGATCTTGGACGGCGCATCCATCCCGCCCGCGCGGTAGTCGTCGGTCTTGAGCTTCAGCTTCGGCGGCGTCATGCTCGTCGCCCGGCCCGCGTAGCCGCGACCGTCGATCGCCACCGAGCAGTTGTACAGAGTTTCCGGAACCATCTTTCCCCCTTAGATCTGGTTATCGAGTACTTCGGTCATCCATTGATTGGTGACCTCGAAGCGGAAAATCGGGTTTTCGGCCGGCGGGACATCGGTAAAGCGGATGTTCCAGTACACCTTGCCGTCCTCCAGTTGGCTGGCCGTGTTCAGCTCGGGATCCGGGTAGACCTCGAAGTTGATCAAGGCGCCCTGGCGCTTCAGGTCGCGCATGAACGCCTGCAGCCCTTCCGTCACGTCGCTGACGTAAGTTGCCGTGATGCCGCGATCGACTGCCCACTTGTGGCCGGCCTGGACCGCGTCCATGACGATGTCGAGCGTGCGTACCCGCGTGACGAACTTCCACTTCGGATCTGCCGACAGCGTCCGGTTACCCCACAGGCGATAACCGCCGTCGCGGATGATGGTCGCGATATTGGCGTTGTTCAGCAGGTTCGCGCGGCAGGTCTCGTCACCGTCGAGGTATTCGATCGGCCGGGCCGTGCCCGTGATACCCGTGATTTCCTTGTTCGACGGCGACGCCCAGAAGCCGATGTTCGCGTCGGTCTGGCAGAACAGGCCCGCCGCGAACACCGAAGACGGTACGGCGACGTCGGCGTTGGCCGTCGTGTCCCACATCGTCGAGCCAGGATCGACCATGTAGAGGCGCTTGCTGCCGAAGTTCTGCGCGTAGGCAATCGCCGCCTCGTCGTCCTTGTTCGGACCATCGATCACGGCGATACCGCGCAGCTTCGCCGCCAGCTCGTCGGCCGCCGTCGCGACCGGCTGCTTGGCCGAGTGCCCCGGCGCAATCAGCAAACGCGGCTGCGCGTTGAATCGCGACTTCGCATCGAGCAGCGCTTGCATGCCCGTGCGCGCTCCGCTCGCCGTCACGCCCCCGATGACGGCCGAGGTGCGCTGCGCCTCGTCGCCATCGGCCGGCACGCCCACCGCGACGATGACCGCGCGGCTCTGCGCGTAGATCGCTCGCGCGGCTCGTGCGATGGTGCTCGTGTCGCCGAACGCCACCACCGCATCGCGATAGCTTGTCAGTTGGACGGGCACGTTCGGCTGCGCCAGACCCGCGCCGGGCGTGTACGTATCGACGAGCCCCACCACCGACGACGAAGGCACGGCGATCGTGCGCGGCCCCGAGTCGACGATCGTCGTCGTGATGCCGTGAAAAAACGAGGTTGCTCCCATACGGGTCTCCAGAAATGAGAAAGCCGCCCAAGCGGGCGGCTCTGTGAAAGATCGGAACGGGGTCCGGAAAGTTACTTTTTACGGGTGCTGTCCGTCGTCGGCGCCGGATCCGCGTCGACCTTGTCGTCCACCGAATCCGCCTCGTCAGCCTGCTCCGCCTCCGCTTTCGCCGCTTCTGCGGCAGCGGCAGCGGCTCGCTTGGCATCGACTTCACGGCGGATCGCGTCGTCGTCCGGCTCGACCGGCCACACGGCCGAGGCAGGGAAGTCCGGCGCATTGACCACGCGCGAGAGATCCATCTGGTACTTGGACCACGCGACGAACTGCGCTTCCTCGACATCCGACAGCACGCCGGCTGCGTGCGCATCGGCTCGGCCGTAGTTCCTCGTCTGTGCGTTCGCCAGCCGATGCTGGAATTCCGCCATCGCCCGCTCCTTCGCCTTGCGCGCCACGATGTCCGGATCGATCGCCCACGCGCCATCGGTCCAGCGGTACTCGTCGGACGGCCGCGGCGTCTCCGTGAGACCGGCATCGGCCGGCGTCACACCCGCTGCCAGGATCTCGGTGCGCTCGCCGGTATCGGTTCGGTACAGCACGCGCCCGCGATAGTCGGGCATCAACACCCAGGCGCCGTCCTTCCAGAACGGCCACGTGAGCGGCTTACGGTCAGGGATCGGCGTGACCGTCGAGAAAGCCGGTTCGAGCCAGCGGCTATCGTCTTTCGGATCCGAGTCGGCGAGCGTGCTGCTCAGGTATTGGCCCGTCTGTCTGTCGTAGTGGTTGCAGAGCATGTTTTCCCTCTTTTCAATATGCGCGAATCATCGCCAGCAAGGCGACGTTGCGCGGACGCGCTTCGGCGCCGCCATCGGCTTGAACGCTGATCGTGTGTGCGTGTTTTCCGGCGCCGTCCATGGCAATCGCGTGATCGTGCGTGCCATTCCCGGCAATCCCGATGTTGGCCATCGCCTCGTCGGACCACATCTGCGTGACGCGCCCGTTGTACGGGCCCATGCCGGCGCCCGGTGCAGTGCCCGCCACCTGCACGGCGCCGGTCCACGTGACGTGCGCATGCGGCGTTTGATTGACGCCGTGATCGTGCCAGCCGTTCGGTCCACTCCAAACCTTGTGCCAGTGATCGTCGACCGTGCTCGATGACGCGGCATGCGTGTGCGCCTGGTTCTGGCTGGCCTGGAACGAGCCGATCGCGCGGCCGGCGTCGACGTCGCCGCGCCCGTCCGACCAGCAGCGCAGGAACTCGCCGCGCAGATCGGGAACCCGGAAGTACGTCTGCCCGTCTGCCGTCGAGAAGCCGCCCCAGCGACCACCCGCGTACTCGGCTTCCGATACCAGCGCACCACTGGCCTGTGCATAGGCCCACAGCGCCGGATAATCCGCGCGCTTGTATTGCGAGCCGTCGCACTTCACATAGCCCGCGCGCGTGGACGTCCGCGCCTCCATGACGATCTGGCCGATCGACGCCGTGCCGATCGCTGCCGTCACCCATGCTGTCGTCGCGAAACGCAACGAATTGTCACCCGCAGCCGGCGACGGCCCGGCCGCTGGCGCTTGGAAATAGGTCGCTTCCTGCGCGAACGTGACCGTGACAACGCCATTGCAGGTGACGCCGAAGACACCGTCTCTCGCGTGATAGAGACCGGTATCGGGCACACCATCGTTCACGAACGCGATCGAGGGGAACGCCGCGCTGCCCTCATCGAGAAACAGCCGCTGACCGGCGGCGAATGTCACGCTGCCGCTCATCACGCCCCCCTTGCTCGCGTCGAGCGGCGTCACGTTCCCGCTGTGCCAGACGGGTTTCCCATCGATACGGAAGGATCGATCGTCGACCATGTACTGGAACGAGCCGATCGTCGGCGACCACCAGCCGACAGACAACGCATTCGAGTAGAAATAGCCATTGAGCGGGCCGATCCACGCCCGCCCCTCATTCGTCGCGATGCCGATCTTCGCGTCGCCCACAATCGTCGCGTTGCCGCCGATCGTCGTACCCTTGCCGGTCGCATCGATCGTGACGTAACCGGTCGAGAGGTTCCAGGCGAACGGCCGATAGTCATTGAATTGACCAGACGGATCGCCCTTTTTCGTCGACAGCAGGTAGACGTTCGTGCCGTCGTTGCGCAGGAAGGCGCCGTAGTCGCCATTGCGTGCGCGGAAATGCGCACCGCCGGCGTCCAGGGCATCCGACACGAATCCATCCGCACGAGCCGTGCCGGTGACTTGCAGCCGGCTCACACCGTCGCTGTTCCACGCCCCGACCAGCATCCGGCCTTCACTCGTGACCAACGCCCGGCCATCCGCTCCGGCAACCAACACCAGATTGCCGCCGGCAACATTCGGCCCCACGTAGGTGTCGGTGCCGCGCGTCTCGAAGTGGGCAATCCCTTGCGCACCGATCTGCACGAGCCCATCCTTCGGCGAAAACATCCCGCTGTCCGCATCGCCGTCAAAGCCGTAACCCGCCCCTTGCGGATTGTTCGGTGCGATGGCTCCAAGCTTCCCAAGCAGCACGCCCTTCAGCGTGCCGCCCGCGACAGGCAGCTTGTCGGTCCCGAGGCCCGCCACCGTTTGCCCCATCGCGTCGACCCGCTTGTCGGTCGCATCAGCCCGATCCTTCAGATATCGCGTGCGGCTCCCAAGTTGCTTTGCCTGCACGTTGTCGACACCATCGGGGCCGCCCTGCACGGGATCCGACGTCTCCAACTGGTAGATACCGTCTACCCAGGCACTGTCCTCTTTCAGATTGGCCATGTTCCGATAATCCCTCGTGTAAATTGCCCGTTGCGTGTCGCGACGCCGTTATGCCGGATCGCAACCTCGGAAAAGTCCAGCCATGCCAGCTTGCTGCGGGCCGGCGCATAACGCTCGATCGCCCGCTTGATCTTCTCGCCCTGGTCGCGCGTCACGGCGCGGTTCA
The DNA here is from genome assembly GCF_000959725.1 of Burkholderia gladioli. Taxonomy (NCBI): domain Bacteria; kingdom Pseudomonadati; phylum Pseudomonadota; class Betaproteobacteria; order Burkholderiales; family Burkholderiaceae; genus Burkholderia; species Burkholderia gladioli. The sequence continues at coordinate 210,580 of NZ_CP009323.1, forward strand.
AGGTGACGATGTATTCGGCCCAGGCGCCGTCGCCGCCATGCAGATAGCGCCCATCGCGGCGGGCCGAGCCGTCGCGGCGGGACAGGCCCCGTCCTTCCTGAATGTCCACCTCACCAAACCCGAGCCGCCGAACGATCTCCCGGATCGCCCACGGCGTGCCCTTGCGCCGGTAGATCGCCAGCGACGACTTGATCAGCTCGCGGCGGGCCTCGTCCGACTCGGCCAGTTCCCACCCGTCCACCTGAAGCGACCAGGCCAGCCAGGGCAAGAACGCCGCCGGGCAGCGATCCGCGTCCCACAGCGTGCGGATGATGTCGGGCTCGACGCTCGGGCGCATCACCTGAGCGAGCGCCGCCTCAAGCGACGTTTGATTCGCAGGCAAGAGCGGTTCAGTCGTCATCTTTCACCCTCGCGTTCAGCGTGATCGACGCGCACCGCGCGAACTGGTCGAACTCGCATTCGACGTCAGCGGCCGGTGCCGTCAGATCGACCCGCACCACGCCCGACGACTTCGGATGCAGTGCCCCCGTGATGGCCGAGCGCGGCATGCCGTTGCGCAGTCGGGCGCCATCGTTGACCGCGATATCGAGATCGAGACGCCGTGCGGCGATCACGACCTCGGGGTCAGGGCCGCGACCGACGTAGATGTCCGCCACGATCGAGTAGTCAACGGGCCGGGCAGGCAGCACTTGCACCGTATCGTTGAGCGGGCGCCGATCCTCAGGCGTCAGGGCGCGTTGAACCACATCGAGCAGCGCGGCACTGGGCACCCCGCCGTTCGATTGCGACTTCACGACCACGCGAACCACGCCCGGCATGCCGCGATCGACCCGCACGTCCGCGACGTCGGCCGACGCATTGAGCGCAATCGAGCGATACGAGCCCGCCGGGCCGGCTGTCGTCGCCTGCTCGATCGCCATCTGTGTGCGAAGGCGCAGGCGATCGTCTTTCTCGTAGGTCACGGGAATCGGCGGGCGCGCATCCGGATCGCCGGGATCGACGATCTCTTTCTTGATGTTCCAGAGCGCGGCGAGGTGTTCGAGATCGGCCCCGGTCGCGCAGGCGAGTAGCACTGCCCGTCCGCAATCGTTGAGACGCGCCTGATACCGAATTTCTTCGTACGTCGCCAGCTCCAGCAGCTTGACCACCGGATCCGATTCGAGCGCCGCAGTCCAGTCCGGGTAGATGCTCTTGAAGTGGGCCAGCTTCAGTTGGTACGTCGCCTCGAAGTCCAGCGTTTCGACGAGATCCGGCGGATCCATCGCCGAGAGATCGATCATGGTCATATCGTCACCTCGAACACGACATCGCCGTCGTCATAGCGACCAGCAATGAGGAAAGTTACTTTGCCGTCGACGACCGACTGCACCGCGACCCGATCCAGCTTGATTCGCGGCTCCCATCGTCCGATCGCGCCGGCTGCCTCGGCCTGGACGGCCGAGATCCACCCGCGCGTCACGGGCAAGTCGACCATGGCCGGGAGATCCGAGCCGTATTCCGGCCGCTGCCGGCGCGTGCCCTTGCGCGTGCTCAGGATGTCGCCGATGCTCTGCACCAGATGCTCGACGCCACGGATCAGCCGCCCTGAGCGACGGCACATCCCGACCAGCGCCATCGTTACTGCTCCTTCGCCGGGATCCGCGTGAAACTCGGATTCGACTCCAGATAGGCGACGTGCTCGGGCGCCGTCACCTCGGCTTTTCCAGCGAGCACCGGAATAAACGAACCATCGGGAAACACCACGACACGGCTGCGATACTCGGAGTCGATGAACACGATCGGTACCGAGGCTTCCACCTGTTTCGACATATGCCTCCCAAGAAATAAAAAACCCCGCACGGCAGCGGGGCTAGTTTTCACAAAACAACGAGTAACATTACGAACTAACACAAAGCAACTTTGCCTACGACATGGAAAATATTCAAAAATTTGACGAACTCGTTGCTCGCATCTTTGCTCGTCTTTATCAAGCATTTCCCGTGAAAATCAACCTCACTCTCGCAGACTTCGGATTCGATAACAGCACGGTTACACCGACTTCAGGCTTCATTACCATCGCCTACAAGGATGCCGAAAATGCAAAATTCTTTTTCGACACCGTTGACTGGCTCAATGCAGCTGGATACATAAACATGATGGCAGACCCCCACACACCAGGCCGCTACGCCGTTTTGTCATCCAAGGGGCTTGAAGTGCTTAAGGCAACGCCCGCATCACTGACACCGGACAAATCGCTCGGGGAGTACCTTGCGGTCAACATTAAGAATGGAACATCGGATGCGATTAGAAAGGGCGTATCTCTCGCTCTTTCAATGGGCACCGCCCTTGCATTTCATGCCGCAACGAATTGAGATCGGCACGGGCGACGAACATAGGACCTATATCGGCTCGCTCACCAGCTCGCCGTCGCCTTGCTCGCGATGCTGGTGCCCATGAACCGATGTCCCGGCGGCCAGCACGTCCGCCGTGAATTCCGCCCCACCATCAACCTTCACCGCGACGCCCTGCCCCTCTCCCGGCCGGCCTTGCATGCCGCCGTTGAACGTCAGCAGCCGCTCCGTCGTCGTGTTGCCCGTGAACGTGGAATCCGGCACCTCGGCGAGCAGCTTGTCGCTTCGGAGCGTTGCGCCGTCTGCCCTCAGCTCGAACTCGGTCGAGCCGATGCGAAAGAGGATCCGGCCGCCGGCTGGCACCGACAGCGTGTAGTCGTGCGTCGCGTGGTTGTATTGCTCGAACGCCCCATCGGGGTAATCCATGGCCGTCTCATCCGGGCTCGTTCGGCCGGCACCGCCGTGCTGATCCGTGTAGTAGCCGGGCGCGACGAACGCGCCCGCCAGATCGCCGGATGGTGCCCACAAGGCGACCTCCTCGTCGACGGACGGCGGACGCCAATGCCGGACCTTGCCGGCAGCACCGGCCTGCCATTTCAGCCAGTCGCTGACCCAATCGCCGATGCGCACCTTCACGCGCGGCGGATCGTAGGTCACCGCCTCCACGATCGCCGACTGCGTCAGGCACGCCATGCGGCGATCCATTTCGCCAAGCTCGTAGTCGCTCACGGGTGCCCCTCCTCTGCGATTGCCACGTCGACGTAGTCACCGCGATGCTCGCCCCCGGTCTCCGGGTAGACGCCCCAGCGGATCTCCCGGCCCTGCGGCGGCAGCTCGGCCATCTCGCCCAGGTCGAATTCATGCACCCACTCGACCAGCCACACCAGATAGGTATCGAGATCCGGCCGGAACGGGTCTTCCGCCGCCGAGCCGATCTGCTTGCCCGGCGTGATCGGCAATCCCCAGGTCTCGCCATGAACGGCGCGCAGCACACGGGCGGACAGCTCACGCACCAGGATGTCCGCGCCAGGGACCAACGGATCGACGACGATGCGGGCCTGCATCCGTCCGATCAACGGCACGCGGCCTGTGCCGTCGTCGTGCCCTGGCTCCAGTTCGGCCAGCTCGATCGCCACCAGCGGCGTCTCGATCGACTTCCCGATCTCCGGATAGGCCAGCACCCGGTCGAGCCCGGCGAGCCGGCCACGCAGCCCGGATTCGATCGCGTCGTGGAGTTGCTTGAGGTTATCGAGCACGGCCTGCCGCCTTCTGGATTTCGTAGTTGACCTCCTGCCGCAGCACCGCCAGCAGCCTTTCCTCGCACGCTCGGGCGGCACGCCGAAAGGCCGGATCGCCTTCATGCGCCCAATCGAACGTCACGACCTCGATCGGCGTGCGCCCCTTGCCGGTTCGGCGGAACACGGGGCCATCCGGCGCCTTCTCCGTCATGCGCCACGCGCCCTCGAACAGCGTCTTGCCGGCGCGAATGCCCTTGCGCGTGCGACGCACGGCCCCGAGCCGGTGCGCCCCGATCGGATTGAGACCGAGCCACACCTTCCCGCTATCGGCAGACCGCATGTAGAAGTACGTCCGCTGTCGGATCACCTTCTGCTGTATCCCCGTTGCGCGGCCGACATCCTTCGCCGTCTGGCTCTTGATCCAGGCCGCCGTCTTTCGGAGCGTTCGCCGCCATGCCGACTGCATCGCGGCAGGCGGCAACGCGGCGAGCGCTTCCAGCGCCCCCTTCACGTCGATTTCGACTTTCAGCAGGTCCATGCCTTTACCCCAAGATCAAGACCGTCCACCCCGTGCCGTCTGGCTGCAGTTCGTGCACGCGGTAACGGTTCCCGCCAGCGACGACGATGCTGCCGACCTTGACGACCGCGGCATCGGCGTCCGTGACATGCAGGACAGGCGCCACCAGTTGCGTGCGCCGTGAGCCGAGATCCGGCCCCAGCCACGGCGCCGCGAACATGCCCTGCACCGGCTTCCCGTCGATCGTGACGTCGTCGTCCGCCAGATCGCGCTTCACGGCGGCATCGACGTCCGCCATCAGATCGCGGAACCGCATATCAAGCCTTCAGCTTGATCAACGCTTTCGGGCGCGTGCAGAGGTGAATCGGGTTCGACTGCGCCTCGATGTCGATTCCCTTGCCGAACGGGGCCAGCTCCTGCTTCGCGTAGTACGGCAGGCCCGTCGTGTTGACCGCCTCGACGTAGTCGGCCGGCGCGAAGCGCGAGATGAACAGGTCGGGCACGCCCTCCGGCACGGCGTGCGCCTCGTCGTCGGCCACGTACCCGATATCGCCGACACGCCCGCGATAGCGCTCGAACGTGCAGCCGCCGAAGTCGAGCGCGTCGCGCGCGTCGCCGCGCAGGGCCGCCGCCATGCTCGTCGCCAGGTAGGTTTCCTTCACCGTCTTCGCGACGATCAGCTTGTTCCAGAAGGTGCGGCCGCACAGCACGCGCACGCCCGTGTAGGTCAACGCGCCGAGCGCATCCTCGATCGCGTCCTGCACCTCGCTGCACTTCAGGCGGATCTCCGTCTCGGGCTTGTCCAGCTCGAAGCCGATCACCGTCTGCTTGATGCCGAAATACTTCAGCAGATCGATCAGCACCGTCTTGCCGTCCGCGTCGAGCACCGCGCCCTTGATCGCGCCGATGCGGTGGAACTCGTGTGTGGCGTCCAGTTGGCGCCGAAGCTTCGCGAGGCGCCGATTCACGACCGTCTGCAGCGCCTCCAGCTCGCTTTCGGAGCCGAATGCGCGCAGGTTCTGCACCTCGTCCGCCGCGATGTAGCCTCGCTGCGGCAGGTGGACCGTGTTGAACGGGATCATGCTGCGCTTGCTGCCACCGACCACCGGGGCGGGCGATCCGCGCTGGCCGGCCGGCACGAGCGCCAGCGTGTCGCCGTCGCGCTCGATCTGGACCGTCGTCGTCGTGATGCCGTCCTCCTCGAACAGCCCGAGCGTGCCGACCCGGCCCGGCACCGCCGGCTGATCGTTGATTGCTGCCGTGAGCGACGAGAGCGAGAAAGCGTCGTCTTGAAACAGGGCGATATCCGCCATACAACCTCCAACCTGGAAATGGAAAAGAAAAAGAAAAAGGCCACGCGATGCGTGGCCTTCGTAGGTCTGTCTTGCTGCGCGATCAGCGAACGATCACGTGGCGATCCGCGAGATCAGTGCGCCCCGCCGCGTCCAGGCCCGTCAGCAGGCCGCCCACGACCTCGGCGAGCCGGACAATGCCGGTCGCCGGCCGCGACTCCTCGGACGCCGCCAGCGGCGCGTAGAGCACCGCGCCCGCGACTTCCGAGCCGTCCTCGGCCTTGTTGTCGTACGGGGCGTATTCGCCCGTATTCGTCACGCCGAGCACCTGGCCGGCGGGCAGCGCCGGCCCGGCCTTGACGACGATCTGCTCGCGGGAGATCTGGCCGTTGCCTTCCGACACCAGAAATTCGGCCGGGAGAATGCCCTGTTCCTTCACAATCGACATGGTTTGCCCCTCCTCATGGGACGTCAAAGTTACTTTCCGCCGCTGCGGCGGGCTGCGTAGATGGAAGCTGCACGCGGCGCGTTCGCGGCGACCACCGGCTCGCTCGGGCTGCTCGGCGTCTGCCTGGGATTGATATGCGCCTGCGAAGCCGTCACGCGCTCATAGAGCCGGGCACGCACCTGATCCGGGCTCAGACCGTCCGACACGAACCCGGCCGTCAGCTCGGTCAGGTTCGCCGCCAGACAGATGCCTGCGATGTCCTGCGCGGTACGAATCGCCGCGTCCACCGTTGCGCGATCCCGCAGGCCCGTCGCGAGCACGATGCCCTCGGCGCAGTGTTCGATCCGCGCGTCGCGGCACGATGCGTACACATGTGAGGCCAGCGCCGCCACATTCGGCGGCTGCGGCGGATCCTGCGGGGCCGGCGGATCGACAGGATCCACGGGCGGATCAGCAGGCGAATTCGGCGGCGCCTCGGGCTCGCCATCGACCAGGGCGCGGACCTGCTCGGGCATCGCCGCGAACCGCGCGACGAGCGGCTGGGCGCCTGCGTACGCCGCGATCCGAATCGGTTCCTCGATCGTGTCGCAGAATCCCAGCTCGACGGCTTGCGCCGCCGTCAGCCAGGTCTCGGCGTCCATCAGCTCGCGCACCGTGTCCTCGGTCTGCCCGCTGCGCTCGGCGTACGCCGCCAGCATGTTCGCGCTCGTGCTGCCGAGCAGATCCGCCAGCCGGCGCAGTTCCCCCTCGTCGCCCGCCGCGAGCGTATGTGGGTTATGGATCATCAGCATCGCGTTGGATGGCATCACGATCTGGCTGCACCCCATCAGCAGCAGCGATGCGGCCGAGGCCGCGATGCCGTCGACGCGCCCCGTCGTCTTGCCGGGGTAGCGCCGCAGCAGGTTGTAGATCGTGAAGGCGTCGAACACGTCGCCGCCCATCGAGTTGACCGCGACAACGATCGATGCCGCCGACGGGCCGACCTCGTCAAGCCGCGCAGCGAACTGCTCGGCGTCCGTGCCCCAGAAACCGATGTCGCCATAGATCCGGATCTCGACGTCGTTGCCGCCGGCCGCGTTCGCCTGCGCGCGGATGTCCCACCACTTCTTCTTGCCTTTCATTCGTCATCCCCATTCGAATTGCTGCCCGTGTCCTCGACCGGCACCAGCGTGTCGTAGCGCAGCCCGAGGCGCTGCTCGCGCGCAAGGTCCGCCGCGTTCTCGTTGTCCACCTGCTCGGGATCGTCGCCGCGCGCGAGGACAGCGCCCGACCGGCTCGCCAAGCCGGAGCGGATCTCCATGCGCTTGGCCGTGACGTCCTGCACCGGATGGATGTATGGCCATCCTTGCGGCACCCATCGCACCCGGAAGTAGTCCCGGCGCCTGCGGTAGTAGTCCGGCATCGACATGGCCCCCGACAGCGCGCACGCGTCGACCCACCAGCGCCAGACCGGGCGGCAGAACTGGTGGATGAAGACGTTCCACTGGATTTGCTCGACCGCCCGCCGGAATTCGTTCAGGATCACGCGCAACACCCGATCGCTGACGTCGCGCAGATCGCCCGTCAGCACCTCGTAGGGCATGCCGACCGAGGCCGCTGCCGCCATCAATTGCTGCCGCATGAAGGGCGCGTAGTCGGTGCCCGCGCCCGGCGGCGATGCAAAGCGCACGTCCTCGCCCGGTGCCAGTTCCTGCATGCCCCCCGGTTCGAGCGAAACCACCGGCGAGAAACCGTCCGCGTCGTAATCGACAGCGGCGCCAGTAATCGGATCGCCGATCAAGCCCGGCTCCGAATGCGGCTTGACGATGAAGCCGGCAAACAGGTTGCTGACCTCTTGCCGGAACAGCACCGCATCGTCGAAGTTGTCGAGCGAGCGCAACCGCAGCAGCACCGTCGACAGCTCAGGCACACCGCGCACCTGTCCCGGCCGTAGCGCCTGGTACACATGCGCGATCTGGTCGGCGGGCACGCGTACCGTCTGCATGCTCGGGGACGACGCCCGACCGTATTCGCCGGGATGCCGCCGATACAGGTGATAGGCGACGCGCCGGCCATCGTGATCGAATTCGATGCCGTTGATGATCTCCCCGCCGGCCACGATCTCGTTCTTGTCCATCGGCAGCATGTCACCTTCCAGTACCTGGATCTGCATCGGGACAGCCAACCCGTCTCGCAGGTTTCGCATTCGCCGGAGCACCAGCACCTCGCCGTCGCTGAAGAACGAGCGCGCGGCGAGGCTCTGCACGCCCGCCAGATCGTATCGGCCATCGGCATCGATCTCCTCCCCGCTGTCCTCCCAAAGTTGCTTTTGCTCCTTTCGGATCGCATCGATCGGGTGTTGCGGATGCGCTTGGATGCCGGCGCCGATCGTGTTCGACACCAGCCGGCCGATGGCTGTCTTCGCCCAGGGATCGTTACGGATCGCATCCCGCGCACGCGCTCGCATCAACGGCAGATTCTGCACCGCCGCCGCGTTCGGCCCGGCGCCCGACACCCGCCACGCCTTCGCGCGGGCGCCAACCGTACTGGCCGATTCGTACGCCGCCGCCTTCACGCGAGTCGGAACGACAAACCCGCGCTGCGCGAGCGAGGGGTAAGCACGGCTCATCGCACCCCCTTGCCCGCATGTCGCAGGCGAAACATGCGGGGCCGGCCTGCCGCCCCGTCGAGCGCGCGAACGATCTCGGTTTGCGCGTCGCGCAGCTCGCTGATCGTGCGGTAACGCACGCGCCTGTCGGCGTACTGCACCTCCAGCTCGCCCTTGGCGATTGCCGACTGGACGCGCTCCAGATCCTGCCTCGTGTATGGCATGCTCTACCTCCTAGCGCCGCCCGAGATAGCTCGACCGGCCCATGCGACGCCCCTGAATGCGCGAAACCCCGCTCGGTGGCGGGGTTTCGGCGGGGTTGATTTGCTGCGGCACCGGCTGCGTAGGCGCCGGCTCCATAGTTTCGGACGGCACCAACTCGGCCGGCGGATCCGGCACTTCCTCGATCGGCAATGCGAACGGCAGCGCTTCGAGAATCGGCACTGCCTCGAACAACGACGACTGCGAGATACGGAACTGCTCATCGCTCCAGTGCCGTTCAATCATCATGTGCGTTTTCACGCTGCGAGCCGCGTGCAGGGCGTAGACCTCGCAGTCCAGCGCCTCGTTTCGGGCGCCGGCCTTCTTCTGCCAGACCCGCTTCGAACCGATTCGCCCAGGCACCTTCACCTCGGCCGTGACCTGCGACAGGTAGTCAGAACGCACCCCGACGTACCAATGCATGCGCCCCGGCCCTTCGCCGTCCAGCTTGAAACGATTCTCGAGAATCAGATCTTTCGCCTTGCTCACGCCCACCATGAACGGGCGCAAGCCATACTTCGCCGCCTTGCTGTTGTTCCGCGTCGAGTCGACCGACTGCTTCGGGACGCTGAAAACCTCCGCGTTCGCATCGGTGCTGCCCTTGATCGCCATGACGTTCAGGCCGGCCCGCCGCGCGGCTCGCACGTACTTGTAGACAGCGTCCGACGTCGAGCCGTCCGACGAATCGATCGACATCGCCCGGATCCGGAGCACACCGCCCGTTTCGTGGCGATACCCGCTCATCAGCATCTCGGTCAGCGCGCCCCATACACCACCTTCGAGCGGATTCTCGTCTTGATGCAGCACGTTGCCGCGAATCTCGTCCCATACGACCAGCCAGCTTTCCTCGCCCCGCCCCCATGCGCGCAGGACGAGCGCGATCCGATCGTGCTGTACATCGACGCCTAGCGTCAGCAGCAGGCCGCCGGCCGGCACCGTGAATGCCGCATAGGGCATCGCGCGCTCGGCCAGTTCATCCAACTCGGGCAAGTCGCTCTTGTACTTGTAGGGCCGGCCCTGCGAGTTGTTCACGAACGACCGCATTTTCGTGTCGTCTCCCGCGAGCAGCGCCTTTTCGGCCGTGAGCCACTTCTTGACCAGTTCCGGCATACGCGAGCCGGGGAACGGCGACACAAGCTCGTTGAGCCGAAAGCCTGCGACGCCGAAGAATGGTGCTGTCGCAACCCAGCGCCCCTTGCGCACCGCGCGGATCCGCGCAGCGTCATCCCATAACGATCCGCAGTGCGGACAGACGTAGCGGGCCGAGTCGGGCCGCGCCCGCCCGAACACTTCATGCAGTTTTTCAGCGTCATCAGTCCAGGTAACGTTCTCCCATGCCAGTTCGTGTTCTTCGCCGCAATCAGGGCATGGCACGAGGAACACGCGCTGGTCCGACGCGTGATACGCAGCCTGGATCCGCGAGAAGCCATCGACTGTTGGCGTGCCGCCGAAGATCACCTTGCGCCGGCTGTCCGAATAGCTCTTGGTCCGCTCCTCTAGCAGCGTGATCGAGTCACCCTGCTCGCGCACGTTGGTGTTCGCGTCGTCGGGCTCCTCCACCGCCACCACGGGGGCCGGCGTCGACTTAACCGCAGTCGGTGAATTGGAGGTAACGAACTTCAAGAACCCACGAGGAAACGTCTTGTGATACCACAAGTTGTTTTTGTCTCGCCGAGCCTGAATCGGCAACTTCGATAACAGACGCGGCGTCACTTCCACCATGGGTTTGAATTTCTCGTTGCTGAAATCTTTCGCAGCGCCTTCCTTCGGAAACATCACAATCATGGGGCACGGATCAACGTCAATCCGCTTGCCAATGTAGTTGAGCAACACGCCATCGGTCCATGCGACCTGCGCTGACTTCATGCACACGACCTTCTGCACCTTTGGATCGTCTAGCGCAGCGTGCATGCCGATAACCCACGGCGTGACGTTGGGGTTATAGCGTCCCGGCTTCGCCGCCGCCTTCGCACTCATCCGGCGGTAATTTGCCGCCCACTCCGTCGTACCAATCTTCTCCGGCGGTCGGAGTAGCGCGGCCAGTCGGCGGATGACGTCCTTCACCGTCTGAGCCGTATCGAGATAGTTGCTCAAGAAATCCATAAATGTGCTCATTCAGCCATTCGACATCGACGTCTACGCCGTACAACGTGCGCAGTTCTTGAACCAAACTGTCCGGGAAGGCCAGCAGTTCGATCTGAAACGCAGTCACCATTTCGCCGTAGGCGCGTTCAAGTTGTTGTGCGTTGACAAGCTCGCGCTTCTTCTCCGCAAGCGCCAGCAACTTCAGTTCGCGCTCGACGATTTCTGTCTTCGCTCTCTCGGCAACGAGATCGAGGCCACCACCACTTCCTCTGCCAGCAGCCATTTCGCGTAGATGCCGGATGTACGCGAGACGCACGTCATCAATCGTCGCGTCCCGGTAATCAAGACCGATCTTGTCGACGAAGCGCGAAACCGCTGACTGGTCGAGGTCGAGGTGTTCCGCAATCTGTAATTGAGTGGGCATGAATATGACCCCCCTTGGAGTTTCACCAGTAGAGAAAAAGCGCGGGTGCGAGCCCCCGCATGTCCGTCCTGCTGGGGGGTCCCCGCCCACTTTCTGAGCAGGGGTGCCCTGCCTAAAACGTAGGCATGCCCCCTGCTGCCGCCCGCTCGGTCACACCGGCCCCGCCAGCCCGCTCCATCGCCCACGCGATACGATCCACCACATCGCCCAGATCGAAGGTGCGCGCGGTCACGTAGTCCAGGCGACCGTACTCATCCGATGCCGACCAGAACTCGTCCAGGCCGGCCCCTGTTGATTCGATTCGCATTTCGGCGCCCCAATGCAAAAAGCCCCGAGGGCTTTCGCACTCAGGGCTTCAGAATTCATTTCGTAGGGACGAACGCCCCCACACGACCTAACGGGCTCCTCGTATCTTTGTTTTGTCCCGAGAGGTTTGCACGACTAACGCGCGGTGCCAGCGAATATCCAGTGACGCGGTAAAGGATTCTCGAAGTTTACGCGATCTACTCTTGGAATGATAGATGTTTCATTCTCGCAACTGTCGGCGCATCGTGTCAGATACCGAGCCGTCGACCGCATCAAGCAATCCCAGCATGTCGTGGAACCTCCACGACCAGTTTCGTCTGTACTCCTTCAGTGTCACGCCAAGCGCTTGTGCACGAGCCGCATCATCGATCGGTCGTTTGCCGGTCCCACCGCAATCGGAACAAATGTGCCGCCCCTTGACGCTCGCTGCCGGTGCCATCATTACTCGCCCCATGCCGCCGCATACGCTACAACCTTCGTGCTCCCTGAACACCAGCGGCCCGTTACGTCCATGAAAGAACGGAATGCGCTCCTCCGCAACACATATCTTTCCGCGTCCCGCGCAAACGAGACACCGTACTGTCGCGGCCGGTTGATCCGGCACTCTCCGAAACACCCCACGACCGTCGCATGTCATGCATTGATCGTTGACCCACTCGTCGATCAGTCGTAGAGCGAATCGCTCAATCACGTCCACCTGCACACGCTCGACGACGCCACCTGCACGTTGCTCGCGGCGCTCATCGCGCTTCAATCCAGAAAACTTACCTCGCTTGAAGCGCCCCGACGTTCGCATCATCTGCGCCAACAGCAGCGTCGCACGTCGAATCGTTTCGGGCTTCGCCTGCTGCGCGGCCTTGATCCGAACCAGCATTCGACCGAGATCGTTCGCAAATGCGAGTGCGCCCAAAGTAACTTTAGGATCGGCAATAGGCTCGGTGAATTGACCACGCACACTCATTGCGATACCTGCCCGCTCCTTCAAATCAATCATTCCACTCTCCTACTCGTCCTAATGTCTCAATGTCCCAAAGGAAAAGGCTTGCAGGGGTGCGCGCTTGCGACATGCGACATGCGCCGCTCACGTCGCGCATGTCGCGCCCCTGCACCCGCGCCCGAGACCGCGCCTTGGGACGTTGGGACATGGGACGTCCACAGCGCGCCAAGACGGGGCAAGTGGCGCGCTTACCGTGCAGGCAAAGCGCGCCACGCGACTACAGCGGACTGTCGTCATCACCCGCTGCGACCAGCTCGCGCTCCGCTTGCGGCTCTTGCTCTTCCTTCACGTAGTACCAACCGCGCGATCCGGTCGACTCGCGCTTGCGCACCCATCCGAGCGACTTCAATGCCTTGCCGATGCGGCGCTGCTCCGCGAGCGTCCACTTCGACGTATCGAGCTTCAGAATGTCCGCGAGGATCTCTTCCATCGTCGTGCGCGACACGAACTCCAGCGCCTTGGCGATCTTGTCCTCGTACACGTCGCCCTCGTAGCGCTCGGCTTGCTCGATCTCGAACAGCGGGCGCTCATGCTCTTCCACGTGCCAAACGACGCCCGAGCGATACAGATGCACGGCTTCCGCCCAGAGCTGTTCACGAACGGCCACAATGCCGTCGATGTCGACCAGACCGCCGACGCGCAGCGGCCAGTAACGCCGGTTGCCCGACTCGTCCTTCAGGTACGTGTCAAAGTTGACCGAGCCGGCGAACACGCATTGACGCGGAACGTCGGTCGCCCGCTTGCCGTAGAAGTTGCGGAACCGATCGACGGCCGTCGCGAAGAAGCTCTTCACCGCCGACGAGTCGGCCTTGTTCAACGAGTCCAGCTCGGCCAGCTCGATCACCCACTTCCCGGCCAGCACCGCGTACGTGTCTTTGTTGCCGATCTGGATCGGCGTATCGGTAAACCACGGAGCGCCTGCCAGCACCTTCAGTGCCGTTGACTTGCGATGCCCCTGCTTGCCTTCGAGGATCAAGACGTTGTCGACCTTGCAGCCCGGCTCCATCACGCGCGCGACGGCCGCGATCATCCACTTCATGAACGCGAGCCGCACATACTCGCTGTCGGCCACGCGCAGATACGTCGACGGCATTGATCGCACGCGCGGCACGCCGTCCCATTTCAGCCGTTCGAGGTATTCGCGGACGTCATGGAAGTGGGTCGTGTCCGCTACCAACAGGACCGCGTTCATCACGATATCGGTGCGCGTGTCGAGGCCATACCGTTGAGATAGCCAGAGAACCGTGCGCTGGTCGTCCATGTCGGTCCACTCGCCCGTGACGCCTTGCGGAAACGGGGGCGCTTTGCGCTTCATCACGCGACCACCGAAGTCGTCCTGCTCGATCACGCCCTGCCACGCCTTGTGGTTCGACAGGATCAAATGGACGTTCCCGAGCGTCGGCAGCAGCCGGCCCTTGTCCGATCGCGTCAGATCCTGCTCCCACGTGTGTGCGCCGTTCTCTGCCTCGCGGCCATCCCATTTCGGCTGTTTCGCGGCAGCGGACGTCGCGGCGAGTTTCGCCCGTGTGGCGTCCGCGGTCGACACTGCAGCCATCGCCGGCCGGATCTCTTCGTTCGCTGGCGCGATGACGCGCAAGATTGCCGACTGCACCTGCGCCTGGACAGGGTTGATACCCTCTTCGACGTGCAGGTCATTGAAGTCGGTCAGCTTGCGCTCGCCGCGATTGGCGAATACCGGATACACGACGCTGACGTCGGCGACCGTCGCTGCCGCCTCGTACGCACGCTTCAGGCCCGTGTTCTCGAAGCGCTTGCGGCGCAACGGCATCACGTCGTTCCCGTAGCTCGCCTCGACATACGGCACGCCATTGTCGTCACGACGGCGCGACACGGCGACCATGTACCACGTGCTCTTCGCCTCGATCCGCACGGGATCGGCACCGAACACCAGTTCACCCCGGAAAGCAAACTCGTCGGCGAGCCAGTCGCGCATGCGCTGCTCGATCTTCCAGTCGTCGTCGGCGCAGACCAGCACATGCACGTCCGGATACGTCGCACGCAGGTAACGCACAGCCGGGAGAATGCCGCCTGCGTCGAAGCAGACATTGACCGCGAACGCCTCGCCGATCGCCATGCGGATCGAGCGCGCGGTCGCGTAGCCTTCGGCGACCAGCATGATCTGGTCGTCTGCGCCGACCTCGCCGAGCAGATACGACGCGCCCTTCTTTTCCATGCCTTTGTTGAAGCGTTTCGCGCCGTCCGGGGTGATCTTCTGCAGGCCGACGAGCCGAGCATCGTTGCCGTACTGATACATCGGCACGAACATCGTGCCGTCCGCGTCGAAACGCACGCCTTCGGCCGTGATGCGTTTGCGGTCAAGATAGGCGGACTTGCCATCCTCTGCCGCACGGTTCCACTGATCATGCGCGCGGTTCGCGGCGAGCTTCGCCTGACGCGCATCACGCTCTGCCTGCTCACGGTCGGCGGCTTCCTGCCGGCGTCGGGTCTCAGCGAGCACGTCCTCACTCATCGGCGCACCGCTCCACTCGAATCGCTCGGTGCCCGGATCGTCGCCCGAGAAATGACCGAACGTACCGCCGTAGCCGATTACCGCCCCCTTGCTGATGATCTCTCGAAGCTGATACCAGTATTTCTTGCGCGGCCCATACCGGTGATGCTTACCGTCCGCGACGGGATGGCCGGCAGGCAGGTCGGGATGACCCGCCGCACGCAATTGCTGAATAATCTGGTCCAGTGTCGCCATACGATAATTCCCTCGTTCAAAGTTACTTTGGCCGCATGTCGCGGCCAGATCACAATTCGTTGAGCAATGCCCCGTTAGCCCGCGCGTCGGGCCGCATCGAGCTCGTCGAGGCGACGGTCGCGTGCGACCTTGTGAGAGAAGCTGCGCCACGCTGCCCGGCCGGCGGCATAGCACTGCCGTCCACTCGGCGAGCGGCTGTACTGCGATGCGCCGCGACGCAACGCGCTACTGGTTCCGTTCACGTCCACATGTGTCTCCGGTTATTTGCCGCGCAGTCGACGCCATTCCGCCGACATGAGATCGTCGAACGCGGCAAGGTCCGGCGCGCAGAGACGATCGTTAAGCTGGTCGCGGAACGCGTGACGTTCCGCCTTCGTCGCGAGCGCTGCGCATGCACGCGCCGCTCGCTCGACGAATAAATGCACGCATCCCGCTTCCTTCGCTTCCGCAAGAATCGGAGCGAGGCGATCGGGGAACGTGGCGATCAGTTCGGATAGCAAGCACCCCACTTCGGCGGGGGCATACTCGAATCGGGATGCAAGCGCCGTGACGGCGCAGGCCAAATGCTGCTCGTGCGAGCAGCAGAGGTCGATCTGTTCACGATGAGGCCGACAGCACCTCATGCCGGGCTTAAACCGCGCCATGACGACGACGGCGACGTGCGGCGAGGTTTCGAGCTGCGTGGATCAAGCGCTGAAACAGACGCTGCCCCTTCCGGCCAGTTGCGATGATCTTCTCCGCGTCGTTGTCGTCGATACGACGGTCGACAAGGGCGCGCGTGACATCGTCGGCAACGAGCCCGACATGCGCCTGCAGGCTCAGGGCAGTCGACACCAGCCGCATAGCACTGCCATCGCCCGCGTCGTCCGCTCCCTGTTCGTCGACTGCCTCAGCGACCAGACCGAACCGCCCATTCAACGCGTGCAAGGCGTCGAGTGCATGCGCGCTCGCCTCGGCTTTTTCCTGCATCCACTCGACCAGCAGCTCGAACATCTCCATCGAAAGCCGGCTGTCGCCGACGCCACGCAGTCGAAGGCGCAGCGACTCGGGCGTGATGTTCTTTCCGCGTCGATTCGTGAGGTGGTTCGCGGCGTCAGCGACGCCACCCGGCGTATTGCGCACGGACGTGTAGAGCACGTCCAGCCATTCCGTGCTGTCGTATCGGCAGGTCATATTTGATGTTGGGACAGGTAGGTTTTCATGCTGTCGTGCCCGGAACAGACGTCATACGATGCGAACTGGCGATGTCCGGCATAAACAGGTCAGGCCGCTCGACCTTCACCGCAGCAGGGATGCCTCGCACGAGCCAATTGCAGACGCGCTGAGTACCGCCATGGCTTTTCTCGTATCCAAGGAGTTCCGCGACCCTGGCCGGGCCACCCAAACGCTCGATTGCCTGTCGGTCCGCGTTGATGTGAGCAGATTTGTCCATAAGGCGACATTAAACACTATGTTTATATCAAATGCAAACGCAGCGTTTAACAACAAGGCGTTTACATCGCAGACCATGTGGCCCATGCGAGCCATTCACGAAACGGCCCAGCGTCTCTACGCGGCCGCTAAACAACTCCGGGACGTCGAAGGCCCGGCCAACGTCGCGCGTCTACTGAACGAGTCGCCTCAATTGCTGAACAATTGGGAGCGACGTGGCATGTCGGCGGCTGGTGCGTTGAAAGCCGCGTCCGCGCTTGGCTGCAGGGCGGAATGGCTTCGGACTGGCGAAGGAGAAATGGTTGACGCAGGCGGACTGAAAGAAAGTTTACGCGGCGGTAAGACTTCAAAAGATCAGACGGATCAACAGAAATCGAAGCCGCTGCCGGCGCCGACCCCCGCGATACAAGAACGAGCAAAAGCGTTTGTCGCCGCTTTCACCGAAGCCACGACGAATAACCAGGTCTCGCCCGAACTCATGACGGCACTGGAAGGCATGCTTGCAGCAGGGACATCCAACGCGACTGCGGCGGCGTTTGCAAAACGCTCACGTAGCGCAATACGCGCTGCGATGATGCCCGAGGGCCAGCCACACAATGAAGTACAAAAACGGGGATCGACGCGCTAAGGTCGTCGATTTAGCAGCATATCGAGCAGGCAGGAAACCACGCCGTACCTCGATCCCGGACGAATCAGACGTCGTCACCGACATTCGCTTTTCCATCACCCGGGCCGGCAAGGTAATCGCCTCGCGCCCCGTCCTCGATACAACGCACCTTCTCGCCGTCCTCTCGTGGTGCCAGGAACTGGCATCGCTGGCGCTCGACTCGTACATAGAAAAGTCACTTTGAGCCACTGACCCGCTGCCGCCGCGTAAACGCGGGTAGCGAGTGCACGCCCACAGATTAAACATAGTGTTTGCATTGAAACTAAACATGATGTTTAATTCCGGTCATCGCGTCGCCTGACGCCCAACCGGAGACTGACTGTGAAACTGACTGACTCGCATACGGACGCGCGCCACGATTGGCTCGATAACGAACAAGCACCGCGCGTGGTGCAGTCCGAAGCCGCACGCCGAATTACCTTTGAGAAGTCGACGATCGTCCGCGCAACGATCGTGGCCGTGCTTTTGATCATCGTTGCAAATCTGCTGCAAGACGCCCCGATCGAAGCACAGCCGACCGCACACCGCCTCACCGCCTAACCACCCCGCACATGCCGGGGTAACCGCCCCCGGCGCCATGGAGACCCAACCATGTCGCGAATCAAACTCAAAGCTGCGCCCCTCTTCGACGCTGATCGCCGTGACACCCTCTCACTGCGGAGCGTTGTGCGTTATGACCGCAATGCCAAACGCCCATCCACGCCGATCCTCGTCGGCAAATATGTCGTCGGCCGTCGCCCCATCACCGACAGCCTGCACACGCTGTATTTGATCCTCGACGAAGGAGACATCGCCGGCACTCAGATTTCGATCCCGAGCGAAGACGACTGCGCCCAAGCAGTGAAACGGCTGCGTGACAAGAAGCGCGCAGCGGCCAAGACGGCGTCGATGACAATCCGCAAGGCGAAGAAGCGCGGCAACGGTCAACGTCAGACGGCCAGGGAGACTGTGTGATGGACGACCGGACACGTCACCTCGACCTCATTGCGCCAATTCCCACTGGAACCGCGAAAGCAGCCGCCGCTGCAGCCGGCGCAACGTCCGCAGACCTCTGGATGGTGCCTTACGGTCAACTTCACTATGACCCGGCCGACAACATCCGCCCGGTTGACCCCGAGTGGGTTACTCACCTCACAGCACTAATCGTCGAAAACGGCTACGACAAGGGTTCGCCGCTGCATTGCTACGTGCGAAAGGTGGACGGCAAGGATCTGCTGTATGTCTACAAGGGGCAGCACCGCTACCTCGCGGCCGGGAAGGCAATCGAGGCAGGTAAGGACGTCGGAAAGATCCCCGTCGTCGTACGCGATGCCAAGACGGTCATCCGGGCCGAAATGGTGATCGACGGCTATCTCAGCAACGACAGCAAGCGCTCGTCGCCGCTCGAACTAGCGGGCGTCGTCGCCGAGCTACGAGACATTCACGGCATGACGCTAGCGGCGATCTGCAAGCGCTTGAACGTCACGGACCAAACCGTCCGCGATGTCGGACTGCTCGAACGAGCCCCGGTTGAACTGCACCAGATGGTTCGCAATGGCGCCGTCGCCGGCACGCTGGCGATCGAGCAGATTCGCGAACACGGGGCCGACAAAGCTCTTGAACGACTTCAGAAAGGTGCGGCGAAGGCATCGGAGTCCGGCAAGGGCCGCGTGACAAAGAAACACCTCGACGCGTCGCGAGACGCCCGACAGCCCGCTGCAGCGGCGCCCCCCCCCCTGTCCGAGCAATCGCCGAGGCGGAAGCAACCGGCAACGCGTTCAATCACGCCTACGAAGATCAACGAACAGCAGGCAAAGCAACTTTTGGATGCGCTGCAGGCGGTGCTTCACGATAGCGGATTCGGTAAGCTTTCTTCCCCCACCATCGCGACGGTTCACAGCGCGATGCTGCCGCTAGCAGACATGCTCGATGCTGCGCGGCCCAAAGGCGGGACTAAACCCGGACTTGAGCCCAATGCCGCATGGCCCTATCCGAAAGGAGCCGCCAATTGAGCCCTCGCCCGGCCCCTTCTACCCCACGTCCGCTGCCGCGCAAGCGGGAACGCGCGACGAAGCACCCGGCTATCGCGCTCGTAAGCGTCAACGGGACGTCGATGCAGACGGAGAGCAGCGGGCTTTCGCCCGCAAAAGCAATCCAGAGAGGGAAGGCGCCGCTCGCGCGGCGCAAACCTATCCAGACGAACAAAGCCTTGGCGGATACCCGCCAAGGCCGGCTCGCGCGGCTCGATGCCCTTCGCATCGAGATCCGCACGCTGATCGCCGAGGTCTCGCACGCGGCCGATGTCGAGCTGCTGGACCTGATGGCCGACGAGATCGGTTCATTCGCCCGCCACAAGGCCGCGCAGGAAGCCCGCACCTGGGCAGCAACCGCCGGCATCACCTTGGAAACGGGATTGATGCAACTCGGCCGCGCGATCCCGGCGGCCGAGAAAACCAATGAAACAACAGTGAGCAACACCATGACCAAAGGAGGGACGCACGTATGACCGTCGCGATGGAACCGATCTACCTCGACCTCGACGCGCTCTCTGCCGCAATCTCGTTGTCGCCAGCCGTGATCCACAAGCTCGTGCGACAGGCGCAATTCCCGAAGCCACGCTCGATATCGGATCGCCGGGTCGGCTGGCTCACGAGCGAGGTCAAGGAATGGGCTGCGACTCGACCTGCGTCAGAGAACCTGCCGCCACCTAATTGCGGGACTGGCCGGCGCCGGACCGCCGATCCTCGATAGCCAATTCCTCAAGCTTGTCATTGAGCAGCGTCAGCCAGTGCCGACGCTGCTCGTCATACTTGTGCAGGTTGTATACGCCGCCGACTCCAGGCAGCATGTGGCCGATGATCGCCTCTCCCACCTCGAACGGACAGCCCAGCGCAGCAAGCATCGTCCGAGCCGTGCGTCTCAGATCATGCGGCGCCCAATGCGTAACGGTCAGGCGAGGCCGCTCCATTTCCGGTCTCGTCGTAGCGTAGGGCTGGTGCATCCACACCGTCGACTGAAACACCTTCTGTTCCGTCTGAGCGCCCCTCGTAGACGGAATTAAATACCCATCCCCGTATCTCGCCCACCGTCGACGTACGACCTCCTCTGCACGGCCGACCAGCGGCACCCGCAGGTCGGTCGCATTTGCGTGCCTCGCGTTCTTCGTCTTGGCCTTCGGAATGGTCCACCAGAGACCGTCAGCTTCCTCGCTGATTTCCTTACCGGTCATTGCGCCAATCTCGCCGCCGCGCGTTCCAGTCCAGAGATACAGAACCAGCGCGTCATGCACGGTCCGGCTGAAATTCGGCAGCCAGTTGATCAGGCGGCCGGTCTCTGCATTCGCAAGCACCCGCTTCTTTGTACCGGTGGACTCGCCAGATATCCGTTTGCCGGTACTCCGGAGGCGACCGCGCATGATTTGCCGCCACCAATTGGGCGTAGTCTCGGCCAAGGTGCTCGCGTCTAGGGCATAGTCCCACGCGGCGCCCAACTCCTGCCGCAGCCGCCGAGCCTGCACCGGAATGTGCGCATACGACTCCAGCAGGGCGAACGCCTGGCCCCGCGTAACCTGCTCGGCGATCCGGTCACCGAACTCGCCGAGCATCGTGTCGAACATCCGTTTCGCCTCTGCAGCGCCCTTGCTCTTTCGATTGCGTTCGACGTGCCCGACGAGGTATGCGCGGCACACCTGCCGCACAGTCAGCGGACCGTCCTGCGTTACCATAACGCCCAGCGCTGGATTAGCCTGCAAACGCTTCGCGAGTGCTGGATCACTCCCTGCCTCGCGGGCCGATCGCAGCTTCTCCCATTCGCCCGCAGCAGCAGCTAACGACAACGCCGGCCACTCGCCGATTTTGGTTTGTCGCATGCGGCCGTCGACGGGCGATTTATATCGATAAGTCCACGAGCGACGCGTGGCCGTTGCCTCCAAGCGAAGGCCCGGACAACCGTCGATCGTTATGTGTGTACCCGGCTGCATTTGCTTCGCAGCGCGTGCGTCGAATCGCATTTTTCCTCGGCGTAGGTTTCTGACACAGCCCACACTCTACCAGCGTAGGTTTTAGCCGGCGAGATCGCAAAAACCTACGCTCAACTGTGATATTTAGCGAGATGTCGCGGCATGTGGAAATGAAGCTAGCATGCGAGCAAATCAGCCGGAAACCCTTGGTGGAAAAGGACGTGCAGGAAATTACGGATACAAAACAGCAGCTTACGGAAGCGTCTTTCAGCGGCCACACGCCCATGATGCAGCAGTACCTGCGCATCAAGAGCGAACATCCGGATACGCTCGTCTTCTACCGGATGGGTGACTTCTACGAGTTGTTCTACGACGACGCCGAAAAAGCCTCGCGTCTTCTCGACCTGACCCTGACGCAGCGCGGCGCCTCGGGCGGCAACCCGATCAAGATGGCCGGCGTGCCGCATCACGCGGTCGAGCAATACCTGGCGAAGCTGGTGAAATTCGGTGAATCGGTGGCGATTTGCGAGCAAATCGGCGACCCCGCCACCTCGAAGGGCCCGGTCGAGCGCAAGGTGGTGCGCGTGGTCACGCCGGGCACGCTGACGGACGCCGCCCTGCTCTCCGACAAGGCCGACGTCTACCTGCTCGCGCTGAGCCTGGGCCACAACAAGCGCGGCGTGCTCACCAACGTGGGCCTCGCCTGGCTCAACCTCGCCAGCGGCGCGTTGCGGCTCGCGGAAATCGCGCCCGACGAACTGGGCGCGGCGCTCGAGCGGATCCGCCCGGCCGAAATCCTCGCCGCCGACGCGGCTATCGAGGCCGTGCCGGTCGGCGCCGGCGCGGTCACGCGCGTGCCGGCCTGGCACTTCGACATCGCCTCGGGCACCCAGCGCCTGTGCAGCCAGCTCGACGTCGCCAGCCTCGAAGGCTTCGGCGCGCACTCGCTGACCAGCGCCTGCGGCTCGGCCGGCGCCCTGCTGCTGTATGCCGCCTCCACGCAGGGCCAGCAGCTGCGCCACGTGCGCAGCCTGAAGGTCGAGACGGAATCCGAATACATCGGCCTCGATCCAGCAACGCGCCGCAACCTCGAACTGACCGAAACCCTGCGCGGCACCGAATCGCCGACGCTCTACTCGCTGCTCGACACCTGCGGCACCACCATGGGCAGCCGCCTGCTGCGCCACTGGCTGCACCATCCGCCGCGCGCCTCGGTGGCCGCGCAGGCACGCCAGCAAGCGATCGGCGCCCTGCTCGAGGCAGCGGGCGACGCCAGCCTCGACAGCCTGCGCGGCGCGCTGCGCCAGGTCACCGACGTGGAGCGCATCACCGGGCGCCTGGCCCTGCTGTCGGCGCGCCCGCGCGACCTCTCCAGCCTGCGCGACACCTTCACTTCGCTGCCCGAGCTGCGCGCGCGCATCACGCCGATCGCCCAGCAAGCGAGCGCGCTCGCGCGCCTGGAAGCCGCGCTGGAACCGCCGGCCGGCTGCGCCGACCTGCTCACGCGCGCGGTCGCCCCCGAGCCGGCCGCGATGGTGCGCGACGGCGGCGTGATCGCGCGCGGCTACGACGCCGAACTCGACGAGCTGCGCGACATCTCCGAGAACTGCGGCCAGTTCCTGATCGACCTGGAAGCACGCGAACGCGCGCGCACCGGCATCGCGAACCTGCGCGTCGAATACAACAAGGTGCATGGCTTCTATATCGAGGTCACGCGCGGCCAGACCGACAAGGTCCCCGACGACTACCGCCGCCGCCAGACCCTCAAGAACGCCGAGCGCTACATCACGCCCGAGCTGAAGACCTTCGAGGACAAGGCGCTGTCGGCGCAGGAACGCGCGCTGTCGCGCGAGCGCGCGCTCTACGACGCGCTGCTGCAGTCGCTGCTGCCGCATATCGAGGAATGCCAGCGCGTGGCCGGTGCGCTGGCCGAGCTGGACCTGCTCTGCGCCTTCGCCGAACGCGCCCGCGCGCTGGACTGGGTGGCGCCGCGCTTCTCCGACGAGATCGGCATCGAGATCGAACAGGGCCGCCACCCGGTGGTCGAGGCGCAGGTCGAGCAGTTCATCGCCAACGATTGCCGGCTCGGCAACGAGCGCAAGCTGCTGCTGATCACCGGCCCGAACATGGGCGGTAAGTCGACCTTCATGCGGCAGACCGCGCTGATCGCGCTGATGGCCTACGTCGGCAGCTACGTGCCGGCCAAGTCGGCCTGCTTCGGCCCGATCGACCGGATCTTCACGCGCATCGGCGCCGCCGACGACCTGGCCGGCGGCCGTTCGACCTTCATGGTCGAGATGACCGAGGCCGCCGCGATCCTCAACGACGCGACGCCGCAAAGCCTGGTGCTGATGGACGAGATCGGCCGCGGCACCTCGACCTTCGACGGCCTCGCGCTGGCCTGGGCGATCGCGCGCCACCTGCTCTCGAACAACGGCTGCTACACGCTGTTCGCCACGCACTACTTCGAGCTGACGCAGTTGCCGGTGGAATTCCCGCACGCGGCCAACGTCCACCTGTCGGCGGTCGAGCACGGCCACGGCATCGTGTTCCTGCACGCGGTCAACGACGGCCCGGCCAACCAGAGCTACGGCCTGCAGGTCGCGCAGCTCGCCGGCGTGCCGCCCGCCGTGATCCGCGCCGCGCGCAAGCATCTCGCGCACCTCGAACAGCAATCCGCCGGCCAGCCCACACCGCAGCTCGACCTGTTCGCCGCGCCGCCGCCCGTCTACGACGACGAGCCCGATTTCGACCTGCCCGAGGCGCGCGAACCGGCAGCACCGGCCGCGCCGCATCCGGCACTCGTGCGCCTGCGCGAGATCGACCCGGACAACCTCAAGCCGCGCGAGGCACTCGACCTGCTCTACGAACTGCAAACCCTCGCCGCCCGGCAGGCGGACGATGACCTGGCGCACTGATCCGCCGCCGCTGGCGAACCCGCGTGGCGCGCCCGCGCCACGTTTCGGCATCGCCGTCGCGATGGCCGCGGCCGCGCTGCTGCTGACCACGCTGACCACCACCGCCGCTGCCGCGCCCGCCGCCTCGGCAACGACGCGCGTGGCCGAGCGCGGCTACGCCTTCGCGGTACTGAGCGGCGCGATCAACAGCCCGGCCGACGAACCGGCCGCGGCACGCCTGCTCGATGCCATCTCGCGCGATCGCTCGGTCTCCTTCGCGATCTACGACGGCAACCTGAAGGGCGCGCGCGAGGCCTGCCGCGACGGCATCTACGACACCCGCATAGCGCTGTTCAAAGCCTCGCGCGTGCCCGTGTTCTACGTACCGGGCCAGGCCGACTGGGCCGCCTGCGCGCTGAAGGAAAACGGCGGCTACGACGCGGTCGAGCGCCTCGACTACCTGCGCCAGACCTTCCTCGCCGATTCCGAATCCTTCGGCCAGACACCGCTGCCGCTCACGCGCGAAAGCGAGGTGGCACGCTTCAGGCCGTTTCGCGAGAACATCCGCTGGACCCAGGGCGACGTGGTATTCGTGGCGCTCAACGCGCCTTCGCCGAACAATCGCTACCTCACGGCGGGCGGGCGCAATGGCGAATTCGAGGATCGCGCGATCGCCAGCGCGTTCTGGATCGATCACGCCGCCGAAACCGCCAAGCGCCGCAACGCGCGCGCGCTGGTCATCGTCATCGAAGCCGATCCGCAGTTCGAACACTACGAGCGCGAACGCTTCGCCTGGCTGCGCTTCGGGCGCTCGCGCGCGCGCGACGGTTTCCTGGAGTTCAAGCGCGCGCTGGTGAAGGCGGCGCAAACCTTCCGCGGCACGATCCTGGTGATCCACGCCGGCGACGAAGCGCTGCGCGCCGGCTTTCGTATCGACCAGCCGCTGCACGACGAGAAAGGAGATCGGGTGGCGAACCTGACGCGCATCGCGATCGCGCCGCGCGAGCGGCTCGTGCAATGGGTCAGGGTCACGGTGAATCCGGCCGGACGGCCGATGTTCGGAGTGGGATTACAGGAGGTGCCGAGCAACCTGCCGGTGCCGCCCGCCCTGCCGGCCGCGTCGCATGACGACACGCCCTTGCCGCAGATGCCGGAGATCCCGGCCTTGCCGGAATTGCCCGATCCAGCCTCGAGCGGCTTGCCGCCGCAACCGGCCTCGACGGGCAATCCGCCCATCCTGCCGCCGGCGTCGGCGCCTGGCGGCCAGCCCGCCTCGATGCCCGACGGCGGCTACTGAGCGAAGCCGCCGGCGCAAAGCAAAACGGCCGGCAAATGCCGGCCGTTCTTCCATCGATCAGTGCAGCGTGCGACCCTGGGTCGGCTCCTCGCCGTCCTCGTCGTCCTCATCCTCGTCGACGATCTCGAGCCCTTCGGCGCCATGCGCGTGCTCGTGCTCGATCTCGTCCTCGGTGGCGGCGCGCACGTCCTTGACGGTCAGCGCGAAACGCAGCGCCATGCCGGCCAGCGGATGATTGCCGTCGAGCACGACCTTGTCCTCGGCGATGTCGGTGACCGTGTAGATCAGCGAATCGACTTCCTCGTCGCCGTCTTCCGGCGTGCCTTCGAACTGCATGCCGACTTCGAGCGGCTCGGGGAAACGGTCGCGCGGCTCGATCTTCACCAGCTCGGGATCGTAATCGCCGAACGCGTCCTGCGGCTCGAGCTGGATCTGCGCTTCGTAACCCGTTTCCTGACCGTCGAGCTGTTCCTCGATCTTGGGGAACGTGCCATCATAGCCGCCGTGCAGATAGATCATCGGCTCGTCGCTTTCCTCGATCAGATTGCCTTCCGTATCCGACAGCTTGTAAGTCACCGAGACGACGGTGTTTTTTGCGATTTTCATCCAAATCTCCCAATTTCCAGCCGCATTATACGATGTCCCAACGGTCCGAAGCCGAACCGGCAAACCGCGCGCGAGCCCCGATCCAGAACGAATCCGGCGCCCCCCACCCCGACACGCCCACACCGCTGCTCGGCCAGTTGACGCCGTCGCAATTCATGCGCCGCCACTGGCAGAAAAAGCCGCTGCTGATCCGCCAGGCGATCCCCGATATCGTGCCGCCGCTGTCGCGCGACGCGCTGTTCGAACTGGCCGCCGACTACGATACGGAATCGCGTCTGATCACGCATTTTCGTAACAGATGGCAACTGGAACAGGGGCCCTTCGAGGACGGCGCGCTGCCGCCGGTGAGCAAGCGCGAATGGACCCTACTGGTGCAAGGCGTGGACCTGCACGACGATGCCGCGCGCGCCCTGCTCGAGCGCTTTCGCTTCATCCCCGACGCGCGCCTGGACGACCTGATGATCTCGTACGCGACCGATGGCGGCGGCGTCGGCCCGCACTTCGATTCGTACGATGTATTCCTGCTGCAGGTGCATGGCAAGCGCCGCTGGCGCATCGGCGCGCAGAAGGACCTGACGCTGCGCGAGGATCTGCCGCTGAAGGTGCTCCAGCATTTCGAGCCGACCGAGGAATGGGTGCTGGAGCCGGGCGACATGCTCTACCTGCCGCCGCACATCGCGCACGACGGCATCGCCGAGGGCGAATGCATGACCTGCTCGATCGGCTTTCGCGCGCCGTCGGCGGGCGAACTGACAGGGCAGTTCCTCTACTACCTCGCCGAGCGTGGTGCGCTGCGACAGAGCCCGCGCGCGGGCGAGCTGTATCGCGACCCGAAGCAGCCCGCCGTGACGCGCCCCGCCGAGCTGCCCGAGGTCCTGGTCGAACGCGTGGCGACCATCCTGAACGGCATCCGCTGGAGCCCGCGCGACATCGAGGCCTTCCTCGGCAGCTACCTGAGCGAACCGAAATCGAACGTGGTGTTCGACGCTCCCGACGATCCCCTAGACGAGGACGATTTCGTCGCGCAGGCAAGCCTTCGCGGGATTCGTCTCGACAGGAAAGCGGCATTGATGTATAACGCGCGCTCGTACTTCATCAATGGCGAAGAAAATCCGCTCTCGGGCAGCTCGAAATGGCTGTCGGAACTGGCCGATCGACGCTATCTGGAGGCGAAACGCTTTGTAACACACTCCCGGCACCCCCTCATGACAGCTTTGCTTCACGAGTGGTATTGTGCGGGCTGGATCAGGCTGGGGTGAGCTGCAGTCGGCTTATCCTGGCAGGACGCTCATACAGGCCAAACTTGTATGGGAAAGACAACGTATTGACCCCGCATTTGTCGACGGTCGATAGGAAAGTGCATATAATTTCCGCCCAAGCCGTAGGGAAGATTCACGCTCTGGCAGTGCATCTCCACAGCGGCCCAGGTCGGTGTTGGAGCACATTACCGGTATTGTTTCGCGCTGTTGCTTACCTTTAACCATAAAAGGACGTGATCATGAAGAAATCCCTCCTCGTAGCTTCGCTGTTGGCCGCCGTTGCACTCGCTGCTTGCAACAAGAGCTCGGACCAAGCTGCTTCGTCGGCTGCTAGCGACGCATCGGCAGCCGCTTCGGCTGCTTCGTCGGCTGCCGCGGCTGCTTCGGACGCTGCATCGAGCACGGCTGCTGCTGCGAGCGACGCTGCATCGGCTGCTGCCGCTCCGGCTTCGGACGCTGGCGCATCGGCCGCTGCTCCGGCTTCGGGCGCGAGCCAGTAAGCTGGGATCAGCTCACGCTGATACGAAAAACCGGCCCTGGGGCCGGTTTTTTTTCGCCTGCATTTTCTGCGTCGCGTTCTCCCTCGATATGCAGGCCGGGACGAGTCGACGAGATTGCGCCTAACTCAGGCTCCGCCAGTCGAAGCCGTCGTCCTGCGAAGCCACCCCCACCTCCTCCTGCGCGCAGCCCAGCACCGCCGCCAGGGCGGCCCGCGCCAGCTCGGGCTGGTTGTTCTCCTGGCTCAGATGCGCGGCCACCAGGTGCCGCAGGCGGGCCCGGTCGAGCGAGGCCAGGATGTCGGCCGCCGCGGCATTGCTGAGGTGCCCGAGCGAGCCGCCGATACGCGCCTTCAGCGAGGCCGGATAACGGCCCTTGGCGAGCATCTCGGCATCGTGGTTCGCCTCCAGCACCAGCGCGTCGCAGCCGCTCAGCACGCCGCACAGATGCGGCGTCGACATGCCCGCATCGGTCAGCACGCCGAGCCGCGCGGCGCCATCGGAAAACACGAATTGCAGAGGCTCCCGCGCATCGTGCGGGACCGTGTAGGGAAGGATCTGGAGATCGCCGATCGGCGTGGTTTCGTCGCCCCACAGCACGTGCAGGTCGACCGCGGCGCTGTCGGCGCCGACCGCCTTCGCGGTGCCCCAACTCATGAACAACGGGATGCCGAAGCGTCTGGCGACCGTCAGCGCGCTGCCGATATGGTCGCTGTGCTCGTGGGTGATGAGGATCGCGTCGAGCTCGCCCGAGCCGAGCCCGACGCGCGTGAGGCGCCGGTCGAGTTCCTTCGCGGAGAAACCGCAGTCGAGCAGCACGCGCGTGGTCGTGGTGCCCGACGAGGCCTCGACGACCAGCGCATTGCCCTCGCTGCCGCTGCCGAGGCTCGTGAAGCGCACGGCCTCAGTTCAGCTGCGTGTGCAGCAGCGTGATGATGCGCTGCGCATCGGTCGAGGTGTCGGCCTGGCCGTTCGCGTCGACTACCGCGACCTGGGTCTTCGCATCGCCGTTGGCGCGCACGCTGACGAAGAATTCCTTGCCCGGCTTGGCGGCCGTCGCGCCGCCGTAGAACAGCTTGCCGAACAGGCCTTCGCGCTTGAGCTCCTCCGAGGAATTCGCGTAGCGCACCGTGTAGACGCCCTTCTGGCGATCGCGGTTGTCGACCGCGAAGTTGGTGCGGTCGAGCGCGAGGCCCACGCGCAGCCAGGCGCGATCGAAGGATTCGAACAGATCCAGGGTGGGCGCGCCCGAGCTCTTGTCGACCACCGTGGCCGCCGCGCTGGCGGGCCGCGCGTCGGTCAACAGTTGCTTGGCCTGGGCTTCGGTCAGGCCGAACTTCTCCATCAGCTTGGCCAGGAACACGGCCTCCAGCACCGGGTTGCGCGGACGCTCGACCCAACGCGAGGAATCCCCGCCCTGCGGTCCCGTCAGCACTTCCTCCATCGCGCTGTGCGTGATGGAAATGTCGGTCGAGCCGTCGGCGCCGCGCGTGACGAGCGTGCGGAAGCTGTCGCGCGTGCCCGACGAGTAGGCGAAGTCGATCACGCGGCCGATGGTGTTGCGGAACCAGTCGTCGGGAATGTTGGCGCGGTTCTCGGCCCAGTCGGTGGTGAGGATGCCGGTGGTCGGCGCATCGGTCTTCAGCGCGAAGCCGTTGTCGGTCCAGAAATCCTTCAACTGCGGCCAGAGCTGCTCGGGCGTGCGCCCGTCGACCACCAGCCAGCGGCGGTCGCCGTCGCGCTCGACGTGCATGCCGTAGGGATCCTGCGCGCTCGGCTGGCCTTCGGTCGCGTTGCCGGCCGGCGTGAGCGCGCGCTGCGGCGCCGCGCCCAGGCCGGCGTTGGTCGGCGGCGCGATGTACGAGGGATTGACCGGCACCGAGGTCAGGTCCTTGGGCACCGCCAGCGGCGGCGCCGAGCCGGTCGACTTGTAGTTGACCCGGTCCGGTGCGAGGTAGTCGTTCAGCGTGTCGCAACCGGCCAGCGCGCCAAGCGCGAGCGCCACCACGGACGCCTGGAGTGCGCGGGAGGAAAAGGCGAAATGTTTCATGAAATCCTTCGTCTTGCTAAACGCGGGTCACGCGCGATACCGGCGGGCCGGGTGAAATCGGGATGGGTCGGAAAGCACGAACGGCCGCGAGCGCGGCCGTTCGTGTCGGTCAAGCGATGCCGGCTTCGCGCAGCGCGCCGCGCACGACATCGTGATAGCGCTCGTCGAGCGCCGTCAGCGGCAGGCGAATGCCGCCGCGAATCTTGCCCATTTCCTGCAGCGCCCACTTCACCGGAATCGGGTTCGCCTCGGCGAACAGGTGCTTGTGCAGCGACAGCAGCTTCATGTGGATCTCGCGCGCCGTCTTCGCGTCGCCGGCGATCGCCGCGCGGCACAGCTCGCTCATCGCGCGCGGCGCGACGTTGGCGGTCACCGAGATATTGCCGTGGCCGCCCAGCAACATCAGCGCGATCGCGGTGGGATCGTCGCCGCTGTAGATGCCGAAGCCCTGTGGCGCGGCCTTGATCAGCTGCGCGGCGCGATCGATGTTGCCGGTCGCGTCCTTCACGCCGACGATGCCCGGCACCTGCGCGCAGCGCAGGATGGTCTCGTTGGCCATGTCCGCGACGGTGCGGCCCGGCACGTTGTAGAGGATCACCGGCAGCTCGACCGCCTCGGCGATCGCGAGGAAGTGGCGGTAGATGCCTTCCTGGGTCGGCTTGTTGTAATACGGCACGACCTGCAGGGTGGCATCGGCGCCGACCGATTTGGCCTGGCGCGTCAGCTCGATCGCCTCGGCCGTGGAATTGCCGCCCGCGCCCGCGATGATCGGGATGCGCTTGGCCGCGTGCTCGACCGCCGTCTTGATCGTGAGCACGTGCTCGTCGACCGACAAGGTGGCCGATTCGCCGCTGGTGCCGACCACCACGAGCGCATCCGTCCCTTCTTCGATATGCCAGTCGACCAGCTTGCGGAAGGCCGGCAGATCGAGGCTGCCGTCTTCGAGCATCGGGGTCACGATCGCGGGCATGCTGCCGCTGAATTGAATACCGTCTTGAGTGCCGTTAGCCATGAAACGCAATGAAAGTAAACCCAATAAACGTCGATTGTAGCGGATTACCCGGTCAGTCCGTAACGCGGGAATCCCTCCCCCTGCTCGCGCACCGCGCAGATTCTCTGCACGAAGGCGGGCCGTGTGCCGTCGACGAAACCGTCCTCGAACGCGATCACGCGCAACTCGCCGCGCACGGCGTCGAGCAGTTCGCCCGGCGTCAGCAGGAATGCGGGATTGGACGGTTTGCCGAGCGTTTCGTTGCCGCGCGCGAAGGTTTCGTAGAGCAGCACGCCGCCCGGCGCGACCGAGGCGACCAGCCTCGGCAGCAACGGGCGATGCAGATAATGCGTGACGACCACCGCCGCGAAGCGCGCGGTGTCGGCTAGCGGCCAGGGCGCGCCCTCGATGTCGGCGGCGCGTGCCTCGACGCCCGCCAGGGCGCCGAGCGCGGCCAGCGCCTCGGGATCGCGATCGAGCGCGAGCACCGGGTGCCCGCGCGAGGCGAACCAGCGCGCGTGCCGGCCGTTGCCGGCCGCCACGTCGAGCACCGTGCCGCCGGCGGGCACCAGGTGCGACCAGCCGGCCACCCAGCGCGACGGCGCCGCGCTCGGCCGCTCGGCCGGCGAGGCGCTTGCCTCGCTCGTGCCGCTCGCGTCACCGTGGACGGGAATCGTGGTCATCGCCGCGCGCCGCTCAGTTGTACGACAGGCCCATCGCGTCACGCACGTCGCGCATGGTCTCGACCGCGTGCTTGCGTGCCTTGTCGCAACCGTCGGCGACGATCGCGCGCAGCAGCGACGGGTCGTCCATGTACTTCTGCGCGCGCTCGAGCATCGGCTGCTGTTCGCGCAGGATGCCCTCGACCACCGGCTGCTTGCAGTCCAGGCAGCCGATGCCGGCCGACTTGCAGCCCTTCTGCACCCACTCGCGCGTGGGTTCGTCCGAATAGACCAGGTGGAACTGCCAGACCGGGCACTTTTCCGGGTCGCCCGGATCGGTGCGGCGCACGCGCGCCGGATCGGTCGGCATGGTGCGGACCTTCTTGGTGATGGTCTCGGCATCCTCGCGCAGGCCGATGGTATTGCCGTAGGACTTCGACATCTTGCCGCCGTCCAGGCCCGGCATGCGCGAGGCTTCGGTCAGCAGCGCCTGCGGCTCGACCAGGATGATCTTGCGCGCGCCTTCCAGGTAGCCGAACAGCCGCTCGCGATCGCTCATCGACAGGCTCTGCGATTCCTGCAACATCGCGCGCGCCTGCTCCAGCGCCTCGTCGTCGCCTTCCTGCTGATAGGCGTTGCGCAGTTCGCGATAGAGCTTGGCGCGCTTGCCGCCGAGCTTCTTGGCCGCCTCCAGCGCCTTCTCCTCGAAATCGGCCTCGCGGCCATACAGGTAGTTGAAGCGGCGCGCGATCTCGCGGGTCATCTCGACGTGGGGCACCTGGTCCTCGCCGACCGGCACCAGCGAGCCGCGGTACAGCAGGATGTCGGCGGCCATCAGCACCGGGTAGCCGAGGAAGCCGTAGGTCGAGAGATCCTTGTCCTTGAGCTTCTCGATCTGCTCCTTGTAGGTCGGCACGCGTTCGAGCCAGCCCAGCGGCGTGCTCATGCCCAGCAGCAACGCCAGCTCGGCGTGCTCCGGCACCTTGCTCTGGATGAACAGCGTGGCCTGGGCCGGATCGATGCCGGCCGCGATCCAGTCGATCAGCACTTCCCAGACGTTCTTCTCGATCACCTCGGGCGTTTCGTAGTGGGTGGTCAGCGCATGCCAGTCGACCACGCAGAAGAAGCACGGGTATTCGGATTGCAGCTTCGCCCAGTTCTTCAGCACGCCATGGTAATGGCCGAGGTGGAGCGACCCGGTGGGACGCATGCCGGAAAAGATACGATCGGGGAACATGATTGTGTTTTAGAA
Organism: Burkholderia gladioli; assembly: GCF_000959725.1. NCBI lineage: Bacteria > Pseudomonadati > Pseudomonadota > Betaproteobacteria > Burkholderiales > Burkholderiaceae > Burkholderia > Burkholderia gladioli. The sequence goes on from NZ_CP009323.1 coordinate 243,336, forward strand.
AAGCGAGGCAAAGGGAGTCAGGATGGCCGTCACGATGCTGTAGCCGATGTCGACGCCCGGCCGCAGCCAGAACTTCGTCAGCAGGCCCGTCATGATCAGCAGCAGGACGATGATGAAACCATAAGGCTCGATCTTCGACAGCGCGATCGACTGCTTGGGCGGCAGCAGCGCCGTGAGCACGCGCCCGCCGTCGAGCGGCGGCAGGGGAAACAGGTTCAGCACGCCGAGCACCAGGTTCACGATGATGCCGGCCGACGCCATGCGCGTGAAGAAGGGCTCGTCGACCGAGGCGGCCGCCAGGCCGATCGACACGAAGCCCCAGACCAGCGCCTGCACGAAGTTGCAGGCCGGCCCCGCCGCCGACACCCACAGGCTGCCCCAGCGCGGATTGCGCAAGTTGCGGAACGCGACCGGCACGGGCTTGGCATACCCGAACAGGAAGGCGCCGCTGGTCAGGAAGTACAGCACCAGCGGCATCACGATGGTGCCGATCGGATCGATGTGGCGCATCGGGTTGAACGACACGCGACCGAGCGCGTAGGCGGTGTTGTCGCCGAGCAGGCGCGCGGCGTAGCCGTGCGCGGCCTCGTGCAGCGTGATCGCGAAGATCACCGGCAGGGCGTAGACGACGATGGTCTGAATCAGATTGTCCATGGCGCGGTATTGTAACAAGCGGAAAACGGCCGACGGACAAACCGGCGGCCGGCAATCATGACAGTCGATGACGGGCGGCCGCTCAGGCCTCGGCGCTCAGCCCGAAGGGTTCGAGCGAGCCGCGGCCGGCGCGCACCAGCACCGGCGCGTCGCCGGTCAGGTCGACGATGGTCGAGGGCTCGCGCGGGCAGGCGCCGCCATCGATCACCAGGTCCACCTGCTTTTCCAGGCGTTCGCGGATTTCCTCGGGATCGTTGAGCGGATCGCTGTCGGGCGGCAGGATCAGGGTAGTGCCGAGCAACGGCTGGCCGAGCGTCTCCAGCACCGCCAGCGTGATCGCGTGATCCGGCACGCGCAGCCCGATAGTCTTGCGCGAGGGATGCGAGAGCCGGCGCGGCACCTCCTTGGTGGCCTGCAGCACGAACACGTAGGGCCCCGGCGTGACCGACTTGATCAGCCGGTACTGGTGGTTGTCGACCATCGCGAAATTGGCCAGCTCGGACAGGTCGCGCACCAGCAGCGACAGCAGTTGCTTGTCGTCGAGCCCGCGGATCTTGCGCACGCGCTCGACCGCGGTCTTGTCGTCGAGATGGCAGGCCAGCGCGTAGCTGGAGTCGGTCGGCATGGCGATCACGCCGCCCTGCTTCACGATCTCGACGGCCTGGCGCACCAGCCTCGGCTGCGGATTTTCCGGGTGAATCCTGAAGTACTGGGACATGGGATCAGTGGGGAGTGGGCGTCGCCCGCGCGTGCATGGCGCGCCGGGGCTGAAGCCGCGCGCCGCGCGCGGCCGTGGGTCAGAGCCAGCGTTCCCAGACCGGTTTCAGGTCCGGCGGCAGCGGCGGCAGGCTGCCGAGCTCGACGACGCTCTCGCCCGGCGCATGGAAATCGGAACCGCGCGACGCCTCGAAGCCGTAGCGCCGGGCGACCTCCGCGTACTCGCGATACTGGTCGGGCGTGTGGCTGCCCGTGACGACCTCGATCGCGCGGCCGCCCAGGTCGATGAACTCGCCGAACAGCGCGCCGAATTCGACCGGCGTGTAGGCGTAACGGCCCGGGTGGGCGATCACGGCCTCGCCGCCGGCCTGCTGGATCCAGCCGACCGCGTCGTCCAGCCTGGCCCAGCGATGCGGCACGCAGCCGGGCTTGCCGTCGCCGAGATAACGCGCGAACACCTCGGAGGTGCTGGCCGCATGGCCGGCCTCGACGAGGTAGCGCGCGAAATGGGTGCGGGAAATGAGGTCCGGGTTCGAGACGTAGCGCAGCGCCCCTTCGTAGGCGCCGGGGATGCCGATCTCGGCGAGCCGCTCGCCCATCTCCAGCGCGCGCGCGGCGCGGCCGTTGCGGGTGCGATACAGGCCGTCGACCAGCGCCGGCGCGGCCGGATCGACGTTGAGACCGACCACGTGGACCGTGCGCGAAGCCCAGGTCACCGAGATCTCGACGCCGCAGACATAACGCATGCCGAGCGCCTGCGCGGCCTCGCGCGCCGCGAGCTGGCCGCCGACCTCGTCGTGGTCGGTCAGCGCCCACAGCGTGACGCCCGCCGCGTGTGCGCGTTGCGCAACCTCTGCGGGCGTCAGGGCGCCGTCGGAGACGTTGGAATGACAGTGCAGATCGGCGTTCATCGTCGGAATCGGGTGCATGCGACATTCTACTGCAACGCCGCACGATCGCCGCGGGTCCGGACCGGCCAGCGGGCCTGCCCGCGCGGCCCGTGAACCGAAACGGGGACGAATGGGACGAGATGGAACGAAAACCGGCTGCAGACAGACGGGAAACGGGCCGCCGCGGGACGGCCCGGCGCGGCCTCAGGCGCAGAAGGCCTCGATCAGCGCCGCGATCTGCTCCGGCTGGTCGTGGTGGACCATGTGCCCGGCCTCCTCGATGGTCTTCTCGCGCCAGTCGGGGAAGGCGGCGAAACGCTTGCGGAATTCGTCGAGCGGGATCCTGCCGGCCAGCATGCGCAGCGTCGGCGAATCGACCGCCTCGACATGCAGCACCTTGGCGCGCACCCGCGACCAGACCGCCATCACCTCGTCGAGCCGGTACAGCAGCGGCCCGGCCTGCTTGTGGGCCGGATCGGCCAGCAGGTGGTACTGGCCGTCGTCCTCGCGGCGCGCCCAGTGGTTGGCGAGAAAACGCGCGCGCTCGGGCGCGAGCCGCGGGTTGGTCTTCATCAGGCGCTCGGCCACCTCGCCGAGCGAGGCATAGGGCTTGAGCAGCGGCGGCACGCGCAACTCGTCGAGCCAGGCGGCCAGCCGCAGCGGCGCCTGCGAGGCCGGCGGCGGCGCCAGCCCGAAACCCTCCAGGTCGACCACGCGGCGCACCCGCTCCGGCCGCGCGCCGGCATACAGGCAGACCACGTTCGCGCCCATGCTGTGGCCGACCAGGTTGACCTCGCCGTCCGGCGTGTAGTGATCGATCAGCGCCTCGAGATCGCCGAGGTAGTCCATGAACCAGTAATGGCCGCCGCCCTGCGCGGCCACCGGCCAATCGGACAGCCCGAAGCCGCGCGCATCGGGCGCGATCACCTGCCAGTCGCCGGCCAGCGCGTCGACCACGAACTGGAACGAGGCGGCCACGTCCATCCAGCCATGCAGCATGTAGAGCACCGGCGCATCGGGCCGGCCCCAGCGGCGCACGTGCAGGCGCACGCCACGCACGGTCACGAATTCGGAAATGGAGTCGGAATGGGTCTGGGTCATCGCGGCCGCCAAAAAAGAATGGTCGTTCGATTATATCGGCGACGCTGCGACGATGTGTGCAATGGTGCTGAGGCGACGCATGTGTCGAGGCACTTCTCTAGGCTGCATTTGCGTCGCGATGCGCCGTGCCCGGGGCGCGCTTGCTCAGTCCGGCGTGCCGGCGGGCGGCGTGTCGCGATCCTGGGCGACCAGCGCCTCCAGTTCCAGCTCGTCGAAACCGGCGTCGCGGCGCGCCTCGAAGTTGAACGGCCCGCGCAGCCGCGGCGCATGGTACTGCTCGGCGAGCCGCAGGTAGGCCGGATGCGGTTCGAGCCCGGCCCGCGCGCAGAGATGGCGGAACCAGCGGTTGCCGATCGCCACATGGCCGATCTCGTCGCGCAGGATCACGTCGAGGATCGCGGCCGAAGCCTCGTCGCCGGCCTGCATCAAGCGCGCGCGGATCGGCGGCGAGGCGTCCAGCCCGCGCGCCTCCAGCGTACGCGGCACCAGCGCCATGCGCGCGAGCACGTCGCCCGCCGTGCGCTCGCACATTTCCCAGAGCCCGTCGTGGGCCGGGAAATCGCCGTAGGCGTGTCCCAATTCCGCAAGGCGCTCGGCCAGCAGCGTGTAGTGATACGCCTCCTCGGCCGCCACCTTGAGCCAGTCGGCGTAAAAGGCCGCGGGCATGGCCGGGAAGCGCCAGACCGCATCCAGCGCGAGATTGATCGCGTTGAATTCGATATGGGCCAGCGCGTGCAGCAAGGTGGCGCGCCCGGCTTCCGAGCGCATCGAGCGGCGTTGCAGGAAGCGCGGCTCGACCAGTTCCGGGCGTGCCGGCCGCCCCGGCAAGGCCGGCGGCGGCGCGAAGCGGCGCTCGGGATCGACCTCGGCGCGGCCGGCCAGCCACTGCGCATGCAGCACGCGCACCTGCGCGGCCTTGGCGACCGGTTCGGTCTCGAGCAGCGCGGCGAGCGCCGCCGCGCGCACGCAGCGGGCGGGCGTGGAAGAGGAAACGGACGGCGCGGCGGAGGAGAAATTCGGGTCGGACATGAAAACGGCTTCGGCACAGCGTACGCGGTCAATTCGCGCAAGCATTTACAATAGCGGATTCGGGTAGACGCCAGCATCGCGCGGATCATGCCGATCCCGCGCACGACGCCTGCCCACGGCCCCAGGCGGCCGCGCACATTGTACCGGCGCGCGACACGCGCCCCACCGGCTCAGCGAACCCCAGGAGACAACGCGTGACCATCTACAAGCTCGGCGAAGACGCCCCGACCATTCATGAGAGCGTGTTCGTCGCGGATACCGCGGCGATCATCGGCAAGGTGGTGCTCGAGGAGAACGCCAGCGTCTGGTTCGGCGCCACGATCCGCGGCGACAACGAGCCGATCGTGGTCGGCGCCGGCAGCAACGTGCAGGAAGGCGCGGTGCTGCACACCGACCCGGGCTGCCCGCTGACGGTGGCCCCGAACGTGACGATCGGCCACCAGGCGATGCTGCACGGCTGCACCATCGGCGAGGGTTCGCTGATCGGGATCCAGGCGGTGGTCTTGAATCGGGCGGTGATCGGCCGCAACTGTCTGGTCGGCGCCGGCGCCGTGGTGACCGAGGGCAAGGTGTTCCCGGACAACTCGCTGATCCTGGGCGCGCCGGCCAAGGTGGTGCGCACGCTGAGCGAGGAAGACATCGCGCGCATGCACGCGAACACGCACAACTACGCGCAGCGACGCGCGTATTTCAAGGAGCAGTTGGTGCGGATCGGCTGAAAGCCGCGCCGCCGCTGCCCGTCAATCGAGGAACCGAAGTGAGCGACCAGTTACAGAAATTCATGTTCAACACGGCACCGGTGCGCGGCGAGATCGTCTCGCTGGGCAACACCTGGCGCGAGGTGCTGACGCGCCGCAACTACCCGGCGCCGGTGCGCAACGTGCTCGGCGAGATGATGGCCGCCTGCGCGCTGCTGTCCGCGAACCTGAAGTTCAACGGCACGCTCATCATGCAGATCTACGGCGACGGGCCGGTCAAGATGCTGGTGGTGCAATGCGGCTCGGATCTCTCGATCCGCGCCACCGCCAAGCTGTCGGACGCCACCGCCGCCACGCTCGGCGAAGGCATGTCCTTCGTCGACCTGGTCAACGCCAGCGGCCACGGCCGCTGCGTGATCACGCTCGACCCGGCCGACAAGAAACCCGGCCAGCAGCCCTACCAGGGCATCGTGCCGCTCAACGACCACGACGGCCCGATCGAGTCGGTCGCGCAGATGCTCGAGCACTACATGCACCATTCCGAGCAGCTCGACACGCGGCTGTGGCTGGCCGCCAACGGCGAGCGCGCGGTCGGCATGCTGCTGCAGAAGCTGCCCGGCGACGGCGGCATCGTGCCGGCCGCCAACGAGCCCGACCTGGATACCTGGGAGCGCGTCTGCACGCTGGGCAGCACGCTCTCGTCGCAGGAATTGCTCGATACGGAACCCGAGACGGTGTTTCGGCGTCTGTTCTGGCAGGAAAGCGTTCGCCACTTCGAACCGGCCGCGACGCGCTTCCAGTGCACCTGCTCGCGCGAGAAGGTGGGCGGGATGCTGCGGATGCTGGGCCGCGAGGAAGTGGACAGCGTGATCGAGGAACGCGGCCATGTCGAGATTCATTGCGAATACTGCAACGAGCGTTATGAATTCGACCCGGTCGACGTCGAACAACTGTTCGTGACGCCTGAAATCGGCGCAGGCGTCGCGCCGGCCGGCGAACAGCGTCACTGAGGCTCGCGCGTCGCCGCGAGTGCCTTGAAGAAGGTAGAAGGAGAAGCCGTCATGAAGCCCCTGCCCCTGTCACGCTCGCTGCCGGCAGCCCTCGTCGCGCTCACGCTGGCCGGCTGCGCGGTGCCGCCGTCCTCGACGGTGCTGAGCCGCCTGCCCGACGGCCAGCCCGGCGCGGCCACCGCCACGGCCCAGCCGCTCACGCCCGCGGAAAAGCAGCGCTACGACGCGATCGACCGGCAGGTGCTGCGCGAGCAGAACGAGATCATGTCGGCCGAGGCTGCCGCGCGCGCCTATTCCTACTACGCGCCGACGCCGGTCACCGTCTACGGCGGGTATTACGGCGGCGGCTGGAATCGCGGCTGGGGCACCGGCGTCGGTTACGGCTACCCCGGCTGGGGATGGGGCTGGTAAGCCGCTCGGGCCGTCGATCGAGCGCCTCGCCAATGAAAAAGCGCGACCTTCGGGTCGCGCTTTTTCGTTTCCGTCGCCGCCTCGCCGCTACCAGCCGGCGCGAGCCTCTCGCCCGTCAGTGATGCTCGGCGCGCCCGTGATGCCGCTCGGGCTTGGCCCGCGACACCGGATTCGGCACCACGCGCACCGGCGCGCTGCTGGTATCGCCATGGTTGGTCAGCGAGGCGGTCGAATTCTGGTTCGGCACCATCGGCGCCGGCGAATTCGGCGAGACGAACTGCACGAACACCTCGCCGTCCTTGACCATGCCCATCTCGTAGCGGGCCCGCTCCTCGATCGCCGCCGTGCCGTTCTGCAGATCCTGCACCTCGCCGGCGATCCGCTCGTTGCGCAGCTTCTCGTCGGCGTTCTTCTGCGTCTGGTTGGCCAGCTCCTGCCGCAATTCGTGTACGCGCAGCCAGCCGCCATGCCCCCACCACAACGGGTACTGAATCAACACCAGCAAGGCGATCAGGACGACAGTGACAAGCCGCATGTACGAGCCGCAGATATAAGAAGCGCCGCTTCACGAGGATCGCGAAGCGGCGTCACGGGTGACTAGACCGGATAGTAACGCGTTAGCGCAGGTTGTAGAACGCCGACTTGCCCGGGTAGCTGGCGATATCGCCGAGATCTTCCTCGATGCGCAGCAGTTGGTTGTACTTCGAGATGCGGTCGCTGCGCGAGAGCGAACCCGTCTTGATCTGGCCGGCGTTCAGGCCGACGGCGATATCGGCGATCGTCGAATCTTCCGTCTCGCCCGAGCGATGCGAGATCACGGCCGTGTAGCCGGCGCGCTTGGCCATCTCGATGGCCGCGAAGGTTTCGGTCAGCGTGCCGATCTGGTTGATCTTGATCAGGATCGAATTCGCGATGCCCTTCTCGATGCCTTCCTTGAGGATGCGCGTGTTGGTGACGAACAGATCGTCGCCCACCAGCTGCACCTTCTTGCCCAGGCGCTCGGTCAGGAGCTTCCAGCCGTCCCAGTCGCTTTCATGCATGCCGTCCTCGATCGAGACGATCGGGAACTTGTCGGCCAGCGTGGCGAGGTAGTCGGCGAACTCGGCCGACGACAGTTGCAGGCCTTCGCCGGCGAGCTGGTACTTGCCGTCGTGGTAGAACTCCGAGGCCGCGCAGTCGAGCGCCAGCAGGACGTCCTCGCCGGCGCGGTAGCCGGCCTTCTCGATCGCCTGGAGGATGGTCGACAGGCATTCGTCGTTGCTGCCGAAGTTCGGCGCGAAGCCGCCTTCGTCGCCCACCGCCGTGCTCATGCCGCGATCCGACAGGATCTTCTTGAGCGCATGGAACACTTCGGCGCCGCAGCGCAGCGCTTCGCGGAAGGTCGGCTGGCTGACCGGGACGATCATGAATTCCTGGATGTCCAGGCTGTTGTTGGCATGCGCGCCGCCGTTCACGATGTTCATCATCGGCACCGGCAGCTGCATCGCGCCCGAGCCGCCGAAGTAGCGGTACAGCGGCAGGCCGGCCTCTTCGGCGGCGGCCTTCGCGACGGCCATCGAGACGGCCAGCATCGCGTTCGCGCCCAGGCGCGACTTGTTGTCGGTGCCGTCGAGCTCGAGCAGCGTCTTGTCGAGGAAGGCCTGCTCCGACGCGTCGAGGCCCATGATCGCCTCGGAGATTTCGGTGTTGATATGCTCGACCGCCTTCAGCACGCCCTTGCCGTTGTAGCGGCCGGTCTCGCCGTCGCGCAGCTCGATCGCCTCGCGCGAACCCGTCGACGCGCCCGACGGCACCGCGGCGCGGCCCATCGTGCCCGATTCGAGCAGCACGTCGCACTCGACGGTGGGATTACCGCGCGAATCCAGAATCTCGCGGCCGATGATATCTACGATTGCACTCATGATTTCCTCTGAGGATGACGATGAATTCCGTCGTGAAGGCTGTGCCGGCGAAGCGGACCTTGCTACAGACGTCCGCCACCGCCGCCAAGTTCATGCATTAGTTGAAATCGTTTTCCAGGAACGGCGCGCGCTTGACTGCCGCGTCGAGCGTGACGAGCGTCTCGAGCAGCGCGGCCATGCGATGCAGCGGCACGGCGTTCGGGCCGTCGGACTTCGCCTCGGCCGGGTTCGGATGGGTTTCCATGAACAGGCCCGCCACGCCCGTGGCCACCGCCGCGCGGGCCAGCACCGGCACGAACTCGCGCTGGCCGCCCGAGCTGGTGCCCTGCCCGCCCGGCAGCTGCACCGAGTGGGTGGCGTCGAACACCACCGGCGCACCGGTCTCGCGCATGATCGCCAGCGAGCGCATGTCCGACACGAGATTGTTGTAGCCGAACGAGACGCCGCGTTCGCAGGCCATGAAGCGGTCCTCGGAGAGGCCGGCCTCGCGGGCCGCCGCGCGCGCCTTGTCGATCACGTTCTTCATGTCGTGCGGCGCGAGGAACTGGCCCTTCTTGATGTTGACGGGCTTGCCCGAGCGCGCGCAGGCGTGGATGAAGTCGGTCTGCCGACACAGGAAGGCCGGCGTCTGCAGCACGTCGACCACCGCCGCGACCGGCTCGATCTCGTCCACCTCGTGCACGTCGGTCAGCACCGGCAGGCCGAGCTGGCGCTTGACCTCGGAGAGGATGCGCAGCCCCTCGTCCATGCCCGGGCCGCGAAACGAGGTGCCCGAGCTGCGATTGGCCTTGTCGAACGAGGACTTGTAGATGAACGGGATGTTCAGCTTCGCGCAGATTTCCTTGAGCCGGCCCGCCGTGTCAATCGTCATCTGCTCCGATTCGACGACGCAGGTGCCGGCGATCAGGAAGAACGGCCGGTCGAGGCCGACTTCGAAATCGCCCAGTTTCATGCTTTCACTCCGGCACGCGCCTGCTGGCTGGCGAGCGCGGCTTCGACGAACGACTTGAACAGAGGATGGCCGTCACGCGGCGTGGAGGTGAATTCCGGGTGGAACTGGACGCCGACGAACCAGGGGTGCATCGAGCGCGGCAGCTCCATCATTTCCGGCAGGTCCTCGCTCGGCGTGCGCGCGCTGATCACCAGGCCGCCCGACTCGAGCTGCGGCACGAAGCGGTTGTTCACCTCGTAGCGGTGACGGTGACGTTCGTTCACGTCACTGCCGTAGATTTCCTCGGCCAGCGTGCCGGCCTTGATCGGGCAACGCTGCGAGCCCAGGCGCATGGTGCCGCCCAGGTCGGAGGCCTCGGTGCGTTTCTCGACCTTGCCTTCGCGGTCGTACCACTCGGTGATCAGCGCGACCACGCGGTTCGGCGTCTCGGGATCGAACTCGGTACTGTTGGCGTCCTTCAGGCCCACCACGTCGCGCGCGAATTCGATCACCGCCAGCTGCATGCCCAGGCAGATGCCGAGATACGGCACCTTGGACTCGCGCGCATAGCGGATCGCCGCGATCTTGCCTTCGGTGCCGCGACGGCCGAAACCACCCGGCACCAGCACGGCGTCGAGATGCTTGAGGCTGTCGACGCCCTTGGCCTCGATCTCTTCCGAATCGAGATACTCGATGTTGACCTTGGTCGAGGTGTGGATCGAGGCGTGGCGCAGTGCCTCGATCAGCGACTTGTAGGATTCGGTCAGCTCGACGTACTTGCCGACCATGCCGATCGTGACTTCGTGCTGCGGGTGCTCGAGCTTGTCGACCAGCGAGCCCCACATGGCCAGGTCGGCATCCTTCACCGTCAGCTTCAGTTCCTCGCAGATGATGCGATCGAGGCCCTGGTCGTGCAGCATCTGCGGGATCTTGTAGATGCTGTCGACGTCCCACACGGAAATCACCGCGTCTTCGGGCACGTTCGAGAACAGCGAGATCTTCTGCGACTCGTCGTCGGGGATGCGGCGATCGGCACGGCAGAGCAGCACGTGCGGCGAGATGCCGATCTCGCGCAGCTTCTGCACGCTGTGCTGGGTGGGCTTGGTCTTCAGCTCGCCCGCCGTGGCGATGAACGGCACCAGGGTGAGGTGCACGAAGCAGGCGCTGTTGCGGCCCAGGCGCAGGCTCATCTGGCGCGCGGCCTCGAGGAAGGGCAGCGATTCGATGTCGCCGACCGTGCCGCCGATCTCGACGATCGCCACGTCCGGCTCGCCGCAAGTGGCGGACGCCGCGCCGCGCTCGATGAAGGCCTGGATCTCGTTGGTGATGTGCGGAATCACCTGGACCGTCTTGCCCAGGTAGTCGCCGCGGCGTTCCTTGCGGATCACCGACTCGTAGATCTGACCGGTCGTGAAGTTGTTGGCCTTGCGCATCTTGGTGCTGATGAAGCGCTCGTAGTGGCCGAGGTCGAGGTCGGTCTCCGCGCCGTCTTCCGTCACGAACACTTCGCCGTGCTGGAACGGGCTCATCGTGCCGGGGTCGACGTTGATGTACGGATCGAGTTTGAGGAGGGTGACTTTCAGACCGCGCGATTCGAGGATCGCGGCGAGAGAAGCGGCGGCAATCCCCTTGCCGAGGGAGGAAACTACGCCGCCGGTGACGAATACATATTTGGTCATCGCTGGATGCTCGCGGGAAAAACGGATTATACCGTAAAGACCGCGTATCTCTCAGCAATTGCGGGCCGATCGCGCCCTATCCTTGAGCGGCGCGGGAGAGCGGCCCGCCGGGCCGCGCCGGCCGGTTCGCGGCGGCGCATCGACGGCACCAGCACCCGTGTATCGGCGTCGCATCGACGGCATATCGACAGATTCCGCTGCGGCGCCAGCGCCCTGCCCGAGCGCGCCCGCGATCGCCGCGCACGCATCGCGACAGCCGCCTACGCCATCTCCACCGAACGCAGCGTATTCAGCATGCGCTGCAAAGCGCGCGCCGTCTCCAGCGGCCGCTCCATCGGGAACAGGTGCGAGCCCTCCAGCCATTCGACGCGCCCCTGCGCGACGCGCTGCGTCGCCTCCAGCCCGACCTGGCGCACCTCGCGCGAGCGCGTGCCGGCCAGGAAGCCGACCGGCACCGGCGCGCCGTGCGCCAGGCGCGGGCCGAGCGTGTGCGGCAAGGTGCGGTAGATCATGTATTCGATGTCGCGATCGAAGGCGAGCCGGCGCTCGCCCGAGGGATCCGTCTGCGGAATGCCGTAGTCGATGTAGTCGGCCAGCATCCGCTCGTCCCAGCGCGCGAAGGCCGGCTTCTCGTGGAAATGCCGCCAGGCCTCCTCGCGATCGGCCCAACGCGTGCGGCGCGTGCGGGTGGCCGCGGCCGGCGAGAGCCGCTCGTCGAGGCCGGCCCACTGGCTGAAGCGCAGCGCGCTGCTGCGCCAGCCCGCGATCACGGGCGAGTCGAGCATCACCACGCCCTTGACCCATTGCGGCTTCTGCAGCGCCGCCATCAGGGATAGATAACCGCCCAGCGAATGGCCGACCAGCCAAACCGGCCGCGTATAGTCGCGGCCGATCGACTCCAGCAGTTCCTCGACCAGGTGGGGCCAGTCGCGCGTCACGGGGTAGCGCCGGTCGTGGCCGATCCGGTCGATATGGCGCAGTTCGTAGTCGTCGGCCAGTTCGGCGAAGATGGTCCGGTAGGTCGGCGCGGGAAAACCGTTCGCATGAGAGAAGTGGAGGATGTCCTTCAAGTCGCCGCTGTCTCCTGGTTTCATCATGTGGGTCCGGGTCGAGGCCGGGCTCGCCGCTCCCCGCCTGCGCGGGGAGGCGATCGCCAGTGCCGATGGCAGCGAGCATAGCGCGTCCGGGCCGCGCCATCGCGAAGCGCGACGGCGGCGCCTCGGCCGTTGCCCCGCGCCGTTTCGAAATCATCGGATAAGCGCTTGATTTTCCTGGCATCGCGCCGGCCCTCGCCGCTTTGATGGTTCCCTCTACTGACTATCCGCGGCGACGTCTCTGCCCGCTCACGGCGCCATCCAGTAACGCCGATGACGTTCACGATAGCGCTCGACAAGCAGCCCGTTCGGCTCAGACGGATCGTTCAGCATCACGCTCACGGCGCCGTCCCGATCGCTGCGCGCGAGTTCGATGCCGCGGGCGGCGTAGCGCGCCCAGACGGTCGGATGCGGGTGCCCGAAGCGATTGGCGTGACCGAGCGGGAACCAGGCCGCGCGCGGCGCGACGGCGTCGACGAAGGGCTCCCAGGACGAGGTGCGGCTGCCGTGGTGCGGCACCACCAGCACCTCGGCCGCCAGCGCCGCGCGCTCGTCGCGCACCAGCGTGCGCTCGACCCCGGTGTCGATATCGCCGGTCAGCAAGGCCGCCTGGCCGCCCGCCGAGACATGCAGCACGCAGGAGCTCGCGTTCGGCGCATCCGCGTCAGGCTCGGCACGCGGCCACAGCACCGCGAAATGCACGCCGTCCCAGGTCCAGCGCTGCCCGGCCCGGCAGGCCAGCCGGTCCGCCACCCCGGCCGCGCGCGCCAGCCCCCACAAGGCGTTATCGCGCGGCAGGCCGCCGGTCAGTTGCCGGACCGGCAAGGCCTCGAGCACGGCGGCCGCGCCGCCGGCATGATCGGCATCCGCGTGGCTGATCATCAGCGTGTCGAGCGAACGGATGCCCTTCGCCCGCAGGAAGGGCACGACGATGCGCTCGCCGGCCCGGGTCGATTCGGCACCGGGGCCGGCGTCGAACAGCAAGCGGTGATGCGCCGTCTCCGCCAGCACGGCCAGGCCCTGGCCTACATCGAGCAGGGTCAGCCGGAGCGCGCCGGCGGGCGGCGCCGGCGAGGGCGGCAGCACCAAGGGCAGCCAGGCCAGCGGCGCCGCGAAGCGCAAGGGCCAGCCGCGCGGCATCAGCGCCCAGCCGGTGCCCGCCAGCGCGGCGAGCAAGGCGAACCAGGATGGCGACGGCATCTCGGCCACCGCCGCCAGCCCGGCCGGCATCGCCTCGAACAGCGCGAACATGGCGGTGAGCAGCGCATGCGCGGCCCGCAAGGCCAGCGCGTCGAACGGCGCCGGCAACGCCATGCCGGCCAGCACGATCGGCGTGACGAGCGAGCCGACCCAGGGGATCGCGAACGCATTCGCCAGCGCGCCGGCCAGCGGAACCTGGCCGAACCAGACCACGGTGAACGGCGCGAGACCGAGCGTGACGGCGTATTGCACGCGCGCGCCGTTCGCGCCGACACGAACCAGGCGCGCCGCCGCGCGGCGCAGGTGCTGCCGCGTGCCGCCCGGATCCAGGCCACCCGCTTCCACGGCAGCCGGCTCGTCCGCCGGCCAGGGCCGCGCCGCGCGCCCCGACACGGCGAACAGGATCACCGCCACCGCCCCGAACGACAGCCAGAAGCCCGGCATCAGCACGGCCCAGGGATCGGCCAGCAGCACGCAGCCGAGCGCCGCGGCGAGCGTGGTCGAGGGAGCGATCGACCGGCCCGACAAATAGGCCAGGCAGGCCACGGCCAGCATCCACCAGGCGCGCTGCGCCGGCACGTTGAAGCCGGCCAGCGCGGCGTAGCAGCCTGCCCCCGCGATCGCCGCCCAGGCGCCGGCATGCGGCGCCGGCAGCCACAGGGGCAAGGCCATGCCGCGCACGCTGCCGCGCCGCCAGAACGCGGCGGCCAGCCAGGCGGCCAGCGCGCCGACCATGCCGATATGCAGGCCCGAGATCGCCACCAGGTGACTGGTGCCGGTGGCGCGCAGCACCTGCCGGTCGAGCTCGGCGATATCGTCCTGCGCGCCGATCGCCAGCGCGATGACGATGCCCGCATGCGGCGCGCCGTCGAGCACCGCGCGGATCCGCTCCCGCACGCGATGGCGCAACCGGTCCACCACGGCGGCCGCATCGCGTGGACTCGCGTCGAGACGCGAGGCATCGCGCGACGAGGACACGTAACCCAGCGCGCGAATCCCGCCCGCGAGCCAGGCCGCCTCGGCATCGCGCAGGCCGGCGTTGGCATTGGCGTGCGGACGCTTCAGGCGCACCCGCAGGCGCCAGCGCTCGCCGGGCCGCACTTCGGGCGGCGCCGCCTCGCGCCGGTCGTAGCGGATCCAGGACAGGCGCAGCCGCGCCGGGAAACGGAGCAGCCCCGTATCGTGGCCGTCGACGTCGAGCAGGAAGCGCTGCCCTTGCGCATCGCGCGCCGGCAGGCCGCGCACCACGCCCGTGACGAGCACCTCGCGCCGCTGCCATTCGAGCGGCAGGTCGTCGGCCAGGCGCAGGTGCGCGCGCATTGCGGTATAGCCATGACCGGCCAGCGCGGCCAGCAGGAGCACGATCAGGCTGGTCGCCCATCGCGCGCCGCACGACGAAGCCGCCCGACGAACCATCACGATCAGCGCGAGCAGCAGCGCCACCACGCCCAGCGCCGCGCCCGCCTCGGCCACGCCGGGCAGGCGAGCCTGCCGCTGCAGCATCACGACACCCAGCGCGAACGCGATCCAGATCTCCCGCATCGGCATGTCGGCCCTCGCGCGCCGAACGCTCGGCATCTCCCGTCGACGATTATGCGGATCGACAGGCGCGCCGGATCGATCCGGCGATCGAGCCGGCCGAACGGGCTATGTCAGGAACGGAAAATCAGGCGGGGAAAATCAGGCAAGCGGACGCAGCCTGGGCATCGCCGCATGCGCATTGGCGGTGGTCGCCCGCGCGATGGCCTCGGGCTCGCTGCCGCGCAAGGCGGCGATCGCCTCGCCGATGCGCGGCACCTGGTCGGGCGTGTTGCGCTGCTTGTAGATCCATTCGGGGGCGATGTCGGGCGCGTCGGTCTCGACCACCAGCGCCTCGATCGGCAACTGCTCGGCGAGCCGGCGAATCTGCCGCGCGCGCTCGAAGGTCACGTTGCCGCCGAAGCCCAGGTGCAGGCCCTGCGCGATGAAGGCCTCGGCCTGCTGGAAGCTGCCGTTGAAGGCATGGGCGATGCCGCGCCGCACCCCGAAGCGCCGCAGCCCCGCCAGCACGCGATCCTGCGACTTGCGCACGTGGCAGAGCACCGGCAGCTCGAATTCGCGCGCGAACTTCAGTTGCTCGTAGTAGAAGTGCTCCTGCCGCGGGTTGTCGAGCCCCTCGACGAAGTAGTCGAGCCCGATCTCGCCGATCGCGACGAAGCGCGGATCGTCCAGGCTCGCCTCGATCTCCATGCGCAGCCGGTCGAGATCCTCGTCGCGGGCGCCGGGCGTGTAGAGCGGATGGATGCCGAGCGCGTAGCTGCCGCCGGCGGTGCGATGCGCGAGCTCGCGCACCGTCTCGAAGTTGTCGCGCCCGATGCTCGGGATCACGATGCCCGACACGCCCGCATCCGCCGCCGCATCGACCACGGCCTCGCGGTCCGCGTCGAATTCACCGGCATCGAGATGGCAGTGCGTGTCGATCCACATCGGCTCAGACCGGCACCGCCGGCTCCTCGTGCAGCACGCCGTCGCGCAGCCGCAGGATGCGGTCGCAGCGCCCGGCCAGCTCGGGATCGTGCGTGACGATCACGAAGCTGGTGTCGAGCGTGCGCGACAGTTCGAGCATCAGGTTGAAGACATTGTCGGCGGTCGAGCCGTCGAGATTGCCGGTGGGCTCGTCGGCCAGCACGCAGGCCGGCTTGGTGACCAGCGCGCGCGCCACGGCCACGCGCTGGCGCTCGCCGCCCGACAGTTCGCCCGGGCGATGCCGGGCGCGATGGCCGAGGCCGACACGCTCCAGCATTTCCTGCGCATCGTGACGTGCCTCGGCCGCACTGAGCCGGCGGATCCGCAGCGGCATCGCGACATTGTCGAGCGCCGAGAACTCGGGCAGCAGGTGATGGAACTGGTAGACGAAACCCAGCGCGCGATTGCGCAGTTCGTTGCGCTCGCGCTCGCCGAGCCGCGTGAAGGGCTTGCCGAGCAGCGAGACCTCGCCGGTGCCCGGTTCGTCGAGCCCGCCCAGCACGTGCAGCAGGGTGCTCTTTCCCGAGCCCGAGGCGCCCACGACCGCCAGCTTCTCGCCGCGATGGACGGTGACGGAAGCGTCGGCCAGCACGCGCACGTCGAGCCCGCCCTGCTGGAACGATTTGGTGATGCCGCTGGCTTCGAGCACGGTTTCGCGCATGCGCGGGTTTCCTGTTGAGTTCGGGTTCATGGCCGGTTGCGCGAGCCGCTCATTCATAGCGCAGCGCCTCGGCCGGGCGCACCTTGGCGGCGCGCCAGCTCGGATAGAGGGTGGCCACCGCCGACAGCACGAAGGCGATCACGCCGATCTTGGCCACGTCGCCGGCCACCAGCTCGGAAGGCAGCTCGCTGATGAAGTAGACCGAGGGCGGCAAGAACTGCACGCCGAAGGCATGCTCGATCATCGGGATCAGCCAGGGGATGCTCCAGGCGATCAGGCTGCCGAGCGCCACGCCCGAGAGCGTGCCGACGAAACCCACCGTCACGCCCTGCACCACGAAGATCTTCATGATCGAGCCGGGCTGCGCGCCTAGCGTGCGCAGGATCGCGATGTCGGCCTGCTTGTTGGTGACCGTCATCACCAGCGAGGACACCAGGTTGAAGGCGGCCACCGCGATGATCAGCGTCAGGATGATGAACATCATGCGCTTCTCGATCTTCACCGCCGAGAACCAGGTCTTGTTCTGCTGGGTCCAGTCGCGGATATAGAGATCGCCCGAAAGCGAATGCGACAGTTGCACCGCCACCTCGGGCGCGCGCTGCATGTCCTTGAGCCGCAGCCTGACGCCGGTCGGCGCCGGCAGCCGGAACAGCTTCTGCGCGTCCTGGATGTCGATCATCGCCAGCGTGCTGTCGTATTCGTAATGCCCCGACTCGAAGATGCCGACCACCGTGAACTGCCTCACCCGCGGCAGCATGCCGGCCGGCGTGACGGTGCCCTCGGGCACGAACATGGTGACCTTGTCGCCGACCGACACGCCGAGATTGCTGGCCAGCGCGGTGCCGAGCACGACGTCGAACTGGCCCGGCTGCAGGGCGGCCAGCGAGCCGGCCTTCATGTCCTTGGCGATGTCGGTCACCTGCGGCTCCAGCGTCGGATCGACGCCGCGCAGCAGCACGCCGCTGACGGCATCCTGGCGCGTGAGCAGGGCCTGTGCCTCCACATAGGGCGCCGAGCCGATCACTTCCGGGTTGCGGCGCGCCTCGTTGGCGGTCAGTTGCCAGTCGGGCATCGAGCCGGTCGGCGAGAAGATCTCGACGTGCGCCAGCACCGACAGCATGCGGTCGCGCACCTCCTTCTGGAAGCCGTTCATCACCGACAGCACCACGATCAGGGCCGCCACGCCGAGCGCGATGCCGAGCATCGAGACGGCGGCGATGAAGGAGATGAAACCGTTGCCGGTCGTGCGTTTGCCGGCGCGCGTGTAGCGCCAGCCGATCTGC
This sequence comes from Burkholderia gladioli, assembly GCF_000959725.1. Lineage (NCBI taxonomy): Bacteria > Pseudomonadati > Pseudomonadota > Betaproteobacteria > Burkholderiales > Burkholderiaceae > Burkholderia > Burkholderia gladioli. The sequence continues at coordinate 261,100 of NZ_CP009323.1, forward strand.
CATTCGTACGGGAGTTTCAAGCCTGTCCTTTTCACTGGTTGCGGCGGCCGGCACCGGCCCTGAATCGCCCGGCCCGCGCGGGGGGCGCGGGCCGGGGCGCGGCGGGCGGCCCGCAGGCGCCGCCGCTCGCATCGACGCCGCCGTCCTTGGGGAGGCGCCGCCGATCACGCGCGAAGTTTGCCATACATTGCTTAACCGTCCCTGAAAAAGCGCGGGCACGGCACGCGCCGCGCGGCGCCTCTCGATCGAGGGCAAAGCCAAGCCGGGCGGCGCTCGCGAGGCAGCGGCCGACAACATCGGGACGCGATCGGTGCCGCCCGCGCGAGCCGTTTGCCCTACTTGCCCTACAATGCGCACCATCATGCCAGCCCTGCCTCCGCCCCGCCGCCTCCACTTCCTGTTGCCGTTCGCGCTGCCGTCCGCCGCCGATGCCGCCTCGTCGCTGCACGACCTGGCCAGCCCGGCGCTGGCCGCCCTGCTGGCCCGCGCGCGCCTGGTCGAGCGCAGCGCCGGCGAGGACTTCCAGCGCACGCTGCCGCATCAGCGCTGGCTGGCCGCGCGCTTCGGCGCGAACCAGGGAGACGCCGACGACGACGCGCCGCTCGCGCCGTACATGCTGCTGGCCGACGGCGGCACGCCAGGCGACGCGTCCTGGGCCTGCGTCGAGCCGGTGCACGTGCAGATCGCCACCGACCACCTGGTGCTGATCGATCCGTCCTCGCTCGAGCTGCCGGCCGCCGAGGCCGCCGCCCTGCTCGAGGTCGCGCGCCCGCTGGTCGAGGAACTGGGCGTGCAATTGCAGGCGCCCGATCCGCGGCGCTGGTACTTGTCGAGCGAATCGCTGGCCGCGCTGGCCGGCGCCGCGCCGCTACGCGCGAGCGGCCGCAACATCGAGATCTGGCTGCCGCACGAGGCCCGCACCGGCGAGCGCTCGCGGCTGTGGATGAAGCTGCAGAACGAAGTGCAGATGGCCTGGTTCGGCCACGCCGTCAACGAGACGCGCGAGGCGCGCGGCCAGTTCACCGCGAACTCGATCTGGTTCCACGGCCAGGGCCGGCTGCGGCCCGTGAGCAGCCCGTTCGCGCGCGTGCTGTCGACGGACTGCGCCACGCGCGGCCTCGCGCTCGCCGCCCAGGTGCCGGTGGATGCGCCGCCGGCCGCGTTTGCCGCGCTGGCCGGTGCCCCCGGCGAGGACGAGGCCGCCCGCGCCACCCTGCTCGAACTCGATGCGCTGACGGTGCCCTTCATCCAGCAGGACTGGGCGACCTGGCGCGAAGCGCTCGACACGCTCGAGCGCGACTGGTTCGCGCCGGCGCTCGAGGCGCTGCGCGCCGGCGTGCTGCGCGAGCTGAGCTTCACGCTGTGCGGCGACACCGGCGCCACCACACTCGCCGTGACGCGGGGCGACCTCCGCAAATTCTGGCGACGCCGCGCGCTCGCCTCCCTGTTCGAATAAGCCATCCGCATGACCCGACTCGTCACCCGCCAAGCCTCCCCCGCCGACGCCGAGGCGCTCGCCCGCCACGGCCTGCATCCCGTCCTCGCGCGCCTGTATGCCGCGCGCGGCGTCACCTGCCCCGAGGACATCGAGACCGCCCTGGCGCGGCTCGTGCCGCCCGCCAGCCTGAAGGGCTGCGAGGACGCGGCGGTGCTGCTGGCCGACGCGCTGGCGGCGCGCAAGCGCATGCTGGTGGTGGCCGACTACGACTGCGACGGCGCCACCGCCTGCGCGGTGGCGGTGCGCGGCCTGCGCATGCTCGGCGCCTCGATCGACTACCTGGTGCCGAACCGCTTCGAATACGGCTACGGCCTCACGCCCGAGATCGTCAAGCTGGCCGCCGCGCGCCGGCCAGAACTGTTGATCACGGTCGACAACGGCATCGCCAGCGTCGACGGCGTGGCCGCCGCCAACGCGCTCGGCATCGACGTGCTGGTCACCGACCACCACCTGCCCGGCGCGACGCTGCCCGCGGCGCGCGCCATCGTCAACCCGAACCAGCCCGGCTGCGAATTCCCGAGCAAGCACATCGCCGGGGTCGGCGTGATGTTCTATGTGCTGCTGGCGCTGCGCGCCGAGCTGCGCCGCCGCGGCGCCTTCGACGATGCCCGGCCCGAGCCGCGCCTGGACGGGCTGCTCGATCTGGTCGCGCTGGGCACGGTGGCCGACGTGGTGCGCCTGGACGGCAACAACCGCGTGCTGGTCGCGCAGGGCCTGCAGCGCATCCGGAAGGGCCGCATGCAGCCCGGCATCGCCGCGCTGTTTCGCGCCGCCGCGCGCGAGGCCCGCTCGGCCTCGGCCTTCGATCTCGGCTTCGGCCTGGGCCCGCGCCTGAACGCGGCGGGCCGCCTGTCCGACATGTCGCTCGGCATCGAATGCCTGACCACCGACGACATCGGCCGCGCCTGGGAGCTGGCCCAGCAGCTCGACACCATGAATCGCGAGCGCCGCGAGATCGAGGCCGGCATGCAGCAGCAGGCACTGGCCGACCTGGCCCAGGTCGATCCGGCCGAGGCGGCCACCATCACGCTGTTCAACCCCGACTGGCACCAGGGCGTGATCGGTATCGTCGCGGGCCGGCTCAAGGAGAAGTTCCACCGCCCCTCGTTCACCTTCGCGCACGCCGACGAGAGCGGCGCGCGCGTCAAGGGCTCGGGCCGCTCGATCCCCGGCTTCCACCTGCGCGACGCGCTGGACCTGGTCTCCAAGCGCGAACCGGACCTGCTGGTGACCTTCGGCGGCCACGCGATGGCCGCCGGCGTCACGCTCGAGACCGACAAGGTGCCGCGCTTCGCCGCCGCCTTCGAGGCGGTGGCGCGCGAATGGCTGTCCGAGGAGGCGCTCTCGCGCGTGCTGGAGACCGACGGCGATCTCGAGGATGCCTATTTCACGCCGCAGTTCGTCGAACTGCTCGATGGCGCGGTCTGGGGCCAGGGTTTCCCTGCGCCGCTGTTCTCGGGCGAGTTCGAGGTGGCCTCGCAGGCGCTGGTCAAGGACAAGCACCTGAAGCTGCAGCTCGCGCGCGGCCGCCAGCGCTTCGGCGCGATCTGGTTCAACCACACCGAGCCGCTGCCGGCGCACGCCACCGTCGCCTACCGCCTCGCCAGCGACACCTGGAACGGCGTGACGCGCGTGCAACTGATCGTCGAGCACGCGGCCTGATACGGCAACGCGCGGCGCGCGGGTCGGCGGCGCGAGGCCGGGCCCCGCCGCGGTCGATCGCGCCCGGCCCTACTCCAGCAACGCGATCCGCCACCGTTTTCCAGGCGCTTTCCCCCGATTTCCAGCCGATTTCCAGCCGATTTCCAGCCGATTTCCCGGCAAATACCGGCGGCTCGCGCGCTCGCGGCCCCGGCGCGCCTACCGGCCGAGCCCCCCGATCGGCTATAATTTCGCCTTTTCACGAAGCCGGAAAAGCGATCATCACCATGGAAGCGGAACGCCTCAACGCGATCGAAAGCTCTCTCGCGGACCTGCGCCGGCGCGCGGGCGAGCTACGGGGGTATCTTTGACTACGACGCCAAGTCCGCGCGTCTAGCCGAAGTCAACAAGGAACTCGAAGACCCGAACGTCTGGAACGATTCGAAGAACGCCCAGGCGCTCGGTCGCGAGAAGAAATCGCTGGAAGGCGTCGTGACGACGCTGACCACGCTCGACGGCGACCTGCGCGACGCGCAGGATCTGTTCGAACTCGCGCGCGAGGAAAACGACGAGGACACGCTGCTGGCGAGCGAGGGCGAGGCCGCCGAGCTCGAGAAGCGTGTCGCCGAGATCGAATTCCGCCGGATGTTCTCCAACCCGGCCGATCCGAACAACTGCTTCATCGACATCCAGGCCGGCGCCGGCGGCACCGAGGCCTGCGATTGGGCCTCGATGCTGCTGCGCCAGTACCTGCGCTACTGCGAGCGCAAGGGCTTCAAGACCGAGGTACTGGAAGAGTCCGACGGCGACGTGGCCGGCATCAAGAACGCCACCATCAAGGTCACGGGCGACTACGCCTACGGCTTCCTGCGCACCGAGACCGGCATCCACCGCCTGGTGCGCAAGTCGCCGTTCGATTCCTCGGGCGGACGTCACACCTCGTTCTCGTCGGTGTTCGTCTATCCGGAGATCGACGATTCGATCGAGGTCGAGGTCAACCCGGCCGACCTGCGCATCGACACCTACCGCGCCTCGGGCGCGGGCGGCCAGCACATCAACAAGACCGACTCCGCGGTGCGTATCACGCACATGCCGACCGGGATCGTGGTCCAGTGCCAGAACGACCGCTCGCAGCACCGCAACCGCGCCGAGGCGATGGCGATGCTGAAGTCGCGTCTGTATGAAGCCGAGATGCGCAAGCGCCAGGCCGAGCAGGACAAGCTCGAATCGAGCAAGACGGACGTGGGCTGGGGCCACCAGATCCGCTCCTACGTGCTCGACCAGAGCCGCGTGAAGGACCTGCGCACCAATGTCGAAATGAGCAATACGCGCGCCGTGCTCGACGGCGATCTCGACGATTTCATCGGTGCGAGCCTGAAACAGGGCGTCTGATCGCCCGGGGGCGGCGCCTCGCGCCACTCCCTTTCCGCGGTGCCGCCGCGCCTCGCGCGCGAGCATCGCGGAAACCGTGCCCGGCCGGCCCGGGCGCGCAGCAGCACCGGCCCGACCTGCCGCATCCGCCGCACCCGTCACACGCCGCATCCGTGTCACCCATCGAATTCCGACCATCATGACCGAACCGACCCAACCGCAGCAGGCCGCGCCCGCGACCGACGACAACCAGCTCATCGCCGAGCGCCGCGAGAAGCTGCGCGCGCTGCGCGAGCAAGGCGTCGCCTATCCGAACGACTTCCAGCCGACCCACCACGCGGCCGACCTGCAGGCGGACTACGCCGAGGCCGACAAGGACGCGCTCGAGGCCAAGCCGCTCGAGGTCAAGCTGGCCGGCCGGATGATGCTGCGCCGCGTGATGGGCAAGGCCAGCTTCGCGACGGTCCAGGACGGTTCGGGCCAGATCCAGTTCTTCGTCACGCCCGCCGATGTCGGCACCGAGACCTACGACGCGTTCAAGAAGTGGGACCTGGGCGACATCGTCGCCGCGAGCGGCGTGCTGTTTCGCACCAACAAGGGCGAGCTGTCGGTCAAGTGCACCGAGCTGCGCCTGCTGGCCAAGGCGCTGCGCCCGCTGCCGGACAAGTTCCACGGCCTGGCCGACCAGGAGATGCGCTACCGGCAGCGCTACGTCGACCTGATCGTCACGCCCGAGACGCGCAACACCTTCCGCGCCCGCACCAAGGCGATCGCCTCGATCCGCAAGTTCATGGCGGATGCGGACTTCATGGAAGTCGAGACGCCGATGCTGCACCCGATCCCCGGCGGCGCGACGGCCAAGCCCTTCGTCACGCACCACAACGCGCTCGACATGGAGATGTTCCTGCGCATCGCGCCCGAGCTCTACCTGAAGCGGCTGGTGGTGGGCGGCTTCGAGCGAGTGTTCGAGATCAACCGGAATTTCCGCAACGAGGGCGTCTCGCCGCGCCACAACCCGGAATTCACGATGATGGAGTTCTACGCGGCCTATACCGACTACCGCTGGATGATGGATTTCACCGAGCAGGTGATCCGCCAGGCGGCGGTCGATTCGCTCGGCACCGCGACGATCCAGTACCAGGGCCGCGAGCTCGACCTCGCCAAGCCCTTCCATCGTCTCACCATCAAGCAGGCGATCCAGAAGTACGCACCCGACTACAGCGACGCGCAACTGGCCGACGTGGCCTTCCTGCGCACCGAGCTCAAGCGCTTCGGCGTCGACGTCGGCCAACCGGCCTTCCTGAACGCCGGCCTCGGCGCGCTGCAGCTCGCGCTGTTCGAGGAAACCGCCGAGGCGCAGCTCTGGGAGCCGACCTTCATCATCGACTACCCGGTCGAGGTCTCGCCGCTGGCGCGCGAATCGGATGCGATGCCCGGCGTCACCGAGCGCTTCGAGCTGTTCATGACGGGCCGCGAGATCGCCAACGGCTTCTCCGAGCTCAACGATCCGGAAGACCAGGCCGCGCGCTTCAAGAAGCAGGTCGACCAGAAGGATGCCGGCGACGAGGAAGCGATGTACTTCGACGCCGACTACATCCGCGCACTCGAATACGGCATGCCCCCGACCGGCGGCTGCGGCATCGGCATCGACCGCCTGGTGATGCTGCTGACCGACAGCCCGACGATCCGCGACGTGCTGCTGTTCCCGCACCTGCGCCGCGAGGACTGAGCCGCGTCCTCGAAGGGCCGCCCGCCGGCGGCGGCCCTGCCCCGCGCGGCGGCGCATCGTGCGCCGCCCGTTTCCCCGCCCCTGCCTCTCCTGCGTCATCCAATCGACAGCTTTGTAACGGCACGTAAAATTGCCCGTTGCCGGCGCATGCGCCTTGCTACGTCCGCCTCGCGCCGCACCGGCGGCATCTGCACTTCCAAGCCCCGCCACGACCGCCTGGCGGTCCGTGCGCGCATCAATCGTTACAACTTGATACGCTGCCTCCACATCGATTGATCGACACTTGTCGATAGAAAATAACGCACACGAAGTGCGCTGGAGAGCAGAAATGGACAACCCGAACAACGCTACGTCTACACCGCGCAAACGTCTTCATCCGCTGATCGCGACCGCCGCCGGCGCTGTGATCGTGGCCAGCCTCGCCGCCACCGCCGCCATCACCGGCGTGTTCCCGAAGGCCGGCGGCACGACCGCGCCGACCGACACGCCGCCGGCCGCCGTCGACACCACCGCCGCGCCCGCCAATGCCACGGCCGGCATCGCCGCGCCGCAGGCCCAGCCGACGCAAGCCCAACAGCAACAGGCGCAGGCTACTGCCCAAGCCGCGCCGCAGCCGGCACCGGCCCAGGTCGCCGCCGCGCGCGCGCCGGCACAGGCCGCGCCGCAGCCGCCGCAATATGCGCAACAGGCTGCCCAGCCCTCGCAGGCCTCGGTCTGCCATACCTGCGGCACCGTGGTGGCCATCACCGAGACGCGCACGCCCGGCCAAGGCACGGGGATCGGAGCGGTCGGCGGCGCCGCCGCGGGCGGCCTGCTCGGCAACCAGTTCGGCCGCGGCGGCGGCCGCACCGCGATGACCATCATTGGCGCGCTCGGCGGCGGCCTGGCCGGCAACTCGATCGAGAAGCGCGTGCGCAGCACCACCGACTACCACGTGCGCGTGCGCATGGAAAACGGCACGGAACGCAGCTTCACCTACCGCAACCCGCCGCCGTTCGGCGAAGGTCAGCGCGTGCACATCGAGCACGGTACGCTGGCGGCTGGCTGATCGGGCGCGGCAGCTTCTCGGCCGCCGCCCATGTGAAAACGGCTCGCGCCCCTCGAAGGGCGCGAGCCGTTTTTTCTCCTGCATCGTCGGGCCCGATCCGGCGGCCCGAGTCCACGTCATTCGTCGTCGAAGTCGGATTCGTCGATCCAGTGCAACTGGATCGCCTCGAGGATCTTCTCGCCCGAACGCTCGGGCTCGTCGTCGAAGCCGTCGAGCTCGAGTACCCATTGGCGCAGATCGGTGAAGCGGATCGTCTTCGGATCCACATCGGGAAACTTGTCGGCGAGCGCAATCGCGATCTCGCGCGAATCAGTCCATTTCATCGTCGCACCTCCTGAACGGGTCAGTGATTCTCTTTGGCGTGATTGATCGTGTACTTGGGGATCTCGACCACCAGGTCCGATTCCTCGGTCACGATCGCCTGGCACGACAGGCGCGATTGCGGCTCCAGCCCCCAGGCGCGATCGAGCAGGTCGTCCTCGTCTTCCTCGGAGGGCGCCAGCTCGTTGAAGCCTTCGCGCACGATCACGTGGCAGGTCGTGCAGGCGCAGGATTTCTCGCAGGCATGCTCGATCTCGATGCCGTTGTCGAGCAGGTTGTCGCAGATGCTCTTGCCGGGCGTCGCGTCGATCACCGCGCCGTCCGGGCACAGTTCGACGTGGGGCAAAACTACCAGTTGGGGCATGTCGGTTCCGTGTTTCATCGATGGCGCGCCGCGCCGCTTCGCATCGCGCACGCCGGCGCGATGCCGTTGTTTCAGATCTCGTCGAGCTTGCGGCCCGCGAGCGCGCGACGGATGTTCTTGTCCATCCGCCGTGCCGCGAATTCGTCGGTGCCCTCGGCCAGCGCCTTGGTCGCCGCGTCGATCGCATCGGTGTCCTCGCCGCCCGCCAGCGCGCGCAGCTTGGTGATCAGCGCGTCGATCGCCGCGCGCTCCTCGGTGTCGAGCAGGTCCGCGTCCACCGCGAGCGCCGCCTCGGTCGCCTCGGCGATGCGTTGCGCCTCGACCTGCGCCTCGCGCAGCGCGCGCGCGCGCATGTCGATGTCGGCGGTCTTGAAGCTGTCTTCCAGCATCTTCGCGATGTCGTCGTCGGCCAGGCCGTAGGACGGCTTCACCACCACCGAGGCCTCCACGCCGGAATGCTGCTCGCGCGCGAACACCGACAGCAGGCCGTCGGCGTCGACCTGGTAGGTCACGCGGATTCGCGCCGCGCCGGCCGACATCGGCGGAATGCCACGCAGCTCGAAGCGCGCCAGCGAACGGCAATCGGCCACCAGTTCGCGTTCGCCCTGCACCACGTGGATCGCCATCGCGGTCTGGCCGTCCTTGAAGGTGGTGAATTCCTGCGCGCGTGCCACCGGGATGGTCGAGTTGCGCGGAATGATCTTCTCGACCAGGCCGCCCATGGTCTCGACGCCGAGCGACAGCGGGATCACGTCGAGCAGCAGCCAGTCGTCGCCGTTGGCGCGGTTGCCGGCCAGCAGGTCGGCCTGCACGGCCGCGCCGAGCGCGACCACCTGGTCCGGATCGAGATTGATCAGCGGCGGCTGGCCGAAGAAACGCTCGACGGCCGCGCGGATCACCGGCATGCGCGTCGCGCCGCCCACCAGCACCACGCCCTTGATCTCGGCCGGCGTGACCTGCGCGTCGCGCAGTGCCTTGCGGGTCGGCGCGAGCGTGCGCGCGACCAGCGGCTCGACCAGCCCGGCGAAGGTCTCGGCGGAAATCGTCTGGGCGATCGTCGCGCCGGTCGACAGCGTCATCTCGAAGGCCGCCTCGGGCGCGTCGCTCAGCGCTTCCTTCACGGCGCGCGAACGGTCGAGCAACGCCCGCACGTCCTCGGCCGACAGCGCGGCGCGCTCGATACCCGCCGCGGCGAGCACATGCGCGAACAGGGCGTGGTCGAAATCGTCGCCGCCGAGGGCGGAATCGCCGCCCGCCGCGAGGACCTCGAACACGCCCTTGGTCAGTTTCAGGATCGACAGGTCGAAGGTGCCGCCGCCCAGGTCGTAGACGGCATAGAGACCTTCCGCGCCGTTGTCGAGCCCGTAGGCGATCGCGGCCGCGGTCGGTTCGTTGAGCAGGCGCAGCACGTTCAGGCCGGCCAGCCGCGCCGCGTCCTTGGTGGCCTGGCGTTGCGCGTCGTCGAAATAGGCCGGCACGGTGATCACGGCGCCCACCAGGTCATCGCCGAGCGTGTCCTCGGCGCGCTGGCGCAGCGTGGCGAGAATCTCGGCCGAGACCTCGACGGGGCTCTTCACGCCGTCGATGGTGCGGATCTGCACCATGCCCGGCGCGTCGACGAAGTCGTAGGGCGCGTTGGCCGCGTGCTCGACCTCGGCCTTGCCGCGGCCCATGAAACGTTTGACCGAGACGATCGTGTTGCGCGGATCGCTGGCCGCGGCCTCCTTGGCCGCGTAACCGATGCGGCGCCCGCCCTTCTCGAGGTAGCGGACCACGGAAGGCAGCAGCGCGCGGCCTTCGTCGTCGGGCAGCACCTCGGCCACGCTGTTGCGCACCGACGCGACGAGCGAATTCGTCGTGCCGAGATCGATGCCGACTGCCAGGCGCCGCTGATGCGGCGCGGGTGCCATGCCGGGTTCGGAGATTTGCAGTAAAGCCATCGCTGTATTCGGTGAGGGGCACAGGCCCCGCTTGCTTCGCGCGCCGCGCCCGAGCGCGGCCCCGCTCGGTTAATCTTCGAGACGCTCGATCTGCGTCGTCACTTCGGCGGCCACCCGCTCGATGAACATCAATTGGCGCACGGCCTCGGCCGCGCCCTGGTTCGAGCCGCTGTCGAGCAGGGCCGCGAGCTTGTCGAGCCGCGCGCGCTTTTCCTCGCGCAATTCGCCGAGCAGCGCGTCGAGCGCATCGACATTCCTCGCGCCGGCCGCATCCTCGATCGCCTCGCGCCATTCCATCTGCTGCATCAGGAAGGCCGGCTCCATCGCCGTGTTGTTCTCGGCGCCGACCTCGACCTCGCGCAGCGACAGCAGGTAGATCGCGCGCTTCAGCGGATCGCGCAGCGTCTGGTAAGCCTCGTTGGCGCGCGTGGCCCATTGCATCGCGATGCGCTTTTGCGCGTCGCCGGCCGCCGCGAAGCGATCCGGATGCACCTCGGACTGCACCGCGCGATACGCGGCGTCGAGCGCACCGGCGTCGAGCGCGAACTGCGTCGGCAGGTGAAAGAGTTCGAAATAGCTGTCTTTCAGCGAAATCATCGCGTGATGCCCAAGGCCTGGTGGTCGATGGTGCAGGTGGAAGCGGTCCGCACAAGAAAAAGGCGGCCAATGCCGCCTGTGGCCCGCTGCGCGCGGTGCGTCCTCAGACGCGGAACGACTCGCCGCAGCCGCACTCGTCCTTGACGTTCGGGTTGTTGAACTTGAAGCCTTCGTTCAAGCCCTCGCGCGCGAAGTCGAGCTCGGTGCCGTCGATATAGGCGAGGCTCTTCGGATCGACCACCACCTTCACGCCATGGCTCTCGAACACCTGATCCTCGGTCGCCACGTCGTCGACATACTCGAGCTTATAGGCCAGGCCCGAGCAGCCGGTGGTGCGCACGCCGAGCCGCAGGCCCAGCCCCTTGCCGCGTCGCGTCAGGTACTTCTGCACGTGTTGCGCTGCTTTTTCGGTCAGTGTGATTGCCATGATGTTCCTGGTCGCCCGCGCCGCGCGCGGGCGTCGTGCCTCGATAAACCTCGCCGCTCGTCCTTCTCGCGGCGCACTGCGTTCAGGCGCGGGCGTCCATCCCGCGCCGCCGCTTACGCGGCCTGGCCGTCTTCCGCGGTCGCGTCGTGACGCTTGCGGTAATCGGCCACCGCCGCCTTGATCGCGTCTTCCGCGAGAATCGAGCAGTGGATCTTCACCGGCGGCAGCGCCAGTTCCTCGGCGATCTGCGTGTTCTTGATGGCCAGCGCCTGGTCCAGCGTCTTGCCCTTCACCCACTCGGTGACCAGCGAGCTCGAGGCGATCGCCGAGCCGCAGCCGTAGGTCTTGAACTTCGCGTCTTCGATCACGCCGTCCGAACCGACACGGATCTGCAGCTTCATCACGTCGCCGCAGGCCGGCGCGCCGACCATGCCCGTACCGACCGCGTCGTCGTCCTTCGAGAAGGAACCGACGTTGCGCGGGTTTTCGTAGTGATCCAGAACCTTGTTGCTGTAAGACATGATTCGACTCCTTGATACGTTGCGTGCGCGCGGCACTGGGCCGCGCAACCTTCGTTCAGTGTGCGGCCCACTCGATCGTCGACAGATCGATCCCGTCCTTGTGCATTTCCCAGAGCGGCGACAGGTCGCGCAGCTTGGCGATCTTGCCCTGCAACAGGTTGATCACGTAGTCGACATCGGCCTCGGTGGTGAAGCGGCCGACCGTGAAGCGGATCGAGCTATGCGCGAGTTCGTCGTTACGGCCCAGCGCGCGCAGCACGTAGGACGGTTCCAGCGAGGCCGAGGTGCAGGCCGAGCCCGACGACACGGCGACATCCTTGATCGCCATGATCAGCGACTCGCCTTCGACGAAGTTGAAGCTGATGTTCAGATTGTGCGGGACACGGTGCTCCATGTCGCCGTTCACATAGGTTTCCTCGATCTGCGACAGGCCGCGCAGCAGCTTGTCGCGCAGCGCGCGCACGCGCTCGTTCTCGACCGCCATTTCCTCGCGGGCGATGCGGAAGGCCTCGCCCATGCCGACGATCTGGTGCGTCGCCAGCGTGCCCGAGCGCACGCCGCGCTCGTGGCCGCCGCCGTGCATCTGCGCCTCGATCCGCACGCGCGGCTTGCGGCGCACGTAGAGCGCGCCGATGCCCTTCGGGCCGTAGGTCTTGTGCGCCGAGAACGACATCAGGTCGACCTTCAGCTTCGCGAGGTCGATGCCGACCTTGCCGGTGGACTGCGCGGCGTCGACGTGGAACACGATGCCCTTGGCGCGGCAGATCTCGCCGATGGTCTCGATGTCCTGGACCACGCCGATCTCGTTGTTCACGTGCATCACCGACACCAGGATCGTGTCCGGGCGCAGCGCGGCCTTGAACACCTCGAGGTCGATCAGGCCGTCGTCCTTGACGTCCAGGTAGGTCACCTCGAAGCCTTCGCGCTCGAGTTCGCGGCAGGTATCGAGCACGGCCTTGTGCTCGGTCTTCACCGTGATGATGTGCTTGCCCTTGCCCTGGTAGAAATGCGCCGCGCCCTTGATCGCGAGATTGTCCGATTCGGTCGCGCCCGAGGTCCAGATGATTTCGCGCGGATCCGCGTTCACGAGCGCCGCCACCTGCTCGCGCGCCTCTTCCACCGCCCGCTCCGCATCCCAGCCGTACGCGTGGCTGCGCGACGCCGGATTGCCGAACTGCTCGCGCAGATACGGCACCATCTTGTCGACCACGCGCGGATCGACGGGCGTCGTCGCGCTGTAGTCCATATAGATGGGCAGGTGAGGAGTATCGTTGTTCATCTGTCGCTCCGGGTATTCATTCAGTGCAGGGACAATCTGTTATGTAGGTGCGGTTTTATCGGGTACGGCAGCGTCGCGCCTCAGGAACTGGTCGCGATGTTGAAGACCGAATTCGGCCCGAGCGGCATCGCCCGCACCGGCTCGACAGGCGCGGCCGGTTCCGGCGCGCGGCGGTCGCGCAGCACGGCGGGCGCACCCTCGCGGGCACGCTGCTGATCGACGAGATCCTGGAGCGAGACCGAATCGAGGTATTCGACCATCTTCTGGTTGAGCGTCGACCAGAGCTCGTGGGTCATGCAATGTCCATCTGGCTGCTTGGTGCCTTCGCAGGTACCCTTGCCACCGCATTGCGTGGCATCGAGCGGTTCGTCGACCGCGATGATGATGTCGGCGACCGTGACGTCGGCAGCACGGCGCGCGAGGTTGTAGCCGCCCCCCGGCCCGCGGACCGATTCGACGATCTCGTGCCGGCGCAGCTTTCCGAACAACTGCTCCAGGTACGAGAGCGAGATGCGCTGGCGCTGGCTGATGCCTGCAAGCGTCACCGGCCCCTGCTCCTGGCGCAGTGCCAAGTCAATCATCGCCGTGACGGCGAAACGGCCTTTCGTGGTGAGTCTCATAGTCGTAGGGGACAGCAATCTTGACGATTTTGGTCAAGTATAAATATCTGACAGTTTTAGTCAAGTATCCCTGTCCCGGGGAGGGAGATTCAGTGAACGCTACAGAAGTGCCGCAGCGGCCTTGGGTTCAGTTGCCGAGTCGCTCGCGCAGCGTCGCGAGCAAGCCGGCACAGGCGCGCTCGCATTGATCGAGCACTTGCTCGAAGCCTTGCGCGCCGCCGAAATAAGGGTCCGCCACTTCGCGTTGACCGGCACCGGTCGCGAAGTCCATCAGCAGACGGACCTTGTGTCGATGCTCGGCCGGGCAACGGCGACGCAGCTCGGCGAGATTCGCCTCGTCCATCGCGAGCAGCAGGTCGAAACGCTCGAAGTCGCCGCTGGCGACCTGACGCGCCCGCAGCGCCGACAGATCGTAGCCACGGCCGCGCGCTGCCTGCTGGGCGCGCGCATCGGGCGCCTCGCCGACGTGCCAGTCGCCCGTTCCGGCGGAATCGATCTCGATCACATGATCGAGGCCCGCCGCGCCGACCTGCTCGCGCATCACGCCCTCCGCGGTCGGGGAGCGGCAGATGTTGCCAAGGCAGACGAAGCAGATCGAAGCGCGTTTCATCGTGCGACCAGACGGCGGCGAACGTCCGCGAAAACAGAAAGCGCGCCATTATACAGGCGCGCTTCGATACCCGTGGCCGGCCGGCGCGGCATCACAGCGCCTTGGTGGCGGCCAGCGGCGCGGCCGAAGCGGCTTCGGGCGAATCGCCGACCAGCCCGAACGACACGGTGCGCGCCAACTCCGCGGAAACCTGCCCGATCGGCTGCGGTTCGCTGGGGCGCGCGGCGTTCGACGCGTACAGGTACGCGACGGCGGCAAGCGGTACGACGATCGCGAGCGGCCAGTACATCGATATTGTCTTTCTCATGATGCGACCTCCGGTGACTGCGTGTCGAATCCATTGCTCGACACTACAGGCGCCATTCTATAGACCGCACCTATTGAGATAAACCATCAAATAGCGAACGCTCTGTTGTCGTGCGGCGAACAGTCGCCAATTTGTTCGAGCGTTCACTGTGCGGGATCAAGGCGCCGCCCCGGCTCCAGGTGACCCGCCTACATTGGCAGAAGCCATCAGCCGAGATGGGTCTTCGACGCCGCGTAGAGTTCGCGGAAGGTGCGCCCGGTCGGCGTCGGCAGGTCGCGCGTATCGGTCCAGCCGGCCGCCAGCGGCAGCTTGCGGATCCCGCCGCCCAACTTGCGTTCGCCGCCGACGCGCTCCAGGACCCGCACCATCAGCTTGGTCGCGAACCCGTACAACGCCGGTCGGCGCGCGGCGAAACCCCAGGCGGCCAGCGCCAGGCGCTCGCGCCAGGGCCGCAGCCCCCGCTCCACCTGCTTCTCGCGCAGCGTGCGCAGCAGCCCCGACAAGGGAATGCCGACCGGGCAGACGCTGTCGCATTCGCCGCACAAGGTGGCGGCCTGCGGCAGGTCGAGCGAGCGCTCTAGCCCGACGTAGCTCGGCGTGAGCACCGAGCCCATCGGCCCCGGATAGACCCAGCCATAGGCATGGCCGCCGACCTTCTGGTAGACCGGGCAATGGTTCATGCAGGCCCCGCAGCGGATGCAGCGCAGCATCTCCTGGAACTCGCCGCCGATCAGCCCGGTGCGCCCGCCGTCGACCAGCACCACGTAGTTGTGCTCGGGGCCGTCCTCCTCACCGGCAGCGCGCGGCCCCGTGAGCAGCGAGAAATAGTTCGAAGTCTTCTGGCCGGTGGCCGAGCGCGGCAGCAGCCGCATCGCGGTGGCCAGGTCCTCGAGCGTCGGCAGCACCTTCTCGATCCCGGTCACGGCCACGTGCACGCGCGGCATCACCGTGCACATGCCCTCGTTGCCCTCGTTGGTCACCAGCACCACCGATCCCGTCTCGGCCACCACGAAGTTGCCGCCCGTGAGCCCCATGTCGGCGCCGAGGAAGTGCGGCCGCAGCACCTCGCGCGCCTCGCGCGTCATGGCCGGGATCTCGGTCAGGCGCTCGCGTCCGTGGGTACGCGCGAACAGGTCGGCGATCTCGTCCTTGTCCTTGTGGACCACGGGCGCGATGATGTGGCTCGGCGCCTCGTTGTCGTTGATCTGCAGGATGTATTCGCCGAGGTCGGTCTCGATCGACTGCACGCCGATCTCGGCGAGCACGGCATTGATGCGCATCTCCTCCGAGACCATCGACTTGGTCTTGATGACCTTCCTGACCTCGTGCCGCCTGGCGATCTCGGCCACCAGCCTGGCCGCGTCGGCCATCGACTCGGCGAACAGCACCGTGGTGCCGCGCCGCGTGGCCTCGCGCTCGAAGGCCTCGAGCCAGACGTCGAGGTTCTCCAGCGCGCGGTTGCGGCGCGCCTTCAGCGCGGCGCGCGTGGCCGCGAAATCGATCTGCGTGACAGCCTCGGCGCGCGCCGAGACGAACTTGGTCGACAGCTTCTTGAGGTTCTGCTGCAGGCGCTGGTCGGCGAGCTTCTGGCCCGCGCGCGCCTTGAACTGCATCGATTGAACTTGCATGGCTGGCTGGATCGGCTGGCGGCTGGTCGGGAAACGGGGAAACGGCAGGTTCAGAGATCGCCGGCGAGGACCTGCGCGACGTGCAGCACGCGCGTGTCCTTGTCGCCGGTGCGGCGCAGGCGCCCCTCGATGTTGAGGATGCAGCCGAGATCGCCGAGCACCACGGTGCGCGTGCCGCTGGCCTGCACGTTGGCGCATTTCTCGTCGACGATCGCCGTCGAGATCGCGCCGTACTTGAGCGCGAAGGTACCGCCGAAGCCGCAGCAATGCTCGCAGTCCTTCATCTCCCGGACCTCGACGCCACGCTGCGCGAGCAAGGCCCGCGGCTGCGCCTTCACGCCGAGTTCGCGCAGGCCCGAGCAGGAATCGTGATAAGTGACAGGGCCGCTGAACTCGCCGCGCGGCAGCTCGACCTTCGCGACCTTGACGAGGAAATCGGTCAGTTCATACACGCGCTCGCGCAAGCGCCCGAAGCGCGCCATCAGTTCGGGATCGTCGCGGAACAGGTCGCCGTAATGGGCGCGGATCATGCCGCCGCAGGAGCCCGACGGCACCACAACGTAGTCGAACTGCTCGAACTCGCGCAGGGTCTTTTCCGCCAGGTCCCGCGCGAGGCGGCGCTCGCCGGAGTTGTAGGCGGGTTGCCCGCAGCAGGTCTGCGCGGGCGGCACGTCCACCTCGAAACCGGCATCGCGGATCAGTTTCAGCGCGGAAAAACCGATTTCAGGCCGCATCAGGTCGATGAGGCAGGTGACGAACAATCCGACTCGCATGGCCGCTCCTTCGAGAAAACGCCGCTCATTATCCGCGCTTTGCCGCGCAAGACCAACGCCGCGACGCCGCGATCGACGAAACGGCGCGCATCGAACCGATCCGAAGCACTCCTCGAACAGCGTTCGCTTTTTTCACATTACGAGATACAATCGGCTCCTCACCGTTTGACAGGTCAACTGATTTTTCACGATGAGCACTCCGACTCCGGACCCGAAGACGTCGATCCAGGTGATCGAACGCATGATGCGGCTGCTCGACGCGCTGGCCGACCACACCGACCCGGTCAGCCTGAAGGAGCTCGCGCAGAGCACGGAACTGCATCCGTCCACCGCGCACCGCATCCTCAACGACATGGTGACCTGTCGCCTGGTCGACCGATCCGACCCGGGCACCTACCGCCTCGGCATGCGCCTGCTCGAACTCGGCAACCTGGTGAAGGCGCGCCTGTCGGTGCGCGACGCGGCGCTAATGCCGATGCGCGAGCTGCACCGGCTGACCGGGCAGACCGTGAACCTGTCGGTGCGCCAGGGCGACGAGATCGTCTATATCGAGCGGGCCTATTCGGAGCGCTCGGGCATGCAGGTGGTGCGCGCGATCGGCGGCCGCGCGCCGCTGCACCTGACCTCGGTCGGCAAGCTGTTCCTGGCCGCCGACGAAACCACCCGCGTGCGGGCGTACGCCACGCGCACCGGCCTCGCCGGCCATACCCAAAACAGCATCACCGACCTCGGCAAGCTCGAGCGCGAGTTGTCGATCGTGCGCCAGCAGGCTTGCGCGCGCGACAACGAGGAGCTCGAACTGGGCGTGCGCTGCATCGCCGCCGGCATCTACGACGATTCGGGCAAGCTGGTGGCGGGCCTGTCGCTGTCGGCGCCGGCCGACCGGCTGCAGGATGCCTGGCTCGGCCAGATCAGCCATACCGCGCTGACCATCTCCGAGGCGCTCGGCTACCGACCGCCGAAGGAGCTCGACGGCGCGGCGCTCGCCAAGTCGATCTGACGAGCGGATCGCGGCACCATGCAAAAAGCCCCGCATTCGCGGGGCTTTTTGTTATGAAGCGCAGCCAGCCCCGATGCGGGCCGACAAGCAGCGATCAGGTACCGCCCGCGCCCGTGTTCGCCGCGGTCAGGCGCTCGCCGCCGCCGGCGTCGAGCCAGTTGCGCACGCGCGACGCATCGGCCACGCGCGAATACTTGCCGAAGGAATCGAGCAGCACCATCACGATCGGGCGGCCATGGATGGTGGTCTGCATCACCAGGCACTCGCCCGCCTCGTTGATGAAGCCGGTCTTCTGCAGGCCGATGTCCCAGGACGGATTGCGCACCAGCGCATTGGTGCTGTTGTAGACCAGCGAGCGCTTGCCGGTGAACACCGTGTAGGTGCGATCGGTCGAGAAACGACGGATCAGCGGGTACTGGTAAGCCGCGTCGATCATCTTGACCAGGTCGCGCGCGCTCGACACGTTCAGACTCGTCAGACCCGTCGAGTTCTCGAAGTGCGTGTCGGTCATGCCCAGCGATTTCGCCTTCGCGTTCATCGCCGCGATGAACGCCGGGCGCCCGCCCGGGTAGTAGCGCGACAACGCCGCCGCCGCGCGGTTCTCCGATGCCATCAGCGCGATGTGCAGCATGTCTTCCCGCGACAGGACCGACCCCACGGACAGTCGCGAGCCGGTGCCCTTCTCGTAATCGCGATCCTCGTCGGTGACGGCGATCTGCTCGTCGAGCGAGGCCTTCGAATCGAGCACGACCATCGCGGTCATCAGCTTGGAGATCGAGGCGATCGGCACCACCGCGCGCGAGTTCTTGTCGAGCAGCGGTTCCGAGTTGTTCTGGTCGACCACGTAGGCGACGCTGGAACGCAGCGCGAGCGCATCGGGCGTGTCGTGCAGGCCGAAAGCCTGGCCGACCGAAGGCTGGCGCGGCTGGAACGCCACGCGCCGCACGGCGCCGTGATGCCGGCCCGGCACGGCGGCCAGCGTCACGCGCTTGCGGCCCTTGCGCGGCGCCTCGGCGGCCACCTTGGCGGTTTTCTTTTCCGCGACGACGGCGCGCTTCTTGCCCTTCGCGCTGGCGACGGGCTTGGCGGCCTTCTTCGAGGACTGGGTGGTCTTGGCGGTCGCGGCCAGGGCATCGGCGGGCACGACGGCGGCCGACGCGACGAGCACCGACACGGCGACGGACACCGCGGTGCCGAGTGCCGCGCCGTGCATCATCTTCAACGGCGAGAATAAGGAGGCTTTCATTGGGGTCTGGACAAAGCGGCGGGAGGTTTCCGCAAGTGTAGTAAAACCTGAAAAAATAAGCAATTTTAGGCACTTACCGGTTTTCGTTAAACCGGATTGTAAGAGTGGATTACCTAGGGGCAATCACCCTCCCGTTTCCATCGAAAAATTCGATGACGCTACCTCACGGTCCGGCATCGGCCGGATAAGCGGGATAACGGCGCCGTTGCGACGAATCGCAGCGGGAAAAACCAGTGAAACGACCTGCGAAGCGGAAAAAAATGCCGGCGGCGCGACTCGCCCGAGGCAGATGAGCGTCGCGCGCGAACGGCGTTTTTCGACCGGAATGCATGACAAACGTTCCACGGTCCGATTCGGTTTACGTGATTTCACCGCGGTAAACCCGCGCAAACCTGGCGATCAAGCCCTTTCGACGTGTCCCCCATATGGTGCATATGCACAAGGCATTGATGACGCCGGTGTGACAGTCGCAGCAAGGAAACCGATTCCAGTCGGAATGATCCAAGCCATTGTTTTTCCGTAAAAATGACGTCATTGTGCATTGCACAAAAAGCGCTTGACATCCGCTTCGGACGCCCTAAAATGGGAACCGTTGTTGCGATGCACCAACGCACTGCGCCAGACATCGCATACCGTTCGTGCCTTGAAGTTGAGCCTCTCACTCACTTAACTCACACGACCGCCGTCAGACCGGCGTTCGTCAATCAGGAGCCAGACCATGTCCCTGCTGACCCCGGAGCAAATCGCCGCCGCCCAGAAAGCCCACCTCGAGAGCCTGTTCGGTCTCACCAGCAAGGCCTTCGAAAGCGTCGAGAAGCTGATCGAACTGAACGTGCAAGTCGTGAAGTCGACGCTCGCGGAAAGCCAGGAAAACGTGCAGCGCGCGCTGTCGGTGAAGGATGCGCAGGAACTGCTCGCCCTGCAGGCCAGCTTTGCCCAGCCGCTCGCCGAAAAGGCCCTCGCCTACGGCCGTCACCTGTACGACATCGCTTCGTCGACCCAGGCCGAATTCGCCAAGGTTGCCGAATCGCAATATGAAGAGCAGAACCGCAAGGTCCAGGCGCTCGTCGACAACGTCGCGAAGAACGCCCCGGCCGGTTCGGAAACGGCTGTCGCCGCGCTGAAGTCGGCCATCAACGCCGCCAACACGACCTACGAAACGGTCCAGAAGGCCACCAAGCAGGCCGTCGAGATCGCCGAGTCGAACTTCAACGCCGCCGCTGCCGTGGCCACCAAGGCTGCCAGCGCCGCCGCATCGCGTCGCGCGAACACCGCCAAGCCGGCCTGAGGCATCACCAGGCCCGACGGCAGCCGCCAGGGCTGCCGTCACGAAAAAAGCCGCGCATTGCGCGGCTTTTTCCATTCTGCGCCAGCGCTTCCCGCCCCCTCGCACGACACACCTCCCCTCGACACCAACGAAAACGGCCCCGCCCGGACAAGCCGGAACGGGGCCGCAAGCCATGCGTGCGACCGGCGCCGACAGGCACCGGCCAAGGCACGACCTCTTACTTCTTCTTGCGCACCGGGGGCAGATCGGTACAGACGCCTTCGTACAGTTCGGCGGCCATCCCGATCGACTCGCCGAGCGTCGGGTGCGGGTGGATCGTCTTGCCGATGTCCTCGGCGTCCGCGCCCATCTCGACGGCCAGGCAGACCTCGCTGATCAGGTCGCCCGCATTCAGGCCGACGATGCCGCCGCCGATCACGCGATGGGTTTCCTCGTCGAAGATCAGCTTGGTGAAGCCCTCGTCGCGACCGTTCGCGATCGCGCGGCCCGATGCCACCCAGGGGAACACGGCCTTGCCGTACTTGATCCCCTCGGCCTTGCACTGGTCCTCGGTCTTGCCGGCCCAGGCCACTTCCGGATCGGTATAGGCCACCGACGGGATCTGCAGCGCGTCGAAGTAGGCCTTCTCGCCATGTGCCGCCTCGGCCGCGACATGGCCTTCATGCACGGCCTTATGCGCGAGCATCGGCTGGCCGACGATATCGCCGATCGCGAAGATGTGCGGCACGTTGGTGCGCATCTGCTTGTCGACCTCGATGAAGCCGCGATCGGTGACCGCCACGCCCGCCTTGTCGGCGCCGATCTTCTTGCCGTTCGGGCTGCGGCCCACCGCCACCAGCACCAGGTCGTAGCGCTGCGCGTCCGCCGGGGCCTTCTCGCCCTCGAACTTCACGTAGATGCCGTCTTCCTTTGCCTCGGCACCCACCGTCTTGGTCTTGAGCATCACATTGCCGAAACGCTTGGCGTTGTGCTTTTCCCAGACCTTAACCAGATCGCGGTCCGCGCCCATCATCAGGCCGTCCATCATCTCGACCACGTCGATCTCGGCGCCCAGCGACGAGTAGACGGTCGCCATTTCCAGGCCGATGATGCCGCCGCCGATCACCAGCATGCGCTTGGGCAACTGGCGCAGCTCCAGCGCGCCGGTCGAGTCGATCACGCGCGGATCGTCCGGCATGAAGGGCAGCTTCACGGCCTGCGAGCCGGCCGCGATGATGGCCTGCTTGAACTTGACGACCTTCTTGCCGCCCTCGACCTGCACTTCCAGGTGATTCGGATCGACGAAGCTGCCGACCCCGGTCACCACCTCGACCTTGCGCGCCTTGGCCATGCCGGCCAGGCCGGTGGTCAGCTGCTTGACCACGCCCGACTTGAAGTCGCGCAGCTTGTCGAGGTCGATCTCGGGCTTGCCGAAGGAGATGCCGTGATGCGCGAGCGCGGCCGCCTCGTCGAGCACCAGCGCGGTATGCAGCAGCGCCTTCGACGGGATGCAGCCGACGTTCAGGCACACGCCGCCGAGCACCGAATAACGCTCGACCAGCACCGTCTTCATGCCGAGGTCGGCGGCGCGGAACGCGGCCGAATAGCCGCCGGGGCCCGAGCCGAGCACCAGCATGTCGCATTCGATATCGGCGCTGCCCGAATAGCTGCCGGCCTGCGGCGCGGCAGCCGGCGCGGCCTTCTCGGCCGGCTTTTCGGCCGCTTTCCCGGCAGGCTTGGCAGCCGGCGCTTCCGGCGCCTTTTCCGCCGGCTTCGCGGCGTCCGCGCTGCCTTCCAGCACCACGATCAGCGTGCCTTCCGACACGTTGTCGCCCACCTTGACCTTCACTTCCTTGACCACGCCGGCTTCCGAGCTCGGCACGTCCATGGTGGCCTTGTCCGACTCGAGCGTGACGAGCGACTGCTCCTTCTCGACCGTGTCGCCCGCCTTCACCAGCACCTCGATGACGGGAATTTCCTTGAAATCGCCGATATCCGGCACTTTGACTTCGATGAGACTCATGAACTGTCCCCTACTTGTTTGGGCTACCTACCGCCGATCGAACCACGCATCCGCGAACACGCGCGCGATGCCGCCGGCAAGGCGGACGTCACGCGTGCCGTGCCGGCCGCGCGGCGCGCCGGGCGCGCCACATCGAACCGGCACCGGGATGCCATCAGGCATCAGAGAATCACGCGGCGGAAGTCGCCGAGGATCTGCGCGAGATACGCATTGAAGCGCGCGGCCGCCGCGCCGTCGATCACGCGATGGTCGTACGACAGCGACATCGGCAGGGTCAGGCGCGGCACGAACTGCTTGCCGTCCCACACCGGCTTCATCGCGCCGCGCGACAGACCCAGGATCGCGACTTCCGGGGCGTTGACGATCGGCGTGAAATGCGTGCCGCCGATGCCGCCCAGCGAGGAGATCGAGAAGCAGCCGCCCTGCATCTGGTCGGGCTTGAGCTTGCCGTCGCGCGCCGCCTTCGACAGGTCCGCCATTTCCTTGGCGATGTCGGCCAGGCCCTTCTTGTCCGCATCGCGGATCACCGGCACGACCAGTCCGTTCGGCGTGTCGGCGGCGAAACCGATGTGGTAGTACTGCTTGAGGATCAGGTTGTCGCCGTCCAGGCTCGCGTTGAAGTTCGGGAACTTCTTGAGCGCCGCGACCACGGCCTTGATCACGAAGGCCAGCATCGTGAACTTGATGCCCGACTTCTCGTTTTCCTTGTTGAGCTGGACGCGCAGCGCCTCGAGCTCGGTGATGTCGGCCTCGTCGTTGTTCGTGACGTGCGGGATCATCACCCAGTTGCGATGCAGGTTCGCGCCCGAGATCTTCTTGATGCGCGACAGCGGCTGGGCTTCGATCGGACCGAACTTGGCGAAGTCGATCTTCGGCCACGGCAGCAGGTTCAGCTCGCCGCCGCCGGCCGCGGCCGGTGCAGCCGCGGCAGCCGGTGCCGCGCGCTGGCCCGACATCACGCCCTTCACGAAGGCGGTGATGTCGTCCTTGGTGATACGGCCCTTCGGGCCGCTGCCCGTCACGCCGCCGACGTCCACGCCGAGTTCGCGCGCGAACTTGCGCACCGACGGCGAGGCGTGGCTGGCACGGCCACCCGCTGCGGGCGCCGGTGCCGGCGCGGCAGCCTGCGCAGCCGGTGCCGGCTTCGCTTCGGCCTGGGCCGGCGCTTCCGCCTTGGGCGCTTCCGCCTTGGCTGCCTCGGCCTTCGGCGCGGCCGCGGCCGCGGCCGGCGCAGCGCCTTCGCCGCTTTCCAGCAGCACGATCAGCGTGCCTTCCGAGACGTTGTCGCCGATCTTGACCTTGATTTCCTTGACCACACCGGCGGCCGGGCTCGGCACGTCCATGGTGGCCTTGTCCGATTCCAGCGTGACCAGCGACTGTTCCTTCTCGACCTTGTCGCCGACCTTCACGCCGATCTCGATGACCGGGATGTCCGTGAAGTCGCCGATGTCCGGCACCTTCACCTCGACCGTGCCGCCAGCGGCAGCCGGCGCAGCGGCGGGAGCCGCGGCCGGTGCTTCGGCCTTCGGCGCCTCGTCTGCCTTCGGGGCTGCGGCCTTGGCCTCGCCCGCGCCACCCTCGAGGATCACGATCAGCGTGCCTTCCGACACGTTGTCGCCCACCTTGACCTTCACTTCCTTGACCACGCCGGCTTCCGAGCTCGGCACGTCCATGGTGGCCTTGTCCGATTCCAGCGTGACGAGCGACTGCTCCTTCTCCACCGTATCGCCCGCCTTCACCAGCACCTCGATGACGGGAATTTCCTTGAAATCGCCGATATCCGGCACTTTCACTTCGATCACTTGACTCATCTGTATCTGTCTCCTGGGTCGCGCGCGCCGTCACCGGCGTGCGCGGCATGACATGGCACGTTTGCGTTAAACCGTCATCGGATTGGGCTTGGACGGATCGAGGTCGTACTTCTTGATCGCCTCGGCCACGACCTTGCGGTCGATCGTGCCTTCGTCGGCCAGCGCGTTCAGCGCGGCGACGGTCACCCAGTAGCGGTCCACCTCGAAGAAGTGGCGCAGCGCCTTGCGGGTGTCCGAACGGCCGTAGCCGTCGGTACCGAGCACCACGAAGCGGCGGTCGATCTGGCCGCGGATCTGGTCGACCAGCGCGCGCACGTAGTCGGTCGATGCGATCACCGGGCCTTGCGTGTCCTTCAGCAGCTTCTGGACATGCGACAGGCGACGCTCCTCGGTCGGGTTCAGCAGGTTCCAGCGCTCGACGTCATGGCCTTCGCGGGCCAGTTCGGTGAAGCTCGGCACGCTCCAGAGGTCGGCGGCGACGCCCCAGTCGTTCTTCAGCAGGTCGGCGGCGGCGATCACTTCGTTGAAGATCGTGCCCGCGCCCAGCAGTTGCACGCGCGGCGCCTTCTGGTCGGCCTCGGCCTTCCTGAACGCGTACATGCCCTTGATGATGTCGGCCGCCACGTGCTCGCCCTGCGGGATCGCCGGGTGCTCGTAGTTCTCGTTCATCACCGTGATGTAGTAGTACACGTCTTCCTGGTCGGCCACCATGCGCTGCAGGCCGTTCTGGATGATCACCGCGAGTTCGTAGCCGAAGGTCGGGTCATAGCTGACGCAGTTCGGCACCGAGGCCGCCCACAGCAGCGAGTGGCCGTCCTCGTGCTGCAGGCCTTCGCCGTTCAGCGTGGTCCGGCCGGCGGTGCCGCCCAGCAGGAAGCCGCGCGAACGCATGTCGCCGGCGGCCCAGGCCAGGTCGCCGATACGCTGGAAGCCGAACATCGAGTAGAAGATGTAGAACGGCACCATGATCTCGTTGTGCGTCGAATACGACGTCGCCGCCGCGATCCAGTCGCACATGCCGCCCGCTTCGTTGATGCCTTCCTGCAGGATCTGGCCGGTTTCCGATTCCTTGTAGAACATCAGCTGGTCGGAATCTTCCGGCACGTACTTCTGGCCCTGCTGGTTCCAGATGCCGATCTGGCGGAACAGGCCTTCCATGCCGAAGGTACGCGACTCGTCCGGGACGATCGGCACCACGCGCTTGCCCAGCGCCTTGTCCTTGAGCAGGATGTTCAGGATCCGCACGAAGGACATGGTGGTCGAGATCTCGCGGCCTTCGCCGGTGCCCTTGAGCAGCGGCTCGAACACCTCGAGCGCCGGCACCGGCAGCGATTCCGCCTTCTGGCGGCGCTGCGGCAGGTAGCCGCCGAGCGCCTGGCGGTGCTGGCGCATGTACTCGAGTTCCTTCGAGCCTTCCTCGAACTTCAGGTAGGGCACGTCGCCGATCACGTCGTCCGAGATCGGCAGGCGGAACTGGTCGCGGAAGCGCTTCAGTTGCTCGACCGGCAGCTTCTTCTGCTGGTGCGTGATGTTCATGGCCTGGCCGGCCTCGCCCATGCCGTAGCCCTTGATGGTCTTGGCCAGGATCACGGTCGGCGAGCCCTTCGAGTTGCTCGCCTCGTGGAACGCCGCGTAGATCTTGTGCGGATCGTGGCCGCCGCGGTTCAGGTTCCAGATGTCGTCATCGGACCAGTCGGCGACCAGCGCCTTCAGCTCCGGCGTGTTGAAGAAGTGCTCGCGAACATAGGCGCCCGATTCCGACTTGTAGGTCTGGTACTCGCCGTCGACCACGTCCATCATGCGGCGCATCAGGGCACCGCTCTTGTCGCGCGCGAACAGCGCATCCCAGCGGCTGCCCCAGATCACCTTGATGACGTTCCAGCCGGCGCCGCGGAATTCCGATTCCAGTTCCTGGATGATCTTGCCGTTGCCGCGCACCGGGCCGTCCAGGCGCTGCAGGTTGCAGTTGATCACGAACACCAGGTTGTCCAGCCGCTCGCGGCTGGCCATGCCGATCGCGCCGAGCGATTCCGGCTCGTCGGTCTCGCCGTCGCCGAGGAAGGCCCAGACCTTGCGGCCCTGGGTCTTGGCGATGCCGCGCGCTTCCATGTACTTCATGAAGCGGGCCTGGTAGATCGCCATGATCGGGCCGAGGCCCATCGAGACGGTCGGGAACTGCCAGAAGTCCGGCATCAGCCACGGATGCGGGTACGAGGAGATGCCGTTGCCGCCCACTTCCTGGCGGAAGTTGTCGAGCTGGTCTTCCGTCAGGCGGCCCAGCAGGAAGGCGCGCGAGTAGACGCCCGGCGAGGAATGGCCCTGCACGAACACCAGGTCGCCGCCGTGCTCGGCGGACGGCGCGTGCCAGAAGTGGTTGTAACCGACGTCATACAGGGTCGCGGCCGAGGCGAACGAGGCGATATGGCCGCCCACGTTGGTGTCCTTGCCGGCACGCAGCACCATCGCCAGCGCGTTCCAGCGCGTGTACGAACGGATACGGTGCTCGAGATCCTGGTCGCCCGGGTTCTTGGCCTGCTGGTCGAGCGGGATGGTGTTGATGTAGGGGGTGTTCGCGGAGAACGGCAGATGTTCGCCGTTCATGCGGGCGAACTCGATCTGCTTCTCGATGAGGTAGTGCGCGCGGCCAGGACCGACGGACGAGATCACGCCGTTCAGGGCTTCGAGCCATTCGACGGTTTCCTGGGCATCTTCGTCGTGCTCGGCGGCCACATACTTCATCACTTCGTTCGGTACAGCGGACATACTCGTCTCCTGGGTCCTGAGTGTGAGGATCGCGCTGCGTGCAGACGACGTGATTCCGGCCGGCTGCGGCAAGCTCCGGCGGATTGTAAAGACCCTCGGCGGGCGGGCGCAACAAAATTTTCGAGTTGTGAGATTGTTTCTCACGATACGAAATTTTGCTGCGCTGCACCCTTGCCGCTTGGCCCATCCGCGACAAATTTCGCTTTCGGTTCAACAATGCGCGACGCCGTTTTGTCCGCATGGCCCTGCGCTACAATGCGTGCCATGTTGACCGATCGGCTATTCGCACGCTCGGCGCGAGCGTCCGGTGCGCCGGCCGAGTCGCAGCCGTCCCGTTGGCACCACGGCCCGTGGTGGTCCAATTCCTATCTGTTGACGCCGCTGCTGTCGATCCTGGTGTTCCTGGTGGTGATGAGCCTCATCCTGTGGAGCCTCAACCGCCGCGAACAACAACAGCAGGAAGACACCCTCTATCGCAACGTCGCCTGGGCGCAGCAGCAGATCCGCCTGTCGATGACGAGCGCCCAGGAGCAACTGCAGGCCTTCGCGCGCGACATCGCGCTGGGCCGCGTCGACGAGCACGGCTTCCAGTCCGGCGTCGGCGACGTGATGCAGGCGCATCCCGAGATCCTCTACCTGAACTGGTATGTCGCGCCCGGCGCCGCGCGCTGGCCGGACATGCAGATCCCGGCGCTGGGTCAGCGCCTGGCCAAGCCGAACGACACCCAACTGGCCGAGATCGTGCGCGGCGCCTGGTCGGACGCCAGGCAAACGCGCCGGCAGGCCTACGCGGCGATAGCCTACGACGATTTCGGCAACGGCTTCGTGACGCTGCAGACCCCGGTGATGCGCGACCGCGAATACCTGGGCTCGATCGCCGCGGTGTTCTCGGTCGAGGGCATCCTCAAGCACGACATCCCGCCCGAGCTGTCGGCCAAGTACAAGATCTCGATCACCGACGTCAACAACCGCGAGCTGGCCTCGACCTCCTCGCGCCCGCGCCTGCCGCGCGACGCCCATTACGACCTGCCGCTGGACCCGCCCGGCCAGGGCCTGACGGTTCGCGTCTACGCCTACCCGCAGATGACGAACCTGACGAACAACACGCTCGTCTGGCTGGTCGCGGGCCTGTCCTGCTTCGTGCTCTGGAGCCTGTGGAGCCTCTGGAAGCACACCCGCCAGCGCTTCGAGGCGCAGCAGGCGCTGTACGCGGAAGCCTTCTTCCGGCGCGCGATGGAGAATTCGGTGCTGATCGGCATGCGCGTGCTGGACATGCACGGCCGCATCACCCACGTGAACCCGGCCTTCTGCCGCATGACGGGCTGGGACGAGGCCGACCTGGTCGGCAAGACCGCGCCCTTCCCCTACTGGCCGCGCGACGCCTATCCCGAAATGCAGCGCCAGCTCGACATGACGCTGCGCGGCAAGGCGCCCTCCTCGGGCTTCGAGCTGCGGGTGCGCCGCAAGGACGCCTCGATGTTCCATGCGCGGCTCTATGTTTCGCCGCTGATCGACAGCTCGGGCCGCCAGACCGGCTGGATGTCGTCGATGACCGACATCACCGAGCCCAAGCGCGCCCGCGAGGAACTGGCCGCCGCCCACGAGCGCTTCACTACCGTGCTGGAGAGCCTGGACGCCGCGGTTTCGGTGCTGGCCGCCGACGAGGCCGAGCTGCTGTTCGCCAACCGCTACTACCGCCATCTGTTCGGCATCCGCCCCGACGGCCACCTGGAGTTGTCCGGCGGCGGCTTCGACAGCACCCAGGCCTCCTCCGACTCGATCGACATGGTCGACGCCTTCGCCGGCCTGCCGGCCACGGCGCTGACCGAAAGCACGGCCGACGCGCAGGAAGTCTACGTCGAGAGCATCCAGAAGTGGTTCGAGGTGCGCCGCCAGTACATCCAGTGGGTGGACGGCCATCTGGCGCAGATGCAGATCGCCACCGACATCACCACCCGCAAGAAGGCCCAGGAACTGGCCCACCAGCAGGAAGAGAAGCTGCAGTTCACCAGCCGCCTGATGACGATGGGCGAGATGGCCTCGTCGATCGCGCACGAGCTGAACCAGCCGCTGGCGGCCATCAACAACTACTGCTCGGGCACCGTGGCGCTGGTCAAGAGCGGCCGCGGCACCGCCGAGACGCTGCTGCCGGCGCTCGAGAAGACCGCCCAGCAAGCGCTGCGCGCCGGCATGATCGTCAAGCGCATCCGCGAATTCGTGAAGCGCAGCGAGCCCAAGCGCCAGGCCGCGCGGGTGGCCGACATCGTGGCCGACGCGGTGGGCCTGGCCGAGATCGAGGCGCGCAAGCGACGAATCCGGATCGTCACGGAAATTCGCGCGAGAATGCCTATCATTTATGTCGACCCCGTGCTGATCGAGCAGGTGTTGATGAACCTGATGAAGAACGCGGCCGAGGCGATGGGCGAGGTCAAGGATCCGAACACCGACGGCCTGATCCGCGTGGTGGCCGACATCGAGGCCGGCTTCGTCGACATCCGTGTGATCGACCAGGGCCCGGGCGTGGACGAAGCGTCCGCCGAGCGCCTGTTCGAACCGTTCTACAGCACCAAGTCCGACGGCATGGGCATGGGGCTCAACATCTGTCGTTCGATCATCGAGTCGCACCGCGGTCGGCTCTGGGTCGTCAACAATATCGAGGCGGACGGCCGCGTTTCCGGCGCGACGTTCCATTGCAGCCTGCCCATCGGGGCACCCGAGGACCACGGCCGCAGCGGCGTGGCATCACATACTGTTACGGGAGAGATATGAATAGCCCTGTCACCACCCCTCAGGAAACCGTCTTTGTCGTCGACGATGACGAGGCCGTGCGCGATTCGCTGCGCTGGCTGCTGGAGGCGAACGGCTATCGCGTGCAATGCTTCTCGAGCGCCGAGCAGTTTCTCGACGGCTATCAGCCGGCCCTGCAGGCCGGCCAGATCGCCTGCCTGATCCTCGACGTGCGGATGTCGGGCATGAGCGGCCTGGAGTTGCAGGAACGCCTGATCGCCGACAACGCAGCGCTGCCGATCATCTTCGTGACGGGCCACGGCGACGTGCCGATGGCGGTCTCGACCATGAAGAAGGGCGCGATGGACTTCATCGAGAAGCCCTTCGACGAGGCCGAGCTGCGCAAGCTGGTCGAGCGCATGCTCGACAAGGCCCGCAACGAGAGCAAGAGCGTCCAGGAGCAGCGCGCCGCCAGCGAGCGCCTGTCCAAGCTGACCGCGCGCGAGCAGCAGGTGCTCGAGCGCATCATCGCGGGGCGCCTGAACAAGCAGATCGCCGACGATCTCGGCATCAGCATCAAGACGGTCGAGGCGCACCGCGCCAACATCATGGAAAAGCTCAACGTCAACACGGTCGCGGACCTGCTGCGTCTCGCGCTGTCGAAGAAGCAGGCCTGAGCGCGTAACGCGCCGCCCTGTCACGCCCCGGCCACGGGGCTGGCGAGGGCGCGTGATCCCGGGGGCGCTTGCGTTGATCTGCTTGCCTTCCCGACCTGCCGCTTGATGGACCGCCGCGGCATCCGCGTTGCGACCCGGGTCGCCGCGCGGATGCCGCGGCCTTGCATTCGGCGCCCGCGCGGCCGGCCCGGCTGGCCCGAACGTCCCGGCGCGGCCATGCCCCGCCCGTGACGACGCCCGCCGCCGGTCGTGCCCCCCCATCCATCGCGCCGTCATGGCGCCCCATCGCCGGATCGATGTCGGGTCCCGGCAGGCGATGGGTATAATTCCGTGCTTTGCAGCGGCGCCCCCGCCGGGCCGCCGCGCCGGCTTTTCCCTATTCGGATCGAATCCCACCATGACAGCCACCCTGATCGACGGCAACGCCCTTTCGAAGACCCTGCGCGCGCAAGCGGCCGAACGCGCCGCCGCGCTGAGCGCGCGCGGCCATCGCCCCGGCCTCGCGGTCGTGCTGGTCGGCGACAACCCGGCCAGCGAAGTCTATGTCCGCAACAAGATCAAGGCCTGCGAGGACAACGGCTTCTATTCGAAGAAGGACGTCTACCCGGCGACGCTGTCCGAAGCCGACCTGCTGGCCCATATCGACGCGCTGAACCGCGACCCGCAGATCCACGGCATCCTGGTGCAACTGCCGCTGCCGGGCCATATCGACAGCCACAAGGTGATCGAGGCGATCGCGCCCGAGAAGGACGTGGACGGCTTCCACGTCGCCAATGCCGGCGCGCTGATGACCGGCAAGCCGCTGTTCCGCCCCTGCACGCCCTATGGCGTGATGAAGATGTTCGAGGCGCATGGCATTGACCTGAGCGGCGCCAACGCGGTGGTGATCGGCCGCTCGAACATCGTCGGCAAGCCGATGGCGATGCTGCTGCTCGAGGCCGGCGCGACGGTCACCATCTGCCACAGCAAGACCCGCGACCTGGCCGCCCACACGCGCCAGGCCGACGTGGTGGTGGCCGCGGTCGGCAAGCGCAACGTGCTGACCGCCGACATGATCAAGCCCGGCGCGGTGGTGATCGACGTCGGCATGAATCGCAACGAGGCAGGCAAGCTCTGCGGCGACGTCGATTTCGACGGCCTGCGCGAGGTGGCCGGCTTCATCACGCCGGTGCCGGGCGGGGTCGGCCCGATGACGATCACGATGCTGCTGATCAACACGCTCGAAGCCGCCGAACGCGCGGCCGACGCGGCGGCCTGAGCGCCCGGGGCCCGGTCGAGCCGCGCAGGCTTCGGCCGGCTTCCCGGGCCCCGCCCCGCCGCCTGCCGGCGGGGCGCTTCCCCGCTTTTCGCCCCCGCTGCTCGTTTTCGCCCCCTCCCCGTCGCGCCGTCTTCCCGCCCCGCTTTTCCCCGAGCCGCCGCCCGCCCCGTCGCGCCGCCAATCACCTCGTTAGAAACTTCCGATTGGAAACCGGCCACACCGCCCCAATAATGTCGACATGCCGCGGCCTCGCTGCCGCGCCCGTTGAACCGAATTCCGACCCCGCAGGGAGCACCATGTCCGTCAGCGCCAATGCCAACCCGCTTCTCGATTTCTCCGGCCTGCCCCGCTTCGGCGAGATCCGTCCCGAACACGTGACGCCCGCCCTCGATACGCTGCTCGAACAGGCGGAAGACGCCGTCGCCCGTGCCGCCGACCCGGCCACGCCCGCCACCTGGAACGAGGTGGTGGAAGCCGTCGAGCGCGTGACCGAGCCGCTCGGCCGCGCCTGGGGCATCGTTGGCCACCTGAACGCGGTGGCCGACACGCCGGAGCTGCGCGCGACCTACGGCGAGAACCTGCCGCGCGTGACCGAATTCTGGTCGAGCGTGGGGCAGAACCTCGCGCTCTACGAGAAGTACAAGGCGATCGCCGCCGGCGCCGAATACGCCACGCTGAGCGCCGAGCGCCGCAAGATCCTCGACAACTCGCTGCGCGACTTCCGCCTGTCGGGCGCCGAGCTGCCCGAGGCGCAGAAGCCGCGCTTCGCCGAGCTGCAGGAGCAGCAGGCCGCGCTCTCGAAGGCCTTCTCGGACCACGTGCTCGACGCCACCAACGGCTACGCCTACTACGCCGAATCGGAAGACCAGCTCGCCGGCCTGCCCGACGACGCGATCGCCGCCGCACGCGAGGCCGCGCAGCGCGAGGACAAGGCCGGCTGGAAGTTCACCCTGCACTTCCCCTCCTACTTCCCGGTCCTGCAATACGCCGACAACCGCGCGATGCGCGAGACCCTGTACCGCGCCTACGTCACGCGCGCCTCGGAACTGGGCCCGCAATACGGCGGCGGCAAGGCCGAATGGGACAACACCAAGGTGGTGGCCGAGACGCTCGCGCTGCGCCGCGAGGAAGCCGTGATGCTCGGCTACGCGAACTTCGCGGAAGTGTCGCTGGCGCCGAAGATGGCCGAATCGCCGGCCCAGGTCACGGCCTTCCTGGAGGACCTGGCGGTGCGCGCGCGTCCGCACGCCGAGCGCGACTGGGACGAGTTGCGCGCCTTCGCCGCCGGCACGCTCGGCATGAGCGAGCTGGCGCCCTGGGACGTCGCCTACGCGGCCGAGAAGCTGCGCGAGCAGCGCTACGCGTTCTCGGAAAACGAGGTCAAGCAGTACTTCCCGGAACCGGCCGTGCTGAAGGGCCTGTTCACCGTCACCGAGACGCTGTTCGGCGTGAAGATCCGCCGCGACGAGGCGCCGGTCTGGCATCCCGACGTGCGCTTCTTCCGCGTCGAGAACGCCGACGGCAGCCTGGTCGCGCAGTTCTATCTCGACCTCTACGCGCGCGAGGGCAAGCGCGGCGGCGCCTGGATGGACGATGCGCGCTCGCGCGCCCGACGCGCGGCCGGCCTGCAGACGCCGGTGGCCTACCTGACCTGCAACTTCTCGGCGCCGATCGGCGACAAGCCGGCCTGCTTCACGCACGACGAAGTGATCACGCTGTTCCACGAGTTCGGCCATGGCCTGCACCACATGCTCACGCGCGTCGACGAGCTCGGCGTGTCGGGCATCAACGGCGTGGAATGGGATGCGGTCGAGCTGCCCTCGCAGTTCATGGAGAACTTCTGCTGGGAATGGGACGTGCTGCCCTCGATGTCCTCGCACGTCGAGACCGGCGCCTCGCTGCCGCGCGCGCTGTTCGACAAGATGCTGGCCGCGAAGAACTTCCAGAGCGGGCTGGGCACACTGCGCCAGATCGTGTTCTCGATGTACGACATGCTGCTGCACGTCGATTTCGATCCGGCCGGCGCCAGCAACGCGGTGGAGTTCGCGCGCGAGATCAACGAGCGCTTCCACGTGATCCCGCAGGCACCGTTCTCGCGCTGGCCGAACACCTTCAGCCATATCTTCGCGGGCGGTTACGCGGCCGGCTACTACAGCTACAAGTGGGCCGAGGTGCTGTCGGCCGACGCCTACGCGGCCTTCGAGGAAGCGGCCAAGGCGAGCGGCACGGTGCTCGACGCGGCCACCGGCACGCGCTATCGCCGCGAGATCCTCGAAGTGGGCGGCAGCCGACCGGCGATGGACTCGTTCAAGGCCTTCCGCGGCCGCGAGCCGGAGATCGACGCGCTGCTGCGCCACAACGGCATGGCCGCCGGCACGCAGCCGCACTGAGGCGCCGCCAGGGCGCCTGATCGACACGCGCCGGCCGTAGCCGGCACGTGTCGAATATGTCGAACACCGACCAACGGCATCCACCTCGCGTGGATGCCGTTTTTTCATGCGCACGCGCTGTCCGCTTCGTCGTCACCCTCCTCGATCGAGACTTCGGGCGCCGGGTCCTCGTCGTCGTCGAACAACGCGATCTGGCCGTGGCGCTCGGCCGTGTCCTCGTCGACCCTCACGCCCACGCCGAGCAGCCGCACCGGCTGGCGCCGCCGCTCCAGTCCCTTCTCGAGCAGCGCGACGGCCGTGCCCGCATCGCTGCGATCGGCCACGCACTCGACCGTGGTGCGCTGGAAATCGGCGAAGCGGATCTTCACGAACAGCTTGCGGATGGTCTTGCGCGAGTGGGTGCGCTCGATGCGCGTGTCGAGCTGGACCACCAGCTTGCGCAGTTCCTCGGCGCACTGCTCGGGCGTGACGAGATCGGCCACATAGGTGGTCTCCACGCTGACCGACTTGCGCTCGCGATCGGCATGCACGCGCCGCTCGTCGATGCCGCGCGAGAGCTCGTGCAGACGCCGGCCGAAGGCGCCGAACTCGCGATGCAGGTCGAACAGCGACCAGTCGCGCAACTGCGCGCAGGTCTCGATGCCGAGCCGTTCGAGCCTCCCGGCGGTCACCCGGCCGACGCCGAACAGCTTGCGCACCGGCAGCGCCGCCACGAAGGCCTCGACCTGATGCGGGCGCACCACGAACAGGCCGTCGGGCTTGTTCCAGTCGGAGGCGATCTTGGCGATGAACTTGTTCGGCGCGACGCCGGCCGAGACCGTCACGCCGACCGTGTCGCGCACGCGCTCGCGGATCTCGCGCGCGATCAGGGTGGCGCTGCCCTGGCAGCGCTCGGTGCCGCTGACGTCGAGATAGGCCTCGTCGAGCGAGAGCGGCTCGACCTCGGGCGTGTAGTCGCGATAGATCGCCATGATCGCGCGCGAGGCGATGCGGTACTTGTCCATCGAGGGCGGCAGGATCAGCAGCTCGGGGCACTTGCGCACCGCCAGCGCCGAGGACATCGCCGAATGCACGCCGAAGCGCCGCGCCTCGTAGTTGCAGGTGGCGATCACGCCGCGCCGGTCGGGCCGCCCACCCACCGCGAGCGGCCGGCCGCGCAGCGAGGGATCGTCGCGCATCTCGACCGAGGCGTAGAAGCAGTCGCAGTCGAGGTGGATGATCTTGCGCGCGAACCCGGCCGCGCCGCCCGGCGAGGCGGACGGCGCGGCGGATTCCATGGCGGGGGCGGCAGCGAGCGGTTTCAAGGTGACGACACTGTACAAAAAAACAGTGTCGCCGTGTTGAGGGATCGCTTGGAAAAGATAAAGGGTTGGAGCAGCCGCGCGGCATTGCGATGCCGCGCCATGCCGCCCTTATTGCCGGAACACGGCCAGCTTGGTGGCGAGCCCGAGGAAGAAGGCGCCCAGCGTGCGGTCGATCCAGGCCGCCATGCGCCGGCTGGCGCGAAAACGCTGTGCCAGGCGATCGCCGAACAGGATCAGCGGCGGCTCGATCACGGCCGCCACCGCGATGATCAGCACGCCGTGCAGGCCGAGCTGCAGCGGCACCGGCCCGGCGCCGGCCACCACGAACTGCGGCAGCAGGGCCAGGAAGAAGATCGCGACCTTGGGGTTGAGGATGTCGATCAGCACGCCCTGCAGGAACACCTGCATGGGGCTGCGTTGGCGGGTCGGCTCGTCGAGCTGGAAGGCGACCGACTTCGACCGGAGCGCCTGGATGCCGAGCCAGCTCAGGTAGATCACGCCCACCCACTTCACCACCAGGAACAGGCTGGCCGAGGTGTAGAGGATCGCCGACAGGCCGATCGCGGCGCACATCACATGGAATAGCGCGCCGCTCCAGACCCCGAGCATCGCGGCGAAACCGTGGCGCCGGCCGCTCTTGACGGTATGGCCGAGCATGAAGGCCAGGTCCGGCCCCGGCGTGACGTTGAGCAGCACGGCCATGCCCAGGAAGGCCAGCCAGTGGGCGGAATCGTAGTGGAGCATCGCCATCCCCTGAATTCGATCGGCGGCACGGATCGCCTCGCGCGTCGTGCCTGTCCGGCAGAGCATACGGCAGGCGCTTTCGCCCGATCAATCCCCGCGTGCGCCGCCGTGTGCCTGCGTCGTGTGCCGCGCGGGCGGCTCGACGCACCGTCACGGTCGGATCGCTTGAGGATCCGTACCGGTCGTTCGGACTCCAGGTGTACCGCCGCGCGCCGGGTTCGCCGCCTATACTCGACCAGCCCAATCACCAACAGGAACACCGGAATGAAGACGATCGGCCTGATCGGCGGGATGAGCTGGGAATCGTCGGCGGAATACTACCGGATGATCAACCGCGCCTCGAAGGCGCGGCACGGCGGCCACCACAACGCGAAGAGCGTGATGGTGACGGTCGATTTCGCCGAGATCGAGGCGCTGCAGCGCGCCCGGGACTGGGACGCGCTCGGCGCGCGCATGGCCGACGCGGCGCGACAGTTGCAGTCGGCCGGCGCCGACGTCGTGGTGCTGACCACCAACACCATGCATCGCGTGGCCGACGCGATCGAGCGCGCGGTCACGCTGCCCTTCCTGCACATCGCCGATCCGACCGGCGCCGCGCTGCGCGCGGCCGGCGTGGAGCGGGTCGCCCTGCTCGGCACGCGCTACACCATGGAACTGCCGTTCTACGCGGCGCGGCTGGCCGAGCGTTTCGGCATCGAGGTGCTGACGCCGGACGCCGAGGATCGCGACACGGTCCATCGCGTGATCTACGAGGAGCTTTGCCACGGCCTGATCGAGCCGGCCTCGCGCGCCGCCTACGCGGCCATCATCGGCCGGCTGGCCGCGCGCGGCGCGCAGGCGGTGATCCTCGGCTGCACCGAGATCACGCTGCTGATCGGCGAGCGCGATTCGCCGCTGCCGGTGTTCGATACCACCGCGCTGCACGCGCAGGCCGCGGTGGATTTCGCGGCGGCCTGAACTTCGCCCGGACGACGCCAGCCGCTGCCTCAGATCCCCGTCAAACCCTGCAGGCTGATCTTCGACTGCGTGTTGGCGGGTTGTTCCCCGAGCTTGCTCAGCGCACCGTCGGCACCGATCGCGTAGGCCACGATCTTGTCGTCGCCGGCATAGTCCTGGTAGAGGAACTTGCCGTCCGGGCTGACCCAGGAATCGTTGGCGAAGGCCGAGCTCTGGCCCGCGACCGGCGTTTCGGTGGCCGCCGAGGCGTTGACCAGCGTGAGCTTGCCGGCACCGTCGATCGAGAACAGCGAGACCGCGCCGCTGCCGTTGCCGATGTAGGCGAAGCGGTTGTCCGGCGTCAGCGAGATCCAGCAGGGCGCGGCCTGCCCGGTCACGGTGACGGGCGCGCCGGTCGAGGTGAAGTTGCCGCTCGGCTCCGAGAAGCTGAAGGATTCCACGCTGCCGCCCGGCGCGTCGGTCACCACGTAGGTGGAAGCCAGCGCGCCGGTGCCGAAGCGGCCGCCGAACGGGCCGACGCCGGCCGAGGTGCTGTTCACCGGCGTGCCGAGCGTGCCGTCGGCCTGCACCGGGAAGGCCAGCAGCGTATTGAGCGGCGCGGTGGGCGTGACGGTGCGCAGGAAGCCGTTGACGATCACGAACTTGCCGTCCGGGCTCAGCGACACCTGGGTCGGCAGCGCGTCCTGCACCACCACCGCGTACTGGCCGATCGCGCTCAGCTTGCCGTCGTCGCCGACACGATAGGCACCCAGCTCCTGCGCGCCCTGCTGGTGCGTGACATAGAGCACGCCGTTCGAAAACGCCAGCGAGGTCGGCCGCGTGCCGCCGGTGGGCGACACCGCCAGCAGGCTCAGCGTGCTGCCCGAGATCGAGAACACGCTGACCGTGTTGTCGCCGGCATTGGCCACGAACAAACGCGTGCCGTCCGGCGAGACGATCAGGCTGTTGTTGCTGGTCAGCGCATCGGGCGCGACCGTGTTGCCCATGAAGTAGTTGACGCCATTGGTGCCCTTGCCGCCGGTCGCCAGGCTCGGCATCGCGCTCAGCGTGCCGTCCGCGTTGCGCACGAAATGCAGCACCGCGTTCTGCGCGTCGTTGGTCTGCGCGAACAGCTGCGTGACCTTCTGCGGCGTGGCCGGAGGCGTGACAGCCGGCGGCGTGACCGCGGGCGGCGCGCTCGCCGTCGTCGTCGAATCGTCGCCGCCGCATGCCGCCAGCATCACCGCCGTAATCGTCAGTGCCGTCACCAGTTTGAGCTTCATCCGTTTCACCTCGTTCGTCAGTATTCGAGTTCCCCCCGCATGCCGGATCGGCTGCCTGTCTCGCGGGTGGTTCATGTGCGCTCGGCGCCCGGCTCCTGGTTGTCCGGGTTCGTCCGCGCGCCAGTCAATTCGGAACACTGACGGTTGCGGTTACAACGAGTGAAAAAAAGAAGCCCGCGATCCCTTCCAGGATCGCGGGCTCGCGGGCCGCGCTCGGCTCGCCCGGACGACCTTACTTCGACATCGCGTCCGATGCCGCGGGCGCCATGCCCATCGCATCGTGCTTCTTCATCTTGCCGCCCTTCTTGCCCATCGTGTCGTGCTTCATGGCGTCGTGCTTCATGGCGCCGTTGCCCATCGCGTCATGCGACATCGCATCCTTGCTCATCGCGTCGTTCGACATGGCGCCGCTCGCCTGCGCGAATGCCGCCGAAGCGCCGAAAGCCAGCGTTGCCGTCACGATTGCCGTTGCCAGAACCTTCATCATGTACTCCTTTACCGGGTGGAAAAAATCGGTCCGTCCATCGCGGACCGTTTGGGGGAACAGCCGGCGGACCTCAGGATCCGCCGAACCAGTTGTAACCCTGGTCGACCCAGTAACCGCCCGGGTAGACATTGGTCACGAATATCTCGACGATGTGCTTCGGATTCTTGTAGCCGAGCTTGGTCGGCATCCGCAGCTTCATCGGGTAGCCGTATTGCGCCGGCAGGCGCTGGCCGTCGTAGTCGAAGGCCAGCAGCGTCTGCGGATGCAGGGCCGTGGCCATGTCGATGCTTTCGTAGTAGTCGTCGGCGCAGCGGAACCCCACGTACTTCGCGCTGGTATCGGCGCCGACGCGCCGCAGGAAATCGCCGAAGCGCGTGCCGCCCCAGCGGCCGATCGCGCTCCAGCCTTCCACGCAGATATGCCGCGTGATCTGCTCCTCGTGCGGCAGGGCATACAGTTCGGGCAGCGTCCAGATGCGCTGCCCCTTCACCAGGCCGCCGAGCTTCAGGCGGAAGTCGCTGCCGTCCACCTGCGGCACCTGGTCGATGCCGTAGAAGGCATTGAAGGGGAACGGCCGCGTGATCTGCGCCTCGGTATAGGTGGGCGCCAACGCGCGCGGATCGAACAGCGCGGCCTGCACGCGATCGTTGAGGCGCGAGACGGCGGACAGGAAACCGTCGACCGAGGCGTCGTCGCCGAGCGTGCAGCCGCTGAGCATCGACAGGCCGCCGAGCGTCAGCAGGCGCTTGCCGAACAGGCGCCGCGAGGGCATCGAGAGTTCACGTTGCGCATCGGCGAGCACGGTGTCGCGATCGACGCTCAGGCGCGGGCGGAGCAGGTTCTTCATGGTTCTTCTCCTGCGCTCAACGGCCGCGCAGCATGGTCAGCAGCGAGCGCGGCACCAAGGCCACCATCGCGACATGCACGACGATGAAGGCTGCCATCACCGCCATCGCGCAGAAGTGCACCACGCGCGCCGTGTCGTAGCCGCCGAACAGCTCGCGCAGCAAGGGAAACTGCACCGATTTCCAGATCGCGAGCCCCGACAGCACCAGCACGATCAGGTCGAGCACCACCACCAGGTAGGCGAGTTTCTGGACCGCGTTGTAGTGCGTCAGGTCCGCGTGCGAGAGCTTGCCGCGCAGGGCCGCGAACAGGTCGCGCAACACCGCGCCGGGCGACAGCGGGAAGAAGCGCGCCGTGAAGCGTCCGCTGGCGAGGTTGATCGCCAGGTAGACCAGCCCGTTGAGCACCAGCAGCCACATCGCCGCGAAATGCCATTGCAGCGCGCCGCCGAGCCAGCCGCCCAGCGTCCACGACGAGGGGAACGTGATCGATTCGAACACCG
Source organism: Burkholderia gladioli (assembly GCF_000959725.1). Taxonomy (NCBI): domain Bacteria; kingdom Pseudomonadati; phylum Pseudomonadota; class Betaproteobacteria; order Burkholderiales; family Burkholderiaceae; genus Burkholderia; species Burkholderia gladioli. The sequence continues at coordinate 301,038 of NZ_CP009323.1, forward strand.
GCGAGGCGTTGTAGATACGCCAGCCGGACAGCATCATCAGCAGCGCGGCCAGCGCATTGAGCCAGTGCGTGATGCGCAGCCAGACCGGATGCACCGGCTTGGCTCGCATCGGCTGCGGCCCGGATCGGGTCAGGGAGAGTGCCATATCGAACACCGCGTAAGTGGATTGCAAGGATTCGTGTTCGTCGAACATGAACCGTCATGCCAAGGTATTCGATAGCGCGGTGCGTTCGGTTACACCAGCACGCAAATATTTTTGCCGTCGCGCCGTCACCCGCACCGGGCGGCCGCCGAACCGGACAACGTGGTAGGCCGAAGCGAAGCGCGCGACCTCGAGGCGAGGCGATCGGGCCACGCGCTTGCGGCACCCAAATCCTTCGGTTATTCTGCGGCAGTCGTTCTAAAACAGTCGATCTAAAACCCCGATTTCGAAGACCTGAGCCGTCGTACCCAGGCGCGCGGCCCGCGCCGTCCCAGGTCGATGCCAGTCCGGCGGACACGCCCAGTCGCGACCGCCGCCCCGTCATCACAGGATGCACCTTGTACGCAGCGGAAGACCGCCTGAAAGCGCTGTTCGTCAGCGGACTCGACGGCAATGCCAACGCCTATCACGGCTTTCTGCAGGAATTGACGCGTCACCTGCGCGGCTATCTGCGCAAGCGCATTCCGCAATTGCACGACGACGTCGAGGACCTGGTCCAGGAGATCCTGCTGGCCGTCCATCATGCGCGCCACACCTATCGCAGCGACGAGCCGCTGACGGCCTGGGTGCATGCGATCGCGCGCTACAAGCTGATGGATTTCTTCCGCTCGCGGTTTCGCCGCGAAGCGCTCAACGTGCCCTTCGAGGACGATCACGAGGCGATGTTCGCCGTGGCCGACGACGAGCCGGCCCAGGCGCGCCACGATATCGGCAAGCTGCTCGAGCACCTGCCCGACAAGCAGCGGTTGCCGATCCTGCATGTGAAGCTGCAGGGTTTGTCGGTAACCGAGACGGCGGCGCTGACGGGCCTGTCCGAATCAGCGGTGAAGGTGGGCGTGCATCGCGGGCTCAAGGCGCTGGCGGCGCGGATCCGGGGTGAGCGATGAGAACCGATGAACTGATCGGCCTGCTCGCCACCGGTGTCGCGCCCGCCGATCGCGGCGCCGCGGCGCGCCGCTTCGGCACGGCGCTGCCGCTCGGCCTGGGCGGCTCGCTGCTGCTGACCTGGTTGCTGTTCGGCTGGCGCCGCGACCTGGCACCGGCAATGGACACGGCCCTGTTCTGGATCAAGCTCGCCTTTCCGCTGGCCGTGGCGGCTGTCGCCTGGCCGCTGGCCGAACGCCTGGGCCGCCCCGGCTCGCGAGGCGGGCGTCGCTGGTGGCTGCTCGCGCTGCCCTTCCTGCTGGTGTGGATCGGCGGCGCACTCGTGCTGGCCGCCGCGGCGCCCGGAGCGCGCCTGCCGCTGATGCTGGGCCTGTCGTGGAAGGTCTGTGCGCTCAACATCCTGCTGCTGTCGACACCGAGCTTCGCCGCGGTGTTCTGGGCCATGCGCGCCCTGGCGGCGACCCGGCCGAGGCTGGCCGGCGCGGTGGCCGGGCTGCTCGCCAGCGCGATCGCGACCGCCGCCTATTGCCTGCATTGCCCGGAGATGAGCCCGGCCTTCTGGGCGCTCTGGTATGTGCTGGGGATGTCGTTGCCGGCCGCGCTCGGCGCGCTGCTGGGGCCGCGCCTGCTGCGCTGGTGATGCGGCCGTCGCCGCGCGCTGCCGTTCGCTGCGGTTCGTCGATAAGGCGCGAGGCGTCGTCGCGAAGGATGTGCCGCCGCTACGTCTCTTGCGCCGGCCCGCGCGGCTTCGCCGTCGGCAGGCTCGCGCCGATCATCGCCAGCGCGGGCCGCACCGCCCCTTCGAGCAGCTCGCGCCGCGGCCGCACGCGGGCCAGCACGCGCAGCCCCAGCAAGACCGCGAACAGCATGCGCGCCGTATCGACCGCGGCCAGCTCGGGCGCAATCGTGCCCTCGGCCTGCCCCGCCTCGACGCAGCGCAGGAAAAAGGCCTCGATATCCTCGAGGATGCGTTCGAGCAACTGCTGGAAATCCGCGTCGTGCGGCGCCAGTTCCAGGGCGGTATTGACGATCATGCAGCCCTTGCGCTGCGCGTCCTGCACGGTGAGACGGATGATCTCTTCGAAGAAGGCGACGATCGCCTCACGCGGCGGCAATTGATGCTCGAAGCGTCGCACGCGATCGCGAAAGCCCGCCTCCACGTAGCGCTCGAAGGACCGGGCATACAGCGCGCGCTTGTCGCCGAAGGCGTTGTAGACGCTGGCGCCGGTCATGCCCATCGTCGTCGCCAGATCGCGCACCGAGGTCGAGGCATAACCATGCGACCAGAACTGCGCGATCGCCGCATCGAGCACGGCCTGCTCGTCGAATTCGCGTGGACGGGCCATCGCCGGTTTCCTCCCGTGGAATCGTCCGGGCGCGGGATGCGCCGGAGCCGGTATTTTAGTGCAACCGTTCTGGAATACGCAGGCGCCGCCAGGCGTTCTGCAAGGAACGGGCCGGCCGGCCCGCCTTCTGGAGATGATTCGTGACGCAATCCGTCCTGCAACGCCTGGCTACGCTCGGCATCGAACTTCCCGCGCCCATCCGCCCGCTCGGCTCCTATCGCAGCGTCTCGATCGTCGGCGATCTCGCGCACGTATCGGGGCTCGGCCCCTTCGAGCAAGGCAAGCCGGTGGTGGGCCAGGTGGGCAGCGAGATCTCGCCGGAACGCGCGCGGCAGGCCGCGCGCCTGACCATGGAGATGATCCTCGCCTGCCTGCACGAGGCCTGCGGGCTCGATCGCGTGCTGCGCTGCGTGAGGCTGACCGTCTACGTGCGCGCCGACGCTTCGTTCACCGCGCATCCGCTGGTGGCCAACGGCGCGAGCGACCTGCTGCGCGAGTTGTTCGGCGAGGACGCGCTGCCGGCGCGCAGCGCGCTCGGCGTGCATACGCTGCCGATGGGCATCCCGGTCGAGATCGACAGCATCTTCGAGCTGGCCCCCGCCGACGAGGTGCGCTGAGACGCGCGGAAACGACAACGCGGCGGCACGATGGCCGCCGCGTTGTCTTCAATGCTACCCGCGAACGTCAGGCGAGCGCCGCTGCCGCCTTCACTCGATGGTCGCGATCACCGGCGTGTGATCCGAAGGCTGCTCCCAGGTGCGCGGCACGCGATCGACCTCGCAGGCCGTCAGCGTCCCGGCCAGCGCCGGCGACAGCAGGATGTGGTCGATGCGCAGGCCCGCGTTGCGGCGAAAGCCCATCATCCGGTAGTCCCACCAGGTGAAGGTCTTCTCGGGTTGCTCGAAGTGCCGGAAGGCATCGACGAAACCCATCTCGAGCAGCGCCGCGAAATGCGCGCGCTCCTGCGGCGACACCAGGTTCTGCCCTTCCCACTTGGCCGGATCGTGGACGTCGCGATCCTCGGGGGCGATGTTGTAGTCACCCAGCAGCGCGAGCTTCGGATGGCGCGTCAGCTCGTCCTTGAGCCAGGCCTGCAGCGCATCGAGCCATTGCAGCTTGTAGACGAACTTCTCCGAATCCGGCGCCTGCCCGTTCGGGAAATAGGCCGAGACGATCCGCACGCCGTTGACGGTGGCCGCGATCACGCGTTGCTGCGGATCCTCGAAGCCGGGAATGTTCTTCACGACATCGGTCTCGTCCACGCCGAGCGTGTCTCGCACCAGGATCGCCACGCCGTTGTAGGTCTTCTGGCCCGTGAACCAGCTGCGATAGCCGGCCGCTTCGAGGTCGGCCTTCGGGAATTTGTCGTCGGTGAGCTTCAGCTCCTGCAGGCAGAGCACGTCGGCGTGGCTGGTGGCCAGCCAGTCGAGCACGTGCTGTTTGCGCACGTTCAGGGAGTTGACGTTCCAGGTGGCGATCTTCATCGAATCGAGTGTCCGTGGTGTATCGGGCGATGCCGGAATGGCCCGGCCGGCCGCGCTGCCGCGCGGTCAGACCGGCTCGACGGGAGTGTACCAGCGCAGAGGAATTGTTCCGTCCGCGCCGGGCGCGTGAAATTTTTTTCTCGGTATTGTTTGACACACACGCGTAATACCCCTATACTTTGTTTTCTCTGACGCGGGGTGGAGCAGTCTGGCAGCTCGTCGGGCTCATAACCCGAAGGTCGTAGGTTCAAATCCTACCCCCGCAACCAAACACATCCGGCGATGTGCCACGCAGTTGACCGCTGCGTGATTCGCCAGACGAAGAACCCGGCCTTGTTGCCGGGTTTTTTGTTTTTCGCGTGCGCGACAGGCGGCGAGTTTCCTCGCCGCCCTTCTCTCACCGTCTATCAGCTTCCCGCCGTCGCCGGCGCCGGCCCCAGGTGCGCCCAGAGGAAACCGAAATCGGCCGCATCCGATTCGGCGCGCTCCAGGTCGTCGGCGCTGCCGTGACCGCCGTCGGTATTCTCCCAGTACCAGACCTGTTCGTGACCGAGCGACTGCATGCGCGCGGCCATCTTGCGCGCATGGGCGGGATGCACGCGATCGTCGCGCGTCGAGGTGCTCAGCAGCAAGGGCGGATACATGCGATCCGCGCGCACGCGGTGATACGGCGAATAGGCGGCCAGCGCCGCGCCCTGCCGCGCATCGTCGGGGTCGCCGTATTCGTCGAGCCAGGCCGCGCCCGCGTGCAGCTTCGGGTAACGCTGCATGTCGAGCAAGGGCACCTGGCAGAGCACCGCGCCGTACAACTCGGGCCGCTGCACCATGCAGGCCGCCACCAGCAGGCCGCCGTTGCTGCCGCCCTCGATGCCGAGCTGCGCGGCCGTGGTCACGCCGCTGTCGATCAGGTGCTCGGCCACCGCGATGAAGTCGTCGAAAGAGCGCTGCCGATGTTCGCGCTGCGCATCGGTGTGCCAGCGCGAGCCGAACTCGCCGCCGCCGCGGATATGCGCGAAGGCGGCCACGCCGCCGCGCTCCAGCCAGGCGATGCCGAGCGCGTCGCTGTAGGCCGGCAGGTTCGGAATCGCGAAGCCGCCGTAGCCCGACAACAGGCAGGGGCGCGCGATGCGCCGCGTCGCGCCTTGCGCGTCGGTCTCGCCGTCGAGCGCATCGCGCGGCCCGATCAGCGTGTACGGCACCTCGGTGCCGTCGCGCGAGCGCGCCACCGCGCGCCGCACCACCAGGGCGCTCGCCTCGAACTGCACGGGCGGCCGGTCGAGCAGCACGCGGCGCGCGGCGGCATCCTCGGCCTGGTCGGCAAGATCGGCGAGCCAGCATTCGGGCGGATCGAGAAAGGTATCGACGTCGACGAACACCTCGTCATTCAGCGTCGGCTCCACCGGCTCGAGATCGATCTCGGCCTCGCCGCTCCAGGCGAACGGCCGCGACGTCCAGGTCCAGCCGCCGTCCTCCTGCTGTTGCGGCTGCCAGAGCAAGGTGCGATTGCGCACGTCGTCGAGCCAGCTCGCGATCAGCGTGTGGCGCGTGTGGGTCCAGCTGCAGGCCGAGGTCGAGGGCCCCGGCGCGAACAGCGTGGTGAAGCTGCGCGAGCCGGCCAGGAAGGCATCCTCGCGGATCGCCAGCAGCGAACCGCCGGCGTGCAACACGCCCTCGCAATCCCAGTCGAGACGCGGCTCCAGCACCAGCCAGCCGTGCCAGAAGCCGACCACCACGTGCGCGGGCACCTCGTAGCGCCGCCACTCGCCCGCCGCGTCGAGCCGGTAGGTATGCAGGTCGAAGAAATCGACGCTGCGCCAGGCGGTATGGCGCTGCTCGATCGGATCGAAGGCCGCGCCGGCGCTGATGTCGTCGGGCTCGCCGCGGAACACCACGGGCGCCGCGTCGAGCGCCGTGCCGCGCGTCCAGCGCCGCACCTCGTAGGGATAACCGGCCTCGGTGGTCGAGTCCTCGTCGCGCTCCCAGCTCACGTAGACGGTATCGCGATCGATCCAGTCGACCGTGTGATTGCCGGGTTCGTCGATCCGAAAACCGTCCTCGACGAAACAGCGCCGCTCCAGGTCGAACTCGCGCACCACCACCGCGTCGGCGCCGCCCGGCGACAGCGACAGCAGCGCGCGATCGCCATCGGGATAGAGGATCGCGTCGTGCTCGAACACCCAGGATTCGCGCTCGTGCGCGCCGAGCGCGTCGACATCGAGCAGCACCTGCCAGTCCGGCTCGCCGGCGCGCCAGTCGTCCCAGCGCGCGCGGCGCCACAGGCCCTTGGGATGGCGATCGTCCTGCCAGAGGTCGTAGGCCCACTCGCGCCAGCGCGCCGGGATCACGGGCCGCTCGCGCGGCAGGTAGGCCTTGGCCAGGCGCGCGGCGAGCGCGTTGAAGGCTTCGTCGTGGCGCAGCGCGGCGTGGGTGCGCGCGTTCTGCTCGTCGACCCAGGCGCGGGCGCGCCGGCTGTCGAGCGATTCGAGGAACTTGAAGGGATCCGGCCCGTCGGGCCAGTGGAACGAATCGGACATCGTGGTTCGGCTGAAGAGCAAACCCCGATTATGTCCGATCGCGCGGCACGCGATGAAAAGCGTGGAAAACCGCGAGCGACCACGCAAGGCGACGCATCGTGCATGCCGGCCGCGACATCTCGCGAAACGGCGAACGCGCGGCAGCCGGCCGGGGCCGCCGCGCGTTCGCCGTCCGGCATCACGGCTCCAGGTGCAGTTCCTGGATCTTGCGCGTGATGGTGTTGCGGCCGATGCCGAGCCGCTCGGCCGCCTCGACCTTGCGGCCGCGCGTGAAGTCGAGCGCCTCGCGGATCACGGCCGCCTCGAAGCGGCGCGCGAGTTCGTCCATCACGTCGGCCGAGTTCTCGCGCAGCAGCCGCGCGACCTCGGTGCGCAGGCCCTGCTCCCAGACCGGATGGCTGGACACGGGCGCGGCCACCGCGCCGCTGGCGATCGGCGCGCCCGGCAGCATGCCGCCCATCGCGCCATTCGTGCCGGCCGGCAGCGCATCGCTGCTGACCGCCGCCGCGGCCGGCGTCACGCCCTCGCCGGGCGCGGCCTGCGCCGGGCCCAGGTCGGGCGGCAGGTCCTTGATCTCGACGGTCTGCGCGGGCGCCATCACGGTCAGCCAGTTCGCGAGGTTCTCCAACTGGCGCACGTTGCCGGGGAACGGCAGCGAGGTCAGGTAGGCGAGCGCCTCGTCCGAGACGCGCTTGGGCTCGACGCCGAGATCGCGCGCGCTCTTCTGCAGGAAGTGGCGCGTGAGCAGCGGGATGTCCTCGCTGCGCTCGCGCAGCGCCGGCAAGCGCAGCCGGATCACGTTGAGGCGGTGATACAGGTCCTCGCGGAACAGGCCCTGGCGCACCCGCGACTCGAGGTTCTGGTGGGTCGCCGCGATCACGCGCACATTGGCGCGCAGCGGGTTGTGGCCGCCCACGCGATAGAACTGCCCGTCCGACAGCACGCGCAGCAGGCGCGTCTGCAGGTCGAAGGGCATGTCGCCGATTTCGTCGAGGAACAGCGTGCCGTTCTCGGCCTGCTCGAAACGGCCCTGGCGCGTGGTCTGCGCGCCGGTGAAGGCGCCCCGCTCGTGGCCGAACAGTTCGGACTCCAGCAGGTCCTTCGGGATCGCCGCGGTGTTCAGCGCGATGAAGGGGCCGTTCGCGCGCGGGCTATGGCGGTGCAGCGCACGCGCCACCAGCTCCTTGCCGGTGCCCGATTCGCCCGTGATCAACACGGTCGCGGCCGAGTGCGAGAGCCGGCCGATGGCGCGGAACATGTCCTGCATGGCGGGCGCCTGGCCCAGCATCTCGGGCGCGTCGGCGAGCTTGTCGTCGTCGGGCACGCCGCCGCGCAGGCTTTCCTCGACCGCGCGCCGGATCAGCTCGACCGCCTTGTCGACGTCGAAGGGCTTGGCCAGGTACTCGAAGGCGCCGCCCTGGAAGGCGGCCACCGCGCTGTCGAGGTCGGAGAACGCGGTCATGATGATGACGGGCAGGCCCGGCATGCGCTCGTGCATCGCCTGCAGCAGCTCGAGGCCCGAACCGCCCGGCATCCGGATATCGGATACCAGTACCTGCGGCGATTCATGGTCGAGCGCGGCCAGCGCCTCACGAACGTTCGAGAAGCTTCGGGTCGCGAAGCTGTCGCGCGCGAGTGCCTTTTCGAGCACCCAGCGAATCGATTGGTCGTCGTCTACTATCCAGATCGGCTTCATAGGTCGGTCAGATGGATCGGTGAGTCGCTGCACTGCCGCTCAATGATCGAGCGGCAGCAAAATCTGAAATTCGGTACGCCCCGGCCGGCTTTCCACCTCGATCGTTCCATCGTGCTGCTGCACGAAGGTCTGCGCGAGCGTAAGGCCGAGGCCGCTGCCGTCCTCTCGCCCCGACACCAGCGGATAGAAGATCCGGTCGCGGATGTCCTCGGGAATGCCGGGGCCGTTGTCGATCACGTGCAAGTCCAGTGCCAGCTTGAACAGTTTCTTGCCGATCGTGATCTTGCGCGCCACGCGGGTGCGCAATTCGATGCGCGCATCGCCCTGGGCGATACGTTCGCGCAGCGCCTGGGCGGCGTTGCGCACGATGTTGAGCAGCGCCTGGATCAGCTGCTCCTTGTCGCCGCGCAGGTCGGGCACGCTGACGTCGTAGTCGCGCTCGATGGTCAGCCCGCGCGGGAATTCGGCCAGCATCACGGCGCGCACGCGTTCGCAAACCTCGTGCACGTTGACGTCGCCGACGATGTGCGGATGCCGGTGCGGCTCCAGCAGCCGGTCGACCAGCGTCTGCAGCCGGTCGGATTCCTTGATGATCACCTGCGTGTACTCGCGCAGCTCGCCGCGCTCGCGCTCGGACAGCTCGAACTCGAGCAGTTGCGCCGCGCCACGGATGCCGCCGAGCGGATTCTTGATCTCGTGCGCGAGATTGCGGATCAGGTGCTTGTTGACCGCGGTCAGGTCGTGGATCCGCTCCTCGCGGTCGGTGCGCGACTGCCGCTCGTTCTCGAACAGCTCGACCAGCACGTAGTCGGGCGCGCCCTCCAGGAAACCGACGATCGCATGCACGTGCAGCGCCTCGCGGCCCGGCCGCTCCAGCACGGTGTCGAGATGGGTGGCCTGGAAACGGCCCTCGCCGATCGCGGTGATGGTGGTCGCCAGCTCGGTCGAGTTGGGGAACAGGTCGCTCCAGGGCATCTGCGCGAGCTGGCGGCGCGAGATGTCGAGCATCGCCTCGGCCGACGGGTTCGCGAAGGCGATCCGCAGCGTGCGGCGATCGAGCACCAGCACCACCGTGGGCAGCGCCTCGAGCCCGTTCAGCAGCCCCGAGCGCAGCAGCCTCTCGTCGTCCGACAGCCGCTCCGGCTGCCCTGCCCTGGCCTTGATCAGATTCTTCAGAACCATCTTGCGTGGATGCCCGCCCGTGACTGGTGAAACGCTGCAATGAAAAAGGGACGGCCCAACGCCGTCCCCTTCGCGTGTGCCCGGCTGCCGGGAAGCTTTCGCTCCCGGAAACCGGACGGCAGGACGGCGCTTCGCTCGATGACGTGACGAAGCGCCATCGCCACGCTTACAGCGAGTAGTACATCTCGAACTCGACCGGGTGCGTGGTCATGCGGAACTTCGCGAGTTCCTGTTCCTTCAGGCCCAGGTACGCGTCGATCATCGCATCGGTGAACACGCCGCCGCGCGTCAGGAACTCGCGATCCTTGTCGAGTGCCTCGAGCGCCTGGTCCAGGCCCGCGCAGACGGTCGGGATCTTTGCATCCTCTTCCGGCGGCAGGTCGTACAGGTTCTTGTCGGCGGCCTCGCCCGGATGGATCTTGTTCTGGATACCGTCCAGACCCGCCATCAGCAGGGCCGAGAAGCACAGGTACGGGTTCGCCATCGGATCCGGGAAGCGCGTCTCGATACGACGGCCCTTCGGGTTCGACACGTGCGGAATGCGGATCGATGCCGAGCGGTTGCGTGCCGAGTAGGCCAGCTTGACCGGTGCCTCGAAGTGCGGGACCAGACGCTTGTACGAGTTCGTCGTCGGGTTGGTGATCGCGTTCAGCGCACGGGCGTGCTTGATGATGCCGCCGATGTAGAACAGCGCCGTTTCCGACAGGCCGGCGTAGCCGTTGCCCGCGAACAGGTTCTGGCCGTCCTTCCAGATCGACTGGTGCACGTGCATGCCCGAGCCGTTGTCGCCGACCACCGGCTTCGGCATGAAGGTCGCCGTCTTGCCGTAGGAATGCGCGACGTTGTGGACGATGTACTTCAGCCATTGCGTCCAGTCGGCGCGCTCGACCAGGGTCGAGAACTTCGTGCCGATTTCGTTCTGGCCCTGGCCCGCCACTTCGTGGTGGTGCACTTCGACCGGGATGCCGATCTGCTCGAGCAGCAGGCACATTTCCGAACGGATGTCCTGGAACGTGTCGACCGGCGCGACCGGGAAGTAGCCGCCCTTGGTGCCCGGGCGGTGGCCCGTGTTGCCGCCTTCGAAGTCCTTGCCCGACGACCACGGGGCTTCCTCGGAGTTGATCTTCACGAAGGTGCCCGACATGTCCGTGTTCCACTGGACCGAGTCGAAAATGAAGAATTCCGGCTCCGGACCGAAGAAGGCCGTGTCACCGATGCCCGTACTCTTCAGGTAGGCTTCGGCGCGCTTGGCCAGCGAGCGCGGGTCGCGCTCATAGCCCTTGCCGTCGGCCGGCTCGACCACGTCGCAGGTCAGCACCAGGGTCGACTCCTCGTAGAACGGGTCGACGAAGGCAGCGGCCGGATCCGGCATGAGCAGCATGTCCGACGCTTCGATCCCCTTCCAGCCCGCGATCGACGAGCCGTCGAATGCATGGCCGCTTTCGAACTTGTCTTCGTCGAAAGCCGACACCGGCACCGACACGTGCTGTTCCTTGCCGCGCGTGTCCGTGAAGCGGAAATCGACAAACTTGACGTCCTCGTCCTTCACGAGCTGCATGACGTCGGCGACGGTTTTACTCATAACCTCTTCTCCTGATTGAACAAATCCGGCGGACTGGGACCGCCTCCGTTAAGCGGATGAATCGGCTTCGGTGCTGGAGCGCAGCAAGGGGGCCGACTTGACCGGAGCTACTAAAGCAGCTTCCATGCCACCCATGCGCCAGTTCGGCGCGGCGGGCGGCGAACCGCGCCGGGACAGGGCCGCCCCGCGCGCTTTCGGGGCTTGGCCGGCTCGGCTCGGCGCATTCTATGCACCAAATATAGGCAAAAACGAGAGAAACGCACCAAAATAATGCCGATCGGTCCCCGAAAGTTGATTTCGCACCGATTTGGTGATTTTGCGCGCCGCCGGCAGGCAGACGCGCGCTCGCGGCCCGACCCGCGCGGCTCGCGCGCTAGAATGCCGGTTTGAGTCGACCAGAGAGTCTCGCCATGACCACGCTCGAACAGCTCTATGCCCACGCCGACGCGCACCGCGTCGAAGGCAAGCTGAACTACGGCGGCGCCCTGCCGCCCGCTGAAGCCTTCGAACTGCTGCAACTGGACCCGGCCGTGCGCCTGGTCGACGTGCGCACCCGCGCCGAGCTCGACTGGGTCGGCCGCCCGCTGGTCGGCGACGGCCAGTACGCGCATATCGAATGGACCCGCTATCCCGGCGGCGTGCCGAATCCCGATTTCATCGAGCAGTTGAAGGCGGTGGCCGGGCCCGACACGCCGGTGCTGTTCCTGTGCCGCAGCGCGGCGCGCTCGAAGCTGGCCGCGGTGGCCGCCGCACAGGCCGGCTACACGAAGGCGTTCGACGTGCTCGAGGGTTTCGAGGGCGCGAAGGACGGTCAAGGGCATCGGAAGACGGTCGAAGGCTGGTGCTATCGCAAGCTGCCCTGGATCGGCGCTTGAAGGTGGCAGGCGGTCGGGTTCATCGTCCGGCCGCGCGATGACATCACGATGACGGGCCGCGAGATGCGGCCCGTGTCGTTTGCGGGGAAGCCCGGCTGCCGAAGCCGGGGGGAAGCGGTTGACGGCGGCGCCCGGCGCCGCGGCTCAGCGCGCTGCCTCGGGCTCGACGATATCGCCGCCGAGATGATGCACGCCCTCGCGCAGCTTCACGAAGGCGGCCGCCACCGCCTCCGGTTCGCCCTTCACGCCCAGCTCGATATGGCGGCGCGCATAGATGCCGCCGCGCTCGGCGTCGCCCACGCTGGGCAGGCTGAACACGCGCACGCCGGCGAAATCCTGCTCGATGCGCTCCATCAGCGGCGTCAGCGTCGATTCCGGCAGCTCGAACACCAGCACCGAGCGCTCGGTAAACGGCGTCGCATGATGCAGGTGCTGGTACTTGGTATCGAGCACCCACTCCATCATCGGCCAGGCCATCACCGGGAAGCCCGGCACGAAATGCACGTCGCCGCAGGAAAAGCCCGGGATCTTGTTGTAGCCGTTCGGGATGATGGCGGCGCCCTGCGGGAAGGTGCCCATCTCGAAGCGGTGGCGGTTCTCCGGCGACTCGAAATCGACCGGCGTGGCGGCGTCGCCGTGCATCTCGCGGATGCGTTCCGCGATAAGCTCGCGCGCCTCGGGATGCAGCGCGAGCGGCACGCCGAGCGCGGCCGCCGCGCATTGGCGCGTGTGGTCGTCGGGCGTGGCGCCGATGCCGCCGGTCGAGAACACGATGTCGCCGGCCGCGAAGGCGCGCTTGAGCGCCGCCGTGATGCGCTCGCGCGAATCGCCGACGTACTCGGCCCAGTCGAGCGCGAGGCCGCGCGCGCCGAGCAGTTCGATGATCTTCGCCAGATGCTTGTCCTGACGGCGACCGGACAGGATCTCGTCGCCGATGATGATGATGCCGATGCTCATTGATGCCTCGTCAATGCTTGGGAAGGTGCGGCGGCGGCCGCTCGCAGGTCCTGCAGCGCGTGCAGGCAATAGAAACCGAACCACAATGCCGAGAAGACGAGGATGAAGGCATAGACCCAGATCATCGCCGCCGCGACAAACGGGAACAGCACCATCGTCCAGATCGACGATACCCAGATGAAGGTCGGCACCGTGCCGAGCAGGCCGCTGGCGATGCCGATCCCCAGCAGCGGCCAGCGGTGCCGGCGCACCAGCGCACGCCGCTCCTCGGCGCTGGCATGCTGGGCGAGCGCGTCGTAGCTCATCACGCGATAGGTCAGCCAGCCCCAGATCAGCGGCGGCAGCAGCGCGAAGAACGGCGGGATCAGCCACAGCGGCAGCGTGACGACCAGCACCACGATGCTGGCCAGCGCGGTCCACAGCGAATTGAAGGCGCTGCCGTACCAGGTGCCGCCGCGCCGCTGCTCGAGCGAGGCGAACTGGCGCCGCGACAGGTGGGCGACCACCACCGGCGTCGAGATGGCGGCGATCAGCAGCAGCACGGTCAGCACGATCAGCGGAATCGCCACCGCCACCACCAGGAACGGCGCCACCACCGCATGCAGTTGCGGCACGCCGATCGAGGCGAAGAAATGATAGATCCAGGAGGTCAGCGCGAAGCCCTCGAGCGCGGCGCGCGCGAGGCCCACCAGCGGCTGCCAGGCGAACCAGAGCACGATGCCCCAGCCGAGCGCGGCGACGATGAACGGCACGAACGTGAGCCAGAGCATCCGCGGGTGCAGCGCACTCGCGAGAGCCCGGCCGAAGGAGCGCAGCAGGTCGGTCATGCGGGCGGATAAGGGGAGAAATGGATCAGGGCGGCACCAAGCATAAACCACGTCGCGCCCGGCCGGCAAAACCGCGATGCACCCGGGCCGCGATGGGGATGCCGAAGCGGCGGGCCCGGCCCGGGATGAACCACCGGTGCGCCCAAAAGCAAACCGCCCGGATTCGGGAGAACCGGGCGGTTTCGGCAAGCGGGGGCAATCCTGTCGTATGTCGCCAGCAGGCCCGGCGGCGGCGCTCAGGCCGTGCCGGCCGAGACACCCGGCTTGCCGGGCTTGCGGCCTGCCAGGCGTCGCGCGATGCGCACCATCGCGAGCCAGTGCTGGGACCAGAAACCGTCGCCATAGGACACGCCCTGGTATTGCTCGCGGATGCCGGTGGGCTCGGGCGTCTTGTTCCAGGACGCGGTGCGGAACAGCATGTCCCACCAGGGGAACAGCACGCCGAAATTGCAGCCGTAGGCGGTGCCTTCGTGGCCGTAGCCGACCGCGTGATGGCGCCGGTGGAAGGCCGGGCTGACCAGCAGGCGCTCGCCGAGCCAGCCGAACGGCAGCCGTGCGTTGGTGTGCTGCACGCTCTGCACGAAGTTCGAGAGCGCCGTGAGCACCACGAACTGCGAGGGCGACACGCCGATCACCAGCGCGATGGCGGCGAAGAAACAGCCCTGGATCAGGTCGTCGAGCAGGTGGTTGCGGTCGTCGGTCCACAGCGACATCTGCCGCTGGCTGTGATGGACCGCGTGCAGTTCCCACCACACGCCGATCCGGTGCTGCCAGCGGTGATACCAGTAGCCGGCGAAATCGAGCACCACCAGGTAGATCAGGAAGGCCACCAGCGGCTGCGAGGTCACCCCGGGCCACAGCGTGTCGAGATTGAGGTTCGCGACGCCCTTGAGCCGCAGCCACGACTGGAAGTTGTCGAACAGGGGCTGCATCGCGAAGAAGAAGAACAGCGTGAAGATGCCGAGCTTGGCGATCAAGGTGTAGAGCACGTCGACGCGCGTCTCGCGGCGGTGCTGCCACGACTCGGCCGGCCGCAGCGCCTCGAGCGGGCGCAGCAGCAGGTACATCGCCACCACCTGCAGCGCGCCGACGATCACCCAGTACAGCGCGTCGTAGGTGTCCTCGTCGTAGTCCATCAGGTCGAACCTGAACATCAGCGGCTGGACGATATCGACGTACAGCCAGGTCTGCAGGTTCGACACGAAGGTATCGAGCATCGAGGCGATCATGTGCAGCATCGGCGTGCTCCGGCCGGCGTCAGGCGCCGTTGGGCGCCGTCACCGGCGCGCGATCGTAGAAATAGATGCCGTGCGGCGAGCGGCCGACCGGGATCGTCTGGATCAGGCGGCGGCTGGCCAGGTCGATCACGCCGACCTTCTTGGCGAAGCGGAAGGTCACCCACAGCGTCTTGCGGTCGGCCGACAGCTCCATGTCGTCGGGGCCGGGCAGCAGGCCGGTGATGTCGCCGACGTTGGTGAGCGTGTTCTCGTCGATGATGCTGATGGTGTTCGCGACCCGATTGGTCACCGCCACGTGGGTGCCGTCGGCCAGCGAGCGGAAGTTGTGGGCGCCCTTGCCGGTCGGGATGGTCTTGACCACCTTCTGGTTGCGCCAGTCCACCACCGCCACGTAGTCGGCGCCGGTCATGCCGACCAGCACGTACTTGTCGCCGGGCGTCATCCACAGGCCGGCCGGCACCTTGCCGACCTTCATCTTCCACTTGACCGTCTGGGTCGGCAGGTCGATCGCGGCCAGCTCGCCCGACACCTGCAGCGACACCAGCACGGTGCGGCTGTCCTTGGTGAAGGCCAGGTGGCTCGGCATCACCTGCAGCGGCACGCGCTTGACCAGGTGGACGTTCTGGCCGTCGTAGCCGTAGATGTCGACGCGGTCCAGGCGCAGGCCGGCCGCCACGAACCACTTGCGGTCGGGCGAGAAGCCGAGCTGGTAGGGATCGTCGATGCCTTCCACGGTGCGCTGCGGCGCGCCGGTACGCGGATCGAGGAACATCAGGCTGTTCGACACCGAATTGGCGACGATCAGCGAGGAATTGTCGGGCGTCGCCATCAGGTGATGCGGTTCCTTGCCGGTCGGCAGCGTGCCGACCACCTGGTGCGAGTGCTCGTCGATCAACGACAGGGTCGCCTCGGCCGAATTCAGCACGATCACGTTATTGGCGAAGGCGGCGGGCGCCGCGGCGACGGTCAGCGCGCCGAACAGCAGGGCGGCGCGACCGAGGGACAGGAAATTGCGCATGGAGACTCACGTCGGGAAACAGCCGTCATTGTAGAACGTTCGAGCGGACGTCCGGTTGACCGGCCGCCCGCCCGAATTCGCCTGCGCGGCCGGAGCTGCGCTAGCGCTGCAGCGACTCCCAGACCTTGTGCAGCCGCTTGACCGAGACCGGCATCGGAGTGCGAAGTTCCTGCGCGAACAGCGAGATGCGCAATTCCTCGAGCAGCCAGCGGAACTCGGTGAGCCGCGCATCGGCCGCCCCGCCGCGCTGCGACAGGGCCCGCTGGTACTGCTGGTTGAGCGGCGCGAACTCGGCCAACTGGCGCGCGTCGCGGGCCGCGTCGGCCTTCAGCTTGTCGATGCGCATCGCGATCCCCTTCAGGTAGCGCGGGAAGTGCGCGAGCTGCGGGTACGGCGTGTCGATCACGAAACGCTTGCCGACCAGCGCGCCGAGCTGGGCCGTCATGTCGGCATGGGCGGCCGCGAAGGGCTTGGCCTGGGCCAGCTTCTTGCCGAGCCCGGCGTACTCGGCCAGGATCTGGCCGACCAGCCGCGCGATCTCCTGCGCCAACAGGTTCAGGCGGCTGCGGCCCTCGTCGCGGCGCGCGTGGAAGCCCGCGTCGTCGACCGGCAGCGGGTCCTGCAGGCAGGCGCGATCCAGGGCGGTGTCGATCAACTGGTCGCGCAGCTCGTCCTGCGAGCCCAGCGTCATGTACTGCATCGCCATCTCGCGCAGGCCCGGCAGATTCTTCTCCAGGTACTTGATCGGCTCCTTCAACTGCAGCGCGAACAGGCGCCGCAGCCCGGCGCGGTGGATGCGCGCCGCCTCCTCGGGCGAGTCGAACACCTCGACGTCGCAATGCGTGCCGCGATCGACCAGGGCCGGATAGCCGAACAGCGTCTGGCCGCGCCGGCGGATTTCCAGCAGCTCGGGCAGCTTGCCGAAGTTCCAGGTGGTGAGGTTCTCGTAGAGCGCGGTCGCGCCGCCCGGCGCGCCTTGCCCACCTTGGCCGCCCTCGCCCACGCCGCCGGCCGCGCCCTTGGCGGTGGCCGGCGCGGTGCGCGGCGGCGCCGAACGCCCGGCGCTGCCGGCCGCGGCCGGCGCCGGCCGCAGCTCGGCGCCCTCGGCCGATTCGCCGGCCGGCGCCAGCGTGGCCGCCGCGGCGATCTTCTGGAAGTGCTGCTGCGCCTGCGCGCCGAGTTCGCCGCGCAACTGGGCCAGGTTGCGGCCCATGCCGAGCTGGCGGCCATGCTCGTCGATCACCTTGAAGTTCATGAACAGGTGGGCGGCCAGCGTTTCCAGCTTGAAATCCGACGATTTCATGGCGATCTGCGTCTGGTTGCGGATATCGCCGATCAGCACGTCGAGCAGCGCGCCGGCGCCGAAGCGCTCGCCGCCCGCGCGCTCGACGAAACCGGCCGCGAATTCGGGCAGCGGCACGCAGTGGCGGCGCAGCTTCTGCGGCAGCGACTTCAGCAGCAACTGCACCTTCTCCTTGAGCATGCCCGGCACCAGCCACTCGGCGCGGCGCGCGTCCACCTGGTTCAGGGCGTAGAGCGGCACCTGCAGGGTCACGCCGTCGCGCGGCGAGCCGGGCTCGAAGTGATAGCTCAGGCCCATCTCGACGCCGGCCATGGTCAGCCGCTTCGGGAACAGGTCGGTGGTCACGCCGGCCGCCTCGTGGCGCATCAGGTCGTCGCGCGACAGGTACAGCAGGCGCAGCTTGTCCTCGGCCTGGCCGCTCTTCCTTACCTCGTCGCGATACCAGCGCTCGAACGCCGCGCCGGTGTGGATGCCTTCGGGGATCGCCTGGTCGTAGAAGCCGTGGATCAGCTCGTCGTCGACCAGCACGTCCTGGCGGCGCGACTTGTGCTCGAGCTGCTCGATATCGGCCAGCAGCTTGCGGTTGTGGGCGAAAAAGGCGAGCTTCGTATCGAATTCGCCATCCACCAGCGCGCCGCGGATGAACAGCTCGCGCGCGCGCCGCGGATCCTGCCGGCCGAACGCCACGCGGCGGCGGTTGTAGATGATCAGGCCATACAGCGTGCCGCGCTCGTAGGCGCTCACCTGGGCCGGCTTCTTCTCCCAGTGCGGCTCCGAGAGCGAGGTCTTGAGCAGGTGCGCGCCGATCTTCTCGACCCATTCGGGCTCGATCCTCGCCAGGCAGCGCGCATAGAGCCGGCTGGTCTCCACCAGTTCGGCGGCCATCACCCAGCGCCCGGCCTTCTTGACCAGGGCCGAGCCCGGCCACAGATGGAACTTGATGCCGCGCGCGCCCAGGTAATGCGGCTCGTCGTCGGCCTTCATGCCGATATTGCCGAGCAGGCCCGTGAGCAAGGACAGGTGAACCTGCTCGAAGGTCGCCTCGACCTCGTTCAGGCGCCAGCCGTGCTCGCGCACCACCGTCAGCAGCTGGCTGTGGACGTCGCGCCACTCGCGCAGCCGCAGGTGCGAGAGGAAGTTGGCGCGGCAGGCGTCCACCAGTTGCCGGTTCGACTTCTTGTGCGCCACCGCCTCCTCGAACCAGCTCCAGATCCGCAGCCATTGCAGGAATTCGGAGCGCTCGTCGGCGAACTTGCGGTGCGCCTGGTCGGCCTGCTCCTGCGCCTCGATCGGCCGGTCGCGCGGGTCCTGCACCGACAGCGCGCTGGCGATGATCAGCACCTCGCGCAGCGCCTGCTGGTCGCGCGCGGCCAGGATCATGCGGCCCACCCGCGGATCGAGCGGCAGCCGCGCCAGCTCGCGGCCGAGCGGGGTCAGCGCGTTGTCGTCGTCGACCGCGCCGAGCTCGTTGAGCAGTTGGTAGCCGTCGGCGATCGCACGGCCCGGCGGCGGCTCGATGAACGGGAAGGACTCGATCGAGCTCAGGTGCAGCGACTTCATGCGCAGGATCACGGCCGCCAGCGAGGAACGCAGGATTTCCGGATCGGTGAAGCGCGCGCGGGCGAGGTAGTCGGCTTCCTCGTAGAGGCGGATGCAGATGCCGTCGGCCACGCGGCCGCAACGGCCGGCACGCTGGTTGGCGGCCGCCTGCGAGATCGACTCCACCTGGAGCTGCTCGACCTTGTTGCGATAGGAATAGCGCTTGACACGCGCCAGCCCCGTGTCGACCACGTAGCGGATGCCCGGCACGGTCAGCGAGGTTTCGGCCACGTTGGTGGCCAGCACGATGCGGCGCGCGTTCGAGGCCTTGAACACGCGTTCCTGGTCGCCCGCCGAGAGCCGCGCGAACAGCGGCAGGATCTCGGTGTGCGGCGGATGGTGCTTGCGCAGCGCCTCGGCCGCCTCGCGGATCTCGCGCTCGCCGGGCAGGAACACCAGCACGTCGCCGGGGCCCTCGCGGCACAGCTCGTCGACCGCGTCGACGATGCCGTCCATCAGGTCGCGCTCCGCCTCGCGCGCGCTCTTCTGGCGGTCGCGCCCGGAGGCGGCGCCCTCGGCGTTGCGAATCGCGGCCGGGCGATCGTCGGCGATCGGCCGGTAGCGCATCTCGACCGGGTACAGGCGGCCGCTGACCTCGAACACCGGCGCCGGCTTCTCCTCGCTGCCGAAATGGCGCGCGAAACGCTCGGCGTCGATGGTCGCCGAGGTCACGATCAGCTTCAGGTCCGGGCGCCTGGGCAGGATCTGCTTCAGGTAGCCGAGCAGGAAATCGATGTTGAGGCTGCGCTCGTGCGCCTCGTCGATGATCAGCGTGTCATAGGCACGCAACAGCGGATCGGTCTGCGTCTCGGCCAGCAGGATGCCGTCCGTCATCAGCTTGACCGAGGCGCCGGGCGCGAGATTGTCGGTAAAACGTACCTTGTAGCCGACCACCTCGCCGAACGGCGTGCCGAGCTCCTCGGCGATGCGGCGGCCGGTGGACGAGGCGGCCAGCCGGCGCGGCTGGGTGTGGCCGATGAGGCCCTTGCCGCCAGCACCGAGCCCGCGGCCGAGCTCGAGACAGATCTTCGGCAACTGGGTGGTCTTGCCCGAACCGGTCTCGCCGCAGACGATCACCACCTGGTTGGCGGCGATCGCGCGCGCGATCTCCTCGCGCTTGCCCGAGACAGGCAGGCTTTCGGGGAAGCTGATCGGCGGGATCGGGTTCGGCGTCACGGGCGCCCGCGCGGCGCGCGGCTCGCGAGCTTCACGCGGCTCGCGCTGTTCGCGCGGGGGGCGGGCTTCGCCGCCCTCGGCCCTGGCGCGCGCTTCGCGGCCCCGGGCATCGTCCTTGCCCTGGCCGCCCTGGCGGGGTTCGCGCGGCGGCAAGCCTTCGCGCGGCGAGCGGCCGCCTCGCGGGCCGGCGCCGGCCTCGCGCTCCTGGCGCGGCGCGCGCGGCGGCCGCTCGGGCTGTGCCTGGCCCGGGCGGGTGTCTTGAGCGGAGGAGGAAGGCGCCGAGGGCGCGGCTTGCGGCGCACGACGCGGCGGCTGCGATTGCGGCGAGGGGGACGCGGGGGACGCGGCCGGTTGCGCGCGTTCGCCGGCCTGCGCATCCGGGTGCTTCGGTGCGGAGCTTTTGGGTACATTCGACATGGGGGCGCATTATAATCCCGCCCATGAATTCCCAAACCGACCTCCCCGCCGCCCCGGCGCCGTCGCCCGTCGACGCGACCGCGATCAGCCACGCCCAGTTCGTCGACTGGATGCGCTCCGTCGCGCCCTATATTCACAAGTTTCGCAACAGCACCTTCGTGGTCGGTTTCGGCGGCGAGGTGGTGCAGCAGGGGCTGCTCAACGCGCTGGTCGCCGACATCGCCCTGCTGCAGGCGATGGGCATCCAGATCGTGCTGGTGCACGGCTCGCGGCCGCAGGTCGAGGAGCAGTTGAGCCTGCACGGGGTGGAGTCGGAGTTCTCGCACGGGCTGCGCATCACCGACGCGCGCGCGCTCGAGTCGTCCAAGGAGGCGGCCGGCGAAGTGCGCCTGGACATCGAGGCGGCGATCAGCCAGGGCCTGCCGAATTCGCCGATGGCGCATGCCCACATCAGCGTGGTGTCGGGCAACTTCGTCACGGCGCGCCCGGTGGGGGTTCTCGACGGCGTCGATTTCCAGCACACCGGCGTGGTGCGCAAGATCGATGCCGAATCGATCCGCCACTCGCTGGCCAGCCGCAAGCTGGTGCTGCTCTCGCCGCTGGGCTTCTCGCCGACCGGCGAAGCCTTCAACCTGTCGATGGAGGATGTCGCCTCGGCCGCCGCGATCGCGCTGCGCGCCGACAAGCTGATCTTCCTGACCGAGGCGCCCGGCGTGCTCGACAGCGAGGGCGAGCTGGTCCGCGAAATGTCGCTCGACGCGGCCGCCGACCTGCTCGATTCCGGCAATGTACAGGGCGACGAGGCCTTCTACCTGAAGCACGCGGTTCGCGGCTGCCGCGGCGGCGTGGCGCGGGCGCATCTGCTGCCCTACACGCTGGACGGCAGCGTGCTGCTCGAACTGTTCCTGCACGACGGCGTAGGCACCATGATCTCGTACGAGAACCTGGAAAGCCTGCGCGAAGCCACGCCCGACGACGTGGGCGGCATCCTCACGCTGATCGAGCCGCTCGAGACCGACGGCACCCTGGTACGGCGCGGCCGCCACCAGATCGAACGCGACATCGATCACTTCTCGGTGATCGAGCACGATGGCGTGCTGTTCGGCTGCGCGGCGCTCTATCCGTATACGCAGGAGAAGATCGGCGAGATGGCCTGCCTGACCGTGGCGCCCGAGGCGCAGGGCTCGGGCGACGGCGAGCGCCTGCTCAAGCGCATCGAGCAGCGCGCCCGCGCGCGGGGCCTCACGCGCATCTTCGTGCTCACCACCCGCACCGAACACTGGTTCCTCAAGCGCGGCTTCGTCAAGGCGACCGTCGACGACCTGCCCGAGGACCGCCGCAAACTCTATAACTGGCAGCGCAAGTCGCTCGTGCTGATGAAGCACCTCTGAGCGGCGCGACGCGCGCCACCCCCAGTCGATCACAGGAGAAGTCAACGATGACCCGTATGGTTCAATGCGCCAAGCTCGGCAAGGAAGCCGAAGGCCTCGATTTTCCGCCGCTGCCGGGTGAACTCGGCAAACGCATCTATGAAAGCGTCTCGAAGGAAGCCTGGCAGGGCTGGCTCAAGCAGCAGACGATGCTGATCAACGAGAATCGCCTGAACATGGCCGACCCGCGCGCGCGTCAGTACCTGGTCAAGCAGACCGAGAAGTACTTCTTCGGCGACGGCGCCGACCAGGCCGCCGGCTTCGTGCCGCCGACCGAGGGCTGATCGCCTCCCCTGCTTCGTCCGCGTGGTGCATTGGCGCCGCGCGGACGGGTTGCCTCCGCTCTTCCGCCTTTCCCTCCTCCCAGCACCTCGTCAAGGCATGCCGATCGGCCAGCCCTGACGCGCTCGAATCCATCGGTTCGACGCCGACCGCCTTCCGCCATCCCGCGCTCCGGCGACAAATTCACATTCATGCAAAATAACGCTGGAAAAAAGTGAACGATGACGCTAGAATCACGCCTCGATTCGCGTTACGGCACGGCCAAGGCACGGATCACATCCCGCCGGATGGAATGAGACGAAAATAAGGCTTGACGCAGTAACGAAGCCCCGTCATAATTCAAGGCTCTTTGGGCGGTTAGCTCAGCGGTAGAGCACTGCCTTCACACGGCAGGGGTCACTGGTTCGATCCCAGTACCGCCCACCAAAGAATTCGCCGATTCAGGCATGAAAAAAGCCCTGCACTTGCAGGGCTTTTTTCATTTCGGCGACTCGAATTCAAATCCCTTTCCGTTGCCGCATTCCGCGCCCTACTGCGTCTTCGCCACCGCGCTCCCCGGCCCGCTCCCGACATACCGCAGCATCGACAATTCCTCGCGCGCCTTGCCCGGCTCGCGCTCGAGCGAGGGCGTGAGCGGCCCCGCGATCAGCGCGAACGGCACCTGCATCCGCACATACTTGGTTTCCCCCGGCGCCACGTCGACCGTCAATGGCTTGTCGGGCGCGCTGGAGGTGGTGATCGTGTATTGCCCCGCCGGTTCGTCCAGATAGAAGAAGCCGCCATTGGGCATCACACCCGCCGGCTTGTCGTTGACCTTCACCTGGTCGCCGCTCGCGCCGCCGAGCTTGGCCGAGCTGCGGAAGAAGACGATGCGTCCCTGCCCCGCGGCCGGCGACGGCACCGACGCCCACATGTCGCGATAGATCGGTTTCTGCGGCTCCGACGACGCGCATCCCGCCATCGCGATCGTTGTCGTCAGCACCGTCACCGCGCCGCTGGCCCGCCAGTTCCACCTCATCGTGATGCCCTCCGGATCATGTTCGTTGATGCGAGAGGCCGGCCTCGGCCGGCCCTTTCAATCAGCATAGACGATCCATCCCGGCATCGCGACGAGCGTCGTCGCCGCGCGACGCACCTTTGACAATGCGAAACCATCGCGCGTCGCGCAGCAGCGGCCGCGCGAGGCCGGCATCGAGAACAACGGCCTCAAGCCGCGCCGATCTGCTTCGCGGTCGCAGCAATCGCGCGCGCGGCCTTCTCGACGATCTCGTCGACATCCTCCTTCGAGACCACTAGCGGCGGCGACAGCAGCATCCGGTCGCCCGTCGCGCGCATCACCAGGTTGCCGTCGAAGCAATGGTCGCGACAGATGGTGCCGACCTCGCCGCCGTTCGCGAAACGGCGGCGCGCGACCCGGTCCTCGGCGAGCTGGATGCCGGCGACCAGGCCCGCTCCGCTGATCTCGCCGACGATCGGGCTGCCGTCCAGCGCCTCGCGCAGGCGCTGCTGGAAATACGGCCCGATCTCGCGCTTCACGCGCTCGACCACGCCGCCGTCGCGCAACACCTTCAGGTTGGCCACCGCCACCGCCGCCGCCACCGGATGGCCCGAATAGGTCATGCCGTGGTTGAACTCGCCGTTCTCGATCAGCGCATTGGCGACGCGGTCCGACAGCGCCACCGCACCCATCGGCACATACCCGCTGGTGAGCCCCTTGGCGAGCGTCATCAGGTCCGGCGTGAAGCCGAAATGCTGGTGCGCGAACCATTCGCCGGTGCGCCCGAAGCCGCCGATCACCTCGTCGGCGATCAGCAGCACGTCGTACTTGCGACAGATCCGCTCGATCTCCGGCCAGTAGGTCGAGGGCGGCAGGATCACGCCGCCGGCGCCCTGGAACGGCTCGCCGATGAAGGCGCCCACCTGGTCGGCGCCGAGTTCGAGGATCTTCTCCTCGAGCTGCCGCGCGCGCGCCAGGCCGAACTCCTCGGGCGTCTGGCCGGCCGGCGCCTCGCCAAAGAAATACGGCTGGTCGATATGGACGATGTGCTCGACCTTGGAGGGCATCTGCTCGTGCATGTAGTCCATCCCGCCGAGCGTGCCGCCCGCGATGGTCGAGCCGTGATAACCGTTGCGGCGCGAGATCACGTACTTCCTGCCGGGCTGCCGCTGCGTGAGCCAGTATTGGTGCACCACGCGCAGCACGGTGTCGTTGCCTTCCGAGCCACTGTTGCAATAGAAGAAATGATTGAATCCCGGCGGCGCGATCTCGGCGAGCAGGGCCGAGAGCTCGATCACGGGCGGATGCGTGGTCTTGAAGAAGGTGTTGTAGAACGGCAGCTCGCGCAACTGCCGCGCGCCGGCCTCGATCAGTTCCTCGCGGCCGTAGCCGACGTTCACGCACCACAGCCCGGCCATGCCGTCGATGATGCGATTCCCATCGGAATCCTGCAGATGCACGCCGTGCGCGCTCACGATCACGCGGCTGCCGGCACGATTGAGCGCGCCCATGTCGGAGAACGGGTGCAGGTGGTGGGCCGCGTCGAGCGCGCGATATTCGGCGGTCGAGCGCGCGGCGGCCTTGGCCGGTGCGCGCACGGTCTGGACATAGGCGGATTCGCCGATGCGTTGGGTCATGATGGGTCCTCCGTTAGGCGGCGCGCGAGCGCCGCGATTGCGTTAGACATGCAGCAGCAGATGACGGCGTTCCCACGAGCTGATCACGCGGAAAAACGCCTCGTACTCGGTTTCCTTCAGCGCCAGGTAGGCCTTCACGAACTTCTCGCCGAGGATCTCGGCCAGCGGCGTCGAGGCGGCCATCAGCGTGAGCCCTTCCTCCAGGTTGCGCGGCAGTTGGTACGGCAGGCTGTAGCCGTCGGCCGCGAGCGGCGCGGTGGGTTGCAGCCCCTGCGTGATGCCCAGGTAACCTGCCGCGAGCGTGCCGGCCAGCGCCAGGTAGGGGTTGCAGTCGACGCCGGGAATCCGGTTCTCGATGCGGCGCGCGGCCGGCTCCGCATGCGGGATGCGAAAGCCCACCGTGCGATTGTCGTAGCCCCATTGCACGTTGATCGGCGCGGCCATGAAGCGCGACAGCCGGCGATACGAGTTGATGTAAGGCGCGAAGATCGGCATCAGCGCCGGCGTGTATTTCTGCAGGCCGGCCAGGTAGTGGCGGAACATGTCGGTCGATTCGCCCTTCGCGTCAACGAACAGGTTGCGGCCGCTCTCAACGTCGACGATGCTCTGGTGGATATGCATCGCCGAGCCCGGCTCGTTCTCCATCGGCTTGGCCATGAAGGTGGCGTACATGTTGTGGCGCAGCGCGGCCTCGCGCACGGTGCGCTTGAACAGGAACACCTGGTCGGCCAGCGACAGCGCATCGCCGTGCTGGAAGTTGATCTCCATCTGCGCGGCGCCGACTTCATGGATCAGCGTGTCGATATCGAGCCCCTGCATGTCGCAGTACTCGTAGATGTCCTCGAACAGCGGATCGAACTCGTTGACGGCCT
Source organism: Burkholderia gladioli (assembly GCF_000959725.1). Taxonomy (NCBI): domain Bacteria; kingdom Pseudomonadati; phylum Pseudomonadota; class Betaproteobacteria; order Burkholderiales; family Burkholderiaceae; genus Burkholderia; species Burkholderia gladioli. The sequence continues at coordinate 326,577 of NZ_CP009323.1, forward strand.
CGATCGAGTAGGACTGCCGGCCGGTCTCGGCGCGGCCGGTGCGGCCCACCGGCGGGCGCAGCGGCAGGTCCGGGTCCTTGTTCATCTCGACCAGGTAGAACTCGAGCTCGGGCGCCACCACCGGACGCCAGCCCTTCTCGCGATACAGGTCGAGCACGCGGCGCAGCACGTAGCGCGGCGAGATCGCCACCGGCGAGCCGTCGAAGTGCACGCAATCGTGGATCACCTGGGCGGTAGGGTCGACCGCCCACGGAATCAGGCAGATGGTCGAGGGATCGGCCACGCACACCATGTCGGGATCGGTCACGCCCGACAGCGAGCCGTCCTCGGGATAATCGCCGGTGACGGTCTGCACCATCACGGCCTGCGGCAGCCGCATCGATTCGCCGGTCTCGAACTTGTTGCGCGGGATGATCTTGCCGCGCGCGATGCCGGCCATGTCCGGAATGATCGCCTCTACCTCGGTGATCCGATGCTGCTTCATGAAGTCGTCAAGGTCTTGCATAGGAGCCTCGTTGGGTGGGCACCGACGCGTTCGTGTTCATTGGACGCGCCGGCACACGGCGGCCTGTCAGGCCGCGATACGCCTTCGGGCCCGGCAGGCTTCGCCGAACGCCGAAAAAATGGCCCGCGACAGCGGGTTCCGCGCAAACTGCCATTCCGGATGCCACTGCACGCCGAGCGCGAAAGCACGCGCCTCGCGCACGCCGACCGCCTCGATCAACCCGTCGGGCGCGAGCGCCTCGATCGTCAGCCCCTCGCCGAGCCGATCGATCCCTTGCGCATGCAGGGAATTGACCTCGACCTCGGCCGCTTCGCCGACGAGCCGCGCCAGCAAGCCGCCCGGCGCGAGCCGCACGGCATGCGCGGGCCCGTACTGGCGATCGAGCGGCGCGGACTTGTCCTCGCGGTGATCGAGGAAACCGGGCAGTTCCTGCACGCGCTGATGCAGGCTGCCGCCGAACACCACGTTCAGCTCCTGCAGGCCGCGGCAGAGCGCCAGCACCGGCACGCCGGCCTCGATCGCGGCGCGGATCAGCGGCAGCGTGGTGGCGTCGCGCGCCGCGTCGTGCAAGGTGCCGGGCACACTCGCGACGCCCGCGTAGCGATGCGGCTCGACGTTCGAATAGCTGCCCGTCAGCAGCAGCCCGTCGATCGAGGCGAGCAGGTCTTCCACCGGCTGGCGATCGCCGAGCGCGGGCAGCACGAACGCGAGCGCGCCGGCGCCGTCGACCACCGCGTCGATGTATTTCTCGCCGGCGGAATGCACCGGGTGCGGGCCGGCCATCGAGCGATCGGCGCTGATGGCGACCAGGGGCCTCCCGGAAAGGTGTTGGGTCATCTTGCTGCCTCCGGTTCGATGCACGCGAGGGCACGCGCCACCCCGCGGCAAGCGGGCGGACGAGCGTCTTCGCGGCAACCGCGCGCGCCGGGGCGGCCGCGCGGCGACGGTTCGGATCTGCATGGGCAGTCGCGGTGGACCAGCGCTGCATGCCGGCTCGGCGGGATGCAAGGGCAAGCGCCCGCGATGCGGGAACGGCAATCCGGCGCATGCGAGCGCGCAAGCGCGGCACGCACGGGGCCGGAAGCAGGAATCGAGGCGCTAGGGCAACAACGAAGCGGCGTGATACGGCCGCAGCGCATTGTGCGCGCGGGCCGTGCCGACATTGAAACGGCGCACGCAACGCCGGGAAATGACGACGAAGATAGGCAGGCTTGGGCTAGCGCGATACTCGCCGCAGCCGGTTTCGGGGGACACGGCGACACGCGGCGACGCCGCGTACCGACTTCGGTCCCGACTGACCAGGGGGCCTCGGACTCTCACGATCACACTCGACTGACTGTTTAAAGTATTGAACGCGTCGAGCCCTGCGGGAGATGGATTCGCACGAGCGCTCGACACGCCGGCTGGCCGTCGGTGGCGATCGGTGCACTGCGCGAGTCGCGCAAACTGGCGTCATTCGGGCCAGAGTGATCGGCATGACGGCTTGCTGGGGTTTAGCTTAACGTATTCCCGGACGGCGTCAATCGCCTTTCAAAATTCCAAGCCGGGTATTTACCCTGAGCCCGTTCGCCGCCAGCCCGCTTAAAATATTCGACAGCCCCGGCGTGCCGACAGCGGCCTCACGACGATTTTCCAGCCGCGCATCGTCCGGATTCCGAACCGTCCTGCCGCTCGCCGCCGGCGAGCCGGAGCCGTCCGATGTCCGTAGAAGTCGCCACGCGCCTGCAGTTCATCCGCAAGAAGCACGGCCTGTCGCAACGCGAACTCGCGAAGCGCGCGGGCGTCACCAACGGCACCATCTCGCTGATCGAGCAGAACCGCGTGAGCCCCTCGGTGGGTTCGCTCAAGAAGCTGCTCGAATGCATCCCGATGAGCCTGGCGGAGTTCTTCACCTTCGAGTTCGAGGACGATGCGCCGGTGGTCTGGCGCCGCGACGAGATGCCGAATCTCGGTGACGAGGCCACGCCGCGCTACCTGGCGGGCGCGACCGTGCGCGAGCGCGCGATCACCCTGCTTCGTCAGGTCTACGAACCGCTCGGTGATTCGGGCGAGCAACCGCTCCAGCATCCGGGGCAGCTCGGCGGCATCGTCACGGCCGGGCAACTGGAATTGATCGTCTCGGGCCGCACCTGGCGGCTCGATCCGGGCGACAGCTATTATTTCGAGGGCCGCCTGCCCCATCGCTTCCGCAACCCGAGCGCCGATACGCGCTGCGAATTCGTCTCGGCCGCCACGCCGCCGACCGATTGATCCATCCAGCGCTCGGCCACGCGGCCGCGCGCCGTGCCTCACTGAACAGGACTTGCCCATGACCCATACCTTCGCCGACTGGCAGCGACTCGCCGCCTCGCTAGAGATCGAGGGTCGCGCCTTCGTCGACGGCGCCTATCGCGATGCCGCGAGCGGCCGCCGCTTCGACTGCGTGAGCCCGATCGACGGCCGCGTGCTCGCCCACATCGCCGACAGCGGCGCCGAGGACGTCGATGCCGCCGTGGCCGCCGCGCGCCGCGCCTTCGACGGCGGCGGCTGGTCCGGCCTCGCGCCGCGCGAGCGCCGCACCATCCTGCTGCGCTTCGCGGCCGCGCTGCGCGAGCACCAGGACGAACTTGCCGTGCTCGAGACCATCGATGCCGGCAAGCCGATCGCCGATACCACCTCGGTCGACATCCCCGGCGCCGCCTATTGCGTCGAATGGTTCGCCGAGGCGATCGACAAGATCGGCGGCGAGGTCGCGCCGGTCGATCCAAAGCTGGTCGGGCTCGTCACACGCGAGCCGGTCGGCGTGGTGGCGGCGGTGGTGCCCTGGAATTTCCCGCTGCTGATGGCGGCCTGGAAGTTCGCGCCGGCGCTCGCGGCCGGCAACAGCGTGGTGCTGAAGCCTTCGGAGAAATCGCCGCTGACGGCGATCCGCGTCGCCAAGCTGGCCTTCGACGCCGGCATTCCCGCCGGCGTGTTCAACGTGCTGCCGGGCGGCGGCGAGCCGGGCAAGCTGCTGGCGCTGCATCGCGACGTCGATTGCCTGGCGTTCACCGGCTCGACCGCGGTCGGCAAGCAGATCATGCAATACGCCGGCCAGTCCAACCTCAAGCGCGTCTGGCTGGAGCTCGGCGGCAAGTCGCCGAACATCGTGCTGCCCGATTGCCCCGACCTGGACCGCGCGGCGGCCGCCGCGGCCGGCGCGATCTTCTACAACATGGGCGAGATGTGCACGGCCGGCTCGCGCCTGCTGGTGCATCGCGAGATCCGCGAGCTGTTCGTCGCCAAGCTGCTGGAAGCCGCCAAGGCCTACCAGCCCGGCCATCCGCTCGACCCCGCCACCTCGATGGGCGCGATCATCGACCCGATCCAGCTCGAGCGGGTGCTCGGCTACATCGAGACGGGGCAGGCCGAAGCCAGGCTGCTGACGGGCGGCAAGCGCGTGAAGCAGGACAGCGGCGGCCTCTATGTCGAGCCGACCGTGTTCGAGACCGAGGCGAATACGCGGATCGCGCGCGAGGAGATCTTCGGGCCGGTGCTGTCGGTGATCGTGTTCGACACGGTCGACGAGGCGATCCGGATCGCCAACGACAGCGACTACGGGCTCGCGGCCGCCGTCTGGACCGGCAGCCTGGGCACCGCCCACGAGGTATCGCGGCGGCTGCGGGCGGGCACCGTCTGGGTCAACTGCTACGACGAGGGCGGCGACATGAACTTCCCGTTCGGCGGCTACAAGCAATCAGGTAATGGCCGAGACAAGTCGCTGCATGCGCTGGAGAAATACACCGAGCTGAAATCGACGCTGATCCGGCTGCGCTGAGCCTGCAGGCGGTCGGCAAGACAAAGCGGCGCGTCACCCTTCTCGGGTAACGCGCCGCTTTTTATCGCGCCATCCACCAGTGCCGGATCAGCGATACGCCAATGCCGTCTTCAGCAGCGTTTCGAGCAAGGGCGCGACCGCATCGGCCTTGCCTTCGTCGTAGGCGTAAGGACGCGTCTCGTCCATGTAGGTGATCTGCGCGAGCTCGAGCTGCACCGCGTCGACCTTCGCATCGGGCGCTCCATACTGGCGCGTGATGTAGCCGCCCTTGAAGCGCCCGTTCGCTACCGCCGTATAAGCACCCTGCCGCGTGACCACCTCGGCAAGCGCCTCGCCGAGCCCCGGCGCCGCGCTCGCGCCGTTCGCCGTGCCGAAGTTGAAGTCGGGCAGCCGCCCCTCGAAGAAGCGCGGCACCTGCGAGCGGATCGAATGCGCCTCCCACAGCAGCACGCGGCCATGCTCGGCGGCCAGCCGCGCGATCTCGTCCTTCAGCGCCGTGTGATACGGCAGCCAGTAGCGATCGCGCCGGCGCATGATCTCCGCCTCGTCGGGCTGGCCGCCGACGGGATACAGCGCTTCCTTGTCGAAGGTATCGACCGGCACCAGCCCCGTGGTGTCCTGGCCCGGGTACAGGTTCGCATTGTCGGGCGGCCGGTTCAGGTCGACCACGTAGCGCGCGTTGGCGGGCACCAGCACCGAGCCGCCCAACTCGCGCACGAAGCCATACAGGCGTTCGAGGTGCCAGTCGCAATCGTCGACGTGGGCGGCAACGGGCGTCATGGTCCGCGCGATATCCTCGGGCAGGCGCGTGCCCGCATGAGGAATCGAGACGAGCAGCGGCACGCTGCCCTGGTGCAGGGTGAAAACAGCGGGTTCAGCGACGGCATTCATCGGTTCGAGATCCTTGTCGAGGGGCGCGCCGTTCAGCGCAGCAGTTCCGCGAGCGCGCGGCGGTAGTCGGCATAGGCTTGCGCCTCGTCGCGATGGCGGCGCGCGTCGACCACGCGCTCGCCGCCGGTATAGACGTCGAGCACGGGCGTGTCGCCATGCTCGGCGAACACCACGCCCGACAGCCAGTCGTCGCTGCCGCGCTCCATCAGGCTGGGGTGATCGGGATCGAACACGATCCAGTCGGCGCGGCTGCCCACGCGCAGCGCGCCGACCGGCCGGCCGCTGGCACGGGCGCCGCCCGCCAGCGTGGCCGCGAACAGCATGTCGGCGACATGCGGCTGCGTCGCGTCGGCCAGCACGTTGCGCTCGCGGCGCACCAGCCGCTGACCGTATTCGAGCAAGCGCAGCTCGGCGCGCCAGTCGACGCTGGCATGGCTGTCCGAGCCGATGCCGATCGCGCCTTTCCTGGCGAGGTAGTCGACGGCCGGGAAGATGCCGTCGCCGAGATTCGCCTCGGTGGTCAGGCACAGGCCGGCCACGGCGCCGCTGGCGGCCAGCGCGGCGGTTTCCGCCTCATCGACGTGGGTCGCGTGAACCAGGCACCAGCGCGCATCGACCTCGAAGCCGTCGAGCAGCCGCTGCACCGGGCGCATGCCGGTGGTGCGCAGGCAATCCTCGACCTCGGCGGTCTGCTCGGCGATATGGATATGCACCGGCGCATCGGCCGGCAGCCCGGCCAGCAGCACGCGCAACCCCGGCTCGGAGACCGCGCGCAGCGAATGCGGCGCGATGCCGTAGCGCAGGCCCTCATGCTCGGGCACGGCCGAGCGCAGCGAATCGAGCAGCGAGAGCAGGCCTTCCGAGGTGTTGATGAAGCGGCGCTGGTCCTCGCGCGGCGGCTTCTCGCCGAAGCCGCTGTACTGGTAGGCGACCGGCAGCATGGTGATGCCGATGCCGGTCTCGCGCGCCGCGTCGACCACGCGCCGCGCCAGTTCCTCCTGGCGCGGATAACGCTCGCCATCCTGCATGTGATGGACGTAGTGGAATTCACAGACCGAGGTGTAGCCGCACTTCAGCATCTCGACATAGAGCCAGCGCGCGATCGCGCCGAGCGCGTCGGGCGTCAGCTTCAGCGCGAAGCGGTACATCAGGTCGCGCCAGCTCCAGAAGCTGTCGGACGGATTCGCCCGGTATTCGGTGAGCCCGGCCATCGCTCGCTGGAAGGCGTGCGAATGCAGGTTGGGCATGCCCGGCGCGAGCGGGCCGCGCGCGCGCGCGACGCCTTGCGGGCATGCCACGCCGGCGCGCACCTCGGTGAGCATGCCGCGCTCGTCCCAGCCCAGCAGCACGTCGCGCTGCCAGCCGCCGGGCAGGAAGGCATTCTCGGCAAACAGCATTGCCTGATTCATCGTGAGGATCCCTTCGAAATTACACGGCGTCGCGACGGAACACGGTCGCGCCGCGCTTGACGACACGCTCGCAGAGCGGTCGTCCGAACCAGTAGGCCAGCTCGGCCAGCGAGGCCACCGGCCAGGCCGCGAAGTCGGCCGCGCGCCCGGCCGCCAGCAGGCCGTGGCGGTCGGCGCGGCCGAGCGCGGCGGCCGCGTGGCGCGTCACGCCCAGCAGCACCTCGGGCACCGTCATGCGAAACAGCGTGCAGCCCATGTTCATGGTCAGCAGCAGCGAGGTGAGCGGCGAGGTGCCGGGATTGTGATCGGTGGCGATCGCGATCGGCACGCCGTGGCGGCGCAGCAGATCGAGCGGCGGCAATTGCGTCTCGCGGATGAAGTAATAGGCGCCCGGCAGCAGCACGGCCACCGTGCCGGCGGCCTTCATCGCCTCTATGCCGGCCTCGTCGAGATACTCGATGTGGTCGGCCGACAAGGCTCCGTGACGCGCGGCCAGCGCCGTGCCGCCCGAGTTCGACAACTGCTCGGCATGCATCTTGACCGGCAGCCCGTGGCGGTGCGCGGCCTCGAACACGCGCTCGCTCTGCGCGAGCGAGAAGCCGATTCGTTCGCAGAACACGTCGACGGCGTCCACCAGCCCTTCGGCGGCCAGCGCCGGCAGCATGGTGTCGCAGACGAGATCGATGTAGTCGTCTGCGCGCCCCGCGTATTCGGGCGGCAGCGCATGCGCGCCGAGAAAGGTGGTGTGGACGTCGACCGGGAAGCGTTCGCCGAGCTGGCGCGCCACGCGCAGCATCTTGCGCTCGCTGGCCAGCTCCAGCCCGTAGCCCGACTTGATCTCGATCGCCGTCACGCCCTCGGCCAGCAGCGGCGCGAGCCGTGCCGCGGCCTGCGCGAACAGCGTCGCCTCGTCGGCCTCGCGCGTCGCGCGCACCGTCGAGACGATGCCGCCGCCGCGCCGCGCGACCTCCTCGTAGCTGGCGCCGGCCAGCCGCAGCGCGAACTCGTCGGCGCGCTGGCCGCCATAGACCAGGTGCGTATGACAGTCGACCAGGCCCGGCGTGACCCAGGCGCCGCCGAGGCCTTCACGCGTCCAGCCCGCGTAGGCGTCGGGCAGTGCCGCGCGCGGGCCGAGCCAGGCGATCGTGCCGTCGGCATCGACGGCCAGCGCCGCGTCGGCAATCGTCTCCTCGGGATCGCCCGAGGCGCAGAGATTCAGTTGATGCCAGACAGTGGGAGTCATCGTTTCATGCAGCCCAGGTTCATGCGGCCTTCGCGGCCGCCTTCGGAATCAGTTCGATACAGAGCAGCGCGCCTTCGCCGCGCACCGAGCCGGTGATAGCCGTGCCCGGCACGCCGGGTGAGTCGATCCGCAAGGTATCGAGCGCGCCGAGCACGACGCTTCCCGCCTCGCCCGCGCCGTCGATCGACACGCTCGGCGTGCCGCTCGCGCAGAACAGCAGCACGGTCGCGGCGCTCGAATCGATGCCTGCGCCATCGGCGAGGATCGAGACACGGCCCGTCACGGCCGAGCGCCGCGTCATCAGGTTGAAGTCGCGGGTCGGGCCGTCGTTCAGCTCGGCCGACAAGGCCAGCTCGCCGTCGAAGTCGAAGCGATCGAGCGGCGCGGCCAGCAGGCGCCGCGCGCCGTCCTCGCCGATCAGGCTCATGCCCGCGCCCGAGAGCAGCACCAGGGTGCGATCGATCCCGGGAAAACGCGAGAACGGGCCGGGCTGCGCCACGTCGGCGACGCTCACGCGCCACGCGAAACCGTCGAGCGAGGCGCCCGGCGGCTGCGCCGCGATTTCGCGCGTCACCCCGCCGCCGTTCTTCCACGGCGAGGCGACGAGCTGTTCGGCCCGGATCAGCGAGAGTCGAAGCGGATGAGTCATGGTGCGTTCGCTCAGCGCCCCAGCATCGGCAGCTTGAGGCCGGCCTCGCGCGCGGTTTCCTGCGCGAGTTCGTAGCCGGCATCGGCGTGACGCATCACGCCCGTGGCCGGATCATTGAACAGCACGCGGGCCAGGCGCTCCTTCGCCGCGTCCGTGCCGTCGGCCACGATCACCACGCCCGAGTGCTGCGAGAAGCCCATGCCGACCCCGCCGCCATGGTGCAGCGACACCCACGATGCCCCGCCTGCCGTGTTCAGCAGCGCATTGAGCAGCGGCCAGTCGCTGACCGCGTCCGAGCCGTCCTTCATCGCTTCCGTCTCGCGGTTCGGGCTCGCCACCGAGCCCGTGTCGAGGTGGTCGCGCCCGATCACGATCGGCGCCTTCAGCTCGCCCTTGCGGACCATCTCGTTGAAGGCCTGCCCCAGGCGATAGCGATCCTTCACGCCCACCCAGCAGATCCGCGCCGGCAGCCCCTGGAAGGCGATCCGCTCGCGCGCCATGTCGAGCCAGTTGTGCAGGTGCGGATCGTCGGGGATCAGCTCCTTCACCTTCGCATCGGTCTTGTAGATATCCTCGGGATCGCCCGACAGCGCCACCCAGCGGAACGGCCCCTTGCCCTCGCAGAACAGCGGGCGGATATAGGCCGGCACGAAACCCGGGAAGTCGAAGGCGTTGTGCACGCCCATCTCCAGCGCCATCTGGCGGATGTTGTTGCCGTAGTCGAGCGTGGCCGCGCCGCGTTCCTGCAGCGTCAGCATCGCCTGCACCTGCCTGGCCATCGACTGCTTGGCCGGCTTCACGATGCTCTGCGGATCGACCTTGCGCGCCTCGTGCCATTGTTCGACGCTCCAGTCTTGCGGCAGGTAGCCGTTCACCGGGTCGTGCGCGCTGGTCTGGTCGGTCACGCAGTCCGGCGTGATGCCGCGCGCGACGATCTCGGCGAACAGGTCGGCCGCGTTGCCGAGCAGCCCGATCGAGACCGGCTTGCCGTTCGCCTTGGCCTCTTCCAGCATCGCCAGCGCCTCGTCGAGCGTCTTGGCCTTCTTGTCGACGTAGCGCGTCTTCAGGCGGAAATCGATGCGCGACTCGTCGCATTCCACGGCGATCATCGAGAAGCCGGCCATGGTGGCGGCCAGCGGCTGCGCGCCGCCCATCCCGCCCAGGCCGCCCGTGAGGATCCAGCGGCCGGAAGGATCGCCGTTGAAATGCTGGTTGGCCACCGAGAAGAAGGTCTCGTAGGTGCCCTGCACGATGCCCTGGCTGCCGATGTAGATCCAGCTGCCGGCCGTCATCTGGCCGTACATCATCAGGCCCTTGCGGTCGAGCTCGTTGAAGTGATCCCAGTTGGCCCAATGCGGCACCAGGTTCGAATTCGCCAGCAGCACGCGCGGCGCGTCGGCGTGGGTGCGGAACACGCCCACCGGCTTGCCCGACTGGACCAGCAGCGTTTCGTTGTCCTCCAGGTCCTTCAGCGAGGCGAGGATCTGGTCGAAGCAGTCCCAGTTGCGCGCCGCGCGCCCGATGCCGCCATAGACCACCAGCGCATGCGGATGCTCGGCCACCTCGGGATCGAGATTGTTCTGGATCATCCGGTACGCCGCCTCGGCGAGCCAGGTCTTGCAGGTTTTCTCGCTGCCGCGCGGCGCGCGGATCACGCGCGTCGGATCGAGACGCGGATCGATGTGCTTGGGATGGTTCATGTCGACGGCTCCCTACGAAGGAATGGATGCAAAGGGCTGCGCGGTTCGGCGCCTGGCGCGGCCGCGCGGTTGCGGTTCAGAAATGGCCGGTGAAGCGATAACGGCTGCCTGGGTGCCAGAGGTTAGCGATCGAGGCCACCACGCCCTGCGACCAGGTGCGCCGATGCAGCACCAGGCAGGGCTCGGCCTCGCCCATCGCGAGCCGCTCGCGCATCTCGCGATCGGGCGCGGCCGCCTCGATGCGGTACTCGACGCGCTGCAGCGGCGCGACGCGCATCAGGTACTGCGCCGGCGTGACGGCCGTGAAATCCTGCTGCGCATAAGCGCCGGCCACGGCCGGATTGACCCAGCGCTGCTCGAGCTGGACCGGCTCGTCGTTCTCGAAATGCAGCATGGTCGACAGGAACAGGCTCGCGCCCACCGCCACCTGCAACTCGTCGGCCAGCGCCTCGTCGGCCTCGAGGGTGAGGAGTTCGAGCACCTGGCCGTGGTAGCGATGGCCGCGCGCCGCGATCTCGTCCGAGATGCTGCGGATCGCCACCAGGGTCGACTCGTACTTCGGCCGCGCCACGAAGGTGCCGGCGCCCTGCACGCGGGTGAGGACCTGCTCGGCCGTCAGCTCGCGCAGCGCGCGGTTCACCGTCATGCGCGCCACCTTGAAGTCGCGCGCCAGCTCGTTCTCCGACGGCACCAGGTCGCCTTCGGCCCACTCGCCCGCGTGGATCCGCGCGAGGATGAAGTCCTTGATCTCCTGGTAGGCCGGCGTGCTCATCGCATCACTGCTCCGAGACGAAGGACAGCGGGCTCAGCCGGGCGAACGCGCCGGCACGCACCTGCTCGGTGATCACGGCGATGTCGGGCGCGAAGTAGCGGTCCAGGTCGTAGTGCGGCACGCGCTCGCGGATGGTGGCCATCGCTTCCTGCAGCTTGGGGCTGGTCGCGTGCGGCTGGCGCAGGTCCACGCCCTGCGCGGCGGCCAGCAGCTCGATCGCGATGATCGCGGCGACGTTCTCGGCGATGTCGCCGAGCTTGCGCGCCGCGAAGGTCGCCATCGAGACGTGGTCCTCCTGGTTGGCCGAGGTGGGCAGCGAATCGACCGAGGCCGGATGCGCCAGCGTCTTGTTCTCGGAGGCCAGCGCGGCGGCCGTCACGTGCGCGATCATGAAGCCCGAGTTCACGCCGCCGTCCTTGACCAGGAAGGGCGGCAGGCCCGACAGCGTGGCGTCGATCAAGAGCGCGATGCGGCGTTCGGCCAGCGCGCCGATTTCCGAGGCGGCCAGCGCCAGGTTGTCGGCCGCGAAGGCCACCGGCTCGGCGTGGAAGTTGCCGCCCGACAGCACCTCGCCCGTGTCCGGGAAGATCAGCGGGTTGTCCGAGACGGCGTTCGCCTCGATCAGCAGCACCTCGGCCGCGTGGCGCATCTGGTCCAGGCAGGCGCCCATCACCTGCGGCTGGCAGCGCAGGCTGTACGGGTCCTGCACCTTGTCGCAATCCTGGTGCGAGACGTTGATCTTCGAGCCCTCGAGCAGGCCGCGATAGGCCGCGGCCGCCTCGATCTGGCCGCGATGGCCGCGCAGTTCGTGGATACGCGCGTCGAAGGGCTTGACCGAGCCGGCCGCCGCGTCGACCGACAGCGCGCCCGCCACCAGCGCGCTGCGGTAGAGATCCTCGATCGCGAACAGGTTGTCGAGGGCCAGCGCCGTCGAGGCCTGGGTGCCGTTGAGCAGGGCCAGGCCTTCCTTGGCCTGCAGCGTGAGCGGCGCGAGGCCGACCGAGCGCAGGCCGTCGGCCGCGCTGGCGCGTTCGCCGCGGATGAACACCTCGCCGATGCCCAGCAGGGTGGCCGACATATGGGCCAGCGGCGCCAGGTCGCCCGAGGCGCCCACCGAGCCCTTGACCGGGATCAGCGGCAGCACGTCGGCGTTGAACAGCGTGACGAGCGCATTCATCACCTCGCGGCGGATGCCCGAATGGCCGCGCCCGAGGCTCGACAGCTTCAGCGCGATCAGCAGGCGCACCACCGGCAGCTTCATCGGCTCGCCCACGCCGACCGCGTGCGAGAGCACCAGGTTCTTCTGCAGCAGTTCGAGCTGGTCGTGCGGGATATGGGTGCTGGCGAGACGGCCGAAGCCGGTGTTGATGCCGTAGGCCGGCTCGCCCTTGGCCGCGATGTCGGCCACCGCCTGCGCGCCGCGGTCGATGGCGGCGAAGCTGGCCGGATCGAGCTCGATCTTGACCGGCTCGCGTGCGATCGAGCGAAGTTGGGCGAGCGTCAGATGGCCGGGGGTCAAGGTGATCATAAGGGCGTCCTGTCTATACAAGTTAGGTGCTGAGCAGTGTAGATGTGCGGACTTGTATAGACAACCCGTTTTCAAAATTCGACGCTCAGGGATTTCCCTAGCGCCGCATACGGGGCGGGATGGGCGCGGACACCCCGGGCCATGCACGCGAAAATGCGGCGCGCGGCAGCTTGGCGCCCGGCGGGGAAAGGCCTCGGGGAAAGATGGAACGGCAGGTCACGAGCCTCGGCAGACTGCCGGACGGCAGCCTCGCAAGCTCAGGCGCGACGAAGCATCACGGCGCCAGCGGTTCGCGAGGCAGCGCCGGGAACGCGACGGGAGGACAGCGGATTGGAAATCGAACCGGAAGCCCGGCGCGGGCGAATCGACGGCGCGCCGCGCCAGCCGTCGAGCCGGCAGCCGCGCCAAACCGGCCGGCGCCCTATTCGCCCTATTCGCCCTATTCGCCCTATTCGCCCTATTCGGCCGCGAGCGGACGCCAGGCAAGGCAGGCCGGATGTCCCGGCGCCGCGTCCACCCAGGCGGCGGTATAGGCCGCCACGCCGCTGGCCGGCGCGGACGAATCCACCACGCAGGGCACCAGTTCGCCGGGCCGCCGCGGATCGAGCACCGAGAACGCCTCGAGCCCGCCCGCGATGCCGACGCCGAGCACCTTCAGCAGCGCCTCCTTGGCGGTCCAGACACGGTAGAAGGCATCGCGCCGCGCGGCCGGCGCGCAAGCCAGCACGGCGGCCTCGTCGGCCGGCGCGAACACCGACTGGCCCAGCGGCGTCCAGTCGAAACCCTCGCGCGGCGCCTCGACATCGACGCCGACGCGGGTCGACGCGCTCCAGGCGATCAACGCGTGGCGGCCCGAATGCGAGACATTGAAATCGAGCGCGGCGGCGCCCGGCGCGCAATCCGCCACCAGCGAAGGGCGCCCCGCCTCGCCGGTGGCGAAACGCAGCGCGGCCGGCGCCACGCCGAGCGCGGCGCCGAGCACTTCGCGCAGGGCCGCGCGCGTGGCCGCGCTGCGCGTGGCGTCCTCGGCGCGCAGGAAGCGCGCGGCGCGGGCTCGCTCGGCCGCATCGAGCGACGCGTAGGCCGGCGCGTCGAGCGGCGTGCCGAACGCGAAATCGACTCGCCACAGCCGCACGCCCGCGCGCGCCGCCGCCTCGGGCACCGCGAGCGATACCAGCCGATGCGGCGCGAGCGCCGAAGCCTGGGGCGAGGGGGAAGCGGTCTCGAAAGCGATGGCCATGGGCGGGAAGCCGGCGCGCGGCCGGATCAGGGGAAAGAAGCCGCCGATCTTACCGGATTGCGCCGGGCGAATACGCCGCCGTGCCGCCCGGGCTCGCCGGGCGGCGCAGCACTTCGCCCGGCGGCTCGTCAGGCAGAGCCGCCTCGCGCAGCCAGCGCAGCACGATCGGCCACAGCGTCGCCTCGAAGCGGCTGTGGAAAAACGCGAAATGCCCGATCGCCTCGACCCCGATCCGCCGCGGCGCGAGGTGCAGATGCGTGATCGGGCTGGCGACGTAGTAGCCGAGCAGCCGCTCGGTGGCGGCAACCGTGCCGAAGGGATCGTCGTCGATGCTGATCGCCAGCAGCGGCGCCGTGAAGCGCGTGAAGCGCGCCACCATGGCGCGCCGCTCCTCGGGCGTCTCCAGGATCGGGGAGCGCGTGTACGTGTCCTCGAAGCGCGGCCGGCTGCGGCTCCACGACAGCGCCACGCCGCGCGGCACGTCCTCCATCCAGCCGAGCCGGCTCGCCGGGAAATAGCCGAACAGCCGGCTGAGCAGCGGCATGACCAGGTGCCACTTGAGCCGCATCCGGGTGCGCGTCCACTTGCCGTAATCGCGCCAGTGCGCGGTCTGTGCGCCGACCGTCACGGCGCGCCGGATCATGCCGTTCGAGGCGGCCAGCCCGCAGGTGAAGCCGCCGATGCTGTGCGCGACCAGGTCGACCGGCTGCCAGGGGAAGCTGCGCGCCACGTATTGCAGGATCGCCTCGCTGTCGAGCCGCCCCCAGTCGAGCCAGTTGGCGCGCAGGTCTCGCAGCGAGGCGGGGCGCGACTCGCCGATGCCGCGATAGTCGTAGACCAGCGCGTCGAAACCCTGGGCGAACAGCCAGGTGGCGAAGCGGAAGTAGTAGCGGCAGCGCACCGCCGTGGCGCACTGGATCACGACCACCGGGCGCGTCGCATCGACGGCGCGATGGCGCCACTGATGGCCGTGCAGCACGAAGCCGTCGGCGGCCTGCACCGAGAACGGCTCGGGCGGCAGCGGCAGGCTCGGCGGAACCTCGCTCATGGTCGCGTCTCCCTCGATCGGTATCGCGCCGCGGCATCCGGCGGGCGCCGCGCGGGCCGTCGCGCCCGCTGCGCCGGTCGCAGCGGCAGCGGCCACTGTGCCACAAGCCCCGGCCGGGCTGCAGCGAAGCGCGAGCCGCGCGGCACCGCCGCCGCGCTCAGCGCTTGGTCAGTTCCAGCGCGCCCAGCGCCCGCTGGCGCGCCGCGTCGTGGTCGACGATCGGCTCGGGATAGGTTTGGCCGAGCACCACGCCGGCGGCCTCCAGCACGATTGGCTTGGCGCGCCAGGGCTCGTGGATCGCATCGGCAGGCAGGCGTGCCAATTCGGGCACCCAGCGCCGCACGTAATCGCCCTCGGGATCGAACTTGCGCCCCTGCGTGACCGGATTGAAGATGCGGAAATACGGCGCCGCGTCGGCGCCGCAGCCGGCCACCCACTGCCAGTTCGCCGAGTTGTTGGCGATGTCGGCATCGACCAGCGTGTCCCAGAACCAGCGCTCGCCCGCGCGCCAGTCGATCAGCAGGTGCTTGATCAGGAAGGAGGCGACCACCATCCGCACGCGGTTGTGCATCCAGCCCGTGGTCCACAGCTCGCGCATGCCGGCGTCGACCAGCGGATAACCGGTGCGGCCGCGGCACCAGGCGGTGAAGCCGGCCTCGTCGTCGCGCCAGGGCATCGCGTCGAAACGCTCGCGGTAGTTGCGCGTCGGCAGTTCGGGGAAGTGGTAGAGCAGGCTGGTGTCGAATTCGCGCCAGCCCAGCTCGCTGACGAATTTCTCGATGTCGGCCGCCACCGCCGCCCCGCCCTCGCGCGCCGCCGCCATCGCCGCGTGCCAGACCTGCCGCGCCGACAACTGGCCGAAGCGCAGGTAGGGCGACAGGCGGCTGGTCGCCGGCCGGTCGGGCCGGTCGCGCGCCTCGCCGTAGCCGCGGATCTTCTTGTCGAGGAAGCGTTCGAGCAGTTCGAGCGCGGCCTCCTCCGTCGGCACCCAGGCTTCGCGCAGGCCGCCGGCCCAGTCGGGGCGCGTCGGCAGCAGGCCGAGCGCATCGATCTTCAACGCGCGGCGCGCGAGCGAGGCCGGCAGCGCGTGGAAGCGCCAGGTCGAGGGCTCGGCCAGCGGCGCGCTCACGTCGCCGCTCTTGAGCGCGGCGCGCCAATAGGCGGTGAACACCTGGAACGCGCCGCCGCTGCCGGTCTGCAGCTCCCAGGGCTCGCGCAGCAGCGCGCCGTTGAAGCTCTCGGCCTCGATGCCGGCCTCCTTCAGCGAGCGCTTGAGCGCGCCGTCGGTCTCGCGCGCGATGCCGTCGTAGCGGCGGTTCCAGTAGACCGCGCCGGCATCGAGTTCCTCGGCGAGCGCGGCGACGGTCTCGCGCTCGTCGCCCTCCAGCACCAGCAGGCGCCCGCCGTGCCCGGCCAGGCTCGCGTCGAGCGAGCGCAGCGCGCCGTCGAGCCACCACCGCGCCGCGCCGCCCAGCGGGCGCGTACCCTCGCGCTCCAGCACGTAGACGCAGACGAAAGGCCGGCCCGATTCGGCGGCGCGCACGAGCGCCGGATTGTCGGTAACGCGCAGGTCGTCGCGAAACCAGACGATCGCGGCTTGGGCTGAGGATTCGGCAGGCACGGGGCAGGCTCCGGGAAGAACGGGTAATGACGGATCGATCGGGCATGGCGGCACGGACATGGGCGCTCGCCCGATTGCGCGCCATTAAACCACGCAAGGGGACAGAGCGAACCGGGTTTCAGGCGCCCACTCGCCGCCAGCGCCCTTGCACGCCGCCCACTTCAACCAACCCTTCAGCAATTTCCGCGCCGCCTGCCGGCACCCTAGCCGGGCCCGGAGGCGCCCGGCCCCGCCCTCGACGCGTTTCAATCGCCCGAGCCGGCGCGCTGCCACCGAGTCCCGCCGCCGCCCGCCCGTTTGGAGTCGCGCGCCTAGCGACCGGCTTGGCGTTGCCGGCCGCCAAGCCTTATAAATCAACGAACCGGCACGAGACCCGCCAGGGCCGCACGGCACGCAAGCCGAAGCCGGAAAAACAGGAGGAGACAATGGCGAAGCTGCAAACGGCAGGCGTCGGCTGGACCGACGGCAAACGCTACTGGTGGCTGCTCGGCGCGCTGACCATCACGCTGCCGATCTTCTCCGCGCACCTGGCGCTCAGCACCGGCTGGCATGTCTTCTGGTGGTTCGGCCCGCTGTTCGCGTTCGGCGTGATCCCGGTGCTCGACTGGCTGATCGGCGACGATGCCGGCAACCCGCCCGACGAGCTGGTGGCGGCGCTCGAAAGCGACCGCTACTACCGTTGGGTGGTCTACCTGGCCACGCTGGTGGTCTATGTCTCCTTCGTCGCAGCGATGTGGGTGCTGCGGCACGTGCCCCTGACC
This sequence comes from Burkholderia gladioli, assembly GCF_000959725.1. Lineage (NCBI taxonomy): Bacteria > Pseudomonadati > Pseudomonadota > Betaproteobacteria > Burkholderiales > Burkholderiaceae > Burkholderia > Burkholderia gladioli. The sequence continues at coordinate 343,740 of NZ_CP009323.1, forward strand.
TGGTACGACTACCTCGGCTTCGCGATGTCGCTGGGCGCGGCCACCGGCGTGTCGATCAACACCGCGCACGAACTCGGCCACAAGACCTCGCGCTTCGAGCGCTGGCTGGCCAAGATCACGCTCGCGCCGGTCGCCTACGGGCATTTCTTCGTCGAGCACAATCGCGGCCACCATGTGCGCGTGGCGACCCTGCCCGACCCGGCCAGCGCGCGCTTCGGCGAATCCTTCTGGGCCTTCCTGCCGCGCACCGTGTTCGGCAGCATCGCCTCGGCCTGGCGGCTGGAAAAGCGCCGGCTCGAACGCGAGGGGCACGCGAGCTGGTCGCCGCGCAACGAGGTGCTGCACGCCTGGGCCATGACGGCCGTGCTGTGGGGCGCCGCTCTCGCCTACTGCGGGCCGCGCGTGATCCCCTTCCTGCTGGTCCAGGCCGTCTATGGCGCCTCGCTGCTGGAGGTGGTCAACTATGTCGAGCATTACGGGCTCGGCCGGCGCCAGTTGCCGAACGGCCGCTACGAGCGCTGCTCGCCCGAGCACTCCTGGAACAGCAACCACGTGGTGACCAACCTGTTCCTCTACCAGTTGCAGCGGCACGCCGACCATCACGCCAACCCGACGCGCTCCTACCAGGCGCTGCGCCACTTCGACCACTCGCCGCAACTGCCGTCGGGCTACGCGACCATGATCCTGCTCGCCTACCTGCCGCCGCTGTGGTTCCGCGTGATGAACCCGCGCGTGGTCGCGCACTATGGCGGCGACATGCGCCAGTCGAACATCAAGCCGTCGATCCGCGAGCGCGTGATCGCGCGTTACGCGGCGGCGGCCTCGGCTTGAGCGAGGCCGCGGGTGGCTCGCGCCCCTGCAGCTGTTCTGCTGCAACTTCGGCGCGACGCACGCGATCCACCACTTCGTGGTGCGCGATCCCTTCTACCTCGGGCCATTGACGGCAACCGCCGCGCACGCGGCGATGCGCGAGGCCGGCGTGCGCTTCAACGCTTTCGGCACGTCCCGGCGCGCGAACCGGCGCAGCACGCCCAAAGCGGCACGCGGAAGCAAGGAATGGATGAAGCAGGGAAATCGCGGCGTCGGAATCGACGGAAAATGGCAGGACATGGCGGGCTGGGGCGCTACATCGCGAGACGCGCCCGCCCGGACGCGAGCCTCGCCGGGAGCCGGTCGGGCGACCGGCTCCCCGTCACCATCGCCGCTCAGGCGGCGGTGACCGTCACCGACTTCGTGACGAGGTAGGGCTCGAGCGCTTCCGGGCCGCCTTCCGAACCGTAGCCCGAATCCTTCACGCCGCCGAACGGCATTTCCGGCCAGGGCGTGGCGGGCTGGTTGATCCACAGCATGCCGACCTCCAGACGCTGCGTCAGCAGGTGCACGTTCTTGAACGCGCGCGTGAAGGCATAACCGGCCAGGCCGTAAGGCAGGCGGTTCGCTTCGGTGATCGCGTCCTCCAGCGAGTCGAAGCCGCGGATCGCCGCGATCGGGCCGAACGGCTCGTTGTTGAACACGTCGGCCTCGAGCGGCACGTCGGTCAGCACGGTCGGCGCGAAGAAGTTGCCCTCGCTGCCGATCCGCTCGCCGCCGGTGGCCACCGTCGCGCCGGTCTTGCGCGCGTCGGCCACCACCTTCTCCATCGCGCCCAGGCGGCGCGAGTTGGCCAGCGGGCCCAGGTTGGTGCCGAGCGCGAGGCCGTCGCCGACCTTCAGGCCTTCGGCGTGCTTGACCAGCGCCTTGGCGAAGTCCTCGCGCACGCTGTTGTGGACCAGGAAACGCGTCGGCGAGATGCAGACCTGGCCGGCGTTGCGGAACTTCGCGCCGCCGGCGGCCTTGACCGCCAGATCGAGGTCGGCATCCTCGGCGACGATCACCGGCGCGTGGCCGCCCAGCTCCATGGTGGCGCGCTTCATGTGCTGGCCCGCCAGCGCGGCGAGCTGCTTGCCGACCGGCGTCGAGCCCGTGAAGGTGACCTTGCGGATCACCGGATGCGGGATCAGGTAGTTCGAGATCTCGGCGGGATCGCCATAGACCAGGCCCACCACGCCCGCCGGCACGCCCGCGTCGACGAAGGCGCGCAGCAGCTGGGCCGGCGAGGCCGGGGTTTCCTCCGGCGCCTTCACCAGGAACGAGCAGCCGGTGGCCAGCGCCGCGCTGAGCTTGCGCACCACCTGGTTGACCGGGAAGTTCCAGGGCGTGAAGGCCGCCACCGGGCCGACCGGCTCCTTGACCACGGTCTGCTGGACCGCCAGGTTGCGCGGCGGCACGATCCGGCCGTAGACGCGGCGGCCTTCGTCGGCGAACCATTCGATGATGTCGGCGGCCGACAGCACCTCGATCTTCGCCTCGACCAGCGGCTTGCCCTGCTCCTGCGTCATCAACTGGGCGATCGTGTCGGCGCGCTCGCGCACCAGCGCCGCGGCCTTGCGCATCAGTGCCGCGCGATCGTAGGCCGTCACCTTGCGCCAGGTCTCGAAACCGCGCTGGGCGGCTTCCAGCGCGCGATCCAGGTCGGCGATGCCGGCGTGCGCGACCTTGCCGATCACCTTGCCCGTGGCCGGGTTCAGCACGTCGATGGTCTTGCCGCTCGCGGCATCGCACCACTCGCCGTTGATGAGGAGCTGCGTATCCGTGTAAGTCGTGTTCGTCATCTGGGTATCCACCTGATCGAGAAAAGGAGCGGCCGAAGCCGGGCGCTGCCGCGGCATGTCGCGTCGGGACGGGCCGCCGGGCACGCTGGGCGGCTCGCGCCGCCAGCGGCATCCGTGCCGTGGCGGCACCCGCGTAGTGCCTGCCGGCCCGGCGACACGGGGGCGGCGGCCCACCGCGCCGGCCGGCGGGGCATGGCGCCCGGCCGCAGCGCGCGGCGGCGCGGGCGCCCGCGCAAGACCGTAAGCGTACAACGTCCGGAAAAAGTCTGCGTGACAGCGGATCGGCCGCTGACGAACGGAAAGCCCGGAAGCCGCGCTATCGAAATGCGGCGCCCGGGCCGGCTCGACGCGCGGAAAAACGGCGCCACGACGCGATGAGACGTTCGGGCATGAAGCTGAGACGAGCGCGTCTGGGCGCCAGGCGCCGGCGGCCTCAACATGCATTCCGTCAACCGCGTGATCGACCAGCCGCCAGGCGGCGCACCACGCGGTGCAGGACTTTCCCAACACGCCTTCGGGCACCCACGGAATCAGGATACGGTCATGGCAAACGTCGAAAACTTCGAATATGTGTTTCTGGGCGGCGGCAAGGGCGGCAAGACGCTGGCGATGGAGCTGGCGCGCGCCGGCAAGCGGGTGGCCGTGATCGAGCGCGGCATGATCGGCGGCTCCTGCATCAACGTCGCCTGCATCCCCAGCAAGGCGCTGATCCACGAGGCCGAGCTGGCCCATCTCGCGAACCGGCGCGACGGCGCCGCGCGCCCCGCCGAGATGGCGAGCGTGAAGCGCTACGTGCGCTCGGTGGTGGACGGGATGGTCGAGATCAACCGCAAGGCGATGCTCGGCTCGGGACTCGATCTGATCATCGGCACCGGCCGCTTCGTGGGCCCGCGCCGCATCGAGGTGCGCACCGCCGAGGGCGCCACGCGCATCGTCGAGGGCGAGCACGCCTTCATCAATACCGGCACGGTCGCGCAGATTCCCGATGTGCCGGGACTCCAGGCCGCCGCGCCGCTCACCCACGTGGAAGCGCTGGCACTGGAGGTGCTGCCCGAGCACCTGGTGGTGATCGGCGGCGGCTACATCGGGCTCGAACTGGCCCAGGCGTTCCGCCGCCTCGGCAGCCGCGTGACGATTGTCCACGACGCGCCGCGCGTGGCGCTGCGCGAGGACGAGGACGTCAGCGCCGCGATCGAGGCGGCCTTCGCCGGGGACGGCATCGCGATCCGCTCGGGCGTGCGCCCGGTCGAGGTGAGCGGACGCTCGGGCGAGGCGGTCACGCTGCGCCTGGACGACGGCAGCGAAGTGAGCGGCAGCCACCTGCTGATCGCCACCGGCCGCACGCCGGTGACGGCCGATCTGGGCCTGGAAGCGGCCGGCGTGGCAGTCAACGAGCGCGGCATCATCAAGGTCGACGAACGGCTCGCCACCACGGCGCCGAACACCTGGGCGATCGGCGAGGTGGCCGGCACCGCGATGTTCACGCACGCCTCCTACGACGACTACCGCGTGCTGAAATCGCAGCTGGCGGGCGGCGATCGCAGCACCCGCGAGCGCCAGATTCCCTATGCGCTGTTCATCGAGCCGGAGCTGGCGCGCATCGGCATCAACGAGCAGGAGGCGAAGGCGCGCGGCATCGCGGTGCGCGTGGCCAAGCTGCCGATGGCGGCCGTGCCGCGCGCCCGCACCAGCGGCGAGACCCAGGGCTTCATGAAGATCCTGGTGGACGGAGAATCGGATCGGATCCTCGGCTTCACGATGCTCGGCGTCAATGCCGGCGAGGTGATGACGGCGGTGCAGATGGCCATGCTCGGCGAGCTGCCCTACACGGCGGTGCGCGATGCGATCATTGCGCATCCGCTGATCTCGGAAGGGCTCAATATCCTGCTGAACGCGGTGCCGGCACATGTGGCCGCGCAATAAGCGGCCGCGCCTGGCGGCGGCGCGAGTCGGTGGCAGAATCGCCGCGCTGCTCGGCGGCCTCGCGCTGATGCTGGCGGGCCTCGGCGGCGCGGCGGCCGCCACGCCCGCTCCCCTCGACACCCCGATGGAGGCAAGCATGAACCAAGCACACAGCGATGCGCTGCTGTCCTGGCAGAGCCGCCACGATTTCGCCGGCACGCTGGAGCACCTGCGCGGCGCGCTCGCCGACAAGGGCATCCGGATCTTCGCGGAAATCGACCAGGCTGCGGCCGCGGCGGATTCCGGCCTGACAATGCCGGCCACCGTGCTGATCCTGTTCGGCAACCCGAAGGCCGGCACGCCGGTGATGCTGCAACATCCGCTGGCCAGCGTCGAGCTGCCGCTGAGGCTGGTGGTCCGGCAAGCCGAGGACGGCTCGGTCCGGGTCGATTATCTCGACGCGGCGCGACTGCTCGAGCGCGACTACGGCGTGGACGACGCGTTGCTGGCGCCGCTTGCGCGCGTGCCGGCCCTGCTGAAGGCGGCGACCACCGCGAACTGAGGCAACGCCGCGCGCCGGGCTTGATTCGGCTGCGTGAAGCGAACCCTTCATGTGAGCACGTCATGTACTGCGTGACGTGCTTGCACGAGGTGCCGGCGTTACGAGGCCCCCTCATGCAGGCGCTTCACGCGGCCTCGCCCACTTCCGCCAGTTCCACCCGCTCGCGGCTCTGGGCCCGCCATTGCGCGGGCGTCACGCCGATCTGCCGCTTGAACACGCGCTGGAACGCGGCATCCGACTGGTAGCCGACACGCTCGCCGATCTCCGCCACCGACAGCTTGCCCTCGGCCAGCATGCGGCCGGCGATGGTCATGCGGATCTCGGTGAGCATGTCGCTGGCGGAGCGGCCGATCGCCTCGTCGAAGTGACGGGCGAAGGTCGCGCGCGACATGTGGCAGAGCTCGGCCAGTTCGGGCAGGGTCCAGGCCTTCTCGGGCGTATCGAACATCGCCGACAGCGCCGGCTGCAGGCGCGGACGCGCCGCCAGCGCGAGCAGCCCGCGCGGCGGCTCGCCGGCCTCGCTGGCGAATCGCATGGTCAGCGCGAACAGCGCGCCCGACAGGTGATTGACGAGCGCCAGGCTGCCCGGGCCGAGTTCGTCGGATTCCTCGCGCATCAGGCCGACCAGCCGCGTCAGCCGGTTGCCGGCGGCGGCGTCCTGCCCCGGCGCGGCCGAGGTCCTGACCAGCAGCCGGTTCGGCAGGTGGTCGCGCAGCAGTTGCTGCGGCATGGCGGGCAGCAGGAAGCGCCCGCACAGCACGTCGGCCGGCGCGCCGCGCCCCTTGTTCGACACCATCTCCAGCCCGGCGACGAAGCGCTCCTCCGACTTCGCCGGACGCTTGCCGCTGCCGTCGTGCAGCACATGGCCCACGCCGGACGGCAGCATCACGATATCGCCCGCCTGCATGGCCAGCGGCTCGCCGAGCCCGTCCTCGAAGCTCGCCTCTCCGCTGAGCAGCACGTGGTAATGGATTTCGCGCTCGCCGGCGGCGGCGCCGTCGATGCGCCAGGGCGCGCCGAAATGGCAGCGCGCATCCAGTTGCCCGGCCACGGGCATCAAGGCCAGCAAACGGCTCAGCAGATCCATCGAAGATTCCTGTGGGTAGGCCCGGCGCCTCGCCGATGCGAGACGTTCGAGCATGAATTTCGCGGATACTACCACCTGGCATCTCATCGCGCAGGCATGCCCGAGCAGCCCTAAACCCGACAAAAAGCACAAGGCCCGCGCCCTCGCGAAACGCGAGGGCGCGGGCCTCGATCGGCAAGCGCCGAGCAGCCGGATCAGGCCGTGGCGAGCCCCGATTGCTGGGCGGCCTGCATGACCTTCTGCACGTAGGTCGGATCGCCCGTGCCGGCCGGCGTCGCATTCAGGTTGCTCAGGTCGACGCCATTCGGGCCGGAATTGTAGGCGCGCAGCGCGGCGCCCATGTTGCCGCCGAACTGGTTGGCGAGGTCCTTCATGTAGTTCGCGCCGGCGCGGATGTTGTCGGCCGGGTTCGAGATGTCGCCGCCACCGTATTGCTGGAATTCGTTGGGGCCGAGCTGCATCAGGCCGCCGCCGGGGGTGTTCGCGATCCCCTTCGACTCCTGCCAGATCTGGCCGGCGATGATGCCGGGCGGCACGCCGGTGGACTGCGATGCCGACATGATCTCGTCCTTGTACTTGCTGGCGACTTCCTGCGGAGTCATGTCGCCGCCCGAAGCGTCGGGCGTGGCCTGGACCGACGAGGCGCCCGCCGTTGCCGGCGCGCCCGTGCTGTCGGCCGGCGCGCCGCTGCCGGTGGCCGGCGAGGCATCGGCCGCGGCCGGCGCGCCGCCGGGAGCGGCCGCCAGCGTCTGGGGCCCACCGCCGCCACCACCGCCGTCCGACAGCGCGGGCATGCCGCCGCCTCCACCGCCACCGCTCGCGCCGCCAACCGACGGAGACGGTTTCTGGTTGGCCAGGTTGTTCAACTGCGAGAACATCTGCAGTTCGGCGATCAACTGCTGGATCAGTTGTTCGAGCTGCGCGAGCTGCTGCAAGGCCTGCGTATTGCCCTGGCCCGAGCTCTGGTAGGGATCGAGCGTGCTCGATCCGGCGGCATCAACGGACATCGACATGGACGTCTCCCTGTGAGGACGGCGCGACGGTTATCCGAGCACTCTAGGCGGGTTCCGGCAGGCGGTGGTTGGGTGGCGCGAAGTGGATGCCGGGGATGCGAAACACGAGGGTAGACGTCAGACGCGGGCGGCAAAGCGGAATCACCTCGCGCTGTCACATATTCATGACTATTCCGGGTAAAGCCCGCGCACTCGCGCAAACAAGCGAGTGATGCCAAGCAGTGCGTCGATATTTGGCACGGGGTAGTCAAGGCGCGTGGCTATCTCTTGCACCGCCGAAACCAGGTTGTCCAGTTCGATAGCTCGATGAGCTTCCACATGGGCACCCTGTGTCGCTCTCGATTGCGCACGATCCAGAACCCTGACATCGCTTGCCTGAGCAATCCACTGACTTGCAGCGAAATTCAGTCGGTGCGGGGCCGGTATTCCGTCCTGGCACCTGCGGCGGTCAACTCGGCGGCGAGACGTTGCAGGCTGATCCTGGGGCCTGTGCCAACCAGGAGCTCGGGCCGGGCAAGCAAGGCAAGCGCCTCTTGCGGCGACACGCCAAGGATGCGCCTGACGATCTGAATGACCTTCAGCTTCTGCGCCCCGAAATCGGTGACGACAAGCTCGACCGTCGTCAGGTTCGCCAGGTCGTAGGCCGCAGGTGCGATTTCCCGGAACTCGGCAGCGTGCTCGCGGCGGGCCTGGAGGACCTCGCTCCATAAGGGATCGGCCACATCCAACTCGTCTTCCACGAACCTCGACACCTGCGCGTCATCGTCGCCCACGGCTTTCAGGCGAAGCAGGATTTCACCAAAACGCCGCAGGGATCCTGCCACGGGAATCGCGTCCCATCGCCCGCCCCCGCGCTTCGCGAAATAGGCCGGAAAACCCGCAGCCTCTTCCGCCATGTCGACGAAGAACGGGTCGTTGAAATCGTTCACGGCGAGGACGAACCAGGCCGGCTGCCAGGCTCCATCGTGCGTCGACACCAGGGATTCGCCGGTGCGCCCATTCGACCTGAAACCCACTTGCAGGGTCTCGATCTCGTCAGGCAGTGCGTATCGGCAAGGCAAGACCATATCGCCGACGATAATCGCCGCCTGCAGGAAATTCCGGATTTCCGAGGGGATTTTCCTCGGCGTGTCTTCTGTCATGGGCGCCATGGGAATGTCGCTAACGCGTCAGGGCTGACTTGCGCCCGGTTCCTGCCGTATCCGGAACGTGCCATGCGTTCCAGCTCGAATAACGGGATATGGCCGTGATGGGACGGCGCCGCCTCATCGTGCACCGCCAGGCGCACGTCACCGGCAAGCCTCACGATTCCCGTCATGTCCGATCCTTTTATTCGACATCATCCTCGCTCTGCCACCGGTGGTGTCGCATTGGCATCTGGTGCGGCAGTTGCGTCCAACGCTGGATGCCGCTTACGGCTAGCCGCCGGCGCGGCTGCGCGAATTACATACGCTTCGGGAATCGGCTGATGGCCTGATTGAGGGACCAGAAAATCAAAAGCCCCGTAAGTCTTTGAACTTACGGGGCTTCGCGATCATTTCTGGCGGAGAGAGGGGGATTCGAACCCCCGATAGGCGATTAACCTATACACGCTTTCCAGGCGTGCGACTTAAACCACTCATCCATCTCTCCAGCAAGAGCGAGAGTATAGCAGACTCCAACGGCGGCTCGCCAGCCCCACCGAAACGCCCATTCATCGCGGCGGGCCTTCAGCACGAAGGCCCGCCAGCACGGGCCATCCGCTCGCGCGTCGCCTCGTCGACGCGCTCGCGAAACCGCTGCAGCGCCGGCACCTTGCGGGTATGCGCCTGTCCATACGCGAGGTTGAACGCATAGTCGAAATCGGGCGGATTCTCGCCCTGCGTGTGCTGCAGGATCGTCTCGATCTTGTCGAGCGCCTTCACCGCGCGTGCTTCCGGCGTGGCCGCCCGCGCATACTCGTCCCACAACGCGACGATCCTCTCGCGCATCGGCGCATCGAGCGCGTCGCCGAGGCGCAGCAGGTCGCGTCGCTCGGCGGCATCCTTGTCGCTGCCCGGGGCCTGCTCGGGCGCCGGCACGTCGCCGCCCAGCGCTTCGCCCAGGTCATGCACCAGGCAGAGCTCGAGCACCCTGCCGGGGTCGACCTCGCCCAATTGATCCATCAGCACCATCGCCATCAGCGCGAGCCGCCAGCTGTGCTCGGCCGTGCTCTCGCGTCGCCCGCCCGAGGTATGGCCGCTGCGCAGCACATCCTTCAGGCGCTCGCAGCCGCGCAGGAAATCCAGTCGTGCGTCGATCAACGCGTCGTCCATGGGAGCCACCTCGAATACTCGATTGATCGGCCACTATACGGCGCCGGGCGGGCCCGCTCCACGCATGAATTATGCGTCGCCGCCCGCCTCACCATTCGGCATTCAAAGCGTCTCGACCAGGCGCGCCAGCGTCCCGTCGGACAAGGTGAAACGCGTCCAGCGGCAGCGGCTCGCACGAATCGGCACCTGAGGCGAATCGTTGGACCCGGTATCGAATTCGATCGAGGGTGCCGGATGATCTTGCCAGCCCGCATCGCGCAACGACTGCTCGCGCGCCACGATCTCGGCCGTCGCGAACGGCCAGAGCGACGCGCCCATCAGCGACGACAGCGGCGCCGCGAACTCCGCGGCTCGCGGCGCGGAGCAGGCCAGCAGCCGGTGCGTGAGGTCGCAGACGAGATGAACGGGACGGGTGTGATGGCTGACGAGGCGCTCGAGCGCGCGATCCGCCGCCGAGTCGAGGCGCGCCGACAAGCAGGCCTCGATGCGCCGCAGTTCCTCGTGCGACACCGCCTGCGTGCCGGCTTCCCAGCGCGATATCGTCGACTGCGATACGCCGAACAGCGCCGCTGCATGTTCCTGCTTGATCCGGCGCAGCGTGCGCCATCGACGCAAGCTCGCGCCCGGCGAACAGGCCAGCGCGGACGGCGGCAAGGACGTGGTCGTTGCCTGGTTCGACGATATCGGTTTCATGGCTTTCCTTCGATGCCCAGCGGGGGCCGGCGAGCGCCGCGCCGTGCCGTGCCGACACGGCGAAATTCGACTTGAAACTCGACGCGAAGCGCGGCGGCATGGACGACGTCACAGCCCCCCGCGCCGCGCCGGCCGGGCTTCGCGCGCCCCGCCCGCCTATTCGCTGCCGAAGGTGCTCAGCGTCGATTGCAGGGTGGCGCCGCAACTGGTCTTGTGGCCGTCGAAGGCGACGGCCCGGCCGCCGACGGTAAATTCCGGGTTGCCCTCGACGATCACGCAACTCTGGTGCCCGGCGATCGGGCAGATGCAGAGGTCGCCGACGCGCGCGACCGGCTTGCCCTCGACGAGCAGGCTCGAATCGCCGGTCTCGACCACGCCGCCATGGCTGGTCGGATCGCCGACGCGAATCACGTTCTTCATGTCCTTGCTCCCGTAGTTCGGTGGATGCACGTGCGGGCCACCGCTCTCCCGGCGCCCGCAGCGGCCTCAAGGGTACCGCAACATCAGGCTCGGGTCTGCCTGGCGCGGATCGTGGCTGAACCGGGCCCGGCCCCAGGCGAGTGGCTCCAGCGCGGCGCTGGCCGGATGCGTGCTCGCCAGTTGCCGTCCCGAGGCGGCGGCCACCGCCTGCACGATCCGCGATTCCGTGATGCTCCCATCGAAGAAATGGATCGGCTCGAACAGCACGGCGACGCTGGCCACCCTGGCATCGGCCACGTCGATCACGCAGTTCGCCGCATATCCATGGAGCCCGAGCGGCTTGCCGACGCGATCACGCAGTGCGCCGCCCGGCGTGATCTCGGGCCGCCCGCGCATCGGGGGCGAGCGCGCCACTCGCGTCGACCTCGATGCGGACCTGCTCGATCCGGACCGCGCCGCTGCGCCAGTCGATATGGCGTGTCGTCGTCATCTCGAGTGCCCGATGCTTGCCCGGTGGTCGCGCCTCGCCTGATTCATGGATGCCGAATGTAATCGACCAGCGCCCGGGTATAGGCGTCGGGCCGCTTGTCGAGCAGACTCACGCCGATCGCGGCCGCGAAACCGGCCGGCACGCCGAACACGCCCGAGCTGATCGGCTCGATGCCGAACCAGGTGGGGCCGGCGAAGCCGGTCAGCTGCGTGAAGAAGGGATAGGTCGAGAGGATGTAGTAGATGCACACGCCCAGGCCCGTGATCATCCCCGCCACCGCGCCGCGCGTGGTGGTGCGCTTCCAGAACACCGCCAGCACCAGCACCGGGAAGAAGCTCGAGGCCGCCAGCGAGAAGGCCGCGCCGACCAGGAACAGGATCTTGCCGGTATTGAGCGAGGCCACGTAGGAGGCGAACAGCGCCACGCCGAGCAGCAGCACCTTCGAGATCGTCACGCGCCGCTGCGCCGAGGCGTCGGGCGCCACCATGTGGTAGTAGACGTCGTGCGACAGCGCATTGGCGATCGTCAGCAGCAGGCCGTCGGCGGTGGACAGCGCCGCGGCCAGCGCCCCGGCCGCCACCAGCCCCGACATCACGTAGGGCAGCCCGGCGATCTCGGGCGCGGCCAGCACCACGATGTCGGGCTGCATCTGGATGTCGGACCAGTGCACGATGCCGTCGCGCAGCACGTCGACCACCCCGATCAGGTCGGGTTCGAAGTGCTGCCATTGCGTGACCCAGGACGGCAGCTCGGCGAAGGGCTGGCCCACCAGGTGGGCGAGGATCTCGAACTTGATCAGCACCGCCAGCACCGGCACGCTCAGGTAGAACAGCGCGATGAAGAACAGCGTCCAGCCCACCGAGCGGCGCGCCGAGGCCACCGAGGTGGTGGTGTTGTAGCGCGTCAGGATGTGCGGCAGGCTCGCCGTGCCGAGCGACAGGCACAGCAGCAGCGCGAGGAAGTTGCGCCGGCGCGGGCGCTCGTCGTCGTTGCTCGCCGAGGGGAACGGCAGGTGCATCGGCAGCGGCTCGGCGGCGCGCGCCAGCAGCTCGTCGCGCGCCTGCTCCCAGACCACCCGCGCGGCCGCCGCGTCGCGCGGGAACTCGGCCAGCTCGCGTTCGCGCTGGCTGATCTCGCGCAGCGGGCCGTTGCGCCGGCGCAGCGCCGCGAGCTCGTCCGCCAGTTGCACGCGCGCCTCGCCGTAGGACGCCGGCAGCCGGTCGAGCCGAGCCTGGAACACGGCGGCGCGCGCGCGGAAGGCCTCGCGCACGGCGTGTTCGTCGGCCGAATCGCGCACCTGGGCCTCGAGCGCCTCGACGCGCGTCATCAGGTGCCCGTAGTTCAGTTGCGGCACCGGCCCGAGCCCGTCCTTGATCGCGATCAGCGAGACCGGGACCAGGAAGGCGACGATCAGGATCACGTACTGCGCCACCTGGGTCCAGGTCACCGCGCGCATCCCGCCCAGGAAGGAGCAGACCAGGATCCCGGCCAGCCCGCAGAAGATGCCGATCGCGAAGTCGACGCCGATGAAGCGCGTCGCGATCAGGCCGATGCCCTGGATCTGGGCGACCAGGTAGACGAAGGAACAGAGGATCGCCGCGCCGGCCGCGAGCGCGCGCACCAGGGTGCTCGAATAGCGCGTGCCGAGGAAGTCGGGGATGGTGTAGCGCGCCAGCTTGCGCACGTAGGGCGCCAGCAGGAAGGCCACCAGGCAGAAGCCGCCGGTCCAGCCCATCAGGTAGGCCAGCGCGTCGTAGCCGGTGGCGTAGAGCGAGCCGGCCAGGCCGATGAAGGAGGCGGCCGACAGCCAGTCGGCCGCGGTCGCCATGCCGTTGAAGGCCGAGGGCACGCGCCGCCCGGCCACGTAGTACTCGACCAGGTCGGAGGTGCGCGACAGCAGCCCGATCACGGCATAGACGGCGATCGGCACGAACAGGAACACGTAGCCGATCCAGACGCCGGGCCCGGTGGCGCGCTCGATGCGCCAGAGCAAGGCCACGAAGGCGAGGAAGCCCAGCGTGTAGCACGCATAGGCGCGGATCAGCCGGCTGGTCAGCATGCGTCGCGATCCGCCTCGTCGTCGAGCCGGTCGTGCCAGCCGTCGGCGCGGCGCGGTTGGTCGTCGGCCACGGCGCCGGTATCGGGCTCGTCGGCGCAGGCCGCGTAGTCGCGCCGCAGCCGGCGATCGGCGCGCTGCATCAGCAGCACGTAGACGGCGATCAGCAGCAGGTAGACCAGGATCGCCCCCTGCGCGCCCAGGTAGAACGGCAGGCTGAAGCCGCCCAGGCGCAGCGCGGCCAGGGACGGCGCGAACAGCGGCACCAGGAAGGACACCGCGAAGCCGATCGCCATCAGCACCGCGATCAGCCCGACGTTGAAGCGCCAGTAGCGCGCATGGGCGCGCGCGAGCCGGTCCGGCACCGGCGGCGGATCGCTGAAGTGGCGGGAGGTCGAGGTGGTGGTCGACGGGGAACGGGGGGCGGCGGTCATCCGCTTATCTAACAAAAAAGCCCCGGCGCGGGCAATCGGGATTGCCGCGCAGGGGCTGCGTGCCGGGCCGGCCGGATCGGCGCGCCGCGGCGGGGGCCGGGCGCGTCCGGTGGCGGCGGTTTCGCGCGCCGGCCGTGGAAACCGGCCGGCTCGGGTTCAGCGCGCCTCGGTCAGTTGCTCGAGGATGGCCGGGTTCTCCAGCGTGGAGGTGTCCTGCGTGATCGCCTCGCCCTTGGCGAGCGAGCGCAGCAGGCGCCGCATGATCTTGCCGGAGCGGGTCTTGGGCAGGTTGTCGCCGAAGCGGATGTCCTTGGGCTTGGCGATCGGGCCGATTTCCTTGCCGACCCAGTCGCGCAGCGCCTTGGCGATCTGCTGCGCCTCCTCGCCTTCCGGGCGCGAACGCTTGAGCACCACGAAGGCCACCACCGCCTCGCCCGTCATGTCGTCGGGGCGACCGACCACGGCCGCCTCGGCCACCAGTTCGTGCGAGACCAGCGCCGACTCGATCTCCATGGTGCCGAGCCGGTGGCCCGAGACGTTCAGCACGTCGTCGATGCGGCCCATGATGGTGAAGTAGCCGCTGTCCTTGTCGCGCACCGTGCCGTCGCCGGCCAGGTAGAGCTTGCCGCCGAGCTCGTCGGGGAAGTAGGCCTTGCGGAATCGATCCGGATCGCCCCAGATGGTGCGTGCCATCGACGGCCAGGGGCGCTTGATCACCAGGATGCCGCCCTGCCCGTTCGGCACGTCCTGGCCGGTCTCGTCGACCACCGCCGCCATGATGCCCGGCAGCGGCAGCGTGCAGGAGCCGGGCACGGTGGGCGTGGCGCCCGGCAGCGGCGTGATCATGTGGCCGCCCGTTTCGGTCTGCCACCAGGTATCGACGATCGGGCAGCGATTGCCGCCGACGTTTTCGCGGTACCACATCCACGCCTCGGGATTGATCGGCTCGCCGACCGTGCCGATGATGCGCAGGCTCGACAGGTCGTAGCGCGACGGATGGGCCTGCTCGTCGGCGCCCGAGGCCTTGATCAGCGAACGGATCGCGGTGGGCGCGGTGTAGAACACCGTGACCTTGTGGTCGGCCACCATCTTCCAGAAGCGGCCCGCGTTCGGGTAGGTCGGCACGCCCTCGAACACCACCTGGGTCGAGCCGGTCGCCAGCGGCCCGTAGGTGATGTAGGTATGGCCGGTGATCCAGCCGATGTCGGCGGTGCACCAGAAGATATCGTCGGGCTTGCGGTCGAAGGTCCAGTCCATCGTCAGCGCGGCCCACAGCAGGTAGCCGCCGGTGCTGTGCTGCAGGCCCTTGGGCTTGCCGGTGGAACCCGAGGTGTAGAGGATGAACAGCGGGTGCTCGGCGCCGACCCATTCCGGCTCGCAGCTTTCCGGCTGGTTCGCGGTGATCTCGTGCAGCCACAGATCGCGGCCCTCGTGCCAGTCGACCTTGCCGCCGGTGCGGCGGTAGACGATCACGCTCTTGACCGCCTCGCAGCCGCCCATCGCGATCGCCTCGTCGGCGATGCTCTTGATCGGCAGGGTCTTGCCGCCACGCATCTGCTCGTCGGCGGTGATCAGCGCGCTGGCGCCGACATCGACCAGCCGCTCGTTGAGCGACTTGGACGAGAAGCCGCCGAACACCACCGAATGCGTCGCGCCGATCCGCGCGCAGGCCTGCATCGCGACGATGCCCTCGACCGACATCGGAATATAGATGACGACGCGGTCGCCCCGGCCGATGCCGCGCGCCTTGAGCGCGTTGGCCAGGCGGCAGGTGCGCGCCAGCAGTTCGGCGTAGGTCACGCGGGTGACGCTGCCGTCGTCGGCCTCGAAGATCACGGCGACGCGCTCGCCGCGGCCGGCCGCGACGTGACGGTCCAGGCAGTTGTACGAAGCGTTCAGCTCGCCGTCCTCGAACCACTTGTAGAACGGCGCGTTCGACTCGTCGAGCACGCTCGAGAACGGCTTGTGCCAGTCGATCGCCTCGCGCGCCAGGCGCGCCCAGAAACCGTCGAAATCGCGGCCGGCCTCGTCGACCAGCGCCTGGTACGCGGCCATGCCGGAAATATTGGCCGCCTGTTCAACGCTGGCGGGCGGAGCAAACTGGCGGCGTTCGTGAAGAACCGAATCAATCGCAGACATCGACTACCCCTTGATGAAGGTAAAACCACTGCATGACGGCGCACCCCGGGGCGCGCCGCTTCCACGGCGCGCGACGCGCCGTGCCTCCTGATCCCGGCCGCCGGCACCGAGTCAACGGTGCCGGGCGGCGAGGGCCTTGCTGTCCTGGCTTGTGTTTCTGTGATGGCGCGCGGGGCCGCTCGCCGACCTGCCGCCGCGATGGCGATGGGCGCTGCCTTGCTGCGCTGCCGCATCGCGCGGGGCCTGCTCGCGCGTTCGACACGATAAGCTTCGCAACTTACCCGTCTCTTACGTGGCCCGGCCGTGCCGGCGGCCGCGGCGCGCCGGCCGTTACAATCCTAACTGAACTCAACGCCCGGACTCCAGCTTGAATCGCTACGCCTTCATCCTCATCCTGTCGATGCTGCTGGTCGGCAGCAACGTCGGCATCGGCAAGACCATCGTGGTGGTGGTGCCGGTCGCCATCCTCGCCACGCTGCGCTTCGTGATCGCCAACGCGGTGCTCTGGCCGCTGTGGCGGCCCTCGAAAATGCGCACCGTGAAGCGCGCCGAGTGGCTGAACCTGTTCCTGCAGGCGCTGTTCGGCACCTTCCTGTTCACCCTGCTGATGCTCACCGGCGTGCAGCGCACCAGCGCGGTGGCCGCGGGCGTGATCACCAGCACGATCCCCGCGGTGGTCGCCCTGTTCGCCTGGATCTTCCTGCGCGAGCGGCCCGACGGCCGCGCCCTGCTGTCGATCGCGCTGGCGATCGTCGGCGTGGTGGCGATCAACCTCGCCAACGGCCATGCGCCGGGCGCCGCGTCCGCGGCCGGCAGCTCGCTCGCCGGCAACCTGCTGATCCTCGGCGCGGTGTGCTGCGAATCCTTCTACGTGATCCTCTCGCGCCGCCTGACCGAGACGCTGCGCCCGCTCGACATCTGCGCCTACACGCACCTGTTCGGCATGCTGCTGATGCTGCCGCTGGGCCTGCTCGCGCTGCCGCATTTCGACTACGCGGCGGTGCCGGCCGGCACCTGGGCGCTGGTGGTCTGGTACGCGCTGTCGGCCAGCATCTTCTCGTTCTGCCTGTGGATGATCGGCATCCGCCACGTGCCGGGCAGCCTGGCCGGCGTGTTCAGCGCGGTGCTGCCGATCGCGGCGGCCGTGTACGGCATCGCCTTCCTCGGCGAGCGGCCCACGCTCGCGCACGGCTTCGCGCTGGCCTGCGTGGTGACCGGCATCCTGCTGGCCAGCCTGAAGCCGCGCGGCACACCCACCGCCGCGTCCTGAACCGCGAGGCGGGCAGGTCGGCGGCCCGGGCGCCTGGGCCGCTCGGTCGCTCCGGCGCGAACGGGCGGCGCCGGGCGGATCGCCCTGAAGCGGGTCGCCCCCGCCTGCCTCCTCCTGCCCTTCTCGCGCACGTCTCGTACCTGCCGCCTTGCCCCGGCCCCGGCCCCGGCCCCTGCCGGCCCGCCTCGCGAGCCGCTCCCGCCCGGGCGCCGTCCCGGCGGCGGGCACGTTACAATATCGCGCTTTTTTTCAGATTCGCTTCACCCACGATATCCGCGCCCACCCAGAGGCCGCTCGACCATGTCCGCTCGCCCGACCGATCCGCACGTCCGCCGCAAGATGAAGCCGCTCCCGTCCCTCATTTTCATGAGCCGCTGGCTGCAGGTTCCGCTCTATCTCGGCCTGATCGTGGCGCAGGCGGTCTATGTGTTCCTGTTCCTGAAGGAAGTCTGGCACCTGCTCACGCACGCCACCTCGCTCGACGAGACCAACATCATGCTGGCCGTGCTCGGCCTGATCGACGTGGTGATGATCTCGAACCTGCTGATCATGGTGATCGTGGGCGGCTACGAGACCTTCGTGTCGAAGCTCGGCGTCGAGGGCCATCCCGACGAGCCCGAATGGCTCGACCACGTCAACGCGGGGGTGCTGAAGGTCAAGCTGTCGATGGCGCTGATCAGCATCTCCTCGATCCACCTGCTCAAGACCTTCATCAATCCCGACCAGCATTCCGAGCACGCGATCATGTGGCAGGTGCTGATCCACCTGTCGTTCCTGGTGTCGGCGCTGGTGATGGCCTGGATCGACCGCCTGACCACCCAGACGCACCCCAAGCATTTCGAGGAGGCGCACGCGCCTCGCGAAGCGGCCTGAGCACCGCGCGGGCGAGCCGGCAGCAGACCGGCCGCCGCACGAGTTTCGAGTTTCATCACCAATAGTCCCCACTGAGTCACAGCCATGACCGTCATCAAGCAGGAAGACCTGATCCAGAGCGTCGCGGATTCGCTCCAGTACATCAGCTACTACCATCCGCTCGACTACATCGAGGCCCTGGGCCGCGCCTACGAGGCCGAGCAGAGCCCGGCCGCCAAGGACGCGATCGCGCAGATCCTGACCAACAGCCGGATGTGCGCGGAAGGCCGCCGGCCGATCTGCCAGGACACCGGGATCGTCACGATCTTCGTGAAGGTGGGCATGGACGTGCGCTGGGAAGGCGCCACCATGAGCCTGACCGACATGATCAACGAGGGCGTGCGCCGCGGCTACACGCATCCCGACAACGTGCTGCGCGCCTCGATCGTCAATCCGCCCGAGGGCGCCCGCAAGAACACCAAGGACAACACGCCGGCCGTGATCCACTACGAGATCGTGCCGGGCGACAAGGTGGACGTGCAGGTCGCGGCCAAGGGCGGTGGCTCGGAGAACAAGTCGAAGTTCGTGATGCTGAACCCCTCCGACTCGATCGTCGACTGGGTGCTCAAGACCGTGCCGACCATGGGCGCCGGCTGGTGCCCGCCGGGCATGCTCGGCATCGGCATCGGCGGCACCGCCGAGAAGGCGATGCTGATGGCCAAGGAATCGCTGATGGAGTCGATCGACATCCAGGACGTGATCAAGCGCGGCCCGAAGGACTGGGCCGAGGAACTGCGCGTCGAGCTCTACGAGAAGGTCAATGCGCTGGGCATCGGCGCGCAGGGCCTGGGCGGCCTGGCCACCGTGCTCGACGTCAAGATCATGGCGGCGCCGACCCACGCGGCCTCCAAGCCGGTGGCGATGATCCCGAACTGCGCGGCCACCCGCCATGCGCACTTCACGCTGGACGGCTCGGGCGTGGCGCGCCTGGACCCGCCGTCGCTGGACGCCTGGCCGAAGGTCAACTGGGAGCCGAACACCGAGACCAGCAAGCGCGTCGACCTGAACACGCTCACGCCGCAGGAAGTGGCCGCCTGGACGCCGGGCCAGACACTGCTGCTGTCGGGCAAGATGCTGACCGGGCGCGATGCCGCGCACAAGCGCATCGCCGACATGCTGGCCAAGGGCGAGAGCCTGCCGGTGGACTTCAGGAACCGCGTGATCTACTACGTCGGCCCGGTCGATCCGGTGCGCGACGAGGCGGTCGGCCCGGCGGGCCCGACCACCGCCACCCGCATGGACAAGTTCACCGAGACCATGCTGGCCCAGACCGGCCTGATCTCGATGGTCGGCAAGGCCGAGCGCGGCCCGGTGGCGATCGAGGCGATCAAGAAGCACAAGGCGGCCTACCTGATGGCGGTGGGCGGCGCGGCCTACCTGGTGTCCAAGGCGATCCGCAGCGCCAAGGTCATCGCCTTCGAGGACCTCGGCATGGAAGCGATCTACGAGTTCGACGTGGTCGACATGCCGGTGACGGTGGCGGTCGATTCCTCGGGCACCTCGGTGCACCAGACCGGGCCGAGGGAATGGCAGGCGAAGATCGGAAAAATCCCGGTCGCGACTGCGTGAATCCGTAGTAAACGAGAATGATTTTCAGGCCGGATTTCAATCCGGCCTGATTTACTCTTAATCATTCTCATTATCCAGAAATATTCGAATATTCAGGCATTTAGGGCTTGGCTTTTGGCCGTCGAGCGTTTATCTTTCGTGTCCGTAACCCTATGTCACAAAGGAAGGAACGGCCATGCAAGGCGACAAGAAAGTCATCGAGTTTCTCAACGCTCAGTTGAAGAATGAATTGACCGCGATTAACCAGTATTTCCTGCATGCGCGCATGTATCGCCACTGGGGTCTCGAGAAGCTCGGCAAGCACGAATACGACGAGTCGATCGGCGAGATGAAGCACGCCGACTGGCTGATCGAACGGATCTTCATGCTCGACGGCCTGCCCAACCTGCAGGACCTGCACAAGCTGCTGGTCGGCGAGGAAACCGAAGAGATCCTGAAGTGCGACCTGAAGCTGGAGTACATCTCCCAGGGCACCTGCAAGGACGCGATCGCCTACTGCGAATCGGTGCGCGACTACGTCTCGCGCGAACTGTTCCAGAAGATCCTCGACGACACCGAGGAACACATCGACTGGCTCGAGACGCAGATCGACCTGGTCGGCAAGATCGGCATCCAGAACTACCAGCAGTCGATGATGGGCTCGCCGAGCTGAGCACGGCGTCGTAATATGGCGGATCGCCATCCGCCAGCTTCACCCCCACATGTCCAGCCCGACCGACTTCGCGTCAGAAGACTCCACCACCGCCGCGCCGGTCGGCATCTTCGATTCCGGGCTGGGCGGTCTCTCGGTACTGCGCGCTGTGCGCGCGCAGCTCCCCGAGGAATCCTTCGTCTACGTCGCCGATTCGCGCCATGCACCCTATGGCGAGCGCGACGACGCCTTCATCATCGAACGCACGCTGGCGATCGGCGAATGGCTGGCCGCGCGCGGCGCCAAGGCGCTGGTGGTGGCCTGCAACACGGCCACCGCGCAGTCGATCGCGGTGGTGCGCGAGACACTCGCGATCCCCCTGGTGGGCGTCGAGCCCGGCATCAAGCCGGCTACCCTGGCCTCGCGCAGCCGCGTGGCGGGCGTGCTGGCCACCGCGGCGACGCTGCGCAGCGCGCGCTTCGAATCGCTGATCGAGCGCTACGCGGCCGACTGCCGCTTCCTGCGCCAACCAGGCCACGGGCTGGTCGAGGCGATCGAACGCGGCGACACCGGTTCGCCCGCGCTGCGCGCCCTGCTCGACGGCTACCTCGAACCGATGCTGGCCGCCGGCGCCGACACGCTGGTGCTCGGCTGCACTCATTACCCCTTCCTCGACGCAACGATCCGCGAGTTGACGCAGGATCGTCTGACCCTGATTGACACCAGCGAGGCGATCGCGCGACAACTCGCCCGCGTGCTCGACGACCACGGCCTGCGCGCGCCGGCCGGCACCACGGCCCGCCCGCCGCGCCTGTATTCGACCGACGACGGCAGCCGCCTGCAGGCGCTCGCGGCCGCCCTGCTGGGCCTCGACGCGCCGGCCGAAACCGTCGCGATCGCCTCGCCGCGCTGCGCCGACACGGCCCTGCCGGCCTGAGCCGGCCTGCCTGGCGCCCTGCCACGGCGCCATGACGTTTTTGCCAATCCCCTGCTAAGCACCTGGATTTGTTACAAAAAACCGTGGAGCAGGCTTGCCAAGCCGCGCGAATATAATGATAATAATTCGCATTAACGTTAGCTATCGCGCTCATCATGATCGTCTGCGTGTGCAAGTCCGTGTCCGACCGAAAGATCCGTGCCTCGCTGGCGGAAGGCGTCGCCTCGTTCGACGAGCTGCAGTTCGAGCTCGGCGTCGCCAGCTGCTGCGGCAAGTGCGAGGAATCGGTTCGCGAACTGATGGCCGAGCACGGCATCTGCGAAAGCCACTGCGGCGTCGCCTCGCACACGCAAGCGGTGCCCGTGGTGTTCTACGAACGCAAGGCAGCCTGAGCACCGACAGCAACGCTATCGCGCGCGGCCTGCTCCACCCGGCCGCGCCTTTGTTTGACCTTTCCGTCAGCGAGCCTGCAAATCGCTAGCCAGCGGCCACCCGCCAAGGAGCTGTGATGGAATTGCTGATCGGATTCGTAACCACCCTGTGCATTTCGCTGCTGATTTTCCGCAAGTAATGCATGACCTCGCGGCCGGCGCGCCACGCGCCGCCGCCTAGACTGGCAGACATGCAGGCCTCGACTTCCATCCCGACCGGACCCGCTCCGGTCGCCCCCCGTTTCAATCGCCGTCTCGTCACCGCGGCCGTCATCGTGGTGCTCGGCCATGCAGCGCTGATCACCGTCGCGCTGCTGATGCCCCCGAAGGAATTGCCGCAGCCCAAGCTCGAATCGACCATGACCGTGCAGTTGATCTCGCAGCCGGCGCCCACGCCCGTGGCGGTCGAATCGAAACCCACGCCGCAGCCGCCCAAGCCGGTGGACAAGCCGAAGGTGGTGCCCAAGCCGGTGCTCAAGCCCAAGCCGGCGCCGTTGCCGGTGGCGGCCGCACCGTCGGAGCATGCCATCGAGGCGCCGGAACCGACGCCGGCTCCGCCCGCGCCCCCGGCGCCACCCACTCCCGCGGCACCGCCCGCTCCGCGGCCGACGCTGGCCATCGCGGCGCCGGCGGCCGGGCCGAAGATCTCCTGCCAGATCATCGAGCCGACCTATCCCACGCTGTCGCGGCGACGCGGCGAAACCGGCGCCGTCAGCATCTATTTCGAAGTCAGCGTCGGCGGCCAGATCGAGAAGGCGCACGTTACCAAGAGCAGCGACTTCCCGCGCCTGGACGCGGCCGCGCTCGACGCCATCAACGCCTCGTCGTGCAAGCCCTACATCGAGAACGGCCAGCCGGTACGTGCCCGTTACACCCAGGTCATGAAGTTCAATCTCGACGGCGAGTGATCGCCCCCGAACCCCGATTCAGTCTCACCGGATTCAAACAAAGGAAAGGAAATGGAAAGCTACGGTATCGCGCACGTCTGGGCGCAAGGTGATTTCGTGACGCGCTTCATCGCGATCGCGCTGCTCATCATGTCGGTCCTCTCCTGGCTCGTGATCCTCGTCAAGGGCTGGAACGTGATGCGCCTCGGCCGCCTGATGAAGAACGCCGAGCAATCGTTCTGGCATTCGGACGAGTTCGACAAGGGCGTGCAGAAGCTGCGCGACGCCTCGCCGACCACCCAGGACAACCCCTTCCTCGCGCTCGCGCTGGCCGGCCAGGAAGCGGCCGAGCATCATCAGCAGACGCAGCCGCACCTGCACGACCGCATGGACGTGTCGGACTGGGTCACGCGCTGCCTGAAGGACACCATGGACGACGGCGTCGCGCGCATGCAGAGCGGCCTGGCGATCCTCGCCTCGATCGGCAGCACGGCCCCCTTCGTCGGCCTGTTCGGCACGGTGTGGGGCATCTATCACGCGCTGCTGGTGATCGGCGCGACCGGCCAGACCTCGATCGACCAGGTCGCGGGCCCGGTCGGCGAATCGCTGATCATGACCGCCTTCGGCCTGTTCGTGGCGATTCCGGCGGTGCTCGGCTACAACGCGCTGACGCGCGCCAACAAGGGCATCGTCACCAAGCTGCGCCGCTTCGCGCACGGCCTGCACGCCTACTTCGTGACGGGCTCGAGCCTCGCCTCGGCGAAGAAGCGCGATTCGATCCGCCTCGCCACCACGCGCGCGAACTGAGCGAGGTCACGTCATGGCAATGAATTCCTCGTTCGGCGACGACGACGACGACGGCCTGATGAACGAAATCAACATGACGCCGCTGGTCGACGTCATGCTGGTGCTGCTGATCATCTTCCTCGTCACGCTTCCCGCCATCCATCACGCGGTCAAGATCGACCTGCCGCACGCCAGCAGCCAGAAGGTCGAGGAGAAGCCCAAGACGATCGATCTGGCGATCCAGGGCGACGGCACGATCCTGTGGAACGATCAGGCAGTCAGCCAGACCGAGCTTGAGGCGAAGATCGCCGATGCCGCACGCATCGATCCGCAGCCGGAGCTGCATATCCGCGCCGATCGCAAGATCGCCTACGAGCACGTGGCCGAGGTGATGTCGGCCGCCCAGGCCGGCGGCCTGACCAAGCTCGGTTTCGTGACCGAGGCGAAGAAGTAGGCGCGATTTCCAAGCACTGCGAATCAATCGGTTCGCGGCGTCTTCCCCGCGCCAAAGTAAAAGGCCTTCATCGCAGGATGAAGGCCTTTTTTGATGCGCACGCGGGCGCCTTCGGGCGGCGGGCTCTTCGGCGGCGTCAGGCGCCTGGAGCAACGCAATGCGGCACGCCGTGGTCTGCACGGACTTGCGCGTTCTGCCCTATCTGGCTCGCAATATATGCGGCCACCGGATTCGCTTGGAACATCCCTTCGCGAAATGGGATTTCAATATAGGCCGCGTCGCGCGGGCATTCAAGCGAGCCCCGATTGAATCTCGCGATTGCAGGCGACGCTTCAATGACAAAAGCGATCCGGCCTCAGGCAAGGATGCCCGACTCGGCCGGCTTGCCGGCTTTCGCGGCCTTGGCGGCCTGCTTGTGCTTCTCGTCGCGCTCGGGACATTCGGGCTCGCGATAGTCGCGGTCGAGCTTTTCGACCAGGAAGTCGACGAAGGAGCGCACCGCCGGCGGCATACCCTGGCGCGACACGAACACCGCGTAGAGCTGCGGCACCGGCAAGGTCCAACCCGGCATCACCGGCGACAACTGCCCCGCGCGCAGCGCGCCGCCATACATCATCTCCGGCAGCGCGGCGATTCCGACCCCGTCGAGCACGGCCTCGCGGATCGTCATCAGGTCGGCCGTCACCAGCCGCGGCTCGTGCTCGTGCACATGGCGCGTGCCGTCGGGCGCGATCAGGTTGAACACGTGGCGGCCGTCGCCCGAGGGCGTGTCGAGCGTCTCGAAGCGCACCAGGTCGTCGGGCACCAGCGGCGGCGCATTCTGCCCCAGCAGGCTCGGCGAGCCGACCAGCATCTGCTCGGTGCGCCAGAGCGGCCGCACCACGATATTGGCATTCTCGGGCGGCTCGGAGCGCACCCGCAGCGCGATGTCGATCGAATCCTCGAACAGGTCGATCACCTGGTTCGTCACGCGGACCTGGACGCGGACCTCGGGATATCGACGGAGGAATTCGGGCAGCAGCCGCGACATCATGGTCTGCGACAGCGTGACCGGCACGCTGACGCGCACCGTGCCGCGCGGCGAGGCCCGCAACTGCTGCACCGCGTTCATCGCCGCCTGCGCCTCGGCCAGCATCGCCTGGCAGTGCTGGTAGAACAACTGTCCCGCCTCGGTCAGCGCCAGCTTGCGCGTCGAGCGCTGCAGCAGGCGCACGCCGAGCGTCGCCTCAAGCTCGGTCAGCCGCCGCGAGAGGCGCGATTTCGAGATTCCCAGGACACGCTCGGCAGCCGAAAAACCACCGTGCTCGACGACCTGCGAGAAGTACATCAGGTCGTTCAGATTGTGTGCGTCGATATTCATTTCATCGTTCCAATTGCAGAACGATCCATTGCGGATCGCGCGGAAGTAATCCGCTGGCCGATCCATATAATAACTTTGACTTCGCTCAATCGATCATTCAGGAAAATATACGATGCCCGTATCGCGCTCGATCCAGCGCGTCTATCCGTCATTACGGGCGACGGAAGGCGCCGGTTTCCAGGTTCATCGCCCGTTCCCCACACGGCTGCTGGCCGACTTCGACCCGTTCCTGCTGCTCGACGAAATGGGGCCGGTGGAGTACGCGCCCGGCACGGCCCGCGGCGCGCCCGATCATCCGCATCGCGGCTTCGAAACCGTGACCTACATCCTCGAGGGACATTTCCGTCATCGCGATTCGGCGGGCCATAGCGGCGAATTACGCGCCGGCGACGTGCAGTGGATGACGGCCGGCTCGGGGCTGATTCACAGCGAAATGCCCGATCCCGAATTCGCGGCAACCGGTGGTCGCGCGCACGGCTTCCAGCTGTGGGTGAACCTGCGCCGTGCCGACAAGAAACTCACGCCGCGCTACCAGGAGATCGCCTCGGCCGATATCCCGCGCGTGCTGTCCGAGGACGGCCGCGGCAGCATCAGGGTGATCGCCGGCGAGGCCTTCGGCGCCAGGGCCGCGGTCGAGACGCAGACGCCGCTCGTCTACCTGCATCTGTCCTTGCAGCCCGAGGCGCGGCTCGCCGTGCCGGTGCCGCGCGAATTCCGCGTGTTCGCCTACCCGATCGCCGGCGCCGGCCACTATGGCGCGAGCCGGCAGGTCAGCGGCCCGCAGCAGATGATCGTGTTCGAGAACGACGGCGACACGGTCGAGATCGCCGCCGGCGATGCGCCGCTCGAGGTGCTGCTGCTCGGCGGCCAGCCGATCGGCGAGCCGATCGTGCGCTACGGCCCCTTCGTGATGAACACCGAGCAGGACATCCTCGATGCGGTCGCCGATTACCAGGCCGGCCGGATGGGCCGGATCTGCCGCTGAGTCCGGACGTCGCCCGGGAATTGCGTCAAAATGCAGGCTTCTTGCGGCTGAGCGCCGCGTCGACCGAAGGAAGCCCCTGCCTTGAATTTTGAACACCTGATCCAGATCAACGCGTCGGACAACCCGATGTTGCCGACGCTGACCCGCGAGCAACTCTGGGAAGGCCTCGTGCTGCGTGCCGAACAGCCGCAACTGTTCGTGATCGGGCTCGACAGCTGCGAGATCCAGTCGCGCACCGACACCGTGCTCGAGCGCGAACTGCACTTCGGCCAGGCAACGATTCGCGACCGCGTAACCTTCACGCCGAACCACCAGGTCCGCTACGACATCCATGCCGCCGACGGCGAGATCGGCGGCTCGCTGACCATGACCATCGAGGAGCGCGCCGACGCCGAGCTGTTCCTGCGCTTCGAGTACCGCACCACCCTGCCCGAGACGGCCGACAGCGAGGACGCGCGGCAGACCCAGGGGATCGTCAAGGAAGCCTATCGCACCGCCGATATCGACACGGTTCGCCTGATCCGCGAATACGCGCAAGGCCGGCGCGACCCCGATCCCCTGCACTGAAGACCCACTTCCGGCGGCCTTGCGCGGGCCGCCGGCGCACTTTATCAAAAGCTATCGAAGTTCAAGTTCCGATCAAAAATCATCGCTGGTAAATGGGAATAATTATCATTTAGAATTCATTCCATCGACACACCACTGATTCACCGCCAACCGAATGACCGAACTCATGCGCCCTTCCACGCTTACCCTGCGCCGCACCAGCAGCGCGGCTCCCGGCGGCCGGACGAAAGTCGCGGCTGTCACGAAGGCGGAATCCGCGGACAGCGCGGATTCGAATCAGCGGGTCGTGTTCAGCGACACACTGCTGCAAGGTCGGACCCATGTCTCGATCATGCACAACGGCGAGACCTACCAGCTGCGCGCCACGCGATTGGGCAAGCTGATCCTGACGAAGTAAGTACCGAGTATTGTGGGGACCACCTCCCTGAGAGGTGTTGGGCACTAGCCAGCCGTAACGGCTTGCACGCGAGATCTAGACCCCTTCGTGCAACCACACTCAAGCAGCCGTTACAGCAAGCCAAGCCATTTTTTTGGTTCTCATGCAGATAGACGAAAGCGACGTGCCTGACGGGCACGTCGCTTTTTTCATGCGGGCTGAAAACGTGCGGGGTACCGCGGGGACGCCTGCCGGAACTTGATCAGGCCGCCGTCAGCGCGGCGATGCCGGCCCGCGCGACCTCGGAATCCTGCTCCGACTTCACGCCCGACACGCCGATCGAACCGAGCGATTCGCCGTCCAGCTGGATCACCACGCCGCCCTCGATCAGGCCCGTGAGCGGCGCGCTCAGGAAGGCGGTGCGCCCCTGCTTGATCACTTCCTCGTAGAGCTTGCCGTCGCGACGGCCGAGCGCGGCCACGCGGCCCTTGGCGAGCGCCATCTCGACCGTGCTCGGGGCCGCGCCGTCCATGCGGTTCAGGTAGAGGAGATGGGCGCCGTCGTCGTAGATCGGGATCGTGACGGCCCATTGATTGGCGGCCGCGTGCGCTTCCGCGGCGGCCGCCATGCGTTTGACATCGTCGCTGGTCAGTACCGGCCTGGTTCTCATCGCGGCTTCTCGATGGCTGGTTCGCTGGGCCGACGATGATAACGCGCCGGCGTGTCAGAACACCCAGAACATCAGCCACCAGGCGCTGTCGACGATCGCCAGCGCGAGCGCGAAGCCGAGCATAGCGGCGAGCCGGCGCGGCCAGCTCGCGTAGCGCCCCGTCACGCGCCAGGCGAGCCACGCACTCCAGAGATTCGAGCCGACCAGGATCGAGATGCGCACCGGCGAGGCCCAGTCGAGCGGCAGGTGCTCGGCGCGCAGCAGCGACAAGGTGGTGGCCGACAGGCCGAGGAACACGCCGGCGCCGGCCAGCGGGATCAGTGCCTGGGTCAGGTGGTGCAGGCGCACGCGCTCGAAACGCCCCAGCATCGCGGTGGTGGCCGACAGCACGATTAGCAGCGCGGTGCCGTAGACCAGCCCGGTGCCGACGATGTAGGACACCACCAGGCCGCCGTCGAGCCAGGAAAACACGTCGTTCTGCTCGGGGTAATGCGTGAGCAGGAACCACGGCGCATTGGTCTCCAGGGGCCAGGTGATGTCATGGTCGATCAGCCAGCCGGCCAGCCATTGCTTGATGGTCACGAACCAGGGGCTGGCGCTCCAGTGGAAGGCGCCGATCGCCACGCCGAGCAGGCCGTAGAGGATCAGCGCGGTATCCCAGGCGCTGGCCTGCGCGTCGCCGAGCTGTACCACTTCCTCGGACGGCGAGCGCATCGTCAGGGCGATCGCGTCGCGATGGCCGCTGCAGCGGCCGCACATATGGCAGGCTGCGGCGCCCTTCATGTTGCGCAGCGGCACCAGCGGCGCGCAGTTGATCGGGATCACGCGATGGCCATGCTCGCCCTGCGTGTAGGAGCGGCGCCAGGCTGCTTCGTCGACCTTGAAGCGCAGCGGCGCGAGCCGCGCGAGCAGCGCGAACACGCCGTTGACGGGGCACAGGTACTTGCACCAGACGCGTTTCTCGCGGCCGTAGAGCAGGCCGATCACCATCGCGGCGAAGGTCGAGCCGCCCAGCACCAGCAGCACCGCGCGCGGATACTGGTAGACGCTGACCATCTGCCCGTAGATGGTGGTGATGCCGAAGGCGACGAAGGGCCAGCCGCCCCAGCGCATCCAGCGCGGGATGGCACGACCGCGCCCGAAGCGGCTGGCGAATTCGGCCAGCGCCCCTTCGGGACACAGCACGCCGCACCAGACGCGCCCCAGCATCACCATCGACAGCAGCACGAAAGGCCACCAGATGCCCCAGAACACGAACTGCGCGGCCAGCGTCAGGTTGTTCCAGAGATGGGCGGTGTCGTCGGGCAGCGGCGTGAAGGCCGGCACCAGGATCAGGAACGCATAGACGGCCACCACCACCCACTGGATGCCGCGGATCAGCGCGCCATGGCGCTGCATCCAGTGGCCGGCCTCGGACAGCCGGCTCCAGCGCGCGCCGCCGACCGGCGTGCTCATGCGGGCCGCCCCGCCGCTGCGGCCGGGCGGCGCGTCGCGAACTTCAGCAGCGTGTACACCACCGCCCAGTACAGTACGTAAGCCACCAGGTTGGTCAGCGCCGGATGCGCGCGATAGCCGGTCAAGGTGGCGACCAGCGAGCCAACCGTGCTCGAATCGTCGAGGATCGCCGAGGTATCCCACAGCTGCGAAATGCCGAGCGGCAGGATTTCCTTGTCGATCAGCTTGTCGACGCCGGCCTCGAACAGGCCCGCGCCGAGGAACAGCAGCATGATTTCCGTGACGCGGAAGAACAGCTGCCAGGAGAACACCTTGCCGCCAAGCTGCAGCACATAGAAGGTCAGCAGCGCCAGCGCGAGGCCGATCACCACCGCCAGCACCTGGCCGCCGCCGACATGGCCGGTCTGGCCGAAGCCCAGGCCGTAGAGGAAGATCACCGTCTCGCTGCCCTCGCGCGCGATCGCGAGCGCGACCAGCACGGCCACGCCCCACCAGTTGGCGGTCCTGGTGGTTTCCTGCAGCGATTGCTCCATCTCGCGCTTGAGCGTGCGTCCATGCTTCTTCATCCAGATCACCATCTGCACGATCAGCACGCAGGCGACCAGCACCATCGCGGTCTGGAAATAGTCCTGTGCGTCGCCCGAGAGCACCTCGGTGAAGCCGACCAGCGCGGCGCCGAGCCCGAACGCCATCAGCAGCCCGGCGCCCACGCCGAGCCACAGATACGGCAGGCCGCGACGCGTCTCGGCATCGCCATTCTTCAGCCAGGCATAGAGGATGCCGACGACCAGCAGCGCCTCGACGCTCTCGCGCCAGACGATGAACATGATTTGACCCATTGAAACCTCCGTGTCCCGGCCGCGGCGGGACATCCGCGGCCGCACGATAAATCGGAACTACTTCGCGACGATGACGCCTTGCGCCTGCTGGTGAAAATCGTCGAAGAACTTGTACTCGCCCGGCGACAGGGGCGCGATCACCACGAAGGACTCGGCGCCCGGCGCGAGCACCTTCTCCTTGCGCAGCTGGACGCTCTCGAACTCGACGGCGCCGCGACCGGTGTTGCGAACCTCGATCTTGATGCGCTGGCCGGCCGGAACCTCGATGCGGGCCGGCTTGAGCACGCCGTCGGCCATCTCGAGCTGGAAGGTGGGCAGGTCGGCCGCCTGGGCCGCGCCGGCGAGCACCGCGGTGGCGAATGCGACGGCGAGAATCTTGGGGAATGTCATTGTGCTTCTCGTGGAGGGCGGCATCGCGCGATGCCGCCCGGCCGGATCACCCGGCGGTGGAACGCGATCAGTAACCGCCCTTCTTGCCGATGCCCGCGAACGGGAAATCGTATTCGAGCGTGAACGGCTTGAACCACGGGCCGACGCCGGTTTCCTTGTCGACGTGACGGCCGAAGGCCATGTTGCCCATCTGCATCGGCGGCTTCACCGTCAGCGACAGGTGGTACTTGCCCGGGCCGGCGAGCTTGACGTTGTCGCCGTAGTGCGGGCCGTCGTTCGCGACCATGCCCATCAGCATGCCCTCGGCCTTCCACTTCGCGTCGCCCTGCTTGGTCAGCTTGTACTCGACCTGCAGATAAGGCATCCAGTCGCCTTCGGCGAAGCCGGTCGGGTTGTTCTTCACCGCATGGATATCGGACTCGAGATGGATGTCGGAATCCGATGCCTTGCGCATCATGCCTTCCGGCTCCATCGTGATCGGCTGCAGATAGACCGCGCCGACCTCCATGCCACCCTGGATCTGCTGCTTGCCGATCGGATACTCGGCTGCCGACGCCGACATCGCGACCAGGGCTGCGGCAAGTGCGACACCACTACGGGCGAAGGATGAAGCGAACATTGACACTCCTCTTTTTATCGTCAGATCGATTGACGTCGCCCGGTCTCGTGCCGGGCGGCGGGGATACTTAAGAACGTTAATGCGAACCATTCTCAATAATTGGGGAGTGTAGCATCGAATCTCGCGGGGAACAAACAGGGAAGAAATTCAAGCCCTTGATATGGAAAGGATTTCGGAAGAATCCGATAGGCGGAATGGAATATACCGACCCAGCCCTTGGGAGGGACGGATCGGCGAGCGGCACATGCACGGTGTCAGTTCGCACCTTCGACGTGATCGCCGACGTTGGCCCCGAACACGCGCTGGCGCAGCACCGCGAGTTGGTCACGCGTCTGCGCGGCCTTCTCGAATTCGAGGTTCTTCGCGTAGTCGACCATCTGCTTCTCGAGCCGCTTGATTTCCTTGGCCAACTGCTTTTCGGACATGTCCTCGAACTTGGCGCGCTGCTGCGCCTCCTTCAGCTCCGCGCGCGCCTCGTCGGCGCTGTAGACGCCGTCGATGATGTCCTTGATGCGCTTGACCACGCCGCGCGGCGTGATGCCGAGCTTCTCGTTGTGTGCGATCTGCTTGGCGCGGCGGCGCTCGGTCTCGTCGATGGCGCGGCGCATCGAATCGGTCATGCGGTCGGCGTAGAGCAGCGCCTTGCCGTTGACGTTACGCGCGGCCCGGCCAATGGTCTGGATCAGCGAACGCTCGGCGCGCAGGAAACCCTCCTTGTCCGCGTCGAGGATGGCCACCAGCGAAACCTCGGGGATGTCGAGCCCCTCGCGCAGCAGGTTGATCCCGACCAGCACGTCGAAGGTGCCGAGCCGCAGGTCGCGGATGATCTCCACACGCTCGACCGTGTCGATGTCGCTGTGCAGGTAGCGTACCTTCACGCCGTGATCGGCGAGGAATTCGGTCAGTTGCTCGGCCATCCGCTTGGTCAGCACGGTGATCAGCACGCGCTCGCCGGCCTTCACGCGCTCGTTGATCTCGGCCAGCACGTCGTCCACCTGGGTGGTGGCCGGCCGCACCTCGATCTCGGGGTCGACCAGGCCGGTCGGCCGCACCACCTGCTCGGCGGTCTGGCCCGACACACGGATCTCGTAGTCGGCCGGCGTGGCCGAGACGAACACCACCTGCCGCATCTTGCGCTCGAACTCGGGGAACTTCAGCGGCCGGTTGTCGAGCGCCGAAGGCAGGCGAAAGCCGTAGTTGACGAGGTTTTCCTTGCGCGCGCGGTCGCCGTTGTACATGCCGTTCAGCTGGCCGATCAACACGTGCGATTCGTCGAGCAGCATCAGCGCGTCGGACGGCAGATAGTCGACCAGGGTCGGCGGCGGCTCGCCGGGCGCGGCGCCCGAGAAGTGCCGCGAGTAGTTCTCGATGCCCTTGCAGAAGCCGAGCTCCTGCAGCATTTCGAGATCGAAGCGCGTGCGCTGCTCGAGCCGCTGCGCCTCCACCAGGCGGTTCTCGCTGTGGAAGAACTCGAGCCGCTCGCGCAGCTCGTCCTTGATGGTCTCGACGGCACGCATCACAGTGTCGCGCGGCGTCACATAGTGCGAGGACGGATAGACGGTGAAGCGCACGATCTTCTGGCGCACCCGGCCGGTGAGCGGGTCGAACAGCTGCAGCGTCTCGACCTCGTCGTCGAACAGCTCGACGCGAACGGCCATCTCGGCATGCTCGGCCGGGAAGATGTCGATGGTGTCGCCGCGCACGCGGAAGGTGCCGCGCTGGAAGTCCTGCTCGTTGCGCGTGTACTGCATCGCGATCAGCCGGGCGATCACGTCGCGCTGGCCGATCCGGTCGCCCGCGCGCAGCGTCAGGATCATCTGGTGGTACTCGGAGGGATTGCCGATACCGTAGATCGCCGAGACGGTCGCGACGATCACCACGTCGCGCCGTTCCATCAGGCTCTTGGTGGCCGACAGGCGCATCTGCTCGATGTGCTCGTTGATCGACGAGTCCTTTTCGATGAACAGGTCGCGCTGCGGCACATAGGCTTCCGGCTGGTAGTAGTCGTAGTACGAAACGAAGTACTCGACGGCGTTGCGCGGGAAGAACTCGCGGAACTCGGCATAGAGCTGCGCGGCGAGCGTCTTGTTCGGCGCGAACACGATGGCCGGGCGGCCGAGCCGCGCGATGGTGTTCGCCATCGTGAAGGTCTTGCCGGAGCCCGTCACGCCGAGCAGCGTCTGGAACGACAGGCCGTCCTCGACACCCTCGACGAGCGTCTCGATCGCGGTGGGCTGGTCGCCCGCCGGCGGATACGGCTGGTAAAGCTGGAACGGCGAACCGTCGAATGCCACGAACTTCGATTCGTCGAGCTCGGCGGAGACTTCAGGGGAGTGTTCGGACATGGATCGAGGGCCTGGCCGCGTGCAAAAGAGTATTTTAGCGCTTCGGTCAATAGCGGGCTGACCGTTAGGCGCAGCCTGCCGCGATATCGACGCCAGGACGCTAGGAGCCTCCTCCAAGGATGTCTGCCTCGGACTCCAACACGCGTTCGATGGCCGTTTCGCGCCACCGATACCTGCAACGACACCCCGGCTTTGGCCGAAACCAGGCCGCAATTCGCTACAATAGCCGGATTCGCGCCGCTCGCCCCGGCATCGGCGCCGTCCGCTGGCCCGCCCCCGTCATCACATGGGACGCGTTGGGAACCGGACCCTGATTTCATTTCACCACTACTGCTGCGAAATCATCATGTCGCTCTTCTCCGCTGTCGAACTCGCGCCCCGCGATCCGATCCTGGGCCTCAACGAAGCGTTCAATGCCGATACGCGCCCGACCAAGGTGAACCTCGGCGTCGGCGTCTACACCAACGAGGAAGGCAAGATCCCGCTGCTGCGCGCCGTGGCCGATGCGGAAAAGGCACGCGTCGCAGCCGGCCTGCCGCGCGGCTACCTGCCGATCGATGGGATCGCCGCCTATGACGCGGCCGTGCAGAAGCTGCTGCTTGGCAAGGATTCGGCACTGATCGCGGCCGGCCGCGTCGTGACGGCACAGGCCATCGGCGGCACCGGCGCGCTGAAGATCGGCGCGGACTTCCTGCGCACGCTGAACCCGAACGCCAAGGTCGCGATCAGCGACCCGAGCTGGGAAAACCACCGCGCGCTGTTCGAGACGGCCGGCTTCAAGGTCGAGGCCTACCCGTACTACGACGCGGCCACCCACGGCGTGAACTTCGACGCGATGCTCGCCGCGCTGAACAGCTACGAGGCAGGCACCATCGTCGTGCTGCACGCCTGCTGCCACAACCCGACCGGCGTCGACCTGAGCGACGCGCAATGGGCGCAGGTCGTCGAGGTCGTGAAGGCGCGCCAACTGGTGCCCTTCCTCGACATCGCCTACCAGGGCTTCGGCGAAGACCTCGAAGCCGACGCGGCGGCTGTGCGCCTGTTCGCGGCGGCCGACCTGAACGTGTTCGTGTCCTCGTCGTTCTCGAAGTCGTTCTCGCTGTACGGCGAACGCATCGGCGCGCTGTCGATCATCACCTCGAGCAAGGACGAAGCCACGCGCGTGCTCTCGCAGCTCAAGCGCGTGATCCGCACGAACTACTCGAACCCGCCGACCCATGGCGGCGCCCTGGTCTCGGCCGTGCTGGCCTCGCCGGAGCTGTACGCCTCGTGGGTGCAGGAACTGGGCGAGATGCGCGATCGCATCCGCGCGATGCGCAACGGCCTGGTCGAACGCCTGAAGGCAAGCGGCGTGGATCGTGATTTCGGCTTCATCAATGCACAACGCGGCATGTTCTCGTACTCGGGCCTGACTGCGGCGCAAGTCGACCGCCTGCGCGAAGAATTCGGCATCTATGCCGTCAGCACGGGCCGGATCTGCGTGGCCGCGCTGAACACGCGCAACATCGACGCGGTCGCGGCCGCGGTTGCCGCCGTCCTGAAGTAAGCCTGCCGGCACGATCGAAT
The DNA here is from genome assembly GCF_000959725.1 of Burkholderia gladioli. Lineage (NCBI taxonomy): Bacteria > Pseudomonadati > Pseudomonadota > Betaproteobacteria > Burkholderiales > Burkholderiaceae > Burkholderia > Burkholderia gladioli. Next base: position 378,530 of record NZ_CP009323.1, read on the forward strand.
CGCGCCGGTTTGCCTCGAAAACGCGCTCTGTGGAGCGCGTTTTTCATTGGTGCGATTGTCGGCCTTACTGCATGAACCAGCCGTGGCTGACCACGAAGGATTGGCCCGTGAGCGCGGCGCTCGGGAAGGCCGACAGGAACAGCACCGTCTTGGCGACGTCTTCCACCGTGGTGAATACGCCGTCGACGGTATTGCCGAGCATTACCTTCTTGATGACGTCCTCCTCGCTGATACCGAGCTCCTTGGACTGCTCGGGGATCTGCTTGTCGACCAGCGGCGTGCGCACGAAGCCCGGGCAGACCACATGCGAGCGCACATTGCGCTTCGCGCCTTCCTTGGCCAGCACGCGCGCCAGGCCCAGCAGGCCGTGCTTGGCCGTCACGTAGGCCGACTTCAGCGGCGAGGCCTCGTGCGAGTGCACCGAGCCCATGTAGATCACCACGCCACCGCGATCGTCCTTGTACATGTGCTTGAGCGCGGCCTTGGTGGTCAGGAAGGCGCCGTCGACGTGGATCGCCTGCATCTTCTTCCAGTCCGAGAACGAGTAGTTCTCGATCGGATTGACGATCTGGATGCCCGCGTTCGAGACCAGGATGTCGACCGAGCCGAACTCGGCGGCGACCTTGTCGATGCCGGCATTGACGGCGTCCTCGTTGGTGACGTCCATCGCCACGCCGATCGCCTTGCCGCCGGCCGTCTTGATCTGCTCGGCCACGGCGTTCGCGCCGTCCTGGTTCAGGTCGGCGATCGCCACGGCGGCGCCCGCCTTGGCCAGTTCCAGCGCGATTTCCTTGCCGATGCCGCTCGCGGCGCCGGTGACCACGGCAACCTTGCCGTCCAGTTTCGAATCCATTTCGACGTCTCCCGATTCAGTGCTCAGATCCAATGAAATCATTGCCGGGCCCTGCGCGACAAGCCGGCCGTTCGGCCAGGTGCCGCCGCAGGCGCGGCGCTGCTATTGTGCATGAAGCCTCCTGCATGCTGTCGGCAAACGGGCTAAGCTAGCCGCTGTCCCAAATTCGAGGAGAGTGAGGATGAATTACAGGCGATTGGGCCGGTCCGGGCTGCAGGTCAGCGAATTGTCGATCGGCTCGTGGGTCACCTATGGCAACCAGGTCGATCATCGAGCCGCGCGCGAGTCGCTGGCCGCGGCACGTGACGCAGGCATCAATTTCTTCGACAACGCCGAAGTCTATGCGAAGGGGCAGTCCGAGGAAATCATGGGCGAGGCGCTGAAGGCGCTCGGCTGGTCGCGCGTCAGCTACGTGGTGTCGACCAAGTTCTTCTGGGGTCTGGCGGAAGCGCCGAACCAGTATCACACGCTGAATCGCAAGTACCTGATGGACGCGATCGACGGCTCGCTGCGTCGCTTGCAACTGGATTACGTCGATCTGGTGTTCTGTCATCGACCGGATCCGAACACGCCGATCGAGGAAACGGTCTGGGCGATGAGCGATATGATCGCGCGCGGCAAGGCGCTCTACTGGGGCACCTCGGAATGGAGCGCCGACGAGATCCGGGCCGCCTACGAGATTGCCGAGCGGCATCATCTGCACAAGCCGGTGATGGAGCAGCCGCAGTACAACCTGTTTCATCGCCGCCGCGTCGAACAGGAATACCATCGGCTCTACGAGGACATCGGCCTGGGCCTGACTACTTGGAGCCCGCTGGCCTCGGGGCTGCTGACCGGCAAGTATCGCGACGGCGTACCGGCCGGCAGCCGGGCTGCGGTGCAGGGTTATGACTGGCTGCGCGAGCAGTTGACACATCCGGCGAAAAACGAAGCCGTCGGCAAGCTCGCGAAGGTCGCCGACGAGCTCGGCTGCACGCTCGCCCAACTCGCGATCGCCTGGACGCTCAAGAATCCGAACGTCAGCACCGTGATTACCGGCGCCTCGCGTGTCGAGCAGATCGGCGAGAACATGAAGGCCGTCGAGGTTGCCGCACGTATCACGCCGGAATTGAAGCAGCGCATCGAGGAAATCGTCGGCGACCAGGCGCAGTAGGCACGGTCGCGTACAATACCCGGCCGCGCGAGTCCCGCGGGCCGGCGCCGCCTTGGTGGCGCCGGCATCGCGCTCGCGCCATCGAATCCGATTTTCTACGTCTTATCCTGCCATGTTCAGTTATCGCCACGCATTCCATGCCGGCAACCATGCCGACGTGCTGAAGCACGCCGTCGTCGTCCAGTTGCTTCATTACCTGAACAAGAAGGACAAGTCGTACTGGTATATCGATACGCATGCCGGCGCCGGGATCTACGCGCTCGATGAAGGTTTCGCCGCCAAGACGGCAGAATACGAGACTGGCATCGAGAAGCTGTGGAATGCCGACGACCTGCCGGCTGCCCTGGCCGATTATGTCGCCGAGACTCGCGCCTGCAATGAAACCCCGGATCTGCGCTTCTACCCTGGCTCGCCCTACTTCGCCTGGCGCCTGCTGCGCGAACAGGATCGGATGCGGTTGTTCGAGGCGCACAGCACCGAGATCGGCGTTCTGCGGCACAACTTCCGCGATGCCGGTCGTCGAGCGATGATTTTCGCGGCCGACGGCTTCGAAGGACTCAAGGCACTGCTGCCGCCCGCACCGAGGCGCGCCCTGGTGCTGATCGATCCTTCGTATGAAGACAAGCGTGACTACGCTCGGACAATTACGTGCGTGGAAGAAGGTTTGAAGCGCTTTTCGACCGGCTGTTATGCGATCTGGTATCCGCAGGTGAAACGCCCGGAATCGGAGCGGTTCCCGGATCAGTTGAAGCGCCTGCAAACCACCAACTGGCTGCACCTGACGCTGACCGTCAGCAACCCGCCAGCTGACGGCTTCGGGCTCTATGGAAGCGGGATGTTCATTCTGAATCCGCCCTACACGCTGGCGGAGTCGATGCGAGAAGCCCTGCCATACCTGGTCGAGACATTGGGCCAGGACGGCGGTGCCAAGTTCGGCATCGAGTTGCGCAGCGCCTGATACGCACGCGCCGCATTTGTCTTATCGGCGCGGCCCCGAATCGGTTGGGACGCGAATATAGGGAGCGACGATCAACGGCGTTTGTTGATTGTCCTGCGGCAACTGTGCAGGCTGCCGAATTTGCGCAGGCGCCACGATCGGGGCCGGATTCAGCGGAGCGGTCTGCAGCACGACACCTGAACGACCGTCGTGGATACCGGTTTGGGTGTCGAGCACAACTGGCGGCCGATCTTCCTTCGCCATCACATGGCCGCCCCCGGCCATCACGACAAGCATCGCTGCCATCCAGGCACACCGAGCTCCGGCGCGGCGGAGAGAGATTCCCTGGTTCATGCCATCCATCCTCGCTGTCGTGTCCATGTCGAAACGATACAGCCGCTCCCCGAGCACGCGCTAGACGCCCAGAACCCCAAAAAGCAAAAGCCCCGACAATTTCGGGGCTCTTCATGCTTCGCATGCTCAGCGCATGCGACCGACGCCGGTAAGACTTACAGCGAGTAGCCGTTCGTTTCGAGGGCGCGAATGCGCTGCTCGAGTTGAACGATGTCGCTCGACGAGGCCAGGTAGGCTTCGCGACGCTCACGCTCAGCGGATTCGAACCAGTAGCTCAGCTTTTCAACGATGTAGGCAACCATGATGCTCTCCAAGGAAGTTTGAGATCCCCCGGTGAATCTGGATAAGGGATATCCCGTATAGGGTTATCCCGAATTATAGCGAGAGCGCACCAGTTTGCTAATGAAATGCACGAATGGATGGCATGCCAATTTGGAATAATTGACCAACATTTCCATCAACCCGTTGATTCACAAGGATATATCCGGAAAAGGCGCGATCAAAACTGTCGTCGCGTCGCACCACAATGGTGCTCATTCGGGGCAGCCAGTTCTTCGAGAATCGGGCAGTCCGGACGATCGTCGCCGTGACAGTGGGCGGCGAGCTTTGCCAACGTATTGCGCATATCGGTCAGCTCGGCGATGCGTTTATCGAGCTCCGATACGTGCTCGAGCGCGATCACCTTCACCTCTGCGCTTGCTCTCGCACGGTCCTGCCAGAGCGCCAGAAGCTTGCGCACATCGTCAACAAGAAAACCAAGGCGACGCGCTTGCCGGATGAATTTCAGCAGGTGGACCTCGTTGCCGCCGTAAGTGCGATAACCCGCGTCAGTACGCTGGACCGGCTCGATCAGGCCGACACTTTCGTAATAACGAATCATCTTTGCGCTGACGCCCGATGCGCGCGCGGCTTCACTGATATTCACGTTGCCCTCCTGATCAATTTCTTCCAGATCTTAGCGCGATGACAAGATGCTTGTGCGTAAGGGGATATGCATGGAAAGCTGCGTTTGGGCAATGCAAAAAGACAAAACCCCCGTTGCCTAGGGCAACGGGGGTTGTCATGAAGGGAAGCCTGACGATTACCTACTTTCACACGGGCAATCCGCACTATCATCGGCGTGGAGTCGTTTCACGGTCCTGTTCGGGATGGGAAGGGGTGGTACCGACTCGCTATGGTCATCAGGCTAAAGGGGTTGTCGCGTCGCTATGAGCGCCACGACCAATCTCGAAGAAGTAGTAATGGGGTTGTGTGTATCAGCACACGAGACTCCATCTGTATGACCTGTCGCGCTCCAAGATCCTGAGCTGGGCTCAGGACGGGATGGCCGCGGTGCCTTGGCACCTGCGAACATCGGCGCAGACTGGTTATAGGATCAAGCCTTACGGGCAATTAGTATCAGTTAGCTGAACGCATTACTGCGCTTACACACCTGACCTATCAACGTCCTGGTCTCGAACGACCCTTCAAGGAGGTCAAGCCTCCAGGGATATCTCATCTTAAGGCGAGTTTCCCGCTTAGATGCTTTCAGCGGTTATCTCTTCCGAACATAGCTACCCGGCGATGCCACTGGCGTGACAACCGGTACACCAGAGGTTCGTCCACTCCGGTCCTCTCGTACTAGGAGCAGCCCCCTTCAAATATCCAACGCCCACGGCAGATAGGGACCAAACTGTCTCACGACGTTTTAAACCCAGCTCACGTACCTCTTTAAATGGCGAACAGCCATACCCTTGGGACCGGCTACAGCCCCAGGATGAGATGAGCCGACATCGAGGTGCCAAACACCGCCGTCGATATGAACTCTTGGGCGGTATCAGCCTGTTATCCCCAGAGTACCTTTTATCCGTTGAGCGATGGCCCTTCCATACAGAACCACCGGATCACTATGACCTGCTTTCGCACCTGCTCGACTTGTCGGTCTCGCAGTTAAGCACGCTTATGCCATTGCACTATCAGCACGATTTCCGACCGTACCTAGCGTACCTTCGTACTCCTCCGTTACACTTTGGGAGGAGACCGCCCCAGTCAAACTGCCTACCATGCACTGTCCCCGACCCGGATCACGGGCCAAGGTTAGAACCTCAAACAAACCAGGGTGGTATTTCAAGGACGGCTCCACCGAAACTAGCGTTCCGGTTTCATAGCCTCCCACCTATCCTACACAGATCGGTTCAAAGTCCAATGCAAAGCTACAGTAAAGGTTCATGGGGTCTTTCCGTCTAGCCGCGGGGAGATTGCATCATCACAAACACTTCAACTTCGCTGAGTCTCGGGAGGAGACAGTGTGGCCATCGTTACGCCATTCGTGCAGGTCGGAACTTACCCGACAAGGAATTTCGCTACCTTAGGACCGTTATAGTTACGGCCGCCGTTTACCGGGACTTCAATCAAGAGCTTGCACCCCATCATTTAATCTTCCGGCACCGGGCAGGCGTCACACCCTATACGTCCACTTTCGTGTTTGCAGAGTGCTGTGTTTTTATTAAACAGTCGCAGCCACCAGTTTATTGCAACCCCTTCACCCTTCTGGCGCAGGCCAGTCAAGCTACAGGGGCGTACCTTATCCCGAAGTTACGGTACCAATTTGCCGAGTTCCTTCTCCCGAGTTCTCTCAAGCGCCTTAGAATACTCATCTCGCCCACCTGTGTCGGTTTGCGGTACGGTCACTGTTAAACTGAAGCTTAGAGGCTTTTCTTGGAACCACTTCCAATTGCTTCGCTTCCTAAGAAGCTCGCGCCACGCCCTTGAATTCTGCACCCGGATTTGCCTAAGTGCCTTCTCCAACGCAGCGACCGGGACTTCCAACACCCGGACAACCTTCCGCGATCCGTCCCCCCATCGCATTTAACAATGGTGCAGGAATATTGACCTGCTTCCCATCAGCTACGCATTTCTGCCTCGCCTTAGGGGCCGACTCACCCTACGCCGATGAACGTTGCGTAGGAAACCTTGGGCTTACGGCGAGGGGGCCTTTCACCCCCTTTATCGCTACTCATGTCAGCATTCGCACTTCCGATACCTCCAGCACACTTTACAATGCACCTTCGCAGGCTTACGGAACGCTCTCCTACCATGCATATAAATATGCATCCGCAGCTTCGGTATATAGCTTAGCCCCGTTACATCTTCCGCGCAGGACGACTCGATCAGTGAGCTATTACGCTTTCTTTAAAGGGTGGCTGCTTCTAAGCCAACCTCCTGACTGTTTTAGCCTTCCCACTTCGTTTCCCACTTAGCTATATTTGGGGACCTTAGCTGGCGGTCTGGGTTGTTTCCCTCTTGACACCGGACGTTAGCACCCGATGTCTGTCTCCCGTGATTGCACTCTTCGGTATTCGGAGTTTGCTATGGCGGGGTAATCCGCAATGGACCCCCCAACCATGACAGTGCTCTACCCCCGAAGGTGAGACACGAGGCACTACCTAAATAGTTTTCGGAGAGAACCAGCTATTTCCAAGTTTGTTTAGCCTTTCACCCCTATCCACAGCTCATCCCCTAACTTTTCAACGTTAGTGGGTTCGGACCTCCAGTACGTGTTACCGCACCTTCATCCTGGCCATGGATAGATCACTTGGTTTCGGGTCTACGCCCAGCAACTGAACGCCCTATTCGGACTCGCTTTCGCTACGCCTGCCCTATTCGGTTAAGCTTGCTACTGAACGTAAGTCGCTGACCCATTATACAAAAGGTACGCCGTCACCCCTTACGAGGCTCCGACTGTTTGTATGCATGCGGTTTCAGGATCTATTTCACTCCCCTCCCGGGGTTCTTTTCGCCTTTCCCTCACGGTACTGGTTCACTATCGGTCGATCACGAGTATTTAGCCTTGGAGGATGGTCCCCCCATCTTCAGACAGGATTTCACGTGTCCCGCCCTACTTGTCGTACACCTAGTTCTTTCATACTGTTTTCGTCTACAGGGCTATCACCTGCTATGGCCGCACTTTCCAGAGCGTTCGACTAACAATACAAATAAAGAGTACAGGCTCTTCCCATTTCGCTCGCCACTACTTTGGGAATCTCGGTTGATTTCTTTTCCTGCGGTTACTTAGATGTTTCAGTTCACCGCGTTCGCTTCACATAGCCTATGTATTCAGCTATGGATACTCCAAAAGGAGTGGGTTTCCCCATTCGGACATCTACGGATCAAAGCTCGTTTGCCAGCTCCCCGTAGCTTTTCGCAGGCTACCGCGTCCTTCATCGCCTGTGATCGCCAAGGCATCCACCACATGCACTTGTTCGCTTGACCCTATAACGAGTCTGTCTCGCTTTCGCTTGACAGGCCGCTACAGGTTGAGTTCTCGCATTTGTGCCGTATTCCAATTGAGCCGAACATGAAGTTCGAATCATCTTGAGATACATCGATACAATCACAACCCGGATAGTTTCCACGCCCATCTCAATAGACGCTTCCGCTATCCAAATTACTACTTCTTCTAGATTGTTAAAGAACGACAGCCGATATCTTTCAATATCCTCTGACTGGCTCAATCGCCAATGACAAAGACTCGAGTCAACTGACCCGAACGTTTGTCATTGAAGATTGGTGGAGGCAGACGGGATCGAACCGACGACCCCCTGCTTGCAAAGCAGGTGCTCTCCCAGCTGAGCTATGCCCCCATACAGAGACGTCTCAGGTTTCTACCGCCAGACAATTGGTGGGTCTGGTTGGATTCGAACCAACGACCCCCGCCTTATCAAGACGGTGCTCTAACCGACTGAGCTACAGACCCCTGAGTCTGTCTTGATTTACAGCCGATAAGCGTGAACGCTCAACTTTCGCGGTATTAGCTCGAGAAAGGAGGTGATCCAGCCGCACCTTCCGATACGGCTACCTTGTTACGACTTCACCCCAGTCATGAATCCTACCGTGGTGACCGTCCTCCTTGCGGTTAGACTAGCCACTTCTGGTAAAACCCACTCCCATGGTGTGACGGGCGGTGTGTACAAGACCCGGGAACGTATTCACCGCGGCATGCTGATCCGCGATTACTAGCGATTCCAGCTTCATGCACTCGAGTTGCAGAGTGCAATCCGGACTACGATCGGTTTTCTGGGATTAGCTCCCCCTCGCGGGTTGGCGACCCTCTGTTCCGACCATTGTATGACGTGTGAAGCCCTACCCATAAGGGCCATGAGGACTTGACGTCATCCCCACCTTCCTCCGGTTTGTCACCGGCAGTCTCCCTAGAGTGCTCTTGCGTAGCAACTAAGGACAAGGGTTGCGCTCGTTGCGGGACTTAACCCAACATCTCACGACACGAGCTGACGACAGCCATGCAGCACCTGTGTATCGGTTCTCTTTCGAGCACTCCCAGATCTCTCTAGGATTCCGACCATGTCAAGGGTAGGTAAGGTTTTTCGCGTTGCATCGAATTAATCCACATCATCCACCGCTTGTGCGGGTCCCCGTCAATTCCTTTGAGTTTTAATCTTGCGACCGTACTCCCCAGGCGGTCAACTTCACGCGTTAGCTACGTTACTAAGGAAATGAATCCCCAACAACTAGTTGACATCGTTTAGGGCGTGGACTACCAGGGTATCTAATCCTGTTTGCTCCCCACGCTTTCGTGCATGAGCGTCAGTATTGGCCCAGGGGGCTGCCTTCGCCATCGGTATTCCTCCACATCTCTACGCATTTCACTGCTACACGTGGAATTCTACCCCCCTCTGCCATACTCTAGCTTGCCAGTCACCAATGCAGTTCCCAGGTTGAGCCCGGGGATTTCACATCGGTCTTAACAAACCGCCTGCGCACGCTTTACGCCCAGTAATTCCGATTAACGCTCGCACCCTACGTATTACCGCGGCTGCTGGCACGTAGTTAGCCGGTGCTTATTCTTCCGGTACCGTCATCCCCGAAGGATATTAGCCCTCAGGATTTCTTTCCGGACAAAAGTGCTTTACAACCCGAAGGCCTTCTTCACACACGCGGCATTGCTGGATCAGGCTTTCGCCCATTGTCCAAAATTCCCCACTGCTGCCTCCCGTAGGAGTCTGGGCCGTGTCTCAGTCCCAGTGTGGCTGGTCGTCCTCTCAGACCAGCTACTGATCGTCGCCTTGGTGGGCCTTTACCCCACCAACTAGCTAATCAGCCATCGGCCAACCCTATAGCGCGAGGCCCGAAGGTCCCCCGCTTTCATCCGTAGATCGTATGCGGTATTAATCCGGCTTTCGCCGGGCTATCCCCCACTACAGGACATGTTCCGATGTATTACTCACCCGTTCGCCACTCGCCACCAGGTGCAAGCACCCGTGCTGCCGTTCGACTTGCATGTGTAAGGCATGCCGCCAGCGTTCAATCTGAGCCAGGATCAAACTCTTCAGTTCAATACCTGTTACTGTTTTCGGTTCATAATGAACCGGTCGCTCACTCAAAGCTGACAGGTTAATGAATTGCTTCACAAACCTGACTTACTTTTGTGTGAGACTCTTGATACTTTTGCTGACCTGATCCGGAGATCAGGACCGCTGCCATCAAGCGTCCACACTTATCGGCTGTAGATTTTTAAAGAGCGTATCTGCGAAGCAACTTTGGCTTCTTCAGCAGCAGAGAAGCGAGATTATGATCAACATTTCGCAGCGCGTCAACTACTTTTTTCAGCGCCGCGATCAACACACTTCGTCGATCACTTCTCAGTCAAACGAGCCAGCTGCCGATCCAACCTAGCGCTCAGCCCATCCAACCTTGCTTCCCCTTTCGCACCGCGTTTCCGTTAGCGCGAAAGAGGCGTGATTCTAAGCAGGCTTTGGCCAGCGCGCAAGAGGGAATCGAACATATTTTTTCGCCTTTCTCCCACATCCCCCTCGCCTTGCTTCGCCAGCACGTACCGGAATTCTCGTAGCCGTCCGGACGACCCGCTACTCCGCGCGGGAACCGACTAAAATGGCTGGCTCAAAGCACCCACCTCTAACTATCCAGATCTATGCGCCAGCGAACCGCCAAACGCCTTCCCCCCGATGCCGACAAACTGGTCGGCCTGTCGCTCGCGTTGTTCGCATCCGGCAGCCGTGTCGAGGACCGGTTCTGGGAAGCGAAGCTCGACGCGCTGCTCACGAAGGTGATCCGCAACGGCAATCAGACGACCCTCGACGCCGCGCTCGACCATCTGCAGCAGAATCATCCCGATGCTTATGGCGCGCTTGCCGACATGGCGGAGACCCACAGCGAGTCGCTGCTCGTCGAACACGAGGGGCAGACGCACGAAGCGCTGCTCGTCGCCGTGCCGATTCTCGCCTGGACGCGCTACATGATTCCGTCCGGGACGCTCAAGGCCGAAATCGCCGAGGTCCTGCGCACGCACCTGCAGGCACATGTGCTCGCGGAACACACGCACGTCGCGCTCGCCCCCTTCCTCTACAGCATCGACCAATTGCCGCGCCATCACGTCGAGGCCTATCGCCTCACGCAGCAGCTCGCGCAAGCCGCGCTCGGCGGCCAGGCGCCCCGCCTCAACTTCGGCGACCTGCCCGAAACCTCGCCGATCCTGGCTGACCCGCGCTTCCTGCTGGCCGTGGTCGCGACGCCAGCCGGCTCGCCGATGTTCCGCTGGCAGGAAGAAGAGCAAGGCGCGCGCATCGAGCGCGGCCAGTGCCTCGAACAATGGACCAGCCAGGGCGGCGGCAATCTGGCCAACGCGCTGCCGGGCTGCGAATTCGAATGCCTGCTGCCGGACGCCTATTACTCGGCATGCCGCGACGCCGACGAGCGCGTTCGTCCGCATACGGTTCGCACCGCCATCCGTTACCTGTTCGACACCATCGGCGCTGCCCCTCAGGAACTGCGGGCTGTCGTCGCAGGCTTCGGCGAGCGCCGCATCGACGAATACCGGATCGGCTTCACGCGACGCGGCAGCAACGACGTGATCTACGGCGTCGTGTGGCCGCTGTATGGACGCGAGAACGGCGACATCGCCGTGGAAGACACGATGGTCGATGCCGAGGCCCCGGTCGACGGCCCGATCGAGGAAATCGTCTCGCTGCTGAAGGATACGGGCGTGACCGACATCCGCCGTCACGCCGGCCGCTTCGAACCGGAATACTGCGACGATTGCGGCGTTCCGCTGTATGCCGACCCGCTCGGTGAAATCGTCCACGCCGAAATGCCGGAAGACGCCTCCCCCGCCCAGCCGCATTTCCATTGAGCCGGCACGCCGCCGCGCTGTTTCACAGCGACAAAGAGCCGCCCGCGAGGCGGCTCTTTTTTTTCACATACTTGCACCTCTTCCTATGACGTTCGGCTAGGCCGACGCGACGTAATCGTTTTGTCATCATGTTCGCGACGCTAATCGTCATCACGCTACAAACCAAACGAAGGAGGCAGCGATGAGATTCCTGGTGTTGAGTCCTGACGCGGAGCGCCGCGACGGCTTGAAGGCGTTGCTGCGGCAGATCGATCGGCACGGCGGCTACAACGATGCCAAGGATTGGCGGCAGGCCATGCGCGTCGTCAGGCAGCACAGCTTCGACATGATCGTCGTCGACGCCCCGCACGGGCCTCGTCTCGGCGATCTGCGCGCGCTGTGCGAGGCCAGCGCGCCGACGCCCGTCGCGGTACTGGTCGACGATACGTCGGCCACGGCAGCCCAGGAACAGTTCGCGACCGGCGCGCAGGGCGTGGTTCCGCGCAGCATGGGCTCCCACCTCGTGATCCGGGCCTTCGAAATGGTGCTGCTGGGCGGCTACTACATACCGCCCGGTGCGCTCGATCTCATCGAGGCACGCCTGGCCGGCGATCGTTCAGTCCGTATCGCCAGGAAGATCCCCCTGCGTCGCCAACCGAGCACCGGCGTCCTCTCACCCAGGCAAGCGCAGATCATGCGTTTCGTGCACATGGGCAACACGAACAAAATGATTGCCCGCACGCTCGGCATCAGCGAGGGCACGGTCAAGATCCATCTCGCCAGCATTTTCCAGCAGCTCGGCGCGGCCAACCGCGCCGCCGCCGTGGCAATCTACAACGGCTGGCTGCCGCCGCATCTGGAGGTGCTCGCGACGGCCCGCCAGACCCAGTCGCGCCCCTTGTTCGGCTCACCAGGCTCGATTCCGCCATCCCCACGCGCAAGCCGCAGGAAATATCCGCTGGTTGCCTACGAGGGGCCGCAGATCCCGGTACCCATGGCGGCCGAGCCGGAGCCGACGACGCCGAAACGCAACACCTGAGTCGGCGCCGGGAGTCGAATCGGTTCCCATTTTTCAGCGTCAACGAGTAATATTCGAAGCATGGGCTTCCTCTACACGCCGCTTCCGCTCTGGGTCGCCGTCGGTGGCTGGATCGCCGCCGCGGCGGCGCTCGCGCTCGCGTCGTGGAAGCGTCCGTTCAGCCGCCTCAAGGATCCGACACTGCAGCACGTCTGGTGTGCGCTGATCGCCACGATCACCGTGCTCTGGGCTTCGAACGCCTGGCTCGACGACGGCCTCGTCATGCATCTGCTCGGCGCGACGCTGATCGCGACCCTGTTCGACTGGACGCTCGCCTTGATCGCGATGGGCGCCGTCACCGGCATCGCGGCCATCGTCTTCGATGCGAGCTGGCAGGGTGTCGGCCTAACCTATCTCGTCTACGGCGCCCTGCCGGTTGCCATTTCGACGCTGTTCCAGCGTGCCGCGGTTGCCTGGCTGCCCCACAACCTCCCAACATTCATCGTCGGCCAGGGCTTCGTCGCCCCGGCCGTCACCATCGGCATCGTGGCCGCAGCGGCAGCAGGCGTGCAGATCGGCATCGCCGACGGCTCGGCCCTGGTGATTCCGGCCGGTTATGGATTGAACACGCTGCTGCTCGCACTCGGCGAGGCCTGGTTCACCGGCATGGCCACCGCCCTGATCGCAATCTACCGGCCGGCCTGGGTGACCACCTTCGATGTGCGTCGCTACCGTCTCGGCGGCCCTCGCGCCTGAAAATATCCACTGCTGCTCGGGCAATCGTGCCGGCTCGGTTCGCGAGCCGGCACTTTCGACCAGCCAAACAGCAGCATGTCAAAAAAATTGCGCTAAGATTGAACTCTTCGCCTTCGCCGGGCATCTTACGTGCCCGGCGACTCAATTCCGCACTCTCGAATCCTGATGGACAGCTTCCCCGCCCAGCGTCTATTCGGCGTGTTCGGCAAGCTGGCAGCCTGTGTCGCAGGCCTGTCGCTTGCGCTTTCCGCCCCCGCCTTCGCCGACCTGCTCGATCAGCGCACCGAACTGATCAATAAATACGTCACCGAAATGCATGCCGATCCGCTCGTCGCCGACTGCGCCGCGCACGGCAATTTCATTGCGAGCACATCGAGTGCATTCGATCACGTCGAATTCCCGCCCAGCGCATTCGACAGCAGCAATGCCACGATCACCCCCTGGAACGACTCGTTCGACGAGGGCAAGCAGCGCATCAAGGTCGACAGCATCGTGACGGTCGAAGGTCTCGGTATTTCGCAGAACGGCGGTGACCCGGCCAGCCTGAAATTCCGCTGCGGCTATGTCGGCAGCCAGATGCTCGCCTTCAGCTGGAACGACCCGGTCCCTCCCGCCAGGCCGCGCGCCGAGCGCAGCAGTTCGTCGAAGCGGCAATTGCACGGTGGTCATCGCGGCAAGGGCAAGGCCAAGGCGAGCGGCAAGAGCACTCGCAAATCGGCGACGGTGAAGAAATCGACGACGAGCAAGAAAGCCGTCAAGAAGAAGAGCACGGCGAAGAAATCCTGAGCCCCGGCGCCCTCGCGGCGCGTCACGATCGGCTCTTCATGCAAAAGGCCGGAATGCGTCGACATTCCGGCCTTTTGTTTTGCGCATTCAACGCCGAGGCATCGGCTCCTCAGGCAAAGCGCTGCAGATGGTTCAGGATCGGCAGCAGCATCGAGGCACCGAGCGCCGCGCTGCGCTCGCCGTTCCAGCCGACGCGCTCGTCCGGCAGGTTGGCGTTGTCCTTGAACGGCATTTCGAGCGTCAGCGATAGGCAGCCGAAGGCGTGGCCAATGTATTTCGAGGCCAGCTTGAGCGCATCCTCGCGATACTTGCTGGCCGCATAACCATGCTCGTCCTGGAAATCGGGGCTTGCCTGCTTGAACGCGGCGATGAACGCGTCCTGCTCCTCGCGCTGGCGATCGGTGAAGCCGGGCAGCATTTCCGAACCGGCCACGAACACGTAGGGCAGGTCCTCGTCGCCGTGGATGTCGAAGAACATGTCGCAGCCGATCGCGTGGATCGCATCGCGCACCACCAGCACCTCGGGGCTGCGCGCCGCGTCGGGTTCCATCCACTCGCGGTTCAGGTTGGCGCCGACCGCGTTGGTGCGCAGGTTGCCGTGCACGCTGCCGTCGGGATTCATGTTCGCGACGATATAGAAGGTCGCGTGATCGTAGAGCTTGCGCGCAACCGCGTCGCCCGCCCAGTCGCCCCAGCCCGCCAGACGCTTGACCAGCCCTTCCACGAACCATTCGGCCATCGATTCGCCGGGATGCTGGCGCGCGATGACCCATACCTTCTTCTTGCTGCCATCCTCGTCGGGCGTGCCGAGCACGAGCAGGGACATCGGCCGCCCCTCGACGGTACGGCCCAGCTCGACCACGTTGGCCTGCGGCATCTGCTGGATCGCGCCGAGGAATTCCGAATGACGCTCCTCGCCATAGGGCTCGAAGTAGGCGTAGTAGATGCTGTCGAATTCCGGCGTGTGATCGATCGTCATCACCTTGCCATCGAAATCGGTCGGCACGCGGAACCAGTTCACGCGGTCATAGCTCGCCGCCGCGCGATAACCGCGCCAGCCCGCCGGGTAGGCGCTCTCGTGCGCGTTCTCGAAACGCATCACGCAGCGCTCGCCGCGCGCGCCCGACAGGCGGAAATAGAACCATTGCGCGAACTCGGATTGATTGTCGCCGCGAATCCGCAGGCGGATCTCCTCGGGACGCTCGCAGAACACGACGTCGATCGCGCCGGCATCGAACTGGGTGGAAATCGAGAGAGTCATCTTGTCTCCAGGTAGCCGCGCCCTCTTGAGGCACGGGATCAGATCGGAATCTCGGGGACGGCGCGTGGATTACGCGCCGATCCGCCGACGGAACACATAGGTGGAATCGTTCGAGGCCTCGGCGTCGAAGGCATACCCTTCCTCGGCGAAGTCCTTCAAATGCTCGGCCGACGCGATGCGCCGGGTCACCGCGTAACGCGCCATCAAGCCGCGCGCGCGCTTGGCGTGGAAGCTGATGATCTTGTAGCGGCCGCCCTTCCAGTCCTCGAACACCGGCGTGATGACCGGCGCGTCGAGCAGCTTCGGCTTCACCGACTTGAAGTACTCGGTCGAGGCGCAGTTCACGAGCACGCGTGCGTCGCCATCGCGCGAGGCCAGTTGCGTGTTCAAGGCCCGCGTGATGCGCTCGCCCCAGAAGGCGTACAGGTCCTTGCCGCGCGGATTCTGGAAACGCGTGCCCATCTCGAGCCGATACGGCTGCAACAGGTCCAGCGGGCGCAGCAGCCCATAGAGGCCGGACAGCACGCGCACATGCTGCTGCGCATAGTCGAGATCGGAGGCGGACAAGGTCCGCGCGTCGAAACCCTCGTAGACATCGCCATTGAAGGCGAGCACCGCCTGCTTGGCGTTGGCGGCCGTGAACTGGCGCGACCAATCCGCGTAACGCTGGAAGTTGAGACGGGCCAACGGGTCCGAAATGTCCATCAGCGTGGAAATCTGCTGCGGCGACAGTTTCCGCAATCCCTCGATCAGCTCGGCCGCGTCTTCGATGAAGTCGGGCAGCGTGTGGGTCGGAATATGGGGCGGGGTCTCGTAATCGAGCGATTTCGCGGGAGAGAGAACGATTATCATAGAGGCTCGCCGGCACGCGGTGCGGTGCCGTCAGACGAAAACCACCGATTGTAACGAATGCCCAGCCCCAACGCTCCGCGAGACGGGCACCGCGTGGTGCTCGACTCGAACGTCTGGATCGACATCCTCGTGTTCGACGACCCCGCCGTGCGCCCGATCCGGGCCGCGCTCGAGAACGGCAGCCTGGTTGCCCTAATCGACGCGCGCTGCCTGAACGAACTCGAGCACGTGCTCGACTATCCGCAATTCGCCTCGCGCGCGGTCGACAAGGCCGCCGCGCTGGCCACCGTCGCCCGGCTCTCGCAAGCGGCCGATGGCTCGGCTCCGCTGCCCGAGAACGCGCCGCCGCTGCCGAAGTGCAAGGACCGCGACGACCAGAAATTCCTCGAACTCGCCCGGGCCGTCGATGCCGACTGGCTCGTGTCGAAAGACCGCGCGCTGCTGAAGCTCTCGCGCCGCACCGAACGCGACTTCCACTTCCGGATCGCGCAGCCGGCGCCGTTCGTGAGCGCCTGCGGGCTCGAACCCGCCGAACCTACCGAGCCGACGCCGGCCTGAAGGCCGCAGCCCGCGCCGCGCTCGGCCCCGTCCACCCCATCGCATCCGCCCGACACACGATGAACGCACCGTCCGCCTCGCCCGTCACGCCCGCCATCGTTTCCCGCCTGCCGCAGGTCGGCACCACGATCTTCACGGTCATGAGCGCGCTCGCGGCCGAAAAAGGCGCGGTCAACCTGGGCCAGGGCTTCCCCGATTTCCATTGCGATCCGAGGATCATCGAGGCGGTCGCCAACGCGATGCGCGACGGCCACAACCAATATCCGCCGATGACGGGCGCCGCGCCGCTGCGCGAGGCGATCGCCGACAAGATCGAGCGGATCTACGGCCGCCGCTACGACGCGGCCAGCGAGATCACCGTCACGGCAGGCGCGACGCAGGCGCTGCTGACGGCGATCCTCTGCGCGGTCCACCCCGGCGACGAGGTGATCGTGGTCGAGCCGACCTACGACAGCTACCTGCCCTCGATCGAACTCGCCGGAGGCAAGCCGGTGTTCGTCACGCTGGAAGCGCCCGACTATGCGATCCCCTTCGACAAGCTGGCGGCCGCGATCACGCCGAAGACGCGGCTGATCCTGATCAACACGCCGCACAACCCGACCGGCACGGTCTGGCGCGAGTCCGACATGCGCCAGCTCGAGGAGATCGTGCGCGGCACCGAGGTGCTGATCCTGTCTGACGAGGTCTACGAGCACATGGTCTATGACGGCGAGCGGCACGAGAGCGTGGCGCGCTACCCGGAACTCGCGGCGCGCAGCTTCATCGTCTCGAGCTTCGGCAAGACCTATCACGTGACGGGCTGGAAGGTCGGCTACGTCGCCGCGCCGGCAGCGCTGACGGCCGAATTCCGCAAGGTCCACCAGTTCAACGTGTTCACCGTCAACACGCCGATGCAGGTCGGGCTCGCCAGCTACCTGCGCGATCCCGAGCCCTACCTGACGCTGCCGGCGTTCTACCAGAAGAAGCGCGACCTGTTCCGCGCCGGGCTCGCCTCGACGCGCTTCAAGCTGCTGCCCTGCGCCGGCACCTACTTCCAGTGCGTCGATTATTCGGCGATCAGCGACCTGCCCGAGGCGGAATTCGCCAAGTGGCTGACCGCCGAGATCGGGGTTGCCGCGATCCCCGTGTCGGCCTTCTATCACGAGCCGCACGAATCGGGCGTGGTGCGCTTCTGCTTCGCCAAGCGCGAAGACACGCTCGCGACCGCGCTGGAGCGGCTCTCGCGGCTGTAAGCCGGCCGCGCGGCGCCGGCAGCTTCCCGTGCTCGCGCCGCGCCTGCCCTAGCCCGCGCAGCCGCCCTGGCCTAGCGCCTGGCGCCGTTCGCCTCGAGATAAGCCTTGCGATCGGCCGTCACGCGCTGCGCGGCGGGACGCTCGCCCACCAGCTTCGAATACGCCTTCCAGTCGATTCCCGCCTCGACCACCAGATCGCGGCCATACACGGCCTTGGTCGCGAGCCCCACGATCGGCAGGTGGATATAGGCGGCCACGTCGGCCATGCCGTAGGTCTCGCCGAGCACGTAGGGCGCGAAGCGCGTCATCTTGCGAAACGCGGCCAGCGCGCCGACCAGGCGCTTCTCGACGCGCCGCTGCGTCTCCTCGCTGGCCGTGCCGCCGAAAAATGCCTGCCCGTACAGGCTGCGCGCGACCCATTCGAGATACAGTTCGACGAAGACGGTGATTTCCCGCACCTTGGCCGCCTCGAACGGATCGGCCGGGAACAGGCCCTTCTCCGGATAACGCGCGGCAAGATACTCGACGATCGCCTGCGATTCCGACAGCGCGCCGTGCTCGGTGCGCAGGAACGGCACCTTGCCGAACGGCGAGGCGTCGAGCGCCTCGTCACCGCTCAACGGCAGCGTATGAATCTGCTCCTCGAAATCGATCTCGTGATCGAGCAGCACCAGCTTCACCTTGTTGTAGTAGTTCGATAAGGGCAAACCACAGAGCTGCAGCATCATCGTTCTCCTGTCCTGACGGGTTCGAGGCGCGAGCCCTGCTCGTGAAATCCGCGGCTCGTCGCGACGTGCCGAATAGCACGTTCGTGCTAGTCTAAAGCACTTCGCAGCCCCGACCACCGGACGCGCGTTCATGCATTCGCCGCGCCGGCCAAAAGACCGACATCCTGGAGACATCCGCATGAGCGCCGAACTGCTCGCGTCCCGCCCCGCCGAAAGCGAATCGACCCTGGTCTTGACGCTATCGAATCCGGGCGCACGCAACGCCCTGCATCCCGACATGTACGCGGCCGGCCTCGAGGCGATGAACACCGCCGAGCGCGATCCCTCGATCCGCAGCGTGGTGCTGACCGGCGCGGACCGCTTCTTCTGCGCCGGCGGCAACCTGAACCGACTGCTCGAGAATCGCGCCAGGGATCCCGCGGTGCAGGCCGCCAGCATCGACCTGCTAGGCGAATGGATCACCGCGATCCGGACCGTCACCAAGCCGGTGATCGCGGCGGTCGAAGGCGCGGCCGCCGGGGCCGGTTTCTCGCTGGCGCTGGCTTGCGACCTGGTCGTCGCCGCCGAGGACGCGAAATTCGTGATGTCCTACGCGCGCGTCGGGCTCACGCCGGACGGCGGCGGCTCCTGGTTCCTGGCCCGTGCACTGCCGCGCGCGCTGGCCACTGAAATCCTGATCGAGGGCAAACCGGTCGTGGCCCGACGCCTGCATGATCTCGGCGTCGTCAATCGCCTCGCGCGTGCCGGCTCGGTGCTCGGCGAAACGCTGGCCTGGGCCGACGAGCTCGGCCGCATCTCGCCGAACGCCGTCACGCGCGTGAAGGCCTTGCTCGCCGACGCGCCCGAGCAGCCGCTCGCGGCGCACCTGGTGGCCGAGCGCGATCATTTCGTCGCCTCGCTCCATCATGCCGACGGGCTCGAAGGCATCACCGCCTTCCTGGAGAAACGGCCGCCCGTCTATTCCCGATGATCCCAGGATGACCACTCTCTATACCCTGCCGACCCGCCGCCGCATCTATCTGATGCGACATGGCGACGTCACCTATTTCGATGCCCGGCAACAGGCGATCGACCCGGACGCGGTACCGCTCAACGAACTCGGCCGGGCCCAGGCCCGCGCGGCCGGCCGCGCCTTCGCCGCGCAATCGATCCGCTTCGACCGCGTGATCACCAGCGGCCTGAATCGCACCGTCGAAACGGCCTCGCTCGTGCTCGCGGAAACCGGGCAGGCGATCGACGTCGAGATCGAACCGGCATGGCGCGAAATCCGCGGCGGCCATCTTGCCGACCTGCCGCCGGAGGATGTCGAGGCGGCCTTTATCGGCGCATTCCACGGCATCGTCCCCGAACACGTTCCCTTCCTCGGCGGCGAAACCATCGGCGAGTTGATCGACCGCGTGCTGCCGCCGCTCGCGGCGCTGCGCGCCGATCCCGGCTGGGACACCGCGCTGCTGGTGCTGCATGGCGGCGTCAACTGCGCGCTGCTGTCCCACGCCACGCTGCCCGAACAGCGGCTATTCATCGGGCGCTTCGCTCAATCGACCGCCTGCATCAACGTGCTCGACGTCGGCCAGCATGCGCACGACTGGGTGATCCGGCAACTCAACTACACGCCGCCCGATGCGCTGCATCGCGACGCTCGCAACACCGTCATGGAAGTGCTCTATCACCAGTTCGTTCAGGCCAACGCGGGAAGCTGAACCCGCGCGGCGCCCCGGAGGCAAGGATGAGGCAAGCGCAGCAAGGAGCGGCAAAGCCGGACGATTATTCGGCCTTCGAGGGCACGGCGCCGGTCAGCGCGGCCCAGCACATCGACACCGCGGCGCTCGACACCTGGCTCGCCGCCCATGTGAGTGGGTATGCGGGCCCGCTCTCGATCGAGCAGTTCCGCGGCGGGCAGTCGAACCCGACATTCAAGCTCGTCACGCCGACGCGCCGCTATGTGCTGCGCGCCAAGCCGGCGCCGGTCGCCAAACTGCTGCCCTCGGCCCACGCGATCGAGCGCGAGTACCGCGTGATGGCCGCGCTCGCCGATACCGACGTGCCGGTGCCGCGCATGCTCGCGCTCTGCGAGGACGAATCGGTGATCGGCCGCGCCTTCTACGTGATGAGCTGCGTCGAGGGGCGGGTGCTGTGGGATCCTGCGCTGCCCGGCATGACGCAAGCCGAGCGCGCCGCCCACTACGACGAGATGAATCGCGTGATCGCCGCGCTGCACCGGCTCGACCCGCAGGCGCTCGGGCTCGGCGACTATGGCAAGCCCGGCAATTACTTCGCGCGCCAGATCGGGCGCTGGAGCAAGCAGTACGCCGCCTCGGAAACCGAGCCGATCGAGGCCATGCACCGGCTGATCGAATGGCTGCCGCGGCATATCCCGGCCGCCGACGCGGCTCGGCAACGCAGCGCCATCGTCCATGGCGACTTCCGGCTCGACAACCTGATCTTCGCGCCCGATGCGCCGCGCGTGCTGGCCGTGCTCGACTGGGAACTCTCTACCCTCGGCGATCCGCTCGCCGATTTTTCCTATCACTGCATGACCTGGCACACCGAGCCGGGACGATTCCGCGGCATCGGCGGGCTCGACCTGGCCGCGCTAGGCATTCCCGACGAACGGCGCCACATCGCCAGCTATGTCGAGCGCACCGGCTTCACGATCGAGGGCGACTGGCATTTTTATCTCGCCTACAACATGTTCCGGATCGCCGCGATCCTGCAAGGCATCATGAAGCGCGTGGCCGATGGCACCGCCTCCAGTGCACGTGCGCTCGACGCCGGCCGGCAGGCACGGCCGATGGCGGAGCTGGCCTGGCGCTACGCCCAGCAAGTGCGCTGAACACAATGGGCTCGGCAGCACATCGAGCCCGGCCGATTCTTCATCCCGGTCCCCGTCCCGATTCCGATCGACGCCCTACTCCAGCGAGGTGGCAATGGAATTCGATTACTCCCCCAAGGCCCAGGTCCTGCGCGAGCGGCTGCTCGCCTTCTTCGACACCCACATCTATCCGAACGAGCGCGTGTTCCATGAGGAGATCGCGCGCAACCGGCGCGACGGCAACGCCTGGCGCGCGGTCACCCTGCTCGACACGCTGAAGGACGAGGCGCGCGCGACCGGGCTATGGAACCTGTTCCTGCCCGAATCCGATCGCGGCGCCGGCCTGTCGAACCTCGACTACGCGCCGCTCTGCGAAATCATGGGGCGTGTGCCCTGGGCGCCCGAGGTCTTCAACTGCAACGCGCCCGACACCGGCAACATGGAGACGCTCGAGCGCTACGCCAGCGACGATCAGAAACGCGAGTGGCTCGAGCCCCTGCTCGACGGCACGATCCGCTCGGCCTTCCTGATGACCGAGCCGGAAGTGGCTTCGTCGGATGCCACCAATATCCGCACGCGCATCGAGCGCGACGGCGACAGCTACCTGATCAACGGCCACAAATGGTGGTCCTCGGGCGCCGGCGATCCGCGCTGCAAGCTCTATATCGTGATGGGCAAGACCGATCCCGAGGCGCCGCGCCATGCGCAGCAGTCGATGATCCTGGTGCCGTCCAATGCGCCCGGCATCACCGTGCATCGGCCGTTGAACGTGTTCGGCTACGACGACGCCCCGCACGGCCATATGGAGATCACGCTGGAGAACGTCCGGGTGCCGGCCGACAACCTGCTGCTCGGCGAGGGGCGAGGGTTCGAGATCGCGCAGGGCCGTCTCGGCCCGGGGCGCATCCATCACTGCATGCGCCTGATCGGGCTCGCCGAACGCGCGCTGGAGTTGATGTGCCGGCGCACGCTGCAGCGCGTCGCCTTCGGCAAGCCGATCGCGCAGCAGACCGTGACCCAGGAGCGGATCGCCGAGGCGCGCTGCCTGATCGACCAGGCGCGCCTGCTGACGCTCAACGCGGCCTGGAAGATGGACAAGGTCGGCAACAAGGAGGCGCGCCGCGAGATCGCGATGATCAAGGTGGTCGCGCCGAACATGGCCTGCCAGGTGATCGACTGGGCGATCCAGGCGCATGGCGGCGGCGGCGTCAGCGACGATTTTCCGCTGGCCTACGCCTATGCCTCGGCACGCACGCTGCGTTTTGCCGACGGCCCCGACGAAGTCCACCGCAACGCGATCGCCAAGCTCGAACTCGCGCGCTACTCGGCAGCCTAGATGCGAAACGGCGGGACGGCGCCTGCGCGCCGCCCCGCCGTTCGGGCATGCCTTGGGCGGCAGCCGCGCCGCCTGCAGCCCGGAACCTCAGAACAGGTGCAAGGTGACGAACTCGGCCGCGCAGGCCAGTGCCGGCTCGCCCGACGAGTCGACCTGCACCGCGACCGACCAGGTGCATTGCAGGCCGCCCTGCTTGCCGTCGATCGCCGTCTTCACCGCGAACAGCCCGCGAACCTTCGCGCCGACCGGCACCGGCCGCAGGAAGCGCACGCGGTTCAGCCCGTAGTTCACCCCCATCTTCTGCTCGAATTCGATCGCATCGGTCATCAGCGCCGGGATCAGGGACAGCGTCAGGAAGCCGTGTGCGATCGGGCCACCGAACGGAGATTCGCGCGAGGCCCGCTCGGGATCGACGTGGATCCATTGATGATCGTTGGTCGCGTCGGCGAACTGGTTGACGCGCGACTGTTCGATCACGATCCACTCGCTCGCGAAACCATCCGCGCCGACCAGCGCGCGCAGCGCCTCGACGGAAGCGATGCGCGGCCGCTCGGGCCGCTGCCCAGGCTGCTTCTCCGTCGAATCGCCGCTCATGCGCCCGCCTGCGGATTACGCAGCCCGAAAATCACCTTGGAGCGCACCGTGATCACGGTTTCGCCGCTCTCGTCGGTGCCAACCCACTCCGTCGTCACGATGCCGCGATCGGGACGGCTCGCCGACAGCCGCTTGTCGAGGATCCGCTGCTGCATCGTGATGGTCGCACCGGCGCGCACCGGCTTGATCCAGCGGATCTCCTCGATGCCGGGCGAGCCCATGCTGGTCGAATCGTGCAGCACGTTGCGCACCAGCATGCCCATGAACACCGAGCAGGTGTGCCAGCCACTCGCCACCAATCCGCCGAACGGCGAGGCCTTGCCGGCCGCCTCGTCGAGATGGAACGGTTGCGGATCAAAGCGCTGCGCGAATTCGATGATCTCGTCCGGCGTGAACGTGTGTTTGCCGACCTCGGTCAGCCCGCCGACTTCCAGATCCTCATAGCCGATCGTCATACCCATCTCCTGTCAGTTTGCGTGCTCTCAGGCCGCATCGTATTCGAAAAAATCCGGCAGCGAGACAAATCGCGCCGTGTGGTGATCGACATCGCCGAGCGTCAGGTCGATGATCGACAGTCGCTTGAACAGATGGGCCGCCGCGACCTCGTTGGTCATGCCCATCCCGCCATGCAGCTGGATCGCCTGCTGCCCGACGAAACGCGCGGCTTGCCCCACCCGCACTTTCGCGGCAGATACCGCGCGGCGCCGTTGATTGGCGTCGTCGTCGGCATAGCGCAGCGCCGCCAGATAAGCCAGCGAGCGCGCCTGCTCGGTGTGGATCAGCATGTCGACCATGCGGTGCTGCAGCACCTGGAAACGCGCGATCGGCGTGCCGAACTGCTCGCGCGTGCGGGTGTAGTCGAGCGTCGCGCGATTGAGCGCGTCCAGCGCGCCGATCGCCTCGGCACAGAGCAGCACGATACCGTAATCGGCGATCCGTTCCAGCGTTTCGGCACCGCGGCTGCCGTCGACGAGCCGGCGCGCGGGCGCGCTCGAGAAACGCAGCGTCGCCGCGCGCTGGCCGTCGATGGTTCGGTAATCCTCGACATCGGCACCGGCGGCACCGCGCTCGACCAGGAACAACGCGATCGCGCCATCGGGCTGCCGGGCCGGCACGATCCAGGCCTGCGCCTGGGCGCCGTGACGAACCAGCGCCTTGCTGCCGCTGAGCCGGAAGCCGTCGCCGACCGGCTCCGCACGCGAATCGATGGCGAGCAGCTCGTAGCGCGCGCCGGGTTCGTCGAAGGCAACCGCCAGGCGCGCCTCGCCGCCGGCCACGCGTGCCAGCAGCGCTCGATCGGCTTGATGCTCGCTGGCCGCGAGCTGCAGCGCCTCGGCACCGACCGCCGTCGCCCAATACGGCTCGACCACCAGTGCGGCGCCCAGCGCCTGCATGGCCACCAGCATGTCGAGCGCGCCGCCGCCCAGGCCGCCGCTCGCCTCCGGTACCGGCAAGGCGGTCAGCCCCAGCTCCGCGAACGCCCGCCATTGCTCGTCGGATACGCCCTCGCGCGAGGCGACGATCGCCTGGCGCGTCTCGAAACCGTAGCGCTGGCCGAGATAACGGCGCAACGCGTCGGCGAATTGCTGCTGTTCTTCGCTGAAAGTGAAGTCCATGCGTCGCTCCTCAGAGGCCCAGGATCATCTGCGCGATGATGTTCTTCTGGATTTCGTTCGACCCGCCGTAGATCGAGGTCTTGCGGAAATTGAAGTAATAGGCGGCAAGCGGTGCCGCGTCGTCGTCGCCGCTCACCGCGCGATCGCGCTCTCCCTCGAGGAAGGCCGGATGGAACGGCGCGGCGAGCGGCCCGATCGCGTCGACCATCAGCTCGGTCAGCGCCTGCTGGATCTCGGAGCCCTTGATCTTCAGCATCGAGGCCTCGGGGCCCGGCCCTCGCCCGCTCGCTTCCTGGCTGACCACGCGCAGCGCGGTCACCTCCAGCGCCATCAGGTCGATTTCCAGCGAGGCCACGCGGGCGGCGAACACCGGATCCTCCAGGAGGGAGCGGCCGTTGCGGCGCTGCCCGGCCGCGATGCGCTTGAGGAAGCGCAGTTCACGCTTCGAGGTGCCGACGCGCGCGATGCTGGTGCGCTCGTGGCCGAGCAGGTACTTGGCATAGGTCCAGCCGCGGTTCTCCTCGCCGACGAGGTTCTCGACCGGCACCAGCACGTCCTCGAAGAACACCTCGTTGACTTCATGCTCCTCGTCGAGCGTGATGATCGGCCTCACCGTGATGCCCGGCGTCTTCATGTCGATCAGCAGGAAGGAGATGCCCTCCTGCTTCTTCACGGCCGTATCGGTGCGCACCAGGCAGAACATCATGTCGGCATATTGGCCGAGCGTGGTCCAGGTCTTCTGGCCGTTGACGAGATAGTGATCGCCGCGCCGTTCGGCGCGCGTGCGCAGCGAGGCGAGGTCGGAACCCGAGCCGGGCTCGGAGTAACCCTGGCACCACCAGTCGCTGCCGTCGAGGATGCGCGGCAGATAATGGCGCTTCTGGGCCTCGTTGCCATATTTCATCAGCACGGGCCCGACCATCGACACGCCGAAGGTCAGCGGCGACGGCGTGCCCGCGCGGGCACACTCCTCGTCCCAGATGAAGCGCCGCGTCGCGTCCCAGCCCGGGCCGCCGTATTCGACGGGCCAGGCGGGCGCCGACCAGCCGCGCGTCGCGAGACGGCGATGCCAGTTAAGATAATCCTCGCGGGACAGACGTTTGTGATTGAGTACCTTGTCGCGCAGCGTGCGAGGCAGGTTGGCCTCGAGCCAGGTGCGAACTTCGACGCGGAACGCGTCGTCGGCGGGGGAATGGTCCAGATCCATGCGCATGTCTCCTGGCCGCGAACCGGAGCGGCCGGCTGGAGACGACGCGCCGATCAGGAGACGATCATTGCAGCGGCTCTTTCAGTGCGGCCGGCACCGGTAGCGGCATCACGTCGATGCCTTCCTCGACGAGGGCGCGCGCATCCTCGGCCGAGGTCACGCCGCGAATATTGCGCGCAGGCGCCTCGTTGTAATGGATGCGTCGCGCTTCCTCGGCGAAGCGCTCGCCCACGTTCTCGGTCTTGTCCAGTACCTCGCGCAAGGCGCGCATCAGCTGCGCCTGCATCTGCCGCGGATCGGTTGCCGGCGCCTTTTCCTTCGTCGCGCCTGACAGGTTCAGGCGCGGCGCCGACGGCATCCTGCTGATTTCGGTCGCCCCGCAAACCGGACATTCGACCAGCTTGCGGGACAGCTGCGATTCGAAATCATCGGAAGACGCAAACCAGCCTTCGAAGCGATGGCCGTGCGTGCACTGTAAATCGAGGACCTTCATGCTGAATCGGGGCGTCTCGGGAGTGTACGCCCAATCGGAAGATTTAAGAACGACCGTGCTAAATCACGATCGAAATTCTCCGGGACGAGCCCGGACTGGCTGGATTGTAACGTGCGGGGAAATTTGACGCCGAAGGTGGGTTCGGCGATGCGCGGCGGCAAGCACGGCCTCGCATCGCCGGGAATCAGCCGCTGCATTGATCAGGCGTGCTCGGCCGCGCCGAGCGGCCAGCTTCCCGACAAGGCCTTCTCCAGCCACATGGTGCCGATGATGGTCTTCACGTCGCTGATCTGGCCGGTGCGGATCCATTCGAGCAGCTCGGGCACGGTGGCCGTGAAGGTCTCGAGGAATTCGCCCTCGTCGAGCTGGCGCTCGCCGGCCGTCAGGCCCTTCGCGAGATAGATGTCGATGAATTCGGTCGAGTAGGAAATGATCGGATGAATGCGCGTCAGGTAGAAATACTCGCGCGCCGTATAACCGGTTTCCTCGCGCAGTTCGCGCACCGCGCAAGCCAGCGAGCCTTCCTGCGGATCGAGCTTGCCGGCCGGGTACTCGGCCATCACCTTGCCGATCGGATAGCGGAACTGGCTTTCCATCAGCACGCGGCCATCGTCGAACAACGGGATCACCATCACGGCGCCCGGATGGCGGATGTACTCGCGCGTCGCGTGCTTGCCGTCGGGCAGGCGCACCGTGTCGCGCTTCACTTTCAGGAAATGGCCGTCGAGAATGGATTCGCTTTCGACGCAGACTTCGGTCAGTTTGTCGTCGTGATTCGGTAATTCGGCCATCGTCGGCTCCAAGGTTGGACGCGACGGCCGAGCGCCGTCAACGTCGTTTGACGAGATACTGGAACGTGAAGCCGGGGAACGCGAACACCACGAACAGGCTGAAGGTGATCGCGTAGAACTGCCAGCCTTGTTCGAAGCGGTTGCCGGCGCGGGACTCGAGCCAGAAGCCGAGCACGCCGACCACGAAGTACAGCACGATCATCTCGGCGATCCGCCACCACCCGCTCTTGCGGGCAGCGGCGCCGACCGGGATGAAGGCGAAGGCCCGCTGATTCACGAACGGCAGGTTGGCGCCCAGCAGCGCCAACAACACGATGAACCAACCGGCTGCCGACATTTCAGAGCGGCAGCGTATGGCTGATGGCCTGCAGGCAGACCTCCATCAGCTGGCCGGGCATGATGCCGAGCACGAGCACGGCCAGGCCGTTGAGCAGCAGCACCGCGCGGTTCGCCGTGTCGCTCATGATCGGGTTCGTGTCCTGCGGCGCATCGAAGTACATCAGCTTCACGATACGCAGATAGTAGAACGCGCCGAACAACGAACTGATGACACCGAGGATCGCGAGCCAGGTCAGGCCGGCGTTGATGGTGGCCTCGAGCACCGCGAGCTTGGCGTAGAAGCCCACCGTCGGCGGGATGCCGGCCAGCGAGAACATCATCAGCATCATCACGAAGGCGAACACCGGGCTGCGCTTGTTGAGGCCCTTGAAGTCCTCGAGCGTTTCCGCCTCGAAATCGCGGCGGGCCAGCAGCATCACGATGCCGAAGGCGCCGAGCGTGGTGAGCAGGTAGACGATCGAGTAGAACATCGCCGAGCTGTAGGCGGTGGCCGTGAAGGCCGGGCTGCCCTTCACCACGCCCGAGAGCAGGCCGAGCAGCACGAAGCCCATGTTCGAGATCGCCGAGTAGGCCAGCATCCGCTTGACGTTGCGCTGGACGATACCGGTGATGTTGCCGACGATCAGCGACAGTGCCGCCAGGATCACCAGCATCTGCTGCCAGTCCGCCGCCAGCGGCAGCAGGCCCATCACCAGGAAGCGCAAGCCCCAGGCGAAGGCCGCCACCTTCGGGCCGCCGCCGGTCATGAGCGACATCGCCGTGGGCGCGCCCTGGTAGACGTCGGGCACCCACATGTGGAACGGCACCGCGCCGAGCTTGAAGGCCACGCCGGCGATGATGAAGATCACGCCGAACAGCAGCACGATATTGTTGATGCGGCCCGAGGCGACGGCATTGAGCACGTCCTGCAGCTCGAGCGAGCCGGTGGCGCCATACACCATCGAGATGCCGTACAGCACGAAGCCGGAAGCCAGCGCGCCGAGCACGTAGTACTTCATCGCCGCTTCACTCGACTGGGCACCGTCGCGGCGCAGCGCGATCAGCGCGTAGAGCGACAGCGACATCAGTTCGAGGCCGAGGTAGAGCGTCAGGAAGTTGTTGCCCGAGATCATCACCAACTGGCCGAGCAGCGAGAACATCCCGAGCAGGAACACGTCGCCGCGGAACAGGCCCCGGTCCGACAGGTAGCGCCGCGAGTAGATCATCGAGGCCGCGAAGCCGATCGACACGACCGCCTTCATCACGCTCGAGAAGGCGTCGACCACCACCATCCGCGAGAAGAAGTAGTACTGGTGCGGGTCGAGCGCCTGGAACGCAAACCACACACCGGCGACAACGGACGAGACGACCGCGATCAGGTACGTGAGACGGCGGCCGGACTCGCCGGAGAGGGTGTCGTTGATCCACGCCAGAATGATGGCGAGCATCACGAGCGCGTCGGGCAACAAGGCATTCATAGGTGCGTTTTGCATGGTCTTGGTTTCCTCCGCCCACACTTACTGCTGGGCCAGCGGCAGCTTGGATTGCGCAACGTGAGAGAGGAGATTTTCTACGGAAACGTGCATCACGTCGGTGAAGGGCTTGGGATACAGGCCCATCAGCAGCGTGAACGCGGCCAGCACAGCGAGCATCGAGAATTCGCGCGCGCCGATGTCCTTCAGCGTCGTTACCTTCTCGTTGACCACCTTGCCGAAATAGACGCGCTTGTACATCCACAGCGTGTAGCCCGCGCCGAGAATCAGCGTGAGGCCCGCGCCGAACGCGATCCAGAAATTGAACTTCACCGAGGCGAGGATCACCATGAACTCGCCGACGAAGCCCGAGGTGCCGGGCAGGCCGCAGTTCGCCATCGCGAACAGCAAGGCGAAGGTGGCGAACTTCGGCATCACGTTCACCACCCCGCCGTACTCGGCGATATTGCGCGTATGCAGGCGATCGTACAACACGCCGATACAAAGGAACATCGCGCCGGACACGAAACCGTGCGAGATCATCTGCACGATCGCGCCCTCGATGCCGAGCTGGCTGAAGATGAAGAAGCCGAGCGTGACGAAGCCCATGTGGGCGATCGACGAATAGGCGACCAGCTTCTTCATGTCGGTCTGCACCATCGCGACCAGGCCGATGTAGATCACGGCAATCAGGGACAGCACGATCACGACCGGGGCCAGATAGTGCGCCGCATCGGGCGTGACGGGCAGGGAGAAGCGCAGGAAGCCGTAGGCGCCGAGCTTGAGCATGATCGCCGCCAGCACCACCGAGCCGCCGGTCGGCGCCTCGACGTGCGCGTCGGGCAGCCACGTGTGGACCGGCCACATCGGCACCTTCACCGCGAAGGCGAGGAAGAACGCCCCGAACAGCAGCAACTGCGGCGTCATCGCCAGCTTCGCGCCCTGCCAGGCCGCGAGGTCGAAGGTATGCGTCTCCCGGTACAGGTAGATCAGCGCGATCAGCATCAGCAGCGAGCCGGCCAGCGTGTAGAGGAAGAACTTGAAGGCCGCGTAGACGCGGTTCGGGCCGCCCCAGACGCCGATGATGATGTACATCGGGATCAGCGTGGCTTCGAAGAACACGTAGAACAGCAGGCCGTCGGCCGCCGAGAACACCCCGATCATGATGCCCGAGAGCATCAGGAACGAAGCCAGGTACTGCGAGACGTTCTCGGTGATGACTTCCCAGCCGGCCACTACCACGATGACCGTGATCAGCGCCGTGAGCACGACGAACCACATCGAGATGCCGTCGACGCCGAGGTGATACGAAACATTGAAGCGGTCGATCCAGATCACGTTCTCTTCGAACTGAAGAGCCGCGGTGCTCGGATCGAAACCGGTGATGAGCGGAATCGTGACTGCAAACCCGAGCAGCGAACCGATCAGCGCGACCCAGCGGGTCACGCCGGGCTTCCGGTCGGTGCCCACGGCCAGGATGAGCAGGCCAAACACGATCGGAAGCCAGATGGCGGTACTGAGAATCGGAAATGCGGACATGAGTGGGTTCCTCTCCTTTTCTTATTTGCCGCCGAGCGTAACAAACAGGGTAAGGAGACCCAACATGCCAATGATCATCGCGAACGCGTAGTGATAGATGTAGCCGGACTGCAGGAAGCGGATCACGCCGGCGAACCAGCTGACGAATCGCGCGCTCCCGTTGACGACTCCATCGATCACCACGACGTCGCCCTCTTTCCACAGGCCTCGGCCGACCGCGACCGAGCCCCTGGCGAACACGACCTCGTTGATCTTGTCCATGTAGTATTTGTTGTCAAGCAGCGTATAGATCGGACCGGCCGCGCGGCGGATTGCCGCCGAAAGGTCCGGGCGCTTCAGATACAGGAACCAGGCAACGACCACGCCTGCGAGCGCGAGCCAGGCCGGCAGGCCCGACACCGAATGCAGGCCCATCGCGGCCCAGCCGTGGAATTCATCGGCCATCTCGGCGAGCGCCGGATGGTTCTGGCCGATGAAGATCACCTTGTCGAACGCCACGCCGTGCTGGAAGAAGTCGCCGAACAGCATCGGGCCGATCGCCACGCCGCCGATCAGCACGGACGGAATCGCGAGCAGCACCAGCGGCACCCAGACGACCCACGAGGTCTCGTGCGGTTCATGTGCGTGATCGTCGTGGCCGTGCGCGTCATGCCCATGCCCTTGCGCGGCGGCCTTGCCCATCGGCGAATCGGGATGCTTCGGCTTGCGGAAGCGCTCCTCGCCGTGGAACACCAGGAAATACATGCGGAACGAGTACAGCGCCGTCACGAACACGCTCGCGACCACCGCGAAGTACGCGAAACCCGAACCCGGCAGATGCGAGAGCTTGACCGCATCGATGATCGAGTCCTTCGAGTAGAAGCCCGAGAAGAACGGCGTGCCGATCAGCGCCAGCGAACCGATCAGCGAGGTGATCCAGGTGATCGGCATGTACTTGCGCAGGCCGCCCATGTTGCGGATGTCCTGGTCGTGGTGCATGCCGATGATGACCGAGCCCGCCGCGAGGAACAGCAGCGCCTTGAAGAAGGCGTGCGTCATCAGGTGGAACACGGCGACCGGGTAGGCCGACACGCCCAGCGCGACCGTCATGTAGCCGAGCTGCGAGAGCGTAGAGTACGCGACCACGCGCTTGATGTCGTTCTGGATCACGCCGAGGAAGCCCATGAACAGCGCAGTGATGGCGCCGATCACGGTGATGAAGGAGAGCGCGGCGTCCGACAGCTCGAACAGCGGCGACATGCGCGTGACCATGAACACGCCGGCCGTCACCATGGTGGCCGCGTGGATCAGCGCCGAGATCGGCGTCGGGCCTTCCATCGAATCGGGCAGCCAGACGTGCAGCGGGAACTGTGCCGACTTGCCCATCGCGCCGATGAACAGGCAGATGCAAGCCACCGTCAGCAGGCCCCAGTCGGTGCCCGGGAAGTGCATCGCGGCCAGCGCGTTGCTCTTGGCGAACACCTCGCCGTAGTTCATCGAGCCACCATAGGCCAGCAGCAGGCCGATGCCGAGCAGGAAGCCGAAATCGCCGACGCGGTTGACGATGAACGCCTTCATGTTGGCGTAGATCGCGCTTTCCCGCGTGTAGTAGAAACCGATCAGCAGATAGGACACGAGGCCGACCGCCTCCCAGCCGAAGAACAGCTGGAGGAAGTTGTTGCTCATCACGAGCATCAGCATCGAGAAGGTGAACAGCGAGATGTAGGAGAAGAAGCGCTGGTAGCCGTCCTCCTCTTCCATGTAGCCGATCGTGTAGATGTGCACCATCAGCGAGACGAAGGTGACCACCACCATCATCATCGCGGTCAGCGAATCGACGAGGAAGCCGATCTCGAGCTTGAGCGGCCCGACCTGCATCCATTCGTAGACGGTGGCATTGAAGCTCGCGCCGTCCATCACCTGCAGGAACACCAGGCAGGACAGGACGAAGGAGATCAGGACGCCGAGGATGGTCACGCGGTGCGCGCCCTTGCGACCGACGGTATTGCCGAACAGGCCGGCGATGATCGAGCCGGCGAGCGGCGCCAGCGGGATCGCCAGCAGCGTGGTTTCGTTGAGTGTGGTCGACATAGCAGACTCGCCTGAAATTAGCCCTTGAGCTGGTCGAGATCCTCGACATTGATGGTGTCGAGTTTGCGGAACAGCGTCACCAGAATCGCGAGGCCGATTGCCGCTTCCGCCGCTGCAACCGTGAGCACGAAGAACACGAAGATCTGTCCGTGCACGTCCCCGAGATAATGCGAGAACGCGACGAAGTTCGTATTGACCGCGAGCAGCATCAGCTCGATCGCCATCAGGATCACGATGATGTTGCGACGGTTCAGGAAGATGCCGACGATGCTGATCGCGAACAGGATCGCGCCGAGCACCAGGTAGTGGGCAAGAGTCAGGTTCAACATGGTTGGGTTCTCCTCCGCTCAGCTCTTGGTGGCCGCGGCGGGATCGGCCGCGGCGGGTGCCGCTTCAGGCGCGGGCGGCTTCTCGGCCGCCATCTTCACGAGACGCACGCGATCCTGGCGGCGCACGCTGACCTGGTCGGACACGCGCTGGCGCTTGCGCTCCTTGCCGCGGCCCGAGGTCAGCGAAACCGCCGCGATGATCGCGACCAGCAGCACCAGGCCGGCGATTTCGAAGGCGAAGATGTAGTCGGTGTAGATCACCTTGCCGATCAGTTGCGTGTTCGTCATGTTGGCGAGCGCGCCGGAGGCGATCTCGCGCACCGGCGAGGACGTCGCGCCGTAGCCGCGCCAGAGGATCAGCGCGGTCTCGACCACGATGATCGCGCCCACCACGGTGGCCATCGGCACGAAGCGGCGGAAGTCGCGGCGCAGCACGTCGGTGTTGATGTCGAGCATCATCACCACGAACAGGAACAGCACCATCACCGCGCCGACGTAGACGAGCACCAGCAGGATGGCGAGGAACTCGGCCTCGAGCAGCATCCAGATCGCGGCGGCGTTGAAGAACGCGAGGACGAGGAAGAGCGCGGAAGCCACGGGGTTGCGCGCGGTGATCACCTTCAGCCCCGAGATCACCAGCAGCAGCGAGAAGATGTAGAAGAGTACGGTCGTGAAGTCCATGGTTACCGGTTCATCGTTTAGGCCTTGGTCAGGCACGGTTCTCGGGCACTGCGACGTGCCGCGCACCGTTGCCGCGGCGGCTCGGGCCGGCCCCTGGGGCCGGCCGGTCCTGCATTAGCGATACGGCGCGTCGGCGGCCTTGGCGGCCGCGATGTCCTTCTCGTAGCGGTCGCCCACCGCGAGCAGCATTTCCTTGGTGAAATACAGGTCGCCGCGCTTCTCGCCGTGGTACTCGAGGATCTGCGTCTCGACGATCGAATCGACCGGGCAGCTTTCCTCGCAGAAGCCGCAGAAGATGCACTTGGTCAGGTCGATGTCGTAGCGCGTGGTGCGGCGCGTGTTGTCGGCGCGCACCTGCGATTCGATGGTGATCGCCATCGCCGGGCACACGGCCTCGCAGAGCTTGCAGGCGATGCAGCGCTCCTCGCCGTTTTCGTAGCGGCGCAGCGCGTGCAGCCCGCGAAAACGCGGCGAGATCGGCGTCTTCTCTTCCGGGAACTGCACCGTGATCTTCCGCTTGAAGGTGTAGCGGCCCGTCATCGCGAGCCCCTTCACCAGTTCGGTCAGGAAGAAGGTCTTAAAGAATTGTTGGATTGCCGTCATGATGGGATCCGCCCTCTCAATTCCAGATATTCAGCGGCGACATCATCCAGAAGCCGACCACGACCACCCAGATCACGCAGATCGGCAGGAAGATCTTCCAGCCCAGGCGCATGATCTGGTCGTAACGGAAACGCGGGAACGTGGCGCGTACCCAGATGAAGACCGACAGCAGCATGAAGATCTTCAGCACCAGCCAGACCACGCCCGGGATGAAGTGCAGGAAGCTGAACGGCGCGTCCCAGCCGCCGAGGAACAGCGTCGCCGCCAGCGCCGAGATCACGATCATGTTGATGTACTCGGCGAGGAAGAACAGCGCGAAGCCCATCCCCGAGTAATCGATCATGTGACCGGCCACGATTTCCGATTCGCCTTCCACCACGTCGAACGGGTGGCGATTCGTTTCCGCGATGCCCGAGATGAAGTAGATGACGAACACCGGCAACAGCGGCAGCCAGTTCCAGGACATGAAGTTGATGCCGTGGTGCGCAAAGTAGCCGTGCTGCTGCGAGACCACGATGTCCGAGAAATTCAGGCTGCCGGCCGTCATCAGCACCAGCACCAGGGCGAAGCCCATCGAGATTTCGTAGGACACCATCTGCGCGGCCGCGCGCATCGCGCCGAGGAACGCGTACTTCGAGTTCGAGGCCCAGCCGGCCAGGATCACCGCGTAGACGCCGATCGAGGAAATCGCCATCGCGTAGAGCAGGCCGGCGTTGATGTTGGCGAGCACCGCGCCGGCCTGGAACGGAATCACCGCCCAGACCGCGAAGGCCGGCACCACCGTCATGACCGGCGCGATCAGGTAAAGCCAGCGGCTGGCCGCGCTCGGCTGGATCACTTCCTTGAGCAGCAGCTTGAGCACGTCGGCGATCGGCTGCAGCAGGCCGCCGGGGCCGACGCGGTTCGGGCCGAGACGCACGTGCATCCAGCCGATCAGCTTGCGTTCCCAGAGAATCAGGTAGGCGACGCTGAGCAGGATCACCACGCAGACCACCAGGATCCGCACCAGCGCCCAGACGGTCGGCCATGCCGCGCCGAGCAGCTCGGTACCACCCGAATTGATCGTATCGAACAAGCTCATTTACGCCTTCTCCACCACGAGTTCACCGGACAGGCCGCCGAGTGCCGCACCGGCGGGCGTGGCAGCCGACACGCGGACCACCGTTTCGGCCAGGTTCGCGTCACGCACCGCCGGCAACTGCACCGAGCGGCCGCCCTGACTGATGCGCACCGCATCGCCGTCGCTCAGGCCGAGGCGGTCGAACAGCGCGGCCGGCAGGCCGGCCGAATGCGCCGCCTTGGCCGCCACCGTCAGGTGCAGCGCGCCGGCACGGCGCGAGAGCGGATCGGCGTGATAGATCGGCACGTCGGCCAGGCGCTCGAAACCACCGTTGGCCGATGCGGCCTTGGCCGCGCGGGCCGGCTGCGCGGTCGCGGCATTCGACAGGCGCGAGGCTTGGTCGCCGTCGCCGAGCGCGGCGAGCCGCACTTCGTCCGAGGTTTCGTATTCGAAGTTCGGCAGGCCCAGCAGGCTGCCCAGCACGCGCAACACCTTCCAGCCCGGGCGCGTATCGCCGAGCGGGCGCACCACGCCGTTGAACGATTGGGCGCGGCCTTCCGCGTTGACGTAGGTGCCGGCCGTCTCGGTGAAGGGCGCGATCGGCAGCAGCACGTCGGCGTATTCGGCGCCGATCTTGAACGGCGACATCACCACCACCATCTCGGCCTGCTCGAGCGCGGCGCGCGCGGCGATCGGATCGGCCGTGTCGAACTCGGGTTCGACGTTGAGCAGCAGGTAGCCCTTGCGCGGCTGCGCGAACGCTTCGCGCGCGTTCAGGCCGCCCTCGCCCGGCAGCGCACCGACCAGGTGCGCGCCGACCGTGTTGGCCGCTTCGGTCAGGAAACCGAGCGTGGCACCGCTGTGTTCGGCGATCCACTGCGCGACGGCATGAATCTGCGCGAACTGAGGATGCTGGACCACGCCGTTGCCAAGCAGCACCACGCGGCGTTCGCCGGTGGCAAGCGCCTTGGCCAAGCGCTGCGCCTCGGCCGAGGCCTCGACGCCTGCCAGCGATGCCGGCAGCTCGGCGCCGCTCGCCTGGGCGACCGCGGCGGCGATGCCGGCCAGCGTGTCGAGCCAGGCCGACGGCGCGGCGACGATGCGCTTCGCGCTCGGGATCAGGGCGTCGTCGCCCGTGGCGTGCAGCAGATGGATTTGAGCGCCGGCCTTGGCGGCCTGGCGCAGGCGTGCGGCGAACAGCGGATGATCGCGGCGCAGCGTCGAGCCGACCACGAAGGCGGTATCGACATTGGTCAATTCGGCGATCGGCATGCCCAACCACGGCGCACCCGACATCGACGCCGAGAAATCGGTCTGGCGCAGGCGGAAATCGACGTTCGGCACCTTCAGCTCGTGGGCCAGTTGCTTGACCAGGAACAGTTCCTCGACCGTGCTGTGCGGGCTCGCGAGCGCGGCCAGCGCATTGGCGCCGTGATCGGCCGCGATGCCCTTGAGGCCCTTCGCGACGTATTCGAGCGCGGTCTGCCAATCGGTCTCGATCCACTCGCCGCCCTGCTTCAGCATCGGCTTGGTCAGGCGCTCCTCGCTATTGAGGCCTTCGTAGGAGAAACGATCCTTGTCGGAGATCCAGCACTCGTTGACGGCTTCGTTCTCGAGCGGCAGCACGCGCATCACGCGGTTGTTCTTGACCTGCACGACCAGGTTCGCGCCCACCGAATCGTGCGGGCTGACCGACTTGCGGCGCGACAGCTCCCAGGTGCGGGCGCTGAAGCGGAAAGGCTTGCTCGTCAGCGCACCGACCGGGCACAGATCGATCATGTTGCCGGACAGCTCGGAGTCGACAGTCTTGCCGACGAAGGTGGTGATTTCAGAGTGCTCGCCGCGGCCCAGCATGCCGAACTCCATCACTCCGGCCACCTCCTCGCCGAAGCGCACGCAGCGCGTGCAGTGGATGCAGCGCGACATCTCTTCCATCGAGATCAGCGGGCCGACGTTCTTGTGGAACACCACGCGCTTTTCCTCGCGATAGCGCGAAGCCGACTTGCCGTAACCGACCGCCAGATCCTGCAGCTGGCACTCACCGCCCTGGTCGCAGATCGGGCAATCGAGCGGGTGGTTGATCAGCAGGAATTCCATCACGGCCTGCTGCGCCTTGACCGCCTTTTCCGAGTGCGTGCGCACGATCATCCCGGCCGACACCGGCGTCGCGCAGGCCGGCACGGCCTTCGGCATCTTCTCGACGTCAACGAGACACATGCGGCAGTTCGCCGCAACCGACAGCTTTTTGTGGTAGCAGAAGTGGGGAATATACTTGTCTGCCTTGTGTGCAGCCTGGATCACCATGCTGCCTTCGGGCACCTCGACCGTCTTCCCGTCTATCTCAAGTTCAACCATGATGATGTATGGTCCTTAGCCTTTAGCGCTCGCTCGCGCTCTCGCCCGTCGGGGCGCTGATGTTCCGCAATCGGGTTTCGCTTCAGGCCGCCGCGGCGACGCTGCCGTGCGAATGCTCGCCGACCATGCAATGCTTGTGCTCGACGTGATACGCGAACTCGTCCCAGTAGTGCTTCAGCATGCCGCGCACCGGCATGGCCGCCGCGTCGCCGAGCGCGCAGATGGTGCGGCCCATGATGTTCTCGGCCACCGAGTTCAGCAGGTCCAGATCCTCGACTCGGCCCTCGCCGTTCTCGATGCGCTTCACCACGCGATAAAGCCAGCCCGTGCCTTCGCGGCACGGCGTGCACTGGCCGCACGACTCCTCATGGTAGAAGTACGACAGGCGCATCAGCGAGCGCACCATGCAGCGCGTCTCGTCCATCACGATCACCGCGCCCGACCCGAGCATCGATCCCGCCTTCGCGATCGAGTCGTAGTCCATGTCGGTCTGCATCATCATCTCGCCGGGGATCACCGGCGCCGACGAACCGCCCGGGATCACCGCCTTCAGCTTGCGACCGCCGCGCATCCCGCCGGCCAGCTCGAGCAGCGCCGCGAACGGCGTGCCCAGCGGCACCTCGTAGTTGCCGGGACGCTCGACGTCGCCCGACACCGAATAGATCTTGGTGCCGCCGTTGTTCGGCTTGCCGATCTCGAGGTAGGCCTGGGGGCCGACCGTCAGCAGGAACGGCACCGCCGCGAAGGTTTCCGCGTTGTTGATGGTGGTCGGCTTGCCGTACACGCCGAAGCTGGCCGGGAACGGCGGCTTGAAGCGCGGCTGGCCCTTCTTGCCCTCGAGCGATTCGAGCAGCGCGGTTTCCTCGCCGCACACATAGGCACCGTAACCATGGTGCGCATGCAGCTGGAACGAGAATTCCGAACCGAGGATGTTGTTGCCGAGATAACCGGCCGCGCGCGCTTCTTCCAGGGCTTCCTCGAAGCGTCGATAGACTTCGAAGATTTCACCGTGGATATAGTTGTAGCCGGCCGTGATGCCCATCGCATAGGCGCCGATCGCCATGCCCTCGATCACCGAGTGCGGGTTCCAGCGCAGGATGTCGCGATCCTTGAAGGTGCCCGGCTCGCCCTCGTCCGAGTTGCAGACCAGGTACTTCTGGCCCGGGAACTGGCGCGGCATGAAGCTCCACTTCAGGCCGGTCGGAAAACCCGCGCCGCCGCGGCCGCGCAGGCCCGAGGCCTTGACGTCGGCAATCACCTGCTCGGGGGGGATCTTTTCTTCGATGATGCGGCGCAGTTGCTTGTAGCCACCGCGCGCGACGTAGTCTTCGAGACGCCAGTTCTCGCCGTTCAGGTTGGCGAGGATCAGCGGTTTGATGTGACGATCATGGAGGGACGTCATTTCGAAAGCTCCTCAAGAAGCTGGTCGATCTTCTCTCGGCTCATGAAGCTGCACATCTTGTGATTGTTGAGCAGCAGCACCGGCGCGTCGCCGCAGGCGCCGAAACATTCGCCTTCCTTCAGCGAGAACCTGCCGTCGGGCGTGGTTTCGCCGAAATCGATACCGAGCTTCTGCTTCAGATAGTCGGCCGTGGCCTCGGCGCCGCCATGCGGCCCGAGCTGGCACGGGAGATTCGTGCAGAGCGTGAGCTTGTGCTTCCCGACCGGCTTCAGTTCGTACATCGTGTAGAACGTCGCGACCTCCTGCACGGCGACGGCCGGCATGCCGAGATAATCCGCGACGAACTGCATCAGTTCGGGCGACAGCCAGCCGTGCTCGTCCTGAGCGACGGCCAGGGCCGACATCACGGCGGACTGTTTCTGATCGGCGGGATATTTCGCAATCACGCGATCGATTTCTTTCAGGCCTTCAGCTGAGATCATTTTCAGACACGACTCTTTCAATTCCTACCGAACGAACAACCTGCCGCGGGGATGCGGGACGGCAGACCTGGCGCTCACTATTGACTGCCCGCGAATGCGCACCAGCACGGTGCGCAACGCGAAGCCTTACTGCTCGCCGCTCGCTCGACGCGGACGGCGTGACGATCAACGGTCGATTTCGCCGAACACGATGTCCTGCGTACCGATGATCGTGACCGCGTCGGCAATCATGTGGCCGCGCGCCATTTCGTTGAGCGCGGAGAGATGCGCGTAACCGGGCGCGCGAATCTTGAGCCGGTACGGCTTGTTCGCGCCGTCGGACACGAGGTAGATGCCGAACTCACCCTTCGGATGTTCCACCGCTGCGTAGGCTTCGCCTTCCGGCACATGAAAACCTTCGGTGAACAACTTGAAATGGTGAATCAGGTCCTCCATGTTCGACTTCATGTCGACACGTTTGGGCGGCGCAACCTTGTGATTGTCGGTCATCACCGGCCCCGGATTCTTCCGCAGCCACTCAATACACTGTTTCGCGATGCGGCAGGACTGGCGCATTTCCTCGACCCGAACCAGGTAACGGTCGTAGCAATCGCCGTTCACGCCGACCGGGATGTCGAAGTCGAGCCTGTCGTAGACCTCGTAGGGCTGCTTCTTGCGCAGGTCCCACTCGATGCCGGAGCCGCGCAGCATCGCGCCCGTCAGGCCGAGCTGCAGCGCACGCTCCGGGCTCACCACGCCGATCCCGACCAGGCGCTGTTTCCAGATCCGGTTGTCGGTCAGCAGGGTTTCGTATTCGTCCACGCATTTCGGGAAACGCATGAAGAAATCGTCGATGAAATCGAGTACCGAGCCTTGGCGGGCCTCGTTCATCTTCTCGAGGGCCTTGGCATTGCGGATCTTCGACGCCTTGTATTGCGGCATGACGTCAGGCAGATCCCGGTAGACGCCGCCCGGACGATAGTAGGCCGCGTGCATGCGCGCGCCCGACACCGCCTCGTAGACGTCCATCAGGTCCTCGCGCTCGCGGAACGCGTAGAGGAACACCGCCATCGCGCCGACGTCGAGGCCGTGCGAGCCGATCCACATCAGGTGGTTCAGCACGCGGGTGATTTCGTCGAACAGGACGCGGATGTACTTGGCGCGCTCCGGTACCTCGATACCGAGCAGTTTCTCGATCGCGAGCACGTAGCCGTGCTCGTTGACCATCATCGACACGTAGTCGAGGCGGTCCATGTAGGGCACCGACTGGATGAAGGTCTTGTTCTCGGCGAGCTTCTCGGTGGCCCGGTGCAGCAGGCCGATGTGCGGATCGGCGCGCTGGATCACCTCGCCGTCGAGCTCGAGCACGAGGCGCAGCACACCGTGCGCGGCCGGGTGCTGGGGACCGAAGTTGAGCGTGTAGTTCTTGATGTCAGCCATGCCGCCCTCTCAATGTTTCAGGCCGCCGTAGC
The DNA here is from genome assembly GCF_000959725.1 of Burkholderia gladioli. Lineage (NCBI taxonomy): Bacteria > Pseudomonadati > Pseudomonadota > Betaproteobacteria > Burkholderiales > Burkholderiaceae > Burkholderia > Burkholderia gladioli. The sequence continues at coordinate 419,754 of NZ_CP009323.1, forward strand.
GATCCTCGCGGATCACGCGCGGCGTGATTTCTCGGGGCTCGATCGTCACCGGCTGGTAGACGACGCGCTTTTCCTCCGGGTCGTAACGCATTTCGACGTAGCCCGAGAGCGGGAAGTCCTTGCGGAACGGGTGGCCAATGAAGCCGTAGTCGGTGAGGATGCGGCGCAGGTCCGGGTGGCCTTCGAAGACGATGCCGAACAGGTCGAAGGCCTCGCGCTCGTACCAGTTCGCCGAACTCCAGACCTCGACCATCGAGGCCAGGATCGGCAAGTCGTCGTCGGGTGCGAACACACGCAGGCGCAGGCGCCAGTTGTTGGTGATCGACAGCAGTTGCAGCACCGCCGCGAAGCGGGGGCCGTCGTAGGCGCCGTCGCCATAGGTTTGATAGTCGACGCCGCAGAGGTCGATCAGCTGTTCGAAGCCGAGCTTGCGGTCGTCGCGCAACTGGGTGGCCACCTCGACATAGTCGCGCGCGCGCACGACCAGGGTCAGCTCGCCGATCGCTTCGGTCAGGCTGACCACGCGCTCGCCGAGCGCGGCCTCGAGGTTGGCTTTCAGGGTCTCGATTTTGCTTGCCATATTGTGGGTGCTCGGGACTTTATTGACGGGCGATGGTGCTGGTCCGACGGATCTTCGCTTGCAGCTGGATCACGCCATAGACGAGCGCCTCGGCAGTCGGCGGACACCCTGGCACGTAGACATCGACGGGCACGATACGATCGCAGCCGCGCACGACGGAATAGGAATAGTGATAGTAGCCGCCGCCATTGGCGCACGACCCCATTGAGATCACCCAGCGCGGCTCGGCCATCTGCTCGTAGACGCGGCGCAGCGCCGGTGCCATCTTGTTGCAGAGCGTGCCGGCGACGATCATCACGTCGGACTGGCGCGGACTCGGACGGAACACCACGCCGAACCGATCGAGATCGTAGCGGGCCGCGCCCGCGTGCATCATTTCGACCGCGCAGCATGCGAGACCGAACGTCATCGGCCACAGCGAACCGGTGCGCGTCCAGTTGATCAGTTTGTCAGCCGTGGTGGTGACAAACCCTTCCTTCAAGACCCCTTCGATACTCATTGCTTTCCACTCCTGACAGGCGGCGGAGAGTGGCCGCCTCACGCAAACCGGTGACAAATCCGCCCGTTACTCCCAGTCCAGGCCGCCCTTTCTCCAGATGTAGGCGAAGCCGAACAGGAATTCGAGCAGGAAGATCATCATGGCCATGAAGCCGGGCCAGCCGATGTCGCGGAAGGCGACACCCCATGGAAACAGGAAAGCGGTTTCGAGATCGAAGATGATGAACAGGATGGCGACGAGGTAGTAGCGCACGTCGAACTTCATGCGCGCGTCCTCGAAGGCCTCGAAACCGCACTCGTACGGTGAGTTCTTTTCGCTGTTGGGCTTGTTGGGACCGAGGACCTTGCCAATGCCGACCAATGCCACTCCCAAACCAACGCCCACGATGAGGAACAGCAAGACGGGGTAATAGGCAGCGAGGTTCAAGGCAATCCTCTATCGGTTAGTTCTGATCGTTCCGGAGCATATCACCTTCCGGACAAAGGGTCATTTCGGACTGCACGCTATCCGGGGACAACGCAAATCGGAGCCTGAAATGAAAAATGCCAGCCGCTTGGAAGCTGGCTGGCATTGCGGAATCTTGGTGCCGACGGCGAGACTCGAACTCGCACAGCTTTCGCCACTACCCCCTCAAGATAGCGTGTCTACCAATTTCACCACGTCGGCACTACGGCAACTCGGGAAGAACTGCTGATTCCCGCGAATCGCTTCAAGAATTAAATTCTAACCCGTTTTCTTCTAGCTGATCAACTAGTATCGAGCGCTTTCTTGAATTTTTATTTCGGGACGTCCTGACCCGAACTCGACGCGGCCGAGGCGGCGGCGGGCACGGATGCCGAAGGCGCCGACGCGGCAGCAGCCTGCGAGCCCGCTGCGGCCGATGCCGGCGCCGTGGCCGCGCCGAGCAGGCCGATCGACGGTGCCGACTTGTAGGAACCGAGATAGGTCAGCGCCAGCGTGGCGATGAAGAATATTGTTGCGAGAACCGCGGTGGTACGCGACAGGAAGTTCGCCGAGCCGGTGGCGCCGAACAGGCTGCCCGACGCGCCGCTGCCGAAGGCCGCGCCCATGTCGGCACCCTTGCCGTGCTGGAGCAGCACCAGGCCGATCACGCCGAGCGCAGACAGGATCTGCACCACGATAATCAAAACTTTCAGAAAGGACATCTCATTCACCCGAATTGTGGGACGCTGCGCGCCTCTCGCGCGGCCCCGGATTCACAAACCGACGGCGCCGGCCGCGCGCTTACTGCGCCGCGCGGCAGATCGCCAGGAAATCATTGCTCTTGAGCGACGCGCCGCCGATCAGGCCGCCGTCGATGTCCGGCTGGCCGAACAGTTCGGCCGCATTGTCCGGCTTCACGCTGCCGCCGTACAGCACCGACACCTGCTCGACACCCTTGGCGGCCAGCCGCGAACGCAGGAAGGCGTGCACCTGCTGTGCCTGCTCCGAACTCGCGCTCTTGCCCGTGCCGATCGCCCAGACCGGCTCGTAGGCCACCACGATGCGCGCCGCCTCCTCGGCCGACAGCAGCGCGAGCACCGCGTCGAGCTGCGCGCCGACCACCTGCTCGGTCGCATTCGACTCGCGCTCGGCCAGGGTCTCGCCGACGCAGACGATCGGCGTCAGGCCGGCCGCCAGCGCGCGCTGCGCCTTCACCGCGACCAGGTCGCTCGATTCGCCGTGGTAGGTGCGACGCTCGGAATGGCCGACCAGCGCGTACTTCGCACCGAACTCGGCGATCATCGCCGCCGCCACCTCGCCCGTATAGGCGCCCTGCTCGTGGGCCGACACGTCCTGCGACCCCGCCACCACGCGGCTGCCCTGCAGCAGCTCGCCCACCTGCGCCAGATACGGGAACGGCACGCACACCCCGATCTCGACACCGGCCTGCACGCCCTTCGCGCCCTCGAGCACTTCGTTGAGCAGCGCGCGATTGCCGTCGAGACGGCCGTGCATCTTCCAGTTACCGACTACCCGCTTCACTCGTTGTGTGGACATCGTCTCTCGTATCTCGAACTGAATCCGAACTGATGAATCTCATCAAGGCCGCATCGCCGGCGTCCGCCATCTCGAGAACGAGGACGGCCCCCACCGGCGCAGCAAACCGGCGATTTTACTTCGGCGCGCAAGAACCGGTCAAACCGCGAATGTCAAGCGCTCGCGCCCCATTCGAGCACGATCTTGCCGACATGCTCGCTGCTCTCCATCAGCGCGTGGGCCTGGGCGGCCTCGGACGCCGGCAGCACGCAGTGGATCACCGGGCGCACCGTGCCGGCCTCGATCAGCGGCCAGACGGTTTCCTTCAACTGCGCGGCGATCCGGGCCTTGAACTCGACCGGACGCGGGCGCAGCGTCGAGCCCGTGATGGTGAGCCGCCGGCGCAGGATCTCGCCGAGGCTGACCTCCGCCTTGGCGCCGCCGAGCAGCGCGATCACCACCAGCCGGCCGCCGTCGGCCAGCGCGCTCAGCTCTCGCGGCACATAAGTGCCGGCCACCATGTCCAGGATCACGTCCACGCCGCGGTCGTTGGTCAGCGACTTCACGACGTCGACAAAATCCTCGTTCCGGTAATTGATCGCCCGTTCCGCGCCAAGCGCCTCGCAGGCGCGGCATTTCTCGTCGGTGCCGGCGGTCGCGAACACGCGAAAACCGAGCGCGTGCGCGATCTGGATCGCCGTCACGCCGATCCCGCTGGAGCCGCCCTGCACCAGCAGCGTTTCCTGCTCGCCGCCCTCGCCACGACCGAGCCCGCCGCGATCGAATACGTTGCTCCAGACCGTGAAGAAGGTCTCGGGCAGCGAGGCCGCCTCGACCTCGCTCAGGCCCGCCGGGACCGGCAGGCACTGCGCGAGCGGCGCCGTCGCATACTCGGCATAGCCGCCGCCCGCGAGCAAGGCGCATACGCGATCGCCGAGCGTCAGGCCAAACGGATTCGCGACGCCATCGCCAAATTCGCCGCCGACGATCTCGCCCGCCACTTCCAGCCCGGGCAGGTCCGACGCACCCGCCGGCGGCGCATAGGCACCCTTGCGCTGGAACACGTCCGGGCGATTGATGCCGAACGCGGCCACCTTGATGAGCACTTCGCCGCGCTTCGGATCGGGCCGGGGCCGCTCGACGAGCTTGAGCACGTCGGGCGCGCCGAACTCGGTGATTTCGATCGCTTTCATTTGCGTCGCTCCAAGATAGGGACGGGCCTGCGCCGATTCACGACGCAGGCCCGTCCATCCTGCAGGAAAAACGGCCGGCGCGCTGACGCGGCCGGCCGCTTTCTTTCCGCTTACTGCTGCGGCGCGTCGCCCGACTGGGCCGCTTCGTTCAACAAGGCCTTGGCCGACAGGCGCACACGGCCCTTCTCGTCGACCTGGATCACCTTGACCTTCACGACCTGGCCTTCCTTCAGGTAGTCGTTGATGTCCTTGACACGCTCGTTGACGATTTCCGAGATGTGCAGCAGGCCATCCTTGCCCGGCAGCAGGTTCACGATCGCGCCGAAGTCGAGCAGCTTGAGCACCGCGCCTTCGTAGACCTGGCCGACTTCGATCTCGGCGGTGATCTGCTCGATGCGCTTCTTGGCCTCGGCCATGCCTTCGCTGCTGGTGCTGGCGATGGTCACCACGCCGTCGTCGGAGATGTCGATGGTGGTGCCGGTTTCTTCCGTCAGCGCGCGGATCACCGAACCGCCCTTGCCGATCACGTCGCGGATCTTCTCCGGATTGATCTTGATGGTGATCATGCGCGGCGCGAACTCGGACAGTTGGGTGTTCGCACCCGAGACGGCGCCCTTCATCTTGCCGAGGATATGCAGACGGCCTTCCTTGGCCTGCTCCAGCGCGACCTGCATGATTTCCTTGGTGATGCCCTGGATCTTGATGTCCATCTGCAGGGCCGTCACGCCGGCTTCGGTACCCGCGACCTTGAAGTCCATGTCGCCGAGGTGGTCTTCGTCGCCGAGGATGTCGGTCAGCACCGCGAACTTGTTGCCTTCGAGGATCAGGCCCATCGCGATACCGGCGACGTGCGCCTTCATCGGCACGCCGGCATCCATCAGCGCGAGGCAGCCGCCGCACACCGAGGCCATCGACGAGGAACCGTTCGACTCGGTGATTTCCGAGACGACGCGGATCGAGTAGCCGAATTCCTCGGCGCTCGGCAGGCACGCGACCAGCGCGCGCTTGGCCAGGCGGCCGTGGCCGACTTCGCGGCGCTTGGGCGAGCCGACGCGGCCGGTTTCGCCGGTCGCGAACGGGGGCATGTTGTAGTGGAGCATGAAGCGCTCGCGGTACTCGCCTTCGAGCGCGTCGATGATCTGCTCGTCGCCCTTGGTGCCGAGCGTGGCCACCACCAGCGCCTGCGTCTCGCCGCGCGTGAACAGCGCCGAGCCGTGGGTGCGCGGCAGCACGCCGCTGCGGATCTCGATCGGGCGGACCGTGCGCGTGTCACGGCCGTCGATGCGCGGCTCGCCGTTCAGGATCTGCGAGCGGACGATCTTCGCCTCGATGTCGAACAGCACGTTGCCGACCGTGGCCTTGTCGGCCGGGGTCGTGCCGGCGGCAGCCGCATCGGCTTCCAGCTTGGCCGAGGTGGCGGCGTAGACTTCCTTCAGCTTGGTCGAGCGAGCCTGCTTGTCGCGGATCTGGTAGGCGGCCAGCAGCGGCTCCTGGGCAGCGGCCGTGATGCTGGCGATCAGCGCCTCGTCCTTCGGCGCCGGCTGCCAGTCCCACTCGGGCTTGCCGCCTTCGCGCACCAGCTCGTGGATCGCGTCGATCGCGACCTGCATCTGCTCGTGGCCGAACACCACGGCGCCGAGCATCACGTCTTCCGGCAGTTGCTGCGCTTCCGACTCGACCATCAGCACCGCGCGCTCCGTACCGGCGACCACCAGGTCGAGGCTCGATGCCTTGATCTGCTCGCGCGTCGGGTTCAGCACGTACTGGCTGTCGATGTAGGCCACGCGCGCGGCGCCGACCGGGCCGTTGAACGGCAGGCCGGAGACGGCCAGCGCGGCCGAGGCGCCGATCAGGGCGGGGATGTCGGCCGGCACTTCCGGGTTGATCGACAGCACGTGGATCACGACCTGGACTTCGTTGTAGAAGCCTTCCGGGAACAGCGGGCGCAGCGGACGGTCGATCAGGCGCGAGGTCAGCGTCTCGTGCTCGGACGGACGGCCTTCGCGGCGGAAGAAGCCGCCGGGGATCTTGCCGGCCGAGTAGGTCTTCTCGAGGTAGTCGACGGTCAGCGGGAAGAAGTCCTGGCCCGGCTTCGCGGTCTTGGCGCCCACCACGGTGGCCAGCACCACGGTGTCCTCGACGTCGACGATCACGGCACCGCTCGCCTGACGGGCGATCTCACCCGTTTCGAGACGGACCTTGTGCTGGCCCCACTGGAATTCCTTCACGACTTTATTGAACAGAGACATGGTCGCTCCTTGTTTTGTTCATGGATGGCATGCGCCGCGCGAGAAACACCGCGCGACGACGGTGCGACCTGGCGTGACGGGAAGGAGGTGTGTTTTTTATGCCATTCCAGGGCGTGGCTGGCGCAGGCGAACCGCCGCGCTGGAATGACACAAAGCTCCACCCGGCGCACAGGCCGTTGGGCGACGGTCCGCGACTTCGGACCTGGCGCCCGCGGTACGGGCAACGGCGAGACCTTGCGTACCGCTGAAAAACAAAATGCCTGTATCAGCGGACTGACACAGGCATTGGCGGGGAGGCGAACGTCGCCCGCTTACTTACGCAGACCCAGCTTCTCGATCAGCGCGCGATAGCGGTCGGCATCCTTGCCCTTCAGGTAGTCGAGCAGCTTGCGGCGGCGGCTCACCATGCGCAGCAGGCCGCGGCGGCTGTGGTGATCCTTCGCGTGGGTCTTGAAGTGACCCGTCAGTTCGACGATACGCGCGGTCAGCAGCGCGACCTGGACTTCGGGCGAACCCGTATCGTTGGCGCCACGCGCGAACTGAGCAACAACATCCGACTTCTTGATATCTGCAACCGACATGTGATTTCCTTTCTAGCTAACAGGCGGACACGGAAGAATGGCCGTGCCGTGAAGGCTGTCGTGATTGACAACCGGCCGGCATTGTAGCACAAGTCCCGCGCCCGGCCAGCCCCTCCCCCGCGCCTGCCGCGGCATTGCCCCGGCCGGGCCTCAGGGGCGCGTCATCCGGCAGGTCGACGGCGGCTCGGTGCTCGCGGCCGACAAGGCCAGCACGGTCCGGAAACCGTAACCCGACCCTTCGTTGTCGACACGCACGCCCGGCGTGCCGAGCCGATCCATTTCCATCACGTAAAGGGGCTGGATCGCCTGGTGATCGGACGCACGCAACCGGATCGGGTGGAAGCCGTCGTCGTAGCTCGCGCCTTCCAGCGCCCTGGCCACCGCGGCCGGGTCCGCCGAGCGCGCCCGCGTGATCGCCGCCGCCAGCATCTCCACCATCTCGCTCATGCGCCGCACCGGGTAATCGTCCTGGGCGGCGGGGAAACGGCTCCGGAATTCCCGGTAGAAGGCATCGGAAGCCGCGCCGCCCGCGTTCGGGTGCCAGTCGGCCACGGCGATCACGTGCTTGACGCCGGCCTCGCCGAGCGCGGCAGGCGCGCCGAGACTGTTGCCGTAGAAGGTGTAGAACCTGGCGTCGAGCCCCTGCTCGCGCGCGGCCTTCACCAGCAGGCTCAGGTCGTTGCCCCAGTTGCCGGTGATCACCGCGTCGGCGCCGCTGGCGCGGATCTTGGCGATATAGGGCGTGAAATCCTTGACGCGGCCGATCGGGTGGAATTCGTCGCCGACGATCGCCACGTCGGGCCGGCGCGTCTTCAGTTCCTCGCGCGCCAGCGTGCTCACGTCGTGACCGAAGCTGTAGTCCTGGTTCAGCAGGTAGACGCGCTTCACGCCGCGGTCCTGCGCCAGCACCTGGGTGAGCGCGGCCATCCGCATCCCGGCATGGGCATCGAAGCGGAAATGCCAGAAGCTGCACTGCGCGCCGGTCAGCGCCGGATCGTCGGCGGAGTAATTGAGGAACAGCATGCGCGCATCGGGGCGGCGCGCGTTCTGGCGATCGATCGCGGTGACCAACGCCGCCGCGACCGCCGAACCGTTGCCCTGCGCGATAAAGCCGATATGCCGGTCGGCCGCCACGCGCAGTTGCTGCAGCGCATCCTCGACGCCGCCCTTGCTGTCGAGCACCACCAGCTCCAGCGGATGCGCGCCGTCGGCGAGCATCACGCCGCCGCGCGCGTTGACGCGCTCGATGCCGAAGCGCAGGTTGCGCTCGACGGCCGCGCCGGCGTTGGCAAACGGCCCGGACATGCCCTCCACCAGCGCGATGCGCACCGGCTCGGCCGCCTGCGCGGCAGCACCGGCCGGCGCGGCGGCAGCCATCAGCGAGAGCGCCGCGCAGGCGGCGGCTAAGCGTTTCCATCCGGACATCGGCTGCTTCCTGTCATCGATCGGGAAGCGGATCATACCGGAGCCGGCGCCCGCCGATCGCCGCCCGCCCGGGCCGCGCCGCACCAGCGATGCGCGATGCGAAGCGGCCTCGAGAAATGCGCGCCGCCGCGCGAGCACACGGCTGCGCGTCGTGATACAACAGCGGCATCGCATCCGACGGAGACCAGCATGTTTCGACGACTTCCCGTACTGCTAGCCATCGCGGCCACGCTGCTGGCCGGTTGCGCGCAACCGTGGCAGCGCTTCCAGGCGGGCGAGGACCAGTCGGCGCTGGTCGCCCGGCTCGGGCCACCGAAGGAAATCTACGACCTGCCCGACGGCGGCAAGCGCCTGATGTGGCCGACTCAGCCGATGGGCGAAACCACCACCGCCGCCGATATCGACGCGGCCGGCAAGGTCCGCAACGTGCGCCAGGTCCTGCAGCCGCTCGAGTTCTATCGCGCCGAGATCGGCAAGTGGAAGAAGTCCGACGTGCTGGTCAATTTCGGCCGCCCCGAGGAAACCGCCTACTTCCCGCTGATGAAGCGCGAGGTCTGGACCTATCGTTATCTCGAGGACAACGTCTGGTACATGCTCTACAGCTTCTACTTCGACGACCAGGGCATCCTGCGCCTCACGCAGAAGACGCCGGACCCGCTGCACGATCCCGATCGCCGCGTCGCATTCTGATAATCGAATCACTGTCAATTTCGACAGGATTTACCCAGGCCATTCCAGCTGATAAGCGGAATGGCCTTTTTGTCATCCAGGCATCACGAATTGATTTTCCGGCCGAAAGAATTGCGAAAATAAGCTTCGAATCATTTCGTCACCGAACCGGTCTGTATCGTCACAATTCAATAGGGGCGTCACTTTTCAGGTGATCGAATGCACCGGAATCCGGCAATTCGATTTCCGAAATGGTGCAAAGCCGATTCACCCATCTCGAATTTGAAACAGAATGTTTCAAGGCCTCCACGTATCGAGGCAAACCCCTAATATCCCCAACAAGCTTTCAATCTAGAAAGCATTGCCGATACGGCTGCTCCGGCGCCGTTCGCGATCTCGTTCATTTATGAAGGATTCCTCATGAATCGCGCCAAAACCCTGCTCGCCGCCAACGTCGCCTGGGCGCGGGAAACCGCCGAACGCGCGCCTGGCTTCTTCGAGGCGCTGTCGCAAGGCCAGAATCCGCGCGTGTTGTGGCTGGGCTGCTCGGACAGCCGCGTGCCGGCCGAGGCCATCACGCACAGCGCGCCAGGCGAGCTGTTCGTCCACCGCAATATCGCGAACCTGTTCCACCCGAACGACGACAACAGCGTCAGCGTGCTGGAATACGCGGTGCGCGTTCTCAAGGTCGATCACGTAATCGTTTGCGGGCATTACGGCTGCGGCGGCGTGCGCGCCTCGCTGCTGCCGCCGCCGGCCGACCTGCCGCATGTGGCAAGGCGCATCGCGCCGCTCTGCGCGCTGGCCAGCCGGCATCGCGCCACGTTGGACCAACTGCCCGCCGATACCGCCGCGAATCGCCTGGCCGAACTGAACGTGCTGGAGCAGGTGCGCCTGCTGCGCGAGCACCCGGTGGTGCGCGACAGCCTGCCGGCGCCGCTGGTGCATGGCTGGATCTTCTCGCTGTCGGACGGGCTGCTCAACGTGCTGTCTTCCGGCTACGAGGCGGGCGCGGCGCAGCCTGCCGAAACGGCACCGGCCGCCGCGCATGCGCGGCGCCGCGAGCCCCAGCCCGCCTGACGCACTCGAAACAACACGGCGCGGCCGGCCGCCCAACCCGGCGCCGGTCGCGCCTCCCGCAGCACGCTCCCCAACGCCCCGCCTCGAACCCCATCATGAATTTACGCAACGCCTTCTCCACGTTTCCGCGCGACTTCGTCGCCGGCACCGTCGTGTTCCTGGTCGCGCTGCCGCTCTGCCTGGGCATCGCCAACGCCTCCGGCGTCGAACCCTTCGCGGGCCTGATCTCTGGCATCGTCGGCGGCCTGGTGGTCGCCTTCCTGAGCGGCTCGCCGCTGTCGGTGAGCGGCCCCGCCGCCGGCCTGGTGGTGATCGTCGTCGATGGCATCGCCCAACTCGGCAGCTTTCCCGCCTTCCTGCTCGCGGTGGTCTTGTCGGGCCTGCTGCAGCTCGGTTTCGGCATGCTGCGCGCGGGCCAGTTGGCCGCCTACGTGCCGTCGCCCGTGATCAAGGGCATGCTGGCCGCGATCGGCCTGCTGCTGATCGTCAAGCAGGTGCCCTTCGCGCTCGGCCTGCATGGCGGCACCGCCGCGTTCAGCGCCCATGCGATCGGCGCGGCGCTGATCGCGATCGTCTCGCTGGCCCTGCTGGTGGCCTGGGATTCGAAGGCGCTGCGCCGCTTCGCGCTGGTGCGCAACGTCCCGGCGCCGCTGATCGTGGTGGTGCTCGGCATCGGCGCCACGCTGGTGCTGGGCGCCCTGCTGCCCGCGCTGGCGCCGCCGGCCGAGCATCGCGTGGCGCTGCCCGCGCTCGACTCGCTGGCCTCGCTCGGCGGCGCGCTCAAGAGCGTCGAGCTCGGCCCGCACTACGCCCAGCTCTGGAACCCCGATGTCTGGCGCGTCGCCATCACGCTGGCGATCGTCGCCAGCCTCGAGACCCTGCTCTCGCTCGAGGCGGTCGAGCAGATCGACCCGAAGCGCCGCCCGCCGATGCCGAACCGCGAGCTGAAGGCCCAGGGCGTCGGCAACCTGGTGGCGGGCGCCTTCGGCGGCCTGCCGATCACCTCGGTGATCGTGCGCAGCTCGGTCAACGTCAACGCCGGCGCGCAAAGCCGCCTCTCGGCGGTGGTGCATGGCGCGCTGCTGCTGGTCAGCGTGTTCCTGCTGACCGAGCTGATCAATCTGATCCCGCTCGCCACGCTCGCCGCGATCCTGATCCACACCGGCTTCAAGCTCGCCAAGCCGGCGCTGTTCAAGGCCGTCGCGCAACAGGGGCCGGCCGCCTTCCTGCCCTTCGTCGCGACCGTTGCCGGCGTGCTGGCCATCGACCTGCTGGCCGGGATCGCGCTGGGCATCGTGTGCAGCGTGCTGGCGGTGGCCTTCGCCAACCTGCGCAGCCCGGCCACGCTGGCCCGCCACGACGACCACTACCTGCTGACCTTCCGCAAGGACGTGTCCTTCCTCGGCAAGGTGCAGGTCAAGCACTACCTGCGGCAGATCCCGGATCGTTCGATCGTGATCATCGACGCGACGCGCGCCGACTACATCGACCACGACGTGCGCGAGCTGATCGACGCCTTCATGGCGGATGCGCAGGCACGCGAGATCCTGGTCGACTACCGGCAGCCCACGCGCGCCACGGCCAGGCGCTGGTCGATCTCGATGCTGCGCAGCCCCAGCGCGCAATAAGCGCGGCCCGCAACGACAAAACGCCCCGCCGGCCTTCGGGCCGCGCGGGGCGTTTCATTGCCGATCAACGGCCGGGCAAGCCGGCCGATCGGGCTCAGGAGCGTTGCGGGTTGAGCTTGTCGACGTCCGAGTGCAGCTTGTTGAGCGCCGACAGGTAAGCCTTGGCCGAGGCCGCGACGATGTCCGGGTCGGTGCCGACGCCGTTGACGATGCGCCCGCTCTTGGACAGGCGCACGGTCACCTCGCCCTGCGCCTGGGTGCCGGTGGTGATGGCGTTGACCGAGTACAGCAGCAACTCCGAGCCGCTGCCGACTTCCGTCTCGATCGCGTTCAGCGTCGCGTCGACGGGGCCGTTGCCGCGCGCCTCGCCGGTCACCTCGCCGCCATCGATCGAGAACACCACCTTGGCCTGCGGCTGCTCGCCCGTTTCCGAGCGCTGCGACAGCGACACGAACTTGTAGTGCTCGCGCTCGACCACCGCCGCCTCTTCCGACACGATCGCGATGATGTCCTCGTCGAAGATCTCGGCCTTGCGGTCGGCCAGGTCCTTGAAGCGCATGAAGGCCGCGTTCAGCTCGGTTTCGCTGTCGAGCGAGACGCCCAGCTCCTGCAGGCGCTGCTTGAAGGCGTTGCGGCCCGAGAGCTTGCCCAGCACGATCTTGTTGGCGGTCCAGCCCACGTCTTCCGCGCGCATGATCTCGTAGGTGTCGCGCGCCTTCAGCACGCCATCCTGGTGGATGCCCGAGGCATGGGCGAAGGCGTTGGCGCCCACCACCGCCTTGTTCGGCTGCACCACGAAGCCGGTGATCTGCGAGACCAGCTTCGAGGCCGGCACGATCTGCGTGGTGTCCAGGCCGACGTCGAGACCGAAATAGTCCTTGCGCGTCTTCACCGCCATCACGATCTCCTCGAGCGAGGTATTGCCGGCGCGCTCACCGAGACCGTTGATGGTGCACTCGACCTGGCGCGCGCCGCCGATCTGCACGCCGGCCAGCGAGTTGGCCACGGCCATGCCGAGATCGTTGTGGCAGTGCACCGAGAAGATCGCCTTGTCCGAGTTCGGGATCCGCTCGCGCAGCGTCTTGACCAGGTTGCCGTACAGCTCCGGCACGCCGTAGCCGACCGTGTCGGCGATGTTGATGGTGGTTGCGCCCTCGGCGATCACGGCTTCCAGCACGCGGCAGAGGAAGTCCATGTCGGAGCGGCTGCCGTCTTCCGGCGAGAACTCGACGTTGTCGGTGAACTTGCGCGCGAAACGCACCGCCAGCCGCGCCTGCTCGAACACCTGGTCCGGCGTCATGCGCAGCTTCTTCTCCATGTGCAGCGGGGAGGTGGCGATGAAGGTGTGGATCCGGAAGCTGTTGGCGGGCTTCAGCGCATCGGCGGCGCGCTGGATGTCCTTGTCATTGGCGCGGGCCAGCGAGCAGATCGTGCTGTCCTTGATCAGCCCGGCGATGGTGTGGATCGCGTCGAAATCGCCGTTCGAGCTGGCCGCGAAACCGGCTTCGATCACGTCGACCTTCATCCGTTCGAGCTGCTTGGCGATACGGATCTTTTCTTCCTTCGTCATCGACGCGCCGGGCGATTGCTCGCCGTCACGCAAGGTCGTGTCGAAAATGATCAGCTTGTCTGTCATGGGGAGGCTCCAGGGGGATCTTGTGGGTACGGCAGAAACGATGGAGTTCGCGCCACCGCTGGCGACGCTCAACAACAGACGAGGCTTGACGGAGGGCGAAGACGGTCAGCGCGGCAGGCGCGCTAGCGCTAGTGCGCATAGGGGCGCACCGGCTTGAAGGAGGGAGAGGCGGAGAAATGCGGTCATGCCGAGGAATATAGCGGCATTCCGTAACACGTGCAATCAGACTGCACCCGGAACCTGCCCTGCCCCGCCGAGCCGGCTCCGGACGAAAAAACGGCGACCGGATCAGGGTCGCCGTCTTGCACCGAAATGGGGCTGGTTCGCGGATGATGCGAGGCTCGCCCTCAGTGCTCGCGCTGGGACGAGCGGGCCGGATTGGCGCGGCCGCGGATCGCCATGTAGCCCCAGAACACATAGCCCGACAGGCCATACAGCACGAACAGGCCGAACAGCATCAGCGGCGGATCGGAGGACACCAGCACGAAGGCCACCACCACCAGCAGGATCGCCGCGAACGGCACGCGGTGCCGCACGTCGAGCGCCTTGCCGCTGTAGAACGGCGCGTTCGACACCATGGTCACGCCGGCATAGATGGTCAGCACGAAGGCTACCCAGGGCAGCCAGCCGAGCTTGAGCGGCACGCGGTTGTCGGTGGCCAGCCACACGAAGCCGGCGATCAGCGCGGCCGCGGCCGGGCTCGGCAGGCCCTGGAAGAAGCGCTTGTCGACCACGCCGATATTGGTGTTGAAGCGCGCCAGGCGCAGCGCGGCGCCCGAGCAGTAGACGAAGGCGGCCAGCCACCCCCAGCGGCCCAGGTCCTTCAGCACCCATTCGTACATCACCAGGGCCGGCGCCACGCCGAACGAGACCATGTCGGACAGGCTGTCGAACTGCTCGCCGAAGGCGCTCTGGGTGTGCGTCATGCGCGCCACGCGGCCGTCCATGCCGTCGAGCACCATCGCCACGAAGATCGCGATCGCGGCGATCTCGAAGCGCACGTTCATCGCCTGCACCACCGCGAAGAAGCCGCAGAACAGCGCGGCGGTGGTGAAGGCATTGGGCAGCAGGTAGATGCCGCGGGTGCGCAGGAACTGCTGGCGCGCGGCGCGGCGCGGCTCGACCGACGAATTGTCGGCGCCGAGCACCTTGTTGTGCCGGAACGAGCGCGGCAGGGACTTGCCGTTGCGCGACCGGCGCGGTTTGAATGCAGCCATCGAGCCTCCTGCCGCTTACTGCGGCAATTCAGCAAGAATCGTCGACGATGCGGACACCTTTTCGCCGATCGAGACGCGGGCGCGGCTGCCGATCGGCAGGTACACGTCCACGCGCGAACCGAAGCGGATGAAGCCGTAGCGCTGGCCGCGCGTGAGCGGCTCGCCGTTGCGCACGTAGCAGAGAATGCGCCGCGCCACCAGCCCGGCGATCTGCACCGAGGTGACGATATGGTTGCTGCCGGTGTGGATCACCACCGCGTTGCGCTCGTTCTCGGTCGAGGCCTTGTCGATCGCCGCGTTCAGGAACGCGCCCGGGAAGTATTCGACCTTGGTGATCGCGCCGTCCACCGGCGAGCGCTGCGAGTGAACGTTGAACACGTTCATGAACACGCTGATCTTGAGCGCCTCGCGGTTCGCGTAGGGATCATGCGCGGTTTCCACCGCGACGATGCGCCCGTCGGCCGGGCACAGCACCGCGTTGGCCTCGGTCGGGATCGGTCGGGCCGGATCGCGGAAGAACTGCACCACGAAGACGAGCAACAGCCAGAACGGCCAGGCCAGGCCGAAACCCGCGACTGCATGGATCAACAGCGCGATGACGGCAGCGATCGCGATGAACGGCCAGCCTTCGCGCGCGATGATCGGATGAGGGTAGTTCATGGTGTGATTCGGTGAATTGCAAAGGACGTAGCATAACAAAAGCCGCCCTCGGCACTACGGCCTTCGGGCGGCTTTTCGTTGCCGACCCCGGAAAACCGGGGCCGTCGCTCAGCGAACGCTTAGTTCTTCGACTGGTCGACCAGCTTGTTCTTGGCGATCCAGGGCATCATCGCGCGCAGCTTCGAGCCGACCTGCTCGATCTGGTGCTCGGCCGTCAGGCGGCGGCGCGATTGCAGCGTCGGGGCGCCGGCCTTGTTCTCCAGGATGAAGCTCTTGGCGTATTCGCCGGTCTGGATGTCGGTCAGGACCGCCTTCATGGCCTTCTTGGTCTCTTCCGTGACGATGCGCGGGCCCGTCACGTATTCGCCGTACTCGGCGTTGTTCGAGATCGAGTAGTTCATGTTGGCGATGCCGCCTTCATAGATCAGGTCGACGATCAGCTTGAGCTCATGCAGGCACTCGAAGTAGGCCATTTCCGGCGCGTAGCCGGCTTCGACCAGGGTTTCGAAACCGGCCTTGATCAGGTCGACGGTACCGCCGCACAGCACCGCCTGCTCGCCGAACAGGTCGGTTTCGGTCTCTTCGCGGAAGTTCGTCTCGATGATGCCGGCACGGCCGCCGCCGTTGGCTGCCGCGTACGACAGGGCCACGTCACGCGCCGCGCCCGACTTGTCCTGGGCGACCGCGATCAGGTGCGGCACGCCGCCACCTTGCGAGTAGGTGCCGCGCACCGTGTGGCCCGGGGCCTTCGGAGCGATCATGATGACGTCCAGATCGGCGCGCGGGATCACCTGGCCGTAGTGGACGTTGAAGCCGTGGGCGAAGGCCAGCGCCGCGCCCTGCTTGATGTTGGCGTGCACTTCCTTGGCGTAGACCTCGGCGATCTGCTCGTCGGGCAGCAGCATCATGACCACGTCGGCGCCCTTCACCGCCTCGGCGACTTCCTTGACCGTCAGGCCGGCGTTCTCGGCCTTGCTCCACGACGCGCCACCCTTGCGCAGGCCGACCGTCACGTTCACGCCGCTTTCCTTCAGGTTCAGCGCGTGGGCGTGGCCTTGCGAGCCGTAGCCGATGATGGTGACTTGCTTGCCCTTGATGAGGGAGAGGTCAGCGTCCTTGTCGTAGAAAACTTTCATGATGATTCCTTTCGCTAAATGCAGTGAGTTCGTTCAATGAGTAAGGCTACCGGGGCATGACGGCGCCGCCGGCTTCGTTCGATACGGCCGCATCAGACCTTCAGGATGCGCTCGCCGCGACCGATGCCCGAGCTGCCGGTGCGCACGGTTTCGAGAATCGCCCCCGCGTCCAGCCCCTGGATGAATGCGTCGAGCTTGTCGCTCGCGCCCGTCAATTCGATTGTGTAGGTCTTTTCGGTAACGTCGATGATGCGGCCGCGGAAAATGTCCGCCATCCGCTTCATTTCTTCGCGTTCCTTGCCGACCGCTCGCACCTTGATCAGCATCAGCTCTCGTTCGATGTGGGCACCGTCGGTCAGGTCCACCACTTTCACCACCTCGATCAGGCGGTTCAGATGCTTCGTGATCTGTTCGATCACGTCGTCCGAGCCAATGGAGACGATGGTCAGCCGCGACAGCGAATTGTCTTCGGTCGGTGCCACCGTCAAGGTTTCAATGTTGTAGCCGCGTGCCGAAAACAGGCCGACCACGCGCGAGAGCGCGCCTGGTTCGTTTTCCAGCAGCACGGAGATGATGTGTCTCATGTTCGCTTCTTCCCGATGATGTCTCGACTAATCCAGTTCGAATGCCTGCCGCGCGCCGCCCGGCGCAGCCCGCTCCTCGTGGAAGCGGGCGCCGAGCGCGCGGCGCGCGGGCACGCCGTTACAGATCTTCCGATCCGAGCAGCATCTCCGTGATGCCCTTGCCGGCCTGGACCATCGGCCAGACGTTTTCGGTCGGATCGGTCTGGAAGTCGAGAAACACGGTGCGATCCTTGAGACGCAGCGCTTCCTTGAGCGCCGGCTCCACATCGGACGACTTTTCGATGCGCATCCCGACGTGGCCGAACGCCTCCGCCAGCTTCACGAAATCGGGCAGCGCGTCCATGTAGGAATGGGAATAGCGCTTGCTGTATTCGATCTGCTGCCACTGGCGGACCATGCCGAGGTAGCGGTTGTTGAGCGAGATGATCTTGACGGGCGTGTCGTACTGCTTGCAGGTCGACAGCTCCTGGATGCACATCTGGATCGAGCCCTCGCCCGTGATGCAGACCACGTCGTCGTCGGGATGGGCCATCTTGACGCCCATCGCCGCCGGCAGGCCGAAGCCCATGGTGCCGAGGCCGCCCGAGTTGATCCAGCGGCGCGGCTTGTCGAAGCGGTAGAACTGCGCGGCCCACATCTGGTGCTGGCCGACGTCCGAGCAGACGAAGGCATTGCCGCCGGTGAGCTTCCAGAGCGTCTCGACCACGTGCTGCGGCTTGATGATCTCGCTCTCGCGGTCGTACTTCAGGCAGTCCTTGGCGCGCCAGCTCTCGATGTCCTTCCACCATTGCGCGAGCGCCTCGGTGTCGGGGCCGTGCTCGGCCGTCTGCAGCTGCTCGATCAGTTCCTTGAGCACTTCCTTGACGTCGCCGACGATCGGGATGTCGACCTTGACGCGCTTGCTGATCGAGGACGGATCGATGTCGATGTGAATGATCTTGCGCGGACGCGAGGCGAAGTGGGCCGGGTCGCCGATCACGCGGTCGTCGAAACGCGCGCCGATCGCGATCAGCACGTCGCAGTGCTGCATCGCCATGTTCGCTTCGTAGGTGCCGTGCATGCCGAGCATGCCGAGGAACTTGGGATCCGAGGCGCGGTAGCCGCCCAGGCCCATCAGCGTGTTGGTGACCGGGTAGCCGAGCAGGTCGGCGAACTGGTTCAGCTCGCGCGAGGCATCGGCCAGGATGATGCCGCCGCCCGTGTAGATGTACGGGCGCTTGGCCGTCAGCAGCAGCGACACGGCCTTGCGGATCTGGCCCGAATGGCCCTTGGTGACCGGGTTGTAGGAGCGCAGTGCGACGCTCTTGACCGGCACGTATTCGCAGGGCGTCTTGGAGACGTCCTTCGGGATGTCGATCAGCACGGGGCCGGGACGGCCGGTGCGGGCGATGAAGAACGCCTTCTTGACCGTTTCCGCGAGGTCGCGGACGTCCTTCACGAGAAAGTTGTGCTTGACGCAGGGGCGCGTGATACCGACCGTGTCGCATTCCTGGAATGCGTCCTGGCCGATCGCGGCCGTCGGCACCTGGCCGCTGATCACCACCAGCGGGATCGAATCCATGTAGGCGGTGGCGATGCCGGTCACGGCATTGGTCACGCCCGGGCCGGAGGTCACCAGGCAGACGCCGACGTTGCCGGTCGCGCGCGCATAGGCATCCGCCGCATGCACGGCCGCCTGTTCATGGCGCACCAGCACGTGCTGGATCTTTTCCTGCTTGTAGAGTTCGTCGTAGATGTAGAGGACCGAGCCGCCGGGATAGCCCCAGATGAATTCGACGTTCTCGTCGGCCAGTGCCTTCATCAGCACGGTACCGCCGATCGAGTCGCTCGAGGGGGCAGAAATAGGTTCCGACGTGGAGAATTCCGCGCTGGGCATGTTCATATCGACCTTTCGAATTTTCGGCAAAAAATTGATCGGGTGCTCTCTGCCGAACTTGTGGCTCGGGTTCAAGCGGCGCGTCCAGTTGACGAGCTGGCTTCTTGGGCCAGCCTCAATTGAGACCATCACTTATGTTGCGAACCGGTGACGATATCTTGGCGAAGTCAAGTGGTCAAGAAAAAAATCCCTGCCGCCGGGAGGCTGATCATAAAACCACAGGCTGGCGCCATCCCGCGCGCCCTCGTGGCGGCACCCGGGATGCCGGTCGGCACGAAAATTTGTTAGCATCCGCCCCGTTTACAGAATTTTTCGTCCTTCCAGGCCCCTCGAGCGCAGACCTTTTCACGGAATGGCATCAGACAAGGAACTCGCCGACTTTCTGGCGGGCGTCGAAAGGCGCGCGTTCAAGCAGGCCGCCTACGCGGTTCGCGACGACGACGCCTCGCTCGACATCGTGCAGGACGCGATGATCCGGCTCGCCGAGAAATACGGCGACCGCCCGGCCGCCGAACTGCCCCTGCTTTTCCAGCGGATCCTGCAGAACGCGATCCACGACTACTTCCGCCGCCAGAAGGTCCGCAACACCTGGGTGAGCCTGTTTTCCTCGCTCGGCGGCGCCGATGACGACGACTTCGATCCGCTCGAAACGCTCGACACGGCCGACAACGGCAGCGGCATCGAGAGCAGCGAATCGCGCCTGGAGCGGGAGCAGGTGCTGTCGCTGATCGACGAAGAAATCCGCAAGCTGCCGGCGCGTCAACGGGAAGCATTCCTGATGCGTTACTGGGAAGATATGGATGTCGCCGAAACAGCCGCTGCCATGGGCTGCTCCGAAGGCAGCGTCAAGACGCATTGCTCACGGGCCACGCACGCATTGGCACAAGCGCTCAAGGCCAAAGGAATCACGCTATGAGCTCCGCTCCCGAACTCAAAGAACTGGAATTCGCCCTCAAGATCCGCCGCGCGCTGGACGAACGCGCGGCCGAGCTGCCCCCGTCGGCCGCCGATCGGCTGGCCGCCGCGCGCCGGGCCGCGCTCGCGCGCAAGAAACCCGATACCGCCATCGTGCTGGTGCCCGCCCTCGCGGGCGGCGGCACCGGCAGCTTCGGCCTGGTGCGCGGTCCGGCCCCGCGGCCGGTGTCGCTCACGCGCCGGATCCTGCGCGCGGTGCCGCTGGTGGTGCTGCTGGCCGGCATCGTCGGCATCGCCTACTGGGAAAACCTCGAGCACACGGCCGAGCTCGCGGACATCGACGCCGCGATGCTGAACGACAACCTGCCGCTCAACGCGTACCTCGACCACGGGTTCAACGCATACCTGTCACACACGCGCTGAGCGCGACCAGAGAGAGAAGGACGCACGGGGCGATGCAGAAACGGGGACTGGCGATATTTTTCGGGAGCGTGATCGCGCTCGTGGTTGCCTACGCGGCCACCTACCCCCGTTTTTTCGAGACCCCGGCGCCTATCGCCGCCGCGCCGGTGGCGGCCTCCGGCACCACGCCGCCCGCCCAGCCCGCCGTCAGCCTGTCCCTGCCCAATGCATTTCCGACGCTGGCGCCCGCCAGCCCGCTGTCCTGGGCGCGCCTGAGCGCGCAGCAGCACGAGGCGCTGGCGCCCTTCGAACGCCAATGGGACGGCTTCAGCGATGCGCGCAAGCGCAAATGGCTGCGGATCGCCGCACGTTTCCCGAAGATGTCGCCCGAAGAGCAGAAACGCCTGCATGAGCGGATGACCCAGTGGGCCAACATGACGGCCGAGGAACGGCGCGTCGCGCGCGAGAACTACCAGGCCTCGCAGGACCTGCCCGCGCAGGCCCGCGAACGCGCCTGGAAGGACTACCAGAAGCTGTCGCCCGAGCAGAAGGCCAAGCTGGCCGCCGCCGAGCGCCGTCGCCGACCGACCGTGGTCAGCGCGCCGCCCTCCGGCAAGAGCGACCGCGACATCAACCGCCTGGTCAACGCGCACGACCACCCGGCCAACGCGCCCGCCAAGCCGCTCACGCCGCTGACGACGCCGCCCGCCGAAGCGGGCGCCAGCGCCGCGGTGCCGACCACGGCCGCCTCCGGCACGGTCCAGCCGCCCGCGCCGCTGCCGGTCTCGCCGGCCGACGCGCCGTCGATCTTCAAGGGCTCGTGAGCCACGCGCCGGCCGCCTCCCCCATCGAACCGGCCGGCCCCCGCCCGGGCGTGGGCCGCCGCCTGGCCGCCCTGCTCTACGAAGGCGTGCTGCTGTTCGGCATCGTGTTCTTCGCCGCGCTGGCCTTCGCGCTGGTGTTCCAGCAACGCAACGGCCTGGTCCACCATCGCCTGCTCGCCGCCTGGATCGCCCTGGTGGTCGGCGCCTACTTCGTGTGGTTCTGGACCCACGGCGGCCAGACGCTGCCGATGAAGACCTGGCGCCTCAGGCTGGTGGCCGCCAACGGCGCCCCGCTCTCGGCACCACGCGCGATCCTGCGCTACCTGCTCGGCTGGCTGTGGTTCCTGCCGCCGCTCGCCCTGCATCCGCTGCTGCAGTTGCCGGTGCCGGCCACCCTTGCCGTGACGGCCGCCTGGGTGGTGCTGTGGGCGCTCGCCGCGCGGCTCGATCCGGCCCGCCAGTTCCCGCACGACCGTCTCGCCGGCACGCGCGTGGTGGCGCAGCCGCGCTGAATCGCCAGCGCCCGCCACGCTGGTTCGCCGAGCCCAAATACCGTCGCGGCCGGCCGCAATCCTCCGATCATTGATCGCTCTGCAGCCTGCCGCGCCACTGTTGCATCGGCGCATCAAGCTCGCCGGAGCTCGGGCGATCACGCCTCCTCCATGCCCGGCGGGCCTGACGGCGCCATCGTTTCCCGCGCCGAAAGAACGTAATAAGAACGTCCCGTGACTGTCATGGCACAGTCATCCTCGCATGGCGCAATGCCGGTTATCCCAACCGGCGCGAGTCACGCATGGGCCTCAAAACGTCCGCGACTACCTTCTTCCAAGACCCGGCCGGCGCCCGCGCGGCAGCCTCGGCGTTCCTCTCCGGCACGGCCGGCGGTGACGCGAGCCTGCCGCCACCGGCCAGCGCCAGCGCCGGCCATCACGACGAATCCGACGGACCCGCGCATCGCTACCGCACCATCTGGCTGTCCGACATCCATCTCGGCACCAGCGGCTGCCAGGCGCCCTACCTGCTCGACTTCCTGCGCCACAACGATTCCGAGTACCTGTACCTGGTCGGCGACATCATCGACGGCTGGCAGTTGCGCAAGGGCTGGTACTGGCCGCAGGCGCACAACGACGTGGTGCAGAAGATCCTGCGCAAGGCGCGCAAGGGCACCCAGGTGATCTACATCCCCGGCAACCACGACGAGGCGGCGCGCCAGTTCTGCGACCTCGCCTTCGGCGACATCCAGGTGCGCGGCGAGGCCTTCCACACCACGCTGGGCGGCAAGCGCCTCTGGATCGTCCACGGCGACCTGTTCGACGGCGTGATCCAGCATGCCAAGTGGCTCGCCTACCTGGGCGACACCGCCTACACGCTGATCCTGGTGCTGAACCGCTGGTTCAACCGGATCCGCAGCCGGCTCGGCTTCCAGTACTGGTCGCTGTCGCAATACCTGAAGCACCAGGTCAAGAACGCCGTGAACTTCATCTCCTCGTTCGAGAACGTGATGACCGACGAGGCGCGCCGCCGCGGCTGCGACGGCGTGGTATGCGGCCATATCCACAAGGCCGAGATCCGCGACATCGACGGCGTGCTGTACTGCAACGACGGCGACTGGGTGGAGAGCCTGTCGGCGCTGGTCGAGACCATGGAGGGCGAGCTGAAGATCGTCTACTGGACGGTGATGCAGTCGCCGCCCGTCACCACCTCGCGCAAGGCGAAGGCCACCGCGTGAGCCCCCTGCTGTCCCGCGTCCCGCACCCTACAGGAATGCCTGCATGAAGATCATGATCGTCACCGATGCGTGGGAGCCGCAAGTCAACGGCGTCGTGCGTACCCTGAAGAGCACCTCGCGCGAGCTGAGCGCGCTCGGCCATCGCGTCGAGCTGCTCACGCCGCTGGAATTCCGCACCATCCCCTGCCCGACGTATCCCGAGATCCGCCTGTCGCTGTTCCCGTATCGCAAGCTGCGCGCGCGCATCGACGCGTTCGCGCCCGACGCGCTGCACATCGCCACCGAAGGCCCGCTCGGCATGGCCGCGCGCCGCTACGCGCGCGCCCACAAGCTGCCCTTCACCACCGCCTATCACACGCGCTTTCCCGAATACGTGCAGGCGCGCTTCGGCATCCCGCTGTCGGCCACCTACCGCTTCCTGCGCTGGTTCCACGGTGCCTCGCTGGCGGTGATGGCGCCCACCCCGGTGGTCAAGCAGGACCTGGAATCCTTCGGCTTCGACAACGTGGTGCTGTGGACCCGCGGCGTCGACCTCGACATCTTCGAACCGATGGAATCGAAGGTGCTGAACACCGCGCGCCCGATCTTCCTCTACGTGGGGCGCGTGGCGATCGAGAAGAACGTCGAGGCCTTCCTGAAGCTCGACCTGCCCGGCTCGAAGTGGGTGGCGGGCGAAGGCCCCGCGCTGGCCGAGCTGAAATCACGCTATCCTGAGGCGAATTATCTTGGCGTGCTGTCGCAGGCGGAACTCGCCAAGGTCTACGCGGCGGCCGACGTGTTCGTGTTCCCGAGCAAGACCGACACCTTCGGCCTGGTGCTGCTCGAGGCGCTCGCCTGCGGCACGCCGGTGGCGGCCTATCCGGTGACGGGCCCGGTCGACGTGCTTGGCGGCGGTCACGCCGGCGCGATGAACGAGGACCTGCGCGAGGCCTGCCTGGAAGCGCTGAAGATCGATCGCGCCACCGCGCGCGAATGGGCCGAGCGCTTCTCGTGGCGCGCCGCCTCCGAGCAGTTCGCCTCGCACCTGAAGCCGCTGCCGAACACCGCCAGCTCCCAACCTCAAGGCGCCGCCGTTTGAAACCTGCCACGCGCGCGAAAGCGCCCGCTCCGTCCCCGTCGCCGCTGCGCCGTCCCGCGCTGAACGCCGCCGCGTTCGCGCGCGATCCGCATGCCGATAACGATTCCCACGATGCGCACGACGGGCACGAGCATCACGAGCCGCTCGGCACCGACGACCCGCTCGCGCCGCTGCCGCCGAACCCCTACAAGGGCAATCGCGGGCTCACGCGCGCCTGGTACGCGCTCAAGCATTCGGTCAACGGCTTTCGCGTGGCGATCCGCGAGGAGAGCGCGTTCCGCCAGGAATTGACGCTCGCCGCGATCCTCGTGCCAGTCGGCCTGTTCATGCCGGTCGACGCGGTTTCGCATGCGCTGCTGATCGGCTCAGTGCTGCTGGTGCTGATCGTCGAACTGCTGAACTCCAGCGTGGAAGCGGCAATCGACCGGATCTCGCTGGAGCGCCACGAGCTCTCGAAACGCGCCAAGGACCTCGGCAGCGCGGCCGTCACGGTCGCGCTCGGCGCCTGCCTGACCACCTGGGGCTTCATCCTCTGGCCGGTGGTGTCGCGCTGGCTCGGCCACTGATTCTTCATCGACGCGCGCCGATCCTTGCCGATTCGTTCCGCGCCGGCAACGATCGGCGCCTGCTTTTCCCATTGTTCCGCTCGTGCGACGAAAAGCGCCGAGAAAGCGAACGACCGTTTATAATCGACCGATAGTCTCGAAAACAGCTAACCCGAGCCGGACAACTACGCAGCATCCTCATGCAGCGCCCGCCAGTCCGGCACATTCAGGGCCGGACGACACATGGAAGCGAAACCTCCCCGCCGCACGCGTGAACGGATCCTCGAGCTGTCGTTGAAGCTATTCAACGAGATCGGCGAGCCGAACGTCACCACCACCACGATCGCCGAGGAAATGGAAATCAGTCCAGGCAACCTGTACTACCATTTCCGCAACAAGGACGACATCATCAACAGCATCTTCGCCCAGTTCGAGCAGCAGATCGAACGGCGACTGCGCTTCCCCGAGGACCATCGTCCGACCATCGACGAGACCTGGTCCTATCTGCAGTACATGGCCGATTTCATGTGGACCTACCGGTTCCTGTATCGCGACCTGAACGACCTGCTGGCGCGCAACCGCACGCTGGAAACCCACTTCAAGCAGATCATCAGCCACAAGGTGCGCTTCGCGCGCGAGATGTGCGAGCTGCTGGTGTCCGACGAGGAGCTGGTGGCCACGCCGGCCGAGATCGAGGTGATCGCCACCAACATGGCGGTGATCTCCACCTACTGGCTCTCGTACCAATACGTGATGCACCCGCGCAAGTACAACGACCAGGACGCGATCCGCGACGAACTGCATCAGGTCAGCATGCACGTGATCTCGGTGATGGCGCCGTACCTGCGCGGCCGCTCGCGGCAGATCTTCGACGACCTGGTTTCCGGCAAGCTGCCCAAGCGCGAATTCCACGACTACCTGCCGCCTCGCGGCGCGCCCAAGGACGCGAAATCATGAAGTCGGTCTGTGTCTACTGCGGCTCCTCGGCGGGCACCCGCGGCGTCTATGCCGAGGCCGCGCGCGCCTTCGGCCAGGCGCTGGCGCAGGCCGGCCTGACGCTGGTCTATGGCGGCGGCCGGGTCGGCCTGATGGGCATCATCGCCGACGCGGTGCTGGCCGCCGGCGGCCGCGCGATCGGCGTGATACCCAAGCTGCTGGTCGACAAGGAAGTCGGCCATCACGGCCTGACCGAGCTGCACGTGGTGCCCGACATGCATCACCGCAAGAAGATGATGGCCGACCTCAGCGATGCCTTCGTCGCGATGCCCGGCGGCGCCGGCACGCTCGAGGAGTTCTTCGAGGTCTATACCTGGGCCCAGCTCGGTTATCACCGCAAGCCGGTGGCCCTGCTCAACGTCGAGGGCTTCTACGACCCGCTCGTCACGATGCTGCGGCATACCGTCGAGGAAGGTTTCATGGCGGGCAGTTACGTGGAGTCGCTCTGCATCGACGCGAACCCCGAAGGCCTGCTCGACCAGTTGCGCCGCTACCAGCCGCCCACGCGCGACAAGTGGACGCCGGTAGGCGAGGCGCCCTGAGTCTTCCGGCCGGGCAAGCCGCCCCGGCCATCCTCGCGTTTCCCCTTCGCTTCATCGCCATGCCGGCTGGCGCGCTCTCGCGCCGGCCGGTATCGTCTTCCCCTGGCGGCCTCGCGTGACGCAGCGCCAGCGCGCCGTCCCGTCGTTCGCCCCCGCCATCGTCCCCCTCAGCCCTCATTCACCGGGAGTCGCTTCGTCATGTCCGCATCGAACAGCAAGGTCGTCCTCGTCACCGGCGCGAGCCGCGGTATCGGCGCCGCCACCGCGCGCCTGCTCGCCGCGCGCGGCTGGGCCGTCGGCATCAACTACGCGCGCGACGCCGCGGCGGCCGAAGCGCTGGCCGACGAGTTGCGCGCTGGCGGCGCGCGCGTCACCACCGTGCGCGGCGACGTGGCCGTCGAAGCCGAGGTGATCGCCATGTTCGATCATGTCGAGCGCGAACTCGGCCCGCTCGACGCGCTGGTCAACAACGCCGGCATCGTCGCCGCGCCGCAGCCGCTCGCCGAGATGGAGCTGACGCGCCTCACGCGCATGTTCGAGGTCAACGTGCTGGGCGCCTACCTCTGCGCGCGCGAGGCGGCGCGGCGCCTGCCGACCGATCGCGGCGGCCGCGGCGGCGCGATCGTCAATGTCTCCTCGCTGGCCGCGCGGCTCGGCTCGCCGAACGAATATGTCGACTACGCCGGCTCCAAGGGCGCCGTCGACACGCTCACGCTGGGCCTGGCCAAGGAACTCGCGCCACACGGCGTGCGCGTCAACGCCGTGCGGCCCGGCCTGATCGACACCGAGATCCATGCCAGCGGCGGCCAGCCCGATCGCGCGGCGCGGCTCGGCGCGCAGACGCCGATCGGCCGCCCGGGCCGCGCCGACGAGGTGGCCGAGGCGATCGTCTGGCTGCTCGGCGATGCCGCGTCCTACGTGACAGGCACCCTGGTCGACGTCGGCGGCGGACGTTGAGGGCTTGATTTGCCGGTGAGCGCAGGCGCGGCCAGGATCGGCGCCGGCGCGCCTCGCCGCTCGCGCCTGGCGCCATGACGGACGGGCGATTCCGCCCGGCGCACGGGCCGCGGCCGCCCTCGCCCTGTGTCGCGAAAACGACAGCGCAAACGTACAAATCACAAAACAGCACATGCGCGAAAAAATCGCACATTCGGGCGACAGTTTTCGTAACAAGCCGTAATAAAAACATGGTCTACTAGCGACCATCGCGGCTCGCACCGCCATCCCGCCTTCCTCACGGCACGACAATCGACCGAGCCAGGCAGCCGGTCGAACCACCGACTTCTGAGACGTTTTTCGATGCAGGGACCTTCCACTCCCGGCGGCCCGCGCTCGTCCGCGCGCGCCCCGATTCGTCATGCCGTCCAGCCCCAGGACAGCTCGTCGGGCGCCGGCCGCCGCGCCGCGCCGGGCCTGAGGCTGCCCTGGTCCAATACCGCCGCGGACGCGCCCGGCTGGCCCGCCGCGTTCGCGCAGGCCGGCTGGCGCGTCTGGGCGCTGGCCATCGCGATCGCCTGCGCCTACCTGCTGCCCGGCATCGTCGGCCACGATCCGTGGAAGCAGGACGAGACCTATACCTTCGGCATCATCCAGCACATGCTCGACACCGGCGACCTGGTGGTGCCGAGCAATGCCGGCCAGCCCTTCATGGAGAAACCGCCGCTCTACGACTGGACCGCCGCCACGCTGGCCTGGCTGTTCGGCCGCTACCTGCCGCTGCACGATGCGGCGCGCCTGGCCAGCGCGCTGTTCGCCGCGCTCGCCTTCGGCTTCACCGCCCGCGCCGCGCGCATCGCCAGCGGTGCGCCGCGCTGGCTGGACCTCAAGGTGCTCGGCCCGCTCGCGCTTTGCGCGGGCACCCTGGTGGTGGTCAAGCACGTCCACGACATGATGACCGACGTGGCGCTGATGGCCGGCGCCGCGATCGCCTTCGCCTCGCTGCTCGAACTGGTCGGCGAGGCGGTCATGCGCCGTCGCGCGAGCCGCTTCGCGGCGCCCGGCTTCGGCCTGGGCGTGGGCATGGCGCTGATGGCCAAGGGCCTGTTCGTGCCGCTGGTGTTCGGCGCGACGCTCGCCGCCGTGATGGTGCTGTATCCGGCCTGCCGCGGCCGCGCCTTCTTCCGCTCGCTCGGCATCGCGGGCCTGGTGCTCGCGCCGTTCGCGCTGATCTGGCCAATCGCGCTGCTGATGCGCTCGGAAACGCTGTTCATGACCTGGTTCTGGGACAACAACGTGGGGCGCTTCTTCGGCTTCTCGGTGGCCGAGCTCGGCGCCGAGAACGACAAGCCGCTGTTCATCTGGCGCGCGCTGCTGACGGTCGGCTTCCCGGTCGGGCCGCTGGCCGCCTACGCGCTCGCGGCCGGGCGCTGGCGCGCCTGGCGCGAACCCGCGGTGGCGCTGCCCACCCTGTTCGGCGGGATCGGCATGATGGTGCTGCAGATGTCGGCCACCTCGCGACAGCTCTACATCCTGCCCTTCATCGCGCCGCTCGCGCTGCTCGCGGCCAACGCCGTCGAGCGTCTGCCGCGTCGCCTCGCGCAATGCTGGGATTACGCCAGCCGGCTGGTGTTCGGCGCGGTGGCGATCTATGCCTGGTATGTCTGGTCGATCGTCACCTCGTATCACGCCTCGCGCGAGCCGATCCGCTGGCTCGGCCGCTGGCTGCCGCTCGACTGGACCACGCCGCTGCAACTGCCCTTCGCCTTCGCCGGCCTGGCGCTGACCCTCGGCTGGGTCTGGCTGCTGCCCTGGCTGCGCTCGACCGGCAAGTGGCGCGGCGCGCTGTCCTGGACCGCCGGCGTGGTGCTGGTCTGGGGCCTGATCTTCACCCTGCTGCTGCCCTGGCTCGACGCGGCGAAGAGCTATCGCTCGGTGTTCGTCGACCTCGATCGCAGCCTGGCCCAGCAATGGAACGAGGGCGACTGCATGGCGAGCCTCGGGCTCGGCGAATCGGAAGCCCCGATGCTGCGTTATTTCGCCGACATCGAGCACCGTCCCGTCACCGATCCGAACCAGACGAACTGCACCTGGCTGATCGTGCAGAGCCCGCGCTCGGTCGCGCCGAAGCTCGGCGACGAGTGGGAGCCGTATTGGCAGGGCGCGCGCCCCGGCGACGACGACGAACTGCTGCGCGTCTACGTGCGCACGCCGGACGACACGCCGGGCCACTGAACCGCTTGCACCGCCTGCGCCATGACAAAGGGCGCCACGTGATGAATGTGGCGCCCTTTGTCGTCATGCGTGCCGGGCGCTCATGCCCGCTCGCCCGGCACGCCCTCGATGCTCAGGATTCGGCCACCGCCGCGGCCGGCTGCGGCCCGGCCGGCATCGGCGTGTCGTGCCCCGAACCCTTCACGTGCGCGACCCAGACGATGGTGATCAGCGTCATGATCACCGCCAGCCAGCCGTTGGAGCCGTAACCGACGATCGTGCCGTTCGGCCCGTTCGCCAGCAGCAGCCCGCCAACCCAGGCGCCGATCCCCATGCCCAGCGCCTGCACGGCGCTGTTCGCGCTGAGGAAGGCGCCGCGCCGCGCGGGCTCCGGCACGGTGGTGAGCAGGGCCTGCATCGGCACCATCCGGCCCGACATCGCCACCATGAAGAAGCCGAAGAAGGCGATCAGCACCACGAAGGGCATGGCCGGCAGGTGCGTGACGAGCAGCACCGGCAGCATCGACACCACCGCCGTCACGCGGAACATCTGGCGCTTGCCGTAGCGATCGGAGAGCCGGCCGATCCAGCGCGAGGTGAGCAAGGTGGCCGCGCCGCCCGCCATGTAGAGCCAGGACAGCTGCTGCGGCTGCACGCCGTGATTGGCGACCAGCATCGGCGAGATGAAGGGGATCACCAGCATGTGGCCGGACATCATCACGAAGGTCAGCGCGAAGGCCTTCAGGTGGCGCGGCAGGCTGAGCAGGCTGAACAACTGCGGCAGGATCCGCGACAGCGGCGTGGGTTGCCCGACATGCTCGGCCAGCGGCGGCACGACGCGTGTGCCGACCAGCCAGATCACCACCGACAGCACCACCAGCAGCAGGAACGGCGCGCTCCAGCTGAAGTGCGCGCCCAGCAGCACGCCGGCCGGCACGCCGCCGATCGCGGCCATCGAGAAGGCGGTCATGATCACGCCGGTGGCCGCGCCGCGGCGCGCCACCGGGATCACGTCGCTGACGATCGCCATCACGATCGCGCCGAGCACGCCGCCGGTGAGCCCCGCGAAGGCCCGCGCCAGCAGCAGCAGGTGGAAATTGCCGGCGAGCGCGCAGGCCAGGTTCGAGAGCGCGAACAGCGCGTAGGTCGCCTGCAGCAGGCGGCGCCGGTCGAAGCGGTCGATATAGGTGGCCGCGAACAGGCCGGACAGCCCCGAGCACAGCGAATACGCCGAAACGGCCGAGGCGAACTGCGCCGGCGTGATGGCGAAGGCATGCATGATCTGCGGGCCGAGCGGCATCATCACCATGAAGTCCATGATGACGGTGAACTGCGTGAGCGCGAGCAGCCACAGCAGGGTGCGTTCGCGCAACGGGTTGAGCGTGATTGTCATTGGATTGCTTGCGCTCCATCGGAAAAACGCGCGGCACCAGCGCCACGCGTTTCGGGGTTGATCGTCGATCCTTGTCTGGGCGGCCGCGCCGCCCGCCTCGATATCCCGCGCGGAGCGGCGCATCGCGCCTATCTTGCGGCCGAAGCGTCCAGATTTCGCCGACATTCGGTCGAGCTCAGGATGGCGGCAAGCCCGCCTCTCGCGCCTGGATATCGAAAAACATATCGAAAGATATATATCGTAAGAGCGTTTGTCAAAGAAAACATCGAGGGACGGATGCATGAAAAAAGCCCATGCACCGGCTCGTGCATGGGCTGTCTCCTCGATCGCGTCGCGCCGCTCAGCGGCGGTTGATCATCCAGTCGGCCGTGTCGTAGAACGAATGCATCAGGCGCTCGCGCAGCGGCAGGTCCAGGCCGATGTCCTCCATCGCCCAGGCCATGCAGCGCAGCCACTGGTCACGCTCCGAGCTGCCGATCGGGAACGGCAGGTGCCGCGCGCGCAGCCGCGGGTGGCCGAAACGGCTCACGTAGTGGTCGGGGCCGCCCAGCCAGCCGCACAGGAACCAGAAGGTCTTGTCGCGCGAGCCCTCGAGCGAGGCCGGATGCAGCGCGCGGATGCCCGCGAACTCGGGCTCCAGGTCCATCAGGTCGTAGAAACGGTCGATCAGCTCGCGCACCCGCGCCTCGCCGCCCACCAGCTCGAACGCGCTCGGTTTCGATTGCGCGTCCTCGTCGCTTACATCGTCAGTCATGCCTCGATACTCGATCCACGGAAAAGCGCAACGATACCGCAGTCGCCGCGCTCAGGCGTCGCGCAGGGTGCGCAGCGCCGGGCGCGACAGCACCGCGCGCAGGCTCCACCAGCCGGCCGCGCCCGCGCAGACGATGCCCGCCGCGATACCGGCCGGCACCACCCAGGGATTGAGCGCCAGCTCGAACTGGAACACGAGGGTGGCCAGCACCGAGCCGATCGCCAGCGCGCCGGCCGCCGCGCACACGCCAGCCAGCGTGCCGACGATCACGAACTCGGCGCGCTGCACCGCCCCCACCTGCTTGCGCGAGGCGCCCAGCGCGCGCAGCAGCGCGGCCTCGCGCGCGCGCTCGTCGCGGCTGCCGGCCAGCGCGGTGTACAGCACCAGGATGCCGGCGGCCAGCGTGAAGCCGAACAGCAGTTGCACCGCACCCACCACCTGCAGCAGCACGCGCTCGATCTGCGCCAGGATCGGCGCCACGTCGATCGCCGTGATGCCGGGCTGGCGCGCGATCAGGCCGTCGATCAGGCGCGCGCGTCCGGGCGGCAGGTGGAAGCTGGTGATGTACATGGCCGGGAAATCCTGCAGCGCGGCCGGCGGCATCAGCACGAAGAAGTTGACGCGGAAGGTGCCCCAGTCGAGCTTGCGGATACTGGTGACGGGCGCATCGACAGTCAGGCCGGTGACGTCGAAGCGCAGTGTGTCGCCAAGCTTCACGCCGAGCGTCTTGGCCAGCCCCGCCTCGATCGAGATCTGCGGCTTGGGCGAATCGCTGAACCAGCGGCCCTCGACGACGCGATTGTCGTCGGGCAGCTGGGTCGTGTACGAGAGATTGAATTCGCGGTCGACCAGCCGGCGCGCGTTCGCGTCGGGATAGCTGTCGGGATTCACCGGCTTGCCGTCGATCGCGACCAGGCGGCCGCGCACCATCGGCTGCAGCGGCGCGTCGTCGATGCCGTGCGAGGCGAGGTAGCGCACCACGTCGGGCCGCTGGTCGGGCTGGATGTCGATCAGGAACTGGTTCGGCGCATCGGGCGGCGTGGACTTGCGCCAGCCGGCGACCAGGTCGTCGCGCGTGATCGAGATCAGCAGCAGGCACATCAGGCCGAGCGAGAGCGCGGTGATCTGCAGCGCGCTGGCGCCGCCGCGCCGGTGCAGCGAGGCGATCGCGTAACGCCAGCCGAGCCCGGCGCCGACCCGCGCGTCGCGCACCGCGCGCGCGGCCAGCCACAAGGTGGCGCGCGCCAGCGCCGCGAACAGCACCAGCGCGCCGGCGAAGCCGCCCGCGACGATCAGGCCGAGCCGCAGGTTGCCGGCCGCCGCCACCAGCAGCGCCGCGAACAGCAGCACGCCGAGCGCGTAGCCGAGCCAGGCGGTGCGGCCCGCCTCGCCCCACTCGCGGCGCAGCACGCGCACCGGCGGCACGCGCGTGAGCGGCATCAGCGGCGGCAGCGCGAAACCCAGCAGCAGCACCAGGCCGGCGCCGATACCGACCAGCGCGGGCACCATGCCCGGCTGCGGCAGCACCACGTCGATCAGGCTGCCCAGCGCGGCCAGCAAGGCGAGGTGGCCCGCGTAGCCGAGCGCCGCGCCCAGCAGGCCCGAGCCCAGGCCGAGCGCGATGAATTCGAGCGTAAACAGCCCGGCCAGCGTGCGCTGGCTGGTGCCGAGGCAGCGCATCGCCGCGCAGCCGTCGAGATGGCGGCGCATGTAGCGCTGCGCGGCCATCGCGATCGCCACCGCCGACAGCAGCGCCGTGAGCAGCGACACCAGGGTCAGGAAGTGACGCGCGCGATCGAGCGTCTCGCGCACCTGCGGCTGCCCTTCCTGCAGCGATTCGAGCGCGACGCCGCGCAGCTTGCCGCCGTCCACGCGCTGGTGCGCGAGCTCGGCGAAGCGCGCCACCGCCGCATCGGAGCCCGCCACCAGCAGGCGATAGGTCACGCGGCTGCCATAGCCGACCAGCCCGGTCGAGGCGAGCTCGTCCTCGCGCAGCATCAGGCGCGGCGAGAAATTGACGAAGGAGAAGCCGCGATCGAGTTCGCGCGTGATCGCGGCCGAGATGCTGAAAGTGCGCTGGCCGACGCGCACCGCGTCGCCGACCTTCAGGTGCAGCGCGTCGAGCAGCGCCGGATCGGCCCACACGGTGCCGGGCGCGGGGATCGACTCGGCCGGGCGCCCCGGCGCGCTCGCGGTACCCGCGATCTCGACCCGCCCGCGCAACGGATAGCTGCTCGACACGGCCTTCACGGCCGCCAGCCGCGACGGCGCGTTCGCGCCGGTGCCGCCGACCATGCTGGGAAAGATCGCCGTGGAGGCGGTGGCGAGGCCGTCGGCGCGCGCGGCGGCGGCGAAAGACGGATCGACGGGATGATCGGCGCGCACCACGAAATCGGCGCCGAGCATCTGGCGCGCATCGCGCTCGAGCCCCTGGCGCAGCCGGTCGGACAGGAAACCGACGCTGGTCAGCGCGGCGACCGCCAGCACCAGCGCCAGCACGAGCAGGGTCAGCTCGCCCGAGCGCCAGTCGCGCATCGTCATCCGGATCGATTGCCGTACCAGTTCGCCCGGCGTGAGACGCGCGCCGCGCGCGGCGCGCCCTGCTTCATGCTGCTTGGTCAATCCCGCTTGCCCCCGAGTGAATTGAAACGCGACACCATCTGGTGCGCCATGCCGCGGAACCCGCCCGACACGCCGCGCCAGAGCCGGGGCAGTGCCCAGGCCGCGAAGGCGACGAAGCCGACCATCAGCAGCAGGAACAGCAGCGGCACGAAGAAGGCCAGCGCGAGGCCCGCGAATACCAGGCCATCCTCGGTGGCCGAGGCGATCCAGTTCGAGATCGGCTCGGGCGAGAGGTTGATCAGCGCGCGCGTGCCGGCCTTCGCGACATGGGCCGAGCCGGCCAGGGTGCCGCCGGCCAGGCCTGCCACCGCCAGCATGGCGGGATCGGCATGACCGAGCGCGCCGGCGGCCAGCACGGCGCCGGCCGGAATCCGGATGAAGGTATGGATCGCGTCCCAGAGCGAATCGAAGGCGGGGATCTTGTCGGCGAGGAATTCGGCGATCGCCAGCACGGCGGCGGCGCCGATCACCCAGGGAGACATCAGCACCGTCAGCGTGTCGGGCAGGTGCACGAGGCCGGTACGCGCCAGCACGCCGGCGATCAGTACCGTCAGATAGAGGCGCAGTCCGCTCGCCCAGGCGAGCCCCGCGCCGAGCGAAATGGCCTCGACCATGTGCGGTCTCCTTGCGCGTGGTACGCGCCTGCCGGCGCGGCGGCCGGCTGAACGGAAGCGCCGCCGGCGCCCGGACGGGCGGCCGGCGGCGTATTTCCGAGAGAATGTTCCTGCATTATAGACGCGGCGCAGCACGCGCCGCTCGGGAACCTCCCGAGGCCGTGCCCGGCGCGCAACGGCGCCGGCGCGGGCAGGAACTCAGGCGGCCGAGGACAGCTTCAGGCCGATCAGCCCGATCACGATCAGCGAGGCGCTCGCCACGCGCGCGAAGGTGACGGCCTCGCCCATCAGCAGCACCCCGAAGATGAAGGCACCGACCACGCCGATGCCGGTCCACACCGCGTAGGCGGTGCCGAGCGGCAACTGGCGCATGGCCACGGCGAGCAGCACGAAGCTGCCGATCGCGGTGACGATGGTGAAGACCGACGGCCAGAGCCGCGTGAAACCTTCGGACGACTTCATGCCGGCTGCCCAGGCGATTTCGAGAAGACCGGCGATGAAAAGCAGGATCCAGGACATGGGGATAACTCCACTGGGAAGGACGGGGCCGTCCCCGTGGATTCAATTGACGCGCCGGGGCGTCCCGGGCAGTTGCGGATTATAACAAAGTGCTTACGAAATGGCAGCGACACCCCTGCCGGCGACAGGGGATGTCGATGGAAAATCGGGGCAACAGCGCCTGGCGCCCTGCTCCCTGCCCTATTGCGATCGCCTACGCTCAGGCCGCGCCGACCAGCCGGTAGCCCACCCCGGTTTCCGTCACGATGTGCTCCGGCTGCGCCGGATCGGCCTCGAGCTTCTGGCGCAAATGCGCCATGTAGATGCGCAGGTAATGATGGCTCTCGACATGCGAAGGCCCCCACACATCGCGCAGCAACTGGCGGTGGGTCAGCACGCGGCCGGCATGGCGCACCAGGGTGGCCAGCAGCCGGTATTCGAGCGGCGTGAGATGCACCGGCTCGCCGCCGCGCGTGACGATGCGCAGCGCCAGGTCGACCTTGACCGCGCCGAAGCTCACGCTCGGCGTGTCGTTGGCCCCGCCCAGGTTGCGCCGGCGCAGGTGGGCGCGGATCCGCGCCAGCAGCTCGGACACGCCGAACGGCTTGGTCAGGTAGTCGTCGGCGCCGGCGTCGAGCGCGGCCACCTTCTCGTCCTCGCGCGTGCGCGCCGACAGCACGATCACCGGCAGCTCGGACCAGCCGCGCAGCTCGCGGATCACGTCCAGCCCGTCGGTATCGGGCAGGCCGAGATCGACGATCACCAGGTCGGGCTTGCGGGTGGCGGTCTCGATCAGCCCCTGCTTGCCGGTTTCCGCGTCGAACACCGCGATGCCCTCGGCCTCGAGCGCGGTGCGCACGAAGCGGCGGATCTGTTTTTCGTCTTCGATCAGGACGACGGTCAGCGTCGGTTCACTCATGGTCGGCATTCTTGGGGGATGGCGAAAGCGGCGCCCCGGCATCGGCGGCACCGGGCACATGGCGCGAGCCGGCGGCCTGGTCGTCGCGCCGGGGCGCGTCGATCGCGTCGACGTCCTCGGCCTCGTCGATCGCGTCCGCCTCGTCGACATCGGGCACGGGCGGCGGCGCGTCGACCGGCAGCGTGAACCAAAAGCTCGCGCCGGCCACCGAGCCGTCCGGCGCGAGCCGGTTGCGCGCGCCGATTCTACCGCCGTGCGCGTCGACGATCGCCCGGCAGATCGCCAGGCCCAGCCCGATGCCGGGCGTGGCCGATTCCTTCTCGCCGCGCGTGAACTTGTCGAAGATGCGCGCCTCCATGCCGGCGCGCAGGCCCGGGCCATGGTCGTCGACGCTCACGCGCACGAAGGGCTTGCCGTCCTCCTCGATCGCCTCGGCGCCGATCGTCAGGCCCGTGCCGGGCGGCGTGTACTTGGCGGCGTTCTCGAACAGGTTGGCGAACAGCCGCTCCATCAGCACCGCATCGGTCTGCAGCAGCGGCAGGTCGGCCGGCAGCCGCACCTGCACCGGGTGGCGCGCGAGCACGCGCTTGCAGGCCGCCAGCGCGGCGCCCACCGTCTCCTCCAGCAGCGACCACTGGCGCTTGAGCTGCAGGCTGCCGGCCTGCAGCCGCGCCATGTCGAGCAGGTTGGTGACGATGCCGGTCATGCGCAGCGCCTCGTCGTGGATCGCCTCGACCAGCTCGTGCTCGCGGTCGGTGGGCTGGTCGCCGGCGGCAGCCTCGTGGGCGCCGGCCGCCGCCGGCAAGGCCGCCGGATCCGCCGCTGCCGTCGCGCCCGCCTTCGCCCTGGCCGCATCGGCATGCATGCCGGCCAGCATCGACGAGAAACCGACGATGGTGGTCAGCGGCGTGCGCAGGTCGTGCGAGATCGCCGACAGGAGCGAATTGCGCAGCCGTTCCGATTCCATGCTGACCAGCGCGTCGCGCGCGATCTCGACGTAATGCACACGCTCGAGCGCCAGCGCGATCTGCGCGGCGAAGGCATCGAGCATGCGCTGCTGCTCGGGCGCGTCGAGCTCGCGGCTGTCCTGCGTGACCACCGCCAGCACGCCGCGCGTGCGCATCGGCGCCTTCAGCGGCAGGTAGCGCGCCAGTGCCGCGGGCAGCGTGTCGGTGCCGCGCCCGGCCGGCTTCTGCTGGTCATAGACCCACTGCCCGACATCGGTATCGAGCGAGGCGCCGGTCAGCGTCACCGCCTCGTCGGGATTCTCGATCTTCTGGCGTACCTGGTCGGCGCCGTCGGGCAGCAGCATCGCCACGCGCGCACGGAACACCTCGGCCACGTGGCGGCTGCCGATCTCGACGATCTGCTCGGCGGCGAGCGCGGCGGCCAGCTCGCGCGCCATCGCATACATCGCGCCGGTGCGCCGCTCGCGCCGCTCGGCCACGCCGGCCGAGCGCGTCAGGCTGGAGGTCAGGTGGCTGATCACCAGCGATGTCAGCAGCATGCCGAAGAAGGTCAGCAGGTACTGTGTATCGCTGACCGACAGCGACATGCGCGGCGGCACGAAGAAGAAATCGAAGGCCGCCACCGACAGGAAGGACTGCATCACGCCCGGTCCGCGCCCGAGCCTGACCGCGCTGAACACCACGCCGAGCAGGTAGAGCATCACCAGGTTGGTCAGGTCCAGGCGCGCCTGCGCGATGGCGGCCACACCGGTCAGGGCCGCGCAGATCAGCGCGGCCGTCACGTAGTGGCGCGGCGGCGAGCGTTCGCCGGCCAGCCGCGAGAAGGCCTCGCGCCAGGCGCGCACGCCCGCGTCGGACTCGCCGTGGCGCGGGTCGTCCTGCGCCGAGGTGCGCAGCAGCATCAGGTCG
This sequence comes from Burkholderia gladioli, assembly GCF_000959725.1. Lineage (NCBI taxonomy): Bacteria > Pseudomonadati > Pseudomonadota > Betaproteobacteria > Burkholderiales > Burkholderiaceae > Burkholderia > Burkholderia gladioli. The sequence goes on from NZ_CP009323.1 coordinate 457,605, forward strand.
AGATCGCCGGCACGCTCGGCCAGCCGCTCGCCGAACGGTCGCGCCAGGCGCCGCAGCAGGCCGGTGCGCGGCGAGCCGCCGGCCACCAGCTTCGAGACGTTGCGCACCTGCGCATAACCGATCAGCGCGGCCACCGGGTCGGCGCCGGCCAGCGTCACGGTCTCGGCGCCGAGCTCGGCCGCCAGCTTGAGCGCATCGAGCGGGCGGCGCCGGCGCGCATCGTCGAGCCGCTGCGAGCGCGGCGTCTCGACATAGACGGCGATCCAGTCGGCCTTCAGCCCGGCCGCCAGGCGCGCCGCCGCGCGCACCAGGGTGGGCGCCTCGGGGCCCGCCCCGACGCACACCAGCAGCCGCTCGCGCGCCTGCCAGATGCGGGCGATCGAGCGATCGGCGCGGTACTCGCGCATCTGCGCGTCGACGCGATCGGCGGTGCGGCGCAGCGCCAGCTCGCGCAGCGCGATCAGGTTGCCCTTGCGGAAGAAGTTGCGCACCGCCCGCTCGGCCTGCTGCGCCATGTAGACCTTGCCGTCGCGCATGCGCTCCAGCAGTTCCTCGGCCGGCAGGTCGACCAGGGTGACCTCGTCGGCCGCGTCGAACACGCGATCGGGCACGGTCTCCCAGACGCGGATGCCAGTGATCGCGCCGACCACGTCGTTGAGGCTCTCCAGGTGCTGGACGTTGACCGTGGTGTAGACGTCGATGCCGGCGTCGAGCAGCTCGTGCACGTCCTGCCAGCGCTTCAGGTGGCGCGAGCCCGGCAGGTTCGAATGGGCCAGCTCGTCGACCAGCACCAATTGCGGACGACGCGCCAGCGCCGCGTCGAGGTCGAACTCGGCCAGCTCGCGGCCGCGATGCGAGACCGCCAGCGGCGGCAGCAGCTCGAGCCCCTCGACCAGCGCCGCGGTCTCGCGCCGCCCATGCGTCTCGACGATGCCCACCAGCACGTCCACGCCCTCGTCGGCGCGCGCGCGGGCGGCCTGCAGCATCGCGTAGGTCTTGCCGACGCCGGCCGAGGCGCCGAAGAAGATCTTCAGCCGGCCGCGCTGCTGCCTCTCCTCCTCGCGCTGGATCTTGTCGAGAAGCTGGTCGGGATCGGGACGGTTCATGCGGATTGGCGCGCGCCGGTTGTCGGGAGGCGCTTCATTGTCGTGCCAAATCCCGGAAAAAGAAAAGGCGGCGCGGGAGTGCCGCGCCGCAAATGAAGTCCGTGCCGGTCAGGTCAGTGCGCGGACTTCGTCGAGTCGAGGGCCAGGTTCAACGCCAGCACGTTCACGCGCGGCTCGCCGAGCAGGCCGAACTGGCGGCCCTTGGTGTTGGCGTCGACCAGTTGGCGCACCGCGTCGGCCGACAGGCCGCGCGCGCGAGCGACGCGCTCGACCTGGTAGGCCGCGGCGGCCGGGCTGATCTCCGGGTCCAGGCCGCTGCCCGAGGCGGTCACCAGGTCGACCGGCACCGGCTGCGACATGTCGGTGCCCGCCGCCTTGAGCGCGTCGAGCCGGCCCTTGACCTGGTCGGCCAGCGCCGGGTTGGTCGGGCCGAGGTTCGAGGCGCTCGACCCCTGGGCGTTGTACGGCATCGGGCTGGTGGCCGACAGGCGGCCCCAGAAGTATCGCGGCGCATCGAAGGGCTGGCCGATCAGCGCGGAGCCGACCGTCCTGCCGTTTTGCTCGATCAGGCTGCCGCCCGCCTGCGACGGGAAGGCCACCGAGCCGAAGGCGGTCATCACCGCCGGATAGACGAGCCCCGTGACGGCGGTCAGCACCGCGAACAGGACGACGAGCGGACGAAACATGGATTTCATGGCGAAGCTTCCTTATACCCAGCCGAGGGCGGCGAGCACGATGTCGATCAGCTTGATGCCGACGAACGGCACCAGGATCCCGCCGAGCCCGTAGACCAGCAGGTTGCGGCGCAGCAGGGTGGCCGCGCCGAGCGCGCGGTAGCGCACGCCCTTGAGCGCCAGCGGAATCAGCGCGACGATGATCAGCGCATTGAAGATCACCGCCGACATGATGGCCGAGGTCGGGGTGGCCAGATGCATCACATTCAGCGCATTGAGCTGCGGATAGGTGGTCGCGAAAGCCGCCGGGATGATCGCGAAATACTTCGCGACGTCGTTGGCGATCGAGAAGGTGGTCAGCGAGCCGCGCGTCATCAGCATCTGCTTGCCGATCTCGACGATCTCGATCAGCTTGGTCGGGTTCGAGTCGAGGTCGACCATGTTGCCGGCTTCCTTGGCCGCCTGGGTGCCGGTGTTCATGGCCACCGCCACGTCGGCCTGGGCCAGCGCCGGCGCGTCGTTGGTGCCGTCGCCCGTCATCGCCACCAGCCGGCCCGCCGACTGGTGCTCGCGGATGGTCGCGAGCTTGGTCTCGGGGGTGGCCTCGGCGAGGAAGTCGTCGACCCCGGCCTCGGCCGCGATCGCCGCCGCGGTCAGGCGGTTGTCGCCGGTCACCATCACGGTCTTGATGCCCATCTTGCGCAGTTCGGCGAAGCGCTCCTTGATGCTGCCCTTGACGATGTCCTTCAGCTCGATCACGCCCAGCACGCGCGCGCCGCCGCCCTGGCGCTCGGCCACCACCAGCGGCGTGCTGCCCTTGCGGGCCACCTCGTCGACGGCGCGCCGCACGTCCTCGGGGAAACGCCCGCCGTGCATCTCCACATACTGGCGAATCGCATCGGCCGCGCCCTTGCGGATCTCGCGATCCGGCAGGTCGACGCCGCTCATGCGGGTCTGCGCCGAGAAACCGATGAAGGTAGCCTGCAGGGCGGCCATGTCGCGCTGGCGCAGGTTGAAGCGGGTCTTGGCCAGCACCACGATGCTGCGCCCTTCCGGGGTCTCGTCGGCCAGCGAGGAGAGCTGCGCGGCATCGGCCAGCGCCTCTTCGGTCACGCCCGAAGCCGGCAGGAACTCGGACGCCTGGCGGTTGCCGAGCGTGATGGTGCCGGTCTTGTCGAGCAGCAGCACGTCGACGTCGCCGGCCGCCTCGACCGCGCGGCCCGAGGTGGCGATCACGTTGGCCTGCATCATGCGGCTCATGCCGGCCACGCCGATCGCGGACAGCAGCCCGCCGATGGTGGTCGGGATCAGGCACACCAGCAGCGCCACCAGGGCGGTGATGGTCACCACGTGGCCGGCCTTCATCGCGTCGACCGAGAAGATCGAGAACGGCAGCAGCGTGGCGGTGGCCAGCAGCATCACGATGGTCAGCGCCACCAGCAGGATGGTCAGCGCGATCTCGTTGGGCGTCTTCTGGCGCTTGGCGCCTTCCACCATGGCGATCATGCGGTCGAGGAAGGCCTCGCCCGGGTTGGCCGTGACCTTCACCACGATCCAGTCGGACAGCACGCGCGTGCCGCCCGTCACCGAGGAGAAGTCGCCGCCCGATTCGCGGATCACCGGCGCCGATTCGCCGGTGATCGCCGATTCGTCGACCGAGGCCACGCCGTCGACCACCTCGCCGTCGGCGGGAATGGTGTCGCCGGCCTCGACCAGCACCACGTCGCCGCGGCGCAGGTCGCTGGCGGTGGTGATGCGGATCGGCGACTTCGGATGCGGCTCGTTGAGCTTCTTGGCCATCACATCCTTCTTGGCGCTGCGCAGCGAGGCCGCCTGGGCCTTCGAGCGGCCCTCGGCCAGCGCCTCGGCGAAGTTCGCGAACAGCACCGTGAACCAGAGCCACAGCGTGACCGCCAGGATGAAGCCGGCCGGCGCCTCGGCCTGGCCGAGCAGGGCCGCGATCCAGAGGATCGTGGTCAGCACGCTGCCGACGTAGACGCAGAACATCACCGGATTGCGGAACTGCGTGCGCGGCGTGAGTTTCTTGAACGACTCGACGATCGCCGGGCGCAGCAGCGCCGGGTCGAACATCGATCGTGTAGCGGAATGTTGATTCATCGTGATCCTCGATGGCATCGCGAACGATGCGCGGATACCTTGTTTCCCGTGTTCCTGTTGCCTGTGTCGCGTGGGTTCGCCCAGGCAGGCGAGCGGCGGCACGCGGCCGCCGCCCCGCCCGGGCGCGTCCTCAGTGGCTGCCCGAGAACAGCATCAGATGCTCGACGCCCGGGCCGAGCGCGAGCGCCGGCACGTAGGTGAGCGCGCCCACCAGCAGCACCGAGCCGAGCAGCAGCACCACGAACAGCGGGCCGTGCGTGGGCAGCGTGCCGCTGGTGGCGGCGATGCGCTTCTTGGCCGCCAGCGAGCCGGCGATCGCCAGCACCGGCACGATCGTGCCGAAGCGGCCGAACCACATCGCGATCGCCGTCAGCCAGTTGTAGAACGGCGTGCTCACCGTGAGCCCGGCGAACGCGCTGCCGTTGTTGTTGGCCGCCGAGCTGAACGCGTAGAGGATCTCCGAGAAGCCGTGCGGGCCAGGGTTGGCGATCCCCGCGCGGCCCGCGTCGGCGAGCACCGCGATCGAGGTGCCCACCAGCACCAGCAGCGGCGTGAGCAGCACCACGATCGACACCATCTTCATCTCGTAGGACTCGATCTTCTTGCCGACGTACTCGGGCGTGCGGCCGATCATCAGGCCCGCCACGAACACCGCCAGCAGCGCGAACACCAGCATCCCGTACAGGCCCGAGCCGACCCCGCCGAAGATCACCTCGCCGAGCTGGATCAGCAGCATCGGCACCAGGCCGCCGACCGGCGTCAGCGAATCGTGCGCGCCGTCCACCGCGCCGCACGAGGCGGCCGTGGTCGCCACCACGAACAGGCTGGTCTGGGCGATGCCGAAGCGGGTTTCCTTGCCTTCCATGTTGCCGCCGGCCTGCAGCGCGCCGGAGGACTGGTCGACGTGCAGCGCGCTGAAGCTCGGGTTGCCGCGCTGCTCGGACCCGGCCTCGATGCCCACCGCCACCGCGAAGGCCACCGTCATCGCCGCGAGCACCGCCACGCCTTGCCGGCGGTCGCCGATCATGCGGCCGAACACCAGGCAGAGCGCGGCAGGCAGGATCAGGATCGAGAGGATCTGCACGAAGTTCGAGAACGGCGTCGGGTTCTCGAACGGGTGCGCCGAATTGCCGTTGAAGAAGCCGCCGCCGTTGGTGCCGAGCATCTTGATCGCCTCCTGCGAGGCGACCGGGCCCATCGCGATGGTCTGCGTCTTGAGCGGCGTGGCCACCGTCACCGGATTGCCCTTGTCGTCCTTGACCGGGTTGCCCTGCGCGTCGAGCTTGGGCGCCTGGTAGCTGCTGGCCTGCAGGGTCGGCACGTCGGTATAGGCGCGGAAGTTCTGGATCACGCCCTGGCTCATCAGCACGCCCGCCACCACCATCGACATCGGCACCAGCACGTAGAGCGTCACGCGCGTGAGGTCGACCCAGAAGTTGCCGATGGTCTTCGCGGTATGACGCGCGAAGCCGCGGATCAGCGCGACCACCACCACGATCCCGGTGGCCGCCGACAGGAAGTTCTGCACCGTCAGGCCCAGCATCTGGGTCAGGTAGCTGACCGTCTGCTCGGGCGAGTAGTCCTGCCAGTTGGTGTTGGTGACGAAGCTGACCGCGGTATTGAAGGCGCCGTCCACCGTCATCGGCGCGAACTGCTGCGGGTTGCCGGGCAGCCATTGCTGGATGCGCAGCAGCAGGTAGAGGAAGAACACGCCCAGCACGTTGAAGGCGATCGCCGCCAGCGCGTACTGCTTCCACGACATCTCGGCGCCGGCATCGACCCCGGCGATCCGGAACAAGGCGCGTTCGAGCGGGCCGAACACGCGCAGCACGCGCGAGGAGCCATCCATCACGCGCGTCAGGTAGCCGGCGACGGGCACCGCCAGCGCCAGCAGCACGACGAGGAAGATCCCCGCCTGCAAGAGGTTGTTCGCATTCATTCGATATCCTCCGCGCGCAGCAGCGCGTAGACCAGATAAGCGAACAACAGCGCGGTCGACAGCCCCGCGAGCCACAGCATCCAGTTCATTGACGCCCCCCGCGACCATATTGCGAGAGCTTGTCGCACCCCGCGACGAGCGCGACGATCAGCACCGAAAACAGTGCGAGACCGCCTACGTACAGCGCATCCATTGTTGTGTTCTCCGTGTTCCTGTTCGAACGGATGCAACCTTATGGGAATGCGCGTAAAGGGCGGGTCAAAGCTCGGAGCGGGTGTGTAAAAAACGCGTAAACGCGAGGTGGGGACGGAGCGGGAAAGGCGGCGGAAACAGCGCGGGCGGGTAGATCAGAAGCACGGCGGCAGGGGCCTGCCACCGCGAAACGCGCGCGCCGGGCGGCGCGCGTGCGGGAACGACGAGGGAAGCCGGGCGAGGCTCAGGGCAGCAGGATGGTCGAGCCCGTGGTGCGGCGCGCCTCGAGATCGCGATGCGCATCGGCCACGCGCGCCAGCGGGTAGCGCTGGCGCACGTTGGTCCTGACCTTGCCCGAGCCGACCGCCTCGAACAATTCGGCCGCGCCCTGTTCGAGGTCGGCGCGCTTGGCGATGTAGGTAAACAGCGTGGGCCGCGTGAAGAACAGCGAGCCGCGCGAGGAGAACTCCTTCGAGTCGATCGCCGGCAGCGGGCCCGAGGCATTGCCGAAGCTGACGAACAGGCCCAGCGGCGCGAGGCTGTCGAGCGACTGCAGATAGGTGTCCTTGCCGATCGAGTCGTAGACCACCGGCACGCCCGCGCCGTTGGTGATCGCCTTGACGCGCTCGGCCAGGTTCTCGCGCGTGTAGACCACCGGGTGGTCGCAGCCGAAGGCGCGCGCCAGCTCCGCCTTCTCCTCCGAGCCGACGGTGCCGATCACGGTCGCGCCGAGCGCCTTGGCCCACTGGCAGACCAGCAGCCCGACACCGCCCGCGGCCGCGTGGATCACGATGGTGTCGCCCGGCTTGACCGGGTAGGTGCGGCGCAGCAGGTAGTGCGCGGTCAGGCCCTGCAGCATCAGCGAGGCGGCGTCCTCGTAGCCGATCGCATCGGGCAGCTTGACCAGCTTGTCGGCCGGCAGCACCCGTTCCTCGGCATAGGAGCCCGGCGGCACGCCGGTGTAGGCCACGCGATCGCCTGGCTTGAAGGCGCTCACGCCCTCGCCGACCGCCACCACCTCGCCCGCGCCCTCCTGCCCCAGCCCGCCCGGCAGCGGCTGCGGATAGAGGCCGTTGCGGAAATAGACGTCGATGTAGTTGAGCCCGACCGCGTGATGCTTGACGCGCACCTCGCCGGCCTTCGGCTCGCCGACCTCGACCTCGACCCACTTCATCACCTCCGGGCCGCCCGGCTGGTCGTAACGGATTGCTTTCGGCATGCGTGCTACTCCTGGGTTTGGATGTTCAGGGAATCCGGCCGTCTGGCGACGGGACGCATGATTCTCGCGCGTTGGCGGATTCCTTGCAGGCGGTGGGCCGGGCAGGCGCGGCGAGGGCGGCGGCCCCGCGCCGAATTATCCACACGAATACGTCAAGTTCGACGCGTTCACGTCGTTAACGATCTGGTCGGCCAAGCCGCGCCGACTTGTCAAGGTGCTGCATCTTCAACCCATAACAAAGGATCCGAGCCATGCGCATGCCCATCATTTCCACCTTCCTCCTCGCCCTCGCGTCGGTTTCCGCCAACGCGGCCACCTCGATCACGATCGACGCCAGGCAGAACTGCATCCAGGGCGCGCTCAACCCGAATTCGCCGTACGGCGCACCGGCGACCTTCCAACTGGCGCCGGGACGCTACGTCATGTCGCTCTCGAGCGACAGCATGAGCTGCTCCGGCGGCAACGTCACCCCCGGCTGCCTGATCGATGGCGTGATTGTCCAGGGCGGCTGGGGGAACGCTCGCTGGGGCGTGTCCGTCAGGCAGCAGCCGATCGTCGTCGATGTGGGCGGCAGCGGCAACGCCAACCTGTGGGCCTACACGTCCGATGACGTTTGCTCCGACAACAGCGGCCAGGCCACCCTGCTGATACAGCAGGCCAACTGAGGCTCGGCGGGAACCGCTCCGGTTCGTGCCGGCGCGACCGGGGCGGCCGCCGCCGAATCGGCCGCGCCCCGGCCCGCGCTCAGCCCTTCGCCAGCGTGCGCGTGAGCGTGTCGAGCAACACCCGCGCGGTGGCCACGTTGGTGGCCACCGGCACGTCGTGCACGTCGCACACGCGCACCAGGGCGTTGATATCGGGGTCGTGGGGCTGCGCCGTCATCGGGTCGCGCAGGAAGATGACCATGTGGACGCGGCCCGAGGCCAGCTCGGCGCCGATCTGCTGGTCGCCGCCCAGCGGCCCCGACAGCTTGCGCTCCACCTCCAGCCCGTGGGCGCTGGCGATCCGGCTGCCGGTGGTGCCGGTGGCCACCAGCGTGCATTGCGCGAGCGTGTCGCGATAGGCGCCCGTCAGCGCGACGATTTCGTCCTTCTTCGCATCGTGCGCGATCAGCGCGATCCGGGGTGCTTCCATGCGGGTGAATCCTCGTGGGTGGAAACAGGGCCGGCGGCACGCCGCCGGCCGCCAAGGTTCAGAACGTGCCGGGGTAGGAACCGCCGTCGATCAGCCAGTTCTGACCGGTGATATAGCCGGCATGCGCGCTGCACAGGAAGGCGCAGGCCGCGCCGAACTCGTCGGGCTGGCCGAGCCTGCGCGCCGGGATCTCCTGGGTGCGGCGCGCGCGGACCTCGTCCACGCTGGCGCCGGCCGCCTTGGCCGAGGCCGCCAGGGTGGTCTTGATGCGATCGGTGTCGAACAGGCCCGGCAGCAGGTTGTTGATCGTCACGTTGTGCTCGACCACCTTGCGCGAGAGCCCCGCCACGAAGCCGGTGAGCCCCGAGCGCGCGCCGTTGGACAGCGCCAGCACGTCGATCGGCGCCTTCACGGCCGAGCTGGTGATGTTGACGATGCGCCCGAAGCGGCGCGCGATCATGCCGTCCACGGTGGCGCGGATCAGCTCGATCGGCGTGAGCATGTTGGCGTCGACGGCGCGGATCCAGTCGTCGCGCGAGAAATCGCGGAAGTCGCCCGGCGGCGGCCCGCCGGCATTGGTGACCAAGATGTCGGGCTGCGGGCAGGCGGCCAGCGCCGCCTCGCGCCCGGCCGCGGTGGTGATGTCGCAGGCCACCGCGGTGACCTCGGCACCGGTCGCCTGGCGAATCGCCTCGGCGGTAGCGTCGAGCGTCTCCTGGGTACGCGCCACGATCACGAGCTTCACGCCCTCGGCGGCCAGCGCCTGAGCGCAGCCGCGTCCGAGTCCCTTGCTGGCCGCGCATACCAGCGCGGTCCGTCCTGCGATGCCGAGATCCATTCGAGCCTGTCCTTGCAGTCAGTGGGCGGCCGCGGCCGCTCCGGAGCGCGTCGCCGCCGGCCCGGGGCCGCCGCGCCGGCCGCCCCGCATGCCGGCGCGAGCCGGGCGCGGGCGGCCTTGCCGGACCACCGGCGGGCTCGCCGCGCGAGAGAGGTCGATAATATCCGGATCGCGGCCGCCATCTTCGGTAAACTTGCGCCACCGAGCCGGCGCCATCCGCGCCGCGCTCCCCGAACCAGACGATCCCTCTTTCTGCCGCACGCCGCCCGTCATGACCCAGGACAGCCGCTTTCCGAACCTCTTCATCCTCGATCACCCGCTGATCCAGCACAAGCTCACGCACATGCGCGACAAGGACACGTCCACGCGCACCTTCCGCGAGCTGCTGCGCGAGATCACGATGCTGATGGGCTACGAGATCACCCGCAACCTGCCGATCACCACCAAACGGGTCGAAACCCCGCTGGTCGAGATCGACGCGCCGGTGATCGCCGGCAAGAAGCTGGCGATCGTGCCGGTGCTGCGCGCCGGCATCGGCATGTCCGACGGCCTGCTCGACCTGGTGCCCTCGGCGCGCGTCGGCCATATCGGCGTGTTCCGCGCCGACGACCACCGCCCGGTGGAATACCTGGTGCGCCTGCCCGACCTGGAGGACCGCAACTTCATCCTGTGCGACCCGATGATCGCCACCGGCTACTCGGCGGTGCACGCGGTGGACGTGCTCAAGCGCCGCAACGTGCCCGGCGAGCGGATCTCGTTCCTGGCCCTGGTGGCCGCGCCCGAGGGCATCGAGGTGTTCCGCCAGGCGCATCCGGACGTGAAGGTCTATGTCGCCTCGCTCGATTCGCACCTGAACGAGCACGCCTACATCATCCCGGGCCTGGGCGACGCCGGCGACCGCCTGTTCGGCACCAAGAACTAGGCGCATCGCCCTTGCCCACTGTCCCGCCTCACGGCGGGACAAGCCCGCCGGCCGAGCGCGCCGCCTCGCCATCCTCCTCGCGCCGCCCCCGCCCCGCATCCGGGGCGCCGAAGCCGCCGCGGCCCACCCCGTGCGCGGCGCCCGGCGCGCGCTTCGCCGCATGGTAAAATCGCCCGCTTCGCGTCCGTGGCCCGGCCAGGGCCGCGCCGATCCCGCCGCCCCCGATGCGCGCGGGCGGGACGCGAAGCCGGGACATCTCGCGGCGGCGCCATCGGGCGCCCCGCAACACATCGCTTAAGACATGCCCGCCGCACGGCGCGGGTGACGGAGAACTGGTATGGCTGGTCATTCCAAATGGGCCAACATCAAGCATAAGAAGGCAGCGGCCGACGCCAAGCGCGGCAAGGTCTGGACGCGCCTGATCAAGGAAATCCAGGTGGCGGCCCGCCTGGGCGGCGGCGACGCGAACTCGAACCCGCGCCTGCGCCTGGCGGTCGACAAGGCGGCCGACGCCAACATGCCGAAGGACAACGTCAAGCGCGCGATCGATCGTGGCGTGGGCGGCGCGGACGGCGCGAACTACGAGGAAATCCGCTACGAGGGCTACGGCATCGGCGGCGCGGCGATCATCGTCGACACCATGACCGACAACCGCGTGCGCACCGTCGCGGAAGTCCGCCACGCGTTCTCGAAGTACGGCGGCAACATGGGCACCGACGGCTCGGTGGCCTTCATGTTCGATCACGTCGGCCAGTTCCTGTTCGCCCCCGGCACCTCGGAGGACGCGCTGATGGAAGCCGCGCTCGAGGCCGGCGCCGACGACGTCAACACCAACGAGGACGGCAGCATCGAGGTGCTGTGCGACTGGCAGGAATTCTCGAAGGTGAAGGACGCGCTGGAAGCGGCCGGTTTCAAGGCCGAGCTGGCCGAGGTGACCATGAAGCCGCAGAACGAGGTCGAGTTCAGCGGCGACGACGCCGTCAAGATGCAGAAGCTGCTCGACGTGCTCGAGGACCTCGACGACGTGCAAGAGGTCTACACCAACGCGCTCATCGTCGACGAATGAACGCGCACCGGTCCGTCTTTCGCGTGAAAGGCGGCCACCGCCAGGTTCCGCGGCCGGCCCGCTCGACGCGCGCCGGCCGCCCTATTTTCTAGTCTGCGGGGAATCCCATGAAACTACTCGTCGTCGGTTCCGGCGGCCGCGAACATGCGCTCGCCTGGAAGCTCGCCCAGTCGCCGCGCGTTCAGACCGTCTACGTTGCGCCCGGCAACGGCGGCACCGCGCAGGATGCGCGCCTGAAGAACATCGAGCTGAGCTCGCTCGACGATCTCGCCGATTTCGCCGAGAACGAGCAGGTCGCCTTCACCCTGGTCGGCCCGGAAGCGCCGCTGGCGGCCGGCATCGTCAACCACTTCCGCCAGCGCGGCCTGAAAGTGTTCGGCCCGACCAAGGAAGCGGCGCAGCTCGAGAGCTCGAAGGACTTCGCCAAGGCATTCATGAAGCGTCACGGGATCCCCACCGCCGAATACGAGACCTTCACCGAGGCGGCCGCCGCGCATGCCTACATCGACGCCAAGGGCGCCCCGATCGTGGTCAAGGCCGACGGCCTGGCCGCCGGCAAGGGCGTGGTGGTGGCGATGTCGCTGGACGAGGCGCACGAGGCGGTCGACATGATGCTGTCGGGCAACAAGCTCGGCGACGCCGGCGCGCGCGTGGTGATCGAGGAATTCCTCGACGGCGAGGAAGCCAGCTTCATCGTGATGGTGGACGGCAAGCATGCGCTGGCGCTGGCCTCCAGCCAGGACCACAAGCGCCTGCTCGACGGCGACCGCGGCCCCAACACGGGCGGCATGGGCGCCTACTCGCCCGCGCCGATCGTCACGCCGCAGATGCACGCGCGCGTGATGCGCGAGATCATCATGCCGACCGTGCGCGGCATGGAGAACGACGGCATCCGCTTCACCGGCTTCCTCTACGCCGGCCTGATGATCGACAAGGACGGCAATCCGCGCACGCTGGAATTCAACTGCCGGATGGGCGACCCGGAAACCCAGCCGATCATGGCGCGTCTGAAGAGCGATTTCTCGAAGGTGGTCGAGCAAGCGATCGCCGGCACGCTCGACACGGTCGAGCTCGAATGGGACCGTCGCACCGCGCTGGGCGTGGTGCTGGCCGCGCACGGCTACCCCGACGCGCCGCGCAAGGGCGATCGCATCAACGACATCCCCGAGGAAAACGGCCATTCGGTCACCTTCCACGCGGGCACCAGCTTCGACGGCGACAAGCTGGTCACCTCGGGCGGCCGCGTGCTGTGCGTGGTGGGCCTGTCGGACTCCGTGCGCGGCGCGCAGCAGGCCGCCTACGACGCGATCAACCAGATCAACTTCGAAGGCATGCAGTACCGCCGCGACATCGGCCATCGCGCGCTGAACCGCAAGCAGGGCTGAGGCCCGAGCGCGCCGCCCGGCATCCGTGCCGGGCGGCGTTTTTCATGGCGCGCCGCGCGCGCCTGGCCGCTGCCGGCGGAAGGTCTACAATCCGGCAATCGATATCCGCGCCGCATCGTCCGCGCCCCCTTTCCGAAGCCATGAGCACCGATTCGACTTTCGACACGCAGCGCGTACGCGCCTATCTGGAAACGCTGCAGTCCCGCATCGCCGACGCGCTCGGCGCCTTCGACGGCACGCCGCTGGCCACGCACGCGTGGCGGCGCGGGCCCGAGGAGCGCCTGCGCGGCGGCGGTTGCACACGCATCCTCGAGAACGGCGCGTTCTTCGAGCGCGCGGGAATCGGCTTCTCGGACGTCTCCGGCGACGCGTTGCCGCCCTCGGCGAGCGCGGCGCGCCCGCAACTGGCCGGGCGCGGTTTCGAGGCGCTCGGCGTGTCGCTGGTGCTGCATCCGCGCAACCCGCATTGCCCGACCGTGCACATGAACGTGCGCATGTTCGTGGCCACCAAGGCCGGCGAGGCGCCGATCTTCTGGTTCGGCGGCGGCATGGACCTCACGCCCGTATACGGCTACGAGGAGGACGCGCGCGACTTCCACGCGGCCTGCCGCGATGCGCTGGCGCCGTTCGGCGGCGAGTACTACCCGCGCTTCAAGAGCTGGTGCGACGAGTATTTCTTCCTCAAGCACCGCAACGAGACGCGCGGCATCGGCGGGATCTTCTTCGACGACCTGTCGGAGCCCGGCTTCGAGCGCTCGTTCGCGCTGATGCAGGGCGTGGGCGACGCCTTCCTCGCCGCCTACCTGCCGATCGTCGAACGCCGCCGCGACACGCCCTATGGCGAGCGCGAGCGCGAGTTCCAGGCCTACCGGCGCGGCCGCTACGTCGAATTCAACCTGGTATTCGACCGCGGCACCCTGTTCGGCCTGCAAAGCGGCGGGCGCACCGAGTCGATCCTGATGTCGATGCCGCCGCTGGCGAGCTGGCGCTACGACTGGCAGCCCGAGCCAGGCACGCCGGAGGCGCGCCTGTACAGCGATTTCCTGGTGCCGCGCGACTGGCTGTGAGCCGCTCGCCCGTTCCCATGGAAAGCCCTGACCGAAAAGGACCCGTTCTGGATACCCAAGCTCGACCGACTCCGCTGCCGCGCCGGATCGGCATCCTCGGCGGCACCTTCGACCCGATCCACGACGGGCATCTCGCGCTCGCGCGTCGTTTCGCCGAGGTGCTGGGGCTGACCGAGCTGGTGCTGATGCCGGCCGGCCAGCCTTACCAGAAGCGCGACGTGTCGGCCGCCGGGCACCGGCTGGCGATGACGCGCGCCGCGGCCGCCTCGCTGGCGCTGCCCGGCACGCAGGTGACGGTGGCCACCGACGAGATCGAGCACGAAGGCCCGACCTATACCGCCGAGACGCTGCTGCGCTGGCGCGAGCGGGTCGGCCCCGAGGCCTCGCTGTCGCTGGTGATCGGCGCCGACCAACTGGTGCGGCTCGATACCTGGCGCGACTGGCGGCGCCTGTTCGAGCTGGCTCATCTGTGCGTGGCCACGCGGCCCGGCTTCGAGCTGTCGGCGGCGCCGCCCGTGGTGGCCGCCGAAATCGCCGCGCGCCGCGCCGAGGCGGCCGAGCTGCAAGCGAGCCCGGCCGGGCGCGTGCTGGTCGATACCACGCTCGCCTTCGATATCGCCGCCACCGATATCCGCGCGCATCTGCGCGAATGCATCGCGCGACGCGCCCAAGTCCCCGACGCTCAGGCCGAACACGTGCCCGCCGCCGTCTGGGCCTATATTCTTCAACATCGTCTCTACCATCCCTGATATGGATATCCGCAAACTGCAGCGCGTGATCGTCGACGCCCTCGAAGACGTCAAGGCGCAAGACATCAAGGTGTTCAACACCAGCCACCTGACCGAACTGTTCGATCGCGTGATCGTCGCCAGCGGCACCTCGAACCGCCAGACCAAGGCGCTCGCCTCCAGCGTGCGCGAGAAGGTCAAGGAAGCCGGCGGCGACGTGGTCAGCTCCGAAGGCGAAGACACCGGCGAATGGGTGCTGGTCGACTGCGGCGACGCCGTGGTCCACATCCTCCAGCCGGCCCTGCGCCAGTACTACAACCTGGAAGAGATCTGGGGCGACAAGCCGGTGCGCCTGAAGCTCGGCGGCAGCGGCCCCGCGCGCGCCTCGGAAGCCGACGAGGAGGAGGACGGCGAAGAGGCCGCGCCGGCCGCCCGCCCGGCCCGCAAGACCGCCGCGCGCCGTCGCTGAAGCCGTGCCGCCGATGTCGGTCCTCGCCTCCGAAGCAGGCTTGAAGCCATGAAGCTGCACATCGTCGCGGTCGGCCACAAGATGCCCGGCTGGGTAGCCGACGGGTTCGACGAATACGCCAGGCGCATGCCGCCCGAGCTGCGCATCGAGCTGCGCGAGCTCAAGCCCGAGCTGCGCTCGGGCGGCCGCGGCGCCGAGAGCGTGATGGCCGCCGAACGCGTCAGGATCGAGGCCGCGCTGCCCAAGGGCGCGCGGCTGGTCGCGCTCGACGAGCGCGGCCGCGACTGGACCTCGATGCAGCTCGCCCAGGCGCTGCCGGGCTGGCAGCAGGACGGCCGCGACGTGGCCTTCGTGATCGGCGGCGCCGACGGGCTCGATCCCGAGCTCAAGGCCCGCGCCGACCTGCTGCTGCGGATCTCCAGTCTCACGCTGCCGCACGGCATGGTGCGCGTGCTGCTGGCCGAGCAGCTTTACCGCGCGTGGAGCATCACGCAGAATCACCCCTACCACCGCGCATGACGCGCCGCGTTCGCGCGCCGTCATGTGCCCCAACGAGAACCATGACGATGTCCGACCGCCTCCTGCCCGATTCGACCTACCCGTTCGTCTATCTCGCCTCGCAGAGCCCGCGCCGGCAGGAGCTGCTGCGCCAGCTCGGCGTGGCCTTCGAGCTGCTGCTGCCGCGTCCCGACGAGGATGCCGAGGCGCTCGAGGCCGAGCTGGCCGGCGAGGCGGCCGACGACTACGTGGTACGCGTGTGCTCGGCCAAGGCCGACGCGGCGCGCGCGCGGCTGGTGACCAGCGCGCTGCCGGCCGCGCCGGTGCTGGTGGCCGACACCACGGTGACGATCGACGGCAAGATCCTCGGCAAGCCCGCCTCGGCCGACGAGGCGCTGGCGATGCTGGCGCGCCTGGCCGGCCGCCGGCACGAGGTGCTGACCGCGCTGGCCGTGGTCGATGCCGAGGGCAAGCCGCTGATGCCGGCGCTGTCGCGCTCGGTGGTGCAGTTCGCGGCGGTCGGCGCCGAGGCGCTGGCGCGCTACGTGGCCAGCGGCGAGCCGTTCGGCAAGGCCGGCGCCTACGCGATCCAGGGCCGGGCCGCCGAGTTCGTCGAGCGAATCGACGGCTCGCATTCCGGTATCATGGGTCTGCCCCTTTTTGAGACCGCCGCGCTGCTGCGCGCGGCGCGCGTCGCCTTCTGAGCCCACCATGAACGAAGAAATCCTGATCAACATCACACCGCAGGAAACGCGGGTCGCGCTCGTGCAGCAAGGCGCGGTGCAGGAGCTTCACGTCGAGCGCACGCTCTCGCGCGGCCGCGTCGGCAACATCTATCTCGGCAAGGTGGTGCGCGTGCTGCCGGGCATGCAGTCGGCCTTCATCGACATCGGCCTGGAGCGCGCCGCCTTCCTGCACGTGGCCGACATCTGGCAGCCGCGCCTGCCGGGCGACACGCACAACAGCACGCCACACCAGCCGATCGAGAAGACCGTGTACGAGGGCCAGACGCTGATGGTCCAGGTGATCAAGGACCCGATCGGCACCAAGGGCGCGCGGCTCTCGACCCAGGTCAGCATCGCCGGACGAACGCTGGTCTACCTGCCGCAGGAACCGCATATCGGCATCTCGCAGAAGATCGAGAGCGAGGCCGAGCGCGAGGCGGTGCGCGCGCGCCTGACCGCCGTGATCCCGGCCGAGGAGAAAGGCGGCTACATCGTGCGCACCATCGCCGAGGACGCCACCGGCGAGGAACTGGGCGCCGACGTCACCTATCTGCGCAAGACCTGGGCGACCATCGTCGCGCAGGCGCAGCGGCTGCCGCCCACCAGCCTGCTCTACCAGGATCTCGACCTGGCGCAGCGCGTGCTGCGCGATTTCGCCAACGACGACACCTCCAAGATCCAGGTCGATTCGCGCGAGACCTTCGCGCGGCTGTCGAGCTTCGCGCGCGAGTTCACGCCGGCGGTCAGCGCGAGGCTGCACCACTACACGGGCGAGCGGCCGCTGTTCGATCTCTACAACATCGAAGCCGAGATCCAGCGCGCGCTGTCGCGGCGCGTCGACCTGAAGTCGGGCGGCTACCTGATGATCGACCAGACCGAGGCGATGACGACCATCGACGTCAACACCGGCGGTTATGTCGGCGCGCGCAACTTCGACGACACCATCTTCAAGACCAATCTCGAGGCCGCGCATACCATCGCGCGGCAGCTGCGGCTGCGCAACCTCGGCGGCATCATCATCATCGACTTCATCGACATGGAGAACGCCGAGCATCGCGACGCCGTGCTCGGCGAGCTGAAGAAGGCGCTGTCGCGCGATCGCACGCGCGTGACGGTGAACGGCTTCTCGCAGCTCGGGCTGGTGGAGATGACGCGCAAGCGCACTCGCGAATCGCTCGCGCACGTGCTGTGCGAACCCTGCCCGGTGTGCCAGGGCAAGGGGCAGGTGAAGACGCCGCGCACCGTCTGCTACGACGTGCTGCGCGAGATCCTGCGCGAGTCGCGGCAGTTCAATCCGCGGGAGTTCCGCGTGATTGGCTCGCAGCAGGTGATCGACCTGTTCCTCGACGAGGAATCGCAGCATCTGGCGATGCTGATCGACTTCATCGGCAAGCCGGTGTCGCTGCAGGTGGAATCGAACCTGAGCCAGGAGCAGTACGACATCGTGCTGATGTAGGGCCATCGAGCGCCGCCCCGCTCCGGCGAATTCATGAAAGTCACCGGTCATCCGGTGACAGATGAAAATAGTCATCCAGGCCGCTCCCTTGCGATCCATGCGGCGCGCGCCCGATTCGGGAAAGGCGGCCTCTCGCGACAAGCGGGAGGGGCTGCCGAGCTCCGCTCTTCCGGCCGCCGGCGCTGCATCGTCGCTGCACCGCGGCCGCCTAGAATGACTCGCTGATCTGCTCGAGCACCGACGGATTCTCCAGCGTGGAAACGTCCTGCGTGATCGCCTCGCCCTTGGCGAGCGAGCGCAGCAGGCGACGCATGATCTTGCCCGAGCGCGTCTTCGGCAGGTTTTCGCCGAAGCGGATATCCTTCGGCTTCGCGATCGGCCCGATCTCCCTGCCCACCCACGCGCGCAGATCGCGGGCCAGCTTCTCGGCCTCCTCGCCTTGCGGGCGCGTCGTCTTGAGCACCACGAACGCCACCACCGCCTCGCCGGTCGTGTGGTCGGGGCGGCCAACCACGGCGGCTTCGGCCACCAGCGGGTTCGCCACCAGCGCCGACTCGATCTCCATCGTGCCCAGGCGGTGGCCCGAGACGTTCAGCACGTCGTCGATGCGGCCCATGATCGTGAAGTAGCCCGTGTCCCTGTCGCGCACGCTGCCGTCACCCGCGAGATACAGCCTGCCACCGAGCTCCTCGGGAAAGTAGGCCGACTTGTAGCGCTCCGGCTGGCCCCATACATTGCGGATCATCGCAGGCCACGGACGCTTCACGACGAGAATGCCGCCCTGCCCGTTTGGCACCTCCTGCCCGGTTTCGTCGACGATCGCCGCCATGATGCCCGGCAGAGGCAAGGTGCACGAGCCCGGCACGAGCGGCGTGGCGCCCGGCAGCGGCGCGATCATGTGGCCACCCGTTTCGGTCTGCCACCAGGTATCGACGATCGGGCAGCGTCCCCCGCCCACGTTCTCGTGGTACCACATCCATGCTTCGGGATTGATCGGCTCGCCGACCGTGCCGAGAACGCGCAGCGACGAGAGATCATGGCGCTTCGGATGCACCCTCGCGTCGGCGTCGGATGCCTTGATCAGCGAGCGGATCGCCGTGGGCGCCGTGTAGAACAGCGTGACCCGGTGTTTCCGGATCATCTCCCAGAAGCGGCCCGCGTCCGGATACGTGGGCACGCCTTCGAACAGGACCTGGGTCGCGCCGATCGTGAGCGGCCCGTAGGCGATATAGCTATGGCCCGTGATCCAGCCGATGTCGGCCGTGCACCAGAAAATATCCGTCGGCTTCCAGTCGAAGGTCCACTTCAGGGTCTGCGCGGCCCATAGCAGATACCCGGCCGTGCTGTGCTGCACGCCCTTGGGCTTGCCCGTGGAACCCGATGTGTAGAGGACGAACAGCGGATGCTCCGCGCCCACGGATTCCGGGGCACAGCTATCGCTCTCGAGCTTCGACAGCTCGTGCATCCAGTGGTCGCGGCCTTCGGCCCAGGCGATCCTGCCGCCCGTGCGCTGGTAGACGATCACGCTGTGCACGGCGTCGCAACCGCCCATGGCAAGCGCTTCGTCGGCGATGTCCTTGAGCGGCAGCGCCTTGCCGCCGCGCATTTGCTCGTCCGCGGTGATGAGCGCGACCGCGCCCACGTCCACCACGCGCTCGTTGAGCGACTTAGCCGAAAAGCCGCCGAACACGACCGAGTGCGTCGCGCCGATGCGCGCGCAGGCCTGCATGGCCACCACGCCCTCGATCGACATCGGCATGTAGATGACCACGCGATCGCCCTTCCTCACGCCGCGTTTCCTCAGTGCGTTGGCGAAACGCGAAACGCGCGCGAGCAGGTCCCGGTACGTGAGCCTGGTGACCACGCCGTCGTCGGCTTCGAAGATGAGCGCGACGCGCTCGCCTTTGCCCGCCTCCACATGACGGTCGAGGCAGTTGTACGAGGCATTGAGCTCGCCATCCTCGAACCAGGTGTAGAACGGCGCAGCCGATTCGTCGAGCACCTTGGTGAAGGGCTTCTGCCACGTCAGCGTCTCGCGGGCGAGCCGCGCCCAGAAGCCTTCGTAATCGCGCACGACCTCGGCGCACAGCGCCTGGTACGCGTCCATGCCGGGAACCGTGGCGTTCGCGGTGATATCGGCCGGCGGCGGAAAAACCCGGCGCTCGACCGTCAGGGATTCGAATGTCGACATTGATGTGAAGTTGAACGTGCAAATCTCGGAGTGGCGGCCCGCCTCAGATGCCGATGATGCTTCTGGTCGCGAAATACAGGAGCGTGGGGCCGAGAAGACAACCGATGCTGCTGTGGAACGTCGCCACGAGCGCGCCATACGGGACCAGACGCCGGTCCGTCGCGGCGAGCCCCGCCGTGACACCGCTCAATGTTCCGGCGAGGCCGCCGTAGATCATCGCGGCACGAGGCGTTTTCAGGTTCATGAGGTTCGCGGCGAGCGGCGTGCCCACCATCACCAGGACGGCCTTGGTCAGGCCGGTGGCGATGCTCAACGCCATGACCGCCGGGCTCGCGCCGATCGCCGCCCCGGTCACGGGTCCGACAATATAGGTGATCGCTCCTGCGGCGATGGTCGTCACGCTCACCGGATCGCGATAGCCGAACCCGTACGCCACGCCTGCGCCAACCACGAATGGCAGCACGGTACCCAGCACCACCGAAGCGGCGCCGACCAGCCCCGCCTTGCGGGCTTCGCTGACCTGGACCTCGAACGCGGTCGATACCACCGCGAAGTCGCGAAACATTCCCCCGCCCAGCAGGCCGATGCCGGCAAGCAGCGGAAGGTCGGCGATTCCCTTCTCGCCTCCGGTCAAATGGCCGCCGAGCCATGCGAGCGCCAGCCCGGCGAACACCGCGATTGCCGAGCCGTGAACCCGCTGATACGTCAGCCGTCTCGACGCCATGAACGCCAGCCACATGACGATGCCCACGACGGCGAAGCCGGTGATCAGACCATTGTGTGACAGGACCTTCTCGATAACCTGAATCATCGCATCACCCTCGCGCATCGAGTTGGTGTGCCATCTGTACATCGAGCGATGTCGTATCGCGCCCGGTGCGGGCGAGTATCGCAATCGCGAACGCGCAGATGAAAATCGCGGCGAGCGCCGCGAGCAAGGCGATGAGGCCGCCCGAGATCGCGGCGCTCACGTCCTGGCTCGCCGCCATGGCGACGGTCACCGGGATGTACATCGCACGCCAGAACCCAACCCCGGCATCCGTTTCGGCCGGCAGCGCCCCCTTGCGGCACAGATACCACCGCAGAGCGATCAGCAGGATCATGCTGATCCCGACACCACCGACGTTGACCGAGGTTCCGATCAGCAGCCCGAGCAGATCGCCGATCGCGAGGCCCGCCAAGTAACAGACCGCCAGCATTGCTGTTCCATAGATAATCACGCCTGTCTCCGATATATGATTTTATGAATTGATGCCACGCGTTGCCTGGATATCCTAATCAACGGATATCCGTCACCTCGATGCTTGCTACATGCCTTGCTCCCACCTCAATCGAGAACTTCACGCACCTCATGGATGCCATGCGTCGCGCGCAACTGTTCGCAGATCTCAGCGAATGAGCGTGGCGACACGCGTGAAATCGCGATCGTGACGTCGTCGCGCGCCTCGACGCTGCTGTTGTGCCTCACGATCATCTGCTTGAGCCGCGCCCCTCTCGACTGGATCACCGAGTCGATCGCCTGCAGATCGAGTGTGTCCCGGTCGGTCGCGAGCACCACCTCGCGGCGAATCTTGGTTCGCCGCAGGAAACGCTCCAGGGGCTTCACCCCCGCCAGGATCAACAGGATGACGACGGTCGCCGACACGGCACCCACATACAGCCCACCGCCGACCGCGAGCCCCACGCCGGCAACCGACCAGATGCTGGCCGCCGTCGTCAGTCCCCGCACCACTTCGCCGCGCAACAGGATCGAACCGGCGCCGAGAAAGCCGATGCCCGACACCACCTGCGCCGCCACGCGCGAAGGATCGAGCGCCACATTCGACAAGGTCCGGATGTCCTCGAAGCCAAAAGCGGACACGATCATCACCAGCGCCGAACCAACCGACACCAGCATGTGGGTCCGCAGCCCCGCGGCCCACGACAGGCGTTCGCGCTCAAACCCGATCGCGGCGCCGAGCAATGCCGCCATCAGGAGCCGGCCAACGATTTCCAGATTGCTCAACATGTTTTCCGATCCCGTGGAAGTTGCAGTGGACGTCCATCCAGCCCGGCGACATCGACATGCAGATGCGCGAGCGCGGTGGGGAGATAATCGACGAGGCTGACGCGTTCGGCGCGGATCGCACCTGCTTCGAATCCGCGTCCGCTCATGAAGAGAAACGGGCTTTGCTCGCGGGCGCCGAGTCCACCGTGTTGACCGCGGTCGAGATAGCGTCCCGCCTCGTCGGGGTCCTCGATGTAAGCCGATCCTCCTGCCACGCCGAATGGATTTCGGCTCTTGTCGGCGGCCATCGTGACGGCGATACGGCATTCCCTGGAACTTGCCAGGCCCAGCTTGCCCAGCGCCTCGCCCGTGTACACCGCGCCCACCCATGGCTGCTCACGCAGCCATGCAGCGATATCGCCGACGCGCTGCGCGCACGCGTCGGCGATGCCGACCGTGAACGCGGTCCCATTGGGCGCCAGCACGACCTCGCGACTGTCGAGCGCATCCTTGAGCCCCGCGGCGACCATCAGGGCAATCACGGGCACCTCGACCGTCACGGTCTGCATGCCATGATCCGATCCGACGATCATCAGGATGTCCTGCCCGGCTTCGCGCAATGAGTCGACCACGTCGGCGACACGCGCCACGCATCGCTGCGCGCTATCGATGCCGCAGAGATGCTCGGGAGACCCGAGCGGCGATCGATGCCCGCTGTGGTCCGGTTCGGAAAGCCATAGCGTCGCGGCCACCAGGGACGGGTCCGCTTTCAGCCGCTCGACGAAATGCCCGGTCATCACGGCATCGCCATCCGCGCCGCTGCGGATGTGTCGTAGCGGGTCGTCCGCAAGGGGGATGCGCCCGGGTCCATACGATCCTGCCCGATGGAACACCTCGCCATGGCCGTCCGGGTCGTGGAAATAAGCGGCGCCGGCGGACACGTTCGACATGATGAGCGCGTGCCCGACGGGCTTCACGTACTCGGCGAGGACCGGCACGCGCAACGTCTGGCCGGTCGCTTTTTCGAGCCGATCCCGGAAGGTCGGGTTGCCGACGTTGCAGCACACGAGACCGTCGCCTTCCGACAGGATCACGCAGTTGCCGGCCAGGCCGTGGCGCGCGGGATGACAGCCGGTCGCGATGCTCGCGGAGCTGGTTCGCGTGGTCGATGGAAAGACGCTGCGGGCATTGGAAAACCAGGTGCCACGCTGCGCCAGCCGCCACAGCACCGGCGTACGCGCTTCGGACAGAAGATCGCGCCGCAGGCTGTCGCAGATGACCGTGACGACACGCCTGACGGGCGCGCCGCCGGCCTGGTCCGACTGATCGGACGAACGCCCATTTCCGCTAGGCATGTTGTCTCCTGATTGTGGGTTCTTATGGTGTCGCGGGATTCGGCAGGACCGCGCGGCAATGTCAGCCGGCGTGATTCAACGCGAGGTCGATCACATCGAAATTGCGCAGACGACGCGAGGGGTCCACACCGGCCAGCTTGCGGTTGAACAGCAGCGGCACCTTCTGTTCGGACACGCCCCCATGCGAGCGCAACGGCACCGTCAGGCCCGTCAGATCGTGTCGCTGCGCGGCGCTGCCAAGGGCCGTGAGCCGTTCGCCGACCACCACGATGTCGCCGACCCGGTCCCCCGGCAGTTCGAAGCGCTCGCACGCCTGGCTGCGCGTCAGGACCTGCTCGACGCCGCGTATCGAGGCGACGAAGGACATCGTTTCGGAGCGTTTCGCCTCGTCGCGCAGATAGATGGTCGCGTACGAGCCGAGCGCGCCGTGATGCACCACGTACGGATCGGTGATGGGCAGCACCACGCGCACAGCCTCCGCGCCAAACTGCGCATCGAGCACATCCTGCAGGAAGACGATGTTCGGCCGCCCCACGGAATCCGTCTTGGCATTCATCCCGTGATCGGCGGTAATGCCAAGCACGGCGCCCGCCTCGTGATATTGGCGGAAATAGCCGTCCATCATTGCGTAGAACGCATTGGCCTCCGGCGTACCGGGCGCGTGCTTGTGCTGCACGTAGTCGGTGGTCGACAGGTACATCAGATGCGGAGTTTCCTTCCTTAGCAGTGCCAACCCCGAGGCAAACACGAATTCCGAAAGTGCCGCGCTGTAGACGGAGGGCACCGGCATGCCGGTGCGCGACAGGATGTCGTCGATGCCGTTGTCGGCGAGCGTCACCTTGTCGGCCTTTTCCGCCGAGAAACAGATGCCTTGCAAATCATGACCGAGCAGCGAGCGCAGCTTGTCCTTGGCCGTGACGACAGCGACACGCATGTCCGCGCGCGCCATCTCCGCCAGGATGGTCGGTGCGCGCAGGTACTTCGCATCGTTCATCAGCACCTCCTCGCCGCGCTCCCGGTCGAAGAAGAAGTTGCCGCAGATTCCGTGCACGGATGGCGGGGCACCGGTCACGATCGACAGATTGTTCGGGTTGGTGAACGACGGCACGACGCAGTCGCCGCTCAACACCGTGCCGAATTCCGTCAGCGACGCCAGGAAAGGCGCGCTCCCGGCCAAAATGGCCTGGTTGATATATTCCTGCTCGCATCCGTCGACACATACGACGATGGTCGGCGCGGAAGGAAGACGATAGTTGCGCGAGTTGACAGTAATGGATCGGCTCATGGCAGGCATTCCTGAGTTAGGTTCATTGCATGCTAAGATGTCGAATCTGCTGACACAAGGCAAATAATTTAGCAATATCCGTCAAAAAAACTCACGATATGCCGCGCCATCTTCCCCCTCTCAATGCGCTGCGCGTGTTCGAGGTCGCCGCGCGCGCGGGTAGCTACACGGCGGCCGCGCGAGAGCTGAACCTGACCCACGGCGCGGTGAGCCGCCATATAGCGATCCTCGAGGAATGGCTCGGGCAGCCGCTCTTCATGCGCGACGGGCAGAAAATGGTCGCCTCGGCGCATGCACTCGCCCTGGCGCGAGAAATCAGCTCCGCGTTCGATCACATCGCGGACGCCTCGGAGCGATACGGCAAGGGACATCAGATCAAGGTGATCCGCGTGAGCGCGCCGGCGACGGTCGCGATGCGCTGGCTGGTGCCGCGCCTTGCGGAATTCACGCGGCGCTGGCCGGACGTGGACGTGCGGGTGTCGACCACGCTGTCGACGGAGCCCACCTTCCGAGGCAGTTTCGATCTGGCGATCCGGCGCGAGGCACCGACGGACGGCCAATATCAGGTACAGCCGCTCTTCACCGAGTGGAATACGGTGATCGCCGCCCCCTCGCTGTTCCCCACGTCCGAGGCGAATCTCGTCGAGGCCTTGGCAAGACAGACCTGGTTGAGCACGGAAACACGGCCACGCGATTGGGAAAACTGGCTCGCGGCCGCCGGCGTCCCGGCGCTACGGCCAACACGCTCACTTCGCTTCGATCACTTCTTCGTGACCTTGCGAGCCGTGATGGACGGACTGGGATGCGGCATCGGTCCTTTTCCGACCATTGCGAGCGACATCATCGCCGGCAACCTGTGCTGCCCGTTCAGGGATATCCGCTCGAAAGGCGCCACGTACTATGCGCTCGTGCCGATCGACGTGGACAAACCGGTGCATCTGATGCGATTTATCGAATGGCTGCTGGAAGAAGTCGATTCCGATTCGAAGTAGCGCCGCGTCCGGAGCCAGATGCCATGGGCTCCGGCCTCGACCGTCAAAGCTCGTCGGGCGCATCGAAACGTCCGTAGCAGATCGGCGGCTCAGGAGGGACATGTCCTCTCGCCGGCCGCCAACACCTCACCCATTCATCATCCGATCAAGCTGGGCCCCCACCCACGAGCGATCGAAGCGCCCCTCGGCGATCGACTTCAGCGCCGCGTCCTCCTTGGCCGCCTGCCTGCGCGCCCCCTCGATCACCGCCGCCACGTCCGCCGGCGCGATGGCCAGCACGCCATCCTGGTCGCCAACCACGATATCCCCCGGATGCACCACCATCCCGCCGACGCTCACCGGCACGTTGATCTCGCCCGGCCCGTTCTTGTACGGCCCGCGATGCGTCACGCCTCGCGCGTAGACCGGGAAATCGCGCTGGCCTATCGCCGCCACATCGCGAATCGCGCCGTCGATCACCAGCCCCTGCACGCCGAGCCGCTGCGCGAAGCTCGCCATGATGTCGCCCATCAGCGCCTGCGTGAGCTCGCCGGCGCCGTCGATCACCAGCACGTCGCCGGGACGGCAATGATCGAAGGCGCGATGGATCGCGAGATTGTCGCCGCCGCGCGTGCGCACCGTGACCGCCGTGCCGGCCATCGGCCTGGGCCGGTGGAAAGGACGCAGCCCGGTCGCGCCGCTGGCACGGGCCATGTTGTCGCTCAACAGCGATACCGCCAGCCCGCGCAGGGCCTCGAGCGTGGCGGCACTCGCCTGGGCCGCCGATTCGTATTCGCGCCATCCGGACGGATTCATGCCACCGCTCCCTGGTTCGATCCTTGTCGTTCGAGCTGGGCCGACAAACGCCCGTACACGGCACGCGCATTGCCCTCGAAGATGCGATGGCGATCCTCGTCGTCGAGCCACTCAATCGCGTCGATATAACGACGCGTGTCGTCGAAATGGTGGCCGGTTTCGGGATCGATGCCCTGCACCGCGCCGATCGTCTCGGAGGCGAACAGGATGTTCTTCGCCGGAATCACCTTGGCCAGCAACTCGGCACCGGGCTGGTGGTAGACGCAGGTATCGAAGAACACGTTGTTCAGCAGATGCTCGCCGAGCAGCGGCCGCTTCATGTCCTGCGCCAGCCCGCGATAGCGTCCCCAGTGATACGGCACCGCGCCGCCGCCGTGCGGGATGATGAACTTCAGCGTCGGGAAATCGGCGAACAGGTCGCCCTCCAGCAATTGCATGAAGGCGGAGGTGTCGCCGTTGAGGTAATGCGCGCCGGTCGCATGGAAGTTCGGATTGCAGGACGACGACACGTGGATCATCGCCGGCACGTCGAGCTCGACCATCGCTTCGTAGAGCGGATACCAGGAACGATCCGTGAGCGGCAGCCCGGACCAATGGCCGCCCGACGGATCGGGATTCAGGTTGCAGCCGACGAAACCCATCTCGAGCACGCAGCGGCGCAGCTCGGCGATGCAGTTCTCCGGGCCCGTTCCGGGCGCCTGCGGCAGTTGGCAGACACCGACGAAGTTGCGCGGAAACAGTTCGCAGACGCGATGCACGAGTTCGTTGCAGGCGCTCGACCACACGGCGTTGGCCTCGGCCGGCGCGAGATGATGGCCCATGCCGGCCGCGCGCGGCGAGAAGATCGTGAGATCGGTGCCGCGTTCGCGCTGGATTCGAAGCTGCCCGCCCTCGATGCTTTCGCGAATCTCGTCGTCGGAGATGACGGGGCGCGCGGGCGGCGCAAGGCCATCCTTCAGCGCGGCGATCTGCTTCGCGCGCCATGCTTCGTGCTGCGGCGGCGAGGTGGTGTAGTGACCGTGACAATCGATGATCATGCTGGGTTTCCGTGTCATTGCGTTTGGGTTCAGGTGTGGGCGGCGCGATCGGCCGCGTGCAGCGACGCGCCGTCCCCGCCGGCGTGCTTGATCCGCATCAGGAGGGCGATCAGGGTCGCCACCGCGAGGAAGGCCGCGATGCTAAGCAAGGCGAGCTTGAAATTGCCCGTCGCGCTGCGCACCAGGCCGATGCTCCAGGGCCCGACCAGCCCGCCGAACTGGGCGATCGTATTGATCAGCGCGATGGTCGCCGCGCCGGCCGCGCCGGTCCGGAACGACGAGGCGAGGCTCCAGAACAGCGGATTGCCCGCGTAGATGAAGAAGCCCGTGACACACAGCAGCGCATAGGAAAGCACCGGATTCGGCGCGTAGGCGCTACCCGCGATGGCCAGGGCGCTCATGCCGTAGACGAAGGCGAGATGCTTTCTACGGTCGCCGCTGCGATCCGAGCTGCGGCTGATGAGGAAGGTGCCCAGCACGCCCAGCAGCGGCGGCGCGGCCGACAGGAAGCCGACCTCGATATTGCTCAGCTGCCCGAAGCTCTTGATGATCTGCGGCAGCCACAGAAAGAGCCCGTAGATGCCGACCAGCGCGCAGCCGAACAACCCGGCGAGGCTCCATACACGAGCGTCCCCCGCCACGCGCAGCAGCGGAACATGGCCCGCGCCGCCGAGGGCCGCGCGCTCGCCCGCGAGCGTCGTCTCCAGCCAGCGCTTCTCGTCGTCGGCAAGCCAGCGGGCATCGGCGGGACGCTCGGTCATGATGCGCAGGGTGAGCAGCCCCAGCAGCATGGCCGGGATGCCCTCGAGGATGAACATCCACTGCCATCCCTGCAGACCGAGCACGCCATTGGCATAGGTCATCAACGCCGTCGAGAGCGGGCCGCCGAGCACCGCCGAAAACGAGCCGGCGATGATGTAGCCGCCCACCGCGCGCGCCCGGTAGCGCACCGGAAACCAGTTCGTCAGGTACACCGCGATGCCGGGCAGGAAACCCGATTCCATGATGCCGAGCAGGGCGCGCAGCACGTAGAAGCTCCTGGCGTCGAACACGAAGGCGGTGGCGGCGGCCACCGCGCCCCAGGTTAGCAGGATCCGCGCGATCCAGCGGCGCGCGCCGACGCGATGCAGCAGCAGGTTGCTCGGCACTTCGAGCAGCATGTAGCCGACGAAGAACATGCTGCCCGCCAGGCCGAACACGGCCGGGCTGAACCCCAGCGCCTTGTTCATGTCGAGCGCCGCGAAGCCGATGTTGATGCGATCGAGGTAGTTGAAGAACATCATCGCGAAAAGCAGGGGCATCAGCCGCCTGTACACCTTTCGCATGGTCGCTGCTTCGTCGAATGGGCTCATGCCGTCTCCATGTTCTTTTCATCGAATCGCGAGGGCTCTGCGGCCCTGCTCGATACGCGGCCTGCGCCGTTTTCCGGCTCGGGCCGGCCGCATCTGCGATGCATACCGGCGCCGGGCACGAAAATCGATGATAGGAAGCATGGCGGCCCGCGTCCAAGACGCGTTCCTTATGCTTTCATAAGGCTTTGCTTATAGTGTTTCGCCTTGCAGCGGCGGGGGAAGGCAGGCGAGGAAGCTGCGCAGATGGGCCGAATCGTCAGCGGTGCGAAACGTGGCGGCGAGCGTCGACCAGCGGGAGGCGCCGGGGCCGACGAGATGGCGGTACACCACGTCCGTGCGTCCCTGGCGCGCCACCGACTCGCCGACGAAGGTCACGCCGAGCCCGGCAGCGACGAGCGCGATCGCTGTCTGGATCTCGTAGGCCTGATGCGCGACGAAGGGCGTCACGCCCGCATCGCGATACAGGGACAACACGGTGCGCTTGAATTGCGCGTTCTGGTGTTTCGGGTACAGGATCAGCGGCGTGTCCTCGAGCTCGGCGATGCGCAGCTTCTTCCTGGCCGCCAGCGGATGATCGGGCGACAGCACCGCCACCACGTGTTCGCGCAGCAGGGAATAGGAGGTGCAGCCGGGCATGTCGAGCGGCTGGCGGCCGATGCCGATGTGGATGCGCATGTCGCGCAGCGCGTCGGCCTGCTCCTCGGTGAGCATCTCGAACAGCTTCAGCTCGACTTCCGGGCACCGTTGATGAAAGGCCTTCAGGGCAGGCGGCAGGATGCTGTACATCGAGGAACGCGTGAAGCCGATCGACAACCAGCCGCGCTGCCCGATGCCGATTTCCTGCGCGCCGAGGCTCGCCTGTTCCCAGGCGCCGAGGATCTGCCGCGCCTCGGTGCAGAAATAGTGGCCCGCCTCGGTGAGCTGCAAAGGCCGCCTGGCGCGATCGACGAGCTTGGTGCCGAGCCGCTCCTCCAGCAAGCGTATCTGCTGGCTCAGCGCCGGTTGCGCGATATGCAGGCGCTCGGCGGCGCGGCTGAAATTCAGTTCCTCGGCCAGGATGACGAAGCACTGCAAGGACCTGAAATTCATGGCGACGTTCCTGGAATGCGGTGAGCGACGCGCGCCGGATCCTGCGAGGATGAAGTGCGCGCGGCCCGTCGGTTCGGGAGGGCAATGATGTCATAAAGCGGGGGAGAAACCCGCTTCCTCTTGTCATCTTTGCTGGGTGGCTGGATGTGTCAACCTCGAGGCACGAACCTCCCCTGCCACGGCACGATAGACGTCCGATGACAACCATTCCTCGCATCGTGATGGCGACTGTCCTGGCCATTCCGGTTTTCTTCGGGCTGTCGCTGATCGACCCGCTCGCGAGATGGGTCGGGAGCGCACAGGCCTGGGATCTGCTCGCGCCGCTGTTCCAACTGTTGGACGCGAACGGCATCGAAACAGAGGAAGACGTGCTGATGGGCGTGTTGTTCGTCGCAAGCTTCGTGATCGCGCTGCTGATCATCTGGATGGCGTCGAAGCTGCTGCGACGTACACGCAAGGCTGCGTGACACATACCGTCATGTGTCGCCGGCTTGCACGCTACGCAGCCCGGCCCGAATCTCGCCTAGAATGAAATCGTGAAGCAGCCCATCGCGGGCCCGGTACGCGCTCCCCGCGCATCGTCCGCGGCGACACGGAGGCCATCATGCCGGCAACGCTCGAGGTCGCGACCCAAGTCGATCCGATCCCCTACGAGGGATATGAAATCCACGTCACCGTCAAACCGGCGGGCGCGGTCGCCAACCGCTACACCTATGTCGCCTACGTCTGCCATCCCGGCGCGAGCCCATCCCTGCCCGGTCATACGGTGCCGTTCCATCCGAACGGCGAGGAGTGCTTCGCGACGCCCGGCGAGGCGGTGGCCGATGCGAAGCGGGTCGGCGCGCTGATCGTCGACGGCTCGCATCCCGACCTGTCGGTGCTGTCGCTGGTCACGCACGGCTACTGAGTAACCGCGCCTCGCATCAGGCGACGCACAAGGGCACGCGGCCAGTGTGCATCAGCACACTGGCCGCGCCGCCTCACACCGCTCCCCCAAGCCGCTAGGCACGCTCGGCAGCACCCCGGCAAACCACCCGCCCCGCCTCCCGCGAATCGCGTTTCGCGGCACGTGCCACGAAGCGCTCGGACACCAGCAGCGCGATCAGGGCCGCCAGCGTCAGCCCCGCCGATACGGGCGCCAGCGCCCCCAGCCCGACATGATCGGCCACCCGCCCGCCGATCCCCGCCCCGAGCGAAATGCCGAGAAAGATCCCCGACGAATTGAGCGCGATCACCATGCCGCGCGCCTCGGGCGCCAGCGACACCACGCGCCGCAACTGCGAGGGATAGAACAGGTCCTGCATCAGCGCCCATATCACCAGCAGCGCGAGCAACAAGCCTTGCCTCGGCCCCTCGCCCCAGGCCACCGCGCCAAGCAGCGCGATCGCGACAAACACCGGGGCCATGGTGCGCATCACGAGCTTCAGCAGGGCCTCCGCCGAGTAGCGCAGCGACAGGCGCTGCGCGACCACGTTCCCGACGATCCCTGTCACGCCGAACACCAGCAGGGCCAGCCCGCCCTGCGCCGCGCTGGCGCCGAAGCGCGTCGTCACCAGCGGCAGGATCAGCGTGTAGGTCGCGAAGAACGCCGCCGTCTGCAGCACGATCACGGCCAGGCCCGCCGCCGTGGCCGGCTGCGCGACGAGCCGCGCGAGCCTCGCCGGGCGCATGCGCTCGCCGCGCGAGGCATCGCGCACGGTCGAGACGATCCAGCCGCCGCTGGCCGCCGAAGCCACCGCCAGCACCACGAACACCATCCGCCAGCCCCAGGTCTGCGCGATCGCCGCGGCCAGCGGCGCCGCGATCACGCTCGATAGCGTGACGCCGACGAAGACCACCGCGAGCGCCTTGCCGCGCCGCTCGACGGGCGTGATCTCGGCGCCGATCGCGTTCGCCAGCGGGCTGACCGCGCCCGCGCCGATGCCGGCCACGATGCGCGTGGCGAGCAGCCAGCCGAAGCCCGGCGCGGCCGCGCCGGCCAGCGTCGCCGCCACCAGCGCGACGAGCCCGCCCAGCAGCAGGCTGCGTCGCCGCGCATGCCCGGCCAGCATCTGCAGCAAGGGCGCGCCGATCGCGAAGGCGATCGAGAACGCGCTCATCAGCAGCGCCGCCCGCCCCGGCGTGATGCGCCAGGCGCCGGCCAGCGCGGGCAGCGCGCCGACCACGCCATACGACATCGCGCCCACCGCGAAATTGGCGCTCGCGAGCGCACGCAGCGCGTGTCGCTCGGGTTCCGCTATTGCCATGCTGGGGTCCTCCCGGTTCGATCCTCGAGTCAGGGCGACAGTCTGCGTGCGCGCTTGGTATATTTGAAATCGATTATCGATATGGGAGACATCCACATGACAAATAGCTTGTCGTCGCTGCGCGGCGCGGACCTGGCCCTGCTCGGTTCGCTCGACGTGCTGCTCGCCGAGGCCAACGTCACGCGCGCGGCGGCGCGGCTGCACCTGAGCCAGCCCGCGCTGTCGGCGCAACTGGCGCGGTTGCGCGAGCTGACCGGCGACCCGCTGCTGGTGCCGGCCCGCAACGGCCGCGGCATGACGCCGACGGCCCGCGCGCTGGCGATCCGCGAGCCGCTGCGCGCCGCCTTGCAGAGCCTGCAGGCAGCGCTCGCGCATGGTGCCGGTTTCGACCCCGCGCAGGACGCGCGCACCTTCCAGATTCTCGCCAGCGACAACGGCTTCGTGATGGCGGGCGTGGACCTGGTGCGGCGCGTCGCGCAGCGCGCTCCGAAGCTGCGCCTGGCGTTCCGCGCGGTGCCGGTCGACAGCTTCGCCCACTGGCTCGAGCGCGGCACGGCCGACCTGCTGATCGCGGCGGACTTTTCGATTCCGGCGGGCATGCAGTCGCGCGCCCTGTTCCATGAGCGCTACGTGATGGCGCAACGCAAGGGCCATCCGCGCGGCCTCGCGCCGCCCGACCTGGATGCCTACTGCGCGCTCGGCCACGTGCTGGTATCGGGCGACGGCGGCGGCTTCCACGGTTTCATGGACGATCTGCTGGCGCGTACCGGCCGCGGCCGCCGCGTGGCGATCTCGGTGCAGCACTACCACCTCGCGCCGCTGGTACTGGAGGCCACCGACCATGTCTGTGCGCTGCCCGAGCGTTTCCTGCTGCACTTCGCCGACCGGCTCGACCTGCTGCCGCTGCCGGTCGAGGTGGCCGGCTTCGGGCTGAGCGCGGCCTGGCATCCGCGCAACGAGGCGAATGCCGCGCATCGCTGGCTGCGCGAGCAGTTGTTCGCGGCGGCTGGGCTCGAACCCGAGGCGGATGGTTGAGGCGAGCGGCCTAGGCAGCCGGCCGAGGCATGCGCCAGGCGCCGCGCTCGCCTACAATCGCCCCGACATCCCACCGCCCCCGCCAGGAGCCTGCATGACACGCGATCTCGGTCTCGAGGAAGTCGTCAACGACGAATTGCGCGACGAGGCCTGGATCACCGGCCGCGCGATGTTCGGCGGCTGGGCCTGGATGTCCGACGGCAACCTGCTCTGCGCGGCGCGCCACGACGGCATGCTGGTGCGCCTGGGCAAGGGCCGGGAGGGCTGGGCGCTCGCGCTCGACGGGATCGAGCCGATGCGCAACGGCGGGCGGCCGATGACAGGCTGGATCTGGGTCTCGCCTGAGCGCTGCGCGCAGGACGCGGTGCGACGGCGCCTGCTCGACGCCGCGCTCGCCTTCGTGAAGACGCTGCCGCCGAAATGAGACAGGTCGCCGCGAGCCGCGACTGCGCCTGACGCCCCCGCGCGCACGGGCCCGGCGCGGCCGCCGGCGGCGCATGAACATGCCGCCCCGCACGCCGCGGGCAGCTTACAGTCCCCCGTTTTCGCGAACCGGCCGCGCGCACAGGTTAAACTCTGGCCCTGCGCGATGCCGCCACGGCATCGGCCATCAATCGCCGCAGCGCCGTCTACCCGGCCTGCCCCGGCCCATGGAGTCCCAGTTGATGAGCGGCGGCATTCCGCGTCTAGCCATTCGTTTACCGATCTTCGCCCGTGCCCGGGCGCCCATCCTCGCCGCGCTGCTCGCCACGCTCGCGCTGTCCGGCTGCAGCCTGTTGCGCGCCCCGCAGGCGCCCGCGCCGATCGTCGACGCGGCCGTCGAGACGCTCGACGAGGACGGCCTGCCGATCGCCACGCCCGAGCCCGCCTCCGAGGTCGAGGCCCCCGACGACGGCGACACGCAGCGCAAGCCGCACCGCGAGGCGCCGCGCCCGCGCGTGGTCAAGCGCCCCTCGCCGCCGCCCCCGCCGCCTCCGCCCCCGCCGCCCCCGCCGCCGCTGATCCAGACGCGCACCATCGAGCGCAACCAGGTGCATTCGCTGCTCGACAGCGAGGTGCGGCGCCGCGACGGCAAGGTGATCGGCCGCGCGGTCGACATGATCGCCGACTCGGCCGGCAAGCCGAATCGGATGATCGTCAACCTGCAGGGCTTCATGGGCATCGGCGACCGCAAGGTCAGCTTCCCGTGGCGCCTGTTCCGCTTCACGCCGGGAGGGCGCAGCCAGCCGATCCTGCTCGACGTGCCGGCCGGCGAGCTGCCGCCGGCCGACCGCCCCAAGGCGGTGTCGCTGAGCGGCTCCTCGCATGCCGACGAGACGCCGGGCCTGATGCCGATCGTCGATGCCGACGTGCAGCGCGGCAACGGCACCGAGATCGGCCGCGTGGTCGACGTGCTGATCGACCGCGATGCGCAGCCGCAGGCGGTGGTGCTGGATCTCGGCAGCCTGGTGAACCCGGATCGGCGCACCATCGCCGCGAGCTGGTCGGCGCTGCGCTTCGCGCCGAAGGACAAGTCGCTGCGCGCCCTGCTCGACCTGTCCGACGCCCAGCTGAAGGCCTCGCCGCCCTACCAGGCCGACAAGCCGGTGATCGCCGTATCGCCGCCCGCCGCGACGCCGGCCTCCAGCAGCGCGGGTGCCAATCGATGACGGGCGGCAACACGGTCAGCATCCGCAGCCTGCGCTCCCTCGACTGGCTCAACTTCTTCGTCGCGAACGTGCAGACGGGCTTCGGGCCGTTCATCGCGTCCTATCTCGCCTCGCACAAGTGGACCCAGGGCGAGATCGGCCTGGTGCTGTCGATCGGCACCATCAGCGCGATGGTCAGCCAGGTGCCGGGCGGCGCCGCGGTCGACGCGCTGAAGAACAAGAAGGGCGCGGCCGCCTGGGCGATCGCGGCCATCATCCTGTCGGCGGTGCTGCTCGCCAGCAGCCCGACCATCGTCCCGGTGATGGCGGCCGAGGTGTTCCACGGCTTCGCCAGCTGCATGCTGACGCCGGCCCTGGCGGCCATCTCGTTCGCCCTGGTGGGGCGCGCCAACCTCGGCGACCGGCTCGGCCGCAACGCGCGCTGGGCCTCGATCGGCAGCGCGGTGGCGGCGGGACTGATGGGATTGACGGGCGAATACATCTCGGCGCGCGCGGTGTTCTGGCTGACCGCCGCGATGGCCATGCCGGCGCTGGTCGCGCTGGCGATGATCCAGCCCACCCACACGGTGGTGGCGCCCACCAAGGGGCGCGCGCGCGATGCCGTCGAGGGCGAGCGCGAGACCATCTTCGACCTGCTGCGCGACCGCCGCATGCTGGTGTTCGCGGCCTGCGTGGTGCTGTTCCACCTGTCCAACGCGGCGATGCTGAACCTCGCCGCGGGCGAGGTGACGGCCGGCATGGGCGACAACGTGCAACTGGTGATCGCGGCCTGCATCATCGTCCCGCAGGCGATCGTGGCGATGCTCTCGCCCTGGGTCGGCCGCTCCGCGCAGCGCTGGGGGCGCCGGCCGATCCTGCTGCTCGGCTTCGCCGCCCTGCCGGTGCGCGCCCTGCTGTTCGCCGGGGTGGGCAGCCCCTACCTGCTGGTGCCGGTGCAGATGCTCGACGGCATCAGCGCGGCGGTGTTCGGCGTGATGCTGCCGCTGATCGCGGCCGACGTGGCCGGCGGCAAGGGCCGCTACAACCTCTGCATCGGCCTGTTCGGGCTGGCCGCCGGGATCGGCGCGACGCTCAGCACCACGCTGGCCGGCTTCGCGGCCGACCACTTCGGCAACACCATGAGCTTCTTCGGGCTGGCCGTGGCCGGCGCGCTGGCGGTGGCGCTGGTGGCGGTGGCGATGCCGGAGACGCGCGATGCCGGGCTCGACGATCCGGGCCCGGACGACACCTCCGGCAGCGCCGATACGCCGGCGAAGACGGCCTGAGCGCGAGGCGGGACGCGATGGACACGATCCGCACGCTCGACGAGACGCGCCGCCAGATCCAGCAGTCGCTGGCCTCGCTGTTCAAGGGCATGTCGCTGCGCCAGCGCGCGGCCCAGGGCGCGGTGATGGCCCTGCAGGCCGTGTGCGGCGCCTGCCTCGCCTACGGGATCGGCCTCGCGCTGCACTCGGAGCAGGCGGTGTGGGCGGCCGTCACCGCGATCGCCGTGACCCAGCATCAATACGCGGACACCATGAACCTGTCGCGCGACCAGTTCATCGGCGCGATGGTGGGCGGCGTGCTCGGCTTCGCCGGCGCCGCGCTCGGCCATGCCAACGCCGGCATGCACGTGCTGGCCTACGCGGTCGCGATCGCCGCCACCATCGTGATCTGCTGGTGCCTCGACGTGGGCAGCGCCGCGCGCCTGGGCGGCGTGACCGCCACCATCGTGATGCTGTTTCCCGGCAACGGCCCGCTGTGGGACATTCCGCTGATCCGGCTGGGCGAGGTCACGCTGGGCACGGTCTGCGCGCTGCTGGTGTGCGCGGTGCTGGCGCGCATCGAGCGCTGGTGGTGGCCGGCGCACTGCCACGAAGCGCCCGACCAGGCGGATCGGAAAACCGGGCCGCCGCCCGCGCGATGACACCGCGCGTGCTCGCTTTTCTCGCGACATCATGAAAAATGCCCGCTCGACGCGGGCATTTTTTCCTGGCGAGCCGGGTTCCCGGCAGCGAGGTACGAGGGGGCGCTCAGGGGCCGATGCTCAGCACGATGCCGGTGCCGATCTGTACCTGCAGATGGTCGCCGCCGATCCCGACCCACTGGTAACCGCGGCGCGGCGGCGGCAGGTTGTAGCTGCGCCAGTCGTCGATCACGTACTGGCGGTCCCGGTACTCGCTCGGCAGGCGATCGCCACGATGCCAGTCGCGATGGCCTTCGATGAAACCGCCGGGCGGTTCGTCGCGCGGCGCGGGACGCATCGGCGGGTGGCCGGCCGTGCCGCCATGGCCGGGATGCGGATGATGCTGGCCCGGACCGCCGGGGCCGCCATGGTCGCCGGGGCCGGGACCGTGGTCGCCGCCATGGGGCGGCTGCTGCGCGAACGCGAGCGAGGAAGCCAGTGAACCGGTGAGCCACACCGCGAGCAGCCATCGAGACGTCTTCATGTCGTTTCTCCCAGGTTGGCCGGCCGTGTGGTCGGCCGACACCGGAAGACTAGCATGGGGACGGATGCCGGGGCGTGACAGGCCTCCCGGGCAACCGGAGCTCGCTCAGGCGGCCTGCTGCTGGAACTGGATCATGTGGGATATGCATTAAGTATTTGATTTTTAACCAATAGTCTCGCGCCGGTCAGCTTGAAACTACTGGTTATGCATACAGCATTACTAAGTTTACCACGAATTGAGGACGCAGTTCGGTCACATCGGTATCTAGCGGGACGCCGAGCCGCTGCCTATAATTCGCGCATACTCCAACAGAGATACGGGGCGCGCCATGATTTACGGGTTGCTGAGTATTGCGGGTGTCGGGCTGGTCTATCTAATTGCAGCGATCGTCGTTACTGCTCCGATATGGGGAGGGGTTTGGTATGCGTCCAACTATCGCCAGCAGAAACGGGACGCGGACAAGTTCCACGCCTTGATCAAGCAACACCCTACCGACATCCAGGACATTTCAATCAAGCACCGATTCGGGATGAATCGGCCCGGAACGTTCGACGGCAAGCGTTGGGAATACGTTGTAGGTGCCTATGCTCGCTTCTATCCCACCGAGTTCCACCGATGCCGACTTGACGGCATCCTGTAGCGGATCCGCCCGAAGGCGGAACCTCGCCACCGTCACGCGGCAGCCGCCGGCGTGTAATACACCATCAGCGTCACCGAGCCGATTGCCGGAATCTTCGGCGCGCGCGACACCGTAACCGTCATCTGCCCGCTGGCCTGCGTCGGCTCGAAACCGGCGGCCGTCGCGCTCGTGTAGCCAGGCGACGGGGCGGCCTGCACAAGCACCTTCCCTCCGCATGCGATTTCGAGCTGGATCTGGCTCGGCTTCGCCCCGTCCAGGCCGGCGCACGTCAAGGTAAGGTTCTGGATCGTCGCGCCTTCCGGGATCTCCGGTCCGGTCAGCACGTCGCCCAGCGACAGGGCCGAGGCGATCGAGACGGACGATCCGATGCTTTGCGCCACCCCCGACGGGTCAGGCGTCAACGAAACCGCGTTCATTGCAATCGTGCTCATCTTCCTTCCTTCAGTTGGTGGTGACCGGGCATGCCGATTTCGTGGGCGCCTTCCAGCAGCCGTGCTCCACGCCGGCCTTGTTGTGCTCGAGGATCTGCCGCGCGAAGTCGTCGCCGATCACGTCGGAGCACCCCGGGCGCAGCACCTTCACCCACTGGCAGCTCGTGTCGATCACGCGCACCTCGGGCTTGGGCGCGGCCGCTGGCGCCTCCTTCTTCGGCGCCCATGCGCAGCCCGAGACGAGCGCCAGTACTGCCACGCTAACCACGCCAGTTATTGAGTTCATCCTGCACCTCCTTGGGGGATTGGGAAGCGGTGGCATCGTCGATCTTCTGGCGTGCCACCACCGCATCGGCAGACGCCTGGGTGGCCGCCGCATTCGCCACGGCCTGGTCGGCCTGCTGCTGCGCGGCCTGCTCCTTCACCTGGGCCACCTGCTGGCCGGCGGTGGCCACCTTCGCGGCCGCGCCCTTCGTCTTGATCCATCCGAACAGCGCGCCGCCGGCCAGGCCCAGCACGCCGATGACGGCCGGCCAGAATTTCGCGAACAGCGAGAGGAGAATTGCGCTCATGTGACACTCCATTTGCCAGTAAGGAAGAGTTCGCGCTCGGCTTCACGCCGGCGCTTCAGGCCGAGGCTCACGGCGCCGCCGGCGCGATTCCACGCGAGGAACTGGTCGGCCGCGCCTCGGCGATCGCCGGCGTTGAGCATGCGCAGCAGCGTCGACGGCGCGCCGCTCTCCAGAACCACGATCCCGTCGCGGCCCTCGTCGGCCGCCCGCGCCGCCCGGCCCGGCCCGACGTTGTTCATGATGCTGGTCAAGGCCGCCTTTTCATGCGGCGCCAGTGCCACCTTGACGGCACGATCCACCAGCGCCGCGGAGGCGATCAGGTTCTCATCGTGGCGCGCGTCGGCCGTGGCCTGCGTCCAGACCGTACCCTGGCGCACGTCGGCGCCCGTCGAGCCCCAGCCGCACGTCCACGGCGCGCCGCTGAGCGCGCGCAGCTCGGCATCGTCCGGGATCGCCATGCCGCCCAGCACGCGGTACCAGATACCGCGCGCCTGCAGCGCCTTTCCAAGCGGCGAAGCCGGATCGGGGTACGCGGTCAGGTAGCAGCTCTCGAAGTGCTGCGACAGCGGGCGGCAAATGGCGAGCCAGTCGACTACCGGCCCGGCCGGCACGGCTTGCTGGATGGGCGTTTCCGGTTGCGATGCTTGCACGGGTACCGCGGGCGGCCAGAAGTCGGGCGACGCCGGCCGAAGGGCCGGCCGAAGGGCCGGCCGGATCG
Organism: Burkholderia gladioli; assembly: GCF_000959725.1. Classification (NCBI taxonomy): domain Bacteria; kingdom Pseudomonadati; phylum Pseudomonadota; class Betaproteobacteria; order Burkholderiales; family Burkholderiaceae; genus Burkholderia; species Burkholderia gladioli. Next base: position 496,944 of record NZ_CP009323.1, read on the forward strand.
GCTGCACGGCGGCCAGAACCGCCGGCACGCCGGGCGGCACCGGGGGCGGTGCATCAGGGGAAGCGGGCCGCGCCGCCGAGCGCCGGAACAGCGCCAGCACCGCGGCGATCAGGTCACTGATCATGGCGGCTCACCTCCAGCACTCGAGCGATCATCGTGATCACCAGACCGATCACCGGGACGATCGTGGCCGGCGCCTTCGGGAAGTAGGTCATCACCCAAGGCGCCACCGACGGCCAGTTGTCCGACAGGAGGGAGAACAGGTGCGGCATGGCGGCCAGGACCGCGGCGCCGATCGCCAGCAGCCGCATCTCGCTCCACTTCCACGCCTCTTTCCAATCTTCGACGAGACGAATTTTCACTTCGACCACCTCCGGGTATCGTCGCGGCTACCGGCCGCGTTGTTGAGCAGGTAATTGCGGATGTAGCTCACGTCGCTGCTGATATCGCGCAGCTGCTGGTTCGTGTCCGACTTCTGTTGAATCTGCGTCTGCTCGATGCGCGTCATCCGATCATCCTGTGTCTGCGAGTGCGCCTCGATCTTGTCGACGCGCGAGATCACCGCGAAATAGGCCAGCACGATCGAGATGACCCCGCCAAGGATCGCCATCACCAGCGACTGCACGTTGACCGTCATGTCCCAGAGACGCTTTCCGCCTGTGGGCGGAGTGCCCGTGTCGCCTGTCGGGGGAGTGCTCATTCCAATATTCCTCGCTCAATTAACCGATCAGGACTACTACGTATCGAGGCGATGCCGAACCGGATCCAGACGAAAAAATCGACTGGAACGCAATTTGGTCGCCGACATTCACCTTGAACTGCGGGCCTGGCGCGAACGTCACGCCGAACTGCCCGTTCGACATCACGGCGCCAGCGATCGACACACCATTCACGCGGATATTGAACGTGAAGGTTTCGCCCGGGTTGGGTGTCTTGTCGGTAAACACGGTCGCCATCAAAATGACGCCCGGCATGCCGACACACCATCCCTCGTTCGTGAATCCACCCGCGCCGCCGTTCGCACCATAGTCGACGCCGCCACCTTGGGGCTGCGGTACCCGTGCCGTGCCCGCGTAGGGGTAAATCGCGTTGTAGGGGCCATACGACTGGCAGCCGGTCACCCAGCTTCCGAAGCCCGTGTAGTTGGCGATCACAGTCCAGTGCGCGGGATCATCAATCTGGAAGAGCGACATCTTGTTGCCGCTCGAACCATTGACCTCCTGAAAGCATGCGGCCGCTACACCGAAGGGCGCCTCGAACTTGATGTTCGTCAGGTTGTTGTTGAACGAACCATCGAAGACGATCGCGTGCCGGCCCGGGTTCGTGCTTTGGAAAAAGCAGTGCGTGAACTGGTTGTTCACCGAGTTCAGCATGTAGAACGTGTCCTGAAGCGCGTTATCGAACGTGACATCGTTCCACCGGAAATGCGTGTTGTTGCCCTGCAGCAGGACGATATTGATCTTCGCGTTGTAGGGGTGCGAGTCGGAGACGTAGGTGGTTTGTGCGCCATCCACCGCGATCAGGCAGTAGTTCACCACGAAGCCGCCATTCATCTGGAAGCCTTCGATCGACGCGTCGGAATGGAACGCACCGAGCGCGATGCCGGCATTGCCGGCGGTGGTCGAATAGATCCGGATGTTGCGCACGCGCACGTCGTGCGCATACGTGCTCGACGTCGGGTTGCCGTCCATCTTCAACGAGCAATAGCCCGTCGGCACGTTGTTGTAGGTGACGTTCAGCACGTCGAGCGTCTGGCAGAACGTGGTATCGAGCGTGTTTCCGGTCCCCGACGTGCCGTCGAAATTGAGATCGCGGATAGTGCCGTGCGAGTCGAAGCAATACTCGGCCATCGACGGGAAGCCGATCGCACCGCCCTTCTGAACGAACGTGCTGTTCGGGCCCGTGCCGTAGAGGCAGAAGCCGACGATCTGCGGGATCGTCAGGCCCGTGTGGCAGAACTTGCCCTCTGGAACCACCCACTTCCCGAGCCCGCAATTGAGACAGGCCTGGATGGCGGCGGTGTCGTCGGTCACGCCGTCGCCCGTCGCGCCGAATTGCTTGATCGACACCGTGTCGATCAGCTGCAACTTCCAGCGCATCTCGTCGGCGGCCACGATGACCGTGCCGCCGTTGTCTTCGCTGGTGATGTCGCTAGGGTCCGCCTGGTAATCGCCGCCTCCGCCATCATGCGGCTGGCGATAGCCGGTCACGAACGCGCGCGAGTAGACGGCGCTCGACAGCGAGCGCAGCTCCGAGATGGAGTCGCAGATACGCCCGACCTTGCTCTTGAACTGGTCCGCAAGCGTGTCGTCGCCGAAGGCCACGGCCGTCGCATCCAGGCCGCAATACGTCAGCACGTCATAGACGAGATTGCCCGACTGGTCCGTGACGATCTGACGATAGGCACCCGGCGTGCCGAAGATAATGGCCTCGCCCCGGTCATCGAGCGTGATCGGATTCTGGTTGAGGATCGTCTGCGCGGCATCCTGCCAGGTGTTCTTAGGCGTGGACGTGCCGGGAACCGCAAACAGCACCTGGCCGCCGACCAGCGGAAAGCCGTTTGCGTCGCTCCACTGAGCCTTGCCGAGAGGTATGAGAGGTGCGCCCATGCTTAACCAAGCCCCCATGCGTTGGAAAGGCCGTTCGTCGTGCCCTGCGCGACCGCCGGCGTTGTGCTGTACATGCCGGCGCTGCCCTGGCCCGCGAGCAGCTGGCTCAGGAGCGCGCTAGAGCCGATGCTCGAGGCGGCGCCGCTCAGCGCGTTGCCTGTCGCGATGCTCGATGCCGCCGAGGCGTTGCCGGCGCCGATCGTGTTCGCCGCGATCGAATTGCCGGTGTTGATGGCGTTGTTGCCGGCGCCCGCGGCCGCGTTGCCGCCGATCTGCACGGCGCCGGACAGCGCCGAGGCCTTGCCCGAGGCGACGTTGTAGTTCGTCTGATAGGCCCCGAGGGCCTGGTCGTAGTAGTTCTGGTAATACTGGTTGGCAAGACCCGTCTCGTAGTTCTCCGCGCCCTTGATCTGGGCGCCGCTATACCCGAGTCCGCGCGCCGCCATCTGGTTCTGAACGGACTTGAGGCCCTGCGTGCTCGCGAACTGGAAGCCAGGATTGCTCGACAAGTCGTTGCCGTTGAACGAGAACGGCGCAATGCTCGACAGGCCCGTGAGCGCCTGCTGATAGGCCGGCATCTCGTCGGTGCCCAGCTTCATGTACGGCGCGAGATCCTGCTGCGACGTGTTGAACATCTGCAGCTGGGTCGCGTTGGCGCTGTTCGCTGCGTTCTCTTGAGCGCTTGCGGCATCCGATCCCGCGGAGGATGTCGCCACCGCGCCCGCGACGCCTGCCCCGGCAATTGCAGCAGCTACGCACATGTCTCACCTCCAGGAAGATCTTTGAGCTTGAACTCCATCACCACGTCATCTGCGATGTATCCGCGGCGCTGGAGAATGTCGTGCAACTTTCCTGTCCGCGTCACCGGCCAGCCGATGATGCTGACGCCGCGATCACGCAACGTTTCCTCGATCTTCGACATGAGGCGAGGCATGGATTGGCGATGGTCCGGCTGCACATAAAACGTATCGACGTTCCCGCACAACTCGGTTTTCAGGTGCAGGCTCCTGTAGAGGATCAGCAGTGCGTAACCGCGCAGAGCGCGATCACCATCGCGCAATGTCATTGCGATCAGGGATTGGTGGTCGGCCAAATACAGGTACTGGTCGATGTCTGGATCGATCGCGAGACCACGCTGCCCGTGATACGCACACGTGTCTTTCTTGATCTCCGAGCACTCGTCCCAGCTTTGTTGCCCGAGCGGGATAATCTCGGTAGCAAGTTCGCGCGTGAATGGCTCAATGGCGATCTTCATTGAAAAATCTCCCCCACCAATGCGCCCGCGACACCTGCTACTCCTACTGCTTTGGCAACCATATGAACTCCTAATTAAATCGACCGAACACTGCTACGGACAGCGATCTGTCAGCGTTTGATGACGTTGAAAAGTGCGCTGCCGCCTTGGCCGCCGATGGCCGCGGCGAGCCCCTTGGGTGAGCGCGGGACAAGTTCACCCTTGAGCGCCGAGCGGAGCCCCGAGCTCTTGTCGACACCGCGCGCCATGTCGATCACTCGTTGCAGGTTGGATACCGGCGTGCCGTTGTTCAGTGCCGCGATATGCTCGGCCGTCGGGTTCAGGAAAATGTCGGTCAGTCGCCCGATGCGCGCGTCGTAGGCATCCGATGCTCGCTCGAAGGCGCGGCGCGCAAAGGCGCGTTCCAGGCCGCCGCCAGCGCTCGCACCGACGAGTGGCCCGAGGGCTGTTCCCACGCCGGGCGCAACCAGGTTTCCAAGGGCCCATCCGGCCGCGCCGCCGAGCCCCCAGCCAGTGGCGCGCGACAGCGCCCCCGACACTGCTCCGGCTTCCGGATCGGGGCGGTTCATGCCCATTTCCTTCTTGATCTTCGTGTTCTGCGACGTCGGCGAACCGCCTTTCGCGTTCGGCGCCGTGATCTTCTCGTCGCGCAGCGAGTCGCGCACCGCGCGCAGCTGCTCGAGCGTGTCGTCGTCGACGTAGCGCGCCGCCTCGATCGACCCGGATTCGCCCTTCCGGGCAGCCTCGATCTGCTTAACCTTCCGCTCGATCGAATTGAGGTTGAGGCGCCCCATGCTGTCGGTGATGTCGTGCTGCAACCACTGGTCGGCCATGAGCTTCTGCTGGCCGGCCTGCGCGGTCTCTTTCGAAGCGAGGTAGTCGGGCGCGCGCGAGCCGAGCCACTGCTCGAGCTGGTCGCGGGACGACTGGAGCGCAGCGTTCTGGTTCGCCGTCGCGCCACTGGTGCCCTTCGCGAGCTCGTCGTCAAGCGCACGCTGGACGAACTGGATCTGCTCGGGCGTGAAGGCCGAGATATCCGGGCCGGCCGCGGCGGTGCGCAGGCCATCGCGCAGCGCGTACAGCTGGCTCATCTGCGCGTCCGTGAGATTCTTGGCCGCGTTCAGGCCCGGCGTCGCACGCAGTTGCTCGGTCTTCTTGACCGCGCTGTCGATTTTCGGGAGCGTGACATTGCCGTTTGCGTCGGTGACGTTGAGGCCTTGGAGGTATTCTTGTGCCTCGATCGGCTGCGTCTGCTCCGCATACGACGCGCGCGCGCCCGCATACTCGGGCGACTGATTGTCGAGCCAGCCCAGGAACTGACTCTGCGTGTTGGTGATAGCTCGCCGCTCCGACGCACCCAGGTTGTTGTCCCGCGCCAGCTGAATCTCATCGTCCAGGCCCTGCTTGATGTAGTGGGCCGCATTGCCCGACAGCGACGTCGGCTCGCCGTCTTCGTTGCGGATGAAGATCGGGCCCGCATCTTCCTCATCGGAAAGGTTCTGCGCACGCTTGAGCACCCGCTGCATGCTGGGGCGCTGCATCAGCATCGCAAGATCACCATCGAACGGGAGCTCCTGCGCGCCGGCGGCCTGATAGCGGTCGAATACGTCGCTGTTGCGGACATCCTTCGCCGCCTGAACCGATTCCGGCGTGCCGGCCAGGTCGTTGAACATCTGGTTGTGCTGCGCTTGGAGGGCGTCGCGCTGCGCCTGGAACGGATTGCCGGCGCCGGACTCGTTGGCGAGCAGTTCCGCGCGCTTCATGACGGGCGCCATGGACGGCCGCTGCAGGATGCCGGCGAGCTCGGGATCGGGCGTCAGCTGGTCGATCCCGGAGCCGGCATACTGCGCATCAGCGGTGGTGCGCGCCGCCGCCGCCGCGGTGGCCGCATCGGCCGGCGTGCCGACAGCGGTATCGAACGCCTGCTGCCGCGCGGCCGCGTTCGTGGCGCCGCGTTCGGCAAACGCCTGGGGATTCGTTTCGGCGAGGTTGCGCTGGATCGCGCCGAGGTTGGCGTTCTGCGTGAGATCCGCGAGCGTCGGCTGCACGCCCGGTACCGGCGCTTGCGGCTGCGCCGCGATGGGATCGCCACCGAGCGCGCCCCGGATCTGCGCGAGCAACGGCGAATCGGGATTCGCCTTCGCAGCACGCCAGTTGAGCAGTCCAGCGCCAACGTTTAGTGCGCCATGGACAACACCCGCGCTGGCAGCACCGAGACCCGCCTGAACGCCCTTTTGTGCCCAGTAGTTGTCAGCCGCGTTGCTCGCCACAGGCTGAATCAAACCCGCTAGACCGCCGCCTGCGATCGCCTTAAGTGCCGTGCCCCCGGGAAGTGCCATGGTCGGAATGGCTTGGCCGACAAAATCACCAGCCGCGCCCACCAAACCGGGTGCGTTCGGGTTCGGCGCAGACGAGCTTGCGGCAAACCGATCTGCCGAACCGGACCATTGGTTAACGACCCGAGAAAGAGCGCTATCAGGGGAAGAAAACGTATCCGTGAGCGTCTTCGCCGAATGCGCGAGAAATTGATTTCCGCCAGCGATCAACTTCTGCACGCCGTCGGTCATCCCCTCCGAAAACGGATCTTGAGCAAGCGTGTCTCGAATTGCCTGCTGCGCCTTCTGCTGCTGGGTCGGCTGGGCGGGGGCGGCCGGAGCGGGGGCAGCGGCCACCGTTGGCGTCGTCTGGCTCGCAGCGGTGGCCGCCGGCGCAGACGGCTTGCCGTCCGGGCCATATCCGAATTTCGCGAGCACGTCAGCGGCACCGCCCTGGCCCGGCGTCGAGCCTTGCGTGGCGGCAGCTTGGGGCGCGGATGCAGCGTTCTGCGGCCCGGCGGCCGGCGTGGCCGGCTGGCCGTCGGCGCCGTAGCCGAACTGCGCCAGGAGCGCGGCCGCGCCACCCTGCGCGCCGGCCGGGGCGGCCGGGCCACCGCTCTGCGACGCGCCGCCGGCGCTGCCGCCATATCCGGACGTGTCGACGCCTGCTGCGGCCGGCGCGGCCGAAGGTGAGCCAATACGGGAGAGCACCTGCTGCGCATAGGGCGAGCTGCCCTGCTGCGCGCTCGGCGAGGCCGCGCCATCCTTGTACGCCGACAAGGCGCGCGCGGGGTCGCCGAACTTGCTGAGCTGCTGGTTCAGGTACCACGAACCGACGTCGATCCCGACGGCCGGGTCGAGCAGGTCGGACATCTTGTAGCTGGTGCCGTTCGCCTGGTTGTAGTCCGACAGCGCCGGGCCGCGCACCTGCATCGCGCCGGCCGCGCCCTGGCCGCCGCCCGACTTGTTCCACGCCTTCGGATTGCCGCTCGACTCCTGCTGCACAACGGCATTCACGAACGACGGATCGAGGTTGTATTTGCTGGCTGCCGCCGAGACGAAGCCAGACAGGTCCGGAAGGTTCGGCATCACTGGCCCCCGCTACGCGACTGATAGTCGGCCAGGCCGGTCGCGAACTGCGTGCGCTGCTGCGGCGTCAGCGCCTTGAGGTAGGCTCCCTGCTGCTGCGGCGTCATCGAGCCGAACTGGTAGACGGCGATCCCATGCGTCTTCTGGAAGCCCGGGAGCCAGCTCTGGTACTTGTCGGGCGTCAGTCCGGACGCCTGGAACGCATCCCGCGTGTCCTGCGTCTGCTGCTCGAGCGCCTGCAGCCGGTCGACGAGCGCCAGATTCGTGTTCTTCGAATACGCCGGGTTCGGGTTGCTCGCGATCGCTGCGTTCAAGCGCGAATCGGTACCGGTGCCGCCGAGCGACATCTGGTTTGCGTACTGCTGCATCAGCTTGTACGCCTCCTCGCTGTTCTGCACCTTCGCGGCGTCCGACTGCGACATGCCGTGCGAGACCAGCCAGGATTGGATCTGCGTGAGACCCGCGCCGCCCGGGCCGAGGTTTGCGCCCGACTCGATCGCCTGGCGCACGCCGGCCAGCGTCTGGAGATTGGTCTGCGAGTTGTTCCCCGCGGTCACGGCGTTCGTATATGCCTGCGCCGACTGCGTAGCGCCGGCCTGCTGGCCGATCGTCGTCGCCGGCGCGTTCGTGGCCGTCATGGGCTGGGGCGGCCGCCCCGTGTACCCCGCACCTCCCTGCGCCGTCGGCGCGCCCGAGGCCGCGCGCACCGCCCCGGCCGGCATGTAGACCGTGCGGCCGTCGGGCTGCTGGACAGGCACCAGCGCGCCCTGCTCGCCAGGCGTCAACTGATTCGGAATCGGCTGGGCGCCAGCGATCGGCTGGCCGGCCGTCGGCGAATTGCCGTTCATGTTGACCGGGATATTCGCCTGGCCGTTGTTCACGTATCCGAGGTTCACGCCATAGGCGTGCAGCTGCTCCAATCCGCTCATCGAGCGGCGCTGCATGTCGGCGGCAAACGCAGGCATCTGCGACGGATCGGTCGGGATCGCGGCCTTGATTTGCGCCTCCATCATCGGATGGATCAGACCGGCATCCTTCGCGAACTGGAAGGTCTGCCGCGCTTGGTCGGGCGTCTGCTGGCCGAGCGACGACGCCAGGCCGTACAGGTAGTTTGCCTTCTGGACGGCCGTCGACCACGTGTTCTGGTCGAGTGTCTGCGCACCCTGCGCGGCCGCATTGGCGCCCTGCATCGTCTCGGCTGTGGTCCAGGCCGTTCGCGGATCCTGCGAGACGATCGCAGCGAGCTTGCTGCGGTCGACTTGTCCGGTTTGAGGATCGGTGGCCTGCTGATAGGCCTGGGCGAGCCCCTGGCGCGCCTGTAGCTGCTGCTGGGCGGTCTGGGTCTGCGTGATCTGCCCGGCCAGGCCCACGGCATTGCTCGTGCCCTGGACAGGATTCGGCTGCTGAAGAGCCTGATAGATGGAAGTATCGACGCCGGCCATGGGGAAGCCCCGTTCATGGCTGGCGAGGCCGATGCGCCTTACTTCCCCGGGAGAGCGCCCGGTGCGCTGTTAGTTGGCAATTCTAAGCGATTTTCGAAGCGGCATTGCCGATCCGCTTACACCAGGCGCGCCCTACCCGCAACATCTCCATGCCCGTGAAAGCGGATCGCATGGGAATTTCAATTCTTCGAATCGCCCTTCGACTTGTCGCTCGGCACCGGCGGCAGCTTCGCGCCCTTGCCGCCGCCCTTCGAATGCGCCGAGCCGAAGCCGGCGCCCAGCTGGTTCGCAGCGCGATCCTGCTCGCGCCGGTTCTGCTCCACGTGGTCTTTCGGATGGTCTTTCATCATCATGTGCTCCTGGTGGTTACGACGAGATCACGCCGGCCAGGCGAAGCGCGGCCAGCAGATTGTTGAAGTCGGCTTGCGTGGGCGCCGCCGTCAGGTTGGCGATCGCCGGCTGGATCAGGACCGTCCCGCGCGTGCTACCGGCAGAGACGCCCGGAATCGCATGAACGTGGTCCGCGCGCGCATAAGCGGTCGAGGTACCCACCGCGGCGACCGACGCGAGCGCGGCCGGCGCCGTGGTGCTGGGTTGCGCGCCCGCGCTGTTCACGAAATCGGCGATTTCGTCGAGCTCGACGGGCGAGCCGCCCTCACTGAGATACACCCGTTCCTTGCCTGTCAGCATATGGCCTCCGCCTATTTGCGTTTCACTGGCGCGCGCCCCTTCGGCGCGCAATTCACGACACGATCAAGCCGCGTCGCCTGTTCCTTCGCCGAGCGCTGGGCGGCCGACAGCCGCTTGCGATCAGCCATGATTTCCTGCGCCTGGGCCAGCGTGTCGGCGTCCGAACGCGCGCGCCAGCGCGCCTCATCAGCACTGACCGTTGGCGCCGGCGATGCGCGTTTCGTTGCCATAGGGCCTCCGTTAGACGCTGGTGACGCCCGATACCGTCAGCGTCACGCCGGCACCGGAGGCTTCGATCGACATCCCCGCCTGGATTTTCTGGTTGATGAGGTCGATCAGGGTTTCGGACTCGCCAGGCGCGACCATCACGCGCGCCACGTGGTTCGCATCGCCGGCCGCGCCACTGGCCGGAACGAGGAACACGTCGACGGCCACGGGGGCCGCCGCGCCTGCTGGATTCCATGCGGATGCGGCATGGATGGCGCCGGTCGTGTTGCCGGGCATCGGGCCGTACACCTGCGCGGCCGCGCCCGTCAAAACCGCTTGGCAGAACTGAACATATTTCGTGGACATTTTTCACCAGGCCGGGACGTGACGAACCGTCCCATTATCGTTGATCGGAATCCACTTCGTCGGATTCCCGGCCAGGGGCGCGTTCGTCAGTGTCGCCGCCTGCGATGCTGCGCCGTCGAGAAGCGACGACGCGACTTTCAGCTGCCCATTCTTCGCCCGCACGCTCGCCGGCGGGGCGGCCGGCTCGGTATGCTGCTCGGCCAGCGTCTGGCGCGCGACGGGCGCGTGATCGACGACGGCCACCTGCGGCAGACGCGCCACCACCTCACTCGGCACCTGCTGCGCGCGCGCGGGCGCCGGCACGAATCCCAGCTCACGACGCTCCAGCTCCACCACCCGCCCGATCAGCGCGGCGAGGAGGGTGAGCGACGGGGCGGCCGCCGCGGTGGTGTCCTCGATGTCGTCGACGCGCTGGATCAGCTGTGTGAGGTCGATCCCCTGGCCGCCTCCACCGCGCCGTTGCAGCTTGAGCAGGAAGCGCCACCACACCTCCGTGACCGTGCGCCCGTCCCCGTTGAGGAAAGGCGTCCCGTAGGGCGGCATCGGCGCGGCAAGGTCATCGGCCATGGTTCACTCGTTGACGGGCTGAGCGTTGAGGAATGCCCCGTTGAGGGCAGTTTTGATCGGCGCCGACCAGAACAGCTCGAACACGCGATCGCGCGCCATCCCGAGCCGCTGGAACTGCACCGAGCGCAGGTAGTCGCCGAGCGGCCCGAGGTCGGATGCAATCGGGTTGCTCCACGTCTTCCCCTTCGTGTCGCTCCATCGCAGATAGACGGCCGTGTCGCCCTGAGCATAGGTCGACTGCTCGGCCCCCACCTCGAAGTCGGCGATCAGCTCGCGATAGAGCACCCGGTTTCCGACGTCGACCGAGTGCGGGAAGCCGCGCCGCCGCACGATCGGCGAGCCGTTGTCGGTCAGCGCGTCGCGATCGAGCAGATAGAGCTTGCCGTTCGCGTAGTCGCCGCCCACGTGCATCCCGTTCCAGAACGCGGCGGCCGCCACGCGGTGGCGATTCTCGCCGCCGTTCGCGTCCGTGTAGATCCATTCCGTCCATTGCTCGCTCGACAGGTCGTAGGCCCAGGTCTTGTTTGCCGTCGGGAACGACAGCACGTAGAACATGTGTCCCGACACCTGGAACGTATACGAGGTCGCGTCGGCGATCGTCGGGTAGGACTGCAGCTCGGAATCGAGCGCGAATGTCGAAATCTTCTTCGCCTCGAGCGCGACGGTGCGCATGATGATGGCGTGGCCCTGCGGATCGCGCGCGAGGAAGAACACGGACCCGTCCATCTGCTGGAGCGAGCCGACCGCGGCGCACCCGTGCTGGATGAACACCCCATCCATGCGTGAGAACGTGAAATCGGACGCGCCTGTGTTGGTCCACAGCTCGGCGGTCTGCGCGCCGAACAGCCAGATATTCCGGTTCGCGACGATCGAGCCCACCAGCGAGTCGGAATAGCCGTTCTTCGCGGCGAAGTCGAGCGAATCGAACGAAACCTGCTGGTACAGGCTGATATAGAACTGCGCGGTGCCAGGCCGGTTCAGGATGAAATACCCGTCCACCACGTCGACGCGGCTGGCGCCGTAGAACGCGGGATCCGACACCTGCGCGAAGGCCAGCGACGCCAGGTCGACGGTGTAGCCGTTGCCGGTGCCGTCGACGAGCAGCAGCGTCACGCTGTTGTCGTTCATCGCGACGGGGCCGCTCGAGGTCAGGATCGTGCCCAGCTTCTTCGGGGCGATCACGCCGTTGGCATCGAAAGCGATGTTGTAGAGGGCGTTCCCGCACACCCCGAAGAGCCGGCCGTTCGACGAGGTGAATTGCCCGCGCCAGCCCTGCTCAGGCACTTGGGCGAGCAGCGTGAGGCCCGGCATGAGGTGGTGCGTGGTCGGGAACGGCGAATCCTTCGGATTGGCCTCCATGTAGAGGTTCACGCACCGCTGCGCGGATGCGATGAGGCTCGGTGCCTGGTACGAGCCGACGAGCAGCGGAACGCGGGAGCGGGCCATCAGAAGCCACCGCCGCCGTATGGGTTGTAGATGTTCGGCACGCCGCCAATGCCGCCGCCGATATCCAGGCGCGGGATCTCGGCATTGGTGCCGCGCAGCCGGTTCAAGAGCTTCTTTGCGGTGGCGATCACTACCTGGTCGGGCGGCAGCCCGTACATCGGATAGAGCAGGACGGTCAGGTTGTACTCGATCGTGCGCTGGTAGATCGGCGGCATGTTGAAGGCCTCCGCCGGGTTCGTGAAGGTCTGCAGCTGCTGCATCAGCGTGAGGTGCAGCTCGAACGAGTTGTTCGGGATCGGCCAGATGAAGACGTTGCCGGTCGGAAAGCCGCGATCGTAGTAGATCAGCTGCGGCCAGGACGACAGATTCTTGAGGCGGATGCGGTCGTAGTCCTCGCGCGCGAACAGCGGGTCGAGGGGGTAGTCGATCGCCGACTGCGCGCCCGTCGCCAGCTGGCGGGCGAACGCCTGCTCGATGCGCTCCGGTCGCGCGATGTTGAAGTCGCAGCCCGGCCCGATGGTGTACGACTGCTTGCCCGTCGACATCGCGACGACATCGACGGTCTGATATACCAGGTAGCGATCGGTCTGCCATTCGGCGAGCATCGACACCATCTCGTCGAATGCGTCGTTCACGTCCTCGGGGCTGGCCGTCTGGCCGACACCCAGCACGTTCGCCCGCTTCAGCGCACGCGTGATGAGCTTCTTCGGCGTCGTCTGGGTGGTCGGCACGTCAGCTCCCCTGGTTGCCGGCACCGGCCCCGGACGCCGCGGCCTCGGCGGCAGCGCGCGCCGCCCGCTCGGCATTCGACGGCCGGCCCGGTCGCCCAGGCTGACGGGCCTTGCGGATCACGGTGCCCTGAGCAGTCGTGCCCGGTGCCGTGGCGACTTCCTCGCCGCTGTCGCGCGCGTCTTCGGGCGCGCCACCTTCCGGGCCGCCACCCTCCGGCCCGCGAGGGTCGCCGTTCTCGTCGATCTCGCCGAGCGCTGCGGCTTCCTCGAGCTCGTTCTCGACCGTCACGCCGCGGCCGTCCGGCAGCGTCACGTACTTGGGGTACTCGGAATAGGTGTACGGCGAGACATAGTTGCGCGGATCCCGCTTGTAGTGCGGATTGCGCTCGTCCAAATTGCTCATGGTTTTCCCGGAAAGATGAAGTCGGAGCGCGCCGCGAAGCGCGCCCCGAGCGGGTTACGACACTTGGATCGGCGCGAACACGCTGCAGCACCATTCCGGCCGCACCATCGTCTGGCCGAAGATGCAGTCCATCCGCGAGATTTCCTGGTAATTCACGATGTCGAAGCCCTTCACGTAGGCGATCGACATGCCCTTGTACGTGGAGTGCGCCGACTCGATCACGCCGGTTTTCGGCAGGAGGATGTCGGCCGAGGCGACGGTCATTGCCGACTCGTGGAACACCAGGTTCTTGCGGAAGGTTCCGCCGGCCGGGAGGAACGGCGTGATCGGCGCGTTGTTGGCCGGCGAAGCCGTGACGGTGCCGTACTGCACGTTGCCCGGCGTGATCGCGGGATAGATCGACAGCGACGTGGCGCCGTTGGCCGCCGGCGCGGTGAGCACGAATTGCTGCAGCTCGCCCGTCGATTGCTTCGTCACGCGGTTAAGCGCATACACTCCAGGAATCGAGATGATGTCGCCCGCGTTGAGCGTGCCCGACAGGGCGTTGATGAGGAGCGTATTGCCCGTCTGGCCCGCGCCGTTGACAGTGGCGGTGGTCGCCGTGCCGGCCGTATGCGTGATGATCGTCTGGTCTTCATAGAAGTCCAGGCCCAACGTGTCTTTCGACAGCATGCCGGTGCGGTACTGCTCGCTCAGCTTGATCTGCGGATTGAACAGGCCTGCCAGCGACGCAACCGCGGTCGCCTGCGTCATCGGATCCAGCACGGCATACCGATCGCCCTTCGGCGCGCTGTTGGTCGTCAGCTTCGCGCCGGCGAGGAGGAACGTCTGCGCGTCCGGCTTGATGATGTTGCCGTTCGAATCGAAATTCGCCACGGCGGCCGAGGCCATCTCCGACACGCCGATCACGGTGGTGGCCACCGCGCCGGCCAGGTTGTTCATCGCCGACTTGAGGATCCGCTCGCTGAAGTCGTCCAGCTTCAGGGTGAGATCAGCCTGCGTGAACGACACCGGCACGTTCTTCTGGTTGGAGAGCGTCAGCGTGGTTTGCGCTTCGTTCGTCGCCTGCGGAACGATGGTCGCGCCGTCGCCGACCACATAATCCACCGGATAGCGGATGCGCACGGTGTCGCCGATCTTCGCGCCGGTCCCGTTGAATTGATCGTCGTACTGCTTGTTGATGATGCCCAGCAGCGCATTGCTGTTCACGAATCGGTGAACGGCCTCGCGCGTGATCTTGCTGATTGTGAGAAGTTGGTTCGCTGCCACGGCTTATCCCTCATGGATCGATTGACGTTTGCCAGGCGGAAATCGCCTGACAGCTACGGCCGGGTAGCCGTCAATCGCCCCATGCGGGACTCACCCCGATACTTCACACGCAAGACTGTGCGCGAGCAGCTTTACTGCGCCCGGGCTTGTGGCCCGGTAGGTTGACCACCGATTACGGGTCGGTGTCGCCCGTCCTGCTCAGCGTGCCGCGCGCCGTTGCCGGTCCCGCGCCGCATGCCATTGCTCGTCCGACAGGTTGTCGTCGAGATCCACGTCACCACCACCACCGCCGCCGCCCGACGAACGCCCCGAGGGCGGCTCGATCGGCGGCGGCAACCGATTCCCCGCTTCATCGACAGCCATCGGCCGCATCGCGCCGGACAGCCGCGCGAGCTCGACGCCGAGCAGAATCGGGTCCATCGACGTCAGACGCGATGCCAGCTCGAGGTCGTTCCCGAGGCTGTACAGCACCCGGTGCGGGTTCTCCAGGCGGTTGATCGCCTGGAACATCGGCGCTGGGATGCCGCCGATCGCTCCGAACTGCTGCACCACCTGGTCGAAGTCCTGGAACTCCTTCCGACCCGCCTGCTCCGTTTTCTGGATGGAGGCCAGATATTCACGCTCCGCGATGCGCCGTGCTGCAATGCGCTCCGCCATTTCCTCGACCGCCTGCTGCGAAGGGGCAGCGCCGCCGGCTCGACCACCGCCCTCCCCGTTACCACCACCATCACCGCCATCACCACCGCCGCCAGCGCCGATTTGCTGCAGGAGGCGGGCATTCTCGGCCGCCAGACGCTCGGCATTCTGCTCGGCCTCCCGGCGTTGCCGGGTCAATTCGCCGATCCGCGTCATCGCCCACTTGGGAGGGGGCTCGCCGCGCCGGCTTCCGTCCGTGCCCTGCGGACCATCCTGATTCTCGGGCTGCTGCACCGCGTTATCGGACGCGTCGCCGTTTTCCTGCTTGGGGTCCATGATCGCCTTGGGTCATGTTTGGGAACTCCGCTCATCGCGGATGACGAAATTATAGTCAGAAGTCCGAAGTAATTTCAAAACAGCACAATCACCCCTGTCCGCCGGCTGGAAATCCCGGCTGGCTTGGCTGAGCGGCGGCCGGCAGCCAGCTCGGCAGTTGGCTCGCCTCGTTCATCGGGTCGCCTGCGGCATGTTCGACGCCCGGCAGCGGATCCCGCAAAGCGTCCGCGACGGTCTCGGCCGACACCTCGGGGCTGATAATCCCCAGCGCCTTCAGCCGCTCCGTGACGGCCTTGTAGGCGTTCACGGCCTTCTGGTGGTCCTCGTCGGTGCGCAGCGCCAGGTGGTTCAGGTAATCGATATCGTTGCGCTGCTGCTGGAGGCGATGCGTTTCCCCCTTGTCGGTGAGCGCCTGCTGGGCGGCCTGCAATTGCTGGCTCAGCTGCTGAACCTGCTGCTGCAGCTGCTGAACCTGCGGCGACGGTGCCTCGCCGAGCACAGCCGGATTCGACACGCGGATCCAGTTCTCCAGGCGCTCCGCGAGCTCGTCGGCCATCGGGAAATCCGCCGCGCGCAGGAACAGGTCGCCGGCCACGGACACCAGCTCGGCATTCTGGGACATGATTTCCTTGAACGCGTTGAACGCCTCGGCGCGCCGCGTCTGGAAATTCGGCCCGACATCCGCCACCACGTCGAACGTGCCGACACTTGGGTTGAAAATGCTCACGTCCCCGCGCTTCGAAATGCCCAGCGGCGATGTCGGCGCGATCTCCAGCGTCGTCTCCTTCTGGTCCTCGCCCTGCGTGCGGATGACGCGTTCCGTCGACATGACTTTCGGAATCAGGTCGATGAGGATCTTGCCCGTGAAGCGGATAGCCTTCGCCTGGCCGTCGATGAAATGGTAGGTGGCCCGCTCGCCCTGGCGCGCGCGCCGATCGATCGCTACGCCGGTGGTTTCGTTCGACGGCGCGCCCATCAAGGCATCGTATTGCCCACTCGCCATCTTCATCTGCTCCGCGGCCGCCTCCATGCCCGCCTCGTAGGCCGGCGAGATCGTCGGAGGCTGGGCACGCACCGGCGGCTGCAGCGGCTGCCCGGCGTCGTCATAGGCGTTGTATGGCAGCCAGGCGTGATTGATATGGTTCGCGGTCTTGTAGTAGTTCTCGTAGCCGGCGATCGCCTGCGGGGACGCGATCCAGGGCGTCTTTCCCTGAGCCTGGACGAACTCCGACTGCGAGCTCGCGTTGAAGTTGTACATCTTCTGCGGGTCGATCAGGTAGCGCACCAGCCCCTTGCGCTCGAGCTTCCCGTCCAACACGAACTCCTCGCCAATGCAGCGCACCAACGGGATGTACTTGCCGGCCCACCGGCGGCGCTCGATCACCTGCTCGCCGGCGATCAGATACCACCACACCTGACGGTCCTTGATGCGGCGCTTGTGCAGCTCGACGCCGCTTTCCTCGGCCTTGCGCACCAGCTCACGCAGCTGCTTGTCCATCTGCGACCACCGTACCGTGCGCACCTCGGCGCCGGCGCGGAACGCGTACATCCAATCCTTGCTCTCGACGACTTCGAAATATTCGAGGATCCGCGTGTAGCCCATGCGGCCCGTGACGCTCGGATCGGTCTCGATCGTCGTAGTCACGCCGAGCCCTTCCCGGCCGTATTTCTCCAGATACTCCTCATCGGGGATGTCGCTGAACAGGAACGCGAACATCGAGTCGGAGCCGTCCTGCTCCTTGATGTCGGGATCCATGTAGACCGAGAACGGGTCATCCACCTGGCGGATGAATATCTGCTGGTCGAAAGCGTTGTCGTCGATATAGTCGGTCTGGATCCGCCAGAATCCAATGCCGCCGCCCACCTGGAACTCCAGCGCGCGATCGTAGGCCGTCTGGGCATTGCTCAGGTATTCGATATGACGAATCACGGATTCAAACGCCTGCGCCGACTCGTAGGTTGCCCCGTTCGATACCGGATGCACCTTCACCGAGGGTTTCTGCGCCTTCCCGTCATTGACGACGGACAGCCAGTGCACGTGGGTCTTATTGATCGTGAGGCACGGTTTCTTGTCCGACTGACGGGCCGTCCGGATCAGATCGTCCCACTGGAAACCGTTGTCCGAATCGCCGACGAGAAACTGCATGTCGCGCAGCCCAAGGTCGTGCGATTCGCCCTCCCAATCGCGGCAGCGCTTCCAGCGCCGCTTGACGCGCGCGAGCACGGCAGCATTGCTGGTGCCGCGCTCGTCATCCAACGAGTGATCATCGCCGTCCATCGGAGAAATCCCAATCCGTGGCTGGCGAGGCCGACACGCCGACTACCCCGGGAAGGCGCCCGGTGCGCTTTGATCCTCACGACTGGCGGCCGATGGATGGATTCGAACCACCGCGCCGTAGGCTGATCGGCCAGAGCTGGGCTTTGCTGGGCTATCTTCTCCCACCCCCGGGCTGCACCATCGTCCCGGACACCGACCGGCCGCCATGCGTGAGGAGCCGGCAGCGGGCCTCGAACCCGCGCCTGCCCACGCCCGGGCGCGACGATCCCGGTCAGCAATTACGTGGGCCGCTCTGCCAACTGAGCTATGCCAGCAAAACATCTGCACTGCGAACGAATTCTAGCCTATCCAGCCATCCACCCATCCGAGTGACCGGCCAGCGCCGGCGGCTGGGCCGGCTGCTGCTCCTCCTTCTTCTTCGGCGCCACCAAGGACGGGAACAGCTCGGCCAGCGCCCAGAACAGCGCATCGGCCCGGTTCGGGGACCGCTCGCCGGTGTAGCCGTTCGTCGAGAACGCGTAGATCTCCTCCTCCAGCTCGGGGAAATGCCCGACGTGGCGCACGCGGCCGAGCTCGTAGAGCGCGCTGAACGGCTCGGCTCGCACCACCTTGCCGCGGCTAGCCCGCACCTGCTTGTACAGCGGCCGGCGGTCGAGATGCTGCGCCGCGGTGCGGATGACGAATCCCACCATGGCGCCACCGAAATTCACCTCGCCGACAATAGCATCGCCCTCCAGCCGTTCCCACACCGTGACCGCGACATTGCCCCAGACGCGCGGGCCGGCCAGCACGGTCGCATCCTCGAGCACGTAGGCATTCCCATCCGTGCCCAGCCCCACCGCGACGATGCCGATCGGATCGTTCCCTTCGTTGTTCTGCTCGTCGGCGCCGGACGGGTCCACGGCGATAATGATGCGCTGCATGTCCGGCAGCTCGTCGCCGTCCAGCACGCGCCATTTCTCGACGTCCGTATCCACGAACAGCGCATTCGGGTTCGCCTCGGCGAAATCCCCGTCGTAGAACCGCTTGCGCATGCGCGCCGCCATGTTGCGCAGATTCTCGATATAGCCGGCGGCCAGATTCTCCGAATTGCTCTCCGGGTTCATCTGGATCCGCACGTAGTCGTCCGGCTTCGCCAGCGGCTTGTTGTCGTCCGGATTCACCTTCTGCACAAACAGCTTGTAGGTCCAATGCGCCTTGCTGGGCGGGTTGCAGTCGTAGTAGTAGCGCATCGGCAGCAGGAACGGCGCGCGGCCCTCCAACTGCACATAGACCTTCTGCGCCAGGCGCGTGAGCACCAGCTGCTGCGCCGAGTAAGAGATTTCGCTGCACTCGTTCAGGTAGACGGTTGCGTACTCCTTCCCGAGAATCTTCTCCAGGCGCTTGCCGTCATCCAAGCCGGCGATCCAGATTTCCGAACCGTTCGGCAGCGTGAAATACCAATCGGACCTGTCGAGGTGCAGCTCCACGTCCGGAAAGCATAGCTTCGCCATCTTCGGGAACGTGTCGAGCGCGATCGCAGTCTTGGCCGCATTGAAGCGGAAGC
Source organism: Burkholderia gladioli (assembly GCF_000959725.1). Lineage (NCBI taxonomy): Bacteria > Pseudomonadati > Pseudomonadota > Betaproteobacteria > Burkholderiales > Burkholderiaceae > Burkholderia > Burkholderia gladioli. Next base: position 516,129 of record NZ_CP009323.1, read on the forward strand.
GGGCGATCAGGTGCCGGCTGCCGGGCGCCATCACGGCGCGCATCATGATATTGCGGCAGTGCAGGAACGTTTTCCCGGAGCGCGAGCCCCCGAAGAACATCACATGCGTGGCCGCCCCGCCCGCGACGCCAAGCGCCTCTTGCTGGCGCGCGGTCAGGTGGAATTCAAGCTTGATCGTCACAGACGCTCATCCGCCGGCGTGACAGGAACGCCCACCATACCGCTGCCAGGCTTCTCCGCTTCCTTCAGCCCGTAGGCCTCCCGCTCGAGCGCGATGAGGTGGCGGAGGGTTTCCGACAGGCGTTTCATCGAATCGATGCGGCCGGCCGACGAAATCACCTTCTGGTAAATCTCGTTCAGCCGGTCGCGGCCGCGCTCATCCGGGCTGAACAGCAACACGCCCAGCTCCTGCAGGTGCTCGATCCCGCTCGTCTCGGCCTCGACCTCGGCCAGCAGCGTCATGGCGAGCTGCCGGGCGCGGGCGATGTCCGCTCGGTGCTCGCCGCGCACCTGGGCGATCCGAGCCGCGTTCGCGTCGATCACCTCGCGTTCCGTAACGGCACGTTGCCGCGTTACATCCTCCGTTACAGCCTGCTTTGTTACAAGCTCCTCCGCCTTGGCCTGTATGCGTTCGGCAAGGTCGCGGGTCCATCCTTCCTTGTCGGCCCGCCGCTTGATCGTTACATGGCTCACGCCGGGATGCGCTTTCGCGATTTCCCGGAGCGACAGCACGCCGGCCCGATATTCGGCCTCGATCCGCTCCCAATCGGGCTTTTCCTTCTCTTCCGCCATCCTTCCCTTCCCACATGGAAATACGCCGGGCGCGGAGCCCGGCGCGTGCCGTTAGGCCTTCTGCCGCACCTGCTCCCAGATGCCCGCGAAATGGACGAATTCCGCGACGGTTCGGCCATCGGCCGTGAGAGCAAGGCGGGGCCGTTCGGGAGTCTGGCTGTCGATCTGGTACCTTTCCGCCTCGATGACAATCGGCCCCGTCGGCGTGCTCACCACGTAAGTCCGCAGCTCGATCACAGGACATCCTCCAGGTATTTCTTCGTCTCGCCGAGCAGCCGCGTCACCTCACCGGACAGGCCGCGGCCGAGCACTTCCATTTCCTTGTGCCAGGACGCCAGCAGCGACAGGTGACGGTCATCCGCCTTCAGGTTCTCCAGCTCGGCCGCCACCGCGGCGCCGCGATTGATCACGAGCTGATAGCCAGCGGGCAGCCCGTCGACCGTGCCGTCGGCATAGATGCGAATCGGGGGGACGTTTTCCGTCACGCTGTGGATCTCGAACATGAGCTGCGACGCCGAGGCGGCAGCCTGGCCGGCGGGCGCCTCGGCGGGGATGGCGGGCGGCGCCGGGATCTGCCCGAGCGCGGGATCGAGCGCGGGCGCCGCGGTCGGCGGAATGCCGCCGGCATCCGCGAGCGTCGCGTCAGCGGGCAAGGATGGCAACGCCGCCGTTGTCGGAACCGGGTGGCCCGCGATCGAGTTCGTATCGGGAGCCGCCGCCGTCGAAAGCGTGGTCGTAGCCGAGGAGGAGGAAATGGTCGAGCTCTCGGCGGCGGCGCTCGGAATCGCGCTCGTGCCGGAAGACTCCAACGGGGCAGCCGCAGTACCAGAGGCTGGCGCCTCGCCGGACGACTCCAGTACCGTCACAGCCGCATCGGGCTGGGACGCAGCGGGCTCCCCCACCGGCGCGCCGCCCTCCGGAGCGGCCTGGGTTGCGGCCGGCACGTCCTCGGCCATCATCATCGGGATCGCGGCGCCGAGCAGCGCGCGAACGAGAAAGGTTCGTTTCATTTCACACTCCGAAAATAAGGATTACTACGATTATCCGGGAAACTGGCCCGGTCCAGAAACGCTACGGTCAGTGCATCGTGGTCGGCACCGGCGGCGAAGGCACGGCGCCCACCGTGACGCGCTCGCGCAGCCGAGCAATCACCTCCTCGAACCAGGCCGCCGAACCGGCCATGCCGCCCATCTCGCGCACGAACGCCAGGGTGCGCGCCGCCGCGCCGTCGAACACGATCTGGGGCTCGGCAAAGCTGCAGTTCATCACCTCAAACGGGCCGCCGCAGAAAATCAGGCGGCAATGATCGAACGTGCAGCGGTCGAACTCATTGCCGTCGAGCATGACGACGACGCCTGCGCCGAAGGTCATCCCAACGAATGAGCTCATCGCTCGTCGCCCGGCGGCAGCGCTGCGCGCGAACGTCGCTCCGCGTCCACCTCGTCGGCCAGCGCGAGCAGCGCGCGGTCCACCAACTGGTCGGGCGTCAGCTGCATCGCGCGAGCCTCGCGTTCGATCCGCGCGAGCGTGTACGGCGCGAGGCGACAGCTCTGCTGCGTTGCGCCGGTGATCGCGGCCGGCAGCGGAGCAACAGCGGGCGCCGGATACACCGCGGCATGGCCCATCATCAAATCTTTCATCGTCATGTCCTCATCGGTTGGTAAATCGCCGGATTCCCGGCTATTTCGGCTTTGGGCCGTTGTGAAGCGAATAGGTGTTCGGAAGCGGTCGGCGGACATGCGGCGCATAGCGGCCGCACACCTTGTCGTAGACAAACTCGACGCAGCCGGCCCGGCCGTTCGACTTCTTCCGCACCTTCTGCACGTGAACCTGAACGGGGTTGTCCTCGTTCGCCACGTCCCGGAAAACCGTGATGCAGTTGTCCGCCTTATTGCGCCAGTGCGCCGAGCCGCTGACGTCATAGGGAGTCGGCACCGGATAGGTGTTGGTGTCCTTGATCTTCTGCAGCTTCGTCGGGTGCGCGACTACCCATACGTGGACGCCGTTGCGGCGCGCGAAGGTCCGGATCTTCGTCAGCGCGCGCGAAATGAAGTCGGTCTCGCTGAAACCGTTTTCGCGCGTCGTGTCGACTTCGTTCCATGGATCGATCACCAGGCCGCGGATGCCGCGCTGGAGCACCAGCTGCTGCGCGGTGTCGAGCAGGCATTCGACGGTCGGCGCCTCCGGCAGCATGAAGCTGAAGTGGTCATTGATGAATTTCAACGCCTCGGCCATTTCGCCGTAGCTCATGCGCTCGGTGAACCCCTCGCTGAACGGCTTGCCGACGAACTTCTCCGCCAGCTTCTCGACGTGGTACTCGATCGGCTGGTTCTCGGGGGAGAAGAACGCGAAGGGCCAGCCGTAGGCGCGCGCGAGGTTGAGCGCAAGCGCATCCATCCATTCCGACTTGCCGTGCCCCGGGATGCCGGTTACGAGCGTCCACTCGCCGCTCATCACGCGATAGGTGCCGTCCATCTCCGGCCAGCACGTCGACACGCCGCGCGCTGGGCCGTGCTCGTAATCGTTGTGGATCTGCTCGATCAAGTCCTCGACGTGATACGTGCCCTCGATCGGAAGCGGGCGCGCATTGCCGAGGCAATCGCCCAGCACCTCGGCACCATGCTTGACCAGCACGTCGTTCGCATCCTTGCAACCTTCCGGCCACACGACTACCTGGCATTTCTCGCGGCCGAGCCGCCGAACAAGCTCCTCCTGCAGACGGACGCCCGGCGCATCGTTGTCGACGGCGATGATGTGCAGCGCCACCTCCTCGATGGCGGGATCCGCGAGGAAATCGAATTTCGTCTCGTAGGACCTGGAATCCGGCGCGGGCGCGCCGTCCGGAACGGAGATGCAGCTGAGCAGCCCGGTCATCTCCACGGACAGCTTGTCCATCTCGCCCTCGACCCACACGACGACTGCCGGATCGATGTCGTTCAGCCCGTACAGCACGCGCTCGGCGCCGGCGGCCATCCGGAAAAGCTTGTCGCTGGTCCGGTACTTGACGTTCACGACATCGGCACCGCGCAGGTACGGGAACATGATGCACCGGCGCTCCGCCTCGACCTGGGGGAAGTACTCGCGCCCCAGCGCGATCCGGTTGCGCTCCACCACCGCCTCGCTGATACCGCGGCCGGCGAACCACTCGAGCATCATCGCCCGTTTGTCGGCGGTGGCCGGCTGGGACTCTGGCGCGAACGTGGGCCGCGTGTACACCTTGCGCACCTCGGGCCGCTGCCACTCGCCGCCCTTGAGCGTGCCGCTCCAGCCGCAATGCCAGCAGTTCCACACGCCCTTGTCCGTGTTCACGTTCAGGCATGGGTAGTTCCGCTTCTTGCGGTGCGGCGAGCATTGCGGGCAAGGAACCTTCACCTCGGCGCCCGTCTTGTTGCCGAGATCGATGTTGAAGTCGTGGAAGGTCTTCACAGCACCACCTGCGGCGCGCCGCCGTCGTCGATATCGGGCGCCCCACCAATGCGGGCCCAATCGTCGCGAATCGCGTTCATGAACGCCTGATCCCAGTCGACGTAGCGGTAGCCCTTGGCCTTCGCGGTCGACACGAAATGCTCGAGGCGACGCTCCAGGTGTCGGTGTCCCTTCTCGGCCGCCCACTCCCGCACGCGCTCGCTGATGCCAAAGCCGTCGGGCAGCGCTGTTTTCCGCGAGGCCGCCTTGGGCTTCTTCGGCGCCTCGGATGCGTCGCCCGACTCGGCGGGCGATATCTGTTGGTTCTGGTTCTGGCTGTGGTTCTGGTTAAGGTTCTGGTTCTGGTTAGGTTCTGGATTTCGATACTGTTCCTGCGGGTCTTCGGGAACCCTATCGATACCGTTATTTTTCCCGCCGTTGACCGTATCGGAAGGGGGAGTAAGGCCGTCCAAAAAGTCTTTCGAGAGGTTCTTTCCGAACTCGCGAAGGCGATCGGCCAGGACATTCTTCACGCCACAGTCATCGGGGATCTGGGCGTACATCTTGGCGGCCGCCTTCCCGACGTTCGGATTCTCGAACGGGTTCCACTTCAGGAACTTCTCGATCACGATCCATTTCGAATCGGCATTAACCGTTACGAAACCGTTTCGAGACAGTTCCTCAAACCCTTTCTCTAACCGTTCCGGGGTCCACCGGATATCTTCGCAGGCATAGGCTGTCGGCAATCGGAAACAGCCGAGCATGTTGGCGTGCGGGGAGGTGAGCAGGTAGACGGCCAGCATGCGGCCGTCGTCCGACAGCGCGCCGATCGTCTTGGATGTCCAAAACGAGGCGTGGATGTTGCCGTAGTTACGCATTGGGGGTGTTGCTCCGGAAGCAAATGCGCGCCGCCAAGGCGCTTTCCATGCGGGCGATCTGCTCGGCGCTACGGGCACGGATCTCGGCCCGCTGCCAGTAGGCTGCGCGAACGCGGCCGCACCGACTGATCGTCGGCAGCAGCACGAGGCGGCCGAACGCCGCGATTCGCGCCTCGCGCGCCTCGTCGTCGCGAGGCGGCGGGATGGTGGGGCGAAGGCGATAGATCATCGAGCCGCCCCAGCCGCCACAGGTTCGTCCACCGATGCCGTTTCACTGGAAGGGGGCACGAATTCAGGCCAGATATCCCGCCAGTCCATGGGCCGAAGGTCGCACCGAGTGACAGCCCCTCCTGTCGCCCGCTCGATACGAATGCAACGCGCAGGAGAGATCGGCGCCGTACCCGCTGCCATCTGCGAGAGGAACGAAGCCGACACACCGATTTCGTCAGCGAGCTTTGCCGCGCCGCCGCGCTCGAGCTTCGATAGGTAGGTCTTCAGGTCCATAGTCAAGTAGAAGTTAAGTGTTCGGGCCAACAGAGTTTAATGAACACTAAACCTCGGCGTCAAGCTTGCAAGTTTAGAAAAAACTAATCAAACTCTCGCGCATGGAAATCGCAGACATTCGCCGCGAGCGGCTTCGACAGTGGTTCGAAAAGCGCTCAATCCCGCCCCGTGAGAAGAGCTACTTTTCTCAGTTGATGAGCGGTTCCGCCCCCTTCGGAGAGCGGTCAGCTCGACGCCTGGAAAGGGACTACGGAATGGACCCGGGCTACCTTGACCTTCCCTTGGGCATATCGACAGCCGACGCCTTAGCGAAGATAGCTCCGCAGGACAGCAGCATACATATCCCGCGCTTCAACACCGGGGGCGCCATGGGCGAAGGAGTAGAACTGCGTGATCAACCTGGCGTGATCGAGACGCTGCGCGTAAGTCACGAATGGCTCGCGAAGAACCTCCGCAACTACAGCGCGGTAGAGAATCTGGCTGTGGTCACCGGTTTTGGTGATTCTATGCGCCCGCTTTTCAACTCCGGCGACCCTCTCATCGCAGACATCGGGGTGAAGATCGTGGAGTTCGACGCGATATATTTTTTCCGGGTCGGTTCGGAGGGCTTCATAAAGCGCCTTCAGAGAATTCCGACTGAGAAGGGCCTCATCATTCGCGCGAAGTCGGAAAACGCCAGCTACGATCCGTGGGATATCACGCCCAGCATGGATTTCGAGGTCTTTGGTCGGATTCTGAAAATCTGGCGCAGCGAGGACTTCTAAGATTTTTCGCCCCGTGCCAATTTTTTCTTGACCTTGAGTTTAGTGTTCAATAAACTCCGATCATCGTCACACAAGACAACGAGGCAGAAATGAAACTCTGGCAAATCCACTACAAGCTGTGCCGCGCTTCGGCACGCATCGCAGCACCGGTCATGCGCGCCGCCGGCTTCCGGTTCTCGAAGGCCTCGCGCGATAACCGCCTCATCAACGCCTTGATCGATCGTGTCGCCGCGAACCTGCTGGCCGACGGCATCGAACCGGGGACGCTCACTTTCTGACCCACGCCGCCCAGCGCGGCTATTTCTTCACGCGAATACTTCGTAGTCCGAAGTATCTAGGGGATTTTTGCGCCCGCGATTTGCGGGATTTGGAAGGTGGTGCGCGGCGGGTACCAGCCGCACGCGCACCGTACTACTTGAGGACACAGACTATGTGCAAAACGGATTCTACACTCGGGGCAGCCGAAATCAAACCAGTGGTGCAGCGCCCTTCCGACCGCATCGACCCGGCCCACGCCGCCGTTGTCGAAAGCGGCCGCGCGATCAACCTTCTGAATCACACATTCCGCGCGTTGATCGCCATGAACGCCGTGGCCAAGGTCTTGATGGCGAACGGCATCGGCAACGACTGTGGGCAGCCCATCGTCGCCGGCAACATCGAAGGCGGCCTCATCGACGCTCTCGTGTGCCTTTCCGATTATGCCGCCGGCGAGATCGAGTTTTTCGCCGATCGCGCCCACAACGAATACGACCGCCAGAACAAGAACGAGGTGAGCCGTGGCTAAGACCGTCACCCAGGCAACGCGTGCGGCCGCGCATGCCCCCACTCCCTTCGGGGAGCGCCTGGCCGAATGTCGCGGTCGTTCGAAGCTGAGCCAACAGGCGCTCGCAGATGCGGCTAGCGTCAGCCAGACCATGATTTCGGCTCTCGAATGCGGTCGAAATCAAATCGACTACTTCGCAATCTTCTCGCTGGCCGACGCGCTCGGCGTCGACGCGCGCTGGCTCGCTACCGGTGAGGCACCTCGGCCGAAAATCGGGGATATCGTCACGGCGAGCGTGAGCGATCCGGACAACATTGCCAAGGGCATCTATCGGCTGTGCTCGGCTTTCTTCGAGGCCGCTGCGCTGTTCGATGTGATCCATCGCGCCATCGCCGACGGCGAGGAGGAACAGGTCGATCTCATCTCGTTGACCGCGCTCGGCCGTGAACACGCCAACCTCGCCGCCCAGCGCGCCGAGAATCTGGCGAAGGAGGTGACCCGTGGTTGATATCCGCTCGATCGTCACCGTCGAGAAGGAAATCGACGGCGGCTGCCACACGGCCGGCCTCAAAGTCGCCGGCGGCCAGCCCATCATCGCGGCGCCTCAGCAAGCCTGGTACCTGCTCGATATCGCGCTGAATACGCTCTGGCCGATGTCGGAAGATGAGGACAAGGTCTACGGCGCGATCGTCCCGGCTGCAACAGCGCGTGCCCTCATCCAGTCTGCCGAGGAAGCGATCGCGAACGCAGTCCGGCCCGAGGAACAGGCGGTGTTTCGCATGGAGTACCAGGCCGAGGAGAAGAACAGTGGCTGATAGCAAAATCACGATCGCGAGACCGACCCTCGCCTTGGCCGGCGACACGCTCGCCGCCGCATCGAAACTCTGCGACCAGCTCAATCTCCTCTTCATGATGATCGAGCGCGGAAACGATGAAGGCGACGGGGGCGACGTGCAGCTTCTCGCGCAAATCGGCCGCACGCTCACCAGCAACGGCTACAACAACTTCGGAATGATCGCAGACCAAATCCGGGAGGGCGGCGCAAATGGCTAAATCACCGTCCACGATCGGCGGCGTTATCGCAGCGCTCAGCGACTGCATCGACTTCAGCACGCTTTCCGATGAAGACCTGGCCCAGCTGGCAAACGCAACGACTGCCGCAACCACCGCCGCCGAAGAACTTGCCGAGGTAGTTGAGGGAATCGGCTGTCTCATCGCGGAGGATATCGCCGAAGGCACCAGCGGAGCACTCCAGGACTCCTCTACTCCGCACTTACTCTGGTTCATTTCCCGGCAGGTCGCGGAAATCGCGATCGTCAACAAAGTGGGAAGTGACGCGGCGTTTTTCATCAAATCGCGTCGAAGCGCCACAGAAAGCGCCGGAGGGACGAAGCATGGCTAAGCGAAACGCTAAGCGCATCCTCGCCCCTGAATACCGCGCCAGCGCCGAGGCTTTCGTGAAACTCCTGGCCGACCTGGGTTCGGTACATCCCGACTGCATCTACTTCTTCCACGTCTCGGCCGCGCTGCTGTCGGCCGTCGAGGGCAAGTCCAAGGAATGGATCAGCGGCTTCTATGACGCCCTGGGGCTGCTCATCGAGGAGTCTGGCGTTCGCGGTACCACCTGGAGCCCGATGCGGGATCTGGAAGACCCGGACTGGTGGTACGAGGAAGACCCGGCAGGGGGCAGCGATGCTCAAGCGTGAACTGTCGCCCGAATACCGCGCTGGCGTCGAGGCCTTCATGACCATCGCGCGCCGCCTCGACGCCGACAACATCGGCCCGGGCACCCGCCACCACGCGCGCCCGGGCCCTCCCCTCACCGTCCAAGACGTCTCCTGCTTGATCGAAACCGCATCCGCACAGCTCTCGCTCCCTGAGCGCGAGGGTTTCGTCGACGCGATCTCCCTTTTTCTTCGATCGGTGATCACGGGGTTGGGTACGCCGGTCATCGGGAAATGGGATGCCGCCACCGAACTTGAATACCCCGAGGGAATGCCCCGTGACGATGAAGACTGAACCCCGGAAAAGTGCCGCCGATCGCGAAGTGGATCTCGAAATCAGTTTCGAGCACTTCCACGGCCTCATGCAGCTGCCGCGGATCGTGCAAATCGGCGAGACCATTTACCCCGTCGATGCGCATCTGGAGACGATCGTTACCGGATGGTGCGCCGTGTTCGTCGGCTATTCGGCCGGCCTCATGGGCTATGCCGATTTCAAGCTGCCCGCGCAATGGAGCGTGCAGCGCCAGGTGGCCGGCCCGGCGCAGCTGCGCGACGCGCGCGATCGGGTGCGGGCCTGGATCGTCGAGCGCGGCTATCGCACCGAGCCGAAACTCGTGCTGCTGCCGAGGATATACCTCACGCTCGAGGCCGACGACGAGGACGGTATCCGCGTCGCTATCGTCGATCGGGCTTCGGGGAACCGCATGCGCGTCTCGCCCTGGCTCGCCTCGGACGACATCCGTTCGATCGACCGCTACCGCGCCGAGCAAGCGGCCTGGTTGAGCGAGATCCGCCCGCGCGCCGCCGATCCCTTCGCCTACTGGTGAACCCATGCGAACCGTTCTCAAGCGGTTGGTGATGGCCGCCTACAACCACGGCATCATCAACCGCCGCTTCACCGCCAAGCTGTTCCGACTCTTCAACCTCAGGAGCTTCTAACCATGCTGACCATCGAAATTTCGGGCGATACCATTCGCCTGACTTCCAACTCGCATAACCAGGCCGAATCCACGCGCACCGTTGTTTCCGGCCCCGCCGTGAGCACGGAGACGTTCTTCGAACTCGGCGAGGTCGCCACCGACGCTCACGGCGACAGCATCGGCATCTACGCCGGCATCATGCGCGGCATGGGCGACGCGACCGACTACCACCTGTTCCTCGTCGACGGCGACACCAAGCTCGCCTGGAAACATGCGATGGCGTGGGGTGCCCAAGCTGGCGACTCGCTGCCCCGCCGACGCGAGCAGTCGCTGCTCTTCGCCAACTTGCCCGAGCACTTCGCGAAGGAGCCGTACTGGTCTTGCGAGGAGTCCGAGTCGAATTCCGGCTGGGCGTGGTGCCAGTACTTCGGCAACGGCAGCCAGGGCAGCTACCGCCAGGACAACGAGTTCCGGGCCCGGGCCGTCCGCAGATTGTTCATTTAGTTTCGATCATTTCCAACAGGCATCACTCCCGGCCGACGGCCTAACCAACACGGAGTTTCACCATGGGTCAAATCATCGCAATCGCGCTGCTCGCGGCGCTTGTATCCTTCGCAGTCCGTATCGTCCCGGTTATCGTTCGCGCGCCGTGGCAACCGAAGCCGCTCATCTGGGCCGGCGCCGGCGCGGTCGTGTTCGTCCTTGGCATTCTCTTCGCGTGCTTCACGCAGGTGGCGCAGTCGCATATCGGCATCGTGACCACCTTCGGGAAGATCCAGGCTGACACGCTCGGCGAGGGGCCGCACCTGGTCGCGCCGGTATCGCAGGTCCATGAGGTTTTCGTCGGGACCGACGTTGCGCGCGTCGATAAGGCGCAGGCCGCATCGAAGGATCTGCAGTCCGTCCACACGGACCTGACCATGAACTACCGCGTCGACCCGTCCAAGGCCCGCGCGCTGTTCGCTATGGCGCCGTCGCTCGAGTACGAGAGCGCCTACGTCCAGCCGGCCATGCAGGAGGTATTCAAGGCCGTCGTCTCGCGCTACACCGCCGAGGAGCTGGTGACGAAGCGGGCCTTGGTGTCGACTGACATCCAGAACGCCCTCATCGCGAAGCTGACCGGCTACGGCTTCATCGTGCGCGACATCAACATCACCGGCTTCGCCTTCAGCAAGGCATTCGACGACGCGATCGAGGCAAAGGTGACGGCCAGCCAGAAGGCCGAGCAAGCCGAGCGCGACCTGCAGCGCGTCAAGTACGAGGCCGACCAGAAGATCGCGGCCGCCCGCGGCGAGGCCGAGGCGATCGCCATCCAGGCGACTGCCATCAAGACCAACGGTGGTGAGGAATATCTGCGCCTGCAGGCCATCAACCATTGGGACGGCAAGCTTCCCGTCTATCTCGCGCCCGGCGCGCCGATGCCCTTCATCAACGCAGGGCACTGATCATGAGCTTCCTCACGAACTTCGCCGACAAGAAGATCGACGAATACCCCTGCTATGACCGATCCTGCGAGCTCGTCGCCGAGCACACGCGCCGATGGCTCGCGAACGGCAACATCCTGAACGACGGCGATATCGCCTACCTGCTGCATCGCAGCCTGGCGGCGATGTACAACGGCCTGGCCGACGAGATGAAAGCGGCGCTCGCCAGCGTGGTCGCCGCGCTCATTCTCCGCGGCATGTCGCCCGAGGATATCGCCGACTTCGTGGCCGGCGCGCCGCCGAAGGTCCACTAACCCGAGCGGCCTATGAGCAACGTCATCGACTGGAGCAAATACGGCCGCGCTCCCGCCCCCTCGCGGGCGCGGCCCGACATCACGCTCGAATACCACGGCGACGGCGCGCGCACCTGGTGCACCGCGACCTTTCCCATCGAGCAATTCGAGACCGTCAAATCGATGGTCGACCGTCAAATCGAATTCTGGAAGCAAGGTGAGAACGATGCAGCTACCTGACCACAAGGACCTGCACGGCTGCGTGAAAGTCATCCTCGGCGACATCCTCGAATGCAGCGTCGTGGACATCCTCAAGCTGCCCTTCGGATCGCGCATTCACGCGCGCTGGGACACGATCATCTGCGGCGAGCGGCGCACCATTCGCCGGTCGTTCCAGGACGATCCGGAGCGAGGCCCCGCACGAACTCAGCTTGAGGAGTGGCGGCCGGCGATTCGCTCTGCGTTCGAGAGCGAAGAGCGTGCGCGCATGAAATACGGGGCGACCCTGTGTATGCCCCTTGTATCTGGCCCGGGAAATGTGATGCGCGCTATCGAGGCCGAACTGAAACGCCTCGAGGCCAGGACCGGCAGCACCCTCTTCGACGCTGGTACGTCTGAAGCATGCTATCGAATCCGCAAGGTGATCGCCGCCGCGACCGCACCCGACTCGAATCCGAGTTCTGGAGCGAAATCAATGCCTTCCGGGCTCACCAACGTTCGCGAGCCGATGCCCTACATCATGCCCGCTGTCGTGCGTGTGTGCCTCATCAGCGATGCCGAATGCTCGCAGGGGTGCGGCGACGGGCCGTGCAAGCGCGATGGTGATGGGGGTGCCGCATGAAGCTAGACCCCAACAAGGCATGCGCGAACCGAAAAGAAAATTGGTTCTGGGCTGCCGTGCATGACGCTCTCGCCCATCCTCTCATGCCCCTTACAGGCTACAGCCGGTTCGCAATGCGTTTCCACGATTGGACATCGCATAAGGCGTGGCCGCGAGAAGCCGATCGCGCGGTGCTGGAGGTTTGGTTTTCCTCGCCGTATGGAGCGCTGCGTGTCCGAAATCCGCGGCCTGGCTACTGGACGGTCGATCACGGCCAAGTGCATCACCAGTTCGGCACCGTGGCAGACAACGCCGATCAGGCCGTCGGTGACGCACTCTGCCACTTTCGCGATCTCGACAAGCATTTCGGTGGCCGGTTTGCCTCCCAAGACAATGGAGGCGGAGCATGAAGCCCTTCACTCTCCTCCATGCCGTGATAGCCGGCCGCGACGCCGAGCGCTTTTTCGACCGCGAGCGCGATCGCGTGAAGAACGAGTACGTCGACGCCGAGAACGCCAAGCGTGGCGTGAAGTCGGAGCCGCCGACGGCCGACGGCGCACTCATCTACACGCGGCCGCCGAATGCAGCGCAGCGGATCGCCGCCAAGCAGCAGGAGCGCAACCTGAAACGCCTACGGAGCCGGAAATGAACAAGGCCCTCAGTCTCCAGGAAGCCGCCGACCTGCTCGGCGTCTCGTACTCGTTCATCTACCCGCGCCGCCGCGACCTCGGCTTTTTCAAGCTCGGGGGCGTCTGGCGCGTCTGGCCCGAAACCCTGAAGGAACGCACGTCCGGTTACAATGCCGACCGACCGGCGCGGACGGACGATGAGGAACACAGACTATGCCCATCCGAAAGCGCAACGGCGTCTACTATCTCGACCTGCGATCACCAAGTGGAGAAAGAATACGCCGAACTTGTGGGACTTCCGACCGGACGGAAGCTGAGGAGTATCACGACCGGGTGAAATCGGAACTGTGGCGCGTGCATCGCCTTGGCGAGCGCCCGCGGCACAAGTATGAGGAGGCCGTGGTTCGATACCTGAAAGAGCAGGCCAGAATGAGCGATTACGCCAACTTGGTGCGGCATTTGCGGCACTTTGGAACGTATTTCGCAGGAAGGTATCTCGACAGCATCACGGCCGCCGAGATTCTGGCCGCCCTCCCGGACAAGCTGTATCGGGGTGAGCGTACCGGCATCCCGACTGTAGCAACGCGGAACCGATACCTCGGGACGCTGCGCAGCATGCTTTACCGCGCCGCCGGCAAGTGGGAATGGCTCGAGCGCGCGCCGAAGCTGCCCGAGGAACGCGAGGACAACAAGCGAATTCGGTGGATCACCCAGGAAGAGGCACAGCGCCTGATCCGGGCGATCAATACCGAGTGGTTGCGCGATGTAACCGCGTTCGGTTTCGCGACCGGGCTGCGCCAGGCCAACATCATCGGCCTGGAGTGGTCCCAGCTCGACCTGGTAGCCCGGCGCGCGTGGATCCATCCGGACCAGGCGAAGGCCAGGAAGCCGATCGGCGTGCCGCTGAACCATGAGGCTGTAGCGCTCATCAGGAAGCAAATCGGGCGTCACAGCCGGTTCGTGTTCGTGCGGAACGGCAATCCGATCGTGTCGTGGGATCGTGACCAGTGGGTGGCCGCCTGCGCGCGCGCGAACATCGAGAACTTTCGGTTCCACGATGTTCGCCACACATGGGCGAGCTGGCATGTGCAGCGCGGCACGCCGCTCGAGCGCCTGAAGGAGCTGGGCGGCTGGGCCAGCTACGACATGGTGCTGCGTTATGCGCACCTCGCGCCGGACCATCTGGCCCGCCATGCCGATGCGGTCACGCTTTGGTCACAGGATGCGCCGGAATCTTCGGTCACAGGCCTGAAAGCCGTGTAGCAGGGTGGCCGGGAAACCTTGATGCATAAGGCTAACGGCGATCCATGCCAAAGCTGTAGGCGAAGCGCTCAGGCGGCCTGCTGCTGGAACTGGATGCGATGCAGGTGCGCGTAGAGCCCGTTGCGGCGCAGCAGCTCGTCGTGGCTGCCTTCCTCGGCGATGCGGCCCGCCTCGAGCACCAGGATCCGGTCGGCGCGCTCGATGGTCGACAGCCGGTGCGCGATGACGAGCGTGGTGCGCCCTTCCATCAGCCGCTCCAGCGCGGCCTGCACGTGCCGTTCGGATTCCGAATCGAGCGCCGAGGTGGCCTCGTCGAGGATCAGGATCGGCGCGTCCTTGTAGATCGCGCGCGCGATCGCCAGGCGCTGGCGCTGGCCGCCCGACAGGCGCATGCCGTTGCCGCCGATCAGCGTGTCCATGCCCTCGGGCATCGCCGCCACCATCTCGGCCAGGTTGGCGGCCTCGAGCGCGGCCTGCACGCGCTCGCGATTCGGGGTGCCGCCATAGGCGACGTTGGCCGCGATGCTGTCGTTGAACAGCACCACGTCCTGGCTGACCATCGCCAGTTGGCTGCGCAACGCATGCACGTCGTAGTCGACGATCGGCACGCCGTCGACCAGGATCGCGCCGTCGGTGGCGTCGAAGAAGCGCGGCAGCAGGTTCACCAGGGTCGACTTGCCGCCGCCCGAGGGCCCGGCCAGCGCCACCATCTCGCCCGGCGCGACCTTGAAGGAGATCCGGTCGAGCGTGGGGCGCTCGCTCGCGCCGTAGTCGAAGGACACCGCGCGGTATTCGATCTCGCCGCGCGCCTGGGCCAGCGGCCGGCCGCCGCCCTTGGGCTCGAGCGGCTCGTCGATCAGGCCGAAGATCAGCTCGGCGGCCGTCATGCCGCGCTGCAGCGGCTGGTTCACGTCGATCAGGTGCTTGAGCGGCGAGATCACCAGCAGCATCGAGGTGACGAAGGCCACGAAGCCGCCCACCGTGGTCTGGTCGTTGGCCGACTGCACCACCGCGATGGTGATCACGATCGCCAGCGCGATCGAGGACAGGAACTGCGTGATCGGCTGGGCCAGGCCGCCCGAGATCGTCATGCGCATCGCGTAGCCGCGCAGGCGCTTGCTCATCGCCGTGAAGCGGTCCATCTCGTAGCGCTCGCCGTTGTGGGTCTTGACCACCTTGTAGCCGGCCACGGTCTCCTCAACGATGTAGGACAGCTCGTTGGTCAGCGTCTGGTGCTCGCGGTTCAGGCGCCGCAGGCGGCGGTTGATCTTGCTGACCAGCCAGCCGATGCCGGGCAGGATCACCGCGACGATCAGCGTGAGCTGCCAGTTCAGGTAGAACAGGTAGCCGAGCAGGAAGATCACCGTCATCGAGTCGCGCACCAGGGTGATCATCACGCCGGTCAGCACGCTGAGGATCTGGTTCACCTCGAACACCACCGCGTTGATCACGGTGCTGGCCGTCTCGCGCTGGAAGAACGAGGCGCTGGTGTGGATCATGCGCTCGAACATCTCCAGCCGCAGCTTCAGCAGGATCCGGTTCGAGACGTAGTTGAGCAGGTAGTTCGAGGCGTATTGCGCGACGCCGCGCACCAGCGCCAGGCCGATGATCGCGGCCGGCACGAACCACTTGGCGCGTTCGCTGCTGTGCGCGCCGAAGCCGTGGTCGAGCAGCGGCTTGAGCATGGCGGGAATCCCGGCCTCGGTCGCCGCCACCACGCCCATCGCGACGATCGCCAGCACGATGATCAGGATCAGCGGGCGGATATACGGCCAGAGGCGGCGCATCACCGCCTGCGGCGAGGTGTTGGCGCCCGTGCCGATCGACTTGCGCAGGGTGTTCTGGGTTTCCAAATCAGGTCCTTCCAGGTTGCCGCGCGAATTCGCGGCGCTATGCTCGACGACGAATCGCCGCACATCAAAAAATTGGCGAAACATTATAGCCTTCCGCCCATCCCGAAACCGGGGCCGGAGGAGGGCCGCCGCGACGGCGCCCGGAAGCGGCCGCCGCGCGGGCGCCGGGGGGTATACTCGCGCGCACCGCCTGTCTCGCTTCCGACCCTCACGCATGGCCGAACCCACTCTCGGCGTCGCGCTGATCGCGCTGAACGCCGCCGCCCGCCTCTCCGACTGCCTCGCCTCGCTCGATTTCGCCGACGAGGTGGTACTGATCGACGGCGGCAGCACCGACGCGACCGTCGAGATCGCCCGGGCCCACGGCGCACGCGTGGTGGTCGAGCCCGACTGGCCCGGCTTCGGGCCGCAGAAGAACCGCGCGATCGCCCAGTTGTCGACCGACTGGATCCTCTCGCTCGATACCGACGAGGTGGTCACGCCCGAGTTGGCCGCCTCGATCCGCGCCGCGATCCGCGCGCCGGGCGCCGACATGTACGCGATCGACCGCCTGTCGAGCTTCTGCGGCAGCTGGATCAGGCACGGCGGCTGGTATCCCGACTGGATTCCGCGGCTGTTCAGGCGCGGCACGGCGCGCTTTTCCGACGATCTGGTGCACGAACGGCTGATCCACGACGGCCCGGCCGCGCGCCTGACGGGCAAGCTGCTGCATTACTCCTACGAGGACTTCGAATCGGTGCTGCGCAAGCTCGACAGCTATTCGAGCGCGGGTGCCAGGCAACGCCACGCGGCCGGCCAGCGCGGCGGCTTCGGCAAGGCGCTGGGCCGCGGCGCCTGGGCCTTCGTGCGCACCTACTTCCTGCGGCGCGGCTTCCTCGACGGGCGCGCCGGCTTCATGATCGCGGTATTCAACGCCGAGACGGTCTATTACCGTTTCCTCAAGCTCGGCGCGCGCGCCGCCGGCAAGCCGCCCCGCGCCTGAGCCGGCGGCGCGCGCGACGGGACGGGTACAATGCGGGCCACCCGTCGCGCAGCACGCCGGCCCGAGCCGGCCATGCCCGACCTCCGTTCCCGAAGCCGATCGCCATGTTCTCCATCCTCATCCCGACCTGGAACAACCTCCCGTACCTGCAATGCGTGATCGCGAGCCTGCGCCGCCATTCGGCACATGATCACCAGATCATCGTGCACGTCAACGACGGCTCGGACGGCACGCTCGACTGGGTTCGCCAGGAAGGCATCGAGCACACGGCCTCGCCCGCCAACATCGGCATCTGCCACGCGGTGAACCTGGCCGCGGCGCGCGCCACGCGCGAGTACATCGTCTACATGAACGACGACATGGCCGTCTGCCCGGGCTGGGATACGGCGCTGGCGGCCCGCATCGCAGGCCTGCCCTCGAACCTGTTCATGCTGTCGGGCACCATGGTCGAGCCGGTCGACACCGGCAACCCCTGCGTGGTGGTGCGCGATTTCGGCCGCGACGCCGCCGCGCTCGACCTCGACGCGCTGGCCGCCGCCACGCCGGGCCTGAAGCGCGCCGACTGGCTCGGCGCGACCTGGCCGCCGACCCTCGTGCATCGCGACTGGTGGCACCGCGTCGGCGGCTACAGCAGCGAGCTGAGCCCGGGCATGAGCAGCGACAACGACCTGTCGATGAAGATGTGGGATGCGGGCTGCCGGATCTTCCTCGGCGTCGGCGACAGCCTGGTCTATCACTTCCAGCAGAAGAGCACCGGCAAGATCGTGAAGAACGACGGCCGCCGCCAGTTCCTCAACAAGTGGGGCATGACGCAGGCCACCTTCGACCGCTACTACCTGCGTCGCGGCCAGCCCGCCGGTGCCACGCTGGCGCTGGCCGAGCCGCCGCTCGACGGCCGCCTCAAGCGTGCGCTGCTGCGCTCGCGCCTCAAGCGCGCGTTCTCCTGATCCCGCCGACCTGCCCGCGCGTCGCGCCATCCCCGCGCGGCGCCGCCGATTCCCGCGAAGGTTCCCGCCGATGTCCTCGATCGCCCCGCAGCCCGCGCTCCCGAGCCGCCGGCTGACGCTCGCCCGCGCGCTCGCGATCCTCGCGATGTGCATGGTGCCCGTCTCCACCGCGCTGACCAACGTGTTCTGCGCCCTCTTCGCGCTGGCGGTGCTGAGCGCGCCGGAATGCTGGCGCGGCCTGCCGGCGCTGCCACGCCAGGGCGCCGCGCTGGCCGCCCTGCTGCTGCTCGCCGCGCTGGCCGCGAGCGTGGCCTGGTCGGTCGCGCCGGCGCACGACGGTTGGCAATGGGTCGCCAAGTACGACAAGCTCCTGCTGCTGCCCTTCGCGGTGCTCGCCTTTCGCGATGCCGCGCCGAGCTGGGCCGCGATCGCGCGCTGGAGCCTGTTCGCGACCCTGGTGGCGGTGCTGCTGCTGGCCACCAGCAACTTCCTCGGCCTGAGCCGGATCGGCCCGCTCTATGAAGCCGGGCTGCCGACTTCCCGCGCCTGGGTGTTCAAGAACCACATCGCGGCCGGCATGTTCGGCGCGCTGCTGTTCTACCAGGCCGCCGACCTGATGCTGGCCGCGCGTGCCGCGCGCGCGCGGATCGCGCTGGGCGCGATCGCGGCGCTGGCGCTGGTGTATGTCTACGTGATGCTGCAGGGACGCACCGGCCAGGTGATCGGCCTGCTGCTGGTGGCGGTGATCGCCTGGCGCGTGCTGGGCCGCCTGCGCCGCCGCTCGCCCAAGCTCGCGGCGGCGGCCGCGCTGCTGTTCGTGCTGGCCACGCTGGCCGGCGCCGGCGCGGTGCTGACGCGCCACGACAGCCGCCTGATGCAGGTCGCCGGAGAAGTGCAGGCCTACCGGCAGACCGATGCGGCCACCTCGTCGGGCCTGCGCCTGGCCTGGTACCAGCGCGCGCTCGGGCTCTATGCCGAGCGCCCCCTGGTCGGCTACGGCGTGGCCGGGCTCGGCGTGGAATTCAAGCGCCTGGCGGCCGGCAAGACCCTCGCCGAAGCCAGGCTGACCGAGAACCCGCACAACGAATACCTGCTGATGGCCGTGCAGCTCGGCACGCTCGGCCTCGCGCTCTTCATCAACCTGCTGGTGCAAGCATGGCGCGCGAGCCGCTCGCTGGACGCGCGCTCGCGCCATCTGCTGCTGGCCTGGCTCACGATCTTCACGATCGGCTGCGGCGCGAACTCGCTGCTGCTCGATTTCTCGGAAGGGCACCTGTTCGTGCTGCTGGCCGGGATCCTGATCGGCTGCGGCTATCGATCCGAAGGCGCGCCGCGCACGGCCCTGGAACGCGCCTGAGGCGCTGCGCGGCCGGCGCCCGCTCAGGCGGCCGGCCGCACCAGGTGGATGGTGTTGACCACCTGCGAAGGCGCCGAGCGCGCCGCCTCGGCCGGCAGGCCGAGCATCTCGGCCGCGACCGCCGCCACGCGCGCGGTCGACATCTGCAGCAGGCAGTCGCTGTAGCTGCCGACATGACGCTCGCAGCCTTCCTTGCGGCAAGGCACGCAGCTGCCCTCGCCCTGCAGCAGGAACACCTGACCGCGACGCCCCGAACCCACCAGCGGCCAGGGATTGCCCACGCCGCGCCAGCCTTGCGGCCAGGGGCCCCAGCGCACCGGGTCGGACGGCCCGAACAGCGCGATCACGGGCGTGCCGGTGGCCGCGGCCACGTGGGTGGCGCCGGTATCGGGGCCGACGAACAGCCTGGCGCGCCGCACCAGTTCGGCGCTCTCGCCGAACGACAGGCGCCCGACCAGGTTCAGCACCTCGCCGCCGGCCGCCGTCGCGATCTGCTCGGCATATTCGCGCTCGTTCGCGGCGGGACCGCCGCTCAGCGCGATCGCGTAGCCCAGGCCGCGCAACCAGCCGATCAGCTCGACCCAGCCATCGCGCCGCCATTGCTTGTAGGCAAACATCGGATAAGGGTGCAGCACCACCAGCGGCTGCCCCGCGGCGATCGCGGGCGAGCTCGCGAGCAGCGCATCGAAGCGCTCGCGCTGCGCGGGATCGCCGCCGAGCCCCGGCGCGACCACCTCGGGCACCGGTTCGACGCCGATTGCCGGCGCCAGCGCCAGCGTGCTGATCACGGTGTGTTCGTGCTGGTGATCGTTGATCGCGATCCGGTTCAGCAGGAAACGCGTCCAGAGGTTGACGCGATTCGGATCGACCAGGCCCACGCGCCGCCGCCCGGCGAACCAGGTGTAATAGCGCGGCCGATCCGAGCTGAGCGCCGCGCAGGCCAGGTCGTAGCGGCGCCAGAGCCGCGCCGCGTCGCGCAGGCGCTCGCCGAGCCCGGCGCGCTGGGCTACCACGATCACGCGACGGATGTCAGGATTGCCCTCGAGCACGCCCTCGGTGCCGCGAAACACCAGCATGTCGATCGGCGTATCGGGCCAGCGCGCCTTCAGCGAGCGGACGATCGGCGTGGTCAGCAGCACGTCGCCGATGCGGCGCGTCGCGACGACCAGGATGCTCTCGGGACGGCGATCAGGGGGAAACAGGGCGGCCACGGTCTGGGTTCTGGTGTGGTGGGGATCGAGGCTCGCACTGTACTCGATTCCGCGGCGCCCCGCGTGGGGAGCGGGCACGGCACGCGCCGGAACCGGCGGCGAGGCCAGCGGATGAAAACGAGCGGCGGGAGACACAGCGAATCGGCCCGGTCGAATGACCGGGCCGGTTTCGTGACTCAGTAGGCGATTTCCACCGTGCCGTCGCCGAAGATGGCGCGCAACTCGGCCAGCAGCGTATCGCTCGGCTTGACGCGCCAGGCGTCGCCCAGCCGCATCTCGCCCTGCGCGCGCGCGTTGTTGTAGAGGATCTGCACGGCCAGCCCGTTCGGCATCGGCATCGGCGCGCGGCGGCCGCCATCGCGTCCCTCGCGCCCGCCGCGGGACGGCGCCGGCGCCGGTGCCGCGACGGCCGGCGCGGGTTCGGCCTTGGCCACATGCGGCTCCAGCACGCGACGCAGCGCGGCCGCGTCGGCATTGCCGTTCATGGTCATGCGCACGGCCTGCGCGTAGCGGCTGCGCGCGCGCTCGAGATCCATCACCGCATCGGCCGTGAAGCGGATCCCGCCCGTGAACGCGTCGTTGCGCGCCTGGCCCTGCACGATCAGCAGTTCGTCTTCCTTGAACAGGCCGCGGTTCGCGTCGAACTGCTCGTTGAACACCGTGATCTCGCACTGGCCGGTGCCGTCGTCTAGCAGCGCGATGATCATCTTGCCGCGTTGCGTCATCTGGGTGCGCAGCGAGGCGATCACGCCGGCCACCAGCTTGTCGCGCCCTTCCTTCAGCTCGCCGAGCTTCATCCGCGCGAAACGGCGGACTTCCTCGCGATAGGCGTCGAACAGGTGCCCCGACAGGTAGAAACCGAGCGCGCCCTTTTCCTCCTGCAGGCGACGCTTCTCGTCCCAGGCCGGTTCGTCCACCAGCGCATGCGCGTGCGGCGACTCGGCGCCCATGTCGAACAGGCCGGCCTGCATCGCGTTGGCCTCGGCCTGGTCGGCCGCTTCCATGGCGAGCGGCACCGAGGCGATCAGCTGCGCGCGGTTCGGCGTCAGCACGTCGAAGGCGCCGGCGCGGATCAGCGCCTCCACGGTGCGGCGGTTGACGAGGCGGCGGTCGATCCGTTCGCAGAAATCGAACAGGTCCTTGAACACGCCGCCTTCCTTGCGCGCCCGCAGGATCTCCTCGATCGCGTTCTGGCCGCTGCCCTTGACGGCGCCCAGGCCGTAGCGGATCGTCTTCGAGCGCTTGCCGTCGGCTTCCGCGACCGGCTCGAAGCGGTATTCGGACTGATTGATATCGGGCGGCAGCACCTTCAGGCCATTGAGCTCGCAGTCGTCGAACAGGATCTTCACCTTGTCGGTGTCGTCCATCGCGAGCGTCATGTTGGCCGCCATGAATTCGGCGGGGTGATGCGCCTTCAGCCAGGCGGTGTAGTAGGCGAGCAGCGCGTAGGCGGCCGCGTGCGACTTGTTGAAGCCGTAACCCGCGAACTTCTCCATCAAGTCGAAGATCTCGTCCGACTTCTCGCGCGTGAGGCCGTTCTTCGCGGCGCCCTCGGCGAAGATCTCGCGGTGCTTGACCATCTCCTCGGGCTTCTTCTTGCCCATCGCGCGACGCAGCAAGTCGGCGCCGCCCAGCGAGTAGCCGCCGATGATCTGCGCCATCTGCATCACCTGCTCCTGATAGACCATGATGCCGTAGGTCTCTTTCAGGACCGGCTCGACGCGCGGATCCGGGTACTCCACCTTCTCGCGGCCGTGCTTGCGGGCGCAGAAGCTCGGGATCAAGTCCATCGGGCCCGGCCGGTACAAGGACACGAGCGCGATGATGTCCTCAAAGCGATCGGGCTGGGCGTCCTTCAGCATGCCCTGCATGCCGCGGCTTTCCAGCTGGAACACGGCGACCGTGTTCGCTTTCTTGAGGATCTGGAACGAGGCGGGATCGTCGAGCGGGACCTGGGCCAGCGACCAGTCGGCCTTGGCCGGATCGAGCCGGCGGATGAAGCGCTCGGCCCAGTCGAGGATGGTCAGGGTGGTCAGGCCCAGAAAGTCGAACTTCACCAGCCCGACCGCCTCGACGTCGTCCTTGTCGTACTGGCTGACCACGCCGCCGTCGTCGCCTTGGGCGTACAAGGGGCAGAAATCGGTCAGCTTGCCCGGCGCGATCAGCACGCCGCCGGCGTGCATGCCGACGTTACGCGTGAGGCCCTCGACGCGCTGCGCGAGATCGAGCAGCTGATGGACCTCGTCCTCGTTGTCGTAGCGCTCCTGCAGCAGCGGCTCTTCCTTCATCGCGTCGGCGATGGTGACGTGCTTGCCCGGCTTGAACGGGATCAGCTTGGCCACGCCGTCGGTGAACATGTAGCCGAGGTCGAGCACCCGCCCGATGTCGCGCACGGCCGCCTTGGCGGCCATGGTGCCGAAGGTGGCGATCTGCGAGACCGCGTCGGCGCCGTACTTCTCCTTCACGTACTGAATCACGCGATCGCGGCCGTGCTGGCAGAAGTCGATGTCGAAGTCGGGCATCGAGACCCGCTCCGGATTCAGGAAGCGCTCGAACAGCAGGTTGTAGCGCAGCGGATCGAGATCGGTGATGCCCAGCGAATAGGCCACCAGCGAGCCCGCGCCCGAGCCGCGGCCCGGGCCGACCGGCACGCCGTTGTTCTTGGCCCAGTTGATGAAGTCCGCCACGATCAGGAAGTAGCCGGGGAAGCCCATCTTCTTGATCGTGTTGCATTCGAATTCGAGGCGCTGGTAGTAGGTCGCGCGCTGCGCGTCCCGCTCGGCCTCGTCGGGGAACAGTTGCACCAGGCGCTTCTCGAGCCCTTCCTGCGAGAGCTGGACCAGGTAGTCGTCGAGCGACATGCCGTCCGGCGTCGGGAACAGCGGCAGCTTGGGCTTGCCGAGCTCGAGCTTGAGGTTGCAGCGCTTGGCGATCTCGACCGTGTTCTGCACCGCCGAGGGGATATCGGCGAACAGCTCGGCCATCTCGGCCTGGGTGCGGAAGCGTTGTTCGACGGTGAAGCGCTTCTGGCGGCGTGGGTTGGCGAGGATGTCGCCTTCCGAGATGCAGACACGCGCCTCGTGCGCCGTGAAATCCTCGTCGCCCATGAACTGCAGCGGATGCGTGGCGACCACCGGCAGCTGCAGCTCGGCCGCGAGCTTGGCGGCTTCCTGCACATAGGCCTCGCCGCCGGGCTGGCCGTAGCGCTGCAGCTCGATGTAGAAGCCGCCCGGGAACACGCGGGCCCAGCGCTGCGCATGGCGGCGCGCGGCCTCGGCGTTGCCGGCCGCCAGCGCGATGCCGATGTCGCCCTGCTGCGCGCCCGACAGCGCCAGCAGGCCCTGGCCGAGCTCGGATTCGAGCCATTGCGCGTCGACCTCGGCGCGGCCGCGATACTGGTTGGTGAGCCAGGCCTTCGAGAGCAGCTCGCAGAGGTTCAGGTAGCCGGCCTTGTCGCGCACCAGCAGCAAGAGGCGCGAGGGCTTGTCGCGATCGTCGTGGTTGGTGATCCAGACATCGCAGCCGGCGATCGGCTTGACACCCTTGCCGCGGGCTTCCTGGTAGAAACGGACGAGACCGAATGCATTGCCGAGATCGGTGAGGGCGAGCGCGCCCTGACCGTCGGCGGCCGCCGCCTTGACCAAGTCGTCGAGGCGCACGATGCCGTCGGCAATCGAGAATTCGGAGTGAACGCGAAGATGGACGAAACGGGGATCTGACATGGGCGTTATTGTAGCCGCGTCACGACGAAGGCAACGCCCGCGCGCGGCAAAAATCGACGCGGCTGGCCATCCGGCCAGGCCGGGCCTGGGCTGCGACATCCTGCCTCCATGGCCCGGCCGACTGGTTTGCCGGCGCGTTTGCGGGATAATACGGGTTTGCTCATTCACGCGGCGGCCTGCCGCACGGTATCGCGCCCCATTTGCGCCGGCCCCCGGCGCCCGCGCGAGCCGTGCCCGCCCCGCTTCATCCCCGGTTCATCATGTCCATCGTCAACCTCGCCGCCTACCGCTTCGTCACGATCGAGTCGCCCGAAGCCTGGCGACCGCTCGTCACCGAGCGCTGCCAGTCGCTCGGGCTGCGCGGCACGATCCTGCTCGCCCCCGAAGGCATCAACCTGTTCATTGCCGGCCCGCGCGAGGCCACCGACGCGTTCGTCGCCTATCTGCGCGAGGATGCGCTGTTCGCCGGCAAGTTCGCCGACCTGCAGTTCAAGGAAAGCCTGTCCGATTCGCAGCCGTTCCGGCGCATGCTGGTGCGCATCAAGCGCGAGATCATCACCATGAAGAAGCCGGCGATCCAGCCGGAACTGGGCCGCGCGCCCTCGGTGGACGCCCGCACGTTGAAGGCCTGGCTCGACCGGGGCCATGACGACGAAGGCCGTCCGGTGGTGATGCTCGATACCCGCAATGCCTTCGAGGTCGACGTCGGCACCTTCGACCAGGCGCTCGACTACCGCATCGACAAGTTCAGCGAATTCCCGGCCGTGATCGACGCGAACCGCGCCGATCTCGAAGGCAAGACCGTGGTGTCGTTCTGCACCGGCGGGATCCGCTGCGAGAAGGCCGCGATCCACATGAAGGACATCGGCATCGACCACGTCTACCAGCTCGAGGGCGGCATCCTGAAGTATTTCGAGGAAGTCGGCGGCGCGCATTACCACGGCGACTGCTTCGTGTTCGACTACCGCACCGCGCTCAACCCGAAACTGGAGCCGACCGCCGACGTGACCTGCTTCGCCTGCCGCGCCGTGGTGTCGGCCGAGGACCAGCAATCGCCGCACTACGTGCCGGGCCGCTCCTGCCCGGCCTGCGCGACGGCCCAGCCGGTCACGGCCAAGCCGGCCGCCCGCCCGGCGGCCTGAGCCCGGGCCGCGCCTCCCCTCCCTGCCAGGGTCTCGCTTGACACCACGCTATCGCGGCCGTTTCGCGCCCTCGCCCACCGGCCCGCTGCATTTCGGCTCGCTGGTCGGCGCGCTCGCCAGCTGGCTCGACGCGCGCGCCCACGCGGGCGACTGGCTGGTGCGCATCGAGGACGTCGACGGCCCGCGCACGGTGCCCGGCGCCGCGCGGGAAATCCTCGCCACGCTCGCCGCCTTCGGCCTGAACCCCGACGAACCGCCCATCTGGCAGAGCCGGCGCGACGCCGAATACACGGCCGCGCTCGACGCGTTGACGGCGGCGGGCTATGTCTACCCTTGCGGCTGCACGCGCAAGGAGATCGCCGACTCGCTGCGCGCCGCGCACGAGCGCCACACCACGCTGGCCTATCCCGGCACCTGCCGCGACGGCCTGCATGGCAAGCCGGCCCGCGCCTGGCGGCTGCGGGTGCCCGACGGCGCGGCGGCCGTGATCGGCTTCGACGATCGCTGGCAGGGCCGGCAGTCGCAGGATCTCGCCACCGAGGTCGGCGATTTCGTGCTCAGGCGTGCCGACGGCCAATGGGCCTACCAGCTCGCCGTGGTGGTCGACGATCGCGATGCCGGCATCACCCACGTGGTACGCGGCGTCGACCTGCTCGATTCGACGGCACGGCAGATCCATCTCCAGCACTGCCTCGGCGCGCCGACGCCGGCCTATCTGCATGTGCCCGTGGTGGTCGACGCGAACGGCGAGAAGCTCAGCAAGCAGACCGGCGCCAGCGCGCTCGACGCCTCGGCGCCGCTGGTCTCGCTGAACGCCGCGGCAGACCACCTGGGGCTCGGGCTGGCGCCATCCGCGCGTGCCTCGCGCGATGTCTTCTTTTCGGCCGCCACCGCCGCCTGGGCCGCTCGTTTCGGTCCCGGCGCGCGCTGAGCGCGCCTTACGCCGCGCCGCGTTTTTCTCCCGGTAAACGGAAACGGGCGGATGCTCTCGCATCCGCCCGTTTTCAGGCTTTCAGGCCGGATTCCGCTCAGGACGACGTGCGGCGCGGCATGCCGAAGCCGCCCAGCAGCGCGGCCAGCGGCTGCTTCGACTTTTTCTCGCTCGATGCCGGCTGCTTGGTCGCCTCCTCGGGCTCGCGCGCGCTCGGCGACGGCTCGTAGGGCTTCAGGAAGAACTCGTCGACCGGCGCCTCGCGACGCGAATGATGGTGATGCGTGCGCTCGCCGCCGTGCCCGTGCGAACGGCGCGGGCCGCGCGATTCGTCGCGATCGCGGCTGCGCTCGCTGCGTTCGCCACGTTCCTGGCGCGCGCGCACCGGGGCGTCGACCGCGAGCGGCTGCAGCGGCAGGTCGCGCTTGATCAGCTTCTCGATATCGGCCAGTTGCTTGCGCTCGTTCGGGCTGCACAGCGACAGCGCGTCGCCCGAGGCGCCCGCGCGGCCGGTCCGGCCGATGCGGTGCACGTAATCCTCGGCGTTGAAGGGCAGGTCGAAGTTGATCACGGCCGGCAGCTCGGCGATGTCCAGGCCGCGTGCGGCCACGTCGGTGGCGACCAGCGCCTCGACCTCGCCGCGCTTGAAGGCATCCAGGGCCTGCATCCGTTCGTTCTGGGAGCGGTCGCCGTGGATCGCCGTGGCGACCACGCCGTCGCGCTCGAGCTGGCGCGCCAGGCGGCTCGCACCGATCTTGCTGTTGCAGAACACGATCACCTGCTTGAGCGAGCGATCGCGGATCAGCTTGACCACCGCGGCCTGCTTGTCGCCCTCGGCGATCTCGTAGACCACCTGCGTGACATTGGTGGCCGTCGCATTGCTGCGCGCCACCTCGATGGTCTGCGGGTTGCTCAGGTAGGTCGAGGCCAGCTTCTTGATCTCGGGCGAGAAGGTGGCCGAGAACAGCAGGGTCTGGCGCTGCTTGGGCAGCAGGTTCAGGATCCGCTGCAGGTCGGGCAGGAAGCCCATGTCGAGCATCCGGTCGGCCTCGTCGAGCACCAGCATCTGCACCTGGCCGAGGTTGGCCGTCTTCTGCTGCACGTGGTCGAGCAGGCGACCCGGCGTGGCGATCAGGATCTCGACGCCGCGGCGCAGCTCGGCCATCTGCGGGTTCATGTCGACGCCGCCGAACACCACCGCGCTGCGCAGCGCCGTGTGCTTCGCGTAGGCATGCACGTTGGCGGCCACCTGGTCGGCCAGCTCGCGCGTCGGCGTGAGGATCAATGCGCGCACCGGGTGGCGCGCCGGCGAGGCGCTGCTGTTGGCCTGCGGCAACAGGCGCTGGATGATCGGCAGCGAGAAGCTGGCGGTCTTGCCGGTGCCCGTCTGCGCGGCGCCCATCACGTCGCGCCCGGACAGCACGACCGGAATCGCCTTGGCCTGGATCGGCGTCGGCGTCGTATAGCCCTGCTCCGCAATGGCCTTCAGAATGTCGGGCGCGAGGCCGAACTGATCGAAAGTTGCGTCGACGGACGTGGCTGCTGAATCGGACATGGTTGGCGTTTCGCTCAAGTGGCGCGGCGGGAATTCGGGTGTGGCCGGGCCGATTGCCGGTGGCCGCACGAACAACACGGTGGAATGAATGACGGAACTGCTGCGACGCGCCGCGCGACGCCGCCACGGCGCCGGGTCGAACCCGGCGCGCCGCCCCGTGCGGCGGAACGCCGACGGAAAGGGCGGTATTGTAGCACTGGCCCGTGACGGCACCCCTCGGCGCCTCAGGGACGCTTGCGGCGGCCCTGGATCTCCTGGCAGTCCGCCAGCAGCGGCGGCGCCGAGCTGCCGGCGATCTCGTCGCTCAGCGTGGCGGCCGGCCCCTTGGTCCACCAGGTGTAGCGGCCAGCCTGGTAGCGCGCGCCCGAGGCCGACAGCGTGTCGACGAACAGCATCGGCCGGCCGTTCACCGGCACCAGCGCGAAACTCTGGCCGTTGCGGGCCAGCCAGTAGGCGACCCGCACCGGCCGCGCCTGGTTCGCGCACTGATAACGGGTGAAGCTGCGCGCGTCGGTATCGATTTCCTCGACGGTCAGTTGCGCGGCCTGGGCCGCCGATATGCCCGCGAAGCCGACCAGCAGGCCCGCGGCGAAAATGATGCGCTTCATGCGCGTGCTCCTTGCCCCTGCCCGGGCGCTGCCATGCCTGGCCGACTCGATCAGGGATCGATCACGTCGGCACAGGCATCGGTCGGCGCGGCCGCCACATGGCCGACCACCGGCACGATCTTGAGGCCGGCCGACGCGACCCGGCACGGCGCCGCGGCCAGGCCGCAGCCCGACACCGCCAGGCACAGCGTCGCGATAAGTACCCATTTCATCTCGAGACTCCTCGGCCGCAGCGTTTGGCCGCCGCAGCCTTAGATACGGTTTGCGCGAAATCGGGCCGGATCCCACGACGTCTTCCCGGCAACGGGACGACGCTAACCGCCCGCGTTCGCCCGGCTGGGCCGGCACCTGCCCCGCCCCAGCCCGGCCGTGCCGCCTCAGCGCGCGGACACAGGCCGGACCGCCGCGGCGGCCCGCTTGGCGCGCTCGCGCGCCTCGTCGACATCGGCGCCGATCGCCACCGCCACGCCCATGCGACGCTTGGTGAAGCTCTCGGGCTTGCCGAACAGGCGCAGGTCGACGCCCGGCACGGCCAGCGCCTCGGCCACGCCCTCGAAGGCGATGCCGGCCTCGTCCAGGCCGCCGTAGATCACCGCCGAGGCGGCCGGCGACGTGAGGGCCGGATCGACCGGCAGGCCGAGTATGGCACGCGCATGCAGCTCGAACTCCGACTGCCGCTGCGAGGCCAGCGTCACCAGCCCCGTGTCGTGCGGACGCGGGCTGACCTCGGAGAACCAGACCTCGTCGCCGCGCACGAACAGCTCGACGCCGAACAGGCCGCGGCCGCCCAGGGCCGTCGTCACTTGGTGTGCAATCTCGCGCGAACGTTCCCGGGCAATCGCGCTCATCGGCTGCGGCTGCCAGGATTCCACGTAGTCGCCGGCGACCTGCAGGTGGCCGACCGGGTCGCAGAAATAGGTCCGGGTTTCCTTGCTGGCCGGGTCGATCGCGCGCACCGTGAGCTGGGTGATCTCGTAGTCGAAATCGATGAAACCCTCGACGATCACGCGGCCGTGGTTCACGCGCCCGCCTGCCATCGCATGCTGCCAGGCCGGCTCGACATCGGCCTCGCCGCGCAGCACCGACTGCCCCTTGCCCGAGGACGACATCACCGGCTTGACCACGCAGGGGAAACCGATCGAGGCCACCGCGGCGCGGAATTCCTCGATGGATTGCGCGAACGCGTAGGGCGAGGTCGGCAGGCCGAGCTCCTCGGCCGCCAGGCGGCGGATGCCCTCGCGGTTCATGGTCAGCTGGGTGGCGCGCGCGGTCGGGATCACCTCGGCGAGGCGCTCGGACTCGATCGCGGCCAGCGCGTCGGTGGCGATCGCCTCGATCTCGGGCACGATCAGGTGCGGCTGCTCGGCCTCGACCAGCGCGCGCAGCGCGGCCGCGTCGGTCATGTCGATCACGTGCGCGCGATGCGCGACCTGGTGGCCAGGCGCGTTCGCGTAGCGATCGACGGCGATCACTTCGACGCCGAGGCGCTGCAACGCGATGATGACTTCCTTGCCGAGTTCGCCGGCGCCCAGCAGCATGACGCGCGTGGCGGAGGGCGAGAGCGGCGTACCGAGCCGCTGACCGATCTGCATGAGATTTCCCGCTGAAAAGATTGGGGTGAAGACGTGGATACGACCAAGGCGCGATGTTAACACGCAGCTTCGGCGCGAACCGGCCTGCAGGCGACGACGCAACCGGCGACAGAACGTTTCGCGCCGCCGATGGTCGGCTCGCCTCGCGCGCTCCGACTGCGTTACTCTTACGCCTTTGCCAGCATCACCATGAATTCGAGGAACGAGGCCATGCATAAACCTTCCGCGGCCGCGCGCACGCGCCCCAGCTTCGTCCGTTCGCTGCGCGCGCCGCTGGCCGCGATCTCGCTGGCCGCGCTGGCCGCCTGCGCGATCCCGACCCACCCCGATTCCTCCGCCCCGCCCTCCGATCCGTTCAACCCCGCCGCGATCCAGTTGATCGACGACACCAGCTGGCAGTTGGCGGGCTGGCGCAATGCCGACGGCACGCAGCGCGAGCTGCCGCCGCAGGATCAGGGCGCGAACGGCCAGCCGGCCGTGCCGACGCTGACGCTGTCGACCGCCGACGGCGTGCGCCGCGCCTCGGGCTTCTCGGGCTGCAACCGCTTCGGCGGCACCTATGCCGTGAAGAACGGGCTGCTCAGCTTCGGGCCGCTGGCCGGCACGCGCATGGCCTGCCCGAACAGCGCCGGCGGCAAGCTGGAGGCGCCGTATCTCGACGCGCTCGCGCACGTCACCAAGGCCGGCCTGCAGATGCAGGCGCCGCAACAGCTCTATCTGGTCACGCAGGATGGCGCGACGCTGACATTCTCCCGTCGCGACACCCCGTGATCCTGTCGAGATGCGCGGCCGCATCACGCGCCTCGGCAACAGGTAATACAACAGGCAAGGCACAAGATCCTTCCGGCTCGCGGCCCGCGCGCGCGGGCCGGATGCACCGGACGCTCAAACCCGACGGGCCGCGCGCGGCGCCCGTCTTCGTGATCCCACGTTTCCAGGTATGCATACGGTAGTTTTCGGCTGGTTCGGTATTTCGGCCGTCTGGTTCATCCCCCTCGTCTGGCGGCTCGTCAAGGGCATGCTGCCGGGTGGCGCCAAGGGCGGCTCGATCCGTCTGTGGCTCGGCTTCGCGAGCGTGTTCGTCGCGAGCTGCACGCTCGCCACCGCCCTGCCCGGCGACGCCGGCACCGACCGCTTCGGCCAGTTGCTCGCCACCGGCTTCGAGCACGTGTTCGGCCATATCGGCACGCCGCTGGTGATGGTGGTGTTGCTGGTGGCCGGCCTGCCCTGGCTGTTCGGGCTCGACTGGCACACCACCAACGACTGGCTCGACGCCTCCTTCGGGTTCCGCCTGGGCCGCGGCTCGCGGCGCGACGAGGACGAGCCGCGCTCGGTGGCCGACCTGCCGCGCAGCGCCCTGCACCGCGACGAGGACCGCCGCGTGCGGCGCGCCGGCGACGTGCAGCCCTCGACGGCGAACACCATCAACTCGATGGCGCCCAAGCGCAACGGGCGCTTCGCGCGGCCGACGCTGTGGCGGCCCGATCCGAAGCGCGACACGGCGCGCGATGCGCGGCGTGAGCCGCGCCGCGAGGAGCCGCGTGGCTGGACCCCGCCGCCCACCACGCGGGCGCCGATGGTCGAGCCGTCCGCGCCGGCAGGCTGGCTGAACCAGGCCGGCCGGCAGAATTCCGGCACCGTCGGCGGCAGCACGGCGGGCAGCACGGCGGGCATCGCGGCCGGACTCGCCGCGGGCGCGGCGGCCGCGAGCTCAGCCAAGGCCGCCTCGGCTGCCGCGACCGCCGGTTCCGCGGCCGCGGCCATGGCCGCGCCGCCCGTGCCGCCGCCCTTCGTGCCGTCCTCGGTGACGATGCCGCCGGCTTCGCCCAATCTCGCCTCGTCGGCGGTGCAGGCCGCCCAGGCGGTCAAGGTGCTGCAGGAGCGCTACCCGTCCACGCGCCGCGCCGCGCCGGCCGCCGCCCCGATCCGCCCGGTGGTGCCGCCGATCGCCCAGCCGGCCCGCCCCGCCGCGGCCCAGAACCTGCCCGCCAGGACGCCGGCGCGTCCGGCCGCGTCGACGCAGAATGCCAACGCCGCCCAGCGCCGGCGCGTCGCGCAACCGGCGCGCGCGCCGCTCTATGCCTGGACCGACAAACCCGTGCAGCCGGTCGAACCCTCGCCGAGCCTGCAGGACACGCTGCGCTCGATCGACGCGAGCACTGCGCAATGGGCCGCGCTGGCCGGTACCACGGTCGCACCGCGCGGCGACGCCGCCGCGGAAATCGCGGCGGGCAGCGCGCAGGCTGCCGGCATGTTCACCACGCGTGCGCCCCAGCCCGAGCTCGAGGCCGCGCCCGCCGCTGAAGCGGCACAGGCTCCGACCGCGCTGGCGCCGCTGGCTGAAACACCGCTCGCGTTCGAGATGGCGACATCGGCCGATGCCACCGCGGCTCCCGTCGCCGCCCCGGCCGACCAGACCGATGACAGCGATGCGGTGATCGACATCAGCACCTTCATGCCGGCCGACGCGCTGTCGCCGACGCTGCCGTCGTGGGCCGCCTCCGCGTCCGATGTCATCGCCGAAACGACGGCCGAACCGCTCGCGTCGCTCGAAGACAAGCCGCCTGGCACGACACCGCCCGAGCCCGCTGCAAGCGAACCGGCGACCGAACCCGCCGACCACGCGTCCATCACGCGTGCAACGCCGATCGCCTTCGGCACGGCACCGGCCGAGACGAGCGGCAACGCGGCGCCGGCGGTATCGACGTCGGCTTCGCTGACGCCCAACTCGCCGGCTTCGACGGCCTCGCCGCCGGCGATCCCGGCCGAGCCGGCAAGGCCGTTCGCAGCGACGAGGCCCGAAGCGGAACCGACGGCGACGCAAGCTTCGGCCATCACCAGCGAGCCCATCCCAGCGGTACCCACCGCGACGACGGCACCGGCGCCCGCTGCCACGGAAGTCCACGTTACGACGCCAACGCCGGCCCCGATCCTGCCCGCGACGATCCCGGTCCCCGCGCGCCCGGCCTTCGCCGCGCCAGCGTCGACCCCGTTCGCGGCATCGGCAAGTCCGCAGGCTGTCGACACGCCCCAGGCGCAGGTCAACCGGAGCGAAACCTCCGCCCCGGATGCGCCTTCGCTCCCCACGTCGTCGTCGGCATCGCAACACGCCGCGGCGGTCCCGCCATGGGAATCGCTGCCCGCAGCCACCGCTCCGGCTACGTCCTCGGTCATCAGCCCGGCCACGAGCACGCCGACCGGCACCACGGCATCGATGACGACGAGCGCATCGTTCGCCACGACGCCGCCGTCCCCCGCGCCGCAACCGCCGGCGGACGAACCTGCGATCGAGCAGGAAGCCGCCCCGGACGAAGGCGGCTTCACCTACACGGCCGGCGCGCCGATCTTCACGCCCGCCGGCAGCGCGACGCCGGCCGCGCCGATCATCGCGAGCCCGTCGGGCTTCAGCACCGCGACCGATACCTGGGTGGCATCGACGTCCGAATTCACCATCGTCACCCCGGCACCAAGCAACGCCGGCGCAACCGGCACCGAACCCGCGTCGGGCGCGGCAGCCCCGCTCGCCATGCCTTCCGCCTTCGCCGCGCCGGCCGCCGCCCAGGCAACGCCGGCGGCCCCGCCCGCCCCCGCGCAACCCGCGGCGCGCGCCCCGAACCCGAACGCCTTCGAGTTCCGCGCCCCGGCCGCCTCGAACGTGGAGCTGCCCGGCCTGGACCTGCTCGAGCCCGCCTCCGACGACATGCAGCCGATCTCCGAGGCCGACCTGGCCCAGACCGGCCAGGTGATCGAGCAGCGCCTGCAGGAATTCAAGGTGCCGGTGACGGTGGTCGGCGCCTCGGCCGGCCCGGTGATCACACGCTTCGAGATCGAGCCCGCGCTCGGCGTGCGCGGCAGCCAGATCGTCGGCCTGATGAAGGATCTCTCGCGCGGCCTGGGCCTGACCTCGATCCGCGTGGTCGAGACCATCCCCGGCAAGACCTGCATGGGCCTCGAGCTGCCCAATGCCAAGCGGCAGATGATCCGCCTGTCCGAGATCCTCGCCTCGCGCCAGTACCAGCATTCGGCCTCGCAACTGACCATCGCGATGGGCAAGGACATCGTCGGCAACCCGGTGGTCACCGACCTCGCCAAGGCGCCGCACATGCTGGTGGCCGGCACCACCGGCTCGGGCAAGTCGGTGGCGGTCAACGCGATGATCGCCTCGCTGCTCTACAAGGCCACGCCCGAGGAAGTGCGCCTGATCATGATCGACCCGAAGATGCTGGAGCTGTCGGTCTACGAAGGCATCCCGCACCTGCTCGCGCCGGTCGTCACCGACATGAAGCTGGCCGCCAACGCGCTGAACTGGTGCGTCGGCGAGATGGAGAAGCGCTACCGGCTGATGTCGGCGGTGGGCGTGCGCAACCTCGCCAGCTTCAACCAGAAGCTGCGCGACGCCGCGGCCAAGGAAAAGAAGATCGGCAACCCGTTCTCGCTCACGCCCGAGGATCCCGAGCCGCTCTCGCCGCTGCCGCTGATCGTGGTGGTGATCGACGAGCTGGCCGACCTGATGATGGTGGCCGGCAAGAAGATCGAGGAGCTGATCGCGCGGCTCGCGCAGAAGGCCCGCGCGGCCGGCATCCACCTGATCCTCGCCACCCAGCGCCCCTCGGTGGACGTGATCACCGGCCTGATCAAGGCCAATATCCCGACCCGGGTCGCCTTCCAGGTGTCCTCGAAGATCGACTCGCGCACGATTCTCGACCAGATGGGCGCCGAGTCGCTGCTCGGCCAGGGCGACATGCTGTTCCTGCCGCCCGGCACCGGTTACCCCCAGCGCGTGCACGGCGCCTTCGTGGCCGACGAGGAAGTGCACCGGATCGTCGAGTACCTGAAGCAGTTCGGCGAGCCGCAATACGAGGAAGGCATTCTCGACGGCCCGTCCTCGGATGGCGGCGGCGCGCAGGACCTGTTCGGCGACGCGCCGGACGCCGAGGCCGATCCGCTCTACGACGAGGCGGTCGCCTTCGTGGTGCGCACGCGGCGCGCCTCGATCTCCTCGGTGCAGCGCCAGTTGCGCATCGGCTACAACCGCGCCGCGCGGCTGGTCGAGCAGATGGAAACGGCGGGGCTGGTCTCGCCGATGGGCATCAACGGCAGCCGCGAGGTGCTGGCGCCGCCGCAGCCGGAATAAGGGCCGAGCGGTCCGGTCGACGGCCTTCCGCTCGCCGTTCCGCGATGACGAGCGGGCCATTCCGACCTTGCCGCGAGGCGCCCGGCAAGGCACCGGAATTGCTCCGGCGCATCGTCGGCAACCGACCGCCCTCGACCGTTGCCCGCGCAACCTTCGCGCCCGCAACCTTCCTTGCGATCCCTCAAGCCATGAAAAAAACGGGCGGGCCACCCACCAGGGTGACCCGCCCGTTTCGTTCGTCCAGGGACGCTCGCGCTTACTGCTGCACCGGCACCAGCTTGAAATCGACCGGCTTGCTCAGCGCCACCTTGCGCGCATCCGGATCGAGCTTGCCGCTCGCCACGTCGCGCCGGAACACGTAGAAGCTGCCGCTTTCCTGGTTGCCGACGATCAGCCACTTGCCGGTCGGATCGATCAGGAATTCGCGCGGCGTCTTGCCCAGCGTCGACTGGCGGCTGGCGAAGGCGAGCTTGCCGTTGGCCGCGTCGATCCGGAACGCGACGATCTCGTTGGCATCGCCGCGATTGGTCGCGTAGAGGAAGCGGCCGTCCGGCGACAGGTGCAGCGCGCCGCCGCCTTCCTGGCCATGGAAATCCGGCGCGGACAGCTTGACGTTCTGCAGGTGGCTCAGCTTGCCGTCGTGATAGCCGTAGACGTCGACGCTGCCCTTCAGCTCGTTGGTCACATAGGCGAAGCGGCCGTTGCGCGAGAACACCATGTGGCGCGGCCCGGTGCCCGGCGGCACGATGGTGTAGCGCGACTCGGTCGGCCCGATCAGGCCGCGCGTGCCGTCTGGCGTGTAGCGGTATTCGAAGATCTTGTCGGCGCCCAGGTCCTGCACGAACAGGTACTTGCCGTCGGGCGAGAACACCGTCGAATGCACGTGCGCGCCGTCCTGGCGGCCCTTCACCGGGCCGCTGCCCTCGTGATGCACGTTCAGCACCGAGGCGCCCACCTTGCCGTCGGCCTCGATCGGGAACAGCGTGAAGCTGCCGCCCGGGTCGGCCGCCACCGAGTAGTTGGCGGTCACCAGGTACTTGCCGTCCGGCGACAGGCTCAGGTAGCAGGGATCGTTCCCTTCCGAGGACACGCGATCGAGGAAATTCAACGCGCCCGTCTTCGCGTCGAAGCCGAAGGCGCTCACGCCGCCGCGCTGGCTGGCCGGGCCGTTGTCGCCCGGCAGCTCGTTGACGGCATAGACGAAGCGGCCGTCGCGGCTCGGCAGCAGGTAGGAGGGGTTGACCGTCTTGATCGAGCTGATCGGCGTCGACACGTCGCCGGTGCGCGTATCGAAGCGGTAGACGTAGATGCCGTCGCTGCCGGAATCGGTATAGGTGCCGACCAGCAGGTTGTAGACGGCATCGTTCGGCGCATTGGCGGTATCCTGCGCAAACGCGTGCGTCGCGGACAGCGACAGCACCACGGCGAAACCCTTGATCCAGTGACCCAGCCTGAGCGATGACATACGCATGAACCTCTCGAATTTGGCGCGGCGCCGGTGCTGATCGGCCAGGCCGTCGGAACTTCCTTGCACCGAAACGCCTCAAGTGTTGTGATTGTCCGACGAAGCGAGCGGCCCTGCCCGCCTCGTCCGTGCGCAGTATAAGGGGCCATGTGCGCCGCCGTCGACCGATGGCGCCGGCCCGGAAAGCCAAACGTCAGCATCACGGAGAATTTGCCCACCATGCCAGCCCTCATCGAAGACTACGCGCTCGTCGGCGACGGACACACGGCTGCCCTCATTTCACGCGACGGCTCGGTCGACTGGCTCTGCTGGCCCCGCTTCGATTCGGGCGCCTGCTTCGCCGCCCTGGTCGGCACGCCCGATCACGGCCGCTGGCTGATCCGCCCGAGCGCCGAGGCGCGCATCACCGCCAGCTCGCGCCGCTATCGCGGCGAGACGCTGATCCTCGAGACCGACTACGAATGCGAGACCGGCGCCGTCACCGTGGTCGACTTCATGCCGCCCGGCAACGGCTGGTCCGAGCTGGTGCGCATCGTGATCGGCAAGCGCGGCCACGTGCCGATGCAGATGGAGCTGGTGCTGCGCTTCGACTACGGCTTCTCGATCCCCTGGGTCACGCGCCTGTCGCGCGAGGCCGGCATGAAGGCGATCGCCGGCCCCGACACGGTGGTGCTGCGCACCCCGGTGCCGCTCGCGGGCGAGAACCTGCGCACCGTCGCCGAATTCACCGTGCACGCCGAGGAACGCGTGCCCTTCTCGCTCGGCTACGCGCCCTCGCACCTGCGCCTGCCACCGGCGCGCGAGCCGCTGTCGATGCTGGCGCGCACCGAGAACCACTGGCTCGAATGGTCCTCGCGCTGCCCGATCCAGGGCCGCTACGCCGACGCGGTGCGGCGCTCGCTGATCACGCTGAAGGCGCTCGCCTACGAGCCGACTGGCGGCATCGTGGCCGCGCCCACCACCTCGCTGCCCGAGCACATCAGCGGCACCCGCAACTGGGACTACCGCTACTGCTGGCTGCGCGACGCCACCATCACCCTGCTCGCGCTGATGCGCGCCGGCTACTACGACGAGGCGCGCGCCTGGCGCGCCTGGCTGGGCCGCGTGATGGCCGGCTCGCCCGAGCAGATCCAGATCATGTACGGCATCGCCGGCGAGCGGCGCCTGCCCGAGATGGAGCTCGACTGGCTGCCCGGCTACCAGGATTCGAAGCCGGTGCGGATCGGCAACAACGCCGCCAACCAGTTGCAGCTCGACGTGTTCGGCGAGGTGATGGCCGCGCTGCACCTGGCGCGCGTGGGCGGGCTGCAGGCCGACGATACGGTCTGGTCGGTACAGTGCGCGCTGCTCACCCATCTCGAGAAGATCTGGCGCGAGCCCGACGAGGGCATCTGGGAGACGCGCGGCGGCCGCAAGCACTTCACCTTCTCGAAGATCATGGCCTGGGTCGCGTTCGACCGCGCCATCAAGTCGGCCGAGCAGTTCCGCCTGCCCGCGCCGCTCGACCACTGGCGCGCGCTGCGCGAGGCGATCCACGAGGACGTCTGCACCAACGCCTGGAACGAGGCCAAGCAGGCCTTCACGCAGAGCTACGGCAGCGACGAACTCGATGCCAGCGTGCTGATGCTGCCGCTGGTGGGCTTCCTGCCGCCGTCCGACCCGCGCGTGGTGGGCACCGTCGAGGCGATCGAGCGCGAGCTGCTGCACGGCGGCCTGGTGATGCGCTATCGCACCACCGATTTCGACGACGGCCTGCCGCCCGGCGAGGGCACCTTCCTCGCCTGCAGCTTCTGGCTGGTCGACAACTACGCCCTGCTCGGGCGCATCGACGACGCGCATCGGCTGTTCCGCCGCCTGCTGTCGCTGGCCAACGACCTGGGCCTGCTGGCCGAGGAATACGATCCCGTCGAGGGCCGCCAGGTCGGGAATTTCCCGCAGGCCTTCTCGCACGTCGCGCTGGTCCACACGGCCATGAACCTGATGCACCACGAGGAGGAAATGGCCCAGGCCGCCGGGCAGCCGGTGGCGGTCGAAACCGACGGCCGCTGAGGCCGCGGCAGGGGTTTGGGCCGCGGGTTTTGCGACAAGAAGAAGTCAAGACCGCGATTCGTCAAACTTCGCAAGATCGGGCCGACATGGGGAAAATGCTGCATTGCGGCATGACATGGAACCCGATATGATCGACGCGACTGGCCGGCCGCTCGCGCGGTCCGGCCCCGGACCCCACCGCGCGCCGCGGCCTCCAATGCCCCGCGACGTCCTCCCCTCGGGAGCCTTCTTCATGCTTTACCAAATGCACGAGTTCCAGCGGGCGCTGCTGAGTCCGCTGACCGCCTGGGCCCAGGCGGCCTCGAAATCCTTCGCGAATCCGTCCAGCCCGCTCTCGCTGATGCCCGGTGCCACGCGCTGGGCCGCCGCCTACGAATTGATGTACCGGCTCGGCAAGGATTACGAGAAGCCCGAATTCGACCTGCACCAGATCGAGAAGGATGGCCACCAGATCCCGATCGTCGAGCAGACCATCATCGAGAAGCCGTTCTGCCGCCTGATGCGCTTCAAGCGCTACGCGGACGATTCCGCCGCGGTGGGGCAGCTCAAGGAAGAGCCGGTGGTGCTGGTCTGCGCGCCGCTGTCGGGCCACCATTCCACGCTGCTGCGCGACACCGTGCGCACCCTGCTGCAGGACCACAAGGTCTACATCACCGACTGGATCGACGCGCGCATGGTGCCGGTCGAGGTGGGCGCGTTCCATCTCGATGACTACGTCGACTACATCCAGGAATTCATCCGCCACATCGGCGCGCGCAACCTGCACGTGATCTCGGTGTGCCAGCCCACCGTGCCGGTGCTGGCGGCGATCTCGCTGATGGCCAGCCGCGGCGAGGACACCCCGCTCACCATGACGATGATGGGCGGCCCGATCGACGCGCGCAAGAGCCCGACCTCGGTGAACTCGCTGGCCACCAATCACTCGATGGCCTGGTTCGAGAACAACGTGATCCACACGGTGCCGGCCAACTACCCGGGCGAGGGCCGCCAGGTTTATCCGGGCTTCCTGCAGCACACCGGCTTCGTGGCGATGAACCCGGAACGCCACGCGCAATCGCACTGGGATTTCTACCAGAGCCTGCTGCGCGGCGACGAGGACGATGCCGAGGCGCACCGCCGCTTCTACGACGAGTACAACGCCGTGCTCGACATGGCCGCCGAGTACTACCTGGACACCATCCGCATCGTGTTCCAGGAGTTCGGCCTGGCCGAGGGCACCTGGGACGTGCGCGGCGAGCGCGTGAAGCCGGCCGACATCAAGGCCACCGCGCTGATGACGATCGAGGGCGAACTCGACGACATCTCCGGCAGCGGCCAGACTCACGTCGCGCAGGAACTCTGCACCGGCATTCCCGGCGAGCATCGCCGCAGCCTGACCGCCGAGAAATGCGGCCATTACGGGATCTTCTCGGGCCGCCGCTGGCGCACCATCATCTACCCGCAGTTGCGCGAATTCATCCGCGAGCATCAGCCGGCGGCGAAAACCGCCGACGATGCGGCACCCGTGACGCCGGGCAGCGACGATCCGGCCGGCGGCCATGGCACCGGCAACGGTGTCCAGGGCACGCCGGCAGCGGCCGAAGCGCTGGCAGGCGCCAGCGCGCACGATACGGCCTCGAGCGCGGGACGCGCCGCCGCGGTCAAGCGCGGCTCGACCGCCACGCGTCGCGCCGCCGCCCAGCCGGCCAGTCAATCGGCCGCCGCGAAAAAATCCGCGAAGCAGACGGTGAAGCCCGCCGCCACGTCCAAGGTTTCGCCGGCGCGTGCGCCGCGCGCACGCAAGACGATCTGAGGCAAGCCGCGTCGCCAGACGCGAGAACGCGCCGTTCGGCTCATGCCGCCGAACGGCGCGTTCTTGTTTTCGGAAACGATAATCGCGGCAAGCGCGGTGCGCCGCCGGGAGGCATCAGCGGCGCAGCAGGTAGGCGAGCAGGATGTCGGTATTCATGCGCACCATCTCGGCGCGCTCGTCGGGCGTGCTGAAGTCGCGATCGAGCATCGCGGCCAGCGTGTAGCGGTTCGAGACGATGTAGTAGCCCAGGCCCGACAAGGTCACGTAGAAGCGCAACGGATCGACGTCCGAGCGGAACAGCCCGGCGCTCTGCCCGCGCGCCAGCACGTTGCCGAGCGTCTGCACCAGCGGCGAGATCATCTCGCGCGTGCGCGGCGACTTCAAAATGTAGCGCGCTTCATGCAGGTTTTCGTTGTTGATGAGCCGCAGCAGCTCGGGATGATCCCTGTAGTAATCCCAAATGAAATGAGCCAGCCGCGTGACGGCCTCGACCGGCGGCACGCCGTCGAAATCGAGCACGCGCTCGGCTTCGGTCAGGGCGGAGAAGGCCTGCTCGAGCACGGCCGTGAACAGCTGTTCCTTGCTGCCGAAATAGTAGTAGAGCATCCGCTCGTTGGTTTCGGCGCGGCGGGCGATCTGGTCGACACGCGCGCCGAACAAGCCACCGCTGGCGAATTCCTCGGCGGCGGCTTGCAGGATGCGTCGCCGCGTTCCTTCGGGATCTCTTTTGATTTTTGGCTGATTCATGAATTGGGCCCGCGTGATCCTGTCGGCACTGCCGGCGCGCCTCACACGCCTCCGGCACCGGGGGCGCCGACCGGCCGGGTAGGCGGCGGCACCTGCTGCGGTCGAGCAAAAAATGCGCCTTGATTATGCGCACAGGCGCAGCCGAGCGCAAGGCGGGAAATCGGCGATAATTACGCTTTGCCGAACCATTCGGGCCGCGCCGATCCACCCCGCCCTGGCGCGCGCCCAGCCCCGCCGTCACCGTGACCGACACCAGAAAACTCGCGGATCGCATCGAAGATCTGCTGCCCCAGACACAATGCACGAAGTGCGGCTTCGATGGCTGCCGTCCGTATGCCGAGGCGATCGCCGACGGCAGCGCCAACTACAACCAATGCCCGCCCGGCGGCCACGAAGGCATCGAGCGACTCGCCAATCTGCTCGGCAAGCCGGTGATCCCGCTGGCCGTCGAGCATGGCGAGGAGCGCCCGCGGCCGCTGGCCGTGATCGACGAGCAGCTCTGCATCGGCTGCACGCTGTGCATCCAGGCCTGCCCGGTCGACGCGATCGTCGGGGCTCCGAAACAGATGCACACGGTGGTGGCTGAACTCTGCACCGGTTGCGACCTGTGCGTGGCGCCCTGCCCCGTCGACTGCATCGCGATGATCCCGGTCACCGGCGAGCACACCGGCTGGGATGCCTGGACCCAGCAGCAGGCCGACGCGGCGCGCGCGCGGCACGACCACCACGTGGCGCGCCAGCGCCGCGAGCGCGAGGCCGCCGAGGCACGCGCCGCCGCCCGTCGTGCGGCCAGCGCGGCGCAGGCCGCGCAAACCGCCGCGGCCGCCGCATCTGCCCCGGCCGCATCGAGCCCCGCCGCGCCCGCCGACGATCCCGAAGCGAAGAAACGCGCGATCATCGCCGCGGCGATGGAGCGCGCGCGCAAGAAGAAGGAAGAACTGGCCGCCAGCGGCGAGGCGCCGAAGAACACCGAGAACGTGAGCCCTGCCGTGCAGGCGCAGATCGACGCGGCCGAGGCACGTCGCCGGCGCATCGAGCAGGAACGCCGCGCGGCCGAACAGGCCGCACAGACAGGTGGCGAGCCGCCGCGCGCCAGCGATCGACCCGACGACGAATCGAAGGGCCAACCCGTGAAGGGCCAACCCGGCGACGATTCGCCGACCAAACCGCCACGCAACGCATGAACGCCACCAAACGACGCGCGATCTACGAAACGCTGCGCAGCCTCAATCCGAACCCGACCACCGAGCTCGAATACAGCACGCCGTTCGAGCTGCTGATCGCGGTGATGCTGTCGGCGCAGGCCACCGACGTGTCGGTCAACAAGGCGATGCGGCGCATGTTCCCGGTGGCGAACACGCCCAGCCAGGTGCTCGCGCTCGGCGAGGCCGGCGTGACCGACTACATCAAGACCATCGGGCTCTACAAGACCAAGGCGAAGAACGTGATCGCGACCTGCCGGATCCTGCTGGAGCAGCATGCAGGCGAGGTGCCGGCCGATCGCGAGGCGCTCGAGGCGCTGCCCGGGGTCGGTCGCAAGACCGCGAACGTGGTGCTCAATACCGCCTTCGGCCATCCGACCATCGCCGTCGACACGCATATCTTCCGCGTCGCCAATCGCACCGGGCTCGCGCCGGGCAAGGACGTGCGCGCGGTGGAGATCGCGCTGGAGAAATTCACGCCGGCGGAATTCCTGCAGGATGCGCATCACTGGCTGATCCTGCACGGCCGCTACGTCTGCAAGGCGCGCCGGCCCGAATGCTGGCATTGCGCGATCGAACCGCTCTGCGATTTCAAGCCCAAGACGCCGGCGCCGCTCGAATGAGACCGGCGCGGTGCGCGCCTGCCGGGCACCGCGTCGTCCAGTCTGCATCACGCCGGCCCGACCTCGCCGCGCCCCGCGCCGATTGATTCGCACTGCGATGCGTTGCGCGGCATCGTTAAAGAATCCGCCCGCCGCGCAGATCAGGCATTCGCGGTGGCGGTCGCCGCGTCGTCGGCCTTGCCGCCCGCCTTCACCAGCCACAGCACGGCCACCAGGATCGCCACGCCGCCCGCCCACTGCATCGGCGACAAGGCCTCGCCGAACAGCAGCGCGGCCAGCGCCACCGTGACCACCGGCTCCAGCGTCGAGAGCATGGCGGTGCGCGCCGCGCCCAGCAGCGACAGCCCGGCGAAGAAGGCCAGCATCGCGCCGACCGTCGACACCAGGGCGATCGCCACCAGCGCGAGCCAGCCCGAACCCGCCTGCGGCCATTGCGGCGCGACGCCGAAGGCAGCCCAGCGCGCCAGGGCGATCAGCGTGAACATCAGCGTGGCGGCGATGCAGATGATCGCGGTGGTCGCGAGCGGGTCCACGCCGCGCGTGGCGCGCGTGCCCGCCACGATGTAGAGCGAATAGATCACGGCCGCCGCCAGCGACAGCGCGATGCCGAGCGGCTCGCCATGCCCGCCGCCCACCATCAGCGCCGAGCCGGCCACGCACAGCACCAGGGCCATCGCCTTGACGCGGGTCAGCCGCTCGCCGAGCCACCAGGCCGCGAGCAGGGTCACAAAGGCCGGGTACAGGTAGAGCAGCAGCGCCACCAGGCTGGCCTGCGCATGCTGCAGCGCGGTGAAATAGCAGAACGACTGGCCGACGTAGCCGAGCGCGCCCATCGCGGCGATGCGCACTCGCGCGCGTGCGCCGGGCCAGGCCACGCCGCGCCGCCACGCGATCAGCGCCAGCAGCGCGCCGCCGATGCCGAAGCGCACGATCAGCAGCCCCAGCACGTCGACGCCGGCCGCGTAGGCGTAGCGGCCGAAGATCGCCATCGCGCCGAATGCGACGGCGGACAGCGCGACGAACAGGGCGCCGCGAACGGCAGCGGACGACGGGGCCTGGGCAAGGGCGGTGACCATGGATGGGCCTGAGCGAA
Organism: Burkholderia gladioli; assembly: GCF_000959725.1. Classification (NCBI taxonomy): domain Bacteria; kingdom Pseudomonadati; phylum Pseudomonadota; class Betaproteobacteria; order Burkholderiales; family Burkholderiaceae; genus Burkholderia; species Burkholderia gladioli. The sequence continues at coordinate 560,313 of NZ_CP009323.1, forward strand.
CGAAATGAGGGGAAGCCGCGGCAGCGCAACGGCAAGCGATCGATTCTAGCGAGCGCGCTCGCGCCCCGATAGTCGGGAACAATGCCGATCCACGCGGCAGGCACCTGCCCGGCCCCGCCCGCGGCCTGCCCCGCCCGGAGGCAGCCTCCCGCCGGCCGGCGTAGAATGGCCGCTTCCGCAGCACGCCGCCGCGCCCCAACGTCCCCCGAATCATGTTCAACCCGAGCCGCGACGAAGTCCGTCGCTTCTTCATCGACGCCCGCCGCAAGCAGCGCAAGGGCGAGATCCTCACGCCGCTGGAAGCGATCGCCGCCGACTGGATCGTCGAGCATCCCGAATACCACGCCGAGCTCGACGAGGGCGAAGGCGCCGCCTCGCGCGAGTATTCGCCGGAGGCGGGCCGCACCAACCCGTTCCTGCACCTGTCGATGCACCTGGCGATCAGCGAGCAGTTGTCGATCGACCAGCCGCCGGGCATTCGCGCCGCGCACGAGAAGCTGGCCGCGCGGCTGCCCTCGGCGCACGACGCGCAGCACGCGATCATGGACTGCCTGGGCGAGACGATCTGGGAAGCGCAGCGCACCAATACGCCGCCCGACACCGACGCCTACCTGCAACGAATCCTGCGCCGCGCCTCGCGCGACTGAGGCCGGCGGGCACCGGCGCGGACCTGCGCACGGCGCCGGCGCCAGGCTCCACGCAAAAAAATGCCCCGCCAAAGCGGGGCATGCCGCGCGCGCCCTGCCCGCGGCTCTCGACGACGCGAACGCGAGGCGCCCGCTCAGGCCGTCACTTCTTGAACACCAGGCTGCCCGGCAGCGACTCCAGGTAGGCGGCGATGTCCTGCATGTCGCTGATCGACAGGCTCTGCACCTGGGCGCGCATGATGGCGTTGTCGCGCCCCAGCAGCGGGTTGTCGAGCCCCATCTGGTACTGGCGCATGGCCCAGACCAGGTAGTCGGAGCGCTGGCCCGCCAGGCGCGGGTACTCGGCGTTGATCGGATTGTCGAACTTGGTGCCGTGGCACGCGGCGCAGTTGTGCGATTCGACCAGCTGCTTGCCCCGAGCCGCGTCGGCCGCATGCGCGGCGCCCGTCGCGAAACAGGCGGCCAGCGCGAACGCCGCCGCAATGCGCAATGCCGGTTGATGCTTGTTCATGAGGGCTCCTGTCCTGCTGAGCAAACGCCAGCGCGGGCTTTACTTGTAGGGATTGATCTTCGAATCGGGCTTCTGGGAGGCGTAGTACGCGGCGAGGTCCGCGATGTCCTGGTCGCTCAGCGAGGCGGCGATGGCGTTCATCGACGCGAAATGCCGGTCCTTCTTGCGATACGCCTTGAGCGCGTTTTCCAGGTATTGCTGATTCTGTCCGCCGAGCAGCGGTACCCGGTACACCTCCGGATACGCCGTGCGGTAGTCTTCGATGCCATGACAGCCGATGCACATCGCAGCCTTGCTGGCCCCGTCCTTCGGGTTGCCCGCCGCCCCAGCCGCCTGCGATGCGGTGGCCAGAAGCGCCATGAGCGCCGCGGCCACGACCTGTTTGCCGACGAAATTGTTCATAGCTTGTACCTAGCTTGAGGGGAAAACCTGTCGCCCGGTAAGGCAACGGACCGCGTCATTTTGCTTATAGGTGAGACACGCAGGCCGAAAGTCGGCCCGATTGTACCGCGCTGCCGACGACGCAGTCCACCCGCGCCGGCCCTGCCCCGCGACGGCCCCGGGACACCCCTCGAAGGCCCGCCGGAGGCCGCCGCCGCAGCGCCCGCTACAGTACCAAGCGATGCGCCGACGCAACAGCGGCTTTGACTTATACTGGGATTTTTCGCCGGGAAACAAGCCGCCATGCGCTTCGAAGGTTCCTCGCAATACGTCGCCACCGACGATCTGAAGCTCGCCGTCAACGCCGCGCTGACGCTGCAGCGCCCGCTGCTGGTGAAGGGCGAGCCCGGCACCGGCAAGACCATGCTGGCCGAGGAAGTGGCCGCCGCGCTCGGCATGCCGCTGCTGCAGTGGCACATCAAGTCGACCACCAAGGCACAGCAGGGTCTCTACGAATACGACGCGGTTTCGCGGCTGCGCGATTCCCAGCTCGGCGACGAGCGCGTCAAGGAGATCGCCAACTACATCGTGCGCGGCGTGCTGTGGCAGGCCTTCGAGGCCGACGAGCCCTGCGTGCTGCTGATCGACGAGATCGACAAGGCCGACATCGAATTCCCCAACGACCTGCTGCGCGAGCTCGACCGCATGGAATTCCATGTGTATGAAACGCGCCAGTTGGTGAAGGCGAGGCACCGGCCACTGGTGATCATCACCTCGAACAACGAGAAGGAGCTGCCGGACGCCTTCCTGCGCCGCTGCTTCTTCCACTACATCCAGTTCCCCGATCCCTCGACGATGCAGCGCATCATCGAGGTCCACTACCCCGGCATCAAGCAGGCGCTGGTGCGCACCGCGCTCGAGAGCTTCTTCGAGCTGCGCGGCGTGTCGGGGCTCAAGAAGAAACCTTCGACCTCCGAACTGCTCGACTGGCTCAAGCTGCTGCTGGCCGAAGACATCCCGCCCGAGGCGCTGCGCTCGACCGACCACAAGCTGGTGGTGCCGCCGCTGGCCGGCGCGCTGCTCAAGAACGAGCAGGATCTGAGCCTGTTCGAGCGACTGGTGCAGATGAACCGGCACAATCGCTGAACCCGCCAACCCGGCCCCTAGCCCTTCATGTCCCGCGCGCCCCGCTCCATCTTCCTCCGCCTGGCCGGTTCTCCCGGCCGGGCGCCAGCGCGCGCGGCCGAACCCGGAGCGCGCCGATGCTGATCGACTTCTTCTATTCCCTGCGCGCGGCCAAGCTGCCGGTCTCGGTCAAGGAATACCTGATGCTGCTCGACGCGCTGCGCCAGGAGGTGATCCCGCCGTCGATCGACGCCTTCTACTACCTCGCGCGCATGACCCTGGTGAAGGACGAGCAGTATTTCGACCGCTTCGACCAAGCCTTCGGCCGCTACTTCCACGGCGTCGCGGCCCTGCCGGCCGAGGCCTTCGAGATCCCGGCCGACTGGCTCGAGAAGAAGCTGCAGCGCGAACTGACGGCCGAGGAAAAGGCGCAGATCGAGGCGCTCGGCGGCCTGGACAAGCTGATGGAGCGACTGCGCGAGCTGTTCGACGAACAGAAGGCGCGCCACGAAGGCGGCAACAAGTGGATCGGCACCGGCGGCACCTCGCCGTTCGGCCATGGCGGCTACAACCCTGAAGGAATCCGCATCGGCGGGCCGTCCAACGGCAACCGCACCGCGCTGAAGGTCTGGGAGGCGCGCGCCTATCGCGACTACGACGATTCGGTCGAGCTCGGCACCCGCAACATCAAGGTCGCGCTGCGCCGGCTGCGCCGCTTCGCGCGCGAGGGGGCGGCCGACCAGCTCGACCTGCCCGGCACCATCCGCAGCACGGCCGCCAATGCCGGCTGGCTCGACCTGCGCATGGTGCCCGAGCGGCACAACAGGGTGAAGGTGCTGATGCTGCTCGACGTGGGCGGCTCGATGGACGACCACATCGCGCGCACCGAGGAGCTGTTCTCGGCGGCCAAGGCCGAGTTCAAGCACCTGGAGTTCTACTACTTCCACAACTGCGTCTACGACTACCTGTGGAAGAACAACCGGCGTCGCCACGCCGAGCGCACGCCCACCTGGGACGTGATCCACAAGTTCAGCGCCGACTACAAGCTGATCTTCGTGGGCGACGCCACCATGAGCCCCTATGAAGTCGCCCAGCCCGGCGGCTCGGTCGAATACAACAATCCCGAGGCCGGCTCCGTGTGGCTGCGCCGGCTCGCCGACCAGTTCCCCAACCACGCCTGGCTCAACCCCGAGCCCGAGCGACTATGGGAATACCGGCAGTCGATCGCGATCATTCGCGACCTGCTGGGCGCGCGCATGTACCCGCTCACGCTGGCCGGCCTGGAAGCCGCGATGCGGCAACTGAGCAAGTAGCGCCCCCGCCGGCTTCGCCGCCGCCCCGTTCCGCCCCAACCCGCTGTATCCTCCCCGCGCCGCCGGATCGCCCGTCGCGTTCCGCGCGGCGCGTGAACCGTCTTCCCTCCCCGCTCGGAGCCTTCGCAACATGAATCCGTCCCCAGCGCCCGGCTCGCCGCCGGCCGCCTCCGCCCCGCGCTTCTTCGCGGATACCTCGCTGTCGGCGCTGGTCGCCGGCTTCGTCGCGATGATGACCGGCTATACCAGCTCGCTGGTGCTGATGTTCCAGGCCGGCCGCGCCGCCCACCTGAGCGACGCGCAGATCTCGTCCTGGATCTGGGCGCTGTCGATCGGCATGGGCGTGACCACGGTGGGCCTGTCGCTGCGCTATCGCGCGCCGGTGGTGGTGGCCTGGTCGACGCCGGGCGCCGCGCTGCTGGTGGCCTCGCTGCCCGGTGTGCCCTACCCGTACGCGATCGGCGCCTTCGTGGTGTGCGCGCTGCTGCTCACCGCGGTCGGCCTGAGCGGCCTGTTCGACGCGCTGATGCGGCGGATCCCGGCCGGCATCGCCTCGGCCCTGCTGGCCGGCATCCTGTTCGAGATCGGCATCGAGATCTTCCGCGCCGCGCAGTTCCAGACCGCGCTGGTGATCGTCATGTTCCTCACCTACCTGGTGGTCAAGCGGCTCGCGCCACGCTACGCGATCGTCACCACCCTGGCGGCCGGCACGGCCGTGTCCGGCGCGCTGGGCCTGCTCGACTTCAGTCGCTTCCAGATCGCCCTGGCGCATCCGGTGCTCACCGTGCCTGCCTTCTCGCTGTCGGCGATCGTCAGCATCGGGATCCCACTGTTCGTGGTCGCGATGGCCTCGCAGAACGTGCCCGGCATCGCCGTGCTGCGCGCCGACGGCTACGCGACGCCCTCCTCGCCGCTGATCGCCACCACCGGCATCGCCTCGCTGGCGCTGGCGCCGTTCGGCTCGCACGGCATCAACCTGGCCGCCATCACGGCCGCCATCTGCACCGGCCCCGAGGCGCACGAGGATCGCGCGCGGCGTTATCCGGCCGCGGTCTGGTGCGGCCTGTTCTACCTGGTGGCGGGCGTGTTCGGCGCCACCATCGCGGCGCTGTTCGATGCGCTGCCCAAGGCGCTGGTGGTCTCGGTGGCGGCGCTGGCGCTGTTCGGCTCGATCATGAGCGGCCTGGCCAACGCGATGCAGGACCTGCGCCAGCGCGAGGCGGCCCTGGTCACCTTCATGGTGACCGCCTCGGGGCTGACCCTGCTGTCGATCGGCTCGGCCTTCTGGGGCCTGGTGGCCGGCGTGATCACGCAACTGATCCTGAACGCGCGGCGCGCGCCCGGCGCCTGAGGCCACCCGAAGCGCGCGCGGCCGGCCGAACGGCGCCGCGGCGCGCCTCGCGCCCGTTGCCGCCCCGATTCCACCCGCCTCGTCGCGGACGCGCCGGCCAATCGGGCCTAGAATAGAGCTTTCCGGTCGCCGTTCCCCGCCCCGCTCGCGGGCGGGTCGGCCGGCCCGCTTCGCCGCCGCGCCGCAGTCGCGCGGCCTTCCGTCGAACCCGGCGCCTTGCGCCCACCATCGATTCGCTCATGACTACCGCACTCGACCAGCTGAAGCAGTACACCACCGTCGTCGCCGATACCGGTGATTTCCAGCAGCTCGCGCAGTATCAGCCCCAGGATGCGACCACCAATCCCTCGCTGATCCTGAAGGCGGTCCAGAAGGATGCCTACAAGCCGCTGCTCGAGAAGACCGTGCGCGACCACGCCGGCGAATCGACCGACGTCATCATCGATCGCCTGCTGATCGCCTTCGGCACCGAAATCCTCAAGATCATCCCGGGCCGCGTCTCGACCGAGGTCGACGCGCGCCTGTCGTTCGACGCCCAGGCCTCGATCGACAAGGGCCGCGAACTGATCCGCCTCTACGAAGCCGCCGGCATCGGCCGCGAGCGCGTGCTGATCAAGCTCGCCTCGACCTGGGAAGGAATCCGCGCCGCCGAGGTCCTGCAGAAGGAAGGCATCAAGTGCAACATGACCCTGCTGTTCTCGCTGGCGCAGGCGGCCGCCTGCGCCGAGGCCGGCGCGCAACTGATCTCGCCCTTCGTCGGGCGCATCTATGACTGGTACAAGAAGCAGGCCGGCGCCAACTGGGACGAGGTCAAGAACGGCGGCGCGAACGATCCGGGCGTGCAGTCGGTGCGCCGCATCTACGCCTACTACAAGAAGTTCGGCTACAAGACCGAGGTGATGGGCGCGAGCTTCCGCACCGTCGCGCAGATCACCGAGCTGGCCGGCTGCGACCTGCTGACGATCAGCCCCGAGCTGCTGCAGAAGCTGCACGAGAGCAATGACAAGCTCGAGCGCAAGCTGTCGCCGGACAGCGCGCAGGATGCGCCGGCCGAGCGCGTTGCAATCGACGAATCCGCCTTCCGCTTCCAGCTCAACGACGACGCGATGGCTACCGAGAAGCTCGCCGAGGGCATCCGCGCCTTCGCGGCCGACGCGATCAAGCTCGAAGGCCTGATCGAAGCGCTGCGCTAAGCCTCCCCCGGCGCGGGCCGCGCCCGCGCCGGCCGGCAACACCCCCGACGGCCGCCTCGCGCGGCCGTTGTCATGTGCGCGCCGCCCGGCACGCACTACACTTCTCGTCACGGGGCGCCGCGCCCCGCCTTCATCGTGCTCGTCAGCAGGCCGAACCAGGTCGGACGAGCCCACCAGGAGACGACGATGCAAGTCCAAGCCTATCTGTTCTTCGGCGGACGCTGCGACGAGGCGATCGCGTTCTATCGCGACGCGATCGGCGCCGAGGTCCAGATGCTGATGCGCCACAAGGATGCGCCTCCCAATCCCGGCCAGCCGCTCGATCCGGCGCTGGCCGACAAGGTGATGCACGCCAGCCTGCGGATCGGCGAATCGCAACTGATGTGCTCGGACGGCGATTGCCGGCCCGGCGCGCCGCAGCAGACTCACGACGGTTATTCCCTGTCGCTGAACCCGGCCACGCTCGACGAGGGCCGGCGCATCTTCGAGGCGCTCGCCGGCGGCGGCTCGGTGGCGATGCCCTTCGGCCCGACCTTCTGGGCGCTCGGTTTCGGCATGCTGCGCGATCGCTTCGGCGTGCACTGGATGGTCAACGTCGAGGATCCGGCCGCGCGCCCCTGATCAGCAGCCCTGATCGATCGAGCCGCGTTCCCGAAAAGCACGAGGCCGGCCCCGCCGCGTCAGGCGGGAGCCGGCCTCGATCCTTCATGCGCGGCGGGCAGGCCCGCCGCCGCGTCACCCCGCCCTCAACCTTCGGCCACGTCGAGATAGTCCTCGGGCCGCGTGCGATCCTCGGCGCGCGCCATGCCGACCACGCGCACCGCCACGCTGACCACCACCGCCACCACCAGGTTCACCGCCAGCGACCAGATCGCCGCGTAGCCGGGAATCGCCATGCCGAACAGATGTATCGTGAAGATCGAGCCCGCCAGCTTCAGCGAGATCGCCATCCAGGTACCGCAGACGATGCCGGCGGCCCAGCCAACCAGCAGGCCGCGATGATCGAGCACGCGCGTGTAGAGCCCGAGCACGATCGCCGGCAGGGTCTGGATGATCCAGATCCCGCCCAGCAACTGGAGCTGGATCGCGTAGGTCAGCGGCAGCCCGAGGATGAAGGCCACCGCGCCCACCTTCACGATCAGCGAGACCAGCTTGGCGACGTTGGTCTCCTGGTGATGCGTCATGTTGCGGTTGATGAACTCGCGATGGATGTTGCGCGTATAGAGGTTGGCCGCCGCGATCGACATGATCGCGGCCGGCACCAGTGCGCCGATGCCGATCGCCGCGAAGGCCACGCCAACGAACCACGAGGGGAAGAAGTGCAGGAACAGCGCCGGCACCGCGAAGTTGGCGCCATAGGCCTTGAAGTACGGCGCGAACTCCGGCATGTCCTTCACGCCCGAGGCCAGCGCCATGTAGCCGAGCAGCGCGAGCAGGCCCAGCACGAAGGAATAGGCCGGCAGCATCGCCATGTTGCGGCGGATGGTGTTGCCCGACTTCGAGGACAGGATCGCGGTGACCGAGTGCGGATAGAGGAACAGCGCCAGCGCCGAGCCCACCGCCAGCGTCGCGTAGGCGCTGTAGCCGTTCAGGCTGTCCACGTCGGGCGCCTTGAGCAGCAGCTTGGGCGGCGGCACGCTGCCGAAGATATGGCCGAAGCCGCCCAGTTGCGAGGGGATCACGATGATGGCCGCGGCGATCGTCACGTAGATCAGGATGTCCTTGACGATCGCGATCATGGCCGGCGCGCGCAGCCCCGAGGTGTAGGTGTAGGCGGCCAGGATCGCGAAGGCGATGATCAGCGGCAGGTCGCCCATCAGCCCGCGCGTGTCGAAGCCGAGCCCGCCGATCACCACCTCGATGCCCACCAGCTGCAGCGCGATGTAGGGCATGGTGGCGACGATGCCGGTCACCGCCACGGCCAGCGCCAGCATGCGGCTGCCGTAGCGCGCGCCGACGAAGTCGGCCGCCGTCACGTAGCCGTGCCGCTTGGCGATGCTCCAGAGCTTGGGGAACACCACGAAGGCGAACGGGTAGATCAGGATCGTGTAGGGCAGCGCGAAGAAGCCCATCGCGCCGGCGCCGAACACCAGGGCCGGCACCGCCACGAAGGTGTAGGCGGTGTAGAGGTCGCCGCCGAGCAGGAACCAGGTGACGATGGTGCCGAAGCGCCGCCCGCCCAGGCCCCATTCGTCGAGATGGGCGAGATCGCCGCGGCGCCAGTGCGCGGCGAGGAAGCCGAGGATCGTCACGCCGACGAAGAACAGCACGAACACGAAGGTGGCGGTCAGGTTCATTGCGCGTCCTCCTTGGCGGGATTGGCGCGCCAGCAATGCTTGGTCTTGCTGTAGACGAAGCCGGTGATCGCCGCGCTGCCGAACACCCAGGCAAGCTGATACCAGTAGAAGAACGGGAATCCGAGCCATTGCGGCTCGACCTTGCTGTACGACGGCACCCAGACCATCGCGATGACTGGCAGCACCAGCAGCCAGAGCCAGCGTTTGGCGGCCTGGTTGGCGTTGGCTTCGTGAGCCATGGCGTCTCCTCTTGTGTCTCTTATGCCCGGTTATTTAGATGTCTTGAACGGGTACGACGATGCGAGGAAACGCGGGCGGATCCACTGCCGCGAGCCCAGGCTTACAGAGTATAAGAGTCCGAAATGTCGTCAGATACGCGGGCGAACCCGGAGCGCGGCGGGAGACGGGAGGCGGATGCGACGCCGCCGGCGGGGAGGCCGGCGGCGCGGGGCGCGGGCGGGAGCCCGGCCGGGAAACCGTCAGATCGTGAAGTCCGGCGAGGCGTCGCCGAGCTCGGCTTTCGATGCTTTCAAGGCTTTCACCCACTGGCGCGCGGGCAGCTTCAGCGTGTGCTCGAGATGCGCCGCGCGCGCCTCGAGCTGCGCGTAGGACACCGACAGGGCCGGGCCCGAGAAGGCCAGCGCGACGCGATTGCCCTCGTGCACTTCCGGCAGCGCGATCACGCGCGAATCGAAGGCCGCATTGAGGTGCTTCATGTTGCGCACGAAGCTCGGGTGATCGCCGAACAGGTTGATGGTGGCCACGCCGGCTTCGGCCAGGCAGCCGCGCACCGCGCGATAGAAGGCCATGCTGTCGAGCACCGGGCCGCGCGCGGTGGCGTCGTACAGGTCGATCTGCAGGGCGCCGGTGGTGCCTCGGTTGGCCGCGTCGTTGACGAAGTCCCAGGCGTCGGCCTCGTGCACCGTCAGGCGCTCGTCGTCGGGCGGCAGCGCGAACATCGAATGCGCGGCGATGATCACCGCCGGATTCAGCTCGACCGCCTCGACGCGCGCCGGCGCCAGGTAGGCATGCGCGAACTTGGTCAGCGCGCCGGTGCCCAGGCCCAGCTGGACGATCCGCTCGGGCGTGTCGAGGAACAGCAGCCAGGCCATCATCTGCTGCGCGTATTCGAGCTCGATCGCCAACGGCCTGGACAGCCGCATCGCGCCCTGCACCCACTCGGTGCCGAAATGCAGGTAGCGCACGCCGCGCTCCTCGGAGAACGTGACCGGCGCGAAGCGCGGCTTGCGCGGCGCCTCGATCAGCGGTGCGTCGCTCAGGTCGTCGCGGTTCGCGCGCGATTTGGTCCGCACCTCGGGGCGCTGGGCGAGGGTTTCGTCGTCGCGCGCGTTGTCGCGGCGAAACGCGCGCGCCTCGGCGGACGCACGCTTGATCAGTCGGGTCATCTGGATGGATCGCGCAGGCCGCGCGACTCGGTGAAAACGGGAGGATCGAGAGCATAGCACCGGCGCGGCGCGGGCGGCCAGACGCAGCCACCGAATCCGCCGTGCGTCGATGCGCGGCTTCGTGTCAGGCCAGGAAGGCGGCCAGCACACGCCATTGCAGCAGCTTGTCCGCATAAGGCAGCGCCGCGTAGGCGGGGCTGCTCGACGGCAGCCCGAGCAGCGTGTAGGCGGCGCCGTGCTCGCCCAGCGCGCGCGTGCCGAGCCTGGCCGCCGTGCCGCCGTTGAAGGCGATCGCCGCGAGCCGCGGCAGGCTTTGCACCAGGGTGACGAGATCGTTGCTGGCGTGGTCGCGGATCCGGCTGTCGAGGCTGCCGATGCGGGTGGCCTCGGCCACCACGTCCCACAGGCCGATGCCGTGCCGCTGCAGGGTTTGCAGCCGCTGCGCGTAGTCGAGGGCGACCAGCTCGGTGCCGAGCACCTCGCCGAGCAGGCGCCAGAAGCGGTTCTGGGGATGCGCGTAATAGCGGCTCTGCGCCAGCGAGACCTCGCCGGGCAGGCTGCCGAGGATCAGCACGCGCGTGTGTTCGTCCACCACCGGAGGGAAGCTGCGCTTGAGCGCCTGCGGCCCCTCGCTCATGCGGCCGAATCCGACTCGCGCGCGAGCTCGAGCGCGCCGGCCCCGCCCACGCGCCGCCACAAGGCCGGCAACATGCACTCGCTGACCATCAGCGGCGCGCCGTGCCGCTCGAACACCGAGCGGCGCGCGGCGAACGCATGCGGCAGCGGCTCGCCCGCGGGCAGGGCTCGCGCCGCCAGCAGGTGCAGCGGATGGCCGGCGATCACGCGCCGGCTCACCAGGGCCGAGCGGGACACCCGCGCATCGCTGTAGAGCAGCTCGGCGAGCGGCCGCGTGCGCAGCCGGCGGATCGCCTGCCACACGCCGCGGCTCGCACCGAGCGGCGTGAGGCTGTGCGCGGCGACGCAAGGTTCGCCGTCGACGCTGAGCACCACCTCGCGCACCCAGCAGGCCTGGCGCGGCACGACCGCCAGCGCGGCCGGCTCGTCGGCCCAGGGCACCGCCACGGCCTCGCGCGTGACGCGCACGCTGACCGCGCCGAGCGTGGCCAGGTGCGCCGTCAGCGAACCGCCGCGCGTGAGCCAATCGCGGGGCGCGGCACCCAGGCCGGGACGCGGCACCACGCGCCAGTGCGCGTCGGCCGCGTCGAAGCGCGGCCGTGTCACGCGGCGCGCGACAGCAGCAGCGCGTTGGTGCGCTTGACGAAGGCGGCCGGATCTTCCAGCGCGCCGCCCTCGGCCAGCAGCGCCTGGTCGAGCAGCAGGTGGCACCAGTCGGCGAAATCGGCGCCTTCGGGCTGCAGCTGCTTGATCAGCGGATGCTCGGGGTTGATCTCGAGGATCGGCTGCATCGCCGGCGCCTGCTGGCCGGCCGCCTTCAGCATGCGCTGCAGGTAGCCGCTCATGTCGTTGTCGTCGGCCACCAGGCAGGAGGGCGAATCGGTCAGGCGGAAGGTCACGCGCACTTCCTTGACCTTGTCGCCGAGCGTTTCCTTGATCTTCTCGACCACCGGCTTCATCGCCTCGCCGGTTTCCTCCTGCGCCTTCTTCTCCTCGTCGTCGAGCGCGCCGAGATCGAGGTCGCCGCGCGCCACGCTGGCCAGCGGCTTGCCGTCGAACTCGTTCAGGTAGGACAGCATCCACTCGTCGACGCGATCGGTCAGCAGCAGCACCTCGACGCCCTTCTTGCGGAACACCTCGAGATGCGGGCTGTGGGTGGCGGCCTGCCAGGTGTCGGCCGTGACGTAGTAGATCTTGCTCTGCTCGGGCTTCATGCGCGAGACGTAGTCGGCCAGCGAGACGTTCTGCTCGGCCGTCTCGCCCTGCGTCGAGGCGAAGCGCAGCAGCTTGGCGACGCGCTCGCGGTTGGCGTTGTCCTCGCCGATGCCTTCCTTCAGGACCTGGCCGAACTCGGTCCAGAAGGTCTTGTACTTGTCCTTGCCGGCATCGTCCTCGGCGTTCGCGAGTTCCTCCAGCATCGACAGCGTGCGCTTGGTCACGCCGTCGCGGATGGTGCGCACGTCACGGCTTTCCTGCAGGATCTCGCGCGAGACGTTGAGCGGCAGGTCGGCCGAGTCGACGACGCCCTTCACGAAGCGCAGGTACTGCGGCAGCAGTTGCTCGGCGTCGTCCATGATGAACACGCGCTTCACGTACAGCTTCAGGCCGCCGCGGTAGTCGCGGTTCCACATGTCGAAGGGCGCGTGCGCCGGCACGTAGAGCAGTTGCGTGTACTCGCTGCGGCCCTCGACGCGGTTGTGGGTCCAGGCCAGCGGGTCCTGGTGGTCGTGCGCGACGTGCTGGTAGAACTGCTTGTACTGCTCTTCGGTGATGTCCTGCTTGGAACGGGTCCAGAGCGCGCTGGCCTGGTTGACGGTCTCGTCCTCGTCCTTCTCGACCATCTCGCCCTTTTCCTGGTCCCACTCTTCCGCCTTCATCAGGATCGGCAGGCCAACGTGGTCCGAGTACTTGCGGATGATGGACTTGAGCTTGTAGGAGGACAGCAGCTCGTCCTCGCCCTCGCGCAGGTGCAGGGTGATGGTGGTGCCGCGCTGGGCGCGCTCGATCGCGTCGACCGTGAAGTCGCCCTCGCCCGCGCTTTCCCAGCGCACGCCTTCCGAGGCCGGCGCGCCGGCGCGGCGCGTCTCGACCGTGATGCGGTCGGCGACGATGAAGCCCGAGTAGAAACCCACGCCGAACTGGCCGATCAGCGCCGCATCGCGCTGCTGGTCGCCCGACAGCTTGGAGAAGAATTCCTTGGTGCCCGAGCGCGCGATGGTGCCCAGGTTGGCGATCGCCTCGTCGCGGCTCATGCCGATGCCGTTGTCGTCGATCGTGACGGTGCGCGCGGCCTTGTCGTAGCCGATGCGGATCCGCAGGTTCGGATCGTTCTCGTAGAGGGCGCCGTTTTCCAGTGCCTCGAAACGGAGCTTGTCGGATGCGTCGGACGCGTTCGACACCAGTTCGCGAAGGAAGATTTCCTTGTTGCTGTACAGCGAATGGATCATCAGATGGAGGAGCTGCTTGACCTCCGCCTGGAAGCTCATCGTTTCATGTGCCATTGCGTTTTCCTGTAGCCAAAGGGGATGAATGAGGGAGGAGATCCGCCGGGCCCGGCGGCACTCGCCGCGAAGGCGGGGCCGGATCCGCGCCGGATCGTGTCTTCGGGCACCGAAATGGGGCCGGCTGGGGCGATTTCAAGACCCCGAGGCGATTGATGTTATTGATCGCGCGCCGCGCTGGATCGATCGAACCGGAAGTGGCTCGCCCGCCATGGGGCGAGCTCCGCCGCCGAAGGCCCGGCCTTCCAGCCGGCTGATCCGGCTAGGCCGCGTCCAGCGTACCCTGGCCGGCCTCGGCCGGGCGCCGCGGCACCGAATCGAGGTAGCGCGCGAGGAACGGCGCGAGCGCCGGATCGCCGCAATTGGCGACGTTGAAGCGGGTCCAGGTGGACGGCGACTGCTGCGGCGAGAACAGGCTGCCCGGCGTCAGCAGGAAACCCTCCTCGTGCGCGGCGGCGGCCAGCGCGTCGGAATCGGCGCCGGTGTCGGCCCACAGGAACATGCCTGCCGAGGGCATCGTGAACAGGCGCATGCCGACCCGCTCCAGCATCCGGGCCGTCTTGTCGCGCACCCCGTCGAGCCGGCCGCGCAGCCGCTCCACATGGCGCCGGTAATGGCCCTCGGTGAGCACCTTGTAGAGCACCCGCTCGTTGAGCTCGGGGGTGGTCATGCCGGCCAGCATCTTCTGGTCGGTCAGCGCATTGGCGATCTCGTGCGAGCAGGCGATGTAGCCCACCCGCAGGTTCGCCGCCAGCGTCTTGGAGAAGCTGCTGACCAGGATCACCCGCTTGAGCTGGTCGAGGCTGGCCAGGCGCGTGGCCGGATAGCGGGCCGGACACAGATCGCCGTAGACGTCGTCCTCCACCACCAGGAAGTCGTAGGCCTCGGCCAGGCGCAGGATCCGGAACGCCTGCGCGGCCGACAGCGAGGTGCCGGTGGGATTCTGCAGCACCGAATTGATCACCAGCATCTTCGGCCGCCACTGCTGGACCAGGGTCTCGAGCGCGTCGAGATCGGGGCCGGCGGGCGTGTAGGGCATCCCGACCAGGCGCGCGCCCTGCGAGGCGAAACGGCCGAACATCTGGAACCAGGCCGGGTCGCCCACCACCACGGCATCGCCGGGCCGCACGAACAGTCGCGCGATCAGGTCGATCGCATGCGTGATGCCCGAGACCATCACCAGTTGCTCGGGCGTCGCGCCGATCTCCTGCTCGGCCAGGCGCGTCTGCAGTTGCTGGCGCAGCGGCAGGAAACCCTGGGCGCGGCCCAGGCCGAGCATCTGCGCGCCGGCCTGGCGGCCCAGCGAGCGCAGCGCGCTGGTGATCAGCTCGCCGTCGAGCCAGCGCGCCGGCAGGTAGCCGAGCCCCGGCCCCTTTTCCGGGCTGACCGTGCGCAGCATGTTGCGCAGCAGCCAGACCACGTCGATGGTGTTGTCGACCGCGGCCGGCGGCGCGTCCTGCCGCGGCCGGGGCGTCTCGCCGGGCAGCGCCACCGGGCCGCGCTCGCGCACGTAGAAGCCGGAGCCCCGCCGCGAATCGAGGTAACCCTGGGCCACCAGCCGCTCATAGGCCTCCACCACGGTGAAGCGCGACACGTTCTTGTCGATCGCCAGCTTGCGGATCGAGGGCATCCGCATGCCGGGCCGGAACACCCGCTCGTCGATGCGACGGCGCGCCCATTGCACCAACTGGTCGACCAGGGTCAGCGTGGCGGTGTCGTGCGGCGCGGGGATCTGGTCGAGCGGAACGGTGGACATCGGCGGCCTCCGGCGGGCGGGAACTGTACAGAAAAGTATTGCGCCGATTGTACCGTTACTGTTCCGGTCGACGCGATTACAGTTTTCAGGTCGCCAGCGCAGAGTGGACGAGCCATCGCCCGGATTCGGAGAGGATTCGACCCGGATCCGGCAAATACCCGGCATCGTTCGCCCCGCATGGTTGCGCGCCCGGGCGCCCGCTACCATCGAAGCCCGTGCGCCCCGCCGCCGCGGCCGCCGGATCCACCCTCCCGGCACCGCCGGCCTTGCCCGAACCCGCCCGCACCGGCTCGATCGAGCCCGGCCGCACGCCCCGCGCCTGCGGTCCGCGGGCATTGCCGCACGTCATCCGTGCGTCCCGCCCCGGCAAGCCGTCCGCGCGCACGCAGCAAGGAATCCGACCATTCGAACCGCCATGAACGCACGACCGCTGAAACTCGACCATCTGGTGATCGCCGCCCGCACCCTCGACGAGGGCACGGCCTACGTCGCCGACACGCTCGGCACCGAGCCCGCCGGCGGCGGCGCGCATCCGCTGATGCGCACCCACAACCGGCTGTTCGGCCTGTGGGGCGGCGCCTACCTGGAGGTGATCGCGATCGATCCCGACGCGCCGGTGCCGTCCGGCGCGCCGCGCCCGCGCCTGTTCGCGCTCGACGAGCCGGCCATGCAGCAGCGCCTCGCCCAGGGCCCGGCGCTGGTGCACTGGGTGGCGCGCGTGGAGCCGCCGCGCCACCTGGATATCTGGCGCCGCCAGTATCCGCAGCGGATCGCCCCGGTCGCGCGGATGAGCCGCGGCGACTGGCGCTGGAGCCTGACGGTACCCGCCGATGGCACCTTCCCCGACGCCTCGGGCCAGGCGGCCGACGGCATCGCGCCCTCGCTGATCCAGTGGGACACGCCGCGCCATCCGTCCGACACGCTGCCGCATCACGACGTCGCGCTGAGTTCGCTGAGCGCCACCCATCCCGAGGCCGAGGCGATCGTCGCGCACCTCGACTGGCTCGGCGCCGGCCAGCTGGTGGCCGTGTCGGCCGCCCCGGAGCGCGCGCTGGTGGCCAGCTTCGACACCCCCAAGGGGGCGCGCACGCTGCGCTGAAGGCGCGCCGCCCGCGCCATTCGCCCGTTCCCCTCATCCTTCCGGAGCCTCGATCAAGATGTTCGATTCGCGCGAAACCCGCGGCATGCTGCTAGGCCTGCTCGGCGTGACGATCTTCAGCCTGACGCTGCCCATGACGCGTGTCGTCGTCACCGAATTCCACCCGCTGCTCAACGGCCTCGGCCGCGCGCTGGCCGCCGCCGTGCCGGCCGCCCTGCTGCTGTGGTGGCGTCGCGAGGCCTGGCCGACGCGCGCGCAACTGAAGAGCCTGGCGGTGGTCTCGGCCGGTGTGATCGTCGCCTACCCGGTGTTCTCGGCCTGGTCGATGCAGACCGTGCCGGCCGCGCACGGGGCCGTGGTCAACGGCCTGCAGCCGCTGCTGGTGGCGCTCTACGCGGCCTGGCTGTCGCGCGAGCGGCCCTCGCGCGGCTTCTGGCTCAGCGCGCTGGCCGGCAGCGCCCTGGTGATCGTGTTCGCGCTGCGCGACGGCGGCGGCCGCCCGCAGATGGGCGACCTGCTGATGCTGGTCGCGGTCGGCGTGGGCGCGCTCGGTTACGCCGAGGGCGCGCGCCTGGCCAGGCAGATGGGCGGCTGGCAGGTGATCTGCTGGGCGCTGGTGGTGTCCGCGCCGTTTCTCGCCGCGCCGGTCGGCTGGCTGGCCTGGCAGCACCACCTCACGCACGCCGAGCCGGTGCCGACGGCGGTCTGGCTGGCCTTCGCCTACGTGACACTGTTCTCGCAGTTGATCGGCTTCTTCGCCTGGTACGCGGGCCTGGCGATGGGCGGCATCGCCCGCGTCGGCCAGGTCCAGCTGCTGCAGATCTTCTTCACCATCGGGCTCTCCGCGCTGCTGTTCGGCGAGTCCGTGACGCCGTCCACCTGGCTGTTCGCCGCGGCCGTGATCGGCACCGTGATCCTGGGCCGCCGCTCCGGCGTGCGGACCCTGCCCCAAGCCGCTCGCGCCGGCTGAGCGCGCAAGCGATAATCCATACCTTCCCCACCCGATGAGGACATCATGAGTGAGCTGCCCCAACCGAACTGGCCCCTCTCCGAACGCGCCCGCAAGCTGACCAGCTCCGCGATCCGCGAGATCCTGAAGGTCACCGAGCAGCCCGATGTCATTTCGTTCGCGGGTGGCCTGCCGGCGCCCTCCACCTTCCCGGCCGAGCGCATGCGCGAGGCCGCCGACCGCGTGCTGCGCGACGCGCCGGCCGCCGCGCTGCAGTACAGCGCCACCGAGGGTTTCCTGCCGCTGCGCGAGTGGATCGCCGAGCGTCATCGCGTGCGCACCGGCCAGGTGCTGATCACCACCGGCTCGCAGCAGGCGCTGGACCTGCTCGGCAAGGTGCTGATCGACCCGGCCAGCCGCGTGCTGGTGGAAACGCCCACCTACCTCGGCGCGCTGCAGTCCTTCTCGCTGCACGAACCGAACTACGTGCAGGTGCCCAGCGACGAGTCCGGCCTGGTGCCCGAGGCGCTCACCCCCGAACTGACCGCCGGCGCGCGCCTGCTCTACGCCCAGCCGAACTTCCAGAACCCGACCGGGCGCCGCCTGCCGGTGGAGCGCCGCCGCGCGCTGGCCGCCTTCGCGCAGTCGAGCCCGTTCCCGGTGATCGAGGACGATCCCTACGGCGCGCTCAACTACCGCGGCGAACCGCTGCCGACCATGCTGTCGATGGCGCCCGACCATATCGTCCATCTCGGCAGCTTCTCCAAGGTGCTCGCGCCGGGGCTGCGGATCGGCTACCTGATCGCGCCCGAATCGCTGCATTTCAAGCTGGTGCAGGCCAAGCAGGCCACCGACCTGCACACCCCCTCGCTGACCCAGCGGATCGCCCACGAGGTGATCCGCGACGGCTTCCTCGACGAGCACGTTCCCGGCATTCGCGCGCTGTATGCCTCACAATGCGACGCGATGCTCGACGCGCTGGCGCGGCACATGCCGGCCGGCGTGAGCTGGAATCGCCCCGAAGGCGGCATGTTCGTCTGGGTGCAGTTGCCCGCGAGCATCGACAGCATGGCCCTGCTCGAGGCCGCGATCGCCCAGAACGTGGCCTTCGTGCCGGGTGCGCCGTTCTTCGCCAACGACGCGCAGGCCAACACCCTGCGCCTGTCGTTCGTGACGGTGCCGCCCGAGCAGATCGAGCAGGGCGTCGCGCGGCTCGGCAAGCTGTTGCGCGAACGCCTGTGAGGCCCGCGCCGGTTTCCGGCCCCTGATCACCCCTCCAACCCAAACCAAGGACATACGACAGATGGCAAACGTCTACGACAAGCTGAAGGCACTCGGCATCGAACTCCCGAGCGCGGGCGCGCCGGCCGCCGCCTACGTGATGAGCGCGCAAAGTGGCAATACGGTCTACCTGTCGGGCCATATCGCCAAGAAGGACGGCAAGGTGTGGGCCGGCAAGCTCGGCCTGGACCTGTCCACCGAGGACGGTCGCGCCGCCGCGCGCGGCGTGGCGATCGACCTGCTGGCGACGCTGCACGCCCACACCGGCGACCTGAACCGCGTCAAGCGCATCGTCAAGCTGATGAGCCTGGTCAACTCGACGCTCGAGTTCACCGAGCAGCATGTGGTCACCAACGGCGCCTCGGAGCTGATCGCCGAGGTGTTCGGCGACGCCGGCAAGCATGCGCGCTCGGCCTTCGGCGTGGCGCAGATCCCGCTGGGCGCCTGCGTCGAGATCGAACTGATCGCCGAAGTCGAATGACGGCGCGGCGGGTTCGCTTCAAGCAGGTCGACGTCTTCACGGCGGTGCCGTTCCGCGGCAATCCGCTGGCCGTGGTGTTCGATGCGGATCCGTTGTCCGACGCGCAGATGCAGGCGATCGCGCGCTGGACGAACCTCTCGGAAACGAGCTTCGTCTGCACGCCGACCGATCCGCGCGCCGATTACCGCGTGCGGATCTTCACCACCCACCGGGAACTGCCCTTCGCCGGCCACCCGACGCTCGGCACCGCCCACGCGGTGCGCGAGGCGGGCCTGGCGCCGCGCACGCCGGGCCGCCTGGTCCAGCAATGCGGCGCCGGGCTGGTCGAGCTGCGCGAGCCGGCCGAAGGCGGCCCCCGCGCCTTCGCGGCGCCGCCGGCGCGCGTGGCGCCCCTGGGCGCCGCCTCGCACGCGGCGCTGGCCGCCGCGCTGCGCTCCGGGGCGATCGTGTTCGAGGCCACGCCCTGCGCCGCCGACAACGGCACGCCCTGGCTGGTGGTGCGCCTGGCCACCGCGGCCGACTGTCTGGCGCTGGCGCCGGATCCGGACGCGCTGCGCACACTCGCCGATGCGGTCGGCGCGCTCGGCGTGGCGGCCTATGCGCCGCATCCGGCGGGCGGCCCGGCCGACTTCGAGGTGCGCTGCCTGATTACCGCCGAAGCCTCGGGTATCGTCGAGGATCCCGTCACCGGCAGCGCCAATGCCGCGATCGCCGGGCTGCTCGCGCACCAGGGCCTGCATTCCGGCCCCACCTACACGGCCCGCCAGGGCACCGGGCTGGGCCGCGACGGCCGGGTGTCGGTCGAATACGACGCCACCGGGAAAATCTGGATTGGCGGCGACGCCATCACTGTGATCGACGGCAGCTTCCTGCTGCCGTGAACCATGCCGGGCGGCCTTCCCGCGCCGCCCGCCCAGGCTTTCCATCGGCTTTCCGGGCGTTTTCGCCGCGTTTTCGGCGTTCGAGCCGCCGTCAGGTCGCCACCAAGCGTCGCACGCCGCGTCTCGGTTTTTGCCCTCGCTATCTAATTCCTTTTCCAACCAGTAATATCGGGACCTATCGGCCGTTTTTGCTGCATGCCGAGTGATTCGTGGTCCTAGCGGTTGGGCGCCGGCCGCGGCGCCAGACCACGGTCATCGATACTGCCCGCGCCGGGGCCGGCGGCGGGTTCAACCGGGAGATCGGCCGTCCGTCACGCCTGCGTGGCGGGGCCGAGCCGTCGAAGGAGTCGGATACCAAACACAAGCCGCGAAGGGCGGGAGCGACACCACCACGCATGGCCCGGGCACACGGCCCGCGCCACGG
Source organism: Burkholderia gladioli (assembly GCF_000959725.1). Lineage (NCBI taxonomy): Bacteria > Pseudomonadati > Pseudomonadota > Betaproteobacteria > Burkholderiales > Burkholderiaceae > Burkholderia > Burkholderia gladioli. Next base: position 580,545 of record NZ_CP009323.1, read on the forward strand.
CGCAAGCGGCCAGGGCCGCACGCTCCCGTCGCCGGCAGGCGCGCTGTCCGCGGCGCGCCGCTGCCGGAGCCCGAGCCATCGCGCCGCGGGCCGTCGTCGCCCTCGTTGCCCTCGTGATCCGAACACGCATCCATGTCGATCATCCCCCCTGCCCTCCAATGAATTCGCTTCGCAACCTCGCCGCGCAAGCGCGCCTGCCTCATGCGCGCAAGACGCGCCGTCGCGCGCTGTTCGCGATCCCGCTGCTCGGCGTGCTCGCGCTGGCGCTGCTGTGGGCGGTGATCGTGATGCGGCTGTCGGTCGAGAAGGAAAGCGCCTACCGCGAAGCCGCGGCTTCCGCCGCGATCCTCTCCACCGCGCTCGAGCAGCACACCATCAAGGCGATCCACCAGGTCGACCAGATCACGCGCTTCGTCAAGTTCGAGTTCGAGAAGTCTCCCGATCATTTCAATCTCGCCAGCACCGTCGAGAAGGGCGTGGTGCCGAGCGACACGCTGATCCAGGTCTCGCTGGTCAACGCGCAGGGGCAGTTGCTCGCCAATACCGCCGAAACCCATCCCAAGCCGCTCGACCTGTCCGACCGCGAGCACTTCCAGGTCCACGCCAGCCACAACGACGACGAGCTCTACATCAGCCGCCCGGTGCTCGGCCGCGTCTCGGGCCAGTGGACGCTGCAGATGACGCGGCGCCTGAACGGCCCGGACGGCAAGTTCGCCGGCGTGGTGGTGGTCTCGGAAGACCCGAGCTACTTCACCAGCGACTTCTACAACAATGCCGCGATCGGCAAGGAAGGCGTGATCGCGGTGGTGTCCGACACCGGCGCGGTGCTGGCGCGGCGCACCGGCTCGGCCGGCAACGCGGCCGGCACCTTCTCGGCCACCGGCGTGTACCCGATCGCCGAGCGCGTCTCGGGCACCTACGCGGACCCGATCGACGGCACCCTGCGGATCGTCTCGTACCGGCATCTCGACGGTTATCCGCTGGGCGTGCTGGTGGGGCTGTCGCAGGCCGAGGAACTGGCCGACTACAACCACACGCGCAACGTCTACCTGCTGATGACGAGCTTCATCACGCTCGCCATGCTGGCCTTCTTCGGCGTGGCCACCGGGCTGATCGGCAAGCTGCTGGGCCGCGAGCGCGAGATGACCCAGCTCGCCGAATACGACCTGCTGACCGGGCTGGCGAACCGCTACACCACGCTGCGCGGGCTGCGCAACGACGTGGCCCAGCCGTCCAGCCTGAAGCGTCTCGCGATCCTGTTCATCGACCTCGATAATTTCAAGACCGTCAACGATACGCTGGGCCACAACGCCGGCGACATCGTGCTGCAGATGACGGCCGCGCGCCTGTCCGACGCGGTCGAGGCCGAGGGCACGCTGGCGCGCATCGGCGGCGACGAGTTCGTGGTGGTGGTCAAGGGCGACGATGCCGAGCGCCGCGCGGTGCGCCTGGCCGAATCGGTGATACGCATGTTCGGCAAGCCCTTCGACGTGCGCGGCAGCACCTTCGTGCTGCATGCGAGCATCGGCATCGCCCTGCACTCGGTGGCCAACGAAAGCGAGATCGACCTGCTCAAGAAGGCCGACCTGGCAATGTACAGCGCCAAGGATGCCGGCAAGAACTGCTACCAGTTCTACGCGCCGCATCTCTCGCATCGCGCCGACCACCTGATGCGCTGGGAACAGCAGTTGCGCATCGCGCTCTCGGAAGGGCAACTGTTCCTCGCCTTCCAGCCCAAGATCGACCTGGCGCAGCGCTGCATCACCGGCTTCGAGGCGCTGGTGCGCTGGGAGCATCCCGAGCACGGCCTGATCGCCGCCAACGAATTCATCACCATCGCCGAATCGACCGGCCTGATCGTGCCGATCGGCGACTACGTGATCCGCACCGCCTGCCGCCAGCTCGCGCGCTGGCGCGAGGAGGGCCACGACACGCTGACGCTGGCCGTCAACATCTCGCCGGTGCAGTTCTGGCGCGGTGACCTGATCGAGACCATCTCGCAGGCAATCGACGAGAGCGGCATCCAGGCCAACCGCCTGGAGATCGAGATCACCGAAACCGCGATGATGGAATACCCCGAGCTGGTCTCGGACAAGATCATGGCGCTCAAGAAGCTCGGCATCCGCATCGCGCTCGACGATTTCGGCACCGGCTATTCCTCGCTGTCCTACCTGCACCGCTTCGCGGTCGACACGCTGAAGGTCGACCGCTCCTTCGTGCAGGCGATCCCGGCCGACCGCAGCGTCTGCGTGATGGTCTCCTCGATCGTCCACCTGGCGCGCGCGCTGGGCCTGACGGTGGTGGTCGAGGGCACCGAGACCGAGGAGCAGGTGGCCTGGCTGTCGGCGCTCGGGCAGATCCAGGCGCAGGGTTTCCTGTTCTCGCGGCCGGTGCCGGTCGACGGGATCCCGGCCCTGCTGGCGCGCTTCGGCGTGTGCGGCACGCGCGAGACGGCACCGCGCGCGATCGCCAACTTCGAGAACGAACCGGGCAACCCCGGGAGCGACTGATCACGAGCCGGCGCGCCGTGCGGATTCCGCCTCGCACGGCAGCGCAATCGAGACGTCGCCACCGAGCGGCGCCGCGCCCGACCCGATTCGGGCAGCAACAAAACCCGGCGGAATCGACGACGCGTTGGCCAACGCCCGTCGCTGAGAGACCAAGATAACGATGAACACAAGCACCGATAGCGCCGCCCTGCGCGGCGAGCAGGAATCCTTATGGTCGCTGTTCCGGATCGTCGCGGGCGTGTCCGCGGTGTCCTGGGGCGGCCTGGCGATGATGGCGCAGCTCGAGCGCCATTATGTCGAGCGCGTCAGGCGCATCGACTCGACCACCTATGCCGACCTGATCGCGCTGGCCTGGATGGTGCCCGGCCCGGTCGGCTGCAATGTCGCGATCCAGGTCGGCCAGGTGCTGCGCGGCCGCGCCGGCGCGTGGATCGCGGGACTGGCCAGCGTGCTGCCCTTCTTCGTGCTGATGACCGGTTTCGCGATCTTCTATCGCACGCCGGCGGTGCGCTCGCTGGCCTCGCCGATGCTGCTGCACGCGTTCGGCATGGTGCTGGCGGCGCTGATCGGCGTGACCTGGTTCCGCCAGGTGCGTACGCTCGCCAAGGGCCGGGCCGAGCGGGTGGTGGCGGCGGTCTCGACCGTGTTGCTGACGCTGGCGCACAGCCCCGCCGCCTTCGTCGCGATCCTGCTCGCCGCCTTCGCCGCGGGCTGGTTCGGCAGCCACGAGCGAGGCAGCGCGCCGCGTTTCGTGCTGCTGCCGGCCGAGCGCGCGATGCTGGTGGTGCTGGCCCTGCTGGTGCTCCTGTTCGCCCTGCCGATGCCGCCCGCCTACGAGGCCAGGCTGCTGTGGGCACGGCTGGCCGGTGCCGGCATGACCCTGTTCGGCGGCGGCTTCTCGGCCCTGCCGGTGCTCAAGGCGCTGTTCGTCACGCCGGCGGTGGGCATCAGCGAACACGATTTCACGCTGGCCTTCGCGCTCTCGCCGGTCTCGCCCGGGCCGCTCCTGAACGTGGTGCCCTTCCTCGGCTACCTGAGCGACGGCTGGCGCGGCGCGCTGCTGGGCACCGCCGCGCTGTTCATCCCTTCGGCCTGCCTGGTGGTGTTCGCGCAGCGGCATGTGCACCGGCTGCGCCGCAACCCGCGCTTCGAGCACGGCATGCGCATGCTGCGCGCGGCCACCACCGCCTTCCTGGCAATCGCCGTGCTGCGCATCCTGATGGGCATGCCGGCCGCGCCCGGCTACTGGCTGATCGGCGTGCTGGCCTGCGCGGCCTTCCTGCGCAGCCGGGTGCCGGTGTATGCGGTGTATGGGATGGTGGCGCTCGCCTGCGGCGGGTGGTGGCTGCTGTTCGCGGGGCATTGAGCGAGACGCTCCGGGCGTCCGGTCCCGCCTCGCCCTCCCCCGCCGATATCACGACGGCGCCGCTGTCACGGCGCCGCTCATGGCTGGCTCAGAAACCGCGCGACAGCACCGCCGTGCCGATCGTCACCACGCCGAGCACCAGGTTGATCAGCACCAGCAGGCGCATCGCGCCGACCGCGCGTGCGCCGTCGGGCCAGTTCTGAGCCTGCACGGCACGGCGGATGCGCGGGAAGATCGCGAAGCGGATATGGCCGAAGATCAGCATCATCAGCACGCCGATGCCGGCCATCGCGTGCAGCGGCCAGCTCGCGTGGCCGCCGCCGAAGGCGGTCAGCAGGAAGCCGCCCGACAACAGGGTGACGATCACCGCGCCCGCCACCCAGTTGAAGAAACGGCCGAACACCGCCTCGATCAGCGGCAGCCGCAGCTGCGGCGAGAGATCGGACAGCGCGGGGCGCAGGCAGAAATGCGCGAACACCATCCCGCCCACCCAGACCGCGATGGCGAGGAGATGGAGGAACAGCGCGACGGCGATGGCGTGGGACATGAGCGATCCTGGGTGTTGTTATCGGACGAAACGCGCCGCCGGACCGGGATCGAGGCAGGCTCGAGCGCGCGGCGGGCGCCGGCATGACCCGGTTCGACCGACACGCGGCCCGTCGGTTCGATGCGCGGGCGACATTTGACACGAAATCGCGCCGGCTGTCGCCGCGCCGCGTCGAGGCCGCGCTCCAGCCGCGCGCCGCGATGCCATGAAAAAGCCCCGGCGCGCGGTGAGCGCAGCCGGGGCTGGCAGCCTGGCCGGGGCACCTTGGCGCGCCCGCCGGGCTCAGTCGAGGATCGGGCGCAGGCCCGCGAGCTTGAGCTTGAGATCGGGCGCGCGGCCCTTGCGAGCCCGTTTGCCGACCAGCGGCGCGAGCGCGGCACCGGCCAGCACGACCTCCTGTGCCTTGCCGCCACGGCCCGTGCCTTGCAGCACCACACCGCGACCGTCGATGGCCAGCGCCTGGACCAGCGCTTCCTTGTCCTCGAGCGCCATCAGGATCACGCCGCGGCCGCCGGCCGACAGCGTCTTCATCTCGTCGAGGCCGAACACCAGCAAGCGCCCCTGGGCCGACAGGCAGGCCACCTGGGTGGCCAGCGGCATCACCGGCATCGGCGCGAGCGGCACCGCGCCCTCGTCGATCGTCATGAAGGCCTTGCCGGTCTTCTGGCGGCTGATCATGTCGCCGACCTTGGCGATGAAGCCGAAGCCGTTGCTCGAGGCCAGCAGCAGCGGCTGCTCGGCGCCGGCCGCGAAATAGTGCATCAGGTGAGTACCCGATTCGAGCTCGATCAGCGAGGTGACCGGCACGCCGTCGCCACGCCCGCCCGGCAGCACCTGCACCGGCACCGAGTGCACGCGGCCCTTGCTGCCCCAGGCGATCAACGTGTCCGGCGTGCGGCACTGGAAGGCCGCGTAGAGGCCGTCGCCGGCCTTGAAGCTGAAGCTGGCCGGGTCGAGCCCGTGGCCCTTGAGCGCGCGCACCCAGCCCTTCTGCGACACCACCACCGTCACCGGCTCGTCGATCACGCGGGCCTCGAAGGTCGCGCGCTTCTCCTGCTGGATCAGGGTGCGGCGGTCGTCGCCGAACTGCCTGGCGTCGCCCTCGATCTCCTTGATCAAGAGGCGCTTCATCGCGCTCTCGTTGGCCAGCAGGTCCTCCAGCTTGGCCTTCTCCGCGCGCAGCTCCTCCAGTTCCTTCTCGATCTTGATCTTCTCGAGCCGCGCGAGCTGGCGCAGGCGGATTTCGAGGATGTCCTCGGCCTGGCGCTCGCTCAGCCCGAACGCCGACATCAGCGCGGCCTTCGGCTCGTCCGACTCGCGGATGATCCGGATCACCTCGTCGATGTTCAGGAACACGATCATCCGGCCTTCGAGGATGTGGATCCGGTCGTCGACCTTGCCCAGGCGGTGGCGGCAGCGCCGCGTCACGGTCAACTGGCGGAACCCGACCCACTCGCCGAGGATCGCGCCGAGCCCCTTCTGCGCGGGCCGGCCGTCGTTGCCGATCATCACCAGGTTGAGCGGCGCGTTCGATTCCAGGCTGGTGTGCGCGAGCAGCGACTGCACGAACTCGTTCTGGTCGAGGGCACGCGACTTCGGCTCGAACACCAGGCGCACCGGCGCATCCTTGCCGGATTCGTCGCGTACCGCGTCGAGCAGGTCGAGCAGGGTCTTCTTGGTGTTGGCCTGTTCCTGCGTGAGGGTCTTCTTGCCGGCCTTGATCTTCGGGTTGGTGAGCTCCTCGATCTCCTCGAGCACCTTCTGGCAGGAGGTGTTCGGCGGCAGCTCGTTGACCACCAGTTGCCACTGGCCGCGCGCGAGCTCCTCGATCTTCCAACGCGCGCGCACCTTCAGGCTGCCGCGGCCGACTTCGTAGGCGGCGGAGATTTCCGCGTCGCTGGAGATGATCTGGCCGCCGCCGGGGAAGTCCGGGCCCGGCACCAGTTGCATCAGGTCCGCGTGGGTGAGCTTCGGGTTGCGGATCAGCGCCACCGCCGCGACCGCCACCTCGCGCAGGTTGTGCGAGGGGATCTCGGTGGCCAGGCCCACCGCGATGCCCGAGGCGCCGTTGAGCAGCGCGAAGGGCAGGCGCGCCGGCAGCAGCTTCGGCTCCTCGAAGGAGCCGTCGTAGTTCGGCATGAAGTCGACCGTGCCCTGGTCGATCTCGTCGAGCAGCAGCTGCGCGATCGGCGTGAGCCGCGCTTCCGTGTATCGCATCGCGGCCGCGCCGTCGCCGTCGCGCGAGCCGAAGTTGCCCTGGCCGTCGATCAGCGGGTAGCGCATCGAGAAGTCCTGCGCGAGGCGCACCAGCGCGTCATAGGCGGACTGGTCGCCGTGCGGGTGGTACTTGCCGAGCACGTCGCCCACCACGCGCGCCGATTTCACGGGCTTGGCGTTGTTGCCCAGCCCCATCTCGTTCATCGCGTAGAGGATCCGGCGCTGCACCGGCTTCTGGCCGTCGCAGACGTCGGGCAGCGCGCGGCCCTTGACCACGCTCACCGCGTAGTCGAGATAGGCGCGCTCGGCGTAGTCGCCGAGCGTCAGTACGTTGCCGTCGTCCGGCGGGCTCGGCGGCTCATCGAAAAAGTCGGGGGTCTTGTCATCCATCTGCTGTAGCTTCCGTATCCGTTCAGGGGCGGTGGGCGGCGCGCATCACGCCGCTCAGATATCCGCCTCGACATCGTTGCCCTTTTCCTCGAGCCAGCTGCGCCGCGCGGAGGCCTCGCCCTTGCCCATCAGCATCGTCATGCGCGAGACCGTCGCGTCGTAGTCGAGGCCGCCCAGGGCGATCGGCGCGAGGCGCCGCGTGTCCGGGTTCATGGTGGTGTCCCACAGCTGCTCGGCGCTCATCTCGCCGAGGCCCTTGAAGCGGCTGATCGACCATTGCGTGTCGCGCACGCCGTCCTTGCGCAGCTTGTCGAGGATCGCCTCGAGCTCGCCGTCGTCGAGCGCGTAGAGCTTCTGCGCCGGCTTCTTGCCGCGCGCGGGCGCGTCGACGCGGAACAGCGGCGGACGCGCCACGAACACGTGGCCGCGCTCGATCAGCTGCGGGAAGTGCTTGAAGAACAGCGTCAGCAGCAGCACCTGGATGTGCGCGCCGTCGACGTCCGCGTCCGACAGGATGCAGATCTTGCCGTAGCGCAGGTTCGACAGGTCGACGTGATCGTCCGGCGCGTGCGGATCGACGCCGATCGCCACCGAGATGTCGTGCACCTCGTTGTTGGCGAACAGGCGGTCGCGCTCGGTTTCCCAGGTGTTGAGCACCTTGCCGCGCAGCGGCAGGATCGCCTGGTATTCCTTGTCGCGGCCCATCTTGGCCGAGCCGCCGGCGGAATCGCCCTCGACCAGGAACAGCTCGTTGCGCGCGATGTCCTGCGTCTCGCAATCGGTCAGCTTGCCGGGCAGCACCGCCACGCCCGAACTCTTGCGCTTCTCGACCTTCTGGCCGGCGCGCGTGCGCGCCTGGGCCTGCTTGATCACCAGGTCGGCCAGCTTCTTGCCGTGCTCGACGTGCTGGTTCAGCCACAGCTCCAGCGCCGGGCGCGTGAACGAGGAGACCAGCTTGACCGCGTCGCGGCTGTTCAGGCGCTCCTTGATCTGCCCCTGGAACTGCGGGTCCAGCACCTTGGCCGACAGCACGAAGGACACCCGCGCGAACACGTCCTCGGCCAGCAGCTTGACGCCCTTGGGCTGCAGGTTGTGCAGCTCGACGAAGCTCTTGACCGCCTGGAACAGGCCGTCGCGCAGGCCGGATTCGTGGGTGCCGCCGGCCGGCGTGGGGATCAGGTTCACGTAGGATTCGCGCGTGAGCGAGCCTTCCTCGCTCCAGGCCACCACCCAGGAGGCGCCCTCGCCGTCGGCGAAGCTGTCGTCGCCCGAGGTTTTCGCGTCGGCGAAGCGCTCGCCCTCGAACAGCGGGATCAGCAGCTCGCTGCCGTTCATCTCGTCGAGCAGGTAGCCGCGCAGGCCGTCCTCGTATTTCCAGCTCTGGCGCTCGCCGGTCTTCTCGGTGACCAGCACCACCTCCACGCCCGGCAGCAGCACCGCCTTCGAGCGCAGCAGGCGCTGCAGCTCGCCCAGCGGCAGGTTCGGCGAATCGAAATACTTGCCGTCCGGCCAGACGCGCACGCGCGTGCCGGACTTCTTCTCGCCGCGGCCCGCGCTTTGCGTGACCAGCGGCTTGACCACGTCGCCGTGCGCGAAGCCGAGCTCGGCGAACTTGCCCTCGCGCCAGACCGTGACGTCCAGGCGCGTGGCCAGCGCATTGGTGACCGAGACGCCCACGCCGTGCAGGCCGCCCGAGAAGGTGTAGGCGCCGCCGGCGGCCTTGTCGAACTTGCCGCCCGCGTGCAGGCGCGTGAAAACGATCTCGACCACCGGCACGCCCTCGTCGGGATGCATGCCGAACGGGATGCCGCGGCCGTCGTCCTCGACCGAGACCGACTGGTCCGCGTGCAGGGTGACGATGATCTGCTTGCCGTAACCGCCGAGCGCCTCGTCGGAGGCGTTGTCGATCACTTCCTGGATGATGTGCAGCGGGTTCTCGGTACGCGTGTACATACCGGGCCGCTGCTTGACGGGCTCGAGGCCCTTCAGCACCTTGATCGATGCTTCGCTGTAGGCCGCTGCGGGCTTTTTCGTGGACATAGGCGCTAGTTCGTCAATCGTCCGCCGCTGTTATCCCCAGTTGATGTGGACAACATCGTGGACAAAACGTTGAATTCGATAAAAAAGCCAATCGAAACAATGCGATTACGCGACTGCTCCGAAAGCGGGCGGCGCACCGGCGCCGCGAACGGCACCAGGGCCGGAACGCGGCGTATTTTACTGGTTCCTTGCGCGCGCGCTCATGACGGCTTGCGCTTGGCCTCGAGCTCCTCCCAGCGCTCCAGCGCCACGAGCAGTTCGTCGTCGAGCGCCGCGTAGCGCTCGGTCAGCCGCGTGCCTTCCTTGGCGTCGCGCGCGAAGATGCTGCCGTCCTCGAGCTGCGCGTTGATCGCCTTCTGCTCCGCCTCCAGCGCGGCGATCTGCTCGGGCAGCGCATCGAGCTCGCGCTGCTCCTTGAACGAGAGCTTGACGCTGCGCTGCGTGTTGCGGCCGGCCGCGGCGTTCTTGCTGGCGTCGTCCCTGGGCGCCGGGGCGGCCTCGCGCGCGGCTTCGCCGCCGCGCCTGGCGGCGTCCTTCGCCAGTTCTTCCGAGCGCGCGTGCTGGGTCTGCCAGTCGGTGAAGCCGCCCACGTACTCGCGCCAGAGGCCCTTGCCCTCGGCCGCGATCACCGAGGTGACCACGTTGTCGAGGAAGGCGCGATCGTGGCTGACCAGCAGCACGGTACCGTCGTAGTCGGTCAGCAGTTCTTCCAGCAGTTCGAGCGTGGGGATGTCGAGATCGTTGGTCGGCTCGTCGAGCACCAGCACGTTGGCCGGGCGCGCGAACAGGCGCGCCAGCAGCAGGCGGTTGCGTTCGCCGCCCGACAGCGAGCGCACCGGCGAGCGGGCCCGCTCGGGCGCGAACAGGAAGTCGCCCAGGTAGCTCATCACGTGCTTGCGGGTGCCGCCGATCTCGACCCATTCGCTGCCGGGGCTGATGGTGTCGGCCAGGCTCTTGTCGAGGTCGAGCTGGGCACGCATCTGATCGAAGTAGGCCACCTGCAGGTTGGTGCCGGTGCGCACCTTGCCCTCGTCGGGCGTCAGCTCGCCGAGGATCAGCTTGAGCATGGTGGTCTTGCCCACCCCGTTCGGGCCGATCAGGCCGATCTTGTCGCCGCGCATCACGGTGCCGGTGAAGCCGTCGATGTAGGCGCGGCCGTCGTAGCGGATCGTCACGTCGGTCAACTCGGCGACGATCTTGCCGGACTTCTCGCCCTGCGCCACGTCGAGCCGGACATTGCCCTGCGCGTTGCGGCGCTCGGTGCGCTCCTTGCGCATCTCGACCAGCCGCGCGATGCGGCCCACGCTGCGCGTGCGGCGCGCCTCGACGCCCTTGCGGATCCAGACTTCCTCCTGGGCGAGCAGCTTGTCGAACTTGTCGTTCTCGACGCGCTCGACCTCGAGCTGCTGTTCCTTGCGGACCTGGTACTGCGAGAAGTTGCCGGGATAGGACAGCAGGCGGCCGCGGTCGAGTTCGACGATGCGCGTGGCGACGCGGTCGAGGAAGGCGCGATCGTGGGTGATGAACAGCACGCTGGAGCGCTGCGAGACCAGCAGTTCCTCGAGCCAGCGGATGCCTTCGAAATCGAGGTGGTTGGTCGGTTCGTCGAGCAGCAGCACGTCGGGCTGCAGCACCAGCGCGCGGGCCAGCGCGACGCGCTTCTTCATGCCACCCGACAGCGCTTCCACCAGTTGCGCGCCGTCCAGGCCGATCTGCGCCAGCGTGGTGGCCACGCGGGTGCGCCAGTTCCAGGCGTCGTGCAGGTCCAGCGAGGATTGCAGCGTGTTCATGCGCGCCATCAGCGCGTCGTGTTCCGCGCCTTCGGGCGTGTCGGCCAGGCGGTGCGCGATCACGTCGAATTCGTCGAGCAGCGCCTGCGTGTGCGTGAGGCCCGAGGCGACCGCCTCGAACACCGTCTGCCCCGGGCCGAACTCGGGCTCCTGCTCCACGTAGACCGTCACCAGGTCCTGCTGGCGCGTGACCAGGCCGTCGTCGGGGCGGGCCAGTTCGGCGACGATCTTCAGCAGCGAGGACTTGCCCGCCCCGTTGCGGCCGATGAGACCGACGCGCTCGCCGGCTTCGAGCGAGAAATCCGCGTGATCGAGCAACGCGACGTGACCGAACGCAAGCTGCGCGCCGGTAATGGAATAGAGCGACATGGGGGGAGCGGCGAAGAAAGGGATTCGGAAACGCCCATTGTAACGGGCATCGCGGGCGGCGCCGCTTCGGCCGGATGGCCGGGGGTGGCGAGCGAGCGTTTCGCGGGATGCCGCGCGCTCGGCCGAGGCTTGCCGGGGGCTGGCCGGCGCAGGAGCGGGATCGCGCCTGCGCCGGTATTGATGAGGTGCCTCAGTGATCCACGTTGACGGTGATCGTCTGGCTCATGGCGGGGCCATAGGAGCGGTGCATGCCGTCGCCGAACTGCAGCGTCAGCGTGTGCTTGCCGGGCGGCAGCTGGATATCGGTTTCCGTCTGGGCCTTGCCGAAATGCAGCGAATGCTCGCTGGCCGGGATCACCTCGCCCTTCGGGATCGGGCCGCCGTCGATCTCCAGGTGATGATGGCCGGTGTTGGGCGTCATGTCGCCGGCCGGGCGCAGCTGCATGCCTTCCACGCCCATCTTGACGTGGACCGGGTTCGAGACCGTCGCGCCTTCGGCCGGCGCGACGAAATAGACGTGCGGTTCTTCCGCCCGCGCCGTGCCCGCCAGCGCCACCGCCGCGAACGCGCTGGCGCAAAGCATGCCGGCCATCCATCGCTTGCTCGTGTTCATGCTTCTCTCCTGTTCGATGTTGTGGGTGAAGCGCGACCAAGCATACACCCCGGCTCGTGAAAACCTCGTGGCTGAGCCAAGGTGCCGCTTTCGCGGAACGGCCGGGTGTTTCGGGTATATTGCGCGGTTTGTCGGGGCGCACACGGGGCGCATGCGCGCGCGAGCGTGAGAATGCGGTGCCGGTCCGGATGCCCGTCATCCCATTTCAGAATGAACACCATGAGCGAAGTCGTCGAATTCAAGAGCTGGGTCTGCCTTATCTGCGGCTGGACCTACAACGAGGAAGAAGGCCTGCCCGATGAAGGGCTGCCGGCAGGGACGCGGTTCGCGGATATTCCGGCGGATTGGCGTTGCCCGCTGTGCGATGTGGGCAAGGATGATTTTGTGGTGGTGGAGTTTTGAGGATGCTCGGGGCGAAGGCGATTCGCTCGATTTGAGGGTCTGGTTGCTTGAGATTTTTCAGGGCGGTGGTCTTTGCTATACTCTCACCCGCTTAATGGGTTGCTCATGCCTAGCTGTGGCGCCCGGGTCCTCTGCATTGCTCACGCAGGTACGCTCGATGAGTTACCTCGCGACTATCCGCTCCCCGTAGTTCAATGGATAGAACAAGCGCCTCCTAAGCGCTAGATACAGGTTCGATTCCTGTCGGGGGGACCAGCCCTGCCCCCAAACATCCCCAAGCTTCACTAAAAATCCCCCGCTCAGCCCCGACAGACGGGCATCTAGCTCCCAGCGTCACCAAACTTTGCTCAGTGACAGCCGGAGAATCTGTTGGTATTTTTGTTGGTATCAGCACATACCAACACCTCAGATACCAACAATGCCTCTCACTGACATACAAGTGCGGAACGCGAAGGCCGGCGACACCCCGTACAAGCTGACGGACGGCGGCGGGATGTTCTTGCTAGTCCAACCGAACGGCGGCAAGTATTGGCGGCTGTCCTATCGCTTCCTCGGAAAACAGAAGACGCTCGCCCTGGGCGTCTATCCGGCGGTCACGCTGGCCGCCGCCAGGAAGAAGCGCGATGACGCCCGCGAGCAGATCGCCGCCGGCTCGGATCCAGGCGAGGCGAAGAAGGAAGCCAAGCGCGCGGCCGAGATCGCAGCGGCCAATTCTTTCGAAGCGGTCGCCCGCGAATGGTTCGACTCTCAGCACCCAGGCTGGACGGATAGCTATGCCGAGAAGGTGCTGCACTCGCTCAAGGTCGACGTGTTTCCGAAGATTGGCGCTCGGCCCATCTCAGAGATCGATTCGCCGCAGATGCTCGCCATCGTTCGTGAGGTCGAGGCGCGAGGAGTGCGTGAGACGGCGAAGCGGATCCTTCAGCGCTCTCGGGCAGTCTTCCAGTACGGCATCATGACAGGACGATGCACCCGGAACCCGGCGGCCGATATCGACGCGCAGACTGTATTGAAGAAAGGCCCCGGCGTACAGCACATGGCTCGCGTGAAGGCGACGGAGATACCCCAGCTCATGCGCGACATCGACGCCTACCAAGGTGATCTCGTCACCAGGCTCGCTCTCCAGCTCATGGCGCTAACCTTCGTGCGGACAACGGAAATGATCCGCGCTGAGTGGGCGGAGTTCAACGAGGCTGCAGCGGAATGGCGCGTGCCGCCCGAGCGCATGAAGATGCGCGACCCGCACATCGTGCCGCTATCGCGACAGGCGCTCGACGTGCTCGCCCAGCTCCGCGCGATGAACGGCAATCACCGCTTCGTCTTCTACAGCGTGCAGGGCCGAAGTCACATCTCGAACAATACGATGCTCTATGCGCTCTATCGCATGGGCTACAAGTCGCGAATGACGGGGCACGGCTTCCGGGGCCTGGCCGCTACGGCTCTACGCGAATTGGGGTTCGGCCGGGATGTAGTGGAGCGCCAGATGGCGCACGCGGAGCGTAACCAGGTAACGGCGGCTTATGTCCACGCGGAATACCTGCCGGAGCGCAGGCGGATGATGCAGGCATGGGGCGACCACCTCGACAAGCTCAAAGCAGGCGCGGAGATCGTTCCGCTGACGGCCGCCAGGTAGTGCGCCACCGGCTGGCTGGCCTATGACCCCCTTGTCACGCCCCTCCCACCATTTTTCCGTACTTGGTCAGACGCTACCGACGCACTGCCTTTCGGTATGAATATGACCCCCCTTGGCAGCTCTGGGGTAGAGAAAAAGCGCGGGTGTGAGCCCCCGCGTCTTTGCACTAGACGCAGGGTCCCCCGCATTTCCGGCCGCCCCGACATTTGCGGCAGACGTAACAATGCCCGATCGGGGCGCATCGCGGACACCCCCCTCGAAAACACGTCGTCAACACCCCTCGAATCCCGGAGAGCCGCGCCCCGACTAGTTTCATGGTCGATGCAGATGGTCGACGTCTGTCCGCTCAGTGCAAAACGAGTTGGAGATTTGGAGATAAACGTCTGAATCGGCCGTAAAGCCTTGTCGGGCAAGGCTTCGGGTGTCTCCAAACGATTTGGAGAACGCTGGAGATACTGGAGATAAACCGGGCTGGATTGTTACGGAAGCGGCAAGATTCGCGGCAACCGCCGGCCCGGTTCCATCTGGAGCGGATCGCTCAAAGTAACTTTGACGCACGGGCCAAAAATGCCGCGCAAAGGAATGCCCGCCACCGCCCTCCCGGACGGCGGCGTCTTTCACAGCTCAAGCGTGAAGATGGACGGCAGCACGCGATAGACCATGAACTTGCCGTGACCGGGGATGTATTCCTGCCGGTACGGATAGCCGTCGCTACGCGGCATCAGCACGCCCCGCTTCATCAGTGCCTTGGCGACGATCTTGTGATCGAAGCCGGCGCACACGTCCTTGCGGAATACGGCCGCTTCGATCAGGTACTCCGTCTCGACGCTTTCGGCATCGTCGGCGCTCATCTTGCCGCCGAACTCGGCGTAATAGTCGCGATCGGAGGCGATGGGCGTGCGCCGCTCGTCGCGCTTCACGTGCTGCTTGAAGCCCGCTCGATGCGGCACGTTCGGACGATGGTCGTCCTGCGCCCGGTTCATCCACACGAAACGGTTGTCGCCGTGCGCGGCGAGGAAATGCTGTACCTGCCGCACGGCTTCGGCTTCGTCCGAGTTGCCGGTGCCGCCGCGCAGTTCGAGCCAGCCTTCGAAGCAGCGACGCGCGGCCTCGACCGCTTCGCCCTCCGGCCAGCCGGTCAGGCCGTGCGCCGTCGCCAGCTCCCCGGCCACCGCAACGAGGCAGAACCGCTTGGCAACGCGTGCGACCTGCGAATGCGAGCCGTCCGGCACCCATTGCCCGACCAGCTCGTCGACGCGCACACGCAGATGCTCGGCCAGCTCGCCGGCCTGCGACGACGCCCACTCGATGAACGCAGGGCCGGCCGTACCGTAGTGCATGCCGGCATGGCGCTCTAGATGCTCGATCAGCGCGGCCGGCGTCGGGAAGCCGTGCAGCTTCTCCACGACGCCCATTTCGCCGACCTCGGCCGGGATCGCGGGCAAGCGCACCTCGATACCGCCTTTCATGGGCTTGTTGCCCTCGGCCATCAACGCGGATACGCTCTTTTCGCCGTTCGACAGGAATAGCAGCCGCCACGTGAGCACGGGCTTGGCCGAGCCGCTACGCGACGCACGGGCCTTGCCCGACTCGTTGGCAAGCATGTAGATCACATCGCCGACCAAGCGCGGCTCGACCTGCCCGATTTCATCGAGGATCAGCAGCGCGTCGCTATGCTGCGTGGCAACGGCTTCGAGCGCATTGTCGGTCGCCTTCCAGCTCCGCACGTAGTCCGGTGAGCCGAACACGGATGCGGCGATGACGCCGCCCGTCGACTTGCCCTTAGACGTCGTGCCGAGCAGGTGGAAGCCGCCCGACTGAAGCCCGGAGAAGTGCAGCAACGGACCAGCGAAGGCGGTAGCGACGCAGAACAGCAGCCGGCTATTGCCGACGCAGTAGGCCGCAACCTCGCGTTGCCAGTCGTCGAGCGTGCCGCGCTCCTTGAACTGGCTCTGGATCGGCGTATCGGCCTGATAGATCAGCGCCTCTTTGCCGGTGCCGATGACGCGATCGGGCAGCACGAACGCGCCGTGATGCCAGCCGACGCGCGGCACGCAGCGCACGCGCTCGTCCGGCTGCGCCATCTGCACATAGTTCGCGATCTGCGTGCGGGCGATCTGCGTCACGCCAAGCTTCACGCCCATATCGAGCAGCATGCGGCGCAGCTCCGTGCCGTCACCGGCAAAGAGCCCCGCCGGCACCGCCCACCGTTTCAGGATGCCGTCGCGATCCGTGAATTCGAGCAGGTAGCCCCACTCGCTGTTCATCTCGTTCCGCGTCTCCGCGATCACGTCGATACGCGTGCTGACCCAATGCGGCGGGAGCGGATCGCCCTGATTGTTGAAGCCGTGAAACCACACGCCCTTGTCGTCGACGACGAACCGCGACTTGCCGTCCTGCGCGCGGGCCGTTTTCGGGCGCTTGGCGGGCTTTGCGGCGGGCGGTGCGGCCTTGCCCTTGCCCGCATCCGACGAGCCGGCCGGTGCGAGCGCTGCGCGCACGGCAGCGGCCACCGCATCCGTGCCAAGGTGCGCGGCCAGGTCGTTGAAGTCGGTCCCGGCCGCTGGACGGTTCGGACCGAAGTCCGGCACCGCGACGATGCCGGCGACGGCTTCGGCCGCCGCGCGAGCCTTCGTCACGCCCGGATTGCCCTTCGTCGTGTGATCGTCGTCGGCGCACACGACGATGCGGGTGTCCGGATACTGGCCGCGTAGCGCCGTCGCGACCGCGTGCAGGTTGCCGGCGTCGAACGCGACGGCGGCCGGGCAGCCCGTCGCGGCCGCGAGCGTCGCGCACGTGGCGTAACCCTCGCCAATCAGCAGCGTGGACGGCGCGGAAGATAGCGGACCGCCGATCAACGAGAAGCAGCCCGCCTTGCGGCCGTTCGGCAAATAGCGCTTCTGACCGTCCGTGAGGACGAACTCCAGCGTCCACAGCTTGCCGTCCGCGTCACGGGCCGGGATGACGAGGGCGCCGTCGCACGCGGCCGTGCCGATGCACAAGCCGCCGCGATAGACGCGCAGCGCGTCGACCGGGATGCGCTTGCGAACGAGATACGGGTGATCGGCCGGCGCAGGCTCGGCCGCCGACCAGATCGATTCGGCGAGCGCCGACGCGGCTTGCTGCTTCTCGGTCAGTTCGGCCAGCTCGGCCGCTTCGCGGGCCGCGCGCTCGGCTTTCTGCCGCTCGCGCTCCGCAGGATCGACCGGCTTCGCCCGATGCGCACGCGGATCGAAGCCGCCGACCTTGGCGAGGTGAAACAGCGTGTTGATGGTGATCTTGCCGCCCTTGAACGACTTCCACACATCGCGCGCGTCCTTGCCGTTGTAGTTCTGCGCGCCTTGGCTCCATTCGTTCCAGAGGGCGAAGCCCTCCTCGCCAAACTCGGCCTTGAGCGCCATCCCCACCTGACGCCACGTGTCGCGGTCGTCAGGCGGAACATAGCCGAGCGCGACTCTCGCCCGCTCGAATTCGGACATGGGTGCATTACTCATAAGTTCCCACTGGACGCGCATCGGCAGGCTCCCGATTAGTAGTCCATATCGGGCAAGCAGCTACTCGACGCGCGAAGAATTGGATGATGCGACGATGCCTAACGGCGGAGTGTCAGCCGGCCGCGCGAGGCACCGAGAGAACCGCCCCGCCGGCCGTGACGTCGTTGCTGTAGACGTAGCGGCCGAGCCGCGACTCGCCAAGGGCGTCGTTGGCCGCCTCCAGCGCCGCGCCGATCGACGGCAGGGACGCGCGGAACAGGCTCAGCACAAGCCAGTAGTCGTCATCGGACATGGCCTTGTCGGCCGCCCAATGCAGGCTGTCCAGCAGTTCCATGGCGTCACTGATCCGCGTGCCGATGCGGTTGTGATCGGGGCGATTTACCTCGGCCACGAAGTGCGACGCGAGCGGTTGCACGGCATTCTTGTTCGTCTTTGCCATGACCGCCTCTCAGTGCGTCGTGCGCGGTTCGCGCGTGACGAGACCGAGCGCCGCGAACAGGTGCTGTTGCACCCGCCCCATCAGGCCGGCCGCGAACGCTTGGCGGTTGATCGTCAGGCGGTGCGCGTCGACGTCGCCTGCGTCCTGCATGGCGGCTTCCATGCCGCGCGCGAACGCGGCGGCCTGATGCGCCGCGTAGTCGTGCAGCCGCACGTCGCCTTTCAGGTCGAGCCATGCGTCAGCGCAGATCGCACCCAGGTCGACGGCGAATTGCAGCTCGATCGGAGCGCCGGTATCGAGCGGCGGCGCATTATCGAATCCATTGATAACCGCGGTTCGGATGTGCTGATCAGTCATGGCACACCTCCGGCTGCGCGGTACGGCGCATTTCGGCCGAGTACCGGCTCGCAACGCCTTGCCCCATGTCGACGAGCGAGCGCTCGTAGGTGTCCTCCGGAAGATGCGCACGGACGGCATCGAACAGCGCTTCGAGATGGGCGAACTGATGGGCCGCACACATGGCGATCATCTTGACTTCGTTCGGCAGGCGGAATTCAGACATGGCGCACCTCCAGAATCGACGCGAGGAGTTGCCGGACGTCGATCGTGCAATCCTGCTCCGCTTCGCCGCGAATCGGTGTGAGGTTCCAGTCATGCACGGCAGCATGCGTGAATTCGCCGAACCGCCGATCGTAGGCGCTGCGCCCCGCGACGGGACCACCCAAGATCCGCACGCGCCAATCGTGATCGGGCGTCGGGGAAGCCGACGCCACCTCAACCAGCATGCCAATGCGTGAGCGCGCATCGCATTGCGTGACGATCGCCAGATCGCCAATCTTGCAGCGCAGCTCAGCCATGGCGTACCTCCGCACGAACGAGCGCCGCGATCGCTGCCAGTGCCGCGCCGGTTGCGTCGAGTGCGTCTTGATACGTGCTGGCGGTTGCCGCGTCGCGCAGTGCTGAGCGGACGATGGATTGAATGAGGTGGGATTGCTGCCCGGTACGGGCGTGCGTGGACTGGCGCATTGGGTGCGACCTCCTTTTGCTGGGTTCGGAACCCGGCCCCCGCTGTCAAACGGGTGGCCGGGCACATGGCGGGGTTGACAGACCGGCGCAAAAGGGAACCGGCGTGCGCGAACGCACCCCCACCAAGGCCCGACCATAGAAGGCGCAAGGTGTACGGACGTAAAAAAACCGCACAGCGGCGGTTGTCCGCCTTTTGCAATTTCCGGCTGTCACCCCGGGCCGCTGTTGTCTCAGCGACATCCACAGGATACTGCGCACCGCCGCGATGCGCAAATCGAGGAAGGGACGGAACAGAAACAGCGGCGCGGCGCGGCCGACATCCCGCGCCCTTCGTCGCAGCAAAGTGACTTTCGCAAAGCGTCGCGGTCATAGGCTTACCCCACTCTGAATCAGAGTTACCGCGATGCGTTGCAGACGTACGGCAGCGCGTGCGTGCTTGTCATCACCACGCGACCAAAGCAGCTCGGTGAGAACGTCGACCTGCTGCACCACCGGATCGGAATACGAGCGGCCGGCGCGGTCCAGTGCATCGCCAACATCGAGAACCGCCCCTTGCAGTTCGCTCGCCAATACCGCGCGAGGCGTCGCTGGCGGCTTGTCCTGAGCGACGAGTAGCCGTGCAATGTGCATTGCTTGAATAGCTGAGGCGCAGCATGCGCGGTCGCAATGTCCCCAAAGGGCCACCGACATGCGCTCCAGGTGCGCAGCCTTGCCAAGCAATTCAACATCGCCGCACATCTCACGTGCGTCATCAAATGTCGTGCATGCATCAAGCCACATGCGACACGTACGGGCAGTCGGCGGCACCATCACGCGTGCGGCCCTCGTCACACTGATTGCCATTACGCGCCCTCCGTCGCTGGGCGGACCGGGTCAGCGGAACGATAGTTCAGCGGATCAGCCATCCAGCGATGGATCTCACGATTCGGCCAGACGGTGCAACGCTGCGTCAGACGACTTGCGCGCGGAAAGCGGCCCTCCAGCTCGCGTTGGCGGACAGTTTCGCGAGACAACGGGATGAAGCGACGCAGACTTTCCCAGCGCGAGAAGCCGTCAAGTGGCAGTCCGTCCGGGGTTTGTAGCGCATACGCATTCTTGCTCTGCATTTTTACTCCCTAAGCAAATCTAGGCCACCATTGGCAAAGATTGGGAGCTATCGTAATTTTTTGCGACGGCTTGAAGAACGGAAGGTATTTTCTCAATCCCGGCTACAAATCTTCCGGCTTAATCCGGCCTTTCCGCACTCGATCAACGAACCCCTCTAGATCGGGCAAACCCAAAGCCACTTTGCTCTGGAGCGCGAGTAATGTGTCGGGAAGTCGCCAGCACTCGGCCCCACGTGCATCGACATATTCCCACCTCAGCTCCCACATTTTTCGATCGACTGTACGCAAGTAGGTGCGAATCTCTCCTCCCTCCTTTTGCGACGTAAGCCAATCAGCGCTCAGAGTTCCAGTCCATGGAATAGTCTTGCGATCGGCCATCTGTCCATTCAGATCGGCCGCGAAGCTTTCAAGCGCAGCCATAACGTGCGATACAGAAGGAAGGAAGCACGCTGGGCTGCTGTTAAAGCGGAATATGTCATCGAGACGCGGACGCGCATTTTCCTCATAGAGCGCACGGTCGCACGGGTCGACGATGTCTCCCCGCGTAGCGGCCGCATCGATCAGATGCAGGATGTCGGTGAATTCAAGAGGCATTGAAACAGGAGCGTGTTCCTGCTCCTGCTCAATCTCGCTAAGCAGAGCGCTCGCTTCGCCAAGTACCTGCGTGAGGCGCGACACGTTTTGCCTTTGTCGCTCGATAGCTTCGCGCTGCCCTGTTTCGTCAATACCGACTGCGGACAGCGCAATCTGAAACCATAGCCGCCATGCGCTGGGAGCATTTCGCCCTCGCGACCAACTGAGACGCGAGGAGCTATAAAAATCGCGCATTCTGGGATCAGTAGCTAACCGCTTCGCCGCCTCAAGCTCTCGTGCCGAATACGGCGTTCCGTGGCGACACACGCGGTCGCATTCCTGCCGGATCGTAGCCGGCACCCATGAACTATAGATTTGATTCATCCGCGCATCCTTCACATGCGCCCCTCATGAAGAGTGTCAAGCCAGCCGGTGAAGGTATCCGGTCTTCGGGTGGCCGCCCTAGGCTTGGCGGGCTACATTTTCACACGAATCTCCGCACTGGCTGACCACTCCGTCGATGCCCGAAACCAAACAACTACTGCACTCATTGTAAGCAGCAGCATTTCTAACCGGGACCGGTGCATGCAGATAGATTGGGATCGGACCGGCCCACGGTCGGGTTGCCTTCCCGTCCCTAGATATAAAATGCCTACGATAATGCGGATCGAGGCTAGGTTGCATGCTCGCTTCTTCGTGAAAAATTCAGGCCGGGCAGACAATTCAAATACGGGGAGTTAGTCGGCCGCCTACGGCGTAGAACCAATAGGGGAGATAGTATGAACTGGTACGACCTTGACGAGGTCTTGTCAAAAGCCGAACTGCCCGAAGTCGCGCGTCGCCTCGGCATGGATGTTGAAAAGATCGGTGCGAACCTCGTCACCCTTTGCCCGTTCCACGAGGATACGCGGCCGTCGCTCGTACTATACCCACGCGACTCCGGTAGCCCATCGCACTACCACTGCTTTTCGTGTAACGCGCATGGTTATGCGGTGGATCTAGTCAAGCGGGTTCAGGGCGCAGAGTTCAAGCCGGCCATCGAGTGGCTCGCCCGCAGTATGGGCATTGCGCCTAAGCGTACTGCCAATGCACGCCCCGATGCCGAGAGGTCTACACGTGACGATGCCCTCGCCTTTGCAAATCGCGTCTTCGACCAGCAGCATGATGAAGCAGGCTTTGTCGACTGGTGCCGAGACAGGCGGTTTGATCGCGACTTCCTCTACAGTCTCGGCCTGCGCTGTCTGCCCGTCAGTTCGATTCTGGTCCGGGCCCTGAAGTCGGAGAGCCTTGGAAGGCAACAGGAACTAATTGATGGTCTCTTGACCTCCGGGTTACTAGTGCGGTTGCGGCCTGAGATAAAGACAAACTCTCAGACTTCACTAAACCTGAGCGAGCAATTCAGGGACTACTTTCACGATGGTCGTGTGCTGATTCCAATTCGCTCGGCAACGAACGAACTCATAGGCTTCGCTGGACGTCATAGGCCACAATCGAGACTGAACAACATGGCCGCCCACATGGTGGCCAAATATTTGCTAACGCCAGGCTTCAGCAAGGGTGAAGTCCTGTTTAACGCCCATCAAGCACGGCAGGCAATGCGAGCTACAGTTCAGGCCGGTCAGTCTCATCCGGTGCTGTACGTCGCTGAAGGCTTTCTGGACGCCTTGCGGCTCCAATCATTGAACCTGCCGGCGGTCGCCGTGATGGGATCCAGCCTGAGCGAAAAGCAACGCGAAGGACTCGTCACCCTCTTAGAAGCGGCAAACCCACCTGGTGGAATGCACCTGAGCTTGCGCCTGTTCTTCGATCGCGACGGGCCAGGTTTCGACGGCGCGAACCGTGCATGCCGTCAACTATTGGGTTTGCCCGGTGTGGCGACGGAGTGGATTGGCTTCGGGGACGGCGACAACATGTTGACCGGCAAAGATCCGGACGAAATCCTGAATTCGTTCGATCGTGACGAGGCGATTGCCATGCTCGATCAGCATGCGTTGCCTGCCGTAGGCATTCTGGTCGCCGCTGGCATAGGGTACAAGGACGCGACACCACTGCTCAGCAACGAGCTCTGGAATGGCATCTCACGCTACCCGCGGGAGCGAGCGCTATTACAAGCAGTTCGCGCGGTGCGAGCCCTCAGCGGCGCTGTAGCGGACTGGGCGCAGCGGCTCGGGGCTCTGGCCGAGCCGCGGCCTCAATGGGTCGCAGATCTTCTTGCACTTCTCAGGCCACAGCAACCGGCTGGTCATGCAGCACGGCAGCCTATCGAACTCACCTTTCTGGTGGAGCAAGAGGCCAGATTCAACCACGCTCGCATGCTGGCCGAGCACGGCTCACGCCGCGGCGAGCTACCCTGCGACGATGAGACTTGGCGCGTCTTGGATCGTAATGCCCAACTGTTCAACATCCTTGCAGAGGATCGCTTGAAACAACCGGCCTGGCGCCCGGCCGCTCTTTGCGACGCAGTGCATTTACCTCGAAAGCTGTCCGGTGATGACAAAGTGTTAGGCGATCCACGGTGCAAAGTTATGCCTCACCCGGCTGACCTGCACTTGCAGCAGTTCCTGATGAATGAACTGCTCACGGAACGACATGATTTCTCGCATGAAGGGCCACGAAGCTTCTCCGATTGCATTCCCGCAGTGCGCTGGTTCGCATCCGAAGGCGAAGTACGGCTTACCGGCTATGTAGGCGAAAGAGAGCTGAGTCCGGCATTACGTGACGACGAACGCGGCCCCTATGAGGAGCCCGTTCTGAGTTTTGCTTACCAAATCGACATGGACGTGCTGGAAGGTCGGCGTAAGCCGAGCGACCAAGGTATGTTTCGGCCTTACATCGAGTGCTGGCGCGGCTACATGGCGTCATTGGGACGACAGGCCCGAGCCATCGGCCCACATGTACACGTTTTGCGGCTGGACGCCAAACGATACTACGACTCTATCCAACGCTACGTCGTGCGCGACCGACTGCAAGCACCCGTTGAGCAAGCTCTTACGATCAGCGGGGCAAAGGACATTTCGAAGCTTCTGGATCTGCCAGCTCACGACGCGAAAGATGCGGCAAAACACCTGGTGGATCTCCTGTGCGGCAGCCTATTTGAACATCGCTACCGACACCCTGACGACGGAAGCGAACACTCTAGCGCCGAGGTTATTGGTATTCCGCAAGGCCCAGTCATTTCGGCGTGGATCGGTACGATCGCGATGTTTCCATTGGATGCCGCGGCCCGCTCTTTCATGCGCCAACCAGACCAACGCCATCCAAACGATCCTGAGCGGCCGCGTGTAGGGTATGCCCGTTATGTGGATGACATCGTCTTGTTGGCGGACTCGGAGACCCGTCTAAATGCAATGCGCGAAGCGGTGCAGAATGCGGCCTCGCATCTCGCGCTGACGCTCGTACGTAAAGGCGAAGCCGTAGCTCCAGGGTCGCCAGAATGGGTTATGCAGCAACTCAACAACGGACGGGCTTTAGCGCCATCGGTACCCGCCTGGGAGCCGCCCCTGGTTGGCGATGGCGAAACCGGCTGGGGCATGGGGACAGACGATGTCGGATCCATGGATCGCCAAAGCGCCCTGCACCTTTTGCGGCATCCCAACCTATTGGATGATCCTGTCACGGTTCATGAAAAGGTGCGCGATGCCATGCGAGCACCAGACCTGCGTCCGAGTGACCTAGGCAAGTGTGCTCGAGCGCTTTGGTGGCAAGTGGCCATGCAATCGATTGAGCATCCGGAAGTGCCGAATGTGGATGCATGGAAAGTCATCTGGAACGCCTACCGCCAACGTTGGGAAAATGTATGCGCCGGCCACGCGTGGGCATCCGGGTTTCACCGCCAAGGTTATGACATTCTGTTCGCGATAGAGGGACTGGATATGTTGATGGACTCTGGGCCATCGATGCAGAAGGGGCGCACTCAAGAATGGATCGACCTGCATCGCAAAGCACTCGATGCTTTGGCGAAAACCATCCTGGAGAAAGACGATTTACTGCAGGGAATCACGCTGACACGTAACCGTACTCATATCCAAAACCGGGCAAGGAAGGTGCAATGGAAGGCGCTGCAGCGCGTACCAAACATTAAACCCAAGCTTCATGTGGACTCTCAAAAATCCATCAACCCGACGTTGACGGACTGGTTGTGTCTGGCAGCGATCTTGCTCAATCGCTATGACGCAAACGTTGAGCCGAAGTCGCATCCCTTGGATCTGCTGCCGATTGATTTCAACCCAATGGAAAGCGATGGTCCGAGAGAGATCAGAATCGCGTGCGCGTATATCCGGCCTCCGGCAGCGAACCGGGAAATGATGGTCGGGAGTCTGGACGCCGAGGGCAGCAGAATCGCCTTGCAGTTTCTCGTGGCGAACACTGCGGGCCCCCCTAGATTTAGTCGCTGGGATGTACTCAAGCTATATCGGGAACTGATCGGCAACGGCCTCGACAGCTCGCAGGAAATCGCTGTCTTGCCACCACTGCCGGTGGCAGATGCTGGCATGTTGGGTTACATCCCGAACATGGACACCTCGGACATTCGGCTCTTTGCCTTCACGTCGCAACCCGACGCCAAATTGGCGACACGACTTGTCGGTGCCACGTTGACCGATGCGCACGCACATAGCGTCCCGTCGATGGTTCTAAGCTGGCAGGGGCCGGTCGACCTAGCGCACGGACTGCACAGATTCCAAGGCGAACAACCCATTCGACTCGTCTTCGATACGTTGCATCCTGCAAATCGCGCGCGGTTTGCGGCCGACCTTTACGAGGTATTGCATGTCATTCAACGTCAGGATGCTGGTGCCGGCAATGAATGGGTCATAGTCATGGCCCATTTGGCTCACGAGCCTACTGCTGATATGACTCCCGCTGTCAATGAGGTGAGCGCGTGTAAGTGGTATTTAGTGTCCAGCCCTGTCGCCAGCGATCATCTGGGCGTCAGCGCTTGGGTACGCGATGGCCGGGGAGGCTTGCGCAGCGTTAGCGTACCAGGCGGCGAATACACCAAGCTGTGGCGCTTGGGATGTGCGGTGAGTGACGCACTGAATATGGCGTTCGACCTCTCCAATGAGGTGAGTGCGAGCGACGAAGACGACGCGCTGGCGCATCCCCACCAGATCGAAGAATACGTGTTACGACAGCAACTGAGTAAGCTACGTGGCACCTGGATTGCCGACGCCCAGGTACAAGACAAAGTGGGCGATGGACTTCCCGCAACGGTCCAACGATCATTGGACATTCTGCGCCGGTTTGATCCGTCACTTGATGCGTCGGAACAGGTCAAAGTAGTTTTGCATACCGAAGCTGAAACACGCAGTATGGCTATGCGACTGCAGCGCAAGGGACCCAGCGATCTCCGGGATCGCTTGCACCTGTTACCGACTCTGGTACTGCAACGCATGCCGCTCAGTGTGCTGGAGTGGTTACCATTGCAGCATGATCGCGCCAGCACGTCCCTCCGAACCGATCTCGCCCTGCTGCTGGCGCTGGCCGATTCGTTGGATGGTGACTATCTAGACGTACGCACCGATGGCCCTCAAGATGGTACGGCGCTTGGCCCCGGCCAAGCTCTGCATATCGGCGTTGCGCTGGCCGCCACAGGAGTGGCGCTGCGCGGCTTGGTGGCCTCGGCCTGGGGCATAGCACGTTACCGCAGTCCTCTTTCTTTGCCCGAGCGCCTGCCAATACCCGTGGGTTGGAACTTGCCGGACGCTAGCCGACAAAACCCTCAACGAGACTACGATACCGTACGCAACGGCCTGTGCGACGACGATTGGGCAGGCCTTAAAGAAGTGACACCCTGGCAGTGGATGCTAGCGCTTCTGGGAATTCTCGATAGCGTGGCTCCACAGGTGCTAGATGCATCTGGCGACAACCCATTGGGCTCGGTATACGAGCATCTGCGGAAATGGCAGTCAGCGTCGCCGGAAAAGGTTGAGAACCGGCAATGGACATGGCCCTACGACGACATGCCGGCGTACGACGCCGATGCATGGCGTTCGCTACTGAATGTCCTAGCTAGCGCGATACAGCAGGTTGACCAGTACTTGGGGTTGGTAATTCGACAAGTAGAAGCTCCGTCCTTTCGGCGCCATCGGGACGATAACGGCTTCACCGACGCCGAGAGCCAGCAATGGACGCTGACCAAACTACAGTACACCGGGCTTGGCTCGGCAGATAGCGTGGCTCGCATGCACCGGGGCAACCGGCGGCTGGCAACGTGGACTGAAGTACGGAGGCGTGCCGACGACGAACTACTGTCAATTCACACACTAGATGACAAGCTCGGACGTTGGTGGCATAACTCCCCCTCCCCCGTACCCAGAGAAGTACCACCGGTACAGGTGATCGAATCGCCAACTGCAGCGCCGAGCATGCAGAAGGATGGAATGGGTGATTCGACCGCCAAGACCTCTGACGGCGGCACCCAGCAGGATCGTGCTGAGGATCTGCGCGCACCAGCCAGTAACGTAGATGCGATCCGCAAGATGGTCCGAGAATCGCAGCGCGCATCGTGGGTAGAGCGCGGCAAGGTGAAATCCCCATCTCACATGCGAGTCGCGCTGCTGCAGTGGCGTGTAGACGAGAGTTACAGCCATCCGCTGGCAGAGGTTGGCTTGCTCGGCATGGGTATGCCTGAACGGGGACGCGAAAATCTGCGGAAGGCACTGGTTGCGCAAAGTTCAATGGCTATGGCTGACAACGCTGCCGTGCGTGGCAGAGAGCACACCTGGCCGACGACCGCTCCCGAATCAGTACCAAGCTGGCCCGAGCACCGGCGGCGGAGACTGTTGAAGCGCGCTTTGGATGCCTGCCACCTCCTCAATGTGGAACTATTGGTACTCCCAGAAGTATCTGTCCGGCGCGAAACGGTCGACTGGCTGGAGCACGAGCTTCGTCGCCAGTATCCTGGCCTCGCGGTACTTGCAGGGACATACCGTCACTTTGGGCAGTCAGTCGGTGATCGGGGCGATGCCGCGCCAGCCGGAGGCGATGTTCATCACTTGATGGCACCGCTCACGATGCTGTGGCGCCCCGATGAGAAAATGTCAAAGGCCCTCTTTACTGGCCTTCGCAATCCACCAGATACGCTTCGATTCTGGCGAGGCAAGAAATACCGCTCTGTGGCTGCCAATGAATTGTTCCGGCCGGATTGGCGCACGTTGCAACCTCTGTTCAGAATCGACCAGTTGCTGGATCAACTTGGCGAGCTCGACCTACCATCGGAGCGCCAAAAAGAGCTGCTTAGAACGGTTGCCGAAGAGATGCCTTCACTGCGCTATTGCATGGAGTTGATCTGCTCCGAACTGTTCCTGCTCACCAGCCCGGCAAACATTGCGCCGCTGCAGAAAGAGATGGATGCGATGATGAGTCGCTTTCCTGGAGGACTCGGACAAAACGCCTTAGAAATCGTCTCGGAAGACTTTACGGCAGTCGGAAAAGCCCTATCCGTGCTTCAAGAGAATCGTACCAGCCGGCGCACGGTTTTACTGGTGCCGGCAGCGACGTCCCGAAGCAATGATTACTGGCATGCTGGGCAGGCCAGTGTGCTGGCGTCTGGTACAGCAACAGTATTTTGCAACGCTGCCAAATCGAACATCGCGTGCGGCGGCAGTTGCTTCATTGGTATCGATTCGGCCACCAATCGGCATGGCAATTATGCCGGTCTAATTGAGACCCTAACGCCGTATCACGGTTGGCGTCGAGGCATTCTTACGGCACGCGCAGACGGTGCACTGTCCGACGCCGACCAGGCGCTGGTAGTTGCCGACATAGACCCGGTGCATGTGGTAAGTGGCAAGCCGCGACCACAGTTGCTCCCCGAGCCAGTCGTGTTGGTGGCCTACTTACCGATAGTCGAATTGCTCGACAGCGACGTCAATAAGGTAAATCTTCACCGGGTACTGGTGGAGGATGGGCCACCACAAATTGACGGAGCAGCGAATGCGAACGATGTACAGGCAGCGCTTGCCCAAGTCGCCACGGCTTCACACCCACGGAAGCGCGTTGAGTCACTGTGGAAAGCCTTCGACGATTTGAGAAACTCCGCGAGTTCGGATGGCGTAGAGCTGGACAACTTTGCAAAACTTTTCGCCGACGACAAATCTGTGCGCGAGCGCCTGCGAGCCTGGGCACGAGACAGACATCAGCAGCCCCATGCTGCATATGGTCCGCTGAATCTCGAGCCAGCGTGGCTGGATTTCCTAGACGTTGATCTAACCCTGAGAGAGGGGCAGAGCTTTCCCAGCATCGCCGTCCCCCCATGGCACCGGGACGCCGCATCGCATTCTGACGTCGACTGACCAAGCTAACATCGAGATAGCACTGCGGAATAGTCGGGTGTGCGCCAGCGTCCGCGTAGACGCCACCAATAACCGGGTGGCGCGCACCCGCTCGACGCTCGGGCTCAACGACAATTTCAGCGGAGCGGATTTCATGTAGGCCGGCAACGAGTCTGGCGGTATGCGGCCAATGACACTAATCGCCTCGTCACTGACGCTCGACTTTGCAAGTCGGAAGGCAGCGATCGGTCGGTTGTGCCATTTGCGCAAGGCGCGATCCTTTAATCCATGTCGTCAACACCTAGTTCAACAACCACCATCTTCGCTGCTGCCCCAACCGAACGCCCTGTCCAAAACCGAACCCTTTCGGACATGCCTACGAAGCCATGTCCGAAAATTAGGTTTCGCTATTTTCGGACATGGGCTATGATTCGGACATCAATTTCGTACATATCGAGAGCAGCATGTCCCGAACTTTCGCCTACGCCCGTGTAAGCACGACTGATCAGACCGCAGCCAACCAACTCCGCGAGATCGAGGCGGCTGGCTTTTCGGTCGATAAGCGCCGCGTCGTTACGGAGAGCATTTCTGGAAGCGTAAGCGCGCACCAGCGTCCGGGGTTTGCCGAGCTACTACTCAAGATGGAGGAAGGCGACGTTCTGATCGTGACGAAACTCGATCGCCTTGGCCGCAACGCGATGGATGTGCGTGCGACCGTCGAGGCGCTGGCAGAGCGGGGCATTCGGATTCACTGCCTCGCGCTCGGGGGAGTCGACCTGACCAGCGCTGCCGGCCGGATGACGATGCAGGTATTGAATGCCGTCGCTGAATTTGAACGCGACCTGTTGATTGAACGCACCCAGTCCGGCATCGCACGGGCAAGAGCGGAAGGGAAATCTATGGGCCGACCAGCTGCGCTAACGAAGCAACAGCAAAACGAAGTACGTCACTTACTCGGCGAAGGTGCGTCCGTGGCCGGGCTTGCTAAACGGTATGGGACAAGCCGTCAGACGATTATGCGCGTACGGGATGCGGCGTAGAGCAGTGACGTATCAAAGTTACTTTTCGCCGCATCACAAAATACCCTCACCCCGCTACCAACGATTATTGAGCAATCGCTGATCATTTATCGGCTTTGCTGGCAGAGGGCCTCGGAATGCCGTCAACAATAATCACTTCCGGCGCGTCCTTTCCCGCAGACAGCACAAGATTACGGAATGCAGCCATTCGATCCTCGGAGGCCCCTCCGTTATCGATGACCAAATACACCCCCTTCGTTGCCCGCTCTGCCTTTTGGTATATCGGCAACTGCTTCTCGAAACCATGAAACAGCTGAGAATTACTAGAAAGTTTCACCTCGACCAAAACTCGCCCATCAAAACCGCTGCTTAGCTTAAAATCCACTGGCCCACGACCGCCATCACTCTCGGGCGACAACTCAAGACCGTTCGCACGACAATATGCGGACGCGATCCCGAAAAATATCAATTGAGCAGCCGACTCATGCTTTCGAGTTCCACCCTTATTATAAAGAAGCTTGCAAAGCTGATTATCCTCAATCAACTCACGAAAATGCTGACAGATCTTCTTCACCACTGCAAAAACGCGCTCGGTATCGGCAGGAGCCTCAAGCGTCAGCTCCAGCGGATATGCCGCCGAGAATTCCTTAGAAGCTCGATACCATCGAGTTTCGCCGGCTGGGTCATCCTTGAAATCGTACAGGCTCCGACCGGCCTTGTGATATGCGCTAAGGACATCCAGTAGAATATCCGGGTGTTTGATAAACGAGTTTCGCAGAACCTCTTTTTGATCAGAGAGCGTCGCTTTCCGCCACGAATCACCAATGATCGCATTTAATTCATCTCTGAGGAGCTTATTTTCGTATGCGATTCTTGAAATATCGCCATACGTTTCCGCGATCGGAAGATCACGCAATATATCCCGAGGAACCAAGATAACGGCGTTCCCCGTAACCGGATTCAGCGGCATATCCTCTTTCGGCAATCCTTTGGAAACCACCAACGGCTCCATTGGAATTCCAAAATCACTACATACCCGCTGCGTAAATTTAACTAGATCTTCAAGGATAATACGGGCAACCATATCACTAATTCTATCTGGCCCAATATTATCCTCGAACGCGCCGACCAACTCGAATAACGCGGGATCTTTCACACCCGCATCGATGATCTTCTTTACAGTTTGAAGCAGGGGTTTTCGAAGCCCCGGCCCCATCCCGCTCCCTGTTTTCCCGTTGGTGGCATACCCAATGCACAACCCGTGCACTTCCGGAAACGTAAGCCTCTGATCAGCAGTACGCCAGAAAACGTCACCTTCGACACCAATATTCGAGACAACCTTCAGAACGTCCGCAAAATGCTGGGACACTCGGTCGTAGCTGTTAGCTAGCTCTTCGGTATCCGTGTGCTTGAGCAGACAAGGGTCGATAAAAAGCCGAGTATCGACTCCGAATACAGGATCAAGCGCGCCTGAAGCCTCGAATGCATCAGGATCGATACCGTAGTAATCGCAAAAGCTCTGCATTGCCCCCACCCCGTGCTGGTCGTTCGTCTGGTCTCAATATTCTAGCTTGAGACAGCGGCAAACCCGCTCCGACCAGTCATCACGCTCAATCGCTATCGCCGCGCGGGAGACTGGCGGCCGGGGAGTTCTTTTGCGCGGAACGCCCCAGACGGGACGAAAGTTCGCGAGCAGCCGTATGAACGCGCCTGTTAGGCGTCTGTCTCCAAAGTTATCTCCAAGAAAATCAGTGTTCTGGAGATACGTTTGGAGATAGGGATCTCCTTGCCAGACAAGGCTGACAAGCCGAAATGAATGCTTGTCTCCAAATCTCCAAAGATTTTTGCGCTCGGCGGCATGGCAACCGTCGCTTGTACCGCCTGCTATCGGCGATCACCCCTATGCCGAGATACGTGTTGGTATTTTTGTTGGTATCTATGCACTATGCCCAGCCAAATTGCATGTGCCGCCTAGAGATATGAATTCTGTCGGGGACCAGTTACCCTCCCAAAGCCTCCCAAGATTGCCTAAAAAACCCCGCAGAGCCTTGCTGTGCGGGGTTTTTGTTGCCATCATTGCCCAACCTTGACCACTACAAGCCAAGTTAAGTGAGGGCATTTTTGGGGAGATAGGCGAATGCCCCCAAATCCGATGCCCCCATGCAGTTGGCTTCAGCATCATGCCGACATGCGCCATACCCAGAATCGTCGCGATCGCATCCAGACGCTCCGCGCGATCCGCCTGACGCATCTGCACCGCGAGACGGCCCTGAGCGCTGCCAATCCAGAAGGCCGCGATGATCGCAGCGATTGAGCCGACGGCCTGGATAAGCCCCGCCACATCCCCGATAGTCATCCCTGCTCCTGCCTCGACAAGTAACGCAACTCGGCGTGCACAACCCCGAGGCCGCTTCATCCATGCACACGCATGCCTTAGTACGCAGTCAGAGTCGCTTGCTGATGTGCCAGCAGAGACAGAAGAAAGTCACTCATCACTTCCTGGGTGTGACGAGGCCCCATGTCGAGTTCCCACTCGAAGGGTTGATGCGGATCGAAGGCCAACATCCGGTTGCTATCAAGCAAAATTGTCATGATAGTTTTAGATGCGTCCGCAGATGACAGTGCCCTGTCCATCGCGAAGAACCGATAGCGCCCAACAATCTTCGTACCCTTGAACGCGTGATCAAACATGGCGTCGATTTCACCGTGAGGTGTATTCAAACTAAAGTCTTCGGCGACAGAAGAGCTTGCGCGCCGCAGTTGTAAGCCCAGATCGCCGCATAATCCGCTCGCCAAAAAATCTTCCAATAATTTTAAAAAACTTACCGCGACCGCACTCAAGCCTGCCCCGGACAAGGCTACTTGGCGAGCACGATGCATTTCGATGCCGCTAACTCTTGTCATCTTTAATTTCACCCTTAAATGCCCATCTCCAAAATTTACCCAACAAACACACCCGAGTAGGCTCCGTTTTTATTTGAGATGGAACTGGCCAATCGATGAAGTGCGCAATCAATCTCATTCCGAATTTTATTGGAACGATATTATGAGATTGATTTTGCGAAACAGCCATTTCATTCTGACAAATTTGCACCAACAAACCCAAAGCAGGTGGTTCTTTGGCGTCAATTCGATACCGAGCTTCATTCCATTGGTTGATATTCTCCTCAGTGAATTGAAAGGGGCCAATCTTAAAAATGTCGGCAATTAAATTCTTGAATTCACGTGACAACTCTGAATGTCGACGAGCGCGCTCCGAAAAACCAAATACAAGAGACAACGCCGAACCCGTAGTTATCGCAACAGCGATGACAGCAACAACGGAAGGATCGGAAGCCTTATAAAGAGCCGCCGATCCGCCAATCAACGAAAACGCTTTAGTCAACTTATCCCACAACTCGAAGAATCTTTCCCGTTTCTGGTGGTAAAGTGCCGACATTTCCGTGTGATACAGTACGTCGTGCCTGCGAGTCCATGCGCCGTCACTAGGACCATCGTCGATTACCTCATTCATTTCTTCGGCTTCGGCGGCGGTTCAGTAATGGGTGCACGACTCGTCACGACGTTGGGACTCCTCTTCTCGCGATAGCTTTCATTGGATGGGGTCGGTCGATGACCATCCCGGGTCGGGACTTTGCGTTGGATATTGCCCGGATTAGAAGGTTTTTTGTCAGTTGCCATGAATATCACATGAA
Source organism: Burkholderia gladioli (assembly GCF_000959725.1). NCBI lineage: Bacteria > Pseudomonadati > Pseudomonadota > Betaproteobacteria > Burkholderiales > Burkholderiaceae > Burkholderia > Burkholderia gladioli. The sequence goes on from NZ_CP009323.1 coordinate 614,047, forward strand.
ATAGTTTTTGCGATGGGCGGCCCACAACTCGCCGAGTCGATATGCACTTACTTTTTTAGTTCCGACGCTCGTAACGATCACCGGTTCGGGCGTTCTTATAGTGACCTCCCTTGTGCGAGGAACCATGGCCGCCGACATAGTGGCCACCGCGAGCGGTGGCTGCAGTCGGGGCGGCAATAGCAATGCACAGCAGCACTGCGAGGATTCTTTTCATTCTGTGATCTCCCAGTCGATTGCGCTCATAGCAGCAGCGACGTGCCGACGACATCGAGCAGCCGAGTAAAAATTGGGCTAGCCGCGGAATACCACGGCTTGATTGAGCGCGGACACGATCTGCTGGACGAGGCCTCGATCCGGCGATTGGAACGCCCGTACTTCGCCAGATGCGGTATGCAGGACTACGTCGTACTGCCCTTTCGCGTTCCACGCCACGAATACGCCGATTGCGATCGCGGCGAGGCCGAACACCCAGACCTTGGCGAACAACAGCAACAATCCGATGATTGCTACGATCACTCCCAGCGCTCTCGACGGCGCCTTTTCCACATGCTTGATGGAGGTAACGTTGCTCATGGCGTAGGTCTGCCCTGGCACGATGAAGCGCGTGTTCGTGACAGTTACATTCCCGTGCTGAAGAAACACGGTTTCGCCCATGCCGTTAGACTGGCTAACAGTTGTACTCATTGATTCCCCCGAATCGTTGGTCGTGTTTTAATCATCGCTACCTATCCTAAAATGAATAAGTGCTGCGTCAGCGTGACGAACTTATCTAGTCCGATACGATACCGAATTGGTTACCGTTGGCAAGTAGTGGTCGAATGTAGCGAGCGCCGGTAGCCAACAGGAATCGCACCTGTACAATCCACGGCAACGGTTTTTTAGGGGCACCAGTGGGGGCATATTTTTATAAAATCTCCCGCTAAGCCCTTCTGGCGTTGACATTTGAATTCTGTCGGTGACCAGTTAGCCTCCCACATCTCTCACGATCGGTAACCCCGCAGCTTAGGCCAATCTGGCAGACCTCTCTAGCGCCCACCGTCAACCATCGCCGCCCTGCGAATCAGTCGACGCCAACAGAGGGTCATGACGCACGTCCCAGGATACTTCAATTGCCCGCTTGCTATGCTGCGCCGCGATTTCATGGCCGACCTCGCATAGGTACATCAGCGCACTGTGATCGATGGTACCCGACCTGAGATAGCAAAAAATCGCGTCGAAAATGGCTCCGACATAACGGAAAGCGCGCATGCTCGCGTCCAACTCATCGGCGGCCCGAATGGCGCTGTTGACGTGCTCACTCATACGACTCCTCCGCATGCGCAAAGACAGTCAGCCTATACGGAGCTCCGCTGGATATGTCACGCGCATCCAAATAGGCGAGCCTCACGAGATGGACATCGACACGCACCGATCGACTGCACTCGACAACAACCTTTACTCCTTGCTCAACTCGATCAACGCCCCGACCGAGCGGGCCACCTCGAGAATCTGATCGATGCTTGCCACCGGGCCTACCATCAAGGCTAGATTCGTAGCGCCAAACATCAAAACGTGGAAGCCCATTTCGCGCCTGTCCTCGTCCGACAGGTATTTGTGAAATTGACGTGCCGTCGATACGCCGAACAAGTTCGCCATCTGGGCATTGGTATAGCCCAGGCGCTCCTTGAGAAGACGCAACGCGTCGCTGCTGGGCGGCTGATATTTCATTCGATTTTGTCTCGCATGGGTGCGTGTAGACGTAAAGCCATAGCTTCATGGTGAGCTCCTTTCGGAATATCGGGCACAGCGGGTTGCATAGCCCAGTGCTCCGAAAGGTATCACCCTTAGGGTGACTATTCAAATGCGACGGAAACGCACAAATCGAACCATAAGCACGTCATAGCCAAACGTCCCACAAGGAACTTGAGCGCCCCCTCTACAGCCCCGCTCTCGCGCGCCGATATCCAGAAATGACAGCGACGCGTCGATGCTCTCACCCGCGCCCTTGTCCATGCTGGCCCGTCCCGATTGGCAAGCCCCTTCCTGGCACGGAAAATCGCACTCTCTCGATCAATACAAGCAACCCTCAAGAAGAATCATAGGAACCATGCAGTCACGGAAGCAACGGCCACCCATCGAGGAACTAGTCTTCATCGACGATTTTTTCCGGGTAGCCGAAAACGGTTTGCCTCCCTCGCCGGAGAACCGCAAATTCCTGCGAGCCTTCTTCGGCACGGGTGCATCGAGGCTGGGCTGGCGCGTGCGCGAGCTCAGCGTGCAGTCGCAGCGCGGCAGCATCTGCGTGCCGAAGATCATGGAAAGCCTGGGCCTGCCCTCGGACCGTGCCGGCTGGGCGGCCGCCTGCGTCGCCGACCTGCAACCCGCAGCCGAGCACCTGGCCATGCTGGCCTTGACGCCCGCCAGCCTGGTAATCGGCTGGGGCCTCACGCCGGCCATCATGCAATACGTGGACAGCCAGGGCGCGGCCTTCATCGACGTGGAAATCGACTCGATCCGCTTCACGCGTGACCTGCATCTGGCCGTGCGCACCAACGACCCGGGCATCCGGGAAGAACTCGAGCACCTGCGCATCGACGAGGAGACGTTCTGGTCCACCGCGGCCGGCCTGCGCGGCCACTTCGCCCGACGCGGACATTCGTCCATCGTGAACGCCGACCTGAGCGTGGGCCTGTTCGTCGGGCAGACCAGCGTCGACCTTGCCCTGGTCGGCGGCGGGCGCCTGGCCCAGCCTGCCGATTTCATCGAACCGATCCGCCAGTGGGCACAACAGGTCGACCTGCTGGCCATCCGCCCTCATCCTGCCCAGGCCGATACGCGGCAATTCGATGTCCTGCTCGACAGCATCCCCAATGCCCTGCTGATCAAGCACAACACCTACAGCCTGCTCTGCGCCGACAACCTGGCTTTCGTCGGCGCGATATCGTCCGGCGTGCTCAAGGAAGCGCCCTATCTGGGCTGCAGCGACGTTCGGTACCTGCTTGCCGACGACCGCAATACCGCCGGCCGGCTGCCACCCGAGTGCTCTGCCTGGATTCCGGTACGGCTCGAAGTGGCCAGCGCACGCTCGCTGGAAGCGTTCTCGGCCGCGCGAAGCCAGCTCGGCTCGCGCTTGTCCGCAGCGCCGTCCCCGACGTTTGCCGAGGACACGCTCACCCAGATCTTCGCCTACCGTTGGGGGCTGGACCCGGCTGCGAGCGGCTTGCCCGAATTCCCGGTGTTGACGCCGGAACAGCCGATGAACCTCGCCTCGGGCACCCCCGCCGCGGCGACCACATTCTTCACGCACGGCTGGCACTGGCCCGAATCATGGGGAGCATGGACAGCGGAGCCGCGCGCCTGGCTGCTGGTGCCGCTGGACTGCTCGGCAGCCGCCAGGGCTGACGCAGGTTTCGTCCTGACCCTGCGCGGCTACGTCTATGCCCCGCCTCCCGCGCAAGCGCCGGACGTGAGGATCACCGTCAACGGTCGGGAATGCCGAGCCGCCGTCAATCAGGACGGTGGCCTGGAATGGATCGTCGATCTCGATGCGGATGCCGTTCAGCGCCGCTTGCTGATGATTGCCATCGAGGTGCGGGGAGCCCTTCGGCCCTGTGACGTGAGCGAAAACAAACACGACATGCGAACAGTTGGATTCGGCCTGGTCGATCTCAGCTTGCGTGAATGCACAAAGCTCACGGACGCAACCATCCCTACATCCTCACTATCTGAAAACGTGGGGCCTTGCCTACCCACTCCGGCTGAGGCACCTGATGCGACAGTGGCGGCGGCAACTGTCCAGGCACGCGGGAATGCAAGCTGAGAGAGACAGGACCGATATCGGCCGCCATGAAGAACGGCGCCTCGATCCGAGGCGCCGTTCTTCATCCATTACGTAAAACCGCGCTCACGCGGCCGGCGGGCAAACGGCCCCTTGATAAATCAACTGATAGGTGTAGTGCTTGTCCCACGACAAAGGTGGAGTACCCGGCACGATCCACTCGGCGTAATTGCCGGCCATGGTCCCCGCCGCGAACTGCGACGTGCCGATCGTCGCGATATTCGTCGACGTACCGCCCTGCACGATCGGCGCCGTGCCATACCACTCGAACTCGGCACCATTGAGAAACCAGTTTCCGTTCCAATGCTGGGTCGTGCCATACCAGGTATTGTTCGCACTAAAGCACACGCCCTGATTGGCATAATGTCCGCCGCCCGGTGCGTAATAGAACACCGCCTCCCAATAACCGACGGGCGACGTCTGGGTCTGCGCGGTGGCAAGCGTCGCCGGCAGCACGCACAGTGCCGCCAGCAGTTGGCAAAGCTTCTTTTTCATCTGGCCTGGTCCTTGTTGTTTGTTGTTGCGGCAAGCACGTCGACGGCACTCGATGATTGCCCGATTACGAACGCGCAATCGGGCAACACGATTATCGATATACGCCGATCGAAATGGCGACGTGAAATAACCGCGAACGAAAACTAAAGAAAACCAAGCGATTTGTAAAGCACGAGCGCGGAGTTGCCCCCTACTCCTTGTCGATATCCTTCTCCTTCGCCTTCTCGAGATTCTTGACCATCTCATCAAGGATCCGATGCATCTGCTGGGTCATCTTCTTCAACATTTCCGCGTGCACCTTCGCGACAGCCGGATGCGTGCCCTCCGGCAGCCCCGAATGCTGCTGAAGCGCATGCATCACGGCCATCGACTCGGAATCGCTGAGTGGGCCGAGCGTGGACAGGATGTCCTGCTGCATCGCCACGTCACTCGGTATCGGCAGGGGCGGCGCGGCTTGCGCGAAGAAATGCGCGATGCGCGGATCCGGCCCGGCCGATGCATGCGCCGCGCTATCGCCGCCCGGCAAGGCGGTGCGATTGCGCGGGCGCGAACCCGCGGCCCCCGCTTGCTGTCGCTGTGTCGAGAAACTCTGCGGAATCCCGGCGAAGTGCGCCGTGGAAATCCGGCGCACCGCGCCGCCGGGGTCCTGCCGGTTGAGGCTGGACGGCGGGTGGCTGTCGTTGCGCGAAACCTCGGCCGGCGCGATCGGCGTGATGTTGCTGGAAGTCCTCACCATGATGGCGGCCTGTGTCGAATATGGGCCATCGCATTACACCCGAATCGCCACCGCGCGCCGCGGGTTTAGCGAAGCCGGCAATGCGTTTACGAAACCAGCCGCGACTCGCGCGCACAGCCAACTTATGCACAGCGGCCCGACCAACGGCGCCTGTGCATAAACCCCAAATCGCATCGCCTCGACCCGCCCGTCCGGGCCTCGCCGCCAGCCACATCCCGCCCGTGTCCCGCGCTCGTGCGAAAATCCCGCCTTTGCCGCGCCCGTCGCGGCCCCTGTCACACCGCACTGGATGGAGTCCCATATGAACGTCAACGAACAAATCGCCGCGCTGACCGCCGCCGAACTGCAGACCGCCGGCGCCGGCCAGGCCACCGCGATCGCGCTGACGGTGCTGCTGCGCCACCTGCGCTCGCCGCAACTGGCGCAGATGATCTCCTCGGCCTTCGAGAACCACGAGGCCGTGATGCTGCAATCGCCCTGGCCGGAGCAGATGCTGCAGTCGTATCGCTCCACGCGCCGCCTGCTCGAAGGCGCGGCCGGCGTCGAGGCGGGCGAGGCCGATCCGGCCGCCTGAGCCCGCGCCGCGCGGGGCTCGCGCCTTGCGCGATGCCTCGCTTTGTTCGATGATGGTCGAGTCGCGCGTCGCGCGACCGGCCGCCGCGCCTGGATGCGCCAGCCGCCTTCGTTCCCGCCGTCGCCGACGATGCCCACCGAATCCGACAAACCCAAACGCCGCCCGTCCACCCGGACACAGAACCTGATCGCCATCGTCGCCGGCGTGACGACCTTCCTGATCGGCGCGGGCTGGGTGATCCACAGCTACATCGTCGATCGCGAAGCGCCCTATTTCGCGATCCCGCTGGTGTTCTCGGTGCCCGTGATCGTCGCGGTGACGATTCGCAGTTTCTGGGATTGAGCGCCGCGATCCTGCCCCGCGCAGGAATCGCGTGTGAATCTTCGCGCGCGGCGCCGGTCATACGCGCGACGCGGCCAGCCCGGTCCGCGCCCGCCCAACCGCCGTATTCCGCATGATTCGCCAGCCTATCTTCCGTCTTGCCCCTCGTCTCCCCGCCCTGCGACGCCTGCTCGCCCTGCTCCTGATGACGTTCGCCGCGTCGCTGCTGCCCAAGGCCGCATCGGCCGCGCCCGGCACTCGCGCCTGCGCGACGACAGCCCATGGCGCCCACGCCCGCCGCTGCATCGCCAAGCCGAACAAGCGGCATATCAAGCCGGCACCGCATGCCAAACGCGCCAAGGCGCACAAGCCGCGTGCGCACACGACGATCCGCAAGAAGCCGCGCCGCCGCGTCACGCCCAAGCCGGCCGTGGCCGCGCAGCACGAGCGGCTGCATCGCAAGCGCGCCGCACGCGGCACCCACCCGAAGCGCAAGCCGCTGCCGACGCCGGGCCATGCCCCGCGCGTGACGGCCAGCGCTCGCGCCGCCGCCGCCCAGGCCGCTGCCGCCGCCGGCGCCGGCGCCCGGCCGCAATTGCTGGCCAGTTGCGGCTACACGCCAGCCACCAAGCGCCTGCTGCGCTCACGCGCGATCTACGTGGTCGACGAGCGCACCGGCACGGTCCTGCTCGAACGCAATGCGAGTCAGATTCGTCCGATCGCCTCGGTGTCCAAGCTGATGACGGCGGTGGTCTCGCTCGATCGCCGCGCACCGCTCGCACGCAGGATCAGCGTCACCGGCGCCGACCGCGACACCATCAAGTTCACCGGCTCGCGCCTGAAGGTGGGCTCGACGCTGTCGCGCCGCGACATGCTGCATATCGCGCTGATGTCGTCGGAGAACCGCGCGGCGGCCGCGCTCTCGCGCGACTACCCGGGCGGCCGCCCGGCCTTCGTCGCGGCAATGAACCGCAAGGCGCGCACGCTCGGCATGAGCAACACGCATTTCGTCAACGCCACGGGGCTGTCGCCGCGCAATGTCTCGACCGCGCGCGATCTCTCGCGCCTGGTCGCGGCGGCGAACCGCTATTCGACGATCCGCGCCTTCTCCACCGATCGCGCGCAGATCGTGAGGCCGGGACACGGCCAGCTCAGCTATGTGAATTCGAATGCGCTGGTGCGCGGCGGGGATCGACACATCACGCTGCAGAAGACCGGCTTCATCAACGAGGCCGGCCACTGCGTGGTGATGCGCTACCAGATCGGCGCGCGGCCCGTCGACGTGGTGCTGCTCGACGCGCCCGGCCCGCGCGACCATATCGCGGACGCGATCCGCATCCGCAACTGGCTGAACTGCTCGCTGCACTGAAGGCAGCGATGGGGGATGATGGCGAGGCTCAGCGCACCACCGCGCGCCCGACCTCGTTGGAGCCTTGCCAGAGCCGGTAGCGCACCTCGTAGCCGACCGGCGCATACACGACCACCGGCAGCCGGCTGTTGTAGCGCAGCAGGAAGCCGTCGCCCTGCGCGATCACGAATTCGGTCTGCGGCGCGGCGGTGGGCGGGCAGGCCTTCATGGTCGAGACCACCTGCCCGATATCGGTCACGCGATAGTAGGGGTAGCCCCAGCCGGACACGGTCTCGTGCTGCAGGCGGGCCGGAAAGCTGCGGATGTTGCAGTCGACCGGCATGGTCTTGCCGACGATCACCTGCACGCGCACGTCCTCCTCGAGCTCGGCGGGCGGCAGCGTGATCACCGCGCGCTGCATGCCGGCCGCGGGCGCCGGATAAGCCTTCAGGTCGACGTTGGCGGCGGCCGGCGTGGCAACGGATGCGGGCGCGGGTGCCTCGCTCTGCGCCACGGCGAGACGCGCCGTGCCGAGGGCAAGGAGTGCTGCGGCAGCGACGAAGGACAAGCGGGTCGGACAAGGCATGCGGATCTCCTGATCGAACGGTGGAAGTAACCAGAAACAGGATGCGCGCCGCCGCACGATGCCGGTGCGTGACACACCGGCGCGGCAGGACTTACGCGATTGTAATCTCCTGACACAATTGGTCCCGAACTTGCCCAAGTCGTTCCTTTCCTAACCAACAGCACCCTGGAGAACCCACATGCTGAGACTGCTTGGAACGCTCGGGATCGCGGCTGCCCTGGCAGGCTGCGTCGCCGCCCCCGACGGCTACTACGGATATTCGGATCCCTACTACACCGACGGCTACGCCTATGGCCCCGGCTATGCGCCTGTCTACGGCACGGTCAACGTCTGGGGCGGCGGTGGTGGCGGCTGGTATCGCGGCGACCGCTGGGGCCATGGCTGGCACGATCGCGGCGGCTGGCACGGCGGCAACGGCTGGCGCGGCAATGGCGGCGGCTGGCATGGCAACGGCGGCGGTTGGCACGGCGGCGGCGGTGGCTGGCATGGCGGCGGCGGACGGGGCGGCAACGGTTGGAGCGGCGGAGGCGGCGGTGGCCACGGCGGTGGCGGCGGTCACGGCCACTGAGGTCGGCGCGCGCAACTTGCAACCAGATGTATCAGTGAATCGGCCGGCCTTGCCGGCCGATCTCGTATCCGGCGGCGCCTGCTCGACGGGCGATCACCGCCCCGCCAACGAAACAGCGCCCGCCCCGGAAACCCGGAGCGGGCGCTGCGTATTTCCCGCAACTGAATGAAGACCGGCGGCGCCCTGCAGGACGCGCGCCGTCTCGTGCCGTTCAGCGGCTTACCAACCCGGCTGCTGGTAATAGCCTGGCGCCGGCTGCGGACCGCAAGCCACATAGACATTGCGGTAGCGATCGAAGCAGGTGCCCGGGGGCGGGCCGGCATAAGCCTGCTGGTATTGATACTGGGCCGGCTGATAAGCCGGTTCCTGGTAGGCCGGAGCCGCGTAGGCCGGCGCAGCATACGCGGGAGCCGGCGCCAGCGCCGACGAGACGATCGCGCCCAGCACCGCGCCGCCGATCAGCGCGCCGACCACAGCGCCACCGCCGCCGCCATGCCCACCGTGCCAACGCCCATGGGCGGAAGCCGGGCCTGCGACGACGAGCGCACCGGCAGTCACCAGCACCGCGACGATTTTCTTGTTGATCATGTTGCTCTCCACTCAAGGTGGTACGTGATGGAGACCATTCTGGGACGGCTCGGCCGTAACAGGTGCAGCAAGTGGTAACGCCGGATTACGCCTGTAAACCGGGCGAGACCGCCGCGTAAGCCTGTGCCATGCCAGGTGAGGCGCGGCTTGGGGTCGCGTGCTAGCATTTTCGGGATATTCGATCCCTTTCGATCCCCGAGGCGCCGCCATGAACCCCGACATCGCACATCGGTTCGACGCCGAATTCGCGCCGCGCATCGCCGAACGCATCACAGCCCTGCTCGGCCCGCACGTCGCCGCCACGGTACGTCCCTATGGCGGGCACGGCCACCCGACCCACGTCGATATCGTCAACACCTCCCACGAGCATCTACGCGGCCTGCACGGTTACACATTCCCGCTCAACCTCACCATGACCTGGGATACCGACGAGATCGAGCAGTTGGTCGGCGCCGACGACGGCACGCGCTTTGCGCACTATCTCGACGCACTCTCGCGCAAGCTGCCGAACTGGGAGGACGCGCGCGGCATCGACTTCGGCTCGCGCACGCAAAGCGAGCCGCTGATCCTGCTGGGCGGGCTCGATTTCGAAGGCTGAACCAGTCGGCATGGAGCGCCCCGGCGACACGTCGCATTCGCAATGCCGGTGATACACTCGCCCGGTTCGCGTCGGCATGGCGGTGCCTGCCGCCAGCACGGCGACGCGCCTGGTCCAACTCGACATTCTGGAGACGCCCATGGCCGAATTCCGGCTGCGCACCGACGCATTTCCCGAAAACGGCTTGATGCCGAAAGCCCAGGAGTACCGGCACGAAGGTTTCGGCGTGGACGGTGACAACCTCTCGCCGGCGCTGAGCTGGGAAGGCGTGCCGGCCGAGGCGAAAAGCCTGGCCGTCACCGTCTACGATCCCGACGCGCCCACCGGCAGCGGCTTCTGGCACTGGGTGGCCGTGAACCTGCCGGTCGGCACCACCAGCCTGCCCACCGGCGCGGGCGCCCCCGGCGGCGCGCAATTGCCGGCCGGCACCGTGCAGGTACGCAACGACTACGGCGACGAGGGTTTCGGCGGTGCCGCGCCGCCGCGAGGCGACAAGCCCCATCGCTACATCTTCCGCGTGCACGCGCTGAAGGTGGACAGCCTGCCGATCACGCCCGACACCACCAACGCGATCGCGCGCTTCATGATCCACCTGAACGAGATCGCCTCGGCCAGCTATACCGGCCTCTACGCACTCAAGTAAGCCCGCTGTTCCCGACGGCGGCATCGGGCCGATGCCGCCGCCAGCCGCGTGCCGCCGAGAGACGGCACCCATCCCGCGCCACCGCGTCCGAGAACTGCGAACCGGTTGCGCCCGCAACCGATCGACCGGCGGCCGTGCCACGAAGGCATAGCCGCCTCGTGCCAAGACACGCCATGAACGCCGAAGATAACGGCCTGCCCCTTCCTCAACGCTACTGGGCGATCGTCTGCGTCGCGCTCGGCATCACGCTGGCGGTGCTCGACAGCGCGATCGCCAACGTCGCCCTGCCGACCATCGCGCGCGATCTTCAAGCCAGCGACGCCGCCTCGATCTGGGTCGTCAACGCCTACCAGCTCGCCATCACCATCTCCCTGCTGCCGCTGGCCGCGCTCGGCGACCGGATCGGCTACCGGCGCGTCTACCTGGGCGGCCTGATGCTGTTCACTGTGGCCTCGCTGGGCTGCGCGCTGGCCGACTCGCTGGCTTCGCTGGCCGCCTTGCGCGTGATCCAGGGCTTCGGCGCGGCCGGCATCATGAGCGTCAATACCGCCCTGGTGCGCATGACCTATCCCACGCGGCTGCTCGGCCGCGGCGTCGCGCTCAACGCGATGGTGGTGGCGCTGTCCTCGGCGGTCGGGCCGACCGTGGCCTCGGCCGTGCTCGCGGTGGCGCACTGGCCCTGGCTGTTCGCGATCAACGTGCCGATCGGCATCGCCGCGGTGGCGGTCGGCCTGCGCGCGCTGCCGCCGAACCGCGGCCACGACGCGCCTTACGACTATCTCAGCGCGGTGCTGAACGCCTGCGTGTTCGGTCTGGTGATCATGACCGTCGACGGGCTCGGCCACAGCCAGAACCATGCGCTGGTGGCAGCCGGCGCGATCGGCGCGGTGGGGCTCGGCTACGTGTTCGTGCGGCGCCAGCTGAGCCAGCCGGCGCCGCTGCTGCCGGTCGACCTGCTGCGCATCCCGATCTTCGCGCTGTCGATCGGCACATCGATCGCCTCCTTCACCTCGCAGATGCTCGCCTTCGTCGCGCTGCCGTTCTGGCTGCAGCACACGCTCGGGCTCTCGCAGGTGGAAACCGGGCTCTACATGACGCCCTGGCCGCTGGTGATCATGGTGGCCGCGCCGCTGGCCGGCGTGCTCTCGGATCGCTATTCGGCCGGCATGCTGGGCGGCATCGGCCTGGGCCTGTTCGCCGCCGGGCTGCTCGCGCTGGCGATGCTGGGCTCGCATCCGGCGCCGTTCGACATCGTCTGGCGCATGGCGCTGTGCGGTGCCGGTTTCGGGCTGTTCCAGTCGCCCAACAATCGCACCATCCTGTCCTCGGCGCCACGCCATCGCAGCGGCGGCGCCAGCGGCATGCTCGGCACCGCGCGGCTGACGGGGCAGACGCTGGGCGCGGCGATCGTCGCGCTGATCTTCAGCGTCGCGCCGCAGCACGGGCCGACCCTCGCGCTTTACGTGGCCACCGTGTTCGCGGCGATCGCGGCCTGCGTGAGCCTGCTGCGGCTCGGCGCGACGCCGCCCGCGCAAACGGCTTGATCGCGACGACGGTTCGCGGACCGAGCCTTTCTTCCCTCTCCATGTAAAAAACGACGGCACCTCGCGGTGCCGTCGTTGCTTCATGCAGCATTGGCCTTATCGGCTCGATTCGTCACGCATCGGCCACGCGCCGGCCCACGCGCCGCGTGATCGAGGCGGCGGTCGCGACGCTGCGCAGGTCGGACAGGAAGGAATCGCGCCACACGCCCAAGTCGTTGCGCTTGAGCGCGGCGAAATTGCTGCCGTGACGCTCGCGCCGTTCGCCGAGCGGCATCGACAGCGCGCGCTCCAGCGCATCGGCCATCTGCGAGAGATCGGCCGGGTTGACGATCAGCGCGCCCGGCAGCTCGGCCGCCGCGCCGGCGAACTCGGACAGCACCAGCACGCCCGGATCCTCCGGGTTCTGCGAGGCGACGTATTCCTTGGCCACCAGGTTCATGCCGTCGCGCAGCGGCGTGACATAACCGACGTGGGCATGCCGGAACAGCGCCATCAGCAGGTTGCGTTCGTACTTGCGGTTCAGGTACTGGATCGGCGTCCAGTCGAGTTGCGCGAATCGGCCGTTGATGCGACCCGCCTCGCCTTCGAGCGTCTGGCGGATGCGCTGGTAGGTCTGCACGTCCGAGCGGGTCGGCGGCGCGACCTGCACGAAGGACACGCGCCCCTGCCAGCCCGAGGCGTTCGACAGCAAGCGCTCGAAGGCCTGGAAGCGCTCGACCAGCCCCTTCGAATAATCGAGGCGATCCACGCTCATCACCAGCTTGCGGTCGCGGATCGCATCGCGAAGCGCGGCCACCGGCTTGCGCTGCGCATGCTGGACCGCGGCCTCGGCGATCGCATCGGGATAGACGCCGATCGGATAGGCGCCGACCTTCACCACCCGACCATGCACGTGCAGCACGCCGTCCTCGGAGGCGGTGCCGATCCCGCGCCGCTCGAGATAATCGACGAAGGACTGCTTGTCCGATTCGGTCTGGAAGCCGACCACGTCGTAGGCAGCCATGAAGCGCACCAGCTCGTCGTGCGGCGGCACCGTGCGCAGCACCTCGGGCGCGGGGAACGGGATGTGCAGGAAGAAGCCGATCGGATTGCGCACGCCCAGCTCGCGCAGCGCGTGCGCGAAGGGCAGCAGGTGGTAGTCGTGAACCCAGATGATGTCGTCGGGCTCGACCAGCTTGCTCAGTTGCTTGGCCAGGGTGCGATTGACGCGCAGATAGCCTTCGTACTCCTGGCGATCGAAGCGCGCGAGATCCATGCGGTAGTGGAACACCGGCCACAGCGTCGCGTTCGAGAAACCCCGGTAGTACTGGTCATAGTCGCGGCGCGCCAGGCCGACCGTCGCGTAGGTCACGTTGCCTTCGCGCTCGATCACAGGCTCGCCCGCCTCGCCGACGATCTCGCCGTTCCAGCCGAACCAGACGCCGCCCGATTGCCGCAGCGCGTCGAGCACGCCCACGGCGAGACCACCCGCCGAGGGACGCGTATCCTGGCCGGCTGCCACGCGATTCGAAACCACGATCAATCTGCTCATACGGCTTGACCTCCTGTGCTTGATGGGGACGGCGCAAGAACACACGCCGATGCCTGATGTCGCGAGCAGGTGCTGTGCCCGGCGCGACGGCGCGATGTTCGCTTCTCGATCTCGCATGCCGACTGGACGGCCAAGCGCGGCGCAGGCGCGCAAGTAACACGCCGTCACCCAAGGCAAGGTCGATATGAGCGATGAAGCGTTCAGGCGTCCTGTTCGGAGCCCAGATCGCGCTGGTAGTCGATCCCTTCGGGACGCGCGCCACCCTGGTTGTGATCGCCGTCGGCGGGTGCCTCGGGCACGGCGCCGGTGGACGCGGGAGAAGACGGCCCGGTGGGCACGGCGGGGCGGCTCGCGCCTTCGTCGTGTTGCGGGCGGGGGTTGCGCCGCGTGCGGCGCATGGCAGGGTGTCTCATTGAGCTGTGCGGCGTCGCCGTGGAAACAGTCAGTGACGAACGAGTGTAGGCTGGCCCGATCCCTGCGAAGGTAACAATTACCTTCAATTTGTAACGATACGACCCTCGCCAACGCTTTTGTATGACACTGTGCGCCGACCGGCGCCGCAAACGTTTATCCATCTTTTGCAATTCGGGTCGGATATCTGCACCACAATGGCGGCCGGTGCCGCGCCGTCAGGAGCGGGCGCGGCGGTTACCAGACAGGACCGCATCCAGCATGAATTCACGCACTGCAAGGCTCGGGCGGCCGGCACGTCGCGCGGCGAGCCTGGCGCTCGCCAGCGCGGCGTTGCTGTCGACGCTGCTCTCCGGCTGCAACTCCCTCTACAGCGAAGGTGCCACCGCCGGCGCGGGTATCGCCGGCGCGGCCGTGGCCGCCAAGGTGACCAACAATGCGGCGGTGGCGACCGGCATCGGCCTGGGCGTGGTGGCCGCGGCGCGCGCCGGCGTGCAGTACACGCAGCGTGTCGCGCACACCTATTCGCAAGGCCAGATCGCCGACGCGGCCGGCCCGCTCGAGGTGGGCGGCGTGGCGCGCTGGTCCACCCATCACACGATGCCGATCGAGGACGACGAGTTCGGCCGCGTGACCGTCAGCCGCCTGATCAGCGTGGGCCCGCTCGACTGCAAGGAGATCGTGTTCTCGGTCGACAGCGATGCGAAGAAGGCGGTCGCGGCGGCAGCCGGCGCCTCGTCGGCAGCGGCGGCTTCCGGGGCTGTAGCGGCATCGGCGCCGGCCGCTGTCCCGAGCGGCGCGTCGTTCTATGTCGCCACCATCTGCCGCGACGGACCGAAATGGAAGTGGGCTTCGGCCGAGCCGGCCACCGGCCGCTGGGGAGCGCTGCAATGATCGCGCTGCGCACCGTCGCGATCGTCTGCGCGCTCGCGGCGGGCGTCGCGACGCTGCCCGGCTGCGGCTCGGCGGGAGCGGCCAGCGGCGCGCTGGCGGGTGCGGCCACCGGCCTCGTCACCGCCAATCCGGCGATCGGCATCGGCGTGGGCATCGCCGTGCAGGCCGCTACCGACGAAGCGGTCAATCGCACCATGAAGGCGTTCCAGGCGGGGCAGCAGGATGTGATCGCCAGCACCGCGGGCGGGCTCGCGGTGGGTCAGGTGGCGCCGTGGAAGGTGAAGAACCGCATCCCGATCGACAACGGCGAGGGCGAGGTGCGCGTGACGCGCGCGTTCTCGACGCCGCTGGCGCTGTGCAAGGAATTCGCGTTCTCGGTGAAGGATGGCGACAAGGCGGATTGGTATATCGCCAGTGCCTGCGAGGCGCCGCAGGGTGGTGCTTGGACCTGGGCTTCGGCGGAGCCGGCCGTGGCGCGTTGGGGGAGTTTGCAGTAGGCGGGATCGGAAAACGACGATGCGCGCGGGTCGTGTGACCGCGCGCGCATCGTTGGGGCATCGTGATCCAATCACAGACCGAGTGCTCTCAAGCGTGTACGGATCGATGCAGCATTCTTGTAGGGAAACGTGACACGTCTTCCATCAAGCAAGCCTGGACTGCCCAGGGAATACTAGACGCCGCTGGCCTATGATTGGACCGGACAGCCTTCCGTAGGCGCTCTCCAAGCATAATCAATTTTCGAAATCCGAAAGGCCAATACGAGCGGTGGTCAGTGCATGTCGAGCTCTAACACTGGCGACTGATTGATGCCATCAAATACCTTGTTCGAAAAACTCTTGTACTGAGAAGCTTGGCATATCTTGTCGAATATGATTTTTCCGTTTTTCGATACGTACACACCGCCCGGCGGGACAGAGGACACTACATACGTGTACAGTCCTTTGAAGAATTTCAGGTGCAGACCTCGGATGCTCCCCTCTGACACATCTGTGATTCCCAAAACTTTGGTGGGGGCAATGCTTTTGGCAGGAAACGGGAAGGCATCTATCCTCGTACCGTAACGATACTGTACGTAGCCCTGATTGGGGCTGGTATTGCCCTTGGCACAAACAGAGATCGTTTTCCCATTCTCAAGCGGACAACTGAAGTACACATCTTCGTCTTCGCTACACAGCGTCTTCTCATCCTGGACGGACTCGCTCTGCCCCCCCTGTGCATGAGCAGCACCATAGTGGGAGAGCGACACCAGCCCAACCATAAAGATTCCTGCTATACGCATCACTGCAAACCTCCCCACGTGTGAATAGAAGAAAAATTGTTCCGCCGATCAATGATGTCGGCCATGTTTTCCGCGTTGATAGGTTGACCAGGTTTATGCGCGAACAGTCCCGGATTGATAGCACGAGTGATTTTGTCAACATCGTCCTCGGTCGCGCCGTGATCCGCAGCGGTATACATGCCGTTGTTGATCCAATACGCCGCTGCCGATCGCACCGCATACTTGATTTCACCGAGCAAGGTGTAACTCACCAGAAAATCTAGGTCGGCGTCGCTCGGCCAGTTGCTGGCATTTTTTTGGTGCCACTCACTGAAGAGCCTGTATTGCCTGCGTCCGGTGGTCTGGATCAAACCTCTGCCACGGAACTTCCACCCATCTCCACTCGCGGCAGGGCCATTGTCGCCGCGGTGTTCATAGGCGCGATTGGCGATGGCCTCCTGATCAGCGGGATGTTGAGCCGTACGTCCATACAAATCGGCTTCGTCAGGATACTTAGCGAAATAGCTAAACTTCAACTTTAAACGATCAGGCGGATAATTCAGGCTTTCTCCATCGTGAACTGTCAGGGAAGGTCCCGACTCGCGTCGTATCTGCGCAAAAAAATGCTCGCGTCGAAGTGTCTTGTCGAGTTTAAATAACTCAATATGAGGATTCAATTCATCGATAACAGACTGCAATGTTGCTACACTCGCACTTGGAAAGATGTGCTGCAACATTGCCACGGTAAACTGAAAACCGGTGCGAAAATTTCCTACCAATCCGATCGGATGAAGATGAAATATAGTTGTAGTGGCCGGTAACACTGCCGCCGCCCCGCTCCAGTACCGCAGAGCGTCAATCCGTTTCTTCTCCGCTTGCCAAACCGGCAAGCCTGCGTGCATATGCGAATCGAGCGCATCCCACTTATTCATTTCGCCACCCCATTCACTCTCATATTTCACGATCAAGTGATCGATTCGATCCGCGAGCCATGGCTTGCTTAATGCCAATTTAAGTTCTTGCGCGCTGATCTTTCCGTCTTTTTGTTTCTGGCCATCAATCGCGTCCTCGAGCTTTTTAATGGTGTCGTCTGAGCGGATGCCGTTGAATGAATCTTCGAAAACTGCGATTTCGTCAGGTGTTCCGCTATCTGCGATGAATAATGCTCGTTGAAACATATCCGACACCGAGGCGTCGAGATTCACGACGTCAAATCCAGGCCAGTCCCACGAACTCTTCAGCTCCACCAGTGGGTGAGCGTAATCGCAAACCCAACCGTCTACTTGGACGTTGTTCTCATCGGCAATGCTGACTGCGTACCAGGTTTTATTGTCGGTTTCGGCGCACGACTGCGTCGAGGGCGTATATACCACGCGCGCCCAAGCTGCAGCATTGCCACCTGCCGACTGGACATTTAATGGGAATTCTCTCCAAGCCTGGCGTGCACCACTCACCTGTAGATCAGAGCGAAGAATCCAGCGCGCCGGTTGGCCAGCGACCGGATGGCCCGCAGGATTTACAAACACCACCTTGACCCATGGGCCGGAAGCAGGCGAATCAGCAGCAGCCTTAACGACTGCACCAGCAGCAATCGAAGTGTCGGCTACCGAGGGCTGCACAAGCTTTGCGCCTTTCGAGATCAGCAGCAACCGGCGCGCCTTTGGATCGAGTTGCGGGGCACGCACACGACTACGTGCAAGATATGCGCTCAGATCGTCGCCGGTAAATACCTCAACGTGCAACAATGGGCGCTCACCCAGTTTGGGTGGTAGCGTGTGGTGTGCACGCGCCTCTGCCAGTCGTTGATATTCACCGAGATAAGCCACCGTCTCGCCCGCCGCAATCTTGTGCGGCTTCGGCAACACATAGACTTGATCCAGCGGGGGAGGCTGGAGTTGCTTCCCGAGTTCACCGAGATAAACCCAACCACCGACGGAAACCGCCGGATCAGGCTTTCCTTCATCGTAGGACTGCAGCGAACCTGATACAAAACTATCAACCCTCCCCCACTGGCCATGCGCCTGTCCAACCTTGAGCGTGGTACCACGCGCAAGCCAACCCACCACATTGGCGTGCCCAGAAGCAGACGCGCGCACGCGCAGCCCGAGCGCGGCTGGATCGGCATGACCGGCGTCAGTCAAGCGCGGATCCGACGCCGAGGCGCCAACGCTACGAATCTCACTCGCCCCGTAGTATGCGGGCAGCGTCTTCGCTTGCCCATGGGATGGCCGGCTCACATCATAGCCATCGAACGGCAATGTATGCATGTAGAGGCTGAAGAACGTAAGTATGTCGGCCGCCGGTGGTGGCATTTCAGTAGTCGGCCTTGGCACAGGAGCCGGTGTGCTGCCCGGCGCAGGCGCTGGGGGTGGGACTGGCGGCAGCACCAGCCGATGACGTACGAGTGTAAAGCCTCGCGAATAACCAGCTTTACTACCATCAGGATAGGTCACATCTTGAAGCTTTGAGTCAAGCCGGAATGCCACTACCTCACCATCGGCAATGCACTTGACACCGCCCTCTTGGTCGAACTTCCCGGCGGTCGATGCTCCGAAGTGGATACCACCGTGCCAAAGACCATTTGCGCCAAGCGGATAAAAGCCATCATCGGCAACGGCGAGCGCAGCCAAATAAGCCTCTGGGCCCGTAGCAGCACTTGTGGCGTTGGCCTCCTTTAGCGGAAACGGGTAAGCCCAGCCCGCAGCCTGCGATAGTGGTTCCGATTGTTGCGCCATGCGATCTCCTCTATTCAGATCAATTTACGCGTCAGCATGGAAATTCATCGACGGCATCTGGATCAACCAGAAAAGTCCATCGAGCGTGCACCCTCGGCACCGGCCCACGCTGGGAATTTCTCATCAAGCCGCACCGGCCCACCAAAGCTGTGCTGCCCCCCCTTCACGTCAATGATGCTCGGCGCATGAATCTCGATGTTGCCGTCTTTCAGGCGTATATATGCACCGCCCGATGTCAGTAAGAGTTCCTGTTTGGCAACAAGCACGACATTTTCCGTAGCTGAAAGTATCTTTATCGTTTTTTGAGCAATGAGCTCGACATTATCGTCATGAGCCTGAATCTCAACCTTACCCTTGCCCGCGAACAGCTTCACTCCCGCGTTCTGCACAAACAAGCTGAGTTTTTGAGCAATGCTTGCGATCAGCGACTTTCCAGCCGCTATGTGCGTGCTCTGCCCACTCACCAGACTGATGTGCTGGTTCGCCGCCACATGCACCGATTGCTGCGACGACAAGCCGATCGAAGCCGGGCTGCCGAACACCATCACCGGCTGCTGGAACGTATTGGCGCTGCCAGTCCCCCCGCCTGCTGTATTGCCCCCCGCACCGAGCGCGCCGCTCACGCTGTTCTGAGTCGCATCGGTCAGCGCCCGCATCGCATCGTGCGCATCCTGCAGGCTTTCGGCCTGATGCTGCACGCTCGCTTCCGAAAGCGACTCGACGATGCTCTCGGCATTGACGAGCTGTTGCTGCGTCTCCTTCACATCAAGCGGTTGGCTACGGATCGTCTTGGGATAGGTAGTGACATACAGGCCACGGCTAGCGCGCACCGCGCCGTAGTCGTCGGTACGCAGATCGAAGCCGCTGCCGAGGTAAGCACCGCGCGAGTTTCCACTTTGATCGATCAGATAGCCGAGGTGCAGCATGCTATTCGCGCTGCTGCTCATCAGTTGGACACGGTTCTGGCCAGTTGCGTCGTCCATCACCATCTGGTTGTAGCCGGCTCCCGAATACTCCTTCGATCGGTATCCCGACAGGATGCCGTTGCTATGCCACTGAGGCTTGACCTTTCCGTTGTACACGCGGTGCAGCACGATCGGGCGATCGCAGTCACCACCGACGTAACCGATGATGACTTCCTCGCCAATGCGCGGCATGTGCACGCCACCGTAGCCGCCCCCCGTATCCGATTGCGCGACCCGCACCCAGCACGACGCACCGGCATCGCCCTGGTTTTGCCGATCCCAGACGAACATCACCTTCGCACGGTTCAATTCGTCCGTGTACACCTCTTCACCCTGAGGCCCTACGACGATCGCCGTCTCGAGATGCATTTTCGGCTTCTTGTGCTCGAACGGGCTGCGATATGGGACCGTCGCGCGCTGCGCCTCCACCTCGACCAGAAAAAAACCAGCCGAACCAT
Organism: Burkholderia gladioli; assembly: GCF_000959725.1. Classification (NCBI taxonomy): domain Bacteria; kingdom Pseudomonadati; phylum Pseudomonadota; class Betaproteobacteria; order Burkholderiales; family Burkholderiaceae; genus Burkholderia; species Burkholderia gladioli. The sequence continues at coordinate 634,117 of NZ_CP009323.1, forward strand.
CATCATGGGGAACCGATTCCCCCGCATAGCCCGTCTTGGCCAGCGCCAGTGCGCGTTGCAAACTATGTGGAAAGCTCGCCTCCTGATTCGACAGCGGCAGATTGTTCTCGATGTACCGTCGAACCTTGATCGCAGCGAATTCACGTTGATTCGCCGAATCCCGATCATGCTCAGGATGACCGGTCAGTTCGAACCGCAGCCCCGCGTCGATCCCCCGAACGCCGCCCACGCCGAAGAAACGTTTCGCTTTCGATTCCCACTCCTCCAGATGAATCTTCGACAGGTGTTCACCTCGATCCTGCTGCGGATAGGTATAGGCACCCGTGTATTCGTAGATTTCGGCTTGTTCGGGTAGCGCCCCTTGGCCGGCCATCGTCGGCAATGTCGTTTCTTTCGGATTGGCAACGGTCGATGGTGTCTTGTAGTCGAACGTGCGCGTCGTATGGGTCGTGCTCTGCAGGGTCCGGGAGCCACTCCACTGGGTGAACGCATCGACCTCGCTGCCGGCGCCCGATCGATAGAACTGGACCGGATTCGACGATAGTGGATCGAGCGAATGAACGTCGTCGGTCACCACGAGCGTATGCGATTTACCGTCTTTGCTCTGCCGCCAAAACCCGAATAGCCCTTCCTCTTCCATCAGTCGATGGACGAAATTCCAGTCGGATTCGCTCTGGCGGCAATACGACCGCGACGGCAATGCTTTCGACAAGGCAAACTGGAAATTGCCTTGGGCTTGCGGATGCTGATTGAATACGTCGGTGATGATTGCGTCGACGCTCCGATCTTGCCAATAGCGCATGTCGCTGCGGAATCGCAGGAAGTGCATCCACGACGCGAAAACCAACTGATAGGCAGTAAAACTGCCGTCTGCACCGAGGCGTCGCGCGGTATGCACATAGCCGTTGATCGGTAAATAGGATTTGTCCGCCTGCTGGATCCACAAGCTCATCGGCTGCGCGATCACCGCCTTGAGTTCGACGTCACCAGCCGTCGAGATCATGTCGAGCGTCACGCTGAAGTCACGACCGAGTTCCGACGCGGTCAGGACACGACACGGCACCATGGTGTTGGCCGGCAGCGACGGAATGTCCGTCTTGACCAGCCGATCTTGCTGAATCAGTCCGCCCTGAATGGCCTGAGTCAAATCGGTCACGTTCATTCGTTACCCATCTTGTTGTCGGCCTCATCACGGCCTGCTCTCTCGCGGGGACGGCTCCCCGGCTTCACTTGTCTGAGGATTCTAATGACGTCGGGAGATCAAGGAAATCCCCGCCCGAAAGGCATTGGAAAGGATCGCGCGATAGACGCGCAGCGGCGTCGCAACACGCTAGGAGGACATCGGCAACAGCCCGCTGCCGCACCATCGAAGCCCTTCGTGAAAATGCCATCAAGCGGTTTGTTTTACTTTGATGCCACTACTCTTCGGGTCGAAATTTTTTTGACCTGATTCAACAAAACAAAAAAGGCGCGATGATCGATCGCGCCTTTCTCACTACCCATCACACATCGGCTTCAAGACGGATGCCCATCCCCGGCACCCACCCACCACCACCCTCAAGACTCCACATCCTCCAGACTGAAGATCTCCGTCTGGTCGTTATACGAAAAGATCTCCCCATAACGCCCCCAGTCGATCACCGCGTCGAGCGTCTCCTCGGCCGCGCTGTCCGACAGGAAATCCTCCAGCTCCTGCTCGAAGCGCACGCGTGGCGCGCGATGGCCGGGCCGCTCGTTGAGCACCTTCTTGATCCGCGCCGCCAGCGGCACGTGACGCAGCAGGTGATCGGCGAACATCATCTTGCGCTCCTGCGTGCCGAACTCGGCGAACACGCGCGCCGGCGGCGTCAGGAACACGTCGCCCTCGCGCACGTCGGCGAAGCCCAGGTGCTGCAGCACTTCGGCGATCGGGAACAGATCATCCACCTCGAGATGCAGCGAGCGCGCGATTTCCGGCATGTCGGCGCGGCCGTGGTACGGCGGCGCGGCCAGCGTCTCGATCAGGCCGGCCATCAGGTTGGTCGACACGCGCGGCAGCCAGCTGCCCGAATCGAGACCCTTCTTGGTGGCCTCGCCGGTCTGGCGCGCCGTCATCTTCGCGTAGATGTCGTCCACCAGCTTGCGGAAGGCCGGGTCCAGGCGATTGCGCGGATGCTTGAACGGCACCTTGATCTCGGCGATCACGCGTCCCGGGTTCGACGACAGCACCAGGATCCGGTCGCACATGAACACCGCTTCCTCGATGTTGTGCGTGACGATCAGCACCGACTTGATCGGCATCCTGCCCTGCGTCCACAGGTCGAGCAGGTCGGTACGCAGCGTCTCGGCGGTCAGCACGTCGAGCGCCGAGAACGGCTCGTCCATCAGCAGGATGGTCGGATCGACCACCAGCGCGCGCGCGAAGCCGACGCGCTGGCGCATGCCGCCCGACAGCTCGCGCGGATAGGCGTTCTCGAAACCGTCCAGGCCGATCAGGTCGATCGCCGCGAGCGCGCGCTCGCGCCGCTCGCGAGCACCGACGCCGAGCGCCTCCAGGCCCGCTTCCACGTTCTGCAGCACGGTCAACCAGGGAAACAGCGCGAAGGTCTGGAACACCATCGCCACGCCTTCGGCCGGGCCGCTCAGCGGCTTGCCGAGATAGGTGACCTCGCCGCCGGTCGGCTCGATCAGCCCGGCGATGATGCGCAGCAGGGTCGACTTGCCCGAGCCCGAACGGCCCAGCAGGCCGACGATCTCGCCCTCGCGCAGCGACAGGTTGGCCCCGTCGAGCACGAGCAGTTCGCCCTGCGTCTTGTTGAAGCCGCGGCTGACGTCCTTGACGTTCAGGATCTCGTCACCCAGGCGCGGCGGCGCCGGCGGCGTCTGGACAGCATTCTGGTTTTGCATCGCGTTTCGCTCTCAATGAGTCTCAGTCGAGCCGCAGCTTCGCTTCGGCGTAGGCGTACAGCGGGCGCCACAAAAGGCGGTTGAACAGGGTCACGAACAGCGACATGACCGTGATGCCCATGATGATCTTCGGATAGTCGCCGGCGGCGGTCATCTCGGAGATATAGGCGCCGAGGCCGTGCGCCTGGATCTTGGTGTCGCCCCACTGCACCAGCTCGGAGACGATGCTGGCGTTCCAGGCGCCGCCCGAGGCGGTGATCGCGCCGGTCACGTAGTAGGGGAAGATGCCGGGCAGGATCGCCTGGCGCCACCATTGCCAGCCGCGGATGCGGAAGTTGGTGGCGGCCTCGCGATAGTCGTTGGGATAGGAAGTCGCCCCGGCGATCACGTTGAACAGGATATACCACTGGGTGCCGAGCACGATCAGCGGCGACAGCCAGATGTCCGGATTCAGGTGGAAGCGCGCGATCACGATCACGAACACCGGGAACAGCAGGTTGGCCGGGAACGCGGCGAGGAACTGCGCGATCGGCTGGGCCTTCTCGGCCAGCGCCGGGCGCAGGCCGATCCACACGCCGATCGGCACCCACACCAGCGAGGCGATCGCGATCAGCACCAGCACGCGCAGCAACGTGGCCAGGCCCAGCAGGAACACATGGCCGACCTCGGCCAGCGTCACGCCGGTGGCCACGAAGCTGACCACGCGCCACACCACGTAGGCGGTGCCGATCAGCACCAGGATCGCCCAGCCGATGTCAGCCGCGCGCGAGGCCTGCTTCTCGACGCGCGGCAGCGCGAAGCGCGCGGCGTCGAACGAGGGTAGCCGGAACGGCAGCCGCGCGGCGCGCGCCAGCAGCCAGCCGGCCGGCACCAGCAACTGGTGGATCAGGCGCGTGCGGCGCACCAGGTCGAGCAGCCAGGATTCGGGGGCATTGCCCGAGCTGGTGTTCTCCATGCGGAACTTGTCGGCCCAGGCCACCAGCGGGCGGAACAGCAACTGGTCGTAGGCCAGGATCACCACCGTCATGGCCAGGATCACCCAGCCGATCGCGCCGATGTTCTTGTCCGAGATCGCCTGCGCCAGGTAGGCGCCGATGCCCGGCAGGATGATGGTGTGATTGCCCACCGTGATGGCTTCAGAGGCCACCACGAAGAACCAGCCGCCCGACATCGACATCATCATGTTCCAGACCAGGCCCGGCATCGAGAACGGCACCTCGAGCTTCCAGAAGCGCTGCCAGGTGGTCAGGTGGAAACCGCGCGAGACCTCGTCCAGGTCGCGCGGCACCGTGCGCAGCGACTGGTAGAAGCTGAAGGTCATGTTCCAGGCCTGGCTGGTGAAGATCGCGAAGATCGCGGCCAGCTCGGCGCCGGCCACGCGGCTCGGGATCAGCGCCAGGAAGAAGGTCACCGTAAACGAGATGTAGCCGAGCACCGGCACCGACTGCAGGATGTCGAGGATCGGCACCAGCACCATGCCGGCGCGGCGGCTCTTGGCCGCCAGCGTGCCGTAGACCAGCGTGAACACCAGCGAGGCGACCATCGCCGCGAGCATGCGCAGCGTGGTGCGCAGCGCGTATTCGGGCAGGTTGGCGGGATCGAGCGAGATCTTCTGGGTGCTGAGCGTGCCGATCGGCGCCATGGTCTCGTGGAAGCCCACCGCCGCCATCGCGATCACGCAGAGGATCAGCGGAAAGGCGATGAAGTCCCAGCGATTGGGCAGCACACGCCACGCCGAGGCGTTCGCGATCCGGTTCGGATTGAAACCAAAATCCATCAGGCACCCTCCCCGGCATGGCCGTTCGAAGCGAAATTTGAGGCCAGCATGCGTTCGTGACTCATGGTAAGGCGCATTGCGGTGTTTGCTTATGACTGGACAATTCCGAGCGTCGGCTACCGCAGCCCCGCTCGCTCACCATCCCGTGCCGCCCAAAAAGGGCCGGCACGGCGACGGCACGACACTACTACAACCCCTGTGACAGGCACAAGCTTCCGGTACGCAACATGAAGGCATCCCCCGGCAATCGCAGACAAACCACACCCAATTCGAAGGAATGCACGGGTGGAATGCGGGGAATTTGAAAGAAGTCGCAAGCGGGATGCAACTCGCGCGACGCGGCGCAAGGGCGAATTATGCCGCGATCCGGGATGCGGGGAAACCCGCCGGGGCGCGAACGCAACACGCGCGGGCGCCGGCCGCCGCCGTCGCGCCGCGCGAATACAAAACGAACCGCCGGCGAGCGGCGGCGACTAAGCAGGTATGATCAAGGCTGCTACGCAAGAACGAACGTCACAGGCAGGAGGGCCGAATGGCAGGAAATCTGGTTATCGTGTGCCGGGATCAGGACGCGGATGCTTTCTATACGCTGATGCAGGAATACGGCACATTCCAGGCGCGGCTGTCGTCGACCGCGTGGTATCTGAACATGAACGTGGTGCCGGAGTCGCTGCAGGACGAGATCCTCGAGCGGCTCGGCAAGTACACCACGCTGTATATCTTCGAGGCGACCAGCGTCACCTACAACACGATCGACAGCCACGCGGCCGAGACGCTCGGCTCGCTGTTCGGCGAGTGAGCGCGGCACGGCGCGGCTTCTGCTGCGCCGTCGGCGCGTGATTCGATCTCCCGCCGCGCGAGTGGCGCGGCAGGACAACCCCGGCATCGCCGGGGTTTTTATTTGGCTTGCCGTAACGGCATCACGCCGCCGGGGCCGGCCAGGCGCCGCTCACGCACCCACATGCTCGCGCTCCGGCTTCGGCACCACGTCGAACGGAAACACCATCTCGACGCGCAGCCCGCCCTGCTCCTGGTTGCCTATCCGGCACTGGCCGCCGGTGCGCTGCACCAGCCGCTCGACGATCGCCAGGCCCAGCCCGCTGTGGCCATTGCCGCCGCGCGCCGGGTCGAGCCGCACGAAGGGCCGCGTCGCGTCGGCCAGGTCGCGCTGCGCGATGCCCTTGCCGCCGTCGCTGACCGTCAGCACGTAACCCTCGGCGCCGCGCTCGGTGGCGATGCGCACCGGCGGCGCGCCGTAGGCGTGGGCGTTGTCGAGCAGGTTGGAGAGGATCCGGTCGAGCGTGGCGGTCGGCAGGCGGAAGCCCGGCCCGGCCGCCAGCGCGATCTCGACCGGCTGCGCGTTCGGCGCGACCGCGCGATAGGTGCGCGCGATCCGCTCACAGGTCGGATCGACCTCGACCACCTCGCTGCGATCGGCCCCGCCGTTGGCGAACACCAGGAACTGGTCGACGATGTGGGACATCGAGTCCACGTCGCGCACCACGCCGTCGCGCAGGCGCGCATCGTCCATCATCTCGGCGCGCAGCCGCATGCGCGCCAGCGGCGTGCGCAGGTCGTGCGCGACGCCGGCCAGCATCACGGCGCGATCGTTCTCGGCGCGCGACACCTGCTCCACCATCTGGTTGAAGCCGCGTGTGAGCTGGCGCAGCTCGCGCGGCCCCTTCTCGCGCACCGGCGGCACCGTCATGCCGCGGCCGAAACGGCCGACCGCGCGCGCCAGCGAGCGCAGCGGCTGCTGCAGTTGCCAGGCGGCGAACAGGGCCGCCATCACGGCAGCCGAGAAGATCATCGCCAGCCACAGCAGCATGCGGTCGCGCGAGCGGCGCGCATGCAGCGGCTGCGCCGGCACCACGATCCAGTTGGCATCGTGAGGCTCCTTCACCCATAACACGGGCGGCCTGCCGGGCGTGCCGAAGCGCACCTCGGTGCCGGGCGGCATGCGATCGCGCAGATCCTCCAGGAAACGCTTGGGCGGCGGCGGCAGGTCCGGGTCCTCGCGCGGCACGTCCGCGCTGTCCGGCGGCACGATCCGCACGCGCGAGGGCAGCGGCTGGTCGGGCGTGCGTTCCTCGTGCTGGCGCACCGCGTCCACCAGGAAGGCAGCCTCCTCCACCGCGTAGCGCATCTGCGTCTCGTTGCGGTCGAAGCGGATCGCCAGGTACCACGCGAAGTGGGACAGCAGCAGCACGCCCACCACCAGCAGCGCGAGCCGCCCGAACAGCGAATCAATGGGTCTGCGCATGGGCCTCGCCGTTGGGCACGAACACGTAGCCGCGTCCGCGCACCGTCTGGATGAAGCGCGGCGTGGACGGATCGCTTTCGAGGATCCGCCGCAGACGCCACACCTGCACGTCGATGCCGCGGTCGGTGCCGTCGTATTCGGGGCCGTGCAGCAGTTCGAGCAGGCGTTCGCGCGTCAGCGTGCGCAGCGCGTTGTTGACGAAGATCTTCAGCAGCGCGAATTCGCTGCTCGACAGCGTGGCCGGCTTGCCGTCGACCGACAGCGTGCGCGCCTGGAAGTCGAGCACGAAGCGGCCGAACGCATAGGGTTCGCGCTGCTCGGGCGCGGCCGCCGAGGGCGTGGCGCGGCGCCGGCGCAGCACCGCCTGGGCACGGGCCAGCAGTTCGCGCGGGTTGAAGGGCTTGCCGAGGTAATCGTCGGCGCCGAGCTCGAGGCCGACGATGCGGTCGACGTCGTCGGCGCGCGCGGTCAGCATGATCACCGGGATGTCGTCGCCGGCCGCGCGCAACTGGCGCAGCGCGGTCAGGCCATCGACGCCCGGCATCATCAGGTCGAGCACGATCAGGTCGGGACGCTCGCGCTCCAGGCGCTTCTCCAGGGTGGCCGCGTCGTGCAGCACCGATACTTCCATGCCCTGGCGCACGAGATAGTCGCGCAGCAGGTCGCGCAGTTCTTGGTCGTCGTCGACGATGAGGATCTGGGTAGTCATGGCGTGGATTTTATCGTGCGGGTTGAGGAAGCCGACTGAAACAAAGGCGCGAATGGGTTACTGGGAATTACCGCGCAAGCCGGATGTAATGCATGGTAACCGCGGGCAGGGTGGAGGTAACACGACGGGCGGGGCGCTTGGCTACGCTGCGTCTTACCGATACGGACGGCGGCGGCCCGAAGGCCCGCCCCGCCGGTCGCTCCACCCATTCGACCAGGAGTCATCGCAATGTATAAGAAGACGTCTCTCGTGGCTATCGCCGCCGCCACCGTACTGGCCCTTTCGTTCGGCGCCGCCGCTCGCGCGGCCGATCCGGCCGGCCCGCAAGGCGGCCCGGGCATGCATCACCACTGGCACCACGGCGGCCCGATGGAAGTGTTCAAGCGCCTGCACGACCAGCTCAAGCTGACGCCGGCGCAGGAGCAGCAATACCAGGCCGCCGAGGCCACCTCCAAGCAGAACCGCGAGGCGATGCGCCAGAACTTCGAGCAGGGCCGCTCGCAGTTCGAGGCCGCGCAGAACCAGCCGATCCTCGACCTCGACGCGCTGGCGGCCGCCCGCCACCAGATCGGCGAACAGAACCGCCAACTGCACGAGCAGACCGAGAAGGCCTGGCTGGCCTTCTACGACGGCCTGAACGACCAGCAGAAGACCCAGGTCAGCACCGCGCTCAAGCAGCAGTTCGCGAAGATGAAGGCGCGCCACGACAAGATGAAGGCGCATTGGGGCCACCACCAGGCCGCCAAGCCGGCAGCCGCTTCGGCCGCCGCGCAGTAAGCGCCGGCGTGGCCGGCTCGCGGTGCCGCCGGCATCGCGAGCCATTCGCCGGGGCCTGCTCGCCGGGCCCCGGTCCTGCCTAGCCCCTCACTGCGCCTTACGCGCTCGCTCCAGACGTCCGCGTCCCGCGCGGGCTCGTCGCCCTCCCTGCGCTGCCCCGCCCCTCGCTGCCCTCCCCCGACATCATTGTTGACAGTCGTCGCCGCCCGCGTCGCGGTACGATCGCCGCCGTCCAGGCCTGCCTGTCCCGCGCGGCGCCCACCGGCACCGCGCCGCCTGCCCGTGTCGCCCCCGATTGCGCCTCGCGACAGGATGCGCAACGATCCGAGCCGTAATTCGAGCTTGCGCGCCGCCGGCTCGGGTAAAATACCGCGCTTTTGGCCGGCCGGGCCCCGCCCGACCGTTCGCCGAAGCCGCCGAGGCCGAATTTTGGCTACCTAGAATAGGGCCGGCGCGCGAGACGAACGGGCCGGCAAGCAGCAGCCGCAAGAGGAAACTGATGAACAAGCTCGCCCTGTGCGCAGCGCTCGCCCTGATGGCGGGCAGCGCCTTCGCGAAGGAATGGAAAACGGTCCGGATCGGTGTCGATGCCAGCTATCCGCCGTTCGAGTCGGTCGCGAAGAACGGCGACATCGTCGGCTTCGACGTCGACCTGACTCGCGAGATCTGTACCCGGATCGCCGTGCGCTGCACCTGGGTGGCCCAGGATCTCGACGGCATCATCCCGGCGCTGAAGGCCCGCAAGTTCGACGTGATCGTCTCGTCGCTCACCGTCACCGACAAGCGCCGCGAGCAGATCGACTTCTCGGACAAGCTGTACGACGCGCCCGCGCGCATGATCGCCAAGGCCGGCTCGCCGCTGCTGCCGACGGTGGCCTCGCTCAAGGGCAAGACGGTCGGCGTCGAGCAGGGTTCGACGCAGGAAACCTACGCGAAGACCTACTGGGAGACCCAGGGCGTGACGATCGTGCCGTACCAGAACCAGGACCAGGTCTATGCCGACCTGGGCACCGGCCGGCTCGACGCCGCGCTGCAGGACGAGCTGCAGGCCGACTACGGCTTCCTGCGCACGCCGCGCGGCAAGGGCTTCGCCTGGGCGGGCCCCGAGGTGAAGGACCCGAAGACCATCGGGGACGGCACCGCGATCGGCCTGCGCAAGGAGGACACGGACCTGAAGGCGAAGATCAACGCCGCCCTCGCCGCGATGCACCAGGACGGGACGTACGACAGGCTGTCGCACAAGTACTTCTCGTTCAGCGTGTATTCGGCGAAGTAACCACGTTTCGGCCAGGGCGGCCGCCGCGCGCCGAGCGTGCACGGCGGCCGCCCTGGCAGGAAGAAGTCGCACGCCGCCCGGCGGAATCACCAGGCGGCCCGACCCACATGCACGGGGCGTGCCGCCCGATACGCGGCACGCGTCTTTCGCGGCGCATACGACGCGCCGTCAAGGACCACATATGTTTCTCCAAGGCTACGGCCCGCTGATACTTTCCGGCACCTGGCAGACCGTCAAGCTCGCGGTGCTGTCGTTGATCCTGTCGTTCATCCTGGGCCTGCTCGGCGCCGGCGCGAAGCTTTCCCGCAACCGCGTCACGAACGGCATCGGCACGCTCTACACCACGCTGATCCGCGGCGTGCCCGACCTGGTGCTGATGCTGCTGCTGTTCTACAGCATCCAGATCTGGCTGAACCAGCTCACCGACCTGATGAGCTGGGACCAGATCGACATCGACCCGTTCGCCGCCGGCGTGCTGGTGCTGGGCTTCATCTACGGCGCCTACTTCACCGAAACCTTCCGCGGCGCCTTCCTGTCGGTGCCGCGCGGCCAGCTGGAAGCCGGCGCCGCCTACGGCATGAGCAGCTGGCAGGTGTTCACGCGCGTGATGTTCCCGCAGATGATGCGCTTCGCGCTGCCCGGCATCGGCAACAACTGGCAGGTGCTGGTCAAGTCCACCGCGCTGGTGTCGATCATCGGCCTGGCCGACGTGGTCAAGGCCTCGCAGGACGCCGGCAAGGGCACGCTGCGTTTCTTCTTCTTCACGCTGCTCGCGGGGGCCATCTACCTCGCGATCACGACGATCTCGAACTTCGTGCTGATGTGGCTGGAAAAGCGCTACTCCACGGGTGTGCGCAAGGCGGAACTATGATCGAGCTGATTCAGGAATATTGGCGCAACTACCTGTATACGGACGGGTACCGCTTCACCGGCGTGGCGATCACGCTGTGGCTGCTGGTGGTGTCGATCGGGCTGGGCTTCTGCCTGTCGGTGCCGCTCGCCTGCGCGCGCGTGTCCAAGCGGCGCTGGCTGTCGGGCTCGGTGTGGCTCTACACCTACGTGTTCCGCGGCACGCCGCTCTACGTGCAGTTGCTGCTCTGCTACACCGGCCTCTACAGCCTGCAGGTGGTGCGCGACACCACCATGCTCAACCAGTTCTTCCGCGACGGCATGCACTGCACGCTGCTGGCCTTCACGCTGAACACCTGCGCATACACCACCGAGATCTTCGCCGGCGCGATCAAGTCGACGGCCTATGGCGAGATCGAGGCCGCGCGCGCCTACGGCATGTCGACCTTCACGCTGTATCGCCGCGTGATCCTGCCTTCGGCGCTGCGCCGCGCGCTACCGCTCTACAGCAACGAAGTGATCCTGATGCTGCACGCCACCACGGTGGCGTTCACGGCCACCGTGCCCGACATCCTCAAGATCGCGCGCGACGTCAATTCGGCAACCTACATGTCGTTCCACGCGTTCGGCATCGCCGCGCTCCTCTATCTCGCGATCTCGTTTACGCTCGTGTGGCTGTTCCGCCAGGCCGAGCGACGCTGGCTCGCCTACCTGCGCCCGCAAGGCAAATAAACGGCGCGAGGACTCCTGATGAATTCCCAGATGCACAAGCTTTTCGTCGACGATCTCCACAAGCAGTACGGCAGCAACGAAGTCCTCAAGGGCGTGTCGCTGAAGGCGCATGCCGGCGACGTGATCAGCGTGATCGGCTCGTCCGGCTCGGGCAAGAGCACCATGCTGCGCTGTATCAACTTCCTCGAGCAACCGAACGCCGGGCGCATCTTCGTCGACGGCGAAGAGGTGCGCACCGCGAAGGACAAGGGCGGCGCGCTGAAGGCGGCCGACACCAGGCAGTTGCAGCGTGTGCGCACCAAGCTGGCGATGGTGTTCCAGCACTTCAACCTGTGGTCGCACATGAACGTGCTCGAGAACGTGATCGAGGCGCCCGTGAACGTGCTGAAGCTGTCGCGCCGCGAGGCCGAGGAACGCGCCCGCGAATATCTCGAGAAGGTGGGCCTCGCGCCGCGCCTCGAGAAGCAGTATCCCTCGCATCTTTCCGGCGGCCAGCAGCAGCGCGTGGCGATCGCCCGCGCGCTGGCCATGCAGCCCGACGTGATGCTGTTCGACGAGCCCACCTCCGCGCTCGATCCGGAGCTGGTGGGCGAAGTGCTGAAGGTGATGCAGAAGCTGGCCGAGGAAGGCCGAACCATGATCGTGGTGACGCACGAGATGGGCTTCGCGCGCAACGTCTCGAACCACGTGATGTTCCTGCACCAGGGCCGCGTCGAGGAAGAAGGCGCGCCGGCCGAGGTGTTCGGCAATACCCGCAGCGAACGCCTCAAGCAGTTCCTGTCGGGCAGCCTGAAGTAATCCCCCTTTCGCCTGGCCGGCATCGCATGCGCGGTGCCGGCAGTCTCCCGCCCTTCTTTTCGTTACCGACGCGATCGACGCATCGCGCTTCTAAACCTCCGCCCCTTCTCCGCGCTTGCCTCGCGCAAACCGCCGCGACATCGCAGTTGTTTAGAAAATCGAAGTAAACAAACAAGCCCAGCACTCCCACTATCCGATCATTCTTTTACGGATAGCTAACGAATTCGGCCTCTCGCAGAGGTACGCCGCTCGTCCCATCGCGTCAATAGTGGCAATCCTTGACCCCCCCTCCCGGAAACCGTGAACGCCTTGTGCAGCAAGCCTTTTCGGCATTTTCCCCAGCCCTCCCGAAACGGTCGCGCCCCGTCATTATGGCAATTTGGCGACACCAGCTAGTCAAACAACGATTTTCGTCGCCACGAAAGTGTATTTTTGCTAAATTAGTAACCAAAGTAGCAAAACGAAAGTCATGAAATGTAGTTTGACTTCATGACACAGGAGACCCCCGGCTTGCCCGATCGGCAAAACGGCCTGCAAAACGGTACGTCCGCACAAGAAACGCGCCAGCCTACCCGGCAGCCGCAGGTGGTCTCCCTGGTTATCCCATGTTGACCGGATGCATTGCGCATCCGGCATCTTGCGCAGTTGGTGGGTTGACTTTTTGACAGGGTATGGAGGAGATGATGAAGAAAGCATTGCTCGCGGCAGCATTGATGACTGCCGGGGTGGCAGCGCAGGCGCAAAGCAGCGTGACGCTGTACGGTCGCCTGGACGCAGGGCTCGAATACCTGAACGGCGGCCAGGCCGGCCACACGATCCGCGCGGAAAGCGGTGACTGGGGCACCAGCCTGTGGGGCATCAAGGGCGTCGAGGACCTCGGCGGCGGCTACAAGGTGCTGTTCCACCTCGAAGGTGCGTTCAACACCATGACCGGCGGCCTGGGCTCGAGCGGCACGATCTGGGACCGTTTCGCGACGGTCGGTATCTCGAACGACGCCTACGGTACCCTGCTGCTGGGTCGCGAACTCGCGATCGCCAACGGCGTGTGGGACTTCGACCCGTTCGGTCAGTCGAACTGGTCGACCGCCTCGCTGGTGCGTGGCCGTAACTGGAACAAGACCAGCAACAACATTTCGTATCAGTCGCCGAACATCTACGGCTTCGACGCCTACGGCCAGTACGCGCTGTCGAACGCCACCAACTTCAACGGCAACGGCACCACCAACCAGGGCCGCAGCGCCGGTCTGCAGTTGACCTACACGAACTCGCTGTTCCAGTTGCGCGGCATCTACGACGAAGCGCGCGATCCGGCCAACGGCAAGCTCGACGACGTGTTCAACTACTCGCGCGAATACTTCGCGGGCGCGAACGTGTTCCTCGGCCAGTTCAAGCTGCAGGCTGCCTACCAGACCTCGCACGCCGACGGCGGCCCGGCCGCCAACAACGGCATCACGACGACGCAGCAGGTCTGGGGCGGCGTGACGTGGCAAGCCACGCCGGCGGCAGCGCTGATCGCGGCGGTCTACCACGTGAACGCCAACAACGGCGGCGGCAATGCCACGATCTACACGATCGGCGGTTCGTACAACCTGTCCAAGCGCACCCTGCTCGACCTGCAGGCCGCCACGCTGCGCAACAGCAAGACGGCCAACTTCGGCCTGAACGCCAACCCGGCGGGCACGGCGGTCTCGACCGGCAACCCGAAGGCTGGCGGTTCGCAGACCGGCATCTACGCAGGTATCCAGCACCTGTTCTGATCGTCGCGAGACGCATCAGGCATTACAAGACATCGAGTTTCACGCTGCTGCGAGAGGCGCGTATCGGTGCGGTACCCGAAGGGGTATCGCACCGTTTTTTATTTGGTGCGCGCGCAACTTGATGGCATCCCCGACGACAGGCCGGCCTCGCGCCGGCCGTCGCCGTAAACGACAATGGCCCGGCGAACCCGGGCCATGCCGAAACCGGCTCGCCGCGCGAGCCATCGCGAAAACGTCGCTCAGACCGCCGCTTCGTTCTCCTCACCGGTGCGGATGCGGATCACGCGCTCGACGTCGGACACGAAGATCTTGCCGTCGCCGATCTTGCCGGTGCGCGCCGCGCCGATCACGGCGTCGACCACCTGGTCGACCTGGTCGGCCGCCACCACCACCTCGATCTTCATCTTGGGCAGGAAGTCGACCACGTATTCGGCGCCGCGATAGAGCTCGGTATGGCCCTTCTGGCGGCCGAAGCCCTTCACTTCCGTCACGGTAAGGCCCGTCAGGCCGACCTCGGCGAGCGCCTCACGCACTTCGTCGAGCTTGAACGGTTTGATGATGGCGGTAATGCGTTTCATGATGATGCTCCGGGTAAGGGGACGTCCTGGACGGATTCTACGCGCGACGCCCCATCAGTCGATGCGTTCCGTGAAGCGCGAGGTGATCGGGTAGCGCCAGTCGCGGCCGAACGCGCGGTGCGTGACGCGGATCCCGATCGGCGCCTGGCGCCGCTTGTATTCGTTGATCTTGATGAGGCGTGTGACGCGCGTCACGTCGGCTTCGTCGTAACCGGCCGCGACGATCTCGGCCAGCGGCCGGTCCTCCTCCATGTACATGCGCATGATCGCGTCGAGCGCGTCGTAGGACGGCAGGCTGTCCTGGTCGGTCTGGTTCTCGCGCAGCTCGGCCGAAGGCGCGCGCGTGAGGATCCGCTCCGGGATCACCGCCAGCCTGCCGAACTCGGCGGCCGCGTTGCGGTAGTGGCAGAGACGATAGACCAGGGTCTTGGCGATGTCCTTGATCACCGCGAAGCCGCCCGCCATGTCGCCGTAAAGCGTGCAGTAGCCGACCGCCATCTCGCTCTTGTTGCCGGTGGTCAGCACGATCGAGCCGAACTTGTTCGACAGCGCCATCAACAACGTGCCGCGGATCCGCGCCTGGATGTTCTCCTCGGTCGCGTCTTCCTCGCGGCCGGCGAACTCGGCGGCCAGCGAGGCGCGGAACGCGTCGAACATCGGCGCGATCGCGATCTCGTCGTAGCGCACGCCGACGCGACGCGCCATGTCGGCTGCGTCGGTGGTCGAGATATCGGCCGTGTAGCGCGAGGGCATCATCACCGCGCGCACCCGATCGGGCCCGAGCGCGTCGCAGGCCACCGCCAGCACCAGGGCCGAATCGACGCCGCCCGACAAGCCGATCAGCGCGCCGGGGAAACCGTTCTTGCCGATGTAGTCGCGCACCCCGAGCACCAGCGCGCGATAGACCTGGGCCTCGGTCGACAGCGCCGGAGCGATCTCGCCGGGCAGCGGCCGCGCGCCCTCGAACTCGACGATCGCGTGCCCTTCCTCGAACTGCGCCATGCGCGCCACCAGCTCGCCCGCGGCGTCGAGCACGAAGGAGCCGCCGTCGAACACCAGCTCGTCCTGGCCGCCGACCAGGTTCACATAGACCATCGGCAGGCCGGTCTCGCGGATCCGCGCGCGCAGGATGTCGACGCGCACCGCGTCCTTGTTCATGTGATACGGCGAGCCGTTCGGCACCAGCAGCACCTCGGCGCCGGCCGCCTTGGCGAGCTGGGCGGCCGAGGCGTGCCAGACGTCCTCGCAGATCACGATGCCGAACCGGGTGCCGTTCAGCTCGAACACGCAGGGTTGCGGATCGGTCGCGAAATAGCGCTTCTCGTCGAACACCTCGGTATTGGGCAGGTCCTGCTTGCGATAGGTCGCCACCACCTCGCCGCCGACGATCAGCGAGGCGGCGTTGTAGGTGCCGACGGGGGCGGCGCCGCGCTCGATCGGGCGGTTTGCATTACCATCGGCGCTGGACTCGCGCAGCGGATGGCCGACCAGCACCGCCAGGCCTTCCAGCGGCGCCAGGCGCGCCGCCAGTTCGGCCAGCGCCTCGGCCGCTGCCGCGAAGAAGGCCGGACGCAGCAGCAGGTCCTCGGGCGGGTAGCCCGACAAGGCCAGCTCCGGGGCGACCAGCAGCTGCGCACCATCCTTGTGCGCGGCACGCGCGGCCTCGACGAGGCGGGCGACGTTACCGGCGAAATCGCCGACGGTGACGTTCAGTTGGGCAAGAGCGATACGGGTTTTCATGACGGAACCTGCGCGGCCGGGCGGGCCGCGTGACGAATGCCTCCGGGCGCATCAACGGCGCGCCGCGCCTGTCGCGCGCATGCCGATCGAAACGGATCTCAGACGGTTGAAACACGAACGCATCGATTATCGCATGGGGCTCCTGAGCTCTCCGCTGGAAGTGGATGCCGGCGAGTGGAACGCCCTGCTGGCTCGACAGGCGCATCCCACGCCCTTCCTGCGCCACGAATTCCTCGCCGCGCTGCACGCCACCGGCTGCGCGGTCGGCGAGACCGGCTGGTCGCCGAATTTCCTCACCCTGAGCGAGGCCGACACGGGCGCCCTGGTGGCGGCCTCGCCCGTCTATGCCAAGCAGCATTCGTACGGCGAGTACGTGTTCGACTGGGCCTGGGCCGACGCCTACCAGCGCAATGGCGTGCCCTATTACCCGAAGCTGCTCTGCGCGGTGCCCTTCACGCCGGTGCAGGGCACGCGCCTGCTCGCCGCCAACGAGCGCGCGCGGCGCCAGCTCGCCGCCACCCTGGTGGCGCTGGCCGAGCAGAGCGAGGTGTCCTCGCTGCACGTGCTGTTCCCGACCGGGGAGGAAGCCGGCCTGCTGGCCGAGATGGGCATGATGCTGCGCGAGGGCGTGCAGTTCCACTGGCTCAACGACGGCTATCGCCATTTCGACGATTTCCTCGCCACGCTCGAACAGAAGAAGCGCAAGAACATCCGTGCCGAACGGCGCAAGGTGGCCGAGGCCGGTGTCAGCTTCCGCCGCGTGCGCGGCGAAGACGCCAGCGACGCCGACTGGCGCTTCTTCTCGCGCTGCTACCGGCAGACCTATCGCGAGCACTACTCGAGCCCGTACCTGAACCTCGACTTCTTCCGCCGGATCGGCGAGACCATGCCCGAGAACCTGCTGCTGGTGATCGCCGAGGCCGAAGGCAAGCCGATCGCCAGCGCGCTGGCCGTCTACGCGCGCGGCGAGGCCGGCGGCGGCACGCTCTACGGGCGCTACTGGGGCGCGCTCGAACACGTGCCCTGCCTGCACTTCGAGACCGCCTACTACCAGTTGCTCGAGTTCTGCATCGAGGAGAAGCTCGGCGCCTTCGAGGGCGGCGCGCAAGGCGAGCACAAGCTCGCGCGCGGCTTCATGCCGACCGTCACGCACTCGGCGCACTGGCTCGCGCACCCGGCCTTCTCGGACGCGGTGGGCGACTTCCTCAAGCGCGAGACCGGGCAGATCCACGCCTACGTGGACGAGCTGCGCGAGCACAATCCCTTCAAGGACGGCGGCGCGCGATGAGGCCGCCGGCGCGCGATGCGGCGCGCCGAGCGGTTTTTCTGAGACACTGACGGCTTCGCTTTCCCTGCCGCGCCATGTCCTGGTACCTGTATCTGATCGAATGCGAGGACGGCAGCGTCTACACCGGCATCACCACCGACGTCGACGCCCGCTTCGCCCAGCACGCCAACGGCACCGGCGCGCGCTACACGCGCTCGCGCAAGCCGCGCGCGGTGCTGGCCTCGTTCGAGCTGGCCGACCGCTCCAGCGCCTCGCGCGCCGAATACTGGGTCAAGCGCCTGACGCCCGCGCAGAAACGCGAACTGGCCGGCGGCCGGCGTTCGCTGGACTCGGTGCTGCCGGCCGTGATCGTGGTCGATGATGACGAGGCGATCGAGGCGATCGAGCCCGCCGTCACGCCGATCGACATGGCCATCGACGCAGCGCTCGCCCAGGTTCCCCTCGCTGCAACCGCCCCCGAAGCTGGCCCGGCCGCGATCGAAGTCGGCATCAAGGTCCAGGCCGAACCGGCACTCGACGCAACCCCGCCCAAACGCGCCCGCCGCTCCCGTACCGCCCGCTCCCCGCGCGCCTGAACCCGCTAACCGGGCACGCGCCCATGAAAAAACCGCGCGGCCCCGAAACGGGACACGCGCGGTTTCGCGCAAGCCGGCAGCGGCATCCCGGCGCGGCCTCTCGGCACGCCGGCCCGCCGCCGCGACGCGGGCTTACTTCTGGGCGTTGGCCACGCCTTCCGAGATTTCCTTGTGGGCGGCCTCGATGCCGGCCCAGCCGTCGACCTTCACCCACTTGCCCTTCTCGAGCGCCTTGTATTGCTCGAAGAAGTGCTTGATCTGGTCCTTCAGGTACTCGGGCACGTCGTCCAGCGACTTGAGGTTGGCCGTCATCGGGCACACCTTGTCGTGCGGCACGGCGATCAGCTTGGCGTCGACGCCCGACTCGTCGGTCATCTGCAGCATGCCGAGCGCGCGCGAACGCACCACCGAGCCGGCCAGCAGCGGGAACGGGGTGATCACCAGCACGTCGACCGGATCGCCGTCGCCCGACAGCGTCTGCGGGATGAAGCCGTAGTTGACCGGGTAACGCATGCCGGTGCCGACGAAGCGATCGACCACCAGCAGGCCGAGATCCTTGTCGGCCTCGTACTTGACCGGGTCGCTTTGCGCCGGAATTTCGATGATGACGTTGAAATCGTGCGGCAGATCCTTGCCGGCCGGAACATTGCTGAAGCTCATGAGCGCTCTCTGCATGACGATGGGAAAACGGGACGGGGCGCAAACGATCTCGCCCCCGCGAAGAGCCGCCATTATAGCCAATCACCCGATGGCGCTCCGGCGAAGTTAGGTGCACACTGGCCCGCGGCGCGAACAAAATGCAGGCCCCGCAGCTGCCGCGATCGCCGCGCCCGGCCTGCCGTGCATCGCCGCCCCAGCATCCGCGGCAGCTTCGGTCGTACCTCGATACCCAGGAGCCAGGAGCAGGCATGGAAGAGGCAAGGCACTTCATCGCGGGAGAATGGGTCGCGCCCGCGAACGGCGAGACGATCGCCGTGATCGACCCGTCCGACGGCGCGCCGTTCGCGCGCCTGGCACGCGGCAGCGCCGCCGACATCGACGCCGCCGTGCGCGCGGCGCGCGGCGCCTTCGAGGGCGCCTGGGGCGCCACCAGCGCGGCCGAACGCGGCCGCCTGCTGTTCCGGCTCTCGCAGCGCGTGGCCGAGCAGCAGGAGGCGCTCGCCCAGCTCGAATGCCGCGATACCGGCAAGCCGCTCAAGCAGGCGCGCGCCGACGCCGCCGCGCTGGCGCGCTACTTCGAGTTCTACGCCGGCGCGGCCGACAAGCTGCACGGCGAGACCCTGCCCTACCAGAACGGCTATACCGTGCTGACGATCCGCGAAGCCCACGGCGTCACCGGCCATATCGTGCCCTGGAACTACCCGATGCAGATCTTCGGCCGCAGCGTCGGCGCGGCGCTGGCCACCGGCAATGCCTGCGTGGTCAAGCCGGCCGAGGACGCCTGCCTGTCGCTGCTGCTGGTGGCGCGCCTGGCGGCCGAGGCGGGCCTGCCGGGCGGCGCGCTCAACATCGTGACCGGCTACGGCCACGAGGCCGGCGCCGCGCTGTCCGCGCATCCGGGCATCGACCACATCTCCTTCACCGGCTCGCCCGACACCGGCCGGCTGGTCGCGCAGGCCGCCGCCGAGCGCCACGTGCCGGTCACGCTGGAGCTGGGCGGCAAGTCCCCGCAGATCGTGTTCGCGGATGCCGACCTCGACGCGGCGCTGCCGGTGCTGGTCTCGGCGATCGTGCAGAACGGCGGGCAGACCTGCTCGGCCGGCAGCCGCGTGCTGATCGAGCACGGCGTCTACGAGCCGCTGCTGGACCGGCTTGCGACCGCCTTCAACGCGCTGCGTGTGGGCCCGGGCCTGGCCGACCTCGACTGCGGCCCGCTGATCAACGCGAAACAGCAGCAGCGCGTCTGGGATTTCCTGTCCGACGCGCAGCACGACGGCATCGCCATGGCCGCGCACGGCGAGGTGGTGCCGGAAGCGCCCGAAAGCGGCTTCTACCAGGCGCCCACCCTGCTGCGCGACGTGCCGCCCGGGCATCGTCTCGCGCAGGAAGAGGTGTTCGGCCCGGTGCTGGCCGCGATGCGCTTTCGCGACGAAGACGAAGCGCTGGCGCTCGCCAACGGCACCGCCTACGGCCTGGTGGCCGGCATCTGGACCCGCGACGGCGCGCGCCAGATGCGGCTAGCGCGGCGCGTGCGCGCCGGCCAGGTGTTCGTCAACAACTACGGCGCGGGCGGCGGCGTCGAGCTGCCCTTCGGCGGCAGCGGGCACTCGGGCCACGGGCGCGAGAAGGGTTTCGAGGCGCTCTACGGCTTCACCGTGCTCAAGACCATCGCGCTGAAGCACGGCTAGTCGGCACGCGGCGCGGCACGCTTCAAGCGGCGCCCGGCGGCAAGACCGGCGCGCCTTCGGATCATCGACACGAGACAGGAGACGATTCATGCGGCTTGCGGGCAAGACAGCCATCGTCACGGGCGGCGGCTCGGGATTCGGCGAGGGCATCGCCAAAACCTACGCGCGCGAGGGCGCGAACGTGGTGGTCAACGACCTGAACGGCACGGCCGCCGAGCGCGTGGCCAGCGAGATCGCGGTGGCGGGCGGCAAGGCGATCGCGGTGCCCGGCGACGTCTCGCGCGGCGAGGACTGGCGCGCCCTGCTGGCCGCCACGCTGGAGGATTTCCGCCAGGTCCACATCCTGGTCAACAACGCCGGCACCACGCATCGCAACAAGCCGGTGCTGGAGGTCAGCGAGGCCGAGTACGACCGCGTCTACGCGGTCAACATGAAGAGCCTGTTCTGGAGCGTGCAGACCCTGGTGCCGTATTTCCGCCAGGCCGGCGGCGGCGTGTTCGTCAACATCGCCTCCACCGCCGGCATCCGGCCGCGCCCTGGACTGGTCTGGTACAACAGCACCAAGGGCGCGATGATCACCGCCAGCAAGGCGCTCGCGGCCGAGCTCGGCGCCGACCGGATCCGCGTCAACTGCATCAACCCGGTGCTCGGCGAGACCGGCCTGATGACCGAGTTCATGGGCGTCGAGGACACCCCCGAGAACCGCCAGCGCTTTCTCGCGACGATCCCGCTGGGCCGCCTCTCGACCCCGCAGGACATCGCCAACGCGGCGCTCTACCTGGCTTCGGACGAAGCCGAGTTCATCACCGGCACCTGCCTCGAGGTGGACGGCGGCCGCTGCATCTGAGCGGCGCGGAGGCCGCGGCGCCGCGATGCGCCCGGCCCTTCCGGCAAAGCGGTACCGGCAGCACCGGCAGGACCTCAAAAATCAAGACAACGCAAGGAGACGACCCATGGCAAGCACCGCACCGGCCTATCCCGGCCAGCCGTCCGCGTTCGAGACGGCCACCTACAGGAAGGTCACCTGGCGGCTCGCGCCGCTCCTGATGCTCTGCTACGTGGTTGCCTACCTCGACCGCGTCAACGTCGGTTTCGCCAAGCTGCAGATGGCCGCCGACCTGAACCTGTCGGACACCGTCTACGGCCTGGGCGCCGGCATCTTCTTCTTCGGCTACTTCCTGTTCGAGGTGCCGAGCAACATCATCCTGCACAAGGTGGGCGCGCGCGTCTGGATCGCGCGGATCATGATCACCTGGGGGCTGATCTCGGCGCTGATGATGTTCGTCACCACGCCGGCGATGTTCTACGTGATGCGCTTCCTGCTCGGGGTGGCCGAGGCCGGCTTCTTCCCCGGCGTGATCCTCTACCTGACCTACTGGTACCCGGCCAACCGGCGCGGGCGCATGACCACCTTCTTCATGACCGCGATCGCGCTGTCGGGCGTGATCGGCGGCCCCGTGTCGGGCTATATCCTCAAGACCTTCCACGGCAGCAACGGCTGGGCCGGCTGGCAGTGGCTGTTCCTGCTGGAGGGGATTCCCTCGATCCTGGTCGGCCTGCTGGTGCTGGCCGCGCTCGAGGACCGCATCGCCAAGGCCGCCTGGCTGAGCGACGAGGAAAAGGCCCTGCTCACCCGCAACGTGCAGGCCGAGGAGGCGCTCAAGGACGACCATTCGATCGGCCGCGTGCTGGCCAGCCCGCGCGTGTGGCTGATGGCGCTGATCTACTTCTCCTTCGTGATGGGGCTGTACGGCGTGGGCTTCTGGCTGCCGACCATCATCAAGTCGACCGGCGTGACCGACTCGTTCACGATCGGCCTGCTCTCGGCGATCCCCTACGCGGCCGCCGTGGTCGGCATGATCCTGATCGCTCGCAGCGCCGACCGTCGCCGCGAGCGCCGCTGGCACGTCGCGCTGCCCGCCGCGCTGGGCGCGATCGGCCTGCTGCTGTCGGTGGTCTGGGCGCACCAGACCGCGCTGGCGATGGTCGGCCTCACGCTCGCCACGATCGGCATCCTCACCACCCTGCCGCTGTTCTGGAGCCTGCCCACCGCCTTCCTGGGCGGCACCGCGGCGGCGGCCGGCATCGCCCTGGTCAACTCGATCGGCAACCTGGCCGGTTTCCTGAGCCCCTACATGATCGGCTGGCTCAAGCAGGCCACCGGCAGCAACGATGCGGGAATGGTGATGCTGGCCGCGTTCTGCGTGCTGGGCGGCCTGCTGGCGCTGTCGGTGCCGAAGGCGCTGGTGAACCGCTGAGGCCGGCCGAGGCCGACAATGCAAAACGGCAGCCTCCAGGGCTGCCGTTTTCGTTTGCGGCGCGCGAAGCGCCTGCCTCAGCCAAGCTGTGCCGCCAGCGCGCTTTCGCGGTAATGGCGCGCGGCCTTCTCCTGGTCGCCGAGATGCTCGAACAGGCTGGCCAGCGCGCGATGCGCGCGAACCTTCAGCGCCTCGCTGTCGGACAGCTTCAGCGCCGCCTCCAGGAAGGATTGCGCCTTGCCCCACAGCTGCTGCTTCTGGCAGAGCCGGCCCAGGGCCACCAGCAGCTCGGCATCGTCGGGATGATCGCGCTTCCAGCCTTCGGCCTTCTGGATCAGCGGCAGCGCATCGCTGCCGGCCGTGTCGGGATAACGACGCAGCAGGCGCGCATCCCAGTTGTGGGCCAGCGCGTCCTCGACGATGCGGCGCGCCTCGGGCTGGCGCTCCAGCGCGACCAGCAGCTCGGCGGCCAGGTCGGCCAGGCGCGGCGATTGCCGCTCGGCGGCCGACAGCGACTGCCACACTTCCAGCAGCGCATCGGCGTCGTGGCGACGGTCGCGCAGCAGATGCTCGGCGGCCTGCTGGCGCATCCGCACCGCGGCGGCCGGATGCAGCGCCTCGCGCTTCTCCAGCGCCTTGGCCAGCTTCAGCACCTCGGCCCAGTTCTTCAACTGCTGCTGCGCGCGCAGCGCGACCTGCTGCGCATGGATGCGCTTGCCGCCCGAGGCCTGCATCTCGGCCAGCGCGGCCAGCGCGCCCTCGGCGTCGCGCGCCTCGGCGCGCATGTCGGCGGTGGCCAACAGGCGCGCCTCCTGCCATTCGTTGGCATCGACGCGGGCCAGCCATTCGTCACGGCGCGCGTACTCGTGCATGCGATGCGCGGCGACCGCGCCCACCAGGCCCGCCGCGCTCTGGTTGTCGTCGACCGACAGCGCGTCGCGCGCGGCCTTCTCGGCGCGCGAGAAACGGCCCGCGTAGAGATTGGCGATCGCGTCGCGCAGCGAGGCATGCGCCTTCTCGTAGCGCATCCGCTTGCGATAGGCGGCCACCCGCTGCGGCATGCGCCAGATGTTGCGCACGATGCGCAACAGCGCGTAGATCACCACGAACAGCACCACGATCGAGACGATGAACAGGTTCAGCGATACGTCGACGCGATACGGCGGGTAGACGATCAGCACCTGCCCGCCGTCGAAGCGGCCGACCGTCGCGAGCGCCACGGCGATCGCGAACAGCACGGCCAGCCAGAGGATTCCTCGCAGCGTCATCGTCAACCCCGGCTCTTGAACTGTTGGATGGCGTTGAGGCTGGTGCTCAGGTTCGGCACCGCCACCGACAGCGACGCGGCATCGACCTGCTTCAACAGATCCTCGACGGTCCGGGTGTCCTTCGACGAGGCGTCGAAGTAATGGGCGAGCGCCGCCTGCGCCGCGTGCAGGTCCGACTTCATCGCCGACTCGTTGCGCGCGAGCAGCGACAGGCGCGCCGTCAGCAGCCGCAGCTTGACGTTCTCGCGCACGAAGTAGCCCTGCTCGGGCGAGGTCAGCATCGCATCGGCATTGTCGATGCGGCGCACCTGCACCAGGCTGGTCAGTTGCGCGCCGATGCCGGTGCTCACCTCGTGCCACCAGACTTTCCAGCGCGGCTGGCCGGTCGCGGCCGCCTCGCTGGCGATATCGCCCGGGTGGGCGGCGCGCGGCCGCGCCTGCCCGATCGGTGCCTCGCCCGACAGCGGCAGCGCGTCGATCCGGCCGATCGCGTCGTCGAGCTTGATGGCCAGGCCGGTGAGATCGACCGAGGGCGCGCCCTTGAGCTTGTCGATGTCCTGCGCGATGGCCTTGCGCACCGCGATCGCCTGCGCGCCCTGCGAGGTCGCGAGCTGCTGGTCGGCGTTCTGCAGCGCGACCAGGGCCAGCGGGACGTTGCCCGTCAACTGCAATTGCTGGCTCGCGCCGGACAGCGTCTGCTCGACCTGGTCGAGCAACCAGGCGTCGCGATTGCGCGAGAGATCCTGGTATTGCTGCTGCAGCGCCTGCTGCTGCGCCTGCGCATCGGACAGCTTGCCGGCGAGCTGCGAGAGCTGGGCGTCCACCTGGTGCGCGTTGGCCAGCGCCTGGTCGGACTTGTTGCGGATCTCGGCGGTGGCGGCGTCGAACGTCTTCTGCCGCTGCACCGCGAGCTGGTCGAGCTTCTCGATCTTGCGGTTCAGCACGAAGCCGCCCGCGCCGGCCGCGCAGGCCAGCACCACCACCACGCACCACAGCAGCACGCCGGCGGTACCGCCCGAGCGGCGCGGCTGCTGCGCCTCGAAGGGCGTGAAGGGGGCATTGGACGGCGTCGCGGGCCGCGGGGGCGCGGCGGCGGCCTGGGAGGAAGCCTTGCTGGAATCGTTGGTATCTGTCATGCGAGAGGGCACCGATGCGGCTTGCGCCGCGTGAGCGGCCGAGTCGGCCAACGTTCGGAAGGCGTGGACGATGCGCTCATCGCCCGCGCCGGACTGCGTAATCGTATCAAAACCCATGGCCCGCGCCGTATCCGCGATGCGCGGATGGGGCGCGACCAGCGGCGCGTGCCGCAGCGCGTCGCGCTCGGCGCCGGTCAGGTGCTCGTCGGCCAGCTCGCGCAGGTTGCGCACGCCTTCCGAGCTGGTCACCAGCCAGGCATGCGGCTCGCCCGCCAGCAGCGCGTGTACGCGCTCCCACGCGCCGATCGAGGGCTCCGGCACGATGCGGCGGTAGGCGGCCACCAGCTCGACCTCGGCGCCGGCCTCGCGCAGCCGGTTCGAGAGCCAGTCGCGGCCGCCGTCGCCGCGTACGATCAGCACGCGCTTGCCGGCCAGCGGGCCGACCGCGGCCGGCGCTGCGGGGGAATCGGACGAAGGGGAGGAATCGGGGCCCGGGTTCGCGAGAGGCCGGGCCGCGGCGCCGGCCTGATCGCCGGGAACGACAGGCTTCGCGCCCTCGCTGCTGCATTCATCGCCGCCATGGCGACCATGGTCGTCGGTGGCGACGCCCGCGCCGGCTCCCGACGAAGCACGCGGCACGACAGGCACGAAGGCGCGCTCGATCTGCGCGTAAAGGCTTTCCGAGTCGTAGCGCGGTTCGTCGCCGCCGTTGTCCTCGGGCTGCGTGCCGGGCGCGATCACGCGATGCGCGGGCGCCGCGATGCCGTGGCGCGCCAGCGCGGCCACGCTGCCGGGGCCGACCACGCCGACCGGCAGCGAGTGCGGCCAGATCGCGTTGAAACGCGCCAGCGCCCGGTCGATCGCGTTCGGCGAGACGAACACCACCAGCGCATAGGCATCGAGCCGCGCGAAGGCCGCGTCGAGCGGCGCCGGATCGGCCACCGGCGCGATGTCGATGAGCGGGAAGTCGAAGGCCTCGATGCCGGCCGCCGCGAGTTGCGCGGCGAGCGCCGCCGATTGCCCCTCGGGCTTCGTCAGCACTGCCGTGAACGCGCGGGTCCGGGTCATCGGGTCTGGTCTCCGAGCAGCGCCTCGATGATCTCGAAGGCGCCCTGCCGTTCGAGTTCGTCGGACACCTGTTTGCCGAGCGCGAGCGCCTCGTCGGGGGTGGTCACGGCCGCGTCCTGGCGCACCGTCAGCACGCGCGTGCCGCTGGTGTTCGACACGCGCCCCGTCAATTCGAGCCGCTCGCCGTGCCAGATCGCATGCGCGGCCAGCGGCACCGAGCAACTGCCGCCCAGCGCGCGCGACACCATCCGCTCGGCCTCGGCGGCCAGCGCGGTGGCGCTGTCGTGCAGCGGCGCGAGCCAGCGCGCCACGTCGGTGCGCGAGGCCGCGATCTCGATGCCGAGCGCGCCCTGGCCCGCGGCCGGCGGGCTGGTCTCGACGTCGATCAGCGCGCGGATCCGATCGCCGAGCCCGAGCCGCTTGAGCCCGGCCGCGGCCAGGATGATCGCCGCGTAGTCGCCGCGATCGAGCTTGGCCAGGCGCGTATCGAGATTGCCGCGCAGCGGACGCACGTCGAAGTCCAGATAGTGGGCGCGCAGCATCGCCTCGCGGCGCAGGCTGGAGGTGCCGACGATCGCGCCGGTGGGCAGATCGTCGAGCGAGGCGTAATCATTGGAGACGAAGGCGTCGCGCGGATCCTCGCGGCTCATCACGGTGCTCAGCACGAAGCCCTCGGGCAGCGACATCGGCACGTCCTTGAGCGAATGCACGGCCAGGTCGGCCCGGCCGTCGGCCAGCGCATTCTCCAGTTCCTTCACGAATAGACCCTTGCCGCCGACCTTTGACAAGGTACGGTCGAGAATCTGGTCACCACGCGTGGTCATCCCGAGGATTTTCACGTCGCAAGCTGGATATAATTTGCGCAGCGCATCACGCACATGTTCAGCCTGCCACAACGCCAGGCGGCTTTCCCGCGAAGCGATGGTGAGCGTCGCCGGAGCGTCGGCCGTAAGAGTCTCGGAATTCATTGCAGCGGCATCGAAGGACGGGAATCAGGATCGGACAATGGTAGCACGCACGCCCGTCCCCTTTTCCCGGGCGGCGCGGCGCGCGAGCGAGGCCGCCCGCCGGCGGCCGGCGTGGTGCGCGGCGGTCCGCCGCCGCTGTTTCCCGTATCGCAGTCAGTGCCCGAAGTCTCCCGTTCACTCGTGCTTTCCCAAGGAAACCCATCGTGAAGTCCTCCGGATCGGCGCGCGCCGCGCGCCGCAATACTGCCTCGTCCAACGTCACCGCGCCGGCACCCGCCGAAGCGCCCGCGCAAGCGCGCGGCAAGCAGGCCGCCAGCCCGGCCGGCCCAGCCACGACGAAACCGGCCCGCAAGACCGCCAGCAAGGCGGCCGCCAAGCCGGAAACCAAGCAGGCAAGCGCCGCGACCACGAAACCCGCCGCCCCGGCCACCTCGACACGCCCGACCACCTCGCCCAAGCGCGCCGCCGCGCCGAAAACGAACGGCCGTACGCGCGAGGACAAGGACCAGCCGCTGTTCGAGGACATCCGCTACCTGGGACGCCTGCTCGGCGACGTGGTGCGCGAGCAGGAAGGCGAGGCGGTATTCCAGGTGGTCGAGACGATCCGCCAGCACGCCGTGAAATTCCGCCGCGAGGACGACCGCGAGGCCGCGCAGACGCTCGACCGCATGCTGCGCAAGCTCACGCCCGAGCAGACCGTCAGCGTGGTGCGCGCTTTCAGCTACTTCTCGCACCTGGCCAATATCGCCGAGGACCGCCATCACAACCGCCGCCGCCGCATCCACGCGCTGGCCGGCTCGACGCCGCAGGCCGGCACGGTCGGCTTCGCGCTGCAGGCGCTGAAGGACGCCGGCGACGCCTCGGCCGAGGTGATCCGCCGCTTCTTCGACGAGGCCCTGATCGTGCCGGTGCTGACCGCCCACCCGACCGAGGTGCAGCGCAAGAGCATCCTCGACGCCCAGCACGACATCGCCCGCCTGCTCGCCGAGCGCGACCAGCAACTGACCACGCGCGAGCGCTCGCACAACGAATCGCTGCTGCGCGCGCGCGTGACCTCGCTGTGGCAGACCCGCATGCTGCGCGACGCGCGCCTGACGGTCGGCGACGAGATCGACAACGCGCTGTCCTATTACCGCGCCACCTTCCTCGACGAGCTGCCGGCGCTCTACGCCGACATCGAGGAGGCGCTGGCCGAGCACGGCCTGGACGCGCGCGTGCCGGCCTTCTTCCAGATGGGCAGCTGGATCGGCGGCGACCGCGACGGCAACCCGAACGTGACCGCCGCCACCCTGGAGGAGGCGATCCATCGGCAAGGCACGGTGATCCTCGAGCACTACCTGGAGCAGGTCCACAAGCTCGGCGCCGAGCTGTCGGTCTCGCACCTGCTGGTGGGCGCCAGCGACGAAGTGAAGGCGCTGGCCGCGGCCTCGCCGGACCAGTCGCCGCATCGCGTCGACGAGCCCTACCGGCGCGCGCTGATCGGCATCTACACGCGCATCGCCGCCAGCGCCCGGGTGCGCCTGGGCGAGGGCGTGGTGGCGGTGCGCAGCGCCGGCCGCGGCGCGCCGCCGGTGCGCGCCACGCCCTATGCCGATTCCGAGGCCTTCGCGCGCGATTTGCGCGTGCTGCAGGATTCGCTGGTCGCGCATCACGGCGCCTCGCTGACCACGCCGCGCCTGGCGCCGCTGGTGCGCGCCGCCGAGGTGTTCGGCTTCCACCTGGCCAGCATCGACCTGCGCCAGAGCTCGGACATCCACGAGGCGGTGATCGCCGAGCTGTTCGCGCGCGCCGGCGTCGAGGCCGACTACGCGGCGCTCGCCGAAGCCGACAAGCTGCGCGTGCTGCTGGCCGCGCTGGCCGACCCGCGCCCGCTGCGCATCCCCTATCTCGACTATTCCGATCTCGCGAAGAGCGAACTCGGCGTGCTCGAGAAGGCCCGCGAGGTGCGTGCCAAGTTCGGCCCGCGCGCGGTGCGCAACTACATCATCTCGCACACCGAAACGGTATCGGACCTGGTCGAGGTGCTGCTGCTGCAGAAGGAAACCGGCCTGCTGGAAGGCAGCTTCGGCGCGTACGGCCATGCCCGGCACGGCCTGATGGTGATCCCGCTGTTCGAGACCATCGCCGACCTGCAGAACGCGCCCGAGATCATGCGCGACTACTTCGCGCTGCCCGGCATGCAGGCGCTGGTCGCCCACCAGGGCGGCGAGCAGGAAGTCATGCTCGGCTACTCGGACAGCAACAAGGACGGCGGCTTCCTGACCTCGAACTGGGAGCTGTATCGCGCCGAGCTGTCCCTGGTCGAGCTGTTCAGCGCCCACGGCATCAAGCTGCGCCTGTTCCACGGCCGCGGCGGCACGGTCGGCCGCGGCGGCGGCCCGACCTACCAGGCGATCCTCTCGCAGCCGCCGGGCACCGTGAACGGCCAGATCCGCCTGACCGAGCAGGGCGAGGTGATCGCCAGCAAGTTCTCGAACCCCGAGATCGGCCGGCGCAACCTGGAAACCGTGGTGGCCGCCACGCTGGAGGCCTCGCTGCTGCCGCGCAACAACGCGCCCGCGCAACTGCCGGCCTTCGAGGCGACCATGCAGACGCTGTCGGACGCGGCGATGGGTGCCTATCGCGCGCTGGTCTACGAGACGCCCGGCTTCAAGGACTACTTCTTCTCCTCGACGCCGATCAGCGAGATCGCCGAGCTCAACATCGGCAGCCGCCCGGCCTCGCGCAAACTGCAGGACCCGAAGAACCGCAAGATCGAAGACCTGCGCGCGATTCCCTGGGGCTTCTCGTGGGGCCAGTGCCGGCTGCTGCTAACCGGCTGGTACGGCTTCGGCAGCGCCTTCGCGGCCTACCTCGACGGCGCGGCCAACTCGGCCAACCCCGCGGCCGAGCGCGCCAAGCGCCTGGCTTTGCTGCAGAAGATGAACCGCAACTGGCCGTTCTTCTCGCACCTGCTGTCGAACATGGACATGGTGCTGGCCAAGACCGACCTGGCCGTGGCCTCGCGCTACGCCGAGCTGGTGGCCGACAAGAAGCTGCGCAAGCACGTGTTCGCGCGCATCGTCGCCGAATGGGAGCGCACCGCCGCCGCGCTGGCCGAGATCACCGGTCACGAGGCGCGGCTGGCGGCCAACCCGCTGCTGGCGCGTTCGATCAAGAACCGCTTCCCCTACCTCGATCCGCTCAACCACCTGCAGGTCGAGCTGATCAAGCGGCACCGCGCGGGCGACACCAATGCGCGCGTGCGGCGCGGGATCCATCTGACCATCAACGGCATCGCGGCGGGCCTGCGCAATACCGGCTGAGACGACAGGCGGGCTCGACGGCCGGCGGCACTCTCGCGCTGCCGGCCGTCTGGGCACTCACTGACTAGGCGCGGACATCGGCAACGATGTCCGCGCCTAGTCGTTTCAGGGGCCGCCGTTCACGCTGGCGGCCTGGCCGACGATCCGCGCCCCGAGCGCCGCCCCGCGCCCTCGTCTCCGTCGCCCCGCCCAGTGCCGGCACGCCGCGCGCGACGACCCGCTACAATGGCGAACGCGCGGGTACCAGTATCGATCCGGGATGTATCCCGGTATCAGCGCTACCCGCCACCACGGCGGCGCAGCTCGCGCCCGCCCCGTTCCGCCCCAGTGTTCGCCCTCACCCGCCCATGAGCCCGTCCCGCCCCGCTCCGCCCCCGCTCGACGCCACCCCGGCGCGTGCGCTCGGCGATTTCATCCGCGCCCACCGCGAGCGCCTCACGCCCGAGGCGCTCGGCCTGCCGCCGGGCCCGCGCCGGCGCACGCCGGGCCTGCGCCGCGAGGAAGTGGCCCAGCTCTGCGGCGTGAGCCCGACCTGGTACACCTGGATCGAACAGGGCCGGCAAGTCTCGGCCTCGGCCGACGCGCTGGCGCGGATCGCCGTGGCGCTGCGCCTGTCGCGCGCCGAGCGCGCCTACCTGTTCGAGCTGGCGGCCCAGCGCGACCCGGCCGAGCCGGAGCTGGCCACCGCCGACGTGCCCGACACGCTGGTGGCCGCGGTCGACCTGGTGGCCGCGCCCGCCTACGTGCTCGACCGCCAATGGAACGCGCTGGCCTGGAACGCGCCGGCCGCCGCGCTGTTCGCGGGCTGGCTGGACGGCGACCACGACCGCAACCTGCTGCGCTTCACCTTCCTCTCGCCGGCCGCGCGCGCGCTGATCGTCGATTGGGACACGCGCGCGCGGCGGCTGGTGGCCGAATTCCGCGCCGATTCGATCCGCCACCTGAACGACGCGCCCACCCGCGGCCTGATCGACGCGCTGCGGGCCGGCAGCGAAGCCTTCGCGCATTACTGGGCCTCGCAGGACGTGGTCGAGCGCGAGGGCGGCGAACGTGCCTTCACGCACCCGCGCGACGGCCACCTGGTCTACCATCAGACCACGCTGAAGCCCGCGCATCGCGAGGACCTGAAATTCGTGGTGCTGATCCCGGGCGCGCCGGCCGAGGCGGGGCAAGCCGCCGCGCTCGAGCCCGCAGCCGCCCCGCCGCGCTGACCACACGCCGCCGGGCCGCCGCGGCGCCGGGCGCCGCCCGCCCGCGCGCCGTTCCGTCCCCGCCGCCGGCCGGGCCGGGCGCCGCCGAATGCTAGAATCCGCATCTGCTCTGCGGCTCGCGCCGCTCCACCCTCCTTACGAATCGCCATGACGTCCCAATTGCACAAAAAGGGCGAGGCCTGGTCGGCCCGCTTCTCGGAACCGATGTCGGAACTGGTCAAGCGCTATACCTCGTCGGTTTTCTTCGACAAGCGCCTGGCCCTGGTCGACATCGCCGGCTCGCTCGCGCACGCGAAGATGCTCGCCGCGCAGAAGATCATCAGCGCCGACGACCTGGCCGCGATCGAGCGCGGCATGGCGCAGATCCGGGGCGAGATCGAGCGCGGCGAATTCGAGTGGCAGCTCGACCTCGAGGACGTCCACCTGAACATCGAGGCGCGCCTGACCGCGCTGATCGGCGATGCCGGCAAGCGCCTGCACACCGGCCGCTCGCGCAACGACCAGGTCGCCACCGACATCCGCCTGTGGCTGCGCGGCGAGATCGACCGCATCGGCGAGCTGCTGGTCGAGCTGCGCCGCGCGCTGCTGGCGCTCGCCGAGCAGCACGCCGCCACCATCCTGCCGGGCTTCACCCACCTGCAGGTGGCGCAGCCGGTCACCTTCGGCCACCACCTGCTGGCCTACGTCGAGATGTTCACGCGCGACGCGGGCCGCATGCGCGACTGCCGCGCTCGCGTCAACCGCCTGCCGCTGGGCGCGGCCGCGCTGGCCGGCACCAGCTACCCGATCGACCGCCACGCGGTGGCCGCCACGCTCGGCTTCGACGGGATCTGCGCCAACTCGCTGGACGCCGTGTCCGATCGCGACTTCGCGATCGAATTCACCGCCGCCGCCGCGCTGGTGATGACGCATATCTCGCGCTTCTCGGAGGAGTTGGTGCTGTGGATGAGCCCGCGCGTGGGCTTCATCGACATCGCCGACCGCTTCTGCACCGGCTCGTCGATCATGCCGCAGAAGAAGAACCCGGACGTGCCCGAGCTCGCGCGCGGCAAGACCGGCCGCGTCAACGGCCACCTGATGGCCCTGCTCACGCTGATGAAAGGTCAGCCGCTGGCCTACAACAAGGACAACCAGGAAGACAAGGAACCGTTGTTCGACACCGTCGACACGGTGGCGGACACGCTGCGGATCTTCGCCGAGATGGTGGCCGGCATCACGGTCAAGGCCGAGGCGATGCGCGCGGCCGCCCTGCAGGGCTTCTCGACCGCGACCGACCTGGCCGACTACCTGGTCAAGCGCGGCCTGCCGTTCCGCGATGCGCACGAAGCGGTCGCGCACGCGGTCAAGGTCTGCGACGATCGCGGCATCGACCTGGCCGACCTGACGCTCGAGGAAATGAAGCAGGAACTGCCGAACGTCGCCCATCTGATCGGCGATGACGTGTTCGGCTACCTGACGCTGGAAGGCTCGGTGGCGAGCCGCAACCACCCGGGCGGCACCGCGCCCGAGCAGGTGCGCGCCGCGATCGCGGCGGCCCGCGCGGCGCTTGACTGACATTTATTGATCTCGCACAAGCAGTGGGGCACACCCACTGCCACAATGTCGACAACCAATGAGGTGGGAAAATGCAGATCGAATTTATCGAGATCAAAAATTTCCGCCTGTTTCGCGATACCCGGCTCACGAACATTCCGCGCCTATGCGTACTAGTCGGCGCGAACGGCACAGGAAAGACCACGCTTTTTGACGTGTTTTCTTTTCTCAAGGATGCACTGGTGATGAACGTCGGGAAAGCCGTTGCAAAGCGCGGTGGATTTCGAGAGCTGGCGAGCCGGGGGTTTGCTCACGAACCCATTGAAATCACCCTACAGTTTCGGCTTGAAATTACCGGCCGCGAGCGCCTCGTCACATACCTGCTGAAAGTCGAACCAGATCTCAACGGGCGCCCTGTCGTTGCCCGTGAAGTACTGCGATATAAACGCAGCAGCTATGGCGCCCCATTTCACTTCCTTGATTTCACGTATGGCAAAGGCTATGCGATCACCAATGAGGAAGACTTTTCGAAAGCCGATGAGTCACTATCTCGTGAAGAGCAGGAGCTGGATGGAACAGATATCCTGGCTATCAAAGGCCTGGGACAGTTTGATCGATTCAAAGCCGCAAGTGCATTCCGCCAAATGATCGAGAGTTGGCATATTTCAGACTTTCACGTTTCCGAAGCAAGACCGAGCCAGGAAGATGGTTACGCGGAACATTTGTCCACACGCGGCGACAACCTTCCCCTTGTTGCAAATTACCTTTTCGAACATCATCGCGATTGCTTCGACGGTGTACTCGATGCCATGAAGCGTCGAGTGCCTGGCGTCTCCGTAGTCGAAGCCAAACCGACTGAAGATGGCCGCCTCGTACTCCGATTCCAGGATGGAAGCTTCAAAGACCCGTTCATCGCGAGGTATGTCTCCGACGGTACTATCAAGATGTTCGCGTATCTGGTTCTATTGCACGACCCAAAACCGTTTCCACTGCTTGCGGTTGAAGAGCCAGAAAACCAACTCTACCCCGAACTTCTGCCAGAGCTCGCCGAAGAGTTTCGTGATTATGCCGAACGTGGCGGCCAAGTGTTCATCTCGACACATTCACCCGACTTTCTCAACGCACTCACACTAGACGAAATTTACTGTCTAAAAAAGGAAGATGGCTTCACTGTCATCTCTCGTGCCAGCGATTCGGACAACCTTCGATCACTCTTCGATCAAGGTGATCTGCCCGGATATCTGTGGAAACAAGGATTGTTCGAGGGGGTCAACCGGTGACGGGGCGTGTCATTTTTCTTCTGGAAGAACCATCGATGGCGGCTTTACTGAATGTCTTGCTGCCAAGACTGATCCCAGATTGGGAAGCCGAAATCGATTTCCTCTGTATCCCCCATGAAGGAAAGAGCGATCTCGATCGCAGCATTCCTCGCAAGCTTCAAGGCTGGCGCGAGCCGGGTGCCAGATTTGTTATCGTTAGAGACAATGACAACGCGGACTGCGTCGCGGTCAAGAAGCGCATCAAAACACTATGCAACAAATCAGGCCGACCGGATACGCTGGTCCGGCTTGTTTGCCAAGAGCTTGAAAGTTGGTACGTCGGGGATCTCGTTGCTCTAGCATCGGCATACCCAGACATCGAGGTCAATACAGTCCGTCATAGAAAACGTTTCGCGAAGCCGGATTCGCTCAATAAACCGTCAGTTGAATTAAAATCCGCCGTTCCTTCGTTCCAGAAGCTTTCTGGTGCTCGCGCTATCGCTCCGCATCTTTCTCTATCCGCCGAAAACAATACCTCACATAGTTTCGGCGTTTTCATAGCCGGAGTGAGGCAAATCGCAAATGTCGCCGCTCCCGATTGAGAACGGCTACTTGGCGCTCAGTAGCAAAGAATCGCAAGACGCGAACTTGCGATCTTTGCTCTTCTCGTCTACTTGTTGTTGACCGTCTCCGACAGCCGCTTGAGCGTGGCCACGCGCGCGCCGATCAGGTCGACGCGCTGCTCCTCGCTGATCATCGGCGTGGTGCCGTCGCGGAAGCTCACCCAGGCGCGCTGGGCACGCACCAGCATCGGCCGCGAACGCGCCGGCATGCGCTTTTGCAGCTTCACGTAATAGCGGTTCAGGTCGAACAGCGCGTGCTCGCAGGCCGCGTCGTCCGAGCAGGCCCGCACGCGATGCACGGCATCGGCGCCGCCGTTGGGCCGAGCGTAGCGATCGGCCGCGTCGCGCAGCGACAGCGCGCGGTCGCGCACCGGCTGGATCCGCATGTCGGCGCTCGCCATCGCGTACATGGTGCCGCTGGTGGTGGCGTAGACGGCCTGCGTCAGCAGGGTCTCGTCCTTGCGCCACAGCAGCCAGCGCCGCTGGCTTTCCTGCCAGCCGCGCCTGGCGGCGGGCGGTGCCACGTTCGTCAGTTGCTGGAAGGCCTCGTCGACGGCCGCGAGCCACTTGGTGCGCGCCTCGTCCATGCACTGGATCTGGCCGACCGTCGAGGAGCGGTCGCGCCGCGCCAGGCACTGGCGCATCGCCACGTCGATCGGGTCGGCGGCCGCGACCTCGGCCCGCGCCGGCGCGGCCGCGCCGAGCCAGCTCGCGAAGGCCAGCGCCACCGCGAAGGCACCACGCGCGCGTGAGCCGCGCGCCAGGGCTGAAGTCTCGAGCCGGTTCATCGTCAGTCGCGCACGCAGTCGACGTAGTACTCGACGCGCCCGTTCACTTCCTCGGCCACCAGGCCATGCACGTCGGTATGGAAACCCGGGAAACGCTCGTTGAAATCACGGGCGAAACGCAGGTAGTTGACGATCGTGGCATTGAAGCGCTCGCCCGGGATCAGCAGCGGAATGCCCGGCGGATACGGCGTGAGCAGGATGCTGGTGACGCGCCCTTCCAGCTCGTCGAGCGGCACGCGGTCGATCTCGCGGTGCGCGAGCTTGGCGAACGCGTCCGAGGCCTTCATCGCCGGCTCCATGTCCGAGAGATACATCTCGGTGGTCAGGCGCGCGATGTCGTTGGCGCGGTAGACGTCGTGGATCTGCGTGCAGAGGTCGCGCAGGCCGACGCGCTCGTAGATCGGGAACTGCGCCACGAACTCGGGCAGCACGCGCCAGAGCGGCTGGTTGTTGTCGTAATCGTCCTTGAACTGCTGCAGCTCGGTGACCATCGAGTTCCAGCGGCCCTTGGTGATGCCGATCGTGAACATGATGAAGAACGAGTAGAGGCCCGTCTTCTCGACGATGATGCCGTGCTCGGCCAGGTACTTGGTGACGATCGCCGCCGGAATCCCGGTCTCGCCGAACTCGCCGTCCACGTCCAGGCCCGGGGTGATGATGGTGGCCTTGATCGGGTCCAGCATGTTGAAGCCTTCCGCGAGCGGGCCGAAGCCGTGCCAGCGGTCGTTCGGGCGCAGGATCCAGTCCTCGCGCGAGCCGATCCCTTCCTCGGGCAGCGTGTCCGGGCCCCACACCGAGAAGAACCAGTCGTCGCCGTATTCGGCGTCGACCTTGCGCATCGCGCGGCGGAACTCGATCGCCTCGGCGATCGACTCCTCGACCAGCGCGGTGCCGCCGGGCGGCTCCATCATCGCGGCGGCCACGTCGCACGAGGCGATGATGGCGTACTGCGGGCTGGTCGAGGTATGCATCAGGTAGGCCTCGTTGAAGCGGTGCTTGTCGAAGGTGCGGTTCTCCGAGTCCTGCACCACGATCTGCGAGGCTTGCGAGATGCCGGCCAGCAGCTTGTGGGTGGAGTGCGTGGCGAACACCAGCGAGCCGGTGCGCGGTCGGCCCGCGCCGATCGCGTGCATGTCGCGGTAGAACTCGTGGAATTCCGCGTGCGGCAGCCAGGCCTCGTCGAAGTGCAGCGTGTCGAGCAGGTCGCCCAGCAGGTCCTTGATGTGCTCGACGTTGTAGATCACGCCGTCGTAGGTGCTCTGGGTGATCGTCAGGATCCGCGGCTTGGCGTTCGGGTTCTTCTGCAGCGCCTCGCGGGCGAACGGGTTCGCCTCGATCTTCTTGCGGATGTTCTCCGGCTTGAACTCGTCGCGCGGGATCGGCCCGATGATGCCGAAGTGGTTGCGCGTCGGCGTCAGGAACACGGGAATCGCATGCGTCATGGTGATCGCGTGCAGGATCGACTTGTGGCAGTTGCGGTCGACCAGCACGATGTCGCCCGGCGCCACGTTGGCGTGCCAGACGATCTTGTTCGAGGTCGAGGTGCCGTTGGTGACGAAGAACAGGTGGTCGGCGCTGAAGATGCGCGCGGCATTGCGCTCCGAGGCGGCCACCGGGCCGGTATGGTCGAGCAGCTGGCCGAGTTCGTCGACGGCGTTGCAGACGTCGGCGCGCAGCATGTTCTCGCCGAAGAACTGGTGGAACATCTGGCCGAGCGGGTTCTTCAGGAAGGCCACCCCGCCCGAGTGCCCCGGGCAGTGCCACGAATAGGAGCCCTCGTCGGCGTACTTGACCAGCTCCTTGAAGAACGGCGGCGCCAGCGAATCGAGGTAGACCTTGGTCTCGCGGATGATGTGGCGCGCCACGAACTCCGGCGTGTCCTCGAACATGTGGATGAAGCCGTGCAGCTCGCGCAGCACGTCGTTCGGGATATGGCGCGAGGTACGCGTCTCGCCGTACAGGAAGATCGGGATGTCGGCGTTGCGGCGGCGCACTTCGGTCACGAAGGCGCGCAGTTCCAGGATGGCGGTGGCCAGTTCGGGCAGTTCGCCGTCCGGGCCGGTTTCCCCGAGCATCAGCTCGTCATCGTCGATCGACAGGATGAAGCACGACGCGCGGCTCGACTGCTGCGCGAACGAGGTCAGATCGCCGTAGCTCGTCAGGCCGAGGACTTCCACCCCTTCCTTCTCGATCGCTTCGGCAAGTGCCCGGATGCCGGAGCCCGAGATGTTCTCGGAGCGGAAATCTTCGTCGATGATGACGACGGGAAAACGAAACTTCATGGGCGAATCTCCAAAAAGAACGACCGCGGCGCGCGAAGCACAGCGGTCACCCGGTCACTGGTTGGCGTAGCGGGTAAACAACCAGATCAGGTTTTCGGCAGCGTGACACCGCGCTGGCCCTGGTACTTGCCGCCGCGATCGGCGTAGGACACGTCGCAGACCTCGTCGCTCTCGAAGAACAGCACCTGCGCGACGCCCTCGTTCGCGTAGATCTTGGCCGGCAGCGGCGTGGTGTTCGAGAACTCGAGCGTCACGTAGCCTTCCCATTCGGGCTCGAAGGGCGTGACGTTGACGATGATGCCGCAGCGCGCGTAGGTGGACTTGCCCAGGCAGACCGTCAGCACGGTGCGCGGGATCCGGAAGTATTCGACGGTGCGCGCCAGCGCGAACGAGTTCGGCGGGATGATGCAGACATCGCCCTTGAAGTCGACGAAGGAGCCCTCGTCGAAGTTCTTGGGATCGACGATGGTCGAATTGATGTTGGTGAAGATCTTGAATTCGTCGGCGCAGCGGATGTCGTAGCCGTAGCTCGAGGTGCCGTAGCTGACAATCCTGCGGCCGTCCTCGGAGGCGCGGACCTGGTCGGGCACGAAGGGCTCGATCATCTTGTGTTGCTCGGCCATGCGCCGGATCCACTTGTCGGACTTGATGCTCATAAAAAGGCGCCAGGTAAGGCTACAGATCGGGGTCGCGCCGCCGGGCGGGCCGGCGGCAGGGAAAGGCGCACATTTTACGCGATCGCGGCCGCCGCGCGGCGGCGCGTCATTGGCGCGCCACGCCGCAGGCGAGGCCGGGCCCCGCGCCGTGCTGGGGGAAGGCCGGGTCGCTGGCGTCGCGATGGATCAGGACCGAGCGGTTGAGCACCGAGCGCACGCCGTCGAGCGCGAGGTCGGGGGCCACGATGAAGCCGGCCGCCACGCCGGTGGAATCGGCATGGAGGTTGCCGAGGTCGCCCGCCACGCGCGCGCCGGCGCGCAGCCGGTCGGCCGCGGGCGCGAACACCGGGCCGGCGCTGGAGCCGTCCACGGCGTTGCAGTCGCCGCGCTCGTGGATCTGCAGCGCGTGGTCGCTGTTGGGCGGCAGGCCGACGATGTTGTAGGTGACCTGCACCCCGTCGGGGCGCTCGACGAAGCTCACGGCGCCGCGCGTCTGGCTGCCGACGGTCGGCTGCAGCATCGCGTCGGCGCGCTTCTCGTGGGTCGACGCGAAGGAGGTGCAGCCATTGAGCAGGACCGTCGCGGCCAGGACGGCGAGCGCGGTGACGCCAGCCGTCCCGTCGAATCGTTGTTTCATGCGATCCTCACGCCGGCGCGCTTGCCGGGTAGGCAGCCGCGCTGGCCGTACAGAAAAAGGGGACCAGGGGAAAAGTCGTCATCATACCCCGGCTGCCCTGCGTGAAACATCGCCGTGCGCCTGGTTTTACGTATTTTGAACCACGATCGAGGGGAATTTCGCGCTCATGTCCTTCGCGCGCTCGGCGATCGCGATCGCCACCTGCCGCGCGATCTCGCGATAGCGCGCCGCCACCGCGGAATCGGGCGCGGCGGCCACGGTCGGCGTGCCGCTGTCGGCCTGCTCGCGGATCGCGATGTCCAGCGGCAGGCTGCCGAGCACCGGCACGCCGTAGTCGGCCGCCATGCGCGCCGCGCCCCCCGCGCCGAACACGTGTTCCTCGTGCCCGCAGTTCGAGCAGACGTGGATGCTCATGTTCTCGACGATGCCGAGGATCGGGATGCCCACCTTCTCGAACATCTTGAGGCCCTTCTTGGCGTCGAGCAGGGCGATGTCCTGCGGCGTGGTGACGATCACCGCGCCGGTCACCGGCACGCGCTGCGCCAGCGTGAGCTGGATGTCGCCGGTGCCCGGCGGCATGTCGACGATCAGGTAGTCCAGATCCTGCCAGTTGGTCTGTCGCAGCAACTGTTCCAGCGCCGAGGTCGCCATCGGCCCGCGCCAGACCATCGGATTGTCCTCGTCGATCAGGAAGCCGATCGAGTTGGCCTGCAGGCCGTGGCCCACCAGCGGGTTCATGGACTTGTCGTCGGGCGAGTCGGGGCGGCCGTGCACGCCGAGCATGGTCGGCAGCGAGGGGCCGTAGATGTCGGCGTCGAGGATGCCCACCGAGGCGCCTTCCTGCGACAGCGCCAGCGCCAGGTTGACGGCGGTGGTGCTCTTGCCCACGCCGCCCTTGCCCGAGGCCACCGCCACGATGTTCTTCACGTTCGGCAGCAGCTTCACGCCGCGCTGCACGGTATGGGCGACGATGTCCTGGCTGACCGCCACGCGCGCGGCGCGCACGCCCGGCACCTGGGCCAGCGCGGTGGCCACGCGCTGGCGCACGTCCTCGTGCTGGCTGAGCGCCGGGTAACCGAGCACCACGCTGACGGAAACCGTGTCGCCGTCGATCGAGACCTCGCGAATGCCCTTGTTGGCGGCGTAGGGGCGGCCGGTGTTGGGGTCGACGAGCGCCGCGAGCGCGGCGTCGACAGTGGCCCGTTCAATACTCATCGAAACTCCGTGGGTACCACCTCGCCCGCATGTCACGGAATCGCCTCGATACCGACGATTCTGCCGACGAAACGTCATCAATCGTCAGATTGCGGCGCAGCGGACGGGAAAAGTGAAAGAATTTATTGCACGACATTGCGCGAAACCGGCCGCGGCGCAATGATCGCGGGCGGTGCAGGTCGGGGACACATCGGCCCCGCAGCGCCTATATTGTAGAGGCTGGACGCCGCTCCGTCCGAACAGCCTTGGTCCCGAACGGGGCATGCGGCCCGCCTGAGGCGCCTCGTCCACGCGAGGCGCTCCACCGCGTAGTGACCGACTCGTTCACTTCAGAGAGGAACTCGACATGAATACCAAAATCGCGACGCGCTTGTCCGTCTTCGCCCTCGCAGGCGCCCTGCTGGCTGGCTGCGCCTCGCCGCAAGGCAACAACACCGCCGTCGGCACCGGTGCCGGCGCGGCACTCGGCGCGGGCATCGGCGCTCTCGCGGGCGGCGGCAAGGGCGCGGCGATCGGCGCCGGCGTCGGCGCCCTGGTCGGCGGCGTGACCGGCTACAACTGGCAGGCGATCAAGAACCGCCTGGCACCGTCGGCCCAGAAGACCGGCACCCAGGTGACGGAACAGCCGGACGGCTCGCTGAAGCTGAACGTGCCGAGCTCGGTGACCTTCGCGACCGACCAGTACGCGATCACGCCGGCCTTCGCCCCGCTGCTCAACGACCTGGCCTCGACGCTGAACCAGAACCCGCAGATCACCGCCTCGGTGGTCGGCTACACCGACAGCACGGGTTCGGCCGCGCATAACCAGACGCTGTCGCAGAACCGCGCGCAAAGCGTGGTGACCGCGCTGGTGCAGCGCGGCGTCGCGGGCGGCCGCCTGGGCGCGCAAGGCATGGGCGCCTCGAACCCGGTGGCCGACAACGCCACCGAGGCCGGCCGCGCGCAGAACCGCCGCGTCGAGATCTACCTGCGCGCGCCGCAACAGCCGCAGCAGTAAGCGAGGACGACTCGCGGGAGGATGGGCGGGCCTGTGCGCGATGCGCACAGGCCCGCCCGGCAAGGCTTTCGCGGCTGTCTGTGAAGATTCGCAAATTTTTTCGAACTTATTCGAAAGCGCCGGGTCTTTCCTTACGGTACGCGACTGTTGCTTTGCAGACGCGTCACCATTCTCCTCTTGTCGTTGTTGCTCCGGGGCAAAAGTCGCCCCGGTTTTTTTTGCCTGCCGCTCGCCTGCTGCAGCGCAGCAATCCGGGCGATGGCGCGTCGATTTCCTCCGCGCCTCTCCCCTTCCCGAACCAGCTGGCCAGTGCCGGCGAATCGCTGCCGCCGCCGAGCCCGGCATCGACGAAAGCATATCGAAAGACTGTCACGGCTATCGACGAAGAATCCGCGCCTTGCCGTGTTTGCGGGCTGAAAACGGCACGAAAACGGCCCTTTCCGGCAGCCCGCGCGCGAGGCGGCGATCGATTCCCGCCCGCCTGCTAGAATCGCAGACTCCTACGCGTTTCCCCCGTGCTACCGCCGCACCCGTCGCGGCTTTCCAGACGACCCTATGTCCGCATCCGACCTCAATACCGTGCAGGCCGGCGCGCCTTCGAGCCGCCGCCAGATCCTCGTCACCTCCGCACTGCCCTATGCGAACGGGCAAATCCACATCGGCCACCTGGTCGAGTACATCCAGACCGACATCTGGGTGCGGACGCTGCGAATGCACGGCCACGAGGTCTACTACGTCGGCGCCGACGACACGCACGGCACGCCGATCATGCTGCGCGCGGAACAGGAAGGCCTGAGCCCGAAGCAGCTGATCGAGCGCGTCTGGGGCGAGCACAAGCGCGATTTCGACAGCTTCGGGATCTCCTTCGACAATTTCTACACCACCGATTCCGAGGAGAACCGCGTCCTCAGCGAGAACATCTACCTCGCGCTGAAGGAAGCGGGCCTGATCGCCGAGCGCGACATCGAGCAGGCCTACGACCCGGTCAAGGAGATGTTCCTGCCGGACCGCTTCATCAAGGGCGAGTGCCCGAAGTGCCATGCCAAGGATCAATACGGCGACAGCTGCGAGGTCTGCGGCTCGACCTACCAGCCCACCGAGCTGATCAATCCCTACTCGGTGGTGTCGGGCGCCACGCCGGTGCGCAAGACCTCGACGCACCACTTCTTCAAGCTCTCCGACCCGCGCTGCGAGAACTTCCTGCGCGGCTGGGTCGGCGGCCTGGCGCAGCCCGAGGCCACCAACAAGATGCGCGAATGGCTCGGCGACGCAGGCGAGGCCAAGCTGGCCGACTGGGACATCTCGCGCGACGCCCCCTACTTCGGCTTCGAGATCCCCGGCGCGCCCGGCAAGTACTTCTACGTCTGGCTCGACGCGCCGGTCGGCTACTACGCGAGCTTCAAGAACCTCGCCGACCGGCTCGGCCTCGATTTCGAGGCCTGGACCCGCCCCGGCTCGACCGCCGAGCAGTATCACTTCATCGGCAAGGACATCCTCTATTTCCACACGCTGTTCTGGCCGGCGATGCTCGAGTTCTCGGGCCATCGCACGCCGACCAACGTGTTCGCGCACGGCTTCCTGACGGTGGACGGCACGAAGATGTCGAAGTCGCGCGGCACCTTCATCAACGCCAAGAGCGTGATCGACACCGGCATGAACCCGGAATGGCTGCGCTACT
The DNA here is from genome assembly GCF_000959725.1 of Burkholderia gladioli. Classification (NCBI taxonomy): domain Bacteria; kingdom Pseudomonadati; phylum Pseudomonadota; class Betaproteobacteria; order Burkholderiales; family Burkholderiaceae; genus Burkholderia; species Burkholderia gladioli. The sequence goes on from NZ_CP009323.1 coordinate 677,352, forward strand.
ACTACGCGGCCAAGCTGAACGCGACCATGGAAGACCTCGACCTGAACCTCGCGGACTTCCAGGCGCGCGTGAACAGCGACCTGGTCGGCAAGTACGTGAACATCGCGAGCCGCGCGGCGGGCTTCCTGATCAAGCGCTTCGAGGGCCGCGTGCAGGACAGCGCGATGAACCACCCGCTGCTGGCCTCGCTGCGCGAGGCGATCCCGCAGATCGCCGCGCACTACGAGGCGCGCGAGTATGGCCGCGCGCTGCGCCAGACCATGGAGCTGGCCGACGCCGTGAACGGCTACGTCGATACCGCCAAGCCCTGGGAGCAGGCCAAGGACCCGGCCAACGCGGTGGCCCTGCACGAGACCTGCAGCGTCAGCCTGGAAGCGTTCCGCCTGCTGTCGCTGGCGCTCAAGCCGGTGCTGCCGAAGCTGGTGGAGGCCGTCGAGGCCTTCCTCGGCATCGCGCCGCTCAGCTGGGCCAGCGCGGCCACGCCGCTGTCCTCGACGCAGCCGATCCATGCCTACCAGCACCTGATGACGCGCGTCGACCCGAAGCAGATCGAGGCACTGCTGGCCGCCAACCGCGACTCGCTGGGCGCCACCGACGCGGCCGCCAGCGCCGAGGGCGCGGCCAAGGCCTCGAAGGATGCCAAGGACGCGAAGAAGAAGCCTGCCAAGGAAGCCGCCGCGCCGGCCGGCGACGGCACCATCTCGATCGACGATTTCACCAGGATCGACCTGCGCATCGCGAAGATCGTCGCCTGCCAGGCCGTCGAGGGCTCGGACAAGCTGCTGCAACTGACGCTCGACGTCGGCGAGGAAACCACCCGCAACGTGTTCTCGGGCATCAAGTCGGCCTACAAGCCGGAAGACCTGGTCGGCAAGCTGACGGTGATGGTCGCCAACCTCGCGCCGCGCAAGATGAAGTTCGGCATGTCGGAAGGCATGGTGCTGGCCGCCTCGTCGAAGGACGAGAACGCCGAACCGGGCCTCTACATCCTCGAGCCGCACAGCGGCGCCAAGCCCGGCATGCGCGTGAGCTGATCGACAAGCCGCAAGCGCGAACCAGCAAAAAGCCCGCTCCTCGTGAGCGGGCTTTTTCATTTCACGCGGCCGGAACGATCGCCGCTCGCGAGCGAACGGCGCCTGGCCTGGGGCGCGAATCCACGCGAGGCCTCAGTGCCGCCGCGCCCACCACCAGCGATCGAAGCGCCGCGTGTAGTTCAGGTCGACGCCCTGGAAGGTGCCGCCATAGGCCGACACCGACCAGAAGCGCGACAGGTTGAGGGTCGCCTTGAAGGCATTGCTGGCCGACTGCAGGCCCTGCTCGTAGCCGAGCACGAAGCGCTCGTTGATCGCCTTCGAGAGCTGCACCACCTGCGGATCGGTCAGGCCCACGTCGCTGCGGCCGATGGTGAACTCGTCGAGGCCGACCGTCTGCGCCACGCGCTTGCCGGTGGCGCTGCCGAGCAGGGCCAGCGCGGTGGTCATGGTGTTCTGCTGGCCCAGGTTGTTGCCCTGGTCGGTGCCGTGCCCGAACAGCAGCCAGGACAGCTTCTCGTTGTCGGTCACGTTCGGCTCGGACACCAGCTTGGCGGTCGGCGACTGCACGGTGCCGGTGACCTGCACGCCGGCCTCGACCTCCTGGTTGCGGCGCATCGCGAGGATGTTGATGCCGGGGTTCGCGATCGGCCCGTTGAAGGTGAAGAAGCCGTTCTCGATCGACAGCTTGCGGCCGAAGGTCGAATAAGTGGAGCCCTCGGTCACGCGCACGTTGCCTACCGCGCGCAGCGGCGTGCCCGGCGCGCTCATCACGGTGATGGTGCCGCGCAGGCCGAGATCGGCGCCATGCCCCTTGAAGCGGAACTGGTTGCCCAGGTCGATATCGATATTGGCGCGCGGCCCGAGCGCCGGCGCCGGCTTCTCGGCGATCGACTTCGGCACGCCGGCCACGGTCTTGACCTCGCCCGGCACGGTGCCGTCCGGGCGCACGATCACCACGTCGTCGGACAGCGAGGGCGCCGAGGATTCCGGCAGGTCGAACAGCGCGCGATCGACCGTGAACTTGCCGTCGATGGCGAGCTGGCCGCGCGGGCCGTCGTTCTTCACGCTGGCGCTGCCCGACAGCGAGAGCTTGCGATCGGGCGAGGCGAACAGCTCGAGCTTGTCGGCCACCACGCTGGCGCTCAGGTCCGGCGCGTTGCCGTCCAGCCGCACGCGGCCCAGGGCGCGCAGCGTGCCGTCGGCGCCGTGGAACTCGACCTGCTGGAAGTCGACCAGGTTGTCGGTCAGCTTCACGCGCACGATGCCGTCCTTCAACTGCACGCCCTGGTCGACCACCGTCACCGAGAGATTGTCGCCGGTCAGCATGCCCGACAGGTCCGGCTTGGCCGGCGTGCCGGCCACGCTCAGCTTGAGCGCGGCACGCCCGTCGAACAGGTAGCTCGGCCCGAGCAGGCCGCCGGTGGTGCGCAGCGCCGGCAGGTCGACGTCGATCTTCCCCGACAGCGGGCCGTTCTCGGCCACGCCGATCACCCCGTCGCGCATCGCGAACGGGATGCCGAGCGTCGCGTCGGCGGTGCCGATCCGGCTCGCCTTGGCATGCACGGTGGCGTTGAGCCGGTTGCCCGCGCCGAATTCGGCGCGCGCCTCAAGGGCGGTGATGCCGAGCGAGGCGATCCCGCGCCCGGCCTCGATCGTCACGTCGCCGGCGCGGCGGCGGATCTGCACGTGACCGCTGGCGTTGGCCGCCAGCGTCAGGTCCCAGTCGCCGTCGAGCACGAGGTCGGTGCGCACCGGTGCGCGTTCGCCGGTCAGGAACTCGCGCACCTGCAGGGCGCGCGCGATCGACAGGTTGCTGAGCGTGCCGGCGGTGCGGATCGTGCCGTGGTCGAGCGCGAAGCTGCGCAGCGTGAGCACCGCGCCCTCGACGGTCAGCTTGCTGGCGCCCAGGATCACGCGATCGGCGCCGGCCGAAACCGTCAGCGGCGCGTCGAGCGAAACGGCCGGCGTGCCGCGATTGACCAGTTGCGAGACGGTGCCGTCCCAGCGGCTGCCGCCACCGGTCTCGACCAGGCCGCCCGCCGCGGCCAGTTGCAGGTTGATCACGCGCCCTTCGGCATTGCCGATCGCCGAGGCCTGCAGCGTATGTCGCGCGCGCGTGCCGGCCAGTTTCGCCTTGACCGATTTCAGGTCGAGCGAGCCCAGCGCCAGGTCGCTGGCATCGACCGTCAGCGACAGCGCGCCATTCGCGCCGTCGCGGATCTCGGCGCTGCCCTCGGCCGAGCCGATCCGGTTGCTGCCGACCACCACGCCGGTGGCTCGGTAGTCGGCCGCGACGTTCGGATGCGCGATGCTGCCGGTCACCTCGCCGTGCGCGGCGACCAGCCCTTGCAGGCCGAAGCCGAGCCGGTCGAGCTGCGGCGCGTCGATCGCGAAGCGCAGCCGGTCGCCCGGCGCGCCGAAGCTGCCGTTCAGCGAGACCTGGTTGCCCGCCACCGAGAGTTCGGCCGTGCTCGGCAACAGGCGCGTGCCGGCCACCTGCACGGTGCCCTGCCCCGTCATCGGCACGCCGTCGTAGACGCTGTCGCCGAGCCGGAACTGCAGTTTCGTGGTGAGGGCCGGCGCGAGCGCGCCGCTCGCCGTGAGCGTGCCGTTGACGCGCGCATCGACGGGCCGGCCCGCGCGGGACGGCGCGGCGGCGGTCCGGGTCGCGCTTGCCGTCGCGGTCTTCGCGGTGGCGGTCGCGCCGCGCTTCGCGTTGGCCGTCGCGGCGGCCCGGCCCTTGCCGCCCGCCCCGCCCTTCGGGGGGGCCGAGCTACCCGGGTTCAGCGTCGAGAAGGCCAGCGGATTGAAGTCGACCAGGTTCGCCTTGAACTGGTAGCTCGAATTCTTGTCGTGCTTGAGCACGCCGCTCAGGTCGACGCGTCCCTTGCCCGCCGACACGCGCGCGCGCTGGATGGTGGTGGCGTTCGCGTCGGTGGTGAGGTCGGCGCTCAGGCCCAGCGCGAGCTTCGGATCGCTCAGCTCGACCGTGGCGCGCTGCGAGCCGCCGTCGAGCGTGACGGCGACCGGGCCGCCGAGCCGCATCGGCCGCACCGCGCTGGAGAACAGCGTCGGGTCGAGATTCGCCAGCTTCAGGTCGAAGCGGCCGCGCGAGGCGGCCAGCGCGCCGCCGCCCGTCACGCTGCCCTCGCGCAGCATGCGCATCACGAAATCGTCGATGCGCTGCGTGTGGGCATCCAGGCGCAGCCTGGCGTGGATGTCGACCAGCGGGATCTTGCCTTCGGCCAGCGTGCCGGGCGCCGCATTGACCACCGACAGCGTGCCGGCCACCACCAGCGGTGGCTTGCCCGCGGCGGCGCCGTGCTGCGCAACGGACGCGGAAGACGCGGCAGCGGCCGAGCCGGCGCTCGCGGCGGAAGCCGGGGACGCTGCCGCGAGTTGACTGCGCGATGCGGCCGTCGACGACGACGCAGCGGAAGCCGCAGCCGCCGCCACTTGGCTAGCCGAGGCAGCCGTCGCCGAGGAAGCCGACGAAGCCGACGAAGCCGCGAGCGCGGCCAGCGCGCGCCCCGAGACGCTGTCGTCCTGGGCCGCCAACTCGCCGGCCGGCGCCAGCGCGGCGCGCACCGCCAGGTCGGCCTGCGGCGCGCCCGGCGCGAGCGCGCGCGGATTGACGTGATCGAAGGCCAGCGTGGCGCGCGTGAGCGGCACCGCGCCGAACGGCGCGGCCTCCACATGGGCGCGCCCGGCCAGCTTCATCCCGGAAGCGTCGAGGTCGAGCACCAGCGCCTCGAGCGAGCCCGACAGCGTGGCATGCGCGTCGACCTGCTCGTTCGACACCTTGCCCGAATAACCGGCCGTGCCGGCGATCGCGAACGGGCGCGCGCCGTCGAGCCGCACATCGGCCGTCAGCGCGCCGAACGGCGTATCGAGCCGCTCCAGCGTGAGCGCGTGATGGCGTCGATCGCTCTGGCCGTGCGCGAGCAGTTTCGTCAGCTCGGTGGTCGAGCCCGCCTCGTGGATGCGCAGCGTATCGAAGCGCAGCTCGCGCAGCGTCAGTTGCAACGGAAGATCGAGATTCTCCGGCAGCGTGGTGGGCGTGGTCTCGGACGGCGACGGCACGACCGTCACGTCGATGGTGCCGGCGCGCAGGTAGTCGAGCGTGAAGCGCAGCGGCGCGCGCGTGAGCGCCCAGCGCCCTTCCACATGGTCGATCCGCACCTCGGTGCCCTTGCCGCCGGGGGGAACCCAGGCCAGCTTCGAGATCCTCACGCCCTCGGCCAGCGAACCGCCCTCCAGCGTGCCCGAGAGCCGCCCGCCCAACACCGCCACGGCCGCCTGCCAGGCCAGCCGCGTGCCGCGCTCGGTCATCACCGCCGCGGCCAGCGCGCCGGCCAGCAGCACCACCACCAGCAGCAGCACGCCGGCGCTCCAGGCCAGCGCGCGGCCGAGCCGGCGCGGCCGGCGCGGCGGCGGCTGGCGGGGCTCGTCTCGCGGCGGCGGCGCGTCGTTCGGCGGTGGCGGGGAATCGTGCTTGGTCATGCTGGAATCCGGAAAACCCTCGTCAGAATGCGATGCCGAGCGTCAGGTAGGGACGCACGCTGCGATTGCGCAGGCCATAGGCGAGGTCGACATTGACCGGCCCGACCGGGCTGCGCCAGCGCGCGCCGAGCCCGACGCCCGGATAGAACACCCGCTCGCCCCAGGCATCGGTGGCGGTGCCGACATCGAAGAAGGTCGCCGCGCCCCAGTCGTGGTTGAACCAGTGCTGGTATTCGGCGGTGCCCGTCATCAGGTACTTGGTCGGCAGCACCGAGCCGTCCACGCTGTTGCCGATGCTCTGGTAGCCGTAGCCGCGCACCGAGTTCGAGCCGCCCGCGCGGAACAGCAGCGAGGCCGGGATGCCGGCCGAGCCGCCGCTGGTGAACACGCCGCCCAGCTCGGCACGGAAGAAGATCAGGTCGCGCTTGCCGATCGGGATGTACTGCTGGCCGCGCGCGTAACCGCGGATGAAGCTCTGGTCGGTCAGCACGCCCTTCACGGCGAAGCCGGCCTCGGCGTGGATCAGGTTGCCCGAGCGCGGGAACAGCGGATCGTCGACGTTGCGCCGCGTCCAGGACCATTGCGGCACCAGCGCGCGGCTGGTGGTCGGGCCGGCGCCGTTCTGGTCCAGCCGGTCCTGGTAGAACATGATCGAGTAGGAATAGTCGATGTTCTGGCTGGTCTTGGTGCGCTGCAGGCCCAGGCGCGCGCTGTAGATGCGCACGTCCGACACGTTGGTGTTGGTGTACGAGGCCAGCGCGCTGTTGGTCCAGCCGTGCGGGCTCGGCGGCATCGAGAGCTGGACCTGCCCGTATTGCTGGATCTGGTCGATGCGCCCCGACACCTGCAGCGGCCAGGCCGCGCCGAAGGTGTCGAGATAGGTATAGGAGCCCTGGACATGCGGCCCGGTATCGGTCGCGTAGCCGACCCCGCCGCGCACGCTGTTGTAGGGATACTCGCTGACCTTCACGTGGACCGGCGTGTCCTCGGGCTTGCTGGTGTCGTCGCCGACGTCGATCGCCACGCTCGCGTAATACGGCGTGTTCTGCAACTGGCGCTGCAGCTCGTTGATGCGCTGCACGTCGTAGATCTCGCCCACGCCGAGCGGGTTGACGTTGGTGACGATCTTCTCGGGATAACGCCGCACGCCCGACACGTCGAGCGCGCCCATCGTGAAGGTCGGCCCGCTGTCGAAGCTCACCGCGAGCTTCGCGGTGCGCGTGCGCGGATCGATGCGCGCCTGCGAGCTGACGATCTTCGCGCCCAGGTAGCGATATGACTGCAGTTGCTTGAGCGCGGCATTCTTGGCGCCGTCCCAGCCCGACTGCGTGAAGGCATCGCCCTCGTGCAGCGAGAAGGCCAGCCGCGCCGCGGTTTCCTGCTTCGGGTCCTCGGTGCCGACGGGGCCCTTGAACTGCAGGTCGACGCCGGCCACGTCGGTCTGCGGGCCCGGGTCCACCTTGACCGTCACCGAACGCTTGCCGTCGCGGTTGCGCACGTCGGTCGAGACCACCGGCGAGAAATAACCCTCGGTGGCGGTCAGGTCGCGCACCTGCTGGGGCGTGGCGGTAATCAGGAACTCGAACTGGTCGTCGGAGATGTCGTCGCGCTTGGCGAAGCGCGAGACGTCGAGGTGCTGCTCGAGCAGCTTGCGCACCGAGCGCGGCGCGTCGATATCGACGCTGTACTTGGCCCAGGCCGGCAGCGCGATGCTGGCCGCCAGGCAGCCGCCCAGCGTCAGGCGGACCAGGCGCGGCAGCAACGGGAAGCGGGAAGACGGCGACGGCGCCTGGCCGGCGGAACTCGCCTGGCTGGCAGGCATCGCCTTGCTGGAAACGATCGCCTCGGCGCCCGGGATCGCCTTGCGGCGGGCACGACGCGCATCGGGTGGAATGGCCAGCCCTGTCAAATACCGCCCCCTCGGAAATTGATCGGATGAAAAAACCACATTTGACCACAGCGACATGGCGCCACAGAGGCCAAAGCTTGAAAGATCTTCAAAAGCACGCGTGCAGATACACACCGCGGGCATTCGACGCGCCTGAACGCCGGCTGTTCCCCGCGATGCGGTAAAATCCCGCCATCCCCAACCCGGGCGGCGGCGCCAAGCGCGCACCGGCCCGTCTCGAACGGAACCCACCATGTCGTACACGTCCGACGTCACGCAATTTCTGAACCAGCTCAAGCAACAGAAGCCGACGCTGGAAGACGAGCAGCGCAAGGGCCGCGCCCTGCTGTGGGACAAGCAGCCGATCGACCTCGACGAGCGTTCGGAGCAGCAGCAATCGCGCGTCAAGCAGACCTCCTACGTCTACTACCAGAACTTCTGATCCCGTGAGCGCCGCCGACGAGGCCGCCGCCCCGCCCGAGGACGCGCTCACCGCGCGTGCCGGCGCCGATTCGACGCCCGACACGGTGGACGGCGTCGCCGCCTTCGCGCGCCTGTACGGCGAGCCGCTGTTCAAGCTGCCGCAGGATCTCTACATCCCGCCCGACGCGCTCGAGGTCTTCCTGGAGACCTTCGAGGGCCCGCTGGACCTGCTGCTGTACCTGATCCGCAAGCAGAACTTCAACGTGCTCGACATCCCGATGGCCGAGGTCACCGCCCAGTACCTCGGCTACGTCGACCAGATCCGCGAGTCGAACCTGGAGCTGGCGGCCGAGTACCTGCTGATGGCGGCGATGCTCATCGAGATCAAGTCGCGCATGCTGCTGCCGGTCAAGAAGGCCGACACCGGCGAGGAAGCCGAGGATCCGCGCGCCGAGCTGGTGCGCCGCCTGCTCGAATACGAGCAGATGAAGCTGGCCGCGCAGCGGCTCGACCAACTGCCGCAGCTCGGCCGCGACTTCCTGCGCGCCGAGGTCTACATCGAGCAGAGCATCACCCCGCGCTTCCCGGACGTCGATTCCGACGACCTGCGCGCGGCCTGGGCCGACGTGCTCAAGCGCGCCAAGCTGGTTCAGCATCACAAGATCTCGCGCGAGGAGCTGTCGGTGCGCGAGCACATGAGCCTGATCCTGCGGCAGTTGCAGAACGTGCGCTTCATGGAGTTCGCCGAGCTGTTCGACACCTCGCGCGGCGTGCCGGTGGTGGTGGTCAACTTCATCGCCATGCTCGAGCTGGCGCGCGAATCGCTGATCGAGATCACCCAGCCCGAGCCCTTCGCGCCGATCTACGTGCGCCTGGCCTACCTGCCGGCCTGAGGCGGGCGCGCCAGGCCTCGCGCTGTTTCCTCCCGCGGCTTCCTCCCCTTTCGTCTCGAAGACGGGCCGGCACGGCCCCGTCTGTCCTGCCTTTCGCGCGGCGCGCCCGGATAAAAAGCGAACGATCGTGCGCTTATCGGTGCGCTTCAGCCGCAAATCCTCTACAATCGCCGACGCTCGCGCCCTGCCCGGCTCGCGGGCCAGCGAACCGTCCGACCACGAGGCCGCGCCCCGCGCGGCGGCAACGCGCGATGCGCGCGAGGAACCGCTCTACCGACCATGAAAGTCATCAGCACGATCCAGGAGCTGCGCGACCAGTTGCGCGGCCAGAACCGCACGGCCTTCGTGCCGACGATGGGCAACCTGCATGAAGGCCATCTGTCGCTGATGCGGCTCGCGCGCCAGCATGGCGACCCGGTGGTCGCGAGCATCTTCGTGAACCGGCTGCAGTTCGGCCCGAACGAGGATTTCGACAAGTACCCGCGCACGCTGCAGGACGACATCGAGAAGCTGCAGAGCGAAAACGTCTACGTGCTGTTCGCGCCGACCGAGCGCGACCTGTACCCGGAGCCGCAGGAATACCGCGTGCAGCCGCCCCACGACCTGGGCGACATCCTGGAGGGCGAGTTCCGCCCCGGCTTCTTCACCGGCGTGTGCACCGTGGTCACCAAGCTGATGGCCTGCGTGCAGCCGAAGGTGGCGGTGTTCGGCAAGAAGGATTACCAGCAGCTGATGATCGTGCGCCGCATGTGCCACCAGCTCGCGCTGCCGGTGGACATCGTGGCCGCCGAAACGGTGCGCAACGACGACGGCCTGGCGCTGTCCTCGCGCAACCGCTACCTGAGCGAGGCCGAGCGCGCCGAGGCGCCCGAGCTGGCGCGCGCGCTGCAGCGCGTGCGCGAGACGGTGCTCGGCGGCGAGCGCGACCTGGCCAAGGTCGAGACCGCGGCCCGCGAGGCGCTGGCCACGCGCGGCTGGCAGCCCGACTACATCGCGATCCGCCGCCGCGCCAACCTGGTCGCGCCGAGCGCCGAACAGCTCGAGGGCGGCGAGCCGCTGGTGGTGCTGGCCGCCGCCAAGCTCGGCGCCACGCGCCTCATCGACAACCTGGAAATCTGACGGCCCGCCGTCGCGCTTCCGCCTCACCGCATCAGGACACACCATGCAGCGCCACATGCTGAAATCGAAGATCCACCGCGCCACGGTCACGCACTGCGAGCTTCACTACGAAGGCTCCTGCGCGATCGACGAGGACCTGCTCGAAGCCTCGAACATCGTCGAGAACGAGCGGATCGACATCTGGAACATCAACAACGGCGAGCGTTTCTCGACCTACGCGATCAAGGGCGAGCGCGGCAGCGGCATGATCTCGCTGAACGGCTCGGCGGCGCGGCGCGCGCAGCTCGGCGACCTGGTGATCATCGCCGCGTTCGCGGTGGTCGACGAGGCCGACCTGAAGTCCGGCTGGAAGCCGGACCTGGTGTTCGTCGACGAGCACAACAGGATGAAGGGCAGCCGCGACCACGTGCCGACCCAGAGCTGGACCTGAGCGCCGCGCCGTTCGCGGCCGCCGGCAGCGGAAACCCGCCGTTCGCGAGAACGGCGGGTTTCGTTTTTGATGCCCCGCCCCAGGCTCAGTCGGCCTTGCCCGGCCTGGCCTGCGCCCAGTCGACGATCGACTGCCACTGCTCGAGATCCTTCTCGACGCGGCTGCGGGCGACATCCCACAAGGTCAGGCCGTGCGCGGCCACCTGCACGTAGTTCTGCGTGTCGCGCAGGTAGCCGAGCACCGGCAGCTCGAGCCCCTCGACGAAGCGCTGCAACTGCTCGGCCGAGCGCGTGCGCGCATCGACGCGCATGCCGACGATGCCGACCTGCACCGCCCCCTTGCGCACCGCCTTCTCGGCGGCCAGCCGCTCGAGGAATTGCTGGGTGGCGAGGATATCGAACATCGAGGGCTGGAGCGGCACGATCACCTTGTCGGCCAGGTCGAGCGCGAGGTCGAGCCGGTTGCCGTGCAGCCCGGCCGGCGTGTCGATCACCGCGTATTCGAGGCCGCGCGGCGGCTTGGCCGGCGCGTTCGGGTCGAGCGCCCAGGCCTCGATGACCGGCAGCGTGGCGGGCCGCAGCGCGAGCCAGCCGTGCGAGGACTGCTGCCGGTCCAGGTCGGCCAGCGCCACCCAGGCGCCCTGCGCCGCGAAATACCCGGCCAGATTGGTGGACAGCGTGCTCTTGCCGACGCCGCCCTTCGGATTTGCCACCACGATCACCGTCATGTACACCCCCGGAAAGCCGCGCGGCGCCGGTCGGCGGCGCCACGGAAAGTTGCGGATACAGGGAGCGATGATATCGGCAAAATGCCCCGCCCCGGAACGGGGCAGGCGCGATCACGGCCGGATGGGCGGGTATCGCCGCGTCGTGCCGGCTAGGGGGGCCCGGCTGGACGGATCGGTCGGCGGGAGAAACCGGGCCAGCGTCGTGGCCGGTGGCCGGAAGCGGGCCTGGCGCCGGGTTCCGGCCGTCGACGGCGCCGAGCCGGTGACAGCCGGAACCGGCGCCGGTGCGTGGCGGCGCGGCAGGCGCGGCCCGCTCAAAGGCCGCGTTGCGCGCAGGGGTATCGACGGCAGGAAACGGGCGGTGGCGATACCGCCGCGGCGATCGCCCGCCCCTCGTCGCCTGCTCAGGCCGCGCGCTGCACGCCGGCCTTGGCCGCCGCGCGGTTGCCGCCGAGCGCATAGGCGCCCGCGCCGACCAGCGCCTGCACCGCCAGCGCGGCCGCCCAGAAGGCCGGATATTCCCAGCCGCCATGCGGCGAATCGAAGCCGAAGCCGTTCGGGAAATGCGTGTGCACCACGCCGAGCATGAACACCAGCAGCACCAGGGAGACGACCCGGACCTGAATCCCGCCCAGCAGCGCGAGGCCGCCGACCAACTCCACGGCGATCGTCACATAGGCGAGCCAGCCCGGCAGGCCGATCGAGACGAAGAACTGCACGGTGCCCGGCAGGGTGAAGACGAAGAGCTTCTGGCCGACGTGGATCAGGTACAGCACGCCGAGCACCAAGCGCAGCAAGGTGGCGCCGAGTTCGGCGGAGCGATTCGGGTTCATGGCGGACTCCATCGAGAAAGGGAATGGAGCGAACTCTATTCGAAGCGTTTTCGCCGATAAATCTCCGGATCGGATTACATTACTTCCCAAAAAGAACGAATCGATCAGGCGAAACTGCCGAACATGCGTTCCAGATCGAGATGCGCGGCGAAGGTATCGGCAAGCCGCTCGATCGAGGCCTCGCGCAGCGCCGCCCAGTCGACCGCCTCGGCCCGGTCCAGCCCGGCCCATTCGAGCAGCGCGGCACAGGCGCCGGGCGCGTCGAACAGGCCATGCAGGTAGGTGGCCAGCATCTGCCCGTCCTCGGAGATGGCGCCGTCGGGCCGCTCGCCTTCCGGCCCGTCCAGCCGCAGCGCCGGCCGCGCCAGCGCCGGGCCCCGCGTCTCGCCCATGTGGATCTCGTAGCCGCTCACGGTCGCGCCGTCTCCCCAGCCGAGCCGCCCGCCCGCGTTGACCAGCGTCTTCTCGGGCCGCAGCTCGGTGTCGTAGTCGAGCAGGCCGAGCCCGGCCACGCGAGCCGGCGGCCCCTCGACACCATGCGGATCGTCGAGCCAGCGGCCCAGCATCTGCATGCCGCCGCAGATCCCGATCAGCTTGCCGCCGTAGCGCAGGTGGCGCTGGATCGCGCGATCCCAGCCATTGGCGCGCAGCCATTCGAGATCGCGCTGCACGCTCTTCGAGCCGGGCAGGATCACCAGGTCGGCGGGGGGGATCGGGCCGCTCTTCCAGTAAGAGAAATCGACGCGCGGATGCGCGCGCAGCGCGTCGTAGTCGGTGTGGTTGCTGATGCGCGGCACGGCCGGCACGACCACCCGCAGCACGCCGGCCGCGCGATCGCTGGCCTCGGTGCGCGCCAGGCTCGGCAGCATGTCCTCGGCGTCGAGCGCGAGTCCGTGCAGGTAGGGCAGCACGCCGAGCACCGGCTTGCCGGTTTGCGCCTCCAGCCAGTCGAGGCCGGGTTTCAGCAAGGCCGGATCGCCGCGGAAGCGGTTGATCACGAAGCCGCGCACGCGCACGCGCTCGCTCGGCGACAGGCAGGCCAGCGTGCCGAGCAGGTGCGCGAACACGCCGCCGCGATCGATGTCGGCGACCAGCACCACCGGGCAGTCGACATGCTCGGCGAAACCCATGTTGGCGATGTCGCCCTCGCGCAGGTTGATCTCGGCCGGGCTGCCGGCGCCCTCGACGATCACCGCGTCGTAGGCGGCGCGCAAGCGTTCGTAGGATTGCAGCACGGCCTCGAAGGCCACCGGCTTGTAGGCGTGATAGGCCCGCGCATCGAGATTGCCGCGCGCGTGGCCGTGGATGATGACCTGCGCGCCGCGATCGCTGTTCGGCTTGAGCAGCACCGGGTTCAGGTCGGTATGCGCGGGGATGCCGGCGGCGATCGCCTGCAGCGCCTGGGCGCGGCCGATCTCGCCGCCGTCGATGGTCACCGCGCTGTTGAGCGCCATGTTCTGCGGCTTGAAGGGCGCCACGCGCGCGCCCGCGCGCCGCGCCAGCCGGCACAGCCCGGCCACCACGGTGCTCTTGCCGGCGTCGGAGGTGGTGCCCTGGATCATCAGCGTGCCGCGCAGCGAGGGCAGGCGATCGGAAACGGTCATGGTGCGGGCCATCGGGCTGTATGGGGAAGGCCGCATTATCGCGCGCGCCGTTACAATCACGCGATGACTTCGCACCACCTCACCTTCGTGCTCGGCGGCGCCCGCTCGGGCAAGAGCGCGCATGCCGAACGGCTGGCCGCCGCGAGCGGCCACGCCGTCACCTATGTCGCCACCGCGCGCGTGGTCGGCGACGCCGAATTCGATCGCCGCATCGCCCATCATCGCGCGCGCCGCCCGGCCGACTGGGCCCTGGTCGAGGCGCCCGAGGCGCTGGCCGAGGCGATCGCCGCGCTCGACGATCCCGCCGCCTGCGTGCTGGTCGACTGCCTGACGCTGTGGCTCGCCGGCCTGCTCTGCCCGCCCGACGGCGCGGCCGTCGACGAGGCCACGCTCGCCGCGCGCGTGGCGACGCTGGAAGACGCGCTGCGCGCCTCGCGGGCCCAGGTGATCGTGGTCAGTAACGAGATCGGCCTGGGCGTGATCCCGCTCGGCGCCGAGACGCGTCGCTACGTCGACGAACTGGGCCGGCTCAACCAACGCATCGCAGCGCTGGCCACCCACGTCACGCTGGTGGTGGCGGGCCTGCCGATGCGCGTGAAAGCGCCCGGAGAACCGGCATGCTGATGCTGTCACTGCCGGCGGTGGCGATCCTCGCGGTCGCGGCCTTCCTGGTCGACTGGCGCTTCGGCGAGCCGCGCCGCGGCCATCCCCTGGTCGCCTTCGGGCGCCTGGCCCAGGCCATCGAGGCGCGCCTGAACCACGGCCGGCTGGGCCGGCCGATCGGCGTGGCGGCCTGGTGCCTGGCGGTGCTGCCGCCGGTGCTGGCGGCCCTGCTGCTGCTCGCCCTGCTGCCCTGGCCGCTGGCCGCCGCCGTGCATGTCGCCCTGCTGTGGTTCGCGCTCGGCGCCAAGAGCCTGGCCGAGCATATCGCGCCGATCGGCGCCGCCCTCGCTCGCGGCGATCTCGCCGAGGCCCGCACGCTGACCGCGCGCATCGTCTCGCGCGACACGCGCGAGGCCGATGCCTCGGCGCTGTCGCGCGCGGCGGTCGAATCGGCACTGGAGAACGGCAACGACGCGATCTTCGGCGCGCTGTTCTGGTTCGCCATCGCGGGCGGCCCCGGCGCGCTGATGTTCCGGCTCGCCAACACGCTCGACGCGATGTGGGGCTATCGCACGCCGCGCCTGCTGCGCTTCGGCTGGGCCGCGGCGCGCATCGACGATGCGCTGAACTGGGTGCCGGCGCGGCTCACGGCCGCCAGCTACGCCCTGCTGGGCGACACCGCTAACGCCTGGCGCTGCTGGCGCAGCCAGGCGCGCCAATGGGACAGCCCCAATGCCGGGCCGGTGATGGCCGCCGGCGCCGGCAGCCTCAACGTGGTGCTGGGCGGCCCGGCCGTCTATCACGGCGAACTCGAGACGCGTCCCACGCTCGGCGCCGGCGAGCCGGCCTCGCCCGCCCACGTGCGCGCGGCGCTCTCGCTGGTGGCACGCACCTCGATCCTCTGGCTCGCGCTGCTGCTGGCCGGCGCCGCGCTCTCGGTCGCCACCCGGCATGGCTGAGGCCCCGGCCCGCCGCCGGCCTCGCGCCGCGGCCCGCGCCACGTCCATCCCCTTTCCTCGATTCCGCGCGGCGGGCGATGTCGATCGCCCCGCCCGACCCGCCCCATGACCGACTCCGCTATCCATCCTCCCGCCATCACGCACGGCGGCAATCCGCACGACGCCGCGCAGCGCTATGGCATCCCGCTCGCACGCTGGCTCGATCTCTCGACCGGCATCAACCCGATCGGTTACCCGGTGCCGCCGATGCCGGCCGAGGCCTGGCGCCGGCTGCCCGGCGACGAGGCACCGCTGGCCGCGCTGGCCGCGCGCTACTACGGCGCGCCCGACGCCGCGCACGTGCTGGCGGTGGCCGGCAGCCAGGCCGCGATCCGCGCGCTGCCCGCGCTGCTCGAGCCCGGCATCGCCGGCGTCGCGCCGCTGGCCTACAGCGAATACGCGCCGGCCTTCCTGCGCCACGGCCACACGCTGGCGACGCTCGATGCCGACGCGACCCTGCTGCCGCCATCGATGCGTTACGTGATCGTCGGCAATCCCAACAATCCGACCGCCGAGCGCCTCACGCGCGAGCGCCTGCTGGGCTGGCACGCGCAACTGGCCGCGCGCGGCGGCGCCCTGATCGTCGACGAGGCCTTCGCCGATACCAGCGGCGAGGATACGCTGGCCGCCGATGCCGGCCGCGACGGCCTGTTCGTGCTGCGCTCGATCGGCAAGTTCTTCGGACTGGCCGGCGTGCGCGCCGGCTTCGTGCTGGCCGCGCCGCTGCCGCTCGCGCGGCTGCGCGCCGAGCTCGGTGCCTGGACCGTCAGCGGCCCGGCGCGGCACGCCGTGTCGGCCGCGCTGGCCGACCGGGGCTGGCAGAAGGCCACGCGCGAGCGCCTGGCGGCCGACGGCGAGCGGCTCGCGGAACTGCTGCGCCTGCACGGCTTCGCGGTGCGCGCCACCCCGCTGTTCTGCTGGACCGACGATCCGCGCGCCTGGGCGCTGCATGAGGCGCTCGCCACTCAAGGCGTCTGGACGCGTTTCTTCGCGCAGGCGCCGAGCCTGCGGATCGGCTTGCCGGGGATCGAGGAGGAATGGCTGCGGCTCGAGGATGCGCTGGACCATTACGCGGCTACCGCCGCGTACGGCGCAGCCGGGCGCTGATCGATGCGCGCGCAAGCCATGCTTGGTCGAAGCTTCGCTGGCGGGCTGCTCGCGGCGCTGCTTGCCGTGCCGCTCGTCGCGCCGGTTGCCGCCGCGGCTGCCTCGGTCGCCTCGGCAAGCTCGCCGGCAGCCGCATCGGCAGCCGCGACGAACGCCATCACCGTCATCGACGACGTCGGCCGAACCGTCACCTTGCCCGCGCCGGCCAGGCGCGTGATCAGCGTCGCGCCGCACGCCACCGAGCTGCTTTATGCAGCGGGCGGCGGCGCCGCGATGGTCGGCGCGGTGTCCTATAGCGACTACCCCGAAGCGGCGCGCGCGCTGCCGCGCGTCGGCGACAACCGCTCGCTCGACCTGGAGCGCATCGTCGCGCTCAAGCCGGACCTGATCGTGGTCTGGCGTCACGGCAACGCCGACCGACAGACCGCGCAGTTGGCGGCGCTCGGCATCCCGCTCTACTTCAGCGAACCGAAACGGCTCGACGACGTGGCCGTCTCGCTCGACAAGCTCGGCCGGTTGCTCGGCACGCGCGAGCAGGCCGACCGGGCCGCCGCCGACTACCGGCAGCGCATCGCGGCGCTGCGCGCGCGTTATTCGGCCAGGCCGCCGGTCACCGTGTTCCTGCAGATCTGGGACCGGCCGCTGACCACCTTGAACGGCGCGCAGATCGTCAGCGACGTGCTCAGGCTGTGCGGCGGCCGCAACGTGTTCGCGGCGCTGCAGCCGGTCGCACCGACCGTCAGCGACGAGGCCGTGCTGGCCGCCGATCCCGAGGCGATCGTCGCCACCGCGCAAGGCGCCACCGCCAGCGACGCGAGCCTGCCGAGCCTCGATCGCTGGCGCCGCTGGCCGTCGCTGGCGGCGGTCGCGCGCGGCAACCTGTTCGCGGTCGACGGCGATTGGCTGACACGGCCGACGACGCGGCTCGCGCTCGGCGCGGAACAGGTCTGTCGGGATCTGGAAACGGCGCGCGAGCGGCGCCGCTGAAAACGGCACGGGGCGCTCAGCCGAGCGTCTCGTCCCACTGAATCAGTTGCCAGCCGCGCGCATCGCGCGAGAAGCGCACCAGGCCGCCATAGGCGATCGCGCGCGTGAGCAGGCTGTCGAGCGGCACGTCGAGCCACAGCGAGGCCAGCGCGCGGATCACGCCGGCATGGGTGACGAGGATCGCGTTCGCGTCCTCGGGCAGCGACGCGGCGAACGGCAGCGCGAACGACTCCACGCGCGCCACGAACTGCGCGGCGCTCTCGCCGCCATGCTCGCGAGCGCCCATCAGGTCGGACTGCCAACGATCGAGCGCGGCCGCGCCGATCTCGTCCCAGCGCCGCATCTCCCAGGTACCGAAATCGATCTCGCGCAGGCGCGCGTCGAGCCGCACCGGACGCGCCGCGAGCACGCCGATCGCCTGCGCGACCGAGGCGCAGCGCTGCAGCGGGCTCGCCAGGATCGCCTTGGGCCAATCCACCTGCGCCGCGCGCAGCCGCGCCGCGATCGCGGCCGCCTCGACGGCTGCCTCGCCCGCAAGCGGCAGGTCGGACGCGCCGTAGCAGATACCGGCCTCGACGGCCGGCACAGGATGACGGATCAGGACGAGGTCCATCCGAGCACCGTGAGGTAGATCGCCAGCTCGGAAAGCTGCTGCGCGAAGCCGAGGCAGTCGCCGGTATAACCGCCAAGCCGACGCCGCAGGTAACGCGCCAGCAGCGCGCGCACCACCAGCAGCGCGGCCAGCGCCGCGAGGCCCGCGCGCCAGTCCGGCCAGAACAGCCAGGGCAGGCCGCACAGCGCCGCGAACCCGAAGGCACCCGCCGACATCCGCTGCGCGACCGGCCGCGCCTTGCCCTCCTCGCGCGCGTAGTCGAGCGTCATCAGCAGGCTGACCGCGGCGACGCGGCTCGCCGCATGCGCGGCCAGCAGGGTCCAGGCCGCGCGCAGCGGCGGCAGCGCCGCGAGCGCTTGCCACTTCAGGGCCAGCGCCAGCACCAGCGCGACCGCGCCGAAGCTGCCGATGCGCGAATCGCGCATGATGCGCAGCACGTCCTCGCGCGTGTAGCCGCCGCCGAAGCCGTCGCAGCTATCGGCGAGCCCGTCCTCGTGGAACGCGCCGGTGGCCACCAGGCTGGCGGCCATCGACAGCAGCACCGCCACGCCCGGCGGCCAGATGCGCGCGGCGAGCAGATACACGCCGGCGGCCAGCGCGCCCACGCAGACGCCGACCAGCGGGAAATAACGCGCCGCCTGATCGAGATCGCCGGCCGCGTAGCCGATGCGCCGCGGCACCGGCACGCGCGTGAAATAACCCAGCGCGACGAAGAAATAACGGCATTCGGATCGCCAGCGCATGCCTATTCCCGGCTCAGGCATCTTCGCGGTTCGCGACGCCGGCCGCCTCGAAGCTGGCCATCTCGTCGAGGAAAGCGGTGGCCGCGCGCAGCAGCGGCAGCGCGAGCGCGGCGCCGGTGCCCTCGCCCAGGCGCAGGTCGAGCGCGAGCAGCGGCGCCGCGCCGAAATGCTGGAGCATGCGGCGATGGCCGTTCTCGTCGGAGACATGCGAGAACACGCAGTAGTCGAGCACCGCCGGCTGCAGCGCGGCGGCCACCAGCAGCGCCGAGCTGGCGATGAAACCGTCAACCAGGATCGCCATGCGCGCCTGCGCGGCCGCCAGGAAGGCGCCCGTCATCATCGCGATCTCGAAGCCGCCGAAGGTGGCCAGCACCTCGAGCGGCGCCTGTGCCTCGGAATGGCGCGCCAGCGCCGCCTCGAGCACGGCGCGCTTGCGGGCCAGCCCCTGGTCGTCGAGGCCGGTGCCGCGCCCCACGCACTCAGCCAGCGGCAGGCCGACCAGGCGACTCATCAGGCAGGCCGCGGCCGAGGTATTGGCGATGCCCATCTCGCCGAAGCCGATCACCGTGGTGCCGAGCGCCGCATGATGCGCGACGCGCGCGGCACCGGCCGCCAGCGCCGCGTGCAGCTGCGCCTCGCTCATCGCCGGCTCCTGCGCGAAGTTGCGCGTGCCCGCCGCGACCGGCACCGCGATCAGCTGCGGCGAGGCCGGCAGCGGCGTGGCCACGCCCGCGTCGACGATCTCCAGCTCGCAGCCGGCCAGCTTCGAGAAGGCATTGATGGCCGCGCCGCCGGCCAGGAAGTTCGCCACCATCTGGGCGGTGACCGCCTGCGGATAAGGGCTCACGCCCTCGGCCGCGATGCCGTGGTCGGCCGCGAACACGATCGTCACCGGCCGCTCGATGCGCGGCCGGGTGCTGCGCTGGATCCGGCCCAGTTGCAGGGCGAGTGCTTCCAGCTTGCCGAGGCTGCCGGGCGGCTTGGTCTTGGTGTCGATCAGGTGCTGCAGCGTGGCGCTCAGCGTGTCGTCGAGCGCTTCGAGCTTCGGGACGGTATAGGTCGGGTTCATGCGGCGTTCTTCGGTTCGGTTGGAGGCTGGCGCGTCGGGCGCACAGGCTCGGGTGGGCGGGTCGACAGGTGGAGAGGATTCAGCGCGGCGGTGGTCGAGAAAGCGGCGGCGTGGCATGCGCGGGCCACATCGGCACCAGCGCCTCGTGGCCGTCGCGCTCGATCAGCACCAGTGGATAACCGAAGGCGGCGCTCGCCGCCTCGGCCGACAGCACCTCGCGCGCCGGGCCGGCCAGCGCGCCGCCGCGTCCGTCGAGCAGCAGCGCGTGCGTGGCGTAGCGCCGTGCGAGGTTCAGATCGTGACACGAAAAAATCACCGTGCGCGGCGCGGCGCGCAACCAGGCGAGCAGCGCGTCCAGGCAGGCAGCCTGGTGCTGCAGGTCCAGGTGCGCGAGCGGCTCGTCGAGCAGCAGCAGCGGCGCGTCCTGGCACAGCACGCCAGCCAGCGCCACGCGCTGGCGCTCGCCGCCCGACAAGGTGAGCACGTCGCGCGCCGCGAACTCGGCCAGGCCCAGCGCCGCCAGCGCGGCGCGCGCGGCGAGCCGGTCGGCCTCGCCTTCCCAGCCCCAGCCGCCCAGGTGCGGAAAGCGGTGCGCAAGCACGGTATCGAACACGCTCGCCGCGAAGGCGTCGTGCTGGGCTTGCGGCATCAGCGCGCGACGCCGCGCGAGTGCCGCGGCCGGCCAGCTTGCAAGCGGCAGGCCGTCGGCCTCGACCTGCCCGGCCGCCGGGGCGTCGAGACCCGCCAGCACCGAGATCAGCGTGGTCTTGCCGGCGCCGTTGGGGCCGGCGATGCACCACAGCTCGCCCGGCGCGAAGCGCAGCGACAGCGCCTCGACCAAAACCCGCGAGCCGGCCACGAGCCGCAGTTCGCGCACGCGCCAGTCGCCGCCAGCCGGCGTGGAAGACGGGGAGGAAGACATCGCGCTCATCGTCCCGGCCCGCGCAACAGCATCCACAGGAACACCGGCACGCCGATCAGCGCCGTCATCGCGCCGACCGGCAATTGGGCTGGCGCGATCACGGTGCGCGCCACCAGGTCGGCCGCCATCACCGCCGTGCCGCCGGCGAGCGCCGCGGCCGGCAGCAGCATGCGCTGGTCGTTGCCGAAGGCGAGCCGCAAGCCGTGCGGCACCACCAGGCCGATGAAGCCGATGGTGCCGGCCGTGGTGACCGAGGCCGCGGCAGCCAGCGAGGCGATCAGGTAGAGACGCAGCCGCAGCCGCGCGACCGGCACGCCCAGCGCGGCGGCGCCGAGCTCGCCGCGCAGCAGCACGTTCAGCTGCGGCGCGACCGGCAGCGCCGCGAGCAGCGCGCAGGCCAGCGCGGCCAGTGCGAACCAGGGCGGCGCCGCGCTGCCGAGATCGCCGGCCAGCCAGAACACCATGCCGCGCAGGCGGCTGTCGGGCGCGATCGACAGCATCAGCGTGATCAGCGCGCCCCAGCCGGCGGCCACCACCACGCCGGTGAGCAGCAGGCGCGGCGAGGCCTCGCGCACGGTATCGCGCACAGTGCCGCGCGCCGGGCCGAGCCTGAGCGAGCGATGCGCGAGGCCGAGCACCAGCGCGACCGACAGCAGCGCGCCCGCGAACGAGGCGGCATCGACCCACCACCAGGCGGCGCCCGCGATCATGGCCGCCAGCGCGAACCCGGCCGCGCCGCCCGAGACGCCGAGTACATAGGGCTCGGCCAGCGGATTGCGCAGCAGCACCTGCAGCAGCGCGCCCGCCAACGCCAGCAGGGCACCGCAGCCGAAGCCGGCCAGCGCGCGCGGCAGGCGCAGCGTGCGCACGATCTCGCCGGCCAGGGGATCGCCGCCGGCCGGCGTGAACAGCGCGCCCAGCACCTGTCGCGGCGGGATCGGCACGCTGCCGAGCGTCAGCGCGGCCACCAGCACCAGGGCGGCGGCCAGCGCGAGCGCGGCCCAGATCGCCCAGGCGCGGCCGCGCGTCATGCTCGCCGTGCGCGCGAACGTGTTCAAGCGGGGTTCCTCGCGAAGCTCATGCCTGCGCCGTGCGCGACGTCATGGCTAGCGCCAGCCGATCGTGACGTAGGCGCCGCGCCGCGGCGTGTTGTACCCGTAGGCAAGCTGGTAGTCCTTGTCGAGCAGGTTGTCGAGATGCGCGCTCACGTACCACGCCTTGGTGATGTCGTAGCGCGCCGTCAGGTTCACCACGCCGTAGCCGCCGAGCGTCTGCGCGCTGTCGCTGCGCGCGCCGCTCAGCAGCCACTCGGCACCGACGCGCCAGCCGCCGAACGGATGGCTGGCCGAGAACGACGCGAAGCGCCGCGCGTGCCGCAGCAGGTCCTGGTCGCCGCTCTGGTCGACCGGGTTCTGGAAGGTCGCCGAGGCGTGCAGGTCGGTCTTGCCCAGATGCCCCTGCCACGAGCCCTCGATGCCCTGCACCTTGGCGCGCCCGACGTTCTGCGCCGTATAGACCAGGCCCGACGCATCGGGCTCGTACTGGATCAGGTTCGCGTAGCGCGTCTGGAACAGGCTCAGCCGCATCACGCCCAGCGCGTCCGAGGCATATTGCAGCGCGGCCTCGATCGAATGGCTGCGCTCGGGCACCAGCGCGGGATTGCCGGCATCGGGGTAGTACAGGTCGTTGAAGGTCGGCGCGCGAAACGCATCCGAATAGCTCGCCGTGACCTTCCAGTGCTCGCCCAGGTCGTATCCGTAGCCGAGATAGTAGCTGTTCGCGCCGCCGAAATCCGAATACTGGTCGCGCCGCAGGTTGGCCTGCACCTGGCTGTTGCCGAAGCGGCCCGTGTAGCCGAGCCAGCCGGAATTCACGTGCCGCTGCGGCGCCGAGTAGACATCGGAAGCGAAGGCCTGGTCGAGCCGCTCGTAGCCGGCCTGGATGGCCTGGCCGCGCGCCACCGTGAAATCGTTCTGCCAGCTGTACTGGCGGTTGTCGGTGTTGAAGTGGTCGGTGTAGGCGCCGTTCAGCCAGCTCTGGCTGCGGTCGTTGCCGCTCGACACACGCAGGTGGGTGGTCCACCAGTCGGTCAGCTTGCCCTCGGCGTGCGCCGAGATCTGCTGCACGCGGCTGTAGAGCGTGTTGAGATCGGTCGTGGCCTGCCCGAAGGGGTTGTCGTAGCTGTTCTCGCCGTTCGACTGGAAGTAGTCGAGGCCCGCGCGCCAGCCGTTCGCGAAACGATGCTTGAGCGAGGCCGAGAGACTCTCGTTCAGGTTGCCGTTCGCGTTCGGATTGGCGCCCGGCTGCTGCACCGGGTCGATCGCCGAGAAGCCGTCGGTCTTGTCGCGCGACAGCGACAGCGAGAAGGTGGTGCTGCCGTCCGCATCGAGCCGGCCCGAGACGCCGGCCTGCTGCGACTGCGTGTGATAGCTGCCGTAGCCGGCCGAGAAATAGAAGCGCGGCGGATGATTGCCGCCGTCGCGCGTGAACACCTGCACCACGCCGCCGATCGCGCCCGAGCCGTACAGCGAGGAGACGTTGCCGTTGACGATCTCGACGTGGTCGATCTGCTCGAGCGTGAGCTGGCTCAGTTGCGCGGCGCCGAGGCTGGCCGAATCGACGCGCACGCCGTCGATCAGCAGCAGCGACTGGTTCGACTGCGCGCCGCGCAGGAACAGCGAGGTGTTCGAGCCGGGGCCGCCGTTGCGCACGATCTGCGCGCCGGGTGCGAACGCGAGCAGGCCAGGAAGATCGGACGCGCTGCTGTGTTCGATGTCCTCGCGCGTGAAGAGGGTGGTTTGCGGCAGCGCGTCGGCGAGCTTCTGCGCGCCGCGGCTCGCGCTCACCACCACCGAGTCGAGCGCGACCGGCGCGGCGGGATCGGCGGACGATGCGGCGCTGGATGAAGCCGTGGCGGTGGACGCAACGGCGGCGCGGTCGCTGCTTCGCGCGACGGACGGCGCGGCGGCGGAGCCCGTGGCATCGCTGGCGGCGCTGGCATCGCTGGCGGCGGCTATATCAGACGCGCGGGACGCGCCCTGCGCAACCTGGGCGAGCGACAGGCAAGGCAGCCCGCAAGCCGCGAGCAGGGCGGCGCGGACAAACGCGGTGAACATCGGGAACATCCTGTGGATTCGCGCGGCCCTGCCTCCCCGCAGCGCCGCCTCCGGAAGCGCGCAGGCCGCGCGCTTCCCCGCTTCGGCCGGTATCCGGGCTGGCGACCAGCCCACCCCCGCCTTCCCGCGCGAACCAGGCGCGCAGTGGCCACGGCGGCCCTCGTTCGCGTGAGGGCCGCCATCGAGGGGCGGCTTGCGCCAGGATCGCCAGCGCGATCGACGCGGTCGCTTACCGTTGCGGGGGCAGCGCAGGTTGGCATGCCGCGCGGGCATTGCTCCCTGCTTCCCGTTTAACCGCGCGCGCCCTCGTCGAGGCCGCGCGCGAGCACCGAAGCGGCGCCAGTGTAGGAGCGCCCCCGGGCAGCGTCAAGAAACGCGCGTCGGACGCACGCAACGCCGGCAAAACGGCATTTCCCGTGTCACTTCGCGGCAAGAAGGGGGGTGGTTACGTCTGGATACGTTACAAAAGTCGGTACAAGGCGCTTTCCGCGCTAAAATGCCCGGTCTTTAGAGGACGCAGCAGATGCTCAACGAACTCGAAACCCTATCCCAGAACATTGGCCGCCTGATTGCGCTGAACCAACGCCATCACACGGAACGGCTCGCGCTCGAGGAGCAAGTCGCGCAATTGCGCGCGCAAGCCGAAGCCGTGCGCGTCGAGCTCGATCAGTTGCGCGACGAACGCAACGGCCTGGTCGCCGAGCGCGATGCGCTGTCGGCGAAGATCGACGATGCGCAGATCAAGCTCAACGCGATCCTCGAGAAGCTGCCGCGCACGCGCCAGGCCGCCGACGGCGACAGCCAGCTCGACCTGCTCGGCGGCGGCGAGGCTGCCGGCAACGGCGGCGACGACGCGGCCAGCCACGGAGAACATGCATGAGCAGCAAGCAGATCGAAGTCTCGATTCTCGGCCAGGCCTATCGCCTCGCCTGCTCGCCGGAAACCGAAGCAGCCCTGCTCGAGGCGGTCGCGCGCGTCGACGCCGAGATGTCGAAGATCCGCGCCAACAGCTCGGTGCGCGGCACCGATCGGATCGCGGTGATGGCCGCGCTGTCGCTCGCCTCGGAGTTGCTTCGCCTGCAACAGAGCGTTCGTCACGGCGAGGCATTTCCCGCGGAAGAAATCCGGCGTACAATGCGCCACATGAATGAACAGCTCGGCGCGGTACTGGCCCAGCACGAGTCGCGGTAAGCAGCGCGGCGCGGCGGACAAGCCAGCGGCTGCACCGAAGTAAGCGGTTCATGCGAATTCGTTTCACAAGATCGGATTCACTAGGTTCTCTCAGCTTCCCTGCCTGGTTCGCCAAGGTCATATATTCCTTGAACCAATGCCATGTGCACGGTTGCGGAAATTTGTAGCACGGGCGCGCGCGTCACTCTGTCTGATGTACCCGAAGTGCTGCTAACTGCGACCAATTCTGAACCTCAGGTTCAGGATGCCGGCCTAGCGGCCAAGGCGGGGACCTATTCGACGGCATCGGACCAGTTCCGATGCCGTTTTCATTTGTGCTTCGATTTGTGCTTCAAACGGCTCGCGTGCCCTGGATCGGCGATCACGAGGCACGCTAGGCGATCGCATTCCCGTCTCACCCGGCAAGCGTCGTCGCGACGGCCGCTGCTCCCGCCGCGCGCGTTCCCTGCCCCTTCTTTCAGCGGACCGCCCTCATGCAATTCTGGCTGATGAAATCCGAACCGGACGAGGCGAGCATCGACGATCTCGCCGCCGCGCCGAAACACACCCTGCCCTGGACGGGCGTGCGCAATTATCAGGCTCGCAATTTCATGCGCGACACCATGCGCATCGGCGACGGCGTGCTGTTCTATCACTCGAGCTGTCCCGAGCCCGGCATCGCGGGCCTGGCCGAAGTCTCGTCGACGCCCTATCCCGATCCGACCCAGTTCGATCCGGCCAGCCCCTATCACGATCCGAAGTCGAAGCGGGAAGAGCCGCGCTGGAGCCTGGTGGACGTGCGCTTCGTGAAGAAGACCCCCTTGATTCCGCTGGCCGCGCTGCGCGAGCACGACGAGCTCGCCGAGATGCGCGTGCTCGCCAGGGGCAACCGGCTCTCGATCACGCCGGTCACGCGCGCCGAATGGAAGTTCATCACCGAGAAGCTGATGAAGTGAGGCAGGTGCCGGCCGGCTCGCCGCGAGATCTGTCAGCAAAGGTAAATCGCGCGTGTGGTGCCGGAACTCGGCACGCCTTTCATCGGCCTAACGCTCGCGCGATCGGCGGAACCCCGGTTCCATCGATCGCCTCGACAAGACGCGCGGCACGATGTGGCACGGGCCGCTGGCCGCGCACAGAACAGGAGCTCATACGATGAAAAAATCCGCTGCCGTACTCGCCCTCGCCCTGGCCGCCGTGATCCCCGCGGTGCAGGCACAAGTCGCGCCCCAGCCTGCGGGCGTGCTGTCGCTGTCGGCACAGGCCAGCACCGACGTGCCGCAGGATGTGGTCGACATCACGCTGTTCTACGAACAGGAAGCGAAGGATCCGGGCAGCCTGACGACCGAGCTCAATCGCCGCGCCGACGCCGCGCTGGCCCGCGCGCGCGGCGTGTCGGGCGTGACCGCGCGCACCGGCGGCTTCTCGGTCTACCCGAGCAACGACCGCGACGGCAAGATCGCCGCCTGGCGCGGCCGCACCGAGATCGTGCTGGAGTCGCGCGATTTCACCGCGGCCTCGAAGCTCGCGGGTGACCTCGCCAGCACCCTGCAAGTCGGCAACGTCGAGTTCTCGCTGTCGCCGGAAGCGCAGCGCGCGGCCGAGCAGAAGCTGACCTCGGAAGCGATCCAGTCATTCCGCAACCGCGCCGCCGAGGCGGCCAAGGCCTTCGGCTACAGCGGCTACGCGATCCGCGAAGTCAATGTCGGCGGCGGCCGCAGCGTGCAGCCCTACCCGCGCATGATGGCGATGGACGCCGCGCCGATGATGGCGAAGGCCGCCGCCGCGCCGATCGCCGTCGAGGGCGGCAAGTCGACCGTCACCGTCAACGTGAACGGCTCGGTGCAGATGAAGTAAATCGCGTCGATGCGCGTGCCGCCCGCGAGCGGCGTGGCGGCATGAGATGACAAAAGGCCCGACCGGCTTGCACCGGTCGGGCCTTTTTCACATCGTCGTGTCACATCGTTCGACGAGGACCGCGCGAACTCATGCCGGCGTCGCGACACGCCCCTTGCGATAGGCCCACAGCATCATCAGCACGCCGGCGATGATCATCGGCAGCGACAGCCACTGGCCCATCGACAGGCCCAGCGCGAGCAGGCCGAGGAAATCGTCGGGCTCGCGGGCGAATTCCACCGTGAAGCGCGCCAGGCCATAGCCGATCAGGAACAGCGCCGACACCGCGCCGGTCGGGCGCGCCTTGCGCGAGAAGAAGAACAGCAGCAGGAACAGCGTGATGCCCTCCAGCGCGATCTCGTAGAGCTGCGAGGGATGGCGCGGCAGCATCTGGTACTGCATGAACACCTCGTTCAGGTTCCACTTCGCGGCGAGGTCGGGATGATGCGCGAGCCAGATCGCGTCGTCGCGCGAGGCGCCGGGGAACAGCATCGCCCAGGGCGCGTCGGGGCTCGTCACGCGGCCCCACAGCTCGCCGTTGATGAAGTTGCCGAAGCGGCCCGCGGCCAGGCCGGTGGGCACCATCGGCGCGATGAAGTCCGTCACCTGCAGCCAGGTGCGCTTGCGCTGCCAGGCGAACAGCACCATCGCGGCCAGCACGCCGAGGAAGCCGCCGTGGAACGACATCCCGCCTTCCCAGACGCGGAAGATGTCGAGCGGATGCGCGAAGTAGTAGCCGGCCTTGTAGAACAGCACGTAGCCGAGCCGCCCGCCCAGCACCACGCCGAGCACGCCGTAGAACATCATGTCGTCGATGTCCTTGGCGGTCCAGCCTTGCGCGGCGACATGCGGCAGCTTGAGCCGCACGCGGCCGACGACGATCGCCGCGATGAAGCCGACGAGATACATGAGCCCGTACCAGCGCACGGCCAACGGTCCGAGATGAATCGCGACGGGATCGAAATTGGGGTGAATGATCATGAGTCGGTGTGGATGGTTGCTGAATCGACGCGGCGTTCGTGCGCCGCGCCTGCTGTTTGACGGTGCGATCCCGCCCGCGTTCGCGCCGCGTGCATCAGGCCGGCGCGGCGCGCCGCACGATCTCGATGAAGCCCGCCAGCACCGGGCTGACGTCCCGGGTGCGCCAGACCAGGCCGGTCTCGACGATCGGCGTGCCGCCCGCCAGCGCACGGTAGACGACACCGGTGCGACGCAGGTTACGCAGCGATTGCGGCACCAGTGCGACGCCCATGCCGGCCGACACGAGGCTGACGATGGTCTGCATCTGGATCGCCTCCTGGCCGATGCGCGGCGTCAGGCCCCGCGCCCCATAGCAGCCCGTAATGATGTCATAAAAGCCGGGCGCCAGACGACGCGGGAAGATCACCAGCGGCAGATCGGCCAGTTGCTCGAGCCCGATCGGGCCGTCCTCGCCCGGCACCGCGGCCTCCTCGGGCATCGCCACCACCAGCGGCTCGCGCGCCACGCCGAGATAGGACAGGCCGGCCGCGTGGCGGGGCGGCAGCGGCTCGATCACCAGCCCGGCGTCGATCCGGCCTTCGGCCAGCATCTCGACCTGCAGGTCGCTGGTGGCCTCGGTCAGCTGCAGGCGCACGCGCGGGTAGCGCGCCCCGAACTCGCGCAGCAGCGCCGGCAGCAGGCCGTAATCGGCGGTCGAGACGAAGGCCAGCGCGAGCGTGCCGGCCTCGCCGCGCGCCAGGCTGGTGGCCAGCGGTGGCAGCGCGTCGGCGGCCGCCAGCAGGCGCCGCACCTCGGGCAGCAAGGCCGCGCCGACCGCCGACAACTCCACCGAGCGCTGGGTGCGCACGAACAGCAGCACGCCGAGCGCGGCCTCCAGCGCGCGGATCGCCTGCGACAGCGGCGGCTGCGTGATCGACAGGCGCGTCGCCGCGCGCCCGAAATGACGCTCCTCGGCCACCGCCACGAAGTAGCGCCATTGCCGCAGATCGGGGGTCGGTTCGGCCATGATTGATATCCTCAGCGACTCAATTGGCCACGAATAATATATTGGACAGGTGCCGAGGGACAGCCCATGCTTGCCTGACCACGGCTGCCCTGGCGCGCGCCGGATGTCCACAACCCGGATGGAGTCCCCCATGTCCTACAACCGTCGCTCGAAAAACATCACGCAGGGCGTGGCCCGCTCGCCGAACCGTTCGATGTACTACGCACTCGGCTACCAGCAGGCGGACTTCGACAAGCCGATGATCGGCATCGCCAACGGCCACTCCACCATCACGCCCTGCAATGCCGGCCTGCAGCGCCTGTCGGACGCGGCGGTCGAGGCCGTCAAGGCGGCCGGCGCCAATCCGCAGATCTTTGGCACGCCCACCATCTCGGACGGCATGTCGATGGGCACCGAGGGCATGAAGTATTCGCTGGTCTCGCGCGAGGTGATCGCCGATTGCATCGAGACCTGCGTGCAGGGGCAGTGGATGGACGGCGTGGTGGTGGTGGGCGGCTGCGACAAGAACATGCCGGGCGGCATGATCGCGCTGGCGCGGCTGAACGTGCCGGGCATCTACGTGTATGGCGGCACGATCCGCCCGGGCAACTGGAAGGGGCAGGACCTGACCATCGTCTCGGCCTTCGAGGCGGTCGGCGAGTTCACGGCCGGGCGCATGTCGCAGGAGGACTTCGACGGCATCGAGCGCAATGCCTGCCCCTCGACGGGCTCCTGCGGCGGCATGTACACGGCCAACACCATGAGCTCGTCCTTCGAGGCGCTCGGCATGGCGCTGCCCTATTCCTCGACGATGGCCAATCCCGACCAGGAGAAGGTCGATTCCGCGGCCGAGTCGGCGCGCGTGCTGGTGGAGGCCGTCAAGCGGGACCTGAAACCGCGCGACATCATCACCCGCGAATCGATCGAGAACGCCGTGTCGGTGATCATGGCCACCGGCGGCTCGACCAATGCCGTGCTGCACTTCCTGGCCATCGCGCACGCCGCCGAGATCGACTGGAGCATCGACGACTTCGAGCGGATCCGCCGACGCGTGCCGGTGATCTGCGACCTGAAGCCCTCGGGCCGCTACGTGGCCACCGACCTGCATCGCGCGGGCGGCATCCCGCAGGTGATGAAGATCCTGCTCGATGCAGGGCTGCTGCATGGCGAGTGCCTCACCATCACCGGCCAGACGGTGGCCGAGACGCTGCGCGAGGTGCCCTCGATGCCGCGCGCCGACCAGCAGGTGATCTTCCCGATCGACCAGGCGCTCTATCGCGAAGGCCACCTGGCGATCCTCAAGGGCAATCTCGCCGAGGACGGCGCGGTGGCCAAGATCAGCGGGCTGAAGAATCCGGTGATCACGGGGCCCGCGCGCGTGTTCGACGACGAGCAGAGCGCGCTGCAGGCGATCCTCGACGACCGCATCCGCGCCGGCGACGTGGTGGTGCTGCGCTATCTCGGCCCGCAAGGCGGCCCCGGCATGCCGGAGATGCTCGCGCCGACCTCGGCGATCATCGGCAAGGGGCTCGGCGAATCGGTGGGCCTGATCACCGACGGGCGCTTCTCGGGCGGCACCTGGGGCATGGTGGTCGGCCACGTCGCGCCGGAGGCCTTCGCCGGCGGCACCATCGCCCTGGTCCAGGAAGGCGATTCGATCACCATCGACGCGCATCGCCTGCTGCTGCAGTTGAATGTCGACGATGCCGAGCTGGCGCGCCGCCGCGCCGCCTGGCAGCGGCCGGCGCCGCGTTACACGCGCGGCGTGCTGGCCAAGTACGCGGCGCTGGCGCTGCCGGCGAATCGCGGCGCCGTGACGGGCTGAAGCACTCGCCGCGGGCAGCAAAGAAGACGGAAGGAACGGCCTGGCCGACTCGCACGAGGGGCGCGAGGGGCACGAGGGGCGCGACGAGCTCGCGCCCTCTTTGCTTCTATAATGCGCGGACAGCCAGGCCGGCCCTCGCGCCGGCGGAGACCCCGTATGAGAATCACGCTACTGCGAGCCACGCTTGCCCTGCTGCTGGCCGCGAACCTGCCGGCCCAGGCGCAGCAGCCGGCCAGCGGCCCGCTGCTCGCGCAACGCAGGAACTGCATGGCCTGCCATGCGGTCGCCGCGCCCCTGATGGGGCCGTCCTTCCACGCCATCGCCGATCGCTACATGAATCGCCCCGATGCGGCCGACTATCTGGTGCAGACCATCGTCAAGGGCAGCGTCGGCGTGTGGGGGCCGGTGCCGATGCCGGCCAACACCCAGGTGACCGGCGACGAGGCGCGCACCCTCGCGCAGTGGATCCTGACCTTGAAATGAACACGGGCCGCGGCGAAGCGGCGGCCTGAAACAAGAAAACGCGCGAGCGCACCTGGAGTGCGCGTCGCGCGTTTGTCATTCGGGGCCGCAGCGGTCCCGCGAGCCGGGGCGCCGGATCCAGCCGCCCTGGCCGACCTCCCTGAACGCCTCAGTGCTCCTGCCGGGATTGCGGCGCGCCGCGCCGAGCGAGCGCCTCGTCGACGGCCTCGGCCACCCAGCGCTCGAATTCAGGCGCCAGCGCCGTCACCACCTGCTGCGACACCTCGCCGACCAGCCAGGCGGCATGCTGCTGGACCGCCTCGCGGCAACGCGCGTCGATCAGGGCACGGCCCTCGCCGGACAGATAGTCGGCGACACGACCTTGCAGCCGCTCGGCGATATGCCGGGAATCGATCGGCGCCGCGGGCGGCGGCACGGGTTCGGCTTGCGCAGCACCGATCAGCTCGGCGGGCGGGAGCGCCTCGACATCGGCGAAACGTGCCGGCACCGGCGTCTCGGCGGCAACGGGCGACAACTGCGCGAAGGCGGCAGGCGCCAGCGTCTCGACGCGATGCAGCACGGATTCGGTGCGCGCGGCGAGATCGTCGGGAGGGACTGGTGCCCGATGCAGTGCTTCGCCGTGCAGCGTCGCCGAGGCGGCGGCAGGCTCTTGCGAGGGGCCGTCGAGCGCATAGGCCAGCGGTGCGTTGTCGGGCGCATCGTGCTCGTCGTCGCGCGGATCGGGCCGCGCTTCCATCTCGGCGGGAACGGCCTCGATAGGCAGCGGCTGCGGCGCCGCGGCGAATTCCTGGGGAACCGCCGGCTCGGCGGCCAAGAACACGGCTTCGGCCTCAGTGGATTCGAGCGGCGATGACTGCGGCTCGACGAGCGGAGCGGGGCTTGCCGAGAATTCCTGAGGGATGCTCGCCTCGGGCGCGACGAATGCCGCTTCGGCCGGGTCGGGCCCGCTGAAGGTGGATGCCTCATGCGACTCGGGCCACGGCTGAGGCTCGGCCGCGAATTCCGGCGGCGTCGATGTCGGCTCCGGCGCGACGAACGCGGCTTCCGCCTGCGTCGGCTCGCTGGCAACCGACGCTTCGTGCGCCTCAGGCAAGGGCTGCGGCTCGCCCGCGAATTCCGGCGGCGTCGATACCGGCTCCGGCGCGACGAACGCGGCTTCCGCCTGCGTCGGCTCGCTGGCAACCGACGCTTCGTGCGCCTCAGGCAAGGGCTGCGGCTCGCCCGCGAATTCCGGCGGCACCGTCACCGGCTCCGCCGCGACGAACACAGGCTCCGCCGGCGCCTCGGCGCCCTGCGCCGTCGCCGGCGAGGAAACCAGCCCTCGCGGTGCAAGCGCGGCCGGCTCGCCCGCCGCCAGGTGCGAAGCCGGCAGCGCATCGGCCCCGGCTCCGGCCGGCGCGCCATAGGCGGTGGACAAGCCCGCGCCCCCGCCGAGCGTCGGCAGGCCCGAAGCCGCCAGCTCGGGCGGCACCTGCGGCGGCAACTCGGGCAGGTCGGTGGCATGCGGCGGCGCCGCATCGGCGGCCTGCCAGGGACGACGTGCGAGCACGGACTTGCCGGGCACCAGCACGTCGGTCAGCACGGGAATGTCGAACTCGTTGTGGGCGTCGGGCATGTTGGCTCCAGGCGCGACTAGCCGCCTTGCTTGTAGTTGTTCAGCGCGTAGCCGCGGTCGCGGTAGAAACGGTAGCGATCGCGGCCGGCCGCCAGTTCCTCGGGCGCGTTGCCGACCACCTCGAGCAGCCGGGCGAAGCGCGCGAACTGCGCGGGCACCTCGGCGCCGAGATTGAGCAGCACGCCGTCGTGCGGGGCGCGCGACAGATCGGTGGTCAGCACGATCGGCGTCTGCGAGGCCTGCGGGCTGTCGACCGAGCAATGGGGAATGAAATCGAGCGGCGAGAAGGTCCACAGCCGCTCGTCGAGCGTGCGCAGCCGCGCCGGCTCGGCGCAGACCACCACGGCCTGGCCGGCCAGGTAGGCCTTGCGCAGCAGCCGGCACGCATACGCGAGCGAGTCGCCGACGTTCGAATGGAAATCGATTCGTGTCATCGGGCGCCCCGCCGCGTCATGCCTGCCTTTTCCGACCTTGCACTCACGCGCCGGCGCGGTCGATCAGGAACTGCGAGAGCAGCGGCACCGGACGGCCGGTGGCGCCCTTGGCGGCACCGCTCTTCCAGGCCGTGCCGGCGATGTCCAGGTGCGCCCACGGATAGCTTTCCGCGAAACGCGCCAGGAAGCAGGCCGCCGTGATGCTGCCGCCCGGACGGCCGCCGATGTTGGCCAGGTCCGCGAAGTTCGACTTCAGCAGGTCCTGGTACTCGTCGTCGAGCGGCAGGCGCCAGGCCGGATCGCCCGCTTCGCGCGAGGCGTCGAGCAGTTCGCCGGCCAGCGCGTCGTCCTTCGAGAACAGGCCGCTGTTGTGGTGGCCCAGCGCGATCACGCAGGCGCCCGTCAGGGTCGCCACGTCGATCACCGCGGCCGGCTTGAAGCGCTCGGCGTAGGTCAGCGCGTCGCAGAGGATCAGGCGGCCTTCGGCGTCGGTGTTCAGCACCTCGATCGTCAGGCCCTTCATGCTGGTGACGATGTCGCCCGGCTTGGTGGCCTGGCCCGAGGGCATGTTCTCGCAGGTCGGCACGATCGCCACCACGTTGAGCTTCAGCTCCATCTCGGCGAGCGCGCGCATGGTGCCCAGCACCGAGCCGGCGCCGCACATGTCGTACTTCATCTCGTCCATGCCCTCGCCCGGCTTCAGCGAGATGCCGCCGGTGTCGAAGGTGATGCCCTTGCCGACCAGCACGATCGGCGCGACCTTGGCGGCGGCGCCCTGGTAGTGCAGCACGATGAACTGCGGCGGCTCGACCGAACCGCGCGTGACCGACAGGAAGGAACCCATCTTCAGCGCCTGGATCTGCTTGAGGCCGAGCACCTCAGCCTTCAGGCCCCAGTCCTTGGCCAGCTGCCTGGCGGTATTGGCGAGATAGGTGGGGGTGCAGACGTTGCCGGGCAGGTTGCCCAGGTCACGCGTGAGATCCATGCCGTTGGCGATCGCCACGGCCTGCTTGGCGGCCTGCTTGGCGGCCTTCTCGTCGGCCGGATCGACGCTGAACACCACGCGCTTGAGCGTGGCCGGGGCCGGTTCGGCCTTGCTCTTCATCTGCGTGAAGCGGTAGGTCTCGCCGCGCAGCGCGAGAATCGCGGCGCGCACGCTCCACTCGGCGCCGCGCTCGGCCACCGGCAGTTGTGCCAGCGTGAAGGCGACCTGGCCGACCTTGGTGGCCAGCAGCGCGCGCCAGGCGGCACGCGCGGCTTCCTGGTAGGCCTTCTGGCCGAAGCCGTCCTGCTTGCCGAGGCCGACCAGCAGCACGCGGGACGCGCCGATGCCCTCGACCTCGTGCAGGAACAGCGTCTTGCCGAGCTTGCCGTCCATGTCGCCGGCCTTGACTAGGCGCGACACCAGGCCCTTGACGGCTTCATCGATGTCGAGCGCGGCGCCGGACAGCGTCTGCGACTCGAACACGCCGACCACCACGCAGTCGGACTTGCCGGTCAGGAACCCCTTGGACGCACCTTTGCTCCAATCAAAGCCTTTTATGCTAAAGTCCATCGCGCTTGTCCTCGGATAAAATCTGGGCTATGTGGGTGAAAGCCGCAATTATCCGCTATTTTTCCTGTGGCGGCGCGCTGTATCCCTCCCCGCCCTCTTCGCCTCAAACATGATCTTCGAACGCTCCCTCCAGCGCGAGCTTGCGTACACCGCCGGCGCTGTCTTCATGGTGCTGCTCACGATCATGCTGACGTCGATGATGATCCGCATCGTCGGCTATGCAGCGTCCGGTCAGGTCAGCCCGAAGGACGTGCTCGTGCTGATCGGCCTCACCGTGATCGGCTATCTCGCGATGATCCTGGTCGGCACCCTCTTCGTGTCGATCCTGTTCGTGCTCACGCGCTGGTACAAGGACTCCGAAATGGTGGTCTGGCTCGCCTCGGGCGTGAGCCTGACGCGCCTGATCAAGCCGATCGGCGTGTTCGCCACGCCCATCATCGTGCTGATCGCCTTCTTCGCCTTCGTCGGCTGGCCCTGGTCGAACCAGCAGAGCAAGCTGATCAAGGCGCGCTTCCAGCAGCGCGACGAAGTCTCGCTGCTCGCGCCGGGCCAGTTCCGCGAGTCGCCGTCCACCAACCGCGTGTTCTTCATCGAGAAGATGTCGGCCGACCAGGCCGCCGTGCAGAACGTGTTCGTCACCACCACCGAGCAGGGCAAGGTCAACGTGGTGGTGTCGCAGACCGGCCATACCGAGACCGCCCAGAACGGCGACCGCTTCATCGTGCTGGAAAACGGCCGCCGCTACGACGGCGTGCCCGGCCAGCCGAACTTCAAGATCATGCAGTTCGAGCGCTACGGCGTGAAGATCCAGAGCAAGCAGGTGGTCACCCAGCCGACCACCACCAGCACCCCGACGCTGGACCTGCTGCGCGATCCGACCGACGAGAACCTCGCCGAATTCGCCTGGCGCGTCGGCCTGCCGCTGATCGCCATCAATCTGATGATTCTCGCGATCCCGCTGGCCTACCAGAACCCGCGGCGCGGCCGCACCGTGAACCTCGTGATGGCCGTGCTGATCTATCTGACGTATTCGAACCTGCTCAACGTGATGCAGTCGCAGATCGAGCGCGGCAAGATCCCGTTCGGCGTGGGCCTGGTGGTGCTGCACCTGGTGGTGGCCGGCATCGTCGCCTTCCTGTTCTGGATGCGCGTGCGCAACCGGCCGCTGATCTCGCGCGCCACGTTCCGCCGGGGAGCCTGACCGATGCGGCTCTACGAAAAGTACTTCGCGCGCCAGATCTACCTGACCTTCGTGTTCGTGCTGTTCGCGTTCTCGGGGCTGTTCTTCTTCTTCGACCTGATCAGCGAGCTGAACTCGGTCGGCCACGGCAGCTACAACTTCGGCTACGCGGTGCTGCGCGTGGGCCTGCAGACGCCCTCGCGCTTCTACGAGATCATCCCGGTCGCCACCCTGATCAGCGCCATCTACGTGTTCGCGCAGATGGCCGCCAACTCGGAATTCACCATCTTCCGCGTCTCGGGCCTGGCCACCAACCGGGCACTGCGCTCGCTGTTGAAGATTGGCGTGCCGCTGGTGATCGTCACCTACCTGATCGGCGAGTTCATCGGCCCCTATACCGATCAGCTCTCCGAGCGCGTGCGGCTCGAGGCGCTCGGCTCCTCGGTGTCGTCGAACTTCCAGTCGGGCGTGTGGGTCAAGGACACGCTGACGGCGCGCGACAACGGCGAGCCCGTCACGCGCTTCGTCAACGTCGGCACGCTCTCACCCGACTCGACCATCAGCAACGTGCGGATCTACGAGTTCGACTCGAAGTTCCAGCTGCAGAACGTGCGCATCGCCAAGTCGGGGCGCTACGCGCCGCCGGGCCACTGGCTGCTGACCGACGTGACCGACACCCAGCTCTCGCCGATCGTGCCGGCGCCGAACACGCCCAAGGATGCGCTGAACCCGGTCTATCGCTCCGAGCAGGTGAGCATGCCGCAGTATTCGCTGCGCTCGGACCTCACGCCACAGATCCTCTCGGTGCTGCTGGTGTCGCCGGAACGCATGTCGATCTTCAACCTGTTCCGCTACATCCAGCATCTTCGCGAGAACCAGCAGGACACCCAGCGCTACGACATCGCGCTGTGGCGCAAGCTGCTCTACCCGTTCGCGGTATTCGTGATGCTGGTGCTGTCGCTGCCGTTCGCGTACCTGCACACGCGCGCCGGCGTGGTCGGCGTGAAGGTGTTCGGCGGCATCATGCTCGGCATGAGCTTCCAGCTCTTCAACACGCTGTTCTCGCATATCGGCACGCTCAACACCTGGCCTGCGCCGCTGACCGCGGCGCTACCCGGCCTGATCTACCTGGCGCTCGGCCTGTTCGGGCTCAAGTGGGTCGACCGGCACTGAGCCACTGATCACCACGGAGGGAAGATGAGCAGACACGGGATCATCCTGTTCGGACACGGTTCGCGCGACCCGCGCTGGATGGAGCCGTTCGAGCGGCTGGCCGAGCGCGTGCGCGCCAGCCATACCAGCGGCCCCGTCGCGCTGGCCTTTCTCGAACTGATGCCGCCCGAGCTCGAGGACGCGGTGGCCGCCCATGTCACGGCCGGCTGCGCGACCGTCACCATCGTGCCGGTGTTCGTCGGCCAGGGTGGCCATGTGCGGCGCGACTTGCCCGAGATCGTCGAGGCCTGCCGCGCGGCGCATCCCGGCGTGGATATCCGCTGCGCCACGGCGATCGGCGAGGACGATTCGGTGCTCGACGCGATCGCGACATACTGCCTGCAGCAAGCGGGCGACTGAACTTTCGACCGGGATGCGCTCCCGCTCGCTGAAATACGAAACGCCGGCCTCGCGCCGGCGTTGTTCATGGTGCGGGGAATGTGCCGCTGAAATGCGAAACGCCGGCCCGAGGGCCGGCGTTGCTTCGTATCGACTGCTGCGGGTATTGACGGGCGCTTCACCGACCCGCAGCTCAGGCCGCGTTGCGGACCTCGCCCTTGCCTGCCGGCTGCCCGGTGGCCTCCCCGCTACCCGGCTCCACCGCTCCCGCGCGTTCCGCGAAGGCCGCGCCGATCATCAGCAGGCTCGGCTGCGAGGGATCGAGCCAGGCCTGCGCCTCGCCCGCCGCCATGCGCGCCAGCGTCAGCGCCAGGCTGCGCTCGCGCGGCGTGCTGCAGGCCTCGACGATCGCCACCGGCGTGTCGCCGGCGCGGCCCGCGTCGATCAGTTGCCGGGCGATGCCGGGCGCGCTGTCGCGGCCCATGTAGAAGACCAGCGAATCGGCCTGCACCTGCTCGCGAATCTCGTCGCTGCCGGGCGCACGGCTCTGGGTGGCGAAGGCCACGCTGCGCGACACGCCGCGCAGCGTCAGCGAGCGCTTGAGCGCGGCGGCACTCGCCAGCGCCGCGGTGATGCCCGGCACCACCTCGTAGTCGATGCCGGCCGCCTCGAGCGCGCGCATCTCCTCGTCGGCCCGGCCGAACAGCATCGGGTCGCCGCCCTTCAGGCGCACCACCACCGCGTGCTCGCGCGCCGCGTCGATGATCTGCTTGTTGATGAACTGCTGCGCCGTGGAGCGCTGGCCGCAGCGCTTGCCGACCGCGATGCGGCGCGCGTTCGGCGCGTAATCGAGCATCGCCGGCTCGATCAGCGCGTCGTGCAGCACCACTTCGGCCTGGCCCAGCAGGCGCGCGCCGCGCACCGTGATCAGGTCGGCCGCGCCGGGTCCGGCGCCAATCAGATACACCTTGCCCATAAGCCTTTCATTGGTAGAACGCCGTCGGCCGCGACACGCGAGGCCGACGGCGCCGGACTCACGCCGAGTAGGCGCGAATCATCCCGGCGGCGACCGTGTGATGGGTCGCCTCGTCGATCAGCACGAACGCGCCCGTGCCCGGATGCGCATCGTAGGTATCGCAGACGATCGGCTTCTGCAGCGTCAGCGCCACCCGGCCGATGTCGTTCATCTTCAGGTCCTGGCGGTCGCTGGCGTGCGACAGCGTATGCACGTCCAGCACCTGCTTGACCGCGCCGATCTTGGTGAACACCGTGTTGGTGGTCTGCTTGAGCAGATACTTGCGTTGCGGGGACAACGGGGTTTCGTCGAACCAGCAGAGATCGGCCTCCAGCTTCCGGGCCGGCTCGATGCGCTGCGCGTTCGGCACGAACACGTCGCCGCGCGAGACGTCGACGTCCTCGGCGAGGCGGATCGTGACGGTCTGCCCCGCGAAGGCGGATTCTACCGCAGCCGTGCCGCCCGGCACCGGCGCGACAATCTCCGCCACGGTCGCCGTGCGGCCCGAGGGCAGCACCGCGATCTCGTCGCCCACCTTCACCTCGCCCGCCTCGACACGGCCCATGTAGCCGCGGAAATCGTCGGCCGAGCTGCCGTCCTGGCGCGCCACCCACTGCACCGGGAAGCGCAGCGCCTCGCCGCCGTCGATCGCCACCGGCAGCGTCTCCAGCACGTCGAGCAACGGCTCGCCGGCGTACCAGGGCATGCTGTCCGAGAGCGTGACGATGTTGTCGCCCTTCAGGGCCGACACCGGCACGAAGCGCACGCCTTCCAGGCCGAGCTGCTGCGCGAGCACGACGTAGGCATCGCGGATCAGGTTGAAGGTCGCTTCCGAATACCCGACCAGGTCCATCTTGTTGATCGCGACGATCACGTGCTGCAGGCCGAGCAGCTTGACGATCGCGCTGTGGCGCTTGGTCTGCGGCAGCAATTGCGTGACGCCGCCCTCGACCGTGACGCGCGTGGCGTCCACCAGGATGATGGCCGCGTGCGCGGTGGAGGCGCCGGTCACCATGTTGCGCGTGTACTGCTCGTGGCCCGGCGTGTCGGCGATGATGAACTTGCGCTTGGTGGTGGCGAAGTAGCGGTAGGCCACGTCGATCGTAATGCCCTGCTCGCGCTCGGCTTCCAGACCGTCGGTCAGCAGCGCGAGGTCGAGCTCGTCGCCGACGGTGCGCTTGTTCTTGGCGCGCGACAGCGCGGACAGCTGGTCCGACAACACGGCCTTGCTGTCGTACAGCAGGCGGCCGATCAGCGTGCTCTTGCCGTCGTCGACGCTGCCCGCCGTGATGAAGCGCAACACGCCGAGGTCTTCGTGGTTCTCGATGATGCTCATGATGTCTGTGTCCTCGCGTGCTTCAGAAATAACCTTGCTTCTTGCGCTGTTCCATCGCGGCCTCGGAGGTCTGGTCGTCCATCCGCGTGGCGCCGCGCTCGGTGATCTCGGTCACCGCGGTCTCGGCGATGATCTTCTCGACGTCGTCGGCATCGCTCTCCACCGGGCAGGTGCAGGAGATGTCGCCGACCGTGCGGAAGCGCACCTGGGCGGTTTCGCTGACCTCACCCTCGCGCATCGGCGTGAGCGGCGTGACCGGCACCAGCAGGCCGTTGCGGCGCACGATCTCGCGCTGGTGCGCGTAGTAGATCGAGGGCAGTTCGAGCTGCTCGCGCGCGATGTATTGCCAGACGTCGAGCTCGGTCCAGTTCGAGATCGGGAACACGCGCAGGTGCTCGCCCTTGTGCAGGCGCGCGTTGTAGAGGCTCCAGAGTTCCGGGCGCTGGGCCTTCGGATCCCATTGGCCGAACTCGTCGCGGAACGAGAAGATGCGCTCCTTGGCGCGGGCCTTTTCCTCGTCGCGGCGCGCGCCGCCGATCATCGCGGTGTAACCGTATTGTTCGATGGTCTCGAGCAGGGTGACGGCCTGGGCGGCGTTGCGCGAATCGGTTTCGCGGCGCAGCACCACGGTGCCGCGCTGGATCGAATCCTCGACGTGGCCGACCACCAGCTCGGCGCCGATTTCCTTGGCGCGGCGATCGCGGAAGTCGATCACCTCATCGTAGTTGTGACCGGTGTCGATATGCACCAGCGGGAACGGCAGCGAGGTCTTGCGATCCGGGCCCAGGCCGAAGGCCTTCAGCGCGAGATGCAGCACGACGACCGAATCCTTGCCGCCCGAGAACAGCAGGGCCGGCTTGCTGCATTCGGCCACCAGCTCGCGCAGGATGTGGATCGACTCGGCCTCGAGCCAGTCGAGGTGGCCCATCCGGCTGGCGGTGCCGGCCGGCGATGCGAAGGCGGATTGTTCGAGCGTCGTGCTCATGATGTCAGTCCTTACTGG
This sequence comes from Burkholderia gladioli, assembly GCF_000959725.1. NCBI lineage: Bacteria > Pseudomonadati > Pseudomonadota > Betaproteobacteria > Burkholderiales > Burkholderiaceae > Burkholderia > Burkholderia gladioli. The sequence goes on from NZ_CP009323.1 coordinate 717,990, forward strand.
GTTGCTGGCCGCCCGTCGTGGCGGGCGGCGCGATTGCTTTCGTTGCTTGGGTCGGGCCGCGGCGCCTCAGGCGCTCACCGGCCGCTGCGGCAGCTCCGACACCGGCGCGATCGTGATGTGCAGGCCGCATTCCTTGGTGTCGCGCGACTCCCACCACCAGCGACCGGCGCGGCTGTCCTCGCCGGGGCGGATCGCCCGCGTGCAGGGCTCGCAGCCGATGCTCGGGTAGCCGCGCGCGTGCAGCGGATTGACCGGCACCTCGAAGGCCTTCAGGTAGGCCCAGACCTCGGCTTCGGTCCAGTCCGCCAGCGGGTTGTACTTGGCGATGCCACGCGCCTCGTCCTGCTCCTGCTCGTGCAGCTCGGCGCGCGTCACCGACTGCTCGCGGCGCTGGCCGGTCACCCAGGCATCCACCTCCGACAGCGCGCGGTTGAGCGGCTCGACCTTGCGGATGTGGCAGCAGGACTTGCGCAGCTCGACGCTTTCGTAGAAGGCATTCAGGCCGTGCTCGGCGACGTACTGGTCGATCGCGTCCTGCTGCGGATGGAACTGCTCGATCTCGTAGCCGTAGCGCTCGCGCACGCGGTCGATCATGCCGAGCGTCTCGGCATGCAGGCGGCCCGTGTTCAGTGAGAAGATGCCGATCGCGTGGCCCTTGGAAAGGATCGCGTGGGTCACCAGCATGTCCTCGGCCGCGAGGCTGCTGGCGAACTTCACGCGCTCATGGCTCGCCGCGATCGAGGCGAGCAGCGCGTCGAGCCGCTCGACCTTGGCGCTCAGCTCGGGCGTGAGGACGTCGCTCATGCGTTCACCTGTGCCGAGGCGGCGCGGCGGCGGAACAGCGGCACCGCGTCGTCCACCGCGCCCTGGTAGCGTTCCGAGAACTCCGTGAAGGCGTTCAGCGCGTCGTGCGGGTCGCGATCGGCGCGCACCGCGAAGGCGTCGAAGCCGCAGCGCGACATGTAGTTCAGCTGGTCGCGCAGCACGTCGCCGATCGCGCGCAGCTCGCCGGTCCAGCCGTGGCGATTGCGCAGCAGGTGCGCCGTGCTGTAGCCTCGGCCGTCGCCGAAGCGCGGGAAGTCCACCGCGATCACCGTCAGCTTGTCGAAATCGGCGACCAGCTCGGCCGGTTCGCTGTCCGGCGCGAGCCACACGCCCAGTTCGTCCTTGCCGCGCGCGGCGACCAGCGCCTCGCGCTCGGCCTGCCAGTAGGCCAGCGGCACCAGCAGCTTGCCGGCCGGCAGCGCGTCCACCGCGGGCAGGGCGCCGTCCTCGGCGGCCCGCACCACTTGCCATGCGTCGTCGATCACGGCGCGGTTCTTGATAATCGAAGCCATCTGCTAATTCCTCGTTGCTTAGGCGTGGGCCGGCTGGCGGGCCGCGTAGACGCGTTCCTTGAACGGCGCGAGACCGATACGCTGGTAGGTATCGATGAAGCGCTCGCCGTCGATGCGCGATTCCACGAAGGTGTCGACCAGCGTGCTGATCACGTCCGGCACTTCATGCGCCGAGAACGATGGGCCGATCACGCGGCCCAGCTTCAGGCCGTCCGCGCCGGTGCCCTGCTCGCCGCCCAGCGAGATCTGGTACCACTCGGCGCCGTCCTTGTCGACGCCGAGGATGCCGATGTTGCCGACGTGGTGGTGGCCGCAGGAGTTCATGCAGCCCGAGATGTTCAGCGACATCTCGCCGAGGTCGTAGACGTAGTCCAGGTCGTCGAAGCGCTCCTGGATCGCCTGCGCGATCGGGATCGACTTGGCATTGGCCAGCGAGCAGAAATCGCCGCCCGGGCAGGCGATGATGTCGGTCAGCAGGCCGATGTTCGGCGTCGCGAAGCCGGCCGCCTTGGCCTTCTCCCACAGCTCGAACAGGTCGCGCTTCTTGACGTTGGCGAGGATCAGGTTCTGCTCGTGCGAGACGCGCAGCTCGCCGAGCGAGTAGGCGTCGGCCCAGTCGGCCACGGTGTCCATCTGCGCGTCGGTCGCGTCGCCCGGCGCCACGCCGTTCGGCTTGAGCGACAGCGTCACGGCCGCGTAGCCCGCCACCTTGTGCGGCGCCACGTTGCGCTCGACCCAGCGCGCGAAGGCCTTGTTCTCGAGCAGGTGCTGCTCGTAGGAAGCGTCCGTGTCGGCCAGCTTCTCGTAGACGGGCGGCGCGAAATCCTTCGAGACGCGGTCGAGCTCGGCCTGCGTGAGCGTCGACGGGCCATCTTTCAGGTGCTGCCACTCTTGCTCGACCTGCTGCGAGAACTTCTCCGGCGACAGCGCCTTGACCAGGATCTTGATCCGCGCCTTATAGAGATTGTCGCGGCGGCCGAAGCGGTTGTAGACGCGCAGCACCGCCTCGCAATAGGTCAGCAGGTGCTGCCAGGGCAGGTTCTCGCGGATGATCGAGCCGACGATCGGGGTACGGCCCAGGCCGCCACCGGCCAGGATGCTGGCCACCACCTCGCCCTGCTCGTTGCGCGACAGGTAGACGCCCAGGTCATGCATCTGCACGGCGGCGCGGTCCACCTTGGCGCCCGACACGGCGATCTTGAACTTGCGCGGCAGCCAGGCGAATTCGGGGTGGAACGTCGACCACTGGCGCAGGATTTCCGCCCAGGGGCGCGGATCGATCACTTCGTCGGGCGCCACGCCCGCGAACTGGTCGGCGGTGATGTTGCGGATGCAGTTGCCCGAGGTCTGGATGCCGTGCATCTGGACCGAGGCGAGCTTGCGCAGGATCTCGGGCGTGTCCTCGAGCTGGATCCAGTTGAACTGGATGTTCGACCGCGTCGAGAAGTGCCCGTAGCCGCGGTCGTGCTCGCGCGCGATCACGGCCAGCATGCGCAGCTGGTCGCTGCGAAGGTTGCCGTAAGGAATCGCGATGCGGTGCATGTAGGCGTGGCGCTGCATGTACAGGCCGTTCTGCAGGCGCAGCGGGCGGAACTCTTCTTCGCTCAATTCGCCCGACAGCCGGCGACGCACCTGGTCGCGGTACTGCGCGACGCGTTCGTCGACGATCGTCTGGTCGTACTGGTCGTACTGATACATTCGGGGACCCCAGGGTTTCGTGTTGACCGCACGGCGTCCTAGCCACGCCGCGCCCGAATTCCACATCCGCCCGCACCGAGCTGCCGGCCGTCTAGCCCTCGGCCCGCTCATTTGCTAATGACGAATACAGATATCCATATTTGAAAAACCAGGGTGAATCGTAATAAACTCGCTTTATATATCAAACGACTAAAAAATTCTTTCCATATGCGGAAGGGTTATATATGAACCTGCACCAATTTCGCTTCGTGCGCGAGGCCGTGCGCCAGAACTTCAACCTCACCGAGGCGGCCAAGGCCCTGTTCACGTCCCAGCCGGGCGTCTCCAAGGCCATCATCGAGCTGGAGGACGAACTGGGCGTGGAGATCTTCACGCGGCACGGCAAGCGCGTACGTTCGTTGACCGAACCGGGGCGGATCATCCTGGCCTCGGTCGAGCGCATCCTCCAGGAAGTCGAAAGCCTAAAAAGGGTCGGAAAGGATTACGCGGCGCAGGATCAGGGCAACCTGACCATCGCGGCGACGCACACGCAGGCGCGCTACTCATTGCCGGCCGCGATCGCCGAGTTCAAGAAGCGCTTCCCGAAGGTGCATCTGTCGATCCTGCAAGGCAGCCCGACCCAGGTGGCGGAGATGGTGATCCACGACCAGGCCGACCTGGCGATCGCCACCGAGGCGATCGCCGACTACAAGGAACTGGTGTCGCTGCCCTGCTTCCAGTGGCATCACGCCGCCGTGGTGCCGGCCGATCATCCGCTGCTGGAACGCCGGCCGCCCTCGCTCGACGACTTGGCCCAGTACCCGCTGATCACCTACGACGACGCCTTCGCCGGCCGCAAGAAGATCAACCATGCGTTCGCGCTGCGCGGCTTGTCGCCCGATATCGTGCTCGAGGCGATCGACGCCGATGTGATCAAGACCTATGTGGAACTCGGGCTCGGGGTCGGCATCCTGGCCGATATCGCCTTCAACCCGGAGCGTGACCGCAACCTGCGGTCGATCCCGGTCGGGCATCTGTTCGGCAGCAACGTGACGCGGGTGGCGCTCAAGCAAGGGGCGTATCTGCGTGGTTATGTGTATACGCTGGTGGAATTGCTGTCGCCGACGCTCAACCGCAAGCTGATCGAGCAGGCGCTCAAGGGCGAGGCGGAGTCTTACGAGCTGTGAGCGGGCGCGGGCTGGCCTGTTTATATGTATGGATCATGGAAGACGCCCGTGGCAGCTTCAGCGCTTGCCGGGCGCCCGAATTTCCGACATAATCGACGATTAGCCTGCGCGCAATCGTACGTGCAAGGCGCGAATTCTCTGCCCAGGTGGTGAAACTGGTAGACGCAGGGGACTCAAAATCCCCCGCCGCAAGGCGTGCCGGTTCGATTCCGGCCCTGGGCACCAGTACATAGTTCCGGGAAGTTCCCGGGAGTCCTAAAACCCGCGACAGCTCTAGGCTTCGCGGGTTTTTTCATTCCGGCAAAGTGCCGTGTGGTGCGTAGACAGCCGGGGGCAAGTGGGGGCAACATTGGGGGCAACCCACCCGAAATTGCCTTACCCGTCAGGAGTTGCCCCCGTGCCATTAACCGATACAGCCATCCGGAACGCCAAGCCTGCCGACAAGCCCGTGCGCCTGTTCGACGGAGGCGGCCTCTATCTGGAAATCGCCCCGAGCGGGGGCAAGTGGTGGCGCCTTAAATACCGGTTTGGGGGCAAGGAAAAGCGCTACTCGCTCGGCGTCTACCCGGACGTTACCTTGGCGATCGCACGGAAGAAGCGCGACGAAGCCCGTGAAAAGCTCGCTGCCGGCATCGATCCGGGTGAAGCGAAGAAGGCGGAAAAAAGAGCCAGCCTGCTTGCGGCCGCCCATTCGTTTGAGGTTGTCGCTCGCGGCTGGATGGCCGAGCGCAAGACGACTGTAGAGCCAGCGCAGCATGACAAGACACTCGCCCGCATGGAGAACGATGTATTCCCATGGCTCGGCAAGCGCCCTATCGCTGAAATCGACGCCCCGGAGATACTGGTTGTACTAAAGCGCGTAGATGGGCGCGGAGCGAGATTTACCTCCCATCGCATCCGCAGCGAGATAAGCCGGGTATTCCGCTATGGCATCAAAGAGGGGCACTGCAAGACCGATCCAGCCCGAGATTTGGTCGATGCCATTCCGCCCGCCCAGACAACGCACTTTGCCTCGATCACCGAGCCCGAGAAAGTTGCCGAGATGCTTCGCGCGTTCGACGGCTTCACGGGTACTTTCCCGGTTCTCTGCGCGCTCAGACTAGCCCCGATGCTGTTCGTCCGCCCAGGCGAATTACGCAAGGCGCAGTGGTCACAATTCGAGCTCGACAAAGGCGAGTGGCGCTATTTCGTCAACAAAACGAAAACGGATCACCTTGTTCCGCTGGCCACCCAGGCGGTTGCGATTTTGCGCGAGCTTCACGCCCTGACTGGCGATGGCGTCTACGTGTTCCCCGGTGCCCGCGACCGAAATCGCCCGATGAGCGAGGCCGCTATCAATGCAGCCCTTCGTCGCCTTGGCTACGACACTCGCACCGAGATTACCGGTCACGGCTTCCGGGCAATGGCACGGACGATCCTGCATGAAGAACTGGAGGAAAAGCCGGAAGTGATCGAGCACCAACTAGCGCATACCGTCCCTGACAGCCTTGGGCGCGCGTACAACCGAACGAAATTCATCAAGGCCCGACGTTCGATGATGCAACAGTGGGCGGACTACCTCGACAAGCTCAAAGCAGGGGCGGAAATCATTCCGATTGCGGCGGCCGGATAGACCCGTGCCGCCACGCGTATGACCCCCTTGTCACGCCCCTCCCACCATTTTCAAGCACTTGGTCAGACGATACCGACGCCCTGCATTTCGGTATGAATATGACCCCCCTTGGCGTCTCTGGGATAGAGAAAAAGCGCGGGTGTGAGCCCCCGCGTCTTTGCCCTAGACGCAGGGTCCCCCGCTTTCCGGCCACCCCGACACTTGCGACCGGCGCAACAATGCGCGATCGGGGCACATCGTGGACACCCCCCTCAAAAACACGTCTCTGATGCCCGTCAAATCCCGGAGAGCCGCGCCCCGTCTGGCTTCCCAGTCGATACAGTTGGTCGACGCCTGTCCGCTCGGTGCAAAATGAGTTGGAGATTTGGAGATAAACGCCCGAATCGGCCGCAAAGCCTTGTGGAGTAAGGCTTCGCGTGTCTCCAAACGATTTGGAGAACGCTGGAGATACTGGAGATAAACCGGGCTGGATTGTTACAGCTGAGGCAAAATTCGCGGCAGCCGCCCGCCCTGTTCCGTCTGGAGCGTATCGCTCAAAGTAACTTTGGCGCACGGGCCAAAAATGCCGCGCAAAGGAATGCCCGCCACCGCCCTCCCGGACGGCGGCGGTGCATTTCACAGCTCAAGCGTGAAGATGGACGGCAACACGCGATAGACCATGAACTTACCGTGGCCGGGGATGTACTCCTGCCGGTACGGATAGCCGTCGCTACGCGGCATCAGCACGCCGCGCTTCATCAGTGCCTTGGCGACGATCTTGTGATCAAAGCCCGCGCACACGTCTTTGCGGAATACGGCCGCTTCGATCAGGTATTCCGTCTCGACGCTTTCGGCATCGTCGGCGCTCATCTTGCCGCCGAACTCGGCGTAATACTCGCGATCGGAGGCGATGGGCGTGCGCCGCTCGTCGCGCTTCACGTGCTGCTTGAAGCCCGCTCGATGCGGCACGTTCGGCCGATGGTCGTCCTGCGCCCGGTTCATCCACACGAAACGGTTGTCGCCGTGCGCGGCGAGGAAATGCTGTACCTGCCGCACGGCTTCCGCCTCGTCCGAATTGCCGGTGCCGCCGCGCAGTTCGAGCCAGCCTTCGAAGCAACGACGCGCGGCCTCGACCGCTTCGCCCTCCGGCCAGCCGGTTAGCCCGTGCGCCGTCGCCAGTTCCCCGGCCACCGCAACGAGGCAGAACCGTTTGGCGACGCGTGCAACCTGCGAGTGCGAGCCGTCCGGCACCCATTGCCCGACCAACTCGTCAACGCGCATGCGCAGATGCTCGGCCAGCTCGCCAGCCTGCGACGACGCCCACTCAATGAACGCGGGGCCGGCCGTGCCGTAGTGCATGCCGGCGTGCCGCTCTAGATGCTCGATCAGCGCGGCCGGCGTCGGGAAGCCGTGCAGCTTCTCCACGACGCCCATTTCGCCAACCTCGGCCGGGATCGCGGGCAAGCGAACCTCGATACCGCCCTTCATCGGCTTGTTTCCCTCGGCCATCAGCGCGGACACGCTCTTTTCGCCGTTCGACAAGAACAGCAGCCGCCACGTGAGAACCGGCTTTGCCGAGCCGCTACGCGACGCGCGAGCCTTGCCCGACTCGTTCGCAAGCATGTAGATCACATCGCCGACCAAGCGCGGCTCGACCTGCCCGATTTCATCGAGGATCAGCAGCGCGTCGCTATGCTGGGTGGCGACGGCTTCGAGCGCATTGTCGGTCGCCTTCCAGCTCCGCACGTAGTCCGGTGAGCCGAACACGGATGCGGCGATGACGCCGCCCGTCGACTTGCCTTTCGACGTCGTGCCGAGCAGGTGAAAGCCGCCCGACTGAAGCCCGGAGAAGTGCAGCAACGGACCAGCGAAGGCGGTAGCGACGCAGAACAGCAGCCGGCTATTGCCGACGCAGTAGGCCGCGACCTCGCGTTGCCAGTCGTCCAGCGTGCCGCGCTCCTTGAACTGGCTCTGGATCGGCGTATCGGCCTGATAGATCAGCGCCTCTTTGCCGGTGCCGATGACGCGATCGGGCAGCACGAACGCGCCGTGATGCCAGCCGACGCGAGGCACGCAGCGCACGCGCTCGTCCGGCTGCGCCATCTGCACATAGTTCGCGATCTGCGTGCGGGCGATCTGCGTGACGCCAAGCTTCACACCCATATCGAGCAGCATCCGGCGCAGCTCCGTACCGTCGCCGGCAAAGAGCCCCGCCGGCACCGCCCACCGTTTCAGGATGCCGTCGCGGTCCGTGAATTCGAGCAGGTAGCCCCACTCGCTGTTCATCTCGTTGCGCGTCTCCGCGATCACGTCGATACGCGTGCTGACCCAATGCGGCGGGAGCGGATCGCCCTGGTTGTTGAAGCCGTGAAACCACACGCCCTTGTCGTCGACGACGAACCGCGACTTGCCGTCCTGCGCGCGGGCCGTTTTCGGGCGTTTGGCGGGCTTTGCGGCGGCTGGAGCAGCCTTGCCCTTGCCGATATCCGCCGAGCCGGCCGGCGCGAGCGCAGCGCGCACGGCAGCGGCCACCGCATCCGGGCCAAGGTGCGCAGCCAGGTCGTTGAAGTCGGTCCCGGCCGCTGGACGGTTCGGACCGAAGTCCGGCACCGCGACGATGCCGGCGACGGCTTCGGCCGCCGCGCGGGCCTTCGTCACCCCCGGATTGCCCTTCGTCGTGTGGTCGTCGTCGGCGCAAACGACAATGCGGGTGTCCGGATACTGGCCGCGCAGCGCCGTCGCGACCGCGTGCAGGTTGCCGGCGTCGAACGCGACGGCGGCCGGATAGCCCGTCGCGGCCGCGAGCGTCGCGCACGTGGCGTAACCCTCGCCGATCAGCAGCGTGGCCGGAGCGGAAGATAGCGGGCCGCCGATCAACGAGAAGCAACCCGCCTTGCGGCCGTTAGGCAGATAGCGCTTCTGGCCGTCCGTCAGGACGAATTCCAGCGTCCACAGCTTCCCGTCCGCGTCACGGGCCGGGATAACGAGTGCGCCGTCGCATGCGGCCGTGCCGATGCACAAGCCGCCGCGATAGACGCGTAGCGCGTCGACCGGGACGCGCTTGCGGACGAGGTACGGGTGATCGGCCGGCGCAGGCTCGGCCGCCGACCAGATCGATTCGGCGAGCGCCGACGCGGCTTGCTGCTTCTCGGCCAGCGCGGCCAGCTCGGCCGCTTCGCGGGCCGCGCGCTCGGCTTTCTGCCGCTCGCGCTCCGCTGGATCGACCGGCTTCGCCCGATGCGCACGCGGATCGAAGCCGCCGACCTTGGCGAGGTGAAACAGCGTGTTGATGGTGATCTTGCCGCCCTTGAACGACTTCCACACATCGCGCGCGTCCTTGCCGTTGTAGTTCTGCGCGCCTTGGCTCCATTCGTTCCAGAGGGCGAAGCCCTCCTCGCCAAACTCGGCCTTGAGCGCCATCCCCACCTGACGCCACGTGTCGCGGTCGTCGGGCGGAACATAGCCGAGCGCGACTCTCGCCCGCTCGAATTCGGACATGGGTGCGTTACTCATAGGTTCCCACTGGACGCGCGTCGGCAGGCTCCCGATTAGTAGTCCATATCGGGCAAGCAGCTACTCGACGCGCGAAGAATTGAATGATGCGACGACGCCTAGCGGCGGGGTGTCAGCCGGCCGCGCGAGGCACCGACAGAACGGCCCCGCCGGCCGTGACGTCGTTGCTGTAGACGTAGCGGCCGAGCCGCGATTCGCCAAGGGCGTCGTTCGCCGCCTCCAGCGCCGCGCCGATCGACGGGAGGGACGCGCGGAACAGGCTCAGCACAAGCCAGTAGTCGTCATCGGACATGGCCTTGTCGGCCGCCCAATGCAGGCTGTCCAGCAGTTCCATGGCGTCACTGATTCGCGTGCCGATGCGGTTGTGATCGGGGCGATTCACCTCGGCCACGAAGTGCGACGCGAGCGGTTGCACGGCATTCTTGTTCGTCTTTGCCATGATCGCCTCTCAGTGCGTCGTGCGCGATTCGCGCGTGACGAGGCCGAGCGCGGCGAACAGGTGCTGTTGCACCCGTCCCATCAGGCCGGCCGCGAATGCTTGGCGGCTGATCGTCACGCGGTGCGCGTCGACGTCGCCCTCGTCCTGCATGGCGGCTTCCATGCCGCGCGCGAATGCGGCGGCCTGATGCGCCGCATAGTCGTGCAGCCGCACGTCGCCTTTCAGGTCGAGCCACGCGTCGGCGCAGATCGCGCCAAGGTCGACGGCGAATTGCAGCTCGATCGGAGCGCCGGTATCGAGCGGCGGCGCATTATCGAATCCATTGATAACCGCGGTTCGGATGCGCTGATCAGTCATGGCACACCTCCGGCTGCGCGGTACGGCGCATTTCGGCCGAGTACCGGCTCGCAACGCCTTGCCCCATGTCGACGAGCGAGCGCTCGTAGGTGTCCTCCGGAAGATGCGCACGGACGGCATCGAACAGCGCTTCGAGATGGGCGAACTGATGGGCCGCACACATGGCGATCATCTTGACTTCGTTCGGCAGGCGGAATTCAGACATGGCGCACCTCCAGGATCGACGCGAGCAGTTGCCGGACGTCGATCGCGCAATCCAGCTCCGCTTCGCCGCGAATCGGTGTGAGGTTCCAGTCATGCACGGCAGCATGCGTGAATTCGCCGAACCGCCGATCGTAGGCGCTGCGCCCCGTGACGGGACCGCCCAAGATCCGCACGCGCCAATCGTGATCGGGCGTCGGGGAAGCCGATGCCACCTCAACCAGCATGCCAATGCGTGAGCGCGCATCGCATTGCGTGACGATCGCCAGATCGCCAATCTTGCAGCGCAGCTCAGCCATGGCGTACCTCCGCACGCACGAGCGCCGCGATCGCGGCCAGTGCCGCGCCGGTTGCGTCGAGTGCGTCTTGATACGTGCTGGCGATTGCCGCGTCGCGTAGTGCTGCGCGGACGATGGATTGAATGAGATGGGATTGCTGCCCGGTACGGGCGTGCGTGGACTGGCGCATTGGGTGCGACCTCCTTTTGCTGGGTTCGGAACCCGGCCCCCAACGCCAATTGGGGTGGCCGGGCACATGACGGAGTTGGCGTACCGGCGCAAAAGGAAACCGGCGTGCCCGAAGGCACCCCCACCAAGGCCCGACCATTGAAGGCGCTTAGCGTGCGGACGTAAAAAAACCGCGCTGCGGCGGTTGTCCGCCTTTTGCATGTTCCGGACGCCAATCCGGGTCGCTGTTGTCTCAGCGACGCGCACAGAATACCGCGCGATACTGGACGACGCAAATCGCGACGCCCTCGCCGTGTATTGCCTAGTGCAAAGCGACTTTGGGCGAGCATCAGGCGGCCTCCCCCTTGAGCACGGCGATCGCCAGCTTGAGCTGTTCGATATCCAGTCGCGAGCTGGCCTGCGCCAGTGATTGGCCGAGCGCGACGCCCCGCAGCAGGGCGCTAACTTGCAAACGGCGCGTCCCGTCCGTGCACTGCGCATCGATGTCGTTGTAAAGCGCACGATAGGCTTTCCGCAACTGTCGATACTGCCAACGACGATAGTTCGCCGAATCCTGTTCAGCAGCGGCGATCGCCTGGACGAACTTCTCGCAGGCGATGCCAAGTTGCTTTGTCGTCAGACGCGGGGCTTCGAGCGCGAGCGTTGAGGCAAGCGTGACGGCGATCGCAACGAGCTTGCCGGTGTCGTCGCCACGGTTCCAGAAGCAGCCCTCGATGTCATCGAGGATTCCTGCGAGCTTGCGGAGGCGGGTGTCGCGGCAACGCACGAACGCGGCGTCGCGCGCCGTGACGGCCGCGCCCATCGCGCGACCATACGGGCCGCCGCGATCGATCATAAGGGAGGGCGCGCTCATGCTTGCTCCCGCGTCGATTGGCGGGATTCGACCCAGTTCTGGACGTCTTGCGCGCGCCAGCCGACGCTCCTGGTCCCTAACTGGACCGGCGCTGGAAATTTGCCTTCACGAATCCAGCGATACAGCGTCGTTTTCTTGACGCCGACGCAATCCAGTACACCAATAAGTCGAAGAATCTTAAGAGCCATTTTCTGTTCAGAAATGGCCTGTTCCGCAAGAAGGAGGAAAGCGGCAGCAATAAACCGCGCCGTACTATCAAAGTACGGGCGCAATGAAGTTCTCGGGAGACGCACAAAGTAACTTTGCAAAGTTACTTTGCACGGCGCGCCGCGCGCGGTATCATCCGTCCTAACAAGAGCTAAGCGTTTCCTAGGCGCGGTGGCTCTTGTGGTTCCGCCAATTATGGAACAGGCAGCCAAGCCAAAAAATCGCCGGTGGGATGTGTTGGTAGCACACCCCCCGGCACCCATCTCATCAGCTCGACGAAATATGCTCAGCGATTGAGCATTCCCCGCCTTTTCCTTGCATCGCCCACAGATTCCCTAGAACCGTGTTCGATTAGGTGCTAACAAGTACCGCAATTATATCGAAAGGTCTGCCCCTATAAAAGACCTGTTTCGGATTATCCAAGACTGCAATACATCGTGTCACCGTTCGGCCTATTGCAGTCATTCGATAACGCCGCGCCAATCGTCGACAGTCGAAACTGAGACTGAGGGCGTGGCTAGATTGACCGAAATTTCGATTCGTCCCTGATGATCGCACGACACCTCTGTGCGGAATTCTCAAATGACCGGAGCGGAACTTGAAAATCGTTGCCCGTTGAGCGCGACGGATCGCCGACTTGGCGACGTACACCGGCATTGACATGAGGCTGAACGCAGTTATTTTTGACCCTGAGGGTTTCAGGGTCACGATTCAGACCGCGATTCAGCCCCTGCACACAGTCACTCTTTCCGGTAATTTCGACCCTTGGTACGAGACGTGGCAAGGCAAACCGCGCGACGCATCGTTTGATGCGCTGGATGGTGTAGTGCTCCTCATCCAGTCGACATTTGAGCACGTGCAATCGGCACCGGCAATCATTAACCGCCACCTAAAAACGCAGATAACCCGCTCGGACATGCTGCACGTGGTACAAGGCTGTCGAAAGAGAAATTACCTTTAACTCCGTAGTTAGGAAGCGGCACATCTCCGAAATAGACAGACGGATTCGCTAGGCGGTCTTGGCGCAACAACGTCAACCACTTCACAAAAAAAGAAAGCGCAAACTTTCCTCTATAGCGCTCAGTTGGCTCAAGGGCTTCAAACTCGCCACGCCAACGAGCGGCTTCCTCGTCGGTCGGCTCCCGCTCCAGCTTGACAATCTCGTGAATTGGCCTGTCGATTGCGGTCACCCCGTTCAAGCCAACATCAGCAATTACATTTATTCCCGCGGGCAAATCTTCAATTCTCTTTATCTTTTCCCGGGCCGCAAGGAAGATGCGAAAATTCAGATCCTTTGTGGCAATTAAAAATCCTTCGTAAGCAGTTTTGAATAACTCAATAATCTTGGTTCGAACCGGCAAATATCCATTGCAATGGAATTCGATTTTCAGAAGTTCGTCCAGCAGTTTATCGCATACCAAGTAGCTCTCGATCGAATATCTGTCGGTCATAAACAATTTGTCATGCGGAGCTCTGCCTTGGATGTCATCAAAATCTCGATCGACGAAGAAATAAACGCGATCACCCAACCCCGTTAAGTCACGTTGCAGTGAATCAAAAAGCTGTAAATTTGCATGCTTTGTTTCCGAAACGTACGGCTCGTATTTTAACTCCCCGTCAATCCGCCTAACCCAATGATCGTAAGCTATCTTGTCGTCGCGCCCTTCGTAACTAAAAATTTTCACATCATCAGGGATAGCCGATGAAAATGCTGCAAATTGACTCTTTTCTACCACCCCCAAATTCACTGAATCTTTGATTTTATTGAAATATCCATCCCTAAAAACATTCTCTGAAATATTTCCATCCATTTTTTTAAACCTCGTCATCGTCGAGATTCAAATCCCCGTCATTCGTGTCACGTTTGCGTGTGGGCGCGATTCTAAAACGCAGAGAACCCGCAAAGGGCTCTAATTCATTGTTGAAAATAAAGGGTGAGTGAGTGATTGCGATCACCTGTCGGCATGTCGGCGCCCTTAACACATCAGGCAATATTTGACGCTGCCAGTCGAGCGAAAGTGACAACTCTGGTTCATCAATAAGTACTATCTTGGGACCGGGGTAAAGATATAGTCTCGCAAATAGCGACATCATTTGCTTCTCTCCAGACGACAGTGATTCCAGCGGTACGTCGTCGCCCGTCGCTACGCTCTTCACCGTTACTTCAAGGGCCCGTCGATCGAAATCAAGCCTCTTGCTATCGAAGGTATTTTCGAGCGGCGAGGTATACTCGTCAGTTGACTCGTCATTTCCCGATAAATATTTGTTGCAGTTACTTATAAAAGCCTGAACGCGCTCCTCGTAACCTCGAGTTTCCAAAATTACCGAGTTCAATTGGTTTAGGAAGTAAGTTAAAAATGGAGCCGAATCTTCTGGTATGTCTCCATTATAAATCGGATCTAGATTTGGGGGCGCAAAAAAACTATAGGGTCCACGACGATACTCTCTTGATGCGTCCTTGATTCTCGAAAAAAATATGTCGAGCGATTCGCGAGATGGGAATTCCGTTGTGGCGCTATTCGCGCTGTCTCGATATTTTCCAGATATCAAGTCGTTGATAATGTTTGCACTGACCTTGCCATAGCCTTGATTGGATGTGTACAGCATTTCCGAATAAATTGCCGCTAGGCGATCAGATATATCACCAAGCCCAAATTGTATGTCTGCAGAATACAACCCCGTGCGAGTGACGCCGAGGCGCGACAAAACACTCTTCTTCCTTTCGCCGCGACGCACGTCCGGACCGGGCAGAGATAATTCGATCCGTCGGTAAGTTGGCAAATAAACGATCTCGAAGTCCTTTAAGGTCGACGCCAGCTGATTGCGGATCTGATTGATCCTGAGGTCCTGTTCGGATAAGTCTTTGGATAAACGCTCGCACTGGCTCTTTGCAACTGCGTAGTCATAACCCATCTTCGCGTAAATGGCGGAGAACGTCGGGTCGTCGACAAGCTCGGGATAACCCAGAGTTCTAATCGGACCCTCTACTAGCGCTAGCAGCGCCATCGGTTGCACATCCCACGCTTTGGCACGCGCTGCGAACTCGCCTCTTAGAGCAAAGTCAGAAAGCTGTTCTATATCACTCCGGTAGATCTCGAACTCGAACAACTGACCTCTTAAGCGACATGTGATTTTTTCGAACGTAAGCCCGATGAATCGACTGAATTGCCCGCGAAGAAACGCGTCTAAAGCAGCGATCAATGTCGTCTTTCCCGAGCCGTTTCGCGCAATCAAGACAGTCGCAGCGTATTTTGACGACAAGCCAACTGAACGATATCCGTAGAGTCCATCGATGGAAAAAAACTCAACGATTGAAGGTTGCATGGCCGACTGCACCGATTCACCCTGACTGCGATTTTCCATTTCTATAATTCCTTGTGCGGAGCCTTGAGCATACATCACCCCAGAGTTTCCGGAGGCTTCTTCAGCGCGTGTTGCTCTCTCCGGCGGTTGATCTCTGGACAAGATCTTTCGAGGCCCTTGCGGCCCGGAGAAGCAACGATGAGTAGCTATCCCCTCTGCCGATATCGGCAGGGTCATTGAAAACATGAGAGAGCGGTGGTTGAGCACGGATCAACTCAAACGACTCCTTCCCCCTAACTTGGTCGCCCCTTGCGGGCTGGTTGTTTTCGTTCGAATAGTGGCACCTCCCTGTCTGTCCCAGCGACCTACCGGAAAGCAATCGGCCTCCAATCAAATGCGCCCGTCCAAAATCGATCCCTTGCGGACAGGGGCATTTTGCCCTGTCCGAAAATAAGGGTTGAAATGTTTTGGACATTGCCTTACATTCGGACATCTATTTCGTACAGATTGAGTGCCCGATATGTCCCGAACCTTTGCCTATGCCCGTGTCAGTACGTCCGACCAGACCACCGCGAACCAGTTACGAGAGATCGAGGCGGCCGGCTTCTCGGTCGACAAGCGCCGCGTTGTGTCGGAAAGCATTTCGGGGAGCGTAAGCGCCGATCAGCGGCCGGGGTTTGCGCAGTTGCTCGTCAAGATGGAAGAAGGCGACGTGTTGATCGTGACGAAGCTCGACCGACTCGGCCGCAATGCGATGGACGTGCGGGCCACGGTCGAGGGATTGGCCGAACGCGGTATCCGGGTTCATTGTCTCGCCCTTGGCGGCGTCGATCTGACTAGCGCGGCCGGCCGGATGACGATGCAGGTGTTGAACGCGGTGGCCGAATTCGAGCGGGATCTGTTGATTGAGCGCACGCACGCTGGTATCGCTCGCGCGAAGGCGGAAGGCAAGGCGATGGGGCGGCCGTCCGCCCTGTCAAACGAGCAGCGGGCGGACGTGCTGCGCGAGTTGGACGCGGGGGCAAGCGTGGCCGCGCTTGCTCGGCGATTTGGCACGAGCCGCCAGACGATCATGCGGGTACGCGACGCAGTCTAAGCGGCGCGCGCCGTTCAACTCACGCCCTGCTAGAGCCCGACTCAGCAGACCAAGCAGACAGGTTGTCTGGCTCAGTTCGGCCATGAACCGTCATTCGACACGTTGACCACAATCGTCGACAATCGATTGATCGGATCATCCACTATGCACCATGTCTATCGACGTTCCGGGAACCGAAGGTTATGGCAAGCATGCCGATGTGTTGGCTAACGACTGGCGCAAGATTTCATTCGAAGACTGCCACCGACAAGTTTTACACCTGATCCCGAAAGCACCTTCACGCATTCTCGATGTAGGGGCGGGCATAGGCCGCGATGCTGCCGCATTGGCATTGATGGGTCACGCTGTCGTAGCGGTTGAGCCCGTCGACGAGCTACGGGCTGCTGCGACCAACTTCTATCCCGCTTCCAGCGTTGTCTGGCTGGACGATAGCCTGCCGGATCTCTGCCTCCTCGCCGAGAGAACAAACACGTTCGACGTTGTTATGGCTACCGCAGTGTGGATGCACCTCGACGAACTCCAACGTCGCCGAGGAATGGGCACCCTCTCTGACCTATTGGTCGATGGCGGCGTCCTCATTTTGTCGCTGCGCCATGGGCCCTTTCCCGCGGGGCGGCGCATGTTCGACGTTTCCGCGGAGGACACCATCCGGCTTGCCGAAGCCCATCGTCTCCAGCTTTTGCTAAACGTCCGCAGCGGATCAGTCCAGCAAGCAAATAGGGACAAGGGAATCGTGTGGACGCGTCTTGCTTTCATGAAGTGATGGCCGGTATGACGGTGTCCTTTCGGCCAGACGCGGGCGTTCGACGAACCGACATGAATTGGCGACAAATTTGATTCGAAGTACGCTCTCCGGAAATGTCCCTTTATCGCACGAATCCCCGACATGCTGCCGTCCGTTGACGAACTCCTCATGCTCGACTCCCTGACGTTACGTGCCCACACGGAACAAGCGGGAGATGCCTTTGACATGAACGAGCACCGAGTGAAGCTGCAAAAAGCCTTGAAGGTCAATGAAGTATGTTCAGTGCGACGGGAGGGCAGGCTCGTTGCCTATGCAATGCTCCGACCAGACGCAGAAGCCTGCTGGTTCGTTGGCGCATTTGGTACACACCCTCTGCACCGAACGTACAGCGTTATGAGCGAACTACTCGCAAAGATAGCCGCTCTTGCGAACGAACGAGGAATCGGTGAGTTTAGAAGCCACGTTTACAAAACCAACCGATTGTCTATCGCTTTCCATCGCAAGCTTGGATTCCGTGTGACTCGTGAGAATGACAAGGCCTTCGAGTTCTTCATTGCGGTGGATGAATTGGCCTCAAAGCCCGCTGCTCGACGTGCCGCTACAGTGGCGTCCCGCACTGAGAAGCTCGGAACACTCGATGATTTCCGGAAGAGCCGCACTGGAACGCCCGAACGGCCGCTTTAGGAAAGGATGATTGACCGCTCCGGGTCGATCACGGCCCTTGATGAGGTGACGTCCACGCAATCTCAGACCTGATCTGCCTCCGACCGAGAGATCAGGTCTGGACTTGCACATCTCAGCCCCCGGATCACCAATCTTGTCGCGATTATGCCGCGCTTGCTCGTGCCAATCACTGACGTGATGCGACGGTTGCAAAGTAACTTTCTAGCGTGACGGCGGCTCGGGGGTGTGGGCGCGCGGGGCGTTCTTTGCGCGCAGCGTTCCAGAAGGCGGGGCAACCTCAACGTCGTCGTACGGGCCCCATGGCTAAGCAGCCTGTCTCCAACTTTATCTCCAAGAAACTGTGTACTTTGGAGATAGACTTGGAGATAACCACAGCCTTACCAGACAAGGCTTACAGGCCGATACAACCGTCTATCTCCAAATCTCCAAATATTTTTGCTTCCGGCGGCACAGCAACGTTCCGCACGGCACGGGCCTTCGACTGATCGAGCCTACGCCGATACGCCCGTCGGTATCTTCTGAACGACCTCGCCCGAACGGCACACGCAGCAGAGCGATATGAATTCTGCGGCTGCCAGAAGCGCGGGGGGGCAACTCTGGGGGCAACTCATCAACACCCAACAAGCAATCCCCTTACATTACGGGCCTCACAGCGAACAATTTCATTCCGGCCCTGGCACCATGACATAGCTTCGGGAAATTTCCTGAAGCCTAAAACCCGCGTCAGCGCTAGGCTGTCGCGGGTTTTTTCGTTTCAGGAGGCTCCAGGTGGAATCGGGCAAGCCCCAAATTCGGGGTGGAGATTTGTCGATTTGGGCGATACAGCTAGTGAGTGTCAGTGCAGCCAAATTGCAACCGGGACCTGCTGGATTGACCCTGAGCAGCCTCGGTCGTGCAGTTTGAAATTGCGTAAGCCCTTGACTCAACAGTATGTGTTGCGCGTAGGTAAAGCTCCCATGCGGTACTCAACGAGAACCGTTAGCGCCTCTGCCTCGGTGGACAACCATGCACCGACTGATCACGCGCGATCCGGTAATGTGCAGTCGGCATCGAGCGGCGGCGTATGAAGCAGCTTCGCCTTGTAGTCGACAAGCCGATCGTCTGATACATCGAAGCGCCGCAGCCAGTCATCGCTTTCGGCCGTCGTGGCGAAATACGGTGATGCCGAGCCTGGCTGGCCAATTTGCAACTGCCACACGGAAGGAACGCGCACCGATTTGAGAGCCGCGTTGAGGATCACGTAGTTGGGAGGCGGAACGGGTGGCCCGTTCTCATCACCGTCGGTCGACGAGCCAGCTTCAGGGCGCCGGCCGGCCTGGATCACGACGTCGCCGTTCAGATCGTAGAGCGCGTACCAGTTAGGAGGCAGTTCGTTTCGCAGGGTATCGAGCCCACCGGCCTTATCGAGCAGTTCCTTGTCGAGCGCGGTAAGCCAGCCGACTGTCTTGATGCCGTCACGCAGTCGTGCCGCCTGTAGTAGCGGTTCGCCAACGTCGAGGGCAATCATTTGCTTGGCGAGCTGATATTCCGTCGGCACGTTTGCCGCGGTTTTTGCCAGACTGAGATTCAATGCGTATCCGGCATACCCACTGACAACTTTGAGCCGACGGGCGAAGTCTACGAACAGTGTCTGGAACGCAGCAGGGGTTTCGGCGACGTACAGCAACGACGTGGAAAATGTCAGTGCGTTCAGACCAGCATGCGGGCGAGCCTCGCGCCAGCGTTGCTGACCGAACACCTGAAAATGCCAGAACCCGGCGTCGGCGGAGACATCTCCCGATGTCACGTATGCGGTCAATGCAGACTTGTCGGAGTAGGACGTAAATGTGCCGGTGGGAAGGTTTCCGCCCTTGATCCTGATGGGTTCCTTGCCGTCCCGCCAAAGCCATTTCAATTCGTCCTTCGCGATCTCGCGATATTGCTCGTAGCACTCCGATATCGCCCGGCGTACTTCAGGGTCCGCAGCGTTCCGGAAGAACAGAGCGCCACGCACAGCGACGGCAGCACCGACATAGTCGTGCTTGTCGGTCGGCTCGAGCGCTCCGCCGGAAATCAGCGCTTCGAGCTGATGTGCTTTCGCGTATTCGATAAATGCTTTGTCGGTCATGTCCGTTAGAACACTGGAACGGGTACCGAAGGCGGCATGCCTCCTCCTGGGGCGGGGCCAGCCCCGGTTTGGTTGAGCAGTTTCCTCACCTGCCTTCCAATCGACGAAAAGGCGTCGCGCAGCGCGTCGGCGGTCGGACTGGATGACTCTCCGCCTCCGTCGTCAGGGCAGCCACAGGCCGCCGGGTCGAGTTCGGTGACCTTCGCGTGCGGGCCCGCGATTTCCCGGTAATCCGCTATCTGCTCGATGTCACGTCTATCCGGCGGGAATTTCATTTCGACCACGCTGGACAGATTATCTTGCGTGGGCGGCTTTCCGGGGTCGCTCGCAAACCATACGGGCTGTTTGCGGCCGGCTGCCCATTCGCAGCGACGATCTGGAATCGACCGCGATAACGCTCCGCAGAACCATCGGCCTCATGCCGAGCTGATATCGTGGTTCCACCAGCACCCCACCGGCATGTTCGCGACAGCATTGCCCTGGCTAGCCATCAGCGTCGCGCCACATGCGGTCATGTCTCCCTGGAATGCCGCTTGCCGACCGTCGAAATTCATGCCGGGATTCTTGCTGGTGACGATCGGAAATACTCCCTTGCACTTCGGGCAGGTAACCATCGTGCCAACAAACGCAATCGGCCGACCGTCGATGAAAGTAATCGCTCCGGACGACAGCACAGCGCCGCCGTGGGAAGTCGTGTCGCTTTCTCGAATGAACGCAAAGCTCATGGTGGGTCCCCGGACAAATGCACGCGAGGACTCTATAGGTGCAGGGCAGGAGCGACCAGATCGCTGATGCCGCATGCCGCCGAGATTCGAAGCGCGATCGAACCAGGGAGCGTGTGCATCTTTTTGCATGAACGGCGCCGCGCCAGCGGCGCTCTATCGCTTGCCGATGCAAGCCCGACGTGGCTTTCGGAGCGACGCGCTACACGCCCTCTCCAATCGAGAAACCGGCAGCATCGCAACGCCACCACACCATATAGACGTGCGTCGATGTCACGTCGATTCATGCTTTTTTTGCTCGCGCATCGAGCCCGTATCACTCGACCGCATCTGGCATCCACCGCCTGAATATCTGACGTATCAGATCGACCGGTTGCCCGCCAGCGTCCAGAATCGCCCAGTCCCGTCCAGAGATCGACATCCCGCACGCAGCAACACCTCAGCCTCCATGAGCCAGCCGTCATTCCTTACTGTCGAAGGTGAACTCGCCAGGCCCTCGTTGCTGCCGCTGCTGGGCTTGCCGTTCGGTCGGGAATGGACCATCGGGAAATCGGCCTCGCCATGTCCCCTCGGCTATTGCGCCACGCTGTGGACATACTGCATCGACGTGATGGCACCGCATCCATCGTGTCGTTGGGGCGCTACCACATGCGAGTCCGCCGATCCGATCGACGTCGCCATTGCCCACATCCCATCGTCGCGCGGCCGCTCCCCGATCCGCCTCACGCCGAAACGACGAGAAGCCACAGCGTCGCTCGGTTCCATTACCTCGCGCATCTCCCTGATCAAGCTCATGCCGCGACCGCGATATCGCCCGATCGCCGTCAGCGCCGTGGCCGGCATGGCAATCGTGCTCGCCTGCCTGATGATCGGCTCGCCATATCGACGGACGCAGCCTCCCGAAGCGGTGGCGGCGGACACTATCTCGCCGGCACAGGCAGCACCGGCGACAACAACGACATCGAACCACGCCGCGAAACCACGCCAACCCGCTTCGCCGACCGTGATTGCGCAAGTGCCGCGAGCAACCAATCCAAACCATGTCGCACGTAGCGATCGACGCAAAAACGCCGTGACAAAAATGTCACGGCGCGAAGAAAACAAAACCAGGACATACAAGGCTTCGGCAATGAAGCCTTCATCGCCTGACACCACGCGTCGGCACGCGAAGCCGCAAAGAGCATCGATCAAACCTCGCATCGCAACGGCTGAAGAAGCCGCAATTCTCGAGGCCTCGCCAATCAACGCGCTGCCCGTCGAGCCGCGCGCTGCAGCGCCATTGCCGCAGATCGACTGGATGCCGCTGATGAAGCACCGCCGGCTTACCGAAGACAAGCGCTTCAGCCGCTAAGGCCCTGTGCCCCTCACGTCGGGCACGGGACCAGTCACTCCAGCCAAGATCGTCCCAGCTCTGCACGCAGTGCATGCTGCAGCCCCTCATCCTTCCCGCGCCCGTCCAGGCTCCGAAATGCCTTCGCCTCGGCCTGCTGCAGCACCGCAAGCTCCTCGCGCAGGAAATCCAGCCAAGTGCGGATCTTCGCGTCCACATACTGCCTCGACGAATACAGTGCCCAGATCACCCCGCTGGGCGAGCGGCATTGCGGCATGACGCGCACGAAGTCCCCCGAGCGCAGGCCGTCGATCGCCGCGTGGACGGGCAGCACGCCGATCCCCATTCCCTCGCGAATCGCCACCGCCATCGCTTCATGGGAGTTCACGCGAAACGACGAAGCCGCCCCGGCGACATGCTCCGGGCCGTCGGGGCCGACCAGTTCCCACTCGCTCCTGCCGGGCGCCGGCGCTTCATAGGCCACGCAGGCATGCCTCGCCATGTCGGCGATGCGGCGCGGACTGCCATGACGATCGAGATAATCGCGCGAGGCGCACAGCACGCCGAAGGTCTCGCCGAGCCGCACGCCGATCAGCCCCGAACTCGGCAGCTCATCGTCGCCGACCACAACCGATACGTCGAAGCCCTCATCGACCAACGCAGGCGCCCGTTGCGACAAGGTCATGTCGAGCAGGACGTCCGGGTAGCGCTGCCGGTATTTCGCGAAGGCAGGAACCAGATAGTGCTGCCCGAGGCTCACCGCGCAATGCACGCGCAGGCAGCCGCTCGGATTGACATTGGCGTCGCGCGCCTCGGCTTCCGCTTCGTCGAGGTAGCCGAGGATCGAGCGGCAGCGATGCAAGTAGCGCTCGCCGGCCTCGGTCAGGGCAAGCCGCCGCGTGGTGCGGTTCAGCAAGCGCGTGTGCAGATGGGCTTCGAGCGCGGCAATCGCACGCGACACCTGCGGAATCGTCGTATTCAGCAGGCGCGCCGCGGCGGTGAAGCTGTTCGCGTTCGCGACGCACACGAAGATGCGCATGTTCTGTAGCTTGTTTTGCATGGTTCACGGCCGGGGAGAGGACGGCATCGCGAGCCGGACGCGGCGACGGCGGTGTGGCTGCGCTACGCGATGCCTATCCAAAAAAGGAGGAGAACTGAGCAATTCATCGAGCCCGATCGACGACACGTCACCTCGACCCGAGCTCGGGCAGTTTCTCGATGGAAAACGACACTCGCATGTTATGCGCCATGCCGCGCGACGATCATGCGAAGCATCAAGCCCAGCGCTGCACAGCGGCCTTGCACGCCGGTCTGCCACCCGCTTGCTACAATGCGCGCGCCATGGATCTCGAAACCATTCTCTATTCGCAGGGCTTCGGCTCGCGCCGCCAGTGCCGCGCACTCGTCGAGGCGGGCCGCGTCTCGATCGACGGTATCGTCCGCGACGATGCCGATGCCGACTTCGCCACCGACGATCTCCATTTCGACGTCGACGGCACGCGCTGGCCCTATCGCGCCCAGGCCTACCTCGTGCTGAACAAGCCGGCCGGCTACGAATGCTCGCGCGACCCGCAGCATCACCTGAGCGTGTTCTCGCTGCTGCCGCCGCAATTCGGCGCGCGCGGCGTGCAATGCGTGGGCCGGCTCGACCAGGACACCACCGGCTTGCTGCTGCTCTCCGACGACGGCCAGTTCGTGCACGCCTACACTTCGCCGAAGAAGAAGGTCCCCAAGACCTACCTCGCCGAAGTCAAGCACGCGCTCGACGACCGGCAGCTGGCCGCCCTGCGCGAGGGCGTGCTGCTGCATGGCGAACCGAAACCGATCGCGGCCGTCGCCGCGCGGGCACGCGAGCTGCGCAGCCTGGAGCTGACCGTGCTCGAAGGCAAGTATCACCAGGTCAAGCGCATGGTGGCCGCCTCGGGCAACCGCGTCGAGGCGCTGCACCGCGAGCGGGTGGGCAGCTACACGCTGCCGGCCGATCTCGCGCCGGGCGGCTGGCGCTGGCTCGACGCGACCGACCTGGCTGCCTTGCGCGCGGCACCGCCGGCCGCCTGAACGCGCCACGTTCCCCTGCGTTGCGCCGCCCCGACAAACACGTTGCATTGCAATATGGACGCGCGACAAACCGCCGCTATACTCGAATCACAAGAAGAAAAAAGAGCACAACGAGCGGGTCAGGGGAAGATCATGAGCATCAACAGTCCATTCGAACTTTCGACCGTGATACTGGTATTCGCGGTGATGGGCGCGGTCGCGATCGGCGCGCTGCTGGCGACGATGCATCTGCGACGAAAATATCATCCGAACCTGATTGGGGCGCTGATCGGCGCCCTGCTCTGCTTCCTGTTGATCGAGGCCTTGCCCGCGATCATCTGAGCGAGCCGAGTTCGCTGTCCGCGGATACGGTACGCAGGAAGTCGTCGACGGTCGGATAACGCAGCGCGAACCGCAGTTCGCGCTTGAGCCGCGTATTGACCAGCCGGCGCGATTCCCGCATGAAGGACAGCTGCACCGGTTCGAGCCGCGTCTCGGCCTCGGCGCGCGTGATGCGCGGCGGGCTGGCGCGCCCGCTGGCGCGAGCCACGCGCTCGAAATACTCGCCCATCTTCATCTCGGTATCGTCCGAGGCGTGCACCACGCGCGCCGCGCGGCCGCGCACGGCCGCCGCCAGCAAGATGGCGGCCAGGTCGTCGGCGTGGATGTGGTTGGTATAGACGTCGTCGGCATCGACCAGCGCCGGCGTGCCGCGTTCGAGTCGCGCGATCGGCAGCCGGTTGGCGGCGTAGATGCCCGGAATCCGCACGATCCGCGCCGACAGCGCGCCGCGCGCCGTGGCCGCCCGCAGTTGGCGCTCCGCCGACACGCGCCGCACCGCGCGCGCGTTGGCCGGCCGCACCGGCCACGTCTCGTCGACCCGCGCCCCTCCGCAATCCCCATACACGCCGCTGGTGCTGGCATAGACCAGGCGCAGGGGCGCGCCAGGCCCCTCGGGTACAATACGCGCTGCTCCAGGCGCGGCCTGGCCGCGGTCCGTGCCGCGCCGCCAGGCCCCGGCCAAGGCGCGCATCCGGCCCACCGGCGCCGCGCCCGAGTGGGCCGGGCCGCCCCGCGCACGGTGCCGTGCGCCGAGTGCCGCGATCAGCGCCCGGGTGCGCCGGTCGTCCGGGCCCGAAGGCTGCGGCGGCGCCAGCAGCAGCACCTGCCGCGCCAGGCCGCCGAGCCGCGCCAGCGTCGCCGGCCGGTCCAGGTCGCCGACCACCGGCACCACGCCCGCGGCGGCCAGCTCAGCGCGCCGTGCCGGCTGGCTGGTCAGCGCGATGATTCGCGGCGGACGAGCCCGCCCGCGCAACTGTTCGACGCAGCGCATGCCCACATCGCCGCAGCCGACGATCAGGACGCGCGAGCGGCGCAGGATTCGTGTCGCAATCATGGTGTTACCGGAATTCGTAGCGCAAACATTGTAGCCGCCGTGCACGATTCGCACGGTCCCCACTTTTGGTTCATGGACTTATGGCATTCAACGTAATCCTCAAGCAAAGCGGTCGACAGTTCCAGGTCGAGGCCGACGAAACCGTGCTGGCAGCCGCGCTGCGCCAGAACGTGCATCTGCCTTACGGCTGCAAGAACGGCGCCTGCGGCTCCTGCAAGGGGCAGATCGTCCAGGGGCAGGTCGAGCAGCGCCCGCATGCGGCCTCGGCGCTGTCCAACGACGAGCGCACGCGCGGGCTGGCCCTGCTGTGCTGCGCCACCGCCCAGTGCGACCTCGAGATCGACGTGCGCGAGATCGCCGGCGTCGACGGCGTGCAGGTCAAGAAGCTGCCTTGCCGCGTCAACGTGATCGAGCGGCGCGCCGACGACGTGATCGTGCTGAAGCTGCAGCTGCCGGCCAACGAGCGCATGCAGTACCTGGCCGGCCAGTACATCGAGTTCATCCTCAAGGACGGTTCGCGCCGCAGCTACTCGATGGCCAGCGCGCCGCACGAGGAAGGCCCGGTCGAGCTGCATATCCGCCACCTGCCCGGCGGCAAATTCACCGACCACGTCTTCAACACCATGAAGGAACGCGAGATACTGCGCTTCGAGGGGCCGCTCGGCACCTTCTTCCTGCGCGAGGATTCGGAAAAGCCGATCGTGCTGCTGGCCTCGGGCACCGGCTTCGCGCCGATCAAGGCGATCGTCGAACACGCGCGGCATCGCGGATTCACGCGGCCGATGCGCCTGTACTGGGGCGCGCGCCGCAAGAAAGACCTCTACCTGTTCGAGCTGGCCGAGCAATGGGCGCGCGAGATCCCGAACTTCCGGTTCGTGCCGGTGCTCTCCGAGCCCGACGCCGACGACGCCTGGACCGGCCGCACCGGCTTCGTGCACCGCGCCGTGGTGGAGGACCTGCCCGACCTGTCCGATTTCCAGGTCTATGCCTGCGGCGCGCCGGTGATGGTCGAATCGGCCCAGCGCGATTTCACTGCCCACCACCAGTTGCCGGCCGAGGAGTTCTACGCGGACTCCTTCACCAGCGCGGCCGACCTGGCCCACGCCGTCTGAGGCACGCGGCGGGCGGCGGACCTGGGTCCGAACCGCCCGCTCGCGCCGCATCTTCATGCCCGGCCGGTGTCGCGCCCGGCATGAAAATGCAGCGCCGACACTCGTTTGTCGCAAGCGAGCGGTTTACTTGTTGCCGCGTCATGCCGTATGCTTGCGCCATGAACCGCTTCCTGTCCGCCCTCCGACGTCGCCGCTCGCCGCACCTCATGGCTGCCGCCGGCTCGTCACGGACGCACGCGTAACCCCCTCTTCGTTACGCACTAGCTGTTCGAACCACCAAGCCACGGCATTCCGTGGCTTTTTTGTTGTCTTTTTTTCCCTTGTCGCTACCCGCTGGAGCTCGCCGCCATGCCTCTGAACGAATTTCCGATCGACTCGCTGATGTACATCACGAACCGCCCCGACATCGTGTTCACGCACGGCAAGGGTTCCTGGCTCTACGATCACACCGGCAAGCGCTATCTGGATTTCATCCAGGGTTGGGCGGTCAACAGCCTGGGCCACTGCAACGACGGCGTGGTCGAGGCGCTGAAGACCCAGGCCGAGCGCCTGCTGAACCCCTCGCCGGCCTTCTACAACGAGCCGATGGCCAAGCTCGCCGGCCTGCTCACGCAGCACAGCGTGTTCGACAAGGTGTTCTTCGCCAACAGCGGCGCCGAGGCCAACGAAGGCGCGATCAAGCTCGCGCGCAAGTGGGGCCGCAAGTTCAAGGACGGCGCCTATGAAATCATCACCTTCGACCACAGCTTCCACGGCCGCACCCTCGCCACCATGTCGGCCAGCGGCAAACCCGGCTGGGACACGATCTACGCGCCGCAGGTGCCGGGCTTCCCGAAGGCCGAGCTCAACGACATCGCCTCGGTCGAGAAGCTGATCACCGGCAAGACCGTCGCCGTGATGCTCGAGCCGATCCAGGGCGAAGGCGGCGTGATTCCCGCCACCCGCGAATTCATGCAGCAACTGCGCGAGCTCACCCGCAAGCACAATCTGCTGCTGATCGTCGACGAGGTGCAAAGCGGCTGCGGGCGTGCCGGCACGCTGTTCGCCTACGAGCTGTCGGGCGTCGAGCCGGACATCATGACGCTCGGCAAGGGCATCGGCAGCGGCGTGCCGCTCGCCGCGCTGCTCGCCAAGGCCGAGGTGGCGGTGTTCGAGGCCGGCGACCAGGGGGGCACCTACAACGGCAACCCGCTGATGACGGCCGCCGGCTACTCGGTGATCTCGCAACTGGTGGCGCCGGGCTTCCTCGAGAGCGTGCGCGAGCGCGCCGACTACCTGAAGCAGAGCCTGCTGCAACTGTCGGAGGAACGCGGCTTCGAGGGCGAGCGCGGCGAGGGCCTGCTGCGCGCCCTGCTGCTGGGCAAGGACATCGGCCCGCAGATCGTCGAGAAGGCGCGCGACATGGGCCCGGACGGCCTGCTGCTGAACGCGGCGCGCCCGAACCTGCTGCGCTTCATGCCGGCGCTGAACGTGACGAACGCGGAAATCGACCAGATGATGGCGATGCTGCGCTCGATCCTCGACACGCTCTGATCGGACGACGAGGCCCGCCATGCATTCCGACGACGAGGACCTGAGCATCCGGATCTTCGAGCGCGCCGACACCGAGCGGGTGATCGCGCTCTGGATCGAGGCCTTCCCGAGCTACTCGGAGCGCAGCGCGCCGCATCGAGATCCGCGCTTCGCGATCGAGATGAAGCTCGCCACGCAGCCCGAGCTGCTCTTCGTCGCGCTGCGCGGCGCGCGCCTGGTGGGCACCGTGATGGCGGGCTACGACGGCCATCGCGGCTGGCTCTATTCGTTCGCGGTGGCCAACGATGCGCGCCGGCTCGGCATCGGCCGCGCGATGATGGCGCACGCCGAGGCCGAGCTCGCCGCCCTGGGCTGCCGCAAGATCAACCTGCAGGTACTGCAGGACAACGACGAGGCCTGCCGCTTCTACGCGGCGCTCGGCTACCAGGTCGAGCCGCTGGTCTCGTTCGGCAAGCGGCTGCCGATGACGGCCTGAGGCTATCCCGATCCGCGCCGGGCCGTGTTGGCGGGGCCGCCGCCCGGACGAAAAAAGCCGCCACGGTTCATCACCGTGGCGGCTTTTTCATGTGCCGCGCGACACCGGCCTGTCGACCGGCGTCGCGTGCCTTCATTGCGTCATTCGCCCAGGTAGGCGGCGCGCACCTTCGGATCGTCGAGCATGTCCCGGGCATTGCCGGTCATGGTGACCGTGCCCGAGTCCATCACGTAGCCGCGGTCGGCCGCCTGCAGCGCGAGACGCGCGTTCTGCTCGACCAGCAGCACCGTCAGGCCTTCCTTGGAGATCTCGCGCACCACCTCGAAGATCTTCTCGACCATGATCGGCGAGAGGCCCATCGAGGGCTCGTCGAGCAGCAGCAGCTTGGGCTTGCTGATGATCGCGCGCGCCATCGCCAGCATCTGCTGCTCGCCGCCCGAGAGCGTGCCGGCGAACTGCGTGGCCCGCTCGCGCAGGCGCGGGAAGAAGCCGAACATGCGCTCGACGTCCTTCTTGATGCCTTCCTTGTCGGTACGCAGGTAGGCGCCCATCTGCATGTTCTCGAGGATCGACATGCGCGCGAAGATCCCGCGGCCTTCCGGCACCATCGCCAGGCCGCGCTTGAGCAGCTCGTGGGTGGGCACGCCCTTGATCGACTTGCCGTCGTAGAGAATGTCGCCCGCCGAGAACGGCTTGAGACCCGTGATCGCCTTCATGGTGGTGGTCTTGCCCGCGCCATTGGCGCCGATCAGCGTGACCAGCTCGCCCTGGCGAACCTCCATGTCGACACCCTTCACCGCCTGGATGCCGCCGTAGTTCACCTGCAAGCCCGTAACCGTCAACATTGCCGCTGCCATCAGTGCACCCCTGCGCCGAGATATGCCTCAATCACCTTCGGATCCTTCTGCACGTCCTGCGGCAGACCCTCGGCGATCACCTTGCCGTAATCGAGCACCGTCATCCGGTTGCACAATCCCATCACCAGCTTCACGTCGTGCTCGATCAGCAGGATGGTCTTGCCATCCGAGCGGATCTTGTCGAGCAGGCGCGTGAGCTCGACCTTCTCGGTCGCGTTCATGCCGGCTGCCGGCTCGTCGAGCGCGAGCAGCTTCGGATCGGTCGCAAGCGCCCGTGCGATCTCCAGGCGGCGCTGGTGGCCGTAGGAGAGGTTGCGCGAGGTGTAGTCGGCGTATTGCAGCACGCCCACGTAGTCGAGCAGCTCGATCGCGCGCTCCTTGATCTCGCGCTCTTCCTGGCGCTCCGAGGGCGTCTGGAACACCGCGCCGAGCAGGCCGTGCCTGGTCCGCACGTGGCGGCCGACCATCACGTTCTCGAGCGCGGTCATGCCGCCGAACAGACGGATGTTCTGGAAGGTCCGGGCAATGCCGGCCTTCGCCACTTCGTGCACGGCGGTCGGCGTGTAGTCAGTGCCGTCCAGCTTGAACTCGCCCGAATCGGGCGTGTAGAGGCCGGTGATCACGTTGAAGAAGGTGGTCTTGCCGGCCCCGTTCGGGCCGATCAGGCCGTAGATCTCGCCCTCGCGGATCTTCAGGCCGACGTCCGACAGCGCCTGCAGGCCACCGAAGCGCTTGTTGACGCCCGTCACGGACAGTCGAATGTTCTCGCTCATTGCTTGTTTCTCCGTAAGCGTGCGTTAGGCGCGAGCCGCGGCCTTCTTGCCGTTGCGCTTCGTGATCTTGGCGATCTTGTCCTCATGCTTCGCCGCCGGCCACAGGCCTTCCGAGCGGTACAGCATGATCAGCACCATGGCGAGGCCATAGAGAGCCTGGCGGATCACTTCGGTATCGACGATCTCATGGCCGAACAGCGCATGCTGCAGCGGGCCCATGGTGGAACGCAGCACTTCCGGGAACACCGCCAGCAGCACCGCGCCGAGGATCACGCCCGGGATGTGGCCCATGCCGCCCAGCACCACGCAGGCCAGCACCACGATCGATTCCCAGAAGGTGAACGATTCCGGCGACACGAAGCCCTGGAAGGCGCCGAACATCGAGCCCGACAGGCCGCCGAACGAGGCGCCCATCGCGAAGGCCAGCAGCTTGACGTTGCGGGTGTTGATGCCCATCGCCTTGGCGGCGATCTCGTCCTCGCGGATCGCGGCCCAGGCGCGGCCGATGCGCGAATGCTGCAGGCGCGTACAGACCCAGATCACCAGCAGCGAGCAGATCACGAACACGTAGTAGTACAGGTACACCGAGGTGATCGTGACGCCGAACAGCGTGTGCGATTGCGACAGGTTGAAACCGCCGATGTGCAACGGCGCGACGCCCGTGATCCCCTGCGGCCCGTTGGTGATGTTCACCGGGCGGTCCAGGTTGTTCATGAAGATCCGCACGATTTCACCGAAGCCGAGCGTGACGATCGCCAGGTAGTCGCCGCGCAGGCGCAGCGTCGGCGCGCCGAGCAGCACGCCGGCCAGCGCGGCCAGCGCCATCGCGCAGGGCACCACGATCCAGTACGGCGTATGCAGGCCGTTCGGGAACATCGCGGCGATCCACGCGAACTGCGTGGTCAGGTGGGGCGAGGTCAGCAGCGCGGCGACGTAGGCGCCCACCGCGTAGAACGCGATGTAGCCGAGGTCGAGCAGGCCGGCGAAGCCGACCACCACGTTCAGGCCCAGCGCGAGCATCACGTACAGCATCGCGAAGTCCAGCACGCGCACCCAGTAGTTGCCGCCGGCCGCGCCGATCACGAACGGCGCGGCGGCGACCAGGATCGCCAGCACCACGCCGATGGCCAGGGTCTTGGCGGGGTTGCGCTCTTCGACGAGCGTGGTCGAGGTTTCGATCGGTTGAATGGAAGTCATCTTGGTCTCCTTATGCGCGATCGGCCACACGTTCGCCGAGCAGGCCCGACGGACGGAACACCAGCACGATGATCAGCACCACGAACGCGAACACGTCCTGGTAGTTCGAGCCGAACACGCCGCCCGTCAGGTTGCCGATGTAGCCTGCGCCCAGCTGTTCGATCAGGCCGAGCAGCACGCCGCCCACCATCGCGCCGCCAAGGTTGCCGATACCGCCCAGCACCGCCGCGGTGAAGGCCTTCATGCCGGGGATGAAGCCCATGTAGAAGTGCACGTTGCCGTATTCCGAGGCGATCATCACGCCGGCCAGCGCGGCCAGCGCCGAGCCGATCATGAAGGTCGCCGAGATCACGAAGTTCGGGTTCACGCCCATCAGGCTGGCGTTGTTCGGGTTCTCCGAGATGGCGCGCATGGCGCGGCCGAGCTTGGTCTTATGCACCAGCAGCAGCAGGCCCGCCATCACGATGAAGGCCACCGCGATGATCACGATTTCAGTCGGCGAGATCACCGCGCCGGGCGTGGTGTCGGTCGGATGGATCACGTTGAGCGGATTGGTCGACAGCAGCTGCGGGAACGGCAGCGGGTTGCGCGACCAGATCATCATGGCAGCCGTCTGCAGCAGGATCGACACGCCGATCGCGGTGATCAGCGGCGCCAGGCGAGGCGCGCGGCGCAGCGGCCGATAGGCCACGCGCTCGATGGTGAAGCCGACCGCGGCGCAAACCGCGGCGGCGATCACCAGGCCGATCGTCAGGGTCGCGACGTTGCCCAGTTCCGGGAAGTGGTTCTGCAGCACCGTGATCGCCGACAGGGCCACCATGGCGCCGATCATCAGCACGTCGCCGTGCGCGAAGTTGATGATGCCGAGAATGCCGTACACCATCGTGTAGCCCAACGCGATGATGGCGTACACACTGCCGAGCACCAGCCCGTTGATGACCTGCTGGACGAAAATATCCATTAAAAGCTCCTTGGTCCGTGCCGTCCGACAGACGCTGCTCCACGCGGGTAGGCGAGGAATACACGCTCTCGACGGCACTGCGGGTACGAATAAATACCGATAAGGGTGATGACGTCCCGGCGCGCCTCGCGTGGCTGCTACACCACGGCCTGCCGCCGGAACGGATACAAAAACGGCACCGCACGATTCCGGTGCCGTCACGGGTCCCGTCGCTACATCGTCACGACATCGAGGACGTTAATCCTGGCCTCCATGAAGTCGTTAGGCATCCTTACACCCAGGTACGCCGCCTGCCGCCTGTCCGCGCCCGAGCGAGCGCCCGCCGCCGGACGGCGAGCGAACGGAACCCGTGGAACAGACATGAGGTGAGTGGCGCGCGCTGCGATGCGCTCGTCCTGCCGGCTCGCGTTCCGGCACGACCGCGCGGCACGCCGCGTCGGCCTGATGTCGGCGGCGCCGGCCTGCTGCCCGGCGGCCGACCCGCCCGCCGCCGATGCGAACGCATCGACGGCGTGGCGAGCTTGCCGCGTCGCGTCTGGCGCGATCGCGGCGGATCCGGCGCCGCGCATCGCGCCGCCGGACATTCCCGCCCCGAAGACGGGCATCGCGACGCACATCATCGGTGCATCGATCCTGCCCGCCGTCTCGTCCGCCCGCGCTGCCGCGTCGGCCGGACGATTCAAGAAAAACGTATTCCGCACAATACCCAAACCGCCAAGAATGCCGGGCGCCCGAAGCGGGCTGGCCTGATGCGCCGCGCGGCTCGCGCGGCAGCTTCCGTTTCGCTCCGACAAATCAGCAATTTGCATGCCCATTGCAATCGGCACCGGCCATTCCGGGTCCGCCGAGCGGACCCGCGCGGCCCGCAGGCCACGCGCATGCATTGCTTCGATCCCCAAACAGACCTCGTTGTCGTTCTGCTTCCCGTTGTGCTGCTTCCCGTTCGACGCGCCGCGACCAGCTCCAAGCTCGTCATCCGGCCGGCGCCCAGCCACCTCGATGACCATCGCGCCGACACGCGTCGCCGTACCCCGTTCCCGCGCTGCGCGAAGGATTGCAACCCTGCCTGTCACGGAGGGGGCAACGGCCAACTCCTGCTGCATTAAATCGGTCTCCTGCACACTGCAAAAACCTCGTCTGCAATGCATTACGGCCTGAAAACGCGCGCATTGTAACTCCAATTTCAGGACGACCAATATTCCTGATTCGACAGGGTTTTCCTGCATTGCAACCATTTTTTTATGAAATGGACGCAAAATCATCGCAACCGGGTTGCACCTTATGCGAAGCGAGCAGTTGCAAAACGAAGCGCGAAAGCGAAACCGAAAGGCAAAACAAAAGCGCGCCGAGTGGCGCGCTTTGTCGGGGGACGATCGGATCGGGGAATTGATCCGACGAATGAAAAGGATCGAACCTTAGACGGCGGGCGGCAGGTTGAGCCCGCGCGGAAGCGGGAACGAGACATTTTCCTCGATGCCCTCGAGCGCGCGCACGTTGCGCACGCCGAGCTCGCGCAGCCGCGCGATCACGGCCTGGGCCAGCACCTCGGGCGCCGAGGCGCCGGCCGTCACGCCGATGCGCCGCTTGCCGGCCACCCAGGCCGGGTTGATCTGGTCCGGCGAATCGACCATATAGGCTTCCACGCCGCGCTTTTCCGCGACCTCGCGCAGCCGGCTCGAGTTCGAGCTGTTCGGGCTGCCGACCACGATCACCACGTCGCATTGGGGCGCCATGAACTTGACCGCGTCCTGGCGGTTCTGCGTGGCGTAGCAGATGTCCTGCTTCTTCGGCTCGCGGATCGCGGGGAACTTGCGCTTGAGCGCGGCGATGATCTCGGCCGCGTCGTCCACCGACAGGGTGGTCTGCGTGACCAGCGCGACGCGCTCGGGATCGGGCAGCTCCAGCGCGAGCACGTCCTCGACGCTCTCGACCAGGTGCATGCCGCGCTCGACCTGGCCCATCGTGCCCTCGACCTCGGGGTGGCCCTTGTGGCCGATCATCACGATGTCGACGCCGTCCTGGCGCATCTTCGCGACCTCGACGTGGACCTTGGTGACCAGCGGGCAGGTCGCGTCGTAGATGCGCAGGCCGCGCACGTCGGCTTCGTCGCGCACCGCCTTCGACACGCCGTGCGCGCTGAAGATCACGGTGTTGCCCGAGGGCACTTCCTCGAGTTCCTCGACGAAGATCGCGCCCTTCTTCTTGAGATCCTCGACCACGTACTTGTTGTGCACGATCTCGTGACGCACGTAGATCGGCGAGCCATGCATCGCGATCGCGCGCTCGACGATCTCGATCGCGCGATCGACGCCGGCGCAGAAGCCGCGCGGCTGGGCGAGCAGGATTTCGGCGTCGGCCGCGACGGTCGGGCCGGACAGCGTATCGGTAATGCTCATGGTTACAGAATCCCGATGATTTTCACTTCGAACGTAATGGCCTGCCCCGCCAGCGGGTGATTGAAGTCGAACAGCGCCGAGGTCTCGCCCACTTCCTTCAGCACGCCCGCATAGCGGCCGCCGTCAGGCGCATTGAACTCGATCAGATCGCCGGGCGTGAAATCCTCGCCGACCATGCCGTTCTCGCGCAGCGTCTTCATCGACACGCGCTGGATCATCT
The DNA here is from genome assembly GCF_000959725.1 of Burkholderia gladioli. NCBI lineage: Bacteria > Pseudomonadati > Pseudomonadota > Betaproteobacteria > Burkholderiales > Burkholderiaceae > Burkholderia > Burkholderia gladioli. The sequence continues at coordinate 752,763 of NZ_CP009323.1, forward strand.
CCGGATTGCGGGGACCGAAGGCCTCGCCTGCCCCTAGCTGGAAGGTCGAGTGGTGCCCCGACTTCAGGCCGAGCAGAATGTTCTCGAGTGCCGGCGCGAGTTGCCCGGCGCCAAGCAGCAGGGTAGCCGGCTTGTCGGCGAAGGTGTTGACGATGTCGGCACCATCGGCGAGCGCAAGCCGGTAATGAAGCGTGACGTGGGAACCGGGCTTCACTTCTGAAATATCGATGAGGCTCATGTTTACTCGTTCAGTCCGCCGCCGGGCGGCACAGCGCAAAACCCCTATTGTAAGTCACCTGAGCGCTCGGGGCGGAATGTCGCCCCGCGGCCGGCCTCGCCCGGTGTTGCGCGCTCGTCATCGGAGAACAGCGGATGCCTTCGAATCCGAGCGGCGCGTGCCATGACGCGCCCGAATCGCCAGAATCCCTCTGCGCGCCGGCGGCACGGGCCGCCGAGGCGGCGCCCGCCCTGACGGCGATCGCGTCGGCCGCCGCCAGGCCCGTCGCGACGCCGGCCGGTTCAGCCGGCGCCCCTCGCAAGCATAAGAAGCGCCTGGGCAAGGAGGCGTGCAAGAACCTGCCCCGCGAACGCCTGCTCCAGCGCGGCGCCGATGCGGTCACCGACGTGGAGCTGGTCGCGCTGCTGATCGGCAACGGGATCGGCTTCGGCCGCAGCGGCGACACCGCCCTGCGCGTGCTCGAGAAATTCGGCTCGCTGCGCGCGCTGCTCGACGCCCCGCACCACGAGATCCAGGCCGTCGAAGGTATTGCCGCGGCACGCGCGGCGGTACTGATCGCCACCACCGAGCTGGTGCGCCGCGCGCTGGTGGAGCGCGCCCGCGCGCGCTCGCAGGTCGATTCGCCGGGCGCCGTGCGCGACTACCTGCGGCTGAAGATCGGCACGCGCCGGCGCGAAACCTTCCTCTGCCTCTACCTGGACGCCCAGCACCGCCTGCTCGAACTGGAGGAAAGCACTATCGGCTCGCTCACGCGGATGGCCGTCTATCCGCGCGAAATCGTGCGGCGCGCGCTGGAATCCGGTGCGGCGGCGCTGATCGTGGCGCATAATCACCCCTCCGGCGTGGTCCGGCCCAGCGCCGAGGACCGTCGTCTCACGCAGTTGCTGCGCGACGCGCTCGCGCTGGTCGACGTGCGGCTGACCGATCACATCGTGGTGGGCGAGAGCGAGACCTTCTCCTTTGCCCAGGCGGGGCTGCTCTGATATGGCCCCGTTCGAGGCGACGCCGCGTCGGGTCCATCAGGCAGGCCCGGTCGATCGACACCGGAAATTGGGTTGATTTTCCAGAATTTTTTCTGTTAGAATCGCCGTCTGACTTTTTTCCAACCAGTTCTGAAGCCAAAGAAGGGACGAGAGGTCTGGCCATCCAGTGTGGCTCGGTCTTTCCAAGACGGCAGCGGTTCGCAGTCGTTGAGCGAAGAAACTTCATCGGCGATTGAACCCGAATTCAGCGTATTAGGAGTGCTCTCATGGCACGCGTATGCCAAGTAACTGGGAAAGCGCCGATGAGCGGCAACAACGTTTCCCACGCCAACAACAAAACGAAGCGTCGCTTCCTGCCGAATCTGCAAAACCGCCGGTTCTGGGTGGAAAGCGAAAACCGCTGGGTGCGTCTGCGCGTCTCGAACGCCGGCCTGCGCCTGATCGACAAGAACGGCATCGATTCCGTGCTCGCTGACCTGCGCGCACGCGGCGAAGCCTAAGTCCAAGGAGCACGAAAATGGCGAAGGGCGCACGCGACAAGATCAAGCTGGAGTCGACCGCTGGCACGGGTCACTTCTATACGACCACCAAGAACAAGCGCAACATGCCGGAAAAGATGTTGATCAAGAAGTTCGATCCGGTCGTTCGCAAGCACGTCGAGTACAAGGAAACGAAGATCAAGTAATCTTCGCCTCCCTGGCCTGATGACACGAAAAGCCCCGCTCTCGCGGGGCTTTTTGTTTTCCGCGCACGCCGGCCCTGCGCCGCATCACGCAGGCGCCGTCTTTTTGTCTTCGCCGTGACACATTGCCACATGGATCGCGGTATGCTCTGCCTTCCTCTGCCAGGCCGCGCCGGCACGAGGCAAGCCAGCGGACGACAGCGCGGAAACGGAGAAGCAAGATGAATTTCGATGTGGCGATCGTCGGCAGCGGTCTTGCCGGTCTGTCGGTCGCGTTGAACCTGGCGCAGACGCGCAAGGTCGCGCTGATCGCGAAGCGATCGATGATGGAAGGCGCGAGCGACTACGCGCAGGGCGGCATCGCGGCGGTGCTCGATTCGGCCGACAGCGTCGAGAACCATGTCAGCGACACGCTGATCGCCGGCGGCGGCTTGTGCGACGAGACCACCACCCGCTTCATCGTCGAGCACGGCCGCGCGGCGATCGAATGGCTGATCTCGCAGGGCGTGCCGTTTACGCGCGACGCGGCGGCCGAACTCGGCTTCCACCTGACGCGCGAGGGCGGCCACAGCCATCGCCGCATCATCCACGCGGCCGACGCGACCGGCCATGCCGTGCTGGCGACGCTGAGCGAGCGCGCACGCAAGCATCCGAACATCACCTTCCTCGAAAACCATCACGCGGTGGACCTGATCACCTCGGATCGGATCGGCCTGCCCGGCGGGCGCTGCGTCGGCCTCTACGCGCTCGATGTGCGCACCGGGCTGACCGTGACCATCGAGGCGCCGCACACGGTGCTGGCCACCGGCGGCGCGGGCAAGGTCTATCTCTACACCACCAACCCCGACACGGCGACCGGCGACGGCATCGCGATGGCTTCGCGCGCGGGCTGCCGCGTCGCGAACATGGAATTCATCCAGTTCCATCCGACCTGCCTCTACCATCCCTACGCGAAATCCTTCCTGATCTCGGAAGCGGTGCGCGGCGAGGGCGGGCTGCTCAAGCTGCCGGACGGCACGCGCTTCATGCCGGCCCACGATCCGCGCGCCGAACTCGCGCCGCGCGACATCGTGGCACGCGCGATCGACTTCGAGATCAAGAAGCGCGGCATCGACTGCGTCTATCTCGACATCAGCCACCAGCCCGAGGCCTTCCTGCGTGAGCACTTCCCGACCATCCACGCGCGCTGCCTCGAATTCGGCATCGATATCGCCAAGCAGCCGATTCCCGTGGTGCCGGCCGCGCACTACACCTGCGGCGGCGTGGTGACCGACCTGGCCGGGCGCACCGACCTGGCGGGGCTCTATGCGGTCGGCGAGACCTCGTACACGGGCCTGCACGGCGCCAACCGGCTCGCCAGCAATTCCCTGCTCGAATGCCTGGTGATCGGCCGCGCGGCCGCCGAGGCGATCGAGACGGCCGGCTACGAGCGCGTCGCGCACGACGCCCTGCCCGCCTGGGACGAAAGCCGCGTGTCGGATCCGGACGAGGAAGTGGTGGTCGCCCACAACTGGGACGAACTGCGCCGCCTGATGTGGAACTATGTCGGCATCGTGCGTACCGACAAGCGGCTGGCGCGCGCCAAGCATCGCATCGAGCTGCTGCGCGACGAGATCCAGGAGTATTACGCGAACTTCCGCGTCAGCCCGGATCTGCTGGAGCTGCGCAATCTGGTCGACGTGGCCTCGCTGATCGTCGAAAGCGCGCGTTCGCGGCGCGAGAGCCGCGGCCTGCATTTCAGCCGCGACTGGCCCGATACGCTGCCGAAGGCGCTGCCGACGGTGCTCTCGCCGCGCCGCTGAGCGACGCGCGAGCGCGTGGCGCGGTCAATGACAAAGGCCGCTTGCGGAGGGTTTCCGCAAGCGGCCTTGTTGTTTCCAGGGATGGCGAGCCAGCGAGGATGGCGCATCACGCGCCACCATCGCCCGCGATCTCAGTCGACGATCCGCATCGAGAAATCGGTGGCGCGTACGTCCTTGGTCAGCGCGCCGATCGAGATCCGGTCGACGCCGGTCGAGGCGATATCGCGCACGGTCTCGGCATTCACCCCGCCCGACACCTCGAGCACCGCCCGGCCGCCAGTCACACGCACCGCCTCGCGCATCATCTCGAAGCTGAAATTGTCGAGCAGCACCGATTTCGCACCATGCGCGAGCGCCGTGTCGAGCTGGGCCAGCGTCTCCACCTCGACCTGCACGGGCACGCCCGCCTCGAGCGCGAAGGCGGCGTCGAGCGCCTCGCCGACCCCGCCCGCCGCGGCGATATGGTTCTCCTTGATCAGGATGCCGTCGTACAGCGCCAGGCGCTGGTTCGCGCCGCCGCCGACGCGCACCGCGTACTTCTGCGCGAGCCGCAGGCCCGGCAGCGTCTTGCGCGTGTCGAGGATGCGCGCGCGATGGCCGTCGATCAGCGCGACGTAGCGGCGCGTGGCGCTGGCCACGCCCGAAAGCAACTGCAGGAAGTTCAGGCCATTGCGCTCGGCCGTCAGCAGCGCGCGTGCCGGGCCCCGCAGTTCGCAGACGGTGGTGTCGGCGCGCATCAGATCGCCTTCGCGATAGGACCAGCTGACCTCGATGGCCGGATCGACCGAGCGCATCACCGCTTCGAACCAGGGCACGCCGCACAGCACCGCGTCCTCGCGCACGATGATGCGCGCGAGGCGGGCCGGGCCGTCGGGCACCAGGCGGCCGGTCTGGTCGCCGCTGCCGACGTCCTCGGCGATCGCATCGGCGACGTTGCGCGCGATCGCGGCCTCGAAGGCCGCGCCGTATTCGCCAACGATGTCCTGGTAGATCGGGGAAACCGCCGTGCTCATGCCGCCCCCACGTTCGAGAACAACTGCGCATCGCGCTGCAGGTCGCCGCTGGCCTGGACGCGCCGCTTGTGCTGGGCCGCGAATTCCAGCATGCGATCGATCGGCAGGCGCGCGCGCTCGCCGATCGCGCGATCGACGAAGATTTCGTTATGGCCGCGCTCCAGCACCTCGGCCAGGTTCGCCAGGCCGTTCATCGCCATCCAGGGGCAATGCGCGCAGCTCTTGCATGTCGCGCTGTTGCCGGCCGTCGGCGCGGCGATGAAGGTCTTGCCGGGCGCCGCGAGCTGCATCTTGTGCAGGATGCCGAGGTCGGTCGCGACGATGAAGCGTTGCGCGTCGAGCTTGACGGCCGCGTCGATCAGCTGGGTGGTCGAGCCGACCACGTCGGCCAGCGCCACCACGTTCTCGGGCGATTCCGGATGCACCAGCACCTTCGCGTCCGGATGCTCGGCGCGCAACAGGTCGAGCTCGATGCCCTTGAATTCGTCGTGCACCAGGCAGGAGCCCTGCCACATCAGCATGTCGGCGCCGGTCTTCTTCTGGATATAGCTGCCGAGGTGCCGGTCCGGCGCCCAGATCAGCTTCTCGCCGCGCGCATGCAGGTCGGCCACGATCTCCAGGCCGATCGAGGAGGTGACCATCCAGTCCGCGCGCGCCTTCACGGCCGCGCTGGTGTTGGCATACACCACCACCTTGCGATCCGGATGCGCATCGCAGAAAGCCGAGAAGTCGTCGACGGGGCAGCCGAGGTCGAGCGAGCAGGTGGCATCGAGATCGGGCATCAGGATGCGCTTGTCCGGGCTCAGGATCTTCGCCGTCTCGCCCATGAAGCGCACGCCGGCCACCACCAGCGTCTGCGCCGCGTGATCGCGACCGAAGCGCGCCATCTCGAGCGAATCGGCCACGCAGCCGCCAGTCTCGTCGGCCAGCTCCTGCAATTCGGCATCGACGTAATAGTGCGCGACGAGCACGGCCTTCTCGCGCTCCAGCAGCGCCTTGATGCGTGCCTTGAGCGCTGCGCGCTCCACCGCGGACGGGCTGTCGGGCACCTTGGCCCAAGCCTGCCCGACTCCGCACACGGCACCCGGCCGGTCGTATTCGACGGGTTTGATCGCGGCTTGCATCTTCCTCTCCTCTGCTCCTTCGCGCTGCCGATCGGCCGCCGCGCGAAAGCGGCGGCACAAAAGAAAAAACCCCGCCAGCGCGGGGTTTGTGACGTTCCGAAATTCTAATCGATTTCAGATCAGGCGTAGCGGCGCAGACGCGTCGCGAACTCCTGCAGCGCCTTGATGCCGCTTTGTTCGGCACGATGGCACCAGTCCTGCAATTGGGCCAGCAGCTGTTCGCGCGAAGCGTTCGAACGGTCCCACATCGAGGCCAGGTCCTGGCGCAGCTGGAAGTAGGTATGCATCTTCTGGCTGTTGGCGAAGATCTCGGGCAGCAGGCGCTTCTGCGGCTCGTTCAGGCCCTCTTCGTCCTTGTGGAACCAGGAGCGGGCGCCGCGCAGCAGTTGGTACTTCTCGCTCGAACCGAGCTCCTTCAGGTGCGCGAGCTCCTGGCGGTAGGCGCGCTTCAGTGCCTTGCCGTAGTTCGCCATCACTTCGTAGCGGTTCGACAGCACGGCCTGCAGCGTTTCCTGGTCGACCACGGCCTTGCGTGCCACCAGGCGCGGCGTGGGCGCGATCTTCTTGACCTTGGCGAGCTTGAACGCCGACAGGATGCGGATGTACATCCAGCCGATGTCGAACTCGTACCACTTGTTCGAGAACTTCGCCGAGGTGGCGAAGGTGTGGTGGTTGTTGTGCATTTCCTCGCCGCCGATCACGATGCCCCAGGGAATCAGGTTCGTGCTCGCATCGGCCGAGTTGAAGTTGCGATAGCCCCAGAAGTGCGCGAGGCCGTTGACCACGCCGGCCGCCCAGAACGGGATCCAGATCATCTGCACGGCCCAGACCGACAGGCCGACGATACCGAACAGCGCGACGTCGATCACCATCATCAGGCTCACGCCGAGGATCGTGTACTTCGAGTAGACGTTGCGCTCGATCCAGTCGTTCGGCGTGCCGTGGCTGAACTTGCGCAGCGTTTCCTCGTTCTTGGCTTCGGCGCGATAGAGCTCGGCGCCTTCGAGCAGCACTTTCCAGATGCCGCGCGTCTGCGGGCTGTGCGGATCCTCTTCGGTCTCGCACTTGGCGTGGTGCTTTCGATGGATGGCCGCCCACTGGCCGGTCAGCATGCCGGTGGACATCCACAGCCACAGCCGGAAGAAGTGGCTGACGGCCGGATGCAGGTCGAGCGCGCGATGCGCCTGACAGCGATGGAGATAGATGGTGACGGAGACGATCGTGACGTGCGTGGCCACAAGCGTGGCCAGAACGATCTGCCACCACGAGAAATGCAGCAGCCCGTGGGCCAGGAAGTCGAGCACAGAATTCAGCAAGGCAGGTTACCTGTAATTCAGAGACGGCGCCGGTCAGGACCGCGCGCCGACGTCATAAAAATGAAAGCATACCGTGTGTAGACGAAATTTTACTGTATCCGTTCCGGGCAACTGTCAAAAATGAATGATTGTTGCTATGGCGCAAGGGGCTTCGCGTCCAACGCCGGACTAGCCCGGCGAAGCAGTCCATTCGCGGCCCGACAAACGGAAAAAGGGCCGCTTCAAGTGCCCGGCGCCGGGCCCGATCGCGCCCCATTCGCCCCGATTTCTGCGCTCGCCGCCGGGCCCTGCCCGACGATGCGCAACTCGCGCTGCGGCAGCGGCACCGATATGCCGTGCTCGCCGAACAGCCGCCACAGCTTGCGATTCACCGCCGAGCGCACGCCCGAGGTGCCGCGCGCGGCATCGGCGATCCAGAAGCCCAGTTCGAGCTCGATGCCGTCGGTGCCGAAACCCACCAGGTAGGGCGCCGGCGCCGGGTCCTCGAGCACCCGCTCGACATCCTTCGCCGCCTCGGCCAGCAACGCCAGCGCCGCCTCCACGTCGCTGCTGTAGGCGATGCGCACCGCCACCTTGGCGTAGCCGCGAGTCTGGAACGAGGACTGGTTCTGCACCACGTCGGTGATCAGCTTCTCGTTCGGGATCAGCTTCTCGTAGCCGTCCAGCCCGCGCACCACCGTGTAGCGAGTGCGGATCTGGGTGACGATGCCCTGCAGGCCGCCCACGTCGATCGCGTCGCCGAGCCTGAGCGAGCGGTCGAGCAGGATGATGAAGCCCGACACGTAGTTGCTGGCGATTTTCTGCAGGCCAAAACCGAGCCCCACGCCGAGCGCGCCGCCGAACACGCCGAGCACGGTCACGTCGATGCCGACCAGCGAGAGCCCGATCAGCACCGCCGCCACCACCAGCAGCGCGCGGCCGACCCGCGACAGCACCACCTTGAGGTTGGCGTCGAGCGTCGCGGCACGCGACAGGCGGTCCTCCAGCAGCGAGCCGAGCCACATCGCCACCACCAGGGTGACGCAGATCCACAAGCAGCCCGACAGCAGCGAGAGCAGGCTCAGGTGAGCGCTGCCGACATGGAAGCGCACGCCGTCGAGCCAATCGACCACGTCGCGCTGGATGCCGAGCACGGTGAGCACCATCGCCACCCACACCAGCACCGAGACCAGCTTCTCGATGATCGACAGCCAGGCGTGGGTATCGCCGTCACGGGCGAAGGCGCGGCGCGCGACCGAGAACAGCAGGTAGATCAGCGCGATGCCGAAGAGGGGCACCAGCGCGAGCTGCAGCAGCGAGGTGGAGAAGAAGCGCTCGCCGACCTCCTGCGCGACCAGCAGCAACACGCCGCCGGCCAGCGGGAACAGCGCCCGGTCGAGGCTGCTCGCGCCGGTACCGGGAGCGCGGCCCGCGGCACGCCGGCGCGCCTCGATGCGCGAACGCAGCCAGCGCGCCAGCAGCCAGGCCAGCGCGAGCGTGCCGGCCAGCACCGCGAGCTGCCAGATCATCACCGGCTGGCCGAAGTCGCGCGCGACGCCGGCCAGCCGTTTCGACAGCAGCGGATCCTGCATGGCGCCGCCCGCGATCAGCTCGCCTCGTCGGCCGCTTCCGCACCTGCGGCGTCGGCCTTGGCTTCGACGGCCTTGGCTTCGACGGCTTCGGCCGCGTCGGCGGGGGCCGCCGCCTCGGCGCCGGCCTTGGCGGCAGCCGGCTTGGCCGGCTTCGCGCGCCGCTCCAGCACGGCCGCGAAGAAACCGTCGGTGGCATGGCGATGCGGCCACAGCGACAGGTAATCGCCGGTATCGAGCGCGATGCGCTGCTCGGCCAGCACCTTGTTGGCCGGCACCAGCACGAAGTCGGGATGCGCGGCGAGGAACTGCACGACGATCGCCTCGTTCTCCGCCTCCAGCACGCTGCAGGTCGCGTAAACCAGGCGGCCGCCCGGCTTCACCAGGCGCGCGGCGCTGGCGAGGATCGAGCCCTGCTTGGGCGCGAGTTCCTCGATCGAGTCGCGCGTCTGGCGCCACTTGAGGTCGGGATTGCGGCGCAGCGTGCCCAGGCCGCTGCAGGGCGCGTCGACCAGCACGCGGTCGATCTTGCCGGCCAGTCGCTTGATCTTGGCGTCGTGCTCGCTGTCGATCAGCACCGGGTTGACGTTGGACAGCCCGCTGCGCGCCAGGCGCGGCTTGAGCTTGGCCAGGCGCTTCTCGGACACGTCGAAGGCATAGAGGCGCCCGGTCGAGCGCATCGCCGCGCCCAGCGCCAGGGTCTTGCCGCCCGCGCCGGCGCAGAAGTCGACCACCATCTCGCCGCGGCGCGGCGCCATCAGCGAGCAGAGCAGCTGGCTGCCCTCGTCCTGCACCTCGATCAGGCCGTCCTGGAAGATCGACAGCTTGGTCAGGGCCGGCTTGCCGATCACGCGCACGCCGTTCGGCGCGAACGGGGTCTCGCCGGCCTCGATGCCGGAGGCCTTGAGCGCGTCGAGCACCTGGTCGCGGGTGGCCTTCTGCACGTTCACGCGCAGGTCCAGCGGCGCCGGGTAGTTGACCGCGGCCGCGAACTGCGCGAGCCCGTCGGCATCGAAGCGCTGCGACAGCGCCTGGTGGATCCAGTCGGGCAGGTTGGTGCGCACGCGCAGCGGCAGGCTGGCCGGGTCGATCTTGGCGACGTGGTCGAGCCAGGACCATTCGGCCTCGGACACATGGGGCTTGAGCGCCGAGCGGCCCGCCGTCTGCATCAGCCCCAGCAGGGTCAGGCGGCGCGCCGGCGTGCCGGTGCCGCTCTCGGCCAGGTGCGCGTATTCCATCTTCCGGCGCAGCACCGCGAACACCGCCTCGGCGATCACGCCACGCTCGGCATGGCCGAGCTTGGGATGCGCGCGGAAGAACCGGCTCGTGGTCGCATCGGCCGGGCCCGCGAATTTCAGTACGTCGCCGAGCAGCGTCTCGGTCTGGCCAATCAGAAAACCATGCAGCTTCATACACCCTCACCCTGTTTGTTGTTGTCATCCGCGACCAGCCAGCGGCAGGTGCCGTCGGCCAGCACCGCGCGCCCCGCCTCGAGCCGCAATTGCCCCTCGACGAACCAGCGCACCGCGCGCGGATAGAGCACATGCTCGGCCTCGAGCACGCGCGCGGCCAGCGTCTCGGGCGTGTCGCCCTCGCGCACCGGCACCGCCGCCTGCGCGACGATCGCGCCGCTGTCGAGCTCCGGGATCACGAAATGCACGGTGGCGCCGTGCAGGGCCACGCCGGCGGCCAGCGCCGCCTCGTGCGTGCGCATGCCCTTGAAACTGGGCAGCAGCGAGGGATGGACGTTCAGCATCCGGCCCTCGAAACGCGACACGAAGCCGGGCGTGAGGATCCGCATGAAGCCGGCCAGCACCACCAGATCGGGCGCGAAACGCTCGATCTCGGCGGCCAGCGCGGCGTCGAAGGCCTCGCGGCCGTCGTGCTCGCGATGGTCGACGACGGCCGTCGCGATCCCGCGCTCGGCCGCGAACGACAAACCGGCCGCCTCGGGCCGGTTCGCGATCACGGCGGCCACGCGGGCCGGCCAGGCGTCGCGCGCGCAGGCGTCGACGATGGCCTCCATGTTGCTGCCGCGGCCTGAAATCAGGATGACAAGATTTTTCATCCGCGGATTTTAGCATTCGGGACCACCGTTTCCCGGCCGCCGAGCCGCCCATCGCCCCGAACCGTTTATAATCTTGTGCTTTGCGGCATCCGCCCGCCCCGTTTGTGCCGTATTTCGGTTCCCTAGTCTTCATCGAGCCCGCTGCCAACCCGCTATCGTGAAAGTCTTTCGCGGCCTGCCCAACGCCGAGAGCCGCGCCCCGTGCGCGCTGACGATCGGTAATTTCGACGGTGTCCACCGTGGCCATCAGGCCCTGCTCGCGCGCGTGCGCGCGGCCGCGGACGCGCGCGGGCTGCCGGTCTGCGTGATGACCTTCGAGCCGCACCCGCGCGAGTTCTTCAATCCGGCCGGCGCCCCGCCCCGGATCGCGATGCTGCGCGACAAGCTCGAGGCGCTGCGCGAGAACGGCGTGGACCGGGTGGTGGTCGAGCACTTCAACCATACCTTCGCCAACCAGGCGCCCGAGGCCTTCGTCGAGCAGACCCTGGTCAACGGCCTGCACACGCGCTGGATGATCGTGGGCGACGATTTCTGCTACGGCGCCAGGCGCGCCGGCAATTTCGCCTCGCTGCAGGAAGCCGGCGCGCGCCACGGCTTCGACGTCGAGCAGATGGCCACGCTGGCCGCGCCCAACGGCGCGCGTATTTCGAGCTCGGGCGTGCGCGCCTCGCTGGCCGCGGGCGATCTCGACGCGGCCAAGCAGGCGCTCGGCCACGGCTACGCGATCAGCGGCCACGTCGCGCACGGGCTCAAGCTCGGCCGCGACCTCGGCTTCCCCACCCTGAACCTGTCGATCGCGCACAAGCGCCCGGCCCTGTCGGGCATCTTCGTGGTGCTGGTGCACGGCCTGGGCGAGAAGCCGCTGCCGGCGGTGGCCAGCCTCGGCGTGCGGCCCACCGTGGTGGACGCGGGCCGCGTGCTGCTCGAGGTGCACATCCTCGACTGGCATGGCGACGCCTACGGCAAGCTGGTGCGCGTCGAGTTCCTCAAGAAGCTGCGCGACGAGGCCAAGTTCATCGACCTCGAGACGCTGACCCGCGCGATCGCGCAGGACGTGGTCGACACGCGCGCCTATTTCGCCGCGCACGGCGTGCCGCCCGGCGGCCGCGCCACCGGCTTCGCCACCTCGGCGACCGACCGAATTAGCTGACCCGTCCGGGCGCGCCAGGCGCCCGCCGCGCCGTCACGGCGCCCGTCCCCCGATCACGACGCGCGAGCGTCCCCGAACGAGATAGCGATTCCCGACATGAGCAACAAGAAAGCCGATTCCAAACCGCAGGCCAAGTATCCGGTCAACCTGCTCGACACGCCGTTCCCGATGCGCGGCGACCTGCCCAAGCGCGAGCCCCAGTGGGTGCAGGACTGGGAGGACCGCGGCATCTACGAGAAGATCCGCGCGGCCAGCGCCGGCCGCCCGAAGTTCATCCTGCACGACGGCCCGCCCTACGCGAACGGCGACATCCACCTCGGCCACGCGGTCAACAAGATCCTCAAGGACATCGTCGTCAAGTCGCGCAACATGGCCGGCTTCGACGCGCCCTACGTGCCGGGCTGGGACTGCCACGGCATGCCGATCGAGATCCAGATCGAGAAGCAGTTCGGCAAGTCGCTGCCGGCCGCGGAGGTGCAGAAGAAGGCGCGCGCCTACGCCACCGAGCAGATCGAGAAGCAGAAGGTCGGCTTCAAGCGGCTGGGCGTGCTCGGCGACTGGAAGAACCCGTACAAGACGATGAACTTCCAGAACGAGGCGGAGGAGTTGCGCGCGCTCGGCAAGATCATCGAGAAGGGTTTCGTCTATCGCGGCCTGAAGCCGGTCAACTGGTGCTTCGACTGCGGCTCGGCGCTGGCCGAGGCCGAGGTCGAGTACAAGGACCGCACCGATCCGACCATCGACGTGATGTTCCCGTTCGCCGAACCGGAGCGCACCGCCCAGGCCTTCGGCCTGCCGGCGCTGCCGCGCGCCGACGGCGGCATCGTGATCTGGACCACCACGCCCTGGACGATCCCCGCCAACCAGGCGCTCAACGCACACCCGGAAATCGTCTACGCGCTGGTCGACACCCCGCGCGGCCTGCTGATCCTCGCCGAGGAACGCGTGGCCGCCTGCCTGGAAGCCTTCAAGCTGAGCGGCAAGGTGATCGCCACCGCGCCCGGCGCGAAGCTCTCGGGCCTGCGCTTCCACCACCCGCTGGCCGGCTCGCATCCGGGCTACCAGCGCAGCTCGCCGGTCTACCTCGGCGACTACGTCACCACCGACACCGGCACCGGCATCGTCCACTCCTCGCCCGCCTACGGCGTGGAGGACTTCGTCTCCTGCAAGGCGCACGGCATGAGCGACGCCGACATCATCAACCCGGTGATGGGCGACGGCCGCTATATCGAATCGCTGCCGCTGTTCGGCGGCCTGCCGATCTGGGACGCGAACCCGAAGGTGGTCGAGGCGCTGCAAGCCGCCGGCACGCTGCTGCGCAGCGAGAAGTACACCCACAGCTACATGCACTGCTGGCGCCACAAGTCGCCGATCATCTACCGCGCGACCTCGCAATGGTTCGCCGGCATGGACACCCAGCCCAACGACGGCGGCCGCACGCTGCGCGAAGTCGCGCTGCAGGGCGTCGAGGACACCGCCTTCTACCCCGCCTGGGGCAAGCAGCGCCTGTACAGCATGATCGCCAACCGGCCGGATTGGACGCTGTCGCGCCAGCGCCAGTGGGGCGTGCCGATGGCCTTCTTCGTCCACAAGGAAACCGGCGAGCTGCATCCGCGCACGCTGGAGCTGCTCGAGGAAGTGGCCAAGCGCGTCGAGGCCGGCGGCATCGAGGCCTGGCAGACGCTGGAAGCACGCGAGCTGCTCGGCGACGAGGCCAACCTCTACGAGAAGAACCGCGACACGCTCGACGTCTGGTTCGACTCGGGCACCACGCACTGGCACGTGCTGCGCGGCTCGCACAAGGACGCGCTGCAGTTCCCGGCCGATCTCTACCTGGAGGGCTCGGACCAGCATCGCGGCTGGTTCCACTCCTCGCTGCTGACCGCCTCGATGATCGACGGCCGCGCGCCCTACAAGGGCCTGCTCACGCACGGCTTCACAGTCGACGGCGAAGGCCGCAAGATGAGCAAGTCGCTCGGCAACGGCATCGACCCGCATGAGGTCTCGAACCGCCTGGGCGCGGAAATCGTGCGCCTCTGGATCGCCTCGACCGATTACTCGGGCGAGCTGGCGATCTCCGAGGAAATCCTCAAGCGCGTCACCGAGGGCTATCGCCGGATCCGCAACACGCTGCGCTTCCTGCTCGCCAACCTGTCGGACTTCGACTACGCGAAGGACGCGCTGCCGGCCGCCGAATGGCTCGAGATCGACCGCTACGCGATCGCCTTCTCGGCCCAGTTGCAGACCGAGCTGCTCGCGCACTACGAGAAGTACGAGTTCCACCCGATCGTGGCGAAGCTGCAGACCTACTGCTCGGAGGATCTCGGCGGCTTCTACCTCGACGTGCTGAAGGACCGGCTGTACACCAGCGCGCCCGCCTCGCCGGCGCGCCGCTCGGCGCAGACCGCGCTCTACCACGTCACGCAGGGCCTGCTGCGGGTGCTCGCGCCCTTCCTCTCGTTCACCGCCGAGGAAGCCTGGAAGGTGTTCCAGCCGGCCAGCGAAACGATCTTCACGGAAACCTACTACGCTTATCCCGAGATCGACGGCGCGGCCGCCCTGCTCGAGAAGTGGACGCTGCTGCGCGCGGTGCGCGCGGACGTGACCAAGGCGCTGGAGGAAGCGCGCAGCGCGAACCGGATCGGCTCCTCGCTGCAGGCCGAGGTCGAGATCCGCGCGAGCGGCGCGCGCCACGCGGCGCTCGCGAGCCTCGGCGAGGACCTCAAGTTCGTGCTGATCACCTCGGCGGCCACCGTCACCGAGGTGGCCTCGGAAGCCGACGAGGCGGTCGAGGTGGCCGCCTCGACCTACCAGAAGTGCGAGCGGTGCTGGCACTACCGCGCCGACGTGGGCGCGCACGCGGAGCACCCGACGCTGTGCGGCCGCTGCTTCTCCAACCTCTTTGAAAACGGCGAAACCCGGAGCGCTGCATAACCATGGCGAAAACCCTGTCGAAATCCACTGGCGGCGCGCTCGCGCCGTGGCTGGGCATTTCGCTGATCGTGATCCTGTTCGACCAGCTCTCGAAGATCGCGGTGCTGAAGACCTTCAGCTACGGCGCGATGCATGCGCTGACCGGCTTCTTCAACCTGGTGCTGGTCTACAACCGCGGCGCGGCCTTCGGCTTCCTGTCGGCCGCCAGCGGCTGGCAGCGCTGGGCCTTCACGGCGCTGGGCATCGGCGCGACCCTGGTGATCTGCTACCTGCTCAAGCGCCACGGCCACCAGCGCCTGTTCAGCCTGTCGCTGGCGCTGATCCTGGGCGGCGCGCTCGGCAACGTGATCGACCGGCTGATGTACGGCCACGTGATCGACTTCCTCGATTTCCACGTCGGCGGCTGGCACTGGCCCGCCTTCAACCTGGCCGATTCGGCGATCACCATCGGCGCGATCCTGCTGATCTACGACGAGCTGCGCCGCGTGCGCGGCACGCGCTGAAGCCAAGCCGGCCGGCGCCGACGCGCGAGCGTCGGCAGGCGCCGCGCGGTAAATTACGGGGCCGGGCCTTGGGGCGCCGGCCCGTTTCATTCGCGGAGGTCCAGTTGGAACACCAGGAACTCGCAGGAAAACACCTCGTCGTCGGCCTGACGGGCGGCATCGCCTGCTACAAGATCGCCGAGCTCACACGCCTGCTGACCAAGGCCGGTGCGAGCGTGCAGATCGTCATGACCGAGGCGGCCGCCCAGTTCATCACGCCGGTGACCATGCAGGCGCTGTCGGGGCGGCCGGTCTACACCAGCCAGTGGGATGCGCGCGTCGACAACAACATGGCGCATATCGACCTGTCGCGCGAAGCCGACGCGATCCTGATCGCGCCGGCCTCGACCGACTTCATCGCCAAGCTCGCCCACGGTTTCGCCGACGACCTGCTCTCGACGCTGTGCATCGCGCGCGACTGCCCGCTGCTGGTGGTGCCGGCGATGAATCGCCAGATGTGGCAGAACCCGGCCACCCAGCGCAATGCCGCGCAACTGCGCGCCGACGGCATCTCGGTGCTGGGCCCCGATTCGGGCGCGCAAGCCTGCGGCGAGGTCGGCGACGGCCGCATGCTGGAGCCGGCGGCCATCTACGAGGCGATCGTCTCGCACTTCCGGCCCAAGCGGCTCGCCCACAAGCGCGTGCTGATCACCGCCGGCCCGACCTTCGAGCCGCTCGACCCGGTGCGCGGCCTGACCAACCTGTCCAGCGGCAAGATGGGTTTCGCGCTGGCGCGCGCGGCCCAGCAGGCCGGCGCCGAGGTGCATCTGGTGGCGGGGCCGGTCCACCTGGCCACGCCCTGGGGCGTCTATCGCCAGGACGTGCAGACCGCCCAGCAGATGCACGACGCGGTGATGCATGCGGTGCCCGACGCGGACCTGTTCATCGCGGTGGCCGCGGTGGCCGACTGGCGCGTCGCGCAGCCGGCTGCGCACAAGATCAAGAAGACCGCCGATCGCAAGATGCCGGTGCTGGAGTTCGTCGAGAACCCGGACATCCTGGCCAGCGTGGCCGCCCTGCCCGACGCGCCCTACTGCGTCGGTTTCGCGGCCGAGAGCGGCGACCTCGAGGTGCATGGCGAGGAGAAGCGCCGCCGCAAGCAGGTGCCGCTCCTGATCGGCAACCTCGGCCCCTTGACCTTCGGCCTCGACGACAACGAGGTGGTGCTGTTCGAGGCCGCCGGTACCACGCGCCTGCCGCGTGCGGCCAAGGCCACGCTCGCGCACACGCTGATCGAGGAGATCGCGAAACGCCTGCCCGATACGCGCCTGATCTGACGCAATCCCCTGCCGGGCGCCCGCGCGCGAAGCGGGCCGCCCGGCGCTTCCTTCCAGACTTCTTGCCAGCGACCTGCCGGATGAAACTCGACCTGAAGATCCTCGACGCGCGCATGCGCGACTACCTGCCGAACTACGCCACGCCGGGCAGCGCGGGCCTCGACCTGCGCGCCTGCCTGGACGCGCCGATCACGCTGAAGCCGGGCGACACCGCCCTGGTGCCGACGGGCCTGGCGATCCACGTGGCCGACCCCGGCTACGCGGCGCTGATCCTGCCGCGCTCGGGCCTCGGCCACAAGCACGGCATCGTGCTCGGCAACCTGGTCGGCCTGATCGATTCCGACTACCAGGGCCAGCTGATGGTCTCGACCTGGAACCGCGGGCAGAGCGAATTCGTGCTGAATCCGTTCGAGCGCCTGGCCCAGTTGGTGATCGTGCCGGTGGTGCAGGCCAGCTTCAACATCGTCGAGGATTTCGCGCAGAGCGAGCGCGGCGAGGGTGGTTTCGGCAGCACCGGCCGCCAGTAAGCCGGTCGCCGTTCGTCGCCCGACAAGGCAGCGAACGGCTGCACAAAAGACAAAAGAAAACGGCGCGGGATTCGCATCCCGCGCCGTTTGTTCATGGCGCCGTGGCCGGCGCTTCGCGCCTCACTCCACTTCGACCGTTTCCTCGCTCGGCTTCGGCGGTTCGGCCGAATTGTCGAAGGACAACTGCACGGTGTTGTTCTCGTCGACGTCGACCGTCACGCGGCCGCCGTTGACGAGTTTGCCGAACAGCAGTTCGTCGGCAAGCGCGCGACGGATCGTGTCCTGGATCAGGCGCTGCATCGGCCGCGCGCCCATCAGCGGATCGAAGCCGTTCTTCGACAGGTACTTGCGCAGCGCGTCGGTGAACAGCGCATCGACCTTCTTCTCGTGAAGCTGGTCCTCGAGCTGGATCAGGAACTTGTCGACCACGCGCATGATGATTTCCTCATCGAGCGAGCGGAAGCTGATCGTCGCGTCCAGGCGGTTGCGGAACTCCGGCGTGAAGAAGCGCTTGATCTCCGACATCTCGTCACCGACCTCGCGACGCGTGGTGAAGCCGATGGTGCCCTTCTGCATCGACTCGGCGCCCGCGTTGGTCGTCATGATGATGATGACGTTGCGGAAATCCGCCTTGCGGCCGTTGTTGTCGGTCAGCGTGCCGTGGTCCATCACCTGCAGCAGCACGTTGAAGATGTCCGGATGCGCCTTCTCGATTTCGTCGAGCAGCAGCACGCAATGCGGCTTCTTGGTGACGGCCTCGGTCAGCAGGCCGCCCTGGTCGAAACCGACATAACCGGGGGGCGCGCCGATCAGGCGGCTGACCGCGTGACGCTCCATGTACTCGGACATGTCGAAGCGGATCAGCTCGATGCCGAGTGTGAACGCGAGTTGCCGCGCCACCTCGGTCTTGCCGACGCCGGTCGGGCCCGAGAACAGGAAGGCGCCGATCGGCTTGTCGAGCTTGCCGAGGCCGGCACGCGCCATCTTGATGGCGGCGGCCAGCGCGTCGATCGCCGGGTCCTGCCCGAACACCACGCTCTTCAGGTCGCGATCGAGCGTCTGCAGCTTGCTGCGATCGTCCTGCGACACGCTTTGCGGCGGGACGCGCGCGATCTTCGAGATGATTTCCTCGATCTCGGACTTGCCGATGGTCTTCTTCTGCTTCGACTTCGGCAGGATCCGCTGCGCCGCGCCCGCTTCGTCGATCACGTCGATCGCCTTGTCCGGCAGGTGACGATCGGTGATGAAGCGTGCCGACAATTCGGCGGCGGCCGACAGCGCGCCCGACGAATACTTCACGCCGTGGTGCTCCTCGAAGCGCGACTTGAGCCCGCGCAGGATCGCCACCGTCTGCTCGACCGAAGGCTCGTTGACGTCGACCTTCTGGAAGCGCCGCGACAGCGCCGCGTCTTTCTCGAAGATGCCGCGATATTCGGTGAAGGTAGTCGCGCCGATGCACTTCAGGTTGCCCGAGGACAGCGCCGGCTTGAGCAGGTTCGACGCATCGAGCGTGCCGCCCGAGGCCGCGCCTGCGCCGATCAGCGTGTGGATCTCGTCGATGAAGAGGATCGCGTGCGGACGTTCCTTCAGTTCCTTGAGCACCGTCTTCAGACGTTGCTCGAAATCGCCGCGGTACTTGGTGCCCGCCAGCAGCGCGCCCATGTCGAGCGAGAACACCTGGGCGTTGGCCAGGATGTCCGGCACCTCGCCGCGCGTGATGCGCCAGGCCAGGCCCTCGGCGATCGCGGTCTTGCCGACCCCGGCCTCGCCGACCAGCAGCGGATTGTTCTTGCGACGACGGCAGAGCACCTGCACCACGCGCTCGACCTCGGTTTCGCGACCGATCAGCGGATCGATGCGACCGTCCTTGGCCATCTGGTTCAGGTTCTGCGTGAACTGCGCGAGCGGGGTTTCCTTCTGCGCGTTCGCGTCTTCCGATTCGGGTGCACCGTCGCCGGCCTTGGCCGCGTCCGCGCTGCCCGTCTTCGCGATGCCGTGGGAAATGAAGTTCACCACGTCCAGGCGCGTGACGCCCTGCTGCTGCAGGTAGTAGACCGCGTGCGAATCCTTCTCGCCGAAGATCGCCACGAGCACGTTCGCGCCCGTCACTTCCTTCTTGCCGTTCGAGGTGGATTGCACGTGCATGATCGCGCGCTGGATCACGCGCTGGAAACCGAGCGTCGGCTGGGTGTCGACGTCCTCGGTGCCCGGCACCGTGGGTGTGTTGTCGTGGATGAAGTTGCGCAGGTTCTGGCGCAGGTCCTCGATATTGGCCGCGCAGGCGCGCAGCACTTCGGCCGCGGTCGGGTTGTCGAGCAGCGCCAGCAACAGGTGTTCGACTGTAATGAACTCGTGCCGCGCCTGGCGCGCTTCCATGAACGCCATGTGCAGGCTGACTTCCAATTCCTGGGCAATCATGCTTCCTCCATCACGCACTGCAGCGGATGCCCTGCCTGCCGCGCATGGGTAACGACTTGCTCAACTTTGGTCAACGCGATGTCCCGCGTATAGACCCCACATACCCCCCGCCCCTCGCGATGGACCTTGAGCATGATCTGCGTCGCGGTCTCGCGATCCTTCTTGAAGTACTCCTGCACCACCATGACGACGAATTCCATCGGGGTGAAATCGTCGTTCAGCAGCACCACCTTGTACATCGAAGGCGGCTTCAGCTTCTGCTCGCTGCGTTCCAGGACGGTGTTGTCCTGCTTGTCCGGGATAATCGCCATACACCCATTCTAAACAACTCGGACAGGCCCGCAATCCTGTCATAAACCAGCCTTGCGGCCGGCACCGTTTAGCCTGCATGCTCACAGACTCGCGCCACTCGCACGCCGCGAAAACCGGCTCGCGGCGCCGACTTCCGAAGGTGTCCGCAACCCGGCAGGCAGCCCGGTGTCGCGACGCGTGGATCGAGTATCCCATATTCCCGCCAAGCTCGAAGGCCTGACGCCCGAGCATGCTATATGGGCTGATTATGGGGCTTTTCAAGCACCCTCGCTTGGCACCCGTATGACAGTGGAAAGCGGGATAAACCCTGAAAATGGGTTCTTTACAACGGCCCCCAAACCACCGACAAATTCCCCTTGACACTCAAATAAAGAGCGCCAACAATCAAGCTGGCACTTTTTTCAATCTGTCTTTTTTGACGACGGAGAATGGGCCGAGGTGAGCTTGTGAGGGGGGAACGGCTGCATTTGCCGGTCGTTTAGCTTTTCGAGCGTGCTCGTGGTAACGACTGAGTGACAGGGGAAGTAGGTATGGCAACTGGTATTGTCAAATGGTTCAATGACGCGAAGGGCTTCGGCTTCATCACGCCCGACGAAGGCGGCGAAGATCTGTTTGCACATTTCTCGGCTATCAACATGCAGGGTTTCAAGACCCTGAAGGAAGGCCAGAAGGTGAGCTTCGAGGTCGTCCAAGGCCCGAAGGGCAAGCAGGCTTCGAACATCCAGGCAGCCTGAGCGCATTGGATTCTCGATAAAAAACCCGGCTCCGAGCCGGGTTTTTTTTGCGCCCTTGCCGGCGTCTTTCTCGTGCATTTTCCTGAGCGCTTTCCGTCGGCCTCGCCCGAGACCGACAGTCTCTTCTACTCGCGCGATCACACCACCTTCAGCGTGCCCATCATGCCGAGGTCCTCGTGTTCGAGGATATGGCAGTGGAACATGCGCTCGCCCGCCTCGTGCTGGACCGTCGCGATCCGCACCGTCTCGCCCTTTCTCACGTTCACGGTATCGCGCCACGCGCGGTAAGGCTCCGCCGTGCGCCGGCCGCGATACTCGCGCTCGACCACCTGGAATTGCGTGCCGTGCAGGTGGAATGGATGATCCATGTCCGTATTGTTCGCAATACTCCACAATTCGACGTCGCCGCGTCGGCTGGTGAGGGTGGCGCGATGCGGCGACCAGCTCTGTCCATTCACCATGAAGCGCATGCCGGCGGGGCGCGACCCCGGCTTCGAGGCCATCATCGCGTTCATGTCCATCGCTTCGCCGAACGTGACGGTCTTGCGCGCGACCGGCGCGCCCAGCGCCGGCACCGGGCGCAGCATGGCCGACACCGCGCGGGCCGCGGCTGGCGAGAACGCCACCTCGGCCAGCGGCAGCGGCGGGTCCGCCGGCAGCGAGGGTTCGTCGTCCTCGGACATGGCCATCGCCATCTTGCTGCGATCGTAAGTCCCTGCCCGCAGCATGGCCTTCGCGGCCCGATCGCCGGCGCGCACCAGCAATTCGGCGCGCTCGCCCGGCGCGAGCAGCAGGGCGCTGACGCTGCGCGAGCGCTCCAGCAGGCCACCGTCCGTGCCGACCTGCTCGAAGGCGCGGCCGTCGTCGAAGGACAGGTTCAGGTAGCGCGCGCTGCTGGCGTTCCAGACGCGCCAGCGTTCGTCCTGCGCGACATCGATGCGCGGCAGGCGCGCGCCGTTGACCAGCGCGAACTGCCCTTCGCGGCCGTTCATCCAGTCCATCATGTCGTTCGGCGGGATCGTGCCGTCCGAGGCCAGCTTGAGGTCGGAGATGAACAGTTGCCGCTCGGGCCAGCCGGCCAGCGGATCGTCTGCGGCGCGCACCACGATCGGGCCGGCCAGGCCGCGGAACACCTGCTCGGCCGTCATGTTGTGAGGATGCGGGTGATACCAGTACGTGCCGGCGCAGCCCTTCGGCAGCGTGAAGCGGTAGATGCGCGATGCGCCCGGCTCGATCAGCGCGAGCGGGTTGCCGTCCTGGTCGGGCGGCACCGGCAGGCCGTGCCAGTGCATGGTGGTCGGTTGCGGCAGGCGGTTGACGACGCGGATTTCCACCTGGTCGCCCTCGCGCAGCTCGATCAGCGGGCCGGCGACCGAACCCTGCGCGGCATCGCCATACAGCCACATCGGAGTGGGCGCGGCGCCCGGCAGCAATTGGCGCGCCACCGGCTGGGCGACCAGCGTGGCGCTGAAACGGCCCGGCGTGTCGCTCCGGTTGGCGAGCACGCGCAGAGGGGGGAGCGGCGCGCCGCCGGGCAGCGCGTCGGCGGCCGCCAGTTCCATGTCGGCCGCGGCTTCGGAAGCCGGCGCGTCGTGCATGCCAGCCATGCCCTTCATGTCGTCCATGCCCGCCATGCCGTGCATCGCGTGCGACTGAGCGAACGCGGCGCGGGCGAAGGCCAGCGTGGCTGCCGCGACTAGCGCGCGGCGCAAGAATTGCCTGCGTATCATCCATCGAATCCCGAGTCAGCGAAGGGATGACGATACACCAGACGCGCGACGCGCAAGCAGCGCCATCGCAAACGCGAAACCTTGCGGATGCAAACCGCGATCCCGCTCGCGCTCGCGCGCAGCCTGCCGCTCACGCGGCGGCCCCGACGTCGCCTCAGCTCGCCAGCTTGCGGAAGGTCTCGAGCACCGCCTCGCCGCGGAACGGCTTGACGATCCAGCCGCGCACGCCGGCGGCCTTGCCGCGTTCCTTCATGGCCGGGCTGCTCTCGGTGGTCAGCATCACCACGTTGACGGCTGCGTTGCCGAGCTCGCCGCGGATCTTCTCGACCATCGTCAGGCCGTCCATGTTCGGCATGTTGACGTCGCTGACCACCAGCTTGATGCCCGGGCTGCCTTTCAGTTTCGTCAGGCCGTCCTTGCCGTCGACGGCCGTCTCGACCTCCAGCCCGTTCTTGCGCAGGAAGCCCGCGACTTCGTCGCGCACCGTGCTCGAATCGTCCACCACCAGAATCTTTGCCATGTCTGTTTTCCGTTTGTCACTCAAAACCAGTCGAGCTCGCCCGCCTCGACCATCTCGCCCACCGCCTGCGCGCTGTCGTCGAACGATTCCGGCGACCATTGCAGGCTGAACACGAAGCGCTGATGGAGGGTCACGGTGCGGCCCGACGCATCGTCGGTCACCCGATACTTGAAGCAGAGCTGCGGGTTCTCGGACCCGAAGGAGATGTACTTCTGCTTGTGATTGACGAGCAGCGGCACCTGCACCGTGCTGCTCGCCGGCATGCCGTTGCTGCTGCCGAGGAAGCGGTCCTTGAAGGCGCCCCAGACCAGGTTGGTCAACTCGCCGAGCACGCCGTTGAGGTCGCGGAAATCGGGCGCGCGCTCGTCCGGGTGCATCGCCGCGACGAAGTCCAGCATCGGCTGCTCGTCGGCCTGCAGCATCATGTAGCCGCGGCACCAGGCGCTCTCCAGCGCGATCAGGCTGAACACCTCGCCGTAGATGATCTGGTCGCGCACGATGCAGGGCGTCTCGCATTCGATGCTCATGCCGCGGAACATGGTGCCCAGGCGCGCCTCGGTGATCTCCTCGATGCCGCGCACCAGCGCGTTCGGATAGGCCAGGCTGAACAGGTACTCATCCACCGCGCGGCGCAGCGGCTCGAGGTCGGGCAGCGCGTAGCTGGCGCAGGCCACGCGACGCAGCGCGTCCGGCAGGCTGGCCTCGTCGCTGCCATCGGCGCGGCGCACGATGATCGGCAGCTCGGGGCGCAGCGCGTCGATCTGCGCGGCCACCGCGGCGGCCTCGTCGGCCGAGCCGCCGTAGTCGGCCGCCAGCAGCACCGCGCCGAGGTCGATGTTCGAGCGC
Organism: Burkholderia gladioli; assembly: GCF_000959725.1. NCBI lineage: Bacteria > Pseudomonadati > Pseudomonadota > Betaproteobacteria > Burkholderiales > Burkholderiaceae > Burkholderia > Burkholderia gladioli. Next base: position 776,547 of record NZ_CP009323.1, read on the forward strand.
AGCACCTTCAGCAGGCGGTTGCGGCGCGCCTTGAGCCCGACCAGGTGGTGCTCGTCGCAGAACTGCCGGATCGCATCGAGATGCGTGTCGCTGTCGTCGAGCACCAGCACCTTGCTGACGGGCGTATCGTGGGTCGTCATGGATTCTCCTGCCGCGAGTTCGTTCGCGGTGGTTCGTCGTTCAAAACAGTTCGAGCTCGCCCGCGCCCGCGTCGACATCGAGCATGTCGGCGACGAAATCGATCGGCGCGTTGGCGCACACGCACAGCGTCGCGCCGAGCTTCACGCCCTCGCCGAGGCTCAGGTCGTAGGCGGCCAGGTGATCGGGTTTCAGTTCGGCCAGGTGCGCGGCGCTCGCGCCGTTCAGCCGGTAGGGTGTGGACATGCCGAGATCGGGAAAATGCTCGACCAGCGCCTGGTTGATCGCGCCGCAGCAGAGGTTGGCCACCTCCAGGATCGCCTCGCGCAGGCTGCGCTGGGCGGCGGCGCCGACGTAGTGGGCGCGCGTCGCGTCGTCGTCGCGGTAGTGCAGCAACAGCAGCAGCCGGAAGCTCAGCGAGGAGATCGTCAGCACCACCGCCTCCACCCCGCGCCCGGCATCGGGCGCCTCGCGCGGCACGATCTGGCAGGCGCCCTCGCCGGCCAGCCGCGCGCGCGCCGCGCCGAAGAAGATCCGCTCGAAGCTCTCGATCGCGTTCGATCCGATCACGCGGCGCTCCGTTCGAGCTGGCCGCGCAACTGGGTAGCCAGCGCATCAACATTGCCGAGCGAGGCGGTGATCATCTTGCCGCCGGCCTGGATGTCCTGGAAGGTCGCGGTGGTCACCAGGTCGTTGCGGTTCAGGCTGTCCTGGTAGCTCTTCGAAAGCTCCTGCGAGCGCGAGGCCAGCGAGCGCACCTCGCTGGCGACGATCGAGAAGCCGCGCCCGGCGGTGCCCGCGCGTGCCGCCTCGATCGAGGCGTTCAACGAGACGATCAGCACGTGCGCGACGATCGAGGACAGCTCGCGGTTCTTCGCGTGCATGTCCTGGTTCTGCGTCATCAACGAGATCATCTGCTCGTGCCAGCGCTCGAAGGTGCCGGCCAGCCCGCGCAGGCGCGCCGCCTCGGCGGCGATCCGCGCGGCCAGGGCGGCGGCGGCATCGCGCTCCTGCACGGCCGCGGCCAGCGCCGCGCGCACCTCGGCGATCTGCGCGCAGGCGTGCTCGATGGTCTCGGCGAGCGACTGCTCGCGCGCCGCCGCGGCGTCCTCGGCCTCCTGGCCGCGCCGCGTCCAATCGGCTTCCAGCGCGGCGAGATGCGCCCGCGCAGCCTCACGCTCGGCCAGGCCGCGCCGCAGCTCGTCGCGCGCGCCGGCCAGGCGCAGGCGCAGCACCACGGCCGCCGCGATCGCCGCCACCGCGACGATCGCGAACACGGCCGCCAGAACTTCTGCTTGCATCATCAACACCCCGTCACGCCCGATCGATTGCCCGGTCCGCGTCGCGCACCGGCGCTTCGCCGCCCTCGACCACGATGCCGACGCTGTCGACCGCGAAGCGGTCCGGCAGGCTGACGATGGTCTGGAAGCGGCGATAGGCGGCGCCCTGGCGATCGTCGGTGAAGCGCAGCGCGATGCTGCCGCCGGCGCGCACCACGAAGCTGCGCACCGCGTCCATGCCCACGCCGCGGCCCGACACGTCGGTGACGGTGCTGGCGGTCGAGAAGCCGGGGCGGAAGATCAGCGCGGCCACCGCCTCGTCGTTGCCGGCCACGGCCGGATCGTCGAGCCAGCCGCGCTCGGCGGCGATGCCGCGGATGCGCTCCAGCGCCAGGCCGCGGCCGTCGTCGCTGACGGTGATCTGCAGCATGCCAGCGTCGACGCCGACCTCGATGTCGATGGTGCCCGCCTCGGCCTTGCCGATCTCGCGACGCGCCTCGACCGGCTCGATGCCGTGGTCCAGCGCATTGCGCAGCAGGTGCATGAAGACGTCCTTCAACACGCCCGCCGCCTCGCTGCGCACGCGGTAGCCGTTGTCGTCGATGCGCACCAGCGGTTCGGCACGACCCAGGTCGCGCGCCAGCGCCGGCAGCGAATCGGTCACGCCGGCGATCATCTCGCCCAGCGTCTCGGTGCCCAGCAGGCGCAGCGTGTCGCGTACCGAATCGCGCATGCTCAGCCAGTCGTGCGGATCCGAAGGATCGGCCGCCTCGAGCAGGCGCAGGCTCTCGTGGATGCGGCGGCGCTCCACCACCAGGTAGCGATCCGGCTCGACCGCGGCGCCCGGGCCACCCGGGCCGCGGCGGCCGAGGCTCACGCTGTTGATGGTCGCGTAGTGGTCGAGCGCCTCGCGCACGCGCGCCAGGTCGGTCATCAGCTCGTGCTGGTCCCAGGCGCGCGCGGCCTCGGCGCTGCGCAGCTCGTCATAGACCTGCTCGGCCTCGTGCACGATGTTGGTCAGGTGCTGCAGGCTGTAGGTCCGCGCATTGCCCTTGATGGTGTGCATGTTGCGGAACAGCTCGGCCAGCGCGGAGCTGTCGGCGCGCTCGTGCTGGCGGATGATGCGCTCGTTCTCGTGCAGGAAGCCGGTGGCGCTCTCGACGAAATCGTGGAACTTGTCCTGGCTGACCGCCAGGATCTCGCCGATCATCTCCAGGCGGCGGCGCTGCTCGTTGGCCTGCGCCGACAGCGCGCGCAGCTCGGTGACGTCGCGCACGCAGAGCATCAGGCGCACGATGGTGCCGGTCTCGTCGGTGATCGCCGACCAGGACAGGTCCAGGCGCTTCTCGCTGCCGTTCGGCATGCGCTTGCCGATCTCGTTGACCAGCAGGTGCTGGTTGAACTCGAAGTTGATGCCGTCCTCGCCGAGACAGGAGTCGATCGCCGCGTCGATCTGCGCGCGGCCGTCCGAGCCGATGTCGGAATCGGCGAACACCAGCTCCATCACCGGGCGGCCGGCGATATCGCCGGTCTCGAAGATGCGCTCGAGGAAGGCCGAGTACTCGCGATGCACGGTGCCGCCGGGCACGATGGTCAGGATGCCCTGCTGCATGTTCTGCAGCATCGCCTGGATGTCGGCGGTGCGCTGCTTGAGCTGGGCGGCGTTGCGCTGGATCGTCTCGATCATGCCGTTGAAGGCGACGATCGAGCGGCCGATCTCGTCCATCCGGCCCACCGGCACGCGGCGCGTGAAGTCCTGGCTCGCGGCGATCTCGCTCATCATCTCCTGCATGCGGCCGAGCGGGCGCACGATCTGGCGATAGAGCATCAGGCCGACGGCGATCAGCACGATGATCACCACGCCGGCCACCGCCGAAATCGTCATGGTGGTGGTGGCGAGCATGCCGTTGAGCGTCGAGATCGCCTCGTCCTTCTGGCGGTTCTTCTCGATGCGCAGCGTCTCGATGATGCCCTCCAGCTCGTCGCGATACTGGGCGACGTTGGCGAACAGGTTGGCCTGGGCCAGCTCGGCCTTGCCGTCGGCCTTCATCCTGGCGGTGTCGTGGATCGCGTCGAAGTAGTTCTTGAGGCTCTCGCGGGCCTGGTCGACCAGCCCGGCCTGGGCGTGGCTGGCCGCCGAGCGGCCCTGCGCGTCGAGCGCGGTGTTCAGCGACGCTTCCTTGGCGTCGAGTTCGGCGCGCGCCTGCGAGGCCATGGCGGCATCGGGCGCGTAGATGAGCGTCATCGTCGCGATCTGGACGTCCTTGACGTCGGCGACGAGATCAGACGATGCGAGCGCGCTGGGCACCACGCCCTGCGTCACCTGACGAACGCTCGCCGCGCTGCGTTGCGCCTGATAAACGGCGTAGCCGCCGATCGCCGCCAGCGCGACGAACATCAGCGCGACAAGCAACGTAATGCGATGTCGGATGGTCATGTGAATCCCCGTAGCAGCCATGTGTTTTGTGTCGGCCCGCCCGTCCGTTCGAACTATCGGACGAATCGGCGGGCGGGCGCATTATGGCGACCGCGATATGACCGAACGATGACCTTCCGAAATTCGGTATCGAAATGGACAATTTCCACGTGATATCCCGGAGGAAGCCTAAAGATCGTCGAAGCGATGCCGTTAATCTCCGGCCGGATCGCGTTTTCGGGCTGCTTTCCGGGATCGTCCGCAGCCTGCTCGGGCTCAGCTCCCGCGGGTCCATTTCTCCTCTCGTTTCACCCTTCCTCTCCCCCGTTCGCCCGCGCTTCCGGCCTCGGTTTTTCGTGCCGGCCATCCCGTCGTCGCCCTGAACCCCGAAAATTTCACGATGCGGAACGTTGCCGCGTGTCGTAAAAAATCGTGGTGCGGGGCACAAATCGACGTTTTCGCAATGCCGCACAACGTTGCGCATCGCGAAATATATTTTTCAAGTCATTGTTTTTGTTGGTTTATTTTTGTTTGGAACGAGACCTCTACGGGCTCGATCCGGATTCGGCGCGCACGTAGACTGGTTTCCATGGATCGACGGTTTCGCAGGCAGGCAGACAGCGCCACCCACGATGACCGTCACACATCGGATTCTTTTTGACTAGCAGGCGGAGGATGAAATGAAAGGATTTCGCTACGGATCGGACCAGGGATCGTTCTATATCCTGCCGGGCAACGACGGCTGGGAAGCCACTTTCGGCAACGACTCGCTCGGTGAATTCCAGAGCCCCGAGCACGCGGTCGATTACCTGGCGCGCGGCGTGAACTGCCCGACGCTCGAGGAAGTCGATACGTCCACGCTCGATATCCCGGGCCAGCTCGACGACTGGGAAATCGTCCACGTGTAAACGGCAGCGGGAGGCCCGCGCATCGCTGCGCGGGCCTCCCGCTTCGCCCGGTCGACAGCCGGCATCCCGGCTATCGACACAGGCCGCAGCGCGCAAGGTGAACCCCACCTCGCGCGCCGTGTTTCGTCCGGCGCCGGTTATCGCGCTCGCATGCGATCGATCGGCGCCGGGCACTCGCCCGGCTTACTTGCCCAGCGCGTCGACCACGCCGTTGAGCGTCGCGCTCGGGCGCATCGCCTTGCTGGTCAGCTCGACGTTCGGACGGTAGTAGCCGCCGATGTCGACCGGCTTGCCCTGCGCCGCGCCGAGTTCCTCGACGATGCGCGCCTCGTTCTCCGTCAGCGTCTTGGCGACGCCGGCGAATTGCGCGGCCAGTTCCGCGTCATCGGTCTGCGCGGCCAGCGCCTGGGCCCAGAACAGGCACAGGTAGAAGTGGCTGCCGCGGTTGTCGATGCCGCCCACCTTGCGTGCCGGCGAACGGTTCTCGTCGAGGAACTTGCCGGTGGCCTGGTCGAGCGTCTTGGCCAGCACCAGCGCCTTCGGGTTGTGGTACTGGTTGCCCAGGTGCTCCAGCGAGGCGGCCAGCGCGAGGAATTCGCCGAGCGAATCCCAGCGCAGGAAGCCTTCCTCGTTGAACTGCTGGACGTGCTTGGGCGCCGAACCGCCCGCGCCCGTCTCGAACATGCCGCCACCGGCCATCAACGGCACGATCGACAGCATCTTGGCGCTGGTGCCCAGCTCCATGATCGGGAACAGGTCGGTCAGGTAGTCGCGCAGCACGTTGCCGGTCACCGAGATGGTGTCCTTGCCGGCGCGGATGCGATCCAGCGAGAAACGGGTCGCCTCGACCGGCGGCAGCACGCGGATATCGAGACCGCTGGTGTCGTGATCCTTCAGGTACTGCTCGACCTTCTTGATGATCTGCGCGTCGTGGGCGCGGTTCGCGTCGAGCCAGAACACGGCCGGCGTGTTCGAGGCGCGCGCGCGATTCACGGCCAGCTTGACCCAGTCCTGCACCGGAGCGTCCTTGGTCTGGCACATGCGCCAGATGTCGCCCGTCTGCACCGTGTGCTCGAGCAGCACGTTGCCGGCTTCGTCGGTGACGCGCACCACGCCGTCGGCCGGGATCTGGAAGGTCTTGTCGTGCGAGCCGTATTCCTCGGCCGCCTGCGCCATCAGGCCGACGTTGGGCACGCTGCCCATCGTCACCGGATCGAACGCGCCGTGCTGCTTGCAGTCGTCGATCACGGCCTGGTACACGCCCGCGTAGCAGCGGTCCGGAATCACGGCCTTGGCGTCGTGCAGCTTGCCGTCGGCGCCCCACATGCCGCCCGAGTCGCGGATCATGGCGGGCATCGAGGCGTCGACGATCACGTCGCTCGGCACGTGCAGGTTGGTGATGCCCTTGTCCGAGTTGACCATCGCCAGGTGCGGGCGCTTCTCGTACTGGGCCTTGATGTCGGCTTCGATCGCTGCGCGCGTCTCGGCCGGCAGGTCCTTCAGGCGCGCGTAAAGATCGCCGATGCCGTTGTTCGGGTTGAAGCCGATCTTGGCGAGCGTGTCGGCATGCTTGGCCAGCACGTCTTCATAGAACACCGACACCACCTGGCCGAACAGGATCGGATCGGACACCTTCATCATGGTGGCCTTCAGGTGCACCGAGAACAGCACGTCCTTGGCCTTCGCGTCGGCGACCTGCGCTTCCAGGAAGCTGCGCAGCGCGGCGCGGCTCATCAGCGAGGCGTCGATGATCTCGCCGGCCTTCACGGCGGTCTTTTCCTTCAGCACCTTCTTGGTGCCGTCGGCCGTGGTCAGCTCGATCTTGACGTTGCCGGCCGTGCCGATCAGCGCCGACTTCTCGCTGCCGTAGAAATCGCCCTCGCTCATGCTCGAGACGTGCGACTTCGAATCGGCGGTCCAGGCGCCCATCTTGTGCGGGTGCTTGCGGGCGTAGCTCTTGACCGACAGCGGCGCGCGGCGGTCCGAGTTGCCCTCGCGCAGCACCGGGTTCACGGCGCTGCCCTTGATCTTGTCGTAGCGTGCCTTGACGTCCTTCTCGGCGTCGTTGCCCGCTTCGTCGGGATAGTTCGGCAGCTTGTAGCCCTGCGCCTGCAACTCGGCGATGGCGGCCTTGAGCTGCGGCACCGAGGCGCTGATGTTCGGCAGCTTGATGATGTTCGCTTCCGGGCGCAGCGTGAGCTGGCCGAGTTCGGCCAGGTCGTCGCTGATCTTCTGCTCGGGCGTCAGCGCCTCGGGGAAGGCGGCGATGATACGGCCGGCCAGCGAGATGTCACGCGTTTCGACGTCGACGCCCGACGAATGCGTGAAGGCTTTGACGATCGGCAGCAGCGAATAGGTCGCGAGTGCCGGAGCTTCGTCGGTGAGGGTGTAGATGATCTTGGACGTGGACATGTTTGATGCTTGGAACCGAGAAATTGACAGAAGATCGCTGAGAGCGAACCAACCGGGCCGCGATCTAACCAACCGCGAATGCGAGGCCGACGAACCGCTTTCTTGCCCCGGCGACATCGGCCGCGCGCCGGGGTGGCCGGATCGCTCCGGCGATACCGCTGGGCTTGCTTACATGTTTTCGATCAGCACGTTGCCGAAGCCCGAGCACGAGACCTGCGTCGCGCCCTCCATCAGCCGCGCGAAATCATAGGTGACGCGCTTCTGCTGGATCGACTTCTCCATCGCGGCGATGATCAGGTCGGCCGCCTCGGTCCAGCCGAGGTGGCGCAGCATCATCTCGGCAGACAGGATTTCCGAGCCCGGGTTCACGTAATCCTTGCCCGCGTACTTCGGCGCCGTGCCGTGGGTGGCCTCGAACATCGCCACCGAATCCGACAGGTTCGCGCCCGGCGCGATGCCGATCCCGCCGACCTGCGCGGCAAGCGCATCGGAAATATAGTCGCCGTTCAGGTTCAGCGTGGCGATCACGTCGTATTCGGCCGGGCGCAGCAGGATCTGCTGCAGGAAGGCGTCGGCGATCGAATCCTTGATGGTGATCTCGGCGCCCGTCCTGGGGTTCTTCACGCGCACCCAGGGGCCGCCGTCGATCAGCTCGCCGCCGAATTCCTTCAGGGCCAGGGCGTAACCGTAGTCGCGGAACGCGCCTTCGGTGTACTTCATGATGTTGCCCTTGTGCACCAGGGTGACCGACTTGCGGTCGTGGTCGATCGCGTACTGGATCGCCTTGCGCACCAGGCGCTCGGTGCCCTCGCGCGAGACCGGCTTGATGCCCAGCCCGGAGCTGTCGGGGAAGCGGATCTTGGCGCCCATCTCCTCGCGCAGGAAGCGGATCACCTTCTTGGCCTGCTCCGAATCGGCCGGCCATTCGATGCCGGCGTAGATGTCTTCCGAGTTCTCGCGGAAGATCACCATGTCGGTCTTCTCCGGGGCGCGCACCGGCGAGGGCACGCCCTTGAAGTAGCGCACCGGGCGCAGGCAGACGTAGAGATCGAGTTCCTGGCGCAGCGTGACGTTCAGCGAACGGATGCCGCCGCCGACCGGCGTGGTGAGCGGGCCCTTGATCGAGACCAGGTAGTCGCGCACCACCTCGACCGTCTCCTCGGGCAGCCAGACGTCGGGACCATAGACGCGCGTGGCCTTCTCGCCCGCGTAGATCTCCATCCAGTGGATCTTGCGCTGGCCGCCGTAGGCCTTCTCAACCGCGGCGTTGACCACCTTCAGCATCACCGGCGTGACGTCGACGCCGCAGCCGTCGCCCTCGATGTAAGGGATGATCGGCTGATCCGACACGTTGAGCGTCAAATCCGGATTGACGGTGATCTTGTCACCCCCGTCCGGAACCACGATGTGCTGATACGGCATGGTCGACTCCAGTGAATGGCTGGGCTGATTGAAAAGCGTGTAGTTGCCTGGCTGATGCACAGAAAACCTTGGCCGCTATTCTAGCGCCCCGACCGGGCAAGGCGGCGCGAGCAACGCGCGCGGCTGCCGACGACCATCAAGTCTTATATAAGACAAAAGACTTGGCGTTCCGTATTATGCATTAAGATTCCGCCATTTGCCACACGACGCGGCCCGCCCCGCGCCCGCTCCCTCGATGCCCCTGATCGCCCTCAACAAGCCGTTCGGCACCATCTGCCAGTTCTCGGCGCACGAAACCCGCCCCTCGCTGGGCGACTGGGTGCGCACGCCCGGCGTCTATCCGGCCGGGCGGCTCGACGCCGACAGCGAAGGCCTGCTGCTGCTCACCGACGACGGCGCGCTGCAGGCGCGCATCGCCGAACCGCGTCACAAGCTGGTCAAGCGCTATTGGGCGCAGGTGGAAGGCACGCCCGACGACGCCGCGCTCAAGGCGCTGGCGCGCGGCGTCGATCTCGGCGATTACGTGACGCGCCCCTGCCGCGCCGATTACGTCGAACCGCCCGAGACGCTGTGGCCGCGCAATCCGCCGGTGCGTTTTCGCGCCGCGATCCCCACCACCTGGATCGAGCTGTCGATCACCGAAGGCAAGAACCGCCAGGTGCGCCGCATGACGGCCGCGGTCGGCTACCCGACCTTGCGCCTGGTGCGCGTGGGCATCGGCGCGCTCGACCTGTTCGCGCTGGGCCTTGCACCGGGTGACACGCTCGCGCTGCCGCCGCGCGCGCCCTGGGACGGTTTTGCGCCCCACGCATGAAAGTTTCATGACGTGCGTCAACCGATCCTCTCGACCGCCCGTTATCAGACGCAGATGCCGACCGAAGCTATCCGGCATTGGCGCCAAGCCGCGGTAAGCCTGGTCCTTCCAGACCGAAGCCGCCCGCAGCCGTGTCCGCAGCGCCAGGAAAAATTTCCTGTCGCGTCTGTCAACCGAAAGGTGGATGGCCTCGTTAGACGAATTGACTCCTATGCCGGGTCATTTGGTTAATTAACTAAAGCTGAGGAAACACAAGATGAACAAACTGATCGCCGCTCTGGTCGCTGGCCTGTTCGCAACGGCTGCATTCGCACAAGCTTCGGCTCCGGCCGCTGCTCCGGAAGCCGCTTCGGCACCGGCCAAGAAGGCAACGCACAAGAAGCACGCAACGAAGAAGCACGCTTCGAAGAAGAAGGCAGCTGCAAGCGACGCAGCAGCACCGGCAGCTGCTTCGAACTAAGTAAGCAGGCTGTAAGCAGCATCGGGGCCGGCAACCCGGCTCCCATGCCGTTGAAAGGCAGATCACCGCGAGGCGATCTGCCTTTTTGTTTTGGCCACGCCCCAGGCGCGCCCGGCCGCGAAGCTTTCAGCGCGCTTCGAGGCGCGCATCCCCGCTGCACCGGCGCGCGCGCATCGCGTACCATGCAGCCCTCGATTACCCGTTCAGGAGTTCCGTCGTGCGATTCTCCCCGCGCTCTTCGCTGTCCCGCCTCGTGCGCCTTGCCGTGGTTCCCGTCGCGCTCGCGTTCGCCGCCGGCGGCATCGCGCCCGCCCTCGCGCAATCGAACGGCATTCCGCCGGGCGCGAAGCAGCCGAGCGAGTTCCCGCGCGTCAAGCTGCGCGCCGGCATGTACGTGATCGACGCGGCCGTGGCCGCCAACGAGGCCGATCGCGAACAGGGGCTGATGTATCGCAGCCAGCTCGCGCCGAACGAGGGAATGCTGTTCGTCTTCAACGAGAACGCGGTCCATTGTTTCTGGATGAAGAACACGCTGATCCCGCTGTCGATCGCCTTCATCCGCGCCGACGGCACCATCACCGACATCGACGAGATGCAGGCCGAGACCACCGACAACCATTGCCCGCGCAACAACGGCGTCTATGCGCTGGAAATGAGCAAGGGCTGGTTCACGGCCAAGGGCATCAAGCCGGGCATGAAGCTCGACGGCCTGCCGCAGCCGCAACAGCAGCAGTGAGCGCGGCCGGCACGACCTTCTCGCAGCCCTTGTCGTCACTGTATACATCAGCAGCCCGTCGGCGCGATCGCGCGCGGCGGGCCTGAAAATCGCGCGTGGCCCACGCCGGACCGGGGCTCTGCCCCGGCCCGAAACGTCGTCCCGCGCCGCCGTGCCCGCCCTGAATCGCCCAGAATCGTCTCGAATTCCCCGCTGAATGTCCCTCCGGCATCGCCCGCCGCGGCACGCCCGATGCGGCTTTCCGGCCGGCCGCCGCCCTCGCCCGCCAGGTTTCGCGCCCCCGCTTGAATCCCGGCCCGCGATCCCCACCTGCAAAAGCCACGAGCACAGGCTATGCTTGAAATCTCGAAAAAGTAGTCCCGGACCGGTCAATCTCGGCCGATCCGTACGTCCAGGAACCACCAGGAGGTTCACGTGCCCCGCAAAACCCCCATCGAGCGCTATCGGAATATCGGGATCAGCGCCCACATCGACGCCGGCAAAACCACGACGACCGAGCGCATCCTGTTCTACACCGGCGTGAGCCACAAGATCGGCGAAGTGCATGACGGTGCGGCCACGATGGACTGGATGGAGCAGGAGCAGGAGCGCGGCATCACGATCACGTCGGCCGCGACCACCGCGTTCTGGAAAGGCATGGCCGGCAACTATCCCGAGCACCGGATCAACATCATCGACACCCCCGGGCACGTCGATTTCACGATCGAGGTCGAGCGCTCGATGCGCGTGCTCGACGGCGCCTGCATGGTCTATGACTCGGTGGGCGGCGTGCAGCCGCAATCGGAAACCGTCTGGCGCCAGGCCAACAAGTACAAGGTGCCGCGCATCGCCTTCGTCAACAAGATGGATCGCGTCGGCGCGGATTTCTTCCGCGTGCAGAAGCAGATCGGCGATCGCCTGAAGGGCGTGGCGGTGCCGATCCAGATTCCGATCGGCGCCGAGGATCATTTCCAGGGCGTGGTCGACCTGGTCAAGATGAAGGCGATCCTGTGGGACGACGAGAGCCAGGGCGTGAAGTTCAGCTACGAGGAGATCCCCGCGAACCTCGTCGAGCTGGCCCATGAATGGCGCGAGAAGATGGTCGAGGCGGCCGCCGAGTCGAGCGAGGAACTGCTCGACAAGTACCTGACCGACCACGATTCGCTGACCGAGGACGAAATCAAGGCGGCGCTGCGCCAGCGCACCATCGCCAACGAGATCGTGCCGATGCTGTGCGGCAGCGCGTTCAAGAACAAGGGCGTGCAGGCCATGCTCGACGCCGTGATCGACTACCTGCCCTCGCCGGTCGACGTGCCCGCCATCCTCGGCCACGACTTCGCCGATCCGGAAAAGCAGGCCGAGCGTCATCCGAGCGACGACGAGCCGTTCTCGGCGCTGGCCTTCAAGATCATGACCGACCCCTTCGTCGGCCAGCTGATCTTCTTCCGCGTCTATTCGGGCGTGGTGGAATCGGGCGACACCCTGCTCAACGCGACCAAGGACAAGAAGGAGCGCCTGGGCCGGATCCTGCAGATGCACGCCAACGAGCGCAAGGAAATCAAGGAAGTGCGCGCGGGCGACATCGCCGCCGCGGTCGGCCTGAAGGACGCGACCACCGGCGACACGCTGTGCGCGGTGAACGCGCCGATCATCCTGGAGCGCATGGAATTCCCCGAGCCGGTGATCTCGCAGGCGGTGGAGCCGAAGACCAAGGCCGACCAGGAGAAGATGGGCCTGGCGCTGAACCGCCTGGCGCAGGAGGATCCCTCGTTCCGCGTGCAGACCGACGAGGAATCGGGCCAGACGATCATCTCCGGGATGGGCGAACTGCACCTGGAAATCCTGGTGGACCGGATGCGCCGCGAGTTCGGCGTCGAGGCCACGGTCGGCAAGCCGCAGGTGGCCTATCGCGAGACGGTGCGCACCGAGGCGAAGGACGTCGAGGGCAAGTTCGTCAAGCAGTCGGGCGGCCGCGGCCAGTACGGGCATGCCGTGATCACGCTGGAGCCGAACCCGGGCAAGGGCTACGAGTTCCTCGACGAGATCAAGGGCGGCGTGATTCCGCGCGAGTACATCCCGGCCGTCGACAAGGGCATCACCGACACGCTGAAGGCCGGCGTGCTGGCGGGCTACCCGGTGGTCGACGTGAAGGTGCACCTGACCTTCGGCTCGTACCACGATGTCGACTCGAACGAAAACGCCTTCCGCATGGCCGGCTCGATGGCCTTCAAGGAAGCGATGCGCCGCGCCAAGCCGGTGCTGCTCGAGCCGATGATGGCGGTGGAAGTGGAAACGCCCGAGGACTTCATGGGCAATGTGATGGGCGACCTGTCGAGCCGTCGCGGCATCGTGCAGGGCATGGACGACATCGCCGGCGGCGGCGGCAAGATCGTGCGCGCCGAGGTGCCGCTCTCGGAGATGTTCGGCTACTCGACCTCGCTGCGCTCGGCCACCCAGGGCCGCGCCACCTACACGATGGAGTTCAAGCACTACGCGGAAACGCCGAACAACGTCTCGGAAGCCGTGATCAAGTCGAAGGCGGGTTGAGGTCGGCCCGCTGATCGACACGGGGCGCCGCTCGCGGGCGGCGCCCTGAATTCCGAAGCCCGTCCCTGGTGGACGGGCTTTTTATTGGGCGTGCCGCGGCGGCAAGGCGGTCGATGCCGCGACCGGCTCGGGCAGCGGATGGCGGCGGGCTCGCAGGGGCGCGCCGCGCTTCAGCATCGTGCTTCAGCGCCGCGCGGGCGGCTCGCGGGAAGCGGCCGAGGCCTGCCCGGCCGCCGGCTCCGAGGCGATCGCCTGCACCACGTCGAAGGCCTTGGCCGCCGCCGCGGCCTCGCCGTCGCGCGCCTGGCGCCGCATCGCGCGGATGGCGACCAGCGCGGCCGCCACGCCCGCGGCGGCGCCCACCCCGAGCGCCCAGCGCGGGCCGAAGCGATCGGCCACCCAGCCGACGATGGGCGCGCCGATCGGCGTGCCGCCCATCACGATCGCCACCCGCAGCGCCGTCACGCGCCCGCGCATGCCGGGCTCGGTGGACAGTTGCATCAGGCTGTTCGAGGTATTGGTGATGGTCAGCGAGGCGATGCCGGTCACCACCAGCATCGCGGCGAAGATCCAGAAGCCCGGCGAGAGCGCCGCGCAGGCGCAGCCGAGCGCGAACATCGCCGAGCCGGCCAGCAGGGTGCGCAGGTTAGGCTGCTCCCGGCCGGCGGCCACCAAAGCGCCCGCAATGGTGCCGATCGCCATGATGGACGACAACAGGCCGAAGCCGCTCGCGCCGGCATGGAACACGTCCACCGCCATGGTCGAGATGAAGATCTGGAAGTTCAGGCCGAAGGTGCCGATCAGGAACAGCATGGCGAGGATCGCGATCAGGTCGGGCCGGCCGCTCACGTAGCGCAACCCGGCCGCGAGCCCGCCCTGGGCGCGCCGCGAACGCGCGCCCGGATGCTGGGCCGAGACGCGCAGCCGCGACAGCGACAGCAGCACCGCGCCGAACGACAGCCCGTTGATCACGAAGGCCCAGCCGGTGCCGACCGAGGCGATCACCACCCCGGCCACGCCAGGGCCGACCATGCGCGCGGCATTGAACACGGTGGAATTGAGCGCGACCGCGTTGGGCAGGTCCTCGTCGCCGACCAGCGAGGTAACGAAGGTCTGCCGCACCGGCGCGTCGAAGGCGGCCGCGCTGCCGAACAGCAGCGCGAACACATAGACATGCCAGAGCCGCGCCACGCCGGTCACCACGATCAGGCCCAGCAGCAGCGCGAACAGGCCCATCAGCGCCTGGGTCACGCGCAGCAGCTTGCGCTGGTCGAAATGGTCGGCGGCGTAGCCGGTCCAGGGCAGCAGCAGCATCTGCGGCGCGTATTGCAGCGCCATCACCAGGCCCACCGCCGAGGCGTCGTGGCGCGTGAGCTGGGTCAGCACCAGCCAGCTCTGCGCGGTGCGCTGCATCCAGGTGCCGATGTTCGAGACCAGCGCACCGGCCGCCCACAGGCGGTAGTTCGGATGACGCAGCGAACGGAACGAGCGGGCCAGGTTCATCGCGGCTCCGGGCTGGCGGTGGACGTGCAGGCGACGGGAGCGCGGGAGGTGCAAGCGAGGGAAGCGACAACCGAACGCGGCGCGCGGCTGGCCGGCAAGCACCTCGGTACAGAGGAATCGGATCGCTCGCCGCGCCTCATCGCTCAGTCCTCCGCGAGCCGCTGCAGCAGCGTGACGGCGGCAGCCAGCTCCTGGCGCTCGGCCGCCGACAGGCGTGCCTCGAGAGCGCGCCCGAGCCAATCCTCGCGCGCCGCGCGGCTGGCCCGCAGGCGCTCGCGATAGACCTCGGCCAGCGCGATCAGCGTCTGCCGGCCATCCTGGGGATCGGGCGACCCCGTCACGGCGCCGGCCGCCTCCAGCGCGGCGACGGTGGCGCGCATCGATTGCGGACGCACGCTCTCGGCGCGCGCCAGCGCGGAAACCGTGGCGGGACCGTCGCGTTCGAGGCGCAGCAGCACCGAGCGCTGCGAGGAGGTGAAATCGCCCGCGCGGCCCTGGTCACGCAGCCGGCGCATCAGCTTGCCGAGCGCGATGCGCAGCTCGCCGGCCAGATGCGCGGGTTCGTGCGGGGCGGGAGATGGGGAGACGGGGGACATGCGCGCAACGATAGCATCTATACAGGAAAACTGCACAGTTAAACTGTAAAGCCTGTTTCGACGGCAGGGCCGAGCCGGTCCCTGCCCGCGATCACGCGCGCCGTGGCTCGTCCGGTCATACCGCCGGATTTTTGCTCATGTCAGAATCGCCGGCGTTCCCGTCGATCCTCTTCATCGATCATGCCGACCCTGCCCAGCTCGTCCCGCCGCCAGTTGTTCCTGCTCTATGCCGGGCTGATCGGCGCCAACCTCGCCGCCTGGATCTGGGCGCTGGTGGTGCTGCACGACCATCCGCTGCTGCTCGGCACGGCCGCGCTCGCCTACGGCTTCGGCCTGCGCCACGCGGTGGACGCCGACCACATCGCCGCGATCGACACGGTCACGCGCAAGCTGATGCAGGACGGCAAGCGGCCCTTCTCGGTCGGCCTGTTCTTCTCGCTGGGCCACTCCACCATCGTGATCCTGGCCACGCTGGGCATCGCGATCTCGGCGCTGGCGCTGCGCTCGCGCTTCGACGGCTTCAAGGCCGTCGGCGGCACCATCGGCACGGCCGTCTCGGCGGGTTTCCTGCTGGTGCTGGCGCTGATCAACCTGGTGATCCTGCGCGACATCTGGCGCCGCTACCGTCGCGCTCGCGCGGCCGGCGCCGAAGCCGCCGCGCATCACGAGCACGAGGCGGGTAGCCATCACCACGCGCCGGGCGGCCTGCTCACGCGCCTGCTGCGCCCGCTGTTCCGCCTGGTCACCCGGAGCGCCCACATGTACCCGGTCGGGCTGCTGTTCGGCCTGGGCTTCGACACCGCCACCGAAATCGGCCTGCTCGCGATCGCCGCCGCGCAGGCCAACCAGGGCCTGCCGCTGCACGCGGTGCTGGTGTTTCCCGCGCTGTTCACGGCCGGCATGACCCTGATCGATTCGACCGACAACGTGCTGATGGTGCACGCCTATGGCTGGGCGATGGACGACCCGAAACGCAAGCTCGCCTACAACCTCAGCATCACCTTCGTGTCGGCCGCCGTGGCGCTGGTGATCGGCGGCGTGGAGGCGCTCGGTCTGGCCGCCGACAAGCTCGGCCTGGCGGGCGGCTTCTGGGATGCGATCGGCGCGATCAACGAGCGCTTCGGCGCGATCGGCTACGGCATCGTCGCGCTGTTCCTGGCCTGCTGGGTGGGCTCGATCCTGTTCCATCGCTGGCGCCGCGCCAGCTCGCAACTGGCCTGACGAAGCCGGGCGGAGCGCCGCCGGGCCTCCGCGGCGCCGCCATCGCTAGAGCATCTCCAGCGCCCGCTTGGCGCGCGGCGGCTCGAAGGCCACGTCGAGCCGCGCCAGCGCCGCATCGTCGAGCAGCAGGTCCTGCGCGGCGCGATTGGCGCGAACGTGCTCGACCGTGCCCGCCTTCGGAATCGCCAGCACCTCCTCGCGCCGCAGCACCCAGGCCAGCGCCACCTGCTCGGGCGTGAGGCCGCGCTCGGCGGCGATCTCGTCGAGCACGGTGCCGCGCGGCAGCCGCTGGTGGTCGATCGGGCTGTAGGCCATGGCCGGCATGCGATGCGTGGCCAGCCACGGCAGCAGGTCGAACTCGGGCCCGCGCCGCGCCAGGTTGTAGAGCACCTGGTTGGTCGCGCAGCCCGCGCCGCCCGCCGCGACCAGTTCCTCCATGTCGTCGGTGTCGAAATTGCTCACGCCCCAGTGGCGGATCTTGCCGGCCGCGCGCAGCGCCTCGAAGCCGGCCAGCGTCTCCTCCAGCGGCACGCCGCCGCGCCAATGCAGCAGGTAGAGATCGAGCCGGTCGGTGCCCAGGCGCTTCAGGCTGGCCTCGCAGGAGGCGATCATGCGACGGCGGTCGGCATTGTGCGGATAGACCTTGCTGACCAGGAACAGCTCGTCGCGCAGGCCGGCGATGGCCTCGCCGACCAGTTCCTCGGTGGCGCCCTCGCCGTACATCTCGGCGGTGTCGATCAGGGTCATGCCCAGTTCGATGCCGGCGCGCAGCGCGGCGATCTCGGCGGCGCGGCGCGCCGGCCGCTCGCCCATTTCCCAGGTGCCCTGCCCGAGCTTCGCGATCCTCTCGCCGTCGGGCAGCGCGATCGTCGTGGTGGTACTGGCCATCTCGTCCTCGCTGGTGATCCGGCAACAGGCCGGCTCGCCAGTGTAGCGAGGCACGCCGCGCGGCGCTCGCGCGCGTCCGGCATACGGACTATCACCGAGCCGGGCATCGCGAGCTATAACGGCGGCGCGCGATGTCATAAAATGACCCCACCCTGTTTCACACCTCCTTCATGAAGCCACCGACGGAAGACCGCTGGCACGATCTGCGCCCCGACCCGGACAAGGACACGCCGCTCTACCTGCAACTCGCCCGCAAGCTCGGCGACGCGATCCACGAGAACCGCTGGGCGGCCGGCGAGGCACTGCCGTCCGAGCGCGTGCTCTCGGAGGCGCTGGGCGTGTCGCGCATCACGGCGCGCAAGGCGATCGCGCTGCTGGTCGAGCAAGGCCTGATCCGCCGCACCCACGGCGCCGGCAACTTCATCCAGCCACGCTACGAAGACCCGCTCTCGCGCCTGTCGAGCTTCAGCGAGATGCTGCGCCGCCGCGGCTTCACCCCCAGCTCGCGCTGGATCGCGCGCAGCGTGCAGCCCGCCAATCGCGACGAGGTGATCCAGCTCGGGCTGTCGCCGGCCGCCTCGGTGACGCGCCTGAAGCGCCTGCGCCTGGCCGACGACATCGTGATGGCGGTCGAGGATTCGACCTTCCCCGCCACCCTGATGCCCGACCCGGCCGCGATCGGCGATTCGCTCTACTCCTACCTCGAACAGCGCGGCACGCCGATCGTGCGCGCGCTGCAGCATTTCCGCGCCGTCAACGCCAGCGAGGAGATCGCCCGGCAGATGGGCATCGCCCCGCACGACGCGCTCCTGCTGATCACGCGGATCGGCTACACGGCCGACCAGCGCGCCATCGAGCTGACCGATACCTACTGCCGCAACGACTACTACGACTTCGTGGTGGAGCTGCGCAAGTAACGCAATCGGCCGGCGCGCGGCGCAAGTTCCGTGCGCGCTCCCCCCGGTCGCGTCGGCGCATCGCGTGGATGCGCTCCCGCCATCTCAATCGAGCCAGCGCGGCGCGTCGGTGCCCGGCGGCACCGGCGGGCGCGACAGGCTCGGCGGCGTCTCCGACAGGCGCTCGGCCGGCCTCACGCCCCGCACCAGGCCGAACGGCGAGGCCAACGGCGCGTCCAGGCAGTCGCTCACCGCGTCGATGCCGAGCTCAGGCAGTTCGCGCCCCCCCTCGATCCGGCCGAAGGACTGCAGCCAGCGCCCGGTCTGCGCCAGCGAGACGCGCACACGCCAGCTCCCGCCCTCGCGCGCCCTGCGCCTGAGCGCCACCATCGCGCCGAACGCGGCCAGGTAGCCGGTCGCATGATCGAGCGCCTGGCAAGGCAGGTGCACCGGCGAATCCTGCCCGGCCGCGCGCTGCTCGTGCCAGGCGATGCCGCTGGCCGACTGCACCAGGCTGTCGAAACCGCGCCGCGTCGCCCAGGGTCCCTCGTAGCCATAGGCGCAGACCGACACGCTGACGATGCCCGGATGGCGCGCCGCCAGCGCCTCGTCCGAAAACCCGCGCGCGGCCAGCGCGCCGGGCCGGTACGACTGCAGGAACACGTCGGCGCCGCCCGCCAGCGCGTCGAGCGCGGCGCGGCCCTCGGCTTCGCACAGGTCGAGATGGGCCGAACGCTTGCCGCGCCCGTTGTCGATCACCAGGGCCGGGATGTTGGGCAGGTGCGGGCCGTTCACCAGCAACACCTCCGCGCCGTGCTGGGCCAGCGTGCGCCCGCCCACCGGGCCGGCGATGATGCGCGTCAAGTCGAGCACGCGCGTGCCCGACAAGGGCTGGGTGGCCTCGCCGGCGCCGATCGGGCGCGGCGGCGCATCGCCGATCCGCTCGATCTCGAACAGGGGCCGCCGCGCCAGCGCGCGCGCCGCCTCCAGGGCCTGCCATTCCTCCGGAGTTCGAATCAATGCCGCGCAGAGCCCGGCCTCGGCGAGCGTGGCGTCGAGTTCCGCGCCGTCGCGGCCGAGGATCGCCGCGGCGATCGCTTCCGGCGCGTCCTCGCAGCCCAGCACCGCGACGATGCCCTGCCGGTGATGCGCGAAATTCGCGTGCAACTGGATCCAGCGGCCATCGCGCGTGCGATAGAAACCGGTGGCGGGGTCTCGCGGCTCGGGCGGCGGCTTGCCGTCCACGCGCAGGTAGCGCTCGCTGCGGAACGCGGCCAGCGCCGCGCGCTGGGCCACCGACACCTGCTGCGCGCGCCCGGTGCGCGCCCGGAAACATTCGGCCGCGGCCAGCCCCGCCGCCGCGACGGTGGCGCTCGCGAGCGTGCCGACGCGATGCACCGAGGGCAGGCCCGGGTCCTCGCCATGATCGAATTCGACGCGCGCCAAGGCGTCGGCCGAGCCGCCCGCCATCTGCCATAGGGTGGCCAGGGCCTGTCGTGCATCCATGCTGATCTCCTGATCGACAATCGGTGCAGCGAGTCTAGAATTGCCGGTCGAGGCCGATCAATCTTGATGGCTCGAATCAATACATACAGATTTGTTTGCTTGATCGCGTGCGACTGCGCGAAAGGGAGCCCTTGCGATGCCCCGCATCAACGCGGCCGAAGCCGCCCGCCTGCTCGGCGTGAGCGTGCCGACCCTGTATGCCTATGTCAGCCGCGGGCTGCTCGCCTCGCATGCCGACGGCCGCACCCGCCAGCGCGGCTACGACGCCGACGAGGTGCGCCTGCTGGCGCGCCGCCGCGCCGACGCCAAGCGCGCGGGCGGCGTGGCCGAGCGTTCGCTCGACTGGGGCGTGCCGGTGCTGGAGTCGAGCATCACCCAGATCGTCGGCGGCCGGCCGCATTATCGCGGCCGCGACGCGATCGGCCTGGCCGCATCGGCCTCGCTGGAAACCGTGGCCGCGCTGCTGTGGGATTGCCCGACCGAGCGCCTCGCCACGCAACCGGCACTCGCCGGACCGGAGCTGGCGCGCTGGCAGGGCTGGCTGCGGGACTGGGCCGACTGCGCGCCGCTGGAGCGCGCGCTGGCGATGCTGCCTGCCTGCGCCGCGCGGCTGCCGCGCCGGTGGGCGCCCGGCGAGCAGGCGCGGCTGGAGGTGGCGGTGGCGCTGCTGCGCGCCACGCTCGCGGCGCTGGCCGGCGGCCTGCCCTGCGCGCGCCCGGCGCACCTTCAACTCGCCGAGGCCTGGAAGCTGGACACGCGGCATGCCGAGCTGCTGCGCGCCGCCCTGGTGCTCTGCGCCGATCACGAACTAAACCCCTCGACCTTCGCGGTGCGCTGCATCGCCTCGACCGGCACCCACCTGTTCGGCGCGATCGCGGGCGGCCTGGCCGCGCTTGCCGGGCCGCGCCACGGCGGCGAGACGGTACGCGCGCGAGCCCTGCTCGACGAAGCCGCGCGCGCGGCCGACCTGGACCGCTACCTGGCGATCCGGCTCGCGCACGACGAACGCGGCGAGGGCGGCCGCACGCGCCTGGCCGGCTTCGGTCATCCGCTCTATCCCGACGGCGACCCGCGCGCCGGCGCGCTGCTCGGGATGCTGCGCGAGCATGCCGGGCTCGACGCCACGGCGCGCGAGGCGCTGCGCAGCGCGCTGGCGGTGCTGGACGGCGTGGCGGCCGCCACCGGCGAGCGGCCGACCGTCGATTTCGCGCTGGCGCTGCTCGAACGCGTGCTGGCGCTGCCGGAGGGCGCCGCCTTCACGCTGTTCGCCGCCGGGCGCGCGGCGGGCTGGATCGCGCACGCGCTGGAGCAGCAGCGCGAAGGCAAGCTGATCCGGCCGCGCGCGCGATATGTCGGCGTCGATCCGCTCGACGTCGACCCGGCCGGCGCGTGATGCCGCTCGCGCCGGCGCCGAACGATGCATTCCCGCGCGACGCGGCCTCGATAGACCTGAAGGCACCGGTCCCGCTGCGCCCCGAAGGCGGCGTTTCCGGCGCATAAGGAGCACGAAACATCGTGCCGAGGGCCCGGCGCCTCGATCATCCGCCCCCGAATCGGCTGCGCATCCGTCACGCTTTTCCTACAATGACGGCTGTCCGCGACTCCGAGCCCCGCCATGTCCCGTCCTCCCGCCGCCACGCCGAGCGAATCGTCCCTGACCGTGATGCTGTGGGTCGTGGCCACCGGCTTCTTCATGCAAACGCTGGACGCGACCATCGTCAACACGGCCCTGCCCTCGATGGCGGCGAGCCTCGGCGAATCGCCGCTGCGCATGCAGTCGGTGGTGATCGCCTACTCGCTGACGATGGCGGTGATGATCCCCGTCTCGGGCTGGCTGGCCGACACCTTCGGCACGCGCCGCGTGTTCTTCAGCGCGATCCTGATCTTCTCGGCCAGCTCGCTGCTGTGCGCCAACGCGCACACGCTGCCGCAACTGGTGGCCTTCCGCGTCGCGCAGGGCGTGGGCGGCGCGATGCTGCTGCCGGTCGGCCGGCTCGCGGTGCTGCGCACCTTCCCGGCCGAGCGCTACCTGCCCGCGCTGTCCTTCGTCGCGATCCCGGGCCTGATCGGCCCGCTGATCGGCCCCACGCTGGGCGGCTGGCTGGTCAAGATCGCCTCCTGGCACTGGATCTTCCTGATCAACGTGCCGGTCGGCGTGGTCGGTTGCCTGGCCACCTACTACTCGATGCCCGATTCCCGCAATCCCTCGGTGGGCCGCTTCGACCTGCGCGGCTACCTGCTGCTGACCACCGGCATGATCGCCGTGTCGCTGTCGCTCGACGGGCTCGCCGACCTCGGCATGGACCACGCCGCCGTGCTGGTGCTGATGATCCTCGGCCTGGCCTCGTTCGTCGCCTACGGCCTGTACGCGGTGCGCGCGCCGAACCCGATCTTCTCGCTCGAGCTGTTCCGGATCCACACCTTCAGCGTGGGCCTGCTCGGCAACCTGTTCGCGCGCATCGGCAGCGGCGCGATGCCCTACCTGATCCCGCTGCTGCTGCAGGTCAGCCTCGGCTACTCGGCCTTCGAGGCCGGCCTGATGATGCTGCCGGTGGCCGCCGCCGGGATGTTCTCCAAGCGCGTGATCACCGGGCTCATCACGCGCCACGGCTACCGCAAGGTGCTGCTGGCCAATACCGTGATGGTCGGGCTGCTGATGGCCAGCATGGCGCTGATGAGCGATCGCCTGCCGCTGTGGCTGCAGGTGCTGCAGCTGGCGATCTTCGGCGGCTTCAATTCGATGCAGTTCACCGCGATGAACACGCTCACGCTCAAGGACCTCGGCACCGGCGGCGCGAGCAGCGGCAACAGCCTGTTCTCGCTGGTGCAGATGCTGTCGATGAGCCTGGGCGTGACGGTAGCCGGCGCGCTGCTGGCCACCTTCACCGGCGTGATGCGCAGCGTCACCCCCACCCACACGCTGCCGGCCTTCCACGCCACCTTCCTGTGCGTGGGCATCATCACGGCCGGCTCGGCCTGGATCTTCGCCCAGCTCTCGCCGGACGTGCGCGGCGCGGCCAAGAAGACCGATCCCTCGGAACGCGCCTGAGCGGCGCGAACGGGGCCGCGCGGGTGCGCGGCGCGCCCCGCGATGCACCGCCGCGGTGCAATCCAGGCCCGCGCCGGACCGGCCGCCCCCCTCGTCCTCGCCCCGAACCCGCCGAGACGGGCGGCGCCTGCCGCGCATGCTTCTTGCTCCTTCATGTGCGCTAGGTAAACTGTCACCCTCTCCCCGGCCGCCACCATGATGACCATGATCGACATCGATCCTCCCGGCTTCCAGCCGCCGCGCCCCGTCGCGGGCGACGACGGCAACCGGCGCACCGTGCTGTACGGCGACTACACCGTGTTCAGCGTGTTCCAGCCGGTGTTCTCGGTCTCGCACCGCCGCGCGATCGGCTATCACGCCTCGCTGCGCGCGCATGGCGGCGACGGCGCCCAGGTGCCCTCGCACGAGGTGTTCACACAGGCGGCGCGGCGCGGCGACCTGCTGGAGCTGGGGCGGCTGGCGGAATCGCTGCACCTGGGCAACTTCCACGCCTTCGACAGCCAGGAGGAATGGCTCTTCCTGAGCCTGCACCCGGCCGCGCTGATGGACACCATCTACGGCGACGCCCTGCTGGCCAACCTCAAGGCGCTCGGCCTGCCGCCGCAGCGCGTGGTGCTCGAGGTGCCCGAGCAGGCCGGGGGCGACACGCCGCGCTTCGGCGCGATCGTCGACGGGCTGCGCAAGGCCGGCTTCCTGATCGCGCTGGGCGGCTTCGGCGCCAAGCATTCGAACATCGACCGCGTCTGGCACCTGCATCCCGACATCGTCACGCTCGATCGCGGCATCCTGGCCCAGGCCAGCGAGCACTCGCATCTGGAGCGCGTGCTGCCGGGGCTGGTCTCGCTGCTGCACGAATCGGGGCAACTGGTGCTGATGGGCGGCCTGTCGACCGAACGCGAGGCGCTGATCGCGCTCGAATGCAATGTCGATTTCGTGCAGGGCACCTACTTCTCGGGGCCCAGCGTCGAGCCGGTGCAGCCGCAGGCCGCCGCCGGCTGCATGGATACGCTGTCGGCCGCGCTGCGGCTGCGCGTGGCGGAACGCGAGCGCAACCAGCAGGCGCGTCTCGCGCCCTACCTGAGCGCGCTCGAACAGGCCAGCACCCAGCTCGGCGCCGGCCAGGACGTGGAGACGGCCACCGCCGCGCTGCTGGCCCTGCCCGACGCGGCACGCTGCTTCCTGCTGGACGCCTCGGGCCACCAGATCGGCGACAACGTGCTGCCGCGCATCCGCAGCTCGCAGCGCGCCAAGCGCTTCCGCCCGCTGCTGCATTCCGAAGGCGCGAGCTGGGAGCGACGCCCCTACTTCATCGACGCGATGCGCGCGCCCGGCCGCGTGCGCGTGACGCCGCCCTACCTGTCGATCAACGAGGCGCACCTGTGCGTGACCGCCTCGGTGGCCGCGCCCGGCGCGGACGGCATGCAGGTGCTGTGCGTCGACATCAACTGGTGATCTGATCGGGAAGAGGCCGGCGGGCATCTTGCTCAAGCAGGCTCAGGCCGGCTCGGGCGGCGTGGGCGCCTCGCCGGCGGCATCGAGCAGGGTGTGCAGCAGCACCTCGGCGCGCCAGCGCTTGCGGGCGCGATCGCGCCCGGCCAACAGCACCAGCTCGCGCAGCCGCGCATTGACCGGTGCGGCCATGCCGATCTCGGCGGCGAGCCGGACGATCTCGCCGTTGAGCCAGTCGATCTCGGTCGAGCGGCCCGCGGACAGATCGTCGGCCATCGAGGAGCGCGCCAGCGGATCGATCTCGAGCATCGAGTTCGCCAGGCGCGAGAACAGCGCATCGGGCAGCGACAGCAG
This sequence comes from Burkholderia gladioli, assembly GCF_000959725.1. Classification (NCBI taxonomy): domain Bacteria; kingdom Pseudomonadati; phylum Pseudomonadota; class Betaproteobacteria; order Burkholderiales; family Burkholderiaceae; genus Burkholderia; species Burkholderia gladioli. The sequence goes on from NZ_CP009323.1 coordinate 801,121, forward strand.
CCCCGGCATCCAGCCCGGCGGCAGCAGGGTCAGCCAGGCCGGCCGCAGGCCCGCGCGGCGCAGCACGCGCAAGGCCTCGCGCTGGGCCAGCGCCAGGCAGCGCCGATAGTCGCGCTGCGCGAGCTGCTCGCGCAGCGGCAGCGCCGAGAGCGCATTCACCGCATTGTTGAGATTGAGCAGCAGCTTGGCCCACTGCACGGCCAGGATGTCCTCGCTGTGCCGCAGCGGCAGCACCGCGCGATCGAACACCTCGTCGATCCTCGCCAGATGCGGCGAGGCCTCCACCACCAGTTGCCCGCCCGAGCCCTGGTGGAACAGGCCGTCGCCGCGCGCGATCACGTTGAAGGGCACCATGCCGGCCAGCACCGTGCGCGCCGGCAGCGCGATGCGCAGCGCATCGGCCTGGCGCACGCCGTTCTGGAAACTGATCACCACCGTGCCGGGGCGCAGCACCGGCTCGAGCGCGGCGGCCGCCGCCGGCGTGGCGGTGCACTTGACGCTGACCAGCACCACCTCGGCATCGGCCAGCGAGCGCGGATCGGTGTCGAAGGCGATGCGCTCGGGCGCGACCTGCGCCTCGCGGCCCAGGTAGTCGTTCAGCGTGAGGCCGTGTTCGCGCAGCATCTCGCCGGTCGCGGCGCGCCCCACGAAGCGCACGTCGCCGCCGGCGACGGCGAGCCGGCCGCCGATGTAGCAGCCGATCGCCCCCGCGCCGAACACGGCGATCCTGGTCACCCGGCTCAGGCGCTCGCGCCGCGCGGCCCGTGACGCTGCGGGCCCGAGCGTCGTTCGATCTCGTCGCGCAGCGCGCGGCGCAGGCCCATCGCGAACGCCACCTCGGCCACCACGAACAGCGGCCCGATCGCCAGGCCGATCACGTCGTCGACGAAGGCAGGCTTGCGGCCCTCGAAGGCGTGGCCGACGAACTGGATCACCCAGCCGAGCAGGAACAGGCCGATCCCGGAACCGAGCCAGAGCGCGGTGCTCCCACCGGCCAGCGCGCGCGCCAACCACAGCGTGAGCGCCAGCAGCACGCTCATGGCCAGGCCGAAGCGCAGGTCGAGCCGCAGGTAGTAGATAGCGATGGCCACCGTCACCAGCAGCGCCGGGGTCAGCGCGATGCCGGCCGGCGTGCCCGCCACCGGCCGCGACAGCAGCACGGCCACGGCGAGCACGATCATCGGGATGCCGAACAGGTGTGTGAGGATATTGCGCGTATCGCGGTGATACGCGGCGTAGTTGGCGAGTTGATCGGTCAGTGTCTTCATCGTGTCTGCCTCCTTGACGAGCGCTATCATGCGTCTTGCCCAGCGCCTACGCTGTCAGCTACCCGACATCCCCATGCCCGCGCCGCCCGCCGACCTGCTCCCCCGACTCGACGCGAACCCCTGGTTCCGCGCACTGCCCGACGCGCTGCGCGCGAGCCTGCTCGATCTCGCCACGCCGCGCGAACTCGCCGCCGGCGAGACCCTGTTCCGGCGCGGCGACCCGCCCTGCGGCCTGTATGCCGTGCTGTCCGGCGCGCTGAGCATCGGCGCGGTCGATCCGGACGGACGCGAGGCCCTGCTGACCGTTCTCGAGCCGACCACCTGGTTCGGCGAGATATCTTTGTTCGACGGCCAGCCCTGCACACACGATGCGATTGCCGTGGAGAACACACGACTTTTGCATCTCGCGCAAGCTGCACTGCAACACGTGCTCGAGGCCGAACCGCGTTACTGGCGACACTTCGGGCTCCTGATGGCGCAGAAGCTGCGGCTGTCGTTCCTGACCGTGGAGGCGATCAGCGTGATGCCGGCCGCGCAGCGGCTGGCCGCGCGCCTGCTGATGATCGCCGAGGGTTATGGCGGGATCAGCACCGGCCACACGCGAATCCGGCTCTCGCAGGAGAAGCTCGCCGCGCTCGCCTCGCTCACGCGCCAGACCACCAACCAGCTGCTCAGGGAGCTGGCCGCGCGCGGCATCGTGCGGGTGCAGGTCGGCGAGATCGAGATCCTCGATCGCGACGCGCTGCGCGCCGCCAGCGGCGAGATCGGCCGCGCGCTCTGAGCGCGGGCCGGCGGGCCGGGCGCGCCTCGCGATCCCGAGGCGCGGAACTTGTTAGCATGGCCGCTTCGCAACACCAAGCGACGCGCCGCGCGCGCCGCGTATCTTGTCATCCACTCTTCCAGCGAGGCCTCGAACGATGTCGCCAGCCAGCCCGATCTTCCAACGCATCCTGCTCACCAACGACGACGGCTACGACGCGCCGGGCCTCAAGGTGCTGGAGGAAGTCGCCGCGACGCTGGCGCGCGAGGTCTGGGTGGTCGCGCCGATGGCCGACCAGAGCGGCACCTCGCATTCGATCAGCCTGCACGAGCCGCTGCGCGTGCATCGCGAGGGCGAGCGCCGCTTCGCCGTGCGCGGCACGCCGGGCGACTGCGTGGCTGTCTCGGCCGGCCATCTGATGCGCGAGGCGCCGCCCGAGCTGGTGCTCTCGGGCATCAATCGCGGCGCCAACCTCGGCACCGAGACGGTGTTCTCGGGCACGGTGGGCGCCGCGATGACGAGCATGCTGCTCGGCATCCCCGCCATCGCGCTGAGCCAGGCCTTCGCCGATCGCAACGCGGTGCCCTGGGGCACGGCCGCCGCGCACGCGGCTGGCGTGATCCGCCAACTGGCGCACGCCGGCTGGGAGCGCGATGCCTGCCTGAACGTGAACTTCCCGGCGGTGGCCGCCGACGCGGTGGGTTCGCTGAAGGTGACGCAGCAGGGCATCGGCCTGCTCGGCGGCATCGAGGTGGTGTCGCGCACCGATCCGCGCGAACTCGACTATCACTGGCTGCGGCTCAGCCGCGGCCCGCGCGACGATGCGCCCGACTCGGAAACCGCCTCGCTGCGAGCCGGCCATGTGACGGTCACGCCGCTCAAGTTCGAGCGCACCCACGATACGGCCCGCGCGCGGCTCGCGCAGAAGCTGGCGGGCTGAGCGGCGTAGCCACGCTCATCGGCGCTCGCGACATGCTCGCCCGCCGGCGAGCGTCACGGGCCGGCCGCGGCCTCGTCGAACACGGCGGCGGCCGAGCGCAGCCGAGCCACGTCCTGAGCCGGCGACGCGCCGAATTGCCGGGCGTATTCCCGCGAGAACTGCGAGGCGCTTTCATAACCGACCGCGAAGGCCGCCTCGGTGACGGCGCGGTTCTCGATCATCAGCAGCCGGCGCGCCTGCTGCAGCCGGACGATCTTCTGGTATTGCAGCGGCGCCAAGGTCGTCACCGCCTTGAAGTGGCGATGAAAGGTCGCCAGGCTCATGCCGGCCAGCTCCGCCAGTTCCTCGATACGCAAGGGCTGGTCGTAGCGCGTGCGAATGCGGGCGACGGCGCGCCGGATCCGGTACAACCGGCCATCCGCGCGCGCGATCTGGCGCAGCACGCGCGCATGCGGCCCCTGCAGCAGACGGAACAGGATTTCCCGCTCGATCAGCGGCGCCAGGGCCGGAATCTCGGCGGGATGGTCGAGCAGGCGGATCATGCGGACCCAGGCGTCGAGCAGGGCCGCCGAGACGGGCTCGACGGCAAAGCTCGCGCCCGCTTCCCCATCGCGCACCTGCGGCAGGTGCGCCAGCAGCTCGGCGACGATCGCCGGCTCGAAGACGAGGCTGATCGCCAGGTAAGGCCGCTGCCGGCTGGCCTCGACGATGCGGCCCGTGGCCGGCACTTCCACCGCGGTCACGAAGCAGTTGCCCGGATCGTAGTCCAGCACCCGGTCGCCGACGATCACGCGCTTCGCGCCCTGCACGACCAGGCAAAGCATCGGCTCGTACAGCCCCGCCAGCGGGCCCGTGGCGGCCTGTCCGCGCGACAGCGACACGCGCGCGATGGCCGTGTCGGTCCGGCGTCCCTGCGCGTGGCGCAGCAGCCCCTCGCGCAATTCGGATAGATATCGTTCCATGCAGCGAGTATGGTTCGCCACCCTCGCCCCCCACAAGCTCGGCACCGGGCGATTGAGAGAATCGGGCAAGTCATTGACAGGATCGGACGCGTGCCGCGCGGGTCGCCCTCCTAGCATGGGAGCACTTTCCCAAGGAGGTCCCCCTCATGCACGATCGACACACCGCCCTCGTGACCGGCGCGAACAAGGGCATTGGACGAGAAATCGTCCGGCAACTGGCACGACGCGGCTACACCGTCTGGATGGGATGCCGCGACGCGCAGCGAGGAGAACAAGCCGTGCAGGAATTGAAGCAAGCCGGCATGGATGTGCACCTGCTCGAGATCGACGTGGCGGACGACGAGAGCGTAGCCCGGGCGGCGCGCGCCCTGGCCGGGCAGACCGACCATCTCGACGCGCTGGTCAACAACGCCGGCATCCTGGGGCCGCGCGCCCATGCGCTGGAGGAATCGACGACGCAAATGCTGGCGACCTACCAGGTCAACGTGTTCGGCGCGGTGCGGGTGACCCAGGCGTTCCTGGGCCTGCTGAAGGCCGCGCGTTGCGCGCGCGTCGTGAACGTCAGCAGCGGGCTCGGCTCGCTCACCCTCACGTCCGATTTCACCAGCCGCTACAGCGGCTTCAACCACCTCGGATACAACAGCTCGAAAGCCGCGCTCAACGGCGTGACGGTCTCGCTCGCGAATGCCTTGCGCGAGTTCGGCATCAAGGTGAACTCGGCGGACCCGGGCTACGTGGCCACCGACTTCAACGACCACGCGGGGCCTCGCACGGTCGAGCAGGGCGCCACGCCCGCGGTGCGGCTCGCGACGCTCGACGAGGATGGCCCCACCGGGCGGTTCTTCGACGAATACGGCCCGCAGGCCTGGTAGCGCAGCCGGCGGCTTGAAAATGAAAAAACCCTCGCGAGGAGGGCTTTCGAATCGAACGGAACCTGCCGTGACTTACGCGAAGTTCTTCGCGGCGAAGTCCCAGTTCACGATGTTCCAGAACGCTTCGACGAACTTCGGACGCGCGTTGCGGTAGTCGATGTAGTAGGCGTGTTCCCACACGTCGATCGTCAGCAGCGGCTTGGCGTCGGTGGTCAGCGGCGTGGCGGCGTTGCTGGTCGAGACCAGGTCGAGCGAGCCGTCGGCCTTCTTCACCAGCCAGGCCCAGCCCGAACCAAAGGTGCCCACGGCCGTCTTCGTGAAGGCTTCCTTGAAGGCGTCGAACGAACCCCACTTGGCGTTGATCGCGTCGCCCAGCGCGCCGGTCGGCGCACCGCCGCCCTGCGGCGAGAGGCTGTTCCAGAAGAAGGTGTGATTCCAGATTTGCGCGGCGTTGTTGAAAATACCGCCCGACGACTTCTTCACGATCTCCTCGAGCGAGAGGTTCTCGAACTCGGTGCCCGGGATCAGGTTGTTCAGGTTCGTCACATAGGTCTGGTGGTGCTTGCCGTAGTGGAACTGGATCGTCTCTGCCGAAATGTGCGGAGCGAGCGCGTCTTCAGCGTACGGCAGCGGCGGGAGCGTATGAGCCATGGCGATTCCTTTGAAGTATGTGGGGGACTAGGGCCTGCAGAGCGTCCGATTGTAGGCGAGACCGAATAACCCCGCAAACTCGCGGGTATTCGAAATCGCCGCCTCCGTCCGACCGGCAGGGATGGTGCGATAACGGCGAGACGCAAGATCGGCGCCCGGGTTCGACAGTTTCCCGATATCCGATATCACGCTCGCTGCATGATGGAGACGAGCATGAATCGGTCCCGTGAATGCGGCATGTCGCGAGCCGTCGCGCCGAGACTCAGAAGTTCTCGTCCAGGCGCGGCTGCACGTCGGCCAGCGAGACGTCGGCGCTGCCTTCGGCCAGGTGCACGGTCAGGCGGCGCTGCGGTTTCAGCGCGCCGGGCGCGCGCACCGCGCGGCCGGTCTGGGTGTCGATCAGCGCGGCGTAACCGCGTTCCAGCGTGCGTTGCGGGCTCAGCACCTCGAGCCGCGCCGCGCAGCCCGCCACGCGCGCGGCGGCGCGCTCGTGGCGATGGCGCAGCGCCACGCCCAGCCGCTGCGACCAGCCCGTCACCGACAGGCGCGCGGCCGCCACGTCGGGCCGCGTGCGCTGCCAGCGCAGCATCACCAGCGCGAAACGCGCGCGCGCATCGCGCACCGGCCGCGCGCCGGCCGAGGTCAGCCGCAGCGCGAGCTGCTGCAGATGGGTGCGCTGGCGCGCCAGGCGCTCGGCAGGGCTGACCAGCCGGCGCGCCAGCCAGTCGAGCTGCTGGGCGCGCGCCTCGAGCCCGCGCCGCAGGCCGCGGCGCAGCTCGGCCTGGCGCTCGCCCAGCTCGCGCAGCAGCAGCGCTCGCTGGGGGCTGACCAGTTCGGCCGCGCCGGTCGGCGTCGGCGCGCGCAGGTCGGCGGCGAAATCGGCAATGGTGAAATCGGTCTCGTGGCCCACGCCGCTGACCACCGGCAGCTCGCTGGCGGCGATCGCGCGCGCCAGCGCCTCGTCGTTGAAGGACCAGAGATCCTCGATCGAGCCGCCGCCGCGGCACACGATCAGCACGTCCACCTCGCGGCGCGCATTCGCCGTCTGCACCATCGCGGTCAGCTTCTCGGCCGCGCCGGCGCCCTGCACCGGCGCCGGGTAGACGATCACCGGCAGGTGCGGGGCGCGCCGGGCGAGCGTGCTCAGCACGTCGCGCAAGGCAGCAGCCTGCAGCGAGGTGACGATGCCGATGGCGCGCGGGAAAGCCGGCAGCGCGCGCTTGCGCTCGGCCGCGAACAGGCCCTCGGCCTCGAGCTCGGCCTTCAGGCGCAGGAAGGCCTCGAACAGCTTGCCCTGCCCGGTGCGCCGCACCGCCTCGACGCTCAGTTGCACCTCGCCGCGCGGCTCGTACATGGTGACCAACGCGCGCACCTCGATGCGATCGCCCTCGCGCGGCGTAAACGGCGCGTGCTGGGCCCGGCCGCGGAACATCACGCAGCGCATCTGCGCGTCTTTGTCCTTGATCGAGAAGTACCAGTGGCCGCTCGCCGCGCGCGTGAAGTTCGACACTTCGCCCGATACCCAGCACAGCGGGAAGGCGCGCTCGAGCATCGAGCCGATCGCGCGGTTCAGCGCGGAGACGGGGATCACGCCGTCGCCGGCGTTCGCGCCGCCGGGGCCAGGCAGGTAGGGATCGGATTGCATTGCGTGAGGAGGATGAGGGAGCGGGCACACGATAGCGTCGCCGCGCCGCTCCGGCAAGCCTCGCGGCCGGCATGGCGCGCGGCCAGACGAAGTGTCCACATCCGCGCCGGATCAGGGACAGAGACGCAACAAAGCTCTCAAAAACCCTTAAGAAATCCGTCAAGTCCTTGATTTTGCTTGCTTTATTTGTGACATATTGTGACAGGACGCCGATCGGATGGCCGCCGTGCGGGCCTTTGCGCCGATCGCGAGGCCAGTTTTTCACAGACTTATCCACAGCCGCGTCGATCCGTCCACAGGGCTGGACGACTTGCCGCGCGCGGCGGCACCGCGCTAGAGTGCCGCCTTTCGGAACACGCCCGAGCCGCCTGGTCGGCGGTTCGGGCGCGCGTCCGCCTCGCCCCACCGGAGAACCCCGTTGACCGCTTCGTCCGCTCCCGCTTCGCCACGGTCCGCCGCGTCGGCAGTTCGTCCGTCCGTCATGGCTCCGTGCTCGCGCCGCGCCGGCGCCGCCGCCCGATGAGCCGCGGAGGCCTGGGCGCGCGCCTGGAGGCCACGCTGGCGCGCGAATGGCAGCGGCGCGGGGCGCTGGCCTGGGCCTTGACGCCGCTGGCCGCCGTGTTCGGCGGCATCGCCGCGCTGCGCCGCCTGGCCTTCGCGGCCGGCTGGAAGCCGATCGTCGACACCGGCCTGCCGGTGGTGGTGGTCGGCAACGTGACGGTGGGCGGCACCGGCAAGACGCCGACCGTGATCGCCCTGATCGAGGCGCTGCGCGCCAACGGCTTCCATCCCGGCGTGGTGTCGCGCGGCTACGGCGCCGAGATCCGCGAGCCGACCGAGGTCGCGCCCGATTCGCCGGCCTCGCGCGCCGGCGACGAACCGCTGCTGATCGCGCGCCGTACCCAGGCGCCGGTGGTGGTCTGCCCGGACCGGGTGGCGGCGATCCGCGCGCTGGCCGCCGCGCATCCCGAGGTAGACGTGGTGGTCAGCGACGACGGCCTGCAGCACTACCGGATGGCGCGCCGCGTCGAGCTGGTGGTGTTCGACCACCGGCTCGGCGGCAACGGCTTCCTGCTGCCGGCCGGCCCCTTGCGCGAGCCGCTGTCGCGTCGACGCGACGCCACCCTGGTCAACGATCCCTACAGCCGCGCGCTGCCGCCCTGGCCGAACACCTACGCGCTGCGGCTCGCGCCCGGCGACGCCTGGCATCTCGACGAGCCCTCGCGACGCCGCCCGCTGGCCCAGTTCGCCGGCGAGCGGGTGCTGGCCGCGGCCGGCATCGGCGCGCCCGAGCGCTTCTTCGCGACCCTGCGCGCGGCGGGCCTGGCCCCCGCCACGCGGGCCCTGCCCGACCATTACGCCTACGCCGAGAACCCCTTCGCGCACGACGATGCCGACGTGATCCTGATCACCGAGAAGGATGCAGTAAAATTGGGCGCTTCCTGGCGCGATGCCCGACTCTGGGTCGTCCCTGTCGAGGCCGCGCTCGATCCCCGCCTTATCGCTCTCGTTGTGGAGAAACTCCGTGGACGCTCGCCTGCTTGAAATCATCGTGTGCCCGATCTGCAAGGGCCCGCTCCAGCATGACCGCGCCGCGCAGGAATTGATCTGTCATGCCGACAAGCTGGCCTACCCGATTCGCGACGGCATCCCCGTGATGCTGGTCGACGAAGCGCGACAGACCGTCGAGGGCACGCCCGTCGACCCTGCCGGCCCCGCCGCCACGCACTGAGGCGCCGGCCGAACACCGGCCAGCCGCCCCGCTCGCGCCCGCCCCCGTGGCGGGCGCGGCGCTTTCGAACCCGTTCGCTCCCGATCCCATCGATGACCACTCCGTCGCCCTTCATCGCCGTCGTGCCGGCCCGCCTCGCCTCCACGCGCCTGCCCAACAAGCCGCTCGCCGATATCGGCGGCAAGCCGATGGTGGTGCGCGTGGCCGAGCGCGCGCGCGAGGCCGGCGCGGCCCGCGTGCTGGTGGCTTCCGATGCGCCCAGCGTGCTCGAGGCCGCGCAGGCGGCCGGTTTCGAGGCCCTGCTCACGCGCGCCGACCATCCCTCGGGCACCGATCGCCTGGCGGAGGTGGCCACCACGCTGGCGCTGCCCAACGACACGATCGTGGTCAACGTGCAGGGCGACGAGCCCCTGATTGACCCGACACTCGTCCGCGACGTAGCGTCGCACCTCGCAACGCACCCGGATTGTGCAATCGCAACTGCCGCGCATCCGATCCATGATCCGGAGGAAGTGTTCAATCCGAACGTGGTGAAGGTCGCGCTCGACGCGAAAAGCGTTGCGCTGTATTTCTCGCGCGCGCCGATCCCCTGGTCGCGCGATGCCTGGCAGGCGCACTGGCCGGCCGTCGAAACCATGCCCGGGCCGGCCTTCCCGGCCTATCGGCACATCGGGCTGTATGCCTATCGCGCGCGTTTCCTGCGCAGCTACCCGGGCCTCGCGCAGGCGCCGATCGAGCAGGCCGAGCAGCTCGAACAGCTGCGCGCGATGTGGCACGGCGAGCGGATCGCCGTGCTCGTCACAAAATCAGCCCCGGCACCGGGCGTCGACACCCCCGCCGATCTGGCTCGCGTGCAGGCCCTTTTTCGGTCGACCGAAAAATAAGCCATGGCATAATCGGGCGACTGTGCGAGCCCTCAGGCGCCGCCCACGTTGAGTCGCGCTCGCCCGCTCCCCCGCCGGCAGCCGCGCCGGCCCCGCTGCCGGCGCCGCCGTCAGACCGGCCGGAGCCTGTCGTTCGCAGCCGACCCGCGGGCCGCGCGCCGATGTGATCCCCTCGCGCCACACATTCACGAAACTTGGAGATATCACCATGCGTTTGATCCTGTTGGGCGCTCCCGGCGCCGGCAAGGGCACCCAGGCCACCTTCATCAAGGAAAAGTTCGGGATCCCGCAGATCTCGACGGGCGACATGCTGCGCGCGGCCGTGAAGGCCGGCACGCCGCTCGGCGTCGAGGCGAAGGGCTACATGGACGAAGGCAAGCTCGTGCCGGATTCGCTGATCATCGGGCTGGTCAAGGAGCGCCTGAAGGAAGCCGACTGCCAGAACGGCTATCTGTTCGACGGCTTCCCGCGCACCATCGCCCAGGCCGACGCCATGAAGGACGCCGGCGTGGCGATCGACTACGTGCTCGAAATCGACGTGCCCTTCTCCGAGATCATCGAGCGCATCAGCGGTCGCCGCACCCACCCGGCCTCGGGCCGCATCTACCACGTGCGCTTCAATCCTCCGAAGGTCGAGGGCAAGGACGACGTGACGGGCGAGCCGCTGATCCAGCGCGACGACGACAAGGAAGAAACCGTCAAGAAGCGTCTGGACGTATATGAAGCGCAGACCAAACCGCTGATCAGCTATTACGGCGACTGGGCCAAGCGCGGCGAGGAAAACGGCCTGCAGGCGCCGGCCTATCGCAAGATCTCGGGCCTGGGCAGCGTTGACGAAATCCGCCAGCGTGCCTTCGACGCGCTGAAGTAAGCACGCCGCGCCACGCGCGAGCGTCAAGGGCCGCCCCTCGCCGGGCGGCTTTTTTTCGCACGCCGCGCCACGCGCGAGCGTTAAGGGCCGCCCCTCGCCGGGCGGCTTTTTTTCGTCCCGCGACCGAGAAACGCACGATCGTTCGCTTCACGCCGCCGTCGCGCCGCCTTCCGTACAATCGACCGGGATCGCCAATAACAAACCAACGGGAGCAAGGATGGAACTACGCGACAACGTGTTTCTGATCACCGGCGGCGCCTCGGGGCTGGGCGCGGGCACCGCGCGCATGCTGGCCGGCGCGGGCGCCAAGGTGGTGCTGGCCGACCTGAACCGCGAGGCCGGCGAGGCGCTGGCCCGCGAGCTGGGCGGCCTGTTCACGGCCTGCGACGTGACGCGCGAGGACGACGCCAAGGCCGCCGTGGAAGCGGCCACCGGGCTCGGCACGCTGCGCGGCCTGATCAATTGCGCGGGCATCGCGCCCGCCGCGAAGACGGTCGGCAAGGACGGCCCGCATGCGCTGGAGCTGTTCGCCAAGGTGGTGTCGATCAACCTGGTCGGCACCTTCAACATGGCGCGCCTGGCGGCCGCGGCGATGTCGGCCAATGCGCCGGCTGCCTCGGGCGAGCGCGGCGTGATCATCAATACCGCCTCGGTGGCGGCCTTCGACGGCCAGATCGGCCAGGCCGCCTACGCCGCCTCGAAGGCCGGCGTGGCCGGCATGACGCTGCCGCTGGCGCGCGACCTGTCGCGCAACGCGATCCGCGTGATGACGATCGCGCCGGGCATCTTCGAGACGCCGATGCTGCTCGGCATGCCGCAGGAGGTGCAGGACGCGCTCGGCGCGATGGTGCCGTTCCCGCCGCGCCTGGGCAAGCCCGAGGAATACGCGATGCTGGCGCGCCAGATCCTCGAGAACACCATGCTCAACGGCGAGGTGATCCGCCTGGACGGCGCGATCCGGATGCAGCCGAAGTAAGCACGCGGCCTGCCCGCCCGATGCGACGACGCCCGCGATCCCCGATGAGGGAATCGCGGGCGTCGTTCATGATGCCGGCCTTGGCCCCGTCCTGTCTCAGTCCTCGTCGCCGCGCCGCATGCGCTGGCGCAGCTCGCTCAGTTGCGCCTCGACGATGGTCGCGTCGACCGCCTCCGGACATTCCTCGAGATACATCTCGAGATCCTCCAGCGCGGGACGCAGGTAGTCGAGCCGCGCGTAGGCGAAACCGCGGTCGCGCACCTCGTCGAGCTGGCCCGGCAGCAGCACCACCAGCCGCTGCTGGACCGCCAGGAGACGCTGCCAGCGCTCGGTCTGCAGGTAGATCGCCTTCAGGTTGTTGAGCATGCGCGCCAGCACCTCGCGGCTGGTGGCCGGCTGCAGCAGCGCGCGCAGCGTGCTGGCCATGGTCTGCTCGGGATGGGCGACGTAGGGCTCCAGCATCTCGACCAAGTCCGATTCGGACAGCGAACGGCCGGTGGTCGGATCGATCATCGCGTCGCCGTCGGGCAGGCTCGCGCGCAGCAGGAAATGGCCGGGGAACGACACGCCGCGCACCGACAGCCCGATCTGCCCGGCCAGCTCCAGGTAGATCACCGACAGCGAGATCGGGATCCCGCGGCGGCGCTTGGCCACCATGTTCAGGTAGCTGTTGTCGGGATCGTAATAATCGTTGTGGTTGCAGGCGAAGCCGAGCTCGCGGAAGAAGAAGTCGTTGAGCGCGTCGACCTTGTCGCGATCGCTCGTGCCGGTGCGCGCGCGCCGGCGAAAGCGCAGCACCAGCGCGTCCAGCTCGGCCAGCACCGCCTGCATGTCGAGGTCCGGGTAGGCATCCTGCGCGAGCGAGAGCGCGGCCTCGGTCAGCGGCAGGCTGTCGTCCTCGGCCACCAGGGTGCTGAAGAAATCGAGTACTCGGGTCATGGTGTTCGTCATTTGGCGCGGCGGCGGAAATACGCGTACTTGAAGCCCATCAGCCACAACATACCGAAATATAGTGCGGCGAACAGGATCAGGCTCGCGGCCGTCAGCGCGATGCGCGCCAGCGGCTCGGCGCGCAACCCGGTCCAGTCGAAGCTGGTCGCGAACCAGTGCATCACGCCGGCCAGCACCAGCGAGGCGCCGAGCAGTTGCAGGAAGAAGCGCGGCCAGCCCGGCGAGGGCTGGTAGATGCCGCGCCGGCGCAGCCCGATGAAGAGCAGCAGCGAATTGAGCGAGGCGCCCACGCCGATGCTCAGCGTCAGGCCCGCATGGCCGAGGATGGGCACGAACACGTAGTTCGACAACTGGGTGACGATCAGCACCACGATCGCGATCTTCACCGGCGTCTTGATGTCCTGCTTGGCGTAGAAGCCCGGCGCGAGGATCTTGATCAGGATGATGCCGACCAGGCCGATGCCGTAGGCGGCCAGCGCCCGCGCCACCATCTCCACCGTGTGCGCGTCGAACTTGCCGTAGTTGAACAGCGTGGCGGTGAGCGGCTCGGCGAATACCAGCAGGCCCAGCGCGCTGGGCGCGGCGAGCAGGAAGGTCACGCGCAGACCCCAGTCGAGCAGCGCCGAGTACTCGGTCGCATCGGCATCGACGTGCGCCTTCGACAGGCTCGGCAGCAGGATGGTGCCGAGCGCCACGCCGAGCAGCGCGGTCGGGAATTCCATCAGGCGGTCGGCGTAGTTGATCCAGGACACCGCGCCCTGCCCGAGCCGCGAGGCGATATTGGTGTTGATGATCAGCGAGAGCTGGGCCACCGAGACCGCGAAGGTGGCCGGCACCATCTTGGCCAGCACGCGCTTGACGCCCGGGTGGGCCAGCGCGCGCCAGGGGTTCAGGCCGATGCGCGGCACCATGTCGATGCGCTTCAGGCCCGGCCACTGCACCATGAACTGCAGCAGGCCGCCGACGATCACGGCCCAGGCCAGCGCATAGACCGGCATCTTCAGGTGCGGCGCGACGAAGGCCGCCGCGCCGATGAAGGAAACGTTCAGCAGCACCGGCGCGAAGGCCGGCAGCGAGAAGTTCTTGTAGGTGTTGAGCACGCCCGAGGCCAGCGTGGTCAGCGAGATGAAGATGATGTACGGGAACATGATCCGCGTCATCGTCACCGCCAGCGGGAAGGCCTGGCCGTCGGCGCGAAGCCCCGAGGCCACCGCGTAGACCACCCAGGCCGCGCCGGCCACCCCGGCCAGCGACAGCAGCGCCAGCGCCCAGGCCAGCACGGTGGACATCGCGTCGACCAGCGCCTTGGTCGCGTCGTGCCCCTTCTGGTTCTTGAACTCGGCGAGGATCGGCACGAAGGCCTGCGAGAACGCGCCCTCGGCCGACAGCCGGCGCAGCAGGTTCGGGATGCGGAACGCGACGTAGAAGGCGTCGGTATATTGGCTGGCGCCGAACGCTCGCGCGATCAGCGTCTCACGGGCCAGACCGGTCACGCGCGACAAGAGCGTGAAGCCGCTGACCGTCAGCAGGGCTCGGAATAGATTCATGGGGCGCTTATTATACGGAAGGCCCGTTGGGTTCCGCCCCTCGCGGCGGAAAAAGCCGCCGCCTCGGCAGCGTGCCGGCAAGGCGACGCCATCGTTCGCCGAGCTTGTCTTTGCCTTGATTTTGTTGCTATAATCGCCCGTTTCTGAGTCTGCATTCGCGCTGCGGTGATCATCGAGCACGTTGCCGGCCTCGGTGAAACCTATGTTTTTTGGGCCCCGGGCAATCGCTCTCGAGGGTCGGATCGAAAAGCAGCGCTTGGCCGTCAGGCTCCAAGCTCTGGAAACAGGACAGGATAAGGAACCGTCATGGCTAACTCCGCACAAGCACGCAAGCGCGCCCGCCAGGCAGCGAAGGCTAACTCGCACAACTCGGCGCTGCGCTCGAAATTCCGTACCGCCATCAAGGCCGTTCGCAAGGCGATCGACGCCGGCGACCAAGCCAAGGCAGCCGAGCTGTACAAGGCCGCCACCAAGACGATCGACACGATCGCCGACAAGAAGATCGTTCACAAGAACAAGGCTGCTCGCCACAAGAGCCGCCTGTCGGCAGCGGTCAAGGGCCTGCAGGCCGCCGCGCAGTAAATCCGGTGCGCCCGCGAATTTCGCGGGCCCCTGTTTCCTGCCGATCACGAAAAACCCGCCTTGGCGGGTTTTTTGTCGTTTACGGTTTTCGCGCTACCGGGCCGGTCATGCGTCATGCCGGAACCCGAGGCCAAATAGGCAAGCAACCGGAAGTCGAATCGGGGAATCAGGGGAAAGGAGGTGCCGCGCGGGAAGCGGGCAGCGGAGCAGCCCGCCGCCGGTGTTCAGGCCTTGTCGTGCTTGCCGAGGTGCAGTTCGCAGGCCTCGGTGACGACCAGCTCGTTGTCGCGCGCGAAGTTCATCACGAAATCGAAGGCCATCGGTTCGAGTTCGCGCAGGCGCGCGTCGACGATCACGCATTTGACGCCGCCGACGATGGTCGGGCGCACGTACAGCGAATATTTCATATAGGCATTGCGCCCGCTGGCGCCCGGTCCGAACTGGGCCATCACGCCGGCAAGCCGTTCCGACCAGTCGCTGGGGCGAAACGTCTTACCTTCTTTCGTGATGCCTTGAATGAAGAATTCGGTCGGGGGTGTTTCTGCCATGAAGGGTCCCAGGGGATGGGCCGACGGCTGGACGCTGCCGCGGCGGAAACGGGGCTCGGCCGCGCATGCCGGCTGCGGGATGCCGTGCCGCCCACGCTGCCCGCCCGATGATCGTCGCGAACGCGCCGGCGCACGCCTCCACACGCTTGCGCGCGGGCGCCGCCCGTACCCGGCAGCGTGATCCGCCGGACTTCGGAAAACCGCGAAATTATACCGCAGCGCCGCATCCAGCGGCGCCACGAGCGAGCCTTCCCGTGCCGGTTTCCGCCCGGCTTCCCGTCCCGCTTCCTGCCCCGCCTCCCGCCATGTTCCGCCCGGCCGGGCGCCCCTGCCGGGCGCGCTCCGGCGCCCGTGCAGCGCGTCGACGGAGCCCTGCACGGGCACATCCGGCCCCGCCGGCGCGGCTCGTCAAAGCCGGGAAAATCCTTTATGCTGGGCTGGATTACCACCTCCCGACGGCGGGCGCCGTCCGGCACGGCGTGCCGGCTGCCTCCCGCCGCGTTTCGTTTCATGACCGCCAAAACCATTCGTCACTACCTGCAGTTCAAGGATTTCTCGCTGGAAGACTACGAGTACGTGCTCGAACGCACGGGTATCCTGAAGCGCAAATTCAAGAACTACGAGACCTACCACCCGCTGCACGACCGCACGCTGGCGATGATCTTCGAGAAGAACTCGACGCGCACGCGGCTCTCGTTCGAGGCCGGCATCTTCCAGCTCGGCGGCCACGCGGTGTTCATGAGCACGCGCGACACGCAACTCGGGCGCGGCGAGCCGGTCGAGGATTCGGCGCAGGTGATCTCGCGGATGGTCGACATCATCATGATCCGCACCTTCGAGCAGGACATCATCCAGCGCTTCGCCGACAACTCGCGCGTGCCGGTGATCAACGGTCTGACCAACGAATACCATCCCTGCCAGGTGCTGGCCGACATCTTCACCTATTACGAGCACCGCGGCCCGATCCGCGGCAAGACCGTGGCCTGGGTGGGCGATGCGAACAACATGCTCTACACCTGGATCGAGGCGGCCAAGATCCTCGGCTTCAAGCTGCGCCTGTCCACGCCGCCCGGTTACGCGCTCGACATGAAGCTGGTCGACGCGGACAGCGCCTCGGCCTACGAGATCTGCGCCGATCCGAACGAGGCCTGCCGCGGCGCCGACTTGGTCACCACCGACGTGTGGACCAGCATGGGCTTCGAGGCCGAGAACGAAGTGCGCAAGCAGGCCTTCGCCGACTGGTGCGTGGACGAGGAAATGATGGGCTTCGCCAATCCCGACGCGCTGTTCATGCACTGCCTGCCCGCCCATCGCGGCGAGGAAGTGACGGCCGGCGTGATCGACGGCCCGCAGAGCGTGGTCTGGGACGAGGCGGAGAACCGCCTGCACGTGCAGAAGGCGCTGATGGAATTCCTGCTGCTCGGCAAGCTCAACCACTGAACCCTGCCCGGCCGGCCCAGCAAGCGAAAAGCCCCGCGATGCGGGGCTTTTTCATGTGCCTTGCGGTGCGAATCGCCGACGCGACCGGTGCCAGGCGCGCTCAGATCGCGACCGGCTCGGCTTCGAGCTCGACGCCGAAACGCGCGCGCACGTCGGCCTGGATCGCACGCGCCAGCGCCAGGATCTCGGCGCCGGTGGCGCCGCCGCGATTGACCAGCACCAGCGCCTGCCGATCATGCACGGCCGCCGCGCCGAGCGCGCGGCCCTTCCAGCCGCAGCGGTCGATCAGCCAGCCCGCCGCCAGCTTGACGCGCCCGTCCGGCTGCGGATACGAGACCAGCTCCGGTTCGCGCTGCTGGAGTGCCGCGAACTGCCCGGCCTCGATCACGGGATTCTTGAAGAAACTGCCGGCATTGCCGAGCACGGCCGGATCCGGCAGCTTGGCGCGCCGGATCGCCACCACCGCGTCGAACACGTCGCGCGGCGTCGCCTCGGCCGGCGCGATGCCGCGCGCGGCGAATTCGCGCGAGACATCGGCGTAGTTGCAGCGCGGCGCCCATCGCTTGGGCAGCCGGAACGTGACCGAGACGATCGCGAAGCGGTCCCGCGCGGCCTGCTTGAACACGCTGTCGCGATAGCCGAACGCGCAGGCCGCGGCATCGAATTCGACGATCTCGCCGGTGGCCAGCTCGACCGCCTTCAGCGATGCGAAGCGTTCGCGCATCTCGATGCCGTAGGCGCCGATGTTCTGGATCGGCGCGGCGCCCACCGTGCCCGGGATCAGCGCGAGATTCTCGAGCCCCGGCATGCCGGCATCCAGGGTCCAGGCCACGAACTCATGCCAGTTCTCGCCGCCGCCGGCTTCCACGTACCAGGCCTCGTCGTCCTCGCGCAGCAGCGCGCGGCCGCGCACGCCGTTGATCAGCACCAGCGCGTCGAGGTCGCCCGTGAACACCACGTTGCTGCCACCGCCGAGCACCAGCACTGGCAGGCCGGCTGCGCGCGGGTCGCGCGCCGCGGCGGCGAAGCCGGCCGGGGTGTCGACGCGCGCCGCCCAGCGCGCGCGCACCGCGAAACCGAAGCTGTTGTGCTCGCGCAGCGGGTAATCGGGCAGCAGCGCCGGCGCGCCGGCAGCCTCCGAGGCGGGAGCGGACGAAGGCGGAGGAACAGCGGCGGACGTGGAAGCGAAATCGGAATCTGACATCGGCGGCAGGGGGCGCGGCGTTCGCGGGTCACGCCGACGTGAGCGGCGGCCTTGGGCAAAACGCGGGGGCATCGGTAAAATGGCGGTCGGTCCGCAATTATAGCGAGTGGCCGCGCACGCATCGCGCGGCCCGCATGTCTTACAGGGAGAACAGCATGCCATCGTTCGACGTCGTTTCCGAAGCGAACATGATCGAAGTGAAGAATGCCGTCGAGCAGTCGAACAAGGAAATTTCGACGCGCTTCGACTTCAAGGGCTCCGACGCGCGCGTCGAGCACAAGGAACAGGAGCTGACCCTGTTCGCCGACGACGATTTCAAGCTCGGCCAGGTCAAGGACGTGCTGATCGGCAAGATGGCCAAGCGCAATGTCGACGTGCGTTTCCTCGACTACGGCAAGGTCGACAAGATCGGCGGCGACAAGCTCAAGCAGGTCGTCACGATCAAGAAGGGCGTGACGGGCGACCTGGCCAAGCGCGTGGTGCGCACCGTCAAGGACAGCAAGATCAAGGTGCAGGCCAGCATCCAGGGCGACGCGGTGCGCGTGTCGGGCACCAAGCGCGACGACCTGCAGAGCGTGATCGCGCTGCTGCGCAAGGAAGTCGCCGACACGCCGCTGGACTTCAACAACTTCCGCGACTGATCGAACCCGATCCGCCGGCAAGACCGACGGCGCGCGGCACGGGCATCGCCCGCTGCCGCGCGCCGTTTTTCATGGGCGCGCCGTATCAGGCGCCGCTCGACGGCTCGACCGGTTTCTTCTTGTCGCCGATCCGGCTTTCCTGGCCCTTCAACAGCTTCGAGATATTGGCGCGATGGCGCCAGATCAGCAGCAGGCTCATGGCCAGCACGGCCCAGGCGACCGGATTGTCGCGCGTGCCGAACAGCCAGACGTCGAAGATCGGCGCGAACACGGCCGCCACCAGCGCCGCGAACGAGGAATAGCGGAAGCAGAACGCAATCACCAGCCAGCTCAGCAGGGTGGCGATGCCGAGCGCCGGCGAGATCGCCAGCAGCACGCCGGCGGCCGTGGCCACGCCCTTGCCGCCCTGGAAGCGGAAGAAGATCGGATAGAGGTGGCCGAGGAACACGGCGATCGCGGCCAGTGCCACGCCGAGCTCGCCGCCGATCCCGAAGTGCCGCACCAGCCAGACCGCCAGCCAGCCCTTGAAGGCATCGCCGAGCAGGGTCAGGATCGCGGCCTTCTTGTTGCCGCTGCGCAGCACGTTGGTGGCGCCGGGGTTCTTCGAGCCGTAGGAACGCGGATCGGCGAGGCCCATCAAGGCGCTGACGACGACGGCGAACGACACCGAGCCGATCAGGTAGGCAGCGACGGTAGCGATCAGAATCTGCATGGGGAGGTTCGATTGTTTCGACGAAGAAGTGAACGGGGCGCCGCCGCCGGGCCAGCCCGGCGCCGCGCGGCGCCCATTCTACCGAAGCGGGCCGGCCCCGGTTCCGGGTGAAACCCTCAATCGACGCTGGCGCACTGCACCGGTTTCGCGCCGAGCACGTCGGTCAGCACCGCCGGCGCGAGGCTCAGCAGGTAGCCGCGCTTGCCGCCGTTGATGAGGATCGAGGGCAGCTCGAGCACGCTCGACTCGACGTAGACGGGCATCGCTTTCTTGGTGCCGAACGGCGAGGTGCCGCCCACCAGGTAGCCCGAATGACGGTTCGCGACCTCGGGCTTGCAGGGCTCGACGCGCTTGGCGCCGATCTGCCGCGCCAGGTTCTTGGTGGAGACGGTGCGATCGCCGTGCATCAGGATCACCAGCGGCCTGGCATGCTCGTCCTCCATCACCAGGGTCTTGACCACCACGTGCTCGTCCACGCCGAGCTGGCGCGCCGATTCGCCGGTGCCGCCGTGCTCGACGTAGTCGTAGGTGTGCTCGCCGAAGGCCACGCCCTGGCGGCGCAGCCATTGCGTGGCGGGGGTTTCGGAGACATGTCGGGATTTGCTCATGGGCGCATTTTAATTGCGTGCGCCGCGAAGCACTATTGTCCGTTCGGCAGATTGCCCCGCCGCGGTGCGCGTGGCACGATCGACACCTTATTGAACATCTTCAGCAAGGCCCTGCGACCCGGCCTGTTTCCGGAGCCACGATGCCCGCTTCTCCGTCCGCTTCCCAGTCGTCCCCGTCCTCGCCGCCCCTCGCGCCGCTCGACACCGAGGCGCTGCTCGCCGCCCTGCCCGCGCGCATCGCCGAGCTGCCGCGCCGCATCGCCGCGCGCACGCCCGAGCACCCGGCGCTGATCGAGGACGCGCGCCGGCTCAGCTATGCCGAGCTGGTGACGGCCATCGACGCGAGCGCCGCGCAACTGCGCGCGCTCGGCGTGCGCGGCGGCGATCGCGTGATGATCGTCGCCGAGAACAGCATCGCGCAGATCGTGCTGCTGTTCGCCGCCGCCACGCTCGACGCCTGGGCGCTGCTCGCCAATGCGCGGCTGTCGGCGGCCGAGCTCGATGCGATCGCCGCGCACGCGCGGCCGCGCGCGATCGCCTTCGTCACCGCCACCTCGCCCGACGCGGCCGCCCACGCTGCGCGCCACCGCGCCCTGCCGGCCGCCGCCGGCGAGCCCGACATCGGCACCTGGGCGGTGGCGCTCGATCCCGGCACCCACGCCGAGGCGGTGGAAACCGAAGGCGCGCGGCAATGCGCGGCGCTGATCTACACCACCGGCACCACCGGCACGCCCAAGGGCGTGATGCTGTCGCATCGCAACCTGCTGTTCGTCGCGGCCGTCTCCAGCACGCTGCGTCGGGTGAGCGCGAGCGACGTGGTCTATACGGTGCTGCCGGTCTCGCACGTCTACGGGCTGGCCTCGGTCTGCCTGGGCAGCCTGTGCGCCGGCGCGACCCTGCGCCTGGCGCCGCGCTTCGTGCCCGACGCGGTGCGCCGCGCGCTGGCCGACGAGCGCGTGACCATCTTCCAGGGCGTGCCGGCGATGCACGCGAAGCTGCTCGATCACCTGCAGGCTCACGGCCACGCCTGGCAGGCCCCGCAACTGCGCTTCGCCTATTCGGGCGGCTCGCCGCTCGACGCGGACCTGAAGGCGCGGGTCGAGCGCGTCTACGGGCTGCCACTGCACAACGGCTACGGCATGACCGAAAGCAGCCCGACCGTCGCGCAGACGCTGCTGGAGGCACCGCGTGGGGATTGCTCGGTGGGCGTGCCGATTCCCGGCATCGAGGTGCGGCTGGTCGATCCCGAGCTGAAGCCGGTGCCGCCCGGCGAGGTCGGCGAGATCATGGTGCGCGGGCCGAACGTGATGCTCGGCTATTACCGCAACCCCGAGGCCACGCGCGCGGCCGTCACGACCGAGGGCTGGCTGCGCACCGGCGACCTGGCGCGGGCCGCCGCCGACGGCGCGCTGAGCATCGCCGGCCGCAGCAAGGAGCTGATCATCCGCTCCGGCTTCAACGTCTATCCGGCCGAGGTCGAGCATGTGCTGAACGCGCATCCGGCCGTGGTGCAGTCGGCCGTGATCGGTCGGGCGGTGCCCGGCAACGAGGAAGTGCTCGCCTTCGTCGAGCTGACGCCGGGCGCCGCGCTCGCCGCCGACGAGCTCGACGCCTGGTGCGCGGCCAGGCTCGCGCCCTACAAGCGGCCCGCGCGCATCGTCGCCGTCGAGGCGCTGCCGGCCGCCTCGACCGGCAAGGTGCTCAAGCACCGGCTGCGCGAGCACGCGGCCTATAAAGACTGAAGAACCGAACGGGGCGGATCGAAGCCCGGGGAGGGAGACTGGCGACGGGCAGGGCGGGATCCGGGAGCACGCGCCGCCGAAACGGCGCACCTCCCTTCAGCAGATCTCAGCCACGCGGATGATGCTGGGCGTGCAGCGAGCGCAGGCGTTCGCGCGCGACGTGCGTGTAGATCTGGGTGGTCGAGATATCGCTGTGGCCGAGCAGCATCTGCACCACGCGCAGGTCCGCGCCGTGATTGAGCAGGTGCGTGGCGAAGGCGTGCCGCAGCGTGTGCGGCGAGAGATGCGCGCGGATCTCGGCGCGCAGCGCGTGGCGCTTGATGATGTTCCAGAACTGCTGGCGCGTCATGCCCTCGCCGCGCGCGGTCACGAACAGCGCGTCCGAGGCGCGCGCGCCGAGCAGCGCGGGCCGCGCCTCGCGCAGGTAGCGCTCGATCCAGCCGTGCGCCACCTCGCCGAACGGCACCAGCCGCTCCTTCGAGCCCTTGCCCATCACGCGCACCACGCCGTCGTTGAGACCGACCTCGACCGTCTTCAGCGTGACCAGTTCGCTCACCCGCAGCCCGCTCGCGTACATCAGCTCGAGCATGGTGCGATCGCGCAGCCCCAGCGCGGTCTCCACCTCGGGCGCGCCGAGCAGCGCCTCGACCTGGCCTTCCGAGAGCGTCGAGGGAAATCGCGGCGCCTGCTTGGCCGACAGCACGCGCAGCGTCGGATCGGCGGCCGCGCGATGCTCGCGCAGCGCCCAGCCGTAATAGCGCCGGAAGACCGACAAACGCCGGTTCGAGGAGGTGGCCTTGCCGTCGCTGCGCGCCGCGATGTAGGCCGTCAGGATCGGCTCGGAGACGACATCGAGGCTCGCCTCGTGCGTCTGCGGGAGCCACTGCGCGAACAGCGTCAGGTCGCGCCGGTAGGCATCGAGCGTGTTCTTCGACAGGCCATGCTCGAGCCACAGCGCGTCGCAGAACAGGTCGATCGCCTGGCGGCTGGCCTCGCGCTCGGGCGTGCCGGCCAGTGGTTCGCCGAGCGCGCCGTCGCCCTTGCCGCCGCTGCCGGGCGGGCGGCCCGGCTTGCGGCCGCCGCTTCGGCCGGCGCCCCGCGCGGCCGCGTCGACAGCCCGGCGCGGCTTGCGCGCAGCGCCAGCGGAAGCCCCCGCCGCACCACGGCGCGCTTTCACTTCAGTCGGATTCGCCACCGCGGCCGCATCCGACGCAGACGCCGTCTCGCTCGCGATTGCCTCGCCACCGGCATCGACGCCGGCCGCCTTCCCCATCTTGCGCACCATCAGTAACGAATCCCTTCATGCGCCAGCAGCCAGCGCTTGATCTTCAGGTAACAACCATCCTCGTCCTGGTTCGCGAAACCGCCGATGCCGCCCGAGGCGACCACGCGATGGCAGGGAATCACCAGCGGGAACCAGTTCGCGCCGCAAGCCTGCCCGACCGCGCGCGGCGCGCTGCCGATGCGTTTGGCGATCTGGCCATAGGTCGCCACGGTGCCCGGCGGCACCTCGCTGATCGCCTGCCAGACGCGCTGCTGGAACGCCGAGCCGACTTCGGCCAGCGGCAGCTTGAAGCGCGCCGAGGCGCGGTCGAGATAACGATCGATCTGTCGCGCGACGCGCAGCGCCAGCGCATTGTCGGGATCGATGCTGCGCACCGACTCAGGCACGTAGACGATCTCGCGCACCCTGCCCGCCTCGGTGCGGATGCCGACCTTGCCGAACGGTGCGTCGATCACGGCGTTGAACATGCTTCGCTCCTTCGATACGGCGGTGGCCCGGGCCGCGCGACCGTCACGCTCGATTTCTCTTTCCAGGCCCCAGGTACCCCAGGCGCCACTTTACGCCGCCATGACGAATCCCGGCAGCGCGCCCTTCAGGCAGCCTGCAGCGCCCATTCGACATGCTCGCGCACCAGCTCGGACGCATCGTCGGCGCGCGCGGCGAGCGCCGTGACGATGGCCTCGCGCGTCTCGTCGCCGAGCCGCTCGCGCGGCGCGCGCAGCGCATTGCCCAGGCCCACCGCGAGATTGCGCAGCCAGCGCTCGTGGCCGATGCGGCGGATCGCGCTGCCCTGCATGCGCTGGTCGAACTGCTCGGCGCTCCAGCCGAACAGGTCCACCAGCGAGGCGCTGCCGAGCCCGTGGCGCACGTCGAAATCGGCCACCGGCGCCGGCTGCGCGAACTTGTTCCAGGGACAGACGAGCTGGCAGTCGTCGCAGCCATACACGCGATTGCCGATCAGCGGGCGCAGCGATTCCGGAATACTGCCTTTCAGTTCGATCGTCAGGTAGGAAATGCAGCGCCGCGCATCAACGCGATAGGGCTCGACGATCGCGCCGGTCGGGCAGGCATCGATGCAGCGCGTGCAACTGCCGCAATGCGAGCCGGGCGTTTCGGGCGCCGTCGCGGGGCTGGTTTCGGCATCGGTCGGCAAGGGCAGATCGACGAATATCTCGCCGAGGAAGAACAGCGAGCCGGCATCGCGCTGCAGCAGCAGCGTGTGCTTGCCGCGCCAGCCGGTGCCGGCCTTCTGCGCCAGCTCGACCTCGAGCACCGGCGCCGAATCGGTGAACACGCGATAGCCGAACGGGCCGATCTCGGCCTCGATGCGCTCGGCCAGGGTCTGCAGCCGATTGCGCAGCACCTTGTGATAATCGCGGCCGCGCGCGTAGATCGACACCACGGCGGCGGCCGGATCCTCCAGCCGCGCCAGCTCCCGCGCGCGCCAGCCGCCTCCCGCCGAGGCCGCGTCGGCGGCGGCCGTTTCGGCCGGCAGATAGGCCAGGCGCGCCGAGATCACGCGTAGCGTACCGGCCACAAGTTCGGCCGGGCGCGCGCGTTTCATGCCGTGTTTGGCCATATAATCCATTTCGCCGTGGCAACCGGCTTCCAGCCAGGCGGCGAGCCCCGCTTCGGCATCCGAGAGATCGGTATCGCTGATGCCGATCGCCCCGAAACCCAGTTCGCGCCCCCAGGCCTTGATGCGCACGACCAGCGCATCCAGCGCCGCATCGTCGAGGCGGCGCGGCGCGGCGCCCTCGCGTTGCGTCGAGGGCGCGTCCATCATGGCGAGTTCCGGTTTACGGTTCATCGCGCTATTTTACGAGAATGCCCGCGCAGCCCAGCCATCCGATCCACGCGATCGTCCCGTCCGCCCCGCTCGCCGAGCGCCAGTTCGCGCTCCCCGACGAGGCCGCGACGGCCGCCTTCGGGTTGCGCTTCGCCCAGGCGCTCGACGCGGTGCGCGCCGAACGCCTCGCCGCGAACGCCTTCGACGGGTTGCAGATCCAGCTGCTCGGCGATCTCGGCGCCGGCAAGACCACCCTGGTGCGCGCCATCCTGCGCGGCCTCGGCCATGCCGGGCGCGTCAGGAGCCCCACCTACACGCTGGTCGAGCCGTATGCGCTCGAACGCGCCGATGGGGAACTCGCGGTGCATCACTTCGATCTCTACCGATTCAGTGATCCGGCCGAATGGGCGGACGCGGGCTTTCGCGAATATTTCAATGCCGGCGCGATCTGCCTCGTCGAATGGCCGCAGCAGGCAGGCACCCTGCTCGGCGTGCCGGATCTCGTGTTCGCGCTCGATGTCGACGGCGAAGGCCGCCGCCTCGTGGCGCGAGCCTACAGCGCATCAGGAAACGCATGTCTCGAAAGATGTTGATCAAACCGTTCCGGTCGATCGAGTCGGCCGCCACCACGACTCACAACTGGCGCCGCCGCAAGGTGCTCTGCGCGGGCGCCTCGACGCTGGTGCTGGGGCTGGTCGCGCCGCGCCTGGCGCAGGCCTCCTCGGTGCTCGGCGTGCGGGTCTGGCCCGCGCGCGACTACACGCGCGTGACGATCGAATCGGACCAGCCGCTGCAGGCCGCGCAGCAACTGCTGCAGGGCCCCGACCGGCTGGTGGTCGATCTCGACGGGCTCGACCTCGACCAGGCGCTGCGCGACCTGGTCTCGAAGATCGCGCCGAACGATCCGCAGATCCAGTCGGTGCGCGTCGGCCAGTACCAGCCGCACGTGGTGCGCATGGTGTTCGACCTGAAAGGCTCGGTGAAACCGCAGATGTTCACCCTGCCGCCGGTGGGCACCTATCGCTACCGGCTGGTGTTCGACCTCTACCCGGCTGTCGCGCCGGACCCGCTGTCCGACCTGATCTCGCAGACCGAGCGCAAGGAGCAGCAGCTCAACGATGCGGTGCGCGCCCAGCAGGCCCAGCCGCCGCAAGCCGCGCTGAACGGCCCCGGCACGCCGCCGCCCGCGGCCGGCGACAACAGCGACGCGTTCTTCCAGCGCTTCGCGCAGAATTCGCCGAACTCGCCTGCCTCGCCTGGTTCGCCCGCGACACCGGCCGTGCCGAAGCCGACGGTCAAGCCGCCGCCGGTGATCGCCAAGCAGCAGGACGATGACGACGACAGCACGCCCGACACCTACGCCTTCACCACCCCGAAGGGCGGCAAGAACGGCACGGTGCGCCTGCTGACGGTGGCGATCGACCCGGGCCACGGCGGCGAGGATCCGGGCGCGATCGGCGGCGGCGGCACCTACGAGAAGCACGTCGCGCTCGACATCGCCAAGAAGCTGCGCGCCAAGATCGACGGCGCGCCGAACATGCGCGCGATGATGACGCGCGACAACGATTTCTTCGTACCGCTGAACGTGCGCGTGCAGAAGGCGCGGCGCGTGGGCGCCGACCTGTTCGTGTCGATCCACGCCGATGCCTTCACCACGCCGCAGGCGCACGGCTCCTCGGTGTTCGCGCTGTCCGACCACGGCGCCACCAGCGCAGCCGCGCGCTGGATGGCGAACAAGGAGAACTCGTCGGACACGATCGGCGGGATCAACGTGAAGACGCAGGACGTATCGGTCAACCGCGCGCTGTTCGACATGTCGACCACCGCCCAGATCCGCGACTCGCTGCGCTACGGCAACTACGTGCTGCGCGAGGTCGGCAACATCAACAAGCTGCACAAGGGCTCGGTCGAGCAGGCCGGCTTCGCGGTGCTGAAGGCGCCCGACATCCCCTCGATCCTGGTGGAGACCGCCTTCATCAGCAATCCCGAGGAAGAGAAGCGCCTCAACGACGACAGCTACCGCGAGCAGATGGCCGACGCAATCTTCCGCGGCATCAAGCGTTATTTCGCGGCCAATCCGCCGCTGGCGAAGAGCCGGATGGCCTGAGCGGCGGCCCACCCTCGCCGCCGGCATTCGGCTCGTCGCACGCCTCGCCTTCGCGCGAGGCGTTTTTCATGGCGCCCCGGGTTCCTCAGGTGCCGCGCCGCGCGAGTCGCCCGCCGAACACGTTGACCACCAGTCCGCCCATCACCAGCGCGGCGCCCAGGTACTCGGCCGCGCTCATCTGCTCGCCGAGGAAGAAGGCCGAGGAGGCGATGCCGACCACCGGCACCAGCAGCGAGAACGGCGCGACCTGGGCGGCCGGGTAGCGCGACAGCAGCCGTCCCCAGATGCCGTAGCCGACCAGGGTGGCGACGAAGGCCAGGTAGACCACCGCGAACACCGAGACGCCCGACAGCGAGGCCAGCGCGGCCTCGATGCGCGCCGGCCCCTCGAAGACAAGCGACAGCGCGAAAAAGGGCAGCGGCGGCACCACGCTGCCCCACACCACCAGCGGCACCAGTTCGACCGGCCCGATCCGCTTGGTGACGATATTGCCGAGCGCCCAGGCGGCGGCCGCGCACAAGGTCAGCGCGAAGCCGGCCGTGGTCATGGCGCCGCCGCCCTGCGCGGCGATCGCGGCCAGCCCGCCCGCGGCGATCGCCAGCCCGAGCAGGTTCCAGGCGCGCACGCGCTCGCCGAGGAACACCCGGGCGAAGCCGAGCGTGAAGAAGGCCTGCGCCTGCAGCACCAGCGAGGCCAGCCCGGCCGGCATGCCCACCTGCATCGCGGTAAACAGGAACACGAACTGCGCGAGCAGGATGGTGGCGCCGTAGAGCAGCAGCATGCGCCAGGGGATGCGCGGGCGCGGCACGAGGAACACCGCTGGCACGGCGGCCAGCGTGAAGCGCAGCGCGCCGAGCAGCATCGGCGGCACGCCGTGCAGGCCGAGCTTGATCACCACGAAATTGACGCCCCAGGCGACGATCACCACCAGCGCCAGCAGCAGGTCCTTCCAGGCCATCATTGCGTCGTTTCCTCCGTGATCGCGCAAGCAACGGGCGCCAGTCTACCGGCATCCGCCGACAGGCGCGCCCCCCGCGAGCCCGATACAATGGGCGCACCCCAAGTCCGCCCCCCATCAAGAACATGAGCGAATCGATCAAAGCGGTCCTGAAACCGCATATCCGCGACATCGGCAATCTCCAGGTGCGGCGCGTGCTGCCCGCGATGGCCGCGCGCCTCGTCGGCCCCTTCATCTTCTTCGACCACATGGGCCCGGCCGAACTGCCGCCCGGCACGGGCCTGGACGTGCGCCCGCATCCGCATATCGGCCTGGCCACCGTCACCTATCTGTTCGAAGGCGCGATCCTGCATCGCGACAGCCTCGGCTCGCTGCAGGCCATCGTGCCCGGCGACGTGAACTGGATGACGGCCGGGCGCGGCATCGTCCACTCGGAGCGCACGCCCGAGGACGTGCGCGAGCGCGGCCAGACCATCCACGGCATCCAGACCTGGGTGGCGCTGCCGCTCGAGCACGAAACCACCGAGCCCTCGTTCGAGCATCACCCGGCGGCCAGCCTGCCGAAGCTCACGCACGACGGCGTGGCGCTGACGGTGATCGCCGGCGACGCGTTCGGTGCGCGCTCGCCGGTCACCACCTTCTCGCGCACGCTCTACGTGGCGGCCGAATTCGCGGCCGGCACCACGCTCGGCTTCGACGCCGAGCACGAGGAGCGCGCCGTCTACCTGGCCCAGGGCGACCTGACGATCGACGGCCAGCCGCTCGAAGCCGAGCAGATGGCGGTGCTGGCGCCGGGCCAGGCGGTCACGCTGGCCAGCCGCGACGGCGCGCGCGTGATGCTGCTCGGCGGCGCGAAGCTGGCCGGCGAGCGCTTCATCGAATGGAACTTCGTGGCCAGCACGCGCGAGGCGATCGAGGCGGCCAAGCTGGCCTGGACCGAGCAGCGCATGGGCAGCGTGCCCGGCGAGACCGAGTGGATCCCGCTGCCCGAGCGCAAGCCGCGCTGAGCGGCCGGCGCGGCGCATTGAAACAACGGGCTTCGGCCCCAACTACGCGATATTTCCGACTCACGAGGACCACATGGACACCACGCTCGCCACTTTCGAACGCGACGTCATCGAAGCATCGCTCGACGCGCCGGTTCTGGTCGATTTCTGGGCGCCCTGGTGCGGCCCCTGCAAGACCCTGGGCCCGATGCTCGAACGGCTCGAGGCCGATTACGCGGGGCGCTGGAAGCTCGTCAAGGTCAACGTCGACGAGAACCAGGAGCTGGCCGCGCATTTCCAGACGCGCAGCATCCCGCACGTGATCGCCTTCGCCGACGGCCGCGCCGTCGACCAGTTCGTCGGCGTGCTGCCCGAAGGCCAGTTGCGCGCCTTCATCGACCGGCTGCTGCCCTCGGGCGAGGAAGCCGAGCGCCGCGCCGCGCAGATCGCCCTGGAGGAAGAGCGCTACGAGGACGCGGTGCGCCACCTGCAGGCCGCGCTCGCGCTCAATCCGGGCCAGGACGACATCCGCCTCGACCTGATCGAGCTGCTGCTGGCCGTGAACCGCATCGAGGCCGCGCGCGACGAGGCCACGCGCCTGTCGCCGCAGACCGTCAACGGCGTCGACCCGCGCTATCACGCGATCAAGACGCGCTTCGACGCGCTCGACGCGGCCGTCGAGCTGCCGCCGACCGACGCGCTGGAGCAGCGCATCGCCGCCGACGCCAACGATCTCGAGGCGCGCTTCGACCTCGCGCAGATGCTGATCGCGCATCGCCAGTACGAGGGCGCGCTGGTGCAGTTGCTGGAGATCGTGCAGCGCGACCGCGGCTTCAAGGACGACGTGGGCCGCAAGACCATGGTGTCGGTGTTCGAGCTCGCCTCGGACCAGCCGAACCTGGTGGCCGCCTGGCGCCGCAAGCTCAGCGCGGCGCTGTATTGAGCCGGTTGTCGCAATAGCGTCGCGCCGCCGCAAGAAAACACGGGCGCGGGCCGATCAGGCCCGCGCCCGTTTCATTTGGCGCATCCAGTGCCTCCGGAACGCGATCCGCCGCGCTCACGGACACAATCTTTCGGATTGCCTACAAAACGCGAAATGGGCGAGAGGCAGGTGTTCAGCCTCGCGCGGCGATCGCCTTCAGCGCATGCGCGGCAGCCGCGAACCCGAAGCTCGCCGTCACGCACACGCTCGAGCCGAACCCCGCGCAGTTGAGCCCGGCCGGGCCGCCCGAGGCGGGGCCGGCCGCGGCCTCGTCGTCGATCTCGCAGGCGGCGGCCTCCGGGTAGATCAGCGGTTCGTCCGAATAGACGGCGCTGACCTTGAACTTAGCCTTCGGCCCGCGCGGGAAGCCGTGCTGCTTGCGCAATTGCGCGCGCACCTTGGAGAGCAGCGGATCCTGGATCGTCAGCGCCAGGTCGTCGATGCGGATGCGGGTCGGATCGAGCTGGCCGCCCGCGCCGCCCACCGTCACCAGCGGGATGCCGCGCGCCACGCACCAGGCGATCAGGGCGACCTTGGTGCGCACGCTGTCGATCGCATCGATCACGAAGTCGAAACCGCCGCCGAGCAGGGCCTCGAAATTGTCGGGCTCGGCGAACTCCTCCACGCAATGCACGCGGCAGGCCGGATCGATCAGCGCGATGCGCTCGGCCATCGCCTCGACCTTGGCCTTGCCGTAGTTGCCGTCCAGCGCGTGCAACTGCCGGTTGGTGTTGCTCTCGGCGACATTGTCGAGATCGATCAGCACGAGCTGCCCGATCGCGCTGCGCGCCAGCGCCTCGACGCTCCACGAGCCCACCCCGCCGATGCCGATCACCGCCACGTGGGCACGCTCGAAGGCCGCCAGCGCGGCCGGGCCATAGAGGCGCGCCACCCCGCCGAAGCGCCGCGAGCGGTCGGCTGCGTCAAGCTGATTCGACGGGCTCGGGGTAAGATCGTGAGGCGTTGCGACGGCGTCGATGCGGGACATGCGTAGGTAAGCGAAATGAAAGCGGAACAGCCGCGAAGCGCCTATTTTGCCTGATCGTCGCAATGCCGGTCGGCCGCGACACCACAACGCAGGATTTTGTTTCCTTGGCTATACTGGCCCCAGATTGAAGCGTTCGCATAAGAAATGACCTCTCTCGCCGATCTCCGCATCAACTACTCGCGCGCCTCGCTCGACGAGGCCGACGTCGCATCCGATCCCATCCGTCAATTCGACAAATGGTTCAAGGAGGCGCTCGACGCGCAACTGCCCGAACCGAACACCATGACGCTGGCCACGGTCGACGCCGAGGGCCGCCCCTCGGCGCGCATCGTGCTGATCAAGGGCGTGGACGAGCGCGGCTTCGTGTTCTTCACCAACTACGAGAGCCGCAAGGGCCGCGAGATCGCGCACAACCCCCATGCCGCGCTGCTGTTCTACTGGATCGAGCTCGAGCGCCAGGTGCGCATCGAGGGCCGCATCGAGAAAACCAGCGCAGCCGAATCCGACAGCTATTTCGCCTCGCGCCCGGTGGGCTCGCGCATCGGCGCCTGGGCCTCGGAGCAGAGCACGGTGATCGCCGACCGCGAGGTGCTGGAGGCGCGCGAACGCGACTTCGCCGCGCGCTACGGCGAGAACCCGCCGCGCCCGCCGCACTGGGGCGGCTACCGGCTGGTGCCGGAGGCGATCGAGTTCTGGCAAGGCCGGCCCTCGCGGCTGCACGATCGCCTGCGCTACCTGCGCAACGCGGCTGGCGCCTGGACCATCGAGCGGCTCTCGCCCTGACCTGATTCGCGCCGCGTGAGCAACCCACGGCGCAGCTCGTGTTTCGATTTGCATGTCGGCCCGCCGCCTCGACGCGGCGGGTCAGTACGAAGACTTGGCTGTATTCGTTTCAACGGACAACGGAGAATCCTCATGTTCTGGGAAAAGAAGCTGGCACAGTGGGCGGACGAAGTACGGGAAAAGGCGAACCTTCCGGCGCGCCTGGTGCTGTGGAATGGCGACCAGCACGATTTCGGCAACTTCAGCGCGCCGGCGGTGACGCTGAAGGTCAACAACGCCTCGGCCCTGCCGCTGTTGCTCGACCCGAGCCTCGACAATCTCGGCGAGGCCTATGTGAAGGGCAAGATCGATATCGAGGGGCGCCTGCCGGACATCATCGACATCGGCTACTCGCTGGCGCGCAGCACCGTCACCAATGCGAGCAAGCTGGCGCGCGTCACGCGCTACTTCACCCACACCAAGAATTCGGACAAGAAGGCGATCCAGTATCACTACGACGTCTCGAACGATTTCTACCGGCTGTGGCTGGACGAGAACATGGTCTATTCCTGCGCCTACTTCGAGAACGGCGACGAGGACCTGGCCACCGCCCAGATCAAGAAGATCGACCACATCCTGACCAAGATCCAGCTGCAGCCGGGCCAGCGCCTGCTCGACATCGGCTGCGGCTGGGGCGCGCTGGTGCTGCGCGCGGCGCAGA
This sequence comes from Burkholderia gladioli, assembly GCF_000959725.1. NCBI lineage: Bacteria > Pseudomonadati > Pseudomonadota > Betaproteobacteria > Burkholderiales > Burkholderiaceae > Burkholderia > Burkholderia gladioli. Next base: position 833,235 of record NZ_CP009323.1, read on the forward strand.
AGTTCGGCGCGCACTGCGTTGGCGTGACGCTCTCGCAGAACCAGTTCGACCTCGCCACCGAGCGCGTGCGCCGCGCCGGCCTCGAGAACCAGATCGAGATTCGCCTGCAGGATTACCGCGACGTGGAAGGCCAGTTCGACCGCATCACCAGCGTCGGCATGTTCGAGCACGTCGGCCGCAAGAACCTGCCGGGCTACTTCACCAAGGTGCGCGAGCTGCTGGCCGACGACGGCGTGGCGATGAACCACGGCATCACCTCCTCGGACGCGGACAGCGGCGAGACCTCGCTGGGCGGCGGCGAATTCATCGATCGCTACGTGTTCCCGGACGGCGAGCTGCCGCACGTGAGCCTGGCGATCGAGGCGGCGCAGCGCGGCGGCCTGGAGGTGGTTGACGCCGAGAGCCTGCGTCGGCACTATGCGCGCACGCTGGACATCTGGACCGAGAACTTCGAAGCCAAGGCCGACCAGGCCCGCCAGCTCGTCGACGACGAGAAGTTCCGGATCTGGCGCGTCTATCTCGCGGGCTGCGCCTATGCGTTCGAGAACGACGACGTGTCGATCTACCAGCTCGTCTGCCGCAAGGCCGGCCGCAGCGCGAAAACGCTGCCCTGGTCGCGGCGCTACATGTACGAGAACCCGCTGCCGCGCTGACGGCAGCCTCAAGCGAACGGCCATGCATGGGTGAAGGCAGCACGCGGCGCGATGCCGCGCGAACCACGACGCAGGACGACGCGCCGCCGCGCGAGGCCGGACAGTTCGACCTGTTCGGCGAGCCCTTGCCCGATGCCGGCCAGCCGAGCGCCGGCGCGCCCTCGCGCGCGCCGCGCGGCAGCCGGCGCGGTGCCGCCGACACGGCGCCGCGCCCGGCCGACGATCCCGCCGCCGCGGCGGCTGCCCCGGCTTCCGTGGCATCCCCTGATGCGGACGACGCAGGCGCGGAAACCGAAACCCGGCAGGACGATTCCCCTTCACACCCCGGCACCGCCGATTCGCGCCTGGCACCGGCCATGAACTCGCTGTTCGGCGACGAGGAACTACCGCCGCCGACCATCGACGCCAATCTCGACGCCGATGCCGCCATCGCGGCCGGCGGCTCGCCCGATGGCAAGCCCGCCGCGCCACGCCGCTCGCGCAAGCGCGGCGTCACCGCCGCCGCGATCGACGAGGCGGTGGCCGCCACCGCCGCGGCCCTGCCGCCCGGCGTGCATCTCGGCACCTCGACCTGGTCGTTCCCGGGCTGGAACGGCATCGTCTACGGCGAGGACTACTCGGCGCAGAAGCTCTCGCGCGACGGCCTCGAAGCCTATGGCGCGCATCCGCTGCTCAAGAGCGTCAGCATCGACCGCTCCTTCTACGCGCCGCTCTCGATGGCCGAGTACCTGCGTTACGCGCAGCAGGTGCCCGAGGATTTCCGCTTCGTGATCAAGGCGCCCGCCTCGGTCACCGACGCGGTGGTGCGCGGCTCGCGCGGCGAGCCGGCCGGCCCGAACCCGGCCTTCCTCGACGCGCGCATCGCCACCGACGACTTCGTGCGCCCCTGCCTGGACGGCCTGGGCCGCAAGGCCGGCGCGCTGGTGTTCCAGTTCTCGCCGCTGCCCGACCAATTGCTGGCCGACCCGGCCGGGCTGATCGAGCGCCTGGCGGCCTTCTTCGCCGCCCTGCCGCCGCTGCCGGCCGAGCCCGACGGGCCGCGCTACGCGATCGAGATCCGCGACGGCGCGCTGCTCACGCCGCGCTTCATCCGCATGCTGGCGAGCGCCGGCGTGCGCTACTGCGTCGGCCTGCATGCGCGGATGCCCGACCCCTTGCGCCAGGCTGCCGCGCTCGCGCTGCTCGACGGCGACACGCCCGGGCCGCTGGTGGTGCGCTGGAGCCTGCACGGCGGCTTCAAGTACGAGCAGGCCAAGGCCAAGTACGATCCGTTCGACAAGCTGGTCGACGAGGATCCGAACACGCGCCACGCACTGGCCGACCTGGCCGCGCGCTACGTGCTGGCCGGCCAGCCGGTGCTGATCACCATCAACAACAAGGCCGAGGGCTCGGCGCCGCTGTCCTGCATCGAGCTGGCGCGGGCGATCGGCGCGGCCGTCGAGCGGCTGCGCTCAGACGCAGCCTGAACCGCCCGCCCCTCGCCTCCCGTCGCGCCATGAAAAAACGGCGGCACCCCGATCGAGGTGCCGCCGTTCCGTTGCGTGCCGCACTCAACCGCGATTCGACTTCAGCCGATGCGCGAACTTCTGGCGGAATTTCGCGATCTTCGGGCCGATCACCGCCGCGCAATAACCCTGCTGCGGATTGCGCGCGAAATAGTTCTGGTGATACTCCTCGGCCGGCCAGTAGTTGCCGTCCAGCAGCTCGACCTTGGTGACGATCGGCGCGCCGAAGATATGCTCGCGCTCGAGCGTGGCGATCACCTCCAGCGCGGCCTCGCGCTGCGCATCCGACTCGGCGAACACCACCGAGCGGTACTGGGTGCCGACGTCGGCGCCCTGGCGGTTCAGCTGGGTCGGATCGTGCGTGGCGAAGAAGATCTCGAGCACCTCGCGATAGCTGATGCGCGCCGGGTCGTAGCTGACCTTCACCACCTCGGCGTGGCCGGTATCGCCGTCGCAGACCTCGCGATAGCCCGGGTTGCGCGTGTGGCCGCCCGCATAACCCGATTCGACCGCGAGCACGCCCTCGACATCGAGAAACACCGCCTCGGTGCACCAGAAACACCCGCCGCCGAACACGGCGACTTCCTGCACTGCCTGATTCATGTTCGCTCCTGACAGAGGACCCGGCCGGGGTTCGGCCGGATCGTTTCGGGCCGCCGGGTCGCGGCAGCCATCGATTCCGTTAAAATCGGGACAAATTTCCCGATTTCCAGATGACCTCTTCCAACCTGTTTCGCCGCCGCGCGGGCGCCGCGCCGAGGGCCGTGCCGCGATGACGATCCGCGCCACCCCGCCCGACTTCGACGCCGCCGCGTTCCGGCAGGCGCTCGGCCAGTTCGCCACCGGCGTGACCGTGATCACCACGCGCGCGCCGCACGGCCAGCTGATCGGCATCACCGCGAGTTCCTTCAATTCGGTCTCGCTGGCGCCGCCGCTGGTGCTCTGGAGCCTGGCGACGCGCTCGGCCTCGCTGCCGGTATTCCGCGGCAACAGCCATTATGTGATCAATGTGCTGGCCGCGTCGCAGCTCGATCTCTGCAAGCGCTTCGCGACCGCCAAGGGCGACCGCTTCGAGGGGGTCTCGCACGCCGCCGGCCAATCCGGCATGCCGGTGCTCGACGGCGCGCTGGCCTGGTTCGAGTGCCATAACCGCAGCCGCTACGACGAGGGCGACCACGTGATCTTCGTCGGCGAGGTGGAACGCTGCGGCCTGCATCCCGAAGCCGGTTCGCTCGCGCCGCTGGTGTTCCACGGCGGCGCGTTCCACGGACTCAATCCGCTCTGACCGCCCCGGTGCGGGCCAGCGAGACGGGCGGGCCCGCCTCATCCTTGAGCGTCTGCAGGACGATGTTGGAACGGATATCCATCACGCCCGGCGCCTTGTAGAGGTGATTGAGCACGAATTCCGAATAGTGCTTGAGATTGTGGGCCAGCACGCGCAGCAGATAATGCGTCTCGCCCGTCACCACGAAGGCCGATACCACCTCCGGCCATTCCTTCAGCGCCTCGGCGAAGCGCTCGTGCCATTGCTCCTGGTCGTTGCGCATCGACACCTGCACGAAAGCCTCCAGCTCGAAGCCGAGCTTTTCGCGGCTCAGACAGGCGCGATAGCACTCGATCACGCCCTGCTCCTCCAGCAGGCGCATCCGCCTCAGGCAGGCGGACGGCGACAAGGAGATGCGCTCGGCCAGGTCGAGGTTGCTGATCCGGCCCTCCTGCTGCAATACGGCGAGAATACGGCAATCAGTAGCGTCGAGCGAGATTGCATGCATTTCTGGTCCCCGTTTTAGCTATCGTTCAAATTATCTGCGATATTTGCCGAATGTCCATGTTTATTTCGCAAGCACTGTGCGGCGCCGATTACCTATCATTCCCGCTATGGAGACTTGATGAAAAACCATGGAAACGCTCTGGGATATTTCGCCGGCCATCTCCCCCGCCACGCCCGTCTGGCCCGGTGATACCGAGGTCGCGGTCGAGCGCGTGTGGCGCATGGAGGCCGGCTCGCCGGTCAATGTCGCGCGGCTGACGCTCTCGCCGCATACCGGCGCGCACGCCGACGCGCCCCTGCATTACGACGCCGAAGGCGCGCCGATCGGCGCGGTGCCGCTCGATGCCTACCTCGGCGCCTGCCGCGTGATCGACTGCCTGGGCGCCGCGCCCGCGGTGGCGCCCGCGCGGATCGCCGCCGCCTTGGCGGGCTGCCCGCCGCGCGTGCTGCTGCGCACTTACGCGAACGCACCGCAACAAGCCTGGGACAACGCCTTCTGCGCGGTCGAGGCGGCCACCATCGACCTGCTGGCCGCGCACGGCGTGCGCCTGATCGGCATCGACACACCCTCGCTGGACCCACAGGAATCGAAGACCATGGACGCGCACCGCCGCGTGCGCGCGCACGGCATGGCGATCCTGGAAGGCCTGGTGCTGGATGCCGTGCCGGCCGGCGACTACGAGTTGATCGCGCTGCCGCTCAAGTTCGCGACGCTCGATGCGAGCCCGGTGCGCGCGGTACTGCGCGCGCTGCCCGCCGATCGCGCGACGCCCTGAATTCCCCGATCCGACTTTCCGGCGCGCGGCTGCCGCTCGCGCCTCCCCCACTCACGAACCCAATCGATCCGCACCATGCAAACCCGTGAAGATGCGCTCGCCCTCGATCGCGACGACCCGCTCGCCCCGCTGCGCGAGCGTTTCGCCCTGCCCGACGACACCCTCTACCTCGACGGCAATTCGCTCGGCGCGCGCCCGAAGGCTTCGGCCGCGCGCGCCCAGGCGGTGATCGAGGCCGAATGGGGACGCGACCTGATCCGCAGCTGGAACACCGCCGGCTGGTTCGCGTTGCCGCGTCGCCTGGGCGACCGGCTCGCGCCGCTGATCGGCGCCGCCGAGGGCGAGGTGGTGATCACCGACACGATCTCGGTGAACCTGTTCAAGCTGCTCTCGGCGATGCTGCGCGAGCAGGCCAGACGCGCGCCCGAGCGCCGCGTGATCGTCTCGGAGCGCTCCAACTTCCCGTCCGACCTCTATATCGCGCAAGGGCTGATCGCCCAGCTCGATCGCGGTTACGAGTTGCGCCTGGTCGACGACGCGGCCGAGCTGGAAGCCGCGATCGACGCCGATTGCGCGGTCGCGATGATCACCCACGTCAACTACCGCAGCGGCTACATGCACGACATGGCCGCCCTCACGCGCCACGCGCAGCAGGCCGGCGCACTGATGCTGTGGGACCTGGCCCACTCGGCCGGCGCGGTGCCGGTCGACCTGAACGGCGCGGCGGCCGACGGCGCGGTCGGCTGCACCTACAAATACCTGAACGGCGGCCCCGGCTCGCCGGCCTTCACCTGGGTGCCGAAGCGCCACCAGGCCAGCTTCGAGCAGCCGCTGTCGGGCTGGTGGAGCCATCGCGCGCCGTTCGCGATGGAGCCCGGCTTCGCGCCCGATGCGAGCATCTCGCGCTTCCTGTGCGGCACCCAGCCGATCGTCTCGATGGCGATGGTCGAATGCGGGCTCGACATCTTCCACGAGACCGACATGGGCGCGATCCGCCGCAAGTCGCTGGCGCTGGCCGATGCCTTCATCACGCTGGTCGAGTCGCGCTGTGCCGGGCTCGAGCTGCGGCTGGTCACGCCGCGCGAGCCGGCACGGCGCGGCTCGCAGGTCAGCTTCGAGCATCCGCACGGCTACGAGGTGATGCGCGCGCTGATCGCGCGCGGCGTGGTGGGCGACTATCGCGAGCCGCGCATCCTGCGCTTCGGCTTCACGCCGCTCTACACGCGTTTCGTCGATATCTGGGATGCCGTCGAGGCGCTGCGTGAAGTGCTCGCCACCGAGGTCTGGCGGGCGCCCGAGTTCGCGGCCCGCACGGCGGTGACCTGAGCCGCCGCCCCCGCCGACGTGAGCGCCCCTGACCTGCCGGAGAGCATTGATCGTGAATCCTGACCATTCCAAGACCGACGGCGCCGAAGCGCCGCCGCGCTGCCCGTTCTCGGGCACGCCAGCCCCGGCCGCCGCCGGTGGCGAGGGCTGGCACGACGCCCAGCTCGATTTCTCGAAGTCGATGAGCTATGGCGACTACCTGTCGCTCGGCTCGATCCTGAAGGCCCAGCATCCGCTCTCGCCCGACCACAACGAGATGCTGTTCATCATCCAGCACCAGACCAGCGAACTGTGGATGAAGCTGGCGCTCTACGAGCTGCGCGCGGCGCTCGATTCGATCCGCCGCGATGCGCTGCCGCCTGCCTTCAAGATGCTGGCGCGCGTCTCGCGCATCCTCGAGCAACTGGTGCAGGCCTGGAACGTGCTGGCCACCATGACGCCATCGGAGTATTCGGCGATGCGCCCCTACCTGGGCGCTTCCTCGGGCTTCCAGTCTTATCAGTACCGACAGCTCGAATTCCTGCTCGGCAACAAGAACGAGCAGATGCTCAAGCCGCACGCGCATCGCCCGGATATCCTCGCCGAGGTGGAAGCCACGCTCGACGCGCCCTCGCTCTACGACGAGGTGGTGCGCCTGCTGGCGCGGCGCGGTTTCCCGATCGCGGCCGAGCGGCTCGCGCGCGACTGGCGCGCGCCGACCGCGCACGACGCCTCGGTCGAGGCGGCCTGGCTCGCCGTCTATCGCGATCCCGCCGCGCACTGGGAGCTCTACGAGATGGCCGAGGAACTGGTCGACCTCGAGGATGCGTTCCGGCAATGGCGCTTCCGGCATGTCACCACCGTCGAGCGCATCATCGGCTTCAAGCAGGGCACGGGCGGCACCAACGGCGCGCCCTATCTGCGCAAGATGCTAGATGTGGTGCTGTTCCCCGAGCTGTGGCACGTCCGCACCACGCTGTAGGCGGCAGGCGCGACGCAAGGCCGGCCCTCATCGCGACGGGCCGGCGATCCCTTCCCGACGAAACCGTTGCGCCCGCAACGGTTTCACATGGTCGCGCAGTACGGCCAGCGCGAGCGCCGCGATCATCATCGACACCACCAGCATTGCCAGATAACCGGCCTTCCCGCCCGCGCCGATCACCCAGGCGCCGGCGAAGGCGCTGAAGATCGCGCCGAGCCGGCCGACCATCAGCGCGCCGGCGGTGCCGGTGGCGCGCACCGGGGTGGCGTACAGGTGCGCGCAGAGCGCGTACATGGTGGCCTGCACCGCGTTGACGAACAATCCGTGCAGGCCGAGCCCGAGCAGCAACCAGCCGCGCTGGCTCGCGACATCGACACTGAACAAGGCGGCCGCGCTGGCCGCGCCGCCCAGCGCGCTCGATACCAGCGGCCAGCGCGAACCCCAGCGCGCGATCGCCAGCGCGCAGCCGAGCGCGCCGATCACGCCGCCCAGGTTGTAGGCGGTCAGGCCGCTGCCGGCCACGTCCACGCTCAGGCCCTGCGCGGCCAGCATCGCCGGCAACCAGCTGAAGGCGCTGTAGACGGCCAGCAGGGACATGAAGAACGCGCACCAGAGCGCGAGCGTGTCGCCGGCCAGGCCGTCGGCGAACAGCGCGCGAAAACCACGCCGCTCGGCGCCGATCCTCGCTGACGGCGCGCCGCCCACGATCCGCTGCTCGCGACCATCCGCGCCCGCGGCGGCGGCCGCGTGCCGCTCGACCGAATCGCTGAAGGCGGCATCGGCGGCCGCGGGCCGGCGCATGCGCGCCAGCAGACGTCCCAGTTCGGGCCAGCGCGCGCGATGGCGGGCGAGGTAGCGCGGCGATTCGGGCAGCGTCGCGAGCAGCACGACACCGAGCAGCAGCGGCAGCGCGCCGCCGGCGACGAACAAACCCCGCCAGCCCTGCACCGGCAGCACCGCATGCGCGAACAACCCCGCCAGCATGCCGCCGAGCGGCACGCAGACGATGGTGGCGGTCACCATCAGGGTGCGATGGCGCGCCGGCGTGAATTCGGCGGTCAAGGTGGTGGCGGTCGGCAGCGCGCCGCCGATGCCGAGGCCGGCCACGAAGCGCAGCGCGGCGAGACCGGCGATGTCCTGCGCCGCGCCGATCGCGCAAGTGGCCGCGCCGAACACGAACACGCTGAGGATCACGGCGCGCCGGCGGCCGAAACGATCGGCGAACGGGCCCGCGGCGGCGCTGCCCAGCCCCATGCCGACCAGGCCGGTGGCCACCGCCGGCACGAAGGCCTCGCGCGCCAGATGCCAGTCGCGGATCAGGGCCGGAATCGCGAAGCCGATCAACTGGCCGTCGAAACCGTCGAGCACGATCGACAACGCGGCCAGCAGCACGGCCAGGCCCTGCATCGGGCTGAACGGGCCGGCGTCGAGCGTCGTGCCGATATCGACGCCGCCCGCGGCCGCGGCCTGCCGCGCGCCGTTCATGCGCGGCCTCGATGCGGGTGACGCGCAACGATGTCGTGCGATGCGAAGCGGCGCGCCGGCGCCCTGGCGAATCGGCTCATGTCCTCACTCTCCTCGGATTCCGGCGCGCTCTGGCAAGCCGCTTGCCGGGACGGCCGCTTCGACGATCTTGCGGCCGGTTCATGGTGGTTTCGCCGCGCGTTGGCCGCCGATCGGCAGGGTCGATCGAGTGAGGCGATGCGTGCCGAACCAGCGGCGCGCCGCGCGAGCCCGCGCATCATAAGACGATTCACGCCGGCCCGGCGGCACGACCCGAAGCGCCGCGTTCAGGCCACCACGATCTCCAGCAGGCTCGGCCCGGGACCCGTCAGCGCGGCCTGCAAGGCCTCGCGCAGCAGCGCGGGATCCGCGACGCGCCGGCCCTCGCAACCGAAGCCGCGCGCGAGCGCGACGAAATCGAGCCCGGGCAGCGCGGTGCCCTGCACCGTCTCGCCGGCCGCGAAGCCGAACACGGGCGCGAATTCCTGCAGGGCCGCGTAACGGCCGTTGGCGAGGATCAGGAAGGCGATCGGCAGGCGACGCTGCGCGGCGCTCCACAGCGCCTGGATCGCATAGAGGCTGGAGCCGTCGCCGAGCAGCGCGATCACGCGGCGGCCCGGCTCGGCCAGCGCAATGCCGACCGCGGCCGGCATTGCGTAGCCGAGCCCGCCGCTGTCCATGGTGTAGAAGCTGTCGGGCCGCGTGAAGGGCAGGTGCCGCTGCATCGCGGGCCGCGAGCTGGGCGCTTCCTCGACCACGATATCGGCCGCCTCGCGCAGCTCGGCCAGCGTCTGCATCACGAATGCGACCGACATCGGGCCGCCGCTGCCGCTGCCCTCTCCACCACCGCCGGGCCCGACCCGCGCCGGCGCCTCGCGCGCGCCCGGCATCGCGCGCGCCGTCACGGCGGCCGGCACCGGCCGCGCCAGCAGCCCCGCCAGCGCGAGCCGCAGGTTGCCCACCAGCGCGTCGCCCACCGGCGTCCAGGCGGCCACGCCGGGATCGTCAACCAGTTGCCACAGCCGCGCGCCGTCCGGCAGGTGCGGCCCGAAACCCTCGACGTGATAGGTGAAGGCGGGCGCGCCGAGCGCCACCACCAGGTCGTGCCCCGCCAGGCGCTCGACGATGCGCTCGCGCATCGCCGGCAGGAAACCGGCGAACAGGCGGTGGTCCTCGGGGAACGCGCAGCGCCCGGAAACCGGCGCCGCGAACACGCGCGCGCGATGCCGCTAGGCCAGCGCGACGGTCTCGTCCCAGGCGCCGCCGCGAGCCAGCGCGGCACCCACCACCAGCGCCGGCCGCGCGCTGGCCTCCAGCGCCGCGCCGAGCCGCGCCAGCGCCTCCGGATCAGGCCCCTGCACCTGGCTCACCGCGCGCGGCGCCACCGGCTCGGCCGGCTGGTCCCAGTCGTCCACCGGCACCGACACGAACACCGGCCCGCGCGGCTCCTGCATCGCGATCCGCCAGGCGCGCGCGATCGCGGCGGGCACATCCTGCGCGCGGGCTGGCTCGACGCTCCATTTCACATAGGGCTGCGGCAGCTCGGCCGCGCGCTGCGCGCCAAGATAGGGATCGAGCGGCAGCAGCGAGCGCGCCTGCTGCCCCGCCGTGACGATCAGCGGCGTGTGGTTGCGAAAGGCCGTGAACAGGTTGCCCATCGCGTTGCCGAGCCCGGCGGCCGAATGCAGGTTGACCAGCGCCGCCCGGCCGCTCGCCTGCGCATAGCCGTCGGCCATCCCGACCACCACCGCCTCCTGCAGCCCGAGCACGTAGTCGAGATCGGCCGGGAAATCGCGAAACATCGGCAGCTCGGTCGAGCCGGGATTGCCGAACACCTTGTCGATGCCGAACTGGCGCAGCAGGTCGAGCACCGCGTCGCGCACCGTCATGGCGGCAGCGGCGGGATCGGATCGGGTATCGCTCATCGGCGCGCTCTCTCGCAATCGGGACCAGACGACAGTATCGAGACATCGCCCGCGCATCGGTACTGTCTTTTTCGGCAAGACCGCGCGCGCAGGCTCCGGCGGCATCGCCGCGGCCCGCGCACGACGCAGTGCAGCATCGAAATCCGCGCCATCCGCCTTGACTTTCCCCAGCCCGAATAAGATCATTCGCTCACAAAGCGAGCAAATGATCTTAACGAGGCCGTCTTCGGCCACAAGGAGACAAGGGATGAATCCTCCGCCGACCGTCGCGCCCGTGATCCTGCATATCGGCGCCGGTTCGTTCCACCGCGCCCATCAGGCCTGGTACCTGCATCGCGTCAATCAAGCCGCCGCGGCCGCGGGCGACACCGCCGGCCAATGGTCGCTGGTGGTCGCCAACATCCGCGACGACATGCGCGCCACCATGGACGCGCTGGCCGCCCAGCACGGCGCCTACACGCTCGAGACCGTCACGCCCGGCGGCGAACGCGCCTACGAGACGATCCGCTCGATCACGCGCGTGCTGCCCTGGTCGATCGACCTGAAGGCGCTGGTCGAGGCCGGCGCCGATCCGGCCTGCCGCATCGTGTCGTTCACGGTGACCGAGGGCGGCTACTACCTCGACGAACACAACCGGCTCGACGCCGGCAACCCCGACCTGGCCGCCGACCTGCAGGGCGCGCGCACCACCATCTACGGCGCGCTGGCCGCACTGCTGGCCGAACGGCAGGCGCGCGGCGCCGGGCCGCTGACGCTGCAAAGCTGCGACAACCTGCGCAGCAACGGCGCGCGCTTCGAGGCTGGCATGCGCGAGTTCCTGGAACGGCGCGGCCTGGCCGGGCTGCTGGCCTGGTTCGACGCCAACGTGTCCTGCCCGAGCGCGATGGTCGACCGCATCACGCCGCGCCCCACGCCGGACGTGGCCGAGCGCGTGAAAGCCGCCACCGGCGTGGACGACGCCTGCCCGGTGATGGGCGAATCCTTCATCCAGTGGGTGATCGAGGACCGCTTCGTGGCGGGCCGCCCGGCCTGGGAGCAGGCCGGCGCGGAGCTGGTGCAGGACGTGCATCCCTACGAGGAAGCGAAGATCCGCATCCTCAACGCCACCCACAGCTGCATCGCCTGGGCCGGCACGCTGGCGGGCCTGAGCTACATCCACGAAGGCACCCACGACGCGGCGATCCGCCAGCTCGCGCACGACTATGTCAGCGACGACGTGATCCCCTCGCTGAACCCGAGCCCGCTCGACCTGGCACGGTATCGCGACGTGGTGCTGGAGCGCTTCGGCAATCCCTACATCCTCGACACCAACCAGCGCGTGGCCGCCGACGGCTTCTCGAAGATCCCCGGCTTCATCGCGCCGACCCTGGCCGACTGCTTCGCGCGCGGCGCCGAGCCGGTCTCGACCGCCGTGCTGCCCGCCCTGTTCCTGCGCTTCCTGGAACGCTGGTCGCAGGGCCTGCTGCCCTACGAGTACCAGGACGGCGTAATGGACCCGGGCGTGGCGCGCGCGATCGTGGCGGCCGACGATCCGGTCGCCGCGCTGGCCGCCGAGCGCTCGCTGTGGGGCTCGCTGGCCGACGACGAACGGCTCGCGCGGGTGCTGCGCGCGGGGATGGCGCGCGTCGACGCCTGGTTCGCCTCGCGCTGACGCAGCGGCTGAGCTAGCGACCGAAATACCGGCCCGGCGCGGGCCCGGGCGCCATCGCGCCCCGCCCGTGCGGGTCATCCGGCATTGGCACGGCCCGCGCCGCGCGGCTACAGTAGCGACTCTCTGACGACGGACTGCTTCCGCCCATCATGTATCTCGGCATCGATCTCGGCACCTCGGAAGTCAAGGTGCTGCTGCTTTCCCCCGACGGCACGGTCGTCGGCACGGCGGGTACGCCATTCACCGTGTCGCGCCCACATCCGCGCTGGGCCGAACAACATCCCGAGGACTGGTGGCAGGGCACCCGCGAGGCGCTCGCGGCGCTGCGCGCCAGATATCCGGCCGAATACGCCCAGGTGCGCGGCATCGGCCTGTCGGGCCAGATGCACGGCGCCGTGCTGCTCGATCGCGAGGATCGCGTGCTGCGGCCCGCGATCCTCTGGAACGACATGCGCAGCGACGAGGAATGCTCGACGCTCACGCGCCGCGCACCCGAGCTGCACCGGCTGGCCGGCAACCTGGCGATGCCGGGCTTCACCGCGCCCAAGCTGATCTGGGTCGCCACGCACGAGCCGGAGGTGTTCGGCAAGATCGACTGCGTGCTGCTGCCCAAGGACTACCTGCGGCTGCGGCTGACCGGCAACCGCGTCTCCGATCCCTCGGACGCGGCCGGCACGCTGTGGCTGGACGTGGCGCGCCGCGACTGGTCGGGCAGCCTGCTCGAGGCGGGCGGCATGCGACGCGAGCAGATGCCGCGCATCGTCGAGGGCAACGCGCCCTCGGGCACCTTGCGCGCCGAGGCGGCACGCGAGCTGGGCCTGGCCGAAGGCATCGTGGTGGCGGGCGGCGGCGGCGACAACGCCACCAGCGCGCTCGGCATCGGCGCCACCCAGCCCGGCGACGGCTTCGTCTCGCTCGGCACCTCGGGCGTGCTGAGCATCGTCGGCGACCGTTTCATGCCCTATCCCGAATCGGCCCTGCATGCGTTCTGCCACGCGATCCCCGATCGCTGGCAGCAGATGAGCGTGGTGCTGTCCGCCGCGAGCTGCCTGCGCTGGGTCTGCAAGCTGACCTCGACCGACGAGCCGACCCTGATCGCCGAGGTCGAGGCGCTCGATCCGGCCGCGCTGGCCGTGGCGCCGATCTTCCTGCCCTATCTGTCCGGCGAGCGCACCCCGCACAACGACCCTTACGCGCAAGGCGTGTTCTACGGCATGACGCATGGCACCGACCGCGCGCGGCTCGGCTACGCGGTGCTGGAAGGCGTCACGCTGGCGCTGGCCGACGGCCACGACGCACTGGTGGCGGCCGGCTCCAGCGCGGCCTCGCTGGCGCTGATCGGCGGCGGCGCGCGCAGCGCCTACTGGGCGCAACTGGTGGCCGACGCGCTCGACGTGCGCACCCACCAGCTCGGCGGCGGCGCGACCGGCGCGGCGCTCGGCGCGGCGCGGCTCGGCTGGCTGGCCGATGGCGGCGACGCGTCGCAGGTGTTGACCAAGCCGCCGCTGTCGGCCGAATACGTGCCCGACGCGGCCCGTCACGCCTGGCTGCGCGAGCGCCTCGACACCTATCGCGCGCTGTATCGCCACGTGCGGCCGCTGTTCGAGCCCTCGCGACAGCGGCTTGCCTGACGCGCTTTGCGATACGATCCCTAACTTTCCAGCCAGACGCCCGCTCGACGAGCCCAGCCCACGTGCCCAAGTCCTCCGAAAAACTCGACCTCGCGACGCGCGCCGCCTGGCTCTACTACGTCGCCGGCGACACGCAGAACGAGATCGCCGAGAAGCTGCAGGTCTCGCGCCCGGTCGCGCAGCGGCTGGTGGCCTTCGCGGTCGAGAAGAACCTGATCCGGGTGCGCGTCGATCATCGCGTGGCCGACTGTCTCGACCTGGCCGCGCAGTTGTCGGAGCGCTACGGCCTGTCGCTCTGCGAGGTGGTGCCGATCGACGCCGACACGCCCGACGCGATCGACCGCAAGCTGGCGGTGGCCGGCGCCCAGGTGATGGAGCGCTACCTCAACGAGGAGCGGCCGATGGTGATCGCGGTCAGCAGCGGCCGGACCCTGAAGGCCGCGGTCGCGCAGATCGCGCAGATCGAGCGGCCCCAGCACCGGCTGGTGTCGATGGTCGGCGCGATCGCCCAGGACGGCTCGTCCAATCCCTACGACGTGGCCCAGCACATCTCGGAGAAGACCGGCGGCAAGCACTTCCTGCTGCCCGCGCCGCTGTTCGCCGACAACGTGGCCGAGCGCGCGCAGTGGTGCAACCACCGCCTGTACCGGATCGTCGAGCAGCTCACGGCCGATGCCGACGTGGCCTTCGTCGGGATCGGCAACGTCGGCCCGGACTGCCCGCTGTACGTGGACGGCTTCATCACCGCCGACGAACTGAACGAGATGATCGAATACGGCGCGGTAGCCGAGATGATCGGGCTGCCGATGGATGCGCGCGGCCGCAGCGTGGTCACGCCGTCCACCGCGCGCGTGACCAGCGTCTCGCTCGATGCGCCGCCGCGCCGGCCGACCATCGGCTTCGCGGGCGGCCCGCGCAAGCAGACGGCCGTGCTGGCGGCGCTGCGCGGCGGCTGGCTGTCGGGCATCGTCACCGACGAGAGCTGCGCGCGCGCCGCGCTGGCGGACTGAGGCGCGCGACGGCGGATCGAAAGGAATCGAAAGGATCGATGGCGCGAACATCGCGCAACCCGGGCGGCGGCACTTCGGTGCCGCCGTTTTCGTTTGGACGACGATCGAAACGCGGACGCGATTTCGCCGCCGAAAACGACAAGGCCGCGCGGGACTCGCGCGGCCTTGTCGTGTCGAGCGGGGCGGCGCTGGGCCGCCACCGCTTGCCGGCCCAGCCTCAGGCGGCCAGCGCCTGCGGCAGGCGGCGCTCGAAGGCACGGCCCTCGGCGTCGAACAGGTGGCAGTGCTCGGGCTGCGCATGCACGCGCAGCACCTCGCCCGGGCGATGCGTCTCGAGCGGCGGGATCCGCGCGATCATGCCGTCCGGCGCGATCTTCGATTCCGCGTACAGATACGCCGAGTCGCCCAGCGATTCCACCGCCATGGTGCGCACCGCCACGCCCTCGCCCTCGGCCGCGCCGACCTGGACGTGCTCGGGGCGGATCCCGACCGTCACCTTGTCGCCCACGCGCAGCGAACCGGTGCGCACCGCCACGCGCTGCGATTCGCCGCTCTCGAAGCGCACCGTCACTTCCTCGGGCGAAACGGCTTGCGCCACGCCTTCCAGGAAGTTCATCTTCGGCGAGCCGATGAAGCCGGCCACGAAGCGGTTGGCCGGCGCATGGTAGAGCGCGTTGGGCGAGCCGACCTGCTGCACGCTGCCATTCGAGAGCACCACGATCTTGTCGGCCAGCGTCATGGCTTCCACCTGATCATGCGTCACGTAGATCATGGTGGTCTTCAGCTCGTCGTGCAGGCGCGCGAACTCCAGGCGCATCTTCACGCGCAGCGCCGCGTCGAGGTTCGACAGCGGCTCGTCGAACAGGAACACCTTGGGCTTGCGCGTGATCGCGCGGCCGATCGCGACGCGCTGGCGCTGGCCGCCCGAGAGCTGCTTGGGCTTGCGGTCGAGCAGGTGGTCGATGTGCAGGATCCTGGCGGCATTGCGCACCGCCGCGTCGATCTCGGGCTTCTTCGCGCCGGCCAGCTTGAGGCCGAAGGCCATGTTGTCGTACAGCGTCATGTGCGGGTAGAGCGCATACGACTGGAACACCATCGCGATGCCGCGCTTGGCGCTGGGCGTCTCGTTGACGCGCACGCCGTCGATCAGCAGGTCGCCGCCCGAGATGTCCTCGAGCCCGGCGATCATCCGCATCAGCGTGGACTTGCCGCAGCCGCTGGGGCCGACGAACACCACGAACTCGCCGTCGGCGATGTCGAGGTTGACCTTGCTCAGCACTTCGTTGTCGTCGTAGCGCTTGCCGATATCGCGCAGAAGCACGCTTGCCATGATTTGTCTCCGCTGTCTTGCTGCTGTTCGTGACGGGCGACGCGCGCTCGACGGCGCGCGGCGGCCCGGCTCAGTTCATTGCGACTGCACGGTGCCGGTCGCGATCCATTGCGCGACCAGGCCCGGCAGCAGGTCCATGCGATCGAACACATGGCGCGCGCCGATCGCGCGCAATGCATCGACCTGCGACGGCGAGGCATGCCCGCCGCCGACGAAACCGATCACCGTCATGCCGGCCGCCGCGGCCGCGGTGATGCCGGTGGCGCTGTCCTCCACCACCAGGCAGTGCTCGGGCGCGAAGCCCAGCGTGTGCGCGGCGGCCAGGTAGACGTCGGGCGCCGGCTTGGGCCGCTCGACGCCGTCGGCGCAGAACAGGCGCTCGCCGAAATGGCGCTTCAGGCCGGTGCGGGTGAGCGCCGCTTCCACATAGGGGCGGTTGCTGTTGCTGGCGCAGGCGATCGGCAGCGGGATCGCGGCCAGCGCCGCGTCGATGCCGTCCACCGCCGGCGCCTGCACGGCGGCGCGCTCGACCGTGGCGCGGATCGTCTCGATCTCCTCGGCCGACAGCGTGTGCCCGGCCTGCGCGGCGGCGCCGGCCAGCACGCGCTCGGTGCGCAGGCCCAGCAGCGGCAGCACGATCGGCCGCACCTCGACGCCGGGCCAGCGCGCTTCCAGCTCGCGCACCAGCACGCCGGCGGCCACCGCCTCGCTGTCGATCAGCACGCCGTCGCAGTCGCAGATCAGCAGCCGGTCGCGTCCCTCGATGCCCGGCGCGCTCACTTGACGGCTCCAAAGGTGAGGCCGCGCACCAGTTGCTTCTGCGACAGCCAGCCGACGATCAGGATCGGCGCCACCGCCAGCAGCGAGGCGGCCGACAGCTTGGCCCAGAACAGGCCCTCGGGGCTCGAGTAGGAAGCGATGAACACCGTCAGCGGCGCCGCGTTGGAGCTGGTCAGGTTGATGCTCCAGAAGGCCTCGTTCCACGACAGGATCACCAGCAGCAGCGAGGTGGAGGCCAGGCCCGGCAGCGCCATCGGCATCAGCAGGTAGACGATCTCCTGCCAGGTGGTGGCGCCGTCGATGCGGCCCGCTTCCAGGATGTCGCGCGGGATCTCGGTGAAGTAGGTGAAGGTCATCCACACCGCGATCGGCAGGTTGATCAGGGTGTAGATGATCACCACGCCGCTCACCGTGTCGAGCAGCCCCGAGTTCTTCCAGAGCAGGTAGATCGGCACCAGCACGCCCACCGAGGGCATCATCTTGGTCGACAGCATCCAGAGCAGGACCTTCTGGGTGCGCCCGGTCGGGAAGAAGGCCATCGCGTAGGCGGCCGGCACCGCGAACAGCAGGCACACCACGGTCACGCCGACCGAGATCAGGATCGAGTTCCAGGCGAAGCCGAAGTAGTTGCTGCGCGCGAACACCTCGCGGAAGCTGTCGAGCGTGGGCGTGAAGATCAGCGACATCGAGTAGGCCTGCTGCTCGGTCTTGAAGGCGGTGATCGCCATCCAGAAGATCGGGAAGAACAGCAGCAGCGCGATCAGCCAGGCCAGCACGCCGGGAATCGCGCGCTTGAGCGCGTCGAGGCCGCCCGCGCTCTGTTTCAAGGACAGGTCGCTCATGCTTCGTACTCCCCCTTCAGGTTCTTCGCCAGCATGCGCACCAGGAAGAACGACACGATATTGGCCAGCACCACCGCCAGGATGCCGCCCGCCGAGGCGAGGCCGACGTCGAACTGCTGCAGGCCCAGCGAGTAGATCAGGTAGGACAGGTTGGTGGTCGCGTTGCCGGGACCGCCGCCGGTGGTCGTATAGATCTCGGCAAAGATCGACAGCAGGAAGATGGTTTCCATCATCACCACCACCGCGATCGCGCGCTTCAGGTGCGGCAGCGTGATGTAGAAGAACATCGCGATCGGGCCGGCGCCGTCGATGCGCGCGGCTTCCTTCTGCTCCTGGTCGAGCGACTGGATCGCGGTGAACAGGATCAGGAAGGCGAACGGCAGCCACTGCCAGGAGACGATCATGATCACCGCGGTCAGCGGGTAGTCGGCGAACCAGTCGATCGGGGTCAGGCCGAAGGCGCGCATCACGCCGGCCACCAGCCCGTAGACGGGGTTCAGGATCATGTTCTTCCAGATCAGCGCGGAGACGGTCGGCATCACGAAGAACGGCGCGATCGCCAGCAGGCGCGCGATGCCCTGGCCGTAGAACTTGCGGTCGAACAGCACCGCCATCAGCACGCCGCCGATCACGGTGATCGCCAGCACCGCCACGATCAGCACCAGCGTGTGCCAGATCGCCGGCAGGAAGGACGGATCGGTGGCGAGGTAATGGTAGTTGTCCAGGCCCGCGAAACCCTTTTCATCGGGGTTCAGCAGGTTGTAGCGCGTGAACGAATACCAGATCGTCATCGCGAGCGGGATCGACATCCACAGCAGCAGCACGGCCACCGAAGGTGTGACGAGCCAGCGGGCGGGCTTGCCGCGCGCGGAGGCGGCGGAGGCGGGAGACGAATCGGTCATGGGCGCCGTGTGATGTAGGGGAAGACGTAGGTGACGCATGCTCGGACCCTCTTGAATCTCGCGCGAGGCGCCGAACCAGCGGCACCCGCGCCGAAGCATCGCGATCCGGCCGGCCCGGATCGCGTGACACGCTCGAACGGAATTACTTCTTGTAGCCGGCCTGGCGAACCGCGCGGTCGGCGGCGGCCTGGCCGGCGGCCAGTGCCTGGTCGACCGTCATCTGGCCGGCCACCGCGCCGGCGATCGACTGGCCGACCACCGTGCCGAACGACTGGAACTCAGGAATCCCGACGTACTGGACGCCCGTGTACGGCACCTTCTTCAGCGAGGGATCGTTGACGTCGGCGGTCTCGATGGCCTTCAGCACGAAGTCCGAGAACGGCGCGGCGGCCTTGTACTCGGCACGCGCGTAGGTCGACTGGCGCGTGCCCGGCGGCACCGAGGCCCAGCCCTCGTCCTTGCCGACCATCTCGACGTACTGCTTGGAGGTCGCCCAGGTGATGAACTTCTTGGCCGCGTCCTGCTGCTTGGAGGTCTTCGGGATCGCCAGCGCCCAGGCCCACAGCCAGTGCGAGCCCTTCGGCGTGACCGCCACCGGCGCGGCCGCGAAGCCGATCTTGTCGGCCACCTGCGACTGCTGCTTGTTGTAGAGCATGCCGGCGGCCACCGTCGCGTCGATCCACATCGCGCACTTGCCCGAGGCGGTCAGCGTCAGGTTCTCGTTGAAGCCGTTCGAGCTCGCTCCCGGGGGGCCGTCCTTCTTCAGCAGGTCCACGTAGAACGTGATCGCCTTCTTCCATTCCGGCGAGGTGAGCTGCGCGTTCCAGTTCTCGTCGAACCAGCGCCCGCCGAAGGTGTTCACCACGGTCGACACGTAGGCCATGTTCTCGCCCCAGCCGGCCTTGCCGCGCAGGCAGATGCCGTAGGTGCCGTTGGCCTTGTCGGTCAGCTTGTCGGCGAACTGCGCGATCTGGTCGTAGGTCGGCTGGTCCGGCATCTTGAGACCCTTGGCCGCGAACAGGTCCTTGCGGTAGTAGGTCATCGAGCTCTCGACGTAGAACGGCAGCGCATAGAGCTGGCCGTTGTAGGACAGCGAGTCGCGCGCGGTCTTCACCACGTCATTGAGGTCGTAGTCGGCGGGCAGGCCCGTCATCGGCGAGAGCCAGCCGCGCTTGCCCCATTGCGGCGCCTCGTAGGTGCCGATCGCCATCACGTCGAACTGGCCGCTGCCGGTGGTGATGTCGGTGGTGGCGCGCTGGCGCAGCACGTTCTCCTCGAGGATCACCCAGTTCAGCTTGATGTCCGGGTTCGCCTTCTCGAAGGCCGGCGAGAGCTTCTTCAGCTCGATCATGTCGGGGTTGTTGAGCGTCGCGATGGTCAGCGTCGCCGCCTGGGCGGCGAGCGCCGACGACGCGAACGCGGCACCCACGAGAAGTCGCGCGGCGGCGGCGATGAGCGTCTGTCCTTGCATGGCATGTCTCCTGTTTTATCGCTGTTCGTGTTTCGTTGTGACGGTCTTTCCACGTCGGGCGGGCTCGTCGGCCTCACCCGTCCTGCTGCATCCCGCACGCTCGCGCGTAGCGGGCAATCGTGTGGCGGATCCGGAACCGGACCCAGGCGGCCGGATCGTCGCCGAGCGCACGCGAGCGGCGCGCGTCGTAGACGTCGGGCAGCCATTGCGCCACCAGGGTCTCGGGCGGCAGTTGCCGCCGCAGGTTCGCGAACAGCCGCTCGACCGCGGCCGCCACCGCCGGCTGCAGCCAGTAGTAGCGGATCCGGTCGCTGTAGCTGAACTGGCGCGCCAGGCGCAGCGCGCCCTCGTCGCCGCGGTAGTAGGGCGCCCAGTGCTCGGGACGCGCGCGCATCGCCTCGTCGATCACCTCGCGCAGCCGCGAGCGTCGATTCTCGTCGACCAGCGCTTCCTCGATGTAGCTCAGCGCGAAGAGCGCCTCGCGCAATGCGAAGGTGAGCCCGGGGCCCACCTTCAGGATCGCGAAGTGGTCGCGCACCAGGGCGGCGAGCGAGGCTTCGGTCTGGTAGTCGGTCGAATGCGCCTCGAACACGAAGCGCGGCACCGCGAGGATGCTGGCGGCCAGCTCGGCGGCCTTGGCCGGCGCGTAGTCGAGCACCTGGCGATCGTCGAAATCGACGCCGGGCTGGGCCACCACCGCCACCGTGCGCGCCCAGGCCGCTTCCAGGCCGTAGCGCGCGAAGGCTTCGCGATGCGCTTCCAGCGTGGCCTCGATCGCCTCGGCGCGGGTCACGCGGATATGGGACAGCGGGCCGGCGTCGGCCGCATCGGCCTCGGCGACGCCGGCGGCCTCGCTCGCGGTCTCGCCGCCCGGCACCGGCACCTCGGTGCCGACCACGTAGACCGGCGCGCTGCCGGCCGCCTCGGCCGCGGCCTCGGCGGCGGCGCAGAGCTGGGCCGCGCGTTCGGCCACCAGCGTGTCGGACAGCGGCGCGCTGTCGTCGGCGCAGGCCATGCTGGCGTCGAGATGGATCTTGGTGAAGCCGGCCGCGACGTAGGCGGCCACCATGGTCGCCGCCTCCTGCATCGCTTCCTTGGCGCGCAGGTGGCGCCACGGGTTCGGGCCGAGGTGGTCGCCGCCGAGCACCAGCGCCTCGAGCGGAAAGCCCGTGCGGGCGGCCAGCGCCTCCACCTCGCGGCGGAAATCCACCGGCGTCATGCCGGTATAGCCGCCCTGATGATTGACCTGGTTGCAGGTGGCCTCGATCAGCAGCGGCGAGCCGTCGTCGCGGGCGGCCTCGAAGGCGGCCTCCAGCACCAGGGCATGCGCGCTGCAGACCGAATAGATGCCGCGCTGCGCGCCCTTGCGGTTGGCGGCGAAGATCGCGCCGAGCGTGTCCGGCGCGACGGCGGCTTGCGGGGCGGCGGGGCTCAGGCTGGACATGCGATACCTCGCTCGGTGAGGAAGGCGACGATCTCGTCGGGCGAGCTGTTGCCCTCCATCGGGCCCACCCGCGCCACCGCCAGCGCGCCGGCCGCGTTGGCGCGCGACAGCGCCGCCTCGATCGGCCAGCCCTGGATCAGGCTCGCCACCAGGGTGCCGCCGAAGCAGTCGCCGGCGCCGGTCGGATCGATCTCGGTGGTCTCGTAGCCGCCCACGTCGATCTGGCCCTGGCGGTCGAAGGCGCTGCTGCCGGCCGCGCCGCGCTTGAGCACCACCCGCTCGAGCAGCGGCCGGGTGGCCAGCAGGCCCGCGATCGCGCGCTCGGCCGGCTGCGGGCCGCAGAAGAACGGCAGGTCGGCCTCGCTGGGCAGGAACAGGTGGCAGGCGTCGAGCAGCTCCTCGAGCGCGGCGCGCATCGGCTTGAAGGCCAGCATCTCGGCGCGCACGTTCGGGTCGAAGGAGATCCTCGCGCCCACCCGGGCCGCCTCGATCACGCCGCGCTTGACGGCCGCGATGGCGTTCTCGCTGGTCAGCGAGGAACCCATCACGTGGTAATAGCGGCAGCCCTCGAACATGGCGGCCGTCACGTCGGCGGCCTCCAGCAGGGCCGAGGCGCTGCCGTCGATGCTGTAGACGAACTGGCGGCTGCCGTCGTCGCGGTAGGCCACGAAGGCCAGGCCGGTGGGACGCGCGACGCGGCGGATCGCGTCGGTCCGCACGCCGTGCGAGGCCAGCCGCGCCACGATCGCGTCGCCGAAGGCGTCGCGGCCCACGCAGCCCGCGTAGGCCACCGAGGCGCCCAGGCGCGCGGCCTGGTCGGCGAAGATGGCCGGCGCGCCGCTCGGGAACGGGCCGGTGAACTCGCCCGGCTCGGCGAAACCCTGGCCGCGCCGGGCGGCGACGAATTCGGCCAGCAGTTCGCCGGCGACGACGATCTCGGCCATGGCTTCAGCTCATCCAGTTGCCGCCGTCGACATTGAGCGTCTGGGCGGTGATGTAGTCGGCATCGGCCGAGGCGAGGAACAGCGCGGCGCCGGTCAGGTCGGCCGGCAGGCCCATGCGGCCGAGCGGTACGGCCTCGCCCACCAGGCGCTTCTTCTCGCCGAGCGGCCGGTTCTCGTAGCGCGCGAACAGCGCGTCGACCTGCTCCCACATCGGCGTGTCGACCACGCCCGGCGCGATGCCGTTGACGTTGATCTTGTGCGGCGCCAGCGCCAGCGCGGCCGATTGCGTGTAGCTCAGCACCGCGGCCTTGGTCGCGCAGTAGTGCGAGACCAGGGCCTCGCCGCGCCGGCCGGCCTGCGAGGACATGTTGACGATCTTGCCGCCGCGGCCCTGCTCGACCATGCGCTGGGCAACCGCCTGCATCAGGAAGAACAGGCCCTTCACGTTGACCGAGAACAGGCGGTCGAACACGTCCCAGGACTCGTCGAGCAGCGGGCGCATGTCGAACAGCGCCGCATTGTTGAACAGGATGTCGACGCCGCCGAAGTGCTCGACGGCGGTCGCGACGATGCGCTCGATGTCCTCGCGCCGCGTCACGTCGGCGGTGATCGAGATGGCGCGATCGGGATGCGCCTCGATCAGCGCGGCCAGCGAGCCGCCGGCCGGCTTCAGGTCGACCAGCACGCAGCGCGCGCCCTCGTCCAGGTAACGCTGCGCAACCGCTTCGCCGATGCCGCTGGCGGCGCCCGTCAAAATCGCGACCTTGTCCTGCAATCTCACTGGTGTCTCCGATTCGTTGTTCGTGGTGTCATCCGGCATTCAGTGAGCTAACGCTCATCGAATGATCATTTGCTCAGATTGCGATCGAATAATCGGATACCAAACGGGTGCTGTCAAGGCGAAAGCGCCGGTTTCGATGATGCGCTGCCGCATGGCGCGCAGCCGCGCGCGGCGGCAGGCCATGCACAGGGCGGCGATACGTTATATCATTCGTCTTTCCCTGCCTTCGGAAGGTGCCCGTCATGGCCTCGACCTCGCCCCTGGATGCCCGCCTCGCCCGTGCCGACGCGTTCGCCGCCGAGCATGGCCTCACCTGGACGCCGCTGCGGCGGCAGGTCTATGAAAAGGTGCTGGCCGCGCAGCGGCCGATCGGCGCCTACGACCTGATCGGCGAACTGGCGCCCGAACGCGGCCGCATGCCGCCCACCACGGTCTATCGCGCGCTCGACTTCCTGGTCGAGCACGGCTTCATCCATCGCATCGAATCGCGCAATGCCTTCCTGGCCTGCTGCGAGATCGGGCCGCCCCACCAGGGCCAGTTCCTGATCTGCGAATCCTGCGGCGACACGGTCGAGATTCCCGGCGCCGAGCTGGCGCGCCAGCTCTCGTCCTGCGAATCGGCGCACGGTTTCGAGATGCACCGCCAGGTAGTCGAGCTGACCGGCCTGTGCGGCGAATGCAAGACCCATCCCAAGGGCGCGCCGCACGCGTGACGCACCCGCCGCGCGCCCATTCCGGGCGCGCGACTGCCACCCCCGTCGAGGAACAAGCATGACTTACGCCGCCACGTCGCGCGCGCCGCTGCGCGCCCGCTCCCGCCTGATCCGCTGGTTCGCCGCCGGCTGCGCCGCCCTGTCGGTGGCGGGCCTCGCCGGTTTCGCCGGCCCCGCCGCCGCGCAGACCGCCAAGCTGCAGGTGGTGGCCGCCGAGAACTTCTACGGCGACGTGATCAAGCAGATCGGCGGCGCCAACGTGTCGGTGACCAGCATCCTCAGCAACCCGGACCAGGATCCGCACCTGTTCGAGGCCAGCCCGAAGACGGCGCGCGCGCTGCAGCACGCGAACCTGGTGGTCTACAACGGCGCCGACTACGATCCCTGGATGGGCAAGCTGCTGGCCGCCTCGAAGAACGCCACGCGCAAGACCATCGTTGTGGCCGACCTGGTCGGCAAGAAGCCCGGCGACAACCCGCATCTCTGGTACGATCCGGCCACCATGCCGGCCGCGGCGCTGGCGATCAGCGCGGCGCTGGGCGCCGCCGACCCGTCGCACAAGGCCGACTACGACGCGAACCTGGCCGGCTTCCTGGCCTCGCTCAAGCCGATCGACGCCAAGGTCGCCGCGCTGCGCGCGCAGTACAAGGGCGTGCCGGTGACGGCCACCGAGCCGGTGTTCGGCTACATGTCGGACGCGATCGGCCTGGAAATGCGCAACCTGCGCTTCCAGCTGGCGACCATGAACGACACGGAGGCGAGCGCGACGGATATCGCCGCCTTCGAGAACGACCTGCGCAAGCGCCAGGTGAAGGTGCTGATCTACAACAGCCAGGCCGAGGAGCCGATGACCAAGCGCATGCTGAAGATCGCGAAGGACGCCTCGGTGCCGACCGTCAGCGTCACCGAGACGCAACCGGCCGGCAAGACCTTCCAGCAGTGGATGCTCGCGCAGCTCGATGCGCTGGGCGCCGCGCTGGGCCGACATTGAACCCATGACCTCTTCCTCTCCCGCGCTCGCGCTCGATCGCGTCACGCTCGAACTGGGCGGACGCACGATCCTGCGCGAGGTGAGCCTGGCCGTCGAGGCCGGCGAATTCGTCGGCGTGCTGGGGCCCAACGGCGCCGGCAAGACCACCCTGATGCGCGCGGTGCTGGGCCTGGTGCCCGCCGCCGCCGGCCGCATCGCGGTGGCCGGCGCGCCGGTGGCGCGCGGCAATCCCGCCATCGGCTACATGCCGCAGATCCGCAGCGCGCTGGCCGGGCGCCGCGTGCGCGGCCACGACTTCGTGGCGATGGCCGCCGACGGCCACCGCTGGGGCCTGCCGCATGCCAGCGCCGAGGTACGCGCCGACGTGGCGCGCGTGCTCGATCTGGTGGGCGGCACCGCGCTCGCCCGACGGCCGCTGTTCGAGCTGTCGGGCGGCGAGCGCCAGCGCCTGCTGCTGGCGCAATGCCTGCTCGGCGCGCCGAAGCTGCTGTTGCTCGACGAGCCGCTGATCAGCCTCGATCCGCATCACCAGCGCGGCGTGGTCGAGCTGGTGCGGCGCGTGCAGCAGGAGCTCGGCATCACCGTGCTGTTCTCGGCGCATGAACTGAATCCGCTGCTCAACGCGCTCGATCGCGTGCTGTATCTCGGCAATGGCACGGCCGCGCTCGGCACGGTCGACGAGGTGATCACGCGGCCGGTACTGTCGCGGCTCTACGGCTCGCCGATCGACGTGATGCGCGTGAACGGCCGCATCTTCGTGATGTCGGGCGACGTCGAGGTGGAAAAGCACGATCACGAACACGAGGAAGACGGCTCGCATTCGCACGGCGCGCATGGGCACGCACACGGCCACGGCCATGCGCATGGCGGCCACGCACAAGGCAACACGCACGGACACCGGCACGATGTTTGAATACGAATTCATGGTCAACGCGTTCATCGCGTCGGGCATCGTCGCGGTGCTGGCCGGTGTGGTGGGCTACTTCCTGGTGCTGCGCGGCCAGACCTTCGCCGGTCACGCGCTCTCGCACGTCGGCTTCACCGGCGCCACCGGCGCGGTGCTGCTCGGCCTCTCGCCGATCTGGGGCATGGTCGGCTTCACGCTGGCGGCCGGCATCGCGATGGGCGCGCTCGGCGAGAAGCTCGCGGGCCGCGACGTGGCGATCGGCGTGATCCTCTCGCTCGCGCTCGGCGCCGGCCTGCTGTTCCTGCATTTCTATACCAGCTACGCCACCCAGGTCACCGCCCTGCTGTTCGGCAACGTGCTCGGCGTGAGCCATGCCACGCTGATGGTGCTGGCCGGCATCGGCGCGGTCAGCCTCATCGCGCTGGCCGCGATCATGCGTCCGCTGGTGTTCGCCTCGCTGCAGCCGGAGCTGGCCGAGGCCAAGGGCGTATCGCTGCGGCTGGTGTCGGTGCTGTTCCTGGCGATCTGCGCGCTGGCGGTGGCGGCCTGCACACAGATCGTCGGCGTGCTGCTGGTGTTCACGCTGCTGGTCGGCCCGGCCGCCGCCGCGCAGAACCTCAGCACGCGCCTGTCCAGCGGCGTCTGGCTGGCCGCGCTGTTCGCGCTGGCCGAGGCCTGGTTCGGCGTCACCCTCGCCTACTACACCGACTGGCCGACCAGCTTCTGGATCACCGCGCTGTCGGCGCTGGTCTATGCGGCGAGCCTGATGGGACGGTATCGCGCGACGGCCTGAAGCGGCACACGCGCCGCGCACTCGAAAAAAGCCCGCGACACGAGCGCTCGTGTCGCGGGCTTTTTGTTGCCGGCGGTGTCGCCGAAGGTGCTGCGGAATGCGCGCCGCTCAGGCCAGCAGCGTCTTCGCGTGATGCGCGAGGTGGTCGGCGATGAAGGTCGAGATGAAGTAATAACCGTGGTCGTAGCCTTCGTGACGGCGCAGCGTCAGCGGCTGCCCGGCCTCGCGGCAGGCGGCCTCGAACACGTCCGGGTTGAGCTGGGTCGGCAGGAACTGGTCGGCCAGGCCCTGGTCGACCAGGATCCCGTCGGCGTAGCGCGGCGCGTCGGAGCGCGCCACCAGTTCGCTCGCATCGTGCTCCTTCCAGCGCTCGCGATCCTCGCCGAGATAACCCGTGAAGGCCTTCTCGCCCCAGGCGCAGCGCATCGGCGCGGCGATCGGCGCGAAGGCCGACACCGAGCGCCACACACCGGGATGGCGCAGCGCCAGGGTCAGCGCGCCGTGGCCGCCCATCGAATGGCCGAAGATGCCCAGCCGCGTGCCCTCGATCGGCAAGGCGCCCAGCACCAGCGCGCGCAGCTCGTCGACGATGTAGGACTCCATCCGATAATGCGTGGCCCAGGGCGCCTCGCTCGCGTCGAGATAGAAACCCGCGCCCACCCCGAAGTCCCAGGCGGCCGTCTCGCCCGGCACGTTCGCGCCGCGCGGGCTGGTGTCGGGCGCGATCAGGGCGATGCCGTGCTCGGCCGCGAAACGCTGCGCACCGGCCTTGATCATGAAGGTTTCCTCGTTGCAGGTCAGGCCCGCGAGGAAGAACAGCGCCGGCACGCGCGCGCCGTCGTGGGCGGCCTGCCGCGGCAGGAACACCGAGAACTTCATCGGCAGGCCGATCGCCGCCGAGTCGTGGCGGTAGAAGCGCTGCTCGCCGCCGAACGCGGCATGGGAGGACAGGAGTTCGAGCATGGTCGCGCCTCGTGCCTCAGTACAGCACGACCGAGCGGATCGACTCGCCCTTCTTCATCAGGTCGAAGCCCTCGTTGATCTTCTCGAGCGGCAGGCGATGCGTGATCAGGTCGTCGATGTTGATCTTGCCTTCCATGTACCAGTCGACGATCTTCGGCACGTCGGTGCGCCCGCGCGCGCCGCCGAAGGCCGAGCCCTTCCATTCGCGGCCCGTGACGAGCTGGAACGGCCGCGTGCTGATCTCCTGACCGGCCGCCGCCACGCCGATGATGAAGGACTGGCCCCAGCCCTTGTGCGTGCATTCCAGCGCCTGGCGCATGGTGGTGACGTTGCCGATGCACTCGAAGGAGTAATCCGCGCCGCCGTCGGTCAACTGCACGATGTGGTCGACCACGTTCTCCACGTCCTTCGGGTTGATGAAGTGGGTCATGCCGAACTTCTTCGCCAGCTCGACGCGCGCCGGGTTGATGTCGACGCCGATGATCTTGTCGGCGCCCACCATCCTCGCGCCCTGGATCACGTTCAGGCCGATCCCGCCCAGGCCGAACACCACAACGTTGGCACCCGCCTCGACCTTGGCCGAGTAGACCACCGCGCCCACCCCGGTGGTCACGCCGCAGCCGATGTAGCAGACCTTGTCGAAGGGCGCGTCCTCGCGGATCTTCGCCACCGCGATCTCCGGCACCACGATGTAGTTCGAGAAGGTCGAGGTGCCCATGTAGTGGAAGATCGGCTTGCCGTCGAGCGAGAAGCGCGAGCTCGCGTCGGGCATCAGGCCCTTGCCCTGGGTGGCGCGGATCTTCTGGCAGAGGTTGGTCTTGCGCGACAGGCAGAACTTGCATTCGCGACATTCGGGCGTGTAGAGCGGGATCACGTGATCCCCCTTGCGCAACGTGCCGACGCCGGGGCCGACGTCCACCACCACGCCCGCGCCCTCGTGGCCGAGGATGGCCGGAAAGATGCCTTCCGGATCGGCGCCCGACAGCGTGTAGTAGTCGGTGTGGCAGATCCCCGTGGCCTTCACCTCGATCAGCACCTCGCCCGCGCGCGGGCCTTCCAGATCCACTTCCTCGATGGTCAGCGGCGCACCGGCCTTCCATGCGATCGCGGCTTTCGTCTTCATGCTTGCAGCTCCTTGTCGGTGAGGTTGCGCCGCGCGCCACGCGCGACGGGCGGCAACCGGGGAATCGTTGCCCGGGCAGGGCGCGCGCGGCGCGTGTGTCCTGTGTCGCGCGTCGTGCCCTGCCGCCGAAGCGCGCCGGCGAGCCGGCGCGGGGGGACCAGCCGGAAGTGTAAACGCGTGCCGCGGAAAGCGGCATGGCGTCACGCGACGGATCGATGTCGCGCGGCGTCGCGCAACGGTGTTCGCGGCGCCTTCCCCGCTCGCTCGCGGTGGGCGGATGCACCAGAAAACGATCGAAACGACGACGCTCATGTGCCACGTCGCAATCACTTCGCCACCGCCATCCGACCCCGTGAAAAACCGCGCCGGTCGGGGTTTACCCATCCATACCACGAGACGCGGCCAAAACCCTCTATGCGCCGCCGCCGATACAGACCATAAACGCAGTGATATTTGGCGGCGGCGCCAGGCGGTTTTTGTCTGGCTATAACTACCGGGAATCCCACTGCCGCGGCGCGTCCACCATGATTTCCCCGCATTCCTTCGTGAAAATCGCATATCCCCCCTGCAAAGCAGGGAATAGCGCCCAGTGCTCTTGTTGGCCCCGGTCGTTGCGCATAACTTCACTGCACCCCGACAACAAGATCATGGAGTGAGACAGATGCAATCGACCACGGTCCATCCGTGCGACGAGATCCTGCCCGCCGGCAAGCTCGTCACCCTGGGTCTGCAGCACGTGCTGGTGATGTACGCGGGCGCCGTCGCGGTGCCGCTCATCATCGGCAGCGCGCTGAAGCTGCCGAAGGATCAGATCGCCTTCCTGATCAGCGCCGACCTGTTCGCCTGCGGCATCGCCACCCTGATCCAGACGCTCGGCGTGTGGATCTTCGGCATCCGCCTGCCCGTCATCATGGGCTGCACCTTCGCCTCGGTCGGGCCGCTGATCGCGATCGGCACCAACCCGAGCCTGGGCCTGCTGGACGTGTTCGGCTCGACCATCGCGGCCGGCGTGATCGGCATCGTGATCGCGCCGGTGATCGGCAAGCTGCTGCGCTTCTTCCCGCCGGTGGTGGTCGGCACCGTGATCGCGGTGATCGGCCTGTCGCTGATGGGCGTGGGCATCAACTGGGCGGCCGGCGGCGTGGGCAACCCCGAATACGGCAACCCGGTGTTCCTGGGCCTGTCGCTGCTGGTACTGGTGCTGATCCTGATGATCAACAAGTTCGGCCGCGGCTTCTTCGCCAATATCGCCGTGCTGCTCGGCATCGTGGCCGGCTTCGTGATCGCGCTCTCGCTGGGCCGCGTCGATCTGGACGGCGTGGCGGCCGCGCCCTGGGTCGGCTTCGTGATGCCCTTCCACTTCGGCACGCCGCATTTCGACGCGCTGTCGATCGCCACCATGGTGATCGTGATGTTCGTCACCTTCATCGAGTCGACCGGCATGTTCCTCGCCGTGGGCGACATGGTCGACCGGCCGGTCGACCAGCAGGCCCTGGTGCGCGGCCTGCGCGTGGACGGGCTGGGCACGCTGATCGGCGGCATCTTCAACTCGTTCCCGCATACCTCGTTCTCGCAGAACGTCGGGCTGGTGGGCGTGACTGGCGTGAAGAGCCGCTACGTGTGCGTGACGGGCGGCGTGATCCTGGTGCTGCTGGGCCTGTTCCCGAAGATGGCGCAGATCGTCGCCTCGGTGCCGGCCTTCGTGCTCGGCGGCGCCGGCATCGTGATGTTCGGCATGGTGGCCGCCAATGGCGTGAAGACGCTCTCGCGCGTCGACTTCGTGAGCAACCACAACAACCTGTTCATCGTCGCGGTCAGCATCGGGCTGGGCCTGGTGCCGGTGGTCTCGCCGCACTTCTTCTCGAAGCTGCCGGGCGCGCTCGCGCCGATCCTGCACAGCGGGATCCTGCTGGCTTCGGTGTCCGCCGTGCTGCTGAACCTGATCTTCAACGGCGTGAAGAGCGAGAAGCAGGCCGAATGCGAGATCCGGCGCGCCGGACACGATCTCGATCCGCGCACGGCCGACCTGCATTGACGATGCTCGGAGGTTGACGGCGGCCTGGCGCTGCCGCCAATGAAAAACACCCCGGAAGCTTGCGCTTCCGGGGTGTTTTTTCGTGTGCTTGCCGGGCGGATCGAGCAGCTTGCGGCTCAAGGCTGGAAACCCCTGCCGCGGCCGCGCGATCCGCTCGACCGCTGCCCTGTCAGCCCGCCGTCGGCTGCGAGGCCGACGCAGGTGCCGCCGCCGGCTTGCTGTAGTCGACCGGGGCATCGGCCTCGCGCGGCTGGTCGCCGTTGTGCTCGATCCAGCCGCCGCCCAGCGCGCGATACAAGTCCACCAGGTTGGTCCAGCGCGCCAGGCGCGCCGAGATCAGCGAGGTCTGCGCCGTGTACAGGTCCGTCTGGGCCGTCAGCACCGTCAGGTAGCTGTCCACGCCATTGCGGTAGCGCAGGTCCGACAGATCGTAGCGACGCTGCTGCGCCTCTTCGTTGCGCGCCAGCGCCGCGATCTGCTGGTCATACGTGCCGCGTGCCGCCAGCCCGTCCGACACTTCGCGGAATGCCGTCTGGATCGCCTTCTCGTAGTTCGCGATCTCGATGCGCTTCTGCACGTGCGCCAAGTCGAGGTTCGCGATGTTCGAGCCGCCTTCGAAGATCGGCAGGGCGATATTCGGCGCGAACGACCAGGCCGCCGTGCCGGCCTTGAACAGGCCGCCCAGCGTCGGGCTCGCCGTGCCGAACGCGGCCGTCAACGAGATCTTCGGGAAGAAGGCCGCGCGGGCCGCCCCGATGTTCGCGTTGGCCGCTAGGAGCGTCTGCTCGGCTTCCATGATGTCGGGACGACGAGTCAGCAGGTCCGAAGGCAAGCCGGCCGGGATATCGGTCAGCAGGCTCTGCGAATCCAGCGGCAGGCCCGCCGGCAGATCGTCGGGCAGCGGCTCGCCGATCAGCAGCACCAGCGCGTTCACGGCTTGCGCGCGGTCGCGCGCCTCGGCCTGCTGGTTCGCCAGCGCCTGCTCGACCACCGTCTGCGCCTGGCGCAGGTCCAGTTCCGAGCCGGTGCCGTTGTCGAACTGCAGCTTGGTCAGGTTGTACGAATCCTGGGCCGTCTTCAGCGTCTCCTCGGTGACCTTCAACAGGTCGTCCGTGGACTGCAGCGTCAGGTACTGGTCCGCCACCTGCGAGATCAGCGAGATCTCCGCCGCCTTGCGAGCCTGGGCCGTCGACAGGTACTGCGCCAAAGCCTGGTCCTTCAAGCTCTGGATCCGGCCGAACAGGTCCAGTTCCCACGAGGCGGAGAGACCGACGTTGTAGGTTCGCGTAATGAGCGGCGAGCCCGTGTTCGACACGCCGGCCGGCAGCCGCTGCGTATTGCCTGTGCCGGTGCCGTCGAGCGTCGGGAACAGCCCCGCGCGCGTGATCTGGTACTGCGCGCGCGCCGCCTCGATGTTGAGCACCGAGACGCGCAGATCGCGATTGTTCTTCAGCGCGATCTCGATCAGCGCCTGCAGGCGCGGATCGGCGAAGAAGTTGCGCCAGCCGATGTCGGCGGCGGCCTGGCCATTGGCGCTGTGCGAGCCGTCCGCGCCCGGTTGCGTCGCGTAGACGCCGTCGGACGGGAAGCTGCCCGACACGGGTGCAGCGGGCCGCTGGTAATGCGGCGCCATCGTGCAGCCCGTGGCGACCAGCGCGAAGGCCATTGCAGTCAAAACGAGTTTTCGCATGGTCATCAATGTTCCTTGTTACCCTCGCCGCCTTCCTGCGTGCGATGCGCATGCTCCTGCGCGAGACGCAGTGCTTCGTCGGGATCTTCCTTCTCGCCGCCGAACACGCCGCGCACCTTCACGAAGAACATCGGGATCATGAAGATCGCGAGGAAGGTCGCGGTCAGCATCCCGCCGATCACGCCGGTGCCGATCGCGTGCTGGCTGGCCGAACCCGCGCCGTTGCTGATCGCCAGCGGCAGCACGCCGAGAATGAAGGCCAGCGAGGTCATCAGGATCGGGCGCAGCCGCAGCCGTGCCGCCTCCAGCGCCGCCTCGACCGGCCCCATCTTCTCCCCGACCTGCAGCTCACGCGCGAATTCCACGATCAGGATCGCGTTCTTCGCCGACAGGCCCACCGTGGTCAGCAGGCCGACCTGGAAGAACACGTCGTTCTCGAGACCGCGCAGCGTCGCCGCCAGCAGTGCGCCGATCACGCCGAGCGGCACCACCATGATCACCGAGAACGGGATCGACCAGCTTTCATACAGCGCCGCCAGACACAGGAACACCACCAGGATCGAGATCGCGTAGAGGATCGGCGCCTGCGAACCCGACTGGATTTCCTGGTACGACAGGCCCGTCCAGGAGTAGCCGATACCGACCGGCAGCTTCTGCGCGAGCGCCTGCATGGCCGTCATCGCCTGGCCGGTACTCTTGCCCGGTGCCGCCTGGCCCTGGATTTCCACCGCCGAGATACCGTTGTAGCGCTCCAGCTTCGGCGAACCGTAGGTCCAGTGGCCGGTGGCAAAGGCGCTGAACGGCACCATCCCGCCCGCCCCGTTGCGCACGTACCAGATGTTCAGGTCTTCCGGCGTGGCGCGGAACGGCGCATCGGCCATCACGTACACCTTCTTGATACGACCGTCGGTATCGAGGAAGTTGTTGACGTACTGCGAGGCCCAGGCGATCGAGAAGGTCTGGTCGATCGCGGATGCCGTCACGCCGAGCGCGTTGGCCTTCTCGCGGTCGATATCGACCTTGTACTGCGGTGTGTCGTTCAGGCCGTTCGGACGCACGCCCTGCAGCGTGGGATCCTTGGCGGCCAGGCCGAGCAGCTGGTTACGTGCCGCCATCAGCGCGTCGTGGCCGAGGCCCGCGTTGTCGGTCAGCTCGAAGTCGAAGCCCGCGGCGGTACCCAACTCGGGAATCGACGGCGGGTTGAACGGGATCACGATCGCGTCCTTGTAGCCCGCGTAGCGTCCGAACATCCGCCCGATCAGCGCCTGCACCTTCTGGTTGGCATGCTGACGCGAGGCGTAGTCCTTCAGCTTCACGAACACCAGGCCCGAGTTCTGGCCGCGGCCGGCGAAGCTGAAGCCGTTCACGGTGAACGCGGATTCGACGATGTCCTTCTCGTCCTTCAGCACGTAGTCCGAAATGTCCTTCAGCGTGCGCGCGGTGGTCTCCTGGGTGGAGCCCGACGGCGTTTGCACGATCACGAACATCAGGCCCTGGTCCTCATCCGGCAGGAAGGACTTCGGCAGGCGCACGAACAGCAGCCCGACCGCGACGATCACCACCAGATAGATGATCAGCCAGCGGCCCGAACGCTTGATCACATGGTGCACGCCCTTGTGATAGTTGTCGCGGCTGCGGTTGAAGGTCCGGTTGAACCAGCCGAAGAAGCCCTTTTTCTCCTCGTGGTGACCTTGCGGGATCGGCTTGAGGATGGTCGCGCAAAGCGCCGGCGTGAGGATCAGCGCCACCAGCACCGACAGCACCATCGCCGAGACGATGGTCAGCGAGAACTGGCGATAGATCGCGCCCACCGAGCCGCCCGAGAAGGCCACCGGCACGAACACCGCCGACAGCACCAGGGCCACGCCCACCAGCGCGCCGGTGATCTGGCCCATCGCCTTCTTGGTCGCCTCCTTCGGCGAGAGCCCCTCCTCCGACATCACCCGCTCGACGTTCTCCACCACCACGATCGCATCGTCCACCAGCAGGCCGATCGCCAGCACCAGGCCGAACATCGACAAGGTGTTGATCGAGAAGCCCACCGCCGACATGATCGCGAAGGTGCCCAGCAGCACCACCGGCACCGCGATGGTCGGGATGATGGTCGCCCGCAGGTTCTGCAGGAACAGGTACATCACCAGGAACACCAGCACGATGCCTTCCAGCAGCGTCTTGACCACTTCCTCGATCGACAGGCGCACGAACGGCGTCGTGTCATACGGGTACTTGACGGTCAGGCCGTGCGGGAAGTACTTCGAGAGCTCGTCGATCTTGGCGCGCACCGCGTTGGCCGTCTGCAGCGCATTGGCGTTGGTGGCGAGCTGGATGCCGAGACCGGCCGTCGGCTGGCCGTTGTACTTGGTGTCGAAGTTGTAGTTTTCGCCACCCAGGCTCAGCTTCGCGACGTCCTTCAGCCGCACCTGCGAACCATCCTGGTTGACCTTCAGCAGGATGTTGCCGAACTCCTCGGGCGTCTGCAGCAGGGTCTGCTCGGTGATGGTCGCCTGCAGCACCGTGCCCGGCACCGCCGGCGTGCCGCCGATCTGGCCGCCCGCGATCTGCACGTTCTGCGAGGTGATCGCGCTGGTCACATCGACCGGCGTCAGCGAGTAGTTGGTCAGCTTGTTCGGATCGAGCCAGATCCGCATCGCATACTGCGAGCCGAACAGCGTGACGGTACCGACGCCGTTGAGCCGGCTGATCGGATCCTCCACGTGGGAGGCCACGTAGTTCGCGAGGTCGTACTTGTTCATGCTGCCGTCTTCCGACACGAAGGCGAGCACCAGCAGGAAGCTGCTGCTCGACTTGGTGACCTTCAGACCCAGCTGCTGCACGACCTGCGGCAGAATCGGCGTCGCCAGCGACAGCTTGTTCTGCACCTGCACCTGCGCGATGTCCGGATTGGTACCGGCCGCGAACGTCAGCGTGATGGTCGACGTACCCGAATCGTCACTGGTGGACGACATGTACAGGAAGTTGTCGAGGCCGCTCATCTGCTGCTCGACCACCTGGGTGACCGTGTCCTCGACCGTCTTCGCCGACGCACCCGGATAGGTGGCGGAAATCTGGATCGACGGCGGCGCGATGGTCGGATACTGGGCGATCGGCAGCGTGAAGATCGACGCGATACCGGCCAGCATCAGAATGATGGCGATCACCCACGCGAAGATCGGGCGATCGATAAAAAACTTTGCCATGAAACAGGCCCCCTGTGATTACGCGCCCGAAGCTGCCGTCGCACTCGCCGCCGAACCGGCCGCCGCCCCGCTGGCCGGCGCCGCGGACGACGCGCCCGAGGCACCGGCTGCGCCGGAAGCGCCCGAGTTCATGTCGCTCGCCGCGCTCGGCAGGCTGCTCGGATCCTTGCCCGCGTTCTGGTCGGGCGGCAGCTGCGCCGCCACCGGCTTGACCGTCATGCCCGGCTGGACCTTGCCCACGCCCTGCACGATCACGCGGTCGCCCGGCTGCAGGCCACCCTCGACGATCCAGTTCTGGCCGTAGGTGCCCGAGGTCTGCAGCACGCGCGGCGCGATCTTGTTGTCCTGGCCGACCACCAGCGCGGTCGCCTGGCCCTTGGGATCGTGCTGCACGCCGATCTGCGGCACCAGGAAGGCGTTGTCGTTGCTGCCTTCGTCGATGCGCGCGCGCACGAACATGCCCGGCAGCAGCACGTGGTTCGGGTTCGGGAACAGTGCGCGGATCGTCACCGAGCCGGTGGTCTGGTCGACCGTCACGTCGGTGAACTGCAGCTTGCCCTCGAGCGGGTAGGTCTTGCCGTCCTCCAGCACCAGCTTGACCTTGGCCGCGTTCGGCCCGCTCGTCTTGATGCGCCCGCTCTGGATGTCCTGGCGCAGCTTCAGGCCGTCCAGGCTCGATTGCGTGAGGTCGACGTACATCGGGTCGAGCTGCTGCAGGGTCGCCATCAGCGTTGCCTGGCTGGCCTGCACGTAGGCGCCCGGCGTGACCTGCGAGATGCCGATGCGGCCCGTGATGGGCGAGAGCACATCGGTGTAGCCGAGGTTGATCTGCGCGGTGTCGACCGCCGCCTTGCCCGAGGCCACGTCGGCCGCGGCCTGGCCGGCCGAGGCCACGGCGTTGTCGTAGTCCTGCTTGCTGACCGCGTTCGCGGCCACCAGCACCTTGAAGCGCGCCGCCTGCGCGTTGGTCGAGGCGAGGTTCGCCTCGGCGCGCGCGAGCGTGGCCTTGGCGCTGTTCAACTGGGCGATGTAGGGCGCCGGATCGATCTTGTACAGGCGTTGCCCTGCCTTGACGTCGGTGCCTTCGGTGAACTCGCGACGCAGCACGATGCCGTCCACCCGCGCGCGCACCTGGGCGACCAGGAAGGCATTGGTGCGGCCCGGCAGCTCGGTGACGACCGGCACCGATTGCGGCTGGACCGTCACGACGCCGACTTCCGGCGCCTGCTGTTGCGGTGCCGATTCTTTTTTTCCACAGGCGGCAAGGAAGACTGCTGCCGCGGCGACACTGATTAAGCGGTATGGAACCCGTTCGACGCGCATGGAACGACCTCGTTCGTAACAAAAGAAGTAAGTGCTTGGCCTGGGGCCGCGACACGAATGCGCCTTGCGGCGCCGATCGAACACACCAGAAATGCAGGACTGCGAATACGACAACGGCACGCATGCCGCCGTGCCGGGGGACGTCGCGCGACAACCGCGACGCAATACGGGAGGGAAATCAGCAGAGGTGGATATTAACTGATTGCCGCATGGGTATTCGATCTACTGCTTGGGCCCTTCGATCGTGGGTGGTATTGTATATACGTTCATGTATGTATGTAAAAGCTGTTCATGAACGATACAAATTCTTACAAATTACCGACGGTTACGCACGTAAGTTCACGCGCGGATCCCTTCTCCGGATCAAGCAATCATCGGTTTTCCAGGCTCATCATCAACGTCGCCGATCTCATCAATACCGGCGCAGCACAGGCACAGCAATGGTCAGACGTACCAAAGAGGAAGCGCTCGCGACCCGCAACGGCATCCTCGACGCCGCCGAGCACGTCTTTTTCGAGAAGGGCGTCTCGCACACCACGCTCGCCGACATCGCCCAGCACGCGGGCGTCACGCGCGGCGCGATCTACTGGCATTTCGCGAACAAGGGCGAGCTGTTCGATGCCATGTTCGACCGCGTGTTCCTGCCGATCGACGAGCTGAAGGCGACCTCCGACAAGCCCCGCGCCGACCCGCTCGGGCGCATCCGCAAGATCCTCGTCTGGTGCCTGCTGGGCGTCGCGCGCGATTCGCAGCTGCGGCGCGTGTTCAGCATCCTGTTCCTGAAATGTGAATATGTCGCGGACCTCGAGCCGCTGCTGCAGCGCAATCGCGCCGGCATGTCCGAGGCGCTACACAACATCGAGGGCGACATGAAGCAGGCGGTCGCCGATGGCGAACTGCCGGCCGATCTCGACACCTGGCGCGCCACCCTGATGCTGCACACGCTGGTCAGCGGCTTCGTGCGCGACATGCTGATGCTGCCCGACGAGATCGACGCCGAGCAGCATGCCGAGCCGCTGGTCGACGCGGTGTTCGACATGCTGCGGCTGAGCCCCGCGCTGCGACGCAAGCCGGCGGCCTGAAAGATTCGGCAAGGAGAGAAAAGACGGCGGCGCCCGCCGCCAGGTACCGAGCCGGAAAGTCCGGTCGGTCGCGTCTCGCATGGCGTCACATGCCGAGCCAGCGCGCCACGCCGAGCCCGACCACCACCAGTGCCACCACCGTCAGCCAGACCCAGGCCGGCACGGCCACGCCCGAGGCACGGCCATCGGGCATGGCGCCGCCGGCCCGCCCCGCCAGCGCGCCGCCGAACGCGGAGCGCTCGCGCGCGCGGCGCAGCGCGGCCGACAGGCCGTCGGGACGCAGGAACACATGGCGGTGACGCGGCTCGGCCGTGGCGAGATTCGGCGCGAGGCCGAATTTGGCCAGCAGGCTGGCGGCGAACTCGGAGAAGAAATCGTCGGCGAGGCGCCGCAGGCCCTGCTCGACCTGACGCGGCGGCAGTTCGGCGAGCGGCCCCGCGGCGGTGGCGCGGATCGTGTAGTGGATACGTGTGACGAGCCCGTCGGCGACGCGATGGCCGGACAGGCGCACGTCGAGCTGCCCGCGCAACAGGCCGCCGCCCTCGGTGCGCGCGATGAACACGAGGTTGCGGCGCGGCCGCCCGCCCGAGGGCGGCTGGAGATGGACGCGGACTTCGTAGCGCGCGCGCAGCGGCCCGAGCGGCACCGTCAGCACCAGCGTGTAGTCGTCCTGGGACAGCCGGGTCAATGCTTCGCAGTGCTCGACGCTCGCGCGCAGCAGTGCGAGATCGTGCAAGGCCGCCCAGACCTTCGACGGCGCAAGCGCAACCCGCAGCGCGTCGTTCAGCTCCATGCCTCTCCCCGAAATCCGCGGTCGCCGCCGCGCCATCCTGCGATGCCGTCGCGCCGCCAGAAGGCCGACGGTCGAAAAAAAACCACGGCCTGGGCCGTGGTTTTCATTATCTAGGAAATGCCGCGATCGCGTGCGGGATCGGGCACCGCCGGCCGGCGAGCCGACAAAAAGCTTACTGCGCGGCCCAGGAAAAGGCGAGCTTCGCGTCGCCCTTGGCCGGCACCGTCACATTGCGCATCTCGGTCTTGCCGTTGTAATTCGCGCTCACCTTGTAGGCGCCCGGCGCGAGCCGCACCAGCATGTAGGGGCCGCGCGTATCGGCCTTCAGCACCTCGCCGTCGTGGCCCATGATCGAGACGTGCACGCCCGAGAGGTATTCGCCGCCCGCGCCGGTGAAGCGGATCGACAGCGGCCACTGGTGCTCGGCGCGCTGGAAGGCATTCGACTCGTCGAGGCCGACGCCGCCCGACACGTAGCTCACGTCGCCCTGCTGCTTGACGTCGGGCAGCCCGGACTGCGCATAGGCACCGCCCGCCAGGCCCAAGGCCAGCGCGGCCGCAAGCAGGAATTTCGAAACGTGTTGTTGTTGCATGGTTCGTCTCCTTACTGGGTCGGAAAACGGAAGGCGGCACGGGGATGCCGCCACGAAACCAGGCTTGCCGCCCGGCCGGGGATCCAACCTGCAAACCTCAGCAAGATGCGATCCCGGCCGGCCGGATGGTTCGGATCAGCTCAGGTCGACCGGCACGAAGATCTGCGCGTCGTCACGCTGGATCAGCAGCGCCAGGCTGTTGCCGGCGTTCTTGACCGCGTCGCGCAACTGCTCGGGGCTGGTGACCGGGCGGCCGTTCACCGCCAGGATCACGTCGCCGGGCTGGATGCCCGCATTGGCGGCCGGCCCGGTGGCCTGCTGCACCACCAGCCCGTGCGTGAGCGAGCTGCCGGCGCGCTCCTGCGGGCTCAACTGGCGCACCGCGACGCCCAGGCGCCCCTGCTCGGCCGGCTCGTCGTTGCCGGCGACCTGCTGGCTGTCCGCCAACGAGGTGAGGGTCAC
Source organism: Burkholderia gladioli (assembly GCF_000959725.1). Lineage (NCBI taxonomy): Bacteria > Pseudomonadati > Pseudomonadota > Betaproteobacteria > Burkholderiales > Burkholderiaceae > Burkholderia > Burkholderia gladioli. Next base: position 873,105 of record NZ_CP009323.1, read on the forward strand.
CGTCACGTCCTTGCGTGCCTTGTCGCGCCAGATCTGCAGGTCGGCCTTGGTGCCCGGCTTGAGGCTGGCGATCTGGCCCGGCAGCATGGTCGAATCCTGCACCGGCGTGCCGTTCACCGACAGGATCACATCGCCCGGCTGCAGGCCGGCCTTGGCGGCCGGGCCCTTCGGATCGACCGAGCTGACCAGCGCGCCGTCGGGCTTCTGCAGTCCGAACGAACTCGCCAGCGTCTGGTCGAGGCCCTGCACCGCCACGCCGAGTCGGCCACGGCTCACGTGGCCGGTCTTCACCAGTTCGTCCTTGACCTTGATCGCCTCGTTGATCGGGATCGCGAAGGACAGGCCCTGGAAGCCACCCGTCTGCGAGTAGATCATCGAGTTGATGCCAATCACCTCGCCCTGCAGGTTGAACAGCGGGCCGCCGGAATTGCCGGGGTTGACCGGCACGTCGGTCTGGATGAACGGCGTGTAGTTCTCGTCGGGCAGCGCGCGCGACTTCGCGCTGATGATGCCCGAGGTCACGGTGTTGTCGAAGCCGTAGGGCGAGCCGATCGCCACCACCCACTGGCCGACCTTGCTCTGCTGCGGATCGCCGATCTTCACGGTCGGCAGGCCGCTCGCGTCGATCTTGAGCACCGCCACGTCGGACTGCTTGTCGGCGCCGATCACCTTGGCGCGGTACTCGCGCTTGTCGGTCAGCTTGACGGTGACCACGTTGGCGCCGTCGATCACGTGCGCGTTGGTCAGGATGTAGCCGTCAGGACTCACGATGAAGCCCGAGCCGAGGCTGGTGCTCGGCGTGTCGTCGGCCTGGCCGCCTCCGCCTCCGCCTCCGCCGCCCATGCCCGGCACCTGGCCGTAGAAGTGCTTGAAGAACTGGTAGAACGGATCGCTCGGATCGATCGGCAGTTGCTGCGCGCCGCCGCCGCGACGGGCCGAAGCCTTCACCACGTGCTTGGCGCTGATGTTGACCACCGCCGGGCCATAGGTTTCGACCAGCCCCGAGAAATCGGGAATCCCCGTCTTCGCGGCGGCCTCGGCCGGCATCAGCGCGGCGGCCTGCGCCGGCGAGATGATCTGCGGCGGCTCGGCATGACGCGTGCCGGCCACATAACCGGCGGACAAAGCGGCCGCGACGGCCACGACGACGGCGCTGCGCGCCAGGAAACGGGTGTTCATGGTTCTACCTCCTCGTTGTTGGTTCGCAGCGTAAAGGCACTGTCTTAAAGGAGGCTTAACAGAATCGGGGGCGGATCGCAAACCCTGGCCACACGGCCTTCAAATGGCTTTCAGGCGAGACGCGCGCCGGGAAACGCGATCTCCACCAGCAAGCCCCCCGCAGGCGATTCGCCGAGCGTGACGGTGGCGCGCTGCTGGGCGGCCACGCGCTTGACGATCGCCAGGCCCAGGCCGCTGCCGGACACGTCGGTGCGCATGCGCGCCGAGGAGTCGCGGTAGAAGCGGTCGAACACGCGCTCGCGCTCCTCGGGCGGAATGCCGGGGCCGCTGTCGGCCACCCGCACCAGCGCGCGGCCCTCGTCGAAGCTCAGCGAGACGTCGATGCGCCCGCCATCCGGCGTGTACTTCACGGCATTGTCGAGCACGTTGTTGAGCATCACGCGCAGCGCGCCGATATCGGCGTCGATGATGGCCGGCTGGGCCTCCTCGATGCCGAGGTCGATGTTGCGCTTCTGCGCGACCACCGCCTGCGCGCTCACGCAATGCGCTAGCACGTCGGCCAGCGCGACCGGCTCGCGCACCGTGGCGCCGTCGGGCTCGGAGCGCGCCAGCGCGAGCAGTTGCTCGGCCAGGCGCGTGGCGCGCGTGACGCCGCTCTGCAGGTCGGCCAGCGCCTCGCGGCGGGTCTCGTCGTCCTGCGCGCGCGCCACCAACTGCGCCTGGATCTGCACCGCGGCCAGCGGCGTGCGCAGCTCGTGCGCGGCATCGGCGACGAAGGCCTTCTGCGTGTCGAGCGCCGCTGCCAGGCGCGCCAGCAAGCCATTGAGCGCATGCACGAGCGGCTGCACTTCCTGCGGCAGACGGTTGTCGGGCAACGGGTCGAGCGCCTCGGGCCGACGCGACTCGACCGCGCGCGTGACGCGCCGCAAGGGCCGCATGCCGCGCCCGACGATCATCCAGACCGCCGCGCCGAGAAACGGCAGCAGCAGGATCAGCGGCCACACGGTGCGCAGCGCGACGCTGGCGGCCAGCCGGTTGCGCACCGACAGCGGCTGCGCGAGCTGCACCACGTTGTCGCCGACGATTGCGCCGTAGACGCGCCATTCGCCGCGATCGGTGCGTTCGGTGGAGAAGCCCAGTTCGGCGCGCGGCGCGATCGGCGCACGCGGATGCGAGAAGTACATCAGGCCGCCGTTGCGGTTCCAGATCTGGATCACGATGCCCTCGTCGCCGTTGGTGCGCGAGCCGAACACCTGCGAGAAGGGCTCCGAGGGCAGCGCCGCGGCGATCGCCTGGAGCTGGTAGTCGAACAGTTCGTTGGCCTCGGCCAGCGCCTGGCGATAGATCAGCCAGCCCGCGGCACCCACGCCCGCGACCACGATCGCGAGCAGCCAGATCAGCAATTGATGGCGAATCGACCTCACGCGCTACGATTCCTTGACGACCATGTAGCCGAGCCCGCGCACGTTGCGGATCAGGTCCGAGCCGAGCTTCTTGCGCAGCGCGTGGATGTAGACCTCGACCGTGTTGCTGCCGATCTCCTCGCCCCAGCCGTACATCTTCTCCTCCAGCTGGCTCTTCGAGAGCACCGCGCCGGGCCGCGCCAGCAGCGCCTCGAGCAGGGCGAACTCGCGCGCCGAGAGGGCCACCGCCGCGCCGTCGAGCGTGACCTGGTGCGAGGCCGGGTCGAGCGTGAGCGCGCCGTGGCGGATCACCGATTCGCTGCGCCCAGACTGGCGGCGGATCAGCGCGCGCATGCGGGCGCCCAGTTCGTCGAGATCGAAGGGCTTGACGAGGTAGTCGTCGGCGCCGGCGTCGAGCCCCTTGACGCGGTCCGAGACGGCGTCGCGCGCGGTGATGATCAGCACCGGCAGCGCGTGGCCGCGCGAGCGCAGGGTGCGCAGCACGTCGACGCCGTCGCGCTTGGGCAGGCCCAGGTCGAGCAGCATCAGGTCATAGGTTTCGCCTCCGATGGCGGTCAGCGCGGCCTCGCCGTCCTGGACCCAGTCCACCGCGAAACCGTCGGCCTTGAGCGCCTTGCGCACGCCCTCGGCAATCATCTTGTCGTCTTCGACCAGCAGGATACGCATCGTGCCAACCCTGGATGCAGTAGATTCGATGCCGGCCATTGTAGCCCCAGCCGCGGTTCATTTCGTCATCCCGGCGACGATGCTTGTCTCTACAATGTGCACACTCCGGCACCACCGAGCCGGCACCGCACTACCCCTGCACGTCGATGACCCACACCATCCGCCCGACCGATTTCCTTCCCCGTTCCGCCCGCGCCGCGCGCGCGGCCCTGGTCCTCGCCGCCTGCGCGGCCCTCGCGGTCGCCACGCCGGCCGAGGCCCGCAAGAAACCGCGCGCCGGCAAGCACGCGGCCGCGGCCGCCGCGGCGCCGGCCGCCACCGTGGCAGCCGCGCGCGGCATCCTGCCGGCCTCGGTGCTGGCCGGCCTGCAGCGCGCCCACGTGCCGGCCTCCAGCATCAGCGTGGTGGTCGAGAAGATCGGCGCGCGCGCGCCGGTGGTGGCCTGGAACGCCGAGCGGCCGATGCTGCCGGCCTCCACCATGAAGCTGGTCACCACCTACTCGGGCCTGTCGCTGCTGGGTGCGGACTACCGCTACCGCACCAGCGCCTATGCCGACGGCACGCTCGATCCGTCCGGCACGCTGCACGGCAACCTCTACATCAAGGGCACCGGCGACCCGAAGCTGGTGCCCGAGGAACTGATCGACCTGGTCAACCGGATCCGGCGCGCCGGCATCGTCAACGTGGACGGCTCGCTGGTGCTCGACAAGAGCTTCTTCGCCAGCTCCACGCGCGACCTGCCCGCCTTCGACGACGAGACCCAGGCGCCCTACAACGTCGGCCCCGACCCGCTGCTCTACGCCTTCAAGTCGCTGTCCTTCACGGTCACGCCGACCGACAGCGGCAACGTCGCGATCGACGTGCTGCCGCCGCTGGCCAACCTGAGCATCGACAACGAGGTGAACGAGGCCGGCGGCTCCTGCGCGATGGCCTCGGCGGCGGCGCGCCCGCGCCTGTCGACGGACGCCGGCGGCATGCTGAGGGCCAGCTTCGTGGGCCGTTTCCCGCCGCAATGCGGGCCGGTCACCAGCAACATCGCCGTGCTCGATCATTCGCAGTTCTTCTCGCAGGGCTTCCTGGCGCTATGGCGCTCGACGGGCGGCAGCTTCGCGGGACCGATCGTCGAGGGCAAGGTGCCGACGACCGCGCGCCCGGTCGCGACCCATCAGGGCCCGGTGCTGTCGAGCATCGTCTACGACATCAACAAGAACAGCAACAACGTGATGGCGCGCAACCTGTTCCTGTCGCTCGGCGCGATCGTCGGCAAGCCGCCGGCCACGCCCGATCAATCCGCGCAGGTGATCCAGTCCTTCCTCCACAAGAGCGGCATCGCCGCGCCCGAGCTGCAGCTCGACAACGGCTCGGGCCTGTCGCGCGACGAGCACGTCAGCGCGCGCACGCTCGCCGCGCTGCTGCAGGCCGCCAATGCCAGCCCGGTGGCCCAGCCCTTCGTCGAATCGCTGCCGATCGTCGGGGTGGACGGCACCATGGCGCGGCGCCTGACCAACCAGCCCGTGCTCGGCAATGCCCACATCAAGACCGGCACGCTGCGCGACGTGCGCGCCATCGCCGGCTACGTGGCCTCGGCCGACGGCAACAGCTACGTGGTGGTCAGCTTCATCAACGATCCGCGCGCGAGCGCGGCGCGCGCCGCGCACGACGCGCTGCTCGAATGGGTCTACTCGGGCCCGGGGCAAGCCGCCGAGTAAGCCTGCCCGCCAAGCCGCCCTTGCGGACCGCTCCCGCAAGCCGCGGCGAATCCGGACCGGGCGCCCCAGGCAGCCCACCGCGCCGCGCCGCCCAATCCCGCCGCCCGGCCTCCGAGCCCGGCCCGGCGGGGCTTGCGGGCAAACCCTCCCCCGAACACTCCCTCTACTGAACTTGTCGCGCCGGGCGCGGCGATTGCGTACTCTTTTCCTCTCCATCCCACCCGGCCGGACCGTGACGAGCCGGGGCGATGGCCGACCAGACTCGAAAGGGGGAGACGCCCATGCAATTCAATGTCGAATTGCTGCTGCTCGCGCTGGCGCCCGTGTTCCTGCTCTGCATCGGTTGGGAAGCGTGGCACCTGGCCCGCACGCGACCGAACGATCACATCTACGCCTGGCGCGACACGCTCTGCAACGCCGCGCTCGCGTTGATGCACCAGGGCGCCGACAAGCTCGCCTGGCTGGTGGTGATCCCGATCTACGCATTCTGTTACGCGCACTACCGGCTGCTGGACTGGCAGGCCGGCTGGCTTTCCTTCGCGGTCCTGTTCATCGCGCAGGACCTGCTCTACTACGTGTTCCACCGCGCCAGCCACCGCGTGCGCTGGCTGTGGGCCGCGCACGTGGTGCACCACTCCTCCGAGCGCCTGAACTTCTCGACCGCGTTCCGCCAGAGCCTGATGTACCCGATCGCCGGCATGTGGCTGTTCTGGCTGCCGTTGGCCTTCCTGGGCTTCCCGCCGCAGCAGATCGTCGGCATCGTGCTGATCAACCTGGCCTTCCAGTTCTTCGTCCACACCCAGGCGATCCCCAAGCTCGGCTGGCTCGAGACCTTCCTCAACACGCCCTCGATCCATCGCTCGCACCACGCGCGCAACCCGCGCTATATCGACCGCAACTACGCCGGCGTGCTGGTGATCTGGGACCGCCTGTTCGGCAGCTACGTCGAGGAGGATCCGCGCGATCCGCCCGCCTACGGCATCGTCGAGCCGCTGAATTCGAACAACCCGCTGGTCGCGACCTTCCACGAATGGCGCTCGATGGCGGCCGACGCGATCCGCGTCGACGGCCCGCGCAACAAGTGGCGCGCGATTTTCGGGCCGCCCGAGTGGGCGAGCGCTTATCATGCGCAGGTTACCGGCACGTTGCGACCCGCGACGGCCGCGGCCCGAAGGGGGCCGGACGACATGGGGCGACCTGCCGCCGTGCCGCCGGACATCGGGCACCACGCGTCCGACGACGCATAAACAAACTGGCCATATCTACGAGGAGATGCATGCATGAAGCCGAACCACACCGCCACGCCCCGCCTGCCGAGCCGCCTGAAGCGCAGCGCGCAGCTCGCGATCGCGAGCGCGGCGTTCGCGCTGCTCGCCGCCTGCGGCGGCGGTGACGACAACGCCGCGCCCGCCGCCCCGCCGGCCGGCGTGCAGAAGCAGATCGTCTCGTTCGGCGACAGCCTGTCCGACGCTGGCACCTATTCGCCGCAGATCCTGCTCGGCTTCGGCGGCGGGCGCTTCACCACCAATCCGGGCGAGGTCTGGACCCAGAAGGTGGCCGAATACTTCGGCGACACGCTCAAGCCCGCCTACGAAGGCGGCTTCGGGGTCCCGCTGCAGGCCACCGGCGGCCTGGGCTACGCCCAGGGCGGCTCGCGCGTGACGCTGCAGCCGGGCCTCGGCCACGCCGACGCCTCGGTGCCGAACGCCGACTTCGCCCAGGCCACCACCACGCCGATCGCCACCCAGGTGCAGCAGTACCTGCAGGCGCACGGCAGCTTCAACGCCAACCAGATCGTGCTGATCAACGGCGGCGCCAACGACATCCTGTTCCAGGCGCAAGTCGCGGCCGCGGCCGGCAATACCCCGGCCGCCCAAGTCGCGGCCGCGCAGGCGGTCGGCCTGGCGGCCCAGCAGTTCGGCCAGATCATCGCGCAGATCGCCAACGCCGGCGCCAGCCACGTGTTCGTCGCCAACATGCCCGACATCGGCACCACGCCGCTGGCGGTGGCCGGCGGCGCCGCCACCCAGGCCGCGCTGACCCAGCTCTCGGGCCTGTTCAACCAGACGCTGAACGCCACGCTCGCCGCGCTGCAGGTCGACACCAGCAAGGTCAAGGTGATGGACGTGTACACCTGGCAGGACGGCATCGGCGCGAACTTCCAGGCCAACGGCTTCACGGTCGGCAATACCGGCACGGCCTGCAACCTGACCGCCATGGCGGCGGCCGCCGCGAAGGCCGGGGTGGCCAATCCGAGCGGCTTCGCCTCCTCGCTGTTCTGCTCGCCGCAGACCTACACGGTGGCCAACGCCGACCAGACCTACATGTTCGCCGACACGGTGCACCCGACCACGCGCCTGCATGCGCTGGTCGCGCAGTTCGTCGAGCAGCAGATCGCGGCGGCCGGCGTCACCAAGTAAGGCCCGCCCACCCCGGCCGGCCGCTCGATGCATTTGGGCGGTCCGGCAGCGGAAAAAGAACGCCCGGCGCGCGACGCGCCGGGCGTTTTTCCTTGATGCGCCGGAATCAGGCCGCCGGCCGGCGGAAGCGATCCAGGTTCTCGCGCAGCCAATCCGTCAGCGAACGCGGCGGACGTCCCGTCAATTCCTCCACCGTGCGCGTGGTCTCGCCGATGCCCGAGGCGCGCATCAGCCGGTCGAGCCCGACCAGCAGGTCCGCGACGAAGGGCGGCAGGCCGCCGGCCAGCAGCAGCGCGTGCTGCTCGGCCAGCGAGCGCTGCGCATAGGCGACCGGGCGATCGAGCAGGCCGGAGAGCTCCCGCGCGATCTCGTCGACAGTCCAGGCGCGCGGCCCCGTCAGGTGATAGGCGAGCTGCGACTCGCCATCGACTTCCTCGAACAGCGCCGCGCGCGCGGCCGCGGCCACGTCGCGGGTATCGACGAAATTGGTGCGCCCGCTACCCACCGCGCCGCCCCACTCGCCCGCCGCCACCAGCGGGCCGGCGCGCAGCAGCAGCGAGGTAAAGGCGGACGGCCGCAGCACCGTCGAGGCGATCGGCTGGCGCGCCAGGTGCGCCTCGATCGGCATGTGCCAGGCCATCGGATACAGGCGCGTGGCCGGCCCCATCGCCGAGAGCTTCACCACATGGCACACGCCGGCCGCCACCGCGGCGTCGATCAGCGCGATCTCGTTGGCGACCTGGTTCGGCGAGCTGCCTTGCGCGATGAACAGGCGCTCGACGCCCTGCAAGGTCGCGGGCAGGCTGGCCGGTCGCTCGAAATCGACGCCCACGGCACGCACGCCGGCCGGCAGCACGGCGGCTTCGGGACGGCGCGTGAGCGCAAGCAGCTCGACCGGATCCTCGGCCAGCAGGCGCGTCAGCTCGGCGCCGACGCGCCCGGTGGCGCCGGCGATGGCGAAGCTCGGCCGGGCGGCGCCGGAATCGGAACGGATGGACATGACGACTCCTTTCGAAATGATGGGGAAAGGATCGATCCGGGATCTCACCCATCAGGCATCGGAACGATCGTTCCACAAATCATGGAATGATCGTTCCGGCGTGTCAAGCATGGCATCGCCGAACCGTGTCAGGCGGCGCGCTGGCATCCGCGAAGGCGCGGTAGATCAAGAAGGAAAGAATCGACGAGGCGGCTCGCAGCGAGCCGCATCCGGGCAACGCGGGGAAGAAACTGAAGACCTGCCGGCGCGGCGGGCGAAACCCGCGCGCAACGGCAGCAGCGAGACGAGGCGCTGACGCGCCCCGAGGCGAAAACTCAGTGCGCCTCGTCGGCGCCCTGCTCGAATGCCGCGGCGGCACGCCCGAGCCGGTCGTTGACGGCGACCCATTCGGCGGTATCCGGCAACTGCTCGATCAGGATGCGCGTGACCTGCGCCCGATCGAGCGCGCGCAGCAGGCTGTACAACTCGCGCGCATAGGCCTGGGGATCCTCGGGCGCGGCGACGAAGTGCACGCCGATCGCGGTGGACCAATCGCGCGCGCTCGAGGCCCGCGCGACCAGCGCGACCGGCTCGCCCGCCTCGGCGGCCGCATCGAGCAGCAGCTCCAGGCGATCGAACGGCAGCAGCGCCAGCGGCGTGCGCGGCGCGTAATGCGCCTTCAGCGTGCCGGACGCGCGCGGCGCCGTGGCATCGCTGCCGTCGGGCAGGCGCGGCACGGTGCCGAGCACGGCGGCGATCTGCTGCGGCGTGACATGGCCGGGCCGCAGCAGCGCAGGAAAACCGCGCGACAGGTCGAGAATCGTCGATTCGATGCCGACCTCGGCCGCGCCGCCGTCGAGCACGTGCACGCTGTCGCCGAACTCCTCGCGCACATGCTGCGCGGTGGTCGGGCTGACATGGCCGAAGCGGTTCGCCGAGGGGCCGGCCACGCCGCCGTGGCCACCGCGCAGCGCGCTGAAGGCGGCCAGCAGCCGCTGCGCGACCGGATGCGAGGGGCAGCGCAGCGCGACCGAATCCTGCCCGCCGCTGACCGCGTCGGGGATATGCGCGGCGCGTTTGAGGATCAGCGTGAGCGGCCCCGGCCAGAACGCGTCGATCAGCTTTTGCGCGTCGGCGGGCAGCGATTCGACCCAGTAGCCCGGATCGCCGCCGGGCGGCAGATGCACGATAACCGGATGATTCGAGGGCCGGCCCTTGGCCGCGTAGATCCGCGCCACCGCCTCGGGGCTTTCGGCATCGGCGCCGAGTCCATAGACGGTTTCGGTCGGGAACGCGACCAGTTGGCCGGCCGCGAGCTTGGTGGCGGCTTCCTCGATCGCGGCGTCGGGCGGCATCGGCCAGGCGGCGGTCGAACGGACGTCCGGGCTCATGATGGCGGGCTCCTCAGTCGAGCGGGATGCGCAGCAGGCTCGCGCAAGCCTGCGCGGCCTCGAGCGCCTCGTCGAGCGTGTCGGCCGTGAAGTTCACATGGCCCATCTTGCGGCCCACGCGCGCCTCTTCCTTGCCATACAGGTGCAGATGCGCGGCCGGCATGGCGGCCACCTGGTCCCACGGCGGCGTGAGCGCCTCGCTCTCGCCCGCGGCATCGGCGAACCAGATGTCGCCGAGCACGTTGAGCATGACGGCCGGCGAATGCTGGCGCGGGTTGCCCAGCGGCAGCCGCGCCATGGCGCGCACCTGCTGCTCGAACTGGCTGGCCGAGCAGGCGTCGACGGTGTAATGCCCCGAGTTGTGCGGACGCGGCGCCATCTCGTTGGCGACCATCGAGCCGTCCTCGAGGATGAAGAACTCCACGCACAGCACGCCCACGTAGTCGAGCGAATCGGCGATGCGCACCGCCGCCTGCCGTGCCGCGGCCGCGAGCGCGGCATCGGCGGCCGGCGCCGGCACCACGGTGAGCGACAGGATGCCGTGATGATGGGTGTTCTGCGCGAGCGGGAACACGGCCGAGCGGCCGTCGGCGCCGCGCGCGATCAGCGCCGACACCTCGTACTTGAGCGGCAGGCGTTTTTCCAGCACGCAGGGCACGCCGCGCAGCGAGGCGAACGCGGCGCGTGCCTCGGCGGCGTTCGCCACGCGCACCTGGCCCTTGCCGTCGTAGCCCATGCGCGCCGTCTTGAGGATGCCGGGCAGCACCGCGTCCAGCTCGGCGTCGGCCAGCGCGGCGAGCGCCTCGGCCGATTCGATCACCACGTGCGGCGCGACCGGCACGCCCGAGGCGGCGATGAAGCGCTTCTCCGCGATCCGGTCCTGCGCGATCGCCACGCAGCGGCCGGCCGGCGCGACGAAGGTGCTGCGGGCCAGGAAATCGAGGCTGGCGGCAGGCACGTTCTCGAATTCGGTCGATACCGCTTCGCAGAGTTCGGCGAGCTCCGTGAGCGCTGCCTCGTCGTCGTAGGCGGCGCGCAGGTGGCGATCGGCTACCGCGCCGGCGGGGCTGCTCGCGTCGGGGTCGAGCACGGCGACGCGATAGCCCATCGATTGGGCCGCGAAGCAGAACATGCGGCCGAGCTGGCCGCCGCCGACCATGCCGAGCCAGGCGCCGGGCAGGATCGGTGAAACCGGAGTGGAGTGTGCAGTCATGTCAGTGATCGGTCGCGGCGGACATCGTGGGGTTCGCTGCCCGCCGCCGGGGTGATGCCGGAAAGTCTTCGGGGCCGCGCCGCTTACAGCGGCGGCAGCACCATCGCGTGCGCGGCTTCGTTCTGGCGCACGCGGAACGCGGCGAGGCGGTTCGCGTAGTCGGTCGAGGTGCCGGCCAGCAGCGAGACCGCGAACAGGCCCGCGTTGGCCGCGCCGGCCTCGCCGATCGCGAAGGTCGCCACCGGCACGCCCTTGGGCATCTGCACGATCGAGTGCAGCGAATCGACGCCCTTCAGGTACTTGCTGGCGACCGGCACGCCCAGCACCGGCACGGTGGTCTTGGCCGCCAGCATGCCCGGCAGGTGGGCGGCACCGCCGGCGCCGGCGATGATCGCGCGCAGGCCGCGCTCGCGAGCCTTCTCCGCGTAGTCGAACATCTCGTCGGGCATGCGGTGCGCGGACACGACCCTGGCCTCGTAGGGCACCTCGAATTCCTGCAGGATCGCGACGGCATGCTTCATCACGTCCCAATCGGAACTGGAACCCATCAGCACGCCGATCAGCGGCGCGCTGTGCGTGTGGGCGGTCTTGACTTCACTCATCGTGGGACGTTTCCTTCGTTATCGGCGAACGGCGCGCGGCGCGCTCAGGCCAGCGTCTGGCCGGTGATGCGCTCGAGCGCTTCCTGGTACTTGGCGCTGGTGCGGGCGACCACGTCGTCGGGCAGCTTCGGCGCGGGCGGCTCCTTCTTCCAGTCCTGCGTCTCGAGCCAGTCGCGCACGAACTGCTTGTCGAAGGACGGCGGGTTGGTGCCGACCTGGTATTCGTCGGCCGGCCAGAAGCGCGAGGAATCGGCGGTCAGCGCCTCGTCCATCAGATACAGCTTGCCGTGCTCGTCGAGGCCGAACTCGAACTTGGTGTCGGCGATGATGATGCCGCGCGTGGCGGCGTAGTCGGCCGCTTCCTTGTACAGGCGAATCGAGATGTCGCGGATGGTGGCGGTCAGCTCGGTGCCGATGCGGCGCTCGCATTCCTCGTAGCTGATGTTCTCGTCGTGGTGGCCCATCTCGGCCTTGGCGGCCGGCGTGAAGATCGGCTCGGGCAGCTTCTGCGCATTCTGCAGGCCCGCCGGCAGCTCCACGCCGCACACCGCGCCGCTCGCCTGGTAGTCCTTCCAGCCGCTGCCGGCCAGGTAGCCGCGCACCACCGCCTCGACCAGGATCGGCTCCAGGCGCTTGACCACCACGCCGCGGCCGGCCACCTGCTCGACCTCGTCGGCCGCCACCACCGATTCCGGGGCGTCGCCCGTCAGGTGGTTCGGGACGATGTGCGAGAGCTTGTCGAACCAGAAATTGGCCATCTGGTTCAGCACCCGCCCCTTGTTCGGAATCGGCTCGCCCATGATCACGTCGAACGCCGACAGACGGTCGGTGGTGACGATCAGCAGCTTGTCGGTGCCGACCGCGTAGTTGTCGCGGACCTTGCCGCGACCGAGGAGCGGCAGCGAACGGAGCGTGGATTCGTAAAGGGTAGACATCGTCGTTTCGCAGAAAATGGGGCCAAACAAAAAGGGAAACGCCGTTCCCCGTCGACAGGCGGGAACGGCGGCTGGACTTCCGGCCGGCACCGCCCGGAACCACCGGGCGGCAAACCGATATGTTAGCGCACGAGCTGGGCGAGTTCGCCGGCCTTGTAGCGCTCGGCGATCTTGTCGAGCGAAACCGGCTTGATCTTGCCGGCCTGGCCTTCGCAGCCGAAGGCCTGGTAGCGGGCGATACACACCTTCTTGGCGGCTTCGCGCGCGGGCTTCAGGTAGTCGCGCGGATCGAACTTCGACGGGTTCTCGAACAGGTAGCGACGGATCGCGCCGGTGATCGCCAGGCGCAGGTCGGTGTCGATGTTGATCTTGCGCACGCCGTGCTTGATGCCTTCCTGGATCTCCTCGACCGGCACGCCGTAGGTTTCCTTCATGTCGCCGCCGAATTCGCGGATTTCCGCCAGCAGCTCCTGCGGCACCGACGACGAACCGTGCATCACCAGGTGCGTGTTCGGGATGCGCGCGTGGATTTCCTTGATGCGCTCGATCGACAGGATGTCGCCGGTAGGCTTCTTGGAGAACTTGTAGGCGCCGTGCGAGGTGCCGATCGCGATCGCCAGCGCATCGCACTGGGTCTGCTTGACGAAGTCGGCGGCCTGCTCCGGATCGGTCAGCAGTTGCTCGCGCGTCATGGTGCCTTCGGCGCCGTGGCCGTCTTCCTTGTCGCCCTTCATGGTCTCGAGCGAACCGAGCACGCCCAGTTCGGCCTCGACCGTCACGCCGATCGAGTGCGCCATCTCGACGACCTTGCGCGACACCTCGACGTTGTACTCGTAGGAGGCGACCGTCTTGCCGTCGGCCTGTAGCGAGCCGTCCATCATCACGCTGGTGAAGCCGCTGCGGATCGCCGCCAGGCAGACCGCCGGCGACTGGCCGTGATCCTGGTGCATCACCACCGGGATATGCGGGTAGGACTCGACCGCCGATTCGATCAGGTGGCGCAGGAAGGCTTCACCGGCGTACTTCCGGGCGCCGGCCGAGGCCTGCATGATCACCGGCGCGTTGACCTCGTCGGCCGCCGCCATGATCGCCTGCACCTGCTCCAGGTTGTTCACGTTGAATGCCGGCAGGCCATAACCGTGTTCCGCTGCGTGGTCCAGCAGTTGACGCATTGATACGAGAGGCATTGTGGTACTCCATGAATGAAAACCGGTGCGCCCTGGTTGGCGGCGGCTGCCTGTCCCGGGCGAATTCACGGGGCGGCGCCTGCGGCCGAGCGTCGAGTGGGCGACATTTTATCGCGAAGCGCCCTGCGTTTAGTTCCGTTTCCGGGCGGATTCCGCAATTTGTTACGACTTCCGTTTCATGTACCACGAAAAAATGCAAAAAAAAGCCGCGCGGGGGCATCGAGCCCGCCGTGCGGCATTTTCCGTACCCGGGCAGCCGGGCATTAATACAGGGTCAGAGGCAAATCAGAAGGTTTCGCCGACCCGCACGATCTTCAGCGTATTGGTACCGCCGGCCTGCCCCATCGGCTCGCCGACGGTCAGCACCACCATGTCGCCGCGCACCACGTAACCCTGGCGGATCACGATCTCCACGGCGGCCTGCATGGCCGAGTCGCGATCGCTGTTGAAGTCGACGTGCAGCGGCGTGACGTTGCGGAACAGCGCCATCGCGCGCTCGCTGCCGACCCGCGGCGTGAGCGCGAAGATCGGCACGTGGGTGATGTGGCGCGACATCCACAGCGCCGTCGAACCCGATTCGGTCAGGGCGATGATCGCCTTGGCGCCCAGGTGGTGGGCCGTGAACAGCGCGCCCATCGCGATCGACTGGTCGATGCGGGTGAAGGTGCGGTCGAGGAAGTCCTTGTCGAGCTCGACGGTTTCCGACTTCTCGGCCTCGACGCAAATCGCGGCCATGGCCTCGATGGTCACCACCGGGTACTTGCCGGCCGCCGATTCGGCCGACAGCATCACCGCGTCGGTGCCGTCCAGCACGGCGTTGGCCACGTCCGAGACCTCGGCGCGGGTAGGCACCGGCGCGTGGATCATCGACTCCATCATCTGGGTGGCGGTGATCACCAGCTTGTTCGACTCGCGCGCCATGCGGATCATGCGCTTTTGCAGCGCCGGCACGGCCGCGTTGCCGACTTCCACGGCCAGGTCGCCGCGCGCCACCATGATGCCGTCCGAGGCGTCGAGGATGTCCTGCAGGGCGGGAATCGCCTCGGCGCGCTCGATCTTGGCGATCATCTTCGGCTTGATGCCGTAGGGCGCACCCGCGATGTTGGCGAGTTGGCGCGCCATTTCCATGTCGGTGGCGTTCTTCGGGAAGGACACGGCCACCATGTCCGCGCCCAGCGACATGGCGGTGCGGATGTCCTCCATGTCCTTGGCGGTCAGCGCCGGCGCCGACAGCCCGCCGCCCTGGCGGTTGATGCCCTTGTTGTTCGACAGCTCACCGCCCACCTTGACGATGGTGTGGATCTCGTCGCCGAGCACGCGCTCGACGGTCAGCACGATCAGGCCGTCGTTGAGCAGCAGCACGTCGCCGGTCTTCAGGTCGCGCGGCAGGTCCTTGTAGTCGAGGCCGACGCGCTCGTCGTTGCCGAGTTCGCAGGTGGCGTCGAGGATGAAGGGCTGGCCCGGGTTCAGCGTGGTCTTGCCGTTCTCGAACTTGCCGACGCGGATCTTCGGACCCTGCAGGTCGGCCATGATCGCGATCTCGCGGCCGACCTTGCGCGCGGCCTCGCGCACCATCTCGGCGCGCTGGCGGTGATCGTCGGCCGTGCCGTGCGAGAAATTGAGGCGCACGACGTCGAGGCCGGCCTGCATCATCTGCAGCAGAATCTCGGGCGAACTGGAAGCCGGGCCGATCGTGGCGACTATCTTGGTGGCGCGAAGCATGAAACTCCTCTTGATGGTCTGGGTGGATGCGCTGGAGATACTGCTGCGAGAGCCGGAGCCGCCGGGCCCAGCGGCCGGTGCTCCGGTATGGGCGCCGGCTTCTTGGGCCGGCGTCGCCTTGTTCTGCATGTCCTGTTCCATCGCGGCCGGGCGGCCGGCCTCGGGGCCTTGCCGCCCGCCGGCGTGGGAGCCGGGGCGTGCCCGCGCCGCCCCGCCCGCCTGCCGGCGCGTCTTCGCGCGACCGTGCGCCGCCATCAGGCCGCGCGCGTTTCGAGCACTTCCACCGCCGGCAGCGTCTTCCCTTCCAGGAACTCGAGGAAGGCGCCGCCGCCCGTCGAGATGTAGCTGACCTTGTCGTGGATGCCGTACTTGGCGATGGCCGCCAGGGTGTCGCCGCCGCCCGCGATCGAGAACGCGGGGGAGTTGGCGATCGCCTCGGCGAGCGTCTTGGTGCCGTTGCCGAACTGGTCGAACTCGAACACGCCCACCGGGCCGTTCCAGACCACCGTGCCGGCCTTCTCGAGCTGGCCGGCCAGCGCGCGGGCGGTGTCCGGGCCGATGTCGAGGATCAGGTCGTCGGCCTCGATCTCGTTGACCTTCTTGACGGTGGCCTTCGCGGTGGGCGCGAATTCCTTGGCCGTCACCACGTCCGAGGGGATCGGCACCGAGGCGCCGCGCTCGCGCGCCGCGTCGATGATGGCCTTGGCCTCGGCCACCAGGTCCGGCTCGGCCAGCGACTTGCCGATCGCCAGGCCGGCGGCCAGCATGAAGGTGTTGGCGATGCCGCCGCCGACGATCAGCTGGTCGACCTTCTCGGCCAGCGACTTCAGGATGGTCAGCTTGGTCGACACCTTGGAGCCGGCCACGATCGCCACCAGCGGACGCTTCGGGTTGCCCAGCGCCTTGCCCAGCGCGTCGAGCTCGGCGGCCAGCAGCGGGCCCGCGCAGGCGATGCCGGCGTACTTGGCGATGCCGTGGGTGGTGGCTTCCGCGCGATGCGCGGTGCCGAACGCGTCGTTGACGTAGATATCGCAGAGCGCGGCCATCTTCTGCGCCAGCGCGTCGTCGTTCTTCTTCTCGCCCTTGTTGACGCGGCAGTTCTCGAGCAGCACCACCTCGCCCGGCGCGACCTTCACGCCGTTCTCGACCCAGTTCGCCACCAGCGGCACCTCGCGGCCGAGCAACTCGCCCAGGCGCTTGGCGACCGGCGCCAGCGAATCCTCGGGCTTGAACTCGCCCTCGGTCGGTCGGCCCAGGTGCGAGGTGACCATCACCGCGGCGCCCGCGTCGAGCGCGGCCCGGATCGCCGGCACCGAGGCGCGCACGCGCGTGTCCTCGGTGATGTTGCCGTGGTCGTCCTGGGGCACGTTCAGATCGGCGCGGATGAAGACACGTTGGCCGGAGACCTTGCCCTCGGCGATCAGGTCGGTAAGACGCTTAACTTGGCTCATGGGACTGATTGAAGGTTGATGAGGAAGGCGTTGCTGAAAAATCGCGCGCGGGCTGCCGTCGACAGGCGCCTGACGGCCGGGCTGGGCCGTGCGACACGCTCGAAATTTCCGGAAAGGGCCATTCTAGCCGATCCATCCCGCGGCCTGCCCCGCCGCGCGGCGAATTCCCCCTATTTGGCCGAAGCCTTTCGATGTTGCCGTGCACCATCGAAAGGCTTCGAGGCGAAGGGTCAAATGATCAGGCGCAGCGCGGTCGACACCAGCATGCCGACCACGATCGTGCCGATCATGCTGCGCCGCCACAGGAACCAGGCCAGGCCCGCGGCGGCCGCGTAGAAGTCGTGATTGGCCAGCGAGAAGGAGATGCCGGCCGGCGTCTCCAGCACGTCGGGCAGCACCACCGCCACCAGCGCCGCGGCCGGCGCGTAGCGCAGCGCGCGCTGGGCACGCTCGGGCAGCATGGTGCGCTCGCCGCCGATCAGGAACAGCGCGCGGGTGAGCGCGGTGACCACGGTCATGCCGGCGATGGTCCACCAGACCAGGGCGGTGTCGCTCATCGCGCGCCTCCCTCGCCGTCGCGGCCGGCCTCGCTCGCGTCGAGCGCATCGCGGGGCCGCACTTCGGCGCGCAGGCGGCGCCAGTCGGCCCGCTCGATGAAGACGTCGGCCAGCGTGCCCGCGGCCAGCGCGGCCAGCACCGCGAGCGGCAGGCCGAGCCGGTAGGGCAACTCGATCGCCAGCAGCGCGACGATGCCGGCCACCACCACGGCGACCAGCGTCGAGCGGTTGGCCACCGCCGAGACCATGATCGGGATCAGCGCGAGCGTGCCGGCCAGCCCCAGCCCCCATTGGTCGGGCACCACGCTGGCCAGCGCGATGCCGGCCAGCGAGGAAGCCTGCCAGGACAGCCAGCTGACGATCGCCATGCCCCAGAAATAGGCTTCCTTGCCCGGCACATGGCCGTTGGCGAAACCCTGCCGGATGAACAGCAGGTAGATGACGTCGCCGTTGAAATAGCCGATCAGCGCGCGCCGCCACATCGGCAGGTAGGAGAAATGCGGGGCCATGCCGGCGCTGAAGATCACGAAGCGCAGGTTGACCATCGCGGCGGTCAAGAGGAGCGTCCAGAGCGGCAGCTTGGCGGCCAGCAGCGGCAGCACCGCCAGTTGCGAGGAGCCGCCGTAGACCAGCAGCGACATCCAGACCGCCTGGTTGGTGGTCAGCACCGACTTGCTCATCGCGATACCGGTAACGAGACCCCAGGACAACATCGCGGTGAGCGTCGGCGCGTAGTCGCGCGCCCCCTGGACGAAGGAGAAGCGATCGGAGGCGGACAGGCGAGCGAGCATGGGACGGCGCCGGACGGCGCGAGGAACCGGGGGCGCGCGCGGCCGCGCTGCCTCCCGTGTTGCTGGTGTTGAATGGTGCCAGTGATTATAGCGCCGGACCCCGCCGAGCAGACCGTTGACGATGCAAAAGACGTTAAAATGCCGGTCCTGCGCGGCCCGCCACGGCCGGCGATCGACCCGGCTTGCGCGCGAACGCGCCGCGCCGCCGGTTTTTTCGCTATCGTGTCGGGCAACGGCGAGATGCGCGCCGCGCTCGCCCCCTTATTGCAACAAGAGACCGCCCCATGAGTGAAATCAAGGAACGACCGCTCGTCGAACTGTCGGCCAAGGATCTGCCGGCCTACTGCCCGAACCCGGCAATGACGCGCTGGAGCGCGCATCCGCGCGTGTTCATCGACATCACGCACGGCGAGGCGCGCTGCCCCTATTGCGGCACGCGCTACAAGCTGCGCGACGGCGAAGTCGTCCACGGCCACTGAGCGGCCCGCCCGGCGCGGCCGAGCTCGCGGCGGCCGCTAGTGGCACGCCCAGCAGGCGACTCGGTACCGCATCGGGCAGGAAGCGACGCGCGGCAGCATCGCGCCCGCGCCGCCTGCGTGCCTGGCGCGTCGCTGCCTTGCAGTTCGCGCCGCCCCGCCGCCACCGTTTCCCCCCGCAACCCGAGCGCGGCGCCCCGGCGACGCGTTTCAACAAGACACCGGATATCGACCTGATGCGTCGCGCGTTGGTAATCGCACCGAACTGGATCGGTGACGCATTGATGGCGCAGCCGCTTTTCGCGCTGCTGAAGAAACTGCACCCCCGCATCGTGATCGACGCGCTCGCGCCGAGCTGGGTCGCGCCCGTGCTCGAGCGCATGCCCGAGATCCACGAGGTGCACGCCACCGACCTGGCCCACGGCAAGCTGCAGATGCTGCGCCGCTGGCAACTGGCCAGCGACCTGCGCGAGGTCGGCTACGACGCCGCCTACGTGCTGCCGAATTCGCTGAAATCGGCGCTGATCCCCTGGCTGGCCGGGATCCCGCTGCGCATCGGCTATACCGGCGAGTCGCGCTACGCGCTGCTCAACGTGCGCCACGCGAACCCGCCCAAGGCGCGCGATTCGCGTCCGCCGATGGTGCCGTTCTATGCCGCGCTGGCCTACGCGCCCGGCGCGAAGCTCGACGAGGCGCTCAAGTCCCTGCCGATGCCGCGCCTGGAGGCCGACCTCAACGAGACCGCGCGCGTCTCGACGCGCTTCCACCTGGACACGCGCAAGCCGCTGATCGTCTTCTGCCCCGGCGCCGAGTACGGCCCGGCCAAGCGCTGGCCGCCCGAGCATTTCGCGGCGCTGGCGAGGATCGTCGGCCAATCCTTCCCCTATACGCAGATGATCGCGCTGGGCTCGCCCAAGGATGCGCCGGCCGCCCAGGCGATCGCCGATCAGGCCCCCGGCGTGCGCAACCTGTGCGGGCAGACCTCGCTGTCCGAGGCCTGCGCGCTGATCGCGCGCGCCAACGCGGTGGTCACCAACGATTCGGGCCTGATGCACGTGGCCGCCGCGCTGCGACGCCCGCTGGTCGCGCTTTATGGCTCGACCGATCCGCGCCACACTCCGCCGCTCTCGGATCTGGCAAAGGTACAATGGCTGCAGCTCGAATGCAGCCCCTGCTTCCAGCGCGAATGCCCGCTCGGCCACCTGAACTGCCTGCGCGAGCTGAGCCCGGAGCAGGTCTTCGCCGACCTGCGCGGCATGCTGGTCGGCCAGCGCTGAGGAGAGCCGGGCCGCGGCCCGGCCCGGCGCGCGTTCGAGACAGTCATTGCGGTACTTGCGAAGGCGGCCTCTCGGCCGCTGCCTTGTAATAGCGCGCCTTGCGCGAGAGATAAACCCGATGCCACGTTTTGCCCGCCTCTTCGAAGCCGCCGCCGACACGCTGAACGCCTACTACCAGTCGGTCGCCGACGCGAACCTCGACGCCCTGATGGTCCTGTGGATCGACGAGGATTTCGCGAGCTGCATCTGGTCCGACGGCGCGCACCTGCACGGCCTCGAGCAGATCCGCAGCGGCTTCGCGCAGCGCATGACGGCGCGCCCGGTGACCATCGAGCCGCTCGACATCCGCGTCTACGACAGCCTCGGCACGGTGGTCTACACGGTCGCGGAAGCCCATCAGTACGCCGACGGCGGCAGCGAGCCCGACATGGTGTTCGCCACCTACGTGATGATCCACGAGCGCGGCGAATGGCGGATCGCCCATATCCACGCCAGCCCGATCCCGGACCAGGCCGCCAGCCAGTTCGCCGCCAAGATTCGCCACGGCCAGGGCCCGCTGCACTGAGGCCGGCACGCGCGCGATGAGTACCGATACACCGCCGTCGCCACTCACCGGGCTCGCGCAGCCCGCCACCGAGCTGCTGCGCTACGTGGCCCCGCGCTGGCTGCCCTCCAATCACGCCCAGACGATCTTCCCGGCGCTGTTCGGCCGCCGCCCCGAGGTGAGCTACCGGCGCGAGCGCTGGGACACGCCCGACGGCGACTTCATCGATCTCGACTGGGTCACCCACCCGCCCGGCGGCGTCGCCGGCGGCGAGCCCTCGCCCGAGGCGCCGCTGGTGGTGGTATTCCACGGACTCGAGGGCAATTCCGATTCCCGCTACGCGCGCCTGCTGATGGCGGCCGCGCGCGACCTCGGCTGGCACGGCGTGGTGCCGCATTTCCGCAGTTGCAGCGGCGAGCTGAACCGGCTGCCGCGCTTCTACCACCTGGCCGACGCCGACGAGGTCGACTGGATCCTGCGCCGGCTCGCCGCCCGGCATCGCGGCCCGCTGTTCGCGGTGGGCGTCTCGCTCGGCGGCAACGTGCTGCTGCACTGGCTCGGCGAGCGGCGCGGCAACCGCTCGCTGGTGGCGGCGGCCGCCGCGGTGTCGACCCCGCTGGACGTTCACGCCGGCGGCCGGGCCATCTCGCAGGGCTTCTCGATGGTCTACACGCGCTCCTTCCTGAAGACGCTGAAGCTCAAGGGGCTCGCCAAGCTCGCCCAGCATCCCGGCATCTTCGACCGGCGCGCGATGCTGGCCGCGCGCACCATGCACGAGTTCGACGACATCGTCACCGCGCCGCTGCACGGCTTCTCGGGCGCCGACGACTACTGGACGCGCGCCACGGTGCGGCCCAAGCTGCCCGGCATCGAGATTCCCACCCTGATCCTCAACGCCCGCAACGACCCGTTCCTGCCGGCCACCGCGCTGCCTGGCCCCGCCGACGTGTCGCGCGCGGTCGAGCTGGACCAGCCCGAGCACGGCGGCCACGTCGGCTTCATGACCGGGCCCTTCCCGGGCCAGGCCGACTGGCTGCCGCTGCGCGTATTCGGCTTCGTTTCCCGCTTCCTCGACCATGGATGAGATCGTTCGCCAGGCACTGGCCAAATGGCCCAACGTTCCGCATTGCACGGGCTGGCTGCTGCTCGACCGCCGCGGCGACTGGCGCATGCGCGACGAGGCCACCCAGGCCGCCGGCGCGCCCGGCACCGCGATCCGCCATGCCGCGCTGATCGCCTTCATCGCGCGCAACTACGAGCGTGATGAAGCAGGGCAATGGTTCTTCCAGAACGGGCCGCAGCGCGTCTACGTCGAGCTGGCCTACACGCCATGGATCGTGCGCCTGTCGACCGACGAGCACGGCGTGCCGAGCCTGACCGACCAGACCGGCCAGGCCTTCGAGCCGGCCGGCGCCTGGCTCGACGACCAGGGCGGCGTGCTGTTCTCCGACGCGTCGACGCCAGCTCGCGTGGCCGCCCTGCACGACCACGACCTCGGCCTGTTCGCCGATCACGCCACGCTCGACGAGCAAGGCACGGGCGGCCGCTTCCATTGGCGGCCCGGCGTCGATCTCGCGCTGGCCCCGATCGGCCGCGACGAGGTGCCGGCCCGCTTCGCCTTCGTCGCGAGCCCGGCCGCGCGCGCCGCCGGCTGAGCCGGAATCCGCCTCGGGCGCGGCACGTCTAGCCGCGCTCGTCCTCCTTGTCGTTCTGCTCTTCCTTGTAGCGCTGCTCGAAGTCGTGCAGCCGCGCCGTGATGATCGACTGCTCGTAGAAGCTCACCGCCTTGTCGTCGCGCGCCTCGCGCAGTTGGCGGATCGCCGAGGGCCAGGCGCCGTCGAGCGCGAGCTTTTCCGCCAGCGCGCGCCGCCGCGTGATCGCGTCGCCGCTGCCCTGCGCCGCCTGGGCCAGGTAGCTCCACCAGTCGGGCTGGCGCGGATCCGATTCGGCCTGCGTGCGCGCCATGAGCTGCGCCTCGCGGAATCGCCCGGCGGCCAGCAGCGCCTGCAGATGCGCGATGATCGCCGCGTGCGAACCCGGCCAGCGCTGCTGCGCCAGTTGCGCGAGCCGCAGCGCCTCGTCGGTGCGGCCGGCGCGGCGCGCGATCTCGGCGCCCAGCACGTCCAGGCTCGGCGTGCTCGACGCGGTCGCGCCCTCGTCTTGCTGGATGCGGGCGAAACGCTCTCGCGCGCTCACCAGCGCCGTGTCCGCCTCGCCGAAGTTGCCGAGCTGCATCTGCCCCAGCGCGATGCCGTACCAGTTCGCCGCCACGCTCGGCGCGACCCGGTCGTCGATCTCGCTGCGCATGCGGCGCACCTCGTTGGCGACGTCGGACGGCGAGCGGTTCTGCAGGATCCGCAGCCGCGCCCGCGCGAACACGTATTCCGGCGCCTGGCGCGGCTGGCGATAGGGCACGCGGCGCGCGCGGTCGTCCATGTCGGCGAGCCGGTCGATGGTGAGCGGGTGGGTGCGCACGTACTCGGGCACGCCGGCGTCGCCCAGGGTCGAGCGATCGAGGCGCTCGAAGAAGCCCGGCATGCCGTAGGGATCGTAGCCGGCCGCCGTCAGCAGCTGGAAGCCGACGCGATCGGCCTCGCGTTCGGCCCCGCGCGAGAAGCGCAGTTGGTTGTCGACCACGTAGGCCTGGCCGCCCAGCGCGATCGCGCTGCCGAGATCGCCGCTGCGCGCCAGCACGCCGGCCAGCACGCCGATCAGCATCGAGGCCAGCGCCGCGTAGCCGGTCTTCTCGCTGGCGCCGAGCATGCGCGCGATATGCCGTTGCAGCACGTGGCCCATTTCATGGCCCAGCACCGAGGCGAGTTCGGATTCGGTGCGCGTCATGATCACCAGCCCGCTGTTCACGCCGATGAAACCACCGGGCAGCGAGAACGCGTTGATCTGCGCATCGCGCATCGGGAACAGGTCGAAGTCGGGACGATCGCCGCCGATGAACTGGGCCGCGGCGGCGGCCGAGAGCCGGGCCGCGACCGAGTTCAGGTAGTCCCGCACCAGCCAGTCGTCGAGATAGTCGGGATCGCGCCGCACCTCGCGCATCACGCGCTCGCCGAGCCGGCGTTCGGCCTGCGGAGTCAGTGCGCCGCCGGAGCCGTCGCCGAGGTTGGGCAGTTGCTGGCTCTGCAGCGGGCTGCGCAGGCTGGGCGACGGCGCGCCGGGCGTGCCCGCCAGCCGCGAGCGCTCGCCGCCGTAGGTGCCGAATACGCCCGGTGCAATTTCGTCAGGGATGGCGGGCGCCGTGGAGATGCCGTCGAGCACGCCCGGCAGGCGCGCGGCGCCGGCCGCGGGCGAGGCGGCCACGACCGGCGACGAAGCCGCCTGGGCCGGCCGCGACGATTGCGCGTGACTGCCCGGCGGCAGGGCGAGCACGGCCGACAACGAGACGGCGAGCAGGGAGCGGACACGCGGCATGGACGGCATCGAACGCGGCGGACTCGGGCGTGGGTTCGGGTCTGAATCCCGGAATCTGGGTAGGCGATATCGGCTGACATTGTACTGGCGCCCAGGCCTGGCGGCGCGCGCTGCTATGATGGGCGCCCAGCTCAGGAGCGACTCATGCCAGGACTCACCCACTTCGACGCGGCCGGCCATGCCCACATGGTCGATGTCGGCGACAAACAGGAAACGCGACGCATCGCGATCGCGCGCGGCGCGATCCGGATGCTGCCCGACACGCTCGCGCTGATCCGCGACGGCCGCGCGAAAAAAGGCGACGTGATCGGCGTGGCGCGCATCGCGGCGATCCAGGGCGCCAAGCGCACCTCGGACCTGATTCCGCTGTGCCACCCGCTGGCGCTCACGCGCGTGGCGGTCGACTTCGAATTCGACGAGGCCCTGCCCGGCGTGCGCTGCACGGCCCAGGTCGAGACGCTCGGGCGCACCGGCGTGGAGATGGAAGCGCTGACCGCCGTGCAGGTCGGCCTGCTCACCGTCTACGACATGTGCAAGGCGGTCGATCGCGGGATGGTGATCGGCGAGGTGGGGGTGGTCGAGAAGAAAGGCGGGAAGTCGGGGGATTGGAAGGTGGGGGGGCTGACAGGCCGTTGATGGACGAATCGCGCCGCGAGCGGCGCGATTCGTTCGTCCTGCCCGGCGATCAGAACGCCGTGCGGATGCCCACGCGCGCCACCGTCTGGTTGCGCGAGGAAGAGTCGGTGAGGTCGGCGATCGACGCGAACTGGTTCCCCGAGGTGTGTTGATACAGCCCCTGCACATAGACCTCGGTGCGCCGCGAGAGGTGATACCCCGCCGTCGCGCCGATCTCGTTGAGGTGCGGATGGCTGTTGCTGCGCAGTGCCTCGATCGATGCATTCGTGTACAGGTACATCATCGCCACGTACCAGGCCGAGCTGAAGTCGTACTTCGCGTTGAATTCCACGTTGTCGAACCTGATGTCGCGGAGCACGCCATCGCGCGGTGCGGCGTAGAGATTCGTGTGCGTATACACCAGGCCCAGCGTGGCAGCGCCGAACACATAGCTGGCGCCCGCGGCGGCCACCCGCTGCGTGCCCGCGTGGTAGATCGAGCCCACCACCGCGCCCGACGCATTCAGGTCTTCCCCGTCGACGTTCATGTAGGCCGCCGCCGCCGTGAGCGGGCCGCCGCGATAGCGCGCGCCGACGCTCCAGGCGCGATTGCCGGCGAACTGGCCGGCCTGGTTGCTGAAGCCGTACAGGCCGCCGAACTGCACGCCCGAATACTCGGCGCTGGTGTACTTGACCGCGTTGTTGATGCTGAAGCTCTGGTCGAGGTTGTCGGCGTCGAAGGGATGCCCGAACAGGCCATCGCCCCAACTGCCGGCCGCGCTCAGCGGCGCGACGTAATCGACAACGGAATCGTATTGCCTGCCCAGCGTGATCGTGCCGAGTCGATCCGACGAAAGGCCCACATAGGCCTGCCGGCCGAATATCACGCCGCTCTGGACCAGGGCGCCATTACTGAGACCGAAGTCGTTCTCCAGGCGAAACACCGCATGCAGGCCGCCGCCGAGATCCTCGCTCCCCTTCAAACCCCAGCGATTGCCGAGTTGCCGGATATTGCTCGACAGCGTGTAATTCGAATGACCCGCTTCGTTGCTGATGTAATCGAAGCCCTCGTCGATCGTGCCATACAGCGTGACACTGCTCTGTGCATACGCCGCGCCGGCCGACATGGCCAGCAATGCCGGGACGAGCGTCCTTGCTATTTTCATGTATTCCCCGAATGGAGCGCTGATGCTTGGTGGAGTGGTAATGCGCTTCTCTTTCTGCTTCGGGGGCGATTCTAAAGATTGGAACTTTCGAGGCGATTACCGATGTCGCCGCGATACAACGCATTCACGGCGTCATCGATCCGACTTGATTACAGGTTTAATAATCGGCGGCAACGCTCTTCGAATTTCCATGCAGTCGCTTTCCAGCGACTTTCAGGAATGCGATCGTGTATTTCATTTTCCCGGTCCCGCTCTCGGCAATGAGATTCGGGATCGCGATGCCCTACTTCGGCTGCCCCACGCCGGGCTCGAATACGAACGGCTGCGTCAGCGTGAAGGGCGAGGGCTTGCCGCCATAGGCGGCCTTCTGCGTGCAACGCGCGCGCGACATGGCCGCCACGGCGGCGCGATCGGCGGCGGCATTGCGGCTGCTGGTGGTGATGGTGACGTTCTCGGGCTCGCCCGAGGCGGTGATCAGCGCGCGCACGAGCACCGTCACCTCGCGGTCGATGGGACGCGCGTCGTCGGGATAGACGGCGACGGGAATCGTGCAGGACAGCGTATTGTCGTGCGGCAGGAACATCGCGCAGCCGGCCAGTTGCAGGGCAACGAGCGGCACGGCGAGCGTCTTCGCGTGGCGGATCATGGCGTGGCTTCCCCGGGTATTTGCGTCGCATTGGTCGGTCGCGATCGGCAGAGCGGCGCCGGTGCACGCGAGGCCGCCCAGGTTGCCGGGCCGGCTCGCGCGCATCGGCGCCGCGTGGTCTGTTCGTGGCGGCGTGATGCCTTGCCGCGCCTGTCGAGCTTACAGCATCGACTTGGCTTGCGTCAGCACCTTGTCGCAGATCTGTTTGGTCAACTGCTGCTTGAGGCCGCCGCCGCTCAGGTCCAGCGTCTTGCCGTTGCCGCCGTCGAGGATGCCGTTGCTGCCGCTCGCGAAGCCGCTATCCGATTGCGGATTGCCGCCGAGCTTGCCCAGCAACTGGTCCTTCACCGAGCTCGCGCCGCCGCTGCCCAGATACTGGTTCTGGATGCAGAACTGCAGCACGCCGGCCACGTTGCCGAGGCTGGACGGCATCAGCGACGAACCACCGCCGCCGAGTGCCCCGCCCAGGCCACCGAGATTGCCGGCCAGGCCGCCGGAATTCTGCGTGGCCGAACCGCCGGCCTGCTTGAGCATGTCGCCCAGTTGCGCGTCAGCGCCCGTCGCCGTCAGCGACAGGCCGATCAGGATGCCGGCTGCCACGGCACGGCCAGTACGAATCTTCATCGTGATCCTCCCAGGTTATGAATGTCGGCGCTGCGGATTGCCGATCGTCAGCATAACCGAAGCGAAGCGACAGCTTCGGCCGAGGGGACCGAATCGGCGGCCAAGTTGACGATGTTTGTAGGAATCGTGCCGGAAAGCGGTGCAATGCGCTTCGATGTCTCGGCAACGGAAGGTTTCGCGATGGCGCTCGCCGGCGGAAACGAAGCGGCCCGCACCTGCCACCGCCGGGGGTGATGGGTGCGGGCCGCTTGGGCTTGCCGTGGGTCGATTGGAGCGTCGCGCGCCATTTTCGACCGCGAGCCATGGACTCAGTCGTCGGAATCGTCGCTGTCGTCCTCGTCCTCGCTGGCCGCGCCGGGCGGCTTGCCGTAGCGCGACACCAGCGATTGCCGGAACCCGGTGAGCGACGGCTGCGCGTCGACGAGCTTGTAGAGCGCCGCCAGTTGCGCCGGCCAGTCGTGCAGTTCCTCCGCGAAGATCTTCAGGCGCGCGACGGTGTCGAGCGCATCGCCCTCGCGGCCGTCCAGCGCCTCGAGCACCGCGTAGCGGCGCAGCACCGTCTCGCCCGGCAACAGCGCGAGCGCACGCTGATGCGCGGCCAGCTTCGCGGGCAGGTCGTCGCGCGAGATCGGCATCAGCGTGGCCGCGCCGTATTCGCCCCAGGCGCCGAACAGGAAGGACGGCGCGGCGCGATACTGCTCGGCCGGGTTCGAGCCGTAGTACAGCACCTCGGCACGCTGGTAATCGCGCAGCACCGGGTACAGCGCCAGCAAGGCAGCCACCGACACGATCGCGAACACGCCATGCGCGATGCGCCCCGGCAGCATGCGCAGCGGCTGTGTCTCGAGCAGCCCGATCACGAACATCGCGGGCAGCGTGAAGAAGGTGTATTGCTGCGGATACTCGACCAGCGCATGCATCAGCAGCACGCCGATCAGGGCGAGCCCGTAGATCCGCTCGATCGTGTGCGGCACGCGCAGCGCGCGCGCCAGCCACAGCAGCAGCGCGACCAGCAGCACGCCGAGCCCGAGCACGCCCGACTTGGCCAGCAGGTCGATGAAGATGTCGTGCGAATTGTTCGCGATCTCGACGCCGCCGAGCGTGCGCACCAGCTCGAACTGGTGCAGCGGGAACTCGCCCCAGCCCACGCCGAGCCAGGGATGCTCGCGGAACATGGTCAGCCCGTATTTCCACAGCGCCAGGCGCGGCGCGATCTGCCCGGCATCGCGCATGCGCTCGGCCGCCGATTCGGCGAGCCCGAGGTGATAGTGGACGTTGGCCCAGCGCACCACGATATTGACGATCACGAACACGACCGCCAGCGCGAGCGGATAAAGCCAGGCCGCGCCGCGCCCCTGCCCGCGCCGGGCGGCGGCGAGCGCCGCCCACAGTCCCGCCACCACCATCACCGCCACCTGCAGCCAGGGCCCGCGCGAGACGGTGAAGGCCAGCCCCGCCGACAGCAGGATCGACAGCGGCAGCCAGCCCCAGGCAGGCAGCCGCCGCGACTGCGCGAGGTAGAGCGTGCTGGCCAGTGCGAAGGCGATATAGGTGGCGAGATGGTTCGCCTGGGCCATGTTGCCGTAGGGCCGGCGATCGGCCAGCACGCCGTAGCTGACCACGAAGGGCGAGAACGTGTGCTCCAGGTGCAGCAACTGGACCACCTGGCAGCCGACCGCGAACACGCCGCCCACGATCAGCGCACCGGCCATCATGCGCGTGACGGTCTCGACCGAATGGATCCGGCCGAGCAGGTAACCCGATTGCATCGCGACCAGCGCGGCCAGCAGGTAACCGAGCGCGAGCCAATTCATCGACGGCTGCGACAGCGGCAGCAGCACGGTCTGCGCGATCAGCACCGCGCCGAACGCGAGCGGCGCGCTCCAGGCGCGCGGCGCGGCGAACGGCCGAACCGAGCGCTCCCCGCGCAGCATCAGCGTGACGATCACGCCGAGCAGCGCGTACAGGCCGAACGCCGTGAACTCGGAATAGAACGTCGGGATCGGATAGGTATGGTTGGTGACCGCGTACGGCAGGATCAGGGCAACGGCTAGCGCAATCAGCGATAAAGAACGCAGGACGGAAGAAGGCATGAGCGAACCGGATGTCAGCAACCGGCGCACTATACAAAAAATTTCCCCCGCTGAGTCGCCCGCGTGCAGATCTGTCGGCACATCGACAGCCGGCGGCAGGCGGAACGCAGGTCCGCCCCCATTTACCAGTGCGCCGGCGAGCTCAGGGCAAGCCGCTCAAACAACCCCTCAGGCCAGCCATTCAAGCACGACACTCGGGCGGCGCGAACTTGCCTGCCAGCGTCGGCGCCTCGGCCGGTACCGGCCCCGAACCCGGCGCCGGCAGGGACGAGGCGCCCTTGCCCGCGGCGAAACACTCCCAGGTGATCGAGCCGGCCTGCACCGTGCCCTGCGCGAGTTCCACGCGTCCCGTGGGCGCCTCGGCATTGTCGGGCGCCGAGGGCACCAGCACCAGCGTATTCGAGCCGGCCGGGGCCACGCGCGTGGAGTAGGCGATGCGGATCTGGCCGGACGTGTCGTCCACCTCGATCGATTCGACATTGCGCGTGGCGGGCGGCGAGGCGTAACCGCCCGAGAAGGCCGTGCCGCTCG
This sequence comes from Burkholderia gladioli, assembly GCF_000959725.1. Taxonomy (NCBI): domain Bacteria; kingdom Pseudomonadati; phylum Pseudomonadota; class Betaproteobacteria; order Burkholderiales; family Burkholderiaceae; genus Burkholderia; species Burkholderia gladioli. Next base: position 902,728 of record NZ_CP009323.1, read on the forward strand.
CTGCGTTCTCGGCCACCGCCAGCCGCGCCGAGGCGGCCAGCGCAATGCCCTCGCCCACGCGGCTGCGGGCGAGATAGTCCTGGTACGCGGGAATCGCGTAGGCGGCCACCACGCCGACGATGGCCAGCACGATCATCAATTCGATCAGCGTGAAGCCGCCCGGGCCCTCTCGCGTTCGTGCAAGGCCGCGCGAGCGCGGGCGGATCCGCCTGGCGCAGAGGCGCCGCGACAACTGCTGGAACAGGGCAAGGGACAGGGCTTCGAACATATGGGGCTCCGGATACGAAACAGGCCTGCCGCTTGGGCAGACCTGTCGATCCTAGCCAGCACGTCGCGCGCCGGGTAGTCGGCCGGAAGGCCTATGCCGGATGGCTGCGGCAGCGCCGCGCATGCGGGGCGCGAGGGCTCGCGCTCAGTGCGCCTTGGCGGCGCGGCGCCGCTTCCACCAGAGCCCGATCGCCACCACCAGCAGCGCGCCGGCGATGCTCGCGCCATGCACCAGGGCCGGCGCGTCGAGCTGCGGCCAACGGTCGAGCGCGGGATCGCCGATGATGAGCCCGCCGCCGATCCAGCCGAGCAGCGCGGCGCCGAGGATCACGATGACGGGGAGGCGGTCGAGCAACTTCAGTACCAGGGTGCTGCCCCAGACGATCACCGGGATGCTGACCACCAGCCCGAAGATCACCAGCGCGAGCCGGTGCTGCGGATCGGCGCGTTCGGCCGCGCCGGCGATCGCGATCACGTTGTCGATGCTCATCACCGCGTCGGCCACGATGATGGTGCGCACCGCCGCCCACAGCCGGTCGGCGCCCTGGATGCCGTCGTGCCCTTCCTCGGCCGGCGCGATCAGCTTGGCGCCGATCCAGAGCAGCAGCAGGCCGCCCGCGAGCTTCAGGAAGGGGATGTCGAGCAGCAGCACCGCGAAGCTGATCAGCACCACGCGCAGCACGATCGCGCCGACGGTGCCCCAGATCACGCCGCGCAGGCGCTGGTTGTCGGGCAGGTTGCGGCAGGCGAGCGCGATCACGACCGCGTTGTCGCCGCCGAGCAGCAGATCGATGATGACGATCTGCACGACGGCGGCCCAGTTGAGCGTGGTGAGGAATTCGATCATGGATGAAGGCTGGAGACAGAGGGCCCGCGAGGGCGAGGAGCGTACCGGGTGCGAGCCGGCGGTACGCGCGACGACGCGGGCCATCGCCGGGCCGGTCATGCGAGGGCCCCACGCGCCGCGTCCAAATTACACAAGCCTTGCAGACTAACAAAAAAAACGCCGGCGCGAGGCCGGCGTTTCGACACGGCGGGACGAATCCCGCGTGCTCGCTCAGATCGCTGCCTTGAGCAGGCGACCCATTTCCGACGGATTGCGCGTGACCTTGATGCCGCACGCGTCCATGATTTCCAGCTTGGCTTCGGCCGTATCGGCACCGCCCGAGATCAGCGCGCCGGCGTGGCCCATGCGCTTGCCCGGAGGCGCCGTGACGCCGGCGATGAAGCCGACCACCGGCTTCTTCATGTTGTCCTTGATCCACTCGGCTGCCGTCGCTTCGTCCGGGCCGCCGATTTCGCCGATCATGACGACCGCATCCGTGTCCGGATCGTCGTTGAACATGCGCATCACGTCGATGTGCTTCAGGCCGTTGATCGGATCGCCGCCGATACCGACCGCCGACGACTGGCCGAGGCCCAGTGCCGTGAGCTGGGCAACCGCTTCATAGGTCAGCGTGCCCGAACGCGACACGACGCCGATGCGGCCCTTGCGGTGGATGTGACCCGGCATGATGCCGATCTTCAGTTCGTCCGGCGTGATCGTGCCCGGGCAGTTCGGCCCGAGCAGCAGCGTCTTGCGGCCTTCGCGACGCATGCGGTCCTTCACTTCGATCATGTCGCGAACCGGAATGCCTTCGGTGATGCAGATCGCCAGGTCGAGGTCGGCCTCGACGGCTTCCCAGATCGCGGCGGCCGCGCCTGCCGGCGGCACGTAGATGACCGAGACGGTCGCGCCGGTTTCCTGCTTCGCTTCCTTGACGCTCGCGTAGATCGGAATGCCTTCGAAATCCTCGCCGGCCTTCTTCGGGTTCACGCCCGCGACGAACGCCTCACGGCCGTTCGCGTACTCGCGGCAGGCGCGCGTGTGGAACTGGCCAGTCTTGCCGGTAATGCCCTGCGTGATGACCTTGGTGTCTTTGTTGATCAGAATCGACATGTATTGACCTCTGTTCGATAGGCGTCGCGTTTGATCGCGCCGCCATGCGTGTTCAATGCAACGATGCTTACTTGCCGGCGGCTGCCGCGACGACCTTCTGCGCGGCTTCTTCCATGCTGTCCGCCGAGATGATCGGCAGGCCCGACTCGGCCAGCATCTTCTTGCCCAGGTCTTCGTTGGTGCCCTTCATGCGCACCACCAGCGGCACGCCGAGGTTCACGGCCTTCGAGCCGGCGATCACGCCTTCGGCGATCACGTCGCAGCGCATGATGCCGCCGAAGATGTTGACCAGGATTGCCTTCAGGTCCGGGTTCTTCAGCATCAGCTTGAACGCTTCCGTGACCTTCTCGGTCGTCGCGCCACCGCCGACGTCCAGGAAGTTCGCCGGTTCGCCGCCGAACAGCTTGATGGTGTCCATGGTGGCCATCGCCAGGCCGGCGCCGTTCACCAGGCAGCCGATGTTGCCGTCCAGCGAGATGTAGGCGAGATCGAACTTCGAGGCTTCGATTTCAGCCGGATCTTCTTCGTCCAGATCGCGGTAGGCGACGATTTCCGGGTGACGGAACAGCGCGTTCGAATCGAAGTTGAACTTCGCGTCGAGGGCGGTGACCTTGCCGTCGCTGGAGACGTTCAGCGGATTGATTTCGGCCAGAGATGCGTCGGTTTCCCAGAACGCCTTGTACAGGCCTTGCAGGATCGCGCGCGCTTGCGGAATCGAGGCAGCCGGCACGCCGATCTTCGCGGCGAGGTCGTCGGCCTGTGCATCGAGCAGGCCGGTCGACGGCTCGACGATGACCTGGTGGATCAGCTCCGGATGCTTTTCGGCCACTTCCTCGATGTCCATGCCGCCTTCGCTCGAACCCATCAGGACGATCTTTTGCGACACGCGATCGACGACGAGGCTGACATACAGTTCCTGCTTGATGTCGGCGCCTTCCTCGACCATCAGGCGGTTGACCTTCTGGCCTTCCGGGCCGGTCTGGTGCGTGACGAGCTGCATGCCGAGGATCTGGCTCGCGTACTCGCGAACCTGCTCGATCGACTTCGCCACCTTCACGCCGCCGCCCTTGCCACGGCCACCCGCGTGAATCTGAGCCTTCACGACCCACACCGGGCCGCCCAGCTCTTCTGCCACCTTGACGGCATCTTCAACCGAGAACGCCGGCTTGCCGCGCGGGACCGCGACTCCGAATTTCCGCAGGATTTCCTTACCCTGGTACTCGTGAATCTTCATGCGTGATTCCTTCAGTCTGAGAGTTGGATTAAAAGTCGATTGACAGTCGCTTCTTTCTACTGATGTTTCCGATCATTCGTGCGCGCTACCCGCGCCGTCGGGCACGGGTGGGCTCGCGCCGAGCCATGTCGGGATGAACGGCCGGCCCGCCGTGCGTCGCGCGCCGCCTCGTGAGCACCGCGCCGCGCCGCTTCGCGCCGCATCACGGCCGGCCGCCCGCGCAGCACGCGATCCGGGGATCGGGGCGTGATGCGCGGGGAAAAAACGGGGGAGAGGTGAGCGAGGTGGGCTCGGCAGGCGGGAATGGCGGCTTCGCTGCGACCGGAACAGAATGCCCGGCCGGACGACGCGGCGGCGTCGACGACATGGGGTTCGCGATCGGAGGTCATGCTGGGCCTGGGTTCATGGATCGGCTGTCCGCCCGGCTGCGTGACCTTCATCGAACCCGCCGCGCAATGCGGTCGACACGATGGAACGGTGACGACACCTCGCCGGCCGCCGCGCTGGTCGGTGATCGCCGGGACTGCGCCTGGCTGGCGCAACTGGCGTGACACGGGCTCGAATGACGGCATGCGGAAGGTTGAAGCCGAGTTGGAAAACCGAAGGATTTTAGCATATTGGGTATTTGTCGCGATGCCACGAATATCCGGTGTGACCCGCATTGGCAAGCGGATGCAGTGCAGCATCACGGGTCGGACCCGCGTGAGCGCGGCGCCCCGGCGAGCCTCAGAACTCGCCGAATTCGTCCTCGCCGCCCTTGAGCAGCTTGACGATGGTGGCGCTCGTGAAGCCGCGCGCGGCCAGGAAGCGCGCCTGTTTGGCGCGCTCGGCCGGCGTGCCCGGCAGGCTGCCGAACTTCTTGCGCCAGACCGCCTGGGCCCGGCCGAACTCGGTTTCGCGCAACTGCTCGCTGACCGATTCGACCAGTTCCGAATCGACGGCATGGCGCTTGAGCTCGCCGAGGATTCGCGCGCTACCGAGGCGCGAGGCGCGCCGGTGCACCAGGCTTTCGGTGAAACGCGCGTCGGACAGCCAGCCCTCGCGCTCGAGCGCGTCGAGCAGCGCTTCGGGATCGTCGCCCTCCTCCACATAGGGAGCGAGCTTGCGCGCGAGTTCGCTGCGGCTGTACTCGCGTCGCGACAGATAACCAAGCGCGCGGCCTTTCAGTGAGCGGGTCGGGCGCTCCCGCTCGGCACGGCGCGCCTCGCCTGCCGGTTCGGTTGCCTGGCCGGAGGAAGCCGTCGAGGCATCGCGCTCGTCGAACGGGCCGCGCGTGCGGCGCCGGTTGCGGCGCGTGGCGTGTTCGCTGGTGCGGGAATACTGGTCGCCGTCGGCGTTTTCGAAGTGGGTGGGCGCGGCGGGCGCCTCGAAGGGATCGGGGGCGGCGCGGCGACGGCTCGACGATGCCGGGCGGCCGCCGGTAACGGGGGCTTGCGAAGCCGCGGGCCGCGGGCCGGCGGCTGCGTCTACCCGGCCGGCCGTCGGCTGTCGACGAGGCTGCGATGAAGCGCCAGCATCAGCCGGAAAAACAGCCGGCGCTGCCCTGCCCGCCTCCCCACGCACGGCACGCACGCTGCGGGCACGGATGCCGCGCGCAACGTCATGCGCATCGAAGGATTCGTCGGCATCGACCGAGTCGCTCGCGTACACGGGATCGGCCGCTGCCCGCCGCGGGCGCTGAAACGAAACGAGGGCATCGTCCGATGCCCTCGTTTCCGGGCGACCTGCCGGCCGCCCTTCGCGTGAAACCGGCGCCGGCCCGGGTCGATCGGCCTGGCCGCCGTCGCCCGCGCGAGGCTCGCGCGGCGAGGAGGCTGGCGAATCGTCCGGGCGGCCCCGGCTTCGACGCATCACTCTTCTTCGTCCAGGATCTCGGCTTCCGACTGGCCGGCGGCGCCTTCCTGCGGCATGGCCGCCACGCCGAGCGATTCGCGGATGCGGTTCTCGATCTCGAGCGCGATGTCCGGATTCTCGCGCAGGAATTCACGCGCGTTGTCCTTGCCCTGGCCGATCTTGTCGCCGTTGTAGCTGTACCAGGCGCCGGCCTTGTCGACGATCTTGGCTTGCACGCCCAGATCGATGATTTCGCCCTGGCGCGAGATACCCTCGCCGTAGAGGATGTCGAAGATCGATTCGCGGAACGGCGGCGAGACCTTGTTCTTGACGACCTTGACGCGGGTTTCGTTGCCGATCACCTCGTCGTTCTTCTTGATCGAGCCGATCCGGCGGATATCGAGGCGCACCGAGGCGTAGAACTTCAGCGCATTGCCGCCCGTGGTGGTTTCCGGGTTGCCGAACATGACACCGATCTTCATGCGGATCTGGTTGATGAAGATCACCAGGCAGTTCGTGCGCTTGATCGTGCCCGTCAGCTTGCGCAGTGCCTGCGACATCAGGCGAGCCTGCAGGCCCGGCAGCGAATCGCCCATTTCGCCTTCGATTTCGGCCTTCGGCACCAGGGCCGCGACCGAGTCGATCACGATCATGTCGATCGAGCCCGAGCGCACCAGCGCGTCGGTGATTTCGAGCGCCTGCTCGCCCGTGTCCGGCTGCGAGATCAGCAGCTCCGGCACGTTCACGCCGAGCTTGGATGCATATTGGACGTCGAGCGCGTGTTCCGCGTCGATGAAGGCCGCCGTGCCGCCGAGCTTCTGCATCTCGGCGATCACCTGCAGCGTGAGGGTGGTCTTGCCCGACGATTCCGGACCGTAGATTTCGACGACACGGCCGCGCGGCAGGCCGCCGACGCCGAGCGCGATATCGAGGCCGAGCGAGCCGGTGGAGACCACCTGGATATCTTCCTTGGCCTCGGCATCGCCGAGCTTCATGATCGAGCCCTTGCCGAACTGCTTCTCGATCTGGGCCAGCGCTGCCGCCAGCGCCTTGCTCTTTTCCGCGGTCATCCCGGCGCCTTTCTTGCTATCTTCCATGAATCGTCCTTTGCTATGATGAGCAGCGTCTGATTGGGGGGCACCGGGCCTAACTAGCCGTTAGGTGCACGAATGCAGACACTGTATAAAAAAACAGTGGTTTGTGCAAGCCCGAGTTGCGGGTTCCGCACAAGCCCACCCAGACCTTCCGGAGACACCCGCGCCGGCGCCTCTCCAGCGCGCCGCCGGCCGACGGCCACGCACCATGCGAATCCTGATTGCCGAAGATGACAGCATACTCGCGGACGGCCTGACCCGATCACTCCGCCAATCGGGCTATGCCGTCGATCACGTCAAGAGCGGCGTCGAGGCCGACACCGCCTTGTCGATGCAGACTTTCGACCTGCTGATCCTCGATCTCGGCCTGCCGAAGATGCCCGGTCTCGACGTGCTGCGGCGCCTGCGCGCACGCAACTCGGTGCTGCCGGTGCTGATCCTGACCGCCGCCGACAGCGTCGACGAGCGCGTCAAGGGGCTCGACCTGGGCGCCGACGACTACATGGCCAAGCCCTTCGCCCTGAACGAACTCGAGGCGCGCGTGCGGGCGCTCACCCGGCGCGGCGCCGGCGGCGGCCCGACCGTGATCCGCCACGGCTCGCTGAGCTTCGACCAGGTCGGCCGGCTCGCCTACGCCAACGAGCGCGTGCTGGACCTGTCGGCGCGCGAGCTCGGCCTGCTCGAGGTGCTGCTGCAGCGCGTCGGCCGACTGGTCTCGAAGGAGCAACTGGTCGACCATCTCTGCGAGTGGGGCGAGGAAGTCAGCAACAACGCGATCGAGGTCTACGTGCACCGGCTGCGCAAGAAGATCGAGCCGAGCGGCGTGCGGATCCTGACCGTGCGCGGCCTCGGCTACTGCCTGGAGAAGGCCGTGGCAGAATCGGGCGCCGCGGTCGCGCCCGAGGTGCCGGCCGCGCCGGAGCATCAGGCGCCCTCCTCGCCGCTGCGCTGAGGGGCCGCGCGAGCGCGCCGCCATGGCCACGCCGCTTCGTTCCGCCCGCACCAGCAAGCACGCCACGCGCCGCCCGGCCGACGTGCGCGACGCGGAACGCGACGCCCGCTACGAAAATCCGTTTGCCCCGCCCGACGAGGGCGAATCCGCCGACACGGCGCGCCCGCGTTCGCTGTTCGGCGAGATCCTCGACTGGATGCTCGCGCCACTGCTGCTGCTCTGGCCGATGAGCATCGCCGTCACCTACCTGGTCGCCAAGACCATCGCCAACGGCCCCTTCGACCGCGCGCTGGAAACCGATGCCTATGTGCTCGCGCGGCAGATCACGCCCGTCAATGGGGCGGCCGAGCTGGTGCTGCCCAAGGCCACGCTCGACCTGCTGCGCGCCGACAATGTCGACAGCGTCTATTACCAGGTGCTCGGCACGCGCGGCGAGCTGGTGGCCGGCGAGGCCGACCTGCCGCTGCCGCGCGACGACGACCGGCCGCCGCCCGGCGTGGTGCTGTTCCGCGACGACCTCCTTCGCGGCAACGACATCCGCGTCGCCTACACCACCGTCGCGCTGGGCGGCTCGAGCGGCTCGCAGCCGGTGCTGGTCCAGGTCGGCGAAACGCTGGACAAGCGCAACGCGCTGGCCAACGACATCATCAAGGGCGTGATCCTGCCGCAGTTCGTGATCCTGCCGCTGGCCATCGTGCTGGTCTGGTTCGGGCTGTCGCGCGGGCTCGCGCCGCTGACCGCGCTGCAGGCCCATATCCGCAACCGCCGCCCCGACGATCTCTCGCCCGTCGATCCGCAGCGCGCGCCGCCCGAGATCGAGCCGCTGGTCACCTCGTTCAACGACCTGCTCGGCCGGCTCGAACAGAACATCGCGCTGCAGAAGCGCTTCATCGCCGATGCCGCGCACCAGATGAAGACGCCGCTGGCCGGGCTGCGCACCCAGGCCGAATTCGCGCTGCGTCACGAGGTGCCGGACGAAGTCGCGCGCTCGCTGGAGCAGATCGCCACCAGCTCCGGGCAGGCCGCGCGCCTGGTCACCCAGTTGCTGGCGCTGGCGCGCGCCGAGAACCGCGCGAGCGGCCTGAGCTTCGAGCCGGTCGATCTCGCCGCGCTGGCACGCGTGACCGTGCGCGACTGGGTGCAGGCCGCCTTCGCCAGGCACATGGACCTCGGCTACGAAGGGCCGGACGACCAGGACGTTCAAGCGCCGGCGCCGATCATCGACGGCCATGCCGTGATGCTGCGCGAGATGCTCGGCAACCTGATCGACAACGCGATCCGCTACACGCCCGAGGGCGGCCGGATCACCGTGCGCCTGCATGTCGAACCCGGCGTGCGGCTCGACGCGACGGGCGCCGTGGTGCGCGCCTTCGACAATGCCGGCGCCGGCCAGGCGGGCGTCGCGCACATCGAGGTGGAAGATACCGGCCCCGGCATTCCGGCCCACGAGCGCGGCCGCGTGCTCGAACGCTTCTACCGGATCCTCGGCCGCGACGGCGAGGGCAGCGGGCTGGGCCTGGCCATCGTGCGCGAGATCGTCACCCAGCACGGCGGCGCGCTGGCGATCGACGACCACGTCTACCAGGACACGCCGCGCCTGGCCGGCACGCTGGTGCGCGTCAGCTTCGCGCTGCGCGAGGCCGCCCCGGAATAACCCTGAGGCGAGCGCCGCCGGCCAGGCCTGCAAGGCGCCGTCAGCGACGTTGCCGGAACATCGACCACCGATCGCCGACGTTCACCCAACAATCGCCGAACAAGCGAGAAGCACTCCCGACAAACCCTGATCCCCGCTCCAGTCAGACCTCCGTAAGTTTGCCCGCCAATAATCGACGCCAGTTCGTCAGGATGGCGAACCGACACCGATATCAAGATTCAGGAGACGACTCATGGCGACTGTAGGCGGACACATCTCGCACTCGCCGATGACGAGCGACGAAAAACGCGTGATCTTCGCGTCCTCGCTCGGCACCGTGTTCGAGTGGTACGACTTCTATCTGGCCGGCTCGCTCGCGGCCTACATCAGCAAGAGCTTCTTCTCCGGCGTCAATCCGACCGCCGCCTTCATCTTCACCCTGCTCGGCTTCGCCGCCGGTTTCGCGGTGCGCCCGTTCGGCGCGATCGTGTTCGGCCGGCTCGGCGACATGGTGGGCCGCAAGTACACCTTCCTGATGACGATCGTGATCATGGGCATCTCGACCTTCGTGGTCGGGTTCCTGCCCGGCTACGCCACCATCGGCATCGCCGCGCCGGTGATCTTCATCGCCATGCGGCTACTGCAGGGGCTCGCGCTGGGCGGCGAATACGGCGGCGCGGCCACCTACGTGGCCGAGCATGCACCGGCCAACCGCCGCGGCTTCTACACCGCCTGGATCCAGACCACCGCGACGCTCGGCCTGTTCCTGTCGCTGCTGGTGATCGTCGGCGTGCGCACCCTGGTGGGCGAGGAGAGCTTTGGCGCCTGGGCCTGGCGCATTCCGTTCATCGCCTCGATCCTGCTGCTGGCCGTGTCGGTCTGGATTCGCATGCAGCTGAACGAATCGCCGGTGTTCATGCGCATCAAGGCCGAGGGCAAGACCTCGAAGGCGCCGCTCACCGAAGCCTTCGGCCAATGGCGCAATCTGAAGATCGTGATCCTCGCGCTGGTCGGGCTGACCGCTGGCCAGGCGGTGGTCTGGTACACGGGCCAGTTCTACGCGCTGTTCTTCCTGACGCAAACGCTGAAGGTGGACGGCACCACGGCCAATATCCTGATCGCCGTGGCGCTCTTGATCGGCACGCCCTTCTTCCTGTTCTTCGGCTCGCTGTCGGACCGGATCGGCCGCAAGCCGATCATCCTGGCCGGCTGCCTGATCGCCGCGCTGACCTACTTCCCGCTGTTCAAGGCGCTCACGCACTACACGAATCCGGCGCTGGAAACGGCCACGCAGAAGGCGCCGATCACCGTGATCGCGAACCCGGACGAATGCTCGTTCCAGTTCAACCCGGTCGGCACGGCGAAGTTCACGACTTCCTGCGACATCGCCAAGGCGGCCCTGTCGAAGGCCGGCCTGAACTACGAGAACGTGGCCGCGCCGGCGGGCACGCTCGCGCAGATCAAGGTGGGCGACGTCGCGGTGGACACCTACGACGGCAAGGCCGCGGACGCCAAGGCGAAGGCCGGCGCGTTCGACAAGACGCTGGCCGCGACGCTCAAGGGCGCCGGCTACCCGGCCAAGGCCGATCCCTCGCAGATCAACTGGCCGATGGCGATCGTGGTGCTGACCATCCTGGTGATCTTCGTGACCATGGTGTACGGGCCAATCGCGGCGATGCTGGTGGAGATGTTCCCGACGCGGATCCGCTATACCTCGATGTCGCTGCCCTATCACATCGGCAACGGCTGGTTCGGCGGCTTCCTGCCGGCCACCGCGTTCGCGATCGTGGCGGCCAAGGGCAACATCTACTCGGGGCTCTGGTATCCGATCGTGATCGCGCTGGTGACCTTCGTGATCGGGCTGCTGTTCGTCAAGGAGACGAAGGGCTCCAACATCTACTCGCAGGACTGAGGCAGGACCAGGAGAAACCGGGCCGGGCGGGCGTCCCGGCCGATTCGTGAAAATTCTTCGACAAAGTTGTTGACAGGGTTTGGGGTCTTCTGCATAATCTTTCTTCTGTTGGCGAATTAGCTCAGTCGGTTAGAGCGACGGAATCATAATCCGCAGGTCCGGGGTTCGAATCCCTGATTCGCCACCATCATTAGCGCAAAAGCCCGTGTTCTAACGAACACGGACTTTTGTCATTTGGCGCGCGGTGAGCCATCCGCCGATGCACAAGCTGCCGCACCTGTTCAAATCGCGCCACGGCGTGCTTTACCTCCGGCTCGTTCGCGCCGGCAAAGAGCTCCCTGCGCACCAAGGATTTCCGGCAGGCTACACTCTTGGCACTCGCGTTCAATCTCGAACTCGCCATAAAGACGCCCGCCGACAAGCCGAAGGCCGCCGATTTCGCACTGACCGCTGACGAAGCCAAGCGGCTCGACGTGATTTTCCCCGACGGCACGCAAGTCAAAGACATCAATAGCGACGACGAAGTGCGCCGCGCAAAGGAGCTTTTCGGCGACCGCTTCGCCCCCGCCTCGATCGAGCTGCCGGCCCTGTCCGATTCCGTCGCGGTCGCCATTGCCGCCCAAAACGCAGCCCACACGTAAGCGAAGGCCCGCAAGGGCAAGCCTTTCGCCGAAGTCGTGGCGCGCTACAAGAAAGAAAAGGCCCTCGACAACACGCCGCGCACGATCGTCGCGAAGGAGCGCGCCTTCGCCGACTTCCAGAGACATCGGGGCTCCCGACCGATCGGCGACTACGCGCTGGAAGACGCCGTCGAGCACAAGAACAAGCTCATCGACGACGGCGGCAGCGCGAGTCGCGTGAAGTCGCGGCTTTCGTTTTTGCGAGACATCTTTGCCTACGCTATCGCAAATGGACATCGAGACGGACCAAATCCGTTTGCGGCGGCCAAGGTGTCGTCAAAGTCGAAGCTCCAACAACAAAAGCGCTCGTACAAACTGTTCAGCGCTGACGACCTGGCGACGATCTTCGACCCGGCGGCCTATGAGGCGCGGATGGACAAGCCGGCTTACCGCTGGCTGCCGTTTCTCGCGCTCTATTCCGGCGCGAGCCTTGAAGAGCTTGCTAGCCTTCGGGTCGAGCAGCTTCAACGCGAGGGGGCATCTGGTTTTTCGACATCCATAAGGCGAAGAACGCAAACTCCCAGCGGCGCATCCCCCTGCACAGCGCGATTGTCGAATCCGGTTTCCTGGCCTATGCGGACGGCTTGCGCGGGCGTGGCGCGAGCCAACTTTTTCCAGAACTAAAGCCCGGCGCGAACGGCTACGGGAAAAACGTCACTCGGCGCTTCGCGGACTATCTCGGCAAGCGCAAGGTTTTCCACAGCTTCCGGCACACCTTCATCGGCCGCATGACTGAGCTGAACGTCCACCCCGCGATGTTGATGACCTTGGTCGGCCATTACGACCAAGCCAAAGTCGATTTTTCGAGCCCTCATTTCGCCAACTACCAACACGCCAAGCCGCTCCACGAGCTGAAAGCGACTTTCGATAGATTCGACATGGCCTTGCCAATTGCGTTTTGAGTTGGTCGGCCTGGCGGGCCAATATATTTATTGACGCCAACAGCGAGGAGCGCAAAATCCGAAAACGCGCCTAAACGGATATAGCCGTTTAAGGAAAAACCAAAAAGTAGTGAGCGTGACGGGGCGACGATGAAAGAGCATCCAGCCAAAAGCGAGCATCTGACTATCTACTTGCTCAAGGACCCAATGCTCCTTGACGAGCAGATCATTGACATCAGCGCGGCGAAACGCCCAGTCGATCTGAAAATCGAGTCTGGAAGCGCCCGTTTATACGTCAAGAAGGCGCCTCCCCTGACGAAGCCCGCTTGGTCCAAGTTTTTGACCGATGGTCAGGAAACTCCCGACGACCTTTTCGAAGGCCGAAGATCAGAAGGCGCCGTTTTGATTTTCCGCAATGACGAGACGGCCTTTGCCCTGACTTTCGGAACGGGTTTTCACATGATCAACCTTGACCTAGTCATGCGCGACTTTGGCCTGCGCGTGGCGCTAAGCGCTTCCGACCCGGAGAGGCTGCGGAGCTTGGACAAGTCGAGCTACGAATCAAACCCCTTGAACACGAGAAGCCAGAGTCCAAGGGACGCTGACATTTTCGATTTGCTCATCAACACCGAAACCGATCTGGTCTACGCGATAACGGGAACATCCACGGAGCCTTTGTTCGGCAGCCATGTCACGGGCCGCGACGCCTTGACCATTTCGCCGGAGATCACGCTCGACGACCTGCCGGCCGTCCTTGCCGAAGCCTTTCGCCGTTACGAACGTGGAGTTCCGGAGAGTTTTGCATGGGTCGAAGACCTGCGGCGCGTCAAAGAGAGCGACACGCTGGAAATCCTCGACATGGAACTCTGTTCGATCCTGCAATCTGAGCAGCCTCCCGACAATGTGTGGCTGGGCGAGCCGGAAATCGTCGATTGGGAGTCGCAGATCGGTTATTCGTTCGATCTGCGCGAGCGCACACTCATTCACAAAACACTTCAACTGCCGTCGCTGCTCGACTACATGGCCGAGCGCGGGGACGACCCCACAGCCGAGGCTTTGAAAAGGCACCACGTCTACGCCATCGATGACCGATTCTCGCCGCTCAAAAAATGGTCGGCCTATCGTTGCCTGTATGCCGAAATCGCCAACGGAGAGCAAACATACATTCTTCGCAACGGTGATTGGCACGAGGTCAAGCAAAGCTTCATCGAGCGAGTGGATGGACAGCTCTCAAAGCTTGAAATCGACGAGATCGAGATGCCCCTTTTCAGGCATTCCGGCGAGGCCGCGTACAACGAGAGCGTGGCGGCCGATTCCGCTGCATATGAACTGCTCGACCGAAAGACGGTTCCGTTTGGCGGCGCTTACGACAAAATCGAGTTTTGCGACTTGGTCCGGGACGGCCGCGACCTGATCCACGTAAAGATCTATAAAAACTCGGCTACGCTGAGCCATCTGTTCGCCCAAGGCAGCGTGGCGGCTGAGACGTTCATTGCGGACGAACTCTTTCGAACGAAGCTTAACGATCGATTGCCCGCCCGGATCAAGCTTCCTGATCCGTCCGTGAAACCCAAAGCGGGCAACTATCGGGTCGTCTATGCCGTCGTCACCACAAAGGATCTTCCGCAAGCGTTGCCGTTTTTTTCGAGGGTGACCTTAAAGAATGCGATCGCAACCCTTGGCGCGCTTGGTTTCGCCGTCGCCATGGCAAAAATCCAGTACGACCCTGACTTTCTTCACACGGCATCGTGCAAGCCTTCGCGCAGAGCGCGCGCGGCGGCACCTGATCTGGCTAAAAACACGTCCGCCGGACATAGAAAATCGGACCCACCCGCAACGCCGCCGCCATGAATCGGTAAATCGACGCTCCCCTCGCGCGGCACGGTGACGCGAAGAGGATCAATGGAAAAACAACCGAAACCCTCGCAGCAAAGACTTGACGCCTCGACAGCGGAACCAGTCTTCGCGGCATATTTGTCTCTGGAAAAAAATGAGTGGCAGGCGGTCACGAAAGCATCTGAGGTGTTTGTGCGCGAGACGGAGCGCGGCGATCCATGCGACTTGCTTCATGAAGCTCTTGTCCGATTGGCTGATGGCCGAAGGGTTTGGCCGGCAGGTGTTGAGTTTTGCGCAACTCTCATCATGTGCATGAGAAGCCTTTCGAGCCACGGCAGACGAAGCGTGAATCCGGCAAGCCACCTCGCACTCAAATCAACTCAGCCGACCCTGCCCCCACCGCCCGCTGACACACCACCCCGAACCACCCCAACCCCCGATACGTCTCATACCCCGGCGTCGCCGCGAACGACACCGTCCCGCCATCCGCCTCGCGATAAAACCCCGTCGCCTCGCCATGGGTCTTCAACCGGAACGTCTCCTGCAACACCCCTTCCCCATCCGAACTCGCGATCACCCGAAACGACGAGTCCACGATCAGGCAGCGCGTCCTCGCCCACTCTTCCTCGCTCAGCCTCACGCCCTTGACCACTGCCGCGGCCTGCGGCGCCCAATCGAAGAAGATCACCAGCGCCCCGAGCACCTGCCCGTTCGCCTCGCCGCCCTCGCGGATCGCGGTGGCATAGGTCGCCACCTGGGCATTCCTCAACTGCGGCAGGGCCTCCACGTCGAACGCCACGTAATCGGCCCCGCTGCCGGTGGCCAGTGCCGCCTCGAACCACTTCGCCCCGCCCACCTGCTGCCCGACCACCGGATACGTCTCGCCGCGCCCGCTAGCGATCACCGTGCCTTGCGCGTCCACCACCCACAGATCCTTGTAGACCGTATAACTGTCGAGGATCACCGACAGCCGCTCGCTCGCGTGCCGGCTCATCTCCTCGCTGTCGTAGGTCACGCAATCCACCACCGCCGAATCGGTGGCCCACCAGCGCACGTCGCAGGAGCGTTCATAGAGGTTGCGGTCGACGATATCGATCATGTTCAGCGCGAGATCGGCACAACGCTGCCCGTCGTGCGCGTGCATGCGATCGATCATGCTGTCGCCGAGTTCGGTCAGCCGCGTCAGCGAACCGACCAGTTCCTTGTTGAGGATGTCGGTGATCTCGCCGATCCGCTTCGAGACATGCTTCACCTGGTTGGCCACCACGGCGAACCCCTTGCCGGCCTCGCCGGCGCGCGCCGCCTCGATCAGCGCGTTGAGCGCGAGGAAGGTGGTTTCGCGATTGATGTCGTTGATGTCGCCGATCTTGCCGGTGGCGAGGCGCCTGACTTCGTGCGTCAGGTCGACGATTGCGCGTGGATTGGCCATGGTGGTGTCGCCCGTAGCTAATGCGGTTGCCTTGCTTGTTGTTTCTGCTGTTTCCGTCGTTTCCAAGCAAACACCAGACCAATTTACCCAGATGGTGAATAGGGTCATCGCCAGGTTCTTGTATCCACGGAGGAAATTGCCAAGCCACCTATCCAGCGACCCGCCCGCCGGGTGCCAACGCGCAAGCGCCGCCGCCACGGGTCACTCCCGCGCGCATCGACGCTACCGCGCCGATGCGCTACGCTCTCGCAGCCGCACGACGGCACCCGTTTCCATCAGCCGGGCGCGCAGCCCGTCCATCGTCCACGAGGCGCATTCATGCACGCATTGTTTTTCGACCGATTCGGCGGCCCCGAAGTCCTGCAGTGGGGCGAGCGTCCCGATCCCGTGCCGGGGCCGGGCCAGGCGCTGGTGCGCATCGAGAGCGTCGGCCTGAACTTCGCCGACGTCTATCGCCGCAACGGCAACTACCACCTGAGCGGCAGCGCGCCCTGGATCCTCGGCTACGAAGGCGCGGGCGTGATCGAAGCGGCCGCCGCGGGCGATACGCGTTTCCCGCGCGGCACGCGCGTCGGTTTCGCCGACATGCCGTACGCCAACGCCGAACTGGTGGCGGTCGATGTGGATCGCCTGATCCCGCTGCCCGAGGACATCGGCGCCGAGATCGCGGCGGCCACGCTGCTGCAGGGCCTGACCGCGCAATACCTGGTGCGCGACAGCTTTCGCGTCGCGCGCGGCCACCTGGCCGTGGTCCACGCGGCGGCGGGCGGCGTGGGCCTGTTGCTGACGCAGATGCTGAAGTGCCTGGGCGCCACGGTGCTCGGCATCGCCTCCAGCCGCACGCGACGCCAGGCCGTGCTCGAGGCCGGCGCCGACGTGGTGGCCGGCTACGACGACTGGCCGGCCGCGCTCGCCACGCTGGGCGGCGGGCGCGGTGCCGACGTGGTCTACGACTCGGTCGGCCGCACGCTGGGCGCGAGCCTGGCGGCCGCGCGCATCGGCGGCACGGTGGTGTTCTACGGGATGGCGGCCGGCGACCCCGATCCGGTCGATCCGCGCCTGCTGATGGACCGCTCGCTGACACTGACGGGCGGCGATCTATGGAACGTGCTGACCAGCGCCGAGATCCGTCGCGAGCGCGCCGCCGAGCTGTTCGCGCAGATACGCGCGGGCGAGGTGCGCCCGGTGATCGCCGCGCGCTACGCCTTGTCGGAAGGCGCCGAGGCGCATCGCTTCCTGGAAAGCCGCAACGCGATCGGCAAGATCCTGATGAACTGCTGACGCGGCGCCGGGCGGCGCGTCGCCATGATGACTAGACCGCCGCGAGCCGGCGCCCGCCCTCGTCGAGCGTGGCGTCGTCCTTGCAGAAGCTCAGGCGGATGATGCCGGTATCGCGCCGGTCCTGGTAGAAGCTGGCCAGCGGGATCGCGCCCACGCCGTGCTTCTGCAGCAGCTCGAACACGAAGTCCTGGTCGCCGAGTTCGGAGAAGCGCTCGAAGCGCGCCAGCATGAAGAAGCTGCCGCCGCAAGGCAGCAGTTCCAGCCGCGAGCCGGCCATCGCGGCCGCCAGCCGATCGCGCTTGGCCTGGTAGAAGGCAGCCAGGTCGAGATAGCTGCGCGGCGCGGCCAGCCGCTCGGCCAGCGCGGCCTGCAACGGCGCCGGTGCCGAGAACACCACGTACTGGTGCACCTTGCGGATCTCGGTGCTCAGCTCGGCGGGCGCCAGGCAATAACCGACACGCCAGCCCGTGGCGTGATAGGTCTTGCCCAGCGAGAGCGCGATCACGCTGCGCTCGGCCAGTTCCGGGTAGCGCGCCAGGCTCAGGTGCTCGCGTCCGTCATACACCATGTGCTCGTACACCTCGTCCGACAGGATCACGATGTCGGTGTCGCGCGTGAGCGCGATCAGCCGCGCGATGTCCTCGGCGCCGAACAGCGCGCCGGTCGGGTTGTGCGGCGTGTTCACGATGATCATCCGCGTGCGCGGCGTGATCGCGGCGGCCACCTCGTCCCAGTCGATCGCGAGCGTATCCAGGTGGATGCCGATCGCCACCGGCGTGGCGCCCTGCAGGCGAATCGAAGGCTCGTAGACCTCGAAGGCGGGCTCGAAGAAGATCACCTCGTCGCCGGCATGCACCAGCGCCGTGATCGCGGCATAGATCGCCTCGCTCGCGCCGGCGGTCACGGTGATCTCGCTGTCGGCCCGATAACGCGCGCCGTGCAGCCGCTCGGTCTTCTCGGCCAGCGCCGCCTTGAGCGGCGGATAGCCGGCCATCGGCGCGTACTGGTTGAAGCCGGCCTGCATGGCGCGCCCGGCCATGGCGAGCAGCGCCGGGTCGGTCGGGAACGAGGGCGCGCCCTGCCAGAGGTTCACGGCATCGTGTTTCGCGGCCAGCTCCGCGATGCTGGAAAAGACGGAAATGCCGCTTTGCGGCAGCTTGGTCTCGATCCGGCATGAATTGCGCATTCGGTGCACTCCTGAGGGGCGGCGCCGGGCGCCGCGTGATCCGGCCGTCAAGGTTGGCACATCGCTCCCGCGCGTGCAACGAAGCACGAAGGCGGGTTTCGTGTCATGGACGATGTCCTGCCCATTTCGATCGAAATTGGCTCTATCGCGCAGGCCATGCGCGCCCTTACGCTAGCCCCAATGGTTCGCCGCCTCGCGCGCTTCGCGCCCGATCCCGGCGGCGACCGGCAACCGTTCGGGAGTCCCCTCATGAGTGAAAGACTGTTCGTCGCCGGCGCCTCCGGCGTAATCGGCCGTGTGCTGGTGCCGCTGCTGGTCGAGGCCGGCTACGAGGTGCATGGCGCCACCCGCCGGGCCGAGCGCGCGGCCCAATTGGAAAGCCTCGGCGCGCGGCCGGTGGTGGTCGACGTGTTCGACGTCGACGCGCTCACGCGCGAACTGGGCCGCATCGCCCCCGACGCGGTGATCCACCAGCTGACCGACCTGCCGCGCGATCTCGATCCGGCGCGCATGGCGCAGGCGGTGGTCGACAACGCGCGGATCCGCAGCCAGGGCAGCTTCAACCTGGTGCTGGCCGCGCTGACGGCCGGCTGCCGCCGCATGGTGGCGCAGAGCATCGCCTGGGCCTACGCGCCGGGCGAGCAGCCGTATCGCGAGGAGCAGCCGCTCGACACCGACGCCGAAGGCGCGCGACGCATCTCGGTGGGCGGCGTGGTCGCCCTGGAACATGCGGTGCTGGCCACCCCGCCGCTGCGCGGCACGGTGCTGCGCTACGGGCGCCTGTACGGCCCCGATACCGGCGCCGACACGGCGCCGGGCGCGCCGGCCGTGCATGTCGAAGATGCGGCGCGCGCCGCGCTGCTGGCACTGCGCGGCAACGCGACGGGCATCTTCAACATCGTCGACGACAACGAGCAGGTTTCCAACCGGAAAGCCCGGCGCGAGCTGGGCTGGACACCGCGCACGAGCGCCTGAGCGGGCGCGCGCGACCGTTCACGCCATCTCGTCGGGGGTCGCGGCGCGGCGCTGCACCGCCGCGCCGACCTGCCGCTCGCGCGCGGCAGCCCCGCCGGCCAGCGTCGCCCCCAGCAGCCACAGCGCGCCCGCGGCGATCGTATAGACGGCCGCGCGCTGTCCATCGCCGGCCGCCTGCGCCTGGGTCGCCAGTTCCGAGAGCGCCGCGGCCGTGCCGTTGGCGAGCGCGCCGCCGCCCTGCAGGATCCGCGCGAAGCTGTCCTGCAGCCGCGTGACGGCGGCCGCCGAGGCCAGCGCGCCGCCCGCCCAGGCCGAGGCCGAGGCGAAGCCGGTCGGGATGCCGTCGCGTCCCGGCGTCAGCGCGGCGGCCGCGCTCAAGGCACCAGCGATCACGCCCAGCGCATTCGCCGCCGAAGCCGCCGCATTGTGCGGCGCCGTGCCGAGCCAATTGTCGAGTTCAGCGGCGAGATCGGCGGCAGCCCAGGCCGCGCCGCTGGTGGCGCCGGTCGCGTGCAGCGTGGTGGTGGTCGCGCTGCCTCGCGACAGCGCGCCGGTCGCCAGCGAGAGCGCCGCGGCCGAAGCCTGCAAGGCTGGCGGTCCATACGCGGCGGCGATGCCGATCGCGCGCTCGCGCGTCGAAGGCTCGACCTCCGCCGGCGCGGGAGACCGCGTGCGCTGCGCGCGCCCTTGCGCGGCGAGATCGGCGAGCGGCATCAGCGCCGCGCCGCCTTGCCGGGTCGGCGGACGTTGCCGGGCCGGCGTGTGGACCGGCGGCGGCGTCGACACGCGCGGCGGGGACATCGACGGCGGGTCGGACGCGACCGACCCGAGCTTGCCCGGTTTGCCGAGGCTCATGATGAAGAGGGGTATCGAAGGAAGCAGACGAGGAAGCGGCCGCGCCTAGACCAGGCGCCGGATCCGCAGCGAGCAGCGCGCGGGCGGCGCGCGCGCAGGTTGCGCGGGCAGGCACGCGCGGCGCGGCGCCCGACCAGCACGAAGGGCAGCAGCGCCGCGACGAACAGCAACAGCCCGAGGCCGGTCCATCCTTGCGCGATCGCGACGACGGCGGCCGCCGCGCCGCCCAGGGCAAGCGAGCGCTGGCCGAGCGCGCGCGCACGGAACGAGGCGAATGCCGCCGACGCGGGCGGCCAGGAAGCGATGCGAGACATGACGACGATCTCCCGGAATCCAGCGGAGGATTCTGGTCGGATCGGCATCAAGGGCGCGTAAAGAGTGAGGATCGGCGCGAACAGACCGTATAAAGAAGCGGCACGAAGCGCGCGGACAAACGCGGGCGCCCGGAAGGCACCATCGACCCGCTCAGGCGAGCGGAAACTCCGCCACCACCACCAGCCCGCGTCCGGGCTCGCCATCCTCGAGCCGCAGCGTGGCGCGATGCGCGCGCGCGATCTCGCGCACGATCGCCAGCCCCAGCCCGCTGCCCGGTTGCGGCGAGGCGCGGAAGAACGGCTCGAACACCTTCTCGCGCAGGGCGGGCTCGATGCCGGCGCCCTCGTCGCGCACGCGCAGGCGCACCGCGCCCGGCAGCGGTTCGAGCGAGACCGTCACGGTGCCGCCTTCCGGCGAATAGCGGATCGCGTTGTCCACCAGGTTGAACACCAGCACCGACAGCAGTTGCTCGTTGCCGGCCACGGCCACTTCGCCCCCCTCGCCCAGCGTCGCGACGAGCTCGACCCGGCGGCGCTGCGCCAGCAGCGCCAGTTGCTCGATGGTGGCGGTCGCCACCTCGCGCAGGTCGACCTCGACGCCCGGGTATTGCGCGTAATCGGCGGCCTCGGCCTGGGCCAGCGTCAGCAACTGGTTGGTCAGCGCGACCAGCGAGCGGTTGCTGCGGTGCATCGCCTTGAGGGTGTCCTGTACCTGGGCCGGATCGCTCTGCCGCCGCGCGTACTGCAGTTGGGTGCCGAGCAGGGTAAGCGGCGTGCGCAACTGGTGCGCGGCATCGGCGACGAAGCGCCGCTGCATGGCGGTCTGCTTCTCGATGATCTCCAGGCACTGGTTGAAGGCGCCGACGATCGGCCGCAACTCGCTGCGCAGCGGCTCGAGCTGGATGCGCACCGAGGAGGTCAGCACGCGCTCGGGCATGCGCCGCGCGAGCCGCGCCAGCGGCCGCAACTCGAGCGTGAGCCCGAGGCAGACCAGCACCACGGCGATCGTCAGGATGGCGGAGAAATAGAACATCTGCGGCCGCCACAGCGCCAGCACCAGCGCATCGCGCTCGTGCAGGGTGCGGCCCACCGAGATCACCACGCGCCGCGTGAAGCCGGCGTCGTACATCGGCCGGATCACCGACACGGCGCGCACCGGCTCGCCGTTCATCACCGCGTCGTACCACTTGGGCGACACGTCGGGCACGGTCTGCGGAAAGTCCGAGGTGCCGGCGATCATCGGCCCGTCCACCTCCTGCACGCGGAAGAACACCTGGTCCTCGCGCGCGGTGCTGAGGATCTCGATCGCGCTCGGCGAGATCGAGGCGCTCAGGTCCTTGCCGTCCCAGCCGACGTTGCCGGCCATCACGCGCGCGGCCGACAGCAGCACCTCGTCCTGCAGCAGGTTGGCGGTGCGCCAGGCATTGCTGCGCGTGATCAGCCCGGCCGCGACGATGAACACCGTCATCGGCAGCGCCAGCCACAGCAGCAGCCTGACGCGCAGGCTATTCATCGGCGGCGCCGTCCTCGAGCAGGTAGCCCAGCCCGCGCAGCGTGATGATGGTGGCGCTGCTGGCCTCCAGCTTCTTGCGCAGCCGCGACACGTAGATCTCGATCGCGTCCTCGCTGGTCGGCGCGTCGGCGGCGCTGACCGATTCGGCCAGGGTGGTCTTGGAGACGGTCTTCTTGGCGCGCAGGATCAGCGCCTCGAGCACCGCGTGCTCGCGCGGCGTGAGCACCAGCGGCGCGTCGTCGACGGCGAACTGCAGGCGGTCCATGTCATAGACCAGGTTGCCGCAGCGCAGCCGGTTCGAGCGCGAGGGCGCCTGGCGCCGCGCCAGCACCTTGATGCGCGCCACCAGCTCGCGCGCGTCGAAGGGCTTGACGATGTAGTCGTCGGCGCCGGCGCCGAGGCAGACCACCTTCTCGTCCACCGCGCCGGTGGCCGTCAGGATCAGCACCGGGGTGGCGTCGCCGCGCTCGCGCATGCGGCGCAGCACGGTCTTGCCCGACATGCCGGGCAGGTTCAGGTCGAGCAGCACCACGTCGTAGGCCGAGGCGCGCAGCGCGTCCTCGGCCGCCTCGCCGCTCGACACGCGATCGAGCATGAAGCCATCGTCCGTCAGCGTCATCGCCAGCCAGTGCGCCAGCTCTTCATTGTCCTCGACGAGCAGCAGCCTCACGCCTTCTCCTTGTCACTCCGCTCACGCGAGCTTGTACTGCTCCCGGGCACCCTTGGTCCGGTACAGCAGCAGCGTCGCAATCATGCCGCACACGGCGGCCACGCCCATCCAGGCGCCCGGCGCGGCCTTGTCGCCGGTGGCATGGATCAGCCAGGTCGAGATCGCCGGCGTGAAGCCGCCGATCATGGTGGCCAGACTATAGGCCATCGAGAAGCCGGTGGTGCGCACCTTCACCGGCATCAGCTCGGTCAGCGCCACCACCATCGCGCCGTTGTACCACGCATAGAGCAGGGAGAGCCACAGCTCGACGGCCAGCAGCTTGCCGAACGAGGGGCCGGCCACCAGCCACTGCATGGCCGGATAGGCGGTGAACACGGTCAGCAGCGTGAAGGCGAGCATCACCGGGCGGCGGCCGAAACGGTCCGACACGGCACCCGAGATCGGCAGCCAGACGAAGTTCGAGATGCCCACGCAGGCCGTCACCAGCAGCGCGTCGAACGAGGACATCTTCAGCACCACCTTGCCGAAGGTCGGCGTGTAGGCGGTGATCAGGTAGAACGAGGTGGTGGTCATGATCACCAGGCCCATGCCGGCGAGGATCAGCCCGAAGTTGGCGAAGATCGCGCGGGTGATCTCGCCGATGCTCGGATGGTGCTTGCGCGCCACGAACTCGTCGGATTCCTGCAGGGTGCGGCGGATGTAGAACAGGAACGGCACGATCAGGCAGCCGATCACGAAGGGCACGCGCCAGCCCCAGCTGGTCATCTCCTGGGCCGGCACCACCGAGTTCAGCAGCACGCCGAGCGAGGCCGCGAACACCACCGCCACCTGCTGGCTGGCCGACTGCCAGGAGCAGTAGAAGCCGCGGTTGCCCTTGGTGGCGATCTCGGCCAGGTAGACCGACACGCCGCCGAGCTCGGCGCCGGCCGAGAAGCCCTGCAGCAGCCGCCCGAACAGCACGATGGCCGGCGCGACCAGGCCGATGGCGTGATAGCTCGGCACGAAGGCCACGCACATGGTGCCGATCGCCATCAGCGTGAGCGACAGGATCAGCCCCTTGCGGCGGCCGTGGCGGTCCATGTAGGCGCCCAGCACGATGGCGCCGATCGGGCGCATCAGGAAGCCCGCGCCGAACACCGAGAAGGCCAGCATCAGCGAGACGAACTCGTTGCCGGCCGGGAAGAAGGTGGCGGCAATGGCGGCCGCGTAGTAGCCGTAGACCGTGAAGTCGTACATCTCCAGGAAGTTGCCGCTGACCGCGCGGAACACCGAACGCGCCCTGGATTCGCGACGCTCGACAGAACTGACTGCTGACATGGTGGGGACTTCCTCGCGACTCGCGCATGGTGCCGCGGCGGCCCGGCGGGCTGCGGTTGCGGCGGAAAACGGTTGAAACGATTGAAACGGAACGACAACGAAAACCCGGGGCGGGCAGCGGCTCAGCCGATCCGCATCACCGCCTTGCCGAGCTGGCGACGCTCCTCGAGCGCCGCGTGGGCCAGCTCGACGTCGTCGAGCGTGTAGCGGCCGTTGATCTCGATCGACAGCGCGCCCTCGGCCAGCGCGGCGAAGATTTCGTCGGCGCGGCGCTGCACGGTGTCGCCGTCGGCCAGGTGGTCGGCCAGGCGCGGGCGCGTCAGAAACAGCGAGCCGGCCTCGCCCAGTTCGTAGGGATCGAGATCGTTCAGCGAGCCGGCCACCGCGCCGTAGTTCACCACCAGCCCGCGCACGCGCGTGGCGCGGAAGCTGTCGCGCAGCGTCGGCCGGCCGACCGCGTCGAACACCACGTCCACGCCGCGGCCGTCGGTCAGCTCGCGCACGCGGTCGGCGAAGCGGCCGTCCTCGTAGAGCATCACGTGGTGGGCGCCGTGCGCCTTCGCCACGGCGGCCTTCTCGGCACTGCTGGTGGTGGCGAACACGGTCGCGCCGCGGCGCCGCGCGAGCTGCACCAGCAACTGGCCGATCCCGCCCGAGGCCGCATGGACCAGGCAGGTGCTGCCGGCGCGGATGTCGGCCACGTCGTCGAGCAGGTAGTGCGCGGTCGAGCCCTGGAAGATCGCGGCGGCGGCCAGGTCGAGCGCGATCGCCTCGGGCACGTGAGCGAGGCGCGCGGCCGGCACCACGGCGTACTCGGCATAGGCGCCCCAGGCGATGCACCAGGCCACCCGCTGGCCCGGCTCGAAACCGCTCGCGCCGGGGCCGGCCCGCACCACCTCGCCCGCGCCTTCCATGCCGAGCGTGCAGGGGATCCGCACCGGGTAGGTCCGCGAATCGCGGTACTTGCCCTGGCGCGTGTGCACGTCCATGAAATTGACGCCGGCATAGGCCAGCTTCACCAGCACCTCGCCGGGGCCCGGCTGGGGCACCGCCATCTCGACGCGCCGCAGGACCTCCGGTCCGCCGTACTGCTCGATACGAATCGCTTTCATGCTGCTTCTCATCCGCTTGCCTGCCGTCTTCGCGTCGCCCCTTGCAGGCCTCAGTGGAAGACGTCCCGCTGCGTGCCGTCGACGAAGGAATTCGTATAGGTACGCGACAAGTCGACGTGCCGGGCCATCAGCCCGGTCCCGTTCGACACCAGAACCTTGAGCACCGTCTGCGGCGCATCCTCGGGCATGCGCCCGTCGCTCGAGAACGAGGGCTTGGCCAGCGCCAGCGCGCGCGTGTAGCCGGCGCGGTCGGCGCCGGTCACGCTGTCGGGCAGGATCGACACGACCTGCTCGGCGCTGTGCGTATCGAGGTAGCGCAGCGCGCGCACCAGGGCCTGCACCAGACGCTGGGTCTGGTCGCGATGCGCGAGCACCCAGCTGCGGCGCAGGTAGAGGCAGGCGCCCACATAGGTGCCACCGAGCTGGGCGCGCGTGCCCTCGACGCTGCGCAGGTCCACCAGCACGCGCGCGGCGCCGCTCGACAGCAGGCGCGTGGCGGTCGGCTCCTCGACCATGCCGGCGTCGATCGTGCCGTGTTCGAGCGCGTCGACGAAACGCGTGTCCGAGGCGAGCGGCACCACCGTGTACTCGCCCGGCGCGATGCCGGCGCGGGTGCTCAGGTAGCGCGTCAGCACCCAGGTGGAGGCGCCGAAGCCGGTCACGCCGAGCCGGCGGCCGCGCGCCTCGTCGATCGACTGCATCGGCACGCCGCCGCGCGGCCGCGTGGTGGCCAGCTCGGCCAGGCCCGCGGCGCGCACGAACACGATCACCGACAGCACGTCCTGGCCACGGCTCTGCAGGTCGATGGTGTGATCGTAGAAACCGACCGCGCCGTGGATCGCCCCGGCGATCAGCTCGGTCGAGGTGTCGATGCCGGCCGGCACCGACAGGATCCGCACCTCGAGCCCGGCATCGCGGAAATAACCGAGTTGCTGGGCCAGCACGGCGGGCAGGTAGACGATCTTCGACATCCCGCCCATCATCAGCTTGATGGGCTCCGCGCTCGCGCCGGCCGGCACCGCGGCGCACGCGAGGGCGAGCGCGCCGGGCAGCAGCAGGCGAACGAGGTGGCGGACCAGGGAATGCATGGGGATCTGTCTCCTTCTCGCGGCATGCGGGCCGCGCTTCGCGTCCGGTTCCTGAATGCACCGGATCGTGGCGGGCAAGCCCGCGTCAACGGTGCCCAGTATAAAAATCCGACGCCTTCTGATTCCCTTCAGCGCTTGCGCAGTTTTCTCGGTATTTACCCTCGGCGCGGGTGGCGGCGGCTCCAACGGCCATTGGCCCGTTTCGCGGCAGAGTTTATGTCGTTCCACGCCATTTATCCTGTAAATCAACGCCTTTCCGACATGATCGACACTCGCCCCCTACACCGGCCGGCGCACGCGACCGATCGCGGTGCTTGCGGCGCGCGGCGCGGCGGCCTGAAGGCGGAAGGCCGCGGTGCGGCTCGCCGTGCGCTGCCGGGGAAGCAACCGCCAGGGCAGCCAGCACCCGGCCCGGCGCCGCGCTAGAATGCGCCGCAGCGCGTGGCGCCCGCCGCGCGCCGCGGCCGGCATTGCTCCGCCGCGTCCTGTCCTGGTGACCCCGTCCATGCCCGACTCCGCCCGCCCCGATGCCTCGCGCGACCGTGTCCGCTACGGCCAGCTGCAATCGGCCGGCGTCGAGCTGATGCAAACCCACTTCGAGCAACACCGCTTCGTCGCGCACGCGCACGACACCTGGGCGGTGGCCGCCGTGCAGCTCGGCACCAAGGACATCTCGGCGAGCGCGCGCCGCCCGGTGATCGTCGCGCCCGGCGAACTCTATGCGCTGCCGCCGCAGGCCGCGCACGCGGGCCGCTGCATCGACGGCGGCGTGAGCGAATACACCATGTTCTACATCCCCGATGCCGAATGGCGCGCGCGTTGCGCGATGCACGGCGTCGCGCCCGAGCTGTTGCTCACGCCGCGTCGCCACCTCGGCGCGGCCGCGCAGTTCGCGGATTTCGCCGCGCGCCTGTTCACGCAGCCCGAGGCCGTCGCGAGCTGGGACGGGGAATGGTCGCTGTTCTGTGAACGCGTGCTGAAGGCGCTCGGCGCCGGCCAGACGACGGCGCTGCAAGCCGCGCCCGGCGCGCCCGACGTGCGGCTGCGCCGCGCCGCCGATTACCTGCGCAGCTTCCACGATCGCAACGTCTCGCTAGAACAGCTCGCAGGCGAGGCCTCGCTGTCCGTGGCCGAGCTCGGACGGCGCTTCACGGCAGCCTACGGCCTGAGCCCGCATCGTTATCAACTGGTGCTGCGCCTGGTCGAGGCCAAGCGCCGGCTGCTGGCGGGCGAGCCCTTGCCCGAGGTGGCGGCCGCCACCGGCTTCGCGGACCAGAGCCATATGGGCCGCCATTTCAAGGCGATGTTCGGCATGACGCCGGGCACCCTGGCCGCGCGACGGCGCGCAGGAACGTTCTAGATCGCGAGGCCGCGCGGGCGCTAAGGTTCACGGCATTCTCCACCGTCGAACCAGGACATCATGTCGTCTTCCGCCACACCGCTCCCCCCCGCCGCGCCGCGCATCGTCGCCTTCGAACCTGCACATGCCGAACCCGCCGTCGCGCTGATCCTGCATGTCCAGAACGTCGAGGGCGGGGTCGGCATCCCCATCAAGGACCAGCCCGACCTGCTCGACATCCCCGCTCACTACACCGCGACCGGCGGCGGCTTCTGGGTCGCCCTCGATGAAGCCGGTCGGGTGGTCGGCACCATCGCCCTGCAGTTGAAGGGCCAGGGCATCGCGGTGATGAAGAAGTTCTTCGTCGCGGCCGACTGGCGCGGCGCCGATCGCGGCTGCGCCGCGCGCCTGTTCGGGACCTTGCTCGCGCATGCGCGGCAGGCCGGCGTCTCGACCATCGTGCTCGACACGCCCGCTGTCTCCACACGTTCGCACGCCTTCTACCGGCGCGAGGGTTTCGTGCAGATCGCCGCTCACGAAGTGCCCGTCAAATACGATTTCCCCGATCGCAACTCGCTGTTCTTCCGGCTCGATCTGGCGCCACGTTGAGACGAGGGCGGCTCGTCGATGGCGTGCTGCCTAAATCGGCCAGCGCACGCATTCGCCCGGCGGCGCCTCGCGACGGCCAGCGTGATCGGGGCCATCCGGTCCGCGTAGCCATCGTCATTGGATGGCACGAGCTCGCGCTCGACCTTCCCGCCGGCTGGGCAAGCCAGCATGACGGCCCGGCATTGGAAATGAATTGAGCTCAACGTTACGTTGAACATAATTCATTAATTCCAGGGCGTTTCGGCGCTACGATCCGCCGCTTGGGCCCCCGCCTCGCGCGAGGCAGGCCCCCTCCACTCGCCGAACCCGCTG
Organism: Burkholderia gladioli; assembly: GCF_000959725.1. NCBI lineage: Bacteria > Pseudomonadati > Pseudomonadota > Betaproteobacteria > Burkholderiales > Burkholderiaceae > Burkholderia > Burkholderia gladioli. The sequence goes on from NZ_CP009323.1 coordinate 930,989, forward strand.
CCCCATGTCCACCGCTTCCGCCATCGCCGACGGCCCGAGCCGCCCCGTCGTCGCGCCGTCCCCGGCGCACACGCGCCGCGCCCTGTTCGCGCTCGGCGTGGGCGGCTTCGGCATCGGCACCGGCGAATTCGTGATCATGGGCCTGCTGCCCGACGCGGCGCGCGACCTGGCCATCACGATCCCGCAGGCCGGCCACCTCATCAGCATCTACGCGCTCGGCGTGGTGATCGGCGCGCCGCTGCTGGCGATCCTCGGTGCGCGCTGGCCGCGCCGCAGCCTGCTGGTCGGGCTGATGCTGGTATTCGCGCTCGGCAACCTGGCCAGCGCGATCGCGCCCGGCTTCGGTTCGATGGCGCTGGCGCGGCTGCTGACCGGCTTTCCACATGGCACCTACTTCGGCGTGGCTGCGCTGGTCGCCGCCGGCCTGGTGCCGCGCGAGCGGCGCACCCAGGCGGTGGCGATGGTGCTGCTCGGCCTGACGCTGGCCACCCTGCTGGGCGTGCCGGTGGTGGCCGCGATCGGCCAATGGTTCGGCTGGCGCTGCGCGTTCGCGATCGTGGGCGCGATCGGCGCGCTGACGGCCCTGCTGGTCTGGCTGTGGGTGCCCTTCGTGCCGGGCAACGCGCAGGCCAGCCCGCTGCGCGAGCTGGGCGCGCTGCGCCGCCGGCAGGTGATCCTCACGCTCGGCATCGGCGCGATCGGCTCGGGCGGCCTGTTCTCGGTGTTCAGCTACGTGAAGCCGACCATGACCGAGCTGGCCCACCTGCCCATCGCGCTGGTGCCGGCGGTGCTCGCGCTGTTCGGCTTCGGCATGGTGACCGGCAACCTGGCCGGCTCGCAGTTCGCCGACCGCGCGCTAGAAAAGACCATCCGCTGGACCCTGCTATGGGGCGCGTTGGTGATGGGCGCCTATACCTTCACGGCGCACAGCATGCTGCTGGCACCCTTCAACGTGCTGCTGATCGGCACCCTGGTGGCGCTGTCGGCGACGCTGCAGACGCGCCTGATGGACGTGGCTGGCGACGCGCAGACGCTGGCCGCCGCGCTCAACCACGCGGCCTTCAATATCGCCAATGCGCTGGGCGCCTGGCTCGGCGGCCTGACCATCTCGGCGGGGCTCGGCTGGTCCTCGACCGGCTGGGTGGGCGCGCTGCTCGCGCTGGCCGGCATCGCGGTGCACAGCTGGGCGCTCGCCGACCAGCGTCGGCGGCCGGCGCCGCAGCCCTCCCCCCGGCACTGACCCGCCAGCCCCGGACCATCGCCGCCGCCCGAACCGATTCCTACGTCATCCGAACCATCGCCATGCTGCCACTCGATCACGCCAATGCCCTCATCGCCGCCGCGACGCACCACGCCCGCGAACACGGCCTGCCGCCGGTCTCGGTGACGGTGGTCGACGCGACCGCCTACCCGGTCGCCTTCGCGCGCATGGACGATTGCTTGCTCGGCGCGATCGACGTGGCCTACCGCAAGGCCCGCACCGCCGCGCTGTTCCGCGCCGACAGCGTCGAGGTGGGCGCGAACTTCCAGCCCGGCGGCCCCGCCTACGCGCTCGAGAACACCAATGGCGGCCTGATCGGCTTCGGCGGCGGCGTGCTGCTGCGCGACGCGCAGGGCCGCGTGCTCGGCGCGATCGGCGTATCGGGCGCGAGCGCCGAGCAGGACCAGGCGATCGCCGAGGCCGCCGCGCGCGCGCTCGCGGCGCTCCCGTCATGAAGCCCGCCGCGGCCTGCCCGTCCCGCCCGCCCTGCGCGGCCGAGCGCGATCGCCACGGCGATCCGGCGCCGGCACGCCCGCCGCGCCCCGACCCGCGCCCGCGCCCGGCGGCGATCACCCCGCGTCGCGCGGCCGGCCACGCCGAAGTTGGTGCACGCCACCTGGGAATGGCCACGGCCGTCGCCGCGGCGTGCGAGGCGGGCGACGGCCATGCGCATTCCACCGCTCGTCGCGATTGACTTCCGATGAACGGCCCTCAAGAATCTGACGGGCAAGCGCGCGGCAACGCGCGCAACCGTCCGTCCCCGAGGACACCACCGTGCCCACCTATAGCCGCAACGACCTGGCCACGCTGAATGCGTTCAGCGTGATCTGCCGCCGCAAAAGTTTCCGGCTTGCCGCCGCGGAACTGGGCGTGACCGCCTCCGCCCTGAGCCACGCGCTGCGCGGCCTGGAGGAGAAGCTCGGCGTGAAGCTGCTGAACCGCACCACGCGCGCGATCTCGCCGACCGATGCCGGCGCCGCGCTGGTGCGCGGCCTCGATCTCGGCTTCGAGCATATCGAGGGCGCGCTGGCCGAGCTGTCCCAGTTCCGCAACACGCCTTCGGGCCTGATCCGCCTGAACGTGCCGCGCGACGCCTCGCAACTGCTGATCAGCCCGATCCTGGGCCGCTACCTGAACCGCTTTCCGAAGTCGCAGATCGAGGTGGTGGTCGACGACGGCATGGTCGACATCGTCAAGGGCGGCTTCGACGCCGGCATCCGCTACGGCCGCAGCGTGCCGCAGGACATGGTGGGGATTCCGCTCACGCCCGATCTCGAATGGGTGCTGGCCGCCTCGCCCGACTACCTGCGCCTGCACGGCACGCCGCGCGAGCCCACCGAACTGCTCGCCCATTCCTGCATCCGCATGCGGCTCGGCGACGAGTCGCTCTATCAATGGGAGCTCGGCACCGGCAAGCGGGCCTGCCGGATCGACGTGCCGGGCCGCGTGATCCTCAACGAGACCGATGCGGTGGTGGAGGCCGCGCTGGCGAGCGTGGGCATCGCCTACTGCCTGAAGCAGCGCATCTCGCGCCATCTCGAGAGCGGCCGGTTGTTGCTGGTGATGTCCGACTGGGCGCCGCCCGTCGAGCCCTTCGTGATGTACTACCCGAGCCGCCGGCAACTGTCGGCGAGCCTGGTGCATCTGGTGCAGATGATCCGCGAGGACCACGGCCTGCCCGAGTTCAAGCGGCCGGGCTGAGGCGCCCCGCGATAGCGACACGTCCTGGCAGTTCCCTTGGCCGCCGCTGCGAGTCATCTCGCCGTGGCGGTTTTTTTATCGGCGGATCAAGCGACGATGGAAGTGCGAGCGCACAGCAAGACGAGGGCGCGCGCCTGTGGACAAGCCTGCGATGACAGCAAACTCGTCAGCACATGCCGGCGCCAGCCGGCAAACGCTGTGGAAAACCACCGAACGCGCGCGCCTGTGCCGCTTCAGGCCAGCACCGGATAACCCAACGCCGTCGCCTCCTCGGCGAAGCGAGCGATGGTCTCGTAATCGGCGGGCGCGAGCCGTTCGAAGCGCAGCAGGCGCAGCTCGCGCGCGCGGGCCGGGTCCGCAGCGAGCGCCGTATCGAGCGCCTCGCGCAGCTTCGCGACCTGCTCCCCGTCGAGCCGGCGCGAGGCGATCAGCGGCAGGCCCGGCGCGCTCGCGGTGGCGCCGATCACGCGGATCGCATCGAGCCGCTCGGGCAGCGCGTCGCGCAGACAGGCAAACGTCACGCAATCGATCGCCGCGCAATCGGCCCGGCCCGCGGCCAGCGCCTCCAGCACCTGGCGATGCGAGCCGAAGGCGGTGGCCGAGGCGAAGAAACGCTCGCCGCGCGCAAACGGCGCGACGGCATGACGAAATGCATTCATGCCGCTGTGCGAATCCTCGCCGTTATAGGCGGCGCGCAGGCCGCGGCAACCGGCCAGCGTGGTCGCGCCGCCGGCATGCGCGGCGGCCGACACCACCAGCCAGCTCGAATAACGCGCGCCTTCGCAGCCCTCGACGTCGAACACCGGGGTCGCCACCAGATGCGTCAGCGCATCGAGCCCGAGCATGCGGAACGGGTAACCGCAGGTCTGCGACAGCAGCAGGTCCTCGCGGCGCCACAGCGGCAGCAACTCGCCGAAGGGCTCGCCGAGCAGTTCAACCCCGCGCGGGCCACCCGCGCGTGCGAAGGCCGCCAGCGTGTCAACCAGCAACGCGCGCCAGGCCGCGCCCAGGCGCGGCGTGACGTTGTACATCGGCAACCCGGCGACCCACTGGCTCATGCGTTTGCACTCCCGATATCAGAAGACGTGACGGATGCCCGCGCGCCCCACCGCCTGCTTCTGGTTCGACGAGGGATTGAAGCCGGCGATCTGCGCCACCGCCGCGTCGCCCGCCGCCTTCTGGTAGGCGCCCATCACATAGACCGTGGTGCGCTTGGACAGCGCATATTCTGCGCTCAGGTTGAACTGATTGTATTTCGGCACGCCGCCGGTGGCGTGATCGCGGCCCGTGGTGTAGGTGTAGCCGGCCGACAGCGTCAGCGCCGGGGTAGGCGTGACGATGGTCGAGATCTCGTAGTTCTGGAAGGTGGCATCGTGGCCGGCGCTGCCCTGCTGGAAGTTGGTGTTGGTGAAGTCCACCAGCAGCTTGACGATCGGCAGCACCTGGTAGGACGCGCCCACCCCGAACACCTTCTGCGCGCGCGCCCCGTTCAGGTAGTCGCCGTAGATCGCGTTGGTGAAGCCGGGATAGTTCTGGTAGCCCTGGGTCGAGACGCCGGGATTGTTGATGCGCAGGTAGCCCACGCCGAAGCCGAACGGGCCGCCCGCGTAGCTGGCGCCGACGCTGAAGGTGGCGTTGTCGGAGAAGCGCCCCGGCTGGCCGCCGAACGCATAGAGCCCGCCGAAGGTGAAGCCGGCCAGGGTCGGGCTGCGGTACTTGACGGCGTTCGCGATCGGGAAGCCGTTGTCGGTGTTGTCCATGTCGTTCGGGTGAGCGAAATAATAGCCCCCGACGTTGCCGTTCAGCGTGAAGGGCTCGACGAAGTCGACGATCGAATCCCATTGCCGGCCCAGCGTGAGCGTGCCGTAGCGGGTGTTGCTCAAGCCCACGTAGGCATTGCGCGAGAAACCGAGCCCGCTGCCCAGCCGCCCCGAGTTGATGTCGAAGCCGCTTTCCAGGCGGAAGATCGCCGAGGTGCCGCCGCCCAGGTCCTCGCCGCCGCGCACGCCCCAGCGGCTGCCGGCCGTCACGCCCGAGGCAAGCTGCTGCAGGTGGTGGCCCTGCACGTTGCTGACGAAGTCGACACCGTCCTCGACGATGCCGTAGAGCGTGATGCTGCTTTGCGCATGCGCGCCGGCGGCCGCGGCCAGCGGCAGCGCGAGCAGGATTCTCTTCATTGTGGATGACCCGTTGTTGGAGTGGATTGAAGGTCGTGTCGACGGACGGCCGACTATAAGGATGCCTTGGCATCGTGGCAACCAAGGAATTCCGGATTGGTTTTACGGTTTTGCTGTTGGACGCGACGCCGGTTTCCTCGTCGATGCCTTACCCGGCGGGCCTCCGCCGGGTAAGGCATGCCGCTAACGAAATGCGGCCTTTCCAATCTCCGGGCCCGTGATAAGCAAATGCGAATCCGTTGATTGGTCGCATGGCGACGATTCGCTAGAGTTCCCATTTCGTCGTGATCACCGCGGACCACGCCGCTCGACAGGCGCGGCCGACCATCGGGCATTGAGAAGGAATCCGAAACCAAGATGAACTCATCCCCCACGCTGCGCCTCGCCGCCTTCTCCCTGCTGGCCCTCGCCGCCTTCGGCCCCGCCCTGCCCGCGCAGGCCGCCGCGCCGATCGTGGTGTCCTCGAAGATCGACACCGAGGGCAGCCTGCTCGGCCAGTTGATCGCGCAGTCGCTGAAGGCGCACGGCCTGGCGGTGACCGACAAGATCTCCCTGGGCACCACGCCGATCGTGCGCAAGGCGCTGACCACCGGCGAGATCGACATCTATCCCGAATACACCGGCAACGCCGCGTTCTTCTTCAACAAGGCCGACGACCCGCTCTGGCGCGATGCCGCCCGCGGCTACGCCGCCGCCCGGCAGCTCGACTACCAGGCCAACCACCTGGTCTGGCTCACGCCGGCACCGGCCAGCAATACCTGGGGCGTGGCGCTGCTGGCCGGGCTCGCGAAGGCCAACCACCTGCGCAGCTTCAGCGACTTCGGCAAGTGGGTGACGGCCGGCGGCAAGGTCAAGCTGGTCGCCTCGGCGGAGTTCGTGAACAGCGCCTCGGCCCTGCCCGCCTTCGAGAAGACCTACGGCTTCAGGCTCAAGCCGGATCAGCTGCTGGTGCTTTCCGGCGGCGACACCGCCGTCACCATCAAGACCGCGGCCAGCCAGACCGACGGCGTGAACGCGGCGATGGTCTACAGCACCGACGGCGCGATCGAGTCGGCCGGCCTGGTGGTGCTCGACGACGACAGGAAGGTGCAGCCCGTCTATGCGCCCACGCCGGTGATCCGCGAGGCGGTGCTGAAGGCGCATCCCGAGATCGACGGCATCCTCAAGCCGGTGTTCGCCAGCCTCGACCTGAAGACGCTGCAGACGCTCAACAACCGGATCCAGCTCAACGGCGAGCCGGCCGCGGGCGTGGCCGCGCAGTATCTGAAGGCCAAGGGTTTCGTCAAATGAGTTCGGGCGCCGGCGAGCGGCGTGTCGTGATCCAAGCCGGCGTGCCGCGTCGCGGCCGTCGCCCGTTCCACCATCTCGTCACGACATGGCCGAATACTTCGATGTAGACCACGCCAATGCCATCGGCCGGCTCGGCGCACGCTTCACGGCGCGCAGCGAATGGCCCACCTGGCTGCTGATCGTCGCCGTCTATGGCGGCTGGCTCGCCGTGATGCTGCTGCTGCGCGCCGGCACCTTGTCGCTTGCCCTCGCCACGCCGCTGCTGATCCTGATCGCCGCCTGGCACATGTCGCTGCAGCACGAGCTGCTGCATGGCCACCCGACGCGGCGCGAATGGCTCAACCGCCTGCTCGGCTATCCGGCGCTGGCGATCTGGTATCCCTACACGCTCTATCGCGAGGCCCATCTCGCCCATCACCGCGACGACGACCTGACCGTGCCCGGCGTCGACCCGGAAGGCAACTACGTGCCGCGCGGCCAGTGGGCCGGGCTGCCGCGCTGGCTGAAGGCGCTGTGGGTGCTGCGCAAGACCTTTCTCGGCCGGCTGGTGGTGGGACCGCCGATGAGCGTCGGCACCCTGCTGGCCAGGGAGTTCGCCAAGGTCCGTCGCGGCGAGCGCGGCACGATCCGGATGTGGGCGACCCATGGCACCTGCGTGGCGCTGCTGCTGGCCTGGGTGCAATGGGCCACCGGCATGCCCTGGTGGTACTACCTGCTCGCCGTCAGTTGGCCCGCGCTGTCGGTGGCGATGATCCGCTCGCTCTACGAGCATCGCGCGGCGGCCCATCCGAAGGCGCGCATCGCGATCAACGAGGCCGGCTTCGCGATGCGCCTGCTCTACCTCAACAACAACTACCACCTGGTGCACCACGACCTGCCCGGCGTGGCGTGGTTCGACCTGCCGGCCGCCTACCGGATGCGGCGCGAGGCCTATGTCGAGAAATGCGATGGTTTCCTGATCCGCGGCGGCTACCTGGAATTGCTGCGCCGCCATGCCTGGCGCCCCACCGACGCGCCCGAGCATCCGTTCCGTCATGCGACGGTGGCGATCTCGGGCAGCGGCGGCAGGATCGCGGTGATTGATGGTTGCCTGCAGATCAGCAGTTGAGGGCGCGGCTCACGCATCGCCGCGCCGCCTTCACGGCTTCGCGCAGGCGGTCTCGTCGCGGTTGACGATCTTCAGCATCGAACGATCGGAGATCATCGCCGAGAAGCGATGCTGCCTGGCGTCGCGCGTGAGCGTGACCAGCAGGTCGCCGCGTCGATAGATGTCGAGCTGCTCGTCGGGCGAGCGCTTGCGGCCGATCAGGCCGGCATAGTCGGCATCGGGCAGGCGCGCGAAGCCGTCGGCGCGCAGCCGCCTGGCGACGCGCTGGGCAGCGTCGCCCGCGTCGGACAGGAAGTACAGCAGCGCGCCGTTGCCCATCAGGCTCTTGACCTGCGAATCCTCCATCCCGAACAGCGCCACGCCGAGCGCCTCGCCGTCGAAGATGCGGCAACTCGGGCCGGTTCGCGACATCTGCAGGTAGCTGCCGTAATGCGGCGTGCACACGCTCTGCGTGGCCGGGTTGGCATCCTCGACGTCGTGCGGGATGGCACGCAGCTCCGTCATCATCTCGCCAACGTTGTGGGTCGGCGTGAAGCGGTCGAGGCCGGGACATTCCGGCAGGCTGGCGGTGTTGTTGATCGAGAAACCGTAGCCGGCCGCCGAGGCGGCCTGCGCGAGGCAGCCGAACGATACCGCGAGGATCCACTTGTCGAGTTTCATCTGCCTGGGCCGGGCCGGCGCGCGTGGGAAGGCGCGTATTGTCGGGGATCGGCGTGCTTCTGTCGATCGGCCGCCCGTCACGGCCCATTGCCGAAAGCCCTTCGAAATCCGTGCGTCGGCAGCCGCGATCCGACAATAAAAAGACCTCCGGCCCATCGCAGTCGCCACCGACCCGCGATGCCCGGAGGCAAAACACCCTCACCAGGGCGTGACCTCGATCGCCCGCGTCAGCGCGGCACCATCGAAGCCGCCTGCTCGGCGCGCCGACCGCGCGCCGCGAGCACCCAGACCAGGGCCGCCACCGCGATCGCCAGGCATCCCGCCACCGTCAGCGCGGCCGCGAACCCGCTGGCGAACCCGCCCGGCGCGGCCGCGGCCACCAGCGCCCGCAGCGGCGCCGGCAAGCCGGCGATCGCATGCGCCGGGTCGCCCGCCAGCAGCCTCGACATGAAGGCCGCGTCGAGCTGCGGCCGAACCTGCTGATGGGCCCACAGCGCCGCCTCCAGCGCGCCGTGCGTGCGCGCGGCCAGCACCGCGCCGAGCACGCCGATCGAGGTGACGATGGCCGCGAAGCGCGTGGTGGTGCTGATCCCCGAAGCCATGCCGGTGCGCTCGGGCGGCACGCAGGCCATGATGGCCTTCTGCGTGTCGCCGTTCAGCACGCCGGCGCCGAGCCCCGTCACGACCATGCCGAGCGATACCAGCCCGTAGCCGCCGCCGGCCGCGACGGCCGCCGTCAGCAGGTTGCCGGCGCCCACCAGCAGCAGCCCGGCGGACAGCATCGCGCCGCCCGACAAGCGACGCGACAGGCGCGTGCCGAGGTAGGGCCCGGCCACCATCGCCACCGCGAACGGCAGCATGCCCAGGCCCGCCTGCACGGCGACCCAGCCGAAGGCGTTCTGCAGGTAGAGCGGCAGGAAGGTCATCATCACCTGGGCGCAGGCGGCATAACCGAACATGCCGAGCACGGCGGCCACGAAGCGCGCCTGCGAGAACAGCGCGAGATCGATCATGGCGTGCTCGCGGCGCCGCTCGACCTGCACGAAGGTGGCCAGCAGCAGCGCGCAGGCCGCGAAGCGCGAGAGCGTCGCGGCGCTGCCCCAGCCGGCGCCCTGGCTGCCGATCAGGGCCCAGATGCCGCTCGCCAGCCCGGTGCCGAACAGCGCGCTGCCGAGCACGTCGACACGCCTGGCGCCCATGTGGCGCGACTCGCCCACTGCCTTCCAGGCGCAGCCGAGCAGCACCGCGCAGACCGGCAGGTTCAGCAGGAAGATCCAGCGCCAGCCGATCCATTGCGTGATCACGCCGCCCACCAGCGGCGCCACCGTGGTGGCGATGCCCATCGTCATGCCCCAGATCGCCCAGGCGCGGGCCCGCGCGCGCGACTCGGGAAAGGCATGGGCGATCACCGCCAGCGCGGCGGTCAGCAGCATCGCCGCGCCGATCCCCTTGGCGGCGCGCGCCAGGTTGAGGAACAGCACCGAGGGCGCCAGTCCGCAGGCCAGCGAGGCCGCCGCGAAGGCCAGCAGGCCCAGCAGCATCATGCGCTTGCGGCCGTAGCGGTCGGCCAGCGCGCCCATCGGCAGCAGGCAGGAGGCGAACGAAACCATGTAGGCGCTCACCACCCATTCCGCGGCGGCGAAACCGGCGTGGAAGGCCCGCGCGATCGAGGGCAGCGAGACCGCCACGATATTGGTGTCGAGCGTGATCAGCGCGCAGGTGGCCGAGGCCGTCGCCAGCAGGAAGGCCGGCGAGGCGCGCCGCGCGCCGGCGGCGGCCGGCGCCGTCCCGTGTCGGTGTTCGTGTGCTTGCGTGGGGATCGCCTTCCCGCCTGCCTGCCGCGTCGTCATCGTGGTTCCTCTGGATTCCTTGTCGATCGGAGACGATGCTAAGCAACTGGCTATTTCCCGTCGATATCATAAAATCACAACTTCATTCACGAATCGATTAACACACGGTGAAGCTCGAACTGCGCCATGTCCGCTGCGTGCTGGCCGTCGCCGAGCACCTGCATTTCGCGCGCGCCGCCGAGGCGCTCGGCATCGCGCCGCCCTACCTCACCAAGCAGGTCCAGGAGGCCGAGCGCCTGCTGCAGTTCCGGCTGTTCCAGCGCACCCGGCGCTCGGTGGCGCTGACCCCGGCCGGCAGCGCCTACCTGCCCGAGGCGGCCGCCGCGCTGGCCGCGCTCGGGCGCGCCCACGAACTGGGCCAGCGCGCCGAGCGCGGCGAGATCGGCCGGATCCGGGTCGGCTACGTCGGCTCGGCTGCCTTCACCGGCGTGATGCAGCAGGCCGTGATCGGCTTTCGCCGGCTGCGCCCGCAGGTCGACGTGCAGGTGGCCGAGCTGCCGCTGGTCGAGATCCCCGAGATGCTCGACCAGGGCCGGCTCGACCTCGCCTACGTGCGCCCGCCGGTGGCCTGCCCCGAGGGCATCCAGTCGGTGCGCGTGCATGCCGACGAATTCGTGGTGGCCCTGCCCGAAGGTTCGCCGCTGGCCGCCTGCGAGGCGATCCAGCCGCGCCAGTTGCGCGATGCGCGCTTCACCGTGCCCGAGCAGGAAGGCGGCATGCTGGAGGTGGCGCGGCGCGGCCGCTTCGCGCCGCAGATCGAATCGCGCCCGGGCCGGCTGGTGGAGGTGATCGCGCGCGTCTCGCTGGGCGACACGGTGGCGATCGTGCCGCGCGCCGTGTTCGACTGCGTGACGCTGGCCGGCGTGGTGTGCCGCCCGCTGGCCGGCAAGCCAGTGCCTTCCGAGATCGCCCTGCTGTTCCGCCGGCACGAGCGCTCGCAGGCGGTGCGCGCCTTCCTGCGCCACGCGCGCGGGGACGGCTGAAAGGCGGCAGCCGCGGCCAGGCCGCGCCCGAGCAAGGCGAACGGGAGGTAGCCAGTACGCCCGGCGGCCGAAGCCGCCTCGCGCTTTCCCCGCTTGTTCGGCAAGGCGCGGCACGCTTATCATCGGACGATCGCCACGCGGCCCTCGCGGCCGCCGTTTCCTGAACCGGTTCGCTCGCCATGCTCGCGCTCCTGCTGCTGATTCCCCTGTTCGCCGGCCTGGTGGCCGGCACCCGACATGGCGTGCTGGCCGGCCTGGCGGCCGGCGCGGTGGCCGCCATCGCCGAGTTGCTGCTGCTGTCGATCGCCGGCGTGGCCGCGCGCCGGCGCGACGCGAAACAGGCCGCGGCCAGGCAGGCCGCGGCGGCCGACGCCGCCGACCTCGAAACGCCGGCCGCGCCAAGCACCCAGGCAGCAGCCGGCGCCGAGACAATCGATGCGGACGCATCGAAACCCTATGTGCCGCCACCGCCCGCCGCGCGCAGCGCCGAGCTGCGCGCGCGCCGTCCCGAGGACCGCACGCGGGCGATCGACCTGCTGCCGAGCCCGCTCGGCAGCCGCCCGGCCTGGCTCGACGGCGACGACGGCCAGCGCCTGCCGGCCTACCTCGGCGCATACGCCAGCTACCAGCGCCTCTCGCTCGATCTCGACCCGCGCTCGACCTCGGCCGCCGCCGTCTACCGCCAGCTCTACGACGGCCTGCGCGAGGCCTGCGCCAAGCACGTCGACCTCGACATCAACCAGGACGAATCCCAGCCCGACATCGCCCCCATCGACGACCTTCCCGAGCACTTCGACGCGAAGCGGCGCGTCGACGACACGCTGTTCGTGGCGTTCCGCACGCGCGACGCGCGCTGGGCCGGCTTCCGGCTCGGCCGCGACAGCTTCCGCCTGCCGCTCGAGCGGCTGTGCGGCTTCGCGCTGAACGTCGGGATCCCGGCCAAGGGCCCGGGCGGCTACGAGATCGAGACGATCTTCGATCGCCCGCGCCGCGATACCGAGGCCGACGCGGAATGGCAATGGCACGGCAGCACCTTCCAGCCCTCGCTGCCCTATGCCGACCGCCACTCCTTCGCCCTGCTCCATGCGCTGAGCACCGCCGCGCAACTGTTCGACGTGCGGCTCGCCAGTTCGACCTTCTCGGACTGCTGAACAAGCGGCGCGCCCTGGCCTCGCATGCATGAACATCGGCGCCGCGAACCGCTTGCGGTGAAACGCCCCGAGCGCGTCGCGACGCGCTCGAAATCCGCCCCCAATTCCCCGCCCAGGGCACCCGCCAGCGGCCCTCGCCGAGGTCAAGCCGCCCGCGAAACCACGGGGTTGCATCCGCGTCACAGTCCGGTATTTTCCGCAGCACGCGCCGCCTGATTCAGGTCTACACTGCTTGCAATGCGGCGCGAGGGTCGGACGATTTGCGCCGTCGGGGAGATGCCATGAATCGGCCCGTCATTCGGATCCCGCTGCGCGCCACCAGCCCCGTGCCGGTCTGGAAGCGCGTGAAATGGTTGCTCATCGCGGCCGTGCTGATCGCACTGGTCGTGGTGGTCAGGCTTTGTCAGATCGAATTCGCGACCTCGCGATGGCAGGCCCGCTATCTCTCCAGCCTGGCCAGCGACGTCGGCTACACAGTCGGCGACGGCCCCAGCGACAGCATCCGCTATCCGCTCGACGGGCCCTACGACACCCGCCTCGGTTATTCCCAGCTACCCGCCTTCGAGCAACGCCTCGCCGCGCGCGGCTACAGCATCGCGGCGCAGGCACGCGACTCGGAGCGCCTGCTCTCGCTGGCCGACGAAGGCCTGTTCCTGCCATACGACGAGAAGGACCAGGCCGGCCTCACGCTGCGCGACGCGAGCGGCGCGCCGATCTACGACGCCACCTTCCCGCATCGCGTGTACACCGATTTCGATGCGATCCCGCCGCTGGTGGTGCGCTCGCTATTGTTCATCGAGGATCGCTATCTGCTCGACCCCGACGCGCCGAACCGCAACCCGGCGATCGACTGGCGCCGCTTCGGCCGCGCGCTGGCCGACCAGGCGCTGCGCTTCGTGAACCGCCATCAGTCGACGCCGGGCGGCAGCACGCTCGCCACCCAGATCGAGAAGTTCCGCCACTCGCCCGACGGACGCACCGCCACGCCACCCGAGAAGCTCCGGCAGATCGCCTCGGCCTCGATCCGCGCCTACCTGGACGGCCCGCAGACCATGCCGGCGCGCCGCCAGATCGTGGTGCGCTACCTGAACTCGGTGCCGCTCGCGGCGCGCGCCCACGTGGGCGAGGTGACCGGGCTCGGCGACGGCCTGGCCGCCTGGTACGGCCGCGACTTCCGCGAGGTGAACCGCATCCTGTCCGCGCCGCCGAGCGACGCGAACCGCGACGAGCAGGCGCTGGCCTATCGCGAGGTGCTGTCGCTGCTGATCGCGCAGCGCGCGCCGTCGTTCTTCCTCAACCGCGGCTACGCCGACCTGCAGAAGCTGACCGACAGCTACCTGCGCCTGCTCGCCACCGAAGGCGCGATCTCGCCGGCGCTGCGCGACGCGGCGCTGGCCGCGCGAATCGAGCGCCACGCCGCGCCTCCTCCGCCGGCCGAAGCCTCCTACGTGACGCGCAAGGCGGTGACCTCGACACGCTCGCGGCTACTCGGCGCGCTCGGGCTGTCGAGCGTCTACCAACTCGACCGGCTCGACCTCGACGCCACCGTCACGCTCGACAACGCCGTGCAGCAGGCCGTGGCCGACAAGCTGGCGGCCGTCACCACCCGCGACGGCGCCCGCGAGGCGGGCCTGGTCGGCTTCCAGATGCTGCGCCCCGGCGACGACCCCTCGAAGATCTCCTACAGCTTCACGCTCTACGAACGCCAGGGCGGCGCGAACCTGCTGCGGGTGCAGACCGACAGCGTCGACCAGCCCTTCGACGTCAATCGCGGCGCGCGCCTGAACCTCGGCTCGACCGCCAAGATGCGCACCGTGGTGACCTACCTGCAGATCGTCTCGCGCCTGCATCACGACTACGCGGGCATGTCGAACGAGGAACTCAAGCGCGTGCAGCCCGACCCGCAGGACGCGCTCACGCGCTGGGCGCTCGACTACCTGGCGAACACGCGCGAGCGCTCGCTCACGGCGATGCTCGACGCCGCGCTCGATCGCAAATATTCGGCCTCGGCCGGCGAGACCTTCTACACCGGCGGCGGCGCGCAGACCTTCACCAATTTCGACAAGAGCGAGAACGGCCAGATCCTGACCATCCGCCTGGCCTTCCGCAATTCAGTGAACCTGGTGTTCGTGCGGATGATGCGCGACATCGTGCGTTACGAGATGATCCAGACCTCGGGCCTGTCCTCGCAGTGGCTCGGCGATCCTGCCTTGCGCGCGCAGTACCTCGGGCAGTTCGTCGACCAGGAGAGCCGCGTCTACGTGAAGCGCTTCTACACGAAGTACGCGGGCAAGCCCGCCGACGACGCGCTCGCCCTGATGCTCAAGACCGTGCGCAAGACGCCGCCGAAGGTGGCCACCGTGCTGCGCAGCGTGGCGCCCGAGGCGCCGCGGCCGTGGTTCGACGCGAACATGCGCGGCGCGCTGAAAAACACGCCGGCCGCGGGCCTCACCGACGAGGATCTCGGCAAGCTCTACGCGAAGTACGGCGCCGATCGCTTCAACCTCAACGATCGCGCCTATATCGCCAGCGTCCACCCGCTCGCGCTCTGGACCCTCGCCTACCTGCGCGAGCATCCCGACGCGACGCTCGACACCGTGCAGAACGCCAGCCACGACGTGCGCATCGCCGCCTACTCCTGGCTGTACAAGACCCGGTATCACGCCACCCAGGATCGCCGCATCCGCCGCATGGTCGAGCTGCGCGCCTACCAGGAGATCGGCCGGTCATGGCAGGCGCTCGGTTATCCGTTCGCTGCGCTCACGCCTTCCTACGCGGCCGCGATCGGCGCCTCGGGCGACCAGCCCGATTCACTGGCGCGGCTGATCGGCCTGATCGGCAACGGCGGCGCGCAGATGCCGACCGAAAGCATCGCGCGGCTCGACTTCGCCAAGGACACGCCTTATGAGACGCGCTTCGTGCATGCGGGCACGCCGCCGCATCAGTTGATCTCGCCCGAGATCGCGGCGGCCGTGCAGCCGATGCTGCGCGACGTGGTGGCCAACGGCACCGGCAAGCGGCTCGCGCAGGGCCTGAGCTTCTCGGATGGCAAGACGCTGGAGGTCTATGGCAAGACCGGCACCGGCGACCAGCGCTTCAACGTCTACGCGCCGGGCGCGCGGCTGATCGAGTCGCGCAAGGTCAATCGCAGCGCGACCTTCGTGTTCGGGATCGGCGACCGCTTCTTCGGGGTCCTCACCGCCAACGCGCACGAGCCTTACGCGGCGCGCTACGAATACACCAGCGCGCTGGCGGTGCAACTGCTGAAGTCGCTCACGCCGGCCCTGCAGCCGCTGGTCGACGCGCCGCCGCGACCGATCGATGCCACCACCAAGGCCGACAAGGGCGCGCGTCCGGCGCAGCTCAGCGGCAACGGCGCTGGCAGCGCCGGAAAAGCGGTGCCGGCCATGGCCGCCGCCAAGGCAGCCGCGCAAGGCTGATCGCGCCAAAGGAGGAGCGGGGCGCCGGTCGTGATGCGACCGGCGCCCCGCTTCATTTCCCGCCTGTCTTCCCGCCCGCCTCGCCTCAGCCGCGGCGCGGCTTGCTCAGCACGATGGTCTCGAACAGCGAGTAGTCGCTGGTCGGCGCGCTGTCGGCGCCGGCCGCGTGGTAGTAGTTCACCGTGATGCGGGTATGGCCGCCCGCCTCGCCCGGCTCGTAGTCGAACACGGCGATCCCGTAGCCGTTGCCGGCATCGCGCCGCGCCGACCAGATCGCGTCCTCGCGCGCATCGGCGCCGGGCCGCGCGAAGGTGTCGGCGGTGGCGCCCGGCACCGGCCGGTTCGACTTGGTGAACACCATCGCCTGCGGCTGGCCGGTGGCCGGATCGTCGCCGTAGCTGTCGGTCGGCGCGCTGGTGCCGCCGCCGCCGAGGATCAGGTGGATGGTGCCGTGGCGCGTGTCGAAGGTGCGATCCTCGGGATCGACCGTGACCACCGGCTGCGGCTGCATGGTGTCGACCACCGAGCCGGTGGCCGCGTCGACGCCGGCGTGATGGCGGCAGCCGCGTACCGGGAAGCTGCGCTCGTAGTCGTGGTCGTGGCCGCACAGCACCAGGTCGACGCCGTAGCGGTCGAACAGCGGCAGCCAAGCCTCGCGGATGCCCTTGTCCGAGCCGTTGCCCGACTTCGACGAACTCAGCGCGTCCTGGTGCATCTGCACCACGATCCAGTCGATGCCGGGTTCGTGCGAGGCGCGGCGCAGCGTGTCCTCCAGCCAGCGCGTCTGCATGCCGCCGCTGTAGCCGCGCACGTAGAACGAGGTGCCCGGCTCGATCGGCGCATTGCCGGTGCTGGCGGCCGGCACGAGCGGCGCGGGACCGGCCACGAAGGCGGCCGCGTCCTGGTAGACCACGTCGTCGGCGTCGAGCGAGATGAACAGCACCGCGCCGACGCGGAAGCTGTACCAGCGTCCCGTGAAACGCGTGCCGTTGTCGGGCAGCACGTAGCGCGCGAGATAGGAATCGAGCCCTTGCGGGCCGTTGTGGAATTCGATCTCGTGATTGCCCGGGCAGGGCATCCAGGGGCGGTTCGCGGCCGAGCTCTGGTTGTTGTTGCCGAAGTCGCGCCAGACGTCGGGCTGGTGCGTCGGATTCAGGTTCGCGTAGCAGAGGTCGCCGTTGAGCAGGTGGAACAGCGGCTGGAAGCGCTCGACGGCCTGCACCGCGTAGCGGCTTTGCGGCGAGGACAGCACCCAGCCCGTGTTCGGCGTGGCCAGGTCGCCGTAGCTGGTCCAGCGGAACGGCGCGCGCCCGCGCGGCGCGGTCTGGAAGCCGGCCGAGAACGGCTGCGAGGCATTCGCGTCGTTGTCGGCCGTCACCTCGTAGCGGAAGCTCGCGCCGGGGCGCAGCCCGTGCAGGCGCGCGTGATAGGTGAACACCACCGCGCCGTTCAGGCCGTCGGTATAGGTGCGCTGCACCGCATGCACCGTGAACGGCCGGCCATGGTCGCTCGACACGCGCACGCGCGGATTGGCGGCCGGCGCCAGCGACGCCCACGAGACCGTCACCTCGGAGCAGGGATCGTCGCCCCAGGTCAGGTGGATCTGCTCGGGCGTGCCGTCGGGCACGGCCGCGGCCGCGCGCGTGCCGGCCAGGCCGCTGGCGGTGGCCAGGCCCGACACGCCAGCCAGCTTCAGGAAGCCGCGGCGCGTGACGGGCGCGTATTCGTACGAGTCCGCGTGATGGTCCGCGCAAGACGTCTCGGGAAGATTCGGGTTCGACATCGGGTTCGCTCCGATTTTTCGTTCTGCTGACGCGCGGCGCCGATCGGGCGCCGCATCGCGATGGAAACACGGGGACAGGCAGCGAGGGCCCTCACCTTCGCCGATTTCGCCAACTTCGCCGCCTCGGACCACGACGATAGACCGGCGATCGTGACGTGCCGATGTCATCGACCGACGGCCTGTTCGCGCGAACCCGGCGGCGGCGCCCGGTGGCGCGCTCGACGGTAAGGATGTCGTAATGAACGAGGTCGCGCAACGGGGGGCGGCCGACGCTTGCGCCGGGCGCCCGCGCGCGGATTCAGTGCGAGGAGTGCTTGGCGCCGCGCGAGGCGCGCGGCGCGGCGGGTTTGGCAGCGGCGGCCTTGGGCACCGGGGGTTTCGCGGCGGCAGGCTTGGCGGCGGCGGACTTGGCGGCAGGCTTGGCGGCGACTTTCGGCGCGGCGCCCTTGCGGCGCGCGGCAGGCGCTTCGCCCAGCGGGGAGGCAAGCGCGCGACGCGGCGCGCCGGCCCGCGCCTGGCCCTCGACATGCCACTGGCGCAGCAGCGCGCGCGTCTGCTCGGCCACCACCGAGCGCAGCAGATCGCCGTTCTCGCCTTCGTAGGATTCCCAGCCCAGCATCGCCAGCGCCGAGCGCTGCGCCATGTGGAACACCGACAACTGACCGAGCAGGCTGAAGGCGCGGATCCTGGTGGCGTTGCTGTCGGCCGGCTGGTTCGCGATGCGGCTCACCAGCGCGGTGCAGACGTCGTGCAGCGGCCGACGAATCCGCTGCATCAGGATCTCGGTGGCGATCGCCGGCTCCAGGCCCGCCTGCTCGCGCGCGAAGAACATGCGCTGGTGCGCGTTCTTGGGCGTGGTGAACATCTTGGCCGAGATCGCATGCATGATGCCGAGGAAGGACTCGATCAGGGTCTCGACGTCGGCCTCGCGCGCCAGCATCTCGCGCGCATGGTCGAGCGCCGGCCCGAAGGCCGCGCAGCCGAGCTCGGCGATGGTGTCCGCGCAGGCGCGGAACACCCCTTCCTTGTTCTCGAAGTAGTACTGCAGCGCCGGCGCGTTCACTCCCGCGTGCGCGGCGATGTCCCGCGTCGACGCGCCGGCGAAGCCGCGCTCGCCGAACAATTCGATCGCGGCCTCGATGATCCGCTGCCGCGTCTCGTCGCCCCGCGCATATCCGCTTGCCGACGTGCGACGCAATTTCTTCGCTTCCGTCATAGACCCCTCACTGTCATCCGAACGATATTCTACTTGACACAAATTTTCCAACTGGAATAATTCTTCCGCTCGGAATAATTTGGATCCCGGAATGTCGTCGACCACTCAAGAACCGCCGAAAGGCAATCGTCAGGAAACCTCGGAACCTGCGCCGAAGCGGCCTTCGCGCCGGCGCAACATCCTGATCCTCATCGCGATCGTCGCGGCGATCGCCGGCCTGGTCTGGCTGGTCCATTGGTGGACCGTCGGCCGCTTCATCGAATCGACCAACGATGCCTACCGCAGGCCGACAGCATGACGGCCGCGCCGAAGGTGTCGGGCTACGTGACCGACGTCTACGTGCGCGACAACCAGAGCGTCAAGGCCGGCGACCCGCTGGTGAAGCTCGACGTCCGCCAGTATCAGGTTTCCCTGCAGAATTCGCAGGCAAGCGTCGATGCGCGGCGCGCCGACATCGCGCGCACCCAGGCCGACATCGCCCAGCAGCGCGCCAATCTCGAACAGGCGCAGGCGCAGGCCCAGGTGTCGAGCATCAACCTGAAGCACGCCAGCGAGGAATACGCGCGCTACGCGCCGCTGGCGGCCACCGGCGCCGAAACGCACGAGCGCATCGCCGATCTGAAGAACACGCGCGACCAAGCGCAGGCCACGCTGGCGGCGAACAATGCCTCGATCGCGGCGGCCCGCGCCCAGATCAACTCCAGCACCGCCCAGCTGCAGCAGGCCCAGGCCCAGCTCGAGGCGGCCCAGGCCAGCGCCGCGCAATCGCAGCTCGACCTCGACAACACGGTGGTGCGCAGCACGCTGGACGGCCGCGTGGGCGATCGCACGGTGCGCGTCGGCCAGTACGTGCAGCCCGGCACGCGCCTCTTGACGGTGGTGCCGGTGCAGGACATCTACCTGGTCGCCAACTTCAAGGAAACCCAGGTGGGCCGCATGCGGGTGGGCCAGCCGGTCACGCTGCACGTGGACGCGCTGCCCGATCGCGCGCTGCACGGCACGGTCGACAGCTTCTCGCCGGGCACCGGCTCGCAGTTCGCGCTGCTGCCGCCCGACAACGCCACCGGCAACTTCACCAAGATCGTGCAGCGCGTGCCGGTGCGCATCCACGTCGATACCGACGACGAGACCCGCCGCGTGCTGCTGCCGGGCCTGTCGGTGGACGTCGACGTCGATACCCGCGACGACGGGCAGCATCATGGCTGAGGCCGCCACGCCCGCCGCCGCGCCGCATCCCGAGCGCGCCAGCGCGACCGACTGGATCGCGGTGGCCGCCGGCTCGCTGGGCGCGCTGATGGCCACGCTCGACATCTCGATCACCAACTCGGCGCTGCCGCAGATCCAGGGCGAGATCGGCGCGACCGGCACCGAGGGCACCTGGATCTCCACCGGCTACCTGATGTCGGAGATCGTGATGATCCCGCTGGCCGCGTGGCTCACGCGCGTGTTCGGGCTGCGCAACTTCCTGCTGGTCTCGGCGGCGCTGTTCATCGCCTTCTCGATGATGTGCGGCTGGTCGAGCACGCTGGCGCTGATGATCGCCGGCCGGATCGGCCAGGGCTTCACCGGTGGCGCGATGATCCCCACCGCGCAGACCATCATCCGCACCCGGCTGCCGGTCTCGCAGTTGCCGGTGGGCATGACCCTGTTCGGCCTGATCGTGCTGCTCGGGCCGCTGTTCGGCCCAGTGCTGGGCGGCTGGCTGGCCGAGAACGTGAGCTGGAGCTGGTGCTTCTTCATCAACCTGCCGGTCTGCCTGATCCTGATCGCGCTGCTGGTGCTCGGCCTGCCTTCCGACAAGCCGCAGTGGCCGCAGTTCTTCAGCGCCGACTGGGTCGGCATCGCGGGCCTGTCGATCGGGCTCTCGTCGCTGACGGTGGTGCTCGAGGAAGGCCAGCGCGAGCGCTGGTTCGAATCGTCGATGATCACCACGCTGAGCTGGATCACCTTCGCCGGCTTCGTGCTGATCGCGATCTCGCAGTTCACCGCCAAGCGGCCGATGCTGCGGCTCTCGCTGATGCGCAACCCGCGCTACGCCAGCGTGATCGTGATCGTCGCGGCGGTGGGCGCGGGCCTGTACGGCGTGTCCTACCTGCTGCCGCAGTTCCTCGCCATCGTCTCGGGCTACAACGCCGAGCAGGCCGGCGAGATCATGCTGCTCTCGGGCCTGCCCGCCTTCCTGATGATGCCGATCCTGCCGAAGCTGCTCGGCAAGGTGGACTACCGGATCCTGGTGATCTCGGGGCTGATGCTGTTCTTCCTGAGCTGCATGCTCGACATCTCGCTGACCGCGCAAAGCGTCGGCCACGACTTCGTCTGGTCGCAGCTGATCCGCGGCGTGGCGCAGATGCTGGCGATGATGCCGCTCAACCAGGCCTCGATGGCGGCCGTCTCGCGCGAGGAATCGGGCGACGCGGCGGGCCTCTACAACATGGCCCGCAACCTGGGCGGCTCGATCGGCCTGGCCATCATCGGCACCATCATCGACCGGCGCACCACCTATCACACCGCCACCATCCGGGAGTCGGTCACCGCCAACTCGCTGATCGGCCAGGACCGCATCTCGCAGTACGCGGCCAACTGGTTCTCGCACACCGGCGACCTGGCCTACTCGCAGATGCGCGCGCTCGGCCAGCTCGCCCAGCAGATCAACGTGCAGGCGACCGTGATGACCTATTCCGAAACCTTCTACCTGCTCGGACTGGCGCTGATCGCCTGCGTGCCGCTGGCCCTGTTGCTGCGCACGCCGCCGCGCAACGCGCCGCCGCCGTCCTCGTCCGGCCACTGACACGATGAAGTCCTCGATGAAGTCCTCCATGAAGTCCCCGAGCCTGGCGCCCCGTCACGCGCTGACGCTGGCCGCCGCCGCGCTGGCGCTCGCCGGCTGCACGGTCGGCCCGAACTACAAGGGCGCGCCGGCCGCGCCGAGCGCGGCCACCTTCGTGCGCGCCCCGCAGACCGGCGTGGCCGTCGCCACGCCCGCGCCCGCCGCCTGGTGGCAAAGCCTGAACGACCCTCAGCTCGACGAACTGATCGCTGCGGCGCTGGCCCACAACCCCGACCTGCACGCGGCCCAGGCGCGGCTGCGCGAAGCCCGCGCGCAACTGAGCCAGCAGCGCGCCAACGCCTTGCCCAAGACCTCGGCGGACCTGGCCGCGATCCGCACCCGCGCGCCCGACATGAACGCGCTGTCGGCGCTCACCGGCGCGAACAACGCGAACGGCGGCAACAGCCAGGCCGGCACCGGCCCGATCCAGCTCTACACGGCCAGCTTCGACGCCACCTGGGAGATCGACCTGTTCGGCGGCACGCGCCGCGCGATCGAGGCGGCCTCGGCACAGGCCGAGGCGGTCGACGCGGACCTGGCCGACACGCAGGTCTCGATCGCGGCCGAGGTCGCCAATGCCTACGTGGACCTGCGCGACCAGCAGCAGCGCCTGGCACTCTCGCGGCGCACCGCCGAGCTCCAGCAGCAGCAGCTCGACCTGACCCGGCAGCGGCGCGGACGCGGCGTGGCCGCCGATGCGGACATCGAGCGGCTGACCACCCAGGTGGAAAACACGCGCGCCTCGCTGATCCCGCTCGATGCCCAGGTGACCGAATCGCTGGACCGCCTCGCGACTCTCACCGGGCGCGCGCCGGGCGCGCTCGATGCGCAGCTCTCGGGCGCCAACCCGGCGCTGCCGAGCCTGCCCGCATCGGTGCCGATCGGAGACCCGGCCGCCCTGCTCAAGCAGCGCCCCGACGTGCGCGCGGCCGAGCGGCGCCTGGCCTCGAGCAATGCGCAGATCGGCGAGCACATCGCCGACTACTTCCCCAAGGTCACCCTGCTCGGCGATCTGGGCTTCAGCGCGGGCGACCCGGGCCACCTGTTCCGCAAGCAGAACTGGACCTGGGTGGGCGCGCCCTACCTGCAATGGAACCTGTTCGACTTCGGCCGCACGCGCGGCGCCGTGCGCGCTGCCGAAGCCTCGCGCGACGAGGCCGAGGCCAACTACACCAAGGCCGTGCTCGGCGCGCTGCAGGACGCCAATACCGCCTTGTCGCGCTACGGTCACCAGCGCGATCACGTGGTCGCGCTCGACAAGGTGCAGACCTCGGCGGTGCATTCGGCGACGCTGATGGACCAGCGCTACCGCGCCGGCGTGTCCTCGCTGATCGATCTGCTCGACACGCAGCGCGACGCGCTGTCGGCGCAGCAGAACGTGATCGCGGGGCAGGCCGAGCTGATCAAGGACTATGTGTCCCTGCAGAAGAGCCTCGGCCTCGGCTGGCAGAGCGGGCGGGCCGACGCGGCGGCGACTTCGGCCCCGGGCGCGGCCACCGCTCCGACGGCTTCCGTCGAGACGAAGCCGGCAGGCTGACGCCTCGCGAACCGCAAACGCAACGGGCCGGCGCTTCACACGCCGGCCCGTTTTTTCATGTCCGTGGTTTTCGCTCGCCGCATCGCGCGGCGGGCGCCCTGGTGTCCTAGCGCTCGATGCGCGCGCGCGTGGTGCCGAGCAGCGCCGCCATCGCCGCGCGCGCGGCGTTCGCGTCACGCGCGCGGATCGCCTCGAACACGCGCGTGTGCTCGGCCAGCGAGGCATTGAAGATCTCGGCGCGCTTCGCGTTGAGCCGCAGTTGCGCCTCCAGCGTGCGCTCGATCAGCGCGCCCAGCGGCATCAGCAACTCGTTGCCGCCGGCGGCCAGCACCTCCAGGTGGAAGCGCAGGTCCGCCCTCACCCACTCGTCGACATGGCGCGCCGCGCGCATCGCCTCGTGCGCGGCCTCGATCGCGGCGAACGCGGCCGGCGTCTGCGCGCGCGCGGCCAGCCCTGCCGCGTACGGCTCGACCATCTCGCGCATCTCCTGCAGCTTCATCGCGAAGGCCAGCGGCGGCGCCACCTGCGAATACCAGTCGAGCAGCTCGGCGTCGAGCAGGTTCCAGGCATCGCGCGGCCGCACCCGCGTGCCGACCTTGGGCCGCGACTCGATCAGCCCCTTCGAGGTCAGCGTGCGCAGCGCCTCGCGCAGCACGGTGCGGCTCACGCCGAAGGAGAGCATCAGCTCGGCCTCGCGCGGCAGGATCGTGTCCGGCGTGTAGTCGCCGCGCAGGATCGCCGTGGCGAGCCGGTACGCGGTTTGTCCATGCAGATCGCGTTGAATCACGTTTCTCCCTGTGGGCCGGCGCCGCCCGCGGGCGGCCGACCACTATGTGCACAATAGTGCTATTAATACTACTTTTTCGCGGAATCGTGTAGGATCGTCGCCATCGACTTTCCGGCGGGGCCTCGATGTGTCCCCCGTTCGCCCAACCCAAGGAGACAGACCCATGAAGATCACCCGCCTCGAAACCTTCGTCGTGCCGCCGCGCTGGCTGTTCCTGAAGATCGAGACCGACGAGGGCATCGTCGGCTGGGGCGAGCCGATCGTCGAGGGCCGCGCGCATACCGTGGGAGCCGCCGTGCAGGAGCTGGCCGACTACCTGGTGGGCAAGGACCCGCTGCTGATCGAGGATCACTGGCAGGTGATGTACCGCGCCGGATTCTATCGCGGCGGCCCGATCACGATGAGCGCGATCGCCGGCGTCGACCAGGCGCTGTGGGACATCAAGGGCAAGTTCCATGGCGCGCCGGTCCATGCGCTGCTGGGCGGCCAGGTGCGCGATCGCATCAAGGTCTACTCGTGGATCGGCGGCGACCGCCCCAGCGACGTGGCCAACAACGCGCGCGCGGTGGTCGAGCGCGGCTTCAAGGCGGTCAAGATGAACGGCTCGGAAGAGCTGCAGATCGTCGATACCTACGACAAGGTCGAGAAGGTGATCGCCAACGTGGCGGCGGTGCGCGAAGCGGTGGGCCCGCACGTGGGGATCGGCGTGGACTTCCACGGCCGCGTCCACAAGCCGATGGCCAAGGTGCTGGCCAAGGAGCTCGATCCCTATCGCCTGATGTTCATCGAGGAGCCGGTGCTCTCGGAGAACGCCGAGGCGCTGCGCGACATCGTCAACCAGACCGACACGCCGATCGCGCTGGGCGAACGGCTCTACTCGCGCTGGGACTTCAAGCACGTGATCGCGGGCGGCTACGTCGACATCATCCAGCCCGACGCCTCGCACGCGGGCGGCATCACCGAGTGCCGCAAGATCGCCTCGCTGGCCGAGGCCTACGACGTGGCGCTGGCGCTGCACTGCCCGCTCGGGCCGATCGCGCTGGCCGCCTGCCTGCAGCTCGACGCGGTCAGCTACAACGCCTTCATCCAGGAACAGAGCCTGGGCATCCACTACAACCAGGGCAACGATCTGCTCGACTACATCCGCAACCCGGAAGTATTCCGCTACGAGGATGGTTTCGTCGGCATCCCGCAAGGGCCGGGCCTGGGCATCGAGGTCAACGAGGAGAAGGTGCGCGAGATGGCCAAGCTCGGTCATCGCTGGCGCAACCCGGTGTGGCGCCACGCCGACGGCAGCGTCGCCGAGTGGTGATCGCGCGCGGCGCGCGCGAGCCGCGCCGTGGAAGATGATGCGGTGCAAGGCGGGGGCGTCCTGATCGGGGCGCCCCCGCTTCGCGTTCGGGGCTCGGCTCAGGGCCCGGCAGCGAGGCCGCGCGCTCCGGCCAGGCAGCGGCGCGCGGCGCCGGCCCCTGTCATTGCGCGAGCGAGGCGAAGCCGGGCACGCTGGCTGCGAGCACGGCCGCCGCGACGAACACGCCGATCATCGCGACCGCCTCCAGGTACAGCACGTTGACGAAGGTCCGTGCGTCCTCGGTGGCCGCGGTGCGCCGCAGCCGCGGCAGGGCCGAGAAGCGGTTCAGCCCGCCCAGCAGCAGCGCCAGCGCGACCAGCACCAGCTTGAGCAGCAGCACGCGGCCCCAGGTGCTGGCGTCGAGCACGGCGATGTCGCCCCCGGTGCCGCGGATCGCGTTGTAGATGCCGGTGGCGATCACCACCAGCACCGCCGCCATCGACACGCGCGAGACGCGCTGCGCGACGCGGATCAGCACGCCGCGCGCGATCGAGGCGCCCAGCGCCGGCAGCACCGCCATGCCGCCCGCCAGCACGATGCCGCCCCACACGGCGGTCGACAGCAGGTGCAAGAGCTGCACGCCGAGCGCGGGCGACCAGGGGCCCGCGTCGGCCGCGTGGCCGATCGAGGCATTGCCGGCCTCCACCACCAGGATCGCGAGCCAGAACAGCAGCTTGCCGGCCACGCCGCCGGGCCGCAGCAAGGCCAGCACCAGCAAGGCCAGCGCGCCGCCGAACAGCAGGCTCCAGGCATGGCCGACATGGGTGTCGCCCAGCACCGCCGGCAACGCGCCGAACGCCTCGCCCAGGCCCGTGCCGCCCATGGTGGCCGCCTCGTAGACGATCCAGCCGAGCTCGGCCAGCACGAACACCAGGGCCGCCGTCGCCAGCGAGCGCTGCGCGCGCCGCCATGCGCCATGCGCGGGAGACACGGTGGCGCGCGCGCCCTCGGCGGCGAGCCAGGCACCGAACAGCAGCGAGCCCAGCGCGACGGCGAAGGCGATCTGCGCGAGCGCGGCCATCGCGACCTGGCCGCTCCAGAGGCTGTCGAATTTCATCATCGCGCACCGCCTTGCGCCAACGCGCGGCGGCACGACGGCAAGGCCGCGCAAGAGGGAATCGGGGAAAACGCGTAACGGCAATCGTCTGAGGCTGGAGAGGTCGGCAACATCGTGGCGGGGATCAGTATTTCGGAGTGGCAACGAATCGGCGGCGCGGCCCGGGGCAGGCCGACCACGCGCGAGTGGCGAGTGTACGGCCTTCGATCGAGAACGCCCACACGGGTTCACCAAAAAGCGTAGGATTTCCGCATCCGCCTGTTGTTGCCGCATCGAATCGCGAGGCGCGAGCGGGTCCTGCCCAAATAGCCGTGGCCAGGCATCGATGCTAAACTTCGCAGCGCAGCCGACAGGAGAGGGCTGCCGAAACACGTGTAGTCAAAGCCCGAGCCGACACAGAGCCGGCCAGGTCCCCGACGAATAAAAAATTGGAGCCTCGCGTGTCTTCAATACGTGTATTCCGTCCCCTGCTCGCCGCGCTGTGCATCAGCGCCGCCTGCCTGCCGGTCGGCTCGCAAGCCCAGTCAGCTCCCGCCTCCGGCGCCGCCGCGGCGGCCCCGTTGAAGGCACCCGACACGATGGCCGAACGCGTGCGCGGCTGCACCGCCTGCCACGGCACCCACGGCCAGGGCACCGACAACGACTACTTCCCGCGCCTGGCCGGCAAGCCCGCCGAATATCTCTACAACCAGCTGATCAACTTCCGCGACGGGCGACGCAAGTACCCGCCGATGAACTACCTGCTCACCTACCTGAGCGACGATTACCTGCACGCGATCGCGGTGCACTTCTCCAACGAGCGTCCGCCCTATCCGCCGCCGGCCAAGCCGAGCGTGTCGGACGAGGTGATGGCGCGCGGTCAGGCACTGGCCACGCGCGGCGATGCGGCGCGCAAGATCCCGGCCTGCATCGCCTGCCACGGCGCGCAGCTCACGGGCATGCAACCTGCGATCCCGGGCCTGGTGGGCCTGCACAGCGACTACCTCAGCGCGCAGATCGGCGCCTGGCGCTCGGGCAACCGGCGCGCCAAGGCACCCGACTGCATGCACGAGATCGCCTCGCGGCTCACCGACGAGGACGTCACCGCCGTGACCGCCTGGCTCGCCGCGCAGGCGGCGCCGGCCAATCCGGTCCCGGCGGCGGCCGGCTCGCTGAAGCTGCCGCTCGCCTGCGGCAGCGAACCGCAATGACCTCCAGGAGACAGACGCCATGAAACGCCAGTCCCTGTATGCCTTCGGCGCCCTCGCGATCGCCGCCGCCGCGACGCTCGCGCCCGCCGTCTGGCCCGGCGCCGCCAAGTGGGCGGGCAGCCTGATCGACACCGCGCGCGCCGCCGCGCCGGCCGCCGACACGAACCAGGCCGCGCTGATCAAGAAGGGCGAGTATCTGTCGCGGGTGGGCGACTGCGTGGCCTGCCACACGGTGCGCGGCGGCCAGCCCTTCGCCGGCGGCCTGCCGATGCCCACCCCGTTCGGCACCATGTACACGCCGAACATCACGCCCGACAACCAGTACGGCATCGGCAAGTGGAGCGCCGACGACTTCTATCGCGCGATGCACACGGGCCGCTCGAAGGACGGCAGCCTGCTCTACCCGGGCTTCCCCTTCACCAGCTACACCAAGGTCACGCGCGCCGATTCGGACGCGATCTACGCGTACCTGCGCTCGGTGCCGGCGGTCAACACGGCGAGCCGCCCGCACGAGCTGAAATTCCCGTTCAACAACCGCAACCTGCTGATCGGCTGGCGCACGCTGTTCTTCAAGGAGGGGGAATTCAAGCCGGACCCGACCAAGTCGGTGGAATGGAACCGCGGCGCCTACCTGGTCGAGGGCCTGGGCCACTGCAGCATGTGCCATACCTCGATCAACCTGATGGGCGCGCCGCGCAGCTCCTCGGCCTTCGCCGGCGGGCTGATCCCGCTGCAGAACTGGTACGCGCCCTCGCTGACCAACGACACCGAGTTCGGCCTCGGCGACTGGCACGTGCAGGAGCTGACCGACCTGCTGCAGGCCGGCGTGTCGATGCGCGGCGCGGTGTTCGGGCCGATGGCCGACGTGGTGCACAACAGTCTGCAGTACATGTCGGACGACGACGCGCGCTCGATGTCGGTCTACCTGAAGTCGATTCCACAGAAGGGCAACGCGCCGACCAACCTGCAATACGAGCCCTCACAGAAGTTCGGCGACCAGTTGCTGGAACAGGGCCGCAAGCTCTACGCGGACAACTGCGCGACCTGTCACGGTGCCTCCGGCCAGGGCAAGCCGCCCTCGTATCCGCCGCTCGCCGGAAACCATTCGATTATGATGGAGTCTGCAGTGAACCCGATCCGGATGGTGCTCAACGGCGGTTACCCGCCCAGCACGTTCCGGAATCCGCGTCCATACGGGATGCCGCCGTTCGCGCAAGCCCTGTCGAATCAAGAGGTTGCAGCCGTCGTGTCGTATATCCGATCGGCCTGGGGCAACAACGGTTCGCCGATCTCGCCGCAGCAGGTGAGCGATCTGCGTTCCGCACCGCTCGACTGACGAACGGTTCACATCACACGGGGCGTGGCTGCGGGCAACCGCGGCCACGCCCTATTTGTTTTTTGTATGAAGATGACGCCGCCCAACCGGTCGCGTATCGGCCAGTCGGGCGGCGTCATTTTTCGAACACCAAGAGAGTTTATGTCTTTTGCTTCCCTCGGCCTCGCCGAACCCCTCGTGCGGGCCGTCAACGAACTCGGCTATACCGAACCGACCCCGATCCAGACCCAGGCGATCCCCGCCGTGCTCGGCGGCGGCGACCTGCTCGCCGGCGCCCAGACCGGCACCGGCAAGACCGCCGGCTTCACGCTGCCGATCCTGCAGCGCCTCAATGCGAATGCCGCCGCGCAGGCCGGCGGCAAGCGCGCCGTGCGCGCGCTGATCCTCACGCCGACGCGCGAACTGGCCGCCCAGGTCGAGGAGAGCGTGCGCGCCTACGGCAAGTACCTGAAGCTGCGCTCGACCGTGATGTTCGGCGGCGTGAGCATCAATCCGCAGATCGACGCGCTCAAGCGCGGCGTGGACATCGTGGTGGCAACGCCGGGCCGCCTGCTCGACCACATGCAGCAGAAGACCATCGATGTCTCGCAGCTCGACATCCTGGTGCTCGACGAAGCCGATCGCATGCTCGACATGGGCTTCATCCACGACATCAAGCGGGTGCTCGCGCGCCTGCCCGCCAAGCGCCAGAACCTGCTGTTCTCGGCCACCTTCTCCGACGAGATCAAGGCGCTGGCCGACAGCCTGCTCGACTCGCCGGCCCTGATCGAGGTGGCGCGCCGCAACACCACGGCCGAGACCATCGCGCAGAAGATCTACCCGGTCGACCGTGACCGCAAGCGCGAGCTGCTCACCCACCTGATCCGCGAGCACAACTGGTTCCAGGTGCTGGTGTTCACGCGCACCAAGCACGGCGCCAACCGCCTGGCCGAGCAGCTCGGCAAGGACGGCATCAGCGCGCTGGCGATCCACGGCAACAAGAGCCAGTCGGCCCGCACGCGCGCGCTGACCGAGTTCAAGGCCGGCACGCTGCAGGTGCTGGTGGCCACCGATATCGCCGCACGCGGCATCGATATCGACCAGTTGCCGCACGTGGTCAACTACGAGCTGCCGAACGTGCCGGAAGACTACGTGCACCGCATCGGCCGAACCGGCCGCGCGGGCGCCAACGGCGAGGCGGTCTCGCTGGTCTGCGTCGACGAGAAGCAACTGCTGCGCGACATCGAGAAGCTGATCAAGCGCGAGATCCCGCAGGAAGTGATCGCCGGCTTCGAGCCCGATCCGAACGCCAAGCCGGAACCGATCCAGCGCCGTGGCCAGCAACAGCAGCGCGGGGGCGGCGGTGGCGGCGGCGCTCGCCAGCCGCAAGGCCAGGGGCGGGGGCAAGGCGCGGCGCGCCGTGACGGCGCCCAGCCGGGCGGCGCGAAGCCGGCCGCCAAGCCGGCGGCGAAAGCGGCGCCCAAGCCTGCCGCGAAGCCGGTCAAGGCCGGCGGTGGTGGCGGCGGCGCCGCGACCGCGGCCAAGCCGCGTCCGGCAGGCGGCGGCCGACCGGGCGGTGGCCAGGGCGGCAACGGCGGCGGCAATGCCAATGCGGGGCACGCGAACCGCAACCGCTCCTCGCGCAGCGGCCAGCGCGGCCACTGAACGAAAAACGGGCGGTCCCCGCATGCGTCATGCAGGGACCGCCCGTTCTCGACCGGATTCGCTTCACCGGCGCGGCGGCGCGCGTCGCCGCGCCCGCACCCGCCATCGCGCGTTCGCGCGGTGCGTCTCAGCCCACTCTCCCCAAACCGTTCAGCCCGGCAAGGCGGCCGCGATCAGGCGGATCTGCTCGATCTGGCGCGTCCAGCGCGCGAGCACGGCCTCGCGCTGGTCGTCCAGCTCGAACTCGATGCCCGAGGTCAGCCGCGCATAACCGACGCGCTGCGCGTCGCCGCCGGCCAGGCGCGCGCGGAAGCAGGCCAGCCCGGCCACCGCGGTGCCGTCGTCGGCCGGGCGATCGCCCGTCACGCCGGCCGGCTCGACACGCAGCCGCGCCTGGTGGAAGGCGCCGTCGGCCACGAAGCTGAGCACCGCGGCGCGCTCCCTGGCCAGCAACTGCGCGCCGCGCGAACGCGGCCACAACGCGAGGAACAGCGTCTCGCCATCGGGCGCATAGAGCTCGCCGACGCTGAGCAGGGTGGTACGCGCGTCGACGGGGTCCGCCTCGCGATCGATCACGATCAGCGAGGCCGTGAAGCGCAGCTTGTCGCCGAGCGCCTCGCCGTCGAACAACGCGCGGCAGGCCGGCGACCAGCTATCGAAATGCCAGCGCTCGAGCGCGGCGCGATCGGTCGCGGTCATCATGGACTCCCCGGGAATGGAAAAGGCGCGCGCAGGACGCGCGCCGGACATGCGGATCAACGGAAGAACACGTGCTGGGTCAGCTTGGTCAGCGGATACTGCACGCCGGGCTGGATCCGCGAAGGCAGGTCGAGCGGCTTGAGCAGCATCTTGATGCACATGTCGGCCGACAGGTTGCGGCGCACCAGCGCGTTGACGCGGGCCGCGCGCTCGCGGTTGTAGGCCGAGTCACGCACCTTGTCGGGATAGCGGATCGCGAACACGTGGCGCAGCGCGATCTCCGAATCCTCGTTGCGGATCTCGAGCACGCGGCGCATCAGCGCGCCGAGCACGGCCCAGCGGCCATTGCCCTCGACCTCGTTGTACTTCTTGAAATACTTGAAGAAGTGCTTGTAGTGGCGCACTTCGTCGGTGCGGATGTTGTTGGTGATTTCCTTGAGCACCGGCTCGTCCGAGCACTCGTTGATCGCGCGATAGAGCGTGGCGGTGCCGGTCTCGACCACGCAGCGCGCCACCATCTCGAGCGCACGCGTCTTCTCGAAGGCTTCCAGCGAGCAGGTCTTCGAGTATTCGTCGAAGAAGTTGTGGAAGGCGAGGTCCCAGTCGAACTCGGGCCACACGTGGCCGATATAGGCCTTCAGCGCGCGGCCGTGCTGCAGTTCCTCGTGCTCCCACTGCTCGTTGAGCCAGCCCGCCACCTCGGGATCGTCGCCGAAGAATTGGCTCAGGTTGCTGGTGTAGAGATCGGAGCCGCTCTCGATGAACGAGGCCGCGCACAACAGCAGCAGCAGGTCTTCGTTGGCGGCGGCCTTCGCGCGGTCGATCCGCGAGAGGTCGATGTCTTCGATGCGCCAGGGCATCACATGCTTGGTTTCAGCCAGCATCGTCGTGCTCCCAAGCGCTTCGTTCCGGCGGCGCGGCTTGCCCCAGGCTCAGCGGCAGGTGCCTGGCGGCCTCGCGGCCCGCTCGGACGAAGCGGATATGAATGAAATTCGATCTGGATCCGCTTATGTTAGCCGGAAGTTCCCGAGCGTGCTTCAGTCACTGACCGCCCCGCACACGCGCAGTTCCTCGCAGTCTATTGCGCAATGTTAGACCGGTAATTCGAAAGTCGGCTGCAATTCAATTCGAATCTGCGAAGGCGCAAGACATCGGCATGGCTTCGCGCGGCGCAATGATCCGGCGGCCGCGCGAAGATGCGCCCGCGCTGCCCGCCCGGCACCACGATGCGCGCATCGTCGATACCCGCGCCGGCGCCGTGCGCAGGGCACGGGAAGCCCGCCGCCAGGAGCGGCGTCCTCGTGCGACGGCACCCTCGCCCGGGATGGACGGGAGGCCCCGCGCGGAGCCGGCGCACCGATCGATGTCGCGAAAACGAAATGTTCGTTCGCGCACATTGCTTACAATGGGAGCCCGTTTCCCCCGCTTTCGAACGAACCATGACGACACGAGACCCCCGCCTCTCGCTCAACGCGCGCCAGCAGGAGCTGCTCGACTGGGTGCAACGGGACGGCTTCGTGACGGTGGAGGACCTGGCCGCCCACTTCGACGTGACGCCGCAGACGATCCGCCGCGACGTCAACTGGCTGGCCGACCTGAACCTGCTGCGCCGCTACCACGGCGGCGCGAGCCTGCCGACCAGCTCGGAGAACGTGTCCTACAGCGCCCGCCAGCGCATGTTCCACGACGAGAAACGGCGCATCGCGGCGCTCGCCGCCACGCACATCCCCGACCAGGCCTCGCTGTTCATCAACCTCGGCACCACCACCGAGGAAGTCGCGCGAGCCCTGAATCGCCATCGCGGCCTGCGCGTGATCACCAACAACCTCAACGTGGCCAGCATGATGAGCGGCTACCCCGAGTGCGAGGTGCTGATCACGGGCGGCATCGTGCGGCCCTGGGACAAGGGCATCGTCGGCGAGCTGGCGATCGACTTCATCCGCCAGTTCAAGGTCGACTACGCGATCATCGGCACCTCGGCGATCGAGACCGACGGCACCCTGCGCGACTTCGACACGCGCGAGGTGCGGGTGGCCGAGGCGATCATCCAGCACGCGCGCACCGTCTACCTGGTCACCGACCACTCCAAGTTCGGCCGCCCGGCCCTGGTGCGGCAGGGGCACCTGTCGCAGGTCCACGCGCTGTTCACCGACAAGGCGCCGCCCGAGGAAATGGGCGAGACCATCGCCGCCGCCGGCACCCAGGTCTACCTGGCCGACTGAACGACATTGCGCGTCCGGCCGCGACTGCCTCGCAGCCCCGCCCCTTGCTGCGTCGCAGCGCGAACTTCAAGTGAAATCAAGAAGTTGCCGCGTCGCCTCGGCCGCTTGAATTGTGACCAATTGTCAATGGGAAAATTTTCGGGGTCGTATTTGGCGTTCCTTGCCCCGTTGACTACACTCCGAATCCCCGGCGCCCGTGTGCCGCGTGCGCCATGGTAAGCATGTCCCCCCACGCCTTCCTTGCTGGGTAACGCGTCCCGGACGTCGTCCGGCCGTGAGGCGTCTGGTTTGTCTGGAGAGAACGATGCTGAGTCCGCATGAATTCGCCACCCTGCTGCTCGTCAAGGACGCGCCGGATCAGGCCGAGATGGAACGCGACGAACTGGATGCGCTGCTCGAGCAGCAACTGGTACGCCTGGAAGCCCTCGGTTCGGGCCGTCGCTACTGCGTCACCGAAAGCGGTGACGCGGCGCTCCGATCGATCAAAGTACGTTATTCCTGA
Organism: Burkholderia gladioli; assembly: GCF_000959725.1. Taxonomy (NCBI): domain Bacteria; kingdom Pseudomonadati; phylum Pseudomonadota; class Betaproteobacteria; order Burkholderiales; family Burkholderiaceae; genus Burkholderia; species Burkholderia gladioli. Next base: position 964,761 of record NZ_CP009323.1, read on the forward strand.
AGCGAACGACGAGCCCCGCCGGCTCGCGACCGCCGTCCCTGGATGGCGGTCGTTTTCGTTTACGGGCAAGAATCGAGGAACGCGGGCAATGGGCACGATACGGCGGTCCGGCGGCGCGGCTCCCGGCCTGACTAAAGCCCGTACCTGATGCCGTCCCTGAACCCCTCCGCTCGCCCCAGCCCCGCCTCAACCGCCCCGCAAGGTCGGATCGACCTTCGAGCGCCAGCTGATCGCCTGCGCCCGCGCCGTGTTCAGGTAATCGATCCAGCCAGCCCGCGCCGCCGCGTCGGGCTGCGCGCCGAGCTCGGCATGGCGCGCGGCGATCTGTTTCGAAAACGCGCAGAACTGCGCATCGTCGAGCTTGCCGTGCCGCTTCGCGACCCAGGCGTCGTAGAGCGCGGCATAGACCGAGGCGCCGTCGGCGCCGTAATCCTGCACCTCGCCGCAGGCGCGCTGCAGCGTGTCGAACGTCGGCTCGCCGCTCCAGCCGCCGGGCAGCGGCACGGTCGAACAGCCCGCCAGCAGCGCCAGCGCGCCCGCCACCATGACCTGACGCATGTTTCCTCCTCGTTGAAGACAATGCGCCAGTATCGTCCCGCTCGGCGACGCGCGCTACCGACCCTCTTAAACGAACTTTACTTTTTCGGTTTTGTTCATTAAATTTCGAATTCGAAAAATTTGAGTTCGACTAGAGACAGAGGGCAGCAGTGAGCGAACAGACTCGGTACGACGTGCTCGTGATCGGCGGCGGCATCAACGGCGCGGGCATCGCGCGCGACGCGGCCGGGCGCGGCCTGTCCGTGCTCCTTTGCGAGCAGGACGACCTGGCCTCGCACACCTCCTCGTCCAGCACCAAGCTGATCCACGGCGGGCTGCGCTATCTCGAGTACAAGGAATTCGGGCTGGTCCGCAAGGCCCTGCAGGAGCGCGAGACGCTGCTGCGCGCCGCGCCCCACATCATCTGGCCGCTGCGCTTCGTCATGCCGCACATGCCGAACCTGCGCCCGGCCTGGCTGATCCGCATCGGCCTGTTCCTCTACGACCACCTCGCCAGGCGCGAACTGCTGCCCGGCTCGCGCGGCATCACCATGGCCCGCCATGCGGCCGGCGCGCCGCTGGTCGATTCGATCCGGCGCGGCTTCGTCTACTCGGACGGCTGGGTCGACGACGCGCGCCTGGTGGTGCTCAACGCGCTGGACGCGCACGAACGCGGCGCCGAGATCCTGACGCGCACGCGCCTCGTGGCCGCGCGTCGCGAGAACGGCGAATGGATCGCCACCCTGCAGCGCGCCGACGGCTCGAGCCGCGAGGTGCGCGCCCGCGCGATCGCCAACGCGGCCGGCCCCTGGGTCGGCTCGGTGCTGCACGGCGCGCTGGGCCGCGACGCGCGCCACAGCGTGCGGCTGGTGAAGGGCAGCCATATCGTCACGCGCCGCCTGTTCGATCACGACCACGCCTACATCTTCCAGAATCCCGACAAGCGGATCATCTTCGCGATCCCCTACGAGCAGGATTTCACGCTGATCGGCACCACCGACGTCGAGTATCACGACGATCCCTCGAAGGTGGCGATCGACCGCGACGAGACGCAATATCTCTGCGACTCGATCAACCGCTACTTCAAGCAGAAGATCTCGCCGGCCGACGTGCGCTGGACCTATTCCGGCGTGCGCCCGCTGCTCGAGGACGAGAACGCCGACAACCCCTCGGCCGTCACGCGCGACTACAAGCTCGAGATGGACGACGGCCAGGGCGCGCCGCTGCTGTCGGTGTTCGGCGGCAAGATCACCACCTTCCGCAAGCTGGCCGAGGACGCGGCCGGCATGCTGGTCGAGGCGCTCGGCTCGGGCCGCGCGGCCTGGACCGCCGGCCAGCCGCTGCCGGGCGGCGATATCGCCAACGCGCGCTTCGCGCCGTTCGCCGAAGCCTTCGCGAAACGCCATGCCTGGTTGCCGGCCGCGCTGGCGCGCCGTTACGCGCGCGCCTACGGCACCCGCGCCGAACGCATCGTGGCCGGCGCCAGCTCGCTGGCCGGGCTCGGCGCCGAAATCGCACCGGGCATCCACGAAGCCGAACTGTGCCACCTGCGCGACAGCGAGTGGGCGACCCGCGCCGACGACGTGCTGTGGCGCCGCTCGAAGCTGGGCCTGCATGTCGCGCCCGGCACGCTGGAGACGGTCACCGCCGCGATCGACGCCTGGTTCGCGCAAGGCGGCGAGGCAGCCCCGGCGGCCGAGCCCGCCGCGCGACGCGTCGTGCACTGACGGCCCGAACGGTAACCAGACAAAGAAGTTGCACCGAAGGTAGAAACGCGCGGCAGGCCGCAAGCCGCGCGGGATAGAGAGCAGCACGCGCCGCCGCGAAGGCCGCGCGAATCACAATTACGTACCGAATGGAGATGAGACAGATGCAGGGTCAATACATCCTCGCACTCGACCAGGGCACGACGAGCTCGCGCGCGATGCTGTTCGATCGCCAGGGCAACATCGTATCGATCGCCCAGAAGGAGTTCGAGCAGATCTATCCTCGCCCGGGCTGGGTGGAGCACGATCCCCAGGAAATCTGGTCGACCCAGGCCGGCGTCGCCGCCGAGGCGGTCACGCGCGTGGGCCTGAACGGCACCGCGATCGCGGCGATCGGCATCACCAACCAGCGCGAGACCACCATCGTCTGGGATCGCGAGACCGGCCAGCCGATCTACAACGCGATCGTGTGGCAGGACCGCCGCACCGCCGACTTCTGCGACTCGCTCAAGGCCGACGGCCTGGAAGCGATGGTGCGCGCCAAGACCGGCCTGCCGATCGACTCCTACTTCTCCGGTACCAAGATCCGCTGGATCCTCGACAACGTCGAGGGCGCGCGCGAGAAGGCGCGCCAGGGCCGGCTCGCGTTCGGCACGGTCGATAGCTGGCTGGTCTGGAACTTCACCAAGCACGAGCTGCACGTCACCGACGTGACCAACGCCTCGCGCAGCATGCTGTTCAACATCCATACGCGCCAGTGGGACGACGAGCTGCTGGCCGCGCTCGACATCCCGCGCAGCATGCTGCCCGAGGTGCGCGCCTCCTCCGAGATCTACGGCCACACCAAGACCACCGTGTTCGCCTCCAAGCTGCCGCTGGCCGGCATCGCGGGCGACCAGCAGGCGGCCCTGTTCGGCCAGATGTGCACCAGCTCGGGGATGGTGAAGAACACCTACGGCACCGGCTGCTTCCTGATGATGAACACCGGCGACAAGCCGATCGAGTCGAAGAACAACCTGGTGACCACCATCGCCTGGCAGGTCGGCGACCAGGTGAACTACGCGCTGGAAGGCAGCATCTTCATCGCCGGCGCGGTGGTGCAATGGCTGCGCGACGGCCTGGGCATCATCAAGTCGGCCAGCGAGATCGAGAAGCTGGCGGCCAGCGTGCCGCATACCGACGGCGTCTACCTGGTGCCGGCCTTCGCCGGCCTGGGCGCGCCGCACTGGAACGCCCGCGCGCGCGGCTCGCTGTTCGGCGTCACGCGCGGCACCAGCGACGCCCACCTGGCGCGCGCGGCGCTCGACTCGATCGCCTACCAGTCGCTCGACGTGCTGGCGGCGATGGAAGCCGATTCGGGCATCAGCATCGGCGAGCTGCGGGTGGACGGCGGCGCCAGCGCCAACAACCTGCTGATGCAGTTCCAGGCGGACCTGCTCGGCGTGGACGCGGTGCGCCCGCAGATCACCGAGACCACGGCGCTCGGCGCGGCCTACCTGGCGGGCCTGGCGATCGGCTACTGGCAGAACCTCGACGAGGTGCGCAGCCAATGGCAGCTCGACACGCGTTTCTCGCCGTCGATGCCGGCCGAGCAGGTCAGCACGGCGCTGGCCGGCTGGCAGCGCGCGGTACGCGCCGCCAAGGCCTGGGCCGACGACACGCGCTAAACGACGCGCCGCGGCGCCGTGTGACGAGGCAGCCGCCTCGCGCGCGGCGGCCGGCAACAACAAGACCCTATTCATAACGAGCAGGCGGACCGTGCATCGCGCGAGTCCGCCGCACTGGTAGAGAGACACCCAAAATGTCACCTTATATTGCGGAGTTCATCGGCACGGCCATCCTCGTGCTGCTCGGCAACGGCGCGGTCGCCAACGTGCTCCTCGCGAAAACCAAGGGCCGCGGCGCGGACCTGATCGTGATCGTGATGGGCTGGGCGATGGCCGTGTTCGTGGCCGTCTACGTCACCGCGAAGTTCAGCGGCGCGCACCTCAACCCGATCGTCACCATCAGCCTCGCGCTGGCGGGCAAGTTCGCCTGGGCCAAGGTGGGCGGCTACATCGCCGCGCAGATGCTGGGCGGCATGGCCGGCGCACTGCTGGTCTGGCTCGCCTATCGACAGCATTTCGCCAAGGAGGTCGACCCCGATCTCAAGCTCGCCGTGTTCTGCACCGCGCCCGCGATCCGCAGCGTCACGCACAACGTGTTGACCGAGGCGATCTGCACCTTCGTGCTGATCCTCGGCGTGCTCTACCTGGCCGCGCCGCAGGTCGGGCTCGGCGCGCTCGACGCGCTGCCGGTGGGGCTGCTGGTGCTCGGCATCGGCATCTCGCTGGGCGGGCCGACCGGTTACGCGATGAGCCCGGCGCGCGATCTGTCGCCGCGCATCATGCACGCGCTGCTGCCGATCCCGGGCAAGCGCGACAGCGACTGGCGCTATGCCTGGATCCCCGTGCTGGGGCCGCTGGCGGGGGGCGCCGCGGCGGCCTGGCTGTACCTGTTCCTGCACCAGGCGCATTGAGGCCAGGGCATGACGGAGCGCGCGGCTCGCGTGCTCCGTCATCGCCTCGGGCATCGATCGCGAGCCGGTTTCCACGCCTCGCGATGCGAGCCGCTGACTCGTCCGGCGCAACAATCCCATAACAAAAAGTCGACGGCGTGATGAATCGCGCCTGACGTCCTGCCGGCGATTCGAAAGCACGTATGATGGCGAGTCGTCACCCTAGCGTAGGCTTCGTGCCGATTTCCATGCTCGACCACCTGATCTGCGACTGCGACGGCGTGCTCGTCGACAGCGAAGTGATTGCCGACCGCGTGCTGCTGCAGGTGCTCGGCGCCGCGTTCCCGTCGATCGACTTCGCCGCCGACGCGGCGGCCGCCTTCGGCCAGCTCACCTCCCTGTTCCTCGCCTCACTCGAGGCCCGGCACGGCATCACCCTGCCCGAGAATTTCGTCGCCACCGTCGATCACGCCGTCGAGGCCGAGCTGGCACGCGCGCTCGCGCCGATCACCGGCGTGCGCGAGGCGCTGCTGCAGGTGCCGCTGCCGGCGGCGGTGGTCTCGAACGCGCGCGGCGAACGCGTGCGCAATTCGCTCAAGCGCGCCGCGCTGAGCGAAGTGTTCGGCGAGCGCGTGTATTGCGCCGAGCAGGTCGCGCGGCCCAAGCCCTATCCCGATGTCTACCTGCACGCGGCGCGCGCGCTCGGCGTCGAGCCCTCGCGCTGCCTGGTGGTGGAGGACAGCGTCTCTGGGTTGACCGCCGCGCGCGCGGCCGGCATGAAGACGATCGCCTTCGTCGGCGCGAGCCATATCCCCGACGGTTACGAAGGCGTGCTGCGCAAGATGGGCGTCACGCGCATCCTGCGCTCGATGCGGGAGCTGCCGGCGCTGGTCGCGGCCGGCATGCGCGGCGAATTCGGCGACGTGCAGTCCTAGGCGCGATACCTATCGGCCGGAATGCAAAACGGCGCGATACGACAGGAATCAGCTGTCGTATCGCGCCGTTTTCGTTGGCAGGCCCAGGTAGCCGGCGAGCGCCGATGGTTGCGCGTGCAACCGCTCGTCGCGGCTCGACGGCCGAAGCCGCTCACTGCGTCGGCAGGTCCCAGCGCGGCGGCACCTCGGCGTTGACGGTCACGCGGAACGCGCGCGCTTCCGAATCGCCGGGATTGCGCAGCGTGTAGGGCTGGTCGGCATCGAACACGATCGCGTCGCCGGTCGCCAGCAATTGGCGACGGTCGTGCACCGACAGCTCGAGCGTGCCTTCGCTGACCACCAGGTTGATGGTGGTGCCCGGCGCGCGGCGCACGCCGGTTTCGGTATGCAGCGGCGCGACGCGCAACTCGTGGAACTCGGCCGTGGCGGGCTCGCCTTCCGGATACAGCGCGCGCGACGAGAAGCGGCCGTTGGAGGCCACCACGCGCACCGCGCGCTCAGCCGGCAGGTGCTCGAAGCCGAGCACCGCGTGGCGCCGCAGGAAGGCGGCCACCGAGACCTTCAGCGCCGCCGCGACCTTGCAGAGCACCTTGATCGAAGGCACGCTGCGCGCCGATTCGATCTGCGCGAGCATCGCGCGCGATACGCCGGACAGGCGCGCCAGCGCGTCCAGCGAGAGCTGGCGCTCGGCGCGCAGCCGGGCCAGGTTGACGCCGACCAGACGCTCCAGCGCGTCGAAGGATTCGTGCGGCGCCGCGGCCAACGCCGCGACGGCGGCGGCGGCGGAATCCGCGGCTTCGCGGTCGCGCACCAGCGCGAGGGATGTGTGCATGGGTAGCCTCCAGCGCGCCGGATGCGCGCAGCGAACTCGATTGCAGGCAAGACTAGCATCGGGGTCCGGGGCGGCAAACGAAGTTATCTTCACACTGTTATCAGCATCGCAGAGGAATCTTCAGCGATCTTCATGACAGCGCCGCGCCGCGAACCGCCGTGTCGTCAAAGGGTCGAATCCGAAGCTTTCCCATGTCGCGACGGCGCAACCGCCAGGCGCGAGCCGGCTCGCCGCCGCCGGCGATCCGGAATTCGAAAAGCTATAATGGAAAGCTTTCCCCGACGGTCCCCATCCCGCCCCGCTGCCGCATGCCGGCCAAGCGCCGGCGATGCAAGGCGCGACGCGCCCCGGGCCGACCGTCCCGATTCACCCGCAATGACGCCCCCAGGTCAACCACTGCGAACGGCGAACCCAGATGACGAAAAAAATCTACATCAAGACCTTCGGCTGCCAGATGAACGAGTACGACTCGGACAAGATGGTGGACGTGCTCAATGCCTCCGAAGGCCTCGTGAAGACGGACCGGCCCGAGGACGCGGACGTGATCCTGTTCAATACCTGCTCGGTGCGCGAGAAGGCGCAGGAGAAGGTGTTCTCCGATCTCGGCCGGGTGCGCGAACTGAAGGAAGCGAATCCGAACCTGATCGTCGGCGTGGGCGGTTGCGTGGCGAGCCAGGAAGGCGCGGCGATCGTCGCGCGCGCGCCCTACGTGGACGTGGTGTTCGGCCCGCAGACGCTGCACCGCCTGCCGCAGATGATCGACGCGCGCCGCGCCAGCGGCCGCTCGCAGGTCGACATCAGCTTCCCCGAGATCGAGAAGTTCGACCACCTGCCGCCGGCGCGCGTCGAGGGCCCGAGCGCCTTCGTGTCGATCATGGAAGGCTGCAGCAAGTACTGCAGCTACTGCGTGGTGCCCTACACGCGCGGCGACGAGGTCTCGCGCCCGCTCGACGACGTGCTCACCGAGATCGCGGGCCTCGCCGACCAGGGCGTGCGCGAGGTGACCCTGCTGGGCCAGAACGTCAACGCCTATCGCGGCGCGCTGACCCAGGGCTCGGAGGAAATCGCCGACTTCGCCACCCTGATCGAATACGTGGCCGAGCTGCCCGGCATCGAGCGGATCCGCTACACCACCTCGCATCCGAAGGAATTCACCCAGCGCCTGCTCGACGTCTACGCGCGCGTACCCAAGCTGGTGAACCACCTGCACCTGCCGGTCCAGCACGGCTCGGACCGCATCCTAATGGCCATGAAGCGCGGCTACACGGTGCTCGAGTACAAGTCGCTGATCCGCAAGCTGCGCGCGATCCGCCCCGATCTGTCGCTGTCGACCGACATCATCATCGGCTTCCCCGGCGAGACCGAGGCCGATTTCGACAAGACCATGCAACTGGTGCACGAGATGAGCTACGACACCAGCTTCTCGTTCATCTACAGCCCGCGCCCCGGCACGCCGGCGGCCAGCCTGCACGACGACACGCCGCGCGAGGTCAAGCTCAAACGCCTGCAACATCTGCAGGCCACCATCGAGGAGAATGTCGCGCGCATCAGCGCGTCGATGGTCGGCCGGATCGAGCGGATCCTGGTGGAAGGCCCGTCGCGCAAGGATCCGAACGAGCTGGCAGGACGCACCGAGAACAACCGCGTGGTCAACTTCCCGGCACCGCTCGCCTCGCATGCGCGCCTGATCGGCCAGATGATCGACGTGCGGATCAACCATGCCTACCCGCATTCGCTGCGCGGCGAGCTGGTGCTCGCGCACGACGAAGCCAGCACCGCCACCCACTGACACCGAGCGCCCAGCGCAGGAAGCCCACGCCACCTTGAAAGCCACCCAAGCCCTGGAATTCACCGCGCCGCGCGACGACAACGCGCGCCTCGCCAATCTCTGCGGACCGCTGGACGAGAACCTGCGGCAGATCGAGCAGGCGCTCGACGTGACGCTGCAGCGCCGCGGCCACCGGATCGCGATCCGCGGCCGCGGCGCCAAGCTCGCGCTGGCCGCGCTGGAGAACTTCTACAACCGCGCGCGCGATCCGCTCTCGCTCGACGACATCCAGCTTGCCCTGGTCGAGACGCGCCAGCTCGGCAACGGCGCGCGGGGCGCATCGGCCGAGCCGACGCTCGACGTGCGCTTTCGCGGCGACCCCGACCATCCCTTCGACCAGCCGAGCGCGGCCGAGGGCGAGGCCGGCGCGGCACTCGACGAGGAGCCGGCGCCCAAGCTCTACACGCGCCGCTCGGACCTGCGCGGGCGCACCCCGGCGCAGCGCGAGTACCTCAAGCAGATCCTCTCGCACGACGTGACCTTCGGCATCGGGCCTGCCGGCACCGGCAAGACCTACCTGGCGGTGGCCTGCGCGGTGGACGCGCTGGAGCGCGACCAGGTCAAGCGCATCGTGCTGACGCGCCCGGCCGTGGAAGCCGGCGAGCGGCTCGGCTTCCTGCCGGGCGACCTGTCGCAGAAGGTGGACCCCTACCTGCGCCCGCTCTACGACGCGCTCTACGACCTGCTCGGCTTCGACAAGACCGCCAAGATGTTCGAGCGCCAGATGATCGAGATCGCGCCGCTCGCCTACATGCGCGGCCGCACCCTGAACCACGCCTTCATCATCCTCGACGAGGCGCAGAACACCACGCCCGAGCAGATGAAGATGTTCCTGACCAGGATCGGCTTCGGCTCGAAGGCCGTGGTCACCGGCGACACCACCCAGGTCGACCTGCCGCGCGGCCACAAGAGCGGGCTGATCGAGGCACAGCAGGTGCTCGGCCAGGTGCGCGGCATCGCGCTCACGCGCTTCACCAGCGCCGACGTGGTGCGGCATCCGCTGGTCGCGCGGATCGTCGAGGCCTACGACGACTTCCACGCCCAGCACAAGGACGACTGAGCGAGCGGCGCGGCCGGGCAAGGCCGCGCCGGGCCCGCATCTGGAGACGGCCTGCCGCGCGGCAGGCCGTCGCATTTCGTCACCCCAGCGCCCCTCGGCGAGCCCCGCCTGATCGGCGCCGAGGCCCGCCGGGCCGGGCCGCCGAGGCGGCGCGCGAGGGCCGCGCCAGTCGCCGCGCAAGGCGTTTCCGGCGGACGAAACGGCTGGCCGTTTGGTGTATGCTCAGGCGATTCCGTTCCACGCCGCCAACATGAAATCCTCCCGCTCCCACAAGTCCCGCAAGCCTGACCAGGCCGCCGCCCCGGGCGCGCCGCGCGTATCGCTGTTCGACGCCCGCGGCAAGGTCAAGTCGGTCGAGACGCAAGGCCTGCGCATCGATTTTCCCGATGGCCGCGCGCTGATGTTCGACCTGTCGGGCGCCTCGGGCGAAGCCTCGATCGCGATCGTCGCGCAGCATGCCGATGCCGGCCAGCGCGTCACCCTGACCCTGCGCCCGGAGCACTACGACAGCCTGACGCTGTCGGTCGGCGCCGAGCCCTCGCCCGAGGTCGGCACCGCGCCGGCCGCCGAGCCGGCCGCCGGCTCCGACGCGGAGCCCGCCGGCGAGCCCGAGCTCGAGCTAGTGGTGCAATACGGCGACGAGATCGCCGCCTCGCAGCGCAAGAAGCTGCCCAAGCCCAAGCTGATCGCCGAATGGCTGTCCACCGCGCTGTTCTCCGATGCGCAACTGACGGTGCGCTTCGTCGGCGAGAAGGAAGGCCGCGAGCTGAACGGCGGCTATCGCAAGAAGGACTACCCCACCAACGTGCTGACCTTCGCCTACGACCAGGCGCCCGACGGCACCACCATCGGCGATCTCGTGCTGTGCTGCCCGGTGGTCGAGAAGGAGGCCGGCGAGCAGGACAAGTCGCTGGTGGCCCACTACGCGCACCTGCTGGTGCACGGCGCGCTGCACGCGCAGGGGTATGATCACGAGCGCGGCGAGGAAGACGCCGCCGAGATGGAGGCGCTCGAGATCGACATCCTCGCCAAGCTCGGTTTCCCGAACCCCTATCTGTAAGGCCCGGGTCCGTCGCGTCATCCGTTCCTTCCCCGATCAACCCGAGCCGCCTGCGGCCGCCAGGATTCCGTGAGCACCCCGATTCCCGCCTCCAACGCCTACCCGCCCCCGATCGGCAGCGGCCGGCTGCTCAGCGAGGACGAACTCGCCAGCTCGCTGGACGCGAGCCTCGCCGACTGGGATCGCCGCGCCGATCTCTGGCTGTTCGGTTATGGCTCGCTGATCTGGAACCCGGGGCTGCCGACCGTCGAGAAGGTGCATGGCCGCGTGCACGGCTACCATCGCGGGCTCTACCTGTGGTCGCGCGTGAACCGCGGCACGCCGGAACGGCCGGGCCTGGTGCTGGCGCTCGATCGCGGCGGCTCCTGCAGCGGCGTGGCGTTCCGGATCGCCGGCTCCAGCGCGATGCCGCATCTCGAAACGCTCTGGAAGCGCGAGATGCCGATGGGTTCGTACCGGCCCGCCTGGCTGCCCTGCACGCTGAGCACCGGCCAGCGCGTGCGGGCGCTGGCCTTCGTGATGCGCCGCGAGGCGCCCACCTATACCGGCAAGCTGTCCGACGAGGTGTTCCGCGCCGTGTTCGGCTCCGCCGAGGGCCGCTACGGCACCACCCTCGACTACGTGACGCGCACCGTCGCCGCGCTGCGCGAGAGCGGGATCCCCGATCGCGCGCTGGAAGCGCTGCTGGCGCGCTGCGCCTGAACCCGACCGGCCGAGCCGCCCGCGCCGTTCATTTCGTTCGCGGCGCCCGCGAAGCGCGATTTTTGGCCCGCCTTGGGCCCGCGCCGATTCCGGGTTAGGATGGGCCCAGCGCCGCCGGGCAGGCCGCCGCGTCCGCCATCCGGCCGACACGGCAGCGCCACGCCCTTGGTGTATCCTTCCCAACTCCGTGACAACGCGCCTGCGCACCTGCCGGGCGCACCACCATGAACGATTCGTATCCCAGTCGAAAGTCCACCGACAAACCTCCCGAAAAGCGCTCGCTGCTCGAACGCCTGACCGACTTCATCTCGCCCGAGCCCGAATCGCGCGGCGAACTGCTCGAAATCCTGCAAGACGCGCACGAGCGCAACCTGATCGACGCCGATTCGCTCTCGATGATCGAGGGCGTGTTCCAGGTTTCCGACCTCTGCGCGCGCGACATCATGGTGCCCCGCGCCCAGATGGACGCGATCAACATCGCCGACAAGCCCGAGGATTTCATCCCCTTCGTGCTCGAGAAGGCCCACTCGCGCTACCCCGTCTACGAAGAGAACCGCGACAACGTGATCGGCGTGCTGCTCGCGAAGGACCTGCTGCGCTTCTACGCCGAAGAGGAATTCGATGTGCGCGGCATGCTGCGCCCGGCCGTGTTCATCCCGGAGTCGAAGCGCCTGAACGTGCTGCTGCACGACTTCCGCGTGAACCGCAACCACCTCGCGATCGTGGTGGACGAATACGGCGGCGTGGCCGGCCTGATCACCATCGAGGACGTGCTGGAGCAGATCGTCGGCGACATCGAGGACGAATACGACTTCGACGAGGAAGCCGGCAATATCATCTCGGCGCCGGACGGCCGCTACCGCGTGCGCGCGCTCACCGAGATCACCCAGTTCAACGAGACGTTCGGCACCGATTTCCCCGACGACGAGGTCGATACCATCGGCGGGCTGATCACCCACCATTTCGGCCGGGTCCCGCATCGCGGCGAGAAGCTGCGGCTGGGCAAGCTGATCTTCGAGATCCAGCGCGGCGACGCGCGTCAGATCCACGTGCTGCTGGTGCGCCGCGACCCGCTCGCCGGCCGCCGCGGCGAATCGACCGGCGACGACTGATCGTCCGGCCTCCCTCAACGCTCCACCCTTCGACCACATGGCCGAATCGTTCCCGACCCGCGCGCGGCGCGGCGCCACCTTCGCCTCGGGCGGCTCCGGCGGCCGCGCGCTGCCCGGCTGGCATTTCCCCGCCGCGCTGCTCGCCGGCGCGGCCAATACCCTCAGCTTCGCCCCCACTCCACACGGCGGCTGGCTCCAGTTGCTGGTGTTCGTCTGGTTCTTCGCCCAGCTCGCGCGCTGCGGCACGCGCTGGCAGGCCACGCTGACCGGCGCCGCCTTCGGCTTCGGCAATTTCCTGTCCGGTATCTGGTGGCTGTACATCAGCATGCACGTGTATGGCGAGATGGCCGCCTGGATCGCGGGGGGCGCGCTGGTGCTGTTCTGCCTGTACCTGGCGGTTTATCCGGCGCTGTCCGCGCTGGCCTGGGCGCTGGCTTCGGGCAAGCGCGCCGGGCGCGCGTTCGCGCCGAGCTGGCACGGCGCCTTGGCGTTCGCGAGCGCCTGGGCGATCGGCGAATGGGCGCGCGGCACGGTGTTTACCGGCTTCCCGTGGCTGGCCAGCGGTTATCCGCAGGTGGACGGGCCGTTCGCCGGCTATGCGCCACTCGTCGGTGTCTATGGGATCGGCTGGGTGCTGGCGCTGTTCGCGGCGCTGGTGGTCAATGCGGTGGTGCGTGCCCGTGAAGGACGTGGCGGCGCGCTCGCGCCGGCCACGCTGGCCGCCGCGCTGGTGGCCGCCGGCCTGCTGCTGCCGCTGGTGCCCTGGACCCAGCCCGAGAACCAGCCGCTGCGGGTGCGCCTGCTGCAGGGCAACGTCAAGCAGGACGTCAAGTTCGAGCAGGCCGGCATCGACGCGGCGATCAAGATGTACACGACGATGATCACCGAGAAGCCGGCCGACCTGGTGGTCACGCCCGAGACGGCGATCGCGGTGATGATCCAGGACATTCCGCTACCCTTCGCCAAGGCGGTGCGCAGCTTCGTCGACAAGACCGGTACCTCGGTGCTGTTCGGCGCGGTGGGCGACAAGGTGCTGCCCGACGGCAGCCTGACCGACTACACCAACAGCCTGTATGGCGTGACGCCGGGCTCGACCGACATCTATCACTACGACAAGCACCACCTGGTGCCCTTCGGCGAGTTCATCCCCTGGGGCTTCCACTGGTTCGTCCGGCTGATGAAGATGCCGCTGGGCGACTTCGCGCGCGGCGCGCCGGTGCAGGCACCGTTCCTGGTGCACAACCAGCCGGTGATGGCCGACATCTGCTACGAGGACATCTTCGGCGAGGAGATCGCCGCCACGGTGCGCGACAACGCGCCCTCGCCGGGCATCCTGGTCAATGTCACCAACCTCGCCTGGTTCGGCGACACCATCGCGCTCGACCAGCATCTGCAGATCGCGCGCATGCGCTCGCTCGAAACCGGCCGGCCGATGCTGCGCGCCACCAATACCGGCATGACCGCCGCGATCGACGCGCACGGCCGCGTGATCGGGCGTCTCAAGCCCTTCACGCTGGGCTCGCTCGACGTGACCGTCGAGGGCACCCAGGGCATCACGCCCTTCGTCGCCAGCGGCAATGCGATCGTGCTCGCGCTCGCCCTGGTGCTGCTCGGCTTCGCGCTGCTGGCCGGCCCGCGCCTGCGCCGGCGCGGCTGATCGCGGGATTGAATCGCCGCCGCTCGCGCGGCGCCGGTTCGCTTCCTGACGCCGGGTTGCCGATCGGCCCTGATCCTGCGGCCGTCTCGCCTCCCCTCGTTTCCCTTCCCGCCCCGGCGCGCGTAGCGCGCCTTACCAGGCGCCGTCCGCGCCAGCCAGCGCACGCAGGTCCCGCGCGACCGCCTCGAGCACCGGCGTCCATTGCATGAAGGCCGCTTGCCGGTACAGCGTCGCCGAGGGATAGAGCGGGCTGTCGCGGCGCTCGTGCTGCCAGACCCAATGCGGATTGACGTCGAGCAGCACCCAGCTCGCCTGGCCCAGCGCGCCGCTCAGATGGGCGATCGAGGTGCAGACCGTGATCACCAGGTCCAGCGCGCCCAGATAGGCGGCGGTGTCGTCGAAGCTGCGCCATTCGGCCGAATGATCGACGATCGGCAGGCCGGCGGCGCGCGCGGCCTCGACCTCGGCACCGAGCCCGGGCTGCAGCGAATGGAAGCTCACGCCCTCGATGCCGGCGAAGGCCGCCGTGTAGCGATCGAGGCCCACGCGCCGGAACGGATTGCGCTGATGGCCGGCGCTGCCGGTCCAGGCCAGCCCGACCCGCAGGCGCTCGCCGGGCCGCGCCTCGGCCGCGAAGCGCGCACGCCAGGCGTCGCACGCGGCCGTGTCGGCACGCAGGTAGGGCACGCTCGCGCCGCTGGCCGCGTCGGGCAGGCCGAGCTGCCAGGGCACGCTGCCGATCGGCAGTTGGTAGTCGGCGGCGGGCAGGCGATCGAGCGAGACGTCGCTCGAATAGAGATCGACATGCGCGCCGAGGCTGCGCGACAGCAGCTCACCCATTTGCGGGAAGGAATTCCAGGCCAGCCGGCCGCCCTCGCGGTGCACGTGCTCGGCCAGCAGCGGAATCGCGCGGCAAAACTGCAGCAGGTCGCCCATGCCCTGCTCGCCCCACACCAGCAAGGTCTTGCCGGCCAGCGGCTCGCCGCGCCAGCGCGGCGCGTTCAGCGCGGGATGGCCGCCGCGCAGCTCGCTCGAGCCCTGCCAGCGCGCCTCGTGGCCCAGCCAGCCGTCGGCGAAGTTGCCGCGCGCGAGTTCGATGATGGCCAGGTTGAAACGGAACGAGGCGTCGTCGGGCGACAGCGCCAGCGCGCGGCGCGCGCAGCGCTCGGCCTCGTCCCAGCGCTGCGCCTCCTTGTAGGCGCAGGAGGCATTGTTCTGCGCCAGCGCGCTGTCGGGGGCCAGCGCCAGCGCGCGCTCGGCCGCCGCGATCGAGCGCGCCAGATCGTAGCGGGCCCGGTAGGCGACCACCAGGTTGATCCAGGCCTGCTCGTCGCGCGCGTTGGCGGCGACGGCCTGCTCCAGCAGCGCCAGTTCCTCGGCCGGGTCGCCGCCCGAGATCCGCACCGCGATCGCCAGGTTGTTGCGCAGCGAGGGCCAATCGGGCGCGAGTTCCAGCGCGCGCCGGTACGGCGCGATCGCCTCGGCATGGCGGCCGCCCATCTGCAACGCGTAACCGCAGTTGAAGGCGAGCGCGGCCACCTCGGGCTCGACGCGCCACAGGCAGCTCGCGAATTCAGCCGCGTCGCCGTAGCGCTGGTGTTCGAGCAGGGTCACGGTGAGCCGCGCGAGCGCCTCGTAGTCGAGCGAATGCAGCCGCGAGGCCGCGTCGAGCCATGTCGCGCGCGCCTCGGCGCGGCCGGCCTCGCCGGCGGCGACGGCCTCGCGCAGGAATTCGAGCAGCGGCGGGTAGAAGGGGAACTGCGGGTCGACGGGCGTTCTGAACATGAGCGGCGGCGGTCCGTGGGTCGGCTGGGCGGATGCGGCATCTTACCGTGCGCCTCGCGATTCGCACGCCGCGCGGGCGGTACGTGCGGGCGTGGCAGGTACCGCGCATGCGGCGCTCGATACAGGCCACGACGAAGAGCGGCGCCCTCTCCCGGGCGCGCGGCCGCTGCCTCTCGACGCCACCGCGAATCCGGCGCGCGACGCGTCGAACGCGCCATCGAATCCACCGCCGCCGGCCCGCAATCGGCGCGCCCGCCGCCGCGCGCGGGCGTTCCGGCCGCAGTGTCGCGCCGATCCGGTAAAATTACGCGTTTTACGCCCAGCCAAGCCGCGCGCCGGACTGGCGCGCCGGTCGAGCCCGCTCGCGCCGGCGCCCGATTCGCAGCCCGCAGCGCCCACGAAGGCCCCTCATGCTCACGTTTCAGCAAATCATCCTGACGCTCCAGTCCTACTGGGACAAGCAGGGCTGTGCCCTGCTCCAGCCGATCGACATGGAAGTCGGCGCAGGCACCTCGCACGTCCACACCTTCCTGCGCGCGATCGGCCCCGAGCCGTGGCGCGCGGCCTACGTGCAGCCCTCGCGCCGCCCGAAGGACGGCCGCTACGGCGAGAACCCGAACCGCCTGCAGCACTACTACCAGTACCAGGTGGTGATGAAGCCGGCGCCGGAGAACATCCTCGACCTGTACCTCGGCTCGCTGGAAGCACTCGGCTTCGACCTCAAGCAGAACGACGTGCGCTTCGTCGAGGACGATTGGGAAAACCCGACGCTGGGCGCCTGGGGCCTGGGCTGGGAAGTCTGGCTCAACGGCATGGAAGTCACCCAGTTCACCTACTTCCAGCAGGCCGGCGGCCTGGACTGCAAGCCGGTGCTGGGCGAGATCACCTACGGGCTGGAACGGCTGGCGATGTACCTGCAGAAGGTCGAGAACGTCTACGACCTGGTCTGGACCGAATGGGAGGAACTGGGCCCGAACGGCCCGGAGATCCGCCGCCTCAGCTACGGCGACGTCTACCACCAGAACGAGGTCGAGCAGTCGACCTACAACTTCGAGCACGCCAACGTCGAGCTGCTATTCGGCTTCTTCAACAGCTACGAGTCGGAAGCGAAGCGCATGATCGAGGCGAAGCTCGCCCTGCCCGCCTACGAACTGGTGCTGAAGGCTGGCCACACCTTCAACCTGCTCGATGCGCGCGGCGCGATCTCGGTCACCGAGCGCGCGGCCTACATCGGCCGGATTCGCGCGCTGTCGCGCCTGGTCGCGCAGTCCTACTACGAATCGCGCGAGGCGCTCGGCTTCCCGATGATCGGCAACCCGGTGCGCGGCGTGCCGGGCCTCACCACCGACGCGCAGGACGCGGCCCAGCCCGGCTGGGTGCCGCCCCTCAAGGCCGAACGCAAGATCGATCAGGACTGACGAGATTCCCCCCATCATGACGCACACCCATACCGCTCCCCTGCTGGTCGAACTGCTGACCGAGGAACTGCCGCCCAAGGCGCTCGCGCGTCTCGGCGACGCCTTCGCCGAAGGCCTGGCCCAGCGCCTCGCCGCGCGCGACCTGATCGACGGCGAAGCCGTATTCGAACGCTTCGCCACGCCGCGCCGCCTGGCGGTGCTGATCCTCAACGTGCGCGCCGTCGCGCCGGAGCGCCAGGTCCGCGAGAAAGTGCTGCCGGTGTCGGTCGCGCTCGACGCGAACGGCAACCCGACGCCGCCGCTGGCCAAGAAGCTGGCCGCGCTCGGTCGCCCCGAGCTGGGCATCGCCGATCTCGAACGCGCCCAGGACGGCAAGGCCGAGGCCTTCTTCCTGAACTACTCGGCGCCGGGCGCCACGCTCGCCGACGGCCTGCAGGCCGCGCTCAAGGAAACGCTCGACAAACTGCCGATTCCCAAGGTGATGACCTACCAGCGCCCCGACGGCAGCGACGTGCAGTTCGTGCGCCCGGTGCATCGCCTCACGGTGCTGCACGACACGGACGTGGTGCCGGTCTCCGCGTTCGGCATCGATGCCGGCGACACCACGCTCGGCCACCGCTTCCTGTCGAGCGGCGCGGTCGCGATCGGCTCGGCCGCCGGCTACGCCGAGACGCTGCGCGAACGCGGCCGCGTGATCGCGCACTTCGTCGACCGCAAGGAACAGATCCGCACCGCGCTGGCCGAGCAGGCCGGCGGCGACACGGTTGTGATGCCCGAGGCCCTGCTCGACGAGGTCGCCTCGCTGGTCGAATGGCCGGTGGTCTATGCCTGCCGCTTCGAGGACGAGTTCCTGCAAGTGCCGCAGGAATGCCTGATCCTGACCATGCAGACCAACCAGAAGTACTTCGCGCTGACCGACGCGGCCGGCAAGCTGCGCTCGCGCTTCCTGATCGTCTCGAACATCGAGACGGCCACGCCGGTGGAGATCGTCGAGGGCAACGAGCGCGTGGTGCGCCCGCGCCTGGCCGATGCCAAGTTCTTCTTCGAGACCGACAAGAAGACGCGCCTGGCCGATCGCGTGCCGCGCCTGGCCAACGTGGTCTATCACAACAAGCTGGGCTCGCAGCTCGCGCGCGTCGAGCGCATCGAGGCGATCGCGGCCGGCATCGCGCCGGCGATCGGCGCCGACCCGGCGCTGGCGCAACGCGCCGCGCGCCTGGCCAAGGCCGACCTGCTGACCGACATGGTCGGCGAGTTCCCCGAGCTGCAGGGCACCATGGGCACCTACTACGCGCGCCACGACGGCGAGCCGGAAGAGGTGGCCGTTGCCTGCACCGAGCACTACCAGCCGCGCTTCTCGGGCGACACGCTGCCCGAGGCCGCCGTCAGCACCGCGGTGGCGCTGGCCGACAAGCTCGAGACCCTGGTCGGCATCTGGGGCATCGGCCTCGCGCCGACCGGCGAAAAGGACCCGTTCGCGCTGCGCCGTCACGCGCTGGGCGTGCTGCGCCTGCTGCTCGAGAAGCAACTGCCGCTCGATATCGTCGAGCTGCTGCGCGCCGCCCAGGCGAGCTTCGCCGGCATCGCCGGGGTGGCCGATTCGACCGACGCGATCTTCGCCTTCTTCCTCGATCGACTGCGCGGCCTGCTGCGCGAGCGCGGCTACAGCGCCGGCGAGATCGACGCGGTGCTGGGCCTCGAGCCGACCCGCATCGACGAGCTGATCGCGCGCCTGGACGCGGTGCGCGAGTTCACACGCCTGGCCGAGGCCGAGGCGCTGGCGGCCGCCAACAAGCGGATCTCGAACATCCTGAAGAAGTCGGAAGGCGCCGCGCCCGGCGCGATCCAGCCGGCGCTGCTGGCCGAGCCGGCCGAGCAGGCGCTGGCCGCGCAGCTGGCCGAGGTCGCGCCGCGCGTGCAGTCGCAGCTCGCCGCGCGCGACTACACCGGCGCGCTGTCGGCGCTGGCCGCGCTGCGCGCGCCGGTCGACACCTTCTTCAACGACGTGATGGTCAATGCCGAGGATCCGGCGCTGCGTGCCAACCGGCTCGCCTTGCTGTCGGCGCTGCACCAGCAGATGAACTGCGTCGCCGACATCTCGAAGCTGGCCGCCTGAGCGGCCCATCGTCACGCCACGCGCTGCCAGGAGATACGTCATGCCGACGGGTGCCAACCGCAAGCTCGTCGTCCTCGATCGGGACGGCGTCATCAACGTCGATTCGGACGCCTTCATCAAGACGCCCGACGAATGGATCGCGCTGCCCGGCAGCCTCGAGGCGATCGCGCGGCTCAACCACGCGGGCTACCGCGTGGTGGTCGCAACCAACCAGTCGGGGATCGGGCGCGGCCTGTTCGACATGGCCGCGCTCAACGCCATGCACCTGAAGATGCACAAGGCGGCCGCCGCGGTCGGCGCGCGCATCGACGCGGTGTTCTACTGCCCGCACACGGCCAGCGACAACTGCGATTGCCGCAAGCCGAAGCCGGGCATGATGACCATGATCACGCAGCGCTTCGAGATCGAGCCGGATCAGACGCCGATCGTCGGCGACGCGCTGCGCGACCTGCAGGCCGGCGTCGCGGTGGGCTTTCGCCCGCACCTGGTGCTCACCGGCAAGGGCCGCAAGACGCTCGCGGCCGGCAAGCTGCCCGAAGGCACGCGCGTGCACGACGACCTGCGCGCCTTCGCGCTCGATTTTCTGTCCCAGCCACAGGACTGACGCCGCCCTCGCCGCGCGCGCCTTCCGTCAACGCCCGAGCCCACGCCGATGCTTTTCCTCCGTTCGCTGCTGCTACTCGTCTATTTCGTGCTCTACACGGTGCCCTACGCGACCGCCTGCTTCATCGCGTTCCCGTTCATGCGCCCGCATGCGCGCTACTGGATGGCGGCCGGCTGGTGCCGCTCGACGCTCGCCGTGGTGCGCGTGCTCAACGGCATCGACTACCGCATCGAGGGCATGGAGAACCTGCCCGACGGCCCCGCCGTGCTGCTCTCCAAGCACCAGTCGGCCTGGGAGACACTGGCCTTCCCGGCCCTGATGCCGCGTCCGCTCTGCTACGTGTTCAAGCGCGAGCTGCTCTACGTGCCCTTCTTCGGCTGGGCGCTGGGCCTGCTGCACATGGTCAACATCAATCGCAAGGAAGGGAAGAACGCCTTCGACTCGGTGATCCGCCAGGGCAAGAGCCGCCTCGCCGACGGCGCCTGGGTGATCATGTTCCCCGAGGGCACGCGCACCCCGACCGGGCGCCAGGGCAAGTACAAGACGGGCGGCGCGCGCTTCGCGGTGGGCACCGGCGTGCCGGTGGTGCCGATCGCCCATAACGCCGGCCGCGTCTGGCCGCGCAATTCGTTCAACAAGTATCCGGGTATAGTCACGGTGTCGATCGGCAAGCCGATCGATTCGCGCGGCCTCACGCCGGACCAGCTGAACCTTCGCGTCGAGCAGTGGATCGAAACGGAAATGCGCCGCATCGATCCGGATGCCTACCGCCACGAAAGCGGCGACGCGAACGGCAACGCCCGATCGGCCGGCGCCGCACGACTCTGATCCAAGGTTTCATTCATATTGCGCAACGCCCAACGAAGCGATCTGATGCCCAAGCGTCCCAGGCCACGGCCCGCCGTCGTCGCACTCGATCACCACCAGCTCGATCTGCCGCTGTTCGACGGACCGCTCGCGCCCGCGCCTCCCGCTTCACCCTCGCCCGAGCGCGACCGCTCGCTGCGAAAGCTGACGCTGGACGGGCGCGTGCTCGAATACCGGCTCAAGCGCTCGGCGCGGCGCACCATCGGCTTCGCGATCGACGGCAGCGGCCTGTCGATCACGGCGCCGCGCTGGGTCACGCTCACCGACATCGAGGCGGCGATCGCCGAGAAGCGGCGCTGGATCTTCGCCAAGCTGGCCGAGTGGCAAACCCGCATCGAGCAGCGCGCGCTGCCGCAGATCGACTGGAAGGACGGCGCGCAGATTCCCTATCTCGGCAAGCCGGTGGCGATCACCATCGCCTCGGCCGACGGCACGCTGGCCTATGACGCCGAGCGCGCCGTGCTGGCGCTGGGCCTGCCCGCGCATGCCGACGCCCAGCAGATCAAGGATCGCGTGCAGGGCTGGCTGCAGGGCGAGGCCAAGCGTATCTTCGGCGAGCGCCTGCCGGTTTATGCACAGAAGCTCGGCGTGAGCTACCGTGCCTACGCGCTGTCCTCGGCCTCGACGCGCTGGGGTAGTTGCTCCAGCGACGGCAAGATCCGCCTGAACTGGCGCCTGGTGCACTTCCCGATGTCGATCGTCGACTACGTGGTCGCGCACGAGCTCGCGCACCTGCGCGAGATGAACCACAGCCCCGCGTTCTGGCAGACCGTCGAATCGATCTTTCCCGAATTCCGCGAGGCGCGGCACACGCTCAAGCATCATCCGCCCGAGCTGCTGCCGGCGCTCTGAACGCGCCCCGCTCGTTTTCCGGCTGCCATGCAAAACGGCGCTCCGCATGAAGCGGAACGCCGTTTTTTCATGGCCTTTCAAGGCCGGCGGCAGCGGGCGCGAGGCGCCCGCCCGATGGTTCAGTGCTGCGTCTTGCGCTGGATGAACTCGATCTTGTAGCCGTCCGGATCCTCGACGAAGGCGATCACGGTGGTGCCGTGCTTCATCGGGCCGGCCTCGCGCGTGACCTTGCCGCCCTGGGCCTTGATCCGGTCGCAGGCCGCGTAGGCATCGTCGACCTCGATCGCGAGGTGGCCGAAACCGTTGCCGAGTTCGTAGGACGGCGTATCCCAGTTGTGGGTCAGCTCGATCACCGTGCCCGCGCTTTCTTCCTCGTAACCGACGAAGGCGAGCGTGAACTTGCCTTCCGGGTAGTCGTCGCGGCGCAGCAGCTTCATCCCGAGCAGCTCGGTGTAGAACTGGATCGAGCGGTCGAGATCGCCGACGCGCAGCATCGTGTGCAGCATTCGCATGGGGGGACTCCGTGGGGAACAGTCTTCTGGGAACGGCCGAATTTACCAGACGCGGAGAATTTTCGCCGGGCGCAAATCGAACGGCTTACAGGCGCCCTTCGGCCGCGCCCGCCGCCAGCAAGCCTCAGCCGGCCGGGCGCGCGGCCGATACCGCCTGGGCCAGGCCCACGTATTCGTCGACCCCGACATCCTCGGCGCGGCGCGCCAGGTCGAAGCCGAGCGCATCGAAATCGATCGCGTCGCGATAGGCGCCGAGCGTGTTGCGCAGCATCTTGCGGCGCTGCGAGAAGGCGGCCGTGACCACCTCGCCGAGCACCGCGACATCGACCGCGGCCAGCTCGTGCGGCGCGTAGGGAATCATCCGCACGATCGCCGAATCGACCTTCGGCGGCGGCTGGAACGATTCGGGCGGCACGTCGATCAGCTTGTCCATCACGTAGCGGTACTGCAGCATCACCGACAGGCGGCTGAAGGCCTTGCTGCCCGGCTCGGCCACCATCCGCTCGACCACCTCGTTCTGCAGCATGAAGTGCTGGTCGACCACGCGCTCGGCGAAGTCCATCAGGTGGAACAGCAGCGGGCTGGAGATGTTGTAGGGCAGGTTGCCGATGATGCGCAGCGAGGGCTTGTCGCCGGGCAGCGCCAGCGAGCCGAAGTCGAAGGCGAGCGCGTCGCCCGCGTGCAGTTCGAGCCGCTCGCCGAAGCGCTGCTTGAGGCGGCCGATCAGGTCGCGGTCGAGCTCGACCGCGTGCAGCGGCGATTCCGGCGTGGCCAGGCGCTCGATCACGGGGCCCGTCAACGCGCCGAGGCCCGGCCCGATCTCGACCATGCGCTCGCCGCGCTCGGGGCGAATCGCATTGACGATCGAATCGATCACGCCGAGATCGACGAGAAAATTCTGCCCGAAGCGCTTGCGCGCGAAGTGTCCCTGGTGCTGTCTGCTGTTCGACATCGAATCCGGAAAAACGAAAAAAGGCGGACCGGGAATTCAGTCCGCGCGTGCCTGGAGGCGGTGGCGCGCCATCGCGACGGCGGTATCGAGCGCCGCGATCATGCTGCCGCAATCGGCGCGGCCGGAACCGGCCAGGTCGAGCGCCGTGCCATGGTCGACCGAGGTGCGCACGATCGGCAGGCCGAGCGTGACATTGATGCCCTCGCCGAAGGTGGCGTACTTGAGGACCGGCAGGCCCTGGTCATGGAACATCGCGAGCACGCAGTCGGCCTGCTCGAGATAACGCGGCTGGAACAGCGTGTCGGCCGGATAGGGGCCGCGCGCGTCGATGCCGGCCTGCTGCGCGCGCGCCAGCGCCGGCGAGATCACGTCGATTTCCTCGCGGCCCAGGTAGCCGTTCTCGCCCGCGTGCGGATTGAGCCCGGTGACCAGGATGCGCGGCGCGGCGAGGCCGAAATGGCGGCGCAGGTCGCCGTCGATGATGCTCAGCGTCTCGACCAGCCCCTCGATCGAGAGCGCGGCGGAAACGTCCCTGAGCGGCAGGTGCGTGGTGGCCAGCGCGACGCGCAAGGGCCGCTCTCCGGTGCCCGCCAGCATCATCACCACGCGCGGCGTGGCGGTGCGCTCGGCCAGGTATTCGGTATGGCCGGTGAAGGGCACGCCGGCGTCGTTGATGGTGCTCTTCTGCAGCGGCGCGGTGACGATCGCGTCGTAGTCGCCCGCCAGCGCGCCGTCGATCGCCGCATCGAGCAGGCCCAGCACGTAAAGACCGTTGCCGGCATCGAGCCGGCCCGCTTGCGCAGGCACCGCGAGCGGCCGATGCGCGAGTTTCACGCGGCCATCGGCGCCGAGCCGCTCGGCATCCACGCCGACCGCCGCCGCGCGCTCGGCGAACAGCGCCGCGTCGCACAACACCTCGAAGCGCGCGTCAGGCCAGCGATCGGCCGCCTGGGCCAGCGCGCGCGCGCTCAGCTCCGGGCCGACCCCGGCCGGCTCGCCGGTCGTGATCGCGATGCGCAGGGGCTGGGCGGCTCGCATGACGGCGGGGCTCAGGGTTGCGGCTGGCCGATCTTGATCTGCACGTAGGACGAATCGCGCAGCTCGCGCAGCCAGTCGGCATAGGCCTGCTCGGCCTTGCGCTGGCCGATCGCCTGGCGTGCGATGTCCATCTGCTTCTGCACCGAGCCTTCCGCGTCGCGGCGGCCCAGCACCTGGATCAGGTGGTAGCCGTATTCGGTGCGCACCGGCTGGCTGATCTGGCCGTCCTGCAGCTGGCTCATGGCGCGCTCGAATTCCGGCACCGTCTCGCCCGGGCTGATCCAGCCGAGATCGCCGCCCTGCGAGGCCGAGCCGTCCTGCGAATAGGTGCGCGCGAAGTTGGCGAAATCGCCGCCCGCCTCGATCTGGTTGCGGATGTCGATCAGTTGCTGGCGCGCCTGCGATTCGGACTTGCCCTCGCCCACGCGCAACAGGATGTGGCGCACGTGGGTCTGCACGATCTTGGGCGAGGCACCCACGGTACCCGAGGCCGGGCGGCGGTCGACCAGGCGCACGATCTCGAAGCCGTCCGGCACGCGGATCAGGTTCGGGCTGACCTGGCCGGGGCGCAGTTGCGAAACCGCCTGCACCACGTCGGCCGGCAGCGAGCCGGGCGCCTTGAAGCCGAGATCGCCGCCGGTCTTGGCGTCCTTCGCCTCGGAGGAATTCCTGGCGAGCTTCTCGAAGTCGGCGCCGGAAGCCAGCGCCTGCTTGAGCAGGCCGTCGGCCTTCTTCTGCGCGGTGTCGATCTGGTCCTGCGGCGCGTTCTGCGGCGCGGCCACGAAGATGTGCTCGAGCCGCACGTCCTGCTGCGAACCCGAATTCGGGCCGCGCTGGCTGGCGATGTAGCTGGCCACCTCGGCGTCGGTCACGGTGATCTTGCTGTCGACTTCCTTCTCGCGCAGGCGCGAGAGGATCAGCTCGTTGCGCGCGTCGCCGGAGAAGGTGCTCCAGGGCACGCCGAGCGCCTCGAGCTGGGCGCGGTACTGGTCGACCGTCATGCCGTTGGCGGCGGCCAGGCGCTGCAGCGTGCTCTGCACGGTGGCGTCGCTGACCTCGATCCCGTCGTCCTTGGCCTTCTGCAGCTGGATCCGCTCGACCACCATCTGGTTGAGCACCTGCGAGCGCAGCTCGTCGGGCGGCGGCACCGGCACCTTCTGCTGCTGCAGCCGGCGCGAGATCAGGCCGACCCGCTGGTCGAGCTCGCGTGCCGTGATCACGCCGTTGTTGACGACCGCCACGACCTCGTCGGCCAGCGTCGCGCCGCTCGAACCGAGCGCCTGCGCGGCCGCCGGCGTGACGGACAGCAGCGACATGACGGCCGCGAGGCCCGACACGATTGCTGCGAAGCGAAGGGATTTCTTCATTGCCACAAAGACTCCATTGAAAGCTGGCTGGGCCGGCGCCGCGTCAGGGCGAAAGTTAGTCATAGTTGCTGAATCGGGCCTGCGGCGGCGGGGCCGGCGGCAGCGGCGTGTAGCCGGGGACACCGCCCTTGAAGGCGGCCACCAGGCCATTGTCGATGTTCGACAGTCCCTTCAGGGTCAGCTGCGCCATGAAGCGCGTGGCCGAGCTCTGCTGACCGGAAAGGTTCACGCCGTTGGCGGTGCGCTGCACGCCCACGCCCACTGCCCAGCAGTCGGCATCGTACTGGAAGCCGAGTAGACCGTCGACCACGCGCTTGCCGGCCAGATCGTAGTTGAAGCGGCCGACCGCGTAGAGGTGCTGGGTCAGCGGCCACTGGCCGGAAACCAGGATCTGGTTGATCGGCTCGTTGACCAGGGTCGAGGCGTTGGCCCGCGTGTAGCGATAGGCGACGTTGAGCACGCGCCGCTCGCCTGGGCTGTAGCCGAAGCCGATGCTCGACTTCACCAGCTGGTTGTTGTCGGCGTTGTACTGGAAGGCCGTCTCCGACGCGAAGCCGGCGCCGAGCTTGAGCGAGGCGCCGACGATCAGGTCCGAGTGCCGCGCCTGGGTCGGCGCCTGGGTCGGGTCGAGCGTGACGCGCTGGTCGGTGAAGTAGTACTGCTGCGCGATCACGAAGCGCGCGCGCTCGTCGCCGGTGGCGGCGTCCAGGAAACGCGTGGTGAGCGCCGCGGTCAGGCGGTTCTCGTCCGAGATCCGGTCGTTGCCGACGAAGGTGTTGGTGGTGAAGATCTCGGCCAGCCCGAAATCCGATTCGGCCGTGTCGAACAGCGGCGCGTCGAGCTGGTTGCGGTACGGCGTGTAGACGTAGTAGAGCCTCGGCTCCAGCGTCTGGATGAAGTCCTGCCCGAACAGGCGCACCGAGCGGTCGAACACCAGCCCGGTGTCGAGCGACAGCGTCGGGATCGAGTAGGTGAAGCGCTTCGGCTGGCCCGGGACACCGCCCGTGGTGTTGGTCAGGTCGTACGAGGCGAGGTGCAGCTGCGCCTTCGGCACGATGAAGTAGCCGGGACCGTAGACGCCGTACGAGACGTACGGGTTGAACATCACGCGATCGCCTTCGGGCTGGTCCGCCGTGGTGATCTTGAAACGCGTGTAGTCGGCCTCGGCGCCGAAGTCGAAGCCGCCGACGTTGTACTTCGCGTACTTCACGTTCAACTGCGGCTCGCGTCCGTAAGGCGCGATCGACGGCTGCAGCGTCTGCCAGTGCTGGTAGCGCGTGAGGATCGACCAGGGACCGTTGTTGTAGGTCAGGCCGGCTTCCTGCTGGTACAGCGTCTGGGTGCCGTTGGCGAACTGGTTGGTCGACCCGAGATCGCCCGGGTAGGCTTGGTCCGACACCTTGTTGTAGTAAACGTAGCCGCCGAAACCGTTGCCGAAGCTCTGCTGATGCTGGATGTAGAGCGCGTAGCGATTGCGATGCGCGACCCGGTCGTCCGGCAGGAACTCGCCAGTGATGCCGCCCGAGTAGGTCGGCGACAGGTAGCGATACTCGGCCCGCGTGAACACGCCGCGCTTGGAGATGAGCTCCGGCGTCAGCGTCAGGTCGCGGTTCGGCGCGATGTTGAAGTAGTACGGCACCGCCAGTTCGAAACCATTGGTCGAACTCAGCGAGAAGGTCGGCGGCAGGAAGCCGCTGCGCCGCTCGCCCGACAGCGGGAAGGTCAGCCAGGGGCTCGCGAAGATCGGCACGCCCTGGAAAAACAGCGTGCCGTTGCGCGCCACGCCCTCGTCCGCGCCGGTGTCGAATTCGAAGCGGCTGCCCTTGATGTACCAGGCCGGGTTCGCGCACTGGCAGGCCGAGTAGGTCGCATCGGTCATCACCGAGCGCTCGCTGTCGAGCAGCTCCGCCTGTTGCGCGCTGCCCGAGCCGCCGGTGGCCGTGAAGCGGTACTTCGGCGTGGCCATCGTGCCCTGGTTCGCCTCGACCTTCAGGTGCGCTTCCGGGCCGTAGAAGGTCGAGCCGTTGCCCGACACCGTGACCTTGCCATAGGCATCGGCCATGTCGGTGTCCTGATCGTAGTGCAGCGCATCGGCCTTGACGACGGTGGTGCCGCGTCGCAACTCCGCCGAGCCCTTGGCGGCCAGGTCCTGATCGGTGGTGCCGCTGGTGTGGTCGGCCAGCACGAAACCGGCCGGCTTCGAGCCGGGACGCAGCGGATGCTCCTCGAGCTGGGGCGCCAGACGCAGGTCCCACGGCGACGCTCCGAGCGGCTGCGGATCCGCGGCCGCGCCCGCGAGCTGCGCCTGGGCGACCGCGGGCACGAAGCCGGGGACGGCGAGCAGGGCGACCGCGAGGCGTCGCTTGCGCATCGCGGGCTCGCGGGATACGAGCGGGAAAATCAGTTTAGGCGGCATCGATATCGGGCGAATCGGCCCCGTCAGGCCCCGGCGTTCGCGCATCGCGGACCACGCGATCAAGCCGTGACGGCGACGGGGCGCACACGAGCCAAGGCGATCGGCGGGGGCAACGAGGGGCCGCAGGCGCGCTGCGAACCCGCGACCGGCGGGGATTGACACGGGACGCGTCAAAAAAGTCGTGGGGTATTATATGGCAAGACGTTCCCCCCTCCCCCGAGTTTCCGTTTCGATGACGCCCCCTTCCCCCGCCCAGTCTCCCGCTCCCGCCGCCGACAGCCGCCTCGATCAACTGCGCGCCTGGCTGGCGACGCACGCGGACCGCCACGCGCTGGCGCTCGACACGCTCGCCCCGGCCTCGGCCGACGCCAGCTTCCGGCGCTATTTCCGGCTCGCGAGCGGCACCGAACCCGGCGGCACGGCGATCGCGGTGGATGCGCCGCCGCCCGAGAAATGCCGCGAGTTCGTGCAGATCGCCGGGCTGCTCGCGGCCGCCGGCCTGCATGCGCCGCGGGTGCTCGAAGTCGACCTGGAAGCGGGCTTCATGCTGGTTTCCGACCTCGGCACCGCCACCTACATCGGCGCGCTCGCCCCGGCCGATACCGCCGCCGCGAAGCCCTTGCTGCGAGCCGCCATCGATGCGCTGGTGCGCTGGCAGCTCAGCTCGCGCGAAGGCGTGCTGCCCGTCTTCGACGAGGCTTTCCTGCGCCGCGAGATGGAGCTGATGCCCGAGTGGTACGTCGGCCGCCACCTGGGCAGGACGCTCGACGAGCGCCAGCGCGGCGTGCTCGACCGAACCTTCGCCCTGCTGGTGGCGAACTCGTTGTCGCAGCCCCATGGCTATATGCTGCGTGACTTCATGCCACGCAACCTGATGATCTGCGAGCCGAATCCCGGCGTGCTGGACTTCCAGGACGCGGTCTGGGGGCCGCTAGCCTACGATGTCGTCTCGCTGCTGCGCGATGCCTTCATCAGCTGGGACGAGGAGTTCGAGCTCGACTGCTTCGCCTATTACTGGGAGCAGGCCAGGAAGGCCGGCCTGCCGGTCGACGCCGATTTCGGCGAGTTCTACCGCCAGCTCGAATGGACCGGCCTGCAGCGCCATATCAAGGTGCTCGGGCTGTTCCCGCGCATCCACTACCGGGACGGCAAGCCGCGTTACCTCGACGACCTGCCGCGCTTCCTCGCCTACGCGCGCAAGGTGGCGCAGCGCTACCGGCCGCTCGCGCCGTTCGCGAACCTGCTCGACGAGCTCGAGGGACAGTCGTCCGTCGAGGTCGGCTACACGTTCTGAATGCGGAATCGCCTGCCGCCGCGCCCGACAAGCCTTACCTCGCCCTACCCGTCGTTACCCGACCTTATCCGCCCTTGCCCGACATGACCGCCGTGCTCGATACCGCGATGATCTTTGCCGCCGGACGCGGCGAACGGATGCGCCCGCTCACCGACCTGCGGCCCAAACCCCTGCTCGAGGTCGGCGGCAAGCCGCTGATCGTCTGGCAGATCGAAAGGCTGGCGGCGGCCGGCTTCGAGCGCATCGTGATCAACCATGCCTGGCTGGGCGAGCAGATCGAGGCCGCGCTCGGCGACGGCTCGCGCTGGGGCGTGCAGTTGCGCTACTCGCCCGAGGGCGAGGCGCTGGAGACGGCCGGCGGCATCGCCCAGGCGCTGCCGCTGCTGGCCGGCGAGGAGGACCACGGCGGCGCCCGCTCGCCGGTGTTCGTGGCGGTCAGCGGCGACGTGTTCTGCGAATTCGACTACGCCTCGCTGCGCGAGCGCGCCGCCGCGATGGCCGCGCAAGCGACACCCGGCATGCACCTGGTGATGGTGCCGAACCCGCCCTTCCATCCCGCCGGCGATTTCGCGCTGGAAGACGACGGGCGGCTCGCGCTCGACGGCGCGGCGGCGCGCTTCACCTTCGGCAATATCGGCCTGTACGACCTGCGCATGTTCGCCGACCTGCCGCGCGGCACGCGCCGCGCGCTGACGCCCTACTACCGCGACACGATCGCGGCGGGGCTCGCCAGCGGCGAGCTGTACGAGGGCATCTGGGAGAACGTCGGCACGCCGGCCCAACTCGGCGCGCTCGACGCCAGGCTGCGCGGCCGCCAGTAGGATTTGGCGGCGGCGGGCGACCCGGCCCGGCGGCCGGCAGTTGGCCGGCGCCCCGCGCGAACGCGGATGCTGCCACCAAGCCGCGTCAGGCGTGGCCGATCGCCGGCGGCAAGGATTGCCCCGCGTCGGGCGCCACCTCGGCCGCCTCGCGCTGCTGCTGTTGCAGCGCCCACATCTGCGCATAGTGACCGCCCGCGCGCACCAGCTCCTGGTGCGTGCCGCGTTCGACGATCCGCCCGCGATCCATCACGATGATCTGCGCCGCATGCACGACGGTGGACAGTCGATGCGCGATCACCAGCGTGGTGCGATGCCGGGCGATCTGCTCCAGCTCCTGTTGGATCGCCCGCTCCGAGCGCGAATCGAGCGCCGAGGTGGCCTCGTCGAACACCAGGATCGGCGGATTCTTCAGGATGGTCCGCGCGATCGCGACACGCTGCTTCTCGCCGCCCGACAGCTTCAGCCCGCGCTCGCCGACGGTGGTGTCGTAACCCATCGGCAGGCTCTCGACGAAGGCGTGGATATGGGCCGCGCGCGCGGCCGCGATCACTTCCTCGCGGGTGGCGCTGGGACGGCCGTAGGCGATGTTGTAGTGGATCGAGTCGTTGAACAGCACGGTGTCCTGCGGCACGATGCCGATCGCCGCGCGCAGCGAATCCTGGCTCACGTCGCGCAGGTCCTGGCCGTCGATCAGGATCGCGCCGCCACCGTCGCGGTCGAGATCGTAGAAGCGGAACAGCAGGCGCGAGAGCGTCGACTTGCCCGAACCGCTGTGGCCGACCACCG
The DNA here is from genome assembly GCF_000959725.1 of Burkholderia gladioli. Classification (NCBI taxonomy): domain Bacteria; kingdom Pseudomonadati; phylum Pseudomonadota; class Betaproteobacteria; order Burkholderiales; family Burkholderiaceae; genus Burkholderia; species Burkholderia gladioli. The sequence continues at coordinate 995,515 of NZ_CP009323.1, forward strand.
CCGTGGTGGTGCCCGCCTCGATCGTGAAGCTCACGTCGTGCAGGATCTGCCGCGCCGGCTCGTAGGAGAAATCCACGTGCTCGAAGCGCACCTGCGCGCCGCGCACCGCCAGCGCCGGCGCGCCGGGCGCATCGGCCACCTCCTGCGGCGCCGACAGCAGCACGAACATGCGGTCCATGTCGGTCAGGCTCTGCTTGAGCTCGCGATAGACGATGCCCAGGAAGTTCAGCGGGATGTAGAGCTGCAGCATGAAGGTGTTGATCAGCACCAGGTCGCCGAGCGTGAGCCGCCCCGCCAGCACGCCCTGGGTGGCACGCCAGAGGATCAGCACCAGGCCCACGCCGATGATGGTCTGCTGTCCGAAATTGAGCAGCGACAGCGAGCGCTGCGAGCGGATCGCGGCCTGCCGGTAGCGCTGCAGGTTCTCGTCGTAGCGGCGCGCCTCCCAGTCCTCGTTGCCGAAGTACTTGACCGTCTCGTAGTTGATCAGCGAATCGATCGCGCGCGAATTGGCGCGCGAGTCGAGCTCGTTCATGGTGCGCCGGAAATGCGTGCGCCACTCGGTGACCTTGATGGTGAACACCACGTAGGCGGCCAGCGCGCCGAGCGTGATCACCGCGTACCAGGCGTCGTACTTGACCACGAAGAAGCCCAGCACCAGCCCGACCTCGATCAGGGTCGGCAGGATGCTGTAGAGCGAGTAGGAGATCAGTTGCTGGATGCCGCGCGTGCCGCGCTCGATATCGCGCGACATGCCGCCGGTCTGCCGCTCGAGGTGGAAGCGCAGCGACAGCCCGTGCAGATGCCGGAACACCTGCAGCGCGAGCTGGCGCACCGCGCTCTCGGTGACCTTGGCGAACAGCATCTCGCGCAGCTCGGTGAACAGCGAGGTGGACAGCCGCACCAGCGCATAGGCCACCACCAGCAAGCCCAGCCCGCCCGCCAGCACCAGCGGCGCCGACTGCTCGGCGCGACCCAGCGCCTGCAGGTGCTGCACGGAGGAAAGCCCGTCGACGATCCGCTTCATCACGATCGGCACGCCCAGGTTGGCCAGCTTAGCGCCGATCAGGCAGGACAGCGCGAGCAGCACGCGGCCCTTGTAGGTGCTCAGGTAGGGCAGCAGCGAACGGATCGTCTGCCAGTCGTTGCGGGGCCCGGAGGCGGCCGGCGCGGGCTCGGGGGAAGCAGGGAAGCGGCGCATTGGGGGGACGATGCGCATGCCGTCGGCTCGACGCCGGGCACGCACTTTCTCGTACAATTTCAGAATCCTGCATTGTCGCAGAAGCCGGTTCGCGCCGCTGTCCACCGGGCGCGGCGCCCCGGTCCGTCATCGGGCGCCCGCCAGGCGAGCGCCCCAGCCAGTGGAACCCCAGCCATGACCGATTCGTCGCCGCAACTCCCGCAACTGCAGCCCGCGCTGCGCGTGGTCCCGCAACCGTCCGATGCGAACGTGCACGGCGACGTGTTCGGCGGCTGGATCATGTCCCAGGTCGACATCGCCGGCTCGATCCCGGCCAGCCGGCGCGCCAACGGGCGGGTCGCCACCATCGCCGTCAATTCCTTCCTGTTCAAGCAGCCGGTGTTCGTCGGCGATCTGGTCAGCTTCTACGCAAACATCGTCAAGACCGGCAATACCTCGATCACGATCGGCGTCGAGGTCTATGCGCAGCGCATGGGCCTGGCCGGCGAGGTGGTCAAGGTGACCGAGGCGACGCTGACCTATGTCGCCACCGATTCGGAGCGCCGTCCGCGCGCCCTGCCGCCCGTCGCCTGAAGCCGCGGGGTCGCCGGGACCCTCCCGCCCCGGCCGCGGCGCTCAGGCGCCGGCCAGCCCGAATTCGCGCATCGCCGGCACGAAGTCGTGATTGAGCTTGGGCTTGCGCGACAGCTTGGCCAGCACGTATCGCTCGAAACCGCCGAGCGCCGCCCATTGCGCGGGCGACGGCACCGGCAGCGCGGCCAACGCGCACTGCGCCGCGAGCGCGGCCGGCGGCGCCCCGAGCGACTGCCAGGCGGGCGCCGGCTCGGGCGCGAAGACCTCGGCCTCGCCGCAACCATGTGTGCGCAGCATCTCGGCCAGGGCCTGGCTGAAGCCCACCTCGCCCGGCGACGGCTCGGGACTTTCCCTGTCGGCAGCCATGTCCGGATCGACCGGGACGTCGGCCGGAAAGCGCGCCAGCAGCTTGCGATCCTCGATCGGCAGCAACTGCCATTGATCGAGCGAGATCCGCAGCCCGCCACGATCCAGGTGGAAGCGCACGATCATCGGGATGTAGGTGAAATCCTCCGACGAATCGATTTCGAAGGCGAACAGCAAGGGAGCGTCGCTGAGGGACATGGCGCGTCTGGAGCTCGTGAGCGGTGGCGGGGGCCGGCGAAAATCGCCGCGATCCGGTATTGTAGAACCCGTCCGCGCGAGCCCGCTCGCCGGCCCCGCCGAACCCGCAGGAGCCCGCCTTGAATTCCTCCCCCATCGATACCCACGAACCGAGCGGCAGCGTCGAAGTCGCGATCTCGCGCCATCGCGGCGGCGAGATCTCCGCCACCGCCGACCAGGTCGGCCAGGAATGGCCGGTCGCGCTGGTGTTCAACGGCATCTCGCACGCGGTGATGATGTGCACGCCGCGCGACCTGGAGGCGTTCGCGGTCGGTTTCGCGATTTCGGAAGGGATCGTCACGCGCGGTGCCGATATCAAGGACATCGAGGTGGTGCTGCATACCGAGGCAGCGATCCCGCACGCGGAAGTGCATCTCGAGGTGGTGCAGCAGGCCTTCGCCGCCCTCAAGGACCGGCGCCGCGCGCTGGCCGGGCGCACCGGCTGCGGCGTATGCGGGATCGAGAGCATCGACCTGCTCGACCTGGCGCCCGAGCGGGTGCCCGTCACCGGTTTCCTCGAACGGCTCGCGCCCGATGCGCTGGCCCAGGCGGCGCGCGCGCTGCCCGCTCACCAGGCGCTGACGCGGCTCACCGGCGGCCTGCACGCCGCGGCCTGGTGCGACGCCAGCGGCGCGATCCAGGCCGCGTTCGAGGATGTCGGCCGCCACAACGCATTGGACAAGCTGATCGGCGAGCTGGTGCTCAAGCGAGCCGACCTGACCGACGGCTTCGTGTTCCTGTCGAGCCGCGCGAGCTACGAACTGGTGCGCAAGGCGGCCCGGGTCGGCATTCCGCTGGTAGCGACGATCTCGGCGCCCTCCTCGCTGGCGATCGCGATCGCGAAGGAAGCGGGCCTGCGCCTGGTCAGCTTCTGCCGCGAATCGGGCTACGTCGATTACGGCACGGCCTGAGCGTCGCGCGATCAAGCGGCCGCGCGCGACGCCGAGCAGGCACGACCACCGGGCCTGAAGGCCCGGCCGCAGCCTTGTTCAGTCGAACTGACGAAAGTCCGGCTTGCGCTTCTCGAAGAAGGCGCTGATCGCCTCGCGCGCTTCCGGCGCGCGCAACATCTCGCCGAAATGCCTCGCCTCCTCCTCCATGCGCGCGGCCACCTCGATATTGCTGCCGGTGCGCTTCATCAGCGCCTTGGTCACACGCAGCGACGATGCCGGCAGGGCGGCCAGCTTCTGCGCCTGGGCGAGCGCGAAGGCGTCGAGTTCGGCGGCCGGCAGCACGCGGTTGACGATGCCGATCCGATGCGCCTCCAGCGCGTCGAAGGCCTCGCCGAGCATCAGCTTCTCGGCCGCGACCTGGTGGCCCGTCAGGCGCGCCAGCAAGAGGCTCGAAGCCGCCTCGGGGCACAGCCCGAGCTGGGTGAACGGCAGCGACAGCTTGGCCGTGTCGGCCGCGTAGACCAGGTCGCAATGCAGCAGCATGGTCACGCCCACGCCCACCGCGATGCCCGGCACCGCCGCGACGATCGGCTTGGCCGCCGTGCTGATGCGGTTCAGGAACTGGAACACCGGCGCATCGGGCGTGTTCGGCGGGACCTTCATGAAGTCTTCCAGGTCGTTGCCAGCGCTGAAATTGCCCTCGCTGCCGCGAATCAGGATCGCGCGCACGGCGCTGTCCTCCTGGGCCGAGGCGAGCGCGTCGGCCATCGCCTGGTACATCGCCGCGGTGATCGCGTTCTTCTTGGCGGGGCGCGCGATCGTGATCGTCAGGACGCCGTTCGCGACGTCGGTCTGGATATCCATCTCACCGTCTCCTCAACTTCTGGCTCGATAAAAAAAGCGGTGCGCGAGCGAGCTGCCCGCGCACCGCCGTCATCGGGTGCGTGACCCGCTTACAGCCGTTCGATGATGCCGGCGGCGCCCATCCCGGTGCCGACGCACATCGTGACCATCCCGTACTTCAGGTTGCGGCGACGCAGCGCGTGCACCACGGTGGCCGCGCGGATCGCGCCGGTCGCGCCCAGCGGGTGGCCCAGCGCGATCGCGCCGCCCATCGGGTTGACCTTCGAGGGATCGAGGCCGAGATCGCGGATCACGGCCAGCGACTGCGCCGCGAAGGCCTCGTTCAGCTCGATCCAGTCGAGATCGTCCTGCTTGAGGCCGGCGGCCTTCAGCGCGGCGGGGATCGCCTCCTTCGGGCCGATGCCCATGATCTCGGGCGGCACGCCACGCACCGCGAAGCTCACGAAGCGCGCCAGCGGCGTGAGGTTGAACTGCTTGAGCACCTTCTCCGAGACCACGATCAGCGCGCCGGCGCCGTCCGAGGTCTGCGAGCTGTTGCCGGCCGTCACCGAGCCCTTGTTGGCGAACACCGTGCGCAGCTTGGCCAGGCCTTCGGGCGAAGTGTCGGCGCGCGGGCCTTCGTCGAGCTTGAGCTCGCGCGTGCGGATCTCGACCTCGCCGGTGGCCAGGTTCGGGAAACGCTCGGTGATCGTGTAGGGCGAGATCTCGTCGTTGAATTCGCCGGCTTCCTGCGCGGCGAAGGCCTTGCGGTGCGATTCCACCGAGAACGCGTCCTGGTCCTCGCGGCTCACCTTCCACTGCTCGGCCACGCGCTCGGCGGTCAGGCCCATGCCGTAGGCGATGCCGACGTCCTCGTTGCGGTCGAAGATATGCGGCGACAGCGAGGGCTTGTTGCCCATCATCGGCACCATGCTCATCGATTCGCAGCCGCCGGCGATCAGCGCGTCCGACTCGCCCACGCGGATGCGGTCCGCCGCCATCGCCAGCGCGGTGATGCCGGAGGCGCAGAAGCGGTTGACCGTGACGCCGCCGACCGTGTTCGGCAGGCCCGCCAGCAGCGCGCCCATGCGCGCCACGTTGAGGCCCTGCTCGGCCTCGGGGATCGCGCAGCCGACGATGGCGTCCTCGATCAGCTTGGTGTCGAGGCCCGGCACCTGCGAGACCGCCGACTTGATCGCGTGGACCAGCAGCTCGTCCGGCCGGGTGTTCTTGAACGCGCCGCGCGGCGCCTTGCCGATCGGCGTGCGGCTGGCGGCGACGATGTATGCGTCTTGCAACTGTTTGCTCATTTGTGGCTCCTGTCGGCCGGCGGCGGCGCGCTCGCGCCCGTGCCGGCCTCATGCAAGGTTGTTCGCGATCCGCTCAGTTGCGCACCGGCTTGCCGGTCTGCAACATGCCCATGATCCGCTCCTGCGTCTTCTGCGTGCCGAGTAGCTCGACGAAGGCGCGGCGCTCCAGTGCGAGCAGCCATTCCTCGTCGACCGTGCTGCCCGCCTCGACGTCGCCGCCGCAGACCGCTTCCGCGATGCGGCTGGCGATGCGGTAGTCGTGCTCGCTGATGAAGCGGCCGTCGCGCATGTTGACCAGCTGCGCCTTGATGGTCGAGATCGCCGAGCGGCCCGCCACCGGGATTTCCTTGGCCTTGAGCGGCGCGCGGTAGCCGGTATCGGCCAGCGCCCGCGCTTCCTTCTTGGCCACGTCGAGCAGTTCGAAGACGTTGAACACGATGGTGTCCGAGGGCTTCACGTAGCCCATCGCGCGCGCATCGTGCGCCGAGGCGGATACCTTGGCCATCGCAGCGTTCTCGAAGGACTTGGTGACGAACTTGAGGATCTCGGTGGTCGCGCCAGCCGCCGTGGCGGCTTCCGCCGCGCGCAGCGCCGCTTCCTTGAGGCCGCCGCCGGCCGGCACCAGGCCCACGCCCACTTCCACCAGGCCGACGTAGCTCTCGACGTGCACCACGCGCTTGGCGCTATGCAGCATCAGCTCGCAGCCGCCGCCCAGGGCGATGCCCGAGACGGCCGCCACCACCGGCACGTTGGCGTACTTCACGCGCAGCATGCCTTCCTGGAACTTCTTGACGAACGGCTCGATGCCCTTGGCGCCGCCCATCATGAAGGCGGGCATGGCTTCCTCGAGGTTCGCGCCGGCCGAGAACGGGCCGCCCGGCGTGCCGAGCTTGAGCGAGGTCGGCTGCCAGATCACCACGCCCTTGTAGTCCTTCTCGGCCAGTTCGATGGCCTGCGCCAGGCCGTCGATCACGCCCGGGCCGATGGTGTTCATCTTCGACTTGAACGAGACGATCACCACGTCGTCCTCGCCCGCGCGCTCGTCCACCCAGGCACGCACCGAATCGGTCTCGAACAGCGTCTTGCCCCAGGAAAGCGGATCGCGGCCGGCCTCGCCGAGCAGCGGCGCGCGGAACACCTGTCGCTCGTAGACGGGCAGCGAGGAACGCGGCACGTACTTGCCCGCCGACGGCGACCACGAACCTTCGGCCGTGTGCACACCGCCCTTCTCGGCGACCGTGCCTTCCAGCACCCAGGCGGGCAGCGGCACCTTGGCGAGCGCCTTGCCCGCCGCGATGTCCTCCTGCACCCACTCGGCCACCTGCTTCCAGCCGGCGGCCTGCCAGCCCTCGAACGGGCCTTCGTTCCAGCCGAAGCCCCAGCGGATCGCCAGATCAACGTCGCGCGCGTTGTCGGCGATCGACTCGAGGTGGAAGCCGATGTAGTGGAACACGTCGCGGAACACCGACCACAGGAACTGCGCGTGCGGATGCGAGGTCTCGCGCAGCAGCTTGAGGCGCTCGGCGGGCGGGCGCTTGAGGATGCGCGCCACGGTCTCGTCGGCCTTCGCGCCGCCGTCGACGTAGCTGCCCGACTTCGGATCGAGCACCTTGATCGCCTTGCCTTCCTTCTTGTAGAAGCCGGCGCCGGTCTTCTGGCCGAGCGCGCCCTGCTTCACCAGCTCGGCGAGCACGGGCGGGGTTTCATAGACGGGGAAGAACGGATCGTCGGCGAGGTTGTCCTGCATCGTCTTGATCACGTGGGCCATGGTGTCGAGGCCCACCACGTCGGCGGTGCGGAAGGTCGCCGACTTGGCGCGGCCCAGCCGCACGCCGGTCAAGTCGTCCACTTCGTCGAAGCGCAGGCCGAACTTGGCGGCCTCGGTGATCACCGCGAGGATCGAGAAGATGCCGACGCGGTTGGCGATGAAGTTCGGGGTGTCCTTGGCGCGCACCACGCCCTTGCCGACCACGCTGGTCAGGAAGGTCTCGAGCTGGTCGAGGATCTCGGGCCGCGTGTGGGCGGTCGGGATCAGCTCGACGAGGTGCATGTAGCGCGGGGGATTGAAGAAGTGCACGCCGCTGAAGCGCGCCTTCAGCTCGTCGGAGAAGCCGTCCGAGAGCGCCGTGATCGACAGGCCCGAGGTGTTCGAGGCGAAGATCGCCTTCGGCCCGATGTGCGGCGCGACCTTCTTGTAGAGGTCGTGCTTCCAGTCCATGCGCTCGGCGATCGCCTCGATCACCAGGTCGCATTCGGCGAGCTTGGCGAGGTCGTCCTCGTAATTCGCGGGCTCCAGGTACTTCGCGTCGTCCTTCACGCCGAACGGCGCTGGCGACAGCTTCTTGAGATTCTCGATGGCCTTCAGCGCGATGCCGTTCTTGGGGCCTTCCTTGGCCGGCAGATCGAACAGCAGCACCGGGACGCGCGCGTTGACGAGATGCGCGGCGATCTGCGCGCCCATCACGCCGGCGCCGAGCACGGCGACCTTGCGAATGATGAAATTGCTCACGGGACTCCTCCGGAAAGAACCGCGCGTCGCGCCCGGCAGGCGGGCTTCGGAACGCGCGGCGTGTGAGTGTGCTGGGGCGCCCGGGCCGCCGGCCCGGGCCTCGCGTCAGAACAGCGCTTCGTCGACTTCCATCAGCGTCTTCGAGCCGGCGCGCGCGGCGCGGATGGTGGCCGCCGTTTCCGGCAGCAGGCGCGCGAAGTAGAAGCGCGCGGTGGCCAGCTTCGACTTGTAGAACGGATCGCCCGAGCTTTCCTTGTCGAGCGCCAGGCGCGCCATGCGCGCCCAGAAGTAGGCGAACACCAGATGGCCGGCGGTGCGCAGGTAAGGCACGGCGGCGGCGCCCACCTCGTCCGGGTTCTGCATCGCCTTCATGCCGATTTCCATCGTCAGCTTCTGCAGCTTCTCGCCGATGTCGGCCAGCGGATTGACGAACTCGGCCATCTCAGGCTTCACGCCCTCGGCCTCGACGAATTCGGTGACGAGCGCGCCGAACTTCTTGAGCTTGGCGCCCATGTCGCCGAGCACTTTGCGGCCCAGCAGGTCGAGCGACTGGATCGAGTTGGTGCCTTCGTAGATCATGTTGATCCGCGCGTCGCGCACGTATTGCTCCATGCCCCACTCGGAGATGAAGCCGTGGCCGCCGTAGATCTGCATCGCGTGGTTGGTGCACTCGAAGGCGTTGTCGGTTAGGAAGGCCTTGATGATCGGCGTGAGCAGGGCGACCAGGTCGGCCGATTCCTTGCGCACCGATTCGTCGCCGTGCGAGAGCTCCTTGTCGATCTGCAGCGCCGACCAGTAGGTGAAGGCGCGCGCACCTTCGGCGTAGGCCTTCTGCGTGAGCAGCATGCGGCGCACGTCCGGGTGCACGATGATCGGGTCGGCCGGCTTTTCCGGCGCCTTCGGGCCCGTCAGCGAGCGCATCTGCAGGCGCTCCTTCGCGTAGGTCAGCGAGTTCTGGTAGGCGACCTCGGTCAGCCCCAGGCCCTGCATGCCGACCCCGAGGCGCGCCGCGTTCATCATCACGAACATGGCGTTGAGGCCCTTGTTCGGCTCGCCGACCAGCCAGCCGGTGGCGTTGTCGAGGTTCATCACGCAGGTGGCGTTGCCGTGGATGCCCATCTTGTGCTCGATCGAGCCGCACTTGATGCCGTTGCGCTCGCCCGGTTCGCCCGAGGCGTCGGGGATGAACTTCGGCACGATGAACAGCGAGATGCCCTTGGTGCCTTGCGGCGCATCCGGCAGGCGCGCCAGCACGAGATGGACGATGTTCTTCGCCATGTCGTGTTCGCCGCTGGAGATGAAGATCTTGGTGCCGCTGATGGAATAGGCGCCGCCGGTGATCGGCTCGGCCTTGGTGCGCAGGATGCCGAGGTCGGTGCCGCAATGCGGCTCGGTCAGGCACATGGTGCCGGTCCATTCGCCCGATACGAGTTTCGGCAGGTATTGCTGCTGGAGTTCGGGGGCGCCGTGCGCGTGCAGGCATTCGTAGGCGCCGTGCGAGAGGCCGGGATACATGGTCCAGGCCTGGTTCGCCGAGTTCATCATCTCGTAGAGCGCGTTGTTCACGAAGGCGGGCAGCCCCTGGCCACCGTAGTCGGGATCGCAGCCCAGCGCCGGCCAGCCGGCATCGATGTACTGCCGGTAGGCTTCCTTGAAGCCGGTCGGCGTCTTGACGACGCCGTCGCCCTCGTATTTGCAGCCTTCGCGGTCGCCCACCTGGTTGAGCGGGAACAGCACCTCGGCGCAGAACTTGCCGGCTTCCTCGAGCACCTGGTTGATGGTGTCGGCATCGAGGTCCGCGTGTTTCGGCATCTGCTTCAGTTCGGCTTCGACATTCAGCAACTCATGCAGCACGAATTGCATGTCGCGCAGCGGGGCAACGTACTGTCCCATGACTCTCTCCAAAGATAGGGCACTTGGCTCGAGCCTCGCGCGGGCGTCAGGGCACCGCTACCGGCTCTCGCTCTGATACGAAACGATCGTCTTTTCCAGCGCGGCCCACGTCAGACGCACGCCATCCGGCAGATGCAGGAAACGGGCGTCATGGTGCAGACCGAGCGTGAAGCTGTACAACTCAAAGAGCATCACGTCCGGATCGGTATCCGGGCGCAGATGGCCTTCGTCCTTCGCCTGCGAAATCGCGCGCAGCAGCGCCGCGCGCCAGGCCGTCACGCTCGCGATCAACTGCTCGCGCACCGGGCTGTCCGGCCGGTCGTCGTACTCGACGGCGCCGCTGATGTAGATGCATCCGGTGGTCACTTCCTGGATGCGCTTCTCGATCCAGCGAGCCAGCATCGCACGCAGGCGCGGCAGGCCGCGCGGCTCGCGCAGGCTCGGAAAGAACACCTCGCTCTCGAAGCGCCGGTGATACTCGCGAACCACCTCCACCTGCAAGTCCTCGCGCGAACCGAAATGCGCGAACACGCCGCTCTTGCTCATCTGCATGCGCTCGGCCAAGAGGCCGATCGTCAGACCTTCCAGCCCGTCCCGGCTGGCAAGGTCCAAAGCTGCTTCGAGTATCGCGGCACGCGTCTGTTCGCCTTTTCGCATAAGCTTGATGTCTAAACCGTTCACGGGTAATCCAGAAAATCGAACGGCCGTACTATTATTGAGTGCGGCCGTCGTTCGAACAAGGAAATTATTAGATACCGGTGTCTAACCGCCCCGCTATTGTTGTCAGGTTCGGGCGGAACCGGAAGCAGGGCTTGTCCGCCCCCTTGGATGCCGGCCGGGTAGCCTGCGTTCGCGCAACGAACGGGCCCGTCGGCGGCCTTTCATCGGCCTGTCATGATCGCGCGTGCGGCCGGCCGTCAGTCGTAGCCGCCCACCGTCAGCAGCTTCATCGCGCCGCGGTAGACCGTGTAGGCCAGCCAATTCAGCAGGCGCTCCATCGGCGGGCGGGCCGCGAAACGGGCCGGATCGATCTCCCGGCCATCGGCGAAGGCCGCGTCGATCGCCTCGCGCAGCGCCTGGATCTCGGCGTCGTGCTTGACCAGCACCACGTTCGCCTCGTTGTTGAGCATCAGGCTCAGCGCGTCGAGGTTGGACGAGCCGACCGTCGCCCAGTTGTCGTCGACCACCGCCACCTTGCCGTGCAAGATGGTGCGATCGTACTCGGCGACGCGGACCCCCGCCCTCAGCAGGGCATGATAAAGGAATGGCACGGCGGTATCGAGTGCCACGAATTCCTTTCGACCGATCAGTACCCTCACCTCGATGCCGCGTCTTGCCGCATTGGTCAGCGCCCGGCGCAGCTTGCGACCCGGCATGAAATACGGATTGGCCAGCACCACCGCCTGGCGCGCGCGACCGATCGCGGCAAGGTAGGCCTTCTCGATCGCGCGGCGGTTCAGCACATTGTCGCGCGCCACGAAGGCCACGCTCGGCTCGCTGATGTTGCGCAGCGCGCCGGCCTTGATCCAGCGATGGCTGCGCATCCAGCGCCGGAAGCGCGCCGCGAAGGCCTCGCTGGTCGCCACCGGCGGCGCGTATTGCGCATAGCGCTTGTGGCCGGTACGCACGCGGTACCACTGCACCTCTAAGGCGGCGCGGATGTCGGCCACCGCCGGGCCGGCCAGCTCGACGGCGAAGTCCCAGCGCGGATACGGCAGCGTCTCGCCGTTCTGGTCGTAGTCGTCCACGATGTTGATGCCGCCGCAGAACGCGTGGGAATCGTCGACGCAGGCCAGCTTGCGATGCGTGCGCGAGAAGCCGAAGCGGCCGAACAGGTAGCGGTTGTAGATGCGGTGCTCGATGCCGGCCTCGCCCCAGGTCTCGAACAGCGGCAGGCGCGCCGTGCCGATGCCGTCGGTGATCACGCGCACGTGCACGCCGCGGGCGGCGGCGCGCAGCAGCGCATCCGAGACCAGGCGGCCGGCAGGGTCGTCGCAGAAGATGTAGGTTTCCAGCAGCACCGATTGCGAGGCGCTGTCGATGCGGCGCACCAGGGCCGGGAAGAATTCGGCACCGCCGTCGCAGAGCGTGACGGTATTGCCCGAGGAAAACGCCAGCCGCGACGAGGACCCGCGTTCCTGCAGGAACAGGTCCCGCAGCTGGGTCAGGCGCAGCCGGCCGCCCGCGCTCATGTCCCGCGTGCCGCCAGGCGCGCCGGCAGTTGCAGGATCGCCTCGCTGTTGGAGGGCGAATAGCAGCGCGCGGCGGCCTCGCGATAGGGCAGCCAGACGTAATCGGTATGCTCGCGCGGCGAGAGTGTCACGGCGATGCCGGCCGGCACCTCGAGGCTGAACCAATGCTCGGTGTTGCGCGTGACGCCCGGCGCGTAGCGATGCCGGTATTGCGGGTAGATGCTGTATTCGATCTGGTGGCGCCAGTCGTGGAGCGCGCCCGGCGGCACGCCCTCGCCGCCCACCACGATGCCCGTTTCCTCGCCCACCTCGCGCACGGCGGTAGCGGCCAGCGGCTCGTCGAGCCAGTCCTTGGCGCCGGTCACGGACTGCCAGAAACCCGGCAGGTCGGCGCGCTTGATGATCAGCACGTCGAGCGCGGCGGTGTGGATCACGACCAGGACGGATTCGGGGATTTTCGGTGGCTTCGTCATGTCTTGCGGTTCGGCGGCCGGGGCTCGGCGAGCCTGCCGGCCGGCAGCTTCGGAACCGGCAGACTGTACCGCAAAACGAAGGCCGGCGCGTGTCGGGACGGGGCCCGCGGCAATCCGCCGGAACCGCCCGGCACCGCCGACGAGACGCCGACGTCAGGCGCGCGGCAGCAGGATCAGCAGCATGGACAGCGTGGCGATCGAGGCCACCGTCGAGAACAGGATGGTGCGCGATGTCACCTGCGGCTCGCGGCGATAGAACTCGGCGAGCATAAAGGGCCCGGTGCCGGTCGGCAGCGCGGCCAGCACCACGGCCATCGCGACCAGCACCGGCGGCAGGCCGAACACGCGCGCCGACAGCCACCAGGTCAGCGCCGGCTGCACCACCAGCTTGATCGCGGTGAGCAGCAGCGCATCGGGCAGCACGCCGTGCGCGGGCCGCTTCTCGGCCAGGAACAGGCCGAGGCTGACCAGCGCGCAGGGGCTGGCCGCGCCGCCGAGCAGCTTGAGGAAGGTCTCGACGCTGGCCGGCGGCGCGACATGCGCGGCGGATACCAGCGCGCCGACGATCGGCGAGACGATCAGCGGATTGCGGCCCAGCGAGGCCAGCACCTTCAGCGCCAGCCGGTGCGGCGCGCGCTCGCTCTGCAGGCCGATCTCGATCAGCACGATCGCGAAGCCGAACAGCACGCAGGCCACGATGATGGTGACGATGGTGGTCGGCATCAGCCCGGGCGGGCCGAACACCAGCAGGGCCAGGGGAAAGCCGATGTAGCCGGTGTTCGGGTAGGCGGCCGCGATCGCGTCGACGCTGGCGTCGGCGAGCGGCCGGCCGCGCGCCAGGCGCAGTGCGAGCACCGCGCCGAACACGGCGGCGCAGGCGATCGAGAAGGCGGCGATGAAGCGCGGCTGGTCGAGCTGCGCCCAGGTGGCATGCGCCATCACGTCGAACAGCAGCGCCGGCAGCGCCAGCCAGACCACGAAGCGGTTCAGCTCCGAGGCGGCGCTGGGGCCCAGCAAGCCGCGCCGGCGGCAGAGGAAACCGGCCAGGATCAGCGCGAAGATCGGCAGCAGGATGGGCAGCGTGGCGGACACGGCGAGACTCGGCAAGGCAGGAGGAACGGAAAAGCGCCGGCGGCGTGACGGCCGGGCGGGAAAACCGACGAGCCTAACCCGCCCGCTTGATACAATCCAATGCGATTTTTAGTGTCTACTCATACCTTTTCTGCATCGTGCTCGATATCAAGCCGCTCCGCTATTTCGTCGCGCTGGCCGAAACGGGTCATTTCGGCCGCGCCGCGACGCGCCTGAATCTGTCGCAGCCGCCGCTGTCGCGCCAGATCGCGGCGCTGGAGGCCTCGCTGGGCGTGACCCTGGTCGAGCGCGGCCCGCGCGGCGTGACGCTGACGCCGGCCGGCGAGCGCTTTCGCGACGACGCGAAGGCGATCCTGGCCGCCGTCGAGCGCGCCGCCCACCACGCGCGCGCGGCCGCCTCGGGTGCAGCCGGCAAGCTGACGGTGGGCTTCACGATGTGCGCCGCCTACAGCGTGGTGCCGCGTTACGCGCGCGAATTCGGCGCCGCCTGGCCGGAGGTCGCGCTGCACCTGCGCGAGACGGTCTCGAACGATCTCGCCGAGCAGGTGCTGAACGGCCATATCGACGCGGCGATCCTGTTCCCCGGGCCGCCGCACGAGGGGCTGGAGCAGCGCATCGTGGTCACCGAGCCGCTGTGCGTGGCGCTCTCCCGCGAGCATCCGCGCGCACGGGCCCGCCGACTGCGGATCGCCGAACTGGCCGGCGAGCCCTTCGTGATGGCGGTCGAATCGGTCGCGCCGACCTTGCGCGCGGCCATCGTCGGCCACTGCCGCCAGGGCGGCTTCGAGCCGAACATCCGGCTCGAGGTACAACTGCAGCAGACCGTGCTCGGGCTGGTCGACGAAGGTGTCGGCGTCGCGCTGGTGCCCGAATCGATGCGCCGCGCGCAATGGGCCGACGTGGTGTTCCGCCCGCTGGTCGACGCGCCGACCATCGAGCAGGCGCTGGTCTGGTCGCCGGCGAATCGCAACCCCTGCCTGGCGCGCTTCCTGGCGATCGCCTGAAGCGTACCGAAGCGCGGCGCCTGCCCTAGCTGTGCCCCTGTGCCCGATCGACGGGCGATAAAAAACCCTGCCGGCGTTGCCGCCGGCAGGGTTATTTTCATGCGCAGCCTAGCGCGAAGCCTCAGGCCTTCGGCGCTTCCGGCTGGCGCAGGCGGATATGCAGTTCCTTGAGCTGGCGCTCGTCGACCGGGCTCGGCGCCTGCGTGAGCAGATCCTGCGCGCGCTGGGTCTTCGGGAACGCGATCACGTCGCGGATCGAATCGGCGCCGGCCATCATCGTGACGATGCGGTCCAGGCCGAAGGCGATGCCGCCGTGCGGGGGCGCGCCGTATTGCAGCGCGTCGAGCAGGAAGCCGAACTTCGCCTGCGCCTCCTCCGGCCCGATCTTCAGCGCGCGGAACACCTTGCTCTGCACGTCTTCCTGGAAGATCCGCACCGAACCGCCGCCGATTTCCCAGCCGTTCAGCACCATGTCGTAGGCCTTGGCCAGGCAACGGCCCGGGTCGGTCTCGAGGTACTCGAGGTGCTCGTCCTTCGGGCTCGTGAACGGGTGGTGCGCGGCCACGTAGCGAACCTCGTCCTCGTCGTACTCGAACATCGGGAAGTCGATCACCCACAGCGGCTTCCAGCCCGACTCGACCAGGCCGTTGGCCTTGCCGAATTCCGAGTGGCCGATCTTCAGGCGCAGCGCGCCGAGGCTGTCGTTGACCACCTTCGCGCGATCCGCCGCGAAGAAGATGATGTCGCCGTCCTGGGCGCCGGTGCGCTCCAGCATCGCCGCGATCGAGGCGTCGTGCAGGTTCTTGACGATCGGGCTCTGCAGGCCGTCGCGGCCCTTCGCCTTCTCGTTGACCTTGATCCAGGCCAAGCCCTTGGCGCCGTAGATGCGCACGAATTCGGTGTAGCCGTCGATATCGCCGCGCGTGAGCTCGCTGCCCTTGGGCACGCGCAGCGCCGCGACACGGCCGTCCTTCGAGTTGGCCGGCGTGCTGAACACCTTGAACTCGACGTCCTTCATGGCATCGGTCAGCTCGGTGAATTCGAGCTTGACGCGCAGGTCCGGCTTGTCCGAACCGAAACGCGCCATCGCTTCCGAATACGGCATCACCGGGAAGCTCGCGTCGAGCTCGACGCCGATCGTCTTCTTGAAGACGTGGCGGATCATTTCCTCGAACAGGTCGCGAATCTCCTGTTCGCCGAGGAAGGAGGTCTCGCAGTCGATCTGGGTGAATTCGGGCTGGCGATCGGCGCGCAGGTCCTCGTCGCGGAAGCACTTGGTGATCTGGTAGTAGCGATCGAAGTTCGCCACCATCAGCAACTGCTTGAACAGCTGCGGCGACTGCGGCAGCGCGAAGAACTGGCCCGCGTTGACGCGCGAGGGCACCAGGTAGTCGCGCGCGCCTTCCGGCGTGCTCTTGGTGAGCATCGGCGTCTCGATGTCGATGAAGCCCTGCTCGTCGAGGTACTTGCGCACCTCGATCGCCACGCGGTAACGCAGGCGCAGGTTGTTCTGCATGTGCGGGCGGCGCAGGTCGAGCACGCGATGCGTGAGGCGCGTGGTTTCGGAGAGATTGTCGTCGTCGAGCTGGAACGGCGGCGTGACCGACGGGTTCAGCACCGTCAGCTCGTGGCACAGCACCTCGATCTTGCCGCTCTTGAGGCCCGCGTTGATCGTGCCGTCCGGACGACCGCGCACCAGGCCCTTGACCTGGATGCAGAACTCGTTGCGCACGCCTTCGGCGGTCGCGAACATCTCGGCGCGATCCGGATCGCACACCACCTGCACGAGGCCTTCACGATCGCGCAGGTCGATGAAGATCACACCGCCGTGATCGCGGCGGCGATGCACCCAGCCGCACAGCGACACGGTTTGGCCCAGCAGGTGTTCGGTCACGAGACCGCAGTATTCAGTTCGCATCGACATGATGTTTGCTTTCGTTCGGTTTTTGATCAACGGGGCGCGGCTGGCGCCCGGAAATTACAGCGGCGGCTCGACGGGCGGCCGCGCCGGTGCGGGCACGGGCACCGAAGGCGCGACCACGCCCATCGAAACGATGTACTTCAGCGCGGCGTCGACCGACATGTCGAGCTCGACCACCTCGCTTTTCGGCACCATCAGGAAGAAACCCGAGGTGGGATTCGGCGTGGTCGGCACGTAGACGCTCACGTACTCTTCCTTCAGGTGGTTGACCACGTCGCCGCCCGGCACGCCGGTCAGAAACGCGATCGTATAAGACCCGCGGCGCGGGTACTCGATCAGCAGCGCCTTGCGAAAGGCGTTGCCGCTGCTCGACAGCAGCGTGTCCGAGACCTGCTTGACGCTGGTGTAGATCGGCCCGACCACCGGGATGTGCCGCACCACCGCATTCCACCACGTGACCAGCTTCTGGCCGATGAAATTCTGCGTGGCCAGCCCGACGATGAAGATGAAGGCCAGCGTCAGGACCGCGCCGATGCCGGGCAGGTGGAAGCCCAGCAGCCGCTCGGGCTGCCAGGATTCGGGCAGCAGCAGCAAGGTTTGGTCCATGATGCCGATCACCGAGCCGAGCACCCACAGCGTGATCGCCAGCGGAACGAGGACCAGCAGGCCGGTCAGGAATACCGTTTTGAGGGTCGTCTTCTTCATCATCTGCCGTCAGGTAAGCACGCCGGAGCTCGGCACGCACAAGCCGCCGCCCGAACCGGGCGCCGGACGAGTCAGGTATCGCTGGCGGCGGCCGGCGCCGCCGGAGCCGCTGCCGCGGGTGCCGCTGCCGGCGCGGCGGCGGGCTTGGCCGCCTCCGCGCCCGCCGCGGCGTCCCCGCCGGAGGTACTGCCGCCGGCCTCGGCCGGCGTGCCGGTGGCAGCGGCGCTGGTGCCGCCCGAACCGCCCCGGAAGTCGGTCACGTACCAGCCCGAGCCCTTCAACTGGAACCCGGCTGCGGTGACCTGCTTGCGAAAGGCATTCTTGCCGCACTCCGGGCAAACGGACAGCGGCGCGTCGCTCATCTTCTGGAGCACGTCCTTGGCGAAACCGCATGCATCGCAACGATAGGCGTAAATCGGCATGATCTTTTCCCGCGGAAACTAGAAACGTCTTGCAAAACCTTGAATTATATCCGAAAGCCCGCTCAGCTCCCCGAGCGGCGGCGCCAGCTCAGCCATTGCTCGCGCCCGTCGAACACCGGCAGCGAATCCGTGACCGGACACGCTTCCTCCAGCGTGAAATACCGGCCGAGCAAGGCATCGAGCGCATCGCGGTCGATCCCGAACGGCGGTCCCTTGGACGTCGCGCCGATGAAGAAGCAACCCGCCAGCAAACCGCCCTCGGGCAGCAGCGCCGCCATGCGCGCCGCGTAGTCGTCCCAGCGCGCGGGCGGCAGCGCGCAGAGGAAGGCGCGCTCGTAGATCCATTGCGGCCGGAACGGCGGCGTGTAGGCGAAGAAATCGGCCTCCTCCACCAGCCCGGCATGCTCGCCCAGTTGCCGGCGCGCGGCGGCCACCGCGCTCGCCGAGAAATCGATCGCCTTCACCGGCCAGCCGGCGCGCGCCAGCCAGAGCGCCTCGTACGCGCTGCCGCAGCCGGGGATCAGCACCGGGCACGGCGAACGCGCGGCCGCGAAGGCGGCGAACGCATCGGGCACGCGTGCCAGGTCCCAGGGCACGAAGCCGCGTTCGAAACGTTCGTCCCAGAACGCGGCGCTGCCCGGATCGCGGCTCGCGAAGCCGGCTGCCGCGCCGGGGGCGATCGCTGCGGCCGGCACCTCGGCCGAGGCCGGCGCCGAAGCGCCGGCCTGCTTGCTGGTATCGCTCATCTGCTCTCCCGATTTCGCCGCCGGCAGCATCGCCGCGAACACTCACCGCCGATCACGGCCAGGCGCCGTCGATCGCCGCGCTCAGGCGCCGGCCGCCAGCACCAGCAGCACGCGCGCCACGATCGCGCCGACGCCGACCGCCAGCCCGAACACCAGCAGGGCCTGCAGCAGCCGGTTGGTGCGCTTCTGCTCGGTCAGGATCTGCTGCATCAACTCGTCGCTGAGCCCGCGCGGCGAATCGTGCCGCTCCGCGAACGCCTGGTGGATCAGGCGCGGCAGTTGCGGCAGCGTCTTGCTCCATTGCGGCGCCTCGACCTTGAAGCGCTCGTACCAGCCGCGCAGGCCGATCTGCTCGGTCATCCAGCGCTCGAGATAGGGCTTGGCGGTCTTCCAGAGATCGAGCTCCGGGTCCAGCGAACGGCCCAGGCCCTCGACGTTGAGCATGGTCTTCTGCAGCAGCACCAGTTGCGGCTGGATCTCGACGTTGAAGCGGCGCGATGTGGAGAACAGGCGCATCAGTACCTGGCCCAGCGAGATGTCCTTCAGCGCGCGGTCGAAATACGGCTCGCAGACCGCGCGGATCGCGCTCTCCAGCTCCTCGACGCGCGTATGCGGCGGCACCCAGCCCGACTCGAGGTGCAGGGTGGCGACGCGATGGTAGTCGCGCTTGAAGAAGGCCAGGAAATTCTGCGCCAGGTAATTCTTGTCGAAGTCGGAAAGCGCGCCGACGATGCCGAAGTCGAGCGCGATGTAGCGGCCGAAATGGTTCGGGTCGAGGCTCACGAACACGTTGCCCGGGTGCATGTCGGCATGGAAGAAGCCGTCGCGGAACACCTGGGTGAAGAAGATCTCCACGCCTTCGCGCGCCAGCTTGGGGATATCGACGCCCGCCGCGCGCAAGGTGTCGACCTGGCTGATCGGCACGCCCTTCATGCGCTCCATCACCAGCACCGAGGAGGAACTGTAGTCCCAGAACATCTCCGGCACCAGCAGCAGATCCAGCCCGGCGAAGTTGCGGCGCAGCTGGCTGCCGTTGGCGGCCTCGCGCATCAGGTCGAGCTCGTCGTGCAGGTACTTGTCGAACTCGGCCACCACCTCGCGCGGCTTGAGGCGCCGGCTGTCGGGCCAGAGCCGCTCGGCCCAGGTGGCGATGTCGCGCAGCAGCGCCATGTCCGAGTCGATCACCGGCAGCATGTTCGGGCGCAGCACCTTGACGGCCACTTCCTTGCCGGCGTGCGCGCCCTCCTTGAGCTTGGCGAAATGCACCTGGGCGATCGAGGCGCTGGCCACCGGCACCGGGTCGAACTCGTCGAACAGCGCGCTGATCGGCGCGCCCAGCGATTTCTCGACCAGCGACATGGCCAGCGCCGAATCGAAGGGCGGCACCTGGTCCTGCAGCTTGGTCAGCTCGATCGCGAAATCGGGCGGCAGCACGTCGCGACGCGTCGACAGCATCTGGCCGAACTTCACGAAGATCGGCCCCAGGCTTTCGAGCGCGCGGCGCAGGCGCACCGCCGGCGGATCGGAAAAGCGGCGGCCGATGGTGGTGATGCGCAGCAGCAGCTTGACGCGGCGATCGTCGATGCGCGACAGCATGACCTCGTCGAGGCCGAAGCGGATCACGGTGTAGACGATTTTGATGAAACGGAAAATGCGCATGCGGTACAGCCCTCAGTGCCCACCGCGCGAGCTGTCGCCCGCCGGGGTGCCGGATCGTTGTTCTAGGCGCTCGATACGCTTCTCGACGCGGGCCAGGGCATCGCGTGCGCGGGCCAGTTCGGCGTCGAACTCGCCGAGCGCGGCGCGGCGCACGACTTGCGGGTTCTCATCGAGAAAATATTCGCTCAGCGAGTCGAGCAGATTACGGCTGGTACGAAGCGCCTGGTCGCCCGCCGAACGCACCAGGGTGGCGATCCGATGGGCGGGAGCGTCGCCGAGCACGCGCGCGAGATCCTCCTCGGGCTCCCAGCGCAGGTGTTCGGCGAGCTTGGCGAGCTGGGTGGCGAATTCGGCATCGCCCTCCAGCTTGACGTGCTTCATGACGGCGGCCTGCCCCCCCTGCACGAAGGCCGTGACGGCGTCGAACGGCGATTGCCGCGCACCGCCCAGGGCGATCGAGACGTCGGGTTGCGGCGCCTCGTGAGCCTCGACGGCGGCGAAATAGCCATCGGGCTGCACCAGCAGCAACAGGGTCAGCGGGGGGAATTCGAGCCGGGCGGTTTTCCCGGCGTAGGGAATCAGGCGTTCGCGCGCCCAGGATTCGCGGGCGAGCAGGTGGTTGACAGCAGCGGCGACAGACTTGGCGGCAAAGGTCATCGGACTGAGTAAAAAACCCGCGCAAGCAGGGTGCCCGCGCGGGTTTCTATTGTAACGTCGGATCGGTCCGGCCCTGTTCCGGCGTGATACCGGGTGCGTTCAGGGCCGGCGTGCCGCCTTCGCTCAGTGCAGGTTGATCTGCTGGATGCCGGCCAGCAGCCAGCCTTCGTTGCCCGACTTGGTGAGGTTCCAGACCTCCTCGAAGGGCTCGGCCGAGGCGCCCGGCGCCTCGCGGATCAGGCCGTGGAAGCGCACGCTCGCCTCGTACTGGTTGCCGCGCTCCTCGACGCCGAGCAGCTCCGCCTCGAGCTGGACCACGTCGGTCTGGTTCTTGTCCGCGCCGCGCGAGGCCAGGTCGACCTTCACCTCGGCGAACATCTCCGGCGTGGTGAACTCGCGGATATCGGTCATGTTGCCTTCGTCCCAGGCCGCCTGGAGGCGGATGAAGTAGACCTTGGCATTGCGCACGAAGGCCTCGCTGTCGAAGCCGGCCGGCACCGACGACGCCGTGCCGGCGGCCGCCAGGCCCGCGCCCGCTGCCGCCGCGCCGCCGCCGAACACGCCGGCCGCCTCGTTGGCATAGCTGCTCGACGAAGCCGGTTGCGACGGCGCCGGGGCATAAGCCTGGTTCTGGCTCGCGTAACCGCCGTTCGAACCGGCGTCGTAGCCGCCGCGGTTCATTGACGAACCCGGCGACGAACCCGCGCCCGCATAAGCCGGCTCGGGCTTGCGATTGCGGTTCATCAGCTTGCGCACGATCCAGATACCGATGAAGGCCAGCAGCGCGATCACGATCACGTTGGCCATCATGCTGGCAAAGGCGCCGCCCAGGCCGAAATGCGACAGCAGCGCCGCGATGCCGAGGCCGGCCGCCAGGCCGGCGATCGGCCCGAGCCAGCGCGAGCGGTTCGGCTGCGCGGCCGGTGCCGGCTGCGCGCCGCGCTGGGCCGGCGACGGCGCCGCCTGCTGCATCGGCTGCTGCTGCGCCGGCGGCGTGGCCTGGCGCTGCTGGACCATCTGCGATTGGCGGCCGACGCTGCGCCCGCCGCCCATCCGCCGGGCTTCGGCGTCGAGCGACGCGAAGGTGCCGGCCGTCAGCAGGCCGACCATGAACAGGGTGCCGATCCGTCGCGCCCACGGCCTCGGCTGCTTGCTGCGGTTGTTGAACGAACGGGAATCAGACATCACCATCTCCAAATTGAAAGACAACTGTATGGAAAGAACCCCTTAATACTTGGTTCCGAGGTGTAACGCTACCACGCCACCTGACAAATTGTAATATTTGACGGCGTCGAGGCCAGCGAGTTCCATCATCGTCTTCAGGGTGTCCTGATCCGGGTGCATGCGGATAGATTCGGCCAAATACCGGTAACTGTCGGCATCTTTCGCGAATTTATCCCCGAGCCACGGTAATACTTTGAAAGAATACAAGTCGTAGGCTTTCTTCAGCGGGTCCCACACTTTCGAGAATTCGAGCACCATCACCCGGCCGCCCGGCTTGGTGACCCGGCGCATCTCGGCCAGCGCCGCGTCCTTGCGGGTCATGTTGCGCAGCCCGAAGGCAACCGTCACCACGTCGAAGTAGTTGTCGGGGAACGGGATCTTCTCGGCATCGCAGAGCAGCGAGGGCGTCACCACGCCCTTGTCGAGCAGGCGGTCGCGCCCCACCCGCAGCATCGATTCGTTGATATCGGTATGCCAGACCTCGCCGGTCGGGCCGGCGGCCTTGGCGAAGGCCCTGGTCAGGTCGCCGGTGCCTGCGGCGAGGTCGAGCACCTTGTAGCCGGGGCGCACGTTCGCCTGGGCGATCGTGAAGGCCTTCCAGGCCCGGTGCATGCCGGCCGACATCAGGTCGTTCATCAGGTCGTAGTTGCTCGCGACCGAGTGGAACACCCCCGCCACCTTTTTCGCCTTGTCGCCCTCGTCGACAGTCTCGAAACCGAAGTGGGTTTTGCTCATCGCGTGAATCCTCTGGAAATGGCAAGACGGCGCCGGGTGGGGCGCCGTCGGTTCAGTCGGTGGTCAATCAGTGGCAGTGGCCGCGCGGGGAGCCCGCCCCGGGCATCGGCGCGTCGCGCTCGACGCCGGCCGCCTGCAATCTGTCGAAATAGTCGCGCCAGAGCGCATCCTGGCGCGTCGCGAGCTCATACAGCAGGTCCCACGAATAGATGCCGGTCGAGTGGCCGTCCGAGAAGGTCGGCTGCAAGGCGTAGTTGCCGACGCCCTCGAGCGCGGTGATCGACACCTCGCGCTTGCCGGTCTGCAGCGTCTCCTGGCCGGGGCCATGGCCGCGCACCTCGGCGGACGGCGAATAGACGCGCATCAGCTCGAACGGGACGCGATAGCTCTCGCCGTTCGGGTACTGCAGTTCGAGCACGCGCGACACCGCGTGCACCACCACGCCGGATGGAATCGGCGTGGTCGGGGTCAAGCCGCTCATGCATCCCTCTCGTTCAGGATCAGTTCGATTTCCTCGTGCACCGCATTGTGCAGCAGGCTCGCCTGCGCCGCGCGCAGCCGCAGCAGCGGCTCGGACACCGAGCGCTGGCGCGGCGCCCAGATCGGCTGCGGAAAGTGCGCGTCGTTGGAGAAGCGCGGAATCACGTGCCAGTGGACGTGCGGCACCTGGTTGCCGAGGCTCGCGAGATTGACCTTGTCGGGCTGCATCACGCGGCGCACGGCGCGCTCGACCGCCGCCACCACCAGCATCAGGTGCGAGCGGTCGGCCGGCGTCAGGTCGGTGAACTCGGCCACGTGCGTCTGCCAGATCACCCGGCAGAAGCCCGGATAATCGGTTTCGCCGCTCGCCAGCACCACCCGCAGCCGCTCGTCCTTCCAGAGCAGTTCGCCGCCGTCCTCGCGGCAGAATACGCAATCCATCGTCAGTTCCTTGCAGAGGGGAACGCCCCGACTTTACACCAGGACCCGTTCGATCCCGCCGTTGTTGGCGCGGGCCACGTAGTCGGCCATCCAGTTCTCGCCGAGCACGTTGCGCGCGATCTCGACGACGATGTAGTCGGCCTCGATGTTGGCATCCTCGTTGTAGCGCGACAGACCCTGCAGGCAGGACGGGCAACTGGTCAGGATCTTCACCTCGGCCTCGCCCGCGCCGCTCGCGCCATCGCCCGACACCACCGGGATGTTGCGCAGGCGCGCCGCGCCCTTGCGGATCTCCTCCTCCTTGCGGAAGCGGATCTGGGTCGAGATATCCGGCCGCGTGACCGCCAGCGTGCCCGACTCGCCGCAGCAGCGGTCGTTCTTGGCGATCTGGTAGCCGTCCTTCTCCGCGCCCATCAGCTCGTTGACGAGCTTGACCGGGTCCATGGTCTTGATCGGCGTGTGGCAGGGGTCGTGGTACATGTAGCGCGTGCCCGCCACGCCTTCCAGCTTCATGCCCTTCTCGAGCAGGAACTCGTGGATGTCGATGATCCGGCAGCCCGGGAAGATCTTCTCGAATTCGTAGCCGGCGAGCTGGTCGTAGCAGGTGCCGCAGGACACCACCACCGTCTTGATGTCGAGGTAGTTCAGCGTGTTCGCGACGCGATGGAACAGCACGCGGTTGTCGGTGACGATCTGCTCGGCCTTGTCGTACTGGCCCGAGCCGCGCTGCGGATAACCGCAGCACAGGTAGCCCGGCGGCAGCACGGTCTGCACCCCGGCCTCCCACAGCATCGCCTGGGTGGCCAGGCCGACCTGCGAGAACAGCCGCTCCGAGCCGCAACCCGGGAAGTAGAACACCGCTTCCGAATCCACGCTGGTGGTCTTCGGGTTGCGGATGATCGGCACGATCTTGTTGTCCTCGATGTCGAGCAGCGCGCGCGCCGTCTTCTTCGGCAGGTTGCCCGGCATCTTCTTGTTCACGAAGTGGATCACCTGCTCGACCACCGGCGGCTTGCCGGTGGTGGCGGGCGGCCGCGCGGTCTGCTTCTTCGTGACCTTCTTGAGCATGTCGCTGGCCAGGCGCTGGGCCTTGTAGCCGACGCCCATCATCACGCCGCGCGCGGCATTGATGGTCTGCGGATTGGTGGCGTTCAGGAAGAACATGCCGGCGGCCTGGCCCGGATTGAACTTCTTCTTGCCCATCTTGCGCAGCAGGTTGCGCATGTTCATGGTCACGTCGCCGAAGTCGATCTTCACCGGGCAGGGCGTGGCGCACTTGTGGCAGACCGTGCAGTGGTCGGCCACGTCGTTGAACTCGTCCCAGTGCTTGATCGACACGCCGCGGCGCGTCTGCTCCTCGTACAGGAAGGCCTCCACCAGCAGCGAGGTGGCGAGGATCTTGTTGCGCGGGCTGTAGAGCAGGTTGGCGCGCGGCACGTGGGTCGCGCAGACCGGCTTGCACTTGCCGCAGCGCAGGCAGTCCTTGACCGAATCGGCGATCGCGCCGATGTCGGACTGCTGCATGATCAGCGACTCGTAGCCCATCAGCCCGAAGCTGGGCGTGTAGGCGTTGCGCAGGTCGGCGCCTTCCAGCAGCTTGCCCTTGTTGAAGCGGCCGTTCGGATCGACGCGCTGCTTGTAGGCGCGAAATTCGCGCAGCTCCTCGTCGGTCAGGAACTCCAGCTTGGTGATGCCGATGCCGTGCTCGCCCGAGATCACGCCGTCCAGCGAACGCGCCACCTGCATGATGCGCGCCACCGCGGCATGCGCGTCCTGCAGCATCTCGTAGTTGTCGGAGTTGACCGGCAGGTTGGTGTGGACGTTGCCGTCGCCGGCGTGCATGTGCAGCGCGACGAACACGCGGCCGCGCAGCACGCGCTTGTGGATCGCCTGCGCCTCGTCGAGGATCGGCTTGAAGGCGCCGCCGTTGAAGATGTTGCGCAGCTCGGCGCGCACTTCCTGCTTCCACGACACGCGTACCGTGCGGTCCTGGGTGATGTGGAACACGCTGGCCTCGGGCTGCGCGTCGGCGCGCGCCGCGAAGGTGGCCGCGAGCTTCTCGTAGCCGAGCTGGACCAGATAGTGCTGAGCCTCGCGCAGCGGCATGTCGAGCCGGTCGCGCAGGAACTCCCAGCGCGCGCGCACCTGCTTGAGCAGCTCCAGCGCGTGCTGCACGCGATCTTCCAGCAGCTCGGCGCTGGGGATCTCGTTGGCGTCGTCGCTCTTGCCGAGCGGCAGCTCGCCGGTGCGGAAGAAGGCCTCCAGCGCATCCACCAGTTGCAGCTTGTTCTTCAGCGACAGCTCGATGTTGATCCGCTCGATCGCGTCGGTGTACTCGCCCATCCGGTTCAGCGGGATCACCACGTCTTCGTTGATCTTGAAGGCGTTGGTGTGCTTCGCGATCGCCGCGGTGCGGCTGCGATCCAGCCAGAAGCGCTTGCGGGCCTCGGCGCTGACCGCGACGAAGCCCTCGCCGCTCTTGCCGTTGGCCATGCGGATCACTTCCGAGGTGGCGGCCGCCACCGCGTCGGCATCGTCGCCGACGATGTCGCCGATCAGCACCATCTTGGGGAAGGCGTTGCGCTTGCTCTTGGTGGCATAGCCGACCGCGCGCAGGTAGCGCTCGTCGAGGTGCTCCAGGCCCGCCAGGATCGCGCCGCCCTGCTTCGAGGTCTCGAACAGGTAGTCCTTGATCTCGACGATGCTCGGGATCGCCTCGCGCGCCTGGCCGAAGAACTCCAGGCAGACGGTGCGCGTGTGCGCCGGCATCTTGTGCAGCACCCAGCGCGCCGAGGTGATCAGCCCGTCGCAGCCTTCCTTCTGCACGCCCGGCAGGCCGGCCAGGAACTTGTCGGTGACGTCCTTGCCGAGCCCTTCCTTGCGGAAGCGCTTGCCCTCGATCTCGAGCATCTCGCTCCTGATCAGCTTCTCGCCCGGCGCGTGGGCGCCGTCGAACCACTTCAGCTCGAAGCGCGCCACCGCGATGTCGTGGATCTTGCCCTGATTGTGGTCGTGGCGCGTGACTTCCAGCCAGTTGCCGTCCGGGTCGACCATCCGCCACCAGGCCAGGTTGTCGAGCGCGGTGCCCCACAGCACCGCCTTCTTGCCGCCCGCGTTCATCGCCACGTTGCCGCCGATGCAGGAGGCGTCCAGCGAGGTCGGGTCGACCGCGAACACGTAGCCGGCGGCCTCGGCCGCCTCCGTCACGCGGCGCGTGACCACGCCCGCGCCCGAGAAGATGGTCGGCACCTTGTGCGCGACGCCCGGCAGCTCGGTCAGCTCGACCGCGCCGAGCTGTTCCAGCTTCTCGGTGTTGATCACGGCCGAGAACGGCGTGAGCGGCACCGCGCCGCCCGTGTAGCCGGTGCCGCCGCCGCGCGGGATCACGGTCAGGCCGAGCTCGAAGCAGGCCTTGATCAGGCCGGCGATCTCGGCCTCGGTATCGGGCGTGAGGATCACGAACGGGTACTCGACGCGCCAGTCGGTGGCGTCGGTGACGTGCGAGACGCGCGCCAGGCCGTCGAAGCGGATGTTGTCCTTCTGCGTGCAGCGGCCCAGCGCCTTGGTGGCGCGCCGGCGCAGCTCGGCCATCTGCTCGAATTCGCGCGCGAAGGCGTCCACCGCGCCACGCGCGGCCACCGTCAGCATCGCCACCCGCGAGGCACGCTCGCGGCCCGGCTCGTCGCCGTGCTCGGAAAGGTCGGCCTGGCGGCGCTTGTCGATCTCCGCGAGCCGGTGGCTCAGCGCGTCGATCAGCATCTGGCGGCGCTTCGGGTTGTCGAGCAGGTCGTCCTGCAGGTAGGGATTGCGACGCACCACCCAGATGTCGCCCAGCACCTCGTACAGCATCCGGGCCGATCGGCCGGTGCGGCGCTCGCCACGCAGCTCGTCGAGCGCGGCCCAGGCCTCCTCGCCGAGCAGGCGAATCACAATTTCGCGGTCGGAGAACGAGGTGTAGTTGTACGGGATTTCGCGCAGGCGCGGGGCGAGGTCGGCTGCGACGGCGGTTGCCGCGCCATGCGGATCGAAAACTTGTGGTGCGTTCATGTTCGGACGGTTCGGAGGGCCGGCGGCCGTGCGCATCGAAGGCACGACACCAGCATGCGCGTGGTGCGCGAATCTGGGGAAAATCTTCTGTTACCAGGCGCGCGGCTTGGCGCGGGACCGGCATGCGCATGTACGCGCCACGTCCGGTCGACACGGCCGCCTGGCGGCGTTCGGAGCCCTCAGCACGATCGCGCGCAGTGCGCGTGCCGAACCGCCGCGGGACAAGCTGCGCGCGGGGATGGCTTCACGTGGGCGGTCCGAAATTGCCGTTGCATCTTCCGATCCTTGATTCAAATCGGGATTCTAACTCATGATCGGCGCCGGCGTGGACGCCCGGATCCGGCGGGCAGGCCCGTGAAACGCCGCCGGGCGGGAATTCCCCGTCCGTCCGGTCGGTCACTGCTCGCGCAGGCCCGCCGGGGCGGGGTTGGCGCTAGAATCGCGGTTTTCCCCGCTTATCTGGCGCGCCGGCCGATACCCGCGCGACCGTCATGGCTGCTCACGACTACCTCAAGAAGATCCTCACCGCGCGCGTCTACGACGTGGCCGTCGAAACCGCGCTGGAACCGGCGCGCAACCTGTCCGCGCGCGTGCGCAACCCGGTGTTCCTCAAGCGCGAGGACAACCAGCCGGTGTTCTCGTTCAAGTTGCGCGGCGCCTACAACCGCATGGCGCATCTGTCGGCCGAGGCGCTGGCGCGCGGCGTGATCACCGCCTCGGCCGGCAAC
The DNA here is from genome assembly GCF_000959725.1 of Burkholderia gladioli. Taxonomy (NCBI): domain Bacteria; kingdom Pseudomonadati; phylum Pseudomonadota; class Betaproteobacteria; order Burkholderiales; family Burkholderiaceae; genus Burkholderia; species Burkholderia gladioli. Next base: position 1,023,866 of record NZ_CP009323.1, read on the forward strand.
CACGCCCAGGGCGTGGCCTTTTCGGCGGCGCGGCTCGGCGTGAAGGCCGTGATCGTGGTGCCGGTCACCACCCCGCAGGTGAAGGTGGACGCGGTGCGCGCCCATGGCGGGCCGACCGTCGAGGTGATCCAGGCCGGCGAATCCTATAGCGATGCCTATGCCCACGCATTAAAGGTGCAGGAACAGCGCGAACTCACCTTCGTCCACCCCTTCGACGATCCCGACGTGATCGCCGGCCAGGGCACCGTGGCGATGGAGGTACTGCGCCAGCACCAGGGCCCGATCCACGCGATCTTCGTGCCGATCGGCGGCGGCGGCCTGGCGGCCGGCGTGGCCGCCTACGTGAAGGCGGTGCGCCCCGAGATCCGCGTGATCGGCGTGCAGACCGACGACTCCTGCGCGATGGCGCAATCGATCGAGGCCGGCGAGCGCGTCACCCTGAGCGAGGTCGGCCTGTTCTCCGACGGCACGGCGGTCAAGCTGGTCGGCGGCGAAACCTTCCGGCTCTGCAGCGAGCTGCTCGACGGCGTGATCACGGTCGATACCGACGCGCTGTGCGCGGCGATCAAGGACGTGTTCCAGGACACGCGCAGCCTGCTCGAGCCGGCCGGCGCGCTGGCCGTGGCCGGCGCCAAGCGTTATGCCGAGCGCGAGGGCATCGAGGGCCAAACGCTGATCGCGATCACCTCGGGCGCCAACATGAATTTCGACCGGATGCGCTTCGTGGCCGAGCGCGCCGAGGTGGGCGAGGCGCGCGAGGCGGTGTTCGCCGTGACGATCCCCGAGGAACGCGGCAGCTTCCGGCGCTTCTGCGAGCTGGTGGGCGAGCGCAACGTGACCGAGTTCAACTACCGGATCGCCGACGAGCGCTCGGCGCACATCTTCGTCGGCGTGCAGATCCGCCGCCGCGAGGAATCGGCCGAGATCGCCGCGAATTTCGAGGCGCACGGCTTCCAGACCGTCGACCTGACCGGCGACGAGCTCTCGAAGGACCATATCCGCTACATGGTGGGCGGCCGCTCGCCGCTGTCGCGCGAGGAGCGGCTGTTCCGCTTCGTGTTCCCGGAGCGCCCCGGCGCGCTGATGAAATTCCTGTCCTCGATGGGCCCCGACTGGAACATCAGCCTGTTCCACTACCGCAACCAGGGCGCCGACTACAGCTCGATCCTGGTGGGCCTGCAGGTGCCGGCCGCCGACCACGCCGGCTTCGACGCCTTCCTCGACGCGCTCGGCTACCCGTTCCACGAAGAGACCGCGAACCCGGCCTACCGGCTGTTCCTGGCCTGACCACGGAGACCCGATCGATGACACCCGAACATTCCCCGCTCGGCAAGGCCACCGCCTACACCACCGACTACGACGCGGCCCTGCTGTTCCCGATCCCGCGCGCCGGCGCGCGCGAGCAGATCGGCATCGGCGCCGCCCTGCCCTTCTTCGGCACCGACATCTGGAACGCCTACGAGCTGTCCTGGCTGAACCGGCGCGGCAAACCGCAGATCGCGGTGGCGACCTTTCTGGTGCCGGCCGATTCGCCGAACATCGTCGAATCGAAGTCCTTCAAGCTGTACCTGGGCTCGTTCGCGCAGACCGCCTTCGACTCGCTCGAGGCCGTGCGCGACGCGCTCAAGCGCGACGTATCCGCGGCCTGCGGCGCGAGCGTGGCCGTGCAACTGGCCTCGCCGGCCGAGTTCCGCAAGCTCAGGCTCGACGAACTCGACGGCATCCCGCTCGACCGCCTCGACCTCGACACCGACATCTACCATCCCGATCCCTCGCTGCTGAGCGCCGCGCACGAGGAATCGCCGGTCGAGGAGACCCTGGTGTCGGACCTGCTGAAGTCGAACTGCCCCGTCACCGGCCAGCCCGACTGGGGCAGCGTGCAGATCCACTACGTCGGCCCGCAGATCGACCAGGCCGGGCTGCTGCGCTACCTGATCTCGTTTCGCAACCACACCGGCTTCCACGAGCAATGCGTCGAGCGCATCTTCGTCGACATCCTGCGCGAATGCCGGCCCGTGAAGCTGGCCGTCTACGCGCGCTACACGCGGCGCGGCGGGCTCGACATCAATCCGTTCCGCACCAACTTCAACCAGCCGATGCCGGACAACGCGCGCACCGCGCGGCAGTGATCCCGCCCGCCGAAGCGCAAGCGCCGGCAGCGGCACCGTAAACGACCGACGCGGCAGCGCGAGCCCCCAGGCTCCCGCTGCCGCGTCCCATGTCATCCGGCAGGACCCTCACGGCCCGGCCCGCCCGCTCACTTGACCGGCGGCTTGTAGGCGATGCAGTCCACCTCGACCTTGCAGTCGATCACCATGCTCGACTGCACGCAGGCGCGCGCCGGCGGATGCTCGCCGAAGTACGAGACGAACACCTTGTTGAACGAGGCGAAATCGCGCGCGTCGTCGAGCCAGACGCCGCAGCGGACCACGTGCTCCAGGCCGTAGCCGGCTTCCTTGAGGATCGCGATCACGTTCTCGATGGTCTGCTTCGATTGCGTGACGATGCCGCCCTCGACCACCTCGCCGTTCACCATCGGCGTCTGGCCCGACACATACAGCCAGCCGTCGGCCTCGACCGCCCGCGCGAACGGCATCACCTGGCCGCCCGTTCCCTTCGCTTCGCCCACTCCGTAACGCTTCATCGCTTTCTCCTTCGGTTTGCTGGTTCGGGCCGCGCCGTCAGCGCGACGCGGCCGGTTCGCGCGGCGCCGCGAAGGCGCCGGCAGTTGCGGTTTCGGCCGGGGCTGGCAGCCCCACCGGACAATCGATGCTCAGAACGCCGCATCCTCGGCGCGGCGCGTGCCGCGCGGCACGAAGCGGCCCGCGCGCGCGCCGGTGCTGGCGCCGTCGCGATAGGACAGCGCGCCGTTGACCCACACCGCGTGGATCCCGCGCGCGGCCTGCTGCGGCTGCTCGAACGAGGCCAGGTCGATCACCGTGGCGGGATCGAACAGCACCAGGTCGGCCTGGTAGCCGACCTGCACCTCGCCGCGCCCGTCGAGGCCCAGGCGCCGCGCCGTCAACGAACTCATCTTGCGCACCGCTTCCTCCAGCGACAGCAGTTGCTCGTCGCGCGCGTAATGGCCGAGCACGCGCGGGAACGCGCCCCAGAGGCGCGGATGCGGCAGCGGATCGTTGGGCAGGCCGTCCGAGCCGACCATGGTGGCCGGGTGCGAGAGGATCCGGCGCACGTCGTCCTCGGACATGTTGTGATAGACCGCGCCGGCCGGCTGCAGGCGGCGCCCCGCCTCCTGCTCGCTCACGCCCCACTCGGCCGCGATCGCGGCGATCTTCTTGCCGGCCATCTCGGGATGCGGCTCGGACCAGGTGATGGTGATCTCGATATCGCCCGTCACCTGCTTCAGGTCGAGCGTCGAGGAACTGCGGCTGTAGGGGTAGCAATCGCAGCCGACCGGCTGGATGCGACGCGCGCGCTCCAGCGAATCGAGCACCTCGGCGCTGCGCCCCCAGTTCGACGGGCCGGCGCATTTCAGGTGCGAGATCACCACCGGCACGCGCGCGTGGCGGCCGACCCGGTAGGCCTCCTCCATCGCCTCCAGGATCGCGTCGAACTCGGTGCGCATGTGGGTGGTGTAGAGCGCGCCGGCCTTCGCCAGCGGCTCGGCCAGCGCCATCACCTCCTCCACCGGCGCCGCGAACGCGGAACCGTAGGCGAGCCCCGAGCTGAGCCCGAGCGCGCCGTTGTCGAGCGCCTCCTCGAGCTGCGCGCGCATCGCGGCGATCTCCTCGCCGCTGGCGGCGCGATCGAGCCGGTCCATCTGGTTGTTGCGCAGCGCCGTGTGGCCGACCAGGGCCGCCACGTTGACGGCAGGCTGGGCCGCGCCGAGCGCCTCGACATAGGCCGCGAAGCTCGGGTAGCGAAACGCCTCGCGATCGCCGAGCAGGTTCATCGGATCGGGCGGCTCGCCGCGCAGCGTCACCGGCGAGGCGCTGATCCCGCAGTTGCCGACCACCACCGTGGTCACGCCCTGCGAGATCTTCGGCAGCATCTGCGGCGCGCGGATCACGTGCGTGTCGTCGTGCGTGTGCACGTCGATGAAGCCGGGCGCGAGCACCAGGCCGTCGGCCTCGATCACCGCCTCGGCCAGCCAGTTCGACAGGTTGCCGATGGCGACGATGCGCTCGCCGCGGATCGCGACATCGCGCTGGACGGGCGCGGCGCCCGTGCCGTCGATCAGCAGCGCGTCGACGATCAGCGTATCGGCCGCTTCGGGATGGGAATGCATGTCAGTCTCCGATGGGTTGTCGTTCACCGCCGCCGCGGTGCTGGTCGAGCGCGTGCTTCACGCGGCGCAGCGTCTCGCGGCAGGTGTCGCCGAGCCGCAGCGCGACCTCGGTCACCAGCACGTCGAGCGCCATCATGAGCGCGTAGCGCGAGGTCGAGGGCTTGAAGATGAAATCGGTCTCGAAGGCGACCACCGGGATCAGGTCGTCGGCCAGTCGCGCGAGCGGCGAGGCCGGCGCGGTCAGCGCGATCACGCGCGCGCCGTAGCGCTTGGCCAGCGCGCAGCTCTCCAGCAACTCGGGCACGCGCCCCGTCACCGACAGCGCCACCAGCACGCAATCCTCGCCCATGGTGCTGGCCACCATCCGCTGCAAGAGCGCGTCCTGGTAGCTCGCCACCGGGCGGCCGAAGCGCACCAGCCGGAAGCGCAGCTCGTCGGCCAGCGCCGTCGAGCCACCGCCCTGGCCATAGACATAGATCATGCGCGCGCTGGCCAGCGCCGCGGCCGGCGCCTCGAACGCGGTCTGCCGCAGCAGCGCGTGGTGCTGCTCGAGCGTGGCGCGCACGTCCTCGTAGACGCGCGAGGCGCTGGCCGCGTCGTCCTGCAAGCCGGCCGCGGGCGCCAGGAAACGCTCGCCGACCGCGGCCGCCTGGGCCAGCCGCAGCTTCAGCTCGCGCACGTCGCGGCAGCCCACCGCCTTGGCGAAGCGCGTCACGGTGGCGACGCTGACCTCGGCCTGCGCGGCGATCTCGCCGATGCTGGCATGGGCGGCCGCGGCCAGATCGTCGAGGATCCGCGAGGCCACCTTGCGCTCGGCATCGCGCAGCGCCGGCGCGCATTCGGCGATGCGCGACACGATGTCGAAGCCGAGCTGGGCGGTGGCGGGCACCGGCTGGCCCGCCGCGTCGAGCGGCTCGGCGGGGGAAGCGAGATCGGAGGCGGCGGGATTCATCGGATCAATCGTATGGACGGCTCGTGTTAATAAATAACATTACCGGGCGGATGCTACTTTCTGTACTATCCTGCCGTCAACTTCGCTACAAACACGACGAGACGATGGAGCATCTCACGATGAAAGTTACAAACTATCAGGAGGCGGCGATCGAGCCGAGCGGCAAGGGGCTCGGCCGGGTGCCGAGCGCGAGCGTGCCCTTGTCGGACGCGGGCCGCCTGGACTGGAACCTGCTCGACGAGGACGTCAGCCTGCCCGCGGCGGTGCTGTATGCCGACCGGGTCGAGCACAACCTCAAGTGGATGCAGGCCTTCGTCGCCGAATACGGCGTGCAGCTCGCGCCGCACGGCAAGACCACCATGGCGCCGCAGTTGTTCCGCCGCCAGATCGAGACCGGCGCCTGGGGCATCACGCTGGCCACCGCGCACCAGACCCGCGCCGCCTACCAGGGCGGGATCCGCCGCGTGCTGCTGGCCAACCAGTTGGTCGGCAAGCACAACATGGCGATCGTCGCCGAGCTGCTGTCCGATCCCGAATTCGAATTCTTCTGCCTGGTCGACTCGGCCGACAACGTCGAACAGCTCGGCCGCTTCTTCGCCGCCGCCGGGCGCACGCTGCAGGTGCTGCTCGAGCTCGGCGTGCCGGGCGGGCGCACCGGCGTGCGCGATGCCGCGCAGCGCGCCGCCGTGCTGGAGGCCATCGCGCGCCACGCGGACGTGATCAAGCTGGCCGGCATCGAGGTCTACGAAGGGGTGCTGAAGGAAGAGGGCGAGGTGCGCGCCTTCCTCAAGGACACGGTCGCGCTGGCGCGCCAGTTCGCCGACGAGGGCCGCTTCTCGCGCACGCCGGCAATTTTGTCGGGCGCCGGCTCGGCCTGGTACGACGTGGTCGCCGACGAGTTCTCGCAGGCGCGCGCCGAGGGCGTGATCGAGGTGGTGCTGCGCCCCGGCTGCTACCTGACGCACGACGTCGGCATCTATCGCAAGGCGCAGAACGACATCCTCGCGCGCAACCCGGTCGCCAAGCGCATGGGCGAGGCGCTCAAGCCGGCGCTGCAGCTGTGGGCCTACGTGCAGTCGATCCCCGAGCCGGATCGCGCCATCGTCGCGCTCGGCAAGCGCGACGCGGCCTTCGACGCCGGCTACCCGGAACCCGCCCGGCATTTCCGCCCGGGCAGCGCGGCCGCGCCGCGCGCGGTGACGCCGGCCGACGGCTGGGAGGTGACAGGCATGATGGACCAGCACGCCTACCTGAAGATCGCGCCGGGCGCGGACGTGAAGGTCGGCGACATGGTCGCCTTCGACATCTCGCATCCCTGCCTGACCTTCGACAAGTGGCGGCAGATCCTGGTGGTGGATGGCGACTACCGCGTCACCGAGGTGATCGAGACGTACTTCTGAGGCCGGCGCCCGCCGGACCGTCCCGGCGGCGGCCCGGCGCCTTCGTGTCGCGAGGCTTCGCGGCATGAAGCGGGCCGGCCGCCGCCGTGCATGCGCCCTCGCGCACGCCGCGCAGCCGCCTGTCACGACGCGGAACCGACGCGAGGCGTACACTGCCCGCTCCCGTCTTCAACCCGCGGAGCAGATGATGGCAGCCAAGCAGATCCTCTTCCTGACCGGCGATTTCGCCGAAGACTACGAGACCATGGTGCCGTTCCAGGCACTGCAGGCGGTGGGCCACACCGTGCATGCGGTCTGCCCCGGCAAGCGCGCCGGCGACAAGATCAAGACGGCGATCCACGATTTCGAGGGCGACCAGACCTACACCGAGAAGCCCGGCCACCTGTTCGCGCTGAACGCGAGCTTCGACGAGGTCGACGTGGCACGCTACGACGCGATCGCGATCGCCGGCGGGCGCGCGCCGGAATACCTGCGTCTCGATCCCAAGGTGATCGCGCTGGTGCGCGCCTTCGTCGAGGCCGGCAAGCCGGTCGCGGCGATCTGTCATGCCGCGCAGTTGCTGGCCGCCGCCGACGTGATCCGCGGCAAGAAGATCTCGGCCTACCCGGCCTGCGCGCCCGAGGTCAGGCTGGCCGGCGGCGAATACGCCGATATCCCGGTCGATGCGGCCGTCACCGACGCGCCCTTCGTCACCGCGCCGGCCTGGCCTGCGCATCCGGCCTGGCTCGCGCAGTTCCTGGCCCTGCTGGGCACCCGCATCGAGCTGTAAACGCCAGGGCAGCGGCGCGCCTCGCGGCGCCCGCCGCCCATTTCCTCCACCGCCCGCCCCCCGCCCGGGCGGCTCGCGCTCAGGCCGCCGAACGGTTGCGGTCGATCCCGGCCGGCACCTCGGCCGGCGCCGCGCCGACCTCGGCGATGCGCGCCTCCAGCAGCGCGAGCGCGCCCGACAGCGCATTGAGCGCCTCGTCGGGCAGCGCCGACATGGTCTCGTCGAGAAACGCGGTACGCCGCGGCATGCAGGCGTCGAAGGCCGCGCGGCCCTCGCCCGTCAGCGTCACGTTGGTGACGCGGTTGTCGCGCGGATCGGGCGCGCGCGCGATCCAGCCGAGCGCCTCCATCGATTTCAACTGCCGCGTCAGCGCGCCCGGATCGGTGCGCACCAGCTCGACCAGCCGCTTCTGCGAGGCGGTGCCGTTCTCGTTGTGAAGCGCGAGCAGGATGCGCCAGCGCGGCATCGGCTGGCCCACATGCGACTCGAAGGCGGAAAGGAACGCGCGATAGGTGCGCCCGAATTGTTGAAGGATCGCGACGCGGTCTTGTGCTTCCATGATTCAGAACGACGATGACAATGAAACCCCGGGTCGGAACCCGGGCTGAAGCCCGGCTTGCGGGCCGGCCGCGCCGCTCATTCGGCGACCACGGCGGGCTCGATCTTGCTGCGCAGGCGGATCGGCGGCACGCGCCGGCTCTGCCAGACCGCGATCACCGCCACCAGCGCGCCGATCGCGATGCCGAGATGGATCGCGCCGACCAGCGAGGCGCGCGCCGCCTCCAGCAACTGCGCGCCGGGATGGCCCTGCTGGGTGAGCTCGGCCACCACGCGCGCCTGCGCCTCGCGGTCGATCAGGATCTGCGGATCGGACAGGCGCGCGAACCACTGCAGCGCACGATCGCCGCCCAGCGCCTCGCGCACGCCGCCGGCGTACATCTGGTTGACCAGGGTGCCGGTCAGCGCCGTGCCGATCATACCGCCAACCATGCGCAGCGACTGCAGCAGCGCGGTGGCGATGCCCAGGTGCTCGCGGCCGGCGGTCTGCTGGGCGAACACGGTCAGGTTCGGCAGCACGAAGCCCAGGCCGATGCCGCCGGCCACCATCACCGCCAGCAGCACCGCCTGGGGCGTGCTGTGCGAGGACAGCGCGATGCCCGCGCAGGCCAGCGCCAGCAGCGCGAAACCGGTCGGCAGCATCGCGTTCGGGCTGGGAATGCGCGTCACGATGCGCCCGTTCAGGATGCTGCCGATGGTGATGAACACCACCAGCGGCGTGATCACCACGCCGGCCGCCTTGGGCGACATGCCGAAGCCGCCCTGGAACAGCAGCGGCGCGAAGAACAGCAGCGAGAACATCGAGAAGCCGGCCAGGACCGCCAGCGAGAAAAGCATCGCGAGCGACCGGTTGGCGAACATGTCGGTGGGCAGCAGCGCATGCGGGATGCGCTTTTCCCAGCGCCACAGCGCCAGGCCCGCGAGCACCGCGATCAACAGCAGCAGCGCCGGCCAGCCCAGCAGCCCGCGCCTGGGCAGCCATTCGACGAACAACTGCAGCGCGCCGAGCGCCACCGCGATCAGCAGCGCGCCGGGCCAGTCCAGGCGCATCTTGCCCTCGTGCTTGGCATGGCGCAGGTGCGGCAGGTAGCGGATCACGAAGAACAGCGAGAGCAGCCCGAACGGCAGGTTCACGTAGAACACCGAGCGCCAGCCCCAGAACTGCGTGAGAAAGCCGCCCAGCGAGGGGCCGATCGCGTTGGCGATGCCGAAGGCGGTGCTCATCAGCACCTGCCAGCGCAGGCGCACCACCGAATCGGGGAACAGGTCGGGCACGCAGGCGAAGGCGGTACCCACCAGCATCCCGCCGCCGATGCCCTGCAGCACCCGCGCGGCCACCAGGAAGCTCATGCTGCCCGCCATCCCGCACAGCGCCGAGGCGGCGGTGAACACCACGATCGAGGCGATCACGAAGGGCTTGCGGCCGTAATAGTCGCCCAGCCGGCCGAAGATCGGCACGGTGATCACCGAGGTCAACAGGTAGGAGGTCGCGACCCAGGCGTAGAGATCGAAGCCGCGCAGCTCGGCCACGATGGTCGGCAAGGCGGTGCCGACCACGGTCTGGTCGAAGGCGACCAGCATCGTGACGAAGGAAATGCCCAGCATTGCCAACAGGGATTCACGAAACGGCAGGACTTGCCCACTCGAATGGTGGGCTCGGGTATGGACGGCCATCTTTTGATCGCGCAACGTTTGACGAGTCAACGATTGCGAGATAATAGCATGCACGGGTAGGCTACGCCGATGGCGTCTTGCCTGATCCTGCTCATGGGAGAGATATGGAACCCATTTCAGGCGCCGTCGGCGCCACCCTGTCGCCCGAGGACCTGGACACCTTGCGGCGCGCCAAGCTGGCGCTCGAAAGCCCGTCCCTGACGATGAAGCTGACCAGCGTGGTGGGCGCGCCGATCGAGAAGATGATCGCCAGGCTGCCCGGCTTCGCCACCGACAAGATCAACGACGCCACCGAGATCGCGCTGCGCAAGTGCCTGCACCTGGCGCTGCGCACGCTCGGCAAGTCCGGCGGCGTGGCCAGCGCGGGCGAGACGCCCGACAAGCCCAGCAATTTCCTGCACAAGCTCGCGGTGGCCACCACCGGCGCGGCGGGCGGCGCCTTCGGCCTGTTCGCGCTGCCGGTCGAGCTGCCGGTCACCACCACCCTGATGTTCCGCTCGATCTGCGATATCGCGCGCAGCGAGGGCGAGGACCTGAGCTCGATCGACGCCCAGCTGCAATGCCTGGCCGTGCTCGGCATGGGCGGCGGGTTCGCCAACGCGGGCAGGCAATCGGGCGACGGCGAGGCGGAGCGCGATGCCGATTTCGGCTACTTCGTGCTGCGTGGCGCGCTCGCGCAAGCGGTATCGAAGGCTTCGTCCGAGATCGCCTCGAAGGGTTTCGCCACGCATGGCTCGGCGGCCCTGTTGCGGCTGGTGCAGTCGATCGCCTCGCGCTTCTCGGCGCAGGTGACCGAGCAGATCGCCGCCAAGTCGATCCCGGCGCTCGGCGCGGTGCTCGGCGCCACCGTCAACACGCTGTTCATCGACCACTTCCAGCAGGCCGCGCACGGCCACTTCGCGGTGCGCCGGCTCGAGCGCAAATACGGCACGGCGCCCGTCGAGGCCGCCTATCAGGCGATCGCCACCTGAGCCTCGCGCGGCGGCGCCGCCGCGCCCCGCACGAAGGCCGCGGCATCGTCCAGCGCGCGGCGCGCCTCGGGCATGAAGGGCACCGCCATCTGCCAGACGTGCGGCATGCGCGGCCAGACCTGCAGGTCCACCTCGACGCCGGCCGCGCGGGCCCGCTCGGCGAAACGGCGCGAATCGTCGAGCAGCACCTCGGTGCTGCCGGCCTGGATCAGCAGCGGCGGCAGGCCCGCCGGATCGGCATAGAGCGGCGATACATAGGGATCGGTCGGGCTCGCGTCGCCGACGTAGAGGCGCGCGGCGCGACCCAGCGCGGCGCCGGCGAACATCGGGTCGGCACCGTCGTTGCTGCGCAGCGTCTCGCCGGTGGCGGCCAGGTCGGTCCAGGGGGAGAACAGCACCGCGCCGGCCGGCAGCGGCGCGCCGCGATCGCGCAGCGCCACCAGCAGCGCCAGCGCCAGGCCGCCGCCCGCCGAATCGCCGCCGAGCACGATCGTGGCCGGATCGACACCGGCCTCTAGCAGCGCGGCGTAGGCGGCCAGCGCATCCTCGTGGGCGGCCGGGAACGGCGCCTCGGGCGCCAGCCGGTAATCGACCGAGAACGAGCGCGCGCCGGCCTTCGCGGTGAGCGCGAAGACCAGGGGACGATGCGTGGCGGGAGAACAGAAGTAATAACCGCCGCCGTGGAAGTACAGCAGGGTCGGCGCGGCCCGCCCGTTCACGGGCTCCAGCCATTCGCCGCGCGGCGCGTCGGCCGCGCCGTAGCATTCGCGCAGTTGCCAGCCGGCCGGCACGCGCGTCTGGAACGGGCGCCGGCGCTCGGCCAGCGCGCGCGTGCCCGGCACGTCGATCACGGGCGACAGCGTCTTGGGCCGCACCTGTCGGCGCAGCAACCAGCAAGCCAGTTCGGACTGCCAGCTCATCGAACCTCCTTGGGCAGGGAATCGGCCGTGCGCGGGAACGGCGCCTGCGCCGCGCCCGCGCGACGCGCGTTCAGCTGGCGGGCTCGACCTGCCCGCGAATCTCGCCGGACGGGTGCTCCTTGGTATGGACGTTGAAGTACCACTTGCCCGCCATCAGCTCGGTGACCTGCTGGTCGTTGAGCACCGCCGAGCCCTTGATCGGGCTCGCCAGCGCATCCTTGGCGATCGGCACCTGCACGCCGGCGTTCTGGCCGACCGGAGCCGGGCCGTGGAAGTGCGCGGCGGTCGCCGGGCCGGTCAGGCCGCTGTAGCTGACGGTCCAGACCAGCGTATGGGTCGCCGTGTCGAAGCTCGCGTCGAGCTTGCCCGAGCCCTTGGTGGCTGTCGGCGGGACCTCGCTGGAGGGCTGCAGGTTCGCCGTCAGCTTCGCCGTCTCGGCATGCGCGGCCACCGCCACGAAGGCGCCGAGCAGCACGCCGGTGTTCAGGATACGCAGGATTCGCATGGGATCTCCTTGTCCGTTTTGGAGCGCGCCGGCAACGGCCGCGAAGCGGCCGGCCGATCGTCGCTGATGCGATGGTAGACCAACCACCGCCGCCGTGCGCATCGCGCGCCGCGAACGGGCCCGGACGGCGGCCCGCCGGCCCCGATCGGCACCGCTCGCATTACATCCGTTGCATTACATCCGCCGCATTACATCCGTTTACGCCCGTCATGCGACGCCAGCGCGCAGCGCCCCTCGCAAACGCAGGCAGGGCCGCGCGCTGGCGCGGCTCCATGGCTTCCGGCGCCGCCACGCGTTTCTTACCGTCGTAATCCCCGGTCGCCAAACTGCGACGCCGCTTCCCGACAGCATTTTTACAAAAGCGCCACAATGGCCGCCCGATCGACAAACCCAGGAACAATCCCGTGCCGGTCCGCTCGCCCCTCCCCGCCTTTCCTGTTCCACGGCTGCCACGCGCGACCCTGATCGCGTCCCTGCTCGGCGCGGCAGCCCTCCACACCACGCCGGCCCAGGCGCAGGAATTCGCCCTGTTCGCCGGCCCGCTCTACGGCGCCGGCACGCACACCACCGCCTGGGCGCTCGACTACCGCGAGAGCCTCGGCAAGTACGCCGCCGCCAGCTTCACCTGGTACAACGAAGGCCACCTGCCGGGCCATCACCGCGACGGCCAGTCCGTGCAGTTCTGGGGACAACTGCCGCTCGCGCAGCGCCGCTTCGTGCTGTCCGCGGGCGTGGGCCCCTATCGCTACTTCGATACCGAGGCCGCCGCCGAAGGGCGCGGTTATTCGAACACCCACGGCTGGGGCGTGCTGATGAGCATCCGCGCGGCCTACTACACCTCGCATCGCTGGGTCACGCAGCTGCAGCTCAACCGCGTCCACACCTTCAGCGGCCCCGATACCACCTCGGTGATGTTCGGCATCGGCTACCAGCTCGACGCGCCCGACACGCCGGGCCCGCGCGACTACGCGGCGGGCCGGCTCGACCGAGTGACCCACAACGAGATCACCGGGATGGTCGGCGAGACCATCCTGAACAGCCGCAGCTCGCCCTCCACGTTGGGCGCGAGCCTCGAATACCGGCGCGGGCTGATGAAGTACCTAGACTGGACCGCGACCTATCTCTACGAGGGCTCGAAGCGCGCCACGCGCCGCAACGGCGTGGCCTCCGAACTGTGGGCCACGCGCGCCTTCTTCGACGACAAGCTCACGCTCAGCGCGGGCGCCGGGATGTACATCGCCGTCGACCAGCGCAACATCCGCGGCAACGACATCGGCGACGGCCGCCTGTCGGGCATCGTGTCGATCTCGGCGAGCTACCGACTCAGCGAGCGCTGGCTCACGCGCGTGACCTGGAACCGCGTGGTGACCCGTTACGACCGCGATACCGACGTGATCCAGGCCGGCCTCGGCTACCGGTTCTGATCGGCGCGCCCAGCATGGCGCGGGGGCCGCCGCGGCGCGCGACCCATTTCGGCGGCGTTGCGGGATGCCGCCGCGCATGAGACGATCCCCGCCCATGACACCGACCTTCCTCCAGCATGCGCACGCGCTCGCGCGTGACTCGTACTACGAAGCAACGGCCACCCGCCCGGCCGCCGACGATCCCGTCCTCGACGGCCCGCTCGAGGTCGACGTCTGCGTGATCGGCGCGGGCTTCTCGGGCCTGTCGGTCGCGCTCGACTGCCGCGCGGCCGGCATGAGCGTGGCCGTGCTCGATGCCTACCGCCCCGGCTGGGGCGCCTCGGGCCGCAACGGCGGCCAGGTGATCGGCGGTTTCGCCAAGGACGGCGAGATCGAGCGGCAGCTCGGCAGCGACGGCGCGCGCGCGGCCTGGCAGCTTTCGCTGGCCGGCGTCGAGCTGATCGCCGAGCGCATCGCGCGCCACGGCATCGATTGCGATTTCACGCGCGGCTACCTGACGGTCGCCACCAAGCCGCGCCGCGTGCCGGAGCTGCGCGAATGGATGGACGCCGCGACCCAGCGCTGGGGCCATCCCTCGCTGAGCTGGCTCGATACCGACGCGATCCGCGCGCGCATCGGCTCGCGGCTCTACCTGGCCGGCGTCCACGATCCGCTCTCGGGCCACCTGCATCCGCTCAAGTACTGCCTCGGCCTGGCCGAGGCCGCGCGCCGCGAGGGCGCGCTGCTGTTCGCGCATTCGATGGTCACCGGCGTGGTTCGCGGCGAGCGCCCGCTGGTGCGCACGCGCGGCGGCGAGGTGCGCTGCCGCCACGTCGTGTCCTGCGTCAACGCCGGCCCCGGCGGCTTCCTGCCCGAGCCGATCGAGGCCCGCATCGGCCCGGTGCCCTCCTACATCATCGCCACCGAGCCGCTCGGCGCCGAGCGCGCCGCCGCGCTGATCCCGGGCCGCGAGGCGATCTGCGACAACAATGTCTTTCTGGACTACTACCGGCTCTCGGCCGACCACCGGATGCTGTTCGGCGGGCGCGCGAGCTCGGCGGGCGCGGCGCCGGCCGAACTGACGGCCGCCATCCGCACGCGCATGATCGAGGTGTTCCCGCAACTGGCCGACGCACGCATCGAGCACGCCTGGGGCGGGTTCGTCGACGTCACGCGCAATCGCGCGCCCGACTTCGGCGCGCTCGATCCCAACTACTTCTACCTGCAGGGCTACAGCGGCCACGGCGTGGCGCTGACTGGCATCGCCGGGCGCGCCGTGGCGCGGGCGATCGCCGGCGAGCGCGACAGCTTCGAGCTGTTCGCGCGGCTGCGGCACCGGCGCTTCCCCGGCGGCCCGGCCTGGCGCCAGCCCGCGCTCGAGCTCGGCATGCTCTACCACCAGCTGCTCGAACGCTTCTGAACCCCCGCCGGGCCCTCGCTCAGAGCGTGCCCATCCCGCCGTCGGCGATGATCTCGCTGCCGACGATGAAGGCCGATTCGCTGGCTGCCAGGTGCAGCACGGTCGAGGCGATCTCGGCCGGCTCGCCGAAACGGCCGAGCGGCACCTGGGCGCGGATCTGCTCGGACGCCGCCGCGAGGCCCGCCGCGTCGAAGCCGAACTTGTCGTAGAGCGGCGTGCTCACCGGGCCCGGGCTCACCACGTTGACGCGCACGCCACGCGGCAGCAACTCGGCCGACAGCGTCTTCACCAGCGAGATCAGCGCCGCCTTGCTGGCCGCGTAGATCGACGAGGTCGGCATGCCGATATGCGCGTTGATCGAGCCGTTCAGCACGATCGAGGCGCCGCGGTTCAGCAGCGGCAGCAGCGCCTGGATCTGGAAATAGGCGCCCTTCACGTTGCTGTCGAAGGTCAGGTCCCAGAGCGCCTCGTCGGCGTCCTCGAAGGGCACCAGCTTCGCCACCCCCGCATTGATGAACACCGCGTCGAGCCGCAGCCCCGCCGCGGCGATCGCCTCGGCCAGCTCGCGCGCGGCGGCCGCCGCGCCGGTGGTGTTGCGGATCGCCAGCGCGTCGGCGCCGAGCGAGGCGCGGGCGCTGTCGAGCGTGGCCGCGTCGCGGCCGGTGATGATCACGCGCGCGCCCTCGGCCACGAAAGCCTGGGCGGCCGCCAGGCCGATGCCGCTGTTGCCGCCCGTGACGAGGACGGTCTTGCCGGTGAAACGGTTCATGTCGGTGCTCCTTGGAGAGAAGAAGTCGTTCGACTTCGGTGCAGCCATGATGGACGCCTCAACTTGCCTTGCCGTACCATCCCGTCGATGAACACGTTCGAAGGAGTCGAACATGTTGTCCGAGGATGAACTGGCCCTGCTCGACGCGATCCGCGAGACCGGCAGCCTGACGCGGGCCGCCGCCCGCCTGGGCAAGGCGCCGTCGACAGTCTCCCACGCGGCGCGGCAGCTCGAGGCGCGCTTCGACGCGCTGCTGTTCGACCGGCGCCGCTACCGGCTGCAGCTCACGCCAGCCGGCAAGCTGCTGGCCGAGGACGCGGCGCGGCTGATGCAGGACGTGGCGCGGCTCGCCCGGCGCGTGCGCCAGGTCGCCAGCGGCTGGGAGGACCGGCTGTGGATCGTGACCGACGAGGTGATCGAGTTCGCCCTGCTGGCGCCGCTGATCCACGATTTCGACAGGCTCGATTCGGGCGTGGCGCTGCGCATCACGCACGAGGTGCTGGGCGGCACCTGGGAAGCGCTGCGCGACGGCCGCGCCGACCTGATCGTCGGCGCCACCAACGAGCCGCCGGCGATGGCGAACCTGCGCTGGCTCGAACTGGGGGCGATGGACTGGGTATTCGCCGTCTCGCCGCGGCACCCGCTCGCCGGCGAGCGGGTGCCGCTCACGCGGGAGGCGATCGCCCGGCATCGCGCCGTGGTAGTGGCCGATTCCTCGCGCGCCACGGCCGGCCGCGCCTATGGCGTGCTCGGCGGCCAGCCTTCGCTGGCCCTGCCCACCATGCAGGCGAAGATCGTCGCGCAGCGCGAGGCGCTCGGCGTGGGCTGGCTGCCGCGCGAGCGGATCGCCTCGCTGCTCGCCAGCGGCGCGCTGCTCGAGAAGCGCACCGCCGATCCGCGCGAGCCGAACCTGCTCTACGCGGCCTGGCGCGGCGATCGCGAGGGCCGCGCCCTGCAATGGTGGATCGAGAAACTGAAGGCGCCGCGCCTGGCGCGGCGGCTGGTGCGCGGCACCGATGCCTTCGCATGACGGTGCCGGCGAACGGGAAGAAAACCGGAAGGACAATGACGAAGCGGCCCGCCGCCCCTCGAGGACGGCGGGCCGCTCGCGCGTTCAGTGCGCGCCGCCCGCGTCGGCCGGCGCGTTCGAACGTGCCGGCTTGGTGATCCAGATCAGCGGGATGATCGCGATGAAGATCAGCGCCGAGATGTAGAACACGTCGTTGAGCCCCATCACCGCGGCCTGCCCGTCGACCGACAGGTTGAACAGCGCATGCGCCGTATCGCGCCCGACATGCAGCAGCGATTGCGTCGAGTCGATCGACTGGCTGAAGTCGGGGTTGGTCGCGTTGGCCTGCTCGGTCAGCCGCTCGTGATGCAGCACCGTGCGGTTGTTCCAGGCATTGCCGATCACCGAGGTGCCCACCGCGCCGCAGAAGGTCCGCCCGAAGTTCGAGAGCCCCGCGGCGGCCGGGATCTTCTCGGGCGGCAGGCCCGAGAGGATGATCGCGGTCAGCGGCACGAAGAACATCGCCATCGGGATGCCCTGCAGCAAGGTCGGCAGCACCAGGTCCCAGTTCG
Organism: Burkholderia gladioli; assembly: GCF_000959725.1. Taxonomy (NCBI): domain Bacteria; kingdom Pseudomonadati; phylum Pseudomonadota; class Betaproteobacteria; order Burkholderiales; family Burkholderiaceae; genus Burkholderia; species Burkholderia gladioli. The sequence goes on from NZ_CP009323.1 coordinate 1,041,037, forward strand.
ACACGTCGGTGTAGAAGCGGGTGCGCATGAAGAACACCGCGGCGAAGCTGATGAAGGCCAGGGTGGCGATATAGCGGGCATCGGTGCGCGGCAAGATGCGCGCCATCAGCGGCGTGAGCAGGATCGCGAACACCCCGAGCGGCGCGGTGGTCAGCCCCGAATCGACGGCGCGATAGCCGAGATACTCCTGCATCCACTGCGGCAGCAGCACCAGGGTGCCGAAGAACATGCCGTAGGCCACCGACAGCGCGATCGTGCCGCCCGCGAAATTGCGCTGCTTGAACAGGCGGATGTCGACCACCGGGTTCTTCTCGGTCAGCTCCCAGATCACGAAGAAGGCGAAGCCGACCGCCGCGACGATCGCCAGCGCGATGATGAAGGGCGAATTGAACCAGTCGAGATCCTTGCCCTTGTCGAGCATCACCTGCAGCGAGGCCACCCAGACGATCAACAGCATCAGCCCGACCGTGTCGATCGGCAGGCGCCGCGTCTGCGATTCGCGCTCGCGGAAGATCGACCAGGTCACCGCGGCCGCGAAGATGCCGACCGGGATGTTGATGTAGAAGATCCAGGACCAGTTGTAGTCGTAGGTGATCCAGCCGCCCAGCGAGGGGCCGGCGATCGGCCCGACCAGGGTCGTCATCGACCACAGCGCGAGCGCGGTCGATGACTTCTGCTTGGGCCAGGCGCCCAGCAGCAGCGCCTGCGAGAGCGGTGCGAGCGGGCCGGCGACGGCCCCCTGCAGGATCCGCGCGGCCAGCAGGGTCGGCAGGTTCGGCGCGCTCCCGCACAGCCAGGAGGCCAGCACGAACAGCAGGATCGCGGTGACGAACAGGCGTACCTGGCCGAAGCGCTGGGTGAGCCAGCCGGTGAGCGGGATCGACACGGCGTTGGCCGCCGCGAAGATCGTGATCACCCAGGTGCCCTCGTCGACCGAGACGCCGAGTTCGCCCGAGATGGTCGGGATCGCCACGTTCGCGATCGACGAGTCGAGCACGTTCATGAACATCGCGAGCGACACGGCGACCGTGCCGAGCGCGAGCTTGGCGCCCGTGAGGGGGCGCGGGACGGTGGAGGAATCCATGGCCATGATCCGATGGAAGGCGCGGGCGCCGCCTCAGGCGCGCGGCGCCGTGGCGGGACGCGATACCTGGGCCGCGCGCGCCGGGCCGCCGGCCGCGTTCTGCTCGATGATGCGCGCGATCTCCGCGTCTGCCTCGTCGCCGTACTTGGCGAACACGTCGGTCTGGTAGACGCTGTTCTGCACGCTGCCGAGCTGGCTGCCGCTCTCGTCCTTGATGTCGACGTCGACCTGCATCGACAGGCCGATGCGCAGCGGATGCCGTTCGAGTTCCTGCGGGTCCAGCGCGATGCGCACCGGCAGGCGCTGCACCACCTTGATCCAGTTGCCGGTGGCGTTCTGCGCCGGCAGCAGGGAGAAGGCCGAGCCGGTGCCGGCCGAGAAGCCGATCACCTTGCCGTGGTACTTCACCGAGGAGCCGTAGATATCGGCCGTCACGCTCACCGGCTGGCCGATGCGCATATGGTCGAGCTGCACTTCCTTGAAGTTGGCGTCGACCCAGATCTGGCCGAGCGGCACCACCGACATCAGCGGCGTGCCCGGCGAGACGCGCTGGCCGACCTGCACCGAGCGCTTGGCCACGTAGCCCGTGACCGGCGCCGGCAGCGTGTTGCGCGCGTTGTTGAGGTAGGCGTTGCGCACCGTGGCGGCGGCGGCCAGCACGTCGGGATGGTTGGCCACCGTGGTGTTGGCGGTCAGCGCGACGTTGGCGGCGAGCTGCTGCTTCGCGGCGTCGAGCGAGGCCTGCGCGGCCTTCACGGCGTCGCGCGCGTGCGAGATCTCTTCCTGCGAGACGGCGCCGGTCTGCGCCACCGCCAGACGGCGGCGCAGGTCGTCCTGCGCCTTGGACAAATCGGACTCGCGCTGGGCCACCTGGGCGCGATACTGGTCGTCGTCGGCATAGAGGCCGCGCACGCGGCGCACCGTCTGCGCCAGGTTCGCCTCGGCCGATTGCAGCGCGATCGCCGCGTCGGCGGGATCGAGCTTGACCAGCGGCTGGCCGATGCGGATCGACTGCGTGTCGTCGGCGTTCACCGCGATCACGGTGCCGGTGACCTGCGGCGTGATCTGCACCACGTTGCCGTTCACGTAGGCGTCGTCGGTTTCCTCGTGGAAACGCGCGACCAGGAAGTAGTAGAGGCCATAGGCGATCGCCGCGATCACGATCGCGAGGATCAGCAGCGTCATCATGCGCTTGCGCTTGCCGTTCTGCGCGGCGGGTGCCGCGGCTTGCTGTTGGGGTTCGCTCATCGCGAGGTTCTCCGTCGTGGCCCGTGCTTGTCGCAACGGGCCTGATCCACTATCGATTCGAAAAAAATCCGGAAACTCAGCCTGCCTGCGCGCCCGAGGCGGCAGCGGCCGGCGTGGCCGCCGCCTCGCCCGGCACGTCCGCGGTGGCGGGCGCAGCCCGCGGTTTCGCGTCGGGTGCCGCGAGCGGCGTGCCGCTTGCGTCGAAGCCGCCGCCCAGCGCGCTGATCAGGCCGATCTGCAGGTCGCGGCGACGCATCACCAGGTTGGTGACGGTCTGCTCCGCGCCCAAGCGGTTGATGTCGGCGCTGAGCACCTGCAGTTGCGGCGCGAGACCCGCCTTGTAGCGGATCACGGCGAGATCGTAGGCGCGCGTCTGGGCGTCGAGCGCGCGCTGCGCGTCGCCCATCTGCTTGTCCAGCGCGCGGATCGAGGCGACCTGGGTGGCCACGTCGTTGAGCGCGCCGATCAGCGTCTGGTTGTAGTTCGCCACGTCCAGATCGAAGTCGGCGTAGCGCCCCTTCAGTTGCGCGCGCAAGGCGCCGGCGTCGAAGATCGGCAGGTGCACGGCGGGGCCGAACTGCGCCTGGCGGCTCGCGAACTTCAGGAACTGGCCCCAGCCAAAGGCATCGAAGCCGAAACCGGCGGCGAGGTTCACATCCGGGAAGAATTCGGCCTTCGCCTCCTTCACGTCGTGCATCGCGCCCTCGACCTGCCAGCGTGCGGCGATCAGGTCGGGGCGGCGCGCCACCAGGTCGGCGGGAATGTTGCCGGGCAGCTCGACCGCGCCCCCGGGCTTGAGCACCGGCGTGGCGATCGCCAGCCCCCGGTCGGGGCCCTTGCCGAGCAGGGCCGCGAGCTGGTAGCGCGTGGTGGTGATCTGCCCGTCCAGTTCCGACAGCGAGGATTCGCTGGTGGCCACGTTGCCGCGCGCGGTCTGGCGCTCGACATTGGTGTCGAGCCCGGCGCCGACGCGGCCCTCGGTGATCCTGCCGACCGTCTCGCGATTGCCGATCTCGCGCTGGGCGATGTCGCGCAGCGCATAGAGCTGGGCCAACTGGTTGTAGGTGCGCGCCACCGATACCGCCAGCGTCACGCGCGCCTGCTGCACCTCGGCCTGGGCGGCCTTCTGCTGCGAGACCGCCGAGCGTAGCCGCTCGCGGTTCTTGCCCCACAGATCGAGTTCCCAGGATGCGCTGGCCAGCACGTTGTTCTCGCTGTACCAGTTGCCGCCATAGGGCGGCGGATACAGGCCGTTGCCCGAGTAGAGCTCGCGCGTCCAGGAATAGCTCGCGTCGACCTTCGGCATCAGCGCGGCGCGCGAGGATTCGATGTAGGACGAAGCCTTCGCGAGGCGCGCCTGCGCCTGGGCGATGCTCGGGTTGCCCGCGATCGCCTCGTCGATCAGCTTCGGCAACTGCGGATCGCCGAACTGGCTCGCCCAGTCGAGCGTCGGCCAATGGCCGCCCTCGGCGGGCAGGCTCTGGCTGGTCTCGAGCTGGGTGGCCGGCGTGATCTGCTTGTCGCTGTGGATGCCGATGTAGTTGGCGCAGCCGGCCAGCGCGAAGGCCGCCAGCGTCGCCATCGACGCCGCGCGGATCGCGCGCAGCGAGATCGGAGTGGGCTGCGCGATCATCGTGAGACTCCGCGGCGCACCATCCTGCCTGTGACGGTATTCATAGGAAAACGACTCCCTGCATTGATGGACTAGACAACTATTAAAAGACAATAAGCGCGCCCGAAACCGCCCCGTGCGCCGAACTCAGCCGCCGTTCGCGAGAATCCGCTTCAGCATCCGGACCAGCGCCTCGGCTTCCTCCGCGACCAGCCCGTCGAGGCCCTCGTCGCGCACCGCCTCGAACAGCGCCGGCATGGCCGCCGCGAGCTCGCAGCCCGCCGTGGTGAGCGCCAGCCGCACCACCCGGCGATCCTCCAGCGCGCGCACCCGCTGCAACAGCCCGCGCGACTCGACGCGATCGAGCACGCGCGTGATCGCGCTGGCATCGACGCAGCATTCGCGCGCGAGATCGGCCGCGGTCTCGCAATGGCCGGCCGCCAGCAGGAACAGCACCTTGCCCTGCACGCCCGTCACGCCAAGCTCGGCCAGCGCGCGATGGGTGATCCGCTGCATCATCCGCGCGTGCGTCTGCGTCAGCAGGTAGCCGAGGCTCGCGCCATGCTCGTCGCTGGGCACCGTCAGCGCCTGCGCGGGCAGGTGCAGCGGCTTGCCGGGCGCGCCGCTCATACCGGCGCGCCGTCCGGCGCGAACTCGCGTGCCAGCTCGGCCAGCGCCTGGTCGAGCGCCTGCGCGCGCGGCGCGCCGAAGCGGCCCTCGAAGGCGGCCTGCGCGGCATGCCAGTGCCGCATCGCCTCCGCCAGGCGGCGCTGGCCGGCCGGCGTCAAGGTGAAACGCTGCCGCCGACCGCCGCCTTCGTCCTGCGTCTGCAACACCAGCGCCTCGCGCAGCAAGGGTTTGAGCGTGCGCACCAGGGTCGTGCGATCGGTCGAGGTGGCGCGTGCCAACTCGGCCATGGTCGCGCTGGCCTGCTCGCTCAGGAAACGCAGAATGCTGAATTGCGACGGCGTCACGCCGGCTTGCGACAGATACAACTCGTAGAACCGGGAGACATGACGCGCGGCCTGGCGAATCGCAAAACAGTGGTCCGTATCGGGGGGCTTTCTGTGCATGCGCACAGACTAGAGATGGAGGGCCGGGTCATCAACGCCGCCAGACGCAACCCATTATCACTGTCACGACAAGAATCGACGCGGCAAGGATTTTAAGCGTCTGCCGGGAATGCCGAGGCGCAGCCGGCGAAATGAAAATGAAAGGATAAGCCGGCGCGAGCACGCACCTGGGCGAGCCGGCTCAGCGCGGCAGCGGTGCGTTCGCGCTTTCGAAGAAGCCGACCGTGTGCTCGATGAAGCTGCGCACCTTGGCCGGCAGCAGGGTGCGGGAGCTGTAAGCCAGACGGATCTCGGCGCCCATGTCGACCAGCGGAAAATCGGGCAGCACCGAGACCAGTTGCCCGCTCTCGAGGTATTCCTCGACCACCGAGGTCGGCAGCATGCCGAGCCCGAAGCCCTTCAGAACCAAGCCGAGATTGAAGGGCGCGTTGTTCGACTCGATCTCGTAGCGAAACGGCACCGTGAGCGCCTCCCCGTCGACGCGAAAGCGCATTTCGGGCTTGCGGATCGAGGTCGAGAAGGCCACCACCATGTGGTCGGCGATCTGCGAGGGATGCGTGGGCGTGCCGGCGCGCGCCAGGTACTCGGGCGAACTCACCAGCTCGAACGGGATCATCTCCATCAGCCGCGTGACCACCGTGTCCGAGGTCAGCATGAAGGGCAGCAGCAGGCCGATGTCGTAGCCTTCGGCCACCAGGTCGACGGGGCGCTCGGCCAGCGTCACGTCGATGCTGACCTTCGGGTACTTGCGCTTGTAGCTGGCGATCAGCGGCAGCAGGCGATGGGTGGTGGCGGTGGCATGCGAGATCACGCGCAGCACGCCGCTGGGCTCGCGCGCCTGGGTCGAGGCGCCCTCCTCGAGCGCGTCGAGATCGGCGATCACGCGCACGCAGCCTTCGTAGAACTGCTCGGCGGCCTCGGTCAGCGAGATCTGCCGCGTGGTGCGATGGAACAGGCGCACGCCGAGCCGCTTCTCCAGCGATGCGACCGCGCGCGAGACGACCGGCGTGGACAGGCCCAGCATGTCGGCCGCACGCGTGAAGCCTCGGGCTTCGACGACCGAACAGAAGATACGCAAGCTATCGATATATTCCATGACGACTTTTCCGGGTAGCGTGCGCGATTCGACACGGATGGCGCGGGATGGCCGCGCGGCCGCCACATCGCCGTCGGTCGGGTTTCGCTCGTGGCGAAACGCATCGTCGATTGCGGCGACGAGGAACCGTACGAAAAGGAGGGCGGCGGCGGTATTTTATCGTGTCCGATGGGAGCTCGCCGGGCTTGGCGGCACTGCTTCATCGCGCGATCGAGTGTAACGTCGTGAAGACGTGACTCGCGTGCGAATATTGTGAATCGTCTGGCGAATCATGCGCGCGCGACGCGGGCCGATCGAGCCGCGGACGATGCGCGGGAGCGGCGCGGAGGATGCGGGAAGAGGCGGCAATGGCCCGGCGGCGGCGCGCGGGCCCCGCCGAAGCAGGCGGCCTGGCCGCCTGCCCGAGCGCACTTACTTGGTGGTGTAGCCGCCGTTGATCAGGATCGTCTGCCCCGTGATCCACCAGCCATCGCTGACCAGATGCCGGATGAAGGGCACCACGTCCTCGATGTCGGTCAGGCCGGTCTTCGAGAACGGCGAGAGCGCCGCCGCCGTGCGGTGATAGGCAACCGCGTCGGCACCTTCGGCGGGATAAAAGAACGGCGTATCCATCGGGCCGGGGCCCACCGCCGTGACCGAGATGCCGCGCGCGCCGAACTCCTTGGCCGCCGCGCGCGTGAAGTGCTCGACCGGCGCCTTGGTGCCCGCGTAGGCCGCGTAGAACGGCGTGAAGGCGCCGAGCAGCGAGGTCACCAGGGTGCAGACCTTGCCGTTGTCGCGCACGTGCTTGCCCGCTTCGCGCAGGAACAGGAAGGCCGTCTTGGCGTTGACCGCCGTCATCTCGTCGTACTCGGCCTCGCTGATTTCCGTGAATGCTTTCTTCAGCACCTTGCCGACCGTGTTGATCGCGATGTCGGGCTGGCCGATCGCCGCGACGGTATCGGCGAACAGCTTCTCGACCGCCACGCCGGTGGTCAGGTCGGCCTGGAAGGCGACCGCCTCGGCGCCGGCCGCGCGGATCGCGGCGACGGTCTCGTCGGCCGCCGCGCGCGAGCTCGCGCTGTTGTAGTGGATCGCCACCGCCCGCGCGCCCTGTTCGGCCAGGTCGCGCGCGATCAGCCCGCCCAGGTTCTTCGCGCCGCCGGCGATCAGCGCCGTCTTGCCCTTGATTCCGTGATCCGCCATCGCTGTTCTCCTCGCGTCCAAAATGTTCGGGGTCCGGATCAATACCGGGCGCGCTGCGGGACGCGCCGCGCCGGCCGGACCCAGCCAGACCCGCCAGTATAGGAATGAATCGCGGCGGGATTTGTCGGGAATTTCACGCCGGAATCCGATAACGCGGCGGTCGTGGCGCGGCGACGCCGATCTCACCATGCTTGACATTCGTTCGTGCCATTTGCGACTAGCATCGCGCGAAGCGTGGTCGTCCCCCACGCCGCACGAGGCATACGATGCAGCCAGCTCCTGTCGAACACCATCGATTCCAGAGCGCCGACCCCGACGAAGTCTCGGCATTCATCAGTCAAATCTACGCGGACAACCGCTTCGCCGCGCATCGCGCCGGAGCGCGCGAGATCAGCATCGCCGGGCAGGCCTGGAACGGCATCAGCATCTGCGACGTCGACTACGACATCCCGTTTCGCTTCGATTCCGAACTGGCACGACCGAATTACCTGATCCTGTCCTGCACACGCGGCGGCGCCCGTTATTCGCGCGGGCGCCTGGCCATCGATTGCGCGCCCGGCGACGTGATCCCGATCTCGTCGACCGGCAATTCCACCTGCATCGCGCACGACGAGGGGCTCGCGCATCTGTCGGTCCATGTCGATGCCGGGCAGTTGAACCGCTTCGCCGCGCAATGGCTGGGCGAGCCGCTCGACGCCCCCATCCTGTTCGACCTGAAACCGCTGCGTGCCGATGTTGCCGCGCAATGGAACCTCGCCGCCGGCTGCCTGCGGCAGATGCTGCTCATGGCGCCTGTGCCCGAGGCCGCCGCGCAGGGAATCGTCGAGCACATGATGAAGATGCTGCTCGAGGGCCAGCCTCACGAACATCGCCAGCGCTTCACCAACCCGCATCCCGCCGACGAGACGCTGGCGCGCAGCGCCATCGACATGATCCGCGCCGATCCGCTGCGCTGGAAGTCGATCACCACCCTCGCCCATGCGCTCGGCTGCGCGACCGGCATGCTCGAACACGCGATCCGTCGCCATGCCGGCCGGACCTCGGCCGAGCTGCTCGTCCAGGCGCGGCTCGACCGGCTGCATCGCGTCCTGCTCTCGGCCGGCGGCGCCCAGGGTTTCGTCGAAACCCTGCGCGAACACGGCTTCGCCATCTCGAACCGCTTCCTGCTGGCCTATGAGCGGCGTTTCGGCGAGGCGCCGAGTTCGACTTGGCGGCGCAATCCCAACCGGCCGCTCGATGCGACACGCGTCGACGCGGGCACACGCGATCTGTGCGAAGCCAGCATCGATCGCTACATCGACGCCAACCTCTCGCGTTCGATCAGCGTCGGCGATCTCGCCAGACTGGTCGGGCTCAGCGAATACGACACGATCGAGGCCTTCAAGGCCGCCTTCTCGCGCACGCCGAAGCAATACCTGATCGAGCGGCGGCTGGCGCACGCGCGGGCCATGCTGCGCGACAGCTCGGCGACCATCCTCGCGATCGCGATGGCCTGCGGCTTCGGCACCCAGAGCCACCTGACCGCAACCATGCGCATGCATTTCGGCGAGACGCCGGGCCAGATCCGCAGGCGCGGCACCGGGGCATGATCGAGGGCGGGAATATCGCCTTCGATCTCGCTCGAAAAACAAAAAGAAAATCGCGGAAAAATATCCTGGTTCATTGACGAGAAATCGCCATTCTCAATGGCTTGATACGAGCTAAGTCAACGATCTTCCGGTTTATGAACCAAAGTAAAAATCCCGAATAAATTCATTCCGTCAACAACGCTTTCATATCGCGATCGAAAGCTTGCATCGCGTAATGTTGTTGTGCATATTCCCGAAAGGCGTGCAGGCCGCGTCAAGGCCGTCGATTGACGTCGACACGGCTTCTCACTACGCACTCCTGATCAAAAACACGAATAATTTCCGAGAGAATCCATCATGTCGATCCAATTGTTTTCCACGCAAGCGAAACACGCCAGATTCGCCCGGATGTTTGCACTGCTGCCGATCTGCGCGGCCGCGCTCACGGCCGGCATGCAGGAAGCCGGCGCGCACGGCGCGATCGGTACGCCGATCGCGCGCCAGTATCAATGCCGGCTCGAGGGCGGCTACTGGGATCCGGCCGACGGCAGCGGCATCCCGCATACCGATTGCCGCGCCGCCTACCAGAACGGCGGCAACTCGGCCTATCCATTCACGCAGTGGAACGAGTTCTCGGCCAACCCGATCGGCCAGGGCGACGACCTGGAGAAGCTGCAGCAAGCCGTGCCCGACGGCCTGCTCTGCGCGGGCGGCGACAAGAAGAAATCCGGCATCGACGTGCCGGCCGTGGCCTGGCGCAAGACCCGCGTGACGCCGGTGGGCGGCAAGATCGACGTGACCTGGGAAAACACCCAGAGCCACACGCCGTCGGTGATGCGCATCTACCTGAGCAAGCCCGGCTACAACCCGCAACAGCCGCTGCGCTGGGCCGATCTCGACAAGATCTACGACGCACCGGCACCGGCTCCGCAGCCGGCCAACGACGGCGGCCACCTGCCCGGCACCGTCACCTCGTTCTACAAGCTGAGCGTGCCGCTGCCGGCCGGCCGCACCGGCGACGCCGTGCTGTACAGCTACTGGCAACGCCGCGATGCGGGCAACGAGGGCTTCTTCAACTGCAGCGACATCACGATCCTGCCGGGGCGCTGAGCCGCGTCGCCGCTCGCCCGTCCCTGGAGCGGCTTCGCAAAGGCCAAGCGGGCGGCAGCTGGCCATCGCGCTCGCCTGCCGACAATCCTGATCGGCGGGCAAGCGCTGCACCGCTGCCCGTAACGCCTCGCGCCCGGCAATCCATGCCGATGTCGGGCGCATGTCCCGTCGAGCGACACATTCCACCACGACAGACACCGGCTCGCGAGCCGGCAAGCGCCTCACCCTCGCGCGGCTTCACGCGGACAGGACGGCGATCAAGCCTTCGCCGCCTCGAAGGTTGACAACTCAATTTGCCGGCGATCATTATCTCGAAAATGCCGGCGCAAGAGGCGATGCATCGCCCGGACCGGGCATGACTGCACGAGGCATGGTCGTATGGTTCGGCCATGAGGTACGCAGCGGGAATCAGGGCCGTCCCGATCGAGATACGCCTGCTCGACAGGCACGAACGGATCGTCGTCGGCGAGCGGGAAGCTCGCTCGTCCCGGCGCAACCGCTCATGGATTGTGGCGGAAGGTTGTTCGGCATTGCCGTGAAATCGCCTTTCCTATCGAGCCATTGTTCATCCGTGACCAGCACCGTACCGCCTGCCCGCCTCCTGCCGCTGACGACTGCCAGCGAGCCATCCCGTCCGGAACTTGAACGCGGGCATCGCTACGGCGTCCTCATCATTACCCAAGCCCCACCATACGATCGTCGTCACGCTCCGTAACGGCCCGCCGAGGCCGACGAAGCATTCTCTCCATTTCGCACGAGGACACGATGAACTGGATTCACGACATCCTTCAGAAGTCCCCCGATATCGCGCTGTTCCTGTCGCTGGCGGCCGGCTACTTCATCGGCCAGATCAACTTCGGCAAGTTCCAGCTCGGTGGCGTCGGCGGCTCGCTGCTCGCGGCCGTGGTGATCAGCCAGGCCGGCGTGACCATCGACGACGGCGTGAAGACCGTGATGTTCGCGGTCTTCATCTATGCCGTCGGGTATGACTCGGGTCCCGGCTTCTTCAATTCACTGAATCGCAATTCGCTGCGCGAGATCGCCATGGCGGTGTTCCTGGCCGTCTCCGCGCTGGTCACGGTGATCGTCTGCGCGAAGCTGTTCCACCTGAACAAGGGACTCGCGGCAGGCCTCGCGGGCGGCGCGCTGACCCAGTCCGCCATCATCGGCACGGCCGGCGACGCGATCGCCAGGCTCGGCCTGCCGGCCGACCAGGTCAAGTCGATGCAGGCCGATGTCGCCATCGCCTACGCGGTCACCTATGTGTTCGGCTCGCTCGGCGCGATCATCGTCTGCGTGAACGTGCTGCCGAAGTTCATGGGCCAGGGGCTGCGCGAGGCCGCGCTCGATGCCGAGCAGGCGCTGGCCGGCGGCAGGCCCGCGCCGGCCGCGGGACAGGTCGCCGTGCTGCCGGAACTGATCGGGCGCATGTACCGCGTGCGCGGCGGCGCCGGGCGCACCGTGAAGGAGATCGAGGTCGCGCACCAGGACTTCCTGACGATCGAGAAGATCCGGCGCGCCGGCAAGGCGGTCGAGCCGCGTCCCGACGTGATGCTGCGAGCCGAAGACGTGGTGCTGCTGGTCGGCCGTCGCGAAGGCATCATCGATGCGGCCGCCACCATCGGCGACGAACTGCCCGGCGGCGACGGCTTCGGCGCGGTGATGCAGACGCGCCAGGCCGTGTTCACGCGCAAGGGCATGAACCACACGACGATCGCGGCGGTACGCGCCAATGTCGACCGCGACCTGCGCCACGGCGTGTTCATCCAGGGCGTGACGCGCGCGGGCCAGCCGCTGCCGATCCTGCCCGAGACCGAGCTGATGCACGGCGACGTGGTGACCTTCTACGGATCGCCGCAGGACACCAGGCGGGCTGCCGACGAAACCGGCTACGAACTGCCCTATACCAACAAGACCGACTTCATCTACATGGGCGTCGGGCTGGTGGTCGGACTGCTGCTCGGCCTGGTCGTGGTGAACCTGGCGGGCATACCGCTCACGCTGGGCTCCGGCGGCGGCTGCCTGCTCGCGGGCCTGCTGTTCGGCTGGATGCGCGGCAAGCATCCGATGTACGGCGTGATGCCCTCGGCCGCCTCGCGGCTGCTGCAGGACTTCGGGCTCGCCGTGTTCGTCGCCGTGGTCGGCCTGAACTCCGGGCTGCAGGCGGTGGCCACGGTCAAGCAGAGCGGCCTGACGATCTTCCTGCTCGGCGTGTTCGTCACCCTGTTCCCCTTGATCCTGACCATGCTGTTCGGCCGCTACGTGCTGCGCTACCGCAACGCGGCGATCCTGGCCGGCGCGCTGAGCGGCTCGCGCAGCGCCAATCCCGCCTTCGGGGGCGTGCTCGACAAGGCCGAGAGCGCCGTGCCGACCGTGCCGTTCGCGATCACCTATGCGATCGCCAACGTGCTGCTGACCCTGCTGGGACCGCTGGTCGTCGGCCTGGTCTGAGCGAGGACGCGTCGCTTTTCGTTTTCCACTGTGCCGGCGGCAACGGCCACCAGAGGGCGTGCCCAGGCAGTCACCTAGGATGGAGTCCGTATCATGGCGAAACGCAAGAACAAGCAGGACGACCGGGCCAAATTCGCGGCGCTCAGCCCGTTCGAGCTGAAGGACGAACTGATCAAGGCGGCCGGCGGCGCGGCGGTGGCGCGCCCGGCCAATGCGACCATGCTCAATGCCGGGCGCGGCAACCCGAACTTCCTCGCCACCATCCCGCGCCACGGCTTCTGGCAGCTCGGCCTGTTCGCGATGCGCGAGGCCGAGCGCTCGTTCGCCTACATGCCGGAAGGCATCGGCGGCTTTCCCAAGCACGAGGGCATCGTCGAGCGCTTCGAGCTGTTCCTGCGCGAGGAGAAGGACAAGCCCGGCATCGGCTTCCTGCGCGGCGCCGTGTCCTACGTGCGCGACCAGCTTGGCCTGTCGGCCGGCGATTTCCTCTACGAGATGTGCGAGGGCATCCTTGGCGCCAACTACCCGGTGCCCGATCGCATGCTGGCGCTGTCCGAGCAGATCGTCGGCCAGTACCTGCGCCGCGAGATGATCGGCAAGCATCCCTTCGTCGGCGAGTTCGACGTGTTCGCGGTCGAGGGCGGCACCGCCGCGATGACCTACATCTTCAACACGATGCGCGAGAACCGGCTGATCCAGCCGGGCGACACGATCGCGCTGGGCATGCCGATCTTCACGCCCTACATCGAGATCCCCAAGCTCAACGACTACCAGCTGAACGTCGTCAACCTGAACGCCTCGGTCGAGAACAACTGGCAGTACTCGAACGAGGAGCTCGACAAGCTGCGCGACCCGAAGGTCAAGGCCTTCTTCCTGGTCAACCCGAGCAACCCGCCCTCGGTGAAGATCAGCGACGAGAGCCTGCGCTATATCGCCAGCATCGTCGAGGAGCGCCCCGACCTGGTGCTGCTGACCGACGACGTCTACGGCACCTTCGCCGACGATTTCGTCTCCCTGTTCGCGCTCGCGCCGAAGAACACCATCCTGGTCTATTCGTACTCCAAGTATTTCGGCGCGACGGGCTGGCGCCTGGGCACCATCGCGACGCATCGCGACAACGTGCTCGACCGCCTGATCGGCGAGCTGCCGAAGGCGGTGAAGCGCGAGCTGCATGCGCGCTACGAGTCGATCACCACCGACCCCGACTCGCTGAAGTTCATCGATCGCCTGGTAGCCGACAGCCGCACCGTGGCGCTCAATCACACGGCCGGCCTCTCGACGCCGCAGCAGGTGCAGATGGTGCTGTTCTCGCTGTTCTCGCTGATGGACACGCCCGATGCCTACAAGAACGCGCTCAAGCGGCTGATCCGCAGCCGCAAGCGCGCGCTGTACGAGGAAGTGGGCATCTCGTTCGAGGACGACGATCCGAACCAGGTCGACTACTACACGATCCTCGATCTGGAATTCCTCGGCGAACGAGCCTTCGGACGCGAGTTCGTCGACTGGTTGTTCGAGAACACCGAGCCTTCGGAGCTGCTGTTCCGGCTGGCCAGCGATGCGCGCGTGGTGCTGCTGCCGGGCCGCGGATTCGGCACCGCGCATCCCTCGGGGCGCGTGTCGCTGGCAAACCTCAACGAATCGGATTACCGCAAGATCGGCAAGGCGCTGCGCAAGCTGATCGAGGAATACGTCGAGCGCTTCAATGCCGATACGGGCAGGAAGCTCGATACCGAAACCGTGAAGTAAGCTTCAAATCCCCCTTTCGGCGGCGTGCGGCGACGGCCTCGCATCGATGTACGAGACCGGCTGAACCCAGAAACAAGAAACCCCGCTCAAAGGCGGGGTTCATTTCTTCTACCGTTTCCGTTTAAGGAAACTCAGAAAGGTTATCCGCACCGAAATTGTTGGTAAGCATCTTAATCTCACTCCACGAGCCGTCCGGAGAGGGACGGACTAACCAAAGTGGACTGCCCAGGGAATACTAGACGCCGCTGGCCTATGATTGGACTGCCCAGGGAATACTAGACGCCGCTGGCCTATGATTTGAGCATAGGAGGTCGTCATGAGCGCACAGAGATTTACCCCGGAATTCAAACAGGAAGCGGTTCGGCAAATCACCGAGCGGGGCTACTCCGTGGCCGAAGTTTCGGCCAGGCTGGGCGTATCTGCTCATAGCCTGTACAAGTGGGTCAAGGCGGTCAAGCCCGACAAGTCCGAGGCGCAAGCCAGCGAACTATTGGAAGCCAAGCAGGAGGTGCTTCGCCTGCGAGCTCAGATGCGTCGTCTCGAAGAAGAACGAGACATCCTAAAAAAAGCCGCGCGATACTTTGCCAGGGAGCCCGAGTGAAGTATCGCTTCATCAACGACCATCGGCATGAATTTCGTGTCGCTACGATGTGCCGAATGCTGGACGTTGCGCGTGCGGGCTACTATCACTGGCTGCATTTCCCGATGTCTGACCGAGATACCGAGGATCAGCGGCTGCTTGGACTGATTCGGGACTCGTATACAGCCAGCTACGGCGTTTATGGTGCGCGTCGCGTGTGCTGCGACCTACGCGAGGTGGGTGAAGTTTGCAGCAAGAACCGAGTGGCCAAAATCATGCAACGCAACGGTATCAAGGCGATTCGAGGATACAAGTCGCCTCGTCGCGCTGCTGGCCGGGCGTCGATTCTCGCGCCCAATCGACTGAACCGACAATTCACCGTCGAAGCGGCAGACCGTGCCTGGGTCACGGACATCACGTATCTGCGAACTTGGCAGGGCTGGCTTTATCTGGCGGTAGTACTGGACCTCTATTCGAGAAAAGTTGTGGGCTGGGCAATGAAGCCCACGCTTGCTCGCGAGCTGGTTCTCGACGCGCTGTTGATGGCGATTGTGCGCCGCCAACCGAAGCAATCCGTGTTGGTTCATTCCGACCAGGGGAGTCAATACGGCAGTGACGAATGGCGTCGCTTCTGCCAATCACACAAGCTCGAGCCTTCGATGAGTCGGCGTGGCAATTGCTGGGACACTCAGTCTAAGATCGCCTCTGAACGTCGGATCGATCTGACCCGTGCTGGGATTGGCGAAGCTGCCTTGGCGTTGACCTGTCGATCGGATTCCGGCGTTCCCCGAGCGTTGCCGGGCTCACCGTCTGTGACCTGATAGGAGCTTTGTTCTGCACCGTGAGTGTCCTGTCCTACGAGTGGGGTTGGCGATGTGCCCACTACGACGAAAACACGCATGGAACAAAACAACGAAGTGATTCTGGGCGTCGACACGCATCTGGATGCGCATGTCGGGGCTGTGATTAGCGAGACGGGCAAACTTCTTGGAACGCTGTCGGTATCGACCGATACGGCAGGGTATCTCAACCTGGTGAGCTGGGCGCATTCGTTCGGTCATCTGCGCCGCGCCGGCGTAGAAGGGACCGGCACCTACGGCGCGGGTTTGGCCCGCGTGCTACGCGATCACGAGATTGAGGTGCTGGAAGTCAATCGCCCTGACCGGGCGATGCGCCGGTCCCGAGGAAAGTCCGATCCCACTGATGCGGAAAACGCCGCCCGCGCGGTTCTTTCTGGCAGAGCAACGGCTGTTCCCAAGGAGCAGTCCGGCGCTGCCGAAGCAATGCGCGCCGTCTCCGTTGCCAGACGCAGCGCGGTCAAAGCGAAAACGCAAGCCATCAATCAGTTGCGCGCTTTACTAGTCAGCGCGCCACAGGAAATTCGCGAACGCCTTCTGAAAACGAAGACGGCGGAATGCGTTGCGAGCTGTGCCCGCCTGCGCTCGTTGGGCGACACGCCCATGTTGCAAACGTTGACGACCACGTTGCGCTTGCTGGCCAAGCGCTGGCTGGCGCTGGCAGAGGAGCTCAATACGCTCGATGCCATGCTTGATCGCCTGACCAGCCAACACGCTAGCCGGCTTCGTGACAGATTCGGTGTTGGCCCACAGACCGCTGCAGTGCTTGTCGCCGTCGCAGACGACAATCCCGAACGCCTGAAAAGTGAGGCTGCGCTGGCGGCGCTTTGTGGCACGAGCCCGTTGCAGGCATCGTCTGGCAAAACGGTCCGGCATCGCTTGAACAGAGGTGGCGACCGGTCTGCAAACAATGCCTTGTGGACCATTGCAATGGTGCGCATGAGAAGCGATCCTCGGACCCGTGCTTACGTCGAGCGCCGGACCAAAGAAGGCATGTCGAACAAGGAAATTCATCGCTGCCTGAAGCGCTATATCGTGAGGGAGTTGTACCCGCTCATCCTGGCCGATCTGGCCGATTCGACGCGCGTCCCTTGACATAGGAGCGTCAACGCCGTGGCGGAATCCTTTTTCAGCAGCCTGAAGAAAGAGCGAATCCGCAAACGTATCTATAAAACCCGGGATATGGCGCGTGCCGACGTCTTCGACTACATCGAGGTCTTTTACAATCGAACCCGTCGCCATAGTCATCTTGGCGGCCTGAGTCCCGAGGCCTTTGAACAGGCTGCGGCGTGAGGGTCGGGGGTGTCTAGTGTGCTCTGGGCAGTCCACATTTTCTGCCTGTCTCTGTCCACGGGCGCATCCTCAACCTCTTCAAGGCATCACACAGCTTGAGCAGCCGGCCATTGGGGCGGTGCGACGAATCGCCGTTTTGGGGCTGAAGTTTGCGCGCCTTCCGCTGCATGAAAGCTTAAAGGCAACGCGTTCCGGGACCGATGCGAACAATATGCTCGGCCTGGCGCACCGTTTGGCCATTCTTCACGATTTCACAAACCATCGTGTGGCGTCCCTTGAAGGCCGTGGAGGTCCAGTAAGGTTCTGCGGGTCCCAGCAAGCTATTGTGGGTCAACTGACCTTCTTCTCGTGCCTCGTCGCCTTCATTGCGCACGGTCCAGCGCACGCTGTATGGAAGCTCAACTCCCACTGGAGTCGCCATGAAGCGGAGATGAATGCCTTTCGGCAAAGCCGACGAGTCGCTTACATGCGCTTTATACACCTTGCCCTTGCTCGCGCGGGCAAGCGCGCATTCAATGGTGAGGCCATTCGCGGCGGATTGTGCGACAGCTTTCCGCGCACCCGTCCAATAGTCGTGGTAGAAAATTGCGTCCCAAGCTTTATATGCCTGAGCAGGCGTACACAACGGCTGATGCAGGACGTCGAGGTTTGGCAGTTTGTCTGCGAGAGTATCGCGAAGGCGCTCCACCTCACGTTTCCTGCGGTCTGATGACGTGAACCAAGCGGTCTGTTGAACGGGGTTCTGGACATCCACGTTAGCTTGTAGTCTCGCGAGCAGCGCCTTCAACGTCTGGACGAGAGCAACGTCATCGCGGGTCGGGTGTGGCCTATACACTTCGCAAACGAGGGTAGTGATGATGATGCCGCCCGGCAGCGCCCATCCAGACCGCGACCGAGCGAATGCCTTGACGAACCGGACGATGCGCCGCAACTGACCTTTTGCGACGTTGACCCGCGTGCCAAGGAGGACTTCAAGGTACGTCGGCGGACTCTTCGAATCCACTTGCTTGCTGAACCAGTTGGTGTATGCCATCGGGTCGCGTGCAGTCCATTCGTCACCGCCGGCGTGCTCAATCGTTTGATTGCCGAACCAGTCAGTTCGGCGCCGATAGACTGCGAAGTCGATGTGGTACCCATCCGAATACCAGACCGTAACCGCATTTTTGCGCGCTTCAGGTTCCTTGGTGAAGTTGCTGCACTTCTCTAGCAGTGCGTCGCGAACTCGAGCGCGTGCATCGGCAGCTTTATCCGGGAGGTCGCTCGCCTCGAAGATGACGGCAACGTCAATGTCGTAGTCGATGTGCTCGCTCTGATTCAGGGTATGCATGGCGTAGCTTCCCTGATTCTTGCTATCTACGAACGTTTTGTAGACGGCGTTCCTCTTGTCACCTAGAGACTTCAAGCCGGCAGTCAGGCGGTCGAGGTTAAGGTCGCGATAGCCGCCCAGGTCGTTGCGCAGTTGCGTGCCAAGGCGAACGTGATTCTCGTAAAAGGCCGCCAATTCATTGGACGCGTCATACATTGCCTTATTCCCCCGAAATCCAGAGTTGTCCAGGTTGGCCGTCTGCAGCTACAAGGTCTACAGCCCAAAAGTATGGCGGCGTACTGCGCTGCGAATAGTTGTAGGCACGTACGGAACGGTGCATCGTGTAGCTCACCATCTGTCCAAGCCGGAAGGAAACTGACATTGGCGCCGCTGCGAAAACGTGGTAGGTGGTCGCAGGATTCTCGTTGTGAATCTTGTCTAGCGCTTCGCGAAATGCTTGAGCAATGGCACTAGCTTGTTCGTGATGGGTGATAACCCCACGCTTCGGCTCTGCGATTCGAACGGCAAAGTGCCGGTATGGTCGGTCGATGGTATGGCCGATATCGGCTTGAGCAACTCGTGCGCTAACGTCGACTTGGATAACAGCGTCCGGTCCACCGACAGGCCCGCCCATATCCACCAGTTCCACGCCGAGGTCAGGCGGCGCGTCACCGTCAAGCAGAGGATTCCACTCACTCTCCGCTGCGGCAGCGTCGAGTTCGTAGAGGCGCACGGCCTGCTTGGTCGAGACAGCGGCACCTGCATGCATTGCCAGCGGAATGTGTGCAATCCCGAAGTACGCCACGGTCGCTTTGGGGTGAGCCCGCAGTTGCGCAGTCACATCGCGATATAGATTGCGTTGGAGCGCGAGAGCACCTCGAGCATCAAGCACGCCGCCCTCGTAAAAGGCGGATGCGTCCATGTGCACTGGGTGAAATCCGTCCGCGGCTGCTACGGGGTCCACATCGTCAAACATGCCAGCGTGCTGAAACGACTGATGGCAGATAGCGATTAGCTCCGCCGGCGCGTCGATTTGGGATAGCGCCACAAGCAAGGGGCGGAAATGCGCACGTGCGACTTTCGGGTAATTTTGGAGTAGGGCAAGTAACTGCTCCCAGCCGAATACCTGGACAGCAAACTTTCCTTCGGCTGCGTGCGCGGCGCTTATTAGTCGCGCTTCCTCTTGGACAGCGACGTCTGCGGCGCTGCTCGTTACCAGATAGTAGTGGCTGGGCTCAGGTTTGAACAAGAGCGCTTTTTTCACCTCGGCGCGCAGTTCCTCTTTGGTCACCGAGTGTCCGTAACGGCCGTCCTTCCCTTTGCATTGAACGGCTTCGAGCTTTCCGGTGCCGAAGTTAATTCCATATACGTCGACACCGGCCTGCGCTTGTCCGGCTCGACCGTTCATCTCAGCGGTCGGATAGTTCCAGTGCGCGGCAAACAGGTCGCGCGTAAAACGTTCGAATGCCTGCCAATCGGCGGGCGGCGGAAGCTGGTATGCGCCGAAACTCACGGTGTCTTTCCCATGCACTACTGCATTGTTTGTTCTAGGGCAATGAGCGGCCAGGTACTACAATCGTCTAGCCGACGCTTCACTATATATAGGCAGATGGAGCCGCGCAATATCCACATTTTGTGTTTTATGGTTGCGGTGCAATAGAAAATATCGACGCGTGCAACGATGTCGGGGCAGAAATAATCACGCAAACGTTAGCGTGGCCAGCGCGGAGCTGTTGGGCTTCGATTTTCGAGCAAATGAACGGTGTGCAGCGACTTGCGACGCAACCTCGGGCAGATCGTACGCATGTCGGTGAAGCGCGCCCGCGCCGCGCATTCCCATCAAACTGCTAATTCGAGTGCGAGCTCCGCGCGGATAATCCCCCGTTTCGGGTCGTTAGCAATTGTTGCGGAGATTAAGTTGCGCTTATATCTCAAAGTAGCTGTATCGAACGCTCGTGTACGCGTCGGGTGGTTCGATTTCGGGGGGGAGCAAATGGACCTCTCCGCTTGCGAGCATGCGTCCATGGACGACAAGTCGCAAGCGGCACAACAATCGGTTTCTCTCAGTGATGAGGTCGGTCGACGAATTGAACCACTGTTGTTCAATCGTATCGACAGCTAGTGTCAGAGCAGCCTCCAACTTGTCTCGCTCGTGACCGGGAATCTTCGAGTAGTACATCGCCACCGGGTAGTCGAACGCGCAGGCCGTTGGAGAAAACAGATAGACTTGGTGCTCGCTCTTTCCGTAGTTCCAATCGTTCCACTGGTCGAAGCACATCGACCACAATGCGTTAGCTGCAGAGTCCCCGACCTCTAGTGCGAGCGCTGCCATAATTCTGGCCATGGGGTCTGCGGACCTTTTCGAAAAACTCAAACTCACCGTCGATACGAAGGCCTTCCAGTGTGGCAACTGCAGGGACGCAAGCACTTTAGGCAAGGCGGCACACACCAGTGAACCGCTTTCCGGGGCCCGTACCAAGGCATTCAGCAACCCTGCCCAGGCGGTGGTATCTGCTGCTTGCAGAAGTAGCTGACGAATGAGGTCGACCTGCTTGAGGTCCGTGCCGGCGCGTCGATGCGCACTCTCCATGTCCTCAATGCCGACATATTTCACCCAGGTGATGGGAACGAGGACCGCCAGAGCAGAAAACTCGTCCTGAAGGGTGAAGCGAACCAGGAGGGTGAGAAAGACGCTGTCTTTGACGGTAACTGCGTCAGCGAGTTTTGCCGGGTCGAGTCTCCATAACAGCCTTACCGCTGACCAGAGCGCTGCCCGAGGCTCCGGCATGACTTGAGGAACAATGTGGCTTATCCTTAGGAAATTGCCTTCAGCTGCCGCCTTTTTTATTTCCTGGTCCGCGTTGTGGACGCGGTCGTGTCCGGGCGAAAACGAACGGACCTCCGCACTGCATATGAAATGGTATAGCCCTCCTGCTAGTGCTTCGTTTCTTAACTGTGATGCAACGTGTTCCGCATCGGCTGAGTCGAGCCCAAGCGCATCTATTGTATACAGCAATATCGAAAGCTCTTCGAACGCAAGCGGATTAGATGCGGTCCAGCTGCGCAGGCGCTCCAATACAGCGCGTACCGCTGCTTCCCATTTTTCCCGCACTGATTCGTCGCACTGCTCACTCGCGAGCGAGCGATGGCGCAAGAACGGAAATTGGGCTACTAGCTGTTGCCCAAGACTTTCTAGAGTGTCGGGAGCGGATTTTCCACCGTTATCTAAATGCTCGGCAAATTTCGCCGTTCCTGCAGGCATTTGGCACCGACCGGCTTCGCATGCGGCGGCGAATACTTCGCGGGCGAGACTAACGAAAACTTCGCTCATGGCGTTTTCCACACGAGATATTTTGAGTCGGCCAGCAAGTTCCATAGGTCGAGAAACGCTTCGCGGATTAGCTCGCCGTCAGGAACTTTTTGGAGTATGTGGTGCTGTTGGCCCACGCTGTTGATTGATGTTCCCAGCGACCATGCCATGGCGCCACCGGGGGCGGCCGGGAAAATTAAAAACCTGTCATGAAATGGCCAGCCCGCCCCACCTTCGCGCACTCGGAATTCGAGCGTTAGCCCTTGGCAGTTACCTTTCGACCGTTCGAGCATCTCACGTTGCTCAAGCCGCCATGGCAGGCGCCCCAGCTTACGTGGTGTGCTGATGCACTCGTGCAAAGCATGACTAGACGACTCGTCCGGTCTCTTTCCACAGTGCTTGCAAACCTTCGGCGTCTTGCCGTCGCTTAGTCCGCGCAGGTCTGCACCGGGCCACGGGCATAGGAAAAGAGTACTTAGCAAGTCGTTGGCGGCCAGGTAGGGGTCCCACAGCCATACGCCGCTCCTACCATGCTTTTCCATCAACCACTCTATGTCGGCCAAGGCTTCGCTTCGGCCCGTACCGGTTGCGCCCCTGTACTGAACAAATTCTTTGCGAGCATGTAATGTATGTAGACTATCTCGGAAAATGCGTTCGGAACGCCACGGTTCTCGCGGATTCGAACTAGGCCCGCTAGCGGGAACTGGTGGGTCATCGCGGAGCAGCAGCCTGAATGGCTCGGCCGCCCCTCCCTCCGCTGGTGGCTTGAGGAATTCGCGCGTTGTCGGATTGATTGTATGGCTGGTTACACTGACCTGACCGCCAAAGAACGCACTCCTCGCTGACGCCCCCAGAATAACGCCATTGGCATCGTCCCAGAGAACATAGCGTGCGCCGGTGCGCTTCGAATGAACCGGAATGTTTCCTGGGCCTGCACTGACGTCCATCGATGCGAAGTCTTCTATCGTCGCATCTTCGTAAATCTCCCACGAAACCCGCAGTGGGCGAACCGCGACGCTAGAATGCCAAACTGGCTCGAAAGAAAATTTGCCGTTTTGATTTCTACCGTATTTTGTGACTGCGACGGTTACCGGAAATTGGATGAGAACATTGCCGATGCGGTCAGATAGGCCATCGATTCCCATTGGCACGTATTGCCGCACGAGTTCTGCCAGTTTGCGCAGCAGTCGAGGCTCCCTGAGCAGAAAGCGATGGTCAATTTTCTCACCATCAACGAGTTCGAGAACGTGAGAGCCGTCGAAAAAGTTGTTCTTTAGGACGCCGTTCCAGGGATGAGAAACATGAGTGTCCGCGGGAACGAACTGCGGTGGTACTGCGGATAGCTTTCCGACCTTCAACGGCATAGAGGTAAGTTTCCATTCCCCCCTCGTCTCTAGATGTCGAAGTGCCTGGCTGAGGTAATTGGGGCTGACCCAAAAGCGAGAGATTCCGAATCTCCACTTTGTTCCCGGAAGCCGAATTGGCTTCTTATTTATGAACGGGGACACGGGCGTTTCGGCCGGGAGGCTAGGCTCTGCTACCAAAAGACTGACAAAATTGATAGGGGGTCCATTTTCATGAAAACCAACAACCTCGGTGACCTCGAAGCTACGATATGTTCCAATAAGATTCGGCGTCAGAAGCTTATCGAGGTGCCCAAGCAGGTCTGGAATTCCCCACGTCATGGTTTTCTTCTCTCATTGTTGTTCGTCCAGCGGCGCCCGGTTTCAATTCAATCACCGATAGGCGTCAGTATGCGTGCAATAACCTGCCGGCTCAGTCATCGGACCGAGCCACACCATTGGTGGCTACCGCTAGCCATTGTTCCAAAAGAAGGCGAAGCTCGTCACTCCTTATGCCTTCGCTGTCAGGCCATATCGCGGTCATCCGCTCAATGGCCTTTGCAATGAATGGCATGGCGTATTGTAGTGGCATCGACGAAAGCTGAAGGGCTTCTGGCTGCCCTGCGCGGAGATGCATCAGTTGATGCAGTGAGAGGGGGAGTGAATGTACGTATTGCGAAAGAAACATGATTACTGTCTCGTAGTAGCCGTGGTCGATTCCATTCGCTACATTCAACTCGCGGTGGGTCAAGTGGCACGCTTCGCCTCGAGCAACTCTGTTCCTTATCGTATCCGATGCATTCGCATAAAAAGGGTGGTTGGCAATCTGCTTGGCTAGTGAGTCACCTTTCGCGCGGATGCTTTCGACTTGCGGGTCGGCGGACCGAATTCTTTCTAGCATGGCGAGACGGCGCTTCTGGTCGTGCAACTCCCACATCAATACTCGAAACTCTCGTTCAGCGTCGCTGATATTGACTGCCCCGATGTATCCCATGGCGTCGTAGGTCTCGATGAGTGCTCGTCCAACTGCGCATGCTGACGGCAAATCCCATATTTCCGCGCCCCGAGGGACATCGGTCGACGGAGATAGCTTTCTAAGACTGATGCCGTGACAAATCAGTTTGGTGAAAATCGTGTCGACATATGGCATGTGCCGACCGTCAATAGGACGCCCTGTGAGGTGATGAGATATCGAAACGGCGTGAGCGATTAGGAAATCGAATTCGGATACGATTGCCCTGTATCTTTCCGGTGCCATGACAAGACTCTCCAGCGTACATTTAGACGTACTCTTACCATATGGTACGGGATTCGCTGCCACGACACCCCCGCGGGCGTATCGGTTTGGCCGGACGAATCAGCCAGCAAACCGAATCTTTAATCGCTCTCCAGTGCTTGAAGTGGTGCCCTGCTTCATTTTCGATGGGCAGACCGTCGCAGTGTTTTGCGGAATTTTTTTTCAGGCCGCGTCCTGCTTGCGACCGCGTCGTTGAATACATCCTGTGCATTATCCAGCTTGACCTGCTGGCCCCGCCCTGGACGGCTGCAGACCATGCAGTCGTCTCCGGTCATCACATAAAGTATTGAGGAATTCGCGCGGCCGAGATGTTCCATTTCCACGTTGTAGCCATATAGCCGATGAAGTCCGAGGGCTATGGCACACGACCGCGAGTAGCCGCCCTCACAGTGAACGACAACTGCAGTGATTTCGTCCGGTAGGCATTCGACGAATGAGCAAATCATGTCAGCGTGCCTGCGTGTAAATGCATCAGTGAGGTTTTCCGTTGCCTTTCTGGACAAGCCAGGTTTCAGGAAGTCCACATCGGCGAAGCTCAGACGCAGCACGTGGTCGAAGCCGTCAAGATTGGCCGGTGCGCGTCCTGGAGCGGTGACGGAGATGACGGCCACTGACGGCAGCCGGGGCAATCTTTCCGCTTCGCGTCGTGACAGAGCGAATACCTGCCGCGCGTGGCCAGCTACTGACCGATACAGCTTGCCAACGACGTCCTGAAGGCGTTGCGTCATATTACTTCCCGGTAGGTCGGTGTTTGCGACGCCGGGGTCTCGGCCAGCCAATTCTCAGCGCAAAGCAGCGTCACCCTAGCTCGCGAGCGGACAGGATTTCCTTCGCGATTCTTGTCGCGCCGGCGCGTTAGCGCGGAGGGGCGGCCCAGATTCCCGGCATCGCCGCAGCTGATATCTCGAGGTCCACGTCCAGCGGATAGTGCCGAAGGAGTAGCAGCGCGGTGTCCCGAATCTCGTTGCGCGTGGTGGTGTCGGCGGACGAGCCAAGCAGTTGCAGAAGCTTGCGCGTTTCGATGACTGCTTTCGTACGCTCATATGCTGTAGTCATGGGATATTGCTCAATATACGGTGCAATTGCCTATGCAATCGCACGTGCAGGCCCGCAACTTTCGCTGGCCTATCCGTGCGAGTCGGCCGGACCCGGGTCGGCGATTGGGGCGATGCACTGGTCGCAATAGACGCGATGCCAATAGCCTTTCCGAAGTTCGCCCGGCTTGCCGCAGCTCTCGCATACGCGCCGAGCGCCCGTAACTGCGATTTGCACCTGCGCTCGGATGCGCGCTTCCACATCCGGAGGACACAGCTTCCACTGAGGAGAACTACCGTAAGTTCGCCGCCGACCTGTGTGATGTCGGTGCAGAGCGGAAGCGCGGGATAGGTGGCTCGGCCATGCAGGAGTGCCCTATCCATCTGGGCGATTTGCTCCGGAAACTGAAGTTGCTCTCGCCACAAGGTGCGAAGCTCGGCCTCAACGTCGCGCGCCAGCGCTTCGATGATTGGGTACCAGCCAACGCCGCACTGAATGCCAAAGTGCGAGATGTTCGCCAAGTACGACTCAGGATGATGCACGGCGCGAAAGAACAGTGGGAAGCAAGAAAACAGCTCACGTTGCCTACTGTTCGCCATCCACAAGCGGGGCTTGGGATGCAGTTCGGTGTCCACACGTTCAACCGTCTTTACCAGCCGGCGTACCGCGGGCGAGTTATCACACGAAACCGTGCGACGCATTGCGCGAGGAGCAGTCACCAATAATTCTCCGTCATCGACCTGCGACGGGACGACCCGTCCTTCGCAAGAAGAATTTTTGAAAAGGAAATTTGCAGTTGAACGTGCGTCGCTTGAAGTTGACGTTCGACGGTAGCGCGGCATCGCGAATCCGCGCGACGCAGAACAAGCTCTGCCTTGCAAATAGTCCATTTTTGACTACTCCAAAATCGGTTGCAACCTTGCGGCTCTTCGCGTCGAGCCGCAAATGGAAAAATCTATCTACTCTCGCCGATACGCTGTGTTCGCTAAGCTGCTGCGAGCAGCTAGAGAAGAGGCGGGCTTTACACAGGAAGAGGTCGCGGCTCGTCTTGAGACCACTCAGACCTTCATCAGTAAGTGCGAGCGCGGCGAGCGCCGACTGGATGTTATCGAACTATGTAGTTGGTGTGACGCTCTGGGCCTTTCAGCTAGCCAGTTCGTCGCAGAACTTGAGCAGAAGCTTTGACCGGCCGGGTGCGGTCTCCGAGAACGCGCAGCATCATCTAAAAAAGTGCCGATGATGTGAGGTAACGGTGCGAGTTCCCCGTGTGCACAACTCTGCTGCCCACACCACACGGGTGTGGACAGCCGCCCTTCCGGGCGGTACCAGAGTTGCACACACTCGAACGTCTGACGCGCCGGCTTTGCCGGCTTGCCTTATGTTGAAGAAGCGGAACACCAAACCGTCGTCAGAAACTTGCAGCGGCCCACTGATTTCCACAAGTTCGTTCCGCTTTCAAAGTGAGGCCACGCAACATGTTGGTAGACGAAAAGGCCCGCCTCCTCTCGGAGTGCGGGCCGCAATCAACAAAAAAACAATAAGGTAGGCTCTAGAACGGAATATCGTCGTCCATCTCGTCGAAGCCGCCGCCGCTGGCCGGCTGGCTCGGGCGGCTGGAACCGCCACCGCCGCCACCGCTGCGCGCGCCGCCACCGCCCGAGGCACGGCCACCGCCGCCACCGCCGCGCTCCATGTCGCCGCCGCGGCCACCGCCGTAACCGCCACCGCCGGAGCCGCCGCCGTAACCACCGCCGCCGCCGCCACCACCGTAGCCATCGTCACCACCACCACCGCCGCCACCCGCGCCGCCGCGGCCGCCGAGCATCTGCATCTGGTCGGCGACGATTTCCGTCGAATAACGATCCTGGCCGTCCTGGCCTTGCCACTTGCGCGTGCGCAGGCGCCCTTCGATGTACACCGCCGAGCCCTTCTTCAGGTACTCGTTGACGATCTCGGCCAGCCGGCCGAAGAACGCCACGCGATGCCACTCGGTCACTTCCTTGAACTCGTTGGTGGCCTTGTCCTTGTAACGATCGGTCGTCGCGAGGCGGATGTTCGCCACCGCATCGCCGCTCGGCAGGTAGCGCACTTCGGGGTCGGCGCCCAGGTTGCCGACGAGAATGACCTTGTTGACGGATGCCATGTATTTCTCCAAAAGATTCGATGCCGGCCGGGCGGAACCGCCGCGGCGGCCGGCCTGAAACAGCAGCGGCGCGGCGCCCTCAGGCCTTGCGCGGCGGCGGCTTCATATTGGCGGCGATTATAAGCCACACGGCCACCAGAGCCGAGCAGGCATAAAAGACTTCGTTGGCGCCACCCGTCTTGAGCAGCCAGCCGCCCACCACGCCGCCCAGCGCCAGGCCGATCGACTGCGTGGTGTTGTAGACGCCAGTGGCCGCGCCCTTGCGCGAGCCCGGCGCGAGCTTCGATACCAGCGAGGGCTGCGAGGCCTCGAGGATGTTGAAACCGAGGAAGTAGACGAACAGCACGGCCGCGACGATCACAATCGTATGTGGGGTGGAGCCGAGCAGCAATTGGCCGATCAGGATAGCCGCCACGCCGCCGAGCAGCACCGGCTTCATCTTGCCGCGCTTCTCGGCCACGATGATGGCCGGCACCATCGCCACGAAGGACAATCCCATCACCGGCAGGTACACCTGCCAGTGCGAGGCCACCGGCAGGCCGGCATCCACCAGCAGGCGCGGCACCACCAGGAACAGCGCGGTCTGGGTGGCATGCAGCACCAGCACGCCGAAGTTCAGGCGCAGCAGTTCGACGTTGTGCAGCACCTCCGAGAACGGCGCCTTGACATGCACCGGCTTCGGCGCGTCGGGCACCACCCACAGCACCACGCCGATCGCCAGCAGCGACAGCACGCCGACGATGGTGAACAGGCCGCTCATGCCCACCCAGTGGAACACGATCGGCGCGCCGACGATCGCCACCGCGAACGATACGCCGATCGAGCCGCCCACCATCGCCATCGCCTTGGTGCGGTTCTGCTCCGAGGTCAGGTCGGCGATGAAGGCCAGCACGGCCGAAGATACGGCCCCCATTCCCTGCACGACGCGCCCGACGATGATCCAGGTGATGTCGTGGGCGAAGGCGGCGATGAAGGCGCCCAGCGCGAACACCAGCAGGCCGAAGGCGATCACGGGCTTGCGGCCGAACCGGTCGGAAGCCCAGCCATAGAAGATATAGAGCAGCGATTGCGTGACGCCGTAGGCGCCCAGCGCGATGCCGACCAGCAGGACGTTGTCGCCGCCGGGGATGGTTTTCGCGTAGACCGAAAACACCGGCATGATCATGAACAGCCCCAGCATGCGCAGCGCGAAGATCGCCGCGAGCGAGGTGGTCGCGCGCAGTTCGGGCGCGCTCATGCGAACGGGGGAAGCTGACGGATTGGACATCGGGGGAAGCTTGTCGGTATTGAGCGGCATCCGCCCGGCTGGCGGGCGGCGGGAATCCAGCCGGCTCCGAGCGCCGCCGCCGGCTCGCCGCGAACGCACCGGCAAGGTGCGTCTCACGTGCCCCGAACCCGCTGCGCCGCAGGCGGAATCGCGGCCTGGGGAGCCTGAAACGACGGTCTCGAAAAGCCGTTATAGTAGCAGGTTTGGTTTCCTCCTCTTTCGCCAGGTTCATGGAACAGATCCGTATCCGTGGGGCCCGCACCCACAACCTGAAGAACGTCAATCTCGACCTGCCGCGCCACAAACTGGTCGTCATTACGGGCCTGTCGGGATCCGGCAAATCCTCGCTCGCGTTCGACACCCTTTATGCAGAAGGGCAGCGGCGCTACGTCGAGAGCCTGTCCGCCTACGCGCGGCAGTTCCTCCAACTGATGGAGAAACCCGACGTCGACCTGATCGAGGGGCTCTCCCCGGCGATCTCGATCGAGCAGAAGGCGACCTCGCACAACCCGCGTTCGACCGTCGGCACCGTGACGGAGATCCACGACTACCTGCGACTTTTGTACGCACGTGTCGGCACGCCCTATTGCCCCGACCACGAGATCCCGCTCGAGGCGCAGAGCGTGTCCCAGATGGTGGACGCGGCGCTGGCGCTGCCGGAGGAAACCAAGCTGATGATCCTCGCCCCGGTGGTCGCGAACCGCAAGGGCGAGCACGCCGAGCTGTTCGAGGAGATGCAGGCGCAGGGTTTCGTGCGCTTCCGGGTACGCTCGGGCGGCGGCACGGCCAACGAGGGCGTGGCGAAGATCTACGAGGTCGAGTCGCTGCCCAAGCTGAAGAAGAACGACAAGCACACCATCGACGTGGTGGTGGACCGCCTGAAAGTGCGTGCCGACATGAAGCAGCGCCTAGCGGAATCGTTCGAGACGGCGCTGCGCCTGGCCGACGGTCGCGCCATCGCGCTCGAGATGGACACCGACCAGGAGCACCTGTTCAGCTCGAAGTTCGCCTGCCCGATCTGCTCCTATTCGCTGCAGGAGCTCGAGCCGCGCCTGTTCTCGTTCAACAACCCGATGGGCGCCTGCCCGGAATGCGACGGCCTGGGCCAGATCACCTTCTTCGATCCGAAGCGGGTGGTGGCTCATCCCTCGCTGTCGCTGGCGGCCGGCGCGGTGAAGGGCTGGGACCGGCGCAACCAGTTCTACTTCCAGATGCTGCAGAGCCTGGCGGCGTTCTACGAGTTCGACATCGACGCGGCCTTCGAGGACCTGCCGGAAAAGGTCCGCAAGATCCTGCTCTACGGCTCGGGCAAGCAGACCATCCCCTTCTCCTACATCAACGAGCGCGGCCGCACCTCGATCCGCGAGCACGTGTTCGAGGGGATCATCCCGAACCTGGAGCGCCGCTGCCGCGAGACCGATTCGGCCGCGGTGCGCGAGGAACTGGCCAAGTACCAGAACAACCAGCCCTGCCCGTCCTGCGACGGCACGCGCCTGCGCCGCGAGGCGCGCTTCGTGCGCGTGGGCAGCGGCGAGCAGGCGCGCGCCATCTATGAAGTCAGCGGCTGGCCGCTGCGCGACACGCTCGGCTACTTCGACGGCCTGACGCTGGACGGCGCCAAGCGCGAGATCGCCGACAAGGTGATCCAGGAGATCGTCGCGCGACTCACCTTCCTCAACAACGTCGGCCTCGACTACCTCTCGCTCGAACGCAGCGCCGAAACCCTGTCGGGCGGCGAGGCGCAGCGCATCCGGCTCGCCTCGCAGATCGGCTCGGGCCTGACCGGCGTGATGTACGTGCTCGACGAGCCCTCGATCGGCCTGCACCAGCGCGACAACGACCGCCTGATCGCCACCCTCAAGCACCTGCGCGACCTCGGCAACTCGGTGATCGTGGTCGAGCACGACGAGGACATGATCCGCACCGCCGACTACGTGGTCGACATGGGCCCCGGCGCCGGCGAGCACGGCGGGGTGGTGATCGCCGAGGGCACGCCCAGGCAGGTGCAGGCCAACAGCGCGTCGCTGACGGGCCAGTACCTGGCCGGCAAGAAGATCATCGAGTACCCGGACGAGCGCATCGCGCCGGACGAGGACCGCATGCTGCGGATCGGCGACGCGCACGGCAACAACCTCAAGCACGTCGACCTGGAGCTGCCGGTCGGCCTGCTGACCTGCATCACCGGCGTTTCCGGCTCGGGCAAGTCGACCCTGATCAACGACACGCTCTACCAGGCGGTGGCGCGCCACCTGTATGGCTCCTCGGCGGAGCCCGCGCCCTACGAGTCGCTCGAGGGGCTGGAGCACTTCGACAAGGTGATCAACGTCGATCAATCGCCGATCGGCCGCACGCCGCGCTCGAACCCGGCCACCTACACGGGCCTGTTCACGCCGATCCGCGAGCTGTTCGCGGGCGTGCCGTCCTCCAAGGAGCGCGGCTACGATCCGGGCCGTTTCTCGTTCAACGTCAAGGGCGGGCGCTGCGAGTCCTGCCAGGGCGACGGCATGCTGAAGGTCGAGATGCACTTCCTGCCCGACGTCTACGTGCCTTGCGACGTCTGCCACGGCAAGCGCTACAACCGCGAGACGCTGGAGGTGCTGTACAAGGGCAAGAACATCAGCGAAGTGCTCGACATGACGGTCGAGCACGCCTACGAGTTCTTCAGCGCGGTGCCGGTGGTGGCGCGCAAGCTCAAGACCCTGCTCGACGTCGGGCTCGGCTACATCCGCCTGGGCCAGTCGGCCACCACGCTGTCGGGCGGCGAGGCGCAGCGCGTCAAGCTCTCGCTGGAGTTGTCCAAGCGCGATACCGGCCGCACCCTCTACATCCTCGACGAGCCGACCACCGGCCTGCACTTCCACGATATCGCCCTGCTGCTGGAGGTGATCCACCGGCTGCGCGACCAGGGCAACACGGTGGTGATCATCGAGCACAACCTCGACGTGATCAAGACGGCCGACTGGGTCATCGACCTCGGCCCGGAAGGCGGCGCCGGCGGCGGCCAGATCATCGCCCAGGGCACGCCCGAGCAGGTCGCCAAGACCAAGGCCAGCTTCACCGGCCGCTATCTCGCGCCGCTGCTCAAGCGCGACAAGAAGAAGTAAGCTACCTCTGCATCCGCCGCGCGATCCGCTCCAGCCGGGTCGCGCCGGCCGGCCCCGCTGCCGCGCGCGGCGCGTTCCGCCCCCGTCACTTGGTACCCGCACCGGCTTTTTCGGTCACCAATCGTTGCTATACTCGCGCGATGCGGGCGACGCGCGCCTGTCCATAGCGCGCGAACCGGCCTGCCGGAAACAGGAAACCTCATGGAGAAGCAAACCGAGACGACGCGCGACGCCAACCCGTCGCGCGAGCCTCATCTGCGCAGTGTCAGGCTGACCAGCGATTTCAGCCTGCCCAAGCTGTCGGCGATCGAGATCGGCAGCTACCTCCTCGCCGTCGCCGGCCTGCTCCTGGTGCTCCATCTCCATCTGCTGTCCGGCCTGCTGGCCGGGCTGCTCGTCTATCAGCTGGTCCATGCCATCGCTCCCGCCATCGAGCGCCACATGTCGAGCGGGCGCGCGCGCTGGCTGGCGGTGGTGCTGCTCTCGGTGGTGATCGTGGGCGGCCTGGCCGGGCTCACGGCCGCCGTGATCGATCACGTCGAGCACACCGTGCCGAATCTCCAGGGCCTGATGGGCCAAGTCATGCAGTTGGTCGACCAGGCGCGCGGGCGCGTGCCGGGCTGGGTCGCCAACGTGCTGCCGGTGGATGCCGCGCAGATGAAGCTGAAGGCCACCGGCCTGATGTCCAAGCACATGGACCAGCTCCAGCAGGGCGGCAAGAGCGCCGCGCGGATCTTCGGCCATGTCCTGTTCGGGATGATCATCGGCGCGATGATCGCGATCGGCGTCGATCGCAACAAGGCGCGCCGCCCACTCAGCACGGCGCTGCTGGCGCGCGTCGGGGCCTTCGCGGAAGCGTTCCGCCGCATCGTGTTCGCGCAGATCAAGATCTCGGCGATCAACGCCACCTTCACCGCCATCTACTTGCTCGCGGTGCTGCCGGTGGTGCACGTGAAGATGCCGCTCGCCAAGACCCTGGTGCTGGTGACCTTCATCGTCGGGCTGCTGCCGGTGATCGGCAACCTGATCTCGAACACGCTGATCGTGGCGGTATCGCTGTCGGTGGGGGTGGGCACCGCGATCGCCTCGCTGACCTTCCTGATCCTGATCCACAAGCTCGAATACTTCCTGAACGCGCGCATCATCGGCGGCCAGATCGAGTCGCGGGCCTGGGAATTGCTGCTCGCCATGCTGGTGATGGAAGCGGCCTTCGGCGTGCCGGGCGTGATCGCCGCGCCGATCTTCTATGCCTACATCAAGCGCGAGCTGGCCACGCTGCGCCTGATCTGAGGGCGGCCATCGCGGCCGCCCACCTCACGCTCAACGGAACACGACCGTCTTCGTGCCGTTCAACAGGATGCGATGCTCGACGTGCCATTTCACGGCACGCGCGAGCGTCACGCATTCGACGTCGCGGCCGATCGCGGTGAGCTGCTCCGGCGTCATGCTGTGGTCCACGCGTTCCACTTCCTGCTCGATGATCGGACCTTCGTCGAGGTCGGTCGTCACGTAGTGCGCGGTCGCGCCGATCAGCTTCACGCCGCGGTCGAAGGCCTGGTAGTAGGGCTTGGCGCCCTTGAAGCTGGGCAGGAACGAGTGATGGATGTTGATCGCGCGGCCGGCCAGCTGCTCGCAGAGCTGCGGCGAGAGGATCTGCATGTAGCGCGCCAGCACCACCAGGTCGGTCGCATGCTCGCCGATCACCTCCAGCACGCGCGCTTCCTGCGCGGCCTTGGCTTCGGCCGAGGCGCCCGCGGCCAGCGGGAAGTGGTGGAAGGGCACGTCGTAGCTGGCCGCCAGCTGGTAGAAGTCCTTGTGGTTCGAGACGATCGCGGCGATCTCGATCGGCAGCTGGCCGGTGCGATAGCGGAACAGCAGGTCGTTCAGGCAGTGGCCGATCTTCGAGACCAGGATCACCACGCGCGGCTTCTTCAGCGCGTCGTGCATCTCCCAATGCATCGCGAAACGCTCGGCGAGCGGCGCGAATTCGTTGCGCAGCGTGTCGAGCGTCGACTCGGCGTCGCTGTTGGTGGTCTGGTCGAAATGCACGCGCATGAAGAATTCGCCGGTGCGGCTGTCGCCGAACTGGGCCGAATCGACGATGTTGGTATCGCGTTCGAACAGGAAACCCGAGACGGCATGCACGATGCCGTGCTTGTCGGGGCAGGACAGTTTCAGGATAAAGCTATGGTCGGTCGACATGACCGCACCTCCATCATTCCAATCGATTGAATCCGTTCGGCGCTCGCGCGGCAGACCGGCGAGCGCCGCTTGAAGCGTTCAGGGCGCCGCGCCCGGCGGCGGCGCGAACAGCGCGTCGATGCCGGGTACCGCGCCGGGCGCCAGGGCGCGATGGCGCAGCAGGCTGTCGAGGATCGCCAGGCTCGCGTCCATGGTGGCCTGGCCGGCCTCGAGCCAGCGGATCACCTCGTCGGCGCCGGCCAGCCGGTGCTCGGCCACTTCGCCGTCCTGGTTGCGCGGCACGAAATCGGCCGGCAGCGGCAGGTCGTAGACGAAGATCTGCTCGGCCTGGGTGCCTTCCGGGATCTCGCAGAGCACGTGCACGGTGCGGCCCGCGATCGCGCGTGCGGCCAGCGCGGCCGGGATGCCGGCTTCTTCCCAGCATTCCTTGGCGAGCGTGTCCTCGATGCCGAGGCCCCAGCCGATCCCGCCCGCCACCACGTTGTCGAGCATGCCCGGGTCGGTGGCCTTGCTCTCGCTGCGCCGGCCGATCCACATCCGCAGCGGCTGCGCGGCCGCGTATTCTACGATGCCGTTCAGGTGCACCGCGTAGGTCATGGTGCCGAACAAGCGCGAGGCGGCGCGCTCGATGTAGGCCAGCGGCGGCGCGTCGAATTCGTTGCGGATCGCGTAGATCTCGTTGCGCCAGCCCGGAATCCGTCCCTCGGCGGCCAGCGCGCCGATCACGCTGGCCAGCGCCATGCTGCGCGTATCGGGCGTGTCGAGCGTCTCGGCCAGCATCACGCGCCGCGCATCGATCTCGAACACGTCGGGCCAGCGGGCCAGCGCGGCGACGTCGCCGCGCCGAATCCAGCCGACCTGCTGGCCGGCGATCACGAAGGGCAGATGGGCGCCGGCATCGAAGCGGCGCGCGGCGGCAAGGCAGGGGAAGCGCATCGCCGGCCTCAGTCCTTGAGCGCGATGCGCAGGCCCAGGCCGATGAAGGTCGCGCCCGCCAGCCGGTCCAGCCAGACGCCGGCGCGCGGCCGGCGCTTGAGCCAGGCGCCCAGCACGCCCGCGCCCAGGCCGAAGATCGAGAACACCACGGCCGACTGCAGCATGAACAGCACGCCGAGCTCGAACATCTGCAGCGAAACCGCCTGGCTGCCGTGCACGTCGACGAACTGCGGCAGGAACACCACGAAGAACAGCGTCACCTTGGGATTCAGCATGTTGCCGATCACGCTCTGGCGGAAGATCGTGGCGAGCGGCTGCGGGGCACGCGTGTCGGCGGTGGCCAGCCCCTGGCTGCGCAGCGCCTTGATGCCGATCCAGATCAGGTACGCCGCTCCCGCGAACTTCAGGATATGGAAGGCCACCGGCGAGGAGCGCAACAGCGCGGCCACGCCGAAGGCGGCCAGCGTGGTGTGGAACAGCACCCCGGCCGAGAAGCCGAGCGCGGCCACCAGGCCCGCGGCGCGGCCCTGCGAGATGCCGCGCGCGAGCACCTGGAGATTGTCGGGACCGGGCGCGACCGTGATCGCGATCGAGGCGGCGAGGAACAGCAGGAAGTTCGGCATGACAAGAGCTCGCTGGAACGAGGGGAAGAAACGAATCGACGACGCATCGGGCGGGCTCGGCACCCTGGCGCGACGCGATCCCGGCAAGCCTGCGGGCCTGCCGGGCGCGGGCTCAGTGGCCCGAGAACTCGGTGACCGTATAAAGCGGCAGGCCGGCGCCGCGCAGCAGCGCCGAGCCGCCCAGCTCCGGCAGGTCGATGATCGCCGCGCCTTCCACCACGGTCGCGCCGAGCCGTTCGAGCAGCTTCTTGCCGGCCATCATGGTGCCGCCGGTGGCGATCAGGTCGTCGACGATGATCACGCGGTCGCCGGGCTTGCAGGCATCCTCGTGGATCTCGACGGTCGCGTTGCCGTATTCGAGCTCGTAGGATTCGGACTGGGTCTTGTAGGGCAGCTTGCCGAGCTTGCGGATCGGCACGAAGCCGATGCCGAGCTCGTAGGCCACGATCGGCGCGATGATGAAGCCGCGCGCGTCGAGCCCCGCCACGTAGTCGAGCTTGGCCTCCACATAGCGCTCGACCAGCAGGTCGACCAGCACGCGCAGCGCCTTCGCGCTCTGCAGGATCGGGGTGATGTCGCGGAACTGCACGCCCGGCTGCGGCCAGTCCGGCACCGTGCGCACATGGCGGCGGACGAACTCGGCGGGATCGGGCGACACGCCCGACGGCTGGTGGCTCATGAACTTCTCCGAAAAAACGGCGCGCGTGGGCCCGCGCGCCGTTCATGACAAGCAAATTGAAAGAAATGGCGGGGTCGAAACCGTCGACTTTGCCTGCGCCGCGGGTGGCGGCCGGCGGGACGATCAGGCGGCGGAACCCTCGCGGCGATGGCGCGACAGCCGCTCCTCGGCCATCGACAGCGCCTCCGGCAAGCCGCGCAGCACCACGATGTCGGCCGCGCGCAGCTTGGTTTCCGGGTCCGGCTCGACGCCACGGATGCCATGGCGGCGGATCGCCGTGACCTCGAGGCCGAGCGCGTAGAGCCCGACTTCCTCGAGGGAGCGGCCGACCGCGTCCGAGCGCGCGTCGACCGGCATCGATTGTAGCCGCACCTGCTCGTGGTCGTCGTCGTCCGCGTCGTCGGCGCCGCGGAAATAGCCGCGCAGCAGGCTGTAGCGCGCGTCGCGCATCTCCTCCACGCGCCGCACCACGCGCCGCATCGGCACGCCCATCAGCACCAGCGTGTGCGAGGCCAGCATCAGGCTGCCCTCGACGATTTCCGGGATCACCTCGGTGGCGCCGGCCGCCAGCAGCTTTTCCAGGTCGGCGTCGTCGACCGTGCGCACGATCGCCGGCAGGCTCGGCTCGAGCTCGTGGACGTTGTGCAGCACGCGCAGCGCCGAAGGCGTGTTCGCGTAGGTGATGGCGACCGCCGCGGCGCGGTGGATACCGGCGGCCAGCAGCGATTCGCGCCGCGCCGCGTCGCCGAACACCACCGATTCGCCGGCCGCAGCCGCGGCCGTCACGCGGTCCGGGTCGAGGTCGAGCGCGACATAGGCGATGCCTTCCTGTTCGAGCATGCGCGCCAGGTTCTGGCCCGCGCGGCCGTAGCCGCAGATGATCACGTGGCCCTGCTGCTTGAGACTCTGGGTGGCGATGCGCGTCATCTGCAGCGACTGCTGCATCCACTCGGTCGAGGACAGGCGCATCACGATCCGGTCGGCGTTCTGGATCAGGAACGGCGCGGCCAGCATCGACAGCAGCATCGAGGCCAGGATCGCCTGCAGCAGGGTGCTGTCGACCAGGTGGCGGT
Organism: Burkholderia gladioli; assembly: GCF_000959725.1. NCBI lineage: Bacteria > Pseudomonadati > Pseudomonadota > Betaproteobacteria > Burkholderiales > Burkholderiaceae > Burkholderia > Burkholderia gladioli. The sequence goes on from NZ_CP009323.1 coordinate 1,078,258, forward strand.
CGAGGATCAGGTTCAGCATCACGAAGCCGAATTCGCCGGCCTGCGCGAGGCCCAGCCCGGTGCGCATCGCCACGCCCGGCGCGGCGCCGAACAGGCGCGCCAGGCCGGTGATGGTGGCCGCCTTCAGGCCGACCTGGCCGACGAAGAAGCCAATCACCAGGAATGGGTGGGTCCAGATCACGCGCGGGTCCAGCAGCATCCCGGTGGTGACGAAGAACAGGCCGAGCAGCACGTCGCGGAACGGCTTGATGTCCTCCTCCACCTGGTGCCGGTATGGCGTCTCGGAGATCAGCATGCCGGCGATGAAGGCGCCCAGCGCCAGCGACAGCCCGAAACGATCGGTGATGAAGGCCGCGCCGAGCGTCACCAGCAGCAGGTTGAGCACGAACAGTTCCTGGGAACGGCGTCGCGCCACCACGTTGAACCAGCGCGTCATGAACTTCTGGCCGACGAACAGCAGCAGCGCCAGGGCGATCACGATCTTCACCGCCGCAAGGCCCAGGGTGACCATCAGGTCCTTGGAGGATTCGCCGCCGAAGGCCGAGATCACGATCAGCAGCGGCACCACGGCCAGATCCTGGAACAGCAGCACGCCGAAGATATTGCGCCCGTGCGCGGTCTCGATCTCGAGCCGCTCGGCCAGCATCTTCGAGACGATCGCGGTCGAGGACATCGCCAGCGCGCCGCCCAGCGCGACGCTGCCCTGCCAGGTGATGTGCACCCAGCGCTCGAAGACGAAACCGAGCAGCACCGCCACCGCCAGCGTGACCACCACCTGCATCAGCCCGAGCCCGAACACCAGCCTCTGCATCGCCCGCAGCTTGGCCAGCGAGAACTCCAGGCCGATCGAGAACATCAGGAACACCACGCCGAACTCGGCCAGGTGCTCGGCGCGTTCGAGGTCGCCCGCGAAACCGAGCGCGTGCGGGCCGACCACGATGCCGACGGTCAGGTAGCCGAGCATCGGCGGCAGGTTCAGCGAGCGGAACACGACCACGCCCACCACTGAAGCCAGCAGCAGGAGGAGCGTCATTTCGAGCGGGGAAATCACGTGCAAAAGAGTCCTCGTTCGTCAGGGCGTCGCGGGGGGCGGACGCGGGTGATGCCGCCCCGGGGGCGGCGCGGTGGGCGAGGACATGACTCCGTCGGGAGCGCGGTCCTGGCGCCCGGCGCGGCGAACAAACGCCTTTGCTATACTCCGCGCATGATAGCGAAAATCAATGATGACCGGGCGCTCGCGCTCGCCCGCGACGTGCTCGACATCGAGGCGGACGCCGTACGCGCACTGCGTGACCAGCTCGATGGCGGCTTCGTCGGCGCGGTCGGCCTGCTGCTGAACTGCCGCGGGCGCGTGGTGGTTTCCGGCATCGGCAAGTCCGGCCATATCGCGCGCAAGATCGCCGCGACGCTGGCCAGCACCGGCACCCCCGCCTTCTTCGTGCATCCGGCCGAGGCCAGCCATGGCGACCTGGGCATGGTAACGACCGACGATGTCTTCATCGCGATCTCCAATTCGGGCGAATCCGAGGAGCTGGTCGCGATCCTGCCGCTGATCAAGCGGCTCGGCGCCAAGCTGATCGCCATGACCGGCCGGCCGCAGTCGAGTCTCGCGCAATTGTCCGATGTTCACCTGTATGCCGGCGTCGAGAAAGAAGCCTGCTCGCTGAACCTCGCGCCGACCGCCAGCACCACCGCCGCGCTCGCGCTGGGCGACGCGCTGGCGGTGGTGGTGCTCGACGCGCGCGGCTTCGGTCCCAACGACTTCGCGCGCTCGCATCCGGGCGGCTCGCTGGGCCGGCGCCTGCTGACCCACGTGCGCGACGTGATGCGCACCGGCGACGAGGTGCCGACCGTGCGCCTCACCGCCACCCTCTCCGACGCGCTGTTCCAGATCACCGCCAAGCGCATGGGCATGACCGTGGTGATCGACGAGCAGGACCGCGTGGCCGGCATCTTCACCGACGGCGACCTGCGCCGCGTGCTCGAGCGCGACGGCGATTTCCGCCGCCTGCCGATCGCCGACGTGATGACGCGCCACCCGCGCAGCATCGCCCCCGATCACCTGGCCGTCGAGGCCGTGGAACTGATGGAACGCTATCGGATCAACCAGATGCTGGTGACCGATGCCGACGGCGTGCTGATCGGCGCGCTCAACATGCACGACCTGTTCTCGAAGAAGGTGATCTGATGTCCGCTGCTCCCGCCACGGCCGCCGAACGCGCGAGCCGCATCAAGCTGATGATTTTCGATGTCGACGGCGTGCTGACCGACGGCGGCCTGCACTTCACCGCCGCCGGCGACACCATGAAGTCGTTCAACTCCCAGGATGGCCATGGCCTCAAGCTGCTGCGCGAGGCCGGCATCGACACCGCGATCATCACCGGGCGCCGCTCGGAGATCGTCGCGGTGCGCGCCAGGGAACTGAAGATCAGCCATCTCTACCAGGGCGTCGAGCACAAGCTCAGCGCCTTCGCCGAATTGCTGCAAGCCACCGGCCTCAAGTCTGAGGAATGCGGCTACATGGGCGACGACTGGCCCGACCTCGGCGTGATGACGCGCTGCGGCTTCGTGGCCGCGCCGGCCAACGCGCATCCCGACGTGATCGCGCGCGCCCACTGGGTGTCCGAGGCACGCGGCGGCCATGGCGCCGCGCGCGAGGTGGTCGACACCATCCTGCGCGCCCAGGGCCGCTACGAGGCCCTGCTGGCCGCCGCGCTCGGAGCCTGACGCATGTTTCCCCGCCTCCACCTGAGCTCGCTGCTGCCGATCCTCGCGCTGGCCGCGCTGGCCGGCGTCACCTACTGGCTGCTGCAGGCCACCCTGCCGCCGCCGGGCGAGGCGGTGGCGCGCCCGAAGACGCATTCGCCCGACTATTTCGCCGACAACTTCTCGGTCACCGAGCTCGACCAGTCGGGCGCGACCCAGTACCGGCTGACGGCCGCCAAGCTGATCCACTACGAGGACGACGAGACCAGCCAGCTCACCCAGCCGGCGATGCGCGCGTTCCAGCCCGGCAAGCCGGTGGTCACGGCCACCTCCAAGCGCGGTACCGTCAACGGCGACGTGTCGATCGTCGATCTCTACGACGACGCCAAGATCCTGCGCGCGGCCGGCGCCGGCGATCCGCCGATGGAAGCCGATTCCGAACATTTCCGCGTGCTCGTCAACGACGATGTGATCGAGACCGAAAAGCCGGTTAAACTTCAGCGCGGTTTGTCGATCGCCAATGCGACCAACGGCATGAAGTACAACAATGTCACCCGGGTCATCGACCTGTACGGCAACGTCCGCGGCACGATCGCCGCGTCCGACGTGTCCGGCGGCCCTTCCGGCCAATCCAAGTAACCCAGCTTGCGTGACTGCATGAACGAATCGTTCCCTAGTTTTTCCATCGGCGGCGCGCGGCGCGCTGTCCGCGCCGGGCTTGCCGCGGCCTTCGTCGCGCTGGCGCTGCCCGGCGCCGTGTCGCTCGCGCATGCGGAAAAGGCGGACCAGAACAAGCCGATCAACGTCGAGGCCGACAACCTGACCTATGACGACCTGAAGCAGGTCACGGTCGCGACCGGCAATGTCGTGATCACGAAGGGCACGATCCTGATCAAGGGCGACCGCGTCGAGGTGCGCCAGGATCCGCAGGGCTACCAGTACGCGACCGCCACCATGGCGCCGGGCAGCAAGAAGCACGCCTCGTTCCGCCAGAAGCGCGAGGGCCTCGACGAGTACATCGACGGCGATGCCGAGCGCATCGACTACGACGGCAAGCAGGATCTCACCACGCTCACGCGCAATGCCACGGTGCGCCGCCTGCAAGGCCTCACGACGGTGTCCGACACGGTGCACGGCAGCGTGATCACCTACGACGGCCAGCGTGACTTCTACACCGCCAAGGGCGGCAACGACGTGGCCGCGCCGGGCAATCCGACCGGCCGCGTGCGCGCCATGCTGTCGCCCAAGAACGGCGGCCCGGCCCCGCTCAACGGCGCGAGCGCCACGCTCGCGCCGTCGAACTCGATCCAGGAGCCGAACCCGTGAACGCCCTGCCGAACCGCCAGCCCGCCGGCACCACCAGTTCGCTGGTGGTGCGCAACCTGAAGAAGCGCTACGGCTCGCGCACCGTCGTCAAGGACGTTTCCCTCGACGTGAAGAGCGGCGAGGTGGTCGGCCTGCTCGGCCCGAACGGCGCGGGCAAGACCACCTCCTTCTACATGATCGTCGGCCTGGTGCCGCTCGATGCCGGCGATATCTCGCTCAACGGCAGCCCGATCAGCCTGCTGCCGATCCACAAGCGCGCCTCGCTGGGCCTGTCCTACCTGCCGCAGGAAGCCTCGGTGTTCCGCAAGCTGACCGTCGAGGAGAACATCCGCGCCGTGCTCGAGCTACAGCACGGCGACAACGGCAAGCTGCTCGGCAAGGACGAGATCGCCTCGCGCACCGAGGCCCTGCTCGACGAGCTGCAGATCGGCCACCTGCGCGACAACCCGGCGCTGTCGCTGTCGGGCGGCGAGCGCCGCCGCGTCGAGATCGCCCGCGCGCTGGCCAGCAACCCCAGCTTCATCCTGCTCGACGAGCCCTTCGCGGGCGTCGACCCGATCGCGGTGCTGGAGATTCAAAAGATCGTCAAGTTCCTGAAGCAACGGAACATCGGTGTGCTGATCACCGACCATAACGTGCGCGAGACGCTCGGCATCTGCGACCACGCCTACATCATCAGCGACGGCTCGGTGCTCGCAGCCGGTGCCCCGCAGGACATCATCGAGAACGAAAGCGTCCGCCGCGTCTATCTCGGCGAACATTTCCGCATGTAAGCCGGCGCGTGGCGCCGCGTGCCCGGCGCCGCCCCGCCTGCCGGCCCGCCGGGCATCCGCGCCCGCTCGCAAGCTCCGTGCGCCGTCCCGGCGACCACGCACGGGCCGGCGCATCGCGCGCTTCGTATCATCCCGCCTCCCGCAACGCGCCGCCTACGTGGCAAACTTCAGGTAACGATTCCTTTTTGCCATGAAAGCCAGCCTCCAACTTCGCCTGTCGCAGCACCTCGCGCTCACGCCCCAGCTCCAGCAGTCGATCCGGCTGCTGCAGCTGTCGACGCTCGAACTGCAGCAGGAAGTCGCGATGGCCGTCGCCCAGAATCCGCTGCTCGAGAACGACGAATGGATCGCGAGCCCGCTGCGGGTGGCCGCCGACGGCTCGCTGATCGCGCAGAGCCCGCCCTCCTCGACGCCCGAGCCGATGCACGGTGGCGGCTCGAACGGCAGCGAAGCCTCGGGCGATCGCGCCGAACGCGACGACTCGCGCAATGGCGACGACTACGACTACAACGCCGACAGCGGCGATTCGGGTCAGTGGAATCTCGACGACTACGGTCGCTCCTCGGGCGCCTCCGACGACGACGACCTCCCGCCGCTGCAGGTGCACGAGGCCTCGACCTCGCTGCGCGAGCATCTGTCCGCGCAATTGCGGGTGACCCAGGCGGGTCCGCGCGACCGCGCGCTGGTGATGTTCCTGATCGAATCGCTCGACGACGACGGTTATCTCGGCGCGGGGCTCGACGAGGTGTTGACCGACCTGCCCGAGGAACTGGAAGTCGATCTCGACGAACTGGGCGCCGCGCTGGCGCTGCTGCACAGCTTCGACCCGGCCGGCGTGGGGGCGCGCTCCGCATCGGAATGCTTGCGCCTGCAATTGTTGCGACTCGATCCGTCCCCCACGCGCACGCTGTCGCTCGACATCGTCTCGCAGCATCTCGAATTGCTGGCCGCGCGCGACTTCACGCGGCTGCGCAAGCAGTTGAAGGCCAACGACGACGAGCTGCGCGAGGCCCATGCACTGATCCGCTCGCTCGAGCCCTTCCCGGGCGCCGCCTACGGCAAGACCGAGGCGGACTACGTGGTGCCCGACATCATGGTCAGGAAGAGCGGCCAGAACTGGCTCGCGGAGCTCAATCCCGAGGTGGTGCCGAAGCTGCGCATCAACCACCTGTACGCCAATATCCTGCGCAACAGCCGGGGCGATCCGAGCGCCGGTTCGCTCAAGCAGCAGCTCCAGGAAGCGCGCTGGCTGATCAAGAATATCCAGCAGCGATTCGAGACCATCCTGCGTGTCGCGCAGGCCATCGTGGAGCGTCAGAAGAACTTTTTTGCGCATGGTGAAATTGCCATGCGCCCCTTGGTTTTGCGGGAAATAGCTGATACGCTGGGCCTACACGAGTCGACTGTCTCCCGTGTGACAACCGGCAAGTACATGCTGACCCCGTTCGGCACTCTTGAATTTAAGTACTTCTTCGGATCACACGTGTCGACGGATACCGGGGGCGCTGCCTCTTCCACGGCAATCCGCGCCCTCATCAAGCAACTGATAGGAGCCGAAGACCAGAAATCTCCTCTTTCGGACAGCCGAATAGCCGAGCTGCTGGCGGAACAAGGCTTCGTGGTCGCGCGCCGCACCGTTGCGAAGTATCGCGAAGCCCTCAAGATCCCCGCGGTGAATCTGCGCAAGTCTCTGTAGCCCGCTGCTCGCGGCGGGCGTTTTCCGGCCACCGCGCTGTCGAAGGCATTGTCCGCCCCCGGGGCCCGCTCCGCATCGATCCACGGAGATCGCTCCCGCCGGCAGACGCCGCCTGTAGATACGCCGGGGTCACCTGCATGGAGAAGCACTATGAACCTGAAGATCAGTGGACACCATCTCGAAGTGACGCCTGCCATTCGCGAACACGTGATCACCAAGCTCGATAGGGTGCTACGGCATAGCGATCAGGTGATTGATGGCACTGTGATCCTCTCGGTCGACAACCATAAGGAAAAGGACAAGCGGCAGCGTGCGGAAATCAACCTGCACCTGAAGGGCAAGAAAGAGATTTTCGTCGAAAGCATCAACGGCGATCTGTACGCGGCGATCGATCTGCTGATCGACAAGCTCGACCGCCAGGTGGTCAAGCACATGGAACGTCTGCAGACGCACGCGCACGATCCGATCAAGCATCAACCGGCCATCGTCGACCAGGCCGAACAGCCGCCGCAATGAACCCGGCGCCTAGCGCGCCCGCCAAACCGCCCGTTCCGACGGGCGGTTTTTCGTTCCACGCCGGCATGGCGTGGCGTACGAACCAGGTCGCTCACGCCGCACCATGCGAACGTCCGTGCTCTATAATGTGCGGGTTATTACCGGGTGGCGTCGGCGCTCCGGCTTGACGTGCACACAAGCCTGCCTCGATCGACGCCTCGCATCCTGCCCGACATGGAAACTTCGTCCAACGCCGCGAGGAGACCCCAGGCCACCCCCTTGCCTGCCAACATGAATCGCCTAGCCAAAATCCTGCCACTGGAGAATGTCGTCATCGACCTCTCCGTCACCAGCAAGAAACGCGTGTTCGAACAAGCCGGCCTGATTTTCGAGAATCAGAACGGCATCGCGCGCAGCATCGTCACCGACAACCTGTTCGCGCGCGAGCGCCTCGGCTCGACAGGTCTCGGCGAAGGCGTCGCCATTCCGCATGGCCGCATCAAGGGCCTCAAGCATCCGCTGGCCGGCTTCGTGCGCCTCGCCGAGGCGATCCCCTTCGAAGCCCCGGACGGCCAGCCCGTCTCGCTGCTCATCTTCCTGCTGGTGCCCGAACAGGCCACCCAGCAGCACCTCGAGATCCTGTCCGAAATCGCGCAACTGCTGTCCGACCGCGACGCGCGCGAACGCCTGCATACCGAACCGGATCGCCACGAGTTGCATCGACTCCTCACTCAATGGCAACCTTGAGCTGATTCGGGCGGAAGCTGCCCCACGACGGGCGGCGTCCACCGCCCGGCCTGCCCGCCCGCAGCCGGTCCCGGCGCCGCAGCGCTGACGCCTCGCCGCACCGGCCATTTGGAGTGACGCAGTCCATGGATACGTCCAGCATCAACGCCCAGAGCATCTTCGACGACAACGCGGCCATGCTGAAATTGAGCTGGCTGACGGGGCATGAAGGCTGGGAACGCGGCTTTTCCGCCGAGACGGTCGGCAATGCGACCTCCAGCGCCGACCTGGTCGGCCACCTGAACCTGATCCACCCAAACCGGATCCAGGTGCTCGGCGAGGCCGAGATCGAGTACTACCAGCGCCAGACCGACGAGGATCGCTCGCGTCACATGGCCGAGCTGATCGCCCTCGAACCGCCGTTCCTGGTGGTTGCCGGCGGAGCCGCCGCCCCACCCGAGCTGGTTCTGCGCTGCACGCGCTCGTCCACGCCGCTGTTCACCACGCCGATGTCGGCCGCCGCCGTGATCGACAGCCTGCGCCTGTACATGTCGCGCATCCTCGCGCCGCGCGCCACGCTGCACGGCGTGTTCCTCGACATCCTCGGCATGGGCGTGCTGCTGACCGGCGATTCGGGCCTCGGCAAGAGCGAGCTGGGCCTCGAGCTGATCAGCCGCGGCCACGGCCTGGTGGCCGACGACGCGGTCGACTTCGTGCGACTTGGCCCCGATTTCGTCGAGGGCCGCTGCCCGCCGCTGCTGCAGAACCTGCTCGAGGTGCGCGGCCTGGGCCTGCTCGACATCAAGACCATCTTCGGGGAAACCGCGGTGCGCCGGAAGATGAAGCTCAAGCTGATCGTCCAGCTGGTGCGGCGCCCCGACGGAGAATTCCAGCGCCTGCCGCTGGAAAGCCAGACCGTCGACGTGCTGGGCCTGCCGATCAGCAAGGTGACCATCCAGGTGGCGGCCGGCCGCAACCTCGCGGTGCTGGTCGAGGCGGCCGTGCGAAACACGATCCTGCAACTGCGCGGCATCGACACGCTGCGCGACTTCATGGACCGCCAGCGGCTGGCCATGCAGGACCCGGACAGCCAGTTTCCCGGCAAGCTGGTCTAGCGCCGAACCGGCGCGCCGGGCGCGCGCCGTCACACCATGCCACGCCCCGCCCTGTCATACAGGGGCGGTAAGCCGGTGCTATGATGAACCGTCTGGATTCCAGCCTTCCCATGCGCATCGTCCTCATCACCGGCATCTCCGGCTCCGGCAAGTCCGTCGCGCTCAACGCGCTCGAGGACTCCGGCTATTACTGCGTCGACAATCTCCCGCCACGTGTGCTGCCCGAGCTCGTCCGCTATATCGCCGACGAAGGCCAGCGCCGCCTGGCGGTGGCGATCGACGCGCGCTCGAGCGGCTCGCTCGACGAGATGCCCGGCCTGATCCGCGAGCTGTCGCAGCATCACGACGTGCGCGTGCTGTTCCTCAATGCCAGCACCCAGGCGCTGATCCAGCGCTTCTCGGAAACGCGCCGCCGCCACCCGCTGTCGGGCTCGCCCTCGCATGACGCCGATGTCGGCCTGCTGTCCTCGCTGGAGGAGGCGATCGAGCGCGAACGCGAGCTGGTCGCGCCGCTGGCCGGCTTCGGCCACGAGATCGACACCAGCAACCTGCGCGCGAACGTGCTGCGTACCTGGGTGAAACGCTTCATCGAGCAGCAGAACGACGCCCTGGTGCTGATGTTCGAATCCTTCGGCTTCAAGCGCGGCGTGCCGCTCGACGCCGACTTCATGTTCGACGTGCGCGCGCTGCCGAATCCCTATTACGACCGCGAGTTGCGGCCGCTGACCGGGCTCGACCAGCCCGTCATCGCTTTCCTCGATGCATTGCCGATCGTCCACCAGATGATCGACGACATCGAGAGCTTCCTCGTCAAATGGCTGCCGCATTTCCGCGACGACAACCGCAGCTATCTGACGGTCGCGATCGGCTGCACGGGCGGCCAGCATCGCTCGGTGTTCATTGCGGAGACGCTCGCCGCGCGTCTGTCGCAGCAGGCGAACGTGATTGTGCGGCATCGTGACGCACCGGTGGATGCCGAGGCGTCATCGCGGCTCGTCAGCTAAGGCCCGAGCCGCACCTCTCCAGGAGGCTGCGCATGTCCTCGCTTTCGACGCGGCTCGTCGATCTGCCGCTGTTCCCGCTGCACACGGTGCTGTTTCCGGGCGGCCTGCTGCCGCTCAAGGTGTTCGAGGCGCGTTACGTCGACATGGCGCGCGCCTGCCTGCGCGAGAAGCTGCCGTTCGGCGTCTGCCTGCTCAAGAGCGGGCCCGAGGTGGCGCAAGACGATGAGGTGGCGGTGCCCGAGACGATCGGCTGCATGGCCGAGATCATCGAATGCGATACCGGCGAATTCGGCATGCTGCTGCTGCGCACGGTCGGCACCCAGCGTTTCGAGCTGCTCTCGCATCGCGTCGAATCGAACGGGCTGCTGGTCGGCATCGCCGAGCCGCTGCCCGAGGACCAGCCGCTCGACGGCGAACTGTCGATCGCACAGTTCGGCGCCTGCGCGGAAGTGCTGGAGCGGATCATCGAGGCGCTGCGCAACGTGAAGTCGGGCGAGTTGCCGTTTCTCGAGCCCTTCCATTTCGACGAGCCGAGCTGGGTCGCGAATCGCCTCGCCGAGGTGCTGCCGCTGGACCTTCGAGCGCGGCAGAAGCTGATGGAGTTTCCCGACGTGGGCGCGCGCATCGACGCCGTGCATCAGGTGCTCAAGCGTCACGACTGGCTCTGAGGCTCAGGCCCGCGCCAGGCTCGGCTACCCCTTCAAGCTCACGCGGCGCCCGTCGACGCGCCGCGCCCATCTTCCCTCTTCTCAGATCAGCGGCCCGCTCAGGCTGTCGAGCAGCTTGCGCACGGGCGCCGGCAGGCCATAGGCGTCGAGCCGCGCCAGCGGCACCCATTCGGTATCGGCGCTGGCCGCCACCAGCATGCCGCCCGCCGCCTGCGCCGCGCCGATGTCGGCGATGCGCGGCTCGATCTCCAGCCGGAAATGCGTGAAGACATGCGTGAACGGCGCCAGCGGAATCACCGCCTCGGCGCCGAATTCGCGCACGCGCTGCAGGGCCGCCGCGTCGCCGTCGGCCTCGGGCAGGCTCCAGAGGCCGCCCCAGATGCCGGTGGGCGGGCGCCGCTCCAGCAGCACCGTGTCGCCGTCGCGCAGCACCAGCATCCAGGTGCGCCGCGTCGGCACCGCCTTCTTCGGGCGCGCAGCCGGCAGTTCACGCTGCCGGCCCGTGGTATTGGCCACGCAGTCGGCCGCGAACGGGCAGCGCTTGCAATCGGGCTTGCCGCGCCCGCACAAGGTCGCGCCGAGATCCATCAGCCCCTGCGTGTAGGCGCTGATGCCGGCATCGTCGGCTTCGCGCGGGAACAGCCGCTCGGCCAGCGCCCACATCCCGTTCTCCACGCGCTTTTCGCCCGGGAACCCCTCCACGCCGAACACGCGTGCCAGCACGCGCTTGACGTTGCCGTCGAGGATCGGCGCGCGCGCGCCGAACGCGAACGAGGCGATCGCCGCCGCGGTCGAGCGGCCGATGCCGGGCAGCTCGGCGAGCGCCTCGGGCGATTCGGGAAAGTGGCCGCCATGCTCGGCCATCACCACCTGCGCGCAGCGATGCAGGTTGCGCGCACGCGTGTAGTAGCCGAGCCCGGCCCACAGCGCCATCACCTGGTCGGCCGGCGCGGCGGCCAGCGCGGCGACATCGGGGAAATGCTCGAGGAAGCGCTGGTAATAAGGCACCACCGTCGATACCTGGGTCTGCTGCAGCATGATTTCCGACAACCAGATCCGGTACGGATCGCGCGTGTTCTGCCACGGCAGGTCGTGGCGGCCATGCTCGCGCTGCCAGGCGATCAGGCGGGTGGCGAAGCTCGCTTCGAGCGGTGTCGCGGGCGCGGCCGGCGCCGCTTGGGTACGTGGGGGTTTCAAGATGTTTTCAACGCTGGCAATTCGGACAGAAATAGGTCGACCGCTGGCCCTGCACGATCTGGCGAATCGGCGTGCCGCATACGCGGCACGGTTCGCCCGCGCGATCATAGACGAAGCAGTCGAGCTGGAAATAGCCGCTTTCGCCGTTGCTGCCGACGAAATCGCGCAAGGTGCTGCCGCCGCGCTCGATCGCGTCGGCCAGCGTGGCGCGCACCGCCTCGGCCAGCCGCTCGTAGCGCGGCAGCGAGACCCGGCCAGCCGCCGTGGTCGGTCGGATGCCGGCGCGGAACAGGCTTTCCGAGGCATAGATGTTGCCGACCCCGACCACGATGTCGCCGGCCAGCAGCGCCTGCTTCACCGAAACGGTGCGCCCGCGCGTGCGCCGGTACAGCAGCGCGGCCGTGAAGGCCGGCGAGAACGGCTCCACGCCGAGGCTGGTGAGCAGGTGGTGCTCGTGGATGTCGCCCTGCTCGCGCGGGTGCCAGAGTACCGCGCCGAAGCGGCGCGGGTCGCGAAAACGCAGCACGCAGGCGTCGAAGATCCAGTCGATATGGTCGTGCTTGCCGGCCTGGGGCGCGACGCCGCCCGGCAGCACGCGCAAGGTGCCCGTCATGCCGAGATGGACGATGAACCAGCCGGCGTCGAGCTCGAACAGCAGGTACTTGCCGCGCCGCTCGACGCGCAGCACCTCGCGCGACTCGAGCGCCGCCGCGAAATTCTCGGGGACGGGCCAGCGCAGCATCGCGGTGCGCACGTCGACGCGCCTGACGCGGTGCCCGGCGACGAAGGGTTCGATTCCGCGACGTGTAACCTCGACTTCCGGCAACTCTGGCATGGTTTTGTGGTCTGTGGGTGGCTAGGGGCGATGGTGCGCGTATTGTAGCGAGCGCGTTACAATCGTCCGAAACCTCGAACGGATTTCCATGACCTTGTCCTCGACGCTGTCTTCGAAGCGCCCCGCCGCCCACGCGCGCCGTGCGTTCGCCTTCCCGGTCCGCCGCGCACTCGGCGCCGCGCTGCTCGCCGCATGGACGTTCGGCGCCATGCCCGTTCACGCCCAGACGCCCGCCTCCGGCGCCGCCGTCACCGTGCCGGCCGGCGCGGCCGACGACGATGCACTGACGCAGAGCGCCTTCTCGCCGGCCTTTCCCGACGAAAAGAAGGACCTGCCCGGCGTGCAGCTGAGCGCGCAGATCGTCTACCAGGTACTGGCGGCCGAGGTCGCGCTGCAACGCGGCCAACCCGCGCCCGCCTTCCAGACCTATCTCGCCCTGGCGCGCGATACCAAGGATCCGCGGATGGCGCAGCGCGCCACCGAAATCGCGCTGGCCGCGCAAAGCCCGGCCGACGCGCTGGCCGCCGCGAACCTGTGGCGCGAATACGCACCCGATTCGAATCGCGCGGCCCAGGTGGATGCGGCCCTGCTGGTGCTGGCCGGCAAGCCGCTCGACGCCGAGCCGCTGCTGGGCCGCGAGCTGGCCCGCACCAACGGCGACAACCGCGGCGACGCGATCCTGGCCCTGCAGGCCCTGATCGCGCGCGGCCCAAACCGCGTGGACGGCCTGACGGTGCTGCAGCACCTGCTCAAGGACGACCTGATCCGCCCCGAGGCACGCCTGGCGATCGCCCGCCAGCAGCTTGCCGTGGACGACAAGCCGGCCGCCGTCACCTCGCTGAAGCAGGCGCTGGAACTGAAGCCCGACTACCTGCCGGCCGCCCTGATGCTCTCGCAGATGGGCCCCGACGAGCGCGCGATCGGCGTGGCCTCGTTCGAGAAATACGTGCAGCAGAACCCCAAGGCGCGCGAAGGGCGCCTGGCGCTGGCCCAGCTCTACCTCGCCGACAATCGTCTCGACGACGCGCAGAAGCAGTTCGAGACCATGCACCGCAACGATCCGAAGGAACCGGCGCCGCTGATGGCGCTGGCCCTGATCAAGATCCAGCAGAAGCAGCTCGACGACGCCTCCAAGTACCTGAAGCAGTACATCGACGCGGCGCAGAAGCTGCCCGATGCCGACGTCGGCCAGGCCTACGTCTACCTCGCGCAGATCTCGGTCGAGCAGAACAACGACGCGCAGGCCTCGCAGTGGCTCGACAAGATCGACCCGGCCAGCCCGCACTACATTCCGGCGCAGGTCACGCGCGCACAGATCCTCGCCAAGCAGGGCAAGGTCGACGACGCGCGCAAGGTGCTGGCGGGCCTGCAGGTCAACGATCCGCGCGACGCGGCCGTGATCGCGCGCACCGACGCCTCGCTGCTGTTCTCGGCCAAGCGCTACCGCGAGGCGGCCGACCGGCTCGCCCAGGCCGTCGACGCCTTCCCCGACGATCCCGACCTGCGCTACGACTACGCGATGGCCTCGGAGAAGATCGGCCAGTACACCACCATGGAGCAGCAGCTGCGCGTGCTGATGCGCGCCCAGCCCAACGATCCGCAAGCCTACAACGCGCTCGGCTATTCGCTGGCGGACCGCAACCAGCGCCTGCCCGAGGCGAACGAGCTGATCGAGAAGGCCAGCGCGCTGGCACCCAAGGATGCCTTCATCATGGACAGCCTCGGCTGGGTCAAGTACCGGCTGGGCGACAACGCGGCGGCCGAGAAGATCCTCACGCGCGCCTACAGCCTGCAGCCGAACGCCGAGATCGGCGCGCACCTCGGCGAGGTGCTCTGGAAGAGCGGCCAGCAGGACAAGGCACGCGACGCCTGGCGCGCCGCGCAGAAGCTCGAGCCCGACAACGACACGCTGGTCAACACGCTCAAGCGCTTCGAGGTACAGGGCCTGTGAGCGTCGCGATCCGATCGATGGGCCGGGGCGCCGCGCTCGCCCCTCTCGCATCCCTTGCCCGCCTCGGCCTGCTCACGCTCGCCGCGGGCGCCCTGCTCGCCGGCTGCGCGACGCAGCGCGCGCCGGCGCCTGTCGCCGCCGGCACCGCGACACCGGGCGCCGACGTCATCACCACCCAAGCCGCGCACGCCTACACGGGCCGCTTCGCGGTCCGCTACGACGACCGCCTCGGCAAGCCGCAGAACGTCTACGGCAATTTCGCCTGGCAGGAAACCGGCAATGCCATCACGCTCGAGCTGCGCAGCCCGCTCGGTCAGACACTGGCCATCGTGCGCTCCTCGCCGCTAAACGCCTCGCTCGAGATGCCGGGCCGCGCGCCACGCAGCGCCACCGACGTCGGCCAACTGATGCGCGACACGCTCGGCTTCGCGCTACCGCTCGACGGGCTGCGCTACTGGATGCTGCCGCAGCCTTCGCCGTCCACGCCGGCCGACGTGGTGCGCGAGAGCGGCACGCAGATCAAGCAGATCCGCCAGGACGGCTGGACCATCGACTACCTCGCCTACGCCGACGCGCCCGCCACCGGCGTCAAGCGCCTGAACCTGACACGCGAGGATCCGCCGCTCGACATCAAGCTCGTGCTCGACCGCTGATTCCGCCTTTTGCCAAGAAGTCCCCAAGCATGACCGATACATCCCGCTCGCTGCGCGACTGCCTCGCCCCGGCGAAACTCAACCTGTTCCTGCACATCACGGGCCGCCGCCCGGATGGTTACCACTCGCTGCAGACCGTGTTCCAGTTGCTCGACTGGGGCGACCGGCTGCACTACACGCTGCGCGAGGACGGTGCGGTCCACCGCCTCACCGAGGTGGCGGGCGTGCCCGAGGAACAGGATCTGGTGGTGCGCGCCGCGCGCCTGCTGCAGGCTCACACGGGCACCACGCTCGGCGTCGACATCGAGATCGACAAGGTGCTGCCGATGGGCGCGGGCCTGGGCGGCGGCAGCTCCGACGCGGCCACCACCCTGCTCGCCCTGAACCGCCTCTGGAAACTCGACCTGCCGCGCGCTGAACTTCAGGCGCTGGCCGTGAAACTGGGCGCCGACGTGCCCTTCTTCGTGTTCGGAAAAAATGCGTTCGCGGAGGGTATCGGAGAGGCACTGGAGCAGGTAGAATTGCCGGCTCGCTGGTTCCTGGTTGTGACGCCTCGAGTTCACGTACCGACCGCTGAAATTTTTTCAGATAAGTCGTTGACAAGAGATTCGAGACCCATCACAATTACGGACTTTCTTGCACAGCAAAGCAGCAAGGGTTGGCCAGACAGCTTCGGCCAAAACGACATGCAGGCGGTTGTGACAAAGAAGTACGCGGAAGTTGCAAAGGTAGTCAAAGCGTTGTATGATTTGACCCCTTCGCGGATGACCGGCTCTGGAGCTAGTGTCTTCGCAGCGTTCGGTAGCAAGCAGGAGGCTCAGGCAGCACAAGCCACCTTGCCGGCAGACTGGAACAGCGCTGTTACCGGAAGCCTGGGTGAACATCCACTCTTCGCTTTCGCGTCATAAGTTTTGCTGCATCGGATGTCCTACACTTCCGGTGAAGCTCAAAGTTGAGTGTAGGGGAGTCGCCAAGTTGGTCAAGGCACCGGATTTTGATTCCGGCATGCGAGGGTTCGAGTCCTTCCTCCCCTGCCAAAGTTTCCTCAGTTATTCCCGCCCCCAGCCCGAAGCAGGTTCATGATGAGCAGCCATGACGGCCTGATGGTTTTCACTGGCAACGCGAACCCCGCGCTTGCGCAGAAAGTCGTCGACAATCTCGGTATTCCGCTTGGCAAGGCCATGGTCAGCCGTTTCTCCGACGGCGAAATCCAGGTCGAGATCCAGGAAAACGTGCGCGGCAAGGACTGTTTCGTCCTGCAGTCCACCTGCGCACCGACGAACGACAACCTGATGGAACTGATGATCATGGTCGATGCGCTCAAGCGCGCATCCGCCGGCCGGATCACCGCCGCCATCCCCTACTTCGGCTATGCGCGTCAGGATCGCCGCCCGCGTTCGGCGCGCGTCGCGATCTCCGCGAAGATCGTCGCGAACATGCTGGAAATCGCCGGCGTCGAGCGGATCATCACGATGGATCTGCATGCCGACCAGATCCAGGGCTTCTTCGACATCCCGGTCGACAACATCTACGCCACGCCGATCCTGCTGGGCGACCTGCGCAAGCAGAACCACCCGGACCTGCTGGTGGTGTCGCCGGACGTCGGCGGCGTGGTGCGCGCCCGGGCACTGGCCAAGCAACTGAACTGCGATCTCGCGATCATCGACAAGCGTCGCCCGAAGGCGAACGTCGCCGAGGTGATGAACATCATCGGTGAAGTCGAAGGCCGCACCTGCGTGATCATGGACGACATGGTCGATACCGCCGGCACGCTCTGCAAGGCCGCGCAAGTGCTCAAGCAGCGCGGCGCCAAGCGCGTGTTCGCCTACGCGACGCACCCGGTGCTGTCGGGCGGCGCGGCAGCACGGATCGACGCCTCGGAACTCGACGAACTGGTCGTGACCGACACCATCCCGCTGAGCGCCGAATCGCTCGGCTGCGCCAAGATCCGCGCGCTGTCGAGCGCCGATCTGCTCGCCGAAACCTTCGCGCGCATTCGCCGCGGCGATTCGGTGATGTCGCTGTTCGCCGAGTCCTGATCCCGGCGATCACACGAATTCGGTAGTCCGCAAAAAGCGAAGCCTGAATGCTTCGCTTTTTGCACAAACGGCCCGGAAGGACGAAACCCGGGCCGGTTTCTTGGGGCCGCAAGGCCTCGCTCAACTGCCTGGTCGCGGGCAGCAATGGAGAATCTCATGAAAGTCGTCGCTTTCGAGCGCACACTGCAAGGTACGGGTGCGAGCCGCCGCCTGCGCAACGCTGGCAAGACCACGGGTATCGTCTACGGTGGCGAAGCTGCCCCGCAAATGATCGAACTCGATCACAACGCCCTGTGGCACGCCCTGAAGAAGGAAGCCTTCCACTCGTCGATCCTCGACCTCGAAGTGGCCGGCAAGTCGCAAAACGTGCTGCTGCGTGACGTGCAATACCATCCGTTCCGCCAGCTCGTGCTGCACGTGGACTTCCAGCGCGTCGATGCATCGAAGAAGCTGCACACCAAGGTGCCGGTCCACTTCCTGAACGCCGAAGTCAGCCCGGCCGTGAAGCTGTCGAGCGCCGTCGTCTCGCACGTGGTCGTGGAACTCGACATCGAGTGCCTGCCGGCCGCCCTGCCGGAATTCCTGGAAGTCGACCTGTCGAAGCTGGAAGCCGGTCAATCGGTCCACGCCAAGGACATCGTGCTGCCGAACGGCGTCTCGCTGGTCGCGCATGTCGACGCCGAAAACCCGGTGATCGCGACCGCGACGATCCCGGCCGGCGCCGTGTCGGACGAAGCTGCTGCAGGCGAAGGCGAAACGCCGGCTGCCTAAGCTGTCCAGCACATTCGAACCGTCGCGGGATGGACGGTCGAAGCAACCCGCCGCGGCTCGCCCGGCGGGTTTTTTCATTCTTGCGGCCTCAACATCATGATCAAACTGATCGTCGGCCTCGGCAATCCGGGCGCCGAATACACGGCGACGCGCCACAACGCCGGCTTCTGGCTGGTCGACCAGCTCGCACGCGAAGCCGGCGCATCGCTGCGCGACGAGCGACGCTTCCACGGCCATTACGCCAAGGCACGGCTGTATGGCGAGGAGGTGCACCTGCTCGAGCCGCAGACCTACATGAACCGCTCCGGCCAATCGGTGGTCGCGGTGGCGCAGTTCTTCAAGATCCTGCCCGACGAGATCCTGGTCGCGCACGACGAACTCGACCTGCCGCCCGGCTCGGTCAAGCTCAAGCTCGGCGGCGGCAGCGGCGGCCACAACGGCCTGAAGGACATCTCGGCGCATCTGTCCTCGCAGCAATACTGGCGACTGCGAATCGGCATCGGCCATCCGCGCGAGCTGATCCCCGAGGGCGCGCGTGCCGGCGCCAAGCCCGACGTGGCGAACTTCGTGCTGAAGCCGCCGCGCCGCGAGGAACAGGAGGTGATCGACGCCTCGATCGAGCGCTCGCTCGCCGTGATGCCGATCTTCGTGAAGGGCGAAACCGAGCGCGCGGTGATGCAGCTGCATCGCAACGGCGCCTGAGCGGCGCGAGCCCGTTCGCCCTTTCCATGCCCGCAGCGACACGCCCGGCGCGCGCCGCCTGCGTTAAGCTGCACGTTTTCAGTCAGGAGCCCGTGGTGAGCCGTTATTGGAGCAAGATCGTTCAGCAGCTCGTTCCCTATGTGCCGGGCGAACAGCCGGCGCTGGCGAACCCCGTCAAGCTGAACACCAACGAGAACCCATATCCGCCCTCGCCGCGCGTGGTCGCGGCGATCGCGCGGGAGCTCGGCGAGGCCGGCGAATCGCTGCGCCGCTATCCCGACCCGCTCGCGCGCGGCCTGCGCGAGACCGTCGCCGCGCATCACGGCCTGAGCCCGGACCAGGTATTCGTCGGCAACGGCTCCGACGAGGTGCTCGCCCATACCTTCCAGGCCCTGCTCCAGCACGAGCGGCCGATCCGCTTCCCCGACATCACCTACAGCTTCTACCCGACCTACGCGCGCCTGTACGGCGTCGAATACGAGGCGGTGCCGCTCGCCGAGGACTTCTCGATCCGCGTGGAGGACTATCTCGGCGGCAACGGCGGCGTGCTGTTCCCGAATCCGAACGCGCCCACCGGCCGCGCCCTGCCGCTCGCCGACGTGGAGCGGATCGTGGCGGGCAATCCCGACGCGGTGGTGGTGGTCGACGAGGCCTATGTCGATTTCGGCGCGGAATCGGCGATCTCGCTGATCGCCCGCCATCCGAACCTGCTGGTGGTGCACACCACCTCGAAGGCACGTTCGCTGGCCGGCATGCGGGTGGGGTTCGCCTTTGGCGACGCGCAACTGATCGAGGCGCTCAACCGCGTCAAGGACAGCTTCAACTCCTATCCGCTGGACCGGCTCGCCCAGGTCGCCGCCCAGGCCGCCTACGAGGATCGCGACTATTTCGAGGCCGGCTGCGCGCGCGTGATCGAGAGCCGTGCGCGCCTGGACGCCGCGCTGACGAGCCTCGGCTTCGAGATCGTGCCCTCGGCCGCGAACTTCGTGTTCGCGCGCCATCCCGGCCACGACGCGGGTCAGCTCGCCGCCGCGCTGAAGGCGCGTGAGATCTTCGTTCGGCACTTCAAGCTGCCGCGCATCGACCAGTACCTGCGGATCACGATCGGCACCGACGCGGAATGCGAGGCGCTGGTGGCCGCGCTGCGCGAACTGCTGGGCTGAGGAGACCGCGCGGGCCTGCTCGCCGAGCCGCGGCGGCCCGCTATGGACCGCCAAACGAAAACAGGCCGATGGGCAAACGCCCATCGGCCTGTTTCATGTCGGCTCTCGCCAATCGTCGAGCGAGCCTGAAGCGCGCCGGCGCCGGCTCAGGACGAGGTGCCGCCTTCGTCGCCCGAGGCGATCAGCAGGCGGTACTTCGCCATCAACTGGTCCTGCGTCTCCGCATGCTGCGGATCGCGCGGAATGCATTCGACGGGGCAGACCTGCTGGCACTGCGGTTCGTCGAAGTGGCCGACACATTCGGTGCACTTGTTCGGATCGATCACGTAGATGTCCGGACCCATCGAAATCGCGCCGTTCGGGCACTCGGGCTCGCACACGTCGCAATTGATGCACTCGTCGGTAATCATCAAAGCCATGCTGGTCTCACTTCCGCCGGCCTCGCGCCGGCACATGCTGCTGGGCCGGCGACGAAGCCTCGCGCCTCACGCGGCCGGCTGCTGGCCCATCGCGGCCACCTTCTCGGTCAGCCACTTCTCGACCGAGGGGAATACGAACTTGCTGACATCGCCGCCCAGCTGGGCGATCTCGCGCACGATGGTGCCCGAGATGAACTGGTACTGGTCGGACGGCGTCATGAACATGGTCTCGACGTCGGGCAACAGATAGCGGTTCATGCCGGCCATCTGGAACTCGTACTCGAAATCGGAGACGGCGCGCAGCCCCCTGACGATCACGCGCGCGTTGTTGGCGCGCACGAAGTCCTTCAGGAGGCCCGTGAAGCCCATCACCTTCACGTTCGGATAATGGCCGAGCACCTCGTTCGCGATCTTCAGGCGCTCCTCGAGCGAGAAGAACGGCTTTTTCGCCCGGCTGTCGGCCACGCCGACGACCAGCGTATCAAAAATGCTCGAGGCGCGTCGCACGAGATCCTCGTGCCCGCGCGTCAGCGGATCGAACGTACCCGGGTACACGGCGACTACCATGTCGCTCCTCCTGTGAACTTGCAATTGGGGCAGCAGCAAGACGGTTCGCGCGCCGCCGCCGTGATGGGCGCACGTCGCGGATCACGCGCGGCGCCTCGTTGGAAACGCGCATTATTCATCATTTTCGCGTTGCAGCAAATGATAGTGGACCGCGCCGGCCTTGCCCTCGCGCGTCACCACCCAGCCGGCCAGCGCCTCGTGCCCGGCGGGATCGAGCGGCTCGCCCGATTCCACGTACAGGTCGCCGCCCGGCGCGACCAGCCGCGCCGCGAGCGTCAGGGCGCGCGCGAACAGTTCCGCATCGCCGAAGGGCGGATCGAGGAACACCACCTCGAACGAAGCGGGCGCCAGGCCCGCCGCGAGCCGCAGCGCGTCGGCCTCGGCCACTTCCACGTTGCGCGCCGACAGCTTCTCGCGAATCGCGCGCAATTGCCCGGCCGCGCGCGCATTGCGCTCCACCATCACCACACTGGCCGCGCCGCGCGAGGCGGCCTCGAAACCGAGCGCGCCGGTGCCGGCGAACAGGTCGAGGCAGCGGCGGCCGTCGAGATCCTGGCCGAGCCAGTTGAACAGCGTCTCGCGCACGCGATCGGGCGTGGGACGCAGGCCGTCGAGGTCGAGTACCGGCAGCGGCGTGCGTTTCCACTCGCCGCCGATGATGCGCACCGAGTGCGGCTTGCCGCGGGCGGCGCTGGCGGACGGGCGGGCGGAGGGCGAACGGGGCATACGAAATCGGCTGGAACGGGGTGATCGGGACGGGCTCGGGGCCCGGAACAGGCGCACGTTACCACAGCCGGCGACGGGCCTCGCCGCGCTCGACACGACGCGCGGCATGATGCGCCTGATAAAATCACGCGTTTTGGGTCGCCGGCCGAGCCGCCGCGTTCCCGCCCCTCTTCCCCCAAGCCAGCAGACCATGTTCAGCTTCTTCAAACGATTGATCGGCTCGAAGGCCGACGGCGCGCCGACCGACGACCAGGACGCGCCGACGGACCGGCAGGACGACGCCGAGGCGCCCGCGACCGAAGCGCCCCGGCCCGTCGAGCGGGTCGCCGCGCCGACGCCGGCGCCGGCGGTTCCGGTCGAGCCGGCCGCGCCCGCGCAAGTCGCCCCTGCTCTCCCCGCCGCCGCGCACGAAGACGAAGCGCAGGCCGTCACGGCCGTCGAGATCGTGCCGCCGCCCGCGCCGGAGCCGGCCGCCAAGAAATCCTGGATCGCGCGCCTGCGCTCGGGCCTGTCGAAGACCAGTTCGAGCCTGACCAGCGTGTTCGTCAGCACCAAGATCGACGAGGATCTCTACGAGGAGCTCGAGACCGCGCTGCTGATGTCCGACGCCGGCGTCGACGCCACCGAGTACCTGCTCGGCGCGCTGCGCGAGAAGGTCAAGGCCGAGCGGCTGACCGATCCGCAGCAGGTCAAGGCGGCCCTGCGCGGCCTGCTGATCGCGCTGCTCGCGCCGCTCGAGAAGTCGCTGATGCTGGGCCGCGCGCAGCCGCTGGTGATGATGATCGCGGGCGTCAACGGCGCCGGCAAGACCACCAGCATCGGCAAGCTGGCCAAGCACCTGCAGAGCTTCGACCAGTCGGTGCTGCTGGCCGCCGGCGACACCTTCCGCGCCGCCGCGCGCGAGCAGCTCGCGATCTGGGGCGAGCGCAACAACGTGACGGTGGTGCAGCAGGAAAGCGGCGATCCGGCCGCGGTGATCTTCGACGCGGTGGGCGCCGCGCGCGCGCGCAAGATCAACGTGGTGATGGCCGATACGGCGGGCCGCCTGCCCACCCAGCTGCACCTGATGGAGGAGCTGCGCAAGGTCAAGCGCGTGATCGGCAAGGCACAGGCCGACGCGCCGCACGAGGTGCTGCTGGTGATCGACGCCAACACCGGCCAGAACGCGCTCGCCCAGGTAAAGGCCTTCGACGACGCGCTGGGCCTCACCGGCCTGATCGTCACCAAGCTCGACGGCACCGCGAAGGGCGGCATCCTCGCCGCGATCGCGCGGCAGCGGCCGGTGCCGGTCTACTTCATCGGCGTCGGCGAGAAGGTGGAGGACCTGCAGCCCTTCAATGCCGAGGAGTTCACCGACGCGCTGCTGGGCTGAGCCCGGCCTCGTCAGGAAACAGGAAAGGACGCCTCGGCGTCCTTTTTCCTTTTCGTCGCCAACGTCGCTTCGTTATTCCGCATCCGGCTGCGCCTCGGGCGCCGCCGCGCGAAATGCATCGAGCGTCATCGCATGCGCGTGGATGCGCGCCAGCGTCGGATAGGGCGCCAGGTCGACCTCGAAACGCTGCGCGTTGTAGATCTGCGGGATCAGGCACAGGTCGGCCTGCGTGGGCGTATCGCCGTAGCAAAGCTTGCCGGTGCGTGGATCCGCGGCGAGCTTGGCCTCCAGCGTCGCGAAACCCTGCTCGATCCAGTGCCGGTACCAGGCGTTCTTGGGCTCCTCGGCCACGCCGAGCGTGCGCTTCAGGTAGCGCAGCACGCGCAGGTTGTCGAGCGGATGGATCTCGCAGGCGATCTGCAGCGCGATCGCCCGCACATGCGCGCGATCGGCCGGCGAACGCGGCAGCAGCGGCGGCTCGGGCACGGTCTCGTCGAGATACTCGAGGATCGCCAGCGACTGCTGCAAGGTGACGGCGCCATCGACGAGGGTCGGCACCAGCGCGTCGGGATTCAGCGCGCGGTAGTCGTCGCGCAACTGCTCGCCGCCGCCACGCAGCATGTGCACGGCCTGGTAGTCGAAGGGCAGCCCCTTCAGGTGCAGCGCGATGCGCACGCGAAACGAGGCGGAGCTGCGGAAATAGCCGTAGAGCTTCATCGGTTGCGGTCCCTCATGGAATCGACGCGGGAATGGATGCGTCATTGTGCCGGTTTCCGTCACGGCGCCTAGGCCTGGAGCCCGCCTTCGACCATGGCGCAACCGGGCCGCGTGCTTGCCAGAATCCGGCAAATGCGGTACTCAGTGGGCTTCCCGCAGATCCGGGCGACGGCGCGTCAAGGCGAGGCCCGAGCCCCAAGCCCCCACGCCTCGATGACCGACGTCCGCCCCCACTCCGCCCCGCTCGAACCGTTTGCCTGCGCCCGCTTCATCAAGGAGATCGGCCGCGGCCCGCATGGCGCCCGCGCGCTGTCGCCCGAGGACACCTTCGCGCTCTACCAGGCCATGCTCGACGGCCGCGTCTCGGACGTCGAGCTGGGCGCGGTGCTGATCGCCTACCGGCTCAAGGGCGAGACGGCCGAGGAGCTGGCCGCGATGCTGGCGGCGGCACAAGCCTCTTTCGCGCCGCTCGCGAGCGAGCGCGGCGCCTATCGGCCGGTGTCGATCCCGAGCTACAACGGCGCGCGCAAGCAGCCCAACCTGGTGCCGCTGCTGGCCCTGCTGCTGGCTCGCGAGGGCGTGCCGGTGCTGGTGCATGGCGTCAGCGTCGATCCGGGTCGCGTGACCAGCGCCGAGATCTTCGCCGAACTGGCGATGCCGGCTGCGGCCTCGCATGCCGATGCCGAGCGCGACCTGGCCGCGCGCCGGGTCGCCTTCATGCCGCTCGAGGCGCTGGCGCCGAAGCTCGCGCGGCTGCTCGCGCTGCGCCGCGTGCTCGGCGTGCGCAACTCCACGCATACGCTGGTCAAGCTGCTGCAGCCGTTCGCGCCGCTCGGGCTGCGGCTCGTCAACTACACGCATCCACCCTACCGCGACAGTCTCGCTCAGTTGTTCCGCGAACATCCCGAGGCGGCCGCGGGCGGCGCGCTGCTCGCGCGCGGCACCGAGGGCGAAGCCGTGGCCGACACGCGCCGGCAGGTGCAGGTCGACTGGCTGCACGACGGGCTCTGCGAGACGCTGGTCGCGCCGGAGCGGTCCTCGCCCGACGCGCCGCCGGTGGAGCTGCCCGAGTCGAGGGACGCGGCCACCACGGCCGCCTGGACCCGCGCGGCGCTGGCCGGCGAGGTGGCCGTGCCCGAGGCGCTGGCGCGGCAGGTCGAGACGATCCTGCGCGTGGCGCGCATCGAGGGCTGAACCGGGCTACCGTCGAAACTCGGGCTCCGGCAGCCGGTGCCTCCCCAGGCATCGCCTGCCGGACCACCTATTCGGGTCTCGATCGTATCGTCCTATCTCTTCACGTCCGATCCGCGGCAAGACCTGTCCGAATCGCGACAGGCTGCCGCCACTCGACCGATTGACAACGCGAAACGACATCGCATAAAGTTGTCGCCATGCGTTCCTTTCCGAACCCCCTCCGAATTACCTCCGGCCGCCTAGCGCGGTCGCTATCGCTACGACTAGCGTAAAGCTGTCGTAGCGCCGTGCACCCCGCACGGTCCCCCCTGAGCAGTTCTCGCAGTTCCTTCTCGTCGTTTTTTAAAACCCGTAGTCGTCAGCCGTCGTCCGTCCATCCGTCGGGCGACCGCGAAGATCCGCCGCATCGGTCACGCGAACTCGCGCGGCCGTGCGCAGGCAGCGCCACCTGATCCGTTGCCGCCCGTCTTCGCTCGCGACTGAATCGCCTCGAGGCCAAGATGAAGCGCAACCCCGCCGACAAGTACCGCCCCTTCGAACCCGTCCGACTCACCGGCCGCAAGTGGCCGACCCGCAGCATCGAGCAGGCGCCGATCTGGATGAGCACCGATCTGCGCGACGGCAACCAGTCCTTGATCGAGCCGATGAGCATCGAGCAGAAGCTCGAGTTCTTCGAGATGCTGGTCGCGATCGGTTTCAAGGAAATCGAAGTCGGTTTTCCCTCGGCCTCGCAGACCGACTTCGACTTCGTGCGCAAGCTGATCGACGAGAAGCGGATTCCCGACGACGTGACCATCGAGGTGCTGGTGCAGTCGCGCGAGGACCTGATCGCCCGCACCTTCGAAGCGCTCGACGGCGCCTCGCGCGCGATCGTCCATCTCTACAACGCGATCAGCCCGTCGTTCCGCAAGATCGTGTTCGGGCTCTCGAAAGAGCAGGTCAAGGCGCTCGCGGTGGACGGCACGCGCATGATCAAGGAGCAGGCGCAGGCGCGCCCCGGCACGCACTGGACCTACCAGTACTCGCCCGAGACCTTCAGCATGACCGAGCTGGCCTTTGCCCGCGAGGTGTGCGACGCGGTCGCCCAGACCTGGCGCCCGACCCGCGATCACAAGATGATCGTGAACCTGCCGGCCACCGTCGAGGCCGCCACGCCGAACGTGTTCGCCGACCAGATCGAATGGATGGACCGCAACCTCGGCTACCGCGACAGCATCGTCCTGTCGGTGCATCCGCACAACGACCGCGGCACCGCCGTGGCCGCCGCCGAGCTCGCCCTGCTGGCCGGCGCCGATCGCATCGAAGGCTGCCTGTTCGGCAACGGCGAGCGCACCGGCAACGTCGATCTCGTCACGCTCGCGCTCAACCTCTACACGCAGGGCATCGACCCGGGCCTCGACTTCTCCGACATCGACGCGGTGCGCCGCGTGGTCGAGCGCTGCAACCAGTTGCCGGTGCATCCGCGCCATCCCTATGCGGGCGACCTGGTGTTCACGGCCTTCTCGGGCTCGCACCAGGATGCGATCCGCAAGGGTCTCGCCCAGCAGCGTCCCGACGCGATCTGGGAAGTGCCCTACCTGCCGATCGACCCGGCCGACCTCGGCCGCAGCTACGACGCCGTGATCCGCGTCAACAGCCAGTCGGGCAAGGGCGGGGCGACCTATCTGCTCGAGCGCGGCATGGGCTTCACGCCGCCGCGCCGCGTGCAGATCGAGTTCAGCCACGCGGTGCAGACGGTGGCCGATCGCTCGGGCGAGGAGGTGACGGGCGACGCGATCTGCTCGCTGTTCCGTCGCGAGTATTTCGAGACCACCGGGCCGGCCGCGCGCAACGGCGGCACCATGAGCTGGCAGCGCCACGAGATTGCCGCGGGTGCCGCGATTCCCGGTGACGCCGGCGAGGAAGCGGTGGTCGCGCATGCCGCCGCGGCATTCGCGAACGCGGCAGGCACCACGATCGAGATCGTCTCGGTCGAGTCGGCGCGCACCGTCGACGGCCGCGTGGCCGTATTCGTCGGCGCCAGGATGGGCGACGCGCCGATGCGTTACGGCGTCGGCGCGCACGAGGAAGCCGTGGTGGCCGCCATCGATGCGCTCGCCAGCTCGATCAACCGCTCGGACTGGCATTGCTCGGACCGCCGCGCGGCGGCCTGAACCCGATCAAGCCTCATCAACCATGGCCCGGCCGGCACGCCTTGCGCGACCGGCGCGACGTCGAGCGATCCTCGGCGCCGCGCAATGAAAAAGCGGCCCAGCAGGCCGCTTCGAATGCCGACGAATGCCAACCGCATTCACCAGCGTCCCGCCACCGCGGGGCTTCAGGCTTCGGTCGCGCAGCGCGTGGCATGCCAGGCCAGCAAGCGCCACTGCCCGCTTTCCTGGGCCTGTAGCGCGGTATAGGCGATCGGGAAGACGATGCCGCCGTTGTTCGCCTCGAGCTCGACGATCACGCGGCCGGTGACGACAAACGCCTCGCCACCGACCGGCATCACGTCCTGCGACTGCACTTCGATCTGACGATAACGGCGCCGGCCGGCGGTGATCGCGTCGATGAACTGCTGTTTCGACTCGCGCTTGCCATTGGTATGCACGTAGTAGACGTGTTCCGAGAGCAAGGCGTCGAGCGCCTCGCCATCGCCATCGACCATCGCGCGGAACCGGTCGCGCTCCAGTGCACGGATCGCCTCGATCACTTTCGCCATCATCGCCGCACTCCCAGACTCCGCGCGCCGGGCGCGTGCCGTTCAGAAGTTGTACTGCACGTAGATTTGGCTGAAATTTATACCAGGATTCGGATCTTTGATACTGGCGTTCGACTCGTGCTGGAAGCGAAAGCCGGCCTGGTACTGCTGGTGGCCGCCGAACTGCGCGCCGACGCCGACCATGTCGGCGAACTGGAACGCCGTCGACATCGTGTAGTTGGTCGCGATGGTCGGGTGGGTCAGCAGGCGCAGGCCCACGCCGGCCTCGAAGAACGGCCGGATCGCGCCGCTGCGCTTGATGAAGCGGAACACCGGCGTGACCCCGAATTCGCCGATGTTGGCATTGACGGCGTGATCGCCGCCGTAATGCCAGTACGAGGCGTGGCCTTCCATCACGAAGGTGAAATGCCAGTCGCCCATCTGCCACCAGGACCAGCCCGGATCCCAGACCACGCCGAGATCGACCTTCTTCATGTCGTGGTCGGCGATGCCGCCCGCGAGCTGTACCCCCCAGCGGTCGGCGAACGCGGCGTTCGAGCCGCCCGCCAGGGTGGCGGCCAGCACCGTGCCGGCCAGCCACCGTCCCGCCCTGAGACTTTTCTTGTTCTGCATCCTTCACTCCAGATTCCGGGGTTGAATGGAGCGCCGGCGCGGGTCTCGCGTCCGGCTCAAATCGAACAGCATCTTATGGTAAAGGACATTTCTGATCGGCATCGTCTCGCGAAATGGTTTGCTTCGCAATCGACAAGAATCGAAATCCTGTGCCGGAAAGTGATTGGAAAAACGTCAAATTGAATTGATCACGATCCGCTGCGCCCAGGTAGAAACGAGTAGTATCTATCGACATGAGAACTTCGATAGAGCTGCGGGAACTCGAATGGCCCTGCCCCCTCTAAGTCTTTAGCACTCACTTGGCGAGAGTGCTAAGATAGCTCGTGGAATCGCCTTGTAACGGGGCTTGTCCCTGATTCCAAAGGAGTTTACGTAAGTGAGCAATGCTCTGACCCTTCCGAATACGCTTGGCCCGGTGCCTGCGAAGGCCTCGTCGGCAGGCTCGCTGGCGCTCGCGTCCCAATCGATGCTGCCCGGCCAGCTGGGCAATATCGACGCCTATATCCAGTCGGTGAACCGGATCCCGATGCTGACGCTCGAGGAAGAGCGCCAGTACGCGACCGAATTCCGCGACCAGAACAATCTCGAATCGGCCCGCCGCCTGGTGCTGTCGCACCTTCGCCTGGTGGTGTCGATCGCGCGCAACTACCTCGGCTACGGGCTGCCGCACGGCGACCTGATCCAGGAAGGCAATATCGGCCTGATGAAGGCCGTCAAGCGCTTCGATCCGAACCAGAACGTGCGCCTGGTCTCGTATGCGATCCACTGGATCAAGGCCGAGATCCACGAATACATCCTGCGCAACTGGCGCATGGTGAAGGTCGCGACCACCAAGGCGCAGCGCAAGCTGTTCTTCAACCTGCGCAGCCACAAGAAAGGCATGCAGGCGATGACGCCGGAGGAAATCGACGGCCTCGCCCAGGAGTTGAACGTCAAGCGCGAGGATGTCGCCGAGATGGAAACGCGTCTGTCGGGCGGCGATATCGCGCTCGAGGGGCAGGTCGACGACGGCGAGGAATCCTTCGCGCCGATCGCCTACCTGGCCGACTCGCACAACGAGCCGACCGCCGTGATCGCCTCGCGCCAGCGCGACCGCCTGCAGACGGACGGCATCTCGGAAGCGCTGGAGTCGCTCGACGCGCGCAGCCGCCGTATCATCGAGGCGCGCTGGCTCAATGTCGACGACGACGGCTCGGGCGGCTCGACGCTGCACGACCTGGCCGCCGAATTCGGCGTGTCGGCCGAGCGGATCCGCCAGATCGAGGCCAGCGCGATGAAGAAGATGCGCGCCGCGCTCGCCGCCTACGCATGACGCGAGCGGCCGGCTGATCGCCGCCCTGCCACGCAGTTCCCCCAAGGCCCGCTGTCTCACGACAGCGGGCCTTTTCCTTTTGCGCCTCGCTTTCGATCAGCAATCCTGATCGCTTCGGCGCGAAACGCCATCTACCTGACAAGGGCCGGATTTCGACCTATAAATTGGGATATTCGGCAATCGACCCTACTGTTTCTCAAAGCCGGACACGATTCGATCAAGACTTGCGACACATCAAATGCGGCAGGCCATTTCGCGACCGTCCGCCGCAGATGAATTCGCAAATATCGCACCGCACAATTTTAGAATTTTGGTGTTCTCCCCACGGCGCCGGCCAGCGCCACGATCGTCTCAAAACCAACGACTTCAGGGCGCCGTCCACCAGATCATGCCGCTGATCCTCACCCGCAAATCCGCCTCGCAGGACGCCAGGCCCACGCTGCGTGCACGCGTCATCGCCTGGGCCCGGGGGCCCACCCTGGTGCGCGACCTGTCGGTCGTGCTGGCCGTCAAGCTGGTGCTGCTGATGGCCCTCAAGTACGCGTTCTTCAATCACCCGCAGGCCGAGCACATGCAGTTGCCGCCCGCCGTCGTCGCCGCCCGCCTGCTCGGGCCGACGGCCCCCGATTCCTCCAAGGGAGCCCACCATGATCAGTAGCGAAGTCGTCGACCTGTCGCGTCTGCAGTTCGGCATCACCGCGCTCTACCACTTCCTGTTCGTCCCGCTCACGCTCGGCCTGTCCTGGCTGCTCGTGATCATGGAAACCGTCTACGTGATGACGGGCAAGCAGGTCTACAAGGACATGACCCAGTTCTGGGGCAAGCTGTTCGGCATCAACTTCGCGATGGGCGTGACCACCGGCATCACGCTCGAATTCCAGTTCGGCACCAACTGGTCCTACTACTCGCACTACGTCGGCGACATCTTCGGCGTGCCCCTCGCGGTGGAAGGGCTGATGGCCTTCTTCCTCGAATCGACCTTCGTCGGCCTGTTCTTCTTCGGCTGGAACAAGCTCTCGCGCGTCAAGCACCTGATCGTCACCTTCCTGGTGGCACTCGGTTCGAATCTCTCGGCGCTCTGGATCCTGGTGGCCAACGGCTGGATGAACAACCCGGTGGGCGCCGAGTTCAACTACCAGACCATGCGCATGGAACTGTCGAGCCTGTTCGACGTGCTGTTCAACCCGGTCGCGCAGGTCAAGTTCGTGCATACCGTGTCGGCCGGCTACGTGACGGCCTCGATGTTCGTGCTGGGCATCTCCTCCTGGTACCTGCTGCGCCGCCGCGACACCGCCTTCGCGCTGCGCTCGTTCGCGGTGGCGGCCGGCTTCGGCCTGGCCTCGACGCTGTGCGTGATCGTGCTCGGCGACGAATCGGGCTACACCACCGGCGAAGTGCAGCAGGTCAAGCTGGCCGCGATCGAATCGGAATGGGAAACCACGCCGGCGCCGGCCGCCTTCACGATCTTCGGGATCCCGAACCAGGCCGAGCAGCGCACCGACTACGCGATCCGCATTCCCTATGCGCTGGGCCTGATCGCCACCCGCTCGATCGACGAGCCGGTGGTCGGCCTCAACGAGCTGATCAAGCGCAGCGAGGACCACATCCGCAGCGGCATGATCGCCTACGCGGCACTCGAGAAGCTCAAGGCCGGCGATACCAGCGCGGCCACCCAGGCCAGCTTCGACGCGCACAAGACCTATCTCGGCTACGGGCTGAT
Source organism: Burkholderia gladioli (assembly GCF_000959725.1). Taxonomy (NCBI): domain Bacteria; kingdom Pseudomonadati; phylum Pseudomonadota; class Betaproteobacteria; order Burkholderiales; family Burkholderiaceae; genus Burkholderia; species Burkholderia gladioli. Next base: position 1,109,418 of record NZ_CP009323.1, read on the forward strand.
GCTCAAGCAGTTCACCGCGAACGTCACCGACGCCACGCCGCAGCAAATCGAGCAAGCCGCGAAGAAGACCATCCCGCCGGTGGCGCCGGTGTTCTTCTCGTTCCGCCTGATGGTGCTGCTCGGCTTCATGTTCCTCGCCACCTTCGTGCTCGCCTTCTGGTTCTGCGCGCGCCGCGAACTGCTGCTGCCCAAGCGCCGCTGGTTCCTGCGCTGGGCCGTGTGGGCGATCCCGCTGCCGTGGCTGGCCGCCGAGTTCGGCTGGGTGGTGGCCGAGGTGGGCCGCCAGCCCTGGACCATCGCCGGCATCCTGCCTACCCACCTGTCGGCCTCCAGCCTCACGCCCACCGATCTCTACCTGAGCCTCGCCGGCTTCATCCTGTTCTACACGGCGCTGTTCGTGATCGAGATCACGCTGATGTTCAAGTACGCGCGCCTCGGCCCGTCCTCGCTGCATACCGGCCGCTACCACCACGAACAGCAGGCGGCCCCGGCGGCCTGATCGCGCCCGGCTCACCGAAACCGCACAAGGAATCGTCATGGACTACGCAACTCTGAAGGTGATCTGGTGGGTGCTCGTCGGCACGCTGCTGATCGGCTTCGCCCTCACCGACGGCTTCGACATGGGCGCCACCGCCCTGCTGCCCTTCCTCGGCAAGACCGACGACGAGCGCCGCATCATCGTCAACACGGTCGGCGCCACCTGGGAAGGCAACCAGGTCTGGCTGATCACGGCCGGCGGCGCGATGTTCGCGGCCTGGCCGCTGGTCTACGCCGCCTCGTTCTCGGGCTTCTACTTCGCGATGCTGCTGGTGCTGTTCGCGCTGTTCTTCCGGCCGGTCGGCTTCGACTACCGCAGCAAGCGCAGCGACCCGCGCTGGCGTGCCGGCTGGGACTGGGGGCTGTTCATCGGCGGCTTCGTGCCGGCCCTGGTGTTCGGCGTGGCCTTCGGCAACCTGCTGCAGGGCGTGCCCTTCGCCTTCGACAGCGACCTGCGCGTCACCTACACGGGCAGCTTCTGGGCGCTGCTGAACCCGTTCGCGCTGCTCTGCGGGCTGGTCTCGCTGAGCATGCTGGTCGCGCACGGCGCCGCCTTCATCCGCATGAAGACCGAAGGCGTGATCGCCCGCCGCGCGGCCCGCGCGCTGCGCGTCAGCGCGATCGTCGCGATCGTGCTGTTCGCGCTGGCCGGCGCCCTGATCTGCACCTCGATCGGCGGCTACCAGATCACCCAGGCCGCGCCGTTCGACACCGTCGCCAATCCGCTGCTCAAGCAGGTCGCGGCCGGCCACGCGCTGTGGCTGAGCAATTACCACAGCTACCCCTGGATGACGATTGCGCCGGCCATCGCCTTCGTCGGCGGCGTGCTGGCCGCGCTGCTGGCCTGCTCGCGCTTCGAGAAGAGCGCCTTCCTGTCCACCAGCTTGCTGATCATCGGCGTGATCCTGACGGCCGGTTTCTCGATGTTTCCCTTCATCATGCCGTCCTCGCTCGACCCGCGCAGCAGCCTGACGGTCTGGGATTCCACCTCCAGCCACATGACGCTCGAGGTGATGCTGGTGGCCGTGATCGTGTTCCTGCCGCTGATCCTGATCTACACCAGCTGGGTCTATCGCGTGCTGCGCGGCAAGATCACGCCGAAGGTACTCGAGGACAACAGCCATTCGCTTTACTGACCCATGCGCCGGGTCCCGCTCGGCCCGGCTTGCAGCAACCGACCCGCTCTCTTCCGGAGACTGACTATGTGGTACTTCACCTGGATCCTCGGCATCGGCGTGGCGCTGTCCTTCGGCGTCATCAATGCGATGTGGCTCGAGTCGCAGGAAGCGCTCGACGCGCAGAAGCAGAAAGGCCAGCACTGAGCTTTCCGCTCCACGGCAGAAACGACAAAAGGCACCCGAGGGTGCCTTTTGTGCTTGATGCGCCGCTGGAAACCACCGGTCGTGCAGTACGCTGCCCGACCGGGTTTCCCTGGCCCGGATCAGGCCGGCTGGGCCGCCGCGCCGCCCGTGCCGGTCGACGGCAGACGCGTCGACAGTTGCTGCGCGTAACGCGATGCCGCCGAGCCGCAGACGATGTGGAAGGTGTCGGTCGAGACCCAGGCTACGTCGAGGCTCGCCAGGCGATCGCGATCGACGGCCGACGGATCGCGCACCACCACGCGCAGCCGCGTGGTCGCCACCGCGTCGAGCGACAGCACGTTGGTCGCGCCGCCGAACACGGCCAGCCAGCGCATCGGATCCGGATCGAGCGGGCCCGCCTCGCCGGCCGGCACCGCCGCCGCTGCCGCCGGCGCGCTGACCGCGCCCGCTGCTGCGCCGCTGCCGATCGCCGAGCGGATCTCATCGGCGATCAGGTCCGCTTCCGGCCCGATGATCACCTGCACGCTGCTGCCGCCGCGCTTGAGCACGCCGCGCGCGCCGATCGCCTTCAGGTTCGCTTCCGAAACCTTCTCGGGATCGACCACCGACAGGCGCAGGCGCGTGGTGCAGGCATCGACCACCGACAGGTTGGCCGCACCGCCGAGCGCCGCGATATAGCGGATCGCGCGCGGTGCCGCATTGCCGGCAAGTGCCGCCGCGCTGGCCGGCGCCAGGCCGCCTGCTGCGCTGCTCGTCGCCGCATCCTCGGCCGTGGCCGGCTCGCGGCCCGGCGTGGCCATGTTGAACTTGCGGATGAAGAAGCGGAACAGGCCATAGTAGGCAACCGCATAGGCCAGGCCCAGCGGAATCGCGATCCAGCCCTTCGTCGACAGCCCGTAGTTCAGCACGTAGTCGATCGCGCCGGCCGAGAAGGTGAAGCCGAGCTTCACGCCGAGCAACTGGCAGATCGCCAGCGACAGCCCCGTCAGCACCGCGTGGATCACGTAGAGCACCGGCGCGAGGAACATGAAGCTGAATTCGATCGGCTCGGTCACGCCCGTCAGGAACGAGGTCAGCGCCATCGAGAACAGCAGACCGCCCACCACCGCGCGGCGCTCCTTCGGTGCCTCGTGGAACATCGCCAGGCACGCGGCAGGCAGGCCGAACATCATGATCGGGAAGAAGCCCGCCATGAAGCCGCCCGCGGTCGGGTCGCCGGCGAAGAAGCGGTGCAGGTCGCCCGTCACCGCCGCGCCGCCGCCCGGCGGCGTGAAGCTGCCGAACACGAACCAGGCCAGCGAGTTGATGATGTGGTGCAGGCCGGTGACCAGCAGCAGCCGGTTCAGGAAGCCGTAGACGAAGGCACCGATCGCGCCGGCCGTGGTCAGCCAGTGGCCGGCCGCGTCGATCACGCCCTGGATCGGCCCCCAGATGTAGCCGAACACGATCCCCAAGATCACGCACACCAGGCCTGTGACGATCGGCACGAAGCGCTTGCCGCCGAAGAAGGCCAGGTAGTCCGGCAGCTTGATGTCCTTGTAGCGGTTGTAGAGCATCCCCGCCACGATGCCGGCGATGATCCCGGACAACACGCCCATGTTCAGCTTCGGGTCGATGTCCTTCATGATCGCGGTTTCGATCAGGTAGCCGATCGCGCCCGCGAGCGCCGCCACGCCGTTGTTGTCCCTGGCGAAGCCGACCGCCACGCCGATCGCGAACAGCAGCGGCAGGTTGTCGAACACCGCGCCGCCGGCGTCGGCGATCATCTTGATGTTGAGTACATCGGACTGCCCCAGGCGCAGCAGGATGCCGGCGACCGGCAACACCGCGATCGGCAGCATCAGCGCCCGGCCCAGGCTCTGTATTTTCAGAAACGGATTCCCGTCCATTCAGATCTCCAAATCGTCTCGTCTTTCGTTGTTGATGTGCATGTGTTGCGGGGAGGAACTACGACGCGAATCCGGCTGCCGCCGTGCTCAATCCTGCGGCCAGATTTCGCGACTGGCCGCGCGAACCGCCTGGGCGGAATCGAGCGACAACAGATCCTGGGCGCGCTGGCGGCACAGCGCGTAATCGAGGCTGCGCACGCGCGCCTTGATGCCCGGCACCGAGACCGGGTCGACCGACAGCTCGGTGACGCCGAGCCCGACCAGCACCGGCACCGCCGCCGGATCGCCGCCCAGCGCGCCGCATACGCCGACCCACTTGCCGTGCTTCTCGGCGCCGCGCACGGTCGCATCGACCAGGCGCAGCACGGCCGGATGCAGGCCGTCGGCGAGCGCCGCCAGATCGGCCTGGCAGCGGTCCATGGCGAGCGTGTACTGGGTCAGGTCGTTGGTGCCGATCGAGAGGAAGTCGGCATGCTGGGCGAGCTGGTCGGCCAGCAGCGCCGCCGACGGCACCTCGATCATCACGCCGACTTCGATCGGCTCGGTGCGGCCCAGCGCTCGGGCGAAACCGTCGATGCGCTCGCGGATGCGCACCAGTTCGCCGGCATCGGTCACCATCGGCAGCAGGATGCGCACCGCGCCGAACGGCTTGACCGCCAGCAGGCCCTGCAGCTGGTCGTCGAGCAGGTCCGGGCGCACCTGGGCCAGGCGGATCCCGCGCAGGCCCAGCGCCGGGTTCGGCTCGGGCGGCAGGCTCAGGTAGTCGACTTCCTTGTCCGCGCCCACGTCGAGCGTGCGGATGATCGCGGTACGGCCCTGCAGCGCGTCGACGATCGATTGATAGCTGTCGCGATGCTCGTCGGTGGTCGGCGCGGCCTGGCGATGGATGAACATCAGCTCGGTGCGCAGCAGGCCGACCGCGTCGGCGCCGTTCTCCACGGCGGTCTTCGCGTCGTCGAGCGTGGCGATATTGGCGGCCACCTCGATATGGCGCGCGTCGGTGGTGCTGGCCGCCTCGCCCGACAGGCGGCGATTGGCCTCGCGCACGCCGGCCAGGCGCTGGCGCTCCAGGCGCGCACGCTCGACGTCGAGCGCGGTGGGCGCATGTTCGACCCGGCCGCCGGTCGCATCGACCACCACCTGGGTGCCGTCGGGGATCGCGAACAGCGCGTCGCCCACCGCCACCAGCGCCGGAATGCCGAGCTGGCGCGCGATGATCGAGGCATGCGAGGTCGCGCCACCGCGCGCCATCACCAGCGCGGTGACGCGCTGGCGGTCCAGCGAGGAAAGGTCCGACGGCGTGAATTCCTCGGCCGCGAGCACGGCCTCGTCGGGCAGCTCGCGCACGGCGCCGGCGCTCAGGCCCAGCGCGCGCAGCACGCGCTTCTCGATGTCGCGCAGGTCCGAGGCGCGCTCGGCCAGCAGCGGATCGTCGAGCTTGCCGAGCACGGCGATCTGCGCGCGGATGGTTTCGCGCCAGGCGAAACCGGCGCTCTTGCCGAGGCTGATCAGGTCGCGCGCCGCGTCGATCAGCGCCGGGTCCTCCAGCAGCACGCGATGCACGGCGAAGATCCCGGCCTCGCCCACCGCGCCGCGCTGCGAGGCGCTGCGCACGGTGTGATCGAGTTCGGCATCGACCGCGCCGAGCGCCTGGTCGAGCAGGCGGCTCTCGGCCGCCGGCGTGCCGGTCGCCAGCTCGGGCGGGACGATCTCGGCCTGGTCCCAGCGCACCAGTTGGCCGACCGCGATGCCGGGCGCGGCGCACACGCCGGCCAGCGTATTCGGCGCGAGCGGCTGGCCCGGATTGCGCGGCGCGCTCGCCGGCGCCGGGAAGGCCTGCCGCGTCGGGCGCTCTTCCACCTCGCCGTGCGCGGCGCGCAGCAGTTCCTCGGCGATCGCGTCGACCGCCTCGGCAGCCTGCGGGCCGACGCCCACCAGCTCGATCACGGCGCCTTCGCCCGCGCCCAGCGCGAGCAGGCCGACCACGCTCTCGATCGCGGCCTTGCGCTCGCCGAAATGGATATGCACCTTGGCGTCGAGCCCACGCGCCGCTTCCCGGGCGCGCGCGGCCGGCCGCGCATGCAGCCCGCCCGCGTGGGCCAGCGTGATCTGGCGACGCGCTTGCATCGCGTCGGCCACGTCGCGCGCGGCGGAGGCCACTTCCGTGGAGGTCGCGCGCAGCGTCAGCAGCGGCGTCTGGCCAGCACGCACCACGCCGCGGCCGGCGCGCTCGACGATCTCGAAGGCTTCCGAATTCGCGATGGCTATCACCGAGACCAGGCTCGGCGCGGCCTGCGCGACCAGGTCCGGATCGAATTCGACCAGCACGTCGCCAGCGGCCACCCGCGCGCCCGCATCGACCCTCGGCGTGAAGCCGCGGCCGCTCAGCTCGACCGTGTCGATACCGATATGCAGCAGCACCTCGGCGCCCTCGGCGGTGGTGATGGTGACCGCGTGGCCGGTGCGCGCCAGGTGCGTGACGATGCCCTCGCAAGGCGCGACCAGACGGCCCTCGAGCGGATCGATACCGATCCCGTCGCCAAACATGCCGCCGGAGAACACCGGGTCCGGCACGTCGGCGAGCGGCACGACGGGCCCCGTCAGCGGCGCGAGCAGCACGAACTGGTCAGGGGATGGCTTCTTCAACTGGGACTCCTCGGCACGTCTCATCGTCAATCTCGCGGGATCAGTGAGTTTCGGTGACTTTGTTCAGGTGACGCGGCGCATCCGGATCGCGCCCTCGCGCCACCGCCAGGTGCGCGGCCATCACGTAGAAGGACAGGATCGCGGCGATCGGATCGAGCGCCGTGTGGGCCGCGCGTTCCAGCGGCAGGGTCGCCTCGGGCGTGCCTTCCGGCGCGGCCAGCAGCACCCGCGCGCCGCGCGCGCGCATGTCGGCGGCGAGCTGCAGCAGGCCGGCCTGCTCGGGCCCGGGCGGCGCGAACACCAGCAGCGGGTAGTCGCGGTCGATCAGCTCCATCGGGCCGTGGCGCACCTCGGCACTCGAGAAGGCCTCGGCCTGGATGCCCGAGGTTTCCTTGAGTTTGAGCGCGGCTTCCTGGGCGATCGCCAGGCCCAGCCCGCGGCCGATCACGATCATGCGCTCGACCTCGCGCAGCTCGTCGATGGCGCGGGTCCAGTCGAGCGTGCCGGCCTTGGCGAGCGTTTCGGGCAGGGCGCGCAGGCCCGTCATCAGCGCCGCGTCGCGCTGCCAGAGCGCAACGATCTGCGCCGACAGCGACAGCATGGCGATATAGCTCTTGGTGGCGGCCACCGACAGCTCGGGGCCGGCGCTGATCGGCAGCGCGTGTTCGCAGGCGTCGCCCAGCGGCGAGGGCAGCACGTTGACGGCAGCCACCGTCAGCGCGCCGGCCTCGCGCAGCGCGGCCATGGTGTTGACCAGGTCGGGGCTCTTGCCCGACTGCGAGAAGGCGATCGCGAGCTGGTCGCGCACGCGCAGCGGCGCCTGCTGCAGGGTCGCGACCGACATCGGCAGCGAGGCCACCGGCACGCCGAGGCGGCTCATGGTGAGGCTGGCGAAATAGCTGGCCGCGTGGTCCGAGCTGCCGCGCGCGACCGTCAGCGCGACTTGCGGCGAGGTGGCCAGCAGGCGCTCGGCGAGCGCCTCGACACGCGACAGATCGGCCAGTTGTGCGGCCACTACCTGCGACGCCTGGCGCGCCTCTTCAAGCATATTCGACAATCGATTCTCCTTCGACATAGGTCGCGGTCAGGTTCAGGTCGCGGTCGAACACCGCGACGTCGGCCCAGGCGCCGCGCGCCAGGCGGCCGCGGTCCTCGATGCCGAGGTAGTCGGCCGCGTAGCGCGACATGCGATTCGAGACGTCGGCGATCGGCAGGCCGATCGAGACCAGGTTGCGGAACGCCTGGTCCATGGTCAGGGTGCTGCCGGCCAGCGTGCCGTCGGCCAGGCGCACGCCGCCCAGGCACTTGGTGACGTGCTGGCTGCCGAGCCGGTATTCGCCGTCGGGCATGCCGGTGGCCGAGGTGCTGTCGGTCACCACGTACAGGCGCGGGATCGAGCGCAGCGCGGCGCGGATCGCGCCGGGATGCACGTGCAGCAGGTCGGGGATGATTTCCGCGTATTCGGCATGCGCGAGCGCCGCGCCGACCAGGCCCGGATTGCGGTGGTGCAGCGGCGACATCGCGTTGAACAGGTGGGTGAAGCCGCAGGCGCCGTGCTTGAGCGCGGCCACGCCGTCCTCGTAGGTGGCCAGCGAATGGCCGAGCTGCACGCGCACGCCGCGCGCGGCCATCTCCGAGATGATCTCGATATGGCCGGCGATCTCGGGCGCCAGCGTGACCACCCGGATCGGCGCGATCGACAGGTAGCGCAGCACCTCGTCGAGCGCGGCGGAAACCGCCGCGTCCGGCTGCGCGCCGAGCTTGCCGGGATTGATGTAGGGGCCTTCCAGATGCACCCCGAGCACGCGGGCGCAGCCCGGCGTGCGATGGCGCGCGCGCTCGCCCAGTTGCGAGACCACGTTCATCAGCTCGTCGCGCGGCGCGGTCATGGTGGTCGCCAGCAGGCTGGTGGTGCCGTAGCGCGCATGGGTCCGACCGATCGTCTCGATCGCGTCGCCGCCCTCCATCACGTCGGCGCCGCCGCCGCCATGCACGTGCAGGTCGATGAAGCCCGGCACGATGTAGGGGTCGTCGTTGCGCGAGGGATCGACCGGCCGGCCGCTCAGCGACGTGATCCGGCCATTGCCGAATTCGATCGTGCCGTGGCGCCAGCCCTCGGGTGTCAGTAGATTTCCGGTCAGCATCGCGTTCACTTGACTCCGGTATTGCGGTTGCGAGAGGAAGCCGGCCGGCGGGCCTCGATGGACTTGGCATCGAGCCTCGATGCGGGCGGCTGATGGACGGGACAGCACGCTCGGCGGCGGGTTCCCCGCCTGGCGCCTAGCGATGCGCGTGCCCGTCGTCCGGACGGGCGATGGCGGCCGACGGATCGTCCTGCCGCTGCCATGTGCGTCGCGGACCGGTTCGCCGCGACGGGCCCACCCGTCCGAAGCGAGGTGATTATATAACCAAACTAATACCAGTCAATTTTGATGGACGAGCCGCCGAGCCATCTTGAAAAGCCGTGCCCGGCAAGCGTTTTAGTGTGAAATTGGCTTTGTTTATCGGGCTTTGGCGACTCGGGATTTACCCGTAGGGCAAATACCAGTGGCTCGCGGGAGGAGGGACAGGCGGCGTGTTCGGCAAGCGAACCATACCTGCATAGGACCAGTTCGGCGAACTGGTATCTCTCGATGGGGGAGACAGGAGGGTTTATCTGACCGTCGAGGGCAGGCAGCCGAAACGCGCCTGGAAGCGCTCCGTGAAACGGGCGCGAGATCGGTAGCCGCAAGCCTCGGCGATATGCGCGATGCCCCAGGCCGTGGTCTGCACCAGCATCATCGCGTGGTGCATGCGCACCTCGATCAGCAGGTCCTCGAAGGCCGCCTGCTCGGCCGCCAGACGCCGCCGCAAGGTGGCGGCGCTCATCGCCAGCGCCTTGCCGGCCGTCTGCGCGGTCCAGTGATGCGCCGGCGCCTCGGCGATCAGCGTGCGCAGGCGCGCGGCCGTGCTGCCGGCGTCGAGGCGGGCGAAGCGCTGGCCGCGTTCGGCGAGCGCCAGCAGCAGGTCCAGCAGGCGGAGGCGCAGGCGCTCGTCGCTGATCGCGGGAGCGGCGATGCTGTCGAGCACATGGCGTAGCGTGGCGGCGAGATCCGTATCGAGCGGCACGCAGCGCCATGGCGCGTTCGGTGCCGGCGCGCGCGGACTCGGTGCGGCGCGCTCCAGATCGTCGAGCAAGGCGCCCGACAAGCCCAGGAAGACCGAGCGAAAACGCCGCTCGGCACCGCCGGGCGTCTTCAGCAGGTCGGCGCAACTGCCCGGGTCGACCAGCACCAGCGAATCCGGCGCATCGACCGAAAGCGGCGCGAGGCCGTCGTCGATGTCGAGCCGGCCCGCGGCGATCAGCAACAGGGTCGCGTCATGGAACACGAAACGCGAGGTGGCCTGGGGCTGACTCAGGCAGGGCTGGCCCAGTGCGCAGAGCGCGCGCCGGAACAGCGGCTCGCCCGAAGGCGAGCGCCAGGCGGCCGGGTCCGCCTCGACGGGACGAGCGGCGCCGTTTTCCCCGCCGCCGGCCGCGATACGCGCCGGCGGCGTCGCGGCCGAACCCGGATCCCGCGTCTCCATCCTTAGCCGATCGTCACGGCGGGATTCAGGCTGTAGAGGCCCGTCAGGCTCGCCTGCCCGAGCACCGGCGCCTTGGCCAGCGCGGCGCGTACGTTCGCGCCCGTGAGCGGGCCGTCCATCTCGAGCCTGGGCGCGCCCAGCGCATACACGGTGAACACATAGTGATGGACGATCTCGTCGTTCCACGGCGGGCAGGGGCCGTCGTAGCCGTAGTAGTCACCCTTCATCTGCTCGTCGCCGGCGAACCAGCCGGTGTAGTCGTTGATGCCGTGGCGCAGGCCGGCCGGCGCCTGCGGGCCCGGCTTGCCGCGCGGCGTGACGCCGTCGGACTGCGCGCCGGCCGCGATCTCGGTGGTGCCGGCCGGGATGTCGAGCAGCAGCCAGTGGAAGAAATCGACACGCGGCAGCGAGGCCGGCACCACGCGCCCTTCCTGGTTCACGTCGTCGCCGAGGCTCGGCACGTCGGGATCGTGGCAGACCAGCACGAAGGATTGCGTGCCCGCGGGCACGTCGCGCCAGGCGAGCTGCGGATTGCGGTTGGCCGACAACGCGACATGGCTGGCCGCGTCGGGCACGGCGAAGGCGAATTCGCCGGGGATCGGCTGGCCGTCTTGGAAATTCTGGCTGCTGAGCTGCATGGAAGAGTCCGTCCAGGTGGGTGATCGGGGCAGCGGCAAAGCCGCATGCATGACCACGTATTGTAGGAAGCTCGGGCGCATCGATGATCGCAAATACGATCACGGATGCGCCAATTCGGATCTTTTTGATTGTCTGGAGCGCATCGCGTTCAATGAAACTCGCGGCTCGAGGTGCGCAGGCTGCCCAGCAGCGGCGTCAGGTCCTCCAGGTATTGCGCGATCAGGTGCTGGACCTCGTTCTCGGATTGCCAGACGCCGTAGACGGCCAGCAGCCGCGAATCGAGGATTTCACGACGCTGCCGTTCGAGCAGTTCGCGCCGAACGATGATGTTGACGCTGCCGGTCTCGTCCTCGAGCGTGACGAACAGCGTGCCCTTCGCGGTGCTCGGCATCTGCCGCGCCGTCACGATTCCGCAGGCGCGGGCCAGGCGGCGATTGCGATGCTGTGCCAGCTCCTGCGCGGAAGCCAGCCGCCGCGCGCGCAATTGCTCGCGCAGCAGCGCGACCGGGTGGCGGTTCAGCGTCAGGCCGATGGTGCGATAGTCGGCGACGATGTCGTCGGCCTCGGACGGCGCGCCGAGTTCGGGCCGCACCGGCTCGTCGATCGGTGCCATCGCCAGCAGGTCGCGCGAGGGCGCGGCGGCCACCGCCTGCCACAAGGCGTCGCGCCGGTTGCCGGCCAGCGTGGCGAAGGCGTTCGCGGCCGCCAGTGCCTCCAGGTCGCGCCGTTCGAGCCGCGCGCGGCGCGCGAGATCGTCGACGCTCGCGAAAGGGCCCTGCTGGCGTGCTGCCTCGATTCGCAGCGCGGCTTCGCGGCCCAGTCCGGCAACCAGCGACATGCCGAGACGTACCGCCGGGCGGCCTTCGGGCGGCGGCTCGTCGGGCAGCGGTTCGAGCGAGGCATCCCAGTTGCTCGCCGTCACGTCGATCGGTCGCACCGTCACGCCGTGTCGCTTGGCGTCCTGCACCAGTTGCGCGGGCGGATAGAAACCCATCGGCTGGCTGTTCAGCAGCGAGGCGAGGAAAATCGCCGGCTCGTGGCATTTGAGCCAGCTGCTGGCGTAGACGAGGATCGCGAAGCTCGCCGCGTGGCTTTCCGGGAAACCGTATTCGCCGAAGCCCTTGATCTGCTCGAAGATCTGGCTGGCGAACTCGGAGGGGTAATGACGCTCCGCCATGCCCTTGACGATCTTCTCGCGATACTTCTCCAGGTTGCCCTTGCGTTTCCAGGCCGCCATCGCGCGCCGCAGTTCGTCGGCCTCGCCGGGGGTGAAGCCGGCCGCGATGATGGCGATCTGCATCACCTGTTCCTGGAAGATCGGGACGCCCTTGGTGCGCTCCAGCGCAGGTCTGAGATCATCCTTCAGATAACTGACCGGCTCGAGTCCTTGCCGCCGCTTCAGGTAGGGATGCACGGCACCACCCTGGATCGGCCCAGGCCGCACGATCGCGACCTCGATCACGAGATCGTAGTAATTCTCCGGCCGCAATCTCGGCAACATCGACATCTGCGCACGCGACTCGATCTGGAATACACCCACCGTATCGGCATTCGAGATCATGTCGTAGGTCGCCTTGTCGCCCTCGCGAATGTCATCGATGCTCATGCGCTTGCCGCGCCACTCGCCGACAAAATCGAACGCGCGCCGCAAGGCCGTCAACATGCCGAGGGCGAGCACATCGACCTTCATCAACCCGAGCGCCTCGAGGTCGTCCTTGTCCCACTGGATTACGCGTCGCCCTTCCATCGCGGCATTCTCGACCGGTACCAGTCGTGTGAGCTTGTCGCGGCTGATCACGAAGCCACCGGAATGCTGCGACAGATGACGCGGAAAACCGAGCAGCCTCGAAGCCATCTCGGCCCAGGCCTGGATGATCTGCGCTGAGGGGTCCAGCCCAACCGAAGCGAAACGTGCAAGCAAATCGGCGCGGCCGTCGAACCACCGATGCTCCTTGGCGACACGCTCGACCAGCATCAGGTCGACACCAAGCGCCTTGCCGGTTTCACGCAGCGCGCCGCGCGGGCGATAGGTCGAGACAGCAGCCGCGAGTGCCGCTCGGTCATGGCCGTATTTCCGATAGATATACTGAATGACCTCCTCGCGTCGCTCATGCTCGAAGTCCACATCGATATCGGGCGGCTCGCCGCGCTCACGACTGATGAAGCGCTCGAACAACATGGTGGTCCGGCCGGGATCCGCCGCGGTCACGCCCAGGCAATAGCAGACCACCGAATTCGCGGCGGAGCCGCGGCCCTGGCAGAGGATCTGTTGGCTGCGGGCAAACTTGACAACGTCGTAGACGGTGAGAAAGAACGGTTCATACGCCATCTCGGCGATCAGGCCCAGTTCGTACTCGATACGTTCCTTCACCGAATCGGGAACACCGTTCGGGTAGCGCCTGCGCGCGCCACTCCAGGTTTCCTGCGCCAGGTATTGGGTCGGCGTCATCCCTTCCGGCACGATCTCGCGCGGATACTCGTACTTCAAGTCCCCCATCTCGAAGCAACAGGCACCAAGCACCCGACAAGTCTCCGCAAGCGCCTCCGCCGGAAACAGCCGCCCGATCCGCCCCAGCCTGCGCAGATGCTGCTCGGCATTCGACGCCAGCGCATAACCGCATTCACCGACCGGCTGCCCGACGCGAATCGCCGTCATGATGTCCTGCAAGGGCTTGCAGGAACGCGCATGCATGGTCACGTCACCGAGCGCGACCAACGGCATCGCGCGCTGCACACTCGCTGCCTCGATCGTCTCGCGATAGACGCCATCGAGCGCTCGCCCCAACTGCACGAGTCCGAGCCGCGCCTGCTCGCCGAAGACGTGCTTGAACCACGCCACCTGCGCATCGAGCACGTCGGCACGCACGGGATAACTCGGCACGAGGATCGCGAAGCAATCGGGCACGCCGCGCAGATGCGCGAACTCGGAAGGCGGAGCAGCCAGCATGCGCGGCGTCAGCGTGTAAGTGCCCTTCTTCGACGCCATGCGCCGCCACGAGATCAGCTCGGAGAGATTGCCGTAACCCTCGCGATTGCGCGCGAGCAGCACCAGCCCGAAGGCGCCGGGCCCCGGATCGCCGCCGGGCGCCACCACATCGGCCGTCACCTCGAAATACGAGCCGATCACCAGGCGCAGCGGCTCGGGCTTGCTTGCCGGATCGCTGCCCGCCTCCTCCCATTGCTTGAGCAAGGCTTCGGCATTCGCCTTCGCGGCCACGTGCATGCGCGGCGCGCCTGCCAGCGAGCACTCGTCGGTGATCGCGATGCCGCGATAGCCGAGCGCCTGCGCGCGCTCGACCAGTTCCTCGGCCGCCGAGGCGCCGTGCAGGAACGAGAAGTTCGATCGGCAGAACAGCTCCGCATAAGCGGGCAAGGCATTCGGGATCGCCATCGCCTCACCCGAACAGGCCGTGCAGGAACCAGCGCGATTCCTCGCCGTCCCGGTCCTGGTAGATCCAGTAGCAGGCCCCATCCTCGTCCTGCGCGACGTGGTAGTCGCGCAGGACGAGCCGGCCGTCGAACCAGCCGCCCTCGATACGCTCGAAGCTCGACATGATGCGAAGCTGCCCGCGATAGCAGGGCCGTTCATCGCGCATCGCGAGCGGAATCGGCTCGGCCAGCAGCCAGGCCGGACGCGGCGACGCGACCGGCTGCGCCGGCAAGCGCCCGGCCGGCGCATGCAGGGGCAGCCATCGGTTCGCGGTTTCGGGGCGATAGTCGGCCGAAGGCACGGCGCGCAGCACGTTGTCCGCGCCGAGCCGGGCGCTCAGCAACTCGACGAGCCGCGCGCGGGCCTCGCGCGTGCGCCCCGGCTCGGGAAACAGGTCGACGGGCGGCGGCGCGACCGATTCGACGCGTATCGCGACAAGCCGCACCGCGAGCACCGCGCCCGGCAATTCGAGGCACGCGAGCCGTTCGCCGAGCACGCGCAGGCAATGCGTTTCGTCGCGCGTCGGTTCGGCAAAGGCAAGCTCGATGGCGGTGGGCGGCACCGCCGCGCGGCCGCGTTCGTGATCGAGATCGAAGCGCAGCACCGCGACCGACAACTGCCGCGCGGCCAGCCAGCCGCCGAGCTGGGCGACCAGCCGGCGCGCGACGAACAGCACCGCCTCGGCATGCTCGACGCGTTCGGGCAGTTCGAGCCGCACATCGAATTCGGGGGGAATCGGCAGCCAGGCAAAGGGCTCGGGCAAGTCGCCATAGGCGCGATCGAGCGAGGCCAGCAGTGTCGGCCCGCAGCGCCGCTGCAAGCCGGCACGCGGCAACCGGCGCAGATCGGCCAGCGTCGCGCAGCCGAGCCCGTCGAGCCAGCCGGCGTAATCGCGCGCGGCCGGCATCAGCTCGCAAGGCAACGCATCGAGCGAGCACCGCAGCGTGGCCTCGCGCATCACGCGCCGGCGCCGCCCCGGACGTGGCCGGGCGCGCGCCAGCAACCAGGCGCCGCGGCCGGTCGGCGCGGCACCCAGGCGCGCCGCGTAACCCAGCGCGTCGAGTGCCGCCCGCACCTGGCGACACAAGGAAGGCAGCCCACCGAACAGGCGCAGGCTCGGGCCGACATCGACGATCAGCGTCGCCTCCTCGTCGAGCGCGACCGAGGGCGAGAAGCGCAGCAGCGCGATCGCCACCGCGCGCAGCGCATCGGCCTCGCGCGCGAGATCGCGCTCGACGAGCCGCGTCTCGGGCGCCAGCGTCAGCACGCCGCCGCGCTTCATGCCGGGGCGCACGCCGCCGGAGCGGGCCGTGGCATCCGCCATCAGCACCACGCCCTGCTCGAGCACCGCGCTGCCCACGCCGTCCTCAGACGGCGGTGCGCACACGTCGAGCGGCAGGCGCGGCAGATGGATGCCGAGCAAGACGCGCATAACGACCCTCCACGATCGGCGACGGCAAGGCCAGCTCGAGCGGTGCCGCCGCGGCCGGCCCGCGGCGCTTGACGATGTCGATCGTCACGCCGCCCGGCACCGGCTGCAGGGCGAGCCGCAGCACGGCCGGCGAAGGCTGCCGCGCGGCCGCGAGCGGACGAAGCATCACGAACAGCGTGTCGCCGGCACGCGCGGCGGCCAGGTGCAGGCGCCGCAGCACGTCGGCAGGCGCGGCCTCGACCTGCCAGAACAGCAGCGCGCCACAGCATCCCGTCTTCAGCGATTGCTCGGCTGTCCACAGCGCATCGCGACGATTCCCTGTGCGTAACCACAGCAGCGCATCGAGCGGCACGCCGAGTTCGGCCAGCGCCGCCGCGTGCGGCGGATGCGGCGGGGCGACCAGCGCCAGCGGCCGCGACTCGGCCACCGTGCCGGCCAGCCCCGGCGCGAGCAGCCGCATCTCGCCACAGCCCGCGTGGGGTACCAGCAACTCGACCAGCCCGCCCACTGGCCAGCCGCCCCCCGGCAATTCGGCCGACAGCGCCGGGTAACCCGTCGCGATCGTGCGCGAGCCGCCACGGGCGAGCTGGGAGCCTCGCCAGAGAGACGGATGCAGCGATTCGAGGGGGATGGGAGACGCAGACATTGGGCGGACGATTACTGTACGTTTATACAGTATAGGGGAAGCCGCCCGGCCTCGTACAGATTTCGAGATGGAAAGCCTGGAGGGCCGGAACCCATCACGCCACAAACGACGAAAGGCCCCGCGGGGCCTTTCGAGAAGAAACGATGAGGTCGATCCGACGCTTAGAACGACGGGACCATCGAACCCTTGAACTGCTTGTTGATGTAGTCCTTTACTTCCGGCGACTGGTAGGCGGCCACCAGCTTCTTCACCCAAGGCTGGTTCTTGTCCTGGGCGCGCACGGCGATCAGGTTCGCGTAGGGGCTGGTCAACGATTCCAGCGCGATCGCGTCCTTGGTCGGCTGCAGGTTCGCCGCGATCGCGTAGTTGGTGTTGATCACGGCCGCGTCGACGTCGCCGAGCACGCGCGGCAGTTGCGCCGCATCCAGCTCGGTCAGCTTCAGCTTCTTCGGGTTGCTCGCCACGTCGAGCACGGTCGCGTTGTTGCCGCCCGTGCCGGCGCCGGCCTTCAGCTTGATCACGCCCTGCGCCTGCAGCAGCAGCAGCGCGCGGTTCTCGTTCGACGGATCGTTCGGCACCGCGAGCTTCGCGCCTTCCGGCAGGTCCTTCAGCGACTTGTACTTCTTCGAGTAGACGCCGATCGGCGAGATGTAGGTCAGGCCGGCGCTGACGATCTTGTAGCCGCGCTGCTTGACCTGGCTGTCGAGGTAGGGCTGGTGCTGGAAGCTGTTCGCGTCGAGGTCGCCCGAGTCGAGCGCGGCGTTCGGCTGCACGTAGTCGTTGAACTCGATCACCTTCACGTTCAGGCCTTGCTTCTCCTTGGCGACCTTCTGGACCACCTGCCAGACCTGCGCGTCCGGGCCGGCGACCGTGCCGACCTTGATCACCTTGTCCTGCGCCTGCGCGCCGAGGGAAAGGCCGAAAGCCGCGCTGGCCGCGACGGCGGATACCACCTTGAAGAGATTGCGACGCTTCATCTGTTGTTCTCGCTTGCTGTAGTGCTGTTGCCGTACCGATTGGATCGAAGGAGCGGCGCGGCTCGTGGCTGCCCGCCCCCAAAGACTGCGCATGGTGTCACAGGATGCAGGCCAAGTGAAATACATCCCGCTCATATGGGTATGCGCCGCAACGGGGAAGGCCCGCGCGCTGTTCAGGGCCGGGCCGCCGTGCTAAAAACGCTTCGGCGCGGCACCCCATGAACGCGCCGCTTCCGCACAGGACCTCGCATGTACGTGATCGACATCCATTACATCGCGCCGCTCGAGCGCGTCGACGCCGCCCTCGACCGCCATCGCGCCTATCTGCAGGTGCAGTTCGAGAACGGCGTGTTCATCGCCTCGGGGCCGAAGGTGCCGCGCAATGGCGGCGTGATCCTCGCCGCGCGCATCGAGCGCGAACGGCTCAACGCTATCCTGGCGGCCGATCCCTTCGTGATCGAGGGGCTCGCCACCTACACCGTGACCGAATTCAAGACCACCCGCGTGGCCGCCGGGCTCAACCTGCCCGCGCTGCCCTGAGCGAGGCGCTCGCCGTTCAGCCGAGCAGCAGCTTGAGGTCGTGCACCCACGGCCCCGGCCCTTGCCCGTCACGCACGAACAGGCGCAGCTTGCCGTCGGGATCGAACACGTAGCTCGCGGCCGTGTGGTCCATGGTGTAGCTGCCCGGCGTCTTGCCGGCCGCTTTCGCGTAGTAGATCCGGAAATCCTTGGCGACCTGCCTGAGCTGCGCATCGTCGGCGGGACGCAGCGCGATGAACGAGGGATCGAAGGCGGCCACGTACTGGGCGAGCAGCGGCGCCGTATCGCGCTCGGGATCGAGCGTCACCAGCAGCACCTGCACGCGCTTCGCCTCGGGGCCGAGCTGCTGCATGGCCTGCGCGAGCTCGGCCAGCGTGGTCGGGCAGACGTCGGGGCAATGCGTGTAGCCGAAGAACAGCACCACCGCACGGCCCTTGAAATCGGCGAGCGTGCGCAGCTTGCCGGCGCTGTCGGGCAGCGAGAAATCCTTGCCGAACTGGGTATTGCCGGTGATGTCGAGATTCTGGAAGGCAGGCTGCTGGTCGCAGCCCGTCAGCGCGCCCGCGAGCAGCAGGGCGCCCGCGCAGGCGGCCAGCCAGCGGCGCCGCGAGAATCGGGAGGCGAGACTCACGTGCGCAGTCAGAAGCCGAGCAGCGGACGTGCGTAGTGGTCCACCAGCAGCGCGGCGAACAGCAGCGACAGGTAGACGATCGAGTAGCGGAACGCGCGGCGCGCGAGCGCATCGGAATAGTCGACATAGACCTTCCACGCGTAGGCGAGGAAGATCGCGCCGAGCACCACCGCGCTGGCCAGGTAGACCACCCCGCTCATGCCCGAGATGAAGGGCATCAGCGTCACCGCGAACAGGATCACGGTATAGAGCAGGATGTGCAGGCGCGTGAACTTCGCGCCATGCGTGACGGGCAGCATCGGCAGGCCCGAGTTCTCGTAGTCCTTGACGCGATAGAGCGCGAGCACCCAGAAATGCGGCGGGGTCCAGACGAAGATGATCAGCACCAGGATCCAGGCGTCGCCGGGCACGCTGCCCGTCACCGCCGCCCAGCCGAGCGCCGGCGGCATCGCGCCCGAGGCGCCGCCGATCACGATGTTCTGCGGCGTGGCGGGCTTGAGCAGCAGCGTGTAGATGACCGCGTAACCGACGAAGGTGGCGATCGTCAGCCACATCGTCAGCGCATTGGTGAAGGTGTAGAGCGTCCAGGCGCCCGCGCCGCCCAGCACCGTCGAGAAGGCCAGGATCTGCGGCGTGGTGATCTCGCCGCGCGCCGAGGGGCGCCAGGCGGTCCGGCGCATCTTCGCGTCGATCTTCTGTTCGACTAGGCAGTTGATCGCGAACGCGGCGCCGGCCAGCAGCCAGATGCCGACGGTGCCGCCGATCAGCACGCGCAGCGGCACCATACCCGGCGTGGCGAGGAACATCCCGATGACCGCGCAGAACACCGCGAGCTGGGTGACGCGCGGCTTGGTCAGCGCGAAATACTGCGACAGGCGGCTGCCGGGGGACTGGGAAAGCGTGGATTCCATGTGCGTGGGGCGTCAGGCGGGCGCGATATCGCGTGCGGGGAGCGCGGCGCGGCCGGGACGACTTGAAAGGATTCGAAAGTTTAACATGACCAGCAACAGCAGCAGGATCGCGGCGCCGCCGTTATGCGCCACCGCGACCGGCAGCGGCCACTGCAGGACGATATTGGTCAGGCCGGTGACGAACTGGACCACCACCACCAGCAGCACGCCGTCGGCGGGCCGCCGTAGCGAGGCATAGCGGCGCATGCGCCAGGCGAAGGCCACCAGGTAGGCGATCACCACGAAGGCGAAGGTCCGGTGGGTCCAGTGGATCGCCACCAGCGCGTCCTGGGTGATCACCTCGCCGTCGGCCGACATGCCCAGCGCGCGCCACAGGTGGAAGCCGCGCGCGAAATCCATCGGCGGCACCCATTGGCCGTTGCAGGTCGGGAAATCGGTGCAGGCGAGCACCGCGTAGTTGGTGCTGACCCAGCCGCCCAGCGCGATCTGCACCACCAGCAGCAGCAAGGCGGCCAGCGCGGCGGCGCGATGGCGCCCCGCCTCGGGCTCGTGGGCGGGCAGCGGCGTCATGCGCGCGGCCAGCCAGCCGAGCGCGCCCAGCAGGCTGAGCCCGAGCAGCAGATGAATGGTGACGATCACCGGCTGCAGCTTCATGGTGACGGTCCAGGCGCCGAACGCGCCCTGCACCAGGATCAGCAGCAGCAGGCCGGTGGGCCACCACGGCGACACCGACAGCGGCCGGCGCCGCGCGCGCGCCACCCAGGCGATCAGCACCTGAGCGATGATCAGCACGCCGATCGCCATCGCGAAGTAGCGGTGGATCATCTCGATCCAGGCCTTGCCCATGCTGACCGGGCCCGACGGCATCGCCAGGTGCGCGGCCGAGATCGCCGCGTGCGCGACGAAGGGCGAGGAGGTGCCGTAGCAGCCGGGCCAGTCGGGACAGCCGAGCCCGGAATCGGTCAGGCGCGTGAAGCCGCCGAACATCACGAGGTCGAGCGTGAAGAAGGTCGTCATCCAGACGAGCTTGCGGAACTTGTCGTCGTCGGCCTTCACCCACACGTAGGACAAAGGCAGCAGCGCGATGGTCAGGCCGATCAGGCCCAGTTGCAGTAGGTACATCCCGGAATTCTCGTTGAGCCGCGGCCGCCGACCGGCCTCAGCCGATGCTCGACCACTTGAGCAGCTTCGTCATGTCGTTCTTGATCTTGCTGGGGTCGGGGTCCTTCGGGAAACGCATCATCAGGTTGCCGCTCGGGTCGACCAGATAGATGTGATCCGGTGCCTGCGTGCCCTTGTCGGCCGGCAGCCAGGCCTCGACCGCGGCGGGATCGACGATGAAGCGCCGCGTGTCCGGATAGGCGGCGAGGAGCTTCGCGTCGACGCTGCCGGCATCGCTGCGCAGCCAGACCATGGTGATCCGCTGCCGCTCGCCGCCCTGCGTCGCGCGTACCTGCCGCATGAAGTACAGTTTCCGGGCGCACGCATCATCGCACAAACTGCCGTTTTCCATCACCAGCAGCCAGACCCCGCGCAGCGAGGCGAGCGCCACCTCGCGGCCGCTTTCGTCGGTGCCGGTCAGCGTCGGCGGGATCGGCCTTTGCGGATCGATCAGCGCGCCATAGTTCGTGGAGCCGCCACGGGGCTTGATCACGTAGTAGGTGAAATAGGACGCGATGACCGGCGCCGCGCAGATCAGGAACAGCGCGAGCACCACCCAGCGGCCACGTTGCCAGGAGCCTTTCTGCGACGATGTGCCGCGCCCTGACTGGGCCGGCGCGGGACGGGATGACTGGGTCGACACGGGGTTCCTCTTCATATCAATCATGGCGGAGCGGCCGGCGTTCGCGCACCTCAGGCCGGGCCCGAGGAAGCTTCACGCGACGGTTTCCTGGCCGCGCGGCGTGCCGCGTAAAGCCCGAAACCGGCAGCGGCGGCGGCCATCGCCCACCACTGCACCATGTAGCCGTAGTTGCGGCCGACGTCCTGCGTCGGTTGCGGCCAGTCGCGCACCAGACCGTCGCCGCTGTCGCTGGTCTGCTGGATCACGTAGGGCTGCAGCGGCAGCCCGGTTTCGCGCGCATACGCGGCCACCTCCAGGTTCTGGCGAATCCGCTGATGCGCGGCCGAACCGCCGCTGCCGAGTTCGAAGGCGCGCGAGGCATCGGCGCGCGCAATGCCCTCGATGCTCACCTCGCCGCCCGGCGTCGTGAACGGCGCGATCGCCGTGCGATCCGAACTGTTGCGCGGCAGCCAGCCGCGATTGACCAGCACCGTGCCGCCGTCGGCGAGCCGCATCGGCATCACCACGTAGAAACCGGGCTGGTCGCGATAGGGGCGATTGTCGAGGAACACAGCCTGGTCGGGCAGAAAACGGCCGCTGGCCCGCACGCGACGGAACTCGACCGCCTTCAGGACCACCGGCGCCGAGCCCGCCACGAACGGGGTCGCATGCTCGTAGCGCAGCACGTTCGCCTCCAGCGCCTCCTTCTGATGCGCGCGATCGCGCTGCCAGAAGCCGAGCCGCACGGTCAGCGCGATCACGGCGAGGATCAGCAGCGCGGGCAGCCAGCGCAGCTTCATGTTCGGACTCCGGAACGATCCCGCGCGCGCGAGCGAAGTGAGATAATCCCCGGGTCATCGACGCCACGCCGCTCAACGACCAGTTCCATGCACATCCTCGTTCCCATCGCCTTTGCGCTGATCCTCGCGAGCCTCGCCTCGGCCCTCTATTTCATGATGCACGACCGGGGTCAGACGAAACGGATGGTCTGGTCGCTCGCCACGCGTGTCGGCCTGTCGATCTCCCTGTTCCTGTTCATCCTGTTCGCGAACTGGATGGGCTGGATCCATTCGACCGGCATCCCGCTCGGCCGCTGAGGCGACCTCCCGCGTTCTCCATCCCGCTCCTGCAGCGGGCCGGCATGTTCATGCCGGCCGCGGCCCTGCCCGCCCCCGCTTAGGACAGCCAGTACACCACCACGTAAAGCCCCAGCCACACCACGTCGACGAAGTGCCAGTACCAGGCGGCGCCCTCGAAGGCGAAATGGTGATCGGGCTTGAAGTGCCCGCGCAGCATCCGCACCAGCACCACCGTCAGCATGGTGCCGCCGAGGAACACGTGGAAACCGTGGAAGCCCGTCAGCAGGAAGAAGGTCGAGCCGTAGACGCCCGAGGCCAGCGTCAGGTTCAGCTCGTGATAGGCGTGGAAATACTCGAAGCCCTGCAGGAACAGGAAGGACACACCGAGCACGATGGTGGCCGCCAGCCAGGCGATCGCCTTGCGGCGGTGATCCTCGCGCAGCGCGTGGTGCGAGACCGTCAGCGTCGCGCCCGAGCTCAGCAGCAGCGCGGTGTTGATGGTCGGCACCGGCCACGGGCCCATGGTGCGGAAGTGCCCGGCCAGCGCCGCCGGCCCCTCGTTGGGCCAGACCGCGCTGAAGTCCGGCCAGATCAGCCGGTAGTCGAGGCTGCCGAGCTGGTGCATGGCGATCTCGCGGGCATAGAACAGCGCCCCGAAGAAGGCGCCGAAGAACATCACCTCGGAGAAGATGAACCAGCTCATGCTCCAGCGATACGACTTGTCGACGCGCTGGCCGTACATGCCGCCTTCCGATTCGGAGATCGCGTCGCCGAACCAGTGGTAGAGCACGAACAGCACCCACAGCAGGCCGAGCACCACGGTGATCGGCGCCCAGCCGTGGCCGTTGATCCAGAGCGCCACCGAACCGAGCATGACGAGCAGGCCGAGCGCCGCGCTGATCGGATGCCGTGACGGATGCGGTACGAAGTAGTACGGGATTTCGTTATGACCGCTCATGCTTGATTCTCCATTTCAGTCCTGTTGTTTCCGGAATGCTCCGGACCGCCTCGCGTCCCTGTCTCATGTCCCCACCTCACGCCTGCACCCGCCAAGCTAGTCGACCACCGCATGCACCACCAGCAGCAGCACGCCGATGAACAGCGCCGCCGCGATCAAGGCCGCCAGCAGCACGTGCAGCGGATTGAGCGACTGCGCGTCCGCCTCGAGGTCGCTGCGCTTGCGCACGCCGAAGAACGACCACATCACCGCCTTCAGGGTCTTGCCGATCGAACCTTGCGCCATGACGTCTCCCGCCCTCGTGACCGCGCCGCTCACACGCCCGGCTTGGCCGGCGCGCCCGCCGCCACCGAGGCCGGCGTATTCAGTTCGAAGAACGTGTAGGACAAGGTGATGGTCTTCACGTCCTTCGGCAGCGCCGGGTCGATCACGAACACCACCGGCATCCGTCGCGACTCGTTCGCCTTCAGCGTCTGCTGCGTGAAACAAAAACACTCGATCTTCTTGAAATACTCGGTCGCCTGCCTCGGCGCATAGCTCGGGATCGCCTGCGCCACCACCGGGCGGCCCTGGCCGTTGGTGACGTCGTAGACCACCGTCATCACCTCGCCGGGATGCACGTCGAGGCTGCGCTGCTCGGGCCTGAAGCCGAGCGGGCCGCGCGCATTGGCGTCGAGCTCGACCGAGATGGTGCGGCTCATGTCGACCTGCGTATTGCGCGCCTCGCGCGCGCTGACGTCGCGCTGCACCAGGTTGTTGATGCCGGTGACCTGGCAGATCGCGCGATAGATCGGCACCAGGGCGAAACCGAATCCGAACATCAGGGCCGCCACCACCACGAGCTTGAGCAGCATCGCGCGGTTGAACAGGCTGTCGGCATCGGCAAGCGGTTTCGACATGGTGAGGAATCCTCTCCGTCAGGCGATTACGTCGGCGTCATGAGGTCGAAGCGATCCACTGGTTGACGACGGCGATGGTGAAGAAGGCGGCGACCACGGCCAGCAGGATCAGGCCGAGACGCCGGTTGCCCGCGCGGATCTGCGCGGGGGTGCGTGCTGCCGGGCTACGGTTGCGGTTCATCGGCTCGGGCGCCTCGGGCGCTGGGTTGGGCGCCGCCGCCCGGGCCGGGCGACCAGCGCGTGTGCTGCGTCAGTCGACCGTCGGCGGGTTCTCGAAGGTATGGAACGGCGCCGGGCTCGGGACCGTCCACTCCAGGCCGATCGCGCCGTCCCAGGGCTTGTCGGCCGCCTTCTCGAGTTCGCCGCCGCCGCGATAGGCGGGCAGCGCGACCGCGAACAGGAAGTAGACCTGGGCCAGGCCGAAGCCGAACGCGCCGATCGTGGCGATCTGGTTGAAGTCGGTGAACTGCGCCGGGTAGTCGGCATAACGACGCGGCATGCCGGCCAGGCCGACGAAGTGCATCGGGAAGAAGGTGACGTTGAAGAAGATCATCGACGCCCAGAAGTGGATCTTGCCGCGCATCTCGTTGTACATCCAGCCGGTCCATTTCGGCGACCAGTAGTACCAGCCCGAGAACAGCCCGAACAGCGAGCCCGCCACCAGCACGTAGTGGAAGTGCGCCACCACGAAGTAGGTGCCGTGGTACTGGATGTCGAGCGGCGCCATCGCCAGCATCAGGCCCGTCAGGCCGCCGAACGTGAACACGAACAGGAAGCCGATCGCGAACAGCATCGGGGTCTCGAAGCTCAGCGAGCCGCGCCACATGGTGGCCACCCAGTTGAACACCTTCACGCCGGTCGGCACCGCGATCAGCATGGTGGCGTACATGAAGAACAGCTGCCCGGTGACCGGCATGCCGGTGGCGAACATGTGGTGCGCCCAGACCATGAACGAGAGGATGGCGATCGAGGCGGTGGCGTAGACCATCGAGCTGTAGCCGAACAGCGGCTTGCGCGAGAAGGCCGGGATCACCTGCGAGACGATCCCGAAGGCCGGCAGGATCATGATGTAGACCTCGGGATGCCCGAAGAACCAGAAGATGTGCTGGTACATCACCGGGTCGCCGCCGCCGGCCGCGTTGAAGAACGAGGTGCCGAAGTGGCGATCGAACAGCACCATGGTGATCGCGCCGGCCAGCACCGGCATCACGGCGATCAGCAGGTAGGCCGTGATCAGCCAGGTCCAGGCGAACATCGGCATCTTCATCAGCGTCATGCCGGGCGCGCGCATGTTGAGGATGGTCACCACGATGTTGATGCCGCCCATGATCGACGAGGCGCCCATCAGGTGGACCGCGAAGATCGCGAAGTCCATGCCCGGGCCCATCTGCGTGGACAGCGGCGCGTACAGCGTCCAGCCTGCCGCGGTCGCGCCGCCCGGCGCGAAGAACGAGCCCACCAGCAGCACCGCCGCCACCGGCAGCAGCCAGAAGCTGAAGTTGTTCATGCGCGCGAAGGCCATGTCCGAGGCGCCGATCTGCAGCGGCACCATCCAGTTCGCGAAGCCCACGAAGGCCGGCATGATCGCGCCGAACACCATGATCAGCCCGTGCATGGTGGTGAGCTGGTTGAAGAACTCGGGACGCATGATCTGCAGGCCCGGCTCGAACAGCTCGGCGCGGATGCCGAGCGCCATCACGCCGCCCGATAGGAACATGACGAACGAGAACAGCAGGTACAGCGTGCCAATGTCCTTGTGATTCGTCGCGAACAGCCAGCGTCGCCAGCCATGCGGAAGCTCGTGCGCGTGATCGTCGTGCGCGTGTCCCGCGGTTACGTCGTGTCCAATGCTAGACATGGATGTCTCCTGATCCGTATTCCGATTGACGTCGACCCAGACGACGAACGATCCGTCAGGCAGCCGGCCCGATTTCGACGCGGCGTGCTTCCTTCGCGTCGGCGCCGCCGGTGATCGTCTGCGGCTTCTTCAGCACGATGCGATCCTCGGCCACGCCAGCGGCCTTCAGCGCGTCGCGCACGGCCTGCGCGCGATGCTTGGCGAGTTCGGCATTGGCCGAGGCCGAACCGGTCTTGTCGGTGTAGCCGGACAGCGCGAGCTTGGCGTCCGGATGCGCGCTGGCGTACTGCGCCGCCGCATCGATCGCCGCCTTGGCATCGCCCGGCAGGTCGCTCTTGTTGGTATCGAAGTAGATGGTGGCCGGCAGCGCGGCGGCCTGGGCCCCGGCATCCGAGGCGGCGGCAGCCGGCGCCGATGCCTCGGCGGCCGATGCGCCTGCCGCCGGCGCGGCCGCGGCCTGCGTGCCGCCGCCTTCGGGCATCTTGCCGTTGCGCGCGTCGGTGACCTGCCTGGGTTGCAGCACGTCGCCGGTATGGTTGCCCCAGGAATTGCGTTCGAAGGTGATCACCGAGGCGAGGTCGACGTCGGACAGCGAGGCCCAGCTCGGCATCGCGCCCTTGCCGTGCAGCACGATGCTGACGTGCTCGGCGATCGGGCCGTTGGCGATCTTGCTGCCGTCGAGCGCCGGGAACGCGCCCAGGCCCTTGCCGTTGGGCTGGTGGCAGGCTGCGCAATTGGCCTTGTAGACCTCCTCGCCGTGCGCGATCAGCTCGGCGCTGGTCCAGACCTTGTTCGGATCGAGCACGGTGGCGGCCGCCTTGGCCTTCTCGTCCTTGACCCACTTGTCGTAGTCCTCGGCCGACACCACCTTCACCACCACCGGCATGTAGGCGTGCTCCTTGCCGCACAGCTCGGTGCAGAAGCCGCGATAGGTACCGACCTTCTCGGCCTTGAACCAGGTATCGCGAACGAAGCCCGGGATCGCGTCCTGCTTCACGCCGAAGGCCGGCACGTACCAGGAATGCACCACGTCGTTGGCGGTGGTGATGATGCGAACCTTTTTATCGACCGGTACCACCAGCGGGTTGTCGACTTCCTGCAGGTAGGTGTCGCTGATCGGCTGCTGGCCGTTCACCTCGCTGCGCGGGGTGGTCAGCGTCGAGACGAAGCTGATGCCCTCGCCCGGCCCCTTCACGTAGTCGTAGCCCCATTTCCACTGGTAGCCGGTGACCTTCACGGTCAGGTCGGCATTGGTGGTGTCCTTCATCGCCACCACCGACTTGGTGGCCGGCAGGGCCATCAGCACCACGATCACGAACGGCACGATGGTCCAGATGATCTCGACCGTGGTGCTCTCGTGGAAATTGGCGGCCTTGTGGCCGCGCGACTTGCGGTGGGCGAAAACCGAATAGAACATCACGCCGAACACGCCGACGAAGATCACCGTGCAGAGGATCAGCATCATGGTGTGCAGGTCGTACAGTTCCTGCGCGATCTTCGTGACGGGGGGCTGGAGGTTGATCTCGTTGACGCGGGGGCCGCCTGGGCTGTCGCCGACGGCCAGTGCCGCACCGGACGCGATGAGTCCGCAGACTGCCAGCAAACCAGTGAGGGCGCGCTTGATTGTTTTCATGGCTTCCTTACCCAAAATTGTCATTCCTACCCTCCCCGCCGCCGGCAGCTCGCGGCGGCCGCCTCGATCAGCCGCAACGCATCAACCACAGACGCAACTCGCGAGCGAACTGGGCTCGCCGATGCTGCGCGAGATGCTGCCCGACCACGACGCTCTGCCCGCGCGACACGATCCGCACCGGATCGCGCGGCGTGAGCCCCGCCTCGACCCGCACCCAGCGCGGATTGAACTCGAGGCGCGTCATGCGCTCCGCACTCATCCGCTCGATCAGCAGCCGATGAGGAAACAGCCTGATACGTTCGTAATCGACTGCGTGACGCGCATACATGGCGAATGCAACGCCGACTGCCAGCAGCTCGACGCCGGTGAACGGCAGCACGAGCCAGGCACCGCGCCACGACAGCAGCACGGCGATCGCAAGCGAGAAAGCGGCCAGCGACGCGTAGCACGCGACGAACTGGCGCGGAGACACCGAACAATTACGCTTGATGAGCCAGTCCATCAGAACTGTTTCGGTGTCCGTGAAACCCATCGTTCCATCCATCGCTGCCTCTCGCGATCGGCATCGAAGCTGGCCCGCATCGGCCTCTGCCGCCCTGTATTGTGGGACGCTTGCAGGACGGCAAACTGACGCATTATAGGCGTGAAAAACCGCATCCACAAGCAAGCGCCTATTGCCCGCAAACCCAAGCTGGGCAAGCGTTCCAGCCATTTTATAAGGTTTTTCTGAGTCGTTTTCCAGTGCTAATTTCAAGCATAACGAAACCCCTCTTTACCGCGTCAAGGATTCTTGGGACGACCTCGCCCGATATCCTCGATCCGCACGATGCCATGGCCATCGGCGGTGGTGCGCGGCACGGCCTTCCAGGCGTGCCCGTAGATCACTTCGAACGTCAGCGCGATCGTGCCGTCGTCGCGGCGACGGGCCTCGAGCGCGTCCTTCAGGGCACGCAGCGTGCGCGCCGGCAGCCTCTCGCCGCCTTCGCGCGGGAACGGATAGGCGCCCCAGCGGCGCACGTCGGCCAACAGTGATTCGGGCGACTTGTAGGTGATGGTCAGCACTTCCTGGTCCATCACCGGGATTTCGAAGCCGCTTTCGACCAGCATGTCGCCGAGATCGTGCATGTCCACGAAGTCGATCACATGCGCGCGCGGCGCGCAATCGGTAACAGCCTCGGCTTCGGCATAGGCGGCACGCAATTCGCGCATCGTGTCGGGCCCCAGCGTGCTGAACATCAGCAGCCCGCCCACGCGCAGCACGCGTTGCCATTCGGGAAACACCAGGTCGGGGCGTGCATGCCAGTGCAGCGCGAGATTCGACCAGAGGAAGTCGAAGGCCGCGCCGGCGAACGGCAGGGCCGCGAAATCGGCCTGCGCCAGGCGCGGGCCGCGCTGGCCCAGCGCCTTCGACAGCGTGGCCGGCAGGAAGCGCCGCCAACTGGTGTCGGCCGCCTCTTGCGTGGCGGCGCGCGCGAGCATCGCGGCGGATAGATCGATGCCGTAGACCGGCGCCTCGGGAAAACGCGCGCGCAGCAGCGGGAGATCGTCGCCGATGCCGCAACCGGCATCGAGCACGCCCGAGGGCGCCACCTTGATGTAGTCGAGACGCTCGCCCATGCGCTGCGCGATCTCGCGCGGCAGGAACGACACCGCGTCGAACGCGGCGGCACGGCGGTCGAAGATCCGCCGCAGGTGCCGGGGATCATTGGCCGGACGGCCGGAAGGGGCGGAAACGGAGGACATGTCGGGCAAACTGGCGAAGTGCCCGAAGTATACTCGCTCGCCTCGCGGGCTTCAGCGCGGGCGGCCCTGACGGAGAAGCTCCATGCGGAAGCCTGGAATATTGCCGTGCAGCACGTCGCGCGGCCGTTTCGCGACAATACGCCGGGCCTGCGAACGGCTGCTCGTCGCTGCGTTGCCGAATCTCTGCCTGTTATGCGGCAATTCGTCACGCAACTTGATTTGCGAGGCCTGCGACATCGCATATTGGAACGAATCGCGGCTGCGCTGCCTGCAATGCGCTTTGCCGCTCGCGGCGGATCGCGCCGGCCAGGAAGCCCGCCTCGGCTATCGCTGTGAACGCTGTCGCGCGGCACCGCCGCCGTTCGATGCGACGCTCGCGCTGGGCGACTACCGGCCGCCGCTCGACACGCTGGCGCTGGACCTGAAGTTCGGCGCGCGGCTGGCCGTCGGCAGGCTGTTCGGCGAACGGCTTGCGCGTGCCGCGGCCGACTTGCCGTCCGGCTCGGCCCGCGTGGACCTGGTGCTGCCGGTGCCGCTCGCGCGGCGACGCCTGATCGAGCGCGGCTACAACCAGGCCTGGGCGATCGCGCGGCCGTTCGCGCGCGCCCTCGCGGTGCCGGCAGACGCGCGGCGGCTGGCGCGCAGCGTGGATACCGCGCCGCAGTCGCGGCTCGACCTGGCCGCGCGGCGCGCCAACGTCGAGCACGCCTTCGCCCTGAGCGGCGAAGTGCGCGGGCTGCACCTGGGGCTGGTCGACGACGTGATGACCTCGGGCGCCACGCTCGCCGCGCTGGCCGCCTTGCTCAAACAGGCCGGCGCGCGACGCGTGACGAATTTCGTCGCGCTGCGCACGCCGCGCGATTAGGCTGGACGGCAAGCGATCTGCGCGAGATCGTTGCCGGCGTATCGGCTTCGCCAAAGCGTGCATCGAGGTGACGATACGGTGACGCGTCGCCGCCGCGTCATGCAGGGACGATGTATGGAGTGCCGTCGAGACACCGCCGGCACGACTGCATGCAGTCGAGGAAACATTTCAAGCAACTGGAAACGCATATGTTCAACGTCGTACTCGTCGAACCCGAAATCCCGCCGAACACCGGCAACGTGATCCGTCTGTGCGCCAATACCGGCGCGCGGCTGCACCTGATCGAGCCGCTCGGCTTCCCGCTCGACGACGCGAAGCTGCGCCGCGCCGGGCTCGACTATCACGAATACGCGCAGATGCAGGTGCATCGCGACTGGGATGCCTTCCTCGCCCAGGAGCAGCCGGACACTGCACGCCTGTTCGCCTTCACCACGCGCGGCTCGGGGCGCTTCCACGATCACGCCTTCACGCCCGGCGACTGGTTCGTGTTCGGCGCCGAGACGCGCGGCCTGAGCGAGTCCATGCTGGAGCGCTTTCCGAACGAGCAGCGCGTGCGGCTGCCGATGCGGCCCGGCAATCGCAGCCTCAACCTGTCGAATACGGTGGCGGTGGTGGTGTTCGAGGCCTGGCGCCAGGCCGGCTTCGAGGGCGGCGCATGATGCGCTGCCGCATCGATGGCAAGCAATCCCAAATGATCGCCCGGCCTCAGAGCCGGGCGAGTTCGGTCTTGTAGTGCCCGAGCATGGCCTCGTCGAAGCAGGCGAACACGATGCGCGTGAAACCGGCGCCCGGCAGCATCGACACCACGGTGCTCACCGCGATCTGGACCGCGATCTCGGGTGGAAAGCGATACACGCCGCAGCTGATCGCCGGGAACGCGAGCGAGGCGCAGCCCGCCGCGGCCGCCACCTCGAGCGAGCGCCGGTAGCAGGAGGCGAGCTGCTCGGCCTCGCCGGACATGCCGCCTTGCCAGACCGGCCCGACCGTATGGATCACGTGCCGCGCCGGCAGATGGTAGGCACCGGTGAGCTTGGCGTCGCCGGTCGCGCAGCCGCCCAGGCTCCGGCATTCGGCCAGCAGTTCGGGGCCCGCAGCGCGATGGATCGCGCCGTCCACGCCGCCGCCGCCGAGCAGGGACTCGTTCGCCGCATTGACGATCGCATCGAGCGCGAGCGTGGTGATGTCGACCACGCGCGCGTCGACACGGGTGGCACCGATCATGAGCATGCTGGCCTCCGCCGGGCAGGCGCCGGATAGTCGGGATAAGCGCAAGCGTAGACGCGATGCGGGCGGGGCGCCAGCCGAGGGGAGCCCGGCCGGCACTTCGCGACGAACTCAAATGCCTCGCATCGGCGAAATTGAGCGACGAAGCGAGACGATCGGAGGATATTCAGGAAAACGAGAGGAATCCGGCACCGACTCGGGTGACAGGCACGCAACACCCTCGCCCGCCCAAGCCAACACGCTCATTCGGCCTTGGCGTCGCGGCGCAGCAGCCCGCTCACGGCGTCGCGCGGCGCCACGCCGTCGAACAGCACACGGCAGACCGCCTCGGTGATCGGCATGTCGATCGCCTGAGCCTGCGCGAGGCCCAGCACCGCGCGCGCGCAGCGCACGCCTTCGGCGACATGGCCGAGCGCCTGGAGAATCTCCTCGAGCGACAGGCCCTGCGCCAGTTGCTGGCCGACCTTGCGGTTGCGCGACAGGTCGCCGGTGGCGGTGAGGATCAGGTCGCCGAGCCCGGTGAGGCCCGTGAAGGTTTCGGCGCGGCCGCCGAGCGCCACGCCCAATCGCGACATCTCGGCCAGCCCGCGCGTGATCAGCGCGGCGCGCGCATTGAGACCGAGGCCGAGCCCGTCGGCGATGCCGGTGGCGATCGCCAGCACGTTCTTGACCGCCCCGCCCACCTCGACGCCGACCACGTCGTCGCCGGTATAGATGCGCATCGCGCCATGGTGGAAGGCCTGCAGCGTGCGATCGCGGCAGGCCGCCGAGCCGCTCGCCACGGTCAGCGCCACCGGCAGCCCCTGAGCCACCTCCCGCGCGAAGCTCGGCCCCGACAGCACGCCATGGCTGGCATGCCCCGGCAGCGCCTCGGCGATCATCTGGTGCGGCATCAGCTCGGTATCGGGCTCGAAGCCCTTGCAGACCCATACCAGGTGCGCCGGCACGCAGCCGGCATCGCGCATCGCCGCGCACATCGCGCGCAGCCCGGCCACCGGCGCGCCGATCACGCACAGCGCGTCGTCGGCCGCGCCATGCGCGAGCGCCGCCGCGAGCTCGGGCTCGCAGCGCAGCGCAGCGGGCAGCGGCACGCCGGGCAGATAACGGGAATTTTCATGATGGGCATCGAGCCCGGAGAGGAGCGCGCGATCGCGCGCCCACAACAGCGTATCGTGCCGCGCGGCCAGATGCGCGGCGAGCGCGGTGCCCCATGCACCGGCGCCGAGAACAGCGACTTTCATACCCAGCACCGGTTCGTGGGACGCGTGCTCAGTTCAGCGTGGTGCCGTTCGGCGCGCCGTTGGCGGCACCGGCCTGCTGCTGGATCTGCGCGAGGCGTTGCTCGTAGAGCGCCTGGAAGTTGATTTCCGCGAGGTGGATCGGCGGGAAGCCGGCGCGCGTGATCGCATCGGCGATGTTCGAGCGCAGGTACGGGAACAGGATGGTCGGGCAGGCGATGCCGACCAGCGGATCGAGCTGCTCTTCCGGGATGTTGCGGATGTCGAAGATGCCCGCTTGCTTGGCTTCGATCAGGAACGCGACCTTGTCCTTGACCTTGGCGGTGACGGTACCCGAGACGACCACTTCATAAACACTTTCGGCCAGGCGTTCGGCCTTCACGTCGACTTCCACTTCAACCGACGGCATGTCCTGTTCGAGGAAGATCGCCGGCGAATTCGGCTGCTCGAGCGACAGATCCTTCAGGTAGATGCGCTGGATGTTGAAGAACGGCTGGTTTTCGACGTCGGACATGTTGGCTCCCTAAAATTGATGTGGCGGCGGCCGGTTTCCTCCGGCCACCCGGTTGTCTTGTCGTGCCCGCACGGCACGCAGCCCCGTCCCGGCGCCCGGGAGAGGCGTCATTCTGCCGGAATCAGGCTGCTTCCAGAAGCGGCAGCAGGCCACCTTCGCGGTCGAGCTTGGACAGGTCGTCGTAGCCCCCGACGTGGGTCTCGCCGATGTAGATCTGCGGAACCGTGCGACGACCGGTACGTTCCATCATCTCCGCGCGGCGCGTCGGCTCCTTGTCGATCAGCACCTTCTCGATCTGCTCGACGCCGCGCTGCTTGAGCAGGCGCTCGGCCATCATGCAGTAGGGGCAGACCTGGGTGCTGTACATGACTACTTTATTCACTTCGCCACTCCTTGTTTGACGACCGGCATGCCGGCCTTCTGCCACTCGGCGACACCGCCTTGCAGCACATGGACCTCGCCGTAACCGGCTTCGCGCACGGCCTTGGCCGCCTTGTTCGATTGCTGGCCGTTCTGGCAGACCAGCAGCACCGGGGCACTCTTGTTCTTGGCGACCTGGCCGAGCCGGGAAGCCAGCTCGGCGTACTCGACCGAGCGCGCCGAGGGCAGGTGCCCGGCGGCATACTCGGCCGAGGGCCGCAGGTCGATCACGATCGCATTGCGCCGGTTGATCAGTTGGGTCGCCTCGGCGCTGGACAGGCCGCCGCCCCCGCGCCGCAGCGCGGGAACCACCAGCAGGCCGCCGGAAACGAGCAGGATCGCGATGAGCGCAAGGTTGGTGTAATCGGTAAAGAACGTCACGGAGGATCCGCCGCTAAAAAGAGAAATCGAAAAGGACAATCCCGCCATTATAAAATATCCGTCTGACGCGATGGCGACCCGGCTACGGACCCGCCTTTTGCGGCCCGCTTCCTTACTACCGACCAGCAAGCACTCATGTACAAGCTCGTTCTCATCCGCCACGGCGAATCGACCTGGAACAAGGAAAACCGCTTCACCGGCTGGGTCGACGTCGACCTGACCGAGCAAGGCAACAACGAGGCCCGCCAGGCCGGCGTCCTGCTCAAGGAAGCCGGCTACGCGTTCGACATCGCCTACACCTCGGTGCTCAAGCGCGCGATCCGCACGCTCTGGCACGTGCAGGACCAGATGGACCAGATGTACCTGCCGGTGGTGCACTCCTGGCGCCTCAACGAGCGCCACTACGGCGCGCTGTCGGGCCTCAACAAGGCCGAGACGGCCGCCAAGTTCGGCGACGAGCAGGTGCTGGTGTGGCGCCGCAGCTACGACACGCCGCCGCCGGCGCTGGAGCCGAGCGACGAGCGCGCGCCCTTCGACGACCCGCGCTACGCCAAGGTGCCGCGCGAGCAGCTGCCGCTCACCGAATGCCTGAAGGACACCGTGGCGCGCGTGCTGCCGCTGTGGAACGAGTCGATCGCGCCCGCCGTCAAGGCCGGCAAGCAGGTACTGATCGCCGCGCACGGCAACTCGCTGCGCGCGCTGATCAAGTACCTGGACGGCATCTCGGACGAGGACATCGTCGGCCTGAACATCCCCAACGGCGTGCCGCTCGTCTACGAACTCGACGAGAACCTGAAGCCGATCCGCCATTACTACCTGGGCGACCAGGAGGCGATCGCCAAGGCCCAGGCCGCCGTCGCGCAGCAGGGCAAGGCCAAGTAAGCACGGCGCTCATGTCGTGCCGGCCCGGGCCTCGAGACTGGACCGGCGCGGCAGCGGCCCTTGCCATCCTCCGCCACGAACGGCTCTTGCTTGCCACCGCGCCCACGCGGCACCCTCGGTCGCGAGACGCCTACGTCCGGCGGACGAAGCGCCGGGTTCGGCTCGTCGCGGCCGGCGCCACCGCCAGCCGCGCGTCAGTTTGGCGCCAGCCGGCCGCCGCTCCCGCCTCGGCAAGCCCGCGCCGGGCATCATCGCGCGAGATCGGGCGAACCCGGCCGCGCCGCCGCTGTCGAACCCGCTTCGTCGCCGCTTTCACCCGCCACGGCGGAGCATCGGGACGAACGGAGATATACTTGACCGTCCTCCCACCTTCACGCCATAGCCACACGCGCTTTCCGACGCACACGATCCTATGCGAATGAAATTGAAGAATATCGGCCTCGTTGCCGCGGGCCTTGCCACCGGTGTATTCGCGACGCTGCAGATTTCGGCGTCGGCCCAGCAAGCCACGATCACGACGCCGCTGCCGCTCGACCAATTGCGGCTGTTCGCCGAGGTGTTCGGCCAGATCAAGCGCGAATACGTCGAACCCGTCGACGACAAGAAGCTGTTGACGGCCGCGATCAAGGGCATGGTGTCGAGCCTCGATCCGCACTCGTCCTACCTCGACAAGACCGACTACGAGGAACTGCAGGAACAGACCAAGGGCCGCTTCGCGGGCCTGGGCATCGAGATCTCGCAGGAAGACGGCCTGGTGAAGGTGATCTCGCCGATCGAGGACACGCCCGCGTTCCGCGCCGGCATCCGTCCCGGCGACCTGATCACCCGCATCAACGACAAGCCGGTGCGCGGCATGACGCTCGACAAGGCCGTCAAGCAGATGCGCGGCGACCCGGGCACCAAGGTCACCCTGACGATCTTCCGCAAGACCGACGACCGCACCTTCCCGGTCACCGTCACGCGCGCGATCATCAAGGTGCAGAGCGTGAAGATGAAGATGCTCGACCCGGGTTACGCCTATATCCGGATCACCAGCTTCCAGGAACGCACCACCCCCGACCTTGCCGCGCGCCTGCAGGACATCGCGCGCCAGCAGCCGAACCTGAAGGGCCTGGTGGTCGACCTGCGCAACAACGGCGGCGGCCTGCTGCAGAGCGCGGTCGGCGTGGCCGGCGCGTTCCTGCCGCCGAACTCGGTGGTGGTCTCGACCAACGGCCAGATCCCCGATTCCAAGCAGGTCTATCGCGACGACTACGACAACTACCGTCTGCCGACCTTCGATTCCGATCCGCTGAAGGGCCTGCCGGGCATCTTCAAGACCGTGCCGATGATCGTGCTGACCAATGCCTACTCGGCCTCGGCCTCGGAAATCGTGGCCGGCGCGCTGCAGGATTCGCACCGCGCGCTGATCATGGGCAAGACCACCTTCGGCAAGGGCTCGGTGCAGACGGTGCGCCCGCTCACCGCCGACACGGCACTGCGCCTGACCACGGCCTACTACTACACGCCGAGCGGCCGCTCGATCCAGAACAAGGGCATCGTGCCGGATATCCCGGTCGACCAGTTCGCGGACGGCGATCCCGACGACGTGCTGGTGACGCGCGAAGTGGACTACACCAACCACCTCGCGAACACCCAGGATCCGAACGAGAAGAAGGAGCTGGAGGCCCGCGAACAGCGCCGCCTCGACCAGCTGCGCATCCTCGAGGAGCAGAACGACAAGAAGACGCCGGAGCAGCGCGAGAAGGATCGCAACCGCAAGCCGGTGGAATTCGGCAGCGCCGACGACTTCATGCTGCAGCAGGCCCTGAACAAGCTGGAAGGCAAGCCGGTGCAGGAATCGAAGTCGCTGCTCGCGGAAAGCACCTCCAAGCCGCTGACGGCGGGCGCGGCCGCGCCCTCGGCCTCCGCGCCGAAGGCCGCCACCGCGCCGGCCAAGGCCTCCTCGGCCAAGCCGGCCTCGGCGCCGAACTAAGCGGTAGCCCGCGCCCGACACGGGCCATCGCGGCAGTGCCGCGGTGGCCCGTTTCTCTTTTGGCGCGGGCTTCGGCAACCAAGGCCCGCGGAGAACGCGCCTAGAATATCGGCACGCAACCCCAGGCTTCTCCCCTTCCCCGCGATGAACGACGAACAACTGCTCCGCTACTCCCGCCACATCCTGGTCGACGAGATCGGCATCGAGGCGCAGCAGCGCTTCCTCGACGCGCATGCACTGGTGATCGGCGCGGGCGGCCTCGGCTCGCCGGCGGCGATGTACCTGGCGTCCTCGGGCATCGGCGCGATCACCCTGGTCGACGCCGACACGGTCGACCTCACCAACCTGCAGCGCCAGATCCTGCACGTCACCGAATCGGTCGGCCGCCGCAAGGTGGAATCGGGCCGCGACGCGCTCGCGCGCCTCAATCCCGAGGTGGTCGTGCATGCCGTGGCCGAGCGCGCCGATGCGGCCTGGCTCGACGCCGCCGTGCAGCGCGCCGACGTGGTGCTCGACTGCAGCGACAACTTCGCGACGCGTCACGCGATCAACCGCGCCTGCGCCGCGCACGGCGTGCCGCTCGTCTCGGGCGCGGCGCTGCGCTTCGACGGCCAGATCAGCAGCTTCGATTTCCGCGATCCGGCCTCGCCCTGCTACGCCTGCGTGTTCCCCGAGGACCAGCCCTTCGAGGAAGTGGCCTGCTCGACCATGGGCGTGTTCGCGCCGACGGTCGGCATCATCGGCGCGATGCAGGCGGCCGAGGCGCTGCGCCTGGTGGGCGGCTTCGGCGAGCCGCTGGTCGGGCGGCTGATGATGCTCGATTCGCTGCGCATGGAATGGAACACCATGCGCATCGCGCGGCAGGCCGATTGCCCGGTCTGCGGCGGCCGCCACTGAAGCGCGGGCCCAAGCTCCCGTTTCCCTCGTGCCATGAAAAAGGCGGTGCATCCGAACCGGATGCACCGCCTTTTTCGTTTCCTCCCGCCAGAGGCTGCTCAGGCCGCCAAATCCGCCTTCGGCTCGGCCGCCGCGAGCTGCTTGAGCGCGAGCTGCACGTCCTCGGGCTCGTAGGAGGCGAGCACGTCGGCGGTCGGCTTCTCGATCGCCTTCAGGTGCGCGCGCAGGATCTCCTGCTTGACCACCAGCAGCTGGCTCGGGTGCATCGAGAACTCGGTGAGCCCCATGCCGAGCAGCAGGCGCGTCATCGCCGGATCGCCCGCCATCTCCCCGCATACCGACGCCGGCACGCCGGCGCGCTTCGCCTCGCGCAGCGTGTAGGCGATCAGGTGCAACACGGCCGGATGCAGCGGATCGTAGAGATGCGCGACGGCATTGTCGGCGCGATCGATCGCCAGCGTGTACTGGATCAGGTCGTTGGTGCCGATCGAGAGGAAATCGACGCGCTTGAGGAACAGCGGCAGCGCGATCGCGGCCGCCGGGATCTCGATCATCGCGCCCACGCGCACGTTCGGATCGTAGGCGAGGCCCGCATCGTCGAGCTGGCGCTTGGCCTCGCGGATCAGGTCCAGGGTCTGGTCGATCTCCTGCGCGTGCGCGAGCATCGGCACCAGGATCTTGACCGGCCCCACCGCCGAGGCGCGCAGGATCGCGCGCAGCTGGGTGAGGAACATCTGCGGTTCGGACAGGCTCCAGCGGATCGCACGCAGGCCCAGCGCCGGGTTCGGCGCGGTCTCGTAACCCTCCTCGAGCGCCTCGAGCGGCTTGTCGGCGCCCACGTCGATGGTGCGGATCGTCACCGGCTTGCCGTTCATCAGCTCGACCGCGCGCCGGTAGGCGCGGAACTGCTCCTCCTCCTCGGCCAGCGCGTTCGCGTCGTTCATGAACAGGAACTCGGTGCGGAACAGGCCAACGCCCACCGCGCCCGCCTCGACCGCCGTCTTGGCGTCGTCCGGCAGCTCGATATTGGCCATCAGGTCGATCTGGGTGCCGCACAGGGTCTGGGTCGGCGAGAACTTCAGGCGCTGCAGCTTGCGCTGCTCGAGCGCCATCTCCGACTGCCGGTACGAATACTCCTCGAGTACGATCGGCGCGGGATCGACGATCACGATGCCCCGGTCGCCGTCGACGATGATCAGGTCGTTCTGGCGGATCAGCGCGCTGGCGTGCTGCACCCCGACCGAAGCCGGGATGCCGAGGCTGCGCGCCACGATCGCGGTATGCGAGGTGCGCCCGCCCAGGTCGGTGACGAAGGCGCGGAAGGCCTGGTTCTTGAACTGCATCATGTCGGCCGGCGCGATGTCGTGCGCGACCACGATCATGTCGTCCTTGCCGCCGGCCGCGCCGCCCAGCGCCTGCGAGGCCGAGGGCGCGCCGGCCAGCGCCTTCAGCACGCGCTCGACCACCTGCTCGATGTCGGCCTTGCGCTCGCGCAGGTACTCGTCCTCGATGTCGTCGAAATGGCCGCTGATCACGTCGAGCTGCTCGGTCAGCGCCCACTCGGCGTTGTAGCGGCGCACCCGGATCAGGTCGACGGTTTCCTGCACCAGCATCGCGTCGTTGAGGATCATCGAATGCACGTCGATGAAGGCCGCCACCTCGCTCGGCGTGTCCTCGGTGAGATCGGCGCGCAGCGCGTCGAGCTCGCCGCGCACGGCCAGCAGCGCGGCGCGCAGCCGCTCGATCTCGGCCTCGAGCTGCTGCGCCTCGACGAGGTAATGGGCGACGTCGAGCGCCGCCGGCGCGATCAGATACGCGCGACCGATCGCGATACCTCTCGAAACGGGAATTCCCTGCAGCGTGAAGGACACGCGCACCTCCTGTCAGTCCGATCATGCGCAGCCCGCCGCCGCGCTGCGCCTATGACCCCGATTCGCGATTATAAATTCCGCGAACCCCGCGTGACAGCATGCGTCGCAGCATCGGCGGGCAATGATCTGTTGTCTGAATAAACGCGAATGCCGCGTGAACTTCTTCACGCGGCATTCGGGGCAAGACGGGACCGTGATGTAAAGGCTTACTGGCCTTCGCCGAACTTGTCGGCGATCAGCGCGAGCAAGGCATCCATCGCTTCCTTCTCGTCGGCGCCCTCGGTCTCGATGGTCACCGTGCTGCCGATGCCGGCCGCCAGCATCATCACGCCCATGATGCTCTTGGCGTTGATGCGCCGGCCGTTGCGGGTCATCCAGACTTCCGACTGGAAGTTGCCGGCGAGCTGGGTCAGCTTGGCGGACGCGCGAGCATGCAGCCCCAATTTATTGACGATGGTCGTTTCTTGCTGAAGCATGGTGTTCCGTTCAGGTAGGGACAACCGGCGCCCCCGCGCCGGCGGAAGAAGGACGGCCGCTCGCGCCGGGCGAGCGGCCGCTCAATGCGTTTCGGTCTGCGGCTTGGGCTCGGGCGGAATCGGCGCGCACTCGCCGCAGCCGAGGCCCGGGCGCGGCGGCGGCGTGCCGGCCGCGACCTCGTGGATGCCCTTGGTCGAACCGGCCAGCGCCTTCTCGACCAGCGTGTCGATCGGGGTGGTGCGATAGCAGACCGAGCGCACCAGCATCGGCAGGTTGACGCCGGCCAGCACGCGCACACCGTCGAGCTTGGCGAGCTGGCCGGCGATATTGGCCGGCGTGGCGCCGTACATGTCGGTCAGCACGAGCACGCCGTTTTCCTCGCGCAGCCGCGCGATCTCCGAGTGGGCGTAAGCCATCACCTGGGCCGGATCGTTATCCGCGAGTACGTCGATGGCGCCGATGCGCGCCGGCAGGCCGCCGTAGATGTGGGAGATGCACTCCCGCAACGCGGTGGCCAGCGGAGCATGAGCAATGATCAGGATGCCTGCCATGTCAACCTTGCAACAATGTCGGCCCGACCGCCGGACCGGATGCCAGGAATAAACCTACCGGGCGAACGGGCATTGTAGCAGGCCGGTTTC
Organism: Burkholderia gladioli; assembly: GCF_000959725.1. Lineage (NCBI taxonomy): Bacteria > Pseudomonadati > Pseudomonadota > Betaproteobacteria > Burkholderiales > Burkholderiaceae > Burkholderia > Burkholderia gladioli. The sequence goes on from NZ_CP009323.1 coordinate 1,149,923, forward strand.
GGGGCCAGTCCACATCGTGGGCCGGCCGCGCTGCCGATCCGGCGGCGGGGGACCTGCGCGGCCGCCGCCGGTGCAAAGCTTCAATCAGCCGACCGCGCGCTCCAGCGCGTCGACGAACATCGCCGCCACGTCGAAGCCGGTCTGCTCCATGATCTCGCGGAAGCAGGTCGGGCTGGTCACGTTGACCTCGGTGAGCCAGTCGCCGATCGCGTCGAGCCCGACCAGCAGCAGGCCGCGCGCGGCCAGCACCGGCCCGAGCGCGGCGGCGATCTCGCGATCGCGCTCGGTGAGCGGCTGGGCCACGCCCACGCCGCCGGCGGCCAGGTTGCCGCGCACCTCGTTGCCTTGCGGGATCCGCGCCAGCGAATACGGCACCGGCTCGCCGCCGATCAGCAGGATGCGCTTGTCGCCCGCCTTGATCTCGGGAATGAACTTCTGGATCATCAGCGAGCGGCGGCCGTCCTCACCGAGCATCTCGACGATCGAACCCAGGTTCATGCCGTCGGCCTTGACGCGGAACACGCCCATCCCGCCCATGCCGTCGAGCGGCTTGACGATCACGTCGCCGTGTTCGGCGTGGAAGGCACGCAGCCGCGCCACGTCGCGCGTGACCAGGGTCGGCGCCACGAACTGCGGGAATTCGCCGATCGCGAGCTTCTCCGAATGATCGCGGATCGCCTGCGGGCGATTGACGATCCTCGCCCCGGCGCGCTCGGCCATCTCCAGCAGCCAGGTGGAGGTCACGTACTCCATGTCGAAGGGCGGATCCTTGCGCATCAGCACCGCGCCGAAGGACGTCAGCGCGCGCGACTCGGCCGCGCCGGCCTCGAACCAGGTGTCGCGATGGAGGTCCGCCGTGTCGCCGACGATCGTCACGCGCCGCACGTCGGCCTCCACCGAGCTGCCGGTCCAGGCCAGCTGCTGCGGCTCGCAGGCATGGATCGTGTGCCCGCGCCGCGCCGCCTCGGCCATCATCGCGTAGGTCGAATCCTTGTAGATCCGGAAACGATCGAGCGGGTCGGCGATAAAGAGAATGTCCATGCGGGTCCTGGTGATGGCTGGCTGAGTGTCGTGCTGTCTTGATCTCGCGCGGGCGGGCCCGCTCAGACCTGGATCGCCTCGGGATCGGTCTTCTCGAGCTCGATCGAGGAGGCGAGCAGGCCGAGCCGGCCGACCACGCCATACATGTAGAAGCGGTTCGGCGGCGCGGCGCCCGGCTTGGCGTGCGCGTCCGGCAGGGCGGTGTGCTCGAAGCCGAGCGGCACGTAGTGCATGCCCGGCGCGTTGAGGTTCTGGTCGCGTTCGCGCGCCGAGTGGGTGCGGTAGAAGCCGCCCACCACGTAGCGGTCGATCATGTACACCACCGGCTCGGCCACGTCGTCGCCGATCCGCTCGAAGGTATACACGCCTTCCTGCACGATCACGTCGCTGACCGGCAGCCCGGCCTTGGTCTCGGACATCTGGGCGCGCTCGAGCTTGGTCATGCCGCCGATCTCGGAAGCATCGTGCACGGTCATCACGCCGCGGCCCGCGGTGCCCGCGTCGGCCTTCACCACCACGTAGGGCTTCTCGCTGATGCCGTATTCGCGATACTTGCGCGCGATCTTCTTGAGCACCGCGTCGATCGCGTCGGCCAGCGCCTCGCCGCCGTTGCCGGCCTGCCAGTCGATGCCGCCCACGTGGGCGAAATAGGGATTCACCATCCAGGGATCGACGCCGACCATCTTCGCGAACTTCTTGGCCACGTCGTCGTAGCAGGCGAAGTGGGTCGACTTGCGACGCACCGCCCAGCCCGCGTGCAGCGGCGGCAGCAGGTACTGCTCGTGCAGGTTCTCCAGCACGTCCGGAATCCCGCCCGACAGGTCGTTGTTGAGCAGGATCGAGCAGGGATCGAAGTTCTTCAGGCCCAGGCGGCGCTGCGAGCGCTCGAGCGGCTCGAGCACGATCTTCTGGCCATCGGCGAGCGTGATCGGCGTGACATCGGTCACGCTCGGGTCGAGCGAGCCGAAACGCACGTTGAGCCCGGCCTGGCGCATGATGGTGGCCAGCCGCGCGACGTTCTCGAGATAGAAGGCATTGCGCGTGGGCAGCTCCGGGATGACGAGCAATCCTTTCGCATCCGGGCAAATTTTTTCAATCGCGGCCATCGCCGCCTGCACGGCGAGCGGCAGCACTTCCGGCGGCAGATTGTTGAAACTGCCGGGAAACAGATTGGCATCGACAGGCGCGAGCTTGAAGCCGGCGTTACGCAGGTCGACCGAACAATAGAACGGCGGCGTGTGTTCCTGCCACTCGAGGCGGAACCAGCGTTCGATCGCCGGCGTCGCGTCGAGGATTTTCCGCTCCAGCTCGAGCAGCGGACCGTTTAACGCCGTAACGAGGTGGGGAACCATGAATCACTCGCGAACAGGAGAAAAAAGATTGTAGAGCAATTACCCTGCCCATTTGGGGATTGTTCCCGGCTTCGCAAGGAAACACCGTATCTTTTTCTCGCTATTGACCCGATAGCCGAAAGGGTTATCCCGGCACGGGATCGCGCGATTCACGACAGGGACATGACCGGCAGATAGGGCCGGCGCCGTCCCTTCAAAACACCCGGTCGAAAAAAAACCCGCCGGGAAGGCGGGCCGAAGTCGCTGCGCTCATTCTTTCGATCGGGCGGCGCACCGTCCGGCGCCGCCGCCCGGGCCCCGGGACCTGAGGTCCTCGGGGCCTTCCATCCGATCATTACTCGACGTGTTCGCCGTGCAGGATCACGTCCAGGCCTTCGCGCTCCTCTTCTTCCGTGACGCGCAGGCCCATCACCATGTCGATCACCTTCAGGATGATGAAGGTCACGATGCCGCTGTACAGCAGCGTGATCGCCACGCCCTTGGCCTGCACCAGCAGGCTGCCGTCGAAGCCGCCGATGTCCTTGACCGCGAACACGCCGGTCAGCAGGGCGCCGAGGATACCGCCGACGCCGTGCACGCCGAATGCGTCGAGCGAGTCGTCGTAGCCGAGCTTGATCTTGAGCCAGGTGGCCGACCAGAAGCAGACCACGCCGGCGGCGATGCCGATCACCAGTGCGCCGCCCACGCCGACGAAGCCGGCTGCCGGGGTGATCGCCACCAGGCCGGCGACCGCGCCGGAGACGATGCCCAGCACCGAGGGCTTGCCCTTGGCGATCCACTCCGCGAACATCCAGCCCAGCGCCGCGCAGGCCGTGGCGATCTGGGTGGTCAGCATGGCGAAGCCGGCACGGCCGTCGGCGGCCACCGCGGAACCCGCGTTGAAGCCGAACCAGCCCACCCACAGCATCGAGGCACCGATCAGCGTCAGCACCAGGTTGTGCGGGGCCATCGCCTCGCGGCCGTAGCCGACGCGCTTGCCCAGCACCAGGGCCGCGACCAGGCCGGCGATACCGGCGTTGATGTGCACCACGGTGCCGCCCGCGAAGTCGAGCACGCCGTCCGAAGCCAGCCAGCCGGTCGGCTCCCAGACCATGTGCGCGATCGGCACGTAGACCACCAGCGACCAGATCGTCATGAACACCAGCATCGCCGAGAACTTCATGCGGTCAGCGAAGGCGCCGCAGATCAGGGCCGGCGTGATGATCGCGAAGGTCATCTGGAACACGCAGTAGACCGATTCCGGGATGGTCGTGGCCAGGTGGCTGACGGTCAGCGTGGTGGCCGTATCGCCCTTCACGTAGGCCATGCCCGAGAGCAGCACCCGCGAGAAGCCGCCGATGAAGCCGCTGCCCGGCGTGAACGCGAGGCTGTAGCCGACCACCGTCCAGAGCACCGTGATCAGCGCGGTGATCGCGAAGCTCTGCATCACCGTGGCCAGCACGTTCTTCTTGCGCACCATGCCGCCGTAGAACAGCGCCAGGCCCGGGATCGTCATGAACAGCACGAGCGCGGTGGAGGTCAGCATCCAGGCGGTATCGCCCGAGTTGATCTTCGAGGAATCGACCGAGACGGGCGCGGTCGGTGCGGCGGGCGCGGCGGCGGCCGAGGCACCCGAAGCCGGGGCGGCGGCGGCGCTCGCGTCGGTGGCCGCGGAAGCGGCGGCCGGAGCAGGTGCCGCGCTGGCGGCCGCCGGCGCGCTGGCCGTGGTATCGGAGGCCACGGCAGCCGAGGCTGCGGCGGGGGCGGACGAGGCGTCGTCGGCCATCGCGGCGCCGATCCCGGTCGCCACCAGCGAGCCGGCCATCAGCAATGACATCAAAAATTTGCGCATCTTGGGTTTCCTCTTGTCGCTTGTCGTTTTATTGACTTACAGGGCGTCGGCGCCCGTCTCCCCGGTGCGAATCCGGATAACCTGTTCGATCGGCGTGACGAAGATCTTGCCGTCGCCGATCTTCCCCGTGCGGGCCGCCCGCTCGATCGCCTCGACCGCCTGGTCGACCAGGTCGTCGGACACGGCGGCCTCGATCTTCATCTTCGGCAGGAAACCGACGACGTATTCGGCGCCGCGATAGAGCTCGGTATGGCCCTTCTGGCGGCCGAAGCCCTTCACCTCCGTCACCGTGATGCCCGAGACGCCGAGCGCCGAGAGCGCCTCGCGCGTCTCATCGAGCTTGAACGGCTTGATGATTGCGGTAATCAGTTTCATGAAGTCCTCTCGCTTTTCTGGTGGTCCGGGCGGTGGTCCGACTCACCGCGTTCCGTGGGTAGCGGGACACACTCAGCAACTCGCGTGCCATGTCGCGGTCCGAACCATCGCGCGGGCCGCCCGGCGGCCCGGAATACCCGGCCGAACGGCCAGCGCGGCGGCACTTCGCTGGCGTGCGTAATGGAAGGTTGTTAGAGTGCACGCACGTCCGGGGCATCCGGCGCGCCGCAACGGGGCGCGCGATGCCCGGAAACGGGCCGGCGACGCGCACCAAATCCGCTCATGCGCGCCTTGTCGGCACGAACGCAACGGAATTTGCACATTTTTTGTGCAGAGAAGGGGAACACCATGAAACAACCCAGCGACGTTTTCAACGATCTGCAGTCGCGCGTCAGCGATCTGCTGAAGAATTCGCCGGCCAAGGATGTCGAACGCAACGTCAAGGCCATGCTCACCCAGGGCTTCTCGAAGCTCGACCTGGTGACGCGCGAGGAATTCGACACCCAGACCCAGGTGCTGGCCCGCACCCGCGCGCGCCTCGAGGAGCTCGAGCGCCGCGTCGCCGATCTCGAACGCAAGCTCAACGAGCGCCCCTCGGGCCTCTGATCCCCCGTCGCGGCCCCGGCCGCGACTCCCCGCAGCACCCGCCCGCGCCACGCCGGCAAGCGCGCACCCGCTCAACGGAATCCCCGAACGGCAGCCCGAGCCTCCCTCGGCCGCCTCCAGGAGTGCCCCATGTCGCTTGCCGTCGTGCGCTCGCGCGCGCCCGCTGCCGGCCGTGCGCCGGAAGTCACCGTCGAAGTCCACCTGGCCAATGGCCTGCCCTCGTTCTCGATCGTCGGCCTGCCCGACCTGGAAGTGCGCGAGAGCCGCGAGCGCGTGCGCGCGGCCCTGCAGAACTGCGGCTTCGACTTCCCGGTGCGCCGCATCACCGTCAATCTGGCCCCGGCCGACCTGCCCAAGGAATCGGGACGCTTCGACCTGCCGATCGCCCTCGGCATCCTGGCCGCCAACGGGCAGTTGCCGCCCGGCGTGCTGGCCGGCCGCGAATTCGCCGGCGAGCTGTCGCTGACGGGCGCGCTCAGGCCGATGCGCGGCGCCTTCGCGATGGCTTGCGGGACGGCACGCGGGGAACTGGCGGAAGGCCGGCGGCGCGAGGCGGCGGCAGCGAACAATGTCGGGGCGGGTGAGGACGTCGGCGCCGACGAGGACATGGATGCTGGCGAAAGCATCGATGCAGACGAGGGCGGCGGCACGGGTGGACGCAACGACGGCAACGCCGAAGCCGGCCAGGGCGCCGCGCCGACCGGCAACGCCAGCGCCCGCCGCCGTCGCGCGCCGCGCGGCCTGCCTCCTCCATCCAGGGGACCCGAGCTGTACCTGCCGCTGGACAGCGCGGCGGAAGCCGCGCTGGTGCCGGGCGTCACTGTCTACGGCGCGCCCGACCTGCCCGCGCTCTGCGCGCACCTGGCCGGTGCCGACGAGGCCCGGCTGTCACCGATCGCCGCGCCATCGCCCGATTCAACGCCCGCAGCCAATGCTCCCGACCTGTCCGAGGTGGTCGGCCAGCAAGGCGCCAAGCGCGCGCTGGAAATCGCCGCCGCGGGCGGCCATCACCTGCTGATAGTATTCTCAACGGACCCGATTACAGCCGCTCATCGCCATGTCCAAGCCGCGCGCCTACTCCTACCTACGCTTCTCCACCCCTGAGCAACTCAAGGGGGATTCCTATCGCCGTCAAACGACGATGGCACTGGAGTACGCGACAAGGAAGGGCCTAGCACTCGATCAAGACCTCACCTTTGAGGACCTGGGTGTGTCCGCATTTCGGGGCACAAATGCTGAAGCGGGACGCCTAGCGGAATTCCTAGAGGCCGTCCGAGCTGGGCTTGTCCCGCGAGGGTCCTATCTGCTTGTCGAGGCGCTGGACCGACTTTCGCGTCTGTCACCCCGGAAAGCTGTTCGGGTGTTGGAAGACATCGTAGAGGAGGGTATCACTGTCGTGACCCTCAATGACGGCCGGGAGTACACCTCTGCGAATCTTGACGATGATCCTACCTCGCTCCTCATCGCCATTGTCCTGTTCATGCGCGCGAACGAGGAATCCGCTACGAAGAGCCGCCGCCTAAGCGCTGCCTGGGAAGGGAAACGACAGAGGGTTGAGGATAGGCCCCTTACCGCCATAACGCCCGCTTGGGTGTCCCTCAATGAGGCCAGCGGAAAGCTAGAGCTAGTCCCGGAGCGCGCAGCGATCGTGCAACGCATCTTTGATATGTACGCTGCTGGCATTGGGTATGCCCTTATCGCAGAGACATTCAACCGGGAAGGTATTCCATGCTTCGGGCGCGCGCGGCATTGGCACCGGACATACATCCGGAAAATTTTGGTCAATGATGCCGTCATCGGCATTTTCACCCCGCACCGGATCGTGCATGAGGGTGGAAAGAAAATCCGTTTGCCGCTCGAAAAAGTCCCTGGATACTTCCCTTTAGTGATATCTGAGGACCTATTCACCAAGGCTCAATCACAACTCAATGGCAATGCTGGACCAGCACCCAAGCATCGCGGCGCGGTCATATCGAACTTAATTGCTGGTCTCGCTCGATGCCCAATTTGTGGGAGCACAATGACGCGCGTAATGAAAGGCGCGGGACCGAAGAGCGGCAAACCGAAGCTCGTATGCACCAAGGCAAAGGCCGGCGCTGGCTGTCAGTATCATACGGTCCCGCTGGATAGCGTAGAAACGGCGGTTATCTCCAATGCTAGCTATGTCACCGGCACGGTGCCGAGTGGGCGGGATGGCCTGGATTCAGACCTAGATGCGGCAGAGGTCCGGATTGAAGCTACGCAGGACGAGATTGAAAACCTGCTTCGTGCCCTTGCTGTCACTCCATCTACCGCTATTGCCGAGCGTATCAAGGACCTGGAAGTATCCTTGGAGGCACTCCGGACGGAGCGTGATGGCCTCGCGGATCAGCTAATGGCAGCTAATGGCCCCCTTCTGGCAAAGAGGGTCGAGGAGCTTCGGCAAGCATTGGAGGCCGCCCCACTCGATAGGGCAAAGGCTAATGCTGCTCTTCGCGTGCTGCTCTCCTCCGTGACTGTCGATTACGACAGTGGAAAGCTGCTGTTTCAGTGGAAACACGGAGGAGAGACTGAGGTGATCTACTCGATGCCTCGTGAGGTCAGATGAGGCCCGCTCGGGCTGCTGCCTTCACATCCATCCACTTCCCATCGATCAGAACGAGGTTGCCCTTTCGCTCGTAGCCGTTCGCATCCAGAGCGCTGAGGGTCGGCGCTACGCTTTGCATGAAGCTGGTAATGAGGGGCTTATAGCCGCTCATGTCCCGGCCGTATGCCTGCTGCTGGATCGCAGCGGTTAGGGCCGCTTTGTTGCCACTCTGCTTCGCCCAGGCATAGAACGCGGGCAGTTCCTCAGCTCCCAGGCCATTGCGAGTGAGGTAGTCATCGGCCTGGGTCTGATAGGCATCGATCACGAATTGCACCCGCTGGGCCGCATCGGACGGCTCCATGCCCGATCGTTGGGCGACACCAGACACGATATCCTCCACGGTCATATCGCCGGTTGCAGCCGCGATGCCGATGGCAAGACCAGCATCCAGCGTCGAATCATCGAACGGCTCAACAGCCTTATCGACACCCTGAGCGACTTCTTCAGGCATCGATGCTGCGTCCGGGTTGGCCTCTTCGGCTCCCTCCTGGGTCACATCAGGGGCACCCTCGGAGGCCAGAACGAAACCATCCGGCGTCTCACGCAGGACACCCGCTTTCACGAAATCCCCTACCCTGCCATTCATCCCAGCCAGATTGACCACGCTATCGGCCGTGATGTTGTTAGTCGGCAGACCCATACGGTCCCGTGCCGTGCTGCGCCAGTCGTTACCATCGAACGCGGATAGGTCACTTGCTGAGACCGAACCATAGCTGCTGTCGCTCGCCACGGACTCATTGCCGCTGAGAACGATCGAGGTCACACCACCGACAAGGGTAGCTTTCGGTCCCGTGTTCAGCGTAACGCTGTCGTCGGTCGGAACGTAAGTGGAATAGCTGGCGAAGTCGCCCATGATTGTTTTCCTTGAGAAAGTAGATTGATTAGATGAGGCCGTGCTTACGGGCCTCGGAGATGCGATAGAAGGCCCCACCGACCTCCACGCGGTTGTCATCGAAGGTCTCACCCTCAAGAACACGGAAGCCGCGCATACGGAGCCCGAGGGGGCTGTACGGGTCCGGTGCTCGATAGCCCGCATCGAGGGCCTCAGGGAATAGCTCGTAGGGTTCGCTGGGGTGTTTCCCTGTAGTCAGGTATCGACCGTCATCAGCCTGGATAACCTTCCCCATCTGAATGAAGGCTCGAACACTGGCGGTCATACCATCCACCTGGACAATGGTGTCTTCGGTCATTCGGGAGCGTGCTCGGGCTCGATTACACATCCCTCCTCAGGGAGTGGTAGGGATGCTAGGCGGGCTCGAAGCTCGTAGCCGACCAAGCCAGAGATGAGAGACTTGAGATGAAACGTGTTGGTCGGAAACTCCAGGAATTTATCGAGGCGCTCATGGAGGTCCTCTTGAGGCCGTTCACGGCGCGCAGTCCTGCGAATTTCCTTGTTGGTGATTTCCTGGAGGGGGATATCGGCTACAGCATCAGTGCGGGGCATCAGTGGGGACCTCTTGATCGAGATAGGCGGTGAACGAAGCGAACTCCTCCAGTGATCGGAGATTCTTTTCTTGCTGCTTGAGCCGGTGATTGGTCTCCCTGAGAAGGGCGGCGCGGTATGGGTCGATCAGCTCGGCCGCATAGTTCTCCCGCATCTCTCGAAGGATTTCGATCTTCCGGCGAGTCTCGGTAATGGACATATGCACAGGGCTCGCATAGGGACTCCCTGGCGGCTTCATAGAGGCTCGCCAAGGGCAGGTAAACGGAACAGGGTGAGGCGGCTGTGGGGGCCGATTTGCGGACCCCTTAAGGGTCCCTGAGGGTTGAGACCAAAGGCCGCTTACGCGGGGAGACCAAGGATGTAGAACATCATCATGGTCACGTCGAAAGAGAACATCCTCTGTCTGTCGAATCTGGAATGTTCGAATCTGGATATTGAATCTGAATAGCTTTCCGGTCGCTAAGCGAAGCAAAAGCGAAAGAAAACCGGTCGGTTTCCTAGAAGTCCACCGAAGGGGCCTCTGGAATGTACTCAGATTCCTTGCCAGTCGTGGCTTTCGAGGGTCTTCCGCCCTTCCTGCCATTGTCCCGGTTCGCCTCAGAAACACTCACTGCTCGATTCCACTCGAAGCGCTGCACGGGATCAAAGATCATTTCCCCTTCACGTTGAAGGAGGCCAAGATCGATGAGGATGTCGAGCTTCGGGATGGTCTTGCCAGGGATTCTCAGGCGCTTGCGAAGGGTGGATTCATCCATCATCACGCCTTCTACTGTCCATAGCTCCGTGCGGATGATGTCGAACCAGCCCCGCTCCAGCGGCTTGAGGCGCGCCATACGAGACCCATGGTCTGTCCAGTTGAAGCGCTGGAACGGCATTCGTTTATTGACGGTGTAGGTGATAGCTGCGTCAGGCTCGGTCTGCTGCGTCATACCATCTCCGGCTCGCCATTACTGCCGCAACTGCGGGCGCGTGCTGTCGAATGTGGTAACTGACCAGCATCTGGGTCATACCCAGTTCATCGGCAATCTCTCGCTGCGTTCGCAAATTGCTAGCCGTCAGTTCCCCAAGAGGGTCCCTAAGGTGCCCACCTGAGGCAATGTAACGGAGCAAGCGGTCTTTCTTCGGTGCCGGGTGGTATTCCGCCGCGTCTCGTTCGGACAGCACTGTGGCCACCTCGGGGAACTCACGGCGCACCAGTAAGCTCACGTCGGCGGAACTACGGAGACCGACCTCCTCAGCGATCAAGGTCTGCGTCTTGAGATTCTGGAGCGTCAGGGGCTGGGTGCGATCGATGAGGTAGTGACCGCCTCGAAGGTAACGGCGTAAGCGGTCGAGCTTGGCCCCGTGGCGTTCTTTCTTGGGTGCCTTCGGGGTCACTCTCAGGGAGGCGTTCTGGTGCGCCTCTGTCGTTGTCATTTGCATAGTGGTCGATCAGTATTGAGTCGTGAAGGTAACGACGATCACGTCATCTTGGTTGGTCGCCACATCAAGCTCGATCCCGTTCGGGGTGGAGACAAACGTAGCTGTCTCACCATTCACGGTCACGCTCTCAACGGGAGCCGTGCGGTCAGCCGGGAGGCCGACGAAGGTTTGCCCTTGGCGGGCATGTTCGGTGTGCTGTTTGCTCATGGCTGTTCCTTAGGCGAGCTTGTGGAGTTCAAGGGCTTCACGCTCAATCGAGGCGGCGTCCATGTGTGTGAGGCTGTCCAGGTAGAGGTACAGCGCACGACGAACGATCAGGCTCCGAGAGGGTTGATAGGCATCCTTGATGAGCATCTCGGGGCGGGCCTGTGCGGCACGCAGTTTGTCAGCCAAGCGGCTCTCAATGCGAACCCGGAGGCCGTCCGATGAGTCGCCCGGAATGCGGCGGGAGTAAAGCTTCGATGGCGCGGACATAGTTGTTCCTTCGTTGAAGACGAATTCGAAATTTTTAAAGGGGAACCTCATGGGGCACTGAAGAGGCCACATGGGTGAAGAGACAGGGGAAACGAACAGGTAATCCCACATCCGCGTTTCGTAATGTGGAATACTGGGTGAGCGGCCCACCGGCAGGGAATGAAGCTACCGGTAGGCGCTCAAGGGATGCCCTCAAAGCTGCTCTCAATGGGGGCACTGGAAGAAGCCCCTGGGGGTGGGCTCCGTCTATCCTGTTGTCCGCTATCGAGGCCAGTGGCCTTGTCGCTGGTTGGAATGTATGGGCGAGGTGAGCGGACGCTTCTGGCCCTATTGTGTCACCTCGACATTCTCTCCAGGGAAACCCTAGGGTTCATCGCTCCGGTATTCCTAGTGTGAGGGGACGACATCCCCGCCCCTGGATGGGCATGCCCTGCCGCAAGCCTCGCCTGCCGTATCCTAGTGTCGGACATCGATAGCTGGAGGCTGCTAGCCTTATCGTCGGGTAGTCAAACTCAAGCGGCCTTGAGGTACTGGTAGAGCGTCTCCCGGCTAATACCAAGGTCTCGGGCAATGGTCGCCTTCGGTTCCCCGTCGGACGCCCGCTGGCGAAGCTCGGAAACCTGCTCGGGGCTTAGTGCCTTCTTGCGTCCCTTGTAGACTCCCTTCTCCTTGGCAATCGCGATGCCCTCGCGCTGTCGCTCCCGGATCAATGCCCGCTCGAACTGGGCGAAGCCGCCAAGCATGGTCATCATCAAGGTTGCCATAGGGTCATCGCTCTGGCCGCTGAAGGTGAGCCGCTCTTTCACGAACTCCACACTCACATGCTTGGCAGTCAACTCCCGCACCATGCGGAGTAGGTCCTCTGTATTCCGGGCCAAGCGATCCATGCTGTGGACGATAAAGGTGTCGCCCTCTCGGAGAAACCGGAGGGCTTCCTCTAGCTGGGGCCTGTTGGTGTCCTTGCCGCTGGCCTTGTCTGTGAACGTCCGATCCAACGTCACGCCGTCTAACTGGCGCTCGGTGTTTTGGTCGAGGCTGCTCACCCGGATGTAGCCTACTCGCTTGCCGTTCATGTCGGTCCCCAGAGGAAAGTGTCAGAGTAGAATCTATGACCCTTCTTGCCATGTGTCAAGTAATTCGAAATTTAACCCTATCCTGACGCATTGTCGAAGGATGCCTGACAGTCAGGTTTGACTACACCCCAGCCTGACAGAAGCTATGCCGGGTTGACCCGCACCTCCCCAAGCGATCCCCTCTGGCCACCAGACGATATCCATCGCCACCGGCTCGCAATGTCACACCGCTAGATTGAGCCGCGCGCGTGTCTAGTGGGCCGCGCACACGTTACGCGTTTCAGGCGCGCCCACACGTTACGCGTTTCAGGCGCGCCCACACGTCACGCATTTCATGCGCGCGAGGAGGGCCTAGGGGGGATAATCGGAACCGGAAATTTCGAGGTGGGCTTTCACATTTTTCGCCCAAAACCTTTCCCTAGGAGACTTGAATGTCTATGAGTCTGGTAATAATGGGCATGGCCAAGAACATGGCAATGAAACAAGCCCAGGAATTCGTTAAGAAGAAGGTCATCGAGCGCTGGTCACAGTACCGCGCCGATAAATTCTATGAAGCGTTCCTGTACGAAGTAGCGAAGCAAGCAGATTCCAAGTTCCAATCGGCATCGCTAGATGACCTCCTGGAGAAAATCGGTAAGCGCGACACCGCGACCTCAGCAATCTGGGATGCCTACCGCCATGTCTGCCTATCTGCGTCCAAAGAAATCGGGCCGCGCGTCATCGGCTTGTTAGTCGCGGAAATTGTTCAAGAAGACCGGACAGCAGACGAATCAGAAGAGCGCTTATTTCAGGCAGCAGAAAATCTCACGGATGCCGATTTTGAGAGCTTCGTAGAATATCTGCGAGAGGCTAGGAGCAAACCCATTGGAAAACCGCTTCGCTTCGCGCGCGCGCATGAAAATGTCTACCAAATTGAGGAGCAAGTTTCATGGACCGAATATATGACTGGAGCTTTTGAAAGTCCGCACCCCATTAACCTAGGAGATTCTCTCGGCCTCTGGGCGGCTCGCCTCAGATTGCTTGGAATCATCCTAGAAGATCGCATCGAGGAAACGCACAAGGTAGCGGACGATTCCGAACGTTATATTGACGGAGATAAACAGGTTCGCATTATCCATGACTATTTGGTGGTCAAACGCGAATGTGACCGATTGATGGAGTTGGTAGAACGGGCAATGGAAGTTCGCGCGTTGTCCGAAGCAGTGGGCTAATCACGGCCATCGACATCTCGGCTCTGCCAGTTCGCCCGTGTGGGGCCGCTAGGGGTGTCTGTAAGCACGCCCCACAAGATAAGCCCAAGAAACGCCGCTACCAGTAACCCCGACACGGCCATCACAACGAAGGGCATCACCTTCAGAAGAAGGCAGTACAGGCCTAACCCAACAAGGGCCGATAAAGGTTTCACGGGCATCCCCTTTTGAATCATTCTAGGTGACTCCCAAGAAATTCCCTTGGGGTCTTGTGAAAACAACATGCTGATGATCGGCCCGCCCGGCGCCGGCAAGTCGATGCTGGCCGCGCGCTTGCCGGGGCTGCTGCCGCCCATGACCGACGAGGAGGCCCTGGTTTCGGCGGCCCTGCTGTCGGCCAGCCGCGTGGGTTTCTCGCCCGCTTCATGGCGGCGCCGGCCGTTTCGCACGCCGCATCACTCCTCGAGCGCGGCGGCCCTGGTCGGCGGCCGCAATCCCCCGCAGCCGGGCGAGATCACGCTGGCCCATCTAGGCGTGCTGTTCCTCGACGAGCTTCCCGAATTCGATCGCCACGTGCTGGAGATGCTGCGCGAGCCGCTCGAAGCCGGCCGCATCACGATCTCGCGGGTCGGCCTGCAGGCCGACTTCCCCGCAGCCTGCCAGCTGGTCGCGGCGATGAACCCCTGTCCCTGCGGCTGGCGCGGTGACCCCTCGGGCCGCTGCCGCTGCACGCCCGAGGTGGCCACGCGCTATCTGCGCAAGCTGTCGGGACCGCTGGTGGATCGCATCGACCTGCAGGTCGCCCTGCCCGCGCTGTCGCCCGCCGAGTTGGCCGAGCGCGGCACGCGCCCGGCCGAGGCCAGCGCGACGGTCGCGCGACGCGTGGCCGCCGCGCGCGATCGACAACTGGCGCGCCAGGGCTGCACCAACCAGATGCTGGGCGGACGCGAGACCGATCGCTTCTGCCGCCCCGGCGCCGAGGGAGAGCGCCTGCTGCGCGAGGCCGGCGAGCGCTTCCACTGGTCGGCGCGAGCCTATTACCGGGTGCTGAAAGTTGCGCGCACGATCGCCGATCTTGCCGGCGATGCGCAGCCGGACGCCGCGCAGATCGGCGAGGCGATCCGTTATCGGCGCGCGATCGAGCTGGTTTGAGCCGAAATGCCTCGCTGTCAAGACTTGACTTATACACATTTACCGGTATCGATCACTCGCGCGGCGACGCATCGCGCGTACCTGGAAGAACGATCGCAAGCTACTGAATCGTCAAGTGTTTTTTCCTCGCCGAATATCAATGAAACTGGTTTGAAAGCGGCGCGATGCCGCTCTCGGGGCACGATTCGGGGGTTTGTCAACAAAGTTATCCACATCCGCTGTGGATAGCCGAAAAGCCTTGTGAAATCCGACCACTAGCGCGGTTTTCCTCGACCGGGCCTTCACTTCGTCCACACATTGCGGCAGTGCGACGCACCCTTCGGTCGCGCGCCGCGAACGCGTGCCTCAATCGAGCTTGAAGGAACCGAGGAACTGGTCGAGCGCCTCGGGCGGCAGCGGCGCATCGGCGATCGCCACGGCCTGGTAGACATGCGCGCCGCGTGCGACGAGCCGGGCCACCACGGTCTTGCCGGCGGCCGCGCCCGATGCGCCCGCATGGCCCGATGCACCGGCCGGCTCGCCGCTGAGCCGCAGCTCGATGCCGGGCGTGCTGCCGCCGGACGCGAGCGGCACCGCCACCTCGCGCTCGGCCGCCTGCGCGCGCAGGTTGCGCGACAGCCCGGCGCGCAGCGCATCGAGCACCGCGCGCTGCGTGGCCGGCCGCGCGTCGGGCAAGATCACCGTGCCGACCGCGAACACCGCGCCCTCGACATGCGCCGCCTGCATGCGCATGTCCATGCTGGCGCCGCCGATCTCGACCGGGCGCGCGTCGAGCGTCGGCTTGGCCGGCAGGTCGATGCTGTAGCCGGCCTCGCTGTGCAGGGTCCGCCAGTCGAGCGCCGGCGTGCAGCCGGCCGCGATGCCGAGGGCCAGCGCGGCGGCGATCGACAGGGCGAGGCGGCGAGCGCCCGCGGCGCGGCCTCGGGGCGCGGTCGACAGGATGCGGATTCCGAAAAGGAGCATGGCGAACGGGGAACGGAACGAGCCGCCATTATCGTCGCGGAGCCTCCCGGCGCGCGCCCGAATAGGCAACATAAGCCGCCCCCGGCGCCCTCGCGCGGCGAGGCCGAAAATCGAGCCGAAAATCGGGCCCGAAGCACCGCCGGCGCTGATGCCGGGCATCGCGAGCGCTGCCCGATGAGCGTCACGATTTGACGCTACAATGGTCGCCGCCCGTGCATGCCGCGCGGGATTCGCCCGATCCGCCGAGGTGTCCTCGATGAGCCCAGCCCCCGCTTCCTCCAGCCGCCGCGCCAGCCCGCTGCGCTATGTCGTGCTCGCCGCCGTCGCGGTGGCGATCGCCGTCGCCGGTTATTTCGCGCTGAACGGCAAGTCAAGCGTGCCCGACGCCACCTTCACCCTGCTCTCGGGCCAGAAGGTCTCCACCAGCTCGGACCTGAAGGGCAAGGTCTACCTGGTCAATTTCTGGGCGACCAGCTGCGAGACCTGCATGAAGGAAATGCCGCAGATGGTCCAGACCTACAACCGCTTCAAGGGCCAGGGGCTCGAATTCGTCGCCGTGGCGATGAACTATGATTCGCCGATGTACGTGGCAAACTACACGCAGACGCGCCAGTTGCCGTTCAAGGTCGCCTTCGACGACGGCTCGATCGCCAAGCAGTTCGGCAACGTCCAGCTCACGCCCACCACCTTCGTGGTCGACAAGGACGGCAAGATCCTCAAGCGCTATGTCGGCGAGCCGCAGTTCGCCGAGCTCGACCAACTGCTGCAGAAGGCGCTCGGCAGCAACGCCTGAACGCTGCCTCCCGAACGAGACAAGGCCGGCCGCGCCTCCAGGCGCCGCCGGCCTTGTGTTTCCGGGGCCGATTTCCCGAGCCGATGACGGCAAGCTCGCGAGCCGCCTCGAGCGCCCCGCTCAGCGCTCGTTCTCGCCCTTGGTCGATAGCCCGTAGCGCTTGATCTTCTCGTAGAGCGTGGCTTTGCCGACATGCAGCCGGTCGGCCGTGGCGGCCACCGCGCCGCCCGTGAGCGTGAGCGTGTCGGCGATCACCGCGCGCTCGAACTGCTCGACGCGCTCCTTCAGCGACTGCTCCGCGCCGGCCGCCTCGCGCGCCTCGGCGCCGCCGGCCGGCTCCACCACGCCCTCGGTCACGCCCAGCACGAAACGGTCGGCGGCGTTGCGCAGCTCGCGCACGTTGCCGGGCCAGTCGCGCTGCATCAGGCTCTCGCGCTGCCGGTCGGTCAGGTGCGGCGCCGGGCGGTTGTAGCGCACCGCCGCATCGAGCATGAAGTGCTCGAACAGCGGCACGATGTCCTCGCGGCGCTCGGCCAGCGGCGGCAGCGCGATAGTCACCACGTTCAGGCGATAGAGCAGATCCTGGCGGAAGGTGCCGGCCGCCACGTGCTCGCTCATGTCGCCCTTGGCGGCGGCCACCACGCGGCAGTTGACGCGAATCGGCTGGTTCGAGCCGAGCCGCTCCAGCACGCCGTCCTGCAGCACGCGCAGCAGCTTCACCTGCAGCGCGAGCGGCATGCTCTCGATCTCGTCGAGGAACAGCGTGCCGCCCGAGGCGTATTCGAGCTTGCCGACCCGCCGCTTGGCCGCGCCGGTGAAGGCGCCGGGCTCGTAGCCGAACATCTCGGACTCGAACATCGGCTCGGGCAGCGCCCCGCAGTTGACGGCGATGAAGGGCTTGTCGCGGCGCGGCGACATCTCGTGCAGGCTGCGCGCGATCAGTTCCTTGCCGGCGCCGGTGTCGCCGTTGATCAGCACCGAGGCGTCGGTCGGCGCGACGTTGGCGATCAGCCGGCGCACCTGCTCGATCGCCGGGCTGCGGCCGATGATGCGCGGCGCCACCACGCCCTGCACCGCCAGCTCGCGACGCAGCGCGAGGTTCTCCAGCACCAGCTCGCGCCGCTCGATGGCGCGGCGCACGGTCTCGATCAGGCGCTCGGTGGCGAAGGGCTTCTCGATGAAGTCGTAAGCGCCGTCGCGCATCGCCTGCACCGCCATGGTGATGTCGCCATGGCCGGTGACCAGGATCACCGGCACCTCGGCGGCGCGCTCGCGGCACTGCGCCAGCAGCTCCAGGCCGCTGGCGCCGGGCAGGCGGATGTCGGACACCACCGCGCCGACGCGCTCGCCGAGGATCGCCTTCTCGGCGGCCTCGGCCGAGCCGAAGCCGGCCACCTCGAAGCCGGCGAGCTGCAGGCTCTGCACGGCGGCGCGGCGCACCAGTTCGTCGTCTTCGATATAGATAACCTGCAGGCGGTTCGCCATCCTGTTTCACCCAATATGGTTCGATGCCGCGACCGGCGCGGATAGTCAAGGGATGGTCAGCGGCCGGTCGCGAAACTCTGCGGATGATGCGTGCGGGCGCGGCGCAGCGTCAAGACGAACACCGCGCCGCCCTCGGGCGCATTGCGCGCCTGCAGTGAGCCGCCCGCGTCGCTGGCGATCGAGGAGGAGATCGCGAGACCCAGGCCGAGCCCGCGCCCCATCTCCTTGGTGGTGAAGAACGGCTCGAACAGGCGCGGCAGCAGCTCGGGCGGCACGCCCGGTCCGTTGTCGGCCACCGTGATCACGATCGTGCCGGGATTCGCCTCGATGCTCACCAGGATGCGCGGCGCCGCCACCCCGGCCACCGCGTCGAGCGCGTTGCCGAGCAGGTTGATCAGGATCTGCTCGAGGCGCAGGTCCTCGCAGATCGCCACCAGGTCGGCGTATTCGAGCGAGGCATCGAGCGGCACCGGGCCCTGGCCCGGATGCAGCGCATCGTCGAGCTCGACTTCCAGGTTCACCGCCTGCAGCCGCTCGCGCAGCAGCGAGACGACGTTGCGCAGCGCGCGCGCCACCTGGGCACGCTCGTTGCGCGGCCGCGCGCGGCCCACGAACAGCTTGAGCTGGTTGGTGATCTTGCCCATGCGCTCGGTCAGCGAGGCGATCGCCTCCAGGTTGTCGCGCGCGGCGGCCTGCTCGCCGCGTTCGAGCAGCACCCGCGTGTTGTCGGAGAAGCTGCGCAGCGCCGCCAGCGGCTGGTTCAGCTCGTGGGTGATGCCGGCCGCCATCTGGCCGAGCGCGGCCAGCTTGCTGGCCTGCACCAGCTCGTCATGGGCGGCGCGCAGCTCCAGCTCGGCGCGGATCCGGTCGCCGACCTCCTTCTGCAACTGCTCGTTGGCCTGCGAGAGATCGGCGGTGCGCTCGGCCACGCGCTGGTTCAGCTCCGCGTAGGCGTTCTGCAGCAGCGCGCGGCCGCGGATCATCTCCTTGACGCGCGCGCGGCGCATGCGCCAGTAGAAGGCCAGCAGGAAGATCGAGACCACGCCGAAGCCGGTCACCACGGTGGCGTTGCGCGCGTCGGTGTCGACCGGCTCGATCGGCGCGAGCGTGACCAGTTGCCAGTCGGGTTCGCCGAGCCGGCGTTGGGTGGCCAGGTAGCGCGGCGCGCGCATGCCGGCGCCGATCCGCACGATCTCGGCGCCCGGGCCGAGCACGCGCTCGACCCGGATCGGCACCGGCGTGACCGGCTGCTGCGCGTACTGGCGCGTGGCGTAGATCGAATCGGCGACGCTGCCGGTGAGCGGCTTGAGCGTGTGGTATTTCCAGGCCGGCACCGAGGACAGGAAGATCACGCCGTGATCGTCGGCCACCACCAGCGGCTCGGAGGCGTCGGCGCCCTGGAACCATTCGAGGTTGAGCTTGACCACCGCCACGCCGACGATGCGCCCCTCGCGCCGCACCGGCTGCGAGATGTAGTAGCCGGGATCGTGCGAGACCGTGCCGATCCCGAAGAAGCGGCCCACCCCGCCCTTGATGGCGTCGATGAAGTAAGGCCGGAAGCGGTATTCCATGCCGACGAAGCTGTCGGGGTCGCGCCAGTTGCTGGCCGCCACGCAGCGCCCGTCGGCACCGATGATGTAGGTGGTGGTGGCGTGCGCGTGCCGGTTCAGGTCCTCGAGGTAGCGGTTGGCCCGCTCCACGTAGCCCGGCGTGTCGACGTTGGCCAGCACGTCCTGCACGAAGGGATGGCCGCCCAGCAGGTAGGGCAGCGATTCGTAGCGGTCCAGCGTGCTCTTGAGCGCGCTGGTGGTGCGATCGACGCGCACGCCCGCGTTGCGGCGCAGCTCGTCGATGCCGCGCTGCCAGGTGATCGTCCAGGTCAGCGCGCAGGCGGCGGCCAGCAGCGCGACGAGCACGAGCAGAACGAGCAGGCGGCGCTTCACGTTCGCGGTTTCCGGAAAATGGGAATCGCCTATTGTGGCATAGCCGCCCGCGCCAATCGATGCGGGGCCGGCCCGCTCGAACGCTCTCGCGCCGCCGGTGCCGGCCCCGCCGCGCAGCGGCGGCTTCTCGCGCGCCGCTGCTTCCTGCTTCACCTGTTACGCCTTCGCGGTGGTATCGCTGGCCGCCAGTTCGCCGTTGAGCGCGGCGCGCAGCTTGTTGCGGTCCAGTTCCTTCTCCCAGGCCGACACCACGATGGTGGCCACGCCGTTGCCGACGATGTTGGTCAGCGCGCGGCATTCGCTCATGAAGCGGTCGATGCCGAGGATCAGCACCATGCCCGTCAGCGGGATGGTCGGCACCACGGCCAGCGTCGCGGCCAGCGTGATGAAGCCCGCGCCGGTCACGCCGCTGGCGCCCTTCGAAGTCAGCATCGCGACCGCCAGCAGCGTGAGCTGCTGCATCCAGGTCAGTTCGATGTTGGTCGCCTGGGCGATGAACAGCACGGCCATCGTCATGTAGATGTTGGTGCCGTCGAGGTTGAACGAGTAACCGGTCGGCACCACCAGGCCCACCACCGAACGCGAGCAGCCGGCCTTCTCGAGCTTCTCCATCAGCTGCGGCAGGGCCGCTTCCGAGGAGCTGGTGCCCAGCACGATCAGCATCTCTTCCTTGATGTAGCCGACGAAGCGGATCACCGAGAAGCCGGTGAAGCGCGCGATCGCGCCGAGCACCACCACCACGAACACCGCCGAGGTCAGGTAGAAGGTGCCGATCAGCTTGAGCAGCGGGATCAGCGAGCCGACGCCGTACTTGCCGATGGTGAAGGCCATCGCGCCGAACGCGCCGATCGGGGCCAGCTTGGTGATGATGTGGACGATCCCGAACAGCACGCGGCTGGTGCCCTCGATGAAGTCGGTCACCACCTTGCCGCGCTCGCCGAGGTGCGCCAGCACGCTGCCGAACAGCAGCGCGATCAGCAGGATCTGCAGGATCTCGCCCTGGGCGAAGGCATCGAACATGGTGTTCGGGATGATGTGCATCAGGAAGTCGACGGTCGACTGGCCGTGCGCCTTGGCCGCGTAGGAGGCCACTTCCTTGCCGTTCAGCGTGGCCGGATCGATGTTGAAGCCGGCGCCCGGACGCAGCAGGTGGGTGGCCGCCAGGCCCAGCACCAGCGCGAAGGTCGAGACGATCTCGAAGTACAGCAGCGCCTTGCCGCCGACCCGGCCGACCTTCTTCATGTCTTCCATGCCGGCGATGCCGGTCACCACCGTGCAGAAGATGATCGGGCCGATCACCATCTTGATCAGCTTGATGAAGCCGTCGCCGAGGGGCTTCATGTCGACCGCGAGGGACGGATAGTAGTGGCCGAGGATCACGCCGACGATGATGGCGAAGATCACCTGCACATAGAGCACTTTATAGAAAGGTTTCTTCTTCACGATGAGTCCAGTTTCCAGAGGGGTGAAGTGAGCCTAGAGAACCGGCGTCACGCGCGCGGACGAATGTCAGGGGGAAGCCATTCGCCCGCGCGGCTGCCGTGCCGCAACAAGCGACGGCCTCAGACCATCCGGGGGGAAGGATACTGGTGGGGCGTCATCGGTTGTCTCCTTGCTGCTGTCGTTGTCCGGCCGGGGGATCGGCCTTGCGACAGATATACGCAAGCTCGATGCCAGCTTGGCGACAGCGGGCAAGCCATTGATTCTTATCGTTTTATGGAAATTGGCGCGGCGCACGCAATCCGATTTTCCGGAAATCCGGAAAGCGGTGCGTCCGGTATTCCGGACGATTGGGAAATAATGTGTCGGGCCGTTTACGCGACACGAGCGGAGCGGGGGCGCCGGGGCGGCCCGCCAGCCGCACCCGCACCGACACCTTCGCCTCAGCCGCGCCCCAGCGCGATATAACGCGCCAGGTGGTGATCCTCGTCGCCGAGCTGATGGTCGATCATCACCAGCCGTTTCGCGTAGTGCGAGAGCGGCAGCTCCCAGGTCATGCCGATTCCGCCATGCAGCTGGATCGCCTCCTCGGCCACGCGCGTGCCGATGCGCCCGATCGTGTACTTGGCGGCAGACAAGGCCCGCTCGCGCTGGGCGCGCGGCGCCTCCAGCGCGGCCGCCGCGTTGATCACCGCCGAGCGCGCCTGCTCGATCTCCAGCAGCAGGTCGGCGACGCGATGCTGCAGCGCCTGGAAGCTGCCGATCGGCAGGCCGAACTGCTTGCGCGTGCGCAGGTAGTCGATGGTCTGCGTCTTCACCACCTCCATCGCGCCGATCGCCTCGGCGGCCAGGGCCAACAGGCCGAAGCCGGTGACGCGCTCGAGCAGCTCGGCGCCGTCGCCGGCCAGCCGCGCGCCCGCTTTCAGTTGCACGCCGTCGAGGCGCAGCTCGGCCGCGCGGCCGCCGTCGATGCGCGCGTAGTCGCGCAGCGTCAGGCCGGGCGTCTCGCGCGGCACCACGAACAGGGCCAGGCCGTCGGCCGCGTCGTCCTCGCCGGCGAGCCGCGCCGACACCACGAAGAAGCCCGCCTGCGCGCCGTGCTCGACCACCGCCTTCGCGCCGTCCAGCTTCCAGCCTTCGCCCGCCGCCACCGCACGCGTGCGCACCCGGTGCGGCTCGTAGTGGCTGCCCGGCTCGGCATGCGCGAAGGCGGCCGTGGTGCCGCCCTCGATCAGCGCGGCCAGCCGCTCGCGCTGCGTCGCGTCACCGCCCGCCGCGATCGCGCGGCCGGCCATCAGCGCGCCGAGGAAAGGCTCGACCACCAGGCCGCGCCCGAGGCTCTCGAACACCACGGCGAGATCGAACCCGGCGCCGCCGAAACCGCCATCGGCTTCCTCGAACAGCGCGCCGATCACGCCCAGCTCGGCGAAGCGGCGCCACAGCTCGGCGTCGTAACCCGCCTCGGAGCGCGCGATGCGCTCGCGCACCGGAAAACCATAACGTTCGTCGATGAAGCGGTTCAGCGAATCGGACAGCATCCGGCGATCGTCGCTCAGCTTGAAATCCATGGGGCCTCCGTCTGCGTCACAGACCAACGATCGTCTTGGCGACGATGTTCTTCTGGATCTCGTTCGAGCCGCCGTAGATCGACAGCTTGCGGTTGTTGAAATACTGCGCGGCCGCGCTGGCCGCCTCGGCCGGGCCGATCGGCTCTTCCTCGTGCCTGCCCTCGCGATCCGCCTTGAAGGCCTCGTCGACGAAGGGCATCGCATAGGGGCCCATCGCGCGCCGCATCAGCGAGGAGATCTCCTGGCGGATCTCGGTGCCGCGGATCTTCAGCATCGAGCTTTCCGCGCCCGGCGCGCCGCCGCCCGCCACCGCCGCCAGCACGCGCAGGTTGGTGGTCTTCATGTTCTCCAGCTCGATCTCGACGCGCGCCAGGCGCGCGGCGAACAGCGGGTCCTCGGCCAGCGGCCGGCCGTTCTTCAGGAGCCGCCCGGCCACCGCGCGCAGCCGCTCCAGCGCGGCCACCGAGAAGCCGATCCCGGCGATGTTGGTGCGCTCGTAGGTCAGCAGGTACTTCGCGTAGGTCCAGCCGCGGTTCTCCTCGCCCACCAGGTTCTCCACCGGCACGCGCACGTCGGTGAAGAACACCTCGTTGACCTCGTGCTCGCCGTCGAGCAGCACGATCGGCCGCACCTCGACGCCCGGCGTGTTCATGTCGATCAGCAGGAAACTGATGCCCTCCTGCTTGCGCACGTCGGTGGCGGTGCGCACCAGGCAGAAGATCATGTTCGCGTAGTGGCCGAGCGTGGTCCAGGTCTTCTGGCCGTTGACCACGTAGTGATCGCCGTCGCGCACGGCGCTGGTGCGCACCGAGGCCAGGTCGGAGCCGGCGCCCGGCTCCGAGTAACCCTGGCACCACCAGTCCGAGCCGTCGAGGATGCGCGGCAGCCAGTGGCGCTTCTGCGCCTCGCTGCCGTACTTGATCAGCACCGGCCCGAGCATGTTCACGCCGAACGGCACGATGCGCGGCGCGCCGGCGATCGCGCATTCGTTGTCGAACAGGAATTTCTGCGCCACGCTCCAGCCCGGGCCGCCATGCTCCTTCGGCCAGTGGCTCGCCAGCCAGCCCCTGGCGTGCAGGATCGCGTGCCAGCGCTGCATGTCCTCGCGCGTGAGGTGCAGGCCGCCCCTGACCTTGCGCGACAGCTCGGGCGGCAACTGCTCGGCGAGGAAGCGCTGCACCTCGGCGCGGAACGCTTCTTCTTCGGGAGTGAAATCGAGGTTCATCGTATCGGCTCCGGTCGAGACGAAAGGGTTGACGGGATGAGGCGTCGCGCTCAGCGCGCCGGATTCAGGCTCGCGAAGCTCGCGCCGCGCCCGGCCAGCTCGACCAGCAGCGGCGCCGGGCGCCAGAACACCGGGTCCTCCTCGGCGTAGCGGCGGATCTCGCCCAGCACCTCGGCGAGGCCCAGCGTGTCCGCGTAGTGGAGCGGGCCGCCGCGATGGCGCGGGAAGCCGTAGCCGTGCACCAGCACCACGTCGATATCGAGCGGACGCAGGGCGATGCCCTCCTCCAGCACCTTGGCGGCCTCGTTGATCATCGCGGCCAGGTAGCGGCGCACGATCGCCTCGTCGCTGAACTCGCGCGGCGCGATGCCCTTGGCCGCGCGCTCGGCGGCGATGATCGCCTCCACCTCGGCATCGGGCTCGCCCACGCGCGCGCCTTCCGGGTAGCGATAGAAGCCGCGCTGGGTCTTCTGCCCGAACCAGCCGCGCTCGCAGAGGCGATCGGCGATCGCCACGTAGCGCAGCGCCGGATCGCGCGTGGCCGCGCGGCGCTTGCGGGTGGCCCAGCCGATGTCGCCGCCGGCCAGGTCGATCACCTGGTACGGGCCCATCGGGAAGCCGAAACCGCGGATCGCGCGGTCGATCTGGTAGGGCGAGGCGCCATCCTCCATCAGGTAATCAGCGGCGGCGCGGTAGACCGCGAGCAGCCGGTTGCCGATGAAACCGTCGCAGACGCCCGCGCGCACCGCCACCTTGCGCAGCCGCTTGGCGAACGCGAAGGCGGTGGCCACCACCTCGGGCGCGACCTGCGCCGGCACCACGATCTCGAGCAGCTTCATCAGGTTGGCCGGCGAGAAGAAGTGCAGGCCGATCACGTCGGCGGCGCGCTCGCCCGCGCTGGCGGCGATCGCGTCGATGTCGAGATAGGAGGTGTTGGTGGCGAGCACCGCCCCCGGCTTGGCGACCTGCGCCAGTTCCTCGAACACGGCCTGCTTGACGGCCAGGTCCTCGAACACCGCCTCGATCACCAGGTCGACCTCGGCCAGCGCGTCGTAGACGGTGCTGCCGGCCAGCCGCGCCATGCGCTCGTCGCGCGCCGCATCCGACAGGCGGCCCTTGGCGACCAGCGCGTCATACACCTTGGCGATGCGCGCGCGGCCCTGCGCGAGCGCGGTATCGTCGCGCTCGACCAGGATCACGGGCAGGCCCGCGTCGAGCACCGCCACCGCGATGCCGGCGCCCATCGTGCCGCCGCCGATCACGCCCACGCGCGCGATCTCGCGCGGTTTCGCCCCGCTCGCCCCGGGCACCCGGGCCGCCTCGCGCTCGGCGAAGAAGGCGTGGATCAGGCCGGCGCGCTGCGGGCTGTCCAGGCATTCGACGAACAGTTCGCGCTCGCGCTTCATGCCCTCGTCGAAGGGCAGCGCGAGCGCGGCCTCGACCGCCTCGACGATGCGCTGCGGCGAGAACAGCCCGCGAGAGCGCTTGGCCACCTCGGCGCGCGCGGCGTCGATGGCGGCCTGCGCGGCGGCGCGATCGGCCAGGCCCTGCGCGTCGCGCGTGCGGCGCACCGGCGCGCGCTTCGCCAGCAGTTCCTGCGCATAGGCCAGGCCCTCGGCCAGCGTGTCGTCACTGGCCGCCACGCGATCGACCAGGCCCAGCTCGCGCGCGACCTCAGCGCCGACATGGCGGCCGCTCAGCATCAGGTCGAGCGCCGCGGCCGCACCGATCAGGCGCGGTGCCCGCTGCGTGCCGCCGGCGCCGGGCAGCAGGCCCAGCAGCACCTCGGGCAGCCCCAGCGTGGCGCCCGGCAGGGCGAGGCGGTAATGGGCGGCGAGCGCCACCTCCAGGCCGCCGCCCAGCGTCGCGCCGTGCAGCGCGACCACCACCGGCTTGGCGCTGTCCTCGATGCGGCGGCAGACCTCGGGCAGCGCGGGCGGCTGCGGCGGCTTGCCGAATTCGCGGATGTCGGCGCCGGCGATGAAGTTGCGGCCCGCGCCGACGATCAGCACCGCCTCCACCGCCGCGTCGCCGGCGGCGGCCTCGATCGCCTCCAGCAAGCCGCGCCGGACGTCGGTGGACAGCGCATTGACGGGAGCATGGTCGACCGTGACCACCAGCACCTTGTCGCGGCGTTCGCGCGTGACGGTGCCGGCAGCGGCGGCAGCGGAGGGATTCGGGGCGCTCATCGTGTCTCCTGGGATGGAATCGGGCGCGCGGGCGCGTTGCGGCTCGCCTCGCGGATTCACGATTCTCGATTGATCGAGCCGGATTGACAATTTCCAGATCCTTTTACAAGCTGTCAAAGTTCTTTTGACAATCAAGCGATGGATGCCGGAATGGACCTCAATGCGCTGACCCTGCTGGTCGAGATCCTCGATGCCGGCAATCTCAGCAATGCCGCGCGCCGGCTCAAGATGAGCCGCGCCAATGTCAGCTACCGGCTCAATCAACTGGAGAAGTCGGTGGGGCTGCAACTGGTGCGGCGCACCACGCGCCGCATCGAGCCCACCGAGGTGGCGCTGCGCCTGGTCGAGCACGGCCGGCGCATCCAGCACGAACTGCTGGCCGCGCAGGAAACCGTCGCCACGCTCGGCCAGGCCCTGCAGGGCCGCGTGCGCTTGTCGGTGCCGAGCGGTTATGGGCAGATCGTGATGTCCGACTGGCTGCTGGCCTTCAAGCGCGACTATCCCGGCATCGTGCTCGACGTGGTGTTCGAGAATCGCGTCGAGGACCTGCTGCGCGACGAGGTCGACATCGCGGTGCGCGTGATGTCCGAGCCGCCGCAGAACCTGGTGGCGCGCGACATGGGCGCGGTGCGCTACGTCGCCTGCGCCTCGCCCGAGTTCGCCGCGCGGCACGGCATGCCGGCCACGCTCGACGCGCTGGCCGATGCGCCGCTGATCACCGCCACGGTGGTCGGCCGGCAACTGCGCATCGCCGCCTACCTCGACGGCGACCGCCACGAGGTGCTGCTCGCGCCCACCCTGATCTCCGAGAACTTCCTGTTCCTGCGCCAGGCGGTGCTGGCCGGGCTCGGCGTGGGCATCGTGCCGGATTACGTGATCCAGGACGACCTGCGGCGCGGCGCGGTGGTCACCACGCTCGATGCCTACCGGCTCAGCATCTTCGGCACGCGCATGGCGATGCTCTACATGCCGAACCGCCATCACACGCGCGCCACCGCCACCTTCATCGACTTCATCCTGGAGCAGGCGCGCCTGTCTGGGCGGCTGGTCGATTGAGCCGCCGGGAAGGCACGTCCCGCTCCAGCCCGGAGCGGGCGAGCGGCCCCGCGCGCCAAGCCGCCTGACGCTCCGGCCGGGCGGCTCGCGCCTCACCCCGCGCGCCTGGCCGACCGAAGCGCCCGGCAGCCACGGCCGCTCGCGCGACCCGAAAAATTGGAGGGATTCGCCGATGACAGCGAGCCGCGCGCGCGGTCACAATAGCCGGCCCGCGCCAGGCCCGACCGGCCGACGCGGGCAACCGCCGCGCGGCAGCCCCGAGACAGCTGCCGCTCCACCCCGCCGCATGCCCCGAGGTACACGATGACCGACCGGCCCAGCCCGCGCCCGTCACCCTCCCGTCGCCAGGCGACGTTCCCCGCCGCGAATCCCGCTCGACGGCTGGCCGCGCTGGCCGCCGCCGGGCTCGGCCTCGCGCTCGCGGCCTGCGGCGGCGCGAACGGGCCAGGCGCGAGCAACGCGGCAGCCGGCGCGGCAGCGGCTTCGGCGTCCTCGTCGGCCACGCTCGGCACCACGGCGGCCAGCGGCGCCGCGCAGCGCCTGCCGCAAACGGCCTTCGGCGGCCGCGTCGCCGAGCCCGCCAGCGGCTGGAGCGACAAGCCGGGCTGGTCCTCGGCGCGCTCGATGATCGTCGCCGCGAACCCGCTCGCCGCGCAGGCCGGCGCCGAGATCCTCAAGGCCGGCGGCAGCGCGGTGGATGCCGCGATCGCCGCGCAGCTGGTGCTGACGCTGACCGAGCCGCAATCCTCGGGCCTCGGCGGCGGCGCGCTGCTGCTCTATGCCGACGACAAGACCACCGATGCCTACGACGGCCTCGAAACCGCGCCGGCCGCCGCCACCGAGCGCCTGTTCCTGGACCGCGACGGCAAGCTGCTCGGCCCCGCGCAGACCGTGGCCGGCGGCCGGCCGGTGGGCGTGCCAGGCACCCTGCGCATGCTCGAGCTGGCGCATCGAGCGCACGGCAAGCTGCCCTGGAAACGCCTGTTCCAGCCCGCCATCAAGCTCGCCGACCAGGGTTTCCCGATCAGCCCGCGGCTGGCCGCGCTGATCGCGGCCGATCCCTACCTGCGCGCCGATCCGGCCGCGCGCGCCTATTTCTACGAGCAGGACGGGCGGCCCAAGACCGCCGGCACGCTGCTGCGCAACCCCGCCTATGCGGCCACGCTGCGCCAGCTCGCGGCCGGCGGCGCGAACCCGTTCTACAGCGGCGCGATCGCCCGCGAGATCGCCGCCAAGGTCGGCCAGTCGGCCAATCCGGGCTTGCTCACGCAGCAGGATCTCGGCCGCTACCGCGCGCTGCCGCGCACGCCGTTCTGCGGCGACTATCGCAAGTGGACCTTGTGCGGAATGCCGCCGCCGGCCTCGGGCGGCCTGGCGATCGCGCAGATGTTCGGCCTGTTCGACGGGCTGCCGGACTGGCAGAAGCTGGGCGGGCAAAAGCTGGTGCGCAACGACGTCGGCGGCCTGGAGCCGACGCCGCAGGCCGCGCATCTGTTCAGCGAGGCGGGCCGGCTGGCCTATGCGGACCGCGCGCGCTACCCGGCCGATCCCGAGCGTGTACCGGCGCCGGCCGGCGACTGGCAACGGCTGGTCGCGCCGACCTACCTGGCGCAGCGCCTGCAACGGATCGGCGACACCAGCCTCGGTCATGCCGAAGCCGGCGTGCCGGCCGACTCGACGCTGGCCACCTCGTTCGGCGACGATCCCGATGCGCTGGCGCCGCCGCCCGCCGCCAGCGAACTGGCGGTGGTCGATCACGACGGCGCGGTGGTGGCGATGGCCTCCAGCCTGGGCGACCCGTTCGGCTCGCGGCTGATGGTGCGCGGCTTCCTGCTCAACGATGCGCTGACGGGCTTCTCGCGCACGCCGCGCGATCACGGTCGGCCGATCGCGAACCGCCTGGACGGCGGCAAGCGGCCGCGTTCCTCGCTCACGCCCGAGATCGCCTTCGAGCGCGGCACGCGGCGCGTGGCGCTGGTGCTCGGCGGCGCCGACGCGATGCCGGTCGCCAAGACGCTGGCCGGCGTCACCGACTGGGGCCTGACGGTGGCGCAGGCGATCGCCCTGCCGAACTTCGGCTCGCGCAACGGGCCGACCGAGCTGGAAGCGGGACGTGTGTCGGATACGCTGGTCGAGGGCTTGAGGCGGCGCGGGCACGAGGTGCGGCTCGTCCCGATCACCTCGGACCTGGTCGGGCTGCAGCGCGTCGCGCTCGACGGGCAGTCGCTGTGGCTGGGTACCGCCGATCCGCGGCGTGAGGGAGCGGCTGCGGGGGATTAGCTTCCGGATGAAATTGGAAATGAGATCTCGAAGTATCCCGGAACGGCTTGAAAGCGCATCTTTGGCATCGTCAAGGATGCCAAAACGCTTGTCGTATCGCATGGCGGATCGCCCACGGTCCTGGTGCAATAGCCGGCATCCAATCCCTTGCATGGAACAGCCGATGCGCTCCGCCAAGAAATCCGCCGAGGAACTGCGCGCCTTGCGCCACGCATTACCGGAACGCATCGAGCGGAATCGACCGGATGTCGGCGAGGCAACGCGATGGATACGCGAGGCGATCGGCGTGAACCAAGCCGAGTTCGCACGTCTGGTCGAGCTCAGCAAGCCGCTGATCGCCCGGATCGAACGCGGCAAGGCCAATCCAACGCTCGACACGCTCAACGCGATCGGCAAGACCTTCAGCCTGCGCATTGCGTTTCAGCCAGGACGAACGAGTCACGGGCAGCAGCGCCCGCCCCGTCCCCGCCGCAAGCTCCCTCCCCTCGTGTTCGACAAGATCACCCAATAGACCCGCCCTAACCCCGCCCCTTCCACGGCACCAAACGCCGCTCCAGCGCGCGCATCGCCAGGTCGAAACCCCAGGCGATCGCGCCGATCAGCACGATCCCCATCACCACCACGTCGGTACGCAGGAAGCTCGAGGCGTTCAGCACCATCTGCCCGAGCCCGGCGGTGGCGGCCACCATCTCGGCGGCCACCAGGGTGGTCCAGCCGAAGCCGATCGCGATCCGCAGCCCGGTCAGGATCTCGGGCAGCGCAGCGGGCAGCACCACATGGCGCACCAACTGCGCCGGGCTGGCGCCGAGCGACCAGGCCGCGGCGATCTGCTCGCCGGTGGCGCTGCGCACGCCGGCGCGCGCGGCCATCGCGATCGGCGCGAAGCAGGCCAGGAAGATCACCACGATCTTGGCAGTCTCGTCGATGCCGAACCAGATCACCACCAGCGGCAGGTAGGCCAGCGGCGGCAGCGGCCGGTAGAACTCCAGCGGCGGATCGAGCAGGCCGCGCGCGACGCGGCTCACGCCCATCAGGATGCCGGCCGGGATGCCGAACAGGGCCGCCAGCGCGAACGCGCCGAACACGCGCAGCGCGCTCCAGCCGAGATGCTCGGCCAGCGGCACGCCGCCCTGGATATTGCCGTGCCAGGCGTCGACGAAGGCGCGCCAGACCGTGGCCGGCGACGGCAGGAACAGCGGCGGCACCCAGCCGAAGTGCGTCGCGGCCCACCAGAGCAGCGCCAGGCCCGCCACCGAGGCCGCGCTCAGCGCGGCGGTCGGCCCCTCGCCGGGGCGCCGCGCGCCGCGATGCGCGGCCCGCCGACGCGAGGCCGCGTGCGGTGCACCCGCGTGCGCGCCATCGCCGGCACCCGCACCGGCCGGCGCACGCGCGCCAGCCGCCGCGAGCGTCGCACGAGACCCGCGCGCGGCTGCCTCGCCGCCCGCGCTCACGATCGTCCCGGTCTGCCAGGTCACCGTGCGTGCGCGAACGTCGTCGGTCGTGCTCATGCGGCCTCCCTGGCGGTATCGGTATCGCGCCCATGCAGGCGGCCGATCAGCCGCTCGCGCCAGGCGATGAACTCGGGCGAGGACTTCACCGCGCGCGCATCGCGCGTGCGCACGTACTGCCGCGCGAAGGGCAGTTCATGCGATTCGGCGATGCGCCCCGGCCCCGGCGTCATCACCACCACCCGCGTGCCGAGGAACAGCGCCTCCTCGACGTCGTGCGTGATGAAGAACACGGTCTTGCCGGTGCGGGCCCACAGATCGAGCACCAGCTCCTGCATGGTCTCGCGCGTCATCGCGTCGAGCGCGCCCATCGGCTCGTCCATCAGCAGCACGCGCGGATCGCCCGCCAGCGCCCGCGCGATGCCCACTCGCTGCTGCATGCCGCCCGACAGCTCGTAGACGCGCGCATGCGCGTATCGCTCGAGCCCGACCAGGGCCAGCATCCGGCGCGCGCGCGCCTCGCGCTCGGCCTTCGCGACGCGCTGGAAGCGCAGCCCCAGCGCCACGTTGCCGAGCACGTCGAGCCAGGGCAGCAGCGCGTATTTCTGGAACACCACGCCGCGATCGGCGCCGGGGCCGGTGACGGGCTCGCCGTCGAGCAGCACCTCGCCGGCGCTGGGTTCGACGAAGCCGGCGATGCAGTTCAGCAGGCTGGTCTTGCCGCAGCCCGAGGCGCCGACCGCGACCACGAATTCGCCGGCCCCGATCGACAGGTCGACCTCGTCGAGCGCGCGCGTGCCTTCACGCCCGCGCTCTCCCGGATAGGCGACCGACAGCCGCCGGATATCGAGCGTGCTCATGCTGATGCCTCCCGGCCGTCGCTCAATGCGCGGCGGCCTTCACGAATTGCGGATCGACGCCGACCGAGTAGTCGGGCAGCACCGTCTGGATGGTGCCCTGCGCCTTCAGGAAGGCCGCGGTGGCCGCCAGCGACTTCGCGGCGCCCGATTGCGCGCCGCCGCCCAGCCAGGTGGCCGAAGCCTGCTCGGCCGGCGAGGGGAAGGCATAGAGCGCGAGGCTGGCCGGCACCTCGTCGGGATTCGCTCCGGACTCCTTGGCAACCGCCGCGGCCTGCGCCGAACCCTTGCCCCAGGCGGCGGGATGCGCGCGGTAGTCGGCATCGGCCGCCGCCAGCACCTTGACGAAGCGCCTCAGGAACTCGGGGTTGTCGCGCGCGAAGGCGCGGGTCGCCACGAAGCCGTCGAAGGTGGCCTTGCCGCTGGCCTTGGCGACCTGGCCCGAGGTGATCAGCACCTTGCCGTTCTGCTTGACCTTGGCGAGTACCGGGTCCCAGATGTAGGTCGCGTCGATGTCGCCGCGCGCCCAGGCCGCCGCCACCTCGGGCGGCCGCAGGTTGACGATCTTCACCTGGTTCGGATCGACGCCGGCCTGCTGCAGCGCGACCAGCGCGTGGAAGTGCGAGGTCGAGACGAAGGGCACGCCGAGCTTGTGGCCCTTGAGGCCCGCCACGCTGGTCACGCCCGAGCCGTCGCGGGCCACCAGCGCCTCGGCGTCGTTGATGTTGTCGAGAATCCAGAACAGCGAGAGATCGACACCCTGCGAGAGGCCCGCGGCAACCGGCGCCGAGCCGGCCTCGCCGACCTGCACCGAGCCCGAGGCCAGCGCGCGGATCACGTCGGCGCCGCTGCCGAGCTTGCGGAACGTCACCTTGTAGCCGGTCGCCTTCTCCACCTCGCCGGTGGCCTGCGCGTAGCGCCAGGGCACCACCATGTCCTGGTAGGCGATCACCACCTCCTTGTCGGCGGCGCGCGCGGGCGCGGCGGCAAGGCTAAGCGTGGCGACGGCGCCGGCCAGCGCGGCGGTCAGGACGGAACGGAAACGCGGCATGAATCACCTCTACGAGTCGGATGCGGTGGCACGAAAACGCCCGACTATAGAGATTGCGCGGCGGCGCCGTTCCAATCATTTCTGCGATGCAATTGACGCTGCTGGCGCTATGCTTTTCGCGTTCGACCGGATACGGCCGACGATCGGGCGCGCCGCGCGGCGCGAGCGCGAAGGCCGCCGGCGCAGGCGGGCGGCCGCAGCCCGCGACAGGCCGCGCCGCCAACAAAAAACCCGCCTCGCGGCGGGTTTTTCATGACGGCCGCCGAAGCGGCCTGGCAGGCAGGGCTGGAGGCAGCCGAACCCGGAAGCAGCCGGCTCAGACCACGCCGGCGCCGTGCGCCTGCAGGTCGGCGTGATAGCTCGAACGCACCATCGCGCCCACCGCCGCATGCGTGAAGCCCATCTTGTAGGCCTCTTCCTCGTACATCTTGAAGACGTCGGGATGCACGTACTCGCGCACCGGCAGGTGATGCTCGGAAGGCTGCAGGTACTGGCCGATGGTCAGCATGTCGACGTCGTGCTCGCGCAGGTCGCGCATCACCTGCAGGATTTCCTCGGGCGTCTCGCCCAGGCCGACCATCAGGCCCGACTTGGTGGCGACGTCCGGATGCAGCGCCTTGAAGTCCTTCAGCAGCTTCAGCGAATGCGCGTAGTCCGAGCCCGGGCGCGCTTCCTTGTAGAGGCGCGGCACGGTTTCGAGGTTGTGGTTCATGACGTCGGGCGGCGCGGCATTGAGGATGCCCAGCGCGCGGTCCAGGCGGCCGCGGAAGTCCGGCGTGAGGATCTCGATGCGCGTTTCCGGCGAATGCTCGCGCACATGGCGGATGCACTCGACGAAGTGGCCGGCACCGCCGTCGCGCAGGTCGTCGCGGTCGACGCTGGTGATCACCACGTACTTCAGGCGCAGCGCGCCGATCGTCTTGGCCAGGTTGACCGGTTCGTCAGGATCGAGCGGATCGGGGCGGCCGTGGCCGACGTCGCAGAACGGGCAGCGCCGCGTGCACTTGTCGCCCATGATCATGA
This sequence comes from Burkholderia gladioli, assembly GCF_000959725.1. Lineage (NCBI taxonomy): Bacteria > Pseudomonadati > Pseudomonadota > Betaproteobacteria > Burkholderiales > Burkholderiaceae > Burkholderia > Burkholderia gladioli. Next base: position 1,183,830 of record NZ_CP009323.1, read on the forward strand.
AGGTCGCCGTGCCCTTGCCGAAACACTCGCCGATGTTCGGGCAGCTCGCTTCCTCGCACACCGTGTGCAGGTTGTGCTCGCGCAGGATGGTCTTGATCTCGTTGAAGCGCGAGCTGCCGGTGGCCGCCTTCACGCGGATCCACTCGGGCTTCTTGAGCTTCTCGATCGGCACGATCTTGATCGGGATGCGCGCCGTCTTGGCCTGGGCCTTCTGCTTCGCGCTCGGATCGTAGACGGCGGGTTCGGCCGCGGCGGCCGATGCGGGGGTTGCGGTTACGTCAGTCATTCGTGTGTTCCAGTGCCTGCGGCAATGCGGCGACGGTGGCGCCGTCGAGGTTGGCGGTCAGACGGCGCACGAGCGTGTCGGCCACGTCGCGCCAGTCGGCGAGCACGCCCACGCTCGCCATGTCGACCGTCTCGAGTCCCGCGTAGCCGCACGGATTGATCGCGAGAAACGGGCCGAGGTCCATCCGGACGTTCAGGCTCAACCCGTGATAGCTGCATCCGTTGCGTATCTTCAGGCCGAGGGCGGCGATCTTCGCGCCCGCATGCGGCCCTGATTCCACATAGATGCCGGGCGCGCCCGCCTTGCGGACCGACGCGAGATTATACGCCGCGAGGGTGTCGATCACGGCCTGCTCGATCCGCTCGACCATGCCGCGCACCGTCAGCTTGCGGCGGCGCAGCTCGACCAGCAGGTAGGCGACGATCTGGCCCGGGCCGTGATAGGTGATCTGCCCACCCCGGTCCACCTTGACCAGCGGCACGCCGCTGTCGGCCACCAGCAGGTGCGCCGGGTCGCCGGCCAGGCCGAGCGTGTAGACGGGGGGATGTTCGACCAGCCAGATCTCGTCGGCCGTCTCGGGCGTGCGTGAATCGGTGAAGGCGCGCATCGCCTCGAAGGTCGGCTCGTAGGGCGCCGAGCCGAGCCAGCGCACCACGAACGGCGCCGCGGCAGCCGCCTCGGGGGCGGCCGTCGCGGCGGGATCGGTGGAAATCGGGGACAAGTCGATGGGGGCCGGCGCTGACATGGACGCTAGTTTACCGAAAACCGGCACGCGCCGCCGGGCGGGCGCGTGTCGGCGGGACCATCGCTCAGACCGTGCGCCAGCCGTCGTGCAGGCGCGCCGAGAGCCAGTTGCCCAGGCGCGTGAGCGCCGTGTGGGCGATCTCGCCGGGCGCCGGCGCACCGACGCTGAACGACACGCGGGCCGCCTCCGGCCCTTCCACGGCCAGCCACAGCCGCTCGCCGCGGCGCAACCGCAGGTTCGCGCCCGGCGCCAGGAAGTAGTCGTCGACATCCTCGCTGCGCGTGGCCCATACCGTCGCGCCCTGGATGCTGAGCCGCGTGCTGTGCACGACCTTCATCGGCACGGTTTCGCCGGGTTGGATCTCGAAGGTGACGCTTGACGATATTTCTCTCATGATGCGCTCCGGAAACAGCGGGGGAATGGCTACAATCGTAGGCACATCAAGGGTTTACGTAAAACGATACGTTTTCACGTTCTTGTGAGAAAAATTAGCAAGTGGACCTGCGCAAACTCCCCCCGCTGAATGCCCTGCGCGCCTTCGAGGCCGCCGCCCGCCACGAGAGCTTCTCGCGCGCGGCCGACGAGCTGTTCGTCACCCACGGCGCGATCAGCCACCAGGTACGCGCGCTCGAGGAGGAGCTCGGGGTGCCGCTGTTCGTGCGGCGCGGCAAGCGCCTGTCGCTGACCGAATCGGGCGAGCGCTACGCGCGCCAGGTGCGCGCCGCGCTGACCATCCTGCTCGACGCCACCCAGGACGTGCGCGCCGCCGACCGCGGCAACCGCCTGGTGGTGTCCTCGCTGCAGTCCTTCGCGGCGCGCTGGATCACGCCGCGCATCGGCTCCTTCATCGACCGCCATCCCGACATCGACCTCGAACTGCAGTCCACCAACTCGCTGACCGATTTCTCGCGCGACGACGTCGACATCGCGATCCGCTTCGGCAACGGCCACTACCCGGGCCTGCACGTGGAGAAGCTGTTCGACGAGATGTTCTTCCCGGCCTGCGCGCCGAGCCTGAACGGCGGCGTGCTGCCCAGGGAGCCGGCCGACCTGGCCCGCTACCCGCTGCTGCGCTCCGACGACGAGCTCTGGCGCCCCTGGTTCGACGCGGCGGGCCTGGAAACGCTCAGCGAACCCAAGCGCGGCCTGCTGTTCCAGGATTCCTCGCAACTGGTGCAGGCCGCCATCGACGGCCAGGGCATCGCCCTGGTGCGCCGCTCGCTGGCCGCGGCCGAACTCGACGCGGGGCGCATCGTGCGCCTGTTCGACATCGACGGGCCGAGCCCCTGGCACTGCTATTTCGTCTGCCTGCCCTCGCGGCTGGCCGCGCCGCGCGTGCAGGCCTTCCGCACCTGGCTGCTGGCGGAACTGGCGCATTTCGAACGGGAATGGCTGCGCATCGATGCCGAGCGCCTGGCCCGGCGGGCCGCGCGAAACGGGGAGGGGGAAACGATCGGGGGAAAGCCGCCGGGCGGGATGCCGGCGCAGGCAGGCCTCGCGGGAGCCGGCACGGCCGACGCGCCCGGGCTGCCCGGCGCGGCCATGGCGGCCGCGCCGAAGCGGGAGGAATGAGGCCGGCCAGGCCGGCCCGCGGCGCGCTCGCGCCTAGAGGACGACCTTCACCATCGGATGGCCGGTCAGCGAGCGATAGATATCGTCGAGCTGCTGCTGGCTGGTGGCGCGCACGGTGATGGTCAGGCCCGTGTAGTTGCCGCCGCTGGAGGAGCGCTCCTCGATCTTCTCGAGGTCGATCTCGTTGTCGTGCACGGCCACCACCTTGAAGATGGTGTCCTTGAACTCGGGATGCGCCTTCCCCATGATCTTGATCGGGAAGTCGCAGGGGAATTCGAGCAGCGTCTCCTTCCTGGTATCGATCGCGCCAGTCAGTTCGACTGTCTTGGACGGGTCGGTGGTCATAAGCTTCTCCAGAAGGAATCGATGAAAAGCCAGTGGGTGCCGCCAGGCCCCACCGGCAGGCTCAGGCCGCCGCCAGCTCGCTCGCCTTGGCGCGCTGGTAGGCCTCGTAGAGCGCGATGTAGACCGGGCCGGGGCGTCCATCCTGCACCGGCAACTGGTCGAGCGAGGTGACCGGCAGCACTTCCTTGGTCGCCGAGCTGAGCAGGATCTCGTCGGCCGCGCGCAGCTCGGCCTCGTTGATCTCGCGCGCCACGAAGGGGATCCCGCAGGCCTCGGCCAGTTCCTCGAGCAGCGCGTAGCGGATCCCCTCGAGGATCTTGTTGCTGCGCGGCGGCGCGAGCAGCTCGCCGTTCTTCACCACCCAGACGTTCGAGGAGGAACCCTCGGTGAGGTTGCCGTCGCGCAGTTGGATGGTCTCGAAGGCTTCGCGCTCGGCCGCATGCTGGGCCATCAGCACGTTGCCCAGCAGCGAGGTGGACTTGATGTCGGCATGCAGCCAGCGGCGATCCTCGGCCGTCACGCAGCGCACGCCGGTGGTGCGCATCTCGTTGCCGGGCAGCTCCATCGGGCTGACCATCATGAACACGGTGGGCGTGACCTCGGCCGGAAACGCGTGGCCGCGCCTGGCGACGCCGCGCGTGATCTGCAGGTAGGCCTTGGCATGCCGGCCGTCGCCGAGCCCGGCCGCGTTCGCTTCCAGCAGCTCGTCGAGCAGCGCTCGCCAGCCGGCATCGTCGCGCGGGTTGGGGATGCCCAGCTTCTTCAGGCTGCGGTCCAGCCGCGCCAGGTGCTGCGGTAGCCGGAACGGCTTGCGCCCGCCGCCTTCCACCGCGTACAGCGGCACCACCTCGTAGACGCCGTCGCCGAAGATGAAACCGCGATCGAGCACCGGCACGCGCGCCTCGGACAGCGGCACCCGTTGCTCCTGCGAGGACACGCTCAGATAGACGACCGGATCGAAATCTGCTTGGCTCATGGCGATCAAGGAGGAAAAGATGAAGGCGCGGGACAGCGCCCGCGCCGACAGCTTACCGCTTGCGGCGCGCCGGCGTCGTGCCGGGCACGTCGAAGCTTACTTCTTGCTGAACATCAGCAGGATCGAATCCCAGATCCGGCCGAGCAGGCCCGCTTCCGGCACCGCCTGCAGCGCCACCACCGGGAATTGCGCAACGGTCTTGCCGTCGGCCACGAACTGCACCGTGCCGACCTGCTGGCCTTCGGCCAGCGGCGCGATCAGCGGCGTGTTCAGCGTGACCTGCGGCTTGAGCTTGTCGCCCACGCCCTTGGGCAGTGTGACGAACTGGTCCTTCTGCACGCCGACCTGCACGGAATTGGCCCGACCCTTGTAGACGCGCGGCGTCTCGACGGCCTGGCCGCCCTTGTAGAGGCGCACCGCATCGAAGGCGCTGTAGCCGTAGTTCAGCATCTTCATGCTGTCCTGCACGCGGTCGCTTTCCTTGGTCTCGCCCATCATCACCGAGACCAGGCGGCGCGTGCCGCCGTCGGCGCCCGGCAGCGGACGCTTGGCCGAGGCGATCAGGCAGTAGCCGGCGGCCTGGGTGTGGCCGGTCTTCAGGCCGTCGACGGTCGGGTCGATCCACAGCAGCCGGTTGCGGTTCGGCTGGCGGATGTTGTTGTAGCTGAATTCCTTGACCGAGAAGATGTTGTAGTAGTCGGGGAAGTCGCGGATCAGGCGCGCCGACAGCTTGGCCAGGTCGCCCGCCGTGGTGTAGTGCTGCGGGTCGGGCATGCCGTTCACGTCGGCGAAGTGGGTGCCCGACATGCCGAGCTTCTGCGCCTCGGCGTTCATCATGTTGACGAACTGCGATTCGCTGCCGCCCACCAGCTCGGCCAGCGCGATCGCCGCGTCGTTGCCCGACTGGATGATCATGCCGTACACCAGGTCGTGCACCGAGACCGGCTTGTTGGCCTCGATGAACATGCGCGACTCGTCGGTGCCGACGCGGCGCACCGCCTCGCTCGGCGTGACGATCTGCTCCATCGAGATCTTCTTGGTGGAGAGCGCCTCGAACACCAGGTAGGCCGTCATCAGCTTGGTCAGCGAGGCCGGCTCGACGCGCTCGTCCGCGTTGCCGGAAGCCAGCACCTGGTTGCTGCTCGCGTCGACCAGCACCCAGGAGCGCGCGTTGACGCCCGGCGGCGGCACCGCGCCCGGCATGTAGGTGGCCGGCGCGCCGGTCGGCGCCGCGGCCGCGGCGGCAGCCGCTGCCGCCTTCTTGGCGGGCTTGGCCTGCGCGACGGCAACCGTCGTCACGAGCGCGGCGGGCACCACCACGCCGAGCGCGACGTTGCGCGCGACGGTGGCGAAGGCGGTGGAGGAAGCGAGAGACTTGAGGCCTACGGAGGACAAACGCATGATCGATTCAGGCTGATGGCAGAAAGTGCTGCGCACGGGGCGCAAGATCGGGGAACCGGGACGGCGAGCGGTCCGGCCGCGGCACCTGGGCGGAGCCTGGCGCGACGCGCGGAGTTGGACAGGCGGCGGCGGCATCGGTTCGCGGCACGCGGAAAACGCGCGGATTCACGAGCCGCCGCCGGCGTCGAAGCTGCCGTGCGTAGCGGGCAAACCCGGCCATTATACGGGCGCCGGCCGGGCTCCAAGCCACGGCGGCGGTTTCTGTCGCGTGCGGCGGACAGATGGTAGACGCACGGCGCGCGCCGCCGTCGCCCGCAATCGATCCGCAAGTCCGGCGTCAGGCACGCGCAAAGGGAAGCACGGCGGGAGCGCGACGAGATGACGGCAGGGGCCCCGCCGCAGCGCGACCGGATCGCGGCCCGGCCGACGCGCCCGGCTCAGCGCCAGGCGTCGACGATCACGCGCTTGAGGATATGCAGCTTGCGGTGGAAGAAATGCTCGGCGCCCGGGATCACGATCACCGGCAGCTCCTGCGGCCGCGCCCAGTCGTAGACCGAGCCGATCGGCACGGTATCGTCGGTTTCGCCGTGGATCACGATGGTGTCCTCGGGCACCTCGGCCACCGCCCAGCGGCTCGCCGCGGTGCCGACGAACACCATCCGCTCGATCGCCTCGCCGCGCTCGCGCATCTGCTTGCCGACCTGCGAGAGCACGAAGGTGCCGAACGAGAAACCCGCCAGCACCAGCGGCAGCTCGGCCTGGCCGGGCTGGGCGCGCATGTGGGCCAGCACCGCCAGCAGGTCGTCGGTCTCGCCGTGGCCGTTGTCGTGCGTGCCCTCGGTGGCGCCGACGCCGCGGAAGTTCGAGCGCGTGACGATGTAGCCGAGCTGGGTGAAGATGCGCGCCAGCGTCTGCGCGACCTTGTTGTCCATGGTGCCGCCGAACAGCGGATGCGGATGCGCGACCAGCGCGATGCCACGCGTGGCGGTGCCGTCGGGCGGCAGGTCGACGGCGATCTCGATGCGGCCGACCGGGCCGTCGATCAGGGACTTCTGCGTTTGGGCGTTCATGCGGCTTGCGGTTTCCTTCGTTTGGCGCGCGGCGCGCTCAGATCTTCAGGCGCTCGACCACCCGGCCGTCGCGCAGGTGCGATTCGACGATCTCGTCGATGTCCTGCTTGTCGACATAGGTGTACCAGGTGCCTTCCGGGTAGACCACCATCACCGGGCCTTCCTCGCAGCGGTCCAGGCAGCCCGCCTTGTTGATGCGGACCTTGCCGGCGCCCGCCAGGCCCAGCTCCTTGACGCGCTTCTTGGCGTATTCCTGCATCGATTGCGCATCGCAATTGGCGCAGCTCGGGCGATCCGCGCCCGGGTCGCGCTGGTTCAGACAGAAGAACACGTGATGCTGGTAGTAGCTGCCGTTCATGATGTGGGGACCGCCTGCGTGCGCCTGGTCTGTGCCGCGCGCCGCCAGCTGGATTGGGGAGGATGTCGGGAGGTCCGATTATAGCGAGCGAGCGCGCGGCCCGCTGGCCTGCCGCGCGGGGCTTGCGGCGCGTGGTTCGGCGCGCCGGGGCGGCTCGGCGCGTTCACGACCGCCGGCGTGACGCGACCAATGCCTCACGTCCCGGCATCACGCTCCGGCCCGCCTGGCAAGGCTGGCGATCAGCCGGTCTCAGCGGCGCCGGTCGTCGTGCCGGTCGTGCCGGTCGCGCGCGGCGGCGCCCGCGCGATGCCTGGCGCGCCGCCCGAGCCAGCCATGCTCGGCATGCCAGGCGAGCCAGACCAGGGCCGCGTAGGGCCAGCTCCAGGCCAGCCAGCGCGCGATGCCGTTGAAATGCAGGTAGCGCCCCTGGCTCCAGCCCGACAGCGCGTAGTCGAAGAACGGATTGACCGGCAGCAGGTTGACCAGCGCCAGCGAGACGGCCAGCGCCAGCGCCGCCGCGGTGGCGCGCCATACCGCGCGCAGCCGCAGCGCGACCAGCGCGGCGGCCAGGCCCAGCGCGACGCCCGCGCAGGCGCCCGGGGTCGCCCAGTCGAACGACAGGCCGCTGCGCAGTTGCAGGAAGGTGGCGCCGGCCTTCAGCAGCAGCGCGACCACCACGAAGGCGATCGCCAGCCGCGCGCGCGGCGCCTGCGCGCGCATCGTCAGCGAGGCCAGCGCGAGCGCCGCGAACAGGCCCAGCCCCGCCAGCAGCGCCTCCCAGGCGGGATCGGAGAGATGCGCGTCGAGCGCGTCGGGCCAGGCGTCGATGCGCCAGCCGGCCGGCATCCAGGCCAGCAGCGCGTCCTGCATCGAGGTATCGGCGCGGTCCCACAGCTCGCTCGGCCAGCGGCCGATGCCGAACAGGAAGGGCGAGGGAAACAGCACCGCGAACGGCCAGAGCGCCGAGAGCAGCAGCGGCGTGGCGGCCTCGCGATCGAACCAGGCGTCGCGCAGCCGCCGCAGCGCGCCGCGCTCGATCAGCGCGGGCGCGAGCGGCGCGGCCAGCAGGCCGCCCAGGAAGGCGCCGAAGGCATTCGCGCCGAGGTCGAGATTGGAGGCCACGCGCGTCGGCAGGTAGGTCTGCAGCGCCTCCATGGCGCCCGACAGCAGCGTGCCGGCCAGCGTGGCGACCAGCACCGCGGCCGCGCCCTTCACGCGCGGATGCAGCGCGCCCACCGCGCACAGCCCGAGCGGCAGGTAGCCGAGCACGTTGGTGACGACGTCGAACATCGTCCAGTAGCGCGGCATCGGCGCGAACAGGTAGTCGAAGGGGCCGACGCCGAGCGAGCGCCATCCGAGGAAGGGATACAGCGAGGCGTAGACGATCAGCGCCGCGTACGCGCCGAAAAGCCGCCGCGCCAGCAGCGACGGTCCGCGCGGCGGCGGCGGCGCCTCCGGGTTCATCTGGGCGGCTCCGTGCCCGGCCCGCCCGGCACCGCGCCGCTCATTGCGCCGCGGTGTTCTGCACCGCGAGCCAGGCGACGATCTGCGCCACCAGCTCGTTGCTCGCGGCGGCCAGCGCGCTCGCGCCGCCGGCCGCGTCGGCGGTGCTGGCCGGCGCGCGCGCCACGAAGCTGCGCTGGCCGAGCACCGTGCCCTCGCGCGTGAGCGTGGCACGCACCGCCACCTCGCCGTGGCTCTGCGCCTGGCCGTCGAACACCTGCTCGAAGGTGTTGAGCTCGACATGCAGCACGCTCGCGCGCACCGCGTCGCCGCCTTCCAGCACCGTGCCGCGCGCCGAGAGCGCCGCGCGCAGGCGCTGCGTCAGCAGTTGCGCGGGCGGCGCGGTCCAGCGGCTATCGCGATAGGTGGCGATGCGCTGCGCGTCGGCATAGGCGAGCCGGTAGGCGAACTTGTCGGTATCGAAGGCATCGGGCGCGCGCACGTCGAGCACCTTGATCACCGAGCCCGAAGCCGGCGCGAGCGCCAGCGACGAGGTATCGAGCGGCCCGAGGTCGTAGCGGATGTTCGACATCCGGGCCGCGTCGCCCGCGCAGCCGGCGAGCAGCGTGAACAGCAGCATCGCGCCCAGCGCGGCGGCCCGGCGGGCGGAGAGGGAGGACAAGCGTGACATCGCGGATTCCTGCATGGTCGTGAACTCGTTGGCGGTGGCCGCGGCCCGGGGGCCGACCGGCATCGGGTCGATCGCCGGCCCGCGCCGCGGGGCACGGGCCGGCCGGTATCTGTCAGTTATCAGTCAATCGGGCGCGAGCGGCAGGCACCTTGCCCGCCCGCGCTCAGCGCGACCCCGCCCGCGGCCAGGCGAAACCCGATTCGCCCGGGCCCGGCAGGCCGGCGCTGGTGCCGAACAGCAGGCTGCGCGGGTTGCGGCTGATCTCGCCGGCCACGTCGCGCACGGTCCGCGAGGTATCGCCGAGGTTCGAGCTCAGCGAATTGATCCGCGGCAGCGTCTCGTAGCGTACGCTCGCGTTCAGCTCGGAGAGCGTCTGATCCATCTGCGTGAGCGCAGTTCCCGCCTGTTCGGCGGCCTTGCCGGCGCGGTCCAGGTTGGCGGCGAGCGGCCCGTGCGGCGCCAGCATCGCGTCGGCCGAGGCCAGCGCCTGGTTCACGCGGCGGGTGGTTTCGGGCAGTTGCGCGGTGACCGGCTCGAGCGACCTGGTGAGCGTGCTCACGCCGTCGGCGGCCTGCTGCACGCTGGCCGCGGTGGCCCTCAACTGCTCGCGCATCTCGGGCGAGAGCATCGCGTTGACGCTGGAAGCCGCCACTTCCATCTGCTTGAGCAGCACGTCGCCGCGCTGCTGGAGCTGGTCGAACAGGCTCGGGTGCAGCGGGATCTGCGCCACCTCCTTCATCGAGGTGGGCAGCGGCGAGGGATCGCGGCCGGTATCGTCGAGCTGCACGAAGGCGATCCCGGTCACGCCCTGGAAGCCCAGGCTGCCGTAGGTCGAGCGCGTGATCGGCGCATCCTTGTCGACCAGGATGCGGATCGAGATCTCGCCCGGGTGGGCGCGGTCGAAGTGGATGGTGGCGACCTTGCCGACGTCCAGGCCGCGATAGCGCACCGCCGCGTCGGGGAACAGGCCCGTCACGTTGGTGCGCGCCACCAGGTCGTAAGGGATCCGTACCGTGCGATCGACGTTGAACCAGAACACCGCCGCGATGATCGCGAGCAGCAGGCCGATGGCGAACAGCCCCGCCCAGAACGCATGTGACTTGTTTTCCATTCGCGATTCCTTGCTTTACAGCTCGACGCTGGACAGCGCCGGCTCGAGTGCCGCCTTCGGCAATTTCGCGCGCCGCTCGGGCGGCAGCGCCTGCAGCGCGCGGCGCCCGCGCAGGCCGAGGAAGTATTCCTTGATGAAGGGATGGTCGACGCTGGCCGCCTCCTCGACGGGCGCGGCCACCAGCACCTTGCGATCGGCGATCACCGCCACCCGCGTGGAGAGCGCCACCATGGTGTCGAGATCGTGGGTGATCATCACCACCGTCAGGCCCAGGGTGCGATGCAGGGTGGCGATCAGGTCGACGAATTCGTCCGAGGCGCGCGGGTCGAGCCCGGCGGTGGGCTCGTCGAGGAACAGCAGCTCGGGCTCCAGCGCGATCGCGCGGGCGATGCCGACCCGCTTGACCATCCCGCCGGACAGCGCCGAGGGCATCTTCGAGGCGTGCTTGCAGGGCAGCCCGACCATCTCCAGCTTGAGCATCACGATCTCGTGCAGCAGGTCCTCGGGCACACGCCCGAGCTCGCGCAGCGGCTGGGCGATGTTGTCGAACACGGTCAGCGAGGAGAACAGCGCGCCATGCTGGAACAGCATGCCGGAGCGGCTGCGCATCACGCGCGCCGAATCGTCGTCGAGGGTGGCGAGATCCTCGCCGAACACGCGCACGGTGCCCGAGCTGGGCTGCTCCAGGCCCAGGATCTGGCGCACCAGGGTGGTCTTGCCCGAGCCCGAGCCGCCCACGATCGAGATGATCTCGCCCTGGCGCACGTCGAAGTCGAGATGCTCGTGGATCACGTTGCGCCCGTAGCGCTTGGTCATGTCGCGCACTTCGATCACGTAGCCGGCCGGGTTCGCCTCGCCCCCGGCGCCGGCCGCGCGCATCGCGGCGGCGGCAGTGCCACCGCCCGTCTGCACCGGCGCGTTCCGATTCTCGTCCATCATCCGAGCCCCACGTTCTGGAACAGGATCGCGAACACCGCGTCGGCCAGGATCACCACCGTGATCGAGGTGACCACCGAGGTGGTGGTGCCCTCGCCCAAACTCTGCGAATTGGCCTTGATGCGGAATCCGAAATGGCAGCCGACCAGGGCGATCAGCATGCCGAACACCACGCCCTTGCCGAGCCCGATCCACAGGTTGGCGATCGGCACCACGCCCGGCAGCGAGCGGATGAAGAAGTTGACGTCGATGCCCAGTGCCAGCTTGGCGGCCAGCGCCCCGCCCGAGAGCGCGACGATATTGGTCCACATCACCAGCAGCGGCATCGCCACGCCGAGCGCGAGCACCCGCGGCAGCACGATGCGCAGCCCGTGCGGGATGCCCATCACGCGCATCGCGTCGAGCTCCTCGGTGACGCGCATCACGCCGATCTGGGCGGTGATCGCCGAGCCCGAGCGTCCGGCCACCAGGATCGCCGCCAGCACCGGCCCCAGCTCGCGGATCACCGACAGCCCGAGGATGTTGACGATATAGCGGTTGGCGCCGAACTGCTGCAACTGCTGGGCCGACAGGTAGCTCAGCACGATGCCGATCAGGAAGGCCACCAGGGCCGTGATCGGCAGCGCCTTGGCGCCGGCGTTGTAGACGTTGGCCGAGATCTCGGTCCAGGGCATGGTCTTGGGGCGTCGGGCGATCGAGCCGAGGTCGAGGATCACGCGCCCGAACATGGCGATGCCGCCGAACAGGTGCTCGCCGAACTGCATCAGGGCCAGCCCGAGCCGCGTGACCGGATCGTGGCGGATCACCGGCTCCGGTTCCTCGCGCGCCTCGTCGAGACGCTGGATCCGCTCGAAGATGGTGCGCTGGTTGTCGGTCAGCGTCAGGCCCTCGGGCAGCCGGTGGCCCCAGACACGCCATAGCGCCTGCCCGCCGACGTGATCGAGCCGGTCGATCGCCGACAGGTCCCAGCGGCTGACCGGGCCGCCCTGCGCGGCGGCGGAACCGGCGCCCAGCGCCGTCATCCGGCCGCCGGCGCGCGCCGGGCCGCGCGCGAGCTTGTGGACGCGCCGCACCACCACGCCGCGGTCGCGCGCCAGCGCCAGCGCCGTCCATTGCCCGGACAGGCGCACGATCTTGCCGTCGCCGCCGGTATCCACCGACAGGCCCGGAGGTGTCTGGAAGTCCAAGGGAGCCGAATTTTCGCGAGATTGAGACAGCGGCCATTGTATCGAACCCCATCTGCCTGCGCGCCCAAGCTGTGCTCGGCGCAAACCCGCAAGGCGCCACCGCCTCGCGGCGCGCCCGGCGGCCCCGCGCGCGGGCCGGCAAGTCCACGCCCCGCCCGGCATTTCGAGCCAATCTTCCAAATGCCGGTCGAGCTACTTTCATTTCACCGTCATGTTCGCTTTCGATACTTGCAGACGGTTCCGGCCGACGGCGCCATCGCCGTGGTTTCTCGCCCGCCATAACAAACGACAAGGACATTCCGATGCGCTTCCCCTCGCCGTTGTGCGTTTCCGCGGCACGCGCGGCCATGCTCGCGGCCGCCGCCGTTCTTACCGCCGCCGGCCTGTCGGCCTGCGGCAACGACGATGACGCGCCGCCGGCCGCCGGCGCGCCGTCCACCGAGGCCCAGGCGCCGGCCGGCACGCGCGCCACGCTCGCGCTGCTGGAAACCACCGACCTCCACACCAACGTGCTGTCCTACGACTACTTCAAGCTGGCGGCCGACAATTCGATCGGCTTCGAGCGCGTCGCCACGCTGATCGCGGCGGCCCGCAAGCAATATCCGAACAACCTGCTGCTCGACGACGGCGACACCATCCAGGGCACCGCGCTGTCCGACTACCAGGCGCTGGTCAAGCCGGTTTCCTGCGACCAGACGCTGGCGATCTACAAGGTGATGAACGCCGCGAAGTTCGACGGCGGCGCGATCGGCAACCACGAATTCAACTACGGCCTGCCCTATCTCTCGCAGGTCACCGGCAATCGTTTCGACATCGACGGGCTGCCCGATCCGGCACAGCAGCGCCAATGCGCAGGGCCGAACTTCCCGCAGGTGCTGTCCAACGTGATCAGCGCCAGGACCAGGCAGCCGCTGTTCCAGCCCTACACGATCATCACCAGGGTGGTGAGCGCCACCGCGCCCGACGGCAGCACCGTGAGCGCGCCGGTCAAGGTCGGCATCATCGGCTTCACGCCGCCGGCGATCATGAGCTGGGACAAGCGCTGGCTGGACGGCAAGGTCTACACCACCGGCCTCAAGGAAGCCGCCGAGAAGTACATCCCCGAGATGCGCGCCAAGGGCGCCGACCTGGTGGTGGCGATCTCGCACGGCGGCCTCGACAATTCCGCCTACTCGCCGACCATGGAGAACGGCAGCTGGTGGCTGGCCCAGGTGCCCGGCATCGACGCGATGCTGATCGGCCACTCGCATCAGGTGTTCCCGGACGCGAACAGCACGGTCGGCCAGTTCAACCTGCCGGGCGTCGACAAGGTCAAGGGCACCGTCAACGGCGTGCCCACCGTGATGGCCAACTACTGGGGCAAGCACCTCGGCGTGATCAAGCTGGGCCTGGCCTGGGACGGCAAGCGCTGGAACGTCGACAAGTCGCGGACCACGGTCGAGGCGCGCTCGATCCAGAACGCCGACAAGAGCTACGTGGCGGCCGACCCGAGCGTGTCGGCGGCGATCGCGGCCGAGCACCAGGCCACCATCGACTACGTGAAGACGCCGGTGGGCAGCACCGACTACCGCATGAGCAGCTACTTCGCCGACGTGGGCGACCCGGGCGCGATCCAGATCGTCAACGAGGCGCAGGCCGACTACGTGGCGAGCTACGTGCAGGCGAACCTGCCGCAATACGCCTCGCTGCCGGTGCTGTCGGTCAGCGCGCCGTTCAAGAGCGGCTTCGGCGGCGGCACCGACTTCACCGACGTGGCGCCGGGCGGCCTGGCGATCAACAACGCGGCCGACCTCTACCTGTACCCGAACACCGTCTACGCGGTGAAGATCAGCGGCGGCGACCTGAAGGCCTGGCTCGAGACGGCCGCCAAGCGCTTCAACACCATCGATCCGAACGCCGCCACCGTGCAGCAGCTGGTCAGCAGCTTCCCCGGCTACAACTTCGACATGTTCACCTCGCCGGAACTGAGCTACGAGATCGACGTCACGCAGCCGGTGGGCAGCCGGATCCGCAACCTGCTGTACAAGGGCGCGGCACTCGACGCGAACGCGCAGTTCATCGTCGCCACCAACAACTACCGCGCCAGCGGCGGCGGCAACTTCCCGGGCCTGGACGGCAGCAAGACGATCTTCGCCTCGCCCGACGCCAACCGCGACGTGCTGATCGCCTACATCAAGAAGCGCGGCAAGCTCACCCGCGCCACCGACGGCGCGGCGCGCAGCTGGCGCTTCACCCGGCTCGCCAGCTCGGCGGCGCACGTGCGCTTCGCCTCGGCGCCGAACCTGCTGGCCGAGGCCGCCGCGGCGGGCCTGGCCGGCATCACCCAGGTGAGCGCCGACGACGGCAGCGGCAAGGGCCTCGCCACCTATGAAATCGACCTGACCCAGTGAGGCCCGCGATGCGCATGTTCGACAGCTTGTCCGCCGGTGCTTCGGCAACCGTCTCCGCGTCGATCTCGGCCCCGGCGCGCGGGCTGGCGCGCCTGGCCCGCGCCAACCTGCCGGCCGCCGGCATGCTGGCGGTGGCCGCGCTGCTCGCCGCCGGCGTGGCGGCGGCCGGCTGGGGTGGCGGCGCCGCCCGCGCCGACCGGGTCCAGATCGAGCAATGGCGCGCGATGGTGGCCCAGGCCGGCGAGCCGCACGCGATGCAGCAGTTGCGCGAACTCGCGCGCGACGGGCGCGGCGATGCGCAGGTCGCGCTCGGCGGCGCCCTGCTCGACTCGCGCGACAGCGGCCTGCGCGACGAGGGGCTCGGCTGGCTGGAGACGGCCGCCGAAGCCGATCCGGCCGCGCATGCCGGCGCCACCGCGCTGAGCGTGCGCGAGGCGCGCCTCGCGCTGGGCCGCGCGCGCTTCTTCGGCAGCGGCGGCGTGGCGCGCGACTACCGCCGCGCGCTGGCCCTGCTGCGGCCCGCCGCCGAGGCCGGCGACGCGGCCGCCGCCTACTACGTCGGGCTGATCTATCGCAGCGGCTACGGCGTGAGCGCCGATCCGGCCGAAGCGGCGCGCTGGTTCACGCGCGCCGCCCGGCAGGAGTTGCCGGCCGCGCAGTTCATGCTGGCCAACGCCTATCGCGACGGCGACGGCGTGCCGCGCGACGAGGCACGCGCGCTGGCGCTCTATCGCAGCGCCGCCGAGCACGAGCTGCCGGAAGCCGTGCAGGCGCTGGCGATGGCCTATCGCAGCGGCGAGCTGGGCGTGAAGCGCGACGAGGATGCCTATCACGCGCAATGGCTGGAAGCCGCGCATGCGCTGAAGCATCCCGCCAGCGCGCCCTGAGGCCGAGCCGGGGCCGGGCGGCGACGCGGGCAGGCGCGAGCGGCGCGACGGCTGCCCGCCCGCGCGCCGGCTTGCGCGAAGCAGACCGCGACACGGCACGGCACGACACGGCAAGGCACGGCGAGGAACTGACCGGTTCGTCGTCAAGGCCCGGCGCTCGCCTGCGCGACGCCGACCGCAACCGGGCTCGGCGACGATCGCGGCGGCCAAGCAAC
Source organism: Burkholderia gladioli (assembly GCF_000959725.1). NCBI lineage: Bacteria > Pseudomonadati > Pseudomonadota > Betaproteobacteria > Burkholderiales > Burkholderiaceae > Burkholderia > Burkholderia gladioli. The sequence goes on from NZ_CP009323.1 coordinate 1,199,443, forward strand.
GAGGGGCTCGAACCACGTGCCGCCGCGAGCGCGGCACCCGCTCCTCCAGGCTTGCACGCGCCCGCGCGACGAGCGGCCCCCGGCGCGCCGGCTCTCGTACAATAGCCGCCATGACAGCCTCCCCGCCCCTTCCCGACGACGCGCGGATCGACCCGGCCCGCGCGCACTCGCTTCCCGCCTCGGCGCCCGAGCCCTGGCCGCTCGACATCGTCGAGGCCACCGGCTCGACCAATGCCGACCTCGCCGCGCACTTGAAGACCCTGCCGCGCACGCGCGACGCGCTGCCCAAGCCGATCGTGCGCGTCGCCTACGAGCAGACCGCCGGCCGCGGCCGCCAGGGCCGGCCCTGGTTCGCGCTGCCCGGCAACGCGCTGCTCTGCTCGGTCGGCTGCGTGCTGCCGCGCCCGGTCGACGCGCTCGCGGGCCTGAGCCTGGCGGTCGGCGTGGCGCTGGCCGAGGGGCTCGGCAAGCTGCCGCTGCGCGGCCAGCAGGTGCGCCTCAAATGGCCGAACGACCTGCTGCTGAGCGACGACGAGCAGCCGCTCGGCAAGCTCGGCGGGATCCTGGTCGAGACCGTCTGGAACACCCCGCAGGCCACCGCGATCGTGATCGGCTTCGGCATCAACGTGCGCGGCGCCGAGGCGGTGGCCGCCGAGGTCGACGCGCTGCGCGCGCGCGACGCGGCGCTGGCCGGCGCCCTGCCGCCCGCCGCGCTGTCCTCGACCTGCCCGGCGGCGAACCTCACCGACACGCTGGCCGCCGTGCTCGATCCGCTGGCCACCGCGCTGGAGCATTTCGCGGCGGCCGGCCTGGCGCCGTTCCGCCCGCGCTGGGCCGCGCTGCACGCCTACGCGGGCCGCGAGGTGGTGCTGCTCGAACAGGGCCGGGAACTCGCGCGCGGCATCGCCACCGGCATCGACGAACAGGGGCAGTTGCTGCTCGATACCGCCGAGGGCCCGCGCGCGATCGCGGCCGGCGACGTCTCGCTGCGCCCGGGCGCCGCCGCAGGCGGCGAGGTTCGATGAACGAGCTCGCGCTGCTCGTCGACGCGGGCAACAGCCGCATCAAGTGGGCGCTGGCCGATGCCGGCGGCCAACTGGTCGAGAGCGCCGCCTTCGATCACGGCGCGGACCACGCGGCCGCCGCGATACCCGCCTGGCCGGGCCGGCCCGCGCCGCGCGGCGCCTGGATCTCGAACGTGGCCGGCGCGGACGTCGCCGCGCGCATCGAGGCCCTGGTCGAGGCGCGCTGGCCGGGCCTGCCGCGCCGCATCGTCACCGCGCGCGCGGCACAATGCGGCGTCAGCAACGGTTACGGGCAGCCCTCGCAACTCGGCAGCGATCGCTGGTGCGGGCTGATCGGCGCGCGCGCCGCCTTCCCCGGCGAAGCCCTGCTGATCGCCACCTTCGGCACCGCCACCACGCTCGAATCGCTGGAGGCCGACGGCCGCTTCGTCGGCGGGCTGATCGCGCCGGGCTGGGCGCTGATGATGCGCTCGCTCGGTACGCACACGGCGCAGTTGCCGACGCTCACCACCGACACGGCGCGGCGCCTGGTCGACGAACTCGACCAGACCGCGGGGCGCATCCCGTTCGCCACCGATACCGCGCATTCGCTGTCGGCCGGCTGCCTGCAGGCGCAGGCCGGGCTGGTCGAGCGCGCCTGGCGCGAGCGCTCGGCCGAGGACACGCGGCCGGTGCGGCTGGTATTGTCGGGCGGTGCAGCCGATGCCGTCGCGCAGGTGCTGACGGTGCCCTATACGCGGCACGACACGCTGGTGCTGTCGGGGCTGGCACGCATCGCGCAGGACGCGGCGCGGGATTGAGGATGGAATGGGGCGTGCCGGCCATCGCCGGGCGCGCGGACGACTGACTTTCGAGGGAGAGGTTCGACGATGCTACGTTGGCTCATCGCGATACTGCTGGTGGCGAACCTGGTCGCGCTGGCCGCGATCCAGGGGCTGTTCGGACCGCCGCCGGCCGCCGGGGCGCGCGAACCCTGGCACCTGACGCAGCAGGTAAGGCCGCAGGCGCTGCACACCACAGCCGTCGCCCAGGCCGCCGAGCAGCCGGTGGTGGGCGGCCCGATCAGCTCGCCGCCGATCGAGTCGCAGCCGCTCGCGGCCTCGTCGGCCGATGCGGCTTCCGGCGACGGCGCGGCATCGGCCCCGACGCCCGGCTCCGCGCCCGGTTCGGCACCCGCCGTGCCGGCGGCGCCGTCCGCGACTTCCGCGCCATCGGCATCGACCTCGCCCGCGCATCTGGCGCGACTCGAGCATCTCGCCCCGCTCGCCGCCGCCACGCTGGCGGTTGCGCCAGCCGCCCTGGCCGAGGGCAAGCGCCGCCGCGCGGCTGCCTCGCGGCCGCTCAAGCCGCATCACAAGCTGCGCGCCTGAACGCGCCTCGGTGATAAGGCGCCGACCTCGATCCCGAGGTAGGCGCCGGTTTTCAGGTCAGTCCGCCGCGCCCTGATGCGCTTGCTCAACTTCAGATACAGCCGAACTGCTCGAATGCGGTCTTCGCACCAGTACACGGCCTACCGCCAGGTAGTCCAAGATTTTGTCCGCCCCCTCGACTGCCGTGAGATGCAGCAAGCAGGGGCAAGCTGTTTTGACTTACGCACATTTATCTGAATATTGATCAAACCGGCTCGCGATTAGATCAGCGGTTGCGCGCCTGAGGTGGCCGCGCCTCGCGTCAGCTCTTGGCCGGTCTGCGCCGAACGGACAACCAGTTGAACATAGCTGTTCATCGGCGCATAAGGCGCGAAGAACCGTTCAAGCAATTTCGTAAACACGACCAGACTCACTTCCCGCGATGCGGTCTCGTCGAACGACAGCATGATTTCGATGCCGCGCACGAACGACGGGAACTGCCTATCCAACGGCATCCATTTGATCGCCTCCTTGTAGTCCAGGTCGGTGATCGCATCGATGCAGCCCTGCGCGAGCGACGTCGTGCGCACGGCGTGGAGCCGCAGGAATGCCTTCAGGCCCGATACCCCGTCGCGCACCAGGTCTAGCGGATGCGGCGACAACGTCGACAATACGCGCCACATCGCACCGTGGCCGCGCGGCAGTTCGGCCGTCAACGTCGGTCGAGTCATCAACTGGATCGGGCAATCCAGCGACTTGCTTTCGAGCAGCAAATCGCCCGCCGAGTCGCCGATTGGCAAGCGCGCTGGCAAATCGCGATTCGTCACCGTAGTCAACACATCGATTTGCGGCAGCTTCGGCCGGGCCGACTGTCCGTCCGGTCCGACGAGCGACAACATCATGGTTTGACGGTCGGATGACCCCGCGTCGCGATCACGAAACGCGACCCAATACACTGTGGTCGACTCCGGGCGTGGATCGTGATTCAGTGCCTGATACGGTCGCACCAGAATTCTGGAGTGGTCACTATCGAGCGGCACGCCCTCGTCTTTGTCGTTTTTCGTTGACAACCCACCCAGATAGACCGCGTCGACCGAATACACACCCAGCGACGAATGTTTCATCAGTCGCATGGGCTGAACCGGATAGGCATCCTGCCCCTTCAAGAAAATGGGCTGGGCCGGTTGAGAAAACAGATTCACGACGGGCGTGCAGAACAACTTGAACGCCGACGAGTCAAGCGATGCAAGCGCCTGCGCCGCGACCGAATCGGCGGGTGTATCGCGCAATACGACATGCAAGGTCAGCTCACGAGCGTCGGGGTCGCGTGCTGCTCGCCGCACGCGACCCATGTCGAGATCGACGAAATCGAACAACTCGGGAAACGCGAAGTATTCCAGCAAGTAGCGGTAGGCGGTTGCGGTCCGGCTGATGGTTCGGCTGTCGGGCAGCAAGCGCTCGTTATCGGAAAAGCCGACCGGCTCGAACGGCACTTTCGATAGTGCTTGCCAGCGCCCACATTGATCAACTTCAACGTACGCGGCGACCGCGCGCAACAGCAACGCGTCCAGCAGCGACGAGACGAACGGCCGTTCGCCAGCAAGGTAAAGACGTATAAGGCCGTCCGGAACGGCCGCAGTGAACGGACCAGCGGCCGACGCGAAGCTGATCGACAACACCCCTGTCGCGTCGGCCGGTAATCTCACGGCCGACGGCGCCAGCGTCGTCGATGCATAGCGCGCGGCGCGGATTTGCAACGGCGAAATGGTCACGTCATAGATCGACTGGAATCGCACTGGGGCTGTGCGCGAATTCAATGCGACGCCGCGTGGCACGACGAACGGCTCCGTCAGTTGACCGACGATCGCCCGTGGTTCGAATCGAGCAATCGCGCACGATGGCACGGTTCGCAGATAGTGCGGGTAGACAACCTCGAGCAGCGCCTCGGTGAACTCGGGATCATCGTCGGCCAGCTTCGAATCGAGGTGCGCCGCAAGAAACGAAAAAGTTTGTATCAGACGCGTCGTATGCGGATCGTCGGTCCGACCACTCTGGATGCCGAGCCGGGCGGCGACCTTCGGATAGCGGATCGCGAAATCGCCCAATGCCCGAGCGAACAACCCGAGTTCGTATTCGTAATGCGGCAGCAAATCATCCATTCAGCTACAGTCCGAGTCGGTCGGGGCGCACAAGCGCCGGACCGACGAAGATAAGTTTGCGCAATGCCGCGTGTGGGCCGCACGGCTGCATCCGGAAGTGCGGCCGCCGCCAGTGGCCGCTGACTTCGCGATGCGTACCGTCCGATGGGACTGATCCGGCCGCTTCGGCATCGAGAATCGCAGGGCCGACGACATGTCGGTCGTAGAGCTGTTCAATTTCCGCGAGCCGTTCCGCGCGCTTTCGCTTGCCAAGCCCAGGAAAGTGTCGTGGCGCGTTCGAATAAGCGCGCTCTTGAACGACCTGCGCATCGCGTGCATTGAGGTACAACAACATCTTGATCGCATAGTCCAGAGCGTCACGCCAGAACTGCTGAGCGTCAGGCGAATCAGGCATGCCGTCGGCTGCAGGCCGCTGAAACAACTCGTCCACCAATTCACGAATCGTCTTGTCGGGGTCCTCCAGCGGCAGCGTAATCGAATCCATCGCCACGCCGTCGTTAGGACCGCCGGCCATTAACCATGTGGCAACGCCGATCGACCGCTCATTCCTGAAGATCACAATCGCTTCAATATCGCCGGCTTGCTTCCAGCGCGTAGGTTCGGGAATGATGCATAGCGTATCGGTCGGCATTTTGAGCATGCCAATCGGCACATCCTCCGCGATATAGGCGGAGTCGAGCAGACGGTGCAGCGGTGGGGTTGGTTCGTAAAACGTACCTTTACGCACTTCGAAGGCGAGCCACACGCCGCTGTATTGAGCGATCCCGGCAAGTGCGTCGGCCGAGCGGCCATTCGCTCCGTGCGGCAAAAGATCCCTCGTAAAGCGATCGAGATAGCGCGTCAAACGCAGGATGCCGTGAGAGCGCAGCATGTCGGTTAGCGTCGGCGACGCCACGCGGTCTGTTGCTGCCCGCAGAGCGTCCCACGCGGCAAACGCGCCCGTGATCCGATAGCGAACCGGCCCAGGCAAGCGAGCGAGCTTCGGATCGGTAACGGCAGTGGCCGAGCACATCAGTGCGGTCATGAGCCGCTGACGAATATCGGCACGCAGCGCTTGAAACCGGGTCTCGGATATCAAGACGGGGGCGCGTGAAGACACATCCTTCAAAGTTACTTTCTCCTCCTGGCCACCGAACTGCTCATGCCAACTACCTTTATTCAAGCGACGAAATCAGTCGGGCCCCGCATTCCGTCGGATCGTCGTGGAAGGCGACCGGCGTGCCGTGATGGTTGCGGGTACTCTCTTGCGGAATGATCCTGAACTGCCCGCCACACTTTGGGCACCATGTCAGGTGATCCTTCAGCGCAACCGGCACGCCCAGCGCTGTCAAATCGTCGCTCGCGGTGATCACGTCGCCGCCGTGGGTCGTCTTGTCGTGCAGGCGGATCACGCCGCGTCCGTGTTCGTCTTTCATCTCCCCTTCCCGCATCGCCTGCATGTCATGTTGTGGACTCGACGCGATCTGGCCGCATCTGTATGCAAGTCAACCATCGCTCTTCGGAGCGACTCCGCTAAAAGTCTTCGGATGCTGAGCATTAGCGCACACTCGATTCCACCCCGAGAATTCGAACGCGGTCGCATACCTGCCTCGATTGCGCTCATCACGAATTCCGTCGTTTAACTCGGGCCTCTCCAGGTTGAGCGGACCATAGTCGGAAAGTGACGGGTCATCCGAACGGGCTGCATAAATGAAGCGCACCCGTACCGGTTTGCCATCCGGCTTTTTATAGCTGACGTATCCGCAGACGAACGTTCGTTTGTAGTTCGGCGTTGGACTTATCCCATGCAAATCAGGAGTACTTTCGTATAAATCGGAAAATTCGATATCGTGGTCATTGCCCAATGCTGCCTCGACCGCTTTTTCCGCAGCATCGTATTTTGCATAGGCACTTGACATGCCTCCGACGAACAATACATGTGCCGTGGTTAGTGCAACTACGAGGTGCTTTGCAAGCATGCCGGAAACCCTCTTCATCAATAAGCGTTAGCTACGTGCAGCCGCGTGCCTCATGTTGGCACCCGGATTCTCCAGCCAAGCTGCCGCATACAGCCTGCCATCGGGTTCACCCGCCCAGTCTTCGACGCGTGCTTTGGGATCATTCGGATACTCGCCGCGCTGCTGGGCCAGAACCGTGTCGCCCCATCCGACAGGTGTCCCCGAGCGGGGTTCCGCGTAGAGGTCGTCGGGCGCAATCACGGAGATTTGCTCGATCGCGGCAGGCCAGACGGGATCGCGGCAAGTCGCATTTGCAATGATTCGCATGACGGTAAAAATCAGAATCAACGGCATCATCAGCAGCCGAATGAAGACCGGCGCACGCATGCCGAAGCTGTACAGAGAAAACAGGAACGACTCGCGCGGCGTCTCGTTCTGCGTGTGGAACAGCATCGGTTTAGGCAAACCGCTCGGGCCGTTGTTCATGTACGCACACCAGTAGTTCCACTGCGCTAGCGCCATTTCAACCTGCCGCCTGCCGGTCCACTCCCGGCCGATCGAGAACACACGAGTGACATTGCCGTGATCGTCGACCGTATAGTGCCGAATGTGGAAGATCGTGCCGAAGGACGTGTCCTCGCGATGTAAACAAAAGATCGAATCTTCTGTCCACGGTGCTTCCCAAACGACGTCACCCTCGCCGGACTTGCCGATGAACCGACGAGTACGCATCGCAAAAAGCTTGCGAGCGTCACGATGAAAGCGGATCGGGCGATAGCGCAAACCAAAGAACAGTCCGCGCCCGAGTTTCCAGACCATGGTTCCAAACAGGGCCATAGCTCCAACCGCCAGGCAATTCATTATGAAATCGCCTGATGCTCCATTCGCATGGGTAAAAACGTAGATATATGGCCCAATCCCTATGCATAGAAAAGCGAACACGACACCGGTGACGAACCACTGTTTTTCAAGGAAAGACGGCTCGATCACATCCATGAAGGTCGAGTTGATGCTAAATGTCGAACCGAAATCCTGAACAGTTGGGCCGACAGACTGGTTGATTGGCAAGCGATGCGCCAAATCCCACTCTGGCACGGGCTCACCAATGCATTTCTTCATGACGCGTTCATCCATGTATCAGCCTCCTGCCGCAGAGTTAAACGCCTTGAGTTCCGCCTCAAGCGAATCGTAGTGCTCCCCTTTACTAAACTTGCAGCGTGATACCCAGTCCTTCAGGGCAGACGCCTTGATAAAGGCGATCGCGATACCTACCAGAATTGACAAGATAAGAGCCGGCCAGAATAGGGGAAGGCTAAAGAATGCTGCTGCAGCCACATACGCCCCAAGGACCCCACTGACAAAATAAAGCCTGGAAAGATTCTTTTCCCCATTACTCCACGCTTCAGGCATGTTCTTGAAAATGTCATACCCCGCCAACACGATCCCAGCGATCGCGCCAAGACCACGACCGACCTTCGCCCCGACCTCGGCCCATTCGCTAGCACCGGCCCACTGCTTCATGATGAACGCCGACAGCGGATGAGCCGGTGCTTTCGCCACGGTTTCCGACGCGGTTTCGATGACGGTCCCGACGATCGAAACGACAGCCCCGACCGCCTTCAGACCGGTTTCGCCTTGGCTGAACTGATCACTGCCCGCCCAATCCTTTGCCGCGAACGTAAGCGTCGCCATCTGGAAAATCACCGTCACAACGCCGAGATTGAACTCCTGGGCCGAGCCAAGCCACTTCTTGGCAGCATCCACACCCGGAACCTTGACGGCCTTGATGGCACTGGCCTCCAACTTCCCATCCTTGACCAGAGCATCGACGTCCATCTCGTAGGCGACGATATTTGGATCACTGGGTGGTGCCGTCTTCAGCACCTGCTTCCCGACTTGAGTCGCGGACGCGCGCTGTTCAGTCCGGTCGCCATCCAGTTTGACGCCCAATTCCCGAGCCTGCTGCAAAGCCCAGTCGCGAATGGCAAGCTTAGTGACTTGCGACGGTTTGAGTCGAACACCGGACTGTATCGCCAAACGAATGGTCACGAAGCCCAGTGCGGCGCCCCGCGTGGTCTTCGTAAGTACGCTGACGATCTGATTGGCGGTCGTCACGATAAGCCGATCACGCAGGTTGGCCGCGTTACCAAGTTTTTCGATCTTCTTGAACGCTTCCTTATAGAGGTTCAGGAAGTTCTCATACTGAATATCAGAACCGTGCACCTGTGCATCCGCCGCTTTCATTAGCGTGTCCTGATTGAACATCAGAGCGCGCACGTACAGATTACGGATATCTGAAGCTCGACCGTTCAGCCAGCCATCTAGCACCGTCTTGCAAGCCTCAGTACCGACAGCGGCGCCTATGGTCTGCGCGCACGACTCACTGTACGCGTAGCCGCTCCGGAGATCCTGCGAATCGTGAACACCCGCCATCCATTCGGCGAGCAATTGCGACTTGAGCCAATCCGCATGCGCTTGCACCAGCGGCTGCCACTTTGGATTGAAGGCTGCAAGCGCTTGCTGATACTCCTGCGGGAAGCGTTTCAATGCCTCTTCATCGAGCACGCTGGTTCGCTTCCCATCGGGACCGACCTTGAACGTTGCCTCCTCCCACGCCTCGTTCGCCGCCGCTTCCTGCGTTGCCGGAACGTTCTCGGTCTTTTGGTCTTCCTCCTTCATCGCCTGCTCAAGGCTGCCCGTCTTAATCCAAGAGCGCATCACGTGGAAAAAACCAATCGCATCCGGCACGCCTTGCGCGCCGACCTTCATATTGGCGGCATTGGCGTCCGCGATGGTTTTCGAGGTTCCATAGGTCAGCCCGGTAATGGCTTTCGCATTCGCTCGAATTCCCGCTTCAGCACGTTCGAGCAATTGCGCAGATGTCCACTTCCAAAACATCTGTTCGTCGAAACCGTTGTTCAGGTTGGGAACCGTCAGTTCCGCGAGATCGTTAGTGAGACCGACAGGGTCATTGACCGCGACCACAAACCCTTTCTTGTTCGGAGATTCAGCCATCGCGTCGCCGATTCGTTTGGCGACGTTTCGCTGACGCAGGCGAATCTCGTCCTTGGGCGCGCGGTTGCTAAAGCCAAACGCAGCCGCCATTGCCTGAGCGTCCATCGCGAAATGCGCGATCTTGCTCTGAGTGGCTTGAAATTCGCCTGTGTCGGTTGCGCTCCCGGCCAGCATCGCGGGAACGTTGACGCACTGCATATGCTGCTTGCGCCAAGCCGCGTCGTTGATTTTGTTGTACACGAGGTCCTTGGTCCATCGCACGTTCGACCAGCCAATCCAGAGGTTGGTCGCTTCGTCACTTCCGGGCGTGTGTTCGACGCTCACACAACGGCCGAGCGATTCGAAAGCCAAGTCTCCGGCCATCGCGCAGCCTTGGGTCAGCGCGCTTTCCGCGTCGCCCGGCGGCGGCGTCACGTCGGGGGGAAAACTCCACATGATCCCGTCGTCAAGAACCATATAAGCGGCCAGTTTCTTCCGCTTCTCGTCGTAGGTGTAAAGATAGCCAGGGCGCAATGCGCGCAATGTGTACTTCGCGGTCGCAACGGTCTGAGGGGCACGTCCGTCGATCCGAAAATTGCCAGATAGGGCCGGCGCTTTGGAAGCGCCTCGCGGGCACGCGATCGCGTATCGGACGGGATAGATCAGCAGCGACTGGCGATCGCAAAGCGGACAGCCTTTAGTGGTCGGCATGGGTTGATCCTCGGAATTTCACGGTATGAAGTGACAGCTTCATTCGGTCAGGAAAGCGTGCCGCATACGTTGAACTGCATCGTCGACGAGCGCATCCATGTTCATCGCGTCCTGGCCGTCCAACGAGCACAAGATCTGATCGAGCGCCGCCGGCGACTGCGCTGCCTGTTCGACCGACAGCGTCGGCAGCCGCCGGCGAATCCGGTCGGCAATCTCGCTGCGGTTGATGCGCGGCCACTGGTCAGGGCGCGGCCAGCCTGACGCTTGATCGTCCAGCGGCACAAAGTCGGCACCCAGGCCGGCGCTACGCCAGCGATGGCCGGCCCAAGCGAAGCACCATTCTCGGACGGGTCCCAAGAGGGCCAGCCGCTGACTCGGATCGAAGACTGCCAGGGTAAGGCTCAAGACACGCGGATCGTAGTACCGCCAGAACACTGGCCGCCCGCCCTCGCCGGGACCGACCAGATACCGTGCGACATGTTCGGCGAGCGTATCGATATCCGCAGCGCTGTCGATCCACGCGCAAATTGCGGGCGGGCGGTCGACCTCCGGTTCCTCTTGCCACCGTTTGGTCGCAATCCGTTGCCCCTCCAGATCAAGGGCGGCAAGGTCGATCAACCGTGGCATCAGTTCTTCACGATGTGCCAGCACGCGCGGGGTGCAGGCTCGCATGTCGAGCGAGGCTAGATCAGGCACGTGAGCGAGTGTCGCAGGTTCCACCAGCAGGAAGCCCGTCGTCACCACTTCCTGATGATCAGGGGCAGCCTGCATCGCAGGCGTGAGCGTTTTCATTCCGTCATCCATCAGGCGACTGCGATCGATGCCTGGCCGGTTTCCGCAGCACCGCCAGCCAACTGCGAGCACAGATCCGATCCAGGGAACTGCGCTGGCACGCTCTGCGGGCCCACCGTATCGTGGCTGCCCGCATGAATCTTGTTCTCGCCGGGCGTATAGCCCACGATGCCTTTCGCACTGACCTCTAACTGGCTGTTGCCGGCCGTCAAGCGAATGCCCTGCTTCGCGGTGATGTTGATCCAGTCCGTCGTGCTGATGATCGACAACACCTTCTTCGCCAGCAGTTCCAGCTCATCGTTTTCCGCGTGCACCTGCACCTTGCCGCTCGCCGCGATCAGCTTCATGCCCATTTTGTGCACGAATAGCGAGAACTTGTCCGATACGCTGGCGAAGAACGATTTCCCCGTCGCGACCGACATGCTTTCGCCAGCCGTCACGGCTACGTGCTGGCCGCCCGTGACGTGCGCGGTCGCAGGCGTCGTGACGGCAATGCCGGCCGCTCCAGCCAACAATAGATGCGCTTCATTGAGTTCAGGGAAGTCGTCTTGACCACTCGTGCCCGTCGCCCCCCCACCCTGAATGCCGTCCACCTGCGATTTCAGTGCGTCAGCAATCGGGGTTTGGTCCGCACCGCTTTCCTGGGCTTGATAGTGCTGCGCCAGCTTGGCTGATTGCGCGTGTAAGGTTTGCGCTTTGGTCAGGCGCGATGTCGGTTCGCTAACGTCGGAGAGATGCCCTTGCGCGGCAGGACGTACCTCCGTGCTGATCACCATGCCCTTGCCGCTGCGGATCGCACCGACCTCATCGGTACGCAGCTCGAAGCCTTCGCCTCGGGCATCCTTGCGCCCCTGCCAGTCCTCAATGCGCGTGATCTTGCCGAGCGAGAGCTGGCTCGCCGCATGGTCAGATCGGAGCTGCGCCTGAATGGCGTTTGCCGTGTCATCGAAAATCAGGTGATTGCTGCGACCTGACGACGCGTTACCGTCTGCACCGTTCAGTTCCCGGCTGCGAATGCCCATCAGCGCATTCTCGTCCGGCAGCTTCCACGACGGCACGTTGCGCGCGTTCATCACGCGGCCCGTAATGATGGGATGGTCCGGATTGCCGTCGAGCCACTGCACGATGACTTCGGAGCCGATGCGGGGCAGCGCGGCCATTCCTTGGCCGCCTCCGGCCCAGCCGCTGGCGACCCGCACCCATGTCGAATACTTGCCGTCGCGATCCCAGTGGAATTGAATCAGGACGCGGCCGTGTTCATCGGTGTGAATGCTTGTACCCGACTGGCCGACGACGGTCGCTGTCTGCGGCGCGAGAATCTTCGTGTCGACGCTGTTGAAGCCTCGTCCGGGCCGCCACGGAGTTGCCTTGGGGACGCACGTGAACTCATTGCGGTATTCCGCCAGCGCCCCCGTGTCCTGCAGATAGTTGTTGGTCGCCACATGTCGAACCGAGACGATCAGATATTCGTCGTCGCTCTGATCGCGGCTCAGCGCCGAACCATAACGGTCCGTCAGTCGGAACCAGCGCCCTGGCTGCACAAAACGATTGTTGCCCTTCGCATCGAAGCGTTTGATCGTCGCTTCTATTTCCTCCATTCGACGATTGACGACCTGATAGCCATGCTCCATGTTCCGATAACCGTACGCGCCAGCGTACTCGTTCCATTCAAGCTGCGGCAGGGCAGCTTCCGGACTCGACAGGCTTGTTTGAACATGGGTCGGCGTCGGGGTCTTGAAGTCGAAACGGGACAGTTCCGCGTGCGTCGACGTGGTCTGCTGGAACGGGGACCAGGTCAGAATGCTGTCCGACTCCTCCGCGCCCATGCCATTGTGGAATCGGATTTCGTGCCCCTTGCCGTCGATGGCGGGTGCAGGACGCGTCGGATCGGAAACGGTCAGCTTGTGAGACTTGGCCGTGTGCTCATACCAGTACAAATAGCCCGCGTGTTCCCAGCGCCGATGAAGATAATTGTGATCGTCTTCATCGAACTGACAGGCCATCGTCATGCGCGGATCGTCTTCGCCGACCTGCCACGCCCAATCGGGCAACACACCGTAGTCCTGGAAAACCGTCGCAGTCTGGTCGTGCAGGTTCTGGTCGAGGAACAGGCGATTGTGCTGGCTGTACTTCAGGTAGCGCAGCCAAGGACCGACATGCGCCTCATAGAAGACCCAGCCGCCATCCGTGCGAACGTGCCGGAACGCAAAGATATGACCGTTGAAATATCGGCTGCTCCCATCGCCGCGCGCCAAACTGATCGTGACCCGTTTACCGATAAAGTCCTTCGGCGCAAGCTTGTCTTTGTCCGACAGGAGGTCGATCTTGTAGGTGAAATCCTTGGATAGCGCTTCAACCGCCTCGAATGCGTTAGGCAGCAGGATTGGGTCAGGCGCGTTGCCGTCCGGAAAGCTGATTTGCACTTGCCGGTTGTGCTGCGGCCCCAGCGCAAGGTCTCTCAAGGCTTGTGCCGTGTTCTGCATTGTTCTTATCCCCTGATCCGGGCGCGAAAAGCAGTTGGGCGGCCCGTACGCCCTGGATGCGCCAGCAACGCGGGATTCGATCGTGCTCGTCCCGACGCGCCGCGATAACCTCAGAGGTATACCACAAAGCCCCTCGAACGCCCACGGACCATCAATCGCAGCAAAACCCCTTTAAATAGGACGCAATCGAGACGCCATCGAATTTTACGGCAACTTAACCGCGCACCTTCTTCAGCAGCGCCGTGGTCGAGCGCTCGAACTCGAACGGAATCGCCAGCGCCTTGCCGCCCCAGCCGCGCACCAGGGCCGATTCCGGCAGCGCATCCATGTCGTAGTCGCCGCCCTTCACCAGCACGTCGGGCCGCACGGCGGCGATCAGGTCGATCGGCGTCTGTTCCTCGAAGCCCACCACCCAGTCGACGCATTCGAGCGCGGCGAGCAGCGCCATGCGGTCTTCCTGGCGATTGATCGGCCGATCGTCGCCCTTGCCCAGCATGCGCACCGAGGCGTCGCTGTTGACGCCGACGATCAGGCAGGCGCCGAGCGCCTTCGCGTCGGCCAGGTAGGTGACGTGGCCGCGATGCAGGATGTCGAACACGCCGTTGGTGAACACGACGGGCGAGCTCAGCGTCGGACGCAGGGCGGCGAGCGCCTCGCGGGTGGTGAATTTACGTTCGAAAGCGGCGGGCATCGGTTTCGGTCCGGCTGGAGAAGAAGGGAAACGGAAATCGGGCGAGCCGGCGCATCTGCTCGATCGGCTCGATCGGCCATGCTACGCGCCGCCCAATAAAAAAGCCCGCGCGAACTTCGGCGGGCTTGGTGTGCTGCAGATCGACTGGCGAATGGCTGGCGAATCGATGGATGAAGCGGCTGCCGCCTCAGGCGGGTTGCGTGGCGGCGCCGCTCTCGGGCGTCTGCAGGCGACCCGTGACTTCCTTGCGGTAGCGGTTCAGCTCCTGCGCGGTGGCGAAGGTGCGCTCGAACAGGATCGACAGGTTGTGCAGGATCCGGTCGACCACCTTCTTCTCCCACTCGCCGTCGAAACGGATCTGCTCGTCGAGCCAGCGCTCGAGCCATTCCGGATCGGGCAGGCGCGACTGCACGGTATCGCGCGGGAACAGCGACTGGTTCACGTGCAGGTTGGTGGGGTGCAGCGGCTTCTCGGTGCGACGCGCCGAGGCCATCAGCACGCCGATCTTGGCGAAGGCCGAGCGCGCGACGTCGCCGCAGTTCACCAGCGCCTTCTTCATGTAGCGCAGGTAGGCGCCGCCATGGCGTGCCTCGTCGCGCGAGATGGTTTCGTAGATGTGCTTGATGACGGGTTCCGTGTGCCACTCGGCGGCGCGGCGGTACCAGTGGTTCAGGCGGATCTCGCCGCAGAAGTGCAGCATCAGGGTTTCCAGCGGCGGCGCCGGGTCGAACTCGAAGCGCACCGCGTGCAGCTCGTCCTCGGTCGGCATCATCTCGGGCTTGAAGCGGCGCAGGTACTCCATCAGCACCAGCGAATGCTTCTGCTCCTCGAAGAACCAGACGCTCATGAAGGCGGAGAAGTCGCTGTCGTGGTGGTTGTCGCGCAGGAACATTTCCGTCGCGGGCAGCGCCGACCACTCGGTGATCGCGTTCATCTTGATCGTCTTCGCCTGCTCGTCGGTCAGCAGCGAGGCATCGAACTTGTCCCAAGGGATGTCCTTCTCCATGTCCCAGCGGACGGCTTCGAGCGATTTGTAGAGTTCCGGATAAAGCATGGTGTTCATGGTCCCACCCCTGTTCTGCGCAATGCGACTGCTAAACGTGACTGTTGCGTCGAGCCCCCACAATCGAGGCGCTCACCTGACGAATCGGTAATTTTACGCGCTAAACCGCGCACCGGATGCACTCGGCACCGCGACGCGATTGCTGCCGCGCAAGCGCTTGTGGGGGCAAAACGCGCGACGCCCGAAACAGACCGAGCCTCGCACGCACCTGAGAGGGGCCGGCTCGAGGCCGGCTGTCGTTGTCGGGGCCGTGCGCGCGAGCGTCAGGGACGGATCGCGCCGCCAGCACCCGCTTGGATGAATTCGGCGTCGGCGATGATAGCACGCAGCTGTGACGGATCCGCGACACTGGTGCGGCGAACCGTCGCGGTTTTGGCCGCCCAGCCGAGGTGCCTCAATCGGGGCGATTCGGTTCGGATATCGAACCGATACCCGGTTCGGCAGGCTCGGCCGGCGGCGGCGCCGAGCGCGCGGCGGCGGACGCAGGCGCGGGCTTCGACAGCTCGCTTGCCGCGCCCCCGGGCGCCGTCACCGGCCGCACCACCGGCGACACCGGCGGCGGCACGCGCGGCGGCGAGCCGCCGCCGGGGCTGGCCGAGGCGATCCATTCAGCCAGCGTCTCGCGCTGCCGCATCGCGTCGGCATGGCCGAGCGCGATCAGCTCGCGCGTGAACTCCGCCTCGAACAGCAGGTAGCTCGCGAACGAGGCGCCGGCCGGCTGGTTGCCGCCCATCGCGCCGAGCAGCGCGCGCACCGTGGCCGGCAGCCGCCGCAGGTGCTTGGCGACGATCAGCTCGATGCGCTCGGAAGGCGCGATCGCCAGCACGTCGACATGGCGCCAGCCGCTCTCGGGCTCGACCTGGCGCGGCAGGTGCTCGACCACGCGGTTGACGTGCTCGATGTGCTCGATGTCGGTGCCGATCGAATCGAGGAACACGCTGGCCAGCACCTGCTGGCCGATCTGCGCCAGCGACGGATAGGCGCTCGCGTGCCCGTTCGCCGCCGGCACCTCGGGACGCGCGGCGGCCGCGCCGATCACCACGATCCGGTCGCCGCCGAAATGGATCGCCGGCGACAGCGGCGCGATCTGGCGGATCGAGCCGTCGCCGAAATACTCGATGCGCCCGTCGATCACCAGCGGCACCGCCGGGAACACGAAGGGGATCGCCGAGGAGGCCAGCAGGTGCGCGGCCGACAGGTCGACCATCCGCGCCGTGCGCTGGGCGCGCCGCCAGGCGTGGATCGGCTCGCTGCCCTCGTAGAAGGTCAGGTGGCGGCCGCTGGTGTAGCTGAGCGCGGTGATCGACAGCGCGTGCAGCTTGCGCGCGCCGAGCATCTGGCCGACCCGGTGGAAGTTCAGCTCGCGCCGCAGCAGGTGGGCCAGCGGCGCGTTGTCGAGCAGCGCGCGCGGCGAACGGCGCGCGGCCCATCCAAGGCTCATCGCGGCCAGCCAGCGCGCGCCCGCGGCGGCCACGCCGAGCCAGTCGGTGCGGTAGATCATCTCGGCGCGCAGGTGCTCCCAGAACGAGAGCAGGCGCGCGGCGCCGTGCGGGAAGTCGTCGGCGTGGCTGGCAATCGCGGCGGCGTTGATGGCGCCGGCCGAGGAGCCGCAGACGATCGCGAAGGGCAGCTCGCGGCGGGTCGGCTCGACCTCGCGCGCGATCTCGGCCAGCGCGGACAGCACGCCGGCCTGATAGGCGGCGCGCGCGCCGCCTCCCATCAGAACGAGCGCGAGCCGCATGCGGGCCTCAGTCGGTGTGGGCGGGGCGCATCACGGGCTCCGCTTGCGCGAGGATTTCGCGGCCGGCGGCGCTGCGTCGTGCGCATCGTCCGGCGCCTCGGGCGCCGCCGCACGCGGCTTGGGCGGCGCGGCGCGGCGCGTGGCCGGCTTGCGTTCGCGCGGCGCGGCGCCGGAAGCCGCGGGCTCGGGGCCTCGCGCGCCACCGCCGGCCGGCTTCGCGGCCGCCGGGGCAGCGCCGGCGGCGCCGGGCTGGGTCATCGCGAAACTGGCGAGCTGATTGAACTGCGACTGCAGCAGGTTCCACCAGCCGGCCGGATCGAAGGCCTCGCCGCCGGGCATCGCGCCGGGCGGCGTTTCGGCGTCCGGCTTGCCGGCGCCGGCCGGGGCGGCCCCGCCGAAGGCTTGCGGCGGCGGCTCGGACGCGGCGCGCGAGGCGGACGGCCCCGCCGGCGCCGCCGTGTCCTTGGCCATGGCGGCCTCGGCGGCCGACATCGATTCCTTGGCCAGCGCGCCGAAGGCACGCAGCGTCGCCAGCGTGGCGCGCTGCACCTCGAGTGCCTGGATCGCCGACTGCAGCATGCCGAGGTTGAGCTTGAGCCATTGCTCGACGGCACGCAGGTCGGTGATGCGCTTGTCGAGCTCCTCGACGCTCGACAGCGGCGACATCATGTCGGACATCGCCGACAGCGACGGCGGCAGGCCGCTCGGTGCCGCCGCCCCGATCCCGGCGCCGAACGGCGAGAGCCGCATCATGTCCCACATCCGGTCGAGCATGTCGGAGGGCGTGAAGCCGGTGAAGCCGGAGAACGGGTTGGAGCCGGGAGTATCGGTCATGCGGCAATCCTTGGTGACGGGGTCGGTGGGAAGGCGCGATGCGCCAGCGCGCGTGATCCGATCATAGCGCGCATGGCCGAGGCGCGAACGATCGCGATGCGCGCCGGCGTGGCGCGGGGGAGCCGCGGGGGCGGGCAGCCCGGAGGATGGGAGCGAGCGGTGAGCGACAAGCCGCAGGGCCGCCCCACCCGCCCCGCGCTCAGGCGCCGCCAGCCCCGCCGCTGCCCGTGCGGCCGTCGAAAAAATCGGGCGCGCGCCGCTCGCGCAGCGAACTGATCCCTTCGCGCACGTCCGGCCCGGAGAAGCCCATGAATTCGAGCGCCAGCGAGGTATCGAAGCTCGGCCCGGCCAGGCGCAGCCAGTTGTTGAGCGCGTACTTGGTCCAGCGGATCGCGCTTTGCGAGCCGCGCGCGAGCCGCTCGGCCAGCTCGAAGGCCTTCGGCAGCAGCTCGGCCTCGTCCACCGCCAGCGAGACCAGCCCGATGCGCTCGGCCTCCTCGCCGCTGACCGGCTCGCACAGCAGCAGGTGGTACTTGGCCTTGGCCATGCCGCACAAGAGCGGCCAGACGATCGCCGCGTGATCGCCGGCGGCCACCCCGAGCCGCGTATGGCCGTCGATGATGCGCGCCGTGTTGGCGGCGATCGAGACGTCGGCCAGCAAGCCCGCCACCAGCCCCGCGCCGACCGCCGGCCCGTGCATCGCCGAGACCACCGGCTTGCCGCAGTTGACGAGGTTGTAGACCAGGTCGCGCGCCTCGTGCCAGACCCGCGTGCGCACCTCGAAATCGTCGGCCATCTGCTCGACCAGGCCGAGATCGCCGCCGGCCGAGAAACCCTTGCCCTCGCCGCGGATCAGCGCCACGCGCACCTCGGGATCGCGGTCGAGGTCGCGCCAGATCTCGGCCAGCTCGCGATGCATGCGCGCGTCGGCGGTGGCCAGGTTGCTGCGGTTGGCGCCCGCGCCGCTCATCACGATCTCGAGGATGCCGTGCGGATGGCGCGCGAGGCGCAGCGACTGGTAGCCGGCATAGGCTTCCAGCCCGGCGGATTCACGCTCACTCATGTCTGTCTCCTGGTTCTTCTCGTGATGATCGGGGCAAACCGGCAGGCGGGCGGCCCGCCGCGCGCGTTCAGGCCTGCCCGTCGAGCGGCGACACCGCCTGCTCGATCGCGCCGAAGATCGACTTGCCGGCCGCGTCGAGCATCTCGATCCTGACGCGATCGCCGTAGCGCATGAACTCGGTGCGCGGCGCGCCGTGCTCGATGGTCTCCAGGCAGCGCTTCTCGGCAATGCAGCTGTAGCCGCGCCTGGCATCGCGGTTCGACACCGTGCCCGAGCCGACGATGGCGCCGGCGCGCAGGTTGCGCGTCTTCGCCGCGTGCGCGATCAACTGGCCGAAATGGAAATTCATGTCGACGCCGGCCTCGGCCTGGCCCACCCGCTTGCCGTTCCAGCTCACCAGCAGCGGCCGCTCCAGGCGCCCGCCGCGCCAGTGCTCGCCGAGCTCGTCGGGCGTCACCGCCAGCGGCGAGAAGGCTGTTGCGGGCTTGCTCTGGAAGAAGCCGAAGCCCTTCGAGAGCTCGGCCGGGATCAGGTTGCGCAGCGACACGTCGTTGACCAGCATCACCAGCCGCACGGCGCGCAGCGCCTCGTCGGCGCTCGCGCCCATCGGCACGTCGCCGGTCACCACCGCCACCTCGGCCTCGAAATCGATGCCCCAGTCCTCCGAGGCGCAGACGATGTCGTCCTGCGGGCCGAGGAAATCGTCGCTGCCGCCCTGGTACATCAGCGGATCGCTGAGGAACTCGGGCGGCATCTCGGCGCCGCGCGCGCGGCGCACCAGCTCGACGTGGTTGAGGTAGGCCGAGCCGTCCGCCCATTGGTAGGCGCGCGGCAGCGGCGCCATGCAGTCGGCCGCCGAGAAGGCGAACGCGCGGCGCGCGCGGCCGTGGTTGAGCGCATCGTAGAGCTCGCGAAGCTGCGGTGCGTGGAATGCCCAGTCGTCGAGCGCGCGCTGCAGCGTCGGCGCGACCGTCTCGGCGATCGCGGCCGTCTGCAGGTCGCGCGACACCACGATCAGTTGGCCGTCGCGCGTGCCGTCCTTCAGCGAAGCAAGTTTCATGGAGGGGAAGTCCGTGTAGTGACGATGGAGGGAAACTATTTTACGATGGTGAATCCGCGCGGCGAAGCCCGTGCCGCCCGAGCACCCGCGCCGCGCGAGCCGCTCCATCGCCGCGCCTGCCTCGCGGCGAACCGCGCCGCCTCGCCCGCCACCTTCCTATCGCATTCCATCCATGGTCAACACCGACGATCTCGCCGACGACAACGCCGAGGAAAAGGTCCGCTCCGGCATCCAGTCGATCGAGGTCGGCTTCCGCCTGCTGGAGGTGCTCACCGCCGAGCCGCGCGCGA
Source organism: Burkholderia gladioli (assembly GCF_000959725.1). NCBI lineage: Bacteria > Pseudomonadati > Pseudomonadota > Betaproteobacteria > Burkholderiales > Burkholderiaceae > Burkholderia > Burkholderia gladioli. Next base: position 1,219,635 of record NZ_CP009323.1, read on the forward strand.
TGATGCTGCGCGATCTCGCCCAGCGCGCGCAGATGAGCCCGGCCAAGGCGCACCGCTACCTGGTCAGCTTCCAGCGGCTCGGCGTGGTGGCGCAGGACCCCGTCTCGGGCCGCTACGAACTGGGCGGCTTCGCGCTGCAGATGGGCCTGGCCCGGCTGGCCCGCGTCGACGGCGTGAAGCTCGCGCGGCTCGCGCTGTCGGCGCTGCGCGACGAGCTCGACCTCACGCTCGGCATCGCCGTGTGGGGCAACCAGGGGCCGACCGTGGTGCACTGGATGGAATCGAGCCATCCCGCCAAGGCCTCGCTCAAGCTCGGCGACGTGATGCCCCTGCTCGGCTCGGCCACCGGCCTGCTGTTCGCCGCCTACCTGCCGCGCGGCAAGACCGCCGCGATGCTCGAGCGCGAGCTGGCCGACGCACGTCGCGGGCCGCCGCGCGACGGCCCGCGCACGCCGGCCGAGGTGGAGGCGCGGCTCGCCGAGGTGCGCGAGCACCAGGCGGCGCGCGTCGAGGGCATGCTGCTGCCGAGCATCCACGCCTTCTGCATGCCGGTGTTCGATGCGCTCGGCGAACTCTCGCTGGGGCTGATCGCGCTGGGTCACGAGGGCAGCTTCGACGTGTCCTGGGGCGGCGAGATCGACCTCGCGCTGCGCGCCGTGGCACGCAAGCTGTCCTACGAAATCGGCTACAGTGCCGATCCGCGCGAGGCCTGAAACCGGAGCCCCGAACGCCGCGCGCGAACGTTCGGCGCGCGATCGGGTCGGACGGGCTGGGCGGTGCCGCCGAGCTTGTCGCGCCGGCGGGCCGGATGCGAACCGGCGTGCTTCCACGCGAAGCGCGAGCCTCATGGCCGGAACGCGGCTTGCTGCTTCTCGCCTTCCCCGGCCCGCGTGCCCGGGACCCGGCGGCCGAGGAGCCGGAACGTGCCGCCTCGCGCCGAACTCGCCACCGGCATCGCCAGCCCATGATTTAGCCCATCGCCCCCGAACGCCCTGAACACACCGGACCACCGTCGCTCGATGCCCTCGCCCCTGCCGCCCGAATCGTCCCGCCTCTCGCCGCGCCGCTGGCTGCGCGCGGGGCTGACGCTCGCGCTGGTGCTGGTGTTGCACCTGATCGCCGGCCTGTGGTTCGCGGGATATCGCGCGCCGGCCAATCCCGATGCGCGCGACGACACGCCGGTGCAGGTCGAACTGCTCGAGCCGCAGCCGATCGAGCGCGCGCCCGCGCCCGCCGCGCCGGCACCGAAACCCGCGCCGAAGCCCGTGCCCAGGCCGGCCGCCAAACCCGCTCCGGCCGCGCCGCGCAACCAGGCGCCGGTGCTGACCAGCGCCGCGCCCTCGGCGCCGGCCACCGCGCCGCCGGGCGACGGGCAGGCAGCCGGGGCCGGCACGGGCCAGGGTGCCGCCTCCGCGAGCGCGACGGCCAGCGCGGCCGTGCCCGCCTCGGCCGCCGCCAGCGGCGTGAAGTTCATCGCGCCGCCCTCGGGCGACCTGCGCTACGGCGCCTACTTCAACGGCAACCTGAACGGCACCGCGACCATCCACTGGACCACCGAGGGCGATCGCTACCGCCTGCTGATCGAGATCCCGGTGCCCTTCGTCGGTCCCTTCGTCTACGAGAGCCTGGGCCGCATCGACGCCTACGGCATCGCGCCCGACCGCTACACCGAGCAGCGCGGCCGCAAGCCCGCCGACATCGCGATCTTCAATCGGCAGACGAAACAGGTGGTGTTCACCAGGACGCCGAACTCGCTGCCGCTGACCGACGGCATGCAGGACCGCTTCAGCCTGCTGATGCAGTTGTCGGGCCTGGTGCACGGCGCGCCCGATGTCTATCGCCCCGGCGTCGCGCGCGAATTCCGCATCATCGACAACAACAGCGGCGAGACCTGGCCGATCGTCACGATCGGCGACGAGACGATCCGCACCGCCACCAGCTCGCTGGAAACCCGCCACTTCCGCCGCCTGCCGCGCCGCGAGGGCGACACGCGGCGCATCGACATCTGGCTCGCGCCCTCGCTGGACTGGCTGCCGGTGCGCCTGGTGCAGACCGAGCCGAATGGTTCGGAGATCGAATTGCTGTGGCAGGGGCGCGGCGCGCCGAGCCGCGGGATCGGGTATGACGAATCGGCCGCGATGGATGCGCACGCAAGCATCGCGCCCGCCGCCCCTGCCCCTGCCTCGACCTCTGCCCCGGCAGCCGGCGCGAGCGGCGCGGGCGCGGCTTCCGCGCCGGTATCGTCGGACGGCATGCCGGCCGCCTCGGCGGCCGAAGCCGCGAGCCCCGTCGCATCGGCACCACAAGCGGCCTCGCCAGCACGGTAATTTCGACCGATTTCGCGAATGTTTCCCTGCTGTCACCAGGGGCTGCACACAAGCCGGTAAACTTGCGTCACAGTGTTGACAATGTTTGACAACCCTGCCCGTGCACCGGAGGAAAATCGGAAACGTTTCATCGATATCGGTCTCTAACCGATGCGCCCTGATCCACGTGGGCGTGCAGCGCCAACCCCTTGAAACCGGCCAGGCCCGCCCCACCTTTGGAGCATTCGGCCTGACAGCCACAGCAAAGAGGAGTGCCGCCATGCAAATGATCTACAACAGCCCCAACTACTGCGTCGTCGAGTTCGCCCCGCAGGTCGGCCATCACGCAATGAATTCCGGTGGCTACGAAATCGTGGACAAGAATGCGCAGCGCGAGATCTTCATCGATGGCGAACTGGCCGAGCGCTTCCGCGAGCACGTCAAGCAACTGATCGAGGACGAGCCCTCGCTGGACGAGGTGGACGAATTCCTCGGTCAATTCGACAGTCTGATGACGCAACCGGTGGTCCTGCACTGATCCGCCCGTCGCGCGCCGCCCGCCCCAGGATGGTGCGCGACGGCTCGCAGGCCGGCCCGGCGCCGGCCCGCTTCCTCCTCGGCATTTCCTGATCGAACCCCCGCCCGGCCTGCCGTGCGGGGGTTTTCAATGACAAATCGCGCGCGCGCCGGGAAGCCCCGGCGCGGCATGCCGGCACCCGCTACAATGGCGTTTTCCCCGATCCGCCGTCCGTCCGCCATGCCGACCTCCCTGCCCGCCCGCTCCGCCCCCGCCGCGTCCTACACGCGCGGCGCCGACCTGCCCGCGCTGCTGGCGCGCCGGATCCTGATCCTCGACGGCGCGATGGGCACCATGATCCAGCAGTACAAGTTCGACGAGGCCGCCTATCGCGGCGAGCGCTTCGCCGACTTCGGACGCGACATCAAGGGCAACAACGAGCTGCTGTCGATCACGCAGCCGGCCACCATCCGCGAGATCCACGACCAGTACTTCGCGGCCGGCGCCGACATCGTCGAGACCAACACCTTCGGCGCCACCACCATCGCCCAGGCCGACTACGAGATGGAGCACCTGGTGGTCGAGATGAACGTCGAGTCGGCGCGTCTGGCGCGCGAATCGGCGCTCAAGTACTCGACGCCGGACAAGCCGCGCTTCGTGGCCGGCGCGATCGGGCCGACCCCGAAGACGGCCAGCATCTCGCCCGACGTGAACGATCCCGGCGCGCGCAACGTCACCTACGACGAGCTGCGCGACGCCTACTACCAGCAGGCCAAGGCCCTGCTCGACGGCGGCGTCGACCTGTTCCTGGTCGAGACCATCTTCGACACGCTCAACGCCAAGGCCGCGCTGTTCGCGCTCGACCAGTTGTTCGAGGACACCGGCGAGAACCTGCCGATCATGATCTCCGGCACCGTCACCGACGCCTCGGGCCGGATCCTCTCGGGCCAGACCGTCGAGGCCTTCTGGAACTCGCTGCGCCACGCCCGGCCGCTCACCTTCGGCCTGAACTGCGCGCTCGGCGCGGCGCTGATGCGCCCGTACATCGCCGAGCTGGCCAAGCTCTGCGATACCTACGTGTCCTGCTACCCGAACGCGGGCCTGCCGAACCCGATGGCCGAAACCGGCTTCGACGAGACCCCCGACGTGACCTCGAGCCTGCTCAAGGAATTCGCCCAGGCCGGCCTGGTGAACCTGGCCGGCGGCTGCTGCGGCACCACGCCCGCGCACATCGCCGAGATCGCCCGCGCGCTGGCCGAGGTCAAGCCGCGCCGCTGGCCCTCGCAGTACAGCGAAGCCGCCTGAAGCCCGAGCCGCCCGCCGCATCCGTCGCGCCGCCCCCCAAACCGATACGCATCCGCCCCGCCATGACCGATCACACCATGCGCCTGTCCGGCCTCGAGCCGTTCAACGTCACCGAAGGCACCCTGTTCATCAACGTCGGCGAACGCACCAACGTGACAGGCTCGAAGGCCTTCGCGCGAATGATCCTGAACGGCCAGTACGACGAGGCGCTGGCCGTGGCCCGCCAGCAGGTCGAGAACGGCGCGCAGGTCATCGACATCAACATGGACGAGGCGATGCTCGATTCGAAGGCGGCCATGGTTCGCTTCCTGAACCTGATCGCCTCGGAGCCCGACATCGCGCGCGTGCCGATCATGATCGACTCGTCGAAGTGGGAAGTGATCGAGGCGGGCCTCAAGTGCGTGCAGGGCAAGGCGATCGTCAACTCGATCTCGCTCAAGGAAGGCGAGGAGCCGTTCCGCCATCACGCGCGGCTGATCCGCCGCTACGGCGCGGCCGCGGTGGTGATGGCCTTCGACGAGAAGGGCCAGGCCGATACCTTCGAGCGCAAGATCGAGATCTGCACGCGCTCCTACAAGTTCCTGGTCGAGCAATGCGATTTCCCGCCCGAGGACATCATCTTCGATCCGAACATCTTCGCGGTGGCCACCGGCATCGAGGAGCACAACAACTACGCGGTCGACTTCATCGAGGCGACCCGCTGGATCAAGCAGAACCTGCCGCACGCGAAGATCAGCGGCGGCGTGTCGAACGTGTCCTTCTCGTTCCGCGGCAACGACCCGGTGCGCGAGGCGATCCACACCGTGTTCCTGTATCACGCGATCCAGGCCGGCATGGACATGGGCATCGTCAACGCCGGCCAGCTCGGCGTGTATGCCGACCTGGACCCCGAGCTGCGCGAGCGCGTCGAGGACGTGATCCTGAACCGCCGCGAGGATTCCACCGACCGGCTGCTGGAAGTGGCCGACAAGTTCAAGACCGGCGCGGCCAAGAAGGAAGAGAACCTCGAATGGCGCAACCAGCCGGTCGAGAAGCGCCTGGCCCACGCACTGGTGCACGGCATCACCAACTTCATCGTCGAGGACACCGAGGAAGCGCGCGCGGCGATCGACGCCGCGGGCGGGCGCCCGATCAACGTGATCGAAGGCCCGCTGATGGACGGCATGAACATCGTCGGCGACCTGTTCGGCCAGGGCAAGATGTTCCTGCCGCAGGTGGTGAAGTCGGCGCGCGTGATGAAGCAGGCGGTGGCCCACCTGATCCCCTTCATCGAGGAGGAGAAGCGGCGCCTGGCCGAGGCCGGCGGCGACGTGCGCGCCAAGGGCAAGATCGTGATCGCCACCGTCAAGGGCGACGTGCACGACATCGGCAAGAACATCGTGTCGGTGGTGCTCCAGTGCAACAACTTCGAGGTCGTCAACATGGGCGTGATGGTGCCCTGCAACGAGATCCTCGCCAAGGCGAAGGTCGAGGGCGCCGACATCATCGGCCTCTCGGGCCTGATCACGCCGAGCCTGGAGGAGATGGCCTACGTCGCCGCGGAAATGCAGCGCGACGACTATTTCCGCGTCAAGAAGATCCCGCTGCTGATCGGCGGCGCGACCACCTCGCGCGTGCACACCGCCGTGAAGATCGCGCCGAACTACGAAGGCCCGGTAGTCTACGTGCCGGACGCCTCGCGCTCGGTGTCGGTCGCCTCCAGCCTGCTCTCGGACGAGGGCGCCACGCGCTACCTCGACGACCTGAAGAGCGAATACGACCGGATCCGCGACCAGCACGCCAACAAGAAGAAGACGCCGATGGTCACGCTGGCCGCCGCGCGCGCCAACAAGACGCCGATCGACTGGCGCGCCTACCAGCCGGTCAAGCCGAAGTTCATCGGCCGCCGCGTGTTCAAGAACTACGACCTGACCGAGCTGGCCCAGTACATCGACTGGGGCCCGTTCTTCCAGACCTGGGACCTGGCCGGCCCCTATCCGGCGATCCTCAACGACGAGATCGTCGGCGAGTCGGCGCGGCGCGTGTTCTCGGACGCGAAATCGATGCTCTCGCGCCTGATCCAGGGCCGCTGGCTGAGCGCCAACGGCGTGATCTCGCTGCTGCCCGCCAACACCGTGGGCGACGACGACATCGAGATCTACACCGACGACACGCGCACCGAGGTGGCGATGCGCTGGAGCAACCTGCGCCAGCAGAGCGAGCGCCCGGTGGTGGACGGCGTGATGCGGCCGAACCGCTCGCTGGCCGACTTCATCGCGCCCAAGGATTCGGGCGTGGCCGACTACATCGGCCTGTTCGCGGTCACTGCGGGCCTGGGCGTGGACGCCAAGGAAAAGCAGTTCGAGGCCGACCACGACGACTACAGCGCGATCATGCTCAAGGCCCTGGCCGACCGCTTCGCGGAAGCCTTCGCCGAAGCGATGCACGCGCGCGTGCGACGCGAACTGTGGGGCTACGCGGCCGGCGAGACGCTCGACAACGAGGCGCTGATCGCCGAGAAGTATCGCGGCATCCGCCCGGCGCCGGGTTACCCGGCCTGCCCGGACCACCTCGTCAAGCGCGCCATGTTCGACGTGCTGCGCGCCGAGGAGATCGGCATGAGCGTGACCGAATCGCTGGCGATGCTGCCGGCCGCGAGCGTCTCGGGCTTCTACCTGGCGCATCCCGACAGCACCTACTTCTCGGTCGGCAAGATCGGCGAGGACCAGGTGGCCGATTTCGCGGCGCGCATGTCGCTGTCGGACGCGGACGCCCGCCGCGCGCTGGCGCCGCTGCTCTGAAGTTGGCGGCGGGCAACCGCCGCAATCCTGTGAGGAATCGACGGGCCTCGCGCCCGTCACGCCCCGCCAAGGCACAAAAAAGCCCGCTTCTCGAAGCGGGCTTTTTGCTGGGCGGCGAGGCCACCGCCGGGGCTCAGAACCCCCAGTGAACGTCGGCGTTCTGTTCCTTGGCCGCGCGCAGCATGCCGAGGAAGGGGGCCACGCGCTGCGCCACGCTCGGCGCGACCTCGTGGTGGGCGTGGTCGGCTTCTTCCTCGTGGAAGTGGCCGCCGTGCTCGGCACTGGCGCGGCGCGCCTGGTCGGTCACCGCCTCGAGCCGGGCGATCGCGCCGTCCAGCTCGTCGTGGGTGATGACGCCGCGCTCGCCCAGCGGCTTGCCGACGATGCCCAGCACATACACCGCGAAATCCTTCAGCACGTCGAGGTCCTGTGCCGCCTTGCTCTTGAACGTAATCATGATCGCAATTTCCTTTCAGCTTGTTGTGCGTACCGGCGCCGGGGCCGGCTGGCGCGCTTGAGTTGGGGTCGCGCCGACGCTTTGCGTCTGAGCGGCAGTTTAGCACCTGTTAAAATTCAGCGATTCCTGAAACGCGCGCCCCGGCGCGCCGCCGGAGCCGCCCGCCCGGGCTGCCGGCAACCACCATTCCCGACAGCATGCTGCCCGCTCAAAAACACATACTCGAAACCCTGCTCGCCGACAGCGTGAAGCAGGTCGTCCAGGCCCTGAAGGGCGAATCCGAGGCCGGTTTCGTCGCGCCGACGATCACCCTGGAGCGCCCCAAGGCGGCCGCCCACGGCGACGTCGCCTGCAACGTCGCGATGCAGCTGGCCAAGCCGCTCGGCACCAACCCGCGCCAGCTGGCCGAGAAGATCGTGGCGGCCGTGACGGCCCATCCGTCGGCGGCGGGGCTGGTCGAGGCCGCCGAGATCGCCGGCCCCGGCTTCATCAACCTGCGCCTGACCGCGGCCGCCAAGCAGGCCGTGATCGGCGCGGTGTTCGCCGAGCGCGAGGCCTTCGGCCGCTCCGCGCACGAGGCCGGGCGCCGCGTGCTGCTCGAATTCGTCTCGGCCAACCCGACCGGCCCGCTGCACGTCGGCCACGGCCGCCAGGCCGCGCTCGGCGACGTGCTGGCCAACGTGCTGGCCAGCCAGGGCTACGCGGTGCACCGCGAGTTCTACTACAACGACGCCGGCGTGCAGATCGGCAACCTGGCGCTGTCGACCCAGGCGCGCGCGCGCGGCCTCAAGCCCGGCGACGCCGACTGGCCCGAGGCCGCCTACAACGGCGAGTACATCGCCGACATCGCGCGCGACTACCTGGCCGGCGCCACGGTCTCGGCCAGCGACGGCGAGCCCGTCACCGGCAAGGGCGACATCGAGGACATCGAGGCGATCCGCAAGTTCGCGGTCGCCTACCTGCGCCGCGAGCAGGACATCGACCTGAAGGCCTTCGGCGTGCGTTTCGACCAGTACTACCTGGAATCCTCGCTGTACCAGGAAGGCCGCGTCGAGAGCACGGTGCAGGCCCTGGTCGACGCCGGCATGACCTACGAGCAGGAAGGCGCGCTGTGGCTGCGCACCACCGACGAGGGCGACGACAAGGACCGCGTGATGCGCAAGACCGACGGCACCTACACCTACTTCGTGCCCGACGTCGCCTACCACGTGGCCAAGTGGCAGCGCGGCTTCACCAAGGTCATCAACATCCAGGGCTCGGACCACCACGGCACCATCGCGCGCGTGCGCGCCGGCCTGCAGGGCCTGCACATCGGCATCCCGAAGGGCTATCCCGACTACGTGCTGCACAAGATGGTGACGGTGATGCGCGACGGCCAGGAGGTGAAGCTCTCCAAGCGCGCCGGCAGCTACGTGACGGTGCGCGACCTGATCGAATGGTCGGGCGGCGCCACGCCGGACGCGGAAGTCTCGCCCGAGCAGCTCGACGAGGCCATCATCACGCGCGGGCGCGACGCGGTGCGTTTCTTCCTGATTTCACGCAAGGCCGACACGGAATTCGTGTTCGATATCGATCTCGCGCTGAAGCAGAACGACGAGAATCCGGTCTACTACGTGCAGTACGCGCATGCGCGGATCTGCTCGGTGCTCAACGAGTGGAAGTCGCGCCACGGCGCCGACGAGGCGATCCTGCCGGGCGCGGACCTCTCCCCGCTCGACAGCAAGCCGGCCGCCTCGCTGTTGCAGAAGCTCGCCGAATACCCCGAGATGCTCACGCACGCGGCCGGCGAACTCGCGCCGCACGCGGTGGCCTTCTACCTGCGCGACCTCGCGGGCGAGTTTCACTCGTTCTACAATGCGGAGCGCGTGCTCGTCGACGACGAGGCGCAACGCACCGCGCGCATCGCGCTGCTGGCCGCGACGCGCCAGGTGCTCGCGAACGGTCTCGCGGTGCTCGGCGTGTCCTCGCCGAGCAAGATGTAAAGCCGCCGGGCCGGGCTCCAGACGGTCGCGCCGCCGCGCGCGACCGTGCCACGAATCCCGTTTCACGACTCTTTTAGCAGGTGACTCAAGCAATGGCACAACCGCGCCGCACGTCGAAACCGTCGAAACAAGCCGGAGGAACCTTTCTTGGCATCGTGCTGGGCCTGATCGTCGGCCTCGCGATCGCCGTGGTGGTCGCGCTCTACATCACGCGCGCACCCTCGCCGTTCGTCTCGAAGGTCGCCCCGCCGGCCGACAACGGCGCGAGCGGCGCCAGCCAGCCGCAGCAGTTCGATCCGAACCGCGCGCTGCAGGGCAAGACGCCGGGCCAGCCGGTGCCGCAGGCCGCGCAGCCGGCTCCGCCCAATACCGCGCCGGGCCAGGCCGCCAACCAGACCCAGCCGCCGCTGCTGCCCGAGCCGCAGATCGTCGAGGTGCCGGGTTCGAACGGCTCGCAGAACAGCAATCCGCAGCCGTCCTCGGACGACAACGGCATCGCCGTGGCGCCCAAGCCCGCCGACAACACGCCGCCTGCGAAGAAGCCGCAAGCCACCGCCGCCACGCCTTCCTCGCAGCCGAAGCCGGCCCAGCAGGCCGCCAAGCCGACCTCCTCGGCCCAGGCGGGCAACGCGCCGGCCAAGCCGGGCTCGGGCGCGGGCGCGGCCGACGCCAACAGCGGCTACTTCCTGCAGGTGGGCGCCTACAAGACCGAGGCCGACGCCGAGCAGCAGCGCGCGCGCCTGGGCTTCCAGGGCTTCGAGTCGAAGGTCTCCAAGCGCGATGTCAGCGGCGTCACGTACTATCGCGTGCGCGTCGGCCCGTTCAACAAGTTCGACGACATGAACTCCGCGCGCCAGCGGCTGTCCGATGCCGGTGTCGACACCGCGGTGATCCGCTTCACGAAACAGTAAGCCGGCCGGCCCGATCCGGTCCCATGCAACCGTTCGAAATCCCAACATGAAAAAACTGTTCAGCACGCTGTTCCTGTCCCTGAGCCTGGCGGCCGGCATCGTGGCGCAGTCCGCCTCGGCCGCGCCGGTGGCCGGCAAGGACTACGAGGTGATGAAGTCGCCGCAGCCGATCTCGGCGCCGGCCGGCAAGGTCGAGGTGATCGAGTTCTTCTGGTACGGCTGCCCGCACTGCTACGAGTTCGAGCCGACGCTCGAGGCCTGGGTCAAGAAGCAGGGCGACAACATTGTCTTCAAGCGCGTGCCGGTCGCCTTCCGCGACGACTTCCTCCCGCACTCGGCGATGTACTACACGCTCAACGCGCTCGGCGTGGCCGAGAAGGACACGCCGGCCGTGTTCAACGCGATCCACAAGCAGAAGAACTACCTGCTCACGCCGCAGGCGCAGGCCGACTTCCTGGCCACGCAGGGCATCGACAAGCAGAAGTACCTGGCCACCTACAACTCGTTCACGGTGCAGGGGCAGGTCAAGCAGTCGGGCGAACTGGCCAAGACCTACGACATCCAGGGCGTGCCGACCATCGTGATCCAGGGCAAGTACAAGTCGGGTCCGTCCTACACGGGCAGCGAGGCAGGCACGCCGCCGGTGCTCGACTGGATCGTCCAGCAGGTCAAGGACAAGAAGCTGTAATCCCCACGCCCGAGGCGCCGGCATGACCGCTCCCCCGAAGGTCTTCATCACCGGCGCCTCGAGCGGCCTGGGCCTCGCGCTCGCCGAGGCCTATGCCCGCCAGGGCGCCACGCTCGGCCTGGTGGCCCGCCGCGGCGACAGCCTCGCCGAATTCGCGCGGCGCCATCCCGATCTCCCCATCTCGATCCATCCCGCCGACGTGCGCGACGCCGCCGCCCTGCAGGCCGCGGCCGACGCCTTCGTGGCCGCGCACGGCTGGCCCGACGTGGTGATCGCCAATGCCGGCATCAGCAAGGGGGCGATCACCGGCGAGGGCGACCTGGCGGCCTTCCGCGAGATCATGGACGTCAACTACTACGGCATGGTGGCCAGCTTCGAGCCCTTCGTGGCGGCCATGAAGGCCGCGCGGCGCGGCACCCTGGTCGGCGTGGCGAGCGTGGCCGGCGTGCGCGGCCTGCCCGGCTCGGGCGCCTACAGCGCCTCGAAGTCGGCGGCGATCAAGTACCTGGAGGCGCTGCGCGTCGAGCTGCGGCCCTCGCGGGTCGGCGTGGTCACCATCGCGCCCGGCTACATCCGCACGCCGATGACCGAGCACAATCCCTATCCGATGCCCTTCCTGATGGACGCGGAGCGCTTCGCCGAGCGCGCGCTGCGCGCCATCGCGGCGCAGGACGCGTTCCGCGTGATTCCCTGGCAGATGGGCCTGGTCGCGAAGATCCTGCACGTCGCGCCGCGCTGGCTCTACGACCGCCTGTTCGAGAAGGCGCCGCGCAAGCCCCGCGCGCCGGACCCCAAGCCCGAGGGCTGAGGCCCGGCCGGCTCGCGCGCGACTTCGCGACGACGCCCGCTCCATGGCCGAAGCCCGGAGCCCGGCCGATCACCCCTCGCAAGCTCCCGACGACGCCGGCGCCACGTCGATCCGGGCGCCTTCGCGACGCCCGTCTCCGCCCCGGCAGGCGCCGCGCCGCCATGGCCGACGCCTTTCTGATACGCGCTCACGCCCGGCGCGCTTTGACGGTATGCTAGTCGACCGATGCCCGGGAGCTGCATGGCCGTCGCCGCCCGGCACGCCGATAACAGACACTGCCACGTGGGAGATCTCATGCGTTTCACGACGTTCGCCGCCGCCGCGCTGATTGCGGCCCCGCTCGCCGCCGCCCCCCTCATCGCCCAGGCCAAGCCGCTCACGGTCTGTACCGAAGCGAGCCCGGACGGCTTCGACGTGGTGCAGTACAACTCGCTCGTCACCACCAACGCCTCGGCCGACGTGATCTTCAACACGCTGGTGTCCTACGACGAGGCGAGCAAGAAGGTGGTGCCCTCGCTGGCCGACAAGTGGGACGTCAGCGCCGACGGCCGCACCGTGACCTTCCACCTGCGCCCGAACGTGGCCTTCCAGACCACCGAGGACTTCAAGCCGACGCGCGCCCTGAACGCCGACGACGTCGTGTTCACCTTCAGCCGCATGCTCGACGACGACAATCCCTGGCACAAGGTGGCCGGCGCGAGCGGCTTCCCGCACGCGCAGTCGATGGGCCTGGTGAAGCTGGTGAAGTCGGTCTCGAAGGTGGACGAGCAGACCGTGAAGTTCGAACTGAACGAGCCGAACGCGACCTTCGTGCCGATCCTGACGATGGGCTTCGCCTCGATCTACTCGGCCGAATACGCGGACCAGCTCCTCAAGGCGGGCCGCCAGCAGGACCTCAACGCCAAGCCGGTGGGCACCGGCCCCTTCGTGCTGAAGAGCTACACCAAGGACGCGCTGATCCGCTACGAGGTGAATCCGAGCTACTGGGGCAGCAAGCCCAAGGTCGACCGCCTGATCTACGCGATCACGCCCGATGCCTCGGTGCGCGCGCAGAAGGTCAAGGCCGGCGAATGCCAGATCGCGCTGTCGCCCAAGCCGCAGGACGTGGCCGCCGCCAAGGCCGACAAGGCGCTGAAGGTGGTCGAGACGCCGGCCTTCATGACCGCCTTCGTCGCGCTCAACACCGAGCACAAGCCGCTCGACAACCCGAAGGTGCGCGAGGCGCTGAACCTCGCCTTCGATCGCGCGACCTACCTGAAGGTGGTGTTCGACAATACCGCGACGCCGGCCGTGAACCCGTATCCGCCCAACACCTGGAGCTACGCGAAGTCGATCGCGGCCTATCCCTACGATCCGGCCAAGGCCAAGCAGTTGCTGGCCCAGGCGGGCTTCCCGAACGGTTTCTCGACCACCATCTGGGTGCGCCCGACGGGCAGCGTGCTGAACCCGAACCCGAAGGCCGGCGCGGAACTGCTGCAGGCCGATTTCGCCAAGATCGGCGTGAAGGCCGAGGTCAAGGTGATCGAGTGGGGCGAGCTGATCAAGCAGGCCAAGCTCGGCCAGCATGACATGCTGTTCATGGGCTGGGCCGGCGACAACGGCGATCCGGACAACTACCTGTCGCCGCTGTTCAGTTGCAATGCGGTGAAGTCGGGCATCAACTTCGCGCGCTACTGCGATCCGCAGCTCGACAAGCTGATCGCCGACGGCAAGGAAACGCCGGACCAGGCCAAGCGCACCAAGGCCTATGAAGCCGCGCAGAAGATCATCCACGACCAGGCGCTGTGGATCCCGCTCGGCTACCCGACCGCCTCGGCGATCACGCGGCCGAACGTGAGCGGTTATCACGTCAGCCCGTTCGGGCGCCAGCACTTCGATACCGTCGCGGTGCAGTAAGCCGGCCTTCAGCTGTCGCGGGCGAGCGACGGATTCCTCCGCCTCGCTTGCCCGCTGTCTCGACCCGGCCCGCGCGCGCGATGCGCCGGGCCGCCTGCCTTTCAGCCCCGCGTTCAGCCCCGCGCCGGCCGGAAGCGGAACACACCCGCCTCATCCACCTCGCGCCGCAATTCCCCCGCGTGCCAGAGCAAGTGCAGATGCGCGATCGCCTCGCCCAGCGCGAAGGTCAGCTGATGCACGTCCAGCTCGCGGCGGCGGAACATGATCGGCACCACGTCGGCGGCGCTGGCCGGCCGCTCGGCGCAGAGCTGGCGCACCTCGTCGAGCCGCGCCGCATGATGCTCGCGCAACTGCCCGATGCGGGTGCGCACGCCGCGGAACGGCTTGCCGTGCGAGGGCAGCACCAGCGTGTCGGCGGCCATCGGCTCGTAGCGGCCGAGCGAGTCGAGATAGAGCTGGAGCGGGTTCGCCTCCGGCTCGAGGTCGAACACCGAGACATTGGTCGAGATACGCGGCAGCACCATGTCGCCCGAGATCAGCAGCGCCTCGTCGGCGCAGTGCAGCGCGCAATGCTCGGGAGAATGGCCGAAGCCCGTCACCACCTGCCAGCGGCGTGCGCCGATGGTGACCGTGTCGCCCTCGCGCAGGCGCCGGTAGCGCGCCGGCACGGCGGGCACCAGGTCCGAGTAGTAGCTGTTGCGGTTGCGCAGCTTGTCGAGCTTGGCCTGGTCGGTGAGGCCGTGGCGCGCGAAGTGCTCGGCCGCGGCGGCGCCGCCCGCGTTCGAGCCGTTGCCGGCCGCCATCACCTGGCCGAACATGAATTCGCCGAGCGTCATCCACAGCCGCACCTGCCAGCGCCGGCGCTCGCCGCCCTCGCAGATCCAGTTCGCCAACCCGAGGTGGTCGGGATGGCAATGCGTGACCAGCACGCGCAGCACCGGCAGGCCATCGAGGTGCGTGTCGAATACCTGCTCCCAGTGGCGGCGGATCTCGTCCGACGAAATCCCGCAGTCGATCACGGTCCAGCCCGCCTGCCCGTCGATCTCGTCGCGCAGCAGCCACAGGTTGATGTGGTCGAGCGAGAACGGCAGCGGCATGCGCAGCCAGCGCACGCCCGGCGCGACCTCCAGGAACTCGCCCGCGGCGGGCAGGGTGTCGGCGAACGGGTAGTCGAGTTGGTGTTCCAATGCGTTCATGGCGTCTCGTCGGTTCTTCATGGGCCGCCTGGCGCGGCGTGGGGGGCTCTGCGATTCTAGCGCGTGCGCCGCAACATCGTCGGCGCGCCGCGCCGGGCGCGATCCCGCCCCATCGCGCCGTGGCGGCCGTCGCGCCGCATGACGCACCGCGGCGCCGCGCGGCGCACGAAAAAAGTTCGTGTCACGTTCACGCCCGAACCGCGCCGCTTGCCGGCAGATGCCTGATTCGTCGCCCTATGTCGCCGAACGTCGGCGATCCGGCCCCGGGGCGAGGCTCGGCAACCCGCTCGCGAGGGCGCGGTTTCGGCGCGGCGCGGCGGTAAAATAGCGCCTCGCCCCCGCCACGAGCCCGGACGGACCATGCACCACTTCCCCAAACTGCTGTCGTCGCAAATCGGCTTCGATCTCGCCCAGGCCATGCTGGAGCATTTCGATCGCCATTACCGGACCTTCCGGGACGCGGCCATCGAGGCGAAGGCGCGGTTCGAGGCGGCCGACTGGCACGACCTGCAGCGGCTCGGGCGCGAGCGCATCACCTCCTACGACGAGCGCGTGCGCGAATGCGTGGTCTGCCTGGAAGACGAATACGACGCGGCCGGCCTCGACGACGAGGTCTGGCAGCAGATCAAGCTCCATTACATCGGGCTCCTGACTTCGCACCTGCAGCCCGAGTGCGCGGAGACCTTCTTCAATTCGGTGTGCTGCAAGATCCTGCACCGCTCGTATTTCCACAACGACTTCATCTTCGTGCGCCCGGCGATCTCGACCGAGTACCTGGAAAACGCCGCGCCGGCCGCCAAGCCCACCTACCGCGCCTACTACCCGGCGCGCGACGGGCTGCCCGCCACGCTCGAGCGGATCGTCACGAACTTCCAGCTCGGCGTGCCCTTCGAGGATCTCTCGCGCGACACGGCCTGCCTGCTGCAGGCGATCGACGACGAGTTCGGGGCCTTCGACGAGGCCTTCAACTTCCAGATCCACGTGCTGTCCTCGCTGTTCTTCCGCAACAAGGGCGCCTGGATCGTCGGGCGCATCGTCAACGGCGAGCGCACCCTGCCCTTCGCGGTGCCGCTGCGCCATACCGGCGCCGGCACGCTCGCGCTCGACACGGTGCTGCTGCGCCGCGAGCAGCTGCAGGTGATCTTCGGCTTCTCGCATTCCTACTTCCTGGTCGACATGGACGTGCCCTCGGCCTATGTCGAGTTCCTCGGCACCCTGATGCCGGGCAAGCCGAAGGCCGAGATCTACACCTCGCTGGGCCTGCAGAAGCAGGGCAAGAACCTGTTCTATCGCGACCTGCTGCACCATCTCTCGCATTCGAGCGACCGCTTCGTGATCGCGCCCGGCATCAAGGGCATGGTGATGCTGGTGTTCACGCTGCCTTCGTTCCCCTATGTGTTCAAGGCGATCAAGGACCGCTTCCCGCCGCCCAAGGACACCACGCGCGAACGCATCATGGAGAAGTACCAGCTGGTCAAGCGCCACGACCGGCTCGGCCGCATGGCCGACACGCTCGAATACTCGAGCGTCGCGCTGCCGCTGGCACGGCTCGACGAGACGCTGCTGCGCGAGCTGGAGAAGGAAGCGCCCTCGCTGCTCGAATACGAGGGCGACAGCGTGGTGATCCGGCATCTGTACATCGAGCGCCGCATGACGCCGCTGAACCTGTACCTGCAGCACGGCAGCGACGCCGAGATCGCGCACGGCGTGAAGGAATACGGCAACGCGGTCAAGGAGCTGATCCAGGCCAACATCTTCCCCGGCGACATGCTCTACAAGAATTTCGGCGTGACGCGCCACGGCCGCGTGGTGTTCTACGACTACGACGAGATCGAGTACCTGACCGACTGCCAGGTGCGCCGCGTGCCGCCGCCGCGCAACGAGGAGGATGAAATGTCGGACGAGCCCTGGTACCCGGTCGGCCCGCGCGACATCTTTCCCGAAACCTACGGGCCCTTCCTGCTCGGCGATCCGCGCGTGCGCGAGGCCTTCCTCGCGCAGCACCCGGATTTCTTCGAGCCCGCGCTCTGGCAGGACAGCCAGGCGCGCGTGCTGCGCGGCGAGCTGCCCGACTTTTTCCCGTACGACCCGTCCCTGCGCTTTCGCGCGCGCTACCCGGCGCGCTACGCGCGGCCCGCCGACGCGCAGCGCGCCGCCTGAGCGCGGGACCGAACCACTGAATCCCGGTTTCACGACTTCAACCGATCCATAGTACGCAACAGACCAAACGGACCTCGCGATGAATACCAACGATCACCCGCTCGCCCACCTGTTCGAGAACAACGACGCCTGGGTCAAGCGCAAGCTCGCCGACGACCCGCAATTCTTCGAACGCCTGAAGGACCAGCAGGCACCCGAATACCTGTGGATCGGCTGCTCCGATTCGCGCGTGCCCGCCAACCAGATCATCGGCCTGCCGCCGGGCGAGGTGTTCGTCCACCGCAACATCGCCAACGTAGTGGTGCACACCGACCTCAACTGCCTGTCGGTGCTGCAGTTCGCGGTCGACATCCTGAAGGTCAAGCACATCATGGTGGTCGGCCACTACGGCTGCTCGGGCGTGAACGCCGCGCTCACCAACCGCCGCGTCGGGCTGGCCGACAACTGGCTGCACCACGTGCAGGACGTGCGCGACAAGCACGCCGGGCTGCTCGACCAGTGGCCGGTGGGCGAGGCGCGCTACCGCCGCCTGATCGAGCTGAACGCGATCGAGCAGGTGGTCAACGTGTGCCGCACCACCATCGTCAACGATGCCTGGACGCGCGGCCAGCCGCTCACCGTGCACGGCCTGGTCTACGGCGTGCACGACGGCCGCATGCGCAACCTCGGCATGGCCGTGTCGGCCGCCGACGAGCTGGCCAGCGTCCACCAGCGCTGCGTCGAGACGCTCTCGGCCGGGCGCGCCAGCTCGAGCGACGACAACGACATGGTGGCGGCCGACGCGGCGCAGTTGGCCGACGTCGCGGAACAGGTCGCGAAAACACTCAAGGAGACGAAACATGACCAATGCTGAACATGATCCGGTAGTGATCGCCGCGGCGGCCCGCACGGCCATCGCGAGCTTCCAGGGCGCCTTCGCCACGCAGGGCGCGCCGCAGCTCGGCAGCGCGGCGATCGCCGCGGCGCTGGCGCGCTCGGGCCTGGCCGCCGAGCAGGTCGACGAGGTGGTGATGGGCTGCGTGCTGCCGGCCGGCCAGGGCCAGGCGCCGGCGCGCCAGGCCGCGCTCGGCGCGCAGCTGCCGCAGGCCACCGGCTGCACCACGGTCAACAAGATGTGCGGCTCCGGCATGCGCGCGGCGATGTTCGCGCACGACATGCTGCTGGCCGGCTCCGCCCAGGTGATCGTGGCCGGCGGCATGGAGAGCATGACCAATGCGCCCTACCTGCTGCCCAAGGCGCGCGGCGGGATGCGCATGGGCCACGGCCAGGTGCTCGACCACATGTTCCTGGACGGCCTGGAGGACGCCTACGACAAGGGCCGCCTGATGGGCAGCTTCGCCGACGAGTGCGCGGCCGAATACGGCTTCACGCGCGAAGCGCAGGATGCCTACGCGATCGAGTCGCTGGCGCGCGCGAAACGCGCCAACGAGGACGGCTCGTTCGGCTGGGAGATCGCGCCGTTGACGATCGCCGGCAGGAAGGGCGAAACCGTGGTGGCGCGCGACGAGCAGCCGTTCAGCGCCAACCCCGACAAGATCCCCACGCTGAAGCCCGCGTTCGGCCCGAACGGCACGGTGACGGCGGCCAATGCCTCGTCGATCTCCGACGGCGCCGCCGCGCTGGTGATGATGCGCGCCTCCACCGCCGAGCGCCTGGGCGCCGCGCCGCTGGCGCGGGTGGTCGGCCACAGCACCTTCGCGCAGGCCCCGGCGCGCTTCGCCACCGCGCCGGTGGGCGCCCTGCAGCGCCTGTTCGAGCGCACCGGCTGGCGGCCTTCCGACATCGACCTGTTCGAGATCAACGAGGCCTTCGCGGTGGTGGCGATGGCCGCCATGAAGGAACACGGGCTGCCGCACGAGCGCGTCAACGTCAACGGCGGCGCCTGCGCGCTGGGCCACCCGATCGGCGCCTCCGGCGCGCGCATCCTGGTCACCCTGCTCGGCGCGCTGCGCGCGCGCGGCGGCAAGCGCGGCGTGGCCAGCCTCTGCATCGGCGGCGGCGAGGCCACCGCGATGGCCATCGAGCTGATCTGAGCCCACGGCGCGGCGCGCGGGCGGCGCCATTGCAGCCGCCCGCGCGCCGCGCCGCCCGCTTCAAGCAAGGAGAACGATTCGATGAAAACCGTCCTGATCGTCGGCGCCTCGCGCGGCCTCGGCAGGGAATTCGTGCGCCAGTACCGGCGCGACGGCTGGAACGTGCTGGCCACCGCGCGCGACCCGGCCTCGCTCGACGCGCTGCGCGCGCTCGGCGCGACCGCCCACGCGCTCGACGTGACCGATTCCACCCAGCTCGCCGGCTTCGGCTGGAAGCTCGACGGCGAGCGGCTCGACGCGGCGGTGGTGGTGTCGGGCGTCTACGGCCCGCGCACCCAGGGCGTGGAGACCATCGACGCGGCCGACTTCGACGCCGTGATGCACACCAACGTGCTCGGCCCGATGCAGCTGCTGCCGATCCTGCTGCCGATGGTCGAGGACGCACGGGGCGTGCTGGCCTTCGTGTCGAGCCGGATGGGCAGCACCGGCGGCATCAGCGGCACCACCGGCTGGCTGTACCGCGCCAGCAAGGCCGCCCTCAACAACGTGGTGCGCGTGGCCGCACTGCAGACGCGCGAGGCCACCTGCCTGTCGCTGCATCCCGGCTGGGTGCGCACCGACATGGGCGGCGGCGACGCCGCGCTCGACGCCGAAACCAGCGTGACCGGCATGCGCCGCGTGCTGGCCAGGGCCGCGGCCGACCGCGCCGCCGCCAACGGCCGCTTCTTCCAGTACGACGGCGCCGAGCTGGATTGGTGAGCGCGATGAACGAACGTTCCAGCGAGGCTTCCCGCCCCACTTCGTCCACAGCCGCCGGGCGGCCGGCACTGTGCCCCTGCGGCGGCGCGCAACCGGGCCGGCGGCCCGAGCGCGCGCCGGCCTACGCGGCCTGCTGCGGCACGCTGATCGACGGCGGCACGCCGGCGCCGAGCGCCTGGCAACTGATGCGTTCGCGCTACACCGCCTACGTGCTCGGCGAGACGGCCTACCTTCGCGCCACCTGGGATCCGGCCACCTGCCCGGCCGATCTCGAGGCCGGCGACGGCCCGCGCTGGCTCGGCCTCGACATCAAGCGCTTCGCCGAGCAGGATGCCGCCCACGCCGTGGTGGAGTTCGTGGCGCGCTACAAGGACGGATCTCGCGCGCACCGGCTGCACGAGACCAGCCGCTTCTCGCGCGACGAGCACGGAATCTGGCGCTATATCGACGGCAATGTAAGCGAACGCTGAGTCAACGCCACCGCGGCGGAGGAAGGGTTATTCCCGCATTGCACAAGCTGAATTTGTCGGGCTAGGATGGACCCGGTTTCAAACGAAATGGGTCGCGGGAATCGACATGGTGTTTCGCAAGGTGTTAGCAGCTTGGATGGCGGCGTCTCTGCTGTCGGCCGCCCAGGCCGGCACCTTGTCCGCTGCCGCGGCCTCCCCCGACGCGATCGCGTCGCCCGCCCCGACTTCCTCCACGGCCTCGCTGGCCGGCGCCGAACGGTTCGACTACAACGAACCGGGGCTGCCGCAGATCACGGCCGACATGAACGAGCAGATCATCCGGATCCCCGCCGATCGCGACGGTTCCGTGATGCTCGAGGCCACCGTCTTCAAGCCCAACGGCCCCGGGCCGTTCCCGCTGGTGGTGTTCAACCACGGCAAGAACCCCGGCGACCTGCACGACCAGCCGCGCAGCCGGCCGGTCGCCTTCGCGCGCGAGTTCGTGCGCCGCGGTTACGCGGTGGTGGCGCCGAACCGCGAGGGTTTCGCGGGCTCGGGCGGCACCTACGTGCAGGAAGGCTGCGACGTCGAGCGCAACGGCATGGCGCAGGCGCGCGACGTGTCCGCCACGGTCGACTACATGGCGAAGCAGCCCTACGTGGACGCCAACCGCATCGTGGTGGCCGGCACCTCGCACGGCGGGCTGGTCTCGCTGGCCTACGGCACGGTCGCGGCCAAGGGCGTGAAGGGCATCATCAACTTCTCCGGCGGCCTGCGCCAGGATCTCTGCGACGGCTGGCAGAAGAACCTGGTGAGCGCCTTCGACACCTACGGCGAAAAGACCCAGGTGCCCTCGCTGTGGATGTACGGCGACAACGATTCGGTCTGGTCGCCGGCCCTGGTCGAGCGGCTGCGCGAGGCCTATGTCTCGCACGGCGCGAGCACCCTGTTCGTCGACTACGGCAGCTACAAGGACGACGCGCACCGGCTGATCGTCGACCGCGACGGCGTGCCGATCTGGTGGCCCTCGGTCAACGCCTTCCTCAGCGAGCTGCACATGCCGACCACGGTGCTCTATGCCGTGGCCTGCCCGCACATGCCTTCCGCCTCGGGTTACGCCTCGATCGACGCCGTCGACGCGGTGCCCTACCTCGACGCCGCCGGCCGCGAAGGCTACCGCCACTTCCTGAACCAGCATCCGAGCCGCGCCTTCGCGGTGTCGGCCGAAGGCGCCTGGTCCTGGGCCGAGGGCGGCGACGACCCGATGGCGCTCGCGCTCGAGAACTGCCGCAAGCAGGGCACCGGCGCCTGCCGGCTTTATGCCGTCGACAACCACGTGGTCTGGCATGCCAACGAAGGCACGGCCACCGCCGCGATCGCGCCGGCCGACGGCGCCACCCACGCGCTGGCCAGCCGCTGAGCGGCGCTTCGTAGCACCGCCTTCCTGTCATCCATCGCGCACGCGGCGAGACCCACCGGGCCTCGCCGTTTTGCCATCTGCGTCACCGTTTCCGCTTCGCGTCCACCTTGCGCCGACCTCGCCCCCCGTCGCGTCCGTCGACGACACTTCGCCTGATCGCCGACGCTGCCGGGCGCCTTACGCGCGATAGCCGCATCGATCCCTACCTTTTTCACCGCGCGCCTCCCGCGCCGCTTCCCCTCGATTTCCGTCCGTCGGGTGGCGCCACTTTGCCGTCGTCATCTGCACGCTATCCCGGGCATCGCGCCCGAACCGTCGCGAGCACCCCCAAACCTCGCGCAACTCCATGCCCAGCAAGGCTCCGTGCGTTTGTAACCGATGCTGCGCGAGGCCCGGAATCGCGCTAATCTCTGGCCCGTTTTGGTTTTGCACGCAGGCGCGTCGGTAGCCGGCGCGGGGCGCACGTCGCCCGCCGGCCGCCGCCTCGATGGACCGGCGCGGGGCCGCTGCCGCGGTTCCACCCGAATCTCGTCCGAATCCCGCCGCGCCGCGTCCCGTTCCGGAGCCGTTTTGAGCACACAACCCGACGACTGGGTTGCGCGCAGCCTGCGCGCAGTCTGGCACCCCTGTACGCAGATGAAGCACCACGAGCGCATGCCGCTCGTGCCGGTGGCGCGCGGCGCCGGCCCCTGGCTGTACGAGCGCGACGGCGCGCGCTACCTGGACGCGATCAGCTCCTGGTGGGTGAACCTGTTCGGCCATGCCAACCCGCGCATCAATGCCGCGCTGAAGGACCAGCTCGACACGCTGGAGCACGCCATGCTGGCCGGCTGCACGCACGAGCCCGCCATCGAGTTGGCCGAGCGCCTCGCCGCGCTCACGCGGCACACGCTCGGCCACGCCTTCTTCGCCTCGGACGGCGCCTCGGCCGTCGAGATCGCCCTGAAGATGAGCTTCCACGCCTGGCGCAACGCCGGCCGCGGCGAGAAGCGCGAATTCGTCTGCGTGGCGAACGGCTATCACGGCGAGACCATCGGCGCGCTCGGCGTGACCGACGTCGCGCTGTTCAAGGACGCCTACGACCCGCTGATCCGCCACGCCCACGTGGTGGCCTCGCCCGACGCGCGACAGGCCGCGCCCGGCGAGAGCGCGGCCGAGGTGGCCGCGCGCGCGCTGGCCGCGGTCGAAACGCTGTTCGCCGAGCGCGCCGGCGCGATCGCCGCGCTGATCGTCGAGCCGCTGGTGCAGTGCGCGGCCGGCATGGCGATGCACGACGCGTCCTACGTGAGCGGGCTGCGCGCGCTTTGCGACCGCTACCAGGTGCACCTGATCGCCGACGAGATCGCGGTGGGCTGCGGACGCACCGGCACCTTCTTCGCCTGCGAGCAGGCCGGCGTGTGGCCCGACTTCCTGTGCCTGAGCAAGGGCATCAGCGGCGGCTACCTGCCGCTCTCGCTGGTGCTATCGCGCGACGCGATCTACCAGGCCTTCTACGACGACGACACCGCGCGCGGCTTCCTGCATTCGCATTCCTACACGGGCAATCCGCTGGCCTGCCGCGCCGCGCTCGCCACGCTCGATCTGTTCGACAGCGACGACGTGCTGGCGGCCAATGCGCGCAAGTCGGCGCGCCTGCGCGCGGCGCTCGCGCCGCTCGCCGAGCGCGACGAGGTGCGCCACCTGCGCCAGCGCGGCACCATCCTGGCCTTCGACGTCGCGCTGGATGCCGAGCAGGCGCGCGGTTTCTCGCGCCGCTTCTTCGAGCAGGCGCTCAGGCACGAACTGCTGCTGCGCCCGATCGGCAGCAGCGTCTACCTGATGCCGCCCTACGTGCTCGACGACGGCGAGATCGACTGGCTGGCCGCGCAAACGCGCGCCACGCTCGACGCCACGCTGGCGGAGGTGCGCGCATGAGCACGCCGAACCCGCCGAGCCTGCTTGCCGCGCTCGAACGCGGCCTGGCCGAGATCGACGCGCAAGGGCTGCGCCGCGTGCGCCGCACCGCCGACAGCGCCTGCGGCGCGCGCATGACGGTGGACGGCCGCGAGATCGTCAGCTTCGCCAGCAACGACTACCTGGGCCTGGCCGCGCATCCGGCGCTGGTCGAGGCCTTCGCCGAGGGCGCGCGCCGCTACGGCTCCGGCAGCGGCGGCTCGCACCTGCTGGGCGGCCATTCGCGCGCGCACGCGAGGCTCGAGGACGAGCTGGCGGAATTCTCCGGCGGCTTCTGCGCCGCGCCGCGCGCGCTCTACTTCAGCACCGGCTACATGGCCAACCTGGCCGCGCTGACGGCGCTGACCGGCCGCGGCGCCGAGATCTTCTCCGACTCGCTCAACCATGCCTCGCTGATCGACGGCACGCGCCTGTCGCGCGCCGAGATCAGCGTCTATCCGCACGGCGACATGGACGCGCTGGCCGCGCAGCTCGCCGCCTCGACGGCCGAGACCAAGCTGATCGTGTCAGACACGGTGTTCAGCATGGACGGCACCATCGCCCCGCTGCAGCGGCTGGTGGCACTGGCCGAGGCGCATGGCGCGTGGCTGGTGATCGACGACGCGCACGGCTTCGGCGTGCTCGGCCCGCAAGGGCGCGGCGCGCCGGCCGCCTACGGCCTGCGCTCCGAGCACCTGATCTACGTCGGCACGCTCGGCAAGGCCGCCGGCGTGGCCGGCGCCTTCGTGATCGCGCACGAGACCGTGATCGAATGGATGATCCAGCGCGCGCGAAGCTACATCTTCACCACCGCCGCGCCGCCCTCGGTGGCGCACGCCGTGTCGGCCAGCCTCGCGCTGATCGGCGGCGAGGACGGCGAGGCGCGGCGCGCCCACCTGGCCGCGCTGATCGAGCGCACCCGCGAGATCCTGCGCAATACGCGCTGGCAACCGATCGACTCGCGCACCGCCGTGCAGCCGCTGGTGATCGGCGAGAACGACGCGACCCTGGCCGCGATGCGGGCGATGGACCAGCACGGCCTGTGGGTGCCGGCGATCCGCCCGCCCACCGTGCCGGCCGGCACCTCGCGGCTGCGCGTGTCGCTGTCGGCCGCGCACGACTTCGCGGACCTGGCCCGGCTCGAGGCCGCGCTGAGCGCCGCCGGCGCGGCGGAGGCGGCGGCATGAGCGCGTCCTCCACCGCCTCCACGCTGTCCTGCTTCGTCACCGGCACTGATACCGAGATCGGCAAGACCTTCGTGTCGGCCGCGCTGCTGCACGGCTTCGCGCGGCACGGCCTGCGCGCCGCCGCGATGAAGCCGATCGCGGCCGGCGCCGAGGAACGGGATGGCGTGCTGCACAACGAGGATGCCGACCAGCTCGACGCGGCCGCCAACGTCGCGCTGCCGCCCGCGATCCGCACGCCCTTCATGATGAAGGCGCCGGCCGCGCCGCATATCGTGGCCGCGCAAGAAGGCCTGAAGCTCGAGATCGGCACCATCCTGGCCGCGCACGCGCAAGCCTGCCAGGCCGCCGAGGTGGTGGTGGTCGAGGGCGTGGGTGGCTTTCGCGTGCCGCTCGACGACCGGCTCGACACTGCCGACCTGGCGGTGGCGCTGAAGCTGCCGGTGGTGCTGGTGGTCGGCGTGCGGCTCGGCTGCATCAACCACGCGCTGCTCACCGCCGACGCGATCGCCGCGCGCGGGCTGCGCATCGCCGGCTGGGTGGCCAACCGCGTCGACCCGGCCATGCTCTACGCCGACCAGAACATCGCCACCGTCGCGCAATGGCTCGCGCGCGAGCACGATGCGCCGCTGATCGGCGAGATTCCCCACATGACGCCGCCGCGGGCAGAGCAAGCCGCGGCGGCACTCGACATCGAACGGCTGCTGGCGGCGCTTCGCGGCGCGAACGCCGCGCGGCCCTGACCGACAACCGCTGATCCCCGCCCCTACCGAGGACCCGACCATGACCCAAGCCCAAACCGTGAGCACCGACGCGCGCATCGCACCCGCAGCCGCGCCCGCAGCCGTTCCCGTGGCCGCGCCGGTATCGCCGCGCTGGCGCGTCGCCGACGTCGTCAAGCTCTACGAACTGCCCTTCAACGACCTGCTGTTCCGCGCCCAGCAGGTGCATCGCGAGCACTTCGACGCGAACGCGATCCAGCTCTCCACCCTGCTGTCGATCAAGACCGGCGGCTGCGAGGAGGATTGCGGCTACTGCTCGCAGTCCTCGCATCACGAGACCGAGCTGAAGGCCAGCAAGCTGATGGACGTGAGCGCGGTGCTCGACGCCGCGCGCGCGGCCAAGGCCAACGGCGCGACGCGCTTCTGCATGGGCGCCGCCTGGCGCAGCCCGAAGGAGCGCCATATCGAGCCGCTCACCGAGATGATCCGCGGCGTGAAGGAGATGGGCCTGGAGACCTGCATGACGCTGGGCATGCTGGAGGACGAGCAGGCGCAAGCGCTCTCGGAAGCCGGTCTCGACTACTACAACCACAACCTCGACACCTCGCCGGAGTTCTACGGGCAGGTGATCTCGACGCGCACCTACCAGGACCGGCTCGACACGCTCGACCGCGTGCGCGACGCGGGCATCAACGTCTGCTGCGGCGGCATCATCGGCATGGGCGAATCGCGTCGCGAGCGCGCCGGGCTGATCACCCAGTTGGCCAACATGAACCCGTATCCGGAATCGGTGCCGATCAACAACCTGGTGGCGATCAAGGGCACGCCGCTGGAAGGCACCGCGCCGCTCGACCCGTTCGAGTTCGTGCGCACCATCGCGGTGGCGCGCATCACCATGCCCAAGGCGATGGTGCGGCTGTCGGCCGGGCGCGAGCAGCTCGACGACTCGATGCAGACGCTGTGCTTCCTGGCCGGCGCGAACTCGATGTTCTACGGCGACCAGCTGCTGACCACCAGCAATCCGCAGGCGCAGAAGGATCGCGAGCTGCTGGCGCGGCTGGGAATGCGTGCCGAGTCGGCGCAGCAGATGCCGGCGGAAGCCGCGGCCGAGCCGGTGAAGTGCGCGCATGCGCCGGGGCCGGTGGCGAACTGAGCTTCGGGCTGGCTTGAATGAGATCGGCGCGCCGCGCTTGGGCGCGCCGATTTTGTTTTCGGGCTTGCGGGGAAGTCGTGAGGACCGCTCAGCGAGCCGCGCCGGCCGCGTCGAGGATGGCGCGGACCTTCGCGACCAGGCGCGCGTCGACCGGGCCCCAGGACTCGCCGCGCTCGCGCACGCCGGTGCCGAGGTGGACCGCGCGCACGCCCGTGGCGCGCACGAAATCGCCGATCGAATCGACCGTGAGGCCGGCGCCGGCCAGCACTTCACAGCCTTGGCCAGAGGCACGGCGCGCCAAGCGCGCGATCGTATCGCGGCCGTCGAGCGCGGAAGGATGGCCGCCCGAGGTCAGCACGGAGGTGACGGCCGGCGTCTTCAGCAGCGTCTCGAAGGCGGCGTTGAGATCGCGCGAGACGTCGAAGGCGCGATGGAAGGTGATCGGCTTGCCGCCGGCGGCCTCGACGATGCGCGCCAGCGCGGCGGCATCGATGTCGCCATGGGCGTTCAGCGCGCCGAACACGATGCCCGAGGCGCCGGCGGCGACGGCCGCCTGCGTGTCGCGTTCGAGGATCGCGAGTTCCTCGGCGGTGTAGACAAAGCCGCGGCTATGCGGACGCACGATCACGTTGACGGGAATCGGCACGGCCCGCGCCACCGCCTCGATCAGGCCGATGCTCGGCGTCAGGCCGCCTTCGGCCAGCCCGGTGACGAGTTCGATGCGATCGGCGCCGGCGCGCGCGGCGGTCTGCGCGTCGGACAGCGTGGTGGCGATGACTTCGAGGAGGATGGACGGAACGGGCATGGGGCGGCTCCGGATGCTGGGGCGATCATTGTAGCCATACCCGCGCGCACCCGGCTCGCACCGCTCACACCACCCACTCCCCCTCCCGCCAGTCGATATCCCCGCACAGCACGCGCAGCGCATCGCCGACCCGGATCGCGATCGACAGCGTCACGCAGGGCAGCGCCTCGTTGATCGACAGGTAGGGCTTGGTCACGTGCACGCGCTGCGGTTCGGCGATCGCCGCGCGGAAATACGGGCGCCGAAGCCAGTTCGCGCCCTGCGCCTCCACCAGCGGCAGGAAGCGCGTCTCGTGCTGGGCGCGATCGGCGCGCAGCACCACGTTGCTGCCGGCCTGCCGCCCCTGGCCGTCGAGCAGGAAGCAGCGCGCCGCGTCGTCGAGCGCGAGGAAGTTCCAGCACACCTCGTCCATCGATTCGCCGGCCGCGAGCCGCTCGGCCGCGCGCTCGAAGGCACGCAGGTAGGGCGCGATGCGCTGCGCGTCGCGCCGCTCGCGCGCCTCGGTCTGCAGGCGGTAGCGCTCGGTCAGCTCGCCGATGCAG
Organism: Burkholderia gladioli; assembly: GCF_000959725.1. NCBI lineage: Bacteria > Pseudomonadati > Pseudomonadota > Betaproteobacteria > Burkholderiales > Burkholderiaceae > Burkholderia > Burkholderia gladioli. Next base: position 1,247,640 of record NZ_CP009323.1, read on the forward strand.
GCCGAGGCCGTCACGCCGTCGGACAGCCCCGGCGCCGGCCGCCCGAAGAAATAGCCCTGCACGAAATCGGCCTCGCAGGCCAGCGCCACCTGCGCGTCGTGCTCGGTCTCGATGCCCTCGATCAGCACCAGCTTGCCGGCCTCGTGCAGCAGGGTGACCAGCCCGTGCAGGATCGCCAGCTGCCCGCTGCGATGCTGGGCGTGCGAGAGCATGATGCGGTCGAGCTTGACGATGTCGGGATTGAGCTGCCAGATCCGCTCGATGTTCGAGTGCCCGGCGCCGAAATCGTCGAGCGCGATCAGGAAGCCGTGCTCGCGGAAATCGTGCACCGCGTCGGCCAGGCGGTCGAGGTCGTCGGCGCGCTGCTCCAGCACCTCCAGCACCACGCGGCGCGGCGAGATGTCGAGCCGCTTGAGGTTGGCCAGCAGCGCCGCGGCCTGGAACGGGTCGGTCAGCACGCCGGGATGCACGTTGAGGAACAGCCATTCGCGCTCGGCGCCGAGCAGCGAGAAATTCTCCAGGTGCAGGGCCTGGGCCAGCCGGTCGACCTGCATCGCCTCGCCGTGGCGCGCCGCCTCGCCGAACACGTCGAGCGGCGAGACCGGCCGATCCAGCGCGTCGTGCGCGCGCAGCAGGCCCTCGTAGCCGATCGCGCGCTGGTGCGAGAGGCTGAAGATCGGCTGGAACACGCTGGAGAGCGCCAGCTCGCGGTGGCTGGAGGCGACCCGCTCGAAACCCGAGGTGACCTCGCGCTCGAAGCGATAAGGCGAACCCGCGCCGTGCGTCGCCGACGGCGCCGCACGCTCCTGCTGCATGGTCGTCATCATCATGTGGCGACCCTCCCGAATGCCGGCGCCGGACACGGCGCGCGACGCGTAATCGATCCGATCATCATTGCACCCTCGTTTCATTCCATCGTGTTATCAGTCAGCTACAAGCAAGCTTCGTGCTCACTGCGTGGATCGGCGAAAAAGCTTGCTGGTCGCGGCTTCTTGCCGGGTCGCGGTGCCTGCCTCGCACCGATTTGGTGCGAGACGGCACGACGCCCTTCGCCCGTGCGCGCTACACTCGCCCGGTCCGCCACCGTCAAGAGAGCCCCCCGTATCGATGGAAATCGTCTTCACCGTCCTCATCCTGTTGCTCGCCGTCGCGCTGTCCGGCATCGCGATCCGGCTGCTGCCCTGGCGCCCGCCCCTGCCGCTGGTGCAGATCGCGATCGGCTCCCTGCTCGCCTGGCCCAGGCTCGGCCTGCACGTGAGTTTCGATCCCGAGATCTTCATGCTGCTGTTCATCCCGCCGCTGCTGTTCGCCGACGGCTGGCGGATCCCCAAGCGCGAGCTCTACCTGCAGCGGCGCGCGATCCTGATGCTGGCCTTCGGGCTGGTGTTCATCACCGTGGTCGGCGTGGGTTATTTCGCGCACTGGCTGATCCCGGGCCTGCCGCTGCCGGTCGCCTTCGCGCTGGCCGCGGTGCTCTCGCCGACCGACGCGGTGGCGCTGTCGGGCATCGCCGGCAAGGGCCGGATTCCCGCGCAACTGACCCACATCCTCGAAGGCGAGGCGCTGATGAACGACGCCTCGGGCCTGGTCGCGCTGAAGTTCGCGATCGCCGCGGCGCTCACTGGCGTGTTCTCGCTGCGCGAGGCCTCGCTCAATTTCGTGATCGTCGCCTCGGGCGGGCTGGCGGTGGGCGCGCTGCTGGCCTGGCTGTTCAGCACGCTGTCGACGCGCTTCCTGAACGCGGCCCAGGAAGGCGACCCGGCGCCGGGCATCGTGATGACCCTGCTGATCCCGTTCGCCTCCTACCTGATCGCCGAGCACTTCGAACTGTCAGGCATCCTCTCGGCCGTGGCGGCCGGGATGATGATGAACTACACCAGCTTCTCGCGCAGCAGCACGGTGGCCGCGCGCGTACGCGCCGAGAGCACCTGGTCGATGATCGAGTTCGTGTTCAACGGCATGGTGTTCATCATGCTGGGCCTGCAGATGCCGCAGATCATCGGCCGCGCGCTGCTGTCGGCGCATCACGAGAGCGATGCGCTGGTGGCGGCCATGATCGGCTACGTGCTGGCGATGATGGCCGCGCTCTACCTGATCCGCTTCGCCTGGGTCTGGCTGCTGCGCTGGTTCGCCAGCAAGCGCGCCGCGCGGCGCGGCATGACGGGCTCCTGGGCGGGCTTTCGCACCGTGGCGCTGATGACGGTGGGCGGCGTGCGCGGCGCCATCACGCTGGCCGGCGTGCTGTCGCTGCCGGTGGCGCTCGGCGACGGCACGCCGCTGGCCGGGCGCGACACGGCGATCTTCATCGCCTCGGGCGTGATCCTCGGCTCGCTGCTGGTGGCCGTATTCGGCCTGCCGCTGCTGCTGCGCGGCCTGCGCACCACGCCGAACCCGCATGCGCACGAGGAACGCGCGGCACGCGCGGCCGCCGCCCAGGCCGCGATCCGCGCGATCGACGCGACCCATGACACGCTCACGGAAACGCTCGACGAAGCCGACGCGGCACGCTGCGCCGACCTGACCGCGCGCGTGATGGATCTCTACCGGCGCCGCCTGGTGAGCCTCGACGATGCCGACGACGCGGCCACGCTGCGCGCCGAGGCCAAGCAGGCCGAGAAGATGGAGCTGCAAATGAAGATCGCGGCGGTGCGCGCCGAACGCGCGGCGCTGTACCGGATGCGCGCCGAGCAGAAGATCAACGACGAAACGCTCGGCAAGCTGATGCGCGAGGTCGACCTGTCGGAGACGGCGCTGTCGACGCGCAAGAAAGGGCTGGTCTGAGGGCACGGGCCCGACGATCGACCGAGCGGCGGGCAGGTGCGGCGGCGACGGCTCACGCCGGCCGCCGCACCGTTCACTTCGCCACCACCACCGGGATGCCGCGCAGCGCGCCGCCGCCCTTGATCGACTCGATGGCATGCGCGACCGCCGCGCTGGTGCTCGCCTCGACGCCGGCCGCGAGCGCCAGCGGCCGCTCGGCGCGCTTCATGGCCGCCACGCTGGCCAGCTTCACCGGCCCGTAACCGCGCACGCGGGCAGGTAGCGCCGCCAGCGCGGCCACCGCCTCGGCCACCTCGGCCGAGCGCGACTGCAGCGCCGCGAAGGCGCGCGTCATCGTCACTTCGTAATCGTCGGCCAGCGCGCGCTCCATGCGCCGCTCCTCGGTGCGCCCGAACGGATCGAGCAGGCTGCCGCGCAGCGCGCGAAAGCGCGCGAGCATGCCGAGCACGGGCCACATCCAGCCGCCGAAACTTTGCTTCCTCGGCCGCGCGCCGTCGCGGCTCCTGGCCGTGGTGGGCGGCGCCATGTGGAAGCGCAGGCGGTAGTCGCTGCCGGCGGTGCCCTCGAACTGCGCTGCCAGCGCCGCGCGGAAGCTGCCATCGCTATAGAGCCGCGCCACCTCGTATTCGTCCTTCACGGCCAGCAGGCGATAAAAGGTGGTCGCCACCGCCTCGGCCACGCGCTCGTCGCCGGTGGCGCGCGCGGCGCCGACCAGCGCGCGGTAACGCTCGACGTAGCGGCGCCCGCCATAGGCATCGAGCCGCCCGGCGCGATCCTCGACCAGCTCGTCGAGCGTGCGCGGCGCCACCACCTGCGGCAGCGGATGCCGCGCGTTCCACAACGCGTCGAGCCCGGCCGGATCGGCGGCGGCCATGCGCCCGATCGCGAAGGCCAGCCGGTTGGCGGCCACCGCCACGCCGTTCAGCTCGATCGCGCGCATCAGCGCGTCCAGCGAGACCGGCACACGCCCCAGCTGCCAGGCGAAACCGAGCATCAGGATGTTCGCGCCGATGCTGTCGCCGAGGAACCTGGCGACCAGCGCCTGGGCATCGCAGTCGCTCACGAAGTCCTCGCCGGCCGCGTGGCGCATCTTGTCGAGCAGCGCCTCGGCATGCAGGCTCGCGTCGGGATCGCGCACGAAGGCGGCGTTCGGAATCCGGTGCGTGTTGACCACGATCCGCGTGCGCGCATGGCGCACCGTCTGCAGCGCCTCGGCGCTGGCGCCCACCACCATGTCGCAAGCCAGCAGCACGTCGGCCTGTTGCGTGTCGATGCGCACCTGGTTCAGCCATTCGTCGCGCGCGGCGATCCGCACGTAGGACAGCACCGAGCCGCCCTTCTGCGCGAAGCCCATGAAGTCGAGCACCGAGGCGCTCTTGCCTTCCAGGTGCGCGGCCATGCTGATCAGCGCGCCGACCGTCACCACGCCGGTGCCGCCCACGCCCGTCACCAGCATGTCGTAGGGCGCCGCGTCGAGCCGCGCGGCCGGCAGCGGCAGCGCCTCGACGCTCGCGGCCAGCGCGGCCTCGTCGAAGGCGATGCCGGCCGCCTTCTTCAGCGCCGCGCCCTCCACCGTCACGAAGCTCGGGCAGAAGCCGTTCACGCAGGAATAGTCCTTGTTGCAGGAGGATTGGTCGATGCGGCGCTTGCGGCCCAGCGGCGTCTCCACCGGCTCCACCGACAGGCAGTTCGACTGCACGCCGCAATCGCCGCAACCCTCGCAGACAGCCTCGTTGATGAAGGCGCGCCGCGCCGGGTCGGGACACTCGCCCTTCTTGCGGCGGCGCCGCTTCTCGGCCGCGCAGGTCTGGTCGTAGATCAGCACCGTCACGCCGTCGGTGTCGCGCAGCTCGCGCTGCACGGCATCGAGCTCGTCGCGGTGATGGAAGGTGGTGCCGCGCGGGAACTGGTCGCGATGGCCGTCGTACTTTTCCGGCTCGTCGGATACCACCACGAAGCGCGACACGCCCTCGGCCTCCACCTGCCGCGCGATCTGCGGCACCGACAGGCTGCCGTCGACGGGCTGGCCGCCCGTCATCGCCACCGCGTCGTTGTAGAGGATCTTGTAGGTGAGCGTGGCGCGCGCGGCCACCGCCTGGCGGATCGCCAGGATGCCTGAATGAAAGTAGGTGCCGTCGCCGAGGTTCTGGAACACGTGGCGCGTGTTGGTGAACATCGCGTGCGCGGCCCAGTCGACGCCCTCGCCGCCCATCTGGATCAGCCCGGTGGTGTCGCGCTCCATCCACGAGGCCATGAAGTGGCAGCCGATTCCCGCCTGCGCGATCGAGCCTTCAGGCACCTTGGTCGAGGTGTTGTGCGGGCAGCCCGAGCAGAAGTAGGGCGTGCGCTTCACCGCGTCGGCCTCGTTGGAGAGGATGTCCGGCGCGATCAGCTCGACCACGCGCTCGCGGCGGTCCAGCGCCGGGCGATGCCGCGCCAGCCAGTCGGCGAACACCGGCAGCACGCGCGAGGGCCGCAGTTCGCCGAGCGCCGAGAGCAGCGGCGCGCCCTGCGCGTCGTGCTTGCCGAGCACGCGCGGACGCGCGCCCTCGACGCGGTTGTAGAGATGGTCCTTGATCTGCTGCTCGATCACCGGGCCCTTCTCCTCGATCACCAGCACTTCCTCGAGCCCCTCGACGAAGCGCTCCAGCCGCGTGGTCTCGAGCGGAAAGGACAGGCCGACCTTGTAGATGCGCACGCCGGCCGCGTCGAGGTCGGCCACCGTCAGGTCGAGCCGCCGCAGCGCTTCCATCAGGTCGAGATGGGCCTTGCCGCAGGTCACGATGCCCACGCTCGCGCGCGGGCTGGGCGCCACCCAGCGGTCGATGCTGTTGTGCTTGGCGAAGTGGCGCACCGCGTCGAGCTTGGCCGCCAGCCGCGCCTCGATCGACAGGCTCGGCAGGTCGGGCCAGCGATTGTGCAGGCCGCCGGCCGGCGCGGCGAAGGCGGGTGGCTCGGGCCAGTCGGTGACGAGCGCGTCGAGGTCGACGGTCGAGCCCGATTCCACCGTCTCCGAGATCGCCTTGAAGCCGACCCAGGCGCCCGAGAAACGCGACAGCGCCCAGCCGTAGAGACCGAACTCCAGCATGTCGGCGATGTTGGAAGGGTTCACCACCGGCATCTGCCAGCCGATCATCGAGAAATCGCTCTGGTGCGGCATCGAGGACGAGACGCAGCCGTGGTCGTCGCCGGCCACCACCAGCACGCCGCCATGCGGGGAGGCGCCATAGGCGTTGCCGTGCTTGAGCGCGTCGCCGGCGCGATCGACGCCGGGGCCCTTGCCGTACCACATCGCGAACACGCCCTCGACGGTGCGCTCCGGGTCGGCCTCGACGCGCTGCGTGCCGAGCACCGCCGTGCCGCCCAGCTCCTCGTTGATGGCGGGCAGGAAGCGCACGCGGGCCGCGTCGAGCAGCTTCTTCGCCTTCCACATCTGCTGGTCGACCATGCCCAGCGGCGAGCCGCGGTAGCCGCTGACGAAACCGGCCGAGTCGATCGCGTGCGCGGCGTCGCGCTCGCGCTGCATCAGCATCAGGCGCACCAGCGCCTGGGTGCCGGTCAGGAACACGCGGCCGCGCGTGGCGGTGAGATTGTCGGTGAGGCGGTAGTCGGCGAGGGCGGGGGTGCCGTCCAGCGGCGGTCGGGCGGTCATGAGGCTTGTCTCCGGGGATTGGGCTGCGGCTGTCTGTCGCTATCAGTTGGCACTATTTTTCGCCGCCATTAGAAGAATTGTTTTTCTGATCCTGCTCGGGATTTCTTGAATCGAGCAAGTTCCCTCGCCAATTTCACGAATTTCGAGAGAAATCTCGCGCATCTTGATCGACCGCAAATCTCCCTCGCTTCGTTTTTATATTTCAACTATTATCGAAACATGGAAACGAACCAAGCCGTCCGCGCCCTCGGGGCACTCGCCCAGGCATCCCGCCTGGGCATTTTTCGTCTGCTCGTCGAGGCCGGCCCCGTCGGCATGGCCGCCGGGCAGATCGCCGAGCAACTGGGCATCGCGCCCTCCTCGCTGTCGTTCCACATGAAGGAGCTGACGCACGCCGAACTGGTGACGGTCGAGCAGCGCGGCCGCTTCATGATCTACGCGGCCAACTATGCGCAGATGAACGCGCTGATGGGCTTCCTGACCGAGAACTGCTGCGCCGGCCAGGCCTGCGCGGCGACCGAGGCGCCCGCCTGCTGCCCGCCCTCTCCCCCTTCCTGCTGATCCCGCCCGCCATGTCCAGCTCACCCGTCACGGGGCGCGGCCACACCGCCGCGCCCGCCATCGGCCGCTTCGAACGCTACCTGAGCCTCTGGGTCGTGCTCTGCATCCTGGCCGGCATCGCGCTCGGCCGCCTGCTGCCCGGGCTGTTCGGGGCCGTCGGCGGCATGGAGCTGGCCCACGTCAACCTGCCGGTCGGCCTGCTGATCTGGGTGATGATCGTGCCGATGCTGATCAAGGTCGATTTCGGCGCCTTGTCGGGGCTGCGGCGCCACGCGCGCGGCATCGGCGTCACGCTGGCGGTCAACTGGCTGGTCAAGCCGTTCTCGATGGCCCTGCTGGGCTGGCTGTTCCTGCGGCAGTGCTTCGCCGCCTGGCTGCCCGCCGGGCAGCTCGACAGCTACCTGGCCGGCCTGATCCTGCTGGCCGCCGCGCCCTGCACCGCGATGGTGTTCGTGTGGAGCCGGCTGACCGGCGGCGACCCGCTGTTCACGCTGTCCCAGGTCGCGCTCAACGACGCGATCATGGTGTTCGCCTTCGCGCCGCTGGTGGGCCTGCTGCTCGGCGCGAGCGCGATCGCGGTGCCCTGGGCGACGCTGGGCGCCTCGGTGCTGCTCTACATCGTGCTGCCGGTGCTGCTGGCCCAGTTCGCCAGGAAGCGGCTGCTGGCGCGCGGCCCGGCGCGCTTCGAGGCGGCCCTGGCCGCGCTGGGGCCCTGGTCGATCGCCGCCCTGCTGGCCACCCTGGTGCTGCTGTTCGGCTTCCAGGGCGAGGCGATCCTGCGCCAGCCGCTGGTGATCGCGCTGCTCGCCGTGCCGATCCTGGTGCAGGTGCTGTTCAACGCGGGCCTCGCCTACTGGCTGAACCGCGCGCTCGGCGAGCGGCACGAGATCGCCGGCCCCTCGGCGCTGATCGGCGCCTCCAATTTCTTCGAACTGGCGGTCGCCACCGCCATCGGCCTGTTCGGCCTGCAATCGGGCGCCGCGCTCGCCACCGTGGTGGGCGTGCTGATCGAGGTGCCGGTGATGCTGCTGGTGGTGCGCGTCGTCAACCGCTCGCGCGCCTGGTACGAGCGCGCCTGACTTCCCAAGGAGAGCCTCATGAGCGAGGTCACCATCTATCACAACCCCGATTGCGGGACCTCGCGCAACACGCTCGCGATGATCCGCCACGCCGGCATCGAGCCGCGTATCGTCCACTACCTGCTCACGCCGCCCGATCGCGACACGCTGCTCGGGTTGATCGCGGCGATGGGCATCGCCCCTCGCGAATTGCTCCGCCGCAAGGACACGCCCCACGAGGCGCTCGGGCTCGACGATCCGGCCTGGCGCGACGAGCAGTTGATCGACTTCATGCTCGCGCATCCGATCCTGATCAACCGGCCGATCGTGGTCACGCCGCGCGGCACGCGGCTCTGCCGTCCTTCCGAGACGGTGCTCGAGCTGTTGCCGGCGGGCCCGCGAGGACCGTTCGCGAAGGAGGACGGCGAAGTGGTGATCGACGCGGAGGGCCGACGTGTCCGCCCCGCTTGATACCCTGCTGCCGCAATTGGACGCCGCCGCGTTTCGTGTGCCGGCGCTCGCCGAGCTGCTCGGCAAACCCGCGCCCGATCACGCGCCGCGTTTCCTGCTGCTGCACGGCTCGTTGCGCGAACGCTCCTACAGCCGCCTGCTCGCGCAGGAAGCAGCGCGCCTGCTGAGCGCGATGGGCGGCGAGGTGAGGCTCTACGATCCGCATGGCCTGCCGCTGCCCGACGACGCGCCGGAAACGCATCCGAAGGTGGCCGAGCTGCGCGAGCTCGCGCAATGGTCGGAAGGCATGGTGTGGTGCTCGCCCGAGCGTCACGGCGCGATGACCGGCATCATGAAATCGCAGATCGACTGGATCCCCCTCGCGAGCGGCGCGATCCGCCCGACCCAGGGCAAGACGCTGGCGCTGATGCAGGTCAGCGGCGGCTCCCAGTCGTTCAATGCGCTCAACCAGATGCGCGTGCTCGGCCGCTGGATGCGCATGCTGACGATCCCGAACCAGTCCTCGGTGGCCAAGGCCTACCAGGAGTTCGACGAGGACGGCCGGATGAAGCCGTCGCCCTATTTCGATCGGGTGGTCGACGTGATGGAGGAACTGATGAAGTTCACCCTGCTCACGCGCGGCGCCGGCAGCTATCTGGTGGATCGCTACAGCGAACGGCGCGAGCAGGCCGAGGCGCTGTCCAAGCGCATGAACCAGGCCAGCCTCTGAACGATATTCCGGTCTGCCAACGAAAAAGCGGGAACGCCTTCGCGTTCCCGCTTTTCCTTCGCGCGCCAGTCGCGAGCGCTGCGCTTACTTCCGGTCGACCACGATCCGGTCGAAGGTACCGCCGTCGGCGAAATGCGTCTTCTGCACCTGGTCCCAGCTGCCGAACACCTGCTCGACGCTGAAGGTCTTGAGCGGCTTGAACTCGGCCGCGTGCTGCTTGAGCACGGCCGGATCGCGCGGGCGCAGGTGGTGCTGCGCGATGATCTCCTGCCCGGCCGGCGAATACAGGTAGTCGAGATAGGCCTGCGCCACCTTGCGCGTGCCCTTCTTGTCGACCACCTTGTCGACCAGCGCCACGGGCGGCTCGGCCAGGATGCTGCTGGACGGATAGACCGCGTCGAACTGCTGGCCCGAGCTGCCGCTGTCCATCAGCGCGACCTCGTTCTCGAAGGTCACCAGCACGTCGCCGATCTCGCGCTGCGTGAAGGTGGTGGTGGCGCCGCGACCGCCCGCGTCGAGCACCGGCACGTTGCGGAAGATCGCCTTCTCGAACTCGAGCGCCTGCTCGTCGCTGGCGCCCTTGAGCTTCTGGTAGCCCCAGGCGGCCAGGTAGGCGTAGCGGCCGTTGCCCGAGGTCTTCGGGTTGGCGATCACCACCTGCACGCCGGGCTTGGCCAGGTCGCTCCAGTCGCGGATCTGCTTGGGGTTGCCGTGGCGCACCAGGAACACCATGGTGGTCGAGTACGGCGAGCTGTTGTCGGGCAGGCGCTTGCGCCAGTCCTTGGGCAGCAACTGGCCGCGCTCGGCGAGCAGGTCGATGTCGTTGGGCTGGTTCATGGTGACCACGTCGGCCTGCAGGCCTTGCAGCACCGACAGCGCCTGCGCGCTGGAGGCGCCGTGCGACTGGCGGATCGAGACGGTCTCGCCGGTCTTCTGCTTCCAGGCGGCGGCGAAACCGGCGTCGATATCCTTGTAGAGCTCGCGCGTCACGTCGTAGGACACGTTCAGCAACGCGGTGTCCGCGTGCGCGGCCGGCGCCGCCGCGACGATCGCCGCCGCCGCGCCCGCGATCAGCCAGCGGCCGATCCCTTGCTTCTGGTTCATCGAAACCCCTGTGTGGTTGGTCTGGTCGGCCTGTCAGCCATTGGTAAACCTGATCGGCGATTGTAGCGAGGCGCATCGCGCGGCCCTAAGATTCAATCGTCCTTAGGTCACAACCAAAAGTCATTTGACGACGTGCCGGCCGCCGCGCGGGGCTGGCCGCCGGGCGCGGCGCGATGCTAAGATGGCCGCTCGTTTCCTCACGGTCCCGCCATGTCGCCCTTCGCGATTTCGCTCCTGTCGCCCTGCCAGCTTCGCGCCGCCTCGTCCGGGTCGGCCGCCGTGCTCGCGCGCGCAGCCGTGCTGAAACTGAAAAAACGACTTCTCGACTGACGGGGAGTCGCGTCCCGTCAGGCGTGAAGCCGGACGGGAATCCACCTGGGTCGCTCGACCCTGCCACTCCCCGGTCCGGCGCCCGCCGGCGGAACGTTCCCTCCATCACCACGTTCCCGACCGAGGTTTTGCATGTCCATCGATTTTTCCGGTATCTGGCTGCCGATCGTCACGCCCTTCGCGGGCGAGGCCGTCGATCACGACGCGCTCGCGCGGCTCGCCCGGCATTACGGCCAGGCCGGCATCGCCGGCTTCGTCGCCTGCGCGACCACCGGCGAGGGCGCCCTGCTCGACGCCGACGAACAGGCCGCCGTGTTCGCCACGCTGCGCGCCGCCGTGCCGGCCGCGCCGATCGTGCTGGGGCTCTCGCGCAGCGCGACGCGCGGCGCGGTGCAACGCGCGCGCGAGCTGGCCGCGCTCGCGCCCGACGGCCTGCTGGTCACGCCGCCCACCTATGTAAGGCCGACCCAGGACGGCATCCGCCGCCACTTCGAGGCGCTCGCGCAAGCCGCCGACCTGCCGCTGCTGGTCTACAACATCCCGTATCGCACCGGGGTGAACGTCGAGCTCGATACCTTGAAGGCACTGGCCGAGGACGCGCGGATCGCCGGCATCAAGGAATGCGGCGGCTCGATCGACCGGATGATGCGGCTCGTGCACGAGACGCCGCTGCGCGTGTTCTCCGGCGACGACAACCAGAACTTCGCGGCGCATTGCGTGGGCGCGCACGGCGCGATCGCGAGCTCGGCGCACCTGTTCCCGGCCCTGCACGTACGGGTGCGCGAGCGGATCCTGGCCGGCGAGCTGGCCGAGGCGCGGCGGCTCGCGGTGGCGCTGCAGCCGCTGGTGCAGGTGCTGTTCGAGGAACCGAACCCGGCGCCGGTGAAGGCCGCGCTGGCCGACGAGGGCTGGTGCGCGAACGCCTTGCGGCTGCCCTTCGTGCCGGCCGGCGAGGCGCTGGTGGAGAGGATGCGGCGCGTGATCGAGACGGTTCAGCGGACCGAGGCGGCGTCGACGGCCTGAGCCAGGCGGCGCGGCACGCTCGCGCCGGGCTTCACGCGCGCGTCGCACCGGCGGGCGATACTATGGCCCGCCCTCAACCGCCCGCGCCAAGGAGATCCGAGATGTTCCGAGCGGCTGCCCTGTCCGTCCTGTCGATCACGCTGATGCTGGCCGCCTGCAGCGACGATTCGCACCCGGCCCCGCCCGCCGATGCGGCCTCGTCGCCCTCGGCGAGCGGCGGCGAGGCCAGCGCGTTCAACGGCGGCGCCGCCTCCGCGCCGGTGCCGGCCTCGGGGCAACCGCCGCTGGCGCCGCCGGTGGTCCACTACCCGCCCGCGACGGGCGCCTCGGAGGCCGAACCGCCGCCCGGCGGCCCCGGCAACCCAGGCTCGGCGGTGCCGCCCGGCGGCGCGCCGAACGGCGATGCAAACGGCGACGCCGGCCCGCCCTCGGGCATCCCGCCCAGCCGCTTGCCCGATTCGGGCGCGGGCAATACGCGCTCGCGCGGCTGAAGCGCGCGAGGCGCTTCGGGAATCGGCGGAATCGGCGTGTGACGGGCGGCGCGAGCGCCGCTCAGATCGCGAAGGCCGGCGCGCGCTGCGGCAGGCTCGGCGCGCGACGCTCGAGCCGCTCGCCTTCCTCGTCGTCGCGAAAGCGCTGAGGCGCCGCGCAATGGACCAGCGTATCGATGAAATACTTGGCGCGCGGCCAGGGCCCGAAGCCCGACGCGGTATTGATATGGCCCGCGTCGCCGAGATTGACGAAGGCGCTGCCCAGATGGCGCGCCAGCTCGCGCGCGTCGGCCAGCGCCATCCAGGGATCGGTCTCGCTGCCGATCAGGATCGAGGGCACCGGCAGGCGCCGCGCCTCGAAGCTGCCGGCGAAGGCGAACTTGGCCGGGCTGGCGGGTGCCACGAACAGCACGCCGGCCACGTCCGCGGCCAGGTCGCCGCGCAGCAGCGCGTGGGCCGCGGCCAGGCAGCCGAAGCTGTGCGCGGCCAGCACGAAGGGGCCGCGTTCGCGCGCCAGCGTGTCGCGCACCGCATTGGCCCAGCGCGCCAGATGCGGTGCCTCCCAATCGTCCTGCTCGATACGCAGCGTGCGCGCGAACTGACGCTCCAGCCAGGACTGCCAGTGGGCGCCCTCGCTGCCATGCAGGCCGGGCACGGTCACGACACGCGGCGGCCACGCCGATTTGCTGCAGTTGGACATCGCATCTCCCTCGCTAGCGGTCGAACCCGGATCGATTGTCGGCCGCGTGCCGGGCCCGGCGAACCAATTTTTCCTGCTTAGCAATTTCGACGCTGCGGCGCCAGATCGCACGACGCCGTAGAATGGCCGTTTCCGCGCGACGGGGCCGGATTCCGATGTCGATTCCCGGCCACATGTGCGCGCGACACAAGACCGGGACGATCCCGGCGCCAGCCAGAAAGCAGCCCCTTACCGTTTCGCGCGCCCGCCGCATCGGCGCGCGCGCAAGCCCGACGACGATCATGCAGATCCTGTTCCACTACATCAACGGTGATTTCGACGAATGGCAGCGCGAGCTGCGCGCGCGGCTGCCCGAAGCGACGCTGCGCGCCTGGCAGCCCGGCGACACGGCGCGCGCCGACTACGCGCTGGTGTGGCGCCCGCCCGCCGAGATGCTGGCGCCGCGCGAGGGCCTGAAGGCGGTGTTCAATCTCGGCGCCGGCGTCGACGCGCTGCTGGCCCTGGAGCGCGAGCGCCCCGGCACGCTGCCGGCCGGCGTGCCGCTGGTGCGGCTCGAGGACAGCGGCATGGCGCAGCAGATGATCGAGTACATCGCCTATGGCGCGCTGCGCTACCTGCGCCGCTTCGACGACTACGCCGCGCTGCAGCGCGAGCATCGCTGGCAGCGGCTCGACGCGCATGCGCGCCGCGACTTCGCGGTCGGCGTGCTCGGGCTCGGCGCGCTGGGCACCCCGGTGGCGCGCGCGCTGGCCGGGCTGGGCCTGACGGTGCGCGGCTTCAGCCGAAGCGCGAAGTCGATCGAGGGCATCGCCTGCTTCCACGGCACGCCGCGCGCCGGCGATGCCGGCTTCGAGGCCTTCGCCGACGGCCTCAAGCTGCTGGTCAACCTGCTGCCGAGCACGCCCGATACCGAGGGCGTGCTCAACGCCGAGACCTTCCGGCGCCTCGCCCCGCATGCCTACCTGATCAACGTGGCGCGCGGCGCGCACCTGGTCGAGGCCGACCTGCTGGAGGCGCTCGCCGCCGGCCGCATCGAGGCGGCCCTGCTCGACGTGCTGCGCGAGGAACCGCTGCCGGCCGGCCATCCGTTCTGGAGCCATCCGCGCATCAGCATCACGCCGCACATCTCGGCCGATACCGAACGCGACAGCGCGCTCGCGCAGATCGCCGCGAAGATCCGCGCCTTCGAGCGCGGCGAGCCGGTCGGCGGCATCGTCGACCTGGCGCGCGGCTACTGAGGGCCCGCCGAGCGCCCCGCATCACGATCCCCTGGTGCGCCACCGCCACCACCCCGCAACAAGGCGCCTACCCCCGCGCCGACGAACGATGGAGACAGCCATGACCTACCCCGCAGCCGTGAAGATCGTCGAGGTCGGACCGCGCGACGGCCTGCAGAACGAAAAGAGCTTCGTGCCGACCGAGACCAAGGTCGCCCTGGTCGACCGGCTCTCGAAGGCCGGCTTCCGCAACGTCGAGGCGGCGTCCTTCGTCTCGCCGAAATGGGTGCCGCAGATGGCCGACGGCGCCGAGCTGATGGCCGGCATCGCGCGCCGCCCCGGCACGATCTACTCGGTGCTCACGCCCAACCTGAAGGGCCTGGAGAACGCGCTGGCCGCGCGTGCCGACGAGGTGGTGATCTTCGGCGCGGCCAGCGAGGCCTTCTCGCAGAAGAACATCAACTGCAGCATCGCCGAGAGCATCGCGCGCTTCGAGCCGGTAGCGCGCGCCGCCAAGGATGCCGGCGTGCGGCTGCGCGGCAGCATCTCCTGCTCGCTGGGCTGCCCCTACCAGGGCGAGGTGCCGGTGGCGGCGGTGATCGACGTGGTGGAGCGCTTCGCCGCGCTCGGCTGCGACGAGATCGACATCGCCGACACCATCGGCGTAGGCACCGCCGCTCGGACGCGCGCGCTGATGGCCGAGGTGGCGCGGGTGTTCCCGCGCGAGCGCCTGTCGGGCCACTTCCACGACACCTACGGGCAGGCGCTGGCCAACATCCACGCGGCCCTGCTCGAAGGCATCGAGATCTTCCACGCCTCGGTGGCGGGGCTCGGCGGCTGCCCCTATGCCAAGGGCGCGACCGGCAACGTCGCCACCGAGGACGTGCTGTACCTGATGCAGGGGCTCGGCATCGAGACCGGCATCGACCTGGGCGAGGTGGTCGAGGCGGGCGATTTCATCTCGCGCGCGATCGGCCGCGAGAACGCCTCGCGCGCGGGCCGCGCCCTGCTCGTCAAGCGCCGCGACGCGCAAGCCGCCTGTGCCTGAGCGCGGGCTCCATTCCCTTCCTGCACGCTGAACCGACATGCCTACCCCGACTCCGATCGACCAGCTTCCCGATTCCGCGCGCCGCGTCGCGCTGCTGCTGCGCGAGCGCGGCCACGAACACGGCGTGGTGATCCTCGACGAGACCGGCCGCACCTCGGCCGAAGCCGCCGCCGGCCTGGGCTGCCAAGTCGCGCAGATCGCCAAGTCGATCCTGTTTCGCCGCGCCAGCGACGGCGCGCCGGTGCTGGTGATCGCCAGCGGCGCGAACCGCGTCGACGAGCGCAAGGTGGCCGCGCACGTGGGCGAGATCGGCCGCGCCGACGCCAAGTTCGTGCGCGACCACACCGGCTACGCGATCGGCGGCGTCTGCCCGATCGGCCATCTGGTCGAGCCGGTCACGCTGATCGACAAGGACCTGCTGGCCTTCGACAGCCTGTGGGCCGCGGCCGGCCATCCGCATGCGGTGTTCGAGCTGTCGCCGGAGGAGCTGGTGTCGCTCACGCGCGCGCCGGTGGTCGACGTCGCGCAACGCGGCGCCGCGTGAGCCTGCCTGCCGGGGCGACGGGCACGGCGGCGGCCGGCGTCGCCTCGCCCTGCACCGCGATCTGCCGGATCGAGCCCGACACCGGCTGGTGCGCGGGCTGCGGGCGCACGCTGGAGGAGATCGCCGCCTGGCGCGATCTGGACGACGCGGGCAGGCGTGCGATCCTGGCGCGCATCGCGGCGAGCGGATTCGAGGCGCCGCCGGCCGAGGCGCAGGGCTGAACGCCGCCTGGGTTCGCCGGCTGGCATCGCGTGCGAACCGCGTTTGAATTCCACCTGAATGTCGAGCGGACCCGCCCGGGTTCGCGGGGGCGCCCGTCACACGGCGCCCCGCTCCCCTTCACATCCCCGGATCGCCGTCGAGCGCCGCCGCATCGCGCTGGCGGCGCGTGAATTCGTTCGCGGCCCAGTCGAGGAAGGCACGCACGCGCGGCGACAACTGCCGCCGATGCGGATAGAGCAGCCAGACCGGCATCGACGGCGGCGGCGTGCTCTCCAGCAGGGTGACGAGGCGGCCGCTGGCGAGATCGGCCTCGATATGGAAGCGCGGCATCTGCGCGATGCCGAGCCCGAGCAGGGTGCTGTCGCGATAGCTCTCGGGACCCGTCACCGACAGCGTGTCGGGCAGCACAACGTGCCGCAGATCGCCCTCGCTGACGAACTCCAGCGGCGTGATGCGCCCGGTCGACAAGGTGCGGATCCCCACCATCCGATGCGTGCCGGTCTCCAGCGCCTCGATGCTGTCGGGCCGCCCATGCGCCTCCAGGTAAGCCGGCGCGGCCACCGTCAGCCGCTCCAGCGTGGCGACCTTGCGCGCCACCAGTTCGGTGTCCTGCACGACGCCGTAGCGCAGCACGCAATCCACGCCCTCCTCGACCAGGTTGATGAAGCGGTCGCTCTCGCTCATCGTGATCTGCAGCTCGGGGAAACGCCTGAAGAATTCCGGCAGCGCCGGCAGCAGGAAGTGGCGCGCCAGCGTGCCCTGCACGTCAACCCTCAGCATGCCGCGCGGCTGCTTGCCGCCGAGCGCGGCCTCGGCCTCGTGCAGGTCGTCGAGGATCGACATGCAGCTGCGGTAATAGGCTTCGCCGTCCAGCGTGGGCGTGACGGTGCGCGTGGTCCGCTGCAGCAGCCGCACGCCGAGCCGGTCCTCCATCTGGCGAATCACCTGGGTCGCCGTCGAACGCGGGATGTCGGTGTCGTTGGCGGCGGCCGTGAAGCTGCGCCGCTCGACGATTCGCACGAAGAGCCGCATGGCATCGATGCTGTCCAAATCTGTCCCCGCTTGTCCGGTTCGATAGGTCGATCGCGCCGATCGATTGTTCGTGTTGATGGAATGGTGCGAGCGATTCTAACCGGATGATCAACGCGGCGCCGACGTCCATCATTCACTCAACGCCAGACACGGCGCAAACCCAACCAGGAGAAGGATCATGAGTGAATCGAACCGCAAAGTGGCCATCGTGACGGGCGCCTCGCGCGGCATCGGCGCGGCCATCGCCGAACGCCTCGCCCGCGACGGCGTCACCGTGCTCGTCAACTACCAGGGCAACGTCTCGGCCGCCGAGGCGCTGGTGCAGAAGATCACCCAGGCCGGCGGCCACGCCGTCACCGCGCAGGCCGACGTCAGCAACGCGGCGGCCGTCGCGCAGATGTTCCAGGCCGCCGAGACCGCCTTCGGCGGCGTCGACATCGTGGTCAACAACGCCGGGATCATGAAGCTCGCCAGCTTCGCCGACGCCGACGACGCGCTGTTCGACCAGACCATCGCGATCAACCTCAAGGGTGCCTTCAACACGCTGCGCGAGGCCGCGCGCCGGCTGCGCGACGGCGGGCGGATCGTCAACCTGTCGTCGAGCGTGGTCGGCCTGTACCAGCCGAACTACGGCGTCTACGCGGCCAGCAAGGCCGGCGTCGAGGCGATGACCCACGTGCTGGTCAAGGAGCTGCGCGGGCGCAACATCACCGTCAACACCGTCGCGCCGGGGCCGACCGCCACCCAGCTGTTCCTCGACGGCAAGCCGCAGGAGCTGGTGGACCGGATCGCCGCGGCGGCTCCCCTCGAACGCCTGGGCACGCCGGAGGACATCGCCAACGCGGTGGCCATGCTGACCGGCCGGGACGGCGCCTGGATCAACGGCCAGACCATCCGCGTCAACGGCGGGATCATCTGAGCCCCCGCGCCTTCCATCGACGACGACCCCTCTCGCACGTACAGGACATCATCATGAACAAGACCATCCTCATCACCGGCGCCTCGAGCGGTTTCGGGCGCCTCGCCGCCGAGGCGATGGCCGCCTCGGGCCACACCGTCTATGCCTCGATGCGCGACATCGCCGGGCGCAACGCGCCGCAGGTGGCCAGCCTCGCCGAGCATGCGAAACGGCACGGCGTCGACCTGCGCAGCGTCGAGCTCGACGTGCAGTCGCAGGAATCGGTGGATCGCGCCGTCGAGCAGGTGATCGCCGAGACGGGCCGCATCGACGTGATCGTGCACAACGCCGGCCACATGGCCTTCGGCCCCGCCGAGGCCTTCACGCCGGAGCAGTACGCGCACCTGTACGACGTCAACGTGCTGAGCACGCAGCGCGTGAACCGGGCGGTGCTGCCGCATCTGCGCCGCCAGCGCGAGGGCCTGGTGATGTGGGTGTCGAGCAGCAGCGTGACGGGCGGCACGCCGCCCTACCTGTCGCCCTACTTCGCCGCCAAGGCCGCGATGGACACGGTGGCGGTGCTCTATGCGCGCGAGCTGAGCCGCTGGGGCATCGAGACCTCGATCATCGTGCCGGGCGCCTTCACCGCCGGCACCAACCACTTCGCGCATTCGGGGGTGCCGGCCGACAAGGCGGTCGAGGCCGAATACGAGGCCGGCCCCTATGCCGGCTACGGCGAGAAGATCCAGCAGGCCTTCGCCGCGATCGTGCCGGCCGACGCCGACGCGGGCCTGGTCGCCCGCGCGATGGCCGAGGTGGTCGACCTGCCCTTCGGCAAGCGCCCGTTCCGCGTGCATATCGACCCGAGCGAGGACGGCGCGAACGTCGGCTTCGCGGTGATCGACCGGCTGCGCAACGAGATGCTGCATCGGGTCGGGATGGGCGACCTGCTGGTGCCGCAGGCGCGTGCGTGAGGACGCGGCGCCGGCGATGCGTGGCGCGCGGGGATGTCCCGCGCCGCCGCGCATCGCGGACAAAATCGCGAACAAAAAAAAGCCGTTCAACCAAGAGTGTTGAACGGCGCTCAGAGTGGAATCCCGTTGACGTGATCAACGTTAAGCGCATCATACGAGCGCGCATTTTGCATCGCATCGGGAGTTTCCCTACAGATCGAAATCCGCGCGGGAAACCCCGTTTGCCCATCGCCCGCCCGGCTTTTCGAAACGGCCGGCGCGTCACGAAAACGACATCTCGCGAGCCGCCTCAGGCCGCCATCTCCCCCGCCTCGAAGAACGACAGGATCTCGTCGAGCAGCGCCTCGGGCGCCTCCTCCGGAATATAGTGCCCGCAGTCGAGCGCGCGGCCGCTGACGTCGCGCGCCACCGCCCGCCATTCCTCCAGCGGATCGAAGCAGCGCGCCACCACGCCCTCGGCGCCCCACAGCACGCGCAGCGGGCAGGCCAGCTTGGTGCCGCGCTCGAGGTCGGCGCGGTCATGCTCGAGATCGATGGTGGCCGAGGCGCGGTAGTCCTCGCACATGGCGTGCACCGCGCCGGGCTGGCGCAGCGCATGGCGATAGGCCTCGAGCGCCTCGGGCGCGAACGGCGCGAGGCCCGCCGAGCGGCCGCCCATCACGCGCTCGACATACACGTCGGGATTCGCGCCGATCAGCGTCTCGGGCAGCGGCGCCGGCTGGATCAGGAAGAACCAGTGGAAGTAGGCGGTGGCGAAGGCGCGGTCGGTCTTCTCGTACATCGCCAGGGTGGGCGCGATGTCGAGCAGCATCATGCGCTCGACCGCGTCGCCGTGATCGAGCGCCAGCCGATGCGCGACGCGCGCGCCGCGATCGTGCGCGCAGACGCAGAAGCGCTCGTGGCCGAAGTGGCGCATCACGGCCAACTGGTCGGCGGCCATCGCGCGTTTCGAATAATTGGCGTGATCGGGCTCGCCCGGCGGCTTGGCCGAGGCGCCGTAGCCGCGCAGGTCGGTGGCGATCACGCTGAAGTGCCGCGCCAAGGCGCCTGCCACGCGATGCCAGATGCGGTGGGTCTGGGGATGGCCGTGCAGCAGCAGCAGCGGCGGTCCCGCGCCTCCCTTGACGCCGAAGATCTCGACGTCCTGCGCTGTCGTCACGGAGAACGGCACGAACTCGTCTAGCGACATGGCGATGTCTCACTGGTGGAATAGTTGTAGCCGCCATTGTAGGAGCCGGCCCCGCGCCGCCAAGCGGTGACGGGGCGCAAACCCTAGAAGCGAGGATTCATTCGATACGAACGTTCGGCTCGTGGTTCTACAATCGCACGACCGTTCGTATTAATATGCGACGACCGGCCCGCGCCGTCCCGGCCGGTCCGCGACGCGCGCGGCGCGCCGCCTCGCTACACTCATGTGGCCGCCCGCGCCTCGCGCGGGCCCAGACAGATCCAGGAGACTTCGCCATGGCCTTGCCCGCCGTCCTTCAGCGCCTGTCGCTGCCCGTCATCGCCTCGCCGATGTTCATCGTCAGTTACCCCGAGCTGGTGCTCGCGCAGTGCAAGGCGGGCATCGTCGGCTCGTTCCCGGCGCTCAACGCGCGCCCGGCCGAGCTGCTCGACAGTTGGCTCACGCAGATCGAGGACGAGCTGGCCGCGCATCGCGAGCGGCACCCGGAGGCGGTGATCGGCCCGATCGCGGTGAACCAGATCGTCCACCAGTCGAACGTGCGGCTCGAGCACGACGTGCGCGTGTGCGTCGAGCACAAGGTGCCGATCTTCATCACCAGCCTGCGCGCGCCGGCGCCCGAGATCGTGCAGGCGGTGCACAGCTACGGCGGCATCGTGCTGCACGACGTGATCAACCTGCGCCATGCCGAGAAGGCCCTGGAGGCCGGCGTGGACGGCCTGATCCTGGTGGCGGCCGGCGCCGGCGGCCATGCCGGCACCACCTCGCCGTTCGCGCTGGTGGGCGAGGTGCGCAAGCGTTTCGACGGGCCGATCGTGCTGTCGGGCTCGATCGCCAACGGCGGCTCGATCCTGGCCGCGCAGGCGATGGGCGCCGACCTGGCCTACATGGGCACGCGCTTCATCGCCACCCGCGAGGCGCACGCGGTGGAGAGCTACAAGCAGGCGATCGTCGACGCGAAATCGGCCGACATCATCTACACCAACCTGTTTACCGGCGTGCACGGCAACTACATCCGCGAGAGCATCGTCAACGCGGGGCTCGACCCGGACGCGCTGCCCGAGGCCGACAAGTCGAAGATGAACTTCGGCTCCGACAAGGCCAAGGCCTGGAAGGACATCTGGGGCGCGGGCCAGGGCGTGGGCCTGATGGACGACGTGCCGAGCGTGGCCGAGCTGGTGGCGCGCCTCACGCGCGAATACGACGAGGCGCGCGCGCGGCTCGGGATCCGCGCCTGAGCGTGCGAGCATCGCGGGCGCGCCGCATCGCGCGGCGCGGCCCTGCAGGCATCAAAATGAAAACGCCGACGCGAGGTCGGCGTTTTTCATGGTCGAGCGCAAACGCGCTTCAGCGCATCGCGAGGCGCTTCACCTTCGGTGCGGCCGCCTCCTTCACCCAGGCGTCGATCGAGGGACACAGCGCCTGGCCGGAGAAGCGGTCGGCGAGGAAATCGACGAACGAGCGCACCTTGGCCGAGACGTGGCGGCGGCTCGCGTAGACGGCATAGATCGGCAGCTCGCGCGGCGGCATCAGGTCGAGCAGCAGCGGCACCAGGCGGCCGGCCTCGATGTCGTCGCCCACCACCTCGGTGCCGAGCATGGCGATGCCGCTGCCGCTCAGCACGGCCACGCGCAGCGCCTCCAGATGGTTGACGATCAGGTTGCCCGACAGCGTCACGCGCGAATCGAAGGCCTGCGCGTCGATCGAGCTCGAGCCCGCGTCGCGGCGCAGGTAGTTGTGCTGCTCGAGATCGGCCAGCGTGGCCGGCGTGCCGTGTTCCTCGAGATAGGCGGGCGAGGCGACCAGCAGGATATGCGCGGTCGCGATCTGGCGCGCCACCAGCGAGGAGGACTTCAGCCCGAACGGCGCGGCGCGCACCGCCACGTCGTAACCCTCGTCGATCAGCTCGACCACGCGATCCGACAGCGTGATCTCGACGGTCACGTCGGCGTAGCGCGCCGCGTAGTCGGTGACGGCGTTCATCACGTGCCGCAGCCCGAAGGCCGACAGCGAGGTGACCCGCAGGCGGCCCTGCGGCACGATGCTGGCCGCGCCGACGGCCTGGCCCGCCTCGTCGAGTTCGGTCAGCGCCTGCACCAGGCGCTCGTAGTATTCGCGTCCCGCCTCGGTGGGCGCGACCCGACGCGTGGTCCGATGCAGCAGCCGCGCGCCGAGCGTCTGCTCGAGGTGCATCACATGCTTGCTCGCCATCGCCGCGGACATCTGCATGCGCTCCGCCGCGCCGACGAAGCTGCCGACTTCGACGACATAGCGGAACACATTCATGCTGACGAGGGTATCCATGCCAAACGCTCGCGTTTCAGTTTCAGTTGATCAGTCGATTGCACAATTGCAAAGAACTGTAACAAAGGCTGTGAAACCAAAACGTCAACAAAGGCAAAACGTCGGTTTTTCACCGATATTCGGCGCGGATCAGCCGGTAAACAACATGCATTTCAAGATGCCTGTTGCGTACGCTCATATGACATGCGATCAGAATTTCACGCGCATGCCGCCGCCTGCCGTGTAGCCGCTCGATTGGTTCGACAGGTGATCGTACATGTAGGCGACGTAGAGATCGGTGCGCTTGGACAGCGGATAGTCGTAGCCGAGCGCCCAGGTCTGATGCGTCTGGTCGAGGCCGCCGGCATCGCGCGAATAGGCGTAGGAGGCCATCGCGCTGCCCGCGCCGAGCGGCACCGACATGCCGCCCTGGGCGGTGTTGATGTGCCAGCTGCCGCTTTGCGCGTCGTTCCTCGTGTACATGTACTGGCCGTAGAGCTTCAGGAAACGCAGGTCGTAGCTGATGCCGAACTGCGCCACGCCCTGGCTCTTCATGCCGGCCACCAGGCTGCCGAGATCGCCCGGATCGTTGTTGAAGTTCACGTATTGATAGACGGCGGTGGCGGCCAGCGGACCGTGGAAATACTGCATCTGGCCGCTCCACTTCTTCGCGCCGTTGCCGCCCGACTGGTTGCCGAGCGCGTACATCGCGCTGGCGCTGAAGCCGTTGAAATCGGGCGTGGTATACGACACCGCGTTGTTCCAGCCCGAATCGCCCACCACGCCCTGGTCCGTCGTGTAGGTGGGGAAGGTGCCCAGGCCGAGGAACACGTGATAGACCATCGGCGAGAATTCATACGAGTCGATCAGCGGATTGAACAGGATCGTCGAGATGAACAGGTGCGTGGTCAGGCGCCCCGCCAGCACCGTGCCGTAGGGCGTCTCGAGCCCGACATAGGAATTGCGCGCGAAGAAGGTGTCGCCGTCGAAGCGGCCGAACTTGCCGCTTTGCGGACGGAAGAAGTCCTCCACCGTGAACAGCGCGCGGTAGCCGCCGCCCAGGTCCTCGGTGCCGCGCAAGCCCCAGTACGAGGTCGACATGCCGCCGCCCTGCACGCCGACCGCGGTCTGGTTGCCGGGGAATTTCTGCGCGCCGATCCAGGCGTCGACCTGGCCGTAGAGCTGCAGGCTCGATTGCGCGTGAACGGGCGTCGTGGCGAAGGCGCAGGCCGCGAACGCGGCGCAGGCGAAAGCACCGGAGCTGGCCCGGCGAGCAAAAGACTTCATGAGATCTCCGAATCAATTCGTTGGGAATCGACGCGCTTGTGGTTGTTCGGGCTGCGCGCGCACGAGTGGGACCCGTCCATCTTCATGGACCGATAAGCTGGTCAAAATTGGGAGCACTTATGTTCGGTATAGCGGCGCCGTGATTCGCGAGCCGCGGGCCCGGGGCCCGGCCGGCGCGCGGCATGGCTTGCCGCCGCGCGCCGGGCACGGCGCCGGTACTGGCGCCGGCCCGCCCCCCCGAGCGAGCCGGCACGCCGGCGAGGCGCGAAAGATAGCGCAAGCGTCGTGGCGATAAAAGCGGGCCGGGATAAAAAGGCGGGGACTGTGGCGAATCCGCGTCACAGGGCGCGAGGGGAAGCGTTGCGGGATACCTGGAACGGGTGATGTCGCGAGGCGCGCGCGTCGTTCATGCGCTGGATAGACGAACGGCGCCGCGGGCGGTGAAGCCGGCGGCGCCGAAGCAGCGAAAGGGAATCAGTTGTTGCGGTAGAACGAGGAGAAGAAGGTACTGCGCCCGCCGCCGTTGTCCTGCATGCGCGGTTGCGGTTGCGGGCGGCCACCGCCGCGTTCCTCGTTGTAGCGCGCCACGTCGGCGCGGATCGAGCCGCTGCGCACCGCGCCGTCCGACTGGCCCGGGCGTTGCATGCCGCCCGAGTTCGCGCTGATCGAGCGATACGGGCTGTTGCCGGGATAACGGCCGTATTGGCCGCCGCCGTATTGCGGCGTGCCGGCATATTGCGGATGGCCGCTGTAAGGCGTGCCGTAGGTCGGCGTCGACATCGGCCGCAAGCCCCAGCGCGGGCCGCCGCCGTTCATGCCGCCGCCGTTCATGCCGCGATTGACTCCGCCGAAGCGCGGCTGCGCCGCGCGCGCCTCGCCGTGCCAGCCGGAACCGGGGCCGGGACGGCCGCCGAAGCCGCCGCCGTGCGGCGGATGGGCGAACGCGAGCGAGGCCAGCAGCGCAGCAGCCGCGCCCACCATGCATCGTCCGATTGTCCGTTTTGCCCGTTCCACTTTGATCACCCGGTTTGCCGCTCGCCGATCGCCCGGGGGTCGCCTTGTCGACCCCGATTCGGGACGCGAGCTTTCAGCAGTAATTTATGGGCGCGGCCATTTGATGTCGAGCCGAAAAGTGTTAGACCGTCGGCACCGATGTAACACCGTGTTACTCCAGGGTTTTTCAGGATTTTCCGTAAGTTTTTAAACGAATTTGAAGCCGCTTTCGGCGATGTTTAGCGATGGTTTTTCGTCGCTGATTTTGTGCTGGGAAACGGGGACGTAGCGGAAAAAGCACATCGCCCAGGCTGACGTTCCATACAAAGCTTTCATCAATCGATGCGTGAAATGAATTTGCCTCTTGAATGCGCTTGACTGGACAATACGCGCTGACTCGCAGCGGCCGGCCGTGTTCCGCTGTCGCCGCCTTCCCGCCTCCCGACCCGCAAGCCCGAGATTCCGATGGCCCGACCCCGTTTCCTTCCCGACAATTTCACGCTGGCCCTGGTCGGCACCGTGGTGCTGGCCAGCCTGCTGCCCGCGCGCGGCGAGTTCGCCGTGGGCGCCAACTGGGCCACCGATATCGCGATCGGCCTGCTGTTCTTCCTGCACGGCGCGAAACTCTCGCGCGAGGCCGTGATCGCCGGCGCCACCCACTGGCGCCTGCACATCGTGGTACTGCTGAGCACCTTCGCGCTGTTTCCGCTGCTGGGCCTGGCGCTCAAGCCGCTGCTCACGCCGCTGGTCACGCCGGCGCTCTATACCGGCGTGCTGTTCCTCTGCACCCTGCCGTCCACCGTGCAGTCCTCGATCGCCTTCACCTCGATCGCCAAGGGCAACGTGCCGGCCGCGGTCTGCGCGGCCTCGGCCTCGAGCCTGCTGGGCATCTTCATCACGCCGGCCCTGGTGGGCGTGATGCTGAGCGCGAGCGCCAGCTCGGGCGCCTCGGGCTGGAGCACGGTGGGCAGCATCGTGATGCAGTTGCTGGTGCCCTTCCTGGCCGGCCAGTTGCTGCGCCCGCTGATCGGCAAGTGGATCGAGCGCAACCGCGGCGTGCTGAAGTTCGTCGACCAGGGCTCGATCCTGCTGGTGGTCTACGTGGCCTTCAGCGAGGCCGTCAACCAGGGCCTCTGGCACCAGATCCCGCCGCTCGCGCTGGGCGGCCTGCTGGTGGTCTGCGTGGTGCTGCTGGCGCTGGCGCTGGGCGTGACGGCCCTGGTGGGCAAGCGGCTCGGCTTCAATCGCGCGGACTGCATCACCATCATCTTCTGCGGCTCGAAGAAGAGCCTCGCCTCCGGCATCCCGATGGCCAAGGTGATCTTCGCCGCGCACGCGGTGGGCGCGATCGTGCTGCCGCTGATGCTGTTCCACCAGATCCAGCTGATGGTCTGCGCCGCGCTCGCGCAGCGCTGGGGCGCCCGCGATCTCAGCCTGGACGATGCCCGCGACGCGCAGGGCAAGCCCGCCCTGAACGCCGGCAAGCGCTGACGCGGCGGGCCGCGCCAAGCGGCACGCAACGCTGCCACGATTCACTGTTCTTCATAGTCAAAATATGACTAAAAATAAAATGACTATGAAGAATTCGATGCCCGCGCGTCGATCGTATTGAAGCCGGCGGCCGGCAGCCCGGCGCTTCGTGACCGTCACAAAAAATTCACTGCCGTGACGCGGCGGCCGGTGGTTACATTGGCCGTTCCGTCGCCCGCTCGCACTACATGTCTCCGCCCGTTCCCGTCGCCGCCGCAGCGCTCGTGCGCGTCGCCGATCTGCTCGCCGCCGGCGCGCTGAGCGCGCAATTCCAGCCGATCGTGGCAATCGCGGGCGGCGCGATCATCGGGTACGAGGGGCTGGTGCGCGGCCCGGCCGGCTCGGCCGTCGAGATGCCGGGCCCGCTGTTCGCGCAGGCCGCCCGCGAAGGCTGCTCGCTCGACCTGGAACTGGCCGCCGCCGCCACCTGCGTGAAGGCCTTCGCCGCCTCGGGCGCCGACGGCCAGCTATTCGTGAACTTCAGCGCGCACGCCATCGTGCAACTGGCGCGGCAACGCGAGCGCGTGCTCGCGGCGCTGCCGGCCAGCCGCATCGTGGTCGAGCTGACCGAGCAGCATCCGGCCAGCGACCTGCCCGGCCTGCCCGCGGCACTGGCCGAGCTGCGCGGCTCGGGCATCGCCTTCGCGCTCGACGACTACGGCACCGCCAATGCCAGCATGAGCGCCTGGGTGCGACTGCGCCCCGACATCGTCAAGATCGACCGCTTCTTCATCGACGGCATCGCCAGCGACCCGCGCAAGTTCGAGGCGGTCAAGGCGATGCAGCATTTCGCGCTGGCCACCGGCGGCCGGCTGATCGCCGAGGGCATCGAATGCGCGGCCGACCTGATCGTGGTGCGCGACCTCGGCATCGACTGCGGCCAGGGTTTCTTCCTCGGCCGCCCGGCGACGGTGCCGGCCCCGCGCACCGCGGCGCCGGCCCACGACGCGCTGCGCGCGCCGCATATCGCGGTGTTTCCCGGCGTGACGCGCACCGCCACCATCACGCGCCCCAATGCGACGGTGACCGACAAGATGCGGGTGCCGGCACCCGCGCTGCCCAGCCACGCCACCAACAACCAGGTGCTCGAGCTGTTCCAGCGACGGCCCGACCTGCACGCGGTGGCGGTGGTCGAGGGCGAGCGGCCGATCGCGCTGATCAACCGGCGCGGCTTCATGGATCGTTATGCCCTGCCCTATCACCGCGAGGTGTTCGGCAAGCGCGCCTGCCTGCAACTGGCCAACGACACGCCGCTGATCGTCGACAACGCCACCACCGTCGAGCAACTCACCGCGCTGCTGGCGAACCACGACCAGCGCTATCTCACCGAAGGCTTCATCATCACCGACCATGGCCGCTACGCCGGGCTGGGCACCGGCGAGAGCCTGGTGCGCGCGGTCACCGAGGTGCGCGTGGAGGCGGCCCGCTACGCCAACCCGCTGACCTTCCTGCCCGGCAACATCCCGATCAGCTCGCACATCGCGCGCCTGGTCGGCAACGACGCGGCCTTCCACGCCTGCTACGTCGACCTGAACCAGTTCAAGCCCTTCAACGACCAATACGGCTACTGGCAGGGCGACGAGGTGCTGAAGTTCGCCGCCGCGGTGCTGGCCGACGTCTGCGACCCGATGCGCGACTTTCTCGGCCACGTGGGCGGCGACGATTTCCTGGTGCTGTTCCAGAGCGACGACTGGCGCTCGCGCGCGCAACGCGCGATCGATCGCTTCGACGAGGGCGCGCAGCGCTTCTACGCGCATGCGGACCGGCTCGCGGGCGGCATCCGCGGCGAGGACCGACGCGGCAACCCGGCCTTCTTCGGCTTCGTGACGATGGCGATCGGCTGCGTGCGCGTGCCGGGCACGCGCCGCTACCGCAGCGACGAGATCGCCTCGGTGGCGGCGCTTGCCAAGCGGCGCGCCAAGCAGCAGCCGGGGCACCTGTACCTGATCGACGTCGACGAGGGCCGCGCCTGGCTGCGCGCCCACGGCGAGCAATCGAACGCGCCCGACGTGCCGGACGGCGCCGCCGCCGCGCCGCGCGCGAACGACTAAACACGCCGCCGCTCCACGTCGAGAGCGCTGGCGCCGCGTCTTCTCGCGGCCCGCTCGCCGCACTGCGCGGACGGGCGCTCCATGCCTTACCCCTTCCACTCGCCCGCCTTGCGCGACGCCGACGCGCCGACGAGCCGACGAGCGCGTTCAGCTCATTCCAATCTGTTTAGCGAACAAAATAAACAAATCGATCCGCATGAATCAGGAGTTACCCCGAAATTACGGGTATTTCCCGACGTTCCCTTGCCCGCGCCGCCGGTTTTCCTCGAAAGTTTTTACTATACAATCCGCAACACCCTAAACACTCAGGCTCGACCAGCATGGGTACCACCATTCGCGATGTCGCCCAGGCGGCAAACGTATCGATCGGCACCGTCTCGCGCGCGCTGAAGAACCAGCCCGGCCTGTCCGAAGCCACCCGCGAGCGCATCGTCGCGGTCGCCGCGCAGCTCGGCTACGACCCGGCGCAACTGCGCCCGCGCATCCGCCGCCTCACCTTCCTGCTGCACCGCCAGCACAACAACTTCGCCGCCACGCCGTTCTTCTCGCACGTGCTGCACGGCGTCGAGGAGGCCTGCCGCGACCGCGGCATCGTGCCGGCGCTGCTGACGGTGGGCCCGACCGACGACGTGCTGCGCCAGATGCGCCCGCACGCGCCCGACGCGATCGCGGTGGCCGGCTTCATGGAGCCCGAGACGATCGACGCGCTGGCCGCCACCGGCCGCCCGCTGGTGCTGATCGACATGTGGGCGCCGGGGCTGCGCTCGGTGAACATCGACAACATCGCCGGCGCCTCGCAGGCGATGCGGCACCTGTTCGAGAGCGGCCGCAAGCGCATCGCCTTCATCGGCGGGTCGCTGGCGCACCACAGCATCGCGCAGCGCGCGCTCGGCTTTCGCCGTGCCTTCTTCGAGGCGGGGCTGCTGTTCGATCCCTCGCTGGAAGTGACCATCGACGCCGGCCTCGACCCCGATACCGGCGCCGCGCGCGCGATGGAGCGCATGCTCGACGCGGGCGGCCCGCGCCCCGACGCGGTGTTCGCCTTCAACGACGCGGCCGCGCTGGCGGCGATGCGCGTGTGCCTGGCGCGCGGGCTGCGAGTGCCCGAGGACGTGGCCTTCGTCGGCTTCGACGACATCCTCGGCGCGGCCCACGCGGCACCGCCGCTGACCACCCTGGCCGTCGACAAGGAAGCGCTGGGCCGCCGCGGCATCGAGTTGCTGCTGGCCGACGCGCCCGACCAGACCGAAATTCGCCTGCCCGTGCGGTTGATCGAGCGCGCGAGCAGTTCCGTGGCGGCGCTCGCGCCGCGCCCCCTCACCCCGGTAATCGCATCATGACGAACCCTGCCTCGCCGACCGCGCCGGACCTGCCGGCGCCGCCCGTCGCGAACTTTCGCGACGCCGATTTCCTGCTTTCCCACGTGCGGCACACGCTGCACTTCTACGCGCCGACGGTCTACGATCCGACGGGCGGCTTCTTCCATTTCTTCCGCGACGACGGTTCGATCTACGAGCGCGACACGCGCCATCTGGTCAGCAGTTGCCGCTTCGTCTTCAACTACGCGATGGCCTATCGCCAGTTCGGCGATGCCCGGCATCTCGACTACGTGCGCCACGGCCTGCGCTTCCTGCGCGAGGCGCATTGGGACCCGGTGCTCGAGGGCTACGACTGGGAGCTGGAATGGCGCGACGGCCGCAAGCTGGCCACCCGCGACGGCACCCGCCACTGCTACGGCCTGGCTTTCGTGCTGCTGGCCGGCGCGCATGCGGCGATGGCCGGCGTCGAGGAAGGGCGCGAGCTGGTCGAGCACACCTTCGCGTTGATGGAAAAGCATTTCTGGGATGCCGAGGGCGGCCTGTACAAGGACGACGCGACCGCCGACTGGCAGGTCTCGGGCTATCGCGGCCAGAACGCCAACATGCATACCACCGAGGCGCTGCTGGCCGCCTACGAGGCCACCGGCGAGCTACGCTACCTCGACCGCGCCGAGCTGGTGGCGACCAACATCACGCGGCGCCAGGCGGCGCTGTCGCAGAACCTGGTGTGGGAGCACTACCACGCCGACTGGTCGATCGACTGGGAATACAACAAGGAAGACAGCACCAACATCTTCCGCCCCTGGGGCTTCCAGCCCGGTCACCAGACCGAATGGGCCAAGCTGCTGCTGATCCTGGAGCGGCACCGCCCGCTCGACTGGCTGCTGCCGCGCGCGATCGAGCTGTTCGACGCCGCCTTCGCGCATGCCTGGGACAGCGAGCACGGCGGCCTGGTCTACGGCTTCGGCCCCGACTACACGGTGTGCGACCACGACAAGTATTTCTGGGTGCAGGCCGAGACCTTCGCGGCCGCCGCCCTGCTCGGCGCGCGCACCGGCAGCGAGCGCTTCTGGGACTGCTACGACGAGATCTGGCGCTATAGCTGGCAGCACTTCGTCGACCATCGCTACGGCGCCTGGTATCGCATCCTGACCTGCGACAACCGCAAGTACAGCGACGAGAAGAGCCCCGCCGGCAAGACCGACTACCACACCATGGGTGCCTGCTACGAAGTGCTCAACGCGCTGCCCGGCGCCGACGGCACGCTCGGCCAGGCGGTCCCGCATCGCAAGGAACACGCATGACCAGCAGCGCCAACTTCCCGCATTTCGTGTCGGCCGGCGACATCCTGACCGACATGGTCCGCCACGGCGCCGCGCAATGGACCTCGGTGCCCGGCGGCGCCGGCTGGAACGTGGCGCGCGCGGTGGCGCGCCTGGGCGTGCCCAGCGCCGCGGTCGGCGCGCTCGGCCAGGACTGCTTCTCCGAGGTGCTGTGGCGCGAGAGCGAGGCGGCCGGCCTCGACATGCGCTTCCTGCAGCGCGTCGATCGCCCGCCGCTGCTGGCCATCGTCCACGAGACGCAGCCGCCCTCCTACTTCTTCATCGGCGAGAACAGCGCGGACCTGGCCTTCGATCCGGCCGCGCTGCCCGCCGGCTGGGAAGCGCCGCTGCAGTGGGCGCACTTCGGCTGCATCAGCCTGGTACGCGAGCCGCTGGCCGCCACCCTGGTCGCGCTGGCCGCCAGCCTGCGCGAGCGCGGCGTGAAGATCAGCTTCGACCCGAACTACCGCAACCTGATGACGGCGGCCTATCGCCCGACGCTGGAGAAGATGGTGAAGCTCGCCGACCTGGTGAAGGTGTCGGACGAGGACCTGCGCCACCTGTTCGCCGGCGGCGAGGCCGAGGCGATCGCCGAGTTGCGGGCGCTGAATCCGGCCGCCACGCTGCTGGTCACGCGCGGCTCGGATGCGGCCACGCTGTATGCCGGCGACGCGACGTTCGAGGCGCGGCCGCCGCGCGTCGAGGTGGCCGACACGGTGGGCGCGGGCGACGCATCGATCGGCGGCCTGCTGGTCAGCCTGATGACCGAGCCGCAGCGCGCCTGGCCCGAGCACCTGGCCTTCGCGCTGGCCTCCGGCGCCGCCGCCTGCCGCCATACCGGCGCGCATGCGCCGACGCTCGAGGAAGTGAACGCGCTGCTGGCCGGCTGAACCGGCTCACCTGCCTGATCGCGGGAACGGCCGGAACCGTGAGGTTCCGGCCCCGCTCGTCGCCGCTCCCGGTTTCGCCGGTTTCGCCGGCTTTCCGTTTTCCCGGCTTCCTGGGCATCTTTCCGGCCCGCGCCGCCGCGTTCACAGCGCCACGCCCGCCTGTCTTCCGGCCCTTTCCAAAGCTCGTCCCGCCGCCCCGGATCCCTTGCCTGGCAGGCACTTTCACCGATCGCCCAAGTCCGCCCGGCAAGTCGTCGCCAGCACGTTCGCCCCCCCAATCCCGCGGTTCGGCAACGCCGCGCGCGCGATGCTAGGATGAAGCGTCCCACTTTCCGGGAGACCTGCATGAACGGCATCCGCATGACGTCCCGCGGCTATACGGCGAACGCCTATACGCGCGCGGCGGAAGGGGGCCGCTTCCGCGGCTACGTGATCCTGTCCCGCTCGGACGGCGACTCACCCGACAACACCGAGTACGAGGCGGACAGCGTCCGCGCGAGCGAGCGCGAGGCGCTCGACGACGCGGAAGCGCTGGTCAGGCGCATCGTCGGCGAGCTATCGCATTGATCGAAGGGAGGATGGGCCGCGCGCCGCGACGGCGCGCGGCGCGGGTTCGATCGACGCATCACGTCACCAGAGCTTCGCGATCACCGAGATGATCGCCATCAGCACCAGCGTCGACATGAAGGGGAACGGATAGGCGCGCGAGCCGATCCGGATCGTCACGTCGCCGGGCAGGCGCCCGACGCCGAGCTTGGACAGCCAGGGCCAGCTACGCGCCAGCACCATCACCGCCACGAAGGACACCAGCAGCCAGCGGAACATGAGCGTCTGGTCTCCTAGAGCGCGTGCGAGCGTTCGCCGCGCGCGAAGGCCGCGAGGCCACCGTCGATGCCGCGCCCGAACGCGATCACCTTGAACAGCTCCCCCATTTCCGATTCCGCGATCAGCTTCTGCACCGCGTTGGCGGCCGGCAGGAAGCGCGCGCCGTCGGCCGGGTCGATCTCGGCCAGCACCTCGGTGATGCCGGCATTGAGCAGGAAGCGCCCTTGCGAGGTATAGCCGAGCAGCTCGGCGCCGGCCGCCACGGCCGCCTCGTGGATGCCGGAGAACTCGACGTGCGCGGTGATGTCCTGCAGCCCCGGCCAGACGAAGGGGTCGCCATGCGCGCGATGCCGGTAGTGGCACATCAGGGTGCCCTCGGCGCGTTGCGGGTGGTAGTACTCGCCGGCCGGGAAGCCGTAGTCGATGAAGAAGGCCGCGCCGCGCGCGAGCATGCGGCAGACGGTGCCCGTGAAGGCGCGCGCGGCTTCGTGGATTTCGGTCAGATAGCCTTCCGGCAGTTCGAGCGCGTCGAGCGCCGCCAACGCCGATACGCCGGCGGGCTCCTCCGGCAGGGGACGATCCTCGAACACGAAGGCGCGCGCCGCGTCGACCGCCACGCCGCGCTCGCGCCAGCCCGTCTCGCCGCGCAGCACCAGCCGCACCGGCATCGCGTCGAGCACCTCGTTGCCGACCACCACGCCCTCGAAGCGCTCCGGCAGCGCGTCGAGCCAATGCACGCGACTCGCCAGCGGCGCCGGCAGCTCGGCCGCCAGCGTGGCACGCTGGCGCTCGCGCAGCTCGCCCGACAGCTCGACGATCTCGTAGCGCTCGGGTGCCGCGCCCAGCGCGTCGAGCGCCGCCAGCAGCCCCGCCGCCAGCTTGCCGGTGCCGGCGCCGAATTCCATCAGGCGCCGCGTGCCGCTCGCCTCGAGCGCCTCGGCCAGCGGCCGCGCCAGGGTCTGCGCGAACAGCGGCGAGAGCTCGGGGGCCGTGACGAAATCGCTGCCGTCGTCGCCGCGCCGGCCGAACTTGCGCGCGCCGCCGCTGTAGTAGCCCAGGCCCGGCGCGTAGAGCGCGCGTTCCATGAAGCGCGAAAACGGCACCCACCCGCCCGAGGCCGCGATCTCGGCACGCAACGAGGCGGACAGCGTTTCCGACTGCGCGAGCGCGTCCGGGCCGGGAACGGGTAAACTAGCGGGTTCGTGAGCTTTCGGGTTCATCCCGGCATTGTAAATGAGCGATTCCGCCGCAAGGCCTGTCGGCAGCACCATCCGCCCGGACCACGGCGCGCGCGTCGCGCTGATCACGGGCGCCGCCCGCGCCGACGGCCCAGGCGAGATCGGCCGCGCGCTGGCGCTCGCCTTCGCCCGCCGCGGCTGGCAGGTGGCGCTGGCCGTCGACCACGAGGCGGCCCGCCCGGCCGCCCAGGCGCTGGCCGCCGAGGTCGAGGCGCTGGGCCGCCGCGCCGCCGTGCTGGTGGCCGATCTGTCGAGCGAGCGAGGCGCCGCCGCCCTGGTGCCGGCCTGCAGCGCGGCGCTGGGCCGGCCCGGCTGCGTGGTCTGCCACGGCGATCCGGCCCCGGCCGACGACGCCACCAGCGCCGGCTACGCCTCGCTGCTGGCCTCGGTGGCCCGCCACGTGGCCGCGCCGGTGGTGCTGGGCCGCACGCTGGCCGAGGCGACGCCCGAGGCCGCGCGCGAGGACGAGACGCAACGCGCGGTGCTGATCCACCTGCTCGACGACGCGCTGTACCATCCCGCGCCCGAGCGGCTCTCGCATGCACTGGCGCAGGCCGCGCTGCATCGCGCGACGGCCGCCCAGGCGCTGGCGCTGGCGCCGAAGGTGCGGGTCGCGGCGCTGGTGCGCGGGCGCGCCCCGCATGCCGACGAACTGGCGGCGGCCGCCTGCTACCTGGCCGATGCGCCGGGCGTGACGGGCGCCACGCTGAGCGTGGACGGCGGCGAGCATCTCGCCCCGCCCGCGGCCGGCCAAGCCTGAGGACCGGCGCGCCGAGCGCGCCATTTCGCGTGTTAGCACGCCTATTTGACTGGAACGACCATGTTTTCCGCCCTCCTGCACCCCAGGCTCGCCGACTGCCGCAGGCTTTACCTGCGTGACCACGAGGTCTCCATGCGTATCGGCGCGTTCGAGCACGAGAAGCGTGGCGAACAGCGTGTCGTGATCAACATCGACGTGTTCGTGCCGCTCGCCCTGACCACTCCGCTCAAGGACAAGCTGCGCGAGGTGATCGACTACGATCTGATGAAGCAGGCCGTCGCGCATTGCATCGCGAGCGGCCATATCCACCTGCAGGAAACGCTGGTCGACTCGATCGCCGCGCGCCTGCTCGCGCACCAGGCGGTGCGCGCGGTGCGCGTCTCCACCGAGAAACCGGACGCCTACCCCGATTGCGACGCAGTGGGCGTCGAGGTCTTTCGCATCAAGGACGAGGAGCGAGCATGAATGCGCCCCATACCCCCGCACAACACGAAGCCGTGGAGGCCGTCGAGGCCGAGGTGGAAGCCGGCCGCCGCGCGCTGACGCGCCGCGAGCAGAAGGAAGCCTACGAGAACAACAAGCTGTTCAAGCGCATCGTGCGTCAGGTCGGCCAGGCGATCGGCGACTACAACATGATCGAGCAGGGCGACAAGGTGATGGTCTGCCTGTCGGGCGGCAAGGACAGCTACGCGATGCTCGACGTGCTGCTGCGCCTGCGCGAGCGCGCGCCGATCGACTTCGAGATCGTCGCCGTCAACCTCGACCAGAAGCAGCCGGGCTTCCCCGAGCACGTGCTGCCCGAGTACCTGCGGCAGGTGGGCGTGCCCTTCCATATCGAGAACCAGGACACCTACAGCATCGTCAAGCGGCTGGTGCCCGAGGGCAAGACCACCTGTTCGCTGTGCTCGCGGCTGCGCCGCGGCATCCTCTACCGCGTGGCGGGCGAGCTCGGCGCGACCAAGATCGCGCTCGGCCACCATCGCGACGACATCGTGCAGACCCTGCTGCTCAACATGTTCTACGGCGGCAAGCTCAAGGGCATGCCGCCCAAGCTGCAGTCCGACGACGGCCGCAACGTGGTGATCCGCCCGCTCGCCTACGTGAAGGAAACGGACCTCGAGAAGTACGCCGAGCTGCGCGAATTCCCGATCATCCCCTGCAACCTCTGCGGCAGCCAGCCGAACCTGAAGCGCGCCGAGATGAAGGCGCTGATCCGCGACTGGGACAAGCGCTTCCCGGGCCGGGTCGACAACATGTTCAACGCGCTCTCGGCGGTGGTGCCCTCGCACCTGATGGACACCGCGCTGTTCCCGTTCAAGGACCTGCGCGCCACCGGCGTGGCCGATCCGGCCGGCGACATCGCCTTCGACGAAGACCCTTGCGGCACCGATGCAGGTGCCGGCAAGGGCGAAGGGCAAGCGATCTCGATCGTCCAGTTCGACGACCTGTAACAAGCGCTCACAAGTTCGTGGGAGGCCCGCCCGGCGGGCCTTCCCACGGAAAATCGGGGCGTCGGGGCCCCTCTCGACGGCACCCCTGCGTGCTAGAATCCGCAACTCCGAACTCTCCCGACACGCTGGCGCCATGAATATCGTGATTTTGGCGGCAGGCACCGGCAAGCGCATGCGTTCCGCGCTGCCGAAAGTGCTCCATCCCCTGGCCGGCAAGCCGCTCCTCTCCCACGTCATCGATACCGCCCGCTCGCTCGCGCCCTCGCGCCTGGTGGTGGTGGTCGGCCATGGCGCCGAGGCGGTGCAGGCCGCGGTGGCCGCGCCCGACGTGCAGTTCGCGCTGCAGGAACAGCAGCTCGGCACCGGCCACGCGGTCCGCCAGGCACTGCCCTTGCTCGACCCCGCCCAACCGACCCTGGTGCTGTACGGCGACGTGCCGCTCACGCGCGCGAGCACGCTCAAGCGCCTGACCGAGGCCGCCACCGACGCCCGCTACGGGATCCTGACCGTCACGCTCGACGACCCGAGCGGCTACGGCCGCATCGTGCGCGATGCCGCCGGCAGCGTGACGCGCATCGTCGAGCAGAAGGACGCCTCGCACGAGCAGCTCAAGATCGCCGAGATCAACACCGGCATCGTCGTCACGCCCACCGCGCAACTGGCGATGTGGCTCGGCGCGCTCGGCAACGACAACGCCCAGGGCGAGTACTACCTGACCGACGTGGTCGAGCAGGCCATCGAGGCCGGTTTCGAGGTGGTCACCACCCAGCCCGACGAGGAATGGGAAACGCTCGGCGTGAACAGCAAGGCGCAGCTCGCCGAGCTCGAGCGGATCCACCAGCGCAACCAGGCCGAGGCCCTGCTGGTCGGCGGCGTGACGCTGGCCGATCCGGCGCGCATCGACATCCGCGGCTCGCTCGCCTGCGGCCGCGACGTCTCGATCGACGTGAACTGCGTGTTCGAGGGCGAGGTGGTGCTGGCCGACGGCGTGACGATCGGCGCGAACTGCGTGATCCGCAACGCCCGCGTGGGCGAGGGCGCGCGCATCGACGCGTTCTCGCACCTGGACGGCGCGCAGGTCGGCGCGCAGGCCGTGGTGGGCCCCTATGCGCGGCTGCGCCCCGGCGCCTCGCTCGGCGACGAAGCCCATGTCGGCAACTTCGTCGAGGTCAAGAACGCGGTGCTCGGCCACGGCTCGAAGGCCAACCATCTCACCTATATCGGCGACGCCGACATCGGCGCGCGCGTGAACATCGGCGCCGGCACCATCACCTGCAACTACGACGGCGCGAACAAGTTCCGCACCGTGATCGAGGACGACGTGTTCGTCGGCTCCGATACGCAGCTGGTCGCGCCGGTGCGGGTGGGCAAGGGCGTGACGATCGCGGCCGGCACCACCGTCTGGAAGGACGTGACCGACGGCCAGCTGGTGCTCAACGACAAGACGCAGACGGAGAAATCCGGCTACGTGCGCCCGACCAAGAAGAAGGGCTGAGGAAGCGGGCCGTTGCAGCGGCTGCAGCGGCCCCAACGGGTTAGAACAGTTTCGAAGGCGCACACGGGTTGCGCCTTCCTCATTTCGGAGGATCGATCGCCATGTGCGGCATTGTCGGCGCAGTTGCGCAACGTAACATCGTTCCGGTGCTGATCGAAGGTCTGCGCCGGCTGGAATACCGCGGTTACGACTCGTGCGGCGTGGCCGTGCTCGAGAACGGCGCGCCCAAGCGCGCGCGCAGCGTGGCCCGCGTGGCCGACCTCGACGCCCAGGTGCGCGAGACGCAGCTCGAGGGCGTGACCGGCATCTCGCATACGCGCTGGGCCACGCACGGCGCGCCGGTCACCCACAACGCGCACCCGATCTTCTCGTCGGACGCGGTGGCCCTGGTGCACAACGGCATCATCGAGAACTACGAGGCGCTGCGCGAAGGGCTGCGCGCCAAGGGTTACGAGTTCGTCACGCAGACCGATACCGAGGTGATCGCCCACCTGGTGCACAGCCTCTATCGCGGCGACCTGTTCGCCGCCGTGCGCGAGGCCGTCGCGCAACTGCACGGCGCCTACGCGATCGCGGTGATCCACAAGGACCAGCCGAACACGGTGGTGGGCGCGCGCCAGGGTTCGCCGCTGGTGGTGGGCTTCGGCGAGGGCGAGAACTTCCTCGCCTCCGACGCGCTCGCGCTGGCCGGCAGCACCGATCGCTACACCTTCCTCGAGGAAGGCGACGTCTGCGAGCTGTCGCTGGACGGCGTGAAGATCGTCGACCGCAACGGCGCGCGCGCCGAGCGCGAGATCCGCGTGGTGAGCGCCTACGGCGGCGCGGTCGAGCTGGGCCCGTATCGCCACTTCATGCAGAAGGAAATCTTCGAGCAGCCGCGCGCGATCGGCGACACCATCCCGCCGGTGGAAGCCTTCGAGCCCTCGCTGTTCGGCGACGATGCCGCGGCCACCTTCAAGGAGATCGACAGCCTGCTGATCCTCGCCTGCGGCACGAGCTACTACTCGGGCATGACGGCGAAGTACTGGCTCGAATCGATCGCGAAGATCCCCACCCAGGTGGAGATCGCCAGCGAGTATCGCTATCGCGACTCGGTGCCGAACCCGCGCGCGCTGGTGGTGGTGATCTCGCAATCGGGCGAGACCGCCGACACGCTGGCCGCGCTCAAGCATGCGCAGACGCTGGGCCACAAGCACACGCTGGCGGTGTGCAACGTCGCCACCAGCGCGATGGTGCGCCAGACCGCGCTGCAGTTCCTGACGCGCGCCGGCACCGAGATCGGGGTGGCGTCGACCAAGGCCTTCACCACGCAGCTGGTGGCGCTGTTCCTGCTGGCCGCGACGCTGGGCAAGGTGCGCGGGCATGTGGATGCGACGCGCGAGGCCGACTACATCCGCCAACTGCGGCACCTGCCGGCGGCGCTCAACAGCGTGCTGGCGCTGGAGCCGCAGATCATCGCGTGGTCGGAGGAGTTCTCGCGCAAGGAGAATGCGCTGTTCCTCGGGCGCGGGCTGCATTACCCGATCGCGCTGGAAGGCGCGCTGAAGCTGAAGGAGATTTCGTATATCCACGCGGAAGCGTATCCGGCCGGGGAGTTGAAGCACGGGCCGTTGGCGCTGGTGACGGAGGCGATGCCGGTGGTGACGGTGGCGCCGAATGACACGCTGCTGGAGAAGCTGAAGTCGAACATGCAGGAAGTGCGGGCGCGAGGGGGCGAGCTTTATGTGTTCGCCGATGCGGATACGCATATCGTCAATGACGACGGGCTGCATGTGATCCGGATGCCGGAGCATTACGGGCCCTTGTCGCCGATTCTGCATGTGGTGCCGTTGCAGTTGCTGGCTTATCACACGGCCTGTGCGCGGGGAACGGATGTGGATAAGCCGCGGAATCTGGCGAAGTCGGTGACGGTGGAGTGAGGGGGTAATCAGGGCTGGTTGACTTGGCAATTCGGATTAGAAGTCGTTACACGCTTCCAAGCGGTTGATTTTTCGGCATAAGCACTTCTAATCCGAAAACCTGAAAGTGCCTGCTTTTGACGGGGAAATCCCGGAAAAGGTGTCAGCGAATGAATTTCTCGAAACGGGCGGACTGGGGCTTCGGCCTTGGCCCGCCCGTTTCGCTTTTCCTGCGGTTTGCTGCCTCCCTCCTCGCAGCACCGCCTCTCCCCCGGGCATCGTTCTCGCGCGGATTCCGAGTTTCTGCACAGGGCGCCGTCACTAGCTTCCGAGTTATGGCCGAACGATAGCCTACAGCAGCAAGAGACATATTTTGATAGCCCAAAGGCTAGCAGATTAATGTAGATTGATAGCCTATAAGCTAACGAAAATGCACTCACGCTGAGCATGGGATGGGCCAGCCGTTCTTTGTCCGCCACATTTGCTCATCCAGCCGCGATCCACGGTTCCTGCAATATGACCTGGCGGAGCAAAAGGCCAGGCAAGACCTGAAGCAGGCTATCGCCGCTCACGATACGCATCGTGCACAGGTGCTGCAGGCGGGGATCGATGACATCACGAAGAAACGCAATGCGCTCGATATCGCGCAGCGCCCTCAGGCTCAGCGCCAGCTTCAGGAGCAACGGCAAAGGTTCATCGAGACCATGCAAACGCGCCGCCCATGTCGAACGTGGATGCGGGTGCGTATGCACGTTCGCGAACGCCGGTGCAAGGCGGGGACGATAGAGAGGAAATCAAGCGACGCGCCCTGGAGCAGCAGCAACAGTTCGATGACATGGTGCGGCGGAAACATGGGCAGTCCAGTGCGCTCCTGACAGACATCACCAACCAACGCTCTCTTCGCAATTTTCACCAAATTGGTGCCCCCGCACGAGCCGTCCCAAACGCCATCCGCCCGCAGCCCCTTCAGCACAAACCAACCCTGCAAACAAAGCGCGTAAGCGTGTACTGTTCTATCCGGGTGACGACGGACACAAACGCGAAACCGTAAGCGGGCATGCTGGCTTCTGCTGCACCGGGACCAGATTCGCTGGCCATCGAAGCACGCGTAACGCAGCCCCACGCGCTCCGTGACCAACCCCAGCTCTCACGCAGCCCAGCCAGGCACCGTCGCCCCGTTCCACCCGCAGCACCACCAACCCCGCGCCGAGCCCCGCTCGGCCCGGCCCCTGCTCCAAATCTTTCTCAGAGTGAGGATTACCATGCCATTCGTCACCACCAAAGATCAGGTCGAGATTTTCTACAAAGACTGGGGCCCCAAGGACGCGCAACCCATCGTCTTCCACCATGGCTGGCCCCTGTCCTCGGACGACTGGGACGCGCAGTTGCTGTTCTTCGTGCAGAAGGGCTATCGCGTGATCGCTCACGATCGTCGCGGGCATGGCCGCTCATCGCAGGTATCGGACGGGCACGACATGGACCATTACGCGGCCGACGCCTTCGCCGTGGTCGAGGCGCTCGACCTGAAGAACGCCGTCCACATCGGCCACTCGACCGGCGGCGGTGAAGTCGCCCGCTATGTCGCCAAGCATGGCGAGCCGGCCGGGCGCGTCGCGAAGGCGGTGCTGGTCAGCGCGGTGCCGCCGCTCATGCTGAAGACCGATGCCAACCCCGAAGGCCTGCCCATCGAAGTGTTCGACGGCTTCCGCAAGGCGCTGGCCGACAACCGCGCGCAGTTCTTCCTCGACGTGCCGAGCGGCCCGTTCTATGGCTTCAATCGCCCGGGCGCGACGGTTCATCAGGGCGTGATCCAGAACTGGTGGCGCCAAGGCATGATCGGCAGCGCGAAGGCGCATTACGAGGGCATCAAGGCCTTCTCGGAAACCGACCAGACCGAGGACCTCAAGGCGATTTCCGTGCCGACCCTGGTCCTGCACGGCGAGGACGACCAGATCGTGCCGATCGCCGACGCCGCGCTGAAGTCCATCAAGCTGCTGAAGAACGGCACGCTGAAAACCTACCCCGGCTTCTCGCACGGCATGCTGACGGTCAATGCCGACGTGCTCAACGCCGACCTGCTCGCCTTCATCCAGTCGTGACGCGGTAATGGAAAAGCGAGTCCGCGAACGCGTGACTCGCTTTTCTCGATACGAATTGATTTTCCGCAGCCTGGCTCGATCGCATCAATCAGGCAGGCTCGCCGCCACGCTCCGCTTCCGCGCAGACAAACTCCATCTCGACCAGCGGAAACCTGACATCCCCCGGCAACAGGAAGTCGAGCCGCTCGCGCGCCTGGAAACCGTATTTCGCATAGAAGTGCTGCCCAGTCAGCGTCGCCGTCAGTTGCAGCCGCGTGAAGCCACGCTCCCGCGCCGCCGTTTCGCTCGTCTTCATCAGCAGCGTGGCGATGCCCAACCGGGCGAATTGCGGATGCACATAAAACGCCCGAATATGCGCCGCCTCGGTGGCCGGGTCGAGACAACCCGCTTCCCGATTCGCGACGGCTTCGCCGCCGAAGGCCTTGCGCCGAAAACTCCAGCCGCCGCAACCGGCAATCACGCCGTCCGACTCGACCACGAAGTAGGTCCGATCCTCGATCAGTTTCCGGTCCACGCCGAACAGCGCGCCGATCGAGAGCCTGCGCTGCTCGTCGGAATACTCGCGCATCATCAGCTCGGTGACGGAATACTCGATCAGCGCCTCGATCGAGGGAATATCCGAGAGTT
Organism: Burkholderia gladioli; assembly: GCF_000959725.1. NCBI lineage: Bacteria > Pseudomonadati > Pseudomonadota > Betaproteobacteria > Burkholderiales > Burkholderiaceae > Burkholderia > Burkholderia gladioli. The sequence continues at coordinate 1,289,709 of NZ_CP009323.1, forward strand.
CGGCATGGCGTGTTTGAAGCTGATTCATCGCGTCTCCTTCGAGATAGCCGGGACTGAAAGTGCCACCGTCGATCTTGTTCCCTTTCGGCGCGCTCCGGCTCACCCCACCCGAAACCCCGCCGCCCCCGCCGCCGCCAGGCTCGCCTCGAACCTGCCGCCATCTCCGCCCAAGGCCACCGTGGCCCGCTTCGCGCCCGCCAGCAAGGCCCTCACCGCCTCGGCCAGGATCGGCGGCAGATCGAAGCGCCCCTTCGGTCCCGACATCGTCAGCGCGCCCACCAGCTCGCCGCTGGACCCGAACACCGGCGCCGACACCGAAGCCGTTTCCGGATCCCGCTCGCCGCGCGACACCGCCCAAAGCTGCTCGCGAACCTCGGCCAGCTTCGGCTGGTGCTCCGTGAAGGCCCGCAGCACCTTCCCCGACGCGCCCTTGTCGATCGGAAACTCCTCGCCCACGCGCACCGCCACGCGCACCGAACGCGCCGGCTCGACGCGATACAGCACCAGGCGCTTGTCGTCCTGCCGCACGTAGAACGAGGCCGTCTCGGCCAGGTCCTGGCTCAAGTGCTGCAGGATCGGCTCGATCACCGGTCCGACCGCGAACGATCGCTGGTACAGCGCCGCCAGCCGCAACGGCGCCGGCCCGATCGCGTACTGCCCGTCGGGCAGCCGGCGAATGAAGCCGCCATGCTCGAGCGCCGCCAGCAACCGCAGGATCGTGCTCTTGTAGAGCGCCGTGCGGCGCGACAGCTCGGCCAGCGTCAGGCGATCGTCGCCCGGGCCGAACGCCTCGAAAATCGCGAACGCGCGATCGAGCACGGCCACGCCGCTCGAATTCGCATCCACCGCCTCCTGCGCGGAGCCTGCTTCGTCTTCCATCACCCGCCCGATCCTTTCGAGATTGATACGTCGCACACTCTATCGTTCTGCCTGATAGAACACAAGATCCAGGATTTTCGCGAAATTGCGGGTTAACACGGCTTAAAACAGTACGCTCGCGCTCCTATAGTTCCACCTGATAGAACATTGATCTATCAGACAGAACGCAATCAAGGAGCCGCACCATGACGACATCGTCCCCAAACCGCGTGCTGGTCAGCGAGGTCGGCCCTCGCGACGGCCTGCAGAGCATCAAGCGCGTCATGCCGACCGAGGCCAAGCTGCGCTGGATTTCCGCACTGGCCGCGGCCGGCCTCAAGGAGATCGAGGTGGGCTCCTTCGTACCGCCGCGCCTTCTGCCGCAGATGGCTGATATCCAGGAGGTGGTCGCGCATGCGCTGTCGATCCCGGGCCTGCACGTGGCCGTGCTCGCGCCCAACCTGCGCGGCTCGCAGCACGCCTTCGAGGCGGGCGTGCACAAGCTCACGCTGCCGGTCTCGGTGACCGACGAGCACGCGATGGCGAACATCCGCAAGACCACCGCGCAGTTGATCGACGAAGTCCGCCAGATCGTCGCCTTGCGCGACGCGCGCTTCCCCGGCATCACGATCGAGGCGGGCGTCTCGGTCGCCTTCGGCTGCACCCTCGCGGGCACCGTCAGCGACGACCAGACCCTGCGCATGTGCCTGGCGATGGCCGAGGCAGGCGTCGACGAGATCGGCCTGTCCGACACCAGCGGCTACGCGAATCCCGCCCAGGTCCGCCGCATGTTCAGGCGCCTGCAGGCAGAAGTCGGCAGCAAGGCCGGCGGTGCCCATTTCCACAACACGCGCGGGCAGGGCCTGGCCAACGTGGTGGCCGCGCTCGACGCGGGCGTGACCACCATCGACGCGAGCCAGGCGGGCCTGGGCGGCTGCCCTTACGCGCCCGGCGCCACCGGCAACATCGTCACCGAGGACCTGGTGTTCCTGCTGGAAGCGATGGGCTACGACACCGGCATCGACGTCGACGCGCTGGTGGCGGCCCGCGCGATCCTCGCCGAGGCACTGCCCGGCGAGGCGCTCTACGGCCATCTGCCGGACGCGGGCCTGCCCAAGGGCTTCGCCTATGCCGACGGCCGCGCCCCGAGCGCGCCGCAACCCGAAGCCTGCCTGCTGGGAGTGTCGCAATGAGCCAGCAGCCCGAGCGGTCGCTGCCCTACGAGGGCCTGCGCGTGGTCGAGATGACCCACATGGTGATGGGCCCGACCTGCGGCATGGTGCTGGGCGACCTCGGCGCCGAAGTCGTCAAGATCGAGCCGATCGCCGGCGACAGCACGCGCGCGCTGCGCGGCTCCGGCGCCGGCTTCTTCGGCACCTTCAACCGCAACAAGAAGAGCCTCGCGGTGGACGTGAAGGACCCGCGCGGCCAGGAAATCGTGCATCGATTGCTTGGCAGTGCAGATGTGTTCAGTGAGAACTTCAAGAGCGGCACCATGGAGAAACTGGGGCTGGGCTACGCCCATCTCTCGAAGCTCAACCCGCGCCTGGTCTACGTCTCGCACAAGGGTTTCCTGCCCGGCCCCTACGAACATCGCACCGCGCTCGACGAGGTGGTGCAGATGATGGGCGGCCTGGCCTACATGACCGGCCCCGACGGGCGCCCGCTGCGCGCCGGCACCAGCGTCAACGACATCATGGGCGGCATGTTCGGCGCGATCGGCGCGATGGCGGCGCTGGCGCAGCGCGAGCGAACCGGCCGCGGCCAGGAGGTGCAAAGCGCGCTGTTCGAGAACAACGTGTTCCTGGTGGCCCAGCACATGATGCAGTTCGCCGTGACGGGCAAGGCCGCGGCGCCGATGCCGAACCGCATCTCGGCCTGGGCCGTCTACGACGTGTTCACCGTCAAGGACGGCGAACAGATCTTCCTCGCGGTGGTATCGGACACGCAATGGCAACTGTTCTGCGACGCGTTCGGCTTCGCCGACCTGAAGGCCGACGCAAGCATCGCCACCAACAACCAGCGCGTGCAGGCGCGCGACTGGCTGCTGCCGCGACTGCGCAGCCACATGGAAGCGCTCGAGGCGGCCGAGATCAGCTCGATCTTCGAGCGCATCGGCCTGCCCTATGCGCCGATCACCCGGCCGCACGAGCTGTTCGACGATCCGCATCTGCTCGCCACCGGTGGCCTGGCCGAGGTCACGCTGCCGGCCGATGCCAGCGGCGCCGGTCAGCCGGTCGCCACGCGCACGGCCCTGCTGCCGCTGACGCTGGACGGCGAGCGCCTGCGCCTGCGCGCGGCGCCGCCGGCGCTAGGCCAGCACACGCAGGCGCTGCTGCAACAGATCGGCTACCGCCCGGAGGAGATCCGGCAACTGAACCAGGCCGGCGTGGTGCGCTGCACCGAGCCACACCTCGGCGACGCGCCCGCCGCTTCGGATAACGAACTGGCCAGCGCCTGACACCGATACGCATCACACGAGAAAGCGGCCGAAGCGCGATCGCATGCGCGCTTCCGGCCGTCCAAACGATACTGGAGACGCCATGGTTTCGATCTCGCGGGACATGACACGCACCCTCACCCCGGCGAACGCCTCGCTCGAGCAGCAGGCGGTGAGGAAGGCGGCGTGGCGGTTCATTCCGCTGCTCTCGCTCGCCTATTTCTTCAACTACCTCGATCGCACCGGGGTCGGCTTCGCGGCGCTGACCATGAACCGCGACCTGGGCCTCACGGCCACGCAGTTCGGCTGGGGCGCGGGCATCATGTTCGCCGGCTATTGCGTGTGCGAGGTGCCGAGCAATCTCGCGCTCTACCGCTTCGGCGCGCGGCGCTGGCTGGCCCGCATCATGATCAGCTGGGGCTTCTTCGCGGCGGCCACCGCGCTGGCCACCGGGCCAAACAGCTTCTACCTGATCCGGCTGCTGCTCGGCATCGGCGAGGCGGGTTTCTTCCCCGGCGTGGTGTTCTTCCTCGCGGTCTGGTTCCCGGCGCACTACCGCACCCGCGTGCTGGCCTGGTTCACGGTGTCCACGCCGCTGTCCTCGCTGGTGGGCGGCCCGCTGTCCACCTGGCTGCTGCAGATGGACGGCAGGCTCGGCATCGCGGGCTGGAAGTGGATGTTCATCGTGGAAGGCCTGCCGGCCTGCCTGCTCGGCTTCCTGGTGCTGCGGCTGCTGGCCGACAAGCCGGCCGACGCGAGCTGGCTCTCGCCCGACGAGCGGCAGGCGCTGCAGGCCGCCTTCGATCGCGAACAGGGCGCGAGCGGCAAACGCAAGGACTTCCGCGCCGCGCTGCGCGACCCGCGCATGTACGTGCTGGCGCTGATCTCGTTCGGCTTCACGATGGGCTCCTACGGCATCGGCATCTGGCTGCCGCAGATGCTCAAGGCGCACGGCATCGGCCTGGCCGCGACCGGCTGGATCTCGGCGATCCCCTACTTCTTCGCCACCATTGCCCTGCTCGCGTGGGCCCGGCACGTGGACCGGCGCGGCGGCCACATCACCCACCTCGCGGTGGGGCTGCTGATCGGCGCGATCGCGCTCGGCGTGTCCACCTGCTTCCAGCACCTGCTGCCGGCGATGACGGGCATCACGCTGGCCCTGATCGGCACCATCGCCGGACGCACCATCTTCTACACGCTGCCGGCGCGCTTCCTGTCGGGCCAGGCGGCCGCGGGCGGCTTCGCGCTGATCAACTCGATCGGCGCGCTGGGCGGCTTCGCCGGCCCCTACCTGGTCGGTTATCTGAAGGACGGCTTCGGCACCTTCTCGTCCGGCATGATCGGCCTGGCCATCGTGCTCGGCATCACGACCCTGCTGACGCTGTCGCTCCACGCCTTCCACCGCGAATCCTGAGATCGTGACCATGAGCCATCCCCCTCGCTTTTCCGCGCGCCGCCGTCGCCTGCTGGGCGCGGCCGCCGCCTCCACCCTGCTGCCCGCGCTCGCGTCGCGGCCGGGTTTCGCCAAGGAGAACCCGCCCCCGATGAATCCCTCCAGCAACTACCTCCCGGTGCGGGCCGACTGGCTGGCCTCGGGCACCGAGGCGGCGCTCGAACCCGGGCTGCCGATCATCGACGCGCATCATCACTTCTACGAGCGCCCCGGCTGGACCTACCTGCTCGACGAATACCTGGCCGACGCGCGATCGGGCCACGACATCACGGCTTCCGTCTACATGCAGGCGCTCACGCGCTATCGCCAATCGGGCCCGGAAGCGTTGCGCCCGGTCGGCGAGATCGAATACGTGGCGGGCGTGACCGCGCCGCTGCAGCACGGCAAACCGCAGGTGGCCAAGGGCATGGTCGGCTACGCGGACCTGCGGCAGGGAGCGGCCGTGCGCGAGGTGCTGGAGGCAGAGCTGGCCGCCGGCGACGGCCGCCTGCGCGGCATCCGCCACCTGGTGACCTGGGATGCCGATACCACGCTGGCCAATCCGCTGACCGGCGCGCCGCGCGGCTTGCTGCTCGACCGCCGTTACCAGGAAGGCATCGCGCAACTGGCGCCGCTGGGGCTGTCCTACGATGCCTGGCTGTTCTTCCCGCAACTGCCGGAATTGTTCGAGCTGGCCAAGGCGCATCCTGAGCTACCGATCATCATCAACCATTGCGGCGGCGTGGTGCGGATCGCCAGCTACGCGGCGCATCGACAGGATGTGTTCGAGCAGTGGTCGCGCTCGATGCGCGAGCTGGCGCGCCTGCCGAACGTGCACGTGAAGGTGGGCGGCCTGGGCATGCGCATCAACGGCTTCGACTTCGAGAAGGGGGAGCGCCCGCCCTCGTCGATCGAGCTGGCCGCGGCCTGGAAGCCCTGGATGCTCGCCTGCATCGAGATGTTCGGCGCCGAGCGCTGCATGTTCGAGAGCAACTTCCCGGTCGACAAGGGCTCCTATCCGTTCAGCAACGGCTGGAATGCCTTCAAGCGGCTGACCGCGGATGCCGGGGCCGACGAGCGCGCGGCGCTGTTCCGCGGCACCGCGGCGAAGGTCTATCGACTGGGCTGAGCCGCTTCGTGGCTCCATGATTCCGGCACCGCGTGGCGCTCAACAAGCGCCACGCGCGCTCCTATACTGGCCGGCAATCCCTTCATGCAATATGCCGAACCCAGGAGCCCTTGCCGTGAAAGACACGCTCGTCGTCCGTTACGTCACCCCCGCCGACTTCAACGCCTGGCTGCCGCTCTGGAACGGCTACAACGCGTTCTACGGCCGCGTGGGCGAGACGGCGCTGCCCAGGGACATCACCGAGCTGACCTGGCGCCGCTTCTTCGACGGCTACGAGCCGATGCACGCGATGGTGGCGGAATCGGCGAGCGAGATCGTCGGGCTGGTCCACTTCCTCTATCACCGCCACACCACGCTGGCCGGCCCGATCTGCTACCTGCAGGATCTCTATACGCTGGCCTCGGCGCGCGGCAAGGGCATCGGGCGCGCGCTGATCGAGGCCGTCTATCGCGAGGCGAGGCAGGACGGCGCCGAACGCGTCTACTGGCAGACGCACGAAACCAACCAGACGGCGATGAAGCTTTACGACCAGCTCGCCAGCAAGTCGGGCTTCCTGGTGTATCGCCACGCGCTTTGAGCGCGCGCGGCGGCGGGCGCGCCGTGCATCGAGCGCCCGCGCGCCTGTCATGGGGCGCTGCCCCTATCGCCCGGCCTCCACCACCTTCAGCCGGGCCGCGCCGGGCGGCGCGTCGCCGGCCGCCTGGTTGCGCGCGCTGCTCACCGACAGGTAGCGCATGCAGCACACGCGCAGGAACGAGGCGAAGTTGAGCGGCTCCTCGCCGCGCAGCGCCACCAGCTCGTCATGCAGCTTGGCGGCGAACTGGCTGGTGGTCATGTCCTCGCGATTGGCGATCTCCTGCAGCACGTCCCAGAACAGGTTCTCCAGGCGCACCGTGGTGACCACCCCGTGTATCCGGATCGCGCGCGTGCGCGATTCGTAGAGGATGGGATCCGCGTTGATGTAGACACTGCACATGCGAACAGTCTCCTTGGGATGGGCCCGCGCCGCTCACAGCTCGCGCCGCTTGATGCGCCCGGCGATATGGTCGGCCTGGCGGATCGCCAGCGTGACGATGGTCAGGGTCGGATTCTCCGCCGCGCCGGTGGTGAACTGGCTGCCGTCCGAGATGAACAGGTTGGCGATGTCGTGGGTCTGCCCGAAACCGTTGCAGACCCCGTCTTCCGCGCGCGCGCTCATGCGGGCCGTGCCGAGATTATGCGTCGAAGGATAGGGTGGCACACGATAGACCGTCTTCGCGCCCGCCGCCTCGTAGACGGCGCTGCCCTGCCGGAAACCGTGCTCGCGCATCGCCTCGTCGTTGGGGTGGTCGTCGAAATGCACGTTCGCCACCGGCAGGCCGTATTGGTCCTTCACCGCGTGATTGAGCGTGATGCGGTTCGAGGCGCGCGGCATGTCCTCGCCGACGATCCACATGCCGGCCGTGTAGGGATAGGCATCCATGGCCTGGGTGAAATCGCTGCCCCAGGCGCCCGGGTTCAGGAAGGCGGCATAGAAGGGCAGGCCCAGCGAGATGGTCTCCATGTGATAGCCGCCGGCGAAGCCGCGCTTGGTATCGAACCGCGCCTCGTCCTCGATGATGCCGGCCATGGTGGTGCCCTTGTACATCTCCACCTTCTTGTCGAACACCGCGTAGACCGAGCCGGTGGTATGGCGCATGTAGTTGCGCCCCACCTGCCCCGAGGAATTGGCGAGCCCGTCCGGGTAGCGGCTCGAGGCCGAGGCCAGCAGCAGCCGCGGCGTCTCGATCGAGTTGCCGGCCACCGCCACCACGCGCGCCTTCTGGCGCTGCAGGCGGCCCTTGGCGTCGTAGTAGAGCACGGCGCTCGCCTTGCCGTGCGCGTCGTGTTCGATGCGCGCCACATGCGAGTTCGGCCGCAGCTCCATGTGGCCGGTGGCCTGCGCCTTCGGGATCTCGGTATAGAGCGTCGACCACTTCGCCCCGAAGCGGCAGCCCTGGAAGCAGAAGCCGCGCTGATAGCAGTGGCTGCGATCGTCGCGATTGGTGCTGTTGATCGCCATGTGGCCGGTATTGCACTCGCGATAGCCGAGCTTGCTAGCGCCGGCGTGCATCACCTTGAAGTTGTTGTTGCCGGGCAGGCCCGGCCAGCCGTTGGTGCGGGTCACGCCCATCTTCTTCTCGGCGCGGTCGTAGTAGGGATCGAGTTCCTCGCGCGTGACCGGCCAGTCGAGCAGCGAGGCGCCCTCGATCGCGCCGTAGTGAGTACGCGCCTTGAACTCGTGTGGCTGGATCCGCAGGCTCGCGCCGGCCCAGTGCGTGGTGGTGCCGCCCACCGTCTTGCAGATCCATGCCGGCAGCGTGGGAAAGTCACGCGCCACGCGCCAGGAGCCCGAGGTGGTGCGCGGGTCGAGCCAGGACAGCAGGTGGAAGGCGTCCCATTCCTCGGTCTTGAAATCGGCCTGGGTGTTCAGCGAGCCGGCCTCCAGCACCACCACGTCGATACCCTGCTGCGCCAGCTCGTTGGCGAGCGTGCCGCCGCCCGCGCCGGAGCCGATGATCACCACCACGTTGCCGTCGTCATGCGAAAAGCGCTTGCCAGCTTGTTGCGTTGCCATGTCGGTTCTCCCAGGGGTCAGGCTGCCGGAACGGGACCGCTGTCCTGCGGCGCGGGATCGGGCAGCCAGCTCAGGTCGTCGAAGCCCTTGAACAGGTAGCCCCCGTCGCCCTCGGCGGCGCCGTAGCCGAAGTGCTTGTAGGCCAGGCCGTTGCTGTAGAGCGAGACCACCGCCGTGCTGCGCACCGTCTCGAAGAACGGCGTGCCGGCGAGCGCGGCGGTGTCCTTGGCCTGCGCGGCGCCTTCCTGTTTGCTCCAGTCGCCGTCGGCCGCCTTCGCGTCGAGTTGCCTGACGCCATCGGCGAGTTGCCGACGCGTGGCGGCATCCTTGCGCGCCTTGGCGTCGAGATCCTTCACCACCAGCGCGTAGACGGCATCGTCGAGCGACGGATGCGGGTAGATCTGTCGCGTCAGCGCCAGCAGCACCGCGCCCTGGTGCATGTCCAGGCCTTGCAGCTCCAGGGCCCAGACCCGGCTCGGCGCCAGCGCCGCCAGCGACGAGGACAGCGCCAGCGTGCCGATCAGCACGCCGCTTCCCTTGAGCAGCTCGCGGCGCGTGAGCGCGATACGCCGCGGGCCTTCCGCTTCGGCCGGCCCCTGGCGGGCGATGCCGATGGTTTTGCCTTTCATGTGCGTCTCCTTGATTGCGGGCACGGTGTTGCTTGTTGTTGGTCTTGTTCTGATGCGGTGATGCGGTGATGCGGTGATGCGGTGATGCGGTGATGCGGTGATGCGGGCCGCTTGCCGATCAGCGGTAGTGGCCGTGTCGTTCCAGTACCTCGATCTTGTAGCCGTCCGGATCCTCGATGAAGAAGAAGCGGGCGATCAGTTCGCCCCGGCCGTCGCGGAACTCCTTGAGATCCTTCGGCTGCATGCCGAGCGAGATCAGCCGCGCGCGCTCGGCGGCCGCGTCGTCCACCACGAAGGCGACATGGCCGTAGCCGTCGCCATGCGTGTAGGCCGGCTCGCGGCCCTTGTTCCAGGTGAGCTCGAGTTCGGCCTCGGCCTCGGCATTGCGCAGGTAGACCAGCGAGAAATCGTCGAAGTCGAGCCGGTGCGAGGGCAGCAGCCCGAAGGCCGCCTCGTAGAACGCGAGCGAACGATCGAGCTCGCGCACGCGCACCATGGTGTGGATCAGCTTGGCCATGCGGTGCTCTCCTGGAGGCGCGATGCACATGCCGGGTAAGGCGTGGAAGCGCGCCGGCGCGCGCGTGAAGTCGGTGCCGTTGCCGCGGCGCATCGGCCGGCGATGATGGGGTGGCGTCTTGCCATGTCTGGCTCCTTGGCGTGAATGGAAGGGCGGGCCGTCACGCGCGCCTCACTTCGGCCCGAGCGTGACGATGTAGGCGGCGAGGTCGTCGATGTCCTGGTCGGACAGGCCCTGCGCCATCGACTGCATCATCTGGGCGGTGCCGCCGTTGCGCTGGCCGCTCTTGTAGGCGCGCAGGGCGGCGGCCAGGTAGGCCGCGTTCTGGCCGCCGATCTTCGGGAAGGCGGGCGAGGTGGGCAGGCTGCCGTTCGCGCCGTGGCAGGCCACGCAGGCGCCGAACCGGGCCTGGCCCTGGGCGGGATTGCCTACCGCCTGCGCGCCGCCGGCCGCGCCCAGGCAGGCGAGCGCCAGCAGGGCCGGCGCGAGCCGTCGAGACGATGCACACGAAATACCTGAAGCCGCGCTGCGACGAATTCGAATCATGCTTTGTCCTGTTCTCGTGGGGATGGGCCATGCATGAACGCCAGCGTAGCGAGCGCGGCCGCGGGGCTGGTAATACATGGCTAAATCCTGCCTAGGGGTTTCCCGCATGAACGTGTCGCACGCGCCGGACCTTGCTGCGCAGCAGCGAGGCTGCGTGTTTGCCCCGATGTCCGGCAGGGTAGTCTCCTTCTAAGATTCTGGATACAGAGTTCGGCATTCCGTAGACGAATAATCGAACCACCTCCCCAACCGTCGAGACAGTCCCCAGGAAGGCAGCGCGATGAAGATGCCGGAGTTTCTGTTTGGCCGATCCCCCCGCCACCAACACGAGGCCTCGTTCCTGCTCGGCGAAACCGGTTTTTCCTTCCCGCGGGCCGCGCGTCCCGCCGCCCCGCTCGATGGCTGGATGCAAGGGGTGCTGCCCGAAGCGGCGCGCGAGTTGCTCGCGCGGCACGGCATGCCGGTCGATGGCGAGACGCTGGACTGCCGGTGCCTCGATCGCGACGAATTGGGCGAGATCGAATCCGCGTGGCTGCTGCTACGCGCGGCCCCGGGCCTATTGTCGATCGTGGTGCGCGACGCGCGCGCCTGCGAGCCGGCGCGCCTGCGCGAGGACATGGCGCGCGCGGTGGCCCGGGCGCAGCGCTATCGAGCCTCGGCCGCCATCGTGTTCGTGCAGGAAACACCGGCCGACGAGGCGCCGCGCCATCCCGATGCGCTGCGCCTCGCCTTCGGCAGCGACGCGACGCCTTCCGATCGCCTGCATGCGGGCACGCCCGAAGCCGGCCTTTCCACCTGGTTCGGCCGCCTCTCTCCCCGCCGCGCCAGGCAATAAGCCCCTTTCCGCCACCCCCCCTTTCCTCCCTGCGGCGTCGCGCGGCATGCGCGACGCATGGCCCGGCCATGCTGGTAAGCTACGGTATTCTGTATCCACCGATGCCGTGACCATGCCAGCCAAACTCGTGAAAATCCAGGCGCGTACCGACTACGTCGACGAGGTCTATCGCGTCCTGCTCGACGCGATCAGCGAAGGCTCGATCGCGCCGGGTACGCGTATCGTCCAGGAGGAGATCGCCGAGCAGCTGGCCGTGTCGCGCTCGCCGGTGCTGCAGGCGTTCCGGCTGCTCAAGAAGGACGGGCTGGTGGAGGATGCGCCGGGCCGCGGCCTGCAGGTCGCGCCGCTCGACGCCGAGCGCATCGGCCATCTCTACGAGCTGCGCGGCGCGCTCGACAGCCTGGCCGCGCGCCTGGCCGCGCGCAAGCAGGTCAAGCTCGACAAGTCGCTGATCGCCAACGGCCGCAAGCTCTCGAAGGGCAACGACATCAAGGCCATGATCGAGGCCGACATGGCCTTCCACAGCGCCATCTACGCGGCCTCGGGCAATCCGCTGATCGTCGACAACGCGCGCCTGCACTGGATGCTGCTGCGCCGCGTGATGGGCGCCGTGCACCAGGTGGTGGGCCAGCGCAAGACGGTGTGGGACGAGCACGCCGCGATCGCCGAGGCGATCGCGGCCGGCGACGAGGAACTGGCCGCGCGGCTCAGCGTGCAGCACACCGAATTCGCGCGCGAGAACCTGGTGCGCCACATGAGCGAAGCGGTGGCCTGATCGCGCGCGGCTGCTGCCACGCGCCCGCGCTTCAGCGCCTCGGCGAATTCACCAGGCTCGGCGGCACCAGCAGCACCAGCGCGCCGCCGACGAGCAAACTGACCGACAACACCAGCACCCCCGCCCCCGCCGAGCCTGTCGCGTTCTTGATCACGCCAATCAGCGACGGGCTGACCACCCCCGAGATACTCCCCACCGAATTGGCCAGCGCCAGGCCCGCCGCGGCCGCGGCACCGCCCAGGAAGGCCGGCGGCAGCACCCAGAACTGCGAGATGGTGGTCATCACGCCCATCGTGCCGATCGTCAGGCCGATCATGGCCAGCACGGTGGAATTCGCGAACAGCACGCTGATCGCCAGCCCGATCGCACCCGCCAGCCCCGGCACGATCAGATGCCAGCGCCGCTCGCCATGGCGGTCGGAGCTCTGGCTCACCACGATCATCGCCACCGCGCCTGCCGCGTAGGGCACCGCCGTGAGCAGCCCGACGTCGAGCGGATCCGACACGCCGCTGGCCTTGATCAGGGTCGGCAGCCAGAAGCTCACGCCGTACAGGCCCATGGTGTAGAAGAAGTAGATGCCGCTGACCAGCAGGATCTTGCGGTTCAGCAGGCCGTCCATCACCGAATGCAGCGCGCTCCTGGGCGCCTCCTCGCGCAGCTTGCGCTCGATCGCGGCCTTCTGGCCGTCGTCGAGCCAGCGCGCGTCCTGGATCCGGTCGTCGAGGAAGAAGAAGGCGATCACGCCGAGCACGATGGTGGGCAGCCCCTCCAGCAGGAACAGCCACTGCCAGCCGGCCAGGCCGTGCGCGCCGCCGAGCTGGGTCATCAGCCAGCCCGACAGCGGCCCGCCGATCACGCCCGACATGGGGATGCCCGTCATGAACAGCGCGGTGACCTTGGAGCGCCGCGAGGACGGGAACCAGTAGGTCAGGTAGAGCACGATGGCCGGGAAGAAGCCGGCCTCGGCCACGCCGAGCAGGAAGCGCATCACGTAGAACTGCATCGGCGTGTGCACGAACATCATGCCCGCCGACAGGAAGCCCCAGGTCACCATGATCCGCGCGATCCAGCGGCGCGGGCCGACCCTCAGCAGCAACAGGTTGCTCGGCACCTCGAACAGCAGGTAGCCGATGAAGAACACGCTCGCGCCGAAGCCGTAGATGGCCTCGTTGAAACCGAGATCGCCGAGCATCTGCAGCTTGGCGAAGGCGACGTTGATGCGGTCGAGATAGGCGGCGAGGTAGCAGAGAAACAGGAACGGCACGAGCCGCAGCGTGGCTTTCGCGAACGCCGAGGACTCGCCGCCTTCGAGGAAGGCGGCCTGGCTGGGGGAATTCATGCTTGTCTCCTGAGGGGCCTTGCGGTTGCCGCGGCGGCGCGCCCTTTGCGGGTCTGTCTGCGCCGCCCGGTGCTCGGCCGAAGCGGCGTGCGGCCGCCTCGGCAATCGGGACGACTCGCGCGCGTCAGTCGAACATGTCGTGCTGGGTGGCGAGCAGGTCGTTCCAGATGGTCTGGAAATGCAGCCAGCCGATGTAGTCGCTGCCGACGTGCTCGCGGCTGTAGCGCGCGCGCTCCGGCGTGACCTCGCGCGGCACGATGCCGGTGGCCTCGATCATCAGTTGCTGCTGGCAGCAGCGCTCCAGCGCGATGAACCAGAACGCGGCCGAGTCGATGCTGTGGCGGCTCGCGGTGAGCAGGCCGTGGTTCTGGTGGATCGCCGCCTTCACGCCGGCGAAGGCATTGGCGACCTTGTTGCCGCCCTTCACCTCCACCGCCACCTTGCCGGCCTCGTCGCCGATCACCACGTGGTCCTCGTAGAACGCGGCGGCGTCCTGCGAGATCGGCGCGAGCGGCTTGCCGAGCGAGGCGAAGGCGGTGCCATGAACGGTATGCGCGTGGCACATCGCGACGATGTCGGGATGCTGCTCGTGCACCGCGGCGTGCAGCACGAAGCCGGCGCGATTGATCGCGTACTCGCCCTCCACCACGGTGCCGCGATGATCGGCGCAGATCAGGTTCGAGAGCTTCACCTGCGAGAAATGCACGGCCATCGGGTTGGTCCAGTAAAGGCCCGGATGCTCGGGATCGCGCACCGTCAGGTGGCCGGCGAAACCGTAGTCGAAACCCTGCAGCGCGAAGGCGCGGCAGGCGGCCACCAGGCGCTCCTTCAGATGGCGGCGATGCGCGTCGAGCGAATCGAACTCGGGCAGCTCGGGGAAGATCAAGCCCTCCTGCTCGGGCTGGTAGATCGACACCTTGCCGGGCTTCAGGATCGATTCGGCGGGACGTTCTGCGACCGTGGACATGGGACTGCCTCCTTCAAAGACCTTGATTGAAAAAAAACGGCACGGACCGGGTCCGATCCCTTCATGCTCCGCGCCGCTCGATGCGTTGACAAACGATGGCTGTTCATACAAACATGAATCCCGTTCATACCTGGAGGCGTGCATGAGAAGGATCCCGAACTTCGTACTGCTTAGAGCCTTCGAAGCGACCGCGCGGCTCAAGAGCTTCACGCGTGCCGCCGAGGAGCTGCACCTCACGCAGTCGGCGATCAGCCACCAGGTGCGCGAGCTCGAGGAGCACGTCGGCCGCCGGCTGCTGACGCGCCGCCACCGCGCGGTCGAGACCACGCCCGAGGGCGCGCGCCTGCAGCACAATCTTGCGCGCGTGTTCGACGTGATCGAGGCCGCCTGCGACGAGGTCAGCCTCGCGCCCGCCGCGCAGGTGCTGGCACTGCACAGCGCGCCGAGCTTCGCGGCCAAGTGGCTCGGCCCGCGCCTGCCGCAGTTCATGCGCGACCATCCCGACATCACGATCCGCCTGTCCTCGGGCGCCGAGCCGATCGACCTGCGGCGCGATCGCGAGATCGACGTGGCCATCTCCTATGGCCGGGCGATCGAAGCGCCCGAGCTCGTCACGCTGGCCATGGGCGAGGAACGCATCGCGCCGATGTGCTCGCCCTCCCTGCTCGCGCCGGGCGCGGAGCCGCGCGAGCTGATCCGGCGCCTGACGCTGATCGATTCGCAACTGAGCCGCATCGGCTGGGCCGACTGGTTCGCCGGCAACGGGCTGGTGCTGCCGAGCCGCGCCCGCCCCTCCTTCGATCGCGCCGCGCTGGCCTTGTCGGCGGCCGTCGACGGGCTGGGCGTCGCGCTCGAAACCACCCGCCTGGCCGAACGCGAACTGTCGCGCGGCGATCTCGTGGTGCTCGGCGAGGACAGCTTCGTGCCGCTCCATCGCGCCACGCACTTCCTCTCCTACCGCGAGGACGAGCGCGATACCGACAAGGTCCGTCGCTTCGTCGACTGGCTGCTCGACGCGGCGCGCCTCGCCACGTCCTGAGCCAGCGTCGCGCGATCGCCTCTTCATCCGCTCATGGCGCCGCGCCCTCCACTTCCAGCACCGCCCGCAACTCCGCCACCAGATGCGCATGCGCGCGATGCGTATGCAGCTCCGACAACTGCGCCGCGCGTTCGGCCTCGCCGGCCTCGATCGCCTCGGCGATCGCCGCGTGCTCGTCCCAGATCGAGGCGCGCTGGCCGGATACCTGCAGCATCGCCCCCATCACGCGGCGCAGATGCACCCAATGCACGCGCGCCGTCTCCCCGATCAGCGGATTGCCCGAAGCCGCGTAGACGCCGAAATGAAAGGCCATGTCCGCGTCGATCATGGCGCCCATCTCGCCTTGCGAGGAAGCCAGCCGCCCGCGCGCGAGCAGCCCCGCGTCGAGCCGCGCCCCGCGCCGCGTGGCCAGCCTCGCCGCGAGCGAATCGAGCGTGCCGCGGATCTCGTAGAGATGGCTGAGCCAGCCCGCGTCGAGCGGCGCGATCAGCACGCCGCGTCCCGGCGCGTCCTGCACCAGCCCGTCCTTCTTCAGGAGGCGCAGCGCCTGCAGCACCGGCGAGCGCGACACCGCCAGGCGCTCGGCGATCTCCTCCTGCGTGATGCGCGTGCCCGGCGCCAGCGTGCCGTCGCAGATCGCGTCGGCCAGCGCCTGGTAGACGGCGTCCACGTAGTCGGTTCGCGTCGGAATCCTCAGCAGCTTCGATGCCATGTGTGCCTCCTTGCCGAGCGACCGCCGACGACGAGCCGGCGAGGGAACGACGGGCGTTCAGAGGTCGAGCACCAGATGCGTGCCGATCGGGCGCGAGACGCAGGCCGTCAGGTATTCGCGGCGCTCGTCCTCGCCGAGGATGAAGTCGTTGTGCTCGACCTCGCCCTCCAGGTAGCGCAGCTTGCAGGTCGCGCAAAGGCCCGCGCAGCACGAGGTGGGCACGGCCACGCCGGCCTCGCCGAGCGCGTCGGCCAGGCTTTGCCCGGGCCGCAGCAGGATCACCTGCCCGGTGCTGGCGATGCGTACCTCGCATTCGCCGGCGCCGGCAGCCTCGCGCTTCGGCAGCTCGGGCGCCTTGAAGTGCTCGAAGTGCACGCTGCCCTTCGGCCAGTGCGCGGCGGCCTCGGCGCAGGCGGCCATGAAACCGGCCGGCCCGCAGTAATAGAGCTGGGTGCCCGGCTCCGGCTCGGCGAGCAGGCGCGGCAGGTCGATCCGCTGGCCGTCGGGGCCGTCGTCGAAGTGATAGTGCAGCCGGCCGGCACGCCGCATCGCTTCGAGCTCGGCGCCGAAGGCGGCGGCCTCGCGGCTGCGCGCGCAGTAATGCAGCGCAAAGTCGATGCCGCGGCTTTCCAGTTCATGCGCCATCGCCTTGAGCGGCGTCACGCCGATGCCGCCGGCCAGCAGCAGCACCTTGCGCGCCCCGCCCGCCAGCGCGAAATGATTGCGCGGGCGGCTGACCGTGACGAGGTCGCCGGCGCGCAATTGCTCGTGCACGGCACGCGAGCCGCCGCGCCCGCTCTCGTCCTTGAGCACCGCGATCAGGTAGCGGTGCCGCTCGCCCGGCGCGTTGCACAGCGAATACTGGCGAATCAGGGCCGGCTTCAGGTGGATGTCGATATGCGCGCCGGCCTCGAAGGGCGGCAGCGCCTCGCCGGTGGGGTGCCTCAGTTCGTACGAATTGATGCCGCGGCCTTCGTAGCGGATCTGCCCGACGCGCAGCACCATCGTGCCGCCGGCCGCCGCATCGCTCGCGGCTTCTCCGGCGTCCGTCACGACGCGTTCGGTTTCTGCGATTTCCATGTGATGTCCTCGAGGAGCGAACGGCCGGCCCGTGCCTTGCCGTTCGCGATGCGTCCCGGCCTCAGCGCTTGAGCGAGCCTTCGAGCTCGTCGAAGCGGCCGCGGACGAATTCGGCGCGAGCCTGGCCCGTCATGCTCTCGCTCTGCGTCAGGATCTCGATCACCGACTTCAGCACCTGGCGCCGGCGCCTCACTTCCTCCTCGACGGTCTCGCCCTCGGCGATCTCGAACACGTTGCCCGAGCAATAGCTGTTCGGCGCGCCGGCCATCTCGCGCAGCCACTCGGCGAAACCCCGCGCCGAGGCGGCGGGATTGGTGCCGCGCACGGCGTCGCGCAGCAGCTTGCGGAACTGGTAGAGCCCGGCGTCGAAGCGGGTCGGATGTTCGAGCGCATGCACGGCGATCGGGCGCTGGCTGATGATGGCCTCGTAGTCGCCGGGCGCGTATTGCGCCTGCTTGTAGTTGGGGCGCTCCCGGTGGTTGGACGGGATCGGCGGCAGGTCCTCGAGCTTGTAGTTGCCGAAGCGCTCGGGCCGGCGCAGCGCCACCTGGCCTTCCAGGAAGTCGATCGACTCGTAGCCCACCAATTCCTTGTTGCCGACGCCGCGCGTGTCGATGCCGGGGCCCATCACGCGCCAGCCGATCATCTTGCTGTTCTCGTCGTCGACCGGCACGGTCCAGCGGATGATGTGGAAGCGGCTGAACAGCTTCTTGCGCGAGCCGTCCTCGGACGTGTAGGCGTGCAGGCTCAGGTTCGGCAGCACCTGGTGCTGGACCCGCACGAACAGCTTGTCACGGTCGACGCGGCGCGCGCCGGCGCAGGCCAGGCTGCGGCCGCCCTGCACCGGCACGAAGTTCATGTCGGGCGCGACCTCCATCGAGGCGGCCCCCACCTCGTCGAAGGTGGTGCCCTGGTAATGGCCGCCCACCACGTTCTTGCCCGCGTGCAGCGCGGTGGGGTGGTAGTTGTCGGCGGCGTTGTCCTGCACCTGCAGCCAGTTGCAGTGCTGGAAGTTGCTGTAGGGCACCAGCTCGTCGCCCTCCAGCACCGTGAAATCACCCTCCCATTCCGGGAACGGCGGCTCCTCCTCGGGCGGCCCCATGTAGGCGAACACCAGCCCGTGGCGCTCGATCGCCTTGTAGGCGCCCTGCCGGATCGAGCAGGCGAACTTCTCGGCCTCCTTCTCCTCGCCCTTCGGGAAGGGCACGTGCAGGCAACTGCCGTCGACGTCGAACACCATGCCGTGATAGCAGCACATGATGCCGTGCTCCTGGATCGCGCCGTATTCGAGCGAGGCGCCGCGGTGCACGCAATGCGCATGCAGCACGCCGACCCGGCCGCTGCCGTCGCGGAAGGCCACCAGTTCCTCGTTGAGGATCTTCAGGAAGCGCGGCGTGTCGGTCAGCTCGATCGACATGCAGACGGGATGCCAGAAGCGCCGCATGAATTCGCCCATCGGCGTGCCGGGGCCGGTTTCGGTCAACTCCGGATCGTGCTCGGGCACCTTGTTGGTGTAGTAGCCGCCGTAGGGAATCAGTTTCTTCGCGACCGGCGCCGCGCCGCCCGCGCTGCGCTGCTCGTCCAGTTTGTCCGACTTGACGCTCATGACTTGCTTCCTCCAGTGATTGACGGGACTTGCCGCTGTTTGAATTCTGAACTCTGTATACAGAGCGTAGTATTCCGAATCCGCGATGTCTCTATGGGTAAACACGGAGCAGGTCGAATCGCAGCTTGTGAAAGGCGGATGAAAAGCGACGGATCCCGGTGGCCCGGGCCGGTCTTGACGGCGGATTGGATGTACCTACAATCCTTGAATCGCGATCGCAGCAGGCCCCGGAATCCGCCATGCCCTCCCCGAACGGCAACCGCCCCAACCAGGCCAGGCTCTGGCGCGAGCCCGGTTTCGCCGACGCGGAACTGCTCAGCGCCAGCTACCGCACCCACCGCTTCCCGCGCCACGCGCACGACGCGTTCGCGATCGGCGTGATCGAGCGCGGCGCGCAGGCCTTCCTCGATGGACGCGGCCGGCGCGCGATCATGCCGGCCGGCAGGCTGTGCGTGATCAATCCGGGGCAGCTTCACGAAGGGCGGCCGGCCGGCGAGGATGGCTGGGACTACCGCATGGCCTATATCCCGAGCCAGGCCCTGCTCGAGCTGCTGCGGCGGGCCGACGAAGGCTTTCGCGGCGAACTGCATTTCCCCGAGCTGGTGATCGACGACGCGCCTACGCTGCGCCTGTTCCTCGAAGCGCATCGCTGCTCCGAATCGTCCGACGCGAGCCGGCTGGAAAAGACCTCACGCCTGAACGCCGCCGTGTTCCAGCTGATCGGCCGGCACGCCAGCCTGGCGCCGACGCCGCCCGCGGCGGCCCTGCCCGGCGCCGTGAAGCGCGCCCGCGACTACCTCGATGCCCACCTGGCCGAGAACCCCACGCTCGACACGCTGGCCGGGGCCGCCGGCATGAGCCCATATCACCTGCTGCGCGAATTCCGCAAGGCGATCGGCGTGGCGCCGCATGCCTGGCTGGTGCAGCGCCGCGTCGAGCGCGCGCGTCACCTGCTGCTGCGCGGCCTGCCGTTGCGGCAGGTGGCGATCGAGGTCGGCTATTGCGACCAGGGCCACCTGAGCCGAGAATTCCGCCGCTTCTTCGGCGTGCCGCCCGGCCTCGCTCGCCGCTGAAATCCGCAAGATTGTCCAAAGCGGCCGGCATCGCGCCGGCCATGCTGCGCCTTTCGAACCATCGGCCCGAGGAGGTCCACCATGATCGATCTGCGCAGCGATACCTGCAGCCGCCCCACGTCCGCCATGCGCGAGGCGATCGCCTCGGCCGAGGTGGGCGACGACGTCTATGGCGACGACCCGAGCGTCAAGGCGCTGGAGCGCGAAGTCGCCGAATTGCTCGGCAAGGAGGATGCCGTCTACATGGTGACCGGCACCATGACCAACCAGGTCGGCATCCGCGCGCATACCGAGCCCGGCGACGCGGTGCTGTTCGACCAGCAGGCGCATGTCTACATCCTCGAAGGCGGCGCCCCGGCCGCGATCTCGGGCGTGCTGCCGCGCCTGCTGCCCGGCCAACGCGGCATCTTCACGCCGGAGGACGTGGCAAACGTGCTCGGCGTGTCGCATCGCTTCTTCCCGGCCACCATTCCGGCGCCGCCGAAGCTGCTGTGCCTGGAGAACACGCACAACCTCGGCGGCGGCAAGGTCTGGCCGCTCGACTCGCTGAAGGCCGTCTGCGAGCTGGCGCGCTCGCGCGGCCTCGCGCTGCACCTGGACGGCGCCCGGCTCTGGCACGCGACGGCCGCCACCGGCATTGCGGAAAGCGAATACGCGAGGCACTTCGATTCGGTCAGCGTGTGTTTCTCGAAGGGATTGGGCGCGCCGGTCGGTTCGGCGCTGGCCGGCTCGCGCGAGTTCATCGCGCGGGCGCGCCGCTTCAAGCAGCAGATCGGCGGAGGCTTCCGGCAGGCCGGCATGATCGCGGCCGGCGCGCTGCATGCGCTGCGCCATCATCGCGAGCGGCTGGGCGAGGATCACGAACATGCGCGGCTGCTGGCCGAAGGCATCGCCAGCCTGCCCGGCATCGCGCTCGATCCCGCCACGGTGGAAACCAATATCGTGCGCTTCGGCGTCAGCTCGCTGCCGGCCGGGCGCTTCGTCGACGAACTGCATGCGCGCGGTCTGCATGTGCTGCCGTCCGGCACCGACGGCGTGCGCGCGATTCCCTACCTGAACATCACCCGCCGGCAGATCCAGGAAGCGATCGGCATCATCGCCTCGGTGGCCGAGGCCCACGCGGGCAGCGCCGGCACGATGGGCGGCCGAGCCGTGCAGGCGGGTGGCGCAGGGTACTGAGAAGAAGGGGAATCGATCGAGCCGCCGTCCGCTTCAGCGGCGCATCCCGAGCTGCTGCAATTCCTCGTCGCTGAACAGCCGCGAACGCGTCAGGAAGCGCATGCCGGTCGGTTGCTCCAGCGAGAACATGCCGCCGTTGCCGGGAATCACGTCGACGATCAGTTGCGTGTGCTTCCAGGATTCGTACTGGCTGTCGCTCATGTAGAAGGACATGCCCTCGATCGACCCGAGGCAGACGTCGGAGCCGCCTATGATCAGTTCGCCATCCTGAAGGCACATCGGCGCGCTGCCGTCGCAGCAGCCGCCCGACTGGTGGAACATCAGCTTGCCGTGCTTCTCGCTGAGCGTCTGGATCAGCTTGCGGGCCGCGTCGGTGGCAACGACGCGTTGCGGCAGTTCGGACATGGCGATCTCCTCCGGTGGACACGGCGCCGCGAGAGGCGGCTCCGATGCGGGTTCACTGGCCGATGCCGACGAGATAGGCGCGATCCTCGTCGGGCATGGCCTGCAGCCAGTTCGCCTCCTCGCCGGGCTCGGGCAGTACCCTGCCGTACTCGACCATCTGCGAAGGCGGCACATCGGCAATGTACACCCAGACGGCGCGCGGCTCGGCCTGCGCGGCGCGCGTCACGAGCTCGACGATCGCGTCGAGCAGGCGCCGCTTCTGCTCGGCGTTGCGGCCCGCACGGATCTGCCCGTTCACGTGGATCTGGTCCGACTTCAAGGGACGGCCGCCGAGGAAGTGATCGCCCTCGGCGATCGGCACGAAGATCACCTGCGCGAAAAAGCCCTGCGCGCCGGTGGCCCGGCTGTGCGCCTCGGTGATGCCGGCCGCGATCCGCGCCTTCTGCTGCGCGTCGAGGCGGCCTGCCGCCGCCGATACGACATAGGTTGGCATGACGTACTCCCGATTTCCCGATAGATGGATGTAGCTGCATCTTTCTAGCCATATGATCAGATCGATGCCGATTGGTTGTAGCTACATCTCATGTTACGGTCCGCCGCGCCGGACAGACAGGCGGGGTTAACCCGCCATCCTCGCGCGCGCCTACTTCGCGTCGCTGGCGGCCTGCTGCAGGGATTCGAGCGCCTGCAGCAGGCGCTTGTTGGCGGGGCCCTTCATGAACTTGCGCACCTCGTCCTCGACCTTGTCCTGCGCCTCGCGCCAGTAAGGCTCGGCGCCGCGCAGCTTGGCGATGCCGCGCTTGCTGAGCCGGGCAACCTTGAAGCGCGCGTCCTCGTCGGCCGAGGTATCGACCCAGCCGGCCTCGATCAGGATCTTCAGGTTGCGGGAGATGGTGGTCTTGTCGAGCGCGGCCTCGGCGGCGATCTCGGTGTAGGTGGCCGCACCGAGCCGCTCCAGCGCGCGCAGCAGGGAGAATTGCGTGATCTTGAGGCCGGCGGGACGCAGCGCGTCGTCGTAGACGCTGGTCAGCGCATTGGCCGAGCGCCGGAATTGCGTGCAGTAGCAGTCGGTGAACATGGTCGGCGGGCGCGGCAATCGAGTGATGTGATTGCGGCCGACACTACACGCGAAGAAAACGCGTGTCAAAAACGGGCAGCGCAGCCGGCGCGGCGGCCCACCAAAAGGCGGGGCCGGTACCGGGCCCCGCCGCTTCACCATGCGCCGGCCCGGCGCCTTACAGCGTCTCGAGCGCCAGCGCGATGCCCTGCCCGCCGCCGATGCAGAGCGTGACCACGCCGCGCCGCTGGCCGCGCCGGCGCATCGCGTGGATCAGCCGCGTGGCGAGGATCGCGCCAGTCGCGCCGATCGGGTGTCCATGAGCCACCGCGCCGCCCTCGCTGTTGACGATGTCCTCGGCCAGGCCCAGCGCGCGCAGCGCCACGATCGGCACCGCCGCGAAGGCCTCGTTGATCTCGATCGCCTCGATGTCGCCGATGCTCCAGCCCGCGCGCGACAGCGCCTGGCGCACCGCCGGCACCGGCCCGTAGCCGAACTGGCCCGGCTCGACGCCGGCCACGCCCCAGGCCACCAGCCGGGCGAGCGGCTCGATGCCCTGCTTCTCGGCGAAGGCGCGATCGGCCACCAGCATCGCCGCGGCGCCGGTGTTCAGGCCCGGCGCGTTGCCGGCCGTGATGGTGCCGTCCTTGCGGAAGGCCGGGCGAAGCTGGGCGAGCTTCTCCTGGGTGGTATCCGGGCGGTTGTGCTCGTCCTGCACGAATTCGATCTGCTGCTTGCCGGCCTTGACGTCCAGCGGCACGATCTCGGCCGCGAAATGGCCTGCGCGCTGCGCCTCGGCGAAACGCTGCTGCGAGCGCGCCGCCCAGCGGTCCTGGTCCTCGCGCGTCACGTGGTGCTCGGCGACCAGGTCCTCGGTATGCCAGCCCGAATGCTCGCCCGAGAAGGCGTCGAGCAGGCCGTCGAGCAGCACGCTGTCCTGCATGGTCGCGTCGCCCATCCGGTAGCCGCGGCGCGCGCCGGCCAGCAGATAGGGCGCGCGGTCCATGTTCTCCATGCCGCCGGCGATCGCGGCCTCGGCGGTGCCCAGCAGCACCTCCTGCGCGGCCGAGACGATCGCCTGGGCGCCCGAGCCGCAGACGCGGTTGACCGTCAGCGCCGGCACCGCCACCGGCACGCCGCCGTTGACCGAGGCCTGGCGCGCCGGGTTCATGCGATTGCCGGCCTGCACCACGTTGCCGAGCACCACGCTGCCCAGTTTCGAAGGATCGACGCCGGTCTGCGCCAGCACCGCCTTGATCACGTGGGCGCCGAGATCGGTGGCGGGAATGTCCTTGAGGGTGCCGTTGAAGGTGCCGATGGCGGTGCGCAGCGGCGCGGCCAGGATGATTTCACGGTTGAGGGTCACGATTGCATGCCTCCTGCTTGGGCCGGCGGCGCCGGCTGACTCGGTTTCAGGGAACACCACATTCAGTATCGTTATTGTAGTGATTTCCCTGTATCGCTGCCGTGGTGAGCCGAGAGACGGGTGGCGAACGGGGACGGACCCGGCTGGCGCGGCCGGGCTCGGGCAATCGGGCGGGGGCAGGACGGCGGCACGAAAGAGATGCCGCGCCGGAAGGAACAGGAAAGCCAAGCGCCGGGCCGGGTCGCCTGGCAGGGCGGGAAACGGGGCGGTGAACGCCAGGAAGCTGGCTAATGCGGAGGTGGCTGCGCCATGCGGAGGCGGCTGCGCCGCTCAGTTCGCCTCGTCGAGTTCGGCGAGCGTCTTCAGGCGCTTGAGCGTGGTCTCGGACGCATGGCGTCCCGGCACGAAGGCATGCGTCTCGCGGCTCAGCACCTTGCCGGTATGACGGTCGATCAGCACCGGATCGACGGCCTTGCCGGTTTCGCGATCGACGAAATCGACGCCCCAGGGATGGCCCTTGACGTGGCGGCGCCCCCAGGCGAACAAGGTGATCAGCACCGGCGCGAGCCCGCGCCCCTTGGCCGTCACGCGATACTCGTCGCGGCTCGATTCGGGCGTGCTGCGCACGCGCTCGAGCAGGCCGCCCTCCACCAGATCGGACAGGCGCTTGGACAGCATGGTGGGCGAGATCTCGAGGCTCTCGCGAAACTGCTCGAAGCGCGTCGAGCCCTGCATCGCGTCGCGCAGGATCAGCAGGCTCCACCATTCGCCGACCTGCTCCAGCGCCAGCGCCACCGCGCAATCCATTCCGGCCAAGCTCTTCCGTTTCATCGCTGTTCCTGCTTCCCGCCCTGGTTCGTGCGGAAAGTATAGAAGATCCGCCCGCCCGCGCCACCGACAAGCTGCCTCGGCGGCACGGGTATCATCGATGGCTCCCCGAACCGATCGGAGCCGACATGCCCTATCTCTCTTGCCTTGCCCGCCTTCGCCCCGGCACGCTGCGCGCGGCCGGCCTCGCGCTGATGCCGCTGTTGATCGCCCTGCCCCTGGCCGCCCAGGCCGCCAGCTTCGATTGCAAGCAAGCCAGGCAGGCCGACGAGCGCGCGATCTGCGCCTCGCGCGCGCTCAGCGAGCAGGATGTGGAGATGTCGGTGCGCTACGAGATGCTGATGGGGCTGGTGGCGATGGGCACCCGCGGCGACATGGGCGAGGCGCAGCAGCAGTGGCTCAAGCGCCGCGCGCGTTGCGGCGCTTCGCAGTCCTGCCTGGCCACCGCCTATCGCGAGCGGATCGACGCGCTCAAGCAGCAGTATCGGCAATTGCAGAGCCGCGGGCCGTTCTGAGCAGGCGCGGCCGCCCGCCGGCTGCTCGTGCAAACGCAGGCGGCCTCGCCGCAAGGGCGAGGCCGCAGGAAAAACGATCGGGGCGGCGCGCCGCCCGGCGCTCACCGCGCCTCGGGCTCGCCCGCCTGCCGGCGCAGCCGCCAGGCCTGGCGCGGCAGCACGATATAGATCGCGCCGATCATGTTCAGCACCAGGAACACCAACTGTCCCACGGCCATCACCACCGACGCCTTGCCGACCACGGCCTGCAGCAGGTAGGACAGCACGTTGACCGCCATCGACACCACGATGGTCCAGCCCCAGGTGGTGAGACCGAGCATCGCCGCCTGGCCGAAGCTGTAGTCGGGCGGCACGCTGAGCTGGTGCCTGGCGAAGGCGCGTCGCGTCATGTAGCCGATGATCGGGATGCACAGCAGGCTCACCACCAGCAGGACGCCCCCGCCGACGAGCACCAGCGCGCCCATCGAGTTGACCAGCGACGACAGCCAGTTCGCCTCGCCATGCTCGGCGCGCACGATGGAATAGAGCACGAAGCCGCCGGCGACCAGCCAGATCGGCAGCGTGGCCAGCGTCTGGCGCCAGATGCAGGACCACCACAGCGACAGGCGGCGGCCGAAGGACATCTCGGGAATCATGGTGAACATGGTGGCCTCTCTCTTTCGTTCTGCTTGGATTCGGACAGCCGATGCAAGGTCTTGCTCGACACGCGCATGCCCCTGCGCGAAGCCCCGCGACACACGCCTCTGGTGCGCGCGCCGCGGGGCCCGGGTACCGCGAGGCGCGGCGGCCGATGCACCGGCCGCCGCGCCCGTCGCCAGCCAATTTGCCAGCTAATTCGCCAGCTTACTTGCCGGCCTTCTCGTCCTGCTTGATCTGCGGCAGGGCCGACGCCTCGCCCGGCGTCAGCAGCCCGACCTGCGAGTACACGCGCAGCTTGTCGCGCGTATCGGTGATGTCGAGGTTGCGCATCGTCAGCTGGCCGATCCGGTCGCGCGGCGAGAAGGTCGAGGCGACCTTCTCCATCGACAGGCGCTCCGGCGCGTAGGTCAGGTTCGGCGAGATCGTGCTGAGGATCGAATAATCGTTGCCGCGACGCAGCTCGATCTTCACCTCGCCGGTGATCGCGCGCGCCACCCAGCGCTGGGCCGTCTCGCGCAGCATGATGGCCTGCGGATCGAACCAGCGGCCCTGGTACAGCAGGCGACCGAGGCGGCGGCCGCTCTCGCGGTACTGCTCGATGGTGTCCTCGTTGTGGATGCCGGTGACCAGGCGCTCGTAGGCGATGTAGAGCAGCGCCAGGCCCGGGGCTTCGTAGATGCCGCGGCTCTTGGCCTCGATGATGCGGTTCTCGATCTGGTCGCTCATGCCCAGGCCGTGGCGGCCGCCGATGCGGTTGGCTTCCAGCAGCAGCTCGACCTGGTCGGCGTATTCCACGCCGTTCAGCGCGACCGGGCGGCCTTCCTCGAAGCGCACCGTCACTTCCTCGGCGGCGATCTTCACGTCGTCGCGCCAGAACGCCACGCCCATGATCGGGTTGACGATCTTGATGCCCGATTCCAGGCTTTCCAGGTCCTTGGCCTCGTGGGTGGCGCCCAGCAGGTTCGAATCGGTCGAATAGGCCTTCTCGGCCGACATCTTGTAGCCGAAGCCGGCCTTGTTCATGAACTCCGACATCTCGGCGCGGCCGCCCAGCTCGTCGATGAACTGCTGGTCCAGCCAGGGCTTGTAGATCTTCAGGTCCGGGTTGACCAGCAGGCCGTAGCGGTAGAAGCGCTCGATGTCGTTGCCCTTGTAGGTGCTGCCGTCGCCCCAGATGTTGACGCCGTCTTCCTTCATGGCGGCCACCAGCATGGTGCCGGTCACGGCGCGGCCAATCGGGGTCGTATTGAAATACGTGACGCCGGCCGTCGAGATATGGAAGGCGCCCGATTGCAGGGCGGCGATCCCCTCGGCCACCAGTTGCGCGCGGCAATCGATCAGGCGGGCGTTCTCGGCGCCGTATTCGCGGGCGCGTTGCGGGATCGCGTCGTAGTCGGCCTCGTCGGGCTGGCCGAGGTTCGCGGTGTAGGCGTAAGGCACGGCGCCCTTGATCCGCATCCAGTGCAGCGCGGCGCTGGTATCGAGACCGCCGGAGAAGGCGATGCCGACCTTCTGGCCGGTCGGGAGACTTTCAAGAATCGTGGTCATGACGGGGAAACCGATTAAATCGTGATCGAAAGGAGGAGCGCGTAACCCGTAAGTATCGGCGGTGCCTGATTATGAGGCAAGTCTTGTCGCCGGCCCGAATGCCGCCCGGGATACCGGGAGAATCGCCGCCAGGCGCCCGCCCGGCGCGGATCCGGGCCGAAGAGGCAGCTCGCCATCCCAATTTGGGACGAGGAAGCCCGCCGTCAGCGGATCGACGCCGGCCGGCCGCTCGGCGCCCGCCGGTCCTTAAACAAAATTTCATCCGACGATACGGTTGTTTCAGAAATGGCCTGGGGGCGCGGTCCGATAATCGACGCATCGTGACCTGGACAGGAGCCGGAGATGACACGCCCGATGAGTATCGAAATGATCAACGAATACGGAAAGCAAGCCGTGCTGGTCTCGATCGATCGAGCCTCGGTGATTCTCGATCCGGCCGACGTCGACGCGGTGATCCAGTACCTGAGCCTGCTGCGCGCCTCGATGCAGCCGGCCGTGCCGGAGACGCCCTCGCGCTCGGAGCAGTACGTGGTGGAGATGGATCCCTGCTGGTACACCGAACAGCACGCGCTGTACGGCGGCGCGGTGCTGTTCCTGCGCCATACCGGCCTGGGCTGGAGCGGCTTCGCGCTGCCGCCGCGCAGCCTGGAGCGGCTGCACGAATCGCTGGGCCGCCACCTGGAGGAGCAGCGCGAGGCCGCCGGCCTGCCGAACTGAGGCGCGCCGCGCCCCGTGCGCGGCGCGCGATTCTGAAAAAACCTTCATGTTCCGGGCGGCGAGTTGTTAACGCCGCGCGCCGATCATGGATGCATCGCAATCGTTGTTCACACAACCATGAACCAGCTCCAGGCGATGCGTGTCTTCACGCGTGTAGTCGATCTAGAAAGCTTCAACCTCGCGGCGCGCCAGCTCGGCATGTCGGCCGCGGCCGTCACGCGCAGCGTCGGCATGCTGGAGGCGCACCTGAACATGCGCCTGCTGAACCGCACCACGCGCAGCCTGTCGCTGACCGAGGCGGGCCGCGAATACCTCGACGGCTGCCGCACCATCATCGAGAAACTCGACGAGATCGAATCGAACCTGGTGCGCGCCACGCGGGACCCGCGCGGCACGCTGCGGGTGGCCGCCTCGATGAGCTTCGCCGCCGGCGGCCTGGGCGAGCTGCTGGCCGCCTACCGGCTGCAGCATCCGCGCGTGGGTTTCGACGTGACCACCTTCGACACCCATATCGACATGGTGGAAGGCGGCTACGACGTCTGCTTCTCCGACGACCGCCGGCTGGTCAGCGCCACCCTGGTGTCGCGCGCGCTGACCACGGTGCGCGAGGTGCTGGTGGCCTCGCCCGCCTATCTCGCGCGCCACGGCACGCCGGCTGACCCGGGCACGCTCAACGAGCACAGCCTGCTGACGGTGTCCGACGGCACCGCGCGCACCTGGGAATTCGCCGACCGCGACGGCGTGTGCCGCGTCTACACCGGCCAGGCGCTGGCCTCCAGCGGCAGCGCGATGGTGAGGGTGGCCGCGCTCAGCCACATGGGCATCGCCCTGCTGCCCGAGCCGCTGGTGGCGGGCGACCTGGCGCGCGGCGACCTGGTCGCCCTGCTCGACGGCCACGCGGCCAACGGCGGCCCGCGCAGCATCTCGATCCTCTACCCGGGCCGCAACTATCTGTCGATGAAGGTCCGCAGCTTCATCGATTTCGCGGTGGGACGCTATCGCGGCGCGGATCGCGCCGCCACCTTGCGCGCCGTCGCCTGATACCGCTCCATGTCGAAGATCCTGACGATCGAGGACGATGTCCTGATCGCCGACAGCATCGCGCGCCAGCTCCACGCGCAGGGCCATAGCGTCGACGTCGCGCGCACCGGCCGCGAGGGCATCGCCAAGGTGATGGCGGGCGACTACGACGCCGTCACGCTCGACCGCATGCTGCCCGACCTGGATGGCCTGGCGATCCTCTCCACCATGCGCGGCGTCGGCCTCGACACGCCGGTGCTGGTGATGAGCGCGATGTCCGAGGTCGACCAGCGCATCGCCGGGCTGCGCGCCGGCGGCGACGACTACCTGGTCAAGCCTTTCTCGCTCGACGAGATGGTAGCGCGCCTGGAGGTGCTGATGCGCCGCCGCCCGCGCAACGCGCATGCCGAGACGGTGCTGCGCGCCAACGGCATCGAGCTGGACCTGGTGCGGCGCACGGCGATGCTCGGCGCGCGCGAGCTGGACCTGCTGCCCACCGAGTTCCGCGTGCTCGAATTCATGATGCGCCACGCCGGGCGCGTGCTCACGCGCACCATGATCTTCGAGGGCGTGTGGGGCTGCCGCTTCGATCCCGGCACCAACCTGATCGACGTGCACGTCGGCCGGCTGCGCCGCAAGATCAATCGCTCGGGCGAGAGCCCCCTGATCCGCACCATCCGCGGCGCCGGCTACATGCTCGGCTGAGCGCCACGGCGCGATCCTCGCCGCCGGCATCACGATGCCCCGCCCATGCGGGGCATCGTCGTTCTGGTTGCGCGCGCAAGCATTCATCGTCGCTTCATCGGCATGTCACGCATCACGGCGCAGGCCCGGCACGCAAGCGCGCCGCCCTCGCCGCGATCGCGCCGGGCCATGAAACTTCTTTCATGTTTTTAGCGGCAGGCTGTTAGGGCGTGCTCCCCAGAATGCTGTCGTCGGCGCGTGTCCGCGTTTTCCCCAAGCGGCCGCGCCAGCCCCTCACCCGAACGACGCTTTCTACGGAGCAGCATCACATGCTGAAAATCGTCCGGCTCGCCTTGGTCCGGCCCTACACGTTCATCGTGCTGGCGCTGCTGATCCTGTTGGCAGGCCCGCTCGCGGCGCTACGCACGCCCACCGACATCTTCCCGGACATCCGCATTCCGGTGATCAGCGTGATCTGGAATTACGCCGGCCTGCAGCCGGACGACATGTCGGGACGCATCGTCACGTACTACGAACGTACGCTCGGCACCACCGTCAACGACGTGCAGCACATCGAGTCGCAGTCGTTCCGCAGCTTCGGCATCGTCAAGATCTTCTTCCAGCCGACGGTGGACATCCGAACCGCCACCGCGCAGGTCACCTCGATCTCGCAGACCGTGCTCAAGCAGATGCCGCCGGGCACCACGCCGCCGCAGATCCTCAACTACAACGCCTCGACCGTGCCGGTGCTGCAGATCGCGCTGACCAGCAGCACGCTGGACGAGCAGAAGCTGGAGGACTACGCGGAGAACTTCATCCGCCCGCAACTGCTGTCGGTGCCCGGCGTGGCGATCCCGACGCCCTATGGCGGCAAGACCCGCGAGGTGCAGATCGACCTCGACCCGCAGGCGCTGCAATCGAAGGGGCTGTCGGCGCAGGACGTGGCGCACGCGCTGGCGCAGCAGAACCAGATCATCCCGGCCGGCACGCAGAAGATCGGCCGCTTCGAGTACAACATCAAGCTCAACAACAGCCCGCTCGCGCTCGATGCGTTGAACGACCTGCCGATCAAGTCGGTGGGCGGCACCACCATTTACATCCGCGACGTGGCCCACGTGCGCGACGGCTTCCCGCCGCAGACCAACATCGTGCGCGTGGACGGCCATCGCGCGGTGCTGATGAGCATCCTGAAGAACGGCTCGGCCTCCACGCTCGACATCATCTCGGGCGTGAAGGCCAAGCTGCCGCTGATCGAGCAGACCCTGCCGCCGGGCCTGAAGCTGGTCACCATGGGCGACCAGTCGACCTTCGTGAAGGGCGCCGTGAGCGGCGTGGCGCGCGAGGGTGTGATCGCCGCGGCGCTCACCTCGCTGATGATCCTGCTGTTCCTCGGCTCCTGGCGCTCGACGCTGATCATCGCCGCCTCGATCCCGCTGGCCGTGCTCTCGGCGATCGCGCTGCTGGCCGCCACCGGCGAGACCCTCAACGTGATGACGCTCGGCGGCCTGGCGCTGGCGGTCGGGATCCTGGTGGACGACGCCACGGTGACCATCGAGAACGTCAACTGGCACCTCGAGCAGGGCAAGGACACGCGCAGCGCGATCATCGACGGCGCGCGGCAGATCGTGATGCCGGCGCTGGTCTCGCTGATGTGCATCTGCATCGTGTTCGTGCCGATGCTGATGCTCGACGGCATCTCGCGCTTCCTGTTCGTGCCGATGGCCAAGGCGGTGATCTTCGCGATGATCTCCTCGTTCGTGCTGTCGCGCACCTTCGTGCCGATGCTCGCGCAATACCTGCTCAAGCCGCATGCCTCGGCCGGCCACGCCTCGGGCGAGATGGCCGCGATCATGGACTCGCACGCGGGCCACGCCGGCGCGCACGACGTGCCGCCCTCGCGCAATCCGCTGGTGCGCTTCCAGCGCGCCTTCGAGCGCCGCTTCGAGGCGGTGCGCGCTTCGTACCGGATCCTGCTGGGGCTGGCGCTGACGCGCCGCAAGCCCTTCGTGACCGGCTTCCTGTGCGTGGTGGCCGCCTCCTTCCTGCTGGCGCCCTGGCTCGGCCGCAACTTCTTCCCGACCATCGATTCGGGCGAGATCTCGCTGCACGTGCGCGCGCCGGTCGGCACCCGCGTGGAGGAGACCGCCGCCGAGTTCGACCGCATCGAGAACACCATCCGCGGCGTGATCCCGCCTGCGCAGCTGCGCGAGGTGATCGACAACATCGGCCTGCCCAAGAGCGGCATCAACCTGACCTACAACAACAGCGGCACGATCGGGCCGCAGGACGGCGACATCCTGATCTCGCTGTCCGAGGATCACGCGCCCACCGCCGGCTACGTGCGCAAGCTGCGCGAGCTGCTGCCGCGCGCCTATCCCGGCACCAGCTTCTCGTTCCTGCCGGCCGACATCGTCAGCCAGATCCTCAACTTCGGCGCGCCGGCCCCGGTCGACCTGCAGGTGGCCGGCCCGAACCAGGCCGCCAACCTGAAGTACGCGCGCGAGCTGTACCGCCGGATGCGCCTGATCCCCGGCATCGCCGACACGCGCATCCAGCAGGCCACCACCTATCCGCAGTTCACGGTGGCGGTCGACCGCACGCGCGCCGACCAGCTCGGCATCACCGAGCAGGACGTCACCAACTCGGTGGTCGCCACCCTGGCCGGCACCAGCCAGGTGGACCCGACCTACTGGCTCAACCCGAGGAACGGCGTGTCCTACCCGATCGTGGCGCAGACCCCGCAATACCGCATGACCACCCTCTCGGCGCTGCAGAACCTGCCGGTGACGGGCGCCAGCGGCGACTCGCAACTGCTCGGCGGGCTGGCCACCATCACGCGCGGCGTCGGCGACGCGGTGGTCTCGCACTACAACATCGAGCCGCTGTTCGACATCTACGCCACCACCCAGGGCCGCGACCTCGGCGCGATCGCCACCGACATCGACGGCATCGTGAAAGCCACCGCCCACGACCTGCCCAAGGGCTCGACCGTCACGCTGCGCGGCCAGGTGCAGACCATGAACGGCGCCTTCGCCGGCCTGCTGCTGGGCCTCGCGGGCGCGATCGCGCTGATCTACCTGCTGATCGTGGTGAACTTCCACTCCTGGGCCGATGCCTTCGTGATCGTCTCGGCGCTGCCGGCGGCGCTGGCCGGCATCGTCTGGATGCTGTTCACCACCCACACGCCATTGTCGGTGCCGGCGCTGACCGGCGCGATCCTCTGCATGGGCGTGGCCACCGCCAACTCGATCCTGGTGGTCAGCTTCGCGCGCGAACGCCTGGCCGAAACCGGCAACGCGCTGGCCGCCGCGCTCGAGGCCGGCTTCACGCGCTTCCGCCCGGTGCTGATGACGGCCCTGGCGATGATCATCGGCATGGCGCCGATGGCGCTCGGCCTGGGCGACGGCGGCGAGCAGAATGCCCCGCTCGGCCGCGCCGTGATCGGCGGCCTGGCCTGCGCCACGCTGGCCACGCTGTTCTTCGTCCCCGTCGTGTTCAGCCTCGTGCATCGGCGCGACGCGCACCAGCACGACGGCACCCGCGCTTCCTCCTCTTCCGCGTCCGGAGCTTCCCATGTCCACTGAGATCGAAATCAAGTCGCCGAAACGGCTGCCCAACCTCAAGCTGGTCGCCGCGCTCGCCGCGCTGGTCGCGCTCGGCATCGTGGCCACCGGCATCGCCGGGCGGGTCCACGCGAAACAGGAACTGACCGGCTGGTCCGCCGCGCAGGCGGTGCCGACCGTGGTGGCCTACACGCCCTCGAGCGGCGCCGACGGCGCGTCCCTGGTGCTGCCGGGCCACCTGTCGGCATTCGAGAACGCGCCGATCCACGCGCAGGTGTCGGGCTACCTGCATGCCTGGTACGCCGATATCGGCGCGCACGTGAAGTCCGGCCAGTTGCTCGGCCTGATCGACACGCCCGAGCTCGACCAGCAGTTGCAGCAGGCGCGCGCCGACCTGCAGAGCTCGCTGGCCAACGAGAAGCTGGCCGCCTCCACCGCCGCGCGCTGGACCCGCATGCTGGCGCAGGATTCGGTCTCGCAGCAGGAAACCGACGAGAAGACCAGCGACCTGGCCGCCAAGCAGGCGATCGTGGCGGCCAACCAGGCCAACGTGCGGCGCCTGGAGGCGCTGGAAGCCTTCAAGCGCATCGTCGCGCCCTTCGACGGCGTGGTCACCGCGCGCAAGACCGACATCGGCCAGCTGATCTCGGCCGGCCAGGGCACCGGGCCCGAGCTGTTCGCGGTATCCGACGTGCACCAGTTGCGCGTCTACGTGAGCGTGCCGCAGAACGAGGCCGCCGCGATCCATCCCGGCATGAATGCCACGCTCACCGTGCCCGAGCACCCCGGCGAGACCTTCCACGCGAAACTGGTCGACACCGACGATTCGATCGCCGGCGCCACCGGCACCCTGCTGGTGCAGCTGATGGTGGACAACCAGGACGGCAAGCTGATCCCCGGCGAATACACCGAGGTGCATTTCGCTCTACCCGCCGGCAGCAGCCACGCGCTGACGATTCCCGCCAGCTCGCTGATCTTCCGCCAGGCGGGCCTGCAGGTGGCGGTGGTCGGCAAGGACAATCGCGCGGTGCTCAAGCCGGTGACGATCGGCACCGACTTCGGCACCCACGTGCAGATCGCCACCGGCCTCGCGCCCGACGATCGCGTGATCGACAACCCGCCCGACTCGCTGTCCAACGGCGACCCGGTGCGGCTCGCGCCGCCGGCCGGCACGGTCGCCTCGACGGCGGGCAACGCGGAGCAGGCCAATGGGTAAACGTCGGCTCTGCGCGATGCTGGCCGGCGTCGCCTTTCTTTCCGCCTGCTCGTTCGCGCCCATCTATCACGCGCCGCGAACCGCGTTGCCGACCACCTTCAAGGAAGCCGGCGGCTGGCAGACCGCGCAGCCGGCCGACCGCATCGAGCGCGACGGCTGGTGGAAGGCGTTCCGCGATCCGGCGCTCGACAAACTGGAGATCCAGGTGGCGGCGGCCAACCCCGACGTGGCCGCCGCCGTGGCGCGCCACGACGAGGCCAGCGCGCTGTTCGATCAGGCCCGCTCCGGATTGTTTCCGACCCTCGGCCTGGGCGCCCAGATCTCCAGCAACCGCGCCTCGGCCACGCGTCCGCTGCGCGGCGCGACCCAGCCCGACATCTACGGCGCCAACACGCTGGATGCCGGCTTCGACTACGACCTCGACCTGTGGGGCAAGGTACGCAACGAGGTGGCCGCGGGCCGCGCCGACGCGCAGGCCGCCGCCGACGACCTGGCCTCGGTGCGCCTGAGCCTGCAGGCGAGCCTGGCCACGGCTTACTTCAAGCTGCGCGGGCTGGACCAGCAGCAGAAGCTGCTGGCCGACACGATCGACACCTACCAGCGCGCGCTGAAGCTGACGCTGAGCCGGCACGCGGGCGGCATCGCCTCCGACCTCGACGTCTCGCGCGCACAAACGCAGCTCGATTCGGCGCGCGCCTCGGCCGAGGACGTGCGCGCGCGCCGCGCGCTCTACGAGCATGCGATCGCCACCCTGGTCGGCGTGCCGGCCTCCGCGTTCTCGCTGGCGCCGGACCTGACGGTGGCCTACCTGCCCGCGATCCCGGCCGGCATCCCC
The DNA here is from genome assembly GCF_000959725.1 of Burkholderia gladioli. Classification (NCBI taxonomy): domain Bacteria; kingdom Pseudomonadati; phylum Pseudomonadota; class Betaproteobacteria; order Burkholderiales; family Burkholderiaceae; genus Burkholderia; species Burkholderia gladioli. Next base: position 1,324,854 of record NZ_CP009323.1, read on the forward strand.
GCCACGCTGCTGCAGCGCCGCCCCGACGTGGCGGCCGCCGAGCGGCGCATGGCGGCCGCCAACGCGCGGATCGGCGTGGCGCGCGCGGCCTTCTTCCCCGACATCACGCTCGGGCTGATCGGCGGCTACCAGAGCTCGGGGCTCGGCCACTGGCTCAGCGCGCCCAACGAGATCTGGTCGATCGGGCCGAGCCTGGCGCTGACGCTGTTCGACGGCGGCCGCCGCCAGGCGATCACCGACCAGGCCCACGCCAAGCTGGCCGAGAACGGCGCGCAGTATCGCGCGGTGGTGCTGGCCGCCTGCCAGCAGGTGGAGGACAACCTCGCGCTCACCCATCACCTCGGCGACGAGGCCGACCGCGAGCAGGAGGCGCTCGACGCGGCCGAGCGCACCTTGCAGCTGTCGATGTCGCGCTACCGCGACGGCGTGGTCAGCTACCTCGACGTGGTGACGGCGCAGACCACCGAGCTGAACACGAAGATCACCATGCTGGAACTGGATACGCGCCGGCAACTGGCGGCGGTGGGCTTGATCGCGGCGCTGGGCGGCGGGTGGTCGGTGGATCGGGCGGCGACGATGGCCGCGACGAACGACAAGGCGAACGCGGCGCCCGCAACCAGGCCGGCCGCGCCGGTACCGGCCGCGATGCCGGTTTCGACCACGCGGCCGAACCTGGCGACGACGCGCTCGACCAGCTAGATCTCCTGCGACATGTGTGGTGCGTGTCGCGTTTTCAGGCACCCGTCGCGAGGCGGGTGCCGTTTTTTTGCCCGGCGCGGCCCGCATCGCGCCGGCGCGTCCGCCGCCGTCAGATGCCGCCGTCGAACATCGATTCGGACCAGGCAAAGGCCGCCCTCATCTGCTCGACTTCCTGCGTCGGCGAACGACCGAACATGCGCTTGAATTCGCGGCTGAACTGCGAGGGACTTTCATAACCGACCGAGGCCGAGGCCGCGGCTGCCGTGAGACCCCTTCGGATCATCAGCAGCCGCGCCTGGTGAAGCCGGGTCGACTTGAGGTACTGGATCGGCGTGGTGTGGGTGACCGCCTTGAAGTGCCGATGAAAGCTCGGCACGCTCATGCCGCTCTCGCGACAGAGGGATTCCACGTCGATCGGCTGGCCGTAATCGGCATGGATGCGGCGCAGCGCCCGCGCGATCTGCGAGAAATGGCCGGTGGACGCGAGCGAGGCGCGCATCGCGTCGCCCTGCTCGCCGGTCAGCACCAGGAAACAGATCTCCCGCAGCGCAAGCGGCGCGACGACCCGCGCCTCGAGCGGCGAGCCCAGCGCCTCGAGCAGCCGGAGCAGGGTCGCCGAGAGCCGCTGGTTCAACGGCGTGGAATAGATGCCGCGCGGCATCGCGGGCGGCTTGCGGCCCGGCACGTCGACCGCCAGCATCAGCTCCGCGGTGAGCCCCGGGTCGAGACGCAGCGTGACCGCGAGCAGCGGCGCCTCGGGACTGGCCTCGGTTTCGGTGGAGAACGGCAGGGGCACCGAGAGCACCAGATAGTGATTCGCATCGTAGAGAAACACCTCGTCGCCCAGGAAGCCGCGCTTGCAACCCTGGCAGACCAGCACGATGCTCGGCTCGTACAGCACCGGCGTGCGCCCCAGCGAACGGTTCGAACGCATGAAGCTGACTCCCGGCAGCAGCGACGCCGTATACCCCTCGTTCGGCGCCAGCCGCCCGATCAGCTCGATGATGCGCGCTTGCCTGCCCGGCATGGTTCCTCCGATGGATTCGACGACGACTATAGCCGATGCCCGCGAGCGGCACGCCCGTTTGATAGTTATGGGCAAGACTGCGAGAGCGGCTGCCATGGCCGGCCCGGGATGCCGCCGATACATTGGACTGCACGGCGTCGAACCGATTTCCGGTTCGCTCGCCCCTCCACATTTTCGAGGAGATGGACATGCAGGACATCAATGAATTCGCCGGCAAGGTCGCGATCGTCACCGGCGCGGCCAGCGGCATCGGGCGCGCCATCACCGAACTGCTGGCGGCACGCGGCGCACGCGTGATCGCCGAGGATATCGACCCCGCCGTCGAGGCCATGGCCGGCCCCGGCGTCGTGCCGCTGGTGGCCGACATCAGCGTGGACGGCAGCGCGGAGAGGGCGGTGGCCCTGGCCCTGGAGCGGTTCTCCCGCCTCGACCTGCTGGTGAACAACGCGGGCATCATCATCAACAAGCGGGTGGTCGACATGTCGCGCGCGGATTGGGAGCGGATCATGGCCGTCAACGCCACCGCCGCCTTCCTGCATTCGCGCGAGGCCATGAAGGCCATGATCCCGCAGGCGCGCGGGGCGATCGTCAACGTGGCGTCCTATGCGTCCTACTTCGCCTTCCCCACCATCGCCGCCTACACGGCGTCCAAGGGCGCGCTGGCGCAGTTGACGCGCACCCTCGCCCTGGAAGCGATCGAGCACGGCATCCGCGTCAACGCGGTGGGTTCCGGCGACGTGCTCACCAACATCCTCAACACCGTGGCGGCCGACGGCGACGGCGTCGCCGCCCTGGCGGCGCATGGCGCGAGCGCGCCGATCGGGCGGGCCGCGGCGCCGGAGGAAATCGCCGAGGTGGTGCTGTTCCTGGCTTGCGAGCGCGCCAGCTTCATGGTCGGTTCGGTGGTGATGGCCGACGGCGGCATGAGCGTGAAGGTGGGCGCCTGAGCATCGCGACGCGCCGGCCATAAAAAAACCCCGCGACGCATCCGCGTCACGGGGCCGAAGATCACCGCCCAAACCGTCCCGGGCATCGCTGCAACCGATGCCGGGACGGCGGCGGGAACCGCACTACCGGCGCACCCGGTCGCTCACCGGATGCGCCGCCACCCAAGCGCGCGAATCGATCGATCCTCGCGCCGGGCCAGGCCGCGCGGCCCGGCCGGCTTCAACCGGCGAGGACCGGTCAGAACTTGTGACGAATGCCGGCCGCCACCACGGCCTGGCGATCGTTGCCCGAGGCGGCGAGGTTGAAGATCCCCGCATTGCCCAGCACGGCCACGCCGTCGGCGCCCGTCACGCGCTGGTACACGCCTTCCAGGTAGAGGTCGGTACGGCGCGACAGTGCGTAGTCGGCCTGCAGCATGAACTGGTTCCACTTCGGCGCGATGCTGCGGCCGGCGTTGTCGAAGCGGCCCTGCGTGAAGGTGTAGGAGCCGCCCAGCGAGAGCGCCGGCGTCAGGAAGTAGCGCGCGTTCAGCTCGTAGTTGCTGAAGGTCAGCAACTGGCCGTTCACGTTGCCGTACGAGCCGCCCTGCGAGAGCTCGCGCGGGTCGTTCAGGATCGTGCGCGTGTAGACGAAGCCCACCGTGGCCTTGTCGAACGCGTAACGCGCGCCGGCGCCGAAGGTGCGCCAGCGGCCGCCCACCAGCATCGAATCGCCGTCCGAGCTGCTCAGCGCGCCGCCGGTGTTCTGCGGCGTGTTCACGCCGCCCGGCTGGTTCGACTGCAGGTAGGCCACGGCCAGGTTGACCGGGCCGTTCGCGTATTGCGCGCCAAGGCTGTAGGCGTTGTTGTTGCTGAACTGGCCGCCCGCGTTGCTGAAGGCGTAGGCGCCGCCGAACGTGAAGCCGCCGTAGTTGGCGCTGCGGAACTTCACGGAATTGTTCATCCGCGTGTCGTTGGCGAGGTTGTCGTTGTCGTAGGGATGGTCGGCGATGTTGCCGCCGAAGCCCGAGCCGGTGGCCGACAGCGGCGCCACGAAGTCGACCAGGAAGTCGTACTGGCGGCCCAGCGTGACGGTGCCCCATTGCCGGCTCGCGAGACCGACCCAGGCCTGGCGGCCGAACTCGTCGCCGCCGTTGCCGAACTTGCCGTTGGCCACGTTGAAGCCGTTCTCGAGGGTGAACACGGCAGCCAGCCCGCCGCCCAGGTCCTCGTTGCCGCGCAGGCCCCAGCGCGAGGTGCTGACGTTGCCGCTCTGCACGCCGTAGGTCGGGCCCGCGCCGCCCGAGGATTTCTGGTTGCTGATGTAGTCCAGGCCCGCGTCGATCGTGCCGTACAGCGTGACGCTGCTCTGCGCATGCGCGGCGGTCGAAAGCAGGCATGCGAGCGCCGCCGGGATTGCCAGATATTTCTTCATGATGGTTTCGCTAGAGTGGGTCGGTCTTCTCGCACCGCAGGCTGCGTGTGGAAAAGCCGATCCGTCCGCGATGCGATGGCGCCCAATTTAGGCAGCGGGCGTGACAGCGCCGTTATGAAAACGGCCTGAAAAATGAAACCTTTTTCATCCACGCGATATGCCGGCTTCATGTCGATGCCGACAGCCCCCGGGGCGCTGCATGAATTTCTTTTCACCCTGCGTATGCCGATCCGCTATCGCCCCCCCTCTATGCTTGTCCTCAACCCGATGCGTCACGTCGAGATGCCGCGACGGGGATGAAACCAGTCATTGATCATGAGGACAACGAAGATGAACACCACCAAGCTAGTCGCGACGACCCTGCTCGCCGCCTTCGCCGCGCTTTCGATTCCCGCCTTCGCGCAGACCACCGCCCAGCCGATGCGGATGACGCCGGCCGCCACCAAGGACGGCGTGCCGGGCGCGGCGGCCAACAGCCAGTGGGCCGCCGCCAATGGCCAGTGGGTCGCGCCCTATGGCCAGCCGGTGCACGAGAAGACGCGCGCCGAGGTCTACCAGGAGCTCGTGCAGGCCGAGCAGGACGGCCAGCTCCAGTACCTGAACTCCACGCTCTACGCGCACTGATGTGTGCCGCCTTGCGGCCGGCCCCGGCGTCCCGCTCACGCCGCCCGCGCCGTCCGCAGCGACGCCGCTCCCTACCTGACTCGCTCGCCAATCATGAAGCTTCGTCCCCTCCTGCTGCGCTCCACCCGTCTCGCGCTGCTCGCCGTCGCCGCCGGCGCCCTGTTGTCCGGCTGCGCCGCCGCGCGGCCCAATGGCCCCGGCGACTGCGTCGGCCCGCCCGATTTCTGCGTGCCTTTCTTCGGTTCGTGATTCGATCCGTCAATGCGCGAGGGGCGCGCTGCCGTCGGCAGTGCGCCCCTCGTGTCCATGCATGATGTCGCCGCTTCGTGAAGCGGCCGCGCCGCGCGCTCAGGCATCCGGCAGACTCACCTGGTAGCCGTAGCGGCTCACCGTATCGATCCTGACGTCGGGCAGGTGCCGCGCGAGCTTGCGACGCAACCGCGACACCACCAGGTTGACGCTCGACGGATCGACATCCTCCTTGTCCTGCCACACATAACGGATCAACTGGTCGCGCGGCACCGGCGCGTTCGGATGGCGCATCAGGCATTCGAGCAGCAGGAACTCGCGGCGCGTCACCGCCAGCCGCAGCTTGCCGTCCTTGAGCTCGCGCGACAGCGTCTCGAAGCTCGAGGACGCGGCGGGCGCATGCGGGCCTTCCGCCTCGCGCGGCCCGGCCAGGCGCTGCAGGGCCTGCAGGCGCTCATGCAGCTCGATGAAGGAATAAGGCGCGCCGAAGCAGGCGTCGGCACCGGCGCGCAGCGCGCGGATCCGTTCGCTCGCCGAGGCATGGCCGAGCAGCACCACCAGCGCAGCGCCGCCGCCGTCGGCCACGAAGCGCGGCAGCATGCCGATCAGCGCGGCGTCGGCGCCGGGCTCGAAGGCGGTCACCACGATCGCGTCGAAGGCTTCCTGCGAGGCCAGGAACAGGCCGTCGCGCAACTCGTCGGCGCGCTGCAGGCTGTGGCCGCTCTCCTGCAAGGCCTTGTGCAGCCAGGACGCTTCCGGATGCGGCGACGTGACGAGCAGGACACGCATGCTCAGCAGGCCCCCCGGTGGCAGGCAGCAACACGAGCGATCCTCATACCAGCGACCTCGACCAGCATTCGATCGTGACGCGCGTGCCGGGCTCGGCGCTGCCGATGCGCAGCGTGAAGTCATGCACGTTGACCACCGTCGAGACGATGCTCAGGCCCAGCCCCGAGCCGGCCAGGTGCCCGGTGCGGCGGCTGCGGTAGCGGTGCTGCAGCACGGCCTCGCGCTCGTCGGGGGCGATGCCGGGGCCGTCGTCGCTGACGTCGATCTGCGGCCCCTGCAGGCGCTGGCGCAGCTCGAGCCGCACCGTGCCGCCCGAGGCCGAATACTTGAGCGCGTTGTCGAGCAGGTTGGTGAGCGCCTCGAACAGCAGCGCGCGATCGCCGTGCACAGCGTCGACGCGTTCGGTGCGAACCTCGAAGCGGATATCGCGGCTCTCGGCCAGCGGCTCGAACAATTCGCCGATATCGATCACCAGCGCCTGCAGGTCGACCTCGGCGAAACCGCCGCGCCGCTGCAGCGTGCCGATCTCGGCGATCCGCAGCATGGCGCGAAAACGCCCGAGCAGCGCATCGGTCTCGTTGCGCGCGCGCGAGACCAGGCTCGCCATCGCCGCGTCGTCCTGGGTGCCGGCGCGCTCGGCCGCGTGCGCGAGCAGCGTATGCACGTGCGCCAGCGGCGTGCGCAGGTCGTGCGCGATGCCGTCGCACACGCCCTTGACCTCGTGCATCAGCCGCTCGACCTCGGCCAGCATGTGGTTGACCAGGTGCGAGAGCATGTCGATCTCGTCGCGCCCGCCCACCGGCAAGCGCTGGGCCAGATCGCCGCGCGCGATGCGCTGGGTGACCTGGCGGATCGCCTTGATGCGCCGCATCTGCCGCACGCTGAGGATCAGCCCGCCGAGCAGGCCCGCGCCGAAGCAGAGCACGCCGCCCACCACCAGCGCGTTGATGATGGCCTCGCGGATCCGCAGGATGTGGGTGAGGTCGCGCGCCAGCACCAGCCGATAGCCGTTGGGCCGCGTCTCGGCCATCGCGCGCACCACCGGCGCCACCTCGTCGCCGGCGATCTTCAGCGTATGCGAGAGCGTCTGGCCGGTGCGGTCGGTCTCCAGCCCGGCCGGAAACTCGAGCACGTCGCCCGCCACATGGCGGCCGTCCGGCGCGAACAGGCCGTAGTAATTGGTGTGCATGCGCTCGTGCTCGAGGCGGCGATGGATCGCGCCGGGCAGGTTGGTATCCGCCATCGAATCGAAGTAGATCATCTGCCAGTCGATCACCACGTCGGTTTCGCTCTTCATGTCGTGCGTGATCTGCGTGGCGATCACGCCGAGCAGCAGCATCACCGACAGCGAGAACATCACCGCGTAGACGGTCACCAGCCGGAACGTGCTGGAATACCAGCGCGGCGTGCCGGCCCCGCCGGCGCTCCGGCTTGCTTGTTCGGTCACGATGGGCGGCTCAGGACAGGATGTAGCCGGCACCGCGCACGGTGCGGATCATCGGCGCGAGCTCGGGCGGGTCGATCTTCTTGCGCAGGCGTCCCATGTGGACGTCGATCAGGTTGGTGCCGGGATCGAAGTGGTAGCCCCAGACCGCCTCGAACAGCATGGTGCGCGTGATGGTCTGCCCGGCGTTGCGCATCATGTATTCGAGCACGCGGTACTCGGTGGGCAGCAGCGCGATCTCCACGCCGTCGCGGCTGGCCTTGCGGGCGATCAGGTCGAGCGCGAGCGGGCCCACCGTGAGCGAGGTCTCCGATTGCGCGGGCGCGCTGCGGCTGCGGCGCAGCAGCACCTCCAGGCGCGCGGCCATCTCTTCCGGGTCGAAGGGCTTGGTGAGATAGTCGTCGCCGCCGGCGCGCAGGCCGCGCACGCGTTCGTCCACATCGCCCAGCGCGCTGAGCATCAGCACCGGCGTGCGCACGCCGATGCTGCGCATGGTGGTGACGATGGTCAGGCCGTCCACGCCGGGCAGCATGCGGTCCAGCGTGATCACGTCGTATTCGTCGGTCAGCGCGCGCGCCATGCCGTCTCGGCCGTTGGCCACCCATTCCACCGCGAAGCCGCGATCTTTCAGTTCGCCGACGATTTCATTCGCGGTGATTTCATCGTCTTCGATGGTCAGGACTCGAAACATTGTCGTCCCGCCGGCCGCGAACAAGGGCGGCACCGGCGATTCGTGATGAGAGGAGAGGAATGTTGCCATATCCGGCCCGGGCGTTGAGCGGCCGTCGCGCATCGACAGCCATCAACGCAGGCTACACGCGCGCGCGTGTCGCCCGGGTATCGGGTTCATTAAACATTCTTCATCCGGCGCGCGGGTATCGCCGCCGCGCCCGTCGCGGTGCGGTGCGCGGGCGCTTCCCGCCAGGCATGATCGAGGCCGGGCGCGAGCCGCCTCAGGTGGGCCGATCGAGCGCCGGCACGGTCGCGCCGCCCGGCACTTGTGCGACGTTGCGCCGCATCTCGACCCCGGCGCGACGGCGCGCGTCCTCGATCGCGCGATATTGGCGCTCGACCCTCGCGTGATCGAGCACCACGTCGGCGATCGGCCCGCCGCTGCCCTGCACCTTCGCCTCGGCCAGGCTCGCCACGCAGAGCGCGACGGCGGCCAATCCTATCGATCCGATGGTTCGTCCGTTCACGCCAATCTCCTCCTGTCCTGGGTCCGGAGCCAGCGTGCACCGATCAATGCGCGCCGCCATGTCCCGCACCATACGCCGCCGCACCTGAACGAACGCTGGCACGCAGGTGAAAGAAATTTCAGCGAGGCCGCGCCGCCGTGGATGAAGGAAGTTTCATGTGCGCTCCACCGTTTCGACAAGCGCCCTCCACTAGCCTGCGTTCCGTGATCACGACGCATTGCGCGCCGGATCGGATGACCCGGCCGGCAGCTTGCCGGCGCCCAACCCGTCTCGAGGAACGACATCATGAAAAACCGCGCATCGACCCTGAAACACGCCCTGCTCTGCGCCGGCCTGATGGCCGTGGGTATCGCCGCCCAAGCCGCCCACGCCGCGCCGCTCACGCCGCAGCAATGCGGCGACTATCCGTTCGTGAAGATGAAGGGGCCGGTCACGCATGCGCAGATCGTCAACGAGCTCTCGGAGCTGGAATCGGTCGGCTACCAGCCCTCGGCCGGCGACGACAGCAACTACCCGGATGACATCGACAGCGCCCAGGAAAAGCTGATGCAGAAGTACCAGCGCGACTGCGTCAAGCACGGCGCGGCATCGTGAGACGCGCGGCGCGCATCGGGCGCGGGCTGGTCGGCACGCTGCTCGCGGCCGGCCTGATGCTCGGCGCCACGATGGCCGCCGCGCGGGCAATGCCGCTCAGCGCGCGGCAGTGCCGCGACTATCCGTTCGTGGAAGATGGCCGGGCGCTCACGCACCGGCAGGTGATCGGCGAACTCGCCGAGCTGGAAGCAGCGGGGTACTCGTCCGAGGCGGTCAACGGCAAGGACTTTCCCGATGCGGCGCGCGCCGCGCATCGGCGCTTGATGCGCGAATACCGGCGCGACTGCACGGGGCGGCTGCCCGGCATGCCGTTGGCCGCGGCGCAAGGCGACGAGCCCGGCGCGTCACCTTGAACCCTGGCGGCTTCGCCCGCGCCAGGTAGTTCGTCGTGCAAAACATTGGACGCAGGGTCCAGGTTGCGAATTCGCCACAAGGCGCATGCCGCGGCACGCGCCTCGTGGCCTGCCCGCGCTCAGGCCGGATCGGGCGAGCGGGTGCGCAGCGTGACGAACTCCTCGGCCGCGCTCGGGTGGATGCCGATGGTCGCGTCGAACTGCGCCTTGGTGGCGCCCATGCGCACCGCGATCGCGATGCCCTGGATGGTCTCGGCGGCGTCGCGCCCGATCATGTGCGCGCCGACCACGCGCTGCGTGTCGCGCACCACCACCAGCTTCATGAAGATCTTCTCGTCGCGGCCCGTCAGCGTGTGCTTGAGCGCGCGGAACGAGGTCTTGTAGATGTCGAGCGCGCCGTACTCGGCGCGCGCCTCGGCCTCGCTCAGGCCGACCGTGGCCAGCTCCGGCTGGCTGAACACGGCCGAGGGAATCGCGCGGTGATCGGCCTCGATGCGCTGCTCGCCGAACAGGTTGGCCGCCAGCAGCGCGCCGTCGCGCGTGGCCACCGGCGTGAGCTGCGGACGCGAGGTGACGTCGCCGATCGCGTGGATCGAGGGCACGTTGGTGGCCGAGTAGGCATCGACGCGCACCGCGCCGCCCTTCTCCAGCTCGACGCCGGCGTTCTCCAGGCCCAGCCCGGCCGTGTTCGGATGGCGGCCGGTGGCATACAGCACCGCGTCGTAGGGGCCTTGCGGCGTGCCGTCGACGTCGAGCGTGAGCGAGCCGTCGGCATTGCGCGTGATGGCGCGCACCTGCGCCTGCGTATGGATCGCCACGCCGTGCTTGCTGATCTCCTCGTGCAGCACGCGGCGCAGGTCGTCGTCGAAGTGGCGCAGGATTTCCTCGCCGCGATAGTAGAGATCGACCTTCGAGCGCAGCCCGTTGAAGATGCCGGCGAACTCCACCGCGATGTAGCCGCCGCCGACCACCGCCACGCGCCTGGGCAGCTCGGGCAGGTCGAGCGCCTCGCGCGAGGTGATCGCGTGCTCGATGCCGGGAATCTCCGGCAGGGTCGGCCAGGAGCCGGTCGCCACGCCGATGTGGCGCGTGCTGTAGCGCTTGCCGCCGACCTCGACGGTATGCGCGTCGACGATGGTGGCGCGCCCCTCGTGCATGCTCACGCCGGCATCGTTCAGCAGCTTGATGTAGATGGTGGAGAGCCGGTTGATCTCGCGATCCTTGGCGGCGATCAGGGTCGGCCAGGAGAATTCGCCCTCGCCGAACTGCCAGCCGTAGCCGGCGGCATCCTCGACGTCGTCGGGGAAATGCGATGCATAGACCAGCAGCTTCTTCGGGATGCAGCCGCGCAGCACGCAGGTGCCGCCGATCTGCTCCACCTCGGCGATGCCCACCCGGGCGCCGAGCGAGGCCGAGATGCGGGCGAGCCGCACGCCGCCGGAGCCCGCGCCGATCACGAAGAGGTCATAGTCGTAGTCCATCGAAATGCTCCGGCAGATTTGGAATCGGCACGATAGCAAGTTTTCGGGAAACGCGTGAGACAGGACGCGGCGCCGGCCGGAGCCCGGCTGGCGAGGCCGCCGGTTTTCTGCTGGCGGGCTTCGGCGCCGCTTTCGGCGGCCGATCTCGGCGCCCGTAAACGACATCGCCCCGGTCGCGACGTGAATCGCGACCGGGGCGGTGGAAGCGGCGCCGGCAATCAGCCGGCGCGCCGCTCAGAAGATGTTGCGCAGGCCGATCGAGACGCCGGTCTGGTTGTTGCGGCCCGGCAGTTCGACCACCGAGGCGCCGGTCGCCTTGTTGAAGTCGACCGTGCCGTAGATCTCGGTGCGCTTGGACAGCGCGTATTCGGCCAGGCCGACGATCGCGTAGCGATTGCCGCTGCCGAGCACGCCGCTCGAGATCGTCGCGTTGCGCGAGTGGTCGTAGTAGAACGCGCCGGTCAGCGTGATGGTCGGGCTCGCCTGCCAGGCCACGCCGGCATACGGGCCGTCGTCGATCCGGCCGGTGCCCTTGAGCGAGCTGATGCCCGGCACGATGGCTTGCTGGGCCAGCGTCGAATCGACGAAGCCGGTGTCGTCCTTCGAGCGCAGGTAGCCGGCGTAGAGCTTGACCGTGCTGAACGCGTAGACCGCGCCCACGTGGTAGATGGTCTGCTTGCGGTTCGAGTTGTCGCTGTTCTGCTGCATGCCGGCGGCCACGTTCAGCGGGCCGAAGGCGTAGCCGAGCGTGAAGCCGTACATGTTGCCGGCGCCGACGTGGCCCGGCAGCTGGCCCGAGAAGCCGTTCGCGCCGGTCGAGGTCGAATCGGTGCCGAACGAGTACATCGCGCCGACCGACAGGCCGCCGAACTTGCCGTTGTACTTGACGGCGTTGTCGGCATAGAGGCCCGCGCCGAGCGCCACCGGCAGCCAGGCGTTTTCGAAGTAGTTGCCCACCGTCAGCGGGTCATAGGTATCGGCCAGCAGGTCGAACAGCAGGGTCTTCTGGCGGCCCAGCGTGACGGTGCCGTACTGGCTCTGCAGGCCCACGTAGGCCGCGCGGTTGAACAGGCGCGAGCCGCCCGCCATCGAGCCGTCCTGCAGGTTGATGCCGCTTTCGAGGTTGAAGATCGCCTTCAGGCCGCCGCCGAGATCCTCGACGCCTTTCAGCGCGAAACGGCTGTTGGTGATCGCGCCGTTCGTCATGTAGAAGCGATTGTCGTTGTTCGCGTTCGAGTTGGTCAGGTAGCGCAGGCTGACGTCCGCGACGCCCCACAGCGTGACCGAACTCTGCGCGTACGCCTGCGTGCCGGCGAACGCGAGCATCATGCCCCCAACCAATCCCGCGATCCTGGTCTGCTTCATGAGCGATCCTTTTCTTTATCGTTGACGGTGTCGTTATGGTCCGGGCGCGACGGCGCGCGGCCGGATGCGCGTCGCACGCTTCTGGCGCGGACGGCGTGGGCCGCATCATAAGACGGGGGCTGTAAGGAACAAAAAAGAATCGCGCCGCGCCGCGCGCGGCTGTCGCCCGCGCGCAACGCACTGGGGCAGGGCCCGATTGCGGCGGGCCGCGAGGCGCGTCAGGGTTGCGGCAATGCAGCATGCGGCGCGCGGCAGCTCGGGGCGCCGCCATGAATCGCCGCCGATCGAGGGCCGCTCAGTCGCGCTTCAGTTCGGCGAAGCGCAGCCGGTTGCCGAAGGGATCGGCCACCGTCAGTTCGCGGCCCCAGTCCTGCTGCTCGATGCCCGGGCGCGCATAGCCGTATTGCTTGCCGATCAGCTCGGCGTGCAGCGCATCGATTCCCTCCATCGGCACGAATACCGTCGAACCCGGCGTGGCATCGCCGTGATGCTCGCTCAGGTGCAGCTCGAGCTCGCCGCGCTTGAGCGCCGCGTAGAGCGGCAGGCCGAGCTCGAAACGATGCTCCCAGAGCAGGTCGAAGCCGAGGAAGTCGAGGTAGAACTCGCGGGCCTTGGCCTCGGAGAAGATGCGCAGGATCGGGATCGCCGGACTCAGTTTCATGCTGGCCTCTTGGAGAGGGATGCGCGTGGCGGGCAATGCATCGGAGACCGAAGCAAGGCCCGCTCGACGCCGGGCCTGCATCTTAGCGCGGATCGCGCGGCGCACCGGCGGCGGATCGATAGCGAACCGGCACCGAATCGGGCAGCCGATCGGCATCGCCGCCGGCGCTTGGGGCGCGCGGCTCGGCGGCTGGCTCGATACCAGGCTCGGTGCCAGGCTCGACATCCCGCTCAGAACCAGGCGCTGGCCAGCCCGATCAGCGCGCCGCCGCCGAGCAGCCAGAGCGGATGCAGGCGCGTGCGCCAGGCCAGCACCGCGCAGGCCGCAGTGATTCCCCATTGCAGCGCCGCATGGTTCGAGGCCTGCGAGATCAGCATCGCGCTGGCCGCCACCAGGCCCGCGGTGACCGGCATCATGCCCTGCTGCACGTAGCGCCGCCACGGCCGGTCGCGAAAGCGTTCCCAGGCGTGCAGCGCCAGCATGGTGACCGCCGAGGACGGCCCGAACTTGGCCAGCGAGGCCACCAGCAGCCCCGGCCAGCCCGCCACATGCCAGCCCACCAGCGACACGATCATCATGTTCGGCCCCGGCGCGGCCTGCGCCAGCGCGAACAGCGCGGTGAACTCGGTGGCCGGCATCCACTGGTGGATCTCGACCACCTGCCGCTGCATCTCGGGAAGGATGGTATTGCCGCCGCCGAAGGCCAGCAGCGAGAGCTGCGAGAAGATCAGGGCCAGCGCGCCCAGCGTGTGACTCATCGCGCGTCTCCCGCGGCCTGCATGCGCCCGCGCGCGGCCAGCCAGATGCTGATCGGCGTGAGCACCAGCATGGTGGTCAACAGAGGCAGCCGCAGCAGCGCGATCGCCACGAAGGCCAGGGCCGCCACGACGGCGGCCGCCGGCACCTGCCGCAAGGGCCGCGCGACCTTCAGCGCCATCGCGATCAGCAGCCCCGCCGCCGCGGCCGCCAACCCGCCGAACAGGTGCTGCACGCGCGGGTCGCCCTGGGTCCTGGCGTAGATCACGCCGAGCGCGACCACCACCAGGGTGGGTCCGGCGATCAGGCCGAGCAGGCCCGCCAGCGCGCCGGGCACGCCGCGAAAGCGCATCCCGACCGCCACCGACAGGTTGATCACGTTGCCGCCGGGCAGGAACTGGCAGAGCCCGAGCAGGTCGGTGAATTCCTCGGGCGTGAGCCAGCCGCGCTGCTCGACCACGGCGCGCCGCACGAAGGGCAGCGCGCCGCCGAACGAGACCAGCCCGAGCCCGAGAAAGCCGAGGAACAGCTCGGCGACGCCGACCTCGCGCGGCGGCGCCGGACGGTCCTGTGTGAGGGGGGAAGACATGCGGGGAATCCTGGGGAGAGTGCCATCGATGCGGCGAGAGTACGCCCGATCGAGGCCCCGGCAAAACGATTTCTCGGCTCGTGCCTTGTGATCTACACTCACAAGCATGACGCGTCTACTCCCCCCTTTTCCGGCCCTGCGGGCCTTCGAGGCCGCTGCCCGCCACGAGAGCTTCAGCGCCGCCGGCGACGAGCTGCATGTGACTCACGGTGCGATCAGCCGCCAGGTGGCCGCGCTCGAGGCCTGGCTCGGCCGGCCGGTGTTCCATCGCCACGGCCGGCGCGTGCGGCTCACCGAGGAGGGCCGCCGCTACCTGGCGACCCTCTCCGAGGCCTTCGATCGCATCGCGCAGGCCAGCGAGCAGTTGCGCGAGGCCGGGCCCGCCCATGTGCTGCGCATCAACGCCCAGGCGACCATCGCGATGAAGTGGCTGCTGCCGCGGCTGTCGCGCTTTCAGCGCGAGATGCCCAACGTGGAGCTGAAGCTGTCGACCTCGGACGCGCCGCTCGACACGCTCGACGGCCAGTTCGACGTGGCGATACGCAGCGGCCCGGGGCGCTGGCCGAACCGCGCGAGCGGCCACTTCCTCGACGAGACGGTGCTGCCCGTGTGCAGTCCGAAGCTCCTGCGGCAGATGCCGATCGCCTCGGCCGAGGATCTCGCGCGCCATGTGCTGCTGCATTCGGATACGCGGCCCTCGGCCTGGCGCGACTGGTTCGCGGCGGCCGGCACGCCGCTGCGCGCGCGCAAGCGGCAGTCCTTCGATCACTTCTACCTGGCCCTGCAGGCCGCGGTGGACGGGCTGGGCGTGGCGCTCGGCCCGCTGCCCCTGCTCGACGAGGAGCTGGCCAGCGGCCGGCTGGTCGCGCCGCTGGCGGGCCCGCGCATCGCCACGCGGCGCTACTGGTGGATCGCGGCGCGCGAGGCCTCGCCGCCGGTATTGAAGTTCTGCGCCTGGCTCGACGCGCAGGCCCGCCGCGCCGAAGCCTGAAGCGCGGCCGGCCGGCCCGCGCCGCCGTTCACACCACCGGGCCCGGCTCCTTCTCGCGGCGCAGCAGCGCGTGCAGCAGGATCGCGCCGAAGGTGGCGGTGCCGATCCCGCCCAGCGCGAAGCCGCCCAGCTTCAGCGAGAAATCGCCGGCGCCGAGCACCAGGGTGACGGCCGCCACGATCAGGTTGCGGTTGTCGGAGAAGTCGACCCGGTTCACCACCCAGATCCGCGCGCCGGTCACGGCGATCAGGCCGAACACCACGATCGACACGCCGCCCAGCACCGGGCCCGGGATGGTGCTGATCAGCGCGCCGAACTTCGGCGAGAAGCCCAGCACGATCGCGATCAGCGCCGCCACCGCGAACACCAGGGTCGAGTAGATGCGGGTGACCGCCATCACGCCGATGTTCTCGGCATAGGTGGTCACGCCGGTGCCGCCGGCGCTGCCCGACACGATGGTGGCCAGCGCGTCGCCGATGAAGGCGCGGCCGACGTAGCGGTCGAGGTTGTGGCCCGTCATCGCGCTGACCGCCTTGATATGGCCGAGGTTCTCGGCCACCAGGATCACCGCCACCGGCGCGAGCAGCAGCATCGCGTGCGGGTCGAACACCGGCGCCGTGAAATGCGGCACGCCGAACCAGGCTGCGTGGCCGACGATCGAGAAGTCGATCGGCTTGCCC
Organism: Burkholderia gladioli; assembly: GCF_000959725.1. NCBI lineage: Bacteria > Pseudomonadati > Pseudomonadota > Betaproteobacteria > Burkholderiales > Burkholderiaceae > Burkholderia > Burkholderia gladioli. Next base: position 1,340,716 of record NZ_CP009323.1, read on the forward strand.
AGGCCGAGCCCGTTGGCGACCACCGCGTAGATCGCGTAGGCGATCAGCAGGCCGATCAGGATCAGCAGGCGCTGCATCATGCCGCGCGCGAACACCGCCACGCCGCCCACGCACAGCACGGTGAGCAGCGCCATCACGCTGTCGAAGGTGCTGGCGCTCACGCCCTTGACGGCGATCGGCGCGAGATTGAGGCCGATCACGGCGACGATCGCGCCGGTCACCACCGGCGGCATCAGGGTCTCGATCCAGCGCGTGCCGATCGCCGAGACGATCAAGCCGATCACGCCATAGGCCAGCCCGCAGGCGATGATGCCGCCCAGCGCGAGCGGGATGTTGGCATTCATGCCGCTGCCGCCGTAGCCGGTCACGGCGATCACCAGGCCGATGAAGGCGAAGCTCGAGCCGAGGTAGCTCGGCACGCGCCCGCCCACCAGCACGAAGAACAGCAGGGTGCCGATGCCCGACATGAAGATGCAGAGGTTCGGATCGAAGCCCATCAGCAGCGGCGCGAGCACGGTCGAGCCGAACATCGCCACCACGTGCTGCACGCCCATCGCCACCATCTGCGGCCAGGGCAGCCGCTCGTCGGGCGCGACCACGCGATCGGCGCCGCGCTCGGCCACGCGCCAGCGCGGGAAATAGGAATCGGCCATCGCGGGCTCTCCTGTCGGAAGGGGGGGCTTGTCGGGAACGGCCGGCGCGCGCGGCGCCGCCGGGGCGAATCAGGCGCGAGTGTACGAAGCGCGAACGCCGCTGACAAGAAGGGATGACACAGGGATGATGCGCGCTGAGGGTTGAAGCCTGGCTGGAGGCGGAGCGCGGCGGAAACGGGAGGGACGGCGGGGACACCGCGCGGCGCCGGCCGAGCCGGATCGGGCCCGGCCGGCGCCGCGTGACTCAGTTCAGATACTGGAACAGCGAGAGGTTCTGCACCTGCGAGAAGGCCTTCTGCGCGGCCGTCAGCGCGTTCTGCACCTGCAGCAGCTGCGTGATCGCGGTCGGCATGTCGGCCTGCTGGAGGTCGGACAGCGAGTTGGTGGCCACCAGCGCATTGCTCGAGGTGATGGTCTGCATCGCCTTGACCTCGGTTTCGCGGCCGCCCACCGAGGCCTGCACGGTGGTGATGTTGGCCAGCGAGTTGTTGACCTTGGTCAGCGCGGTCGACATCGAGTTCACGAAGCTCGCGGTGGCGGCGCCGTCGCTGCCCACCGGCGCCTTGAGCGCGGCGATCGCCGCGTCGAGCGCGCCGAAGATGTCGGCCCCGGCGGCCGGCGCGGGCGTCAGCGAGAAGCTGTCGCCGGCATTCGGCGAACCCGAGATCACCAGGCTCTGGCTGCCGACCTGGATCGCGCTGCCGGCCTGGTAGGCCTGCGCGGCGCCGGTGGTCGGCGGCGTGGTGGAGTTGTCGGTCACCGTGTAGGTGGGTGCCGTCGAGGTGCCGCCGAAGGTGATCGTGTAGGCGTGGTTGTTGGTCGGGTCGCCCGGCTTGCCGGCCGTCACCGCGCCGATGGTGCCGGTGCCGGTGTTGCCCGCGGCGCCGGTCGGCACCGGCAGGCTGCCGGTCGAGGGCACCGAGAGGAACACGTTCACGCCGCTGTCGCCCTGCGCCACGCTCAGCGTGTCGGAGATCTGCACGTTGCGCTGGCCGGTGTCGCCCGAGAAGGTCACGCCGCCGGCCGGCGAATTGGTGAACGGCTGCGACGAGCCCTGGAAACCCGCGAAGATGTAGTTGCCGGCGCCGTCGGTGGTGTTGGCCAGGCTCAGCAGCGTGTCGCGCTGGCCCTGCAGCTGCGAGGCGAGCGCCGCGCGGTCGCTGTCCGACATGGTGCCGTTGATCGCGCTGCTCAGGCGCGAGACGATCGAGTTCAGCGTGCCGGTCACGCTCGAGAGCGTCGAATCCTCCAGGCCCAGCGCGGAGAGCGCGGTGTTCTGGTTCGCCGAGTATTGCGAGAGCGTGGCCGAGGTGGCCGACAGCTGCACCGCCTGCGCGGCGCCCAGCGGATTGTCGGCCGGCGTCTGCAGCAGGTTGCCGCTCGCCACCTGCTGGTACAGGGTGGAGATCTGCGACTCCTGGTTGTTCATCAGCTCGATGTTCTGCGTATAGAACTGCGAGGTGGCGATGCGCATGATGATCGATTCCGTCAGTTGAAGATGCCGAGCAGCGTGCTGAACAGCGTGGAGGCGGTCTGGATCACCTTCGCGTTGGCCTGGTACATCTGCTGGTACTGCATCAGGTTCACGGCTTCCTCGTTCTGGTTCACGCCCGACACCGATTGCTGCTGGGTGGTGATCTGGCTGACCACGCCGGCCTGCACCGAGCTCCTGGCCGACAGGCTCGCCGCGGCGTTGCCGACGTTGTTGACGTAGGAGCTGTAGGCCGCGCTCAGCGTGGTGCTGCCGCCGTCGAAGGCCTTCGAGGTGGCCAGCGCCGACAGCAGCTGGGCGTTGCGGCCGTCGTTGGTGCCGCTGCTGCCGCCCTGGATGGTGAAGGTGTCGCCGTCCGCGGGCGCGCCCGAGACCGACACCGTCACGTTGTTCATCAGGTTGGTGTCGGTCGGCGGCTGGACCGTGCTGGTGATGGTCAGCGTGGCGCCCTTGCTGGCGTCGTAGGGCACCTGGGTGTTCGCGTCGGTGATCGCCACGGTGGTGGGCGGGGTGGTGCCGATGGTCACCGTGGTGCCGGCCTGGAACCCCGTCAGCGACTTCGAGGCCGCGTTGTAGGTCAGCGTGGTGGTCGACGAGGGAATCTGGTAGCCGGTCGTGACGCTGCCCGCGGTGATCGCGCCGGTGCCCGTGTTGGTGGCGGTCTTCTGCGCGAACACCGGCGCACCGGAGGCGATGGTCGCGCCGCTCACCACGCCGAAGCTGTTCAGCGCGCCGCGGGTCGGCTCGATGGTGAACGAATCGCCCGGCTGCATGGTGCCGGTGGCCGACAGCTTCAGGCCGCCGAGCGTGGCCGGCAGCGAGTTTGCGGTGCCCGCCACGGTGCCGGTGGTCTTGTTGGTCAGCGTGTAGGTGGTGCCGTCGTAGGACAGCGTGAAATCGCTGGTCGGCGGCTGCTGGGCATTGTCGAAGGCCGCCGTGAGCGTGGCGTTGCCGGTGTTGTTGGCATTGGTGATGGTGGTCGGCGTCGGCAGGTTGAACAGGTTGCCGCCCACCTTGCCGTTCAGGTCCACGCCCAGCGCGTTCTGCGCATTGGTCTGGGCCGCGAAGCTGACCGCGATCGCGCCGAGCTGCGCCTCGGCCGGATCGAGCGTCTGGGTGCGGAACTGCAGCGCGCCGCCGATCGAGCCGCCGGTCACGCTGCTGTCGGGCACCACGGTGGTGGTGGCCGCGCCGTTGACGGTGCCCTGCACCGTCAACGACAGCTCGCTCGGGTCCGCCGCCGAGGGCGCGGTCGACAGTTGGTAGCTGTTGTTGCCCACCACCAGCGGCTGGCCGTTGCCGATCGAGACGTTGTAGTTGCCGTTGACCTGGGTGACCTGCACGCCCACGTACTGCGACAGGCTGGCGACCGCCTGGTCGCGCTGGTCGAGCAACTGGTTGGGCGGCTGGCCCTGCGAGCCGGCCGCCGAGATCTGCTGGTTGAGCTGGGCGATCTGCGCGGTCAGCGCGTTGACGCTGGTGACCGAGCTCTGCAGCTGCTGGTTGACCTGGGTGCGCAGCGCGTCGAACTGCGCGCCTGCCGCGTTGATCTGGGTGGCCAGCGTCTGGCCGGCGGCCAGCGCGGTCTGCTGGGTGCTCTGGTTGCCGGCGTTGTTGGCGACCGTCTGCAGGCCCGAGAAGTAGCTGGAGATCGCCGCGCCGATCCCGGCCGACGGATTGCCGACGTAGTTGTTCAGCGTCGCGACCAGGGCCGAGTACGAGCTCAGCGCGCTGGCGGTGGTGTTGGCCGAATTGAGCTGGTCCGACAGGTACTGGCTGAACTGGCGCTGCACCGTGACGGTGGTCACGCCGCTCGGGCTGAAGCCGTTCGGCGTGTACTGGCCGTCCGATTCGGCGAAGATCGGGCGCTCGACCGAGTAGCCCGGGGTCGCCTGGTTGGAGATGTTCTGGCCGGTCGTGTTGATACCCCAGAGCGCGGCGTTGATGCCGCTGAGTCCGAGGTTCAGGAGATTGCTGGACATGAGTGCCGGCCGCGAACGGCCTCCGGGAAAGGGACACCCGGTATAACGGCCGCGCGCGGCGGAAATTGAGGCCGCGCGCGAGAAAAACCGCGGCGCCGGGAGCCGCCGACGATGACCGGAAATTACGCGCGCGCGAGCTGGCGGCGCTTCACTTCGAGCTGCGTGATCAGGCGCTGCAAGGTGTTCTCGGCGGCGCCCGGCAGCGACACGAAACGGAAGCCGAGCTGGTAGCGGCGCGCGCCGTTGGGCGAATCGGTGATGCGCTGCGAGACCAGTTGCAGGTCGAGCGCGAGCTTGCCGTGGCCGGCCAGGTTCAGCTCGACCTCGGGCAGGGTCACGCCGGGCTCGAGCGCGGCGGCGCGTTCGTCCACGGTGCGCAGGCCGATGCCGCCCAGCGAGAGGTTGTCGATCTCGAACACGAAACCCTCGCCCTCGGGCAGGGTGCCGCGCGCCACGTAAGGCTCCAGCACCGGCGCGTCGACGCGGAAATACTCGCGGCGCTGCACGAAATAGAGCACTTCGGGAAACTTGGCCTGGAAGGCCGGGCGGCCCTCGTAGCTGATCTCGCTCGGGGTGCCGATGGTGAATTCGACGCGCACGCCGTCGGGCAGGGCCTCGAAGGCGCCGTGCGAGGCGCCGAGCAGTTGCGCGTTGTGCGCCTCCACCGCGCCCCAGTCGAAGGTAAACGTTCCCGAGCCGACCTGGACGTCGAGCACCCGCGTGACGATCTGCCCGCCCGGGTAACGGACCGTGAGGAAATCCCCCCGGTTCAGGAGATTGCGCAACTGCACGCCGATTTCGAGCGGGTTGCGACGGCCGTAATCGGGGACGGAATCGTCATCCGCCGACGTTTCGGTCAGTGCTGCTTCGGTCTTCATTGTTGGCTTGCCGGATGTCGTCTGCTTGGCGCCCGGCTTGCCCGGACGCGGTGGCCTGCCCGCGGCTTGCGCGGCCGCTGGTCTCTTGGCGCGCGAGCCCTGCCGGCCCGCAGCGTCAGCGCAAGAGTGTAGATCGAAAACATCCTAAGATCTTTGGCGAATCGTAAATTCGAAACGCCGGCTACCCGGAAATGGGTAGGAGGGAACCCGGCCGGGCCGCCCGGCACGCGTCGCAAGCCAGGCCCGGCGCGGGTTCAGACGATCTGGCGGAGGATCGAGATGAGCTTCTTCGCGTAATGCGGATCGGTCGCGTAGCCGGCGCGCTGCATGCCGGTGGCGAACTTCTCCGGGGTGGTCGAGGCGTTCACCACGCCGGCGTAGCGCGGATTGTTCTTGAGCATGCTGGCGTAGTCGGTCATCGCGTGCTCGTAGGAATCGTAGGCGCGGAACTGCGCCACCACGCGGCGCGGCTGGCCGCCCACGTACTCGGTGGTGACCGCCGACACGGTGCGCCCGGTCCAGTTCTTGGTGGCCTTGATGCCGAACACGTTGTAGCTGCTGCTGCCGTCGCGGCCGCGGATCTCGCGCTTGCCCCAGCCCGATTCGAGCGCGGCCTGGCCGACGATGAAACGCGCCGGGATGCCGGTGGCCGAGCTGGCCGCCTGCGCGGCGTCGGCCACCTTGCCGACGAAGGCGTCCTGGTCGGGCGAGGTGCCGTTGCCCTTGACGGGCGGCGTCAGCGAACTCGCGCCGGTATAGGCGCCCGCGCCGCCGAGCCGGCCGTTGCCGCGCGCGTTGGCCAGCGCCTGCGCCAGCGCGTTGGTGGCGGCCATGCCGCCCTCGTCGCCGCCCATCGCCCCCAGCGCGCCGCCCAGGCCGCCCGCGGCATTGCCGCCGGCGCCGCCGGTGTCCGTGATGTGCGCGGCGCGCATCATCTGCTTCATCAGCGCGTCGGCCACGCCGATCCCGCGCGAGGCCATCTGCTGCGAGAGCTGCTGGTCCAGCATCGAGGTGTAGAGCTTCGAGGTGTTCGAGTCGAACACGCCGTCCTGGGGCGTGGCATCGCGCATGCTCTTCAGCATCATCTGCGAGAACATCGCGTCGAACTGGGTGGCGACCTGCTTCATGCCGGCCGCGGGCGAGGCGTTGGCCTGCCGGCGCAGCGAATCGAAACCCTGCACGTCCAGCGCGAAGCGCTGGGTCAGGTCGTTGGCGTTCGGGAAATTGGCCATCAGATGATCTCCAGGTCGGCCCGCAGCGCGCCCGCGGCCTTCATCGCCTGCAGGATCGACATCAGGTCGGCCGGTGTGGCGCCGAGGGAATTGAGTGCCTTCACCACGTCGGCGAGATTCGCGCCGGCGGTCACCAGGCGCATCGCGCCGTTGTCCTGCTTGAGCTGGATCTGCGACTGCTGCGCCACCACGGTCTGGCCGTTGGAGAAGGCGCCCGGCTGCGAGACCACCGGCTGGGTGTTGACCACCACCGACAGGTTGCCGTGCGCGACCGCGCAGCTCTGCAGCGTCACCATCTGGTTCATCACGATCGAGCCGGTGCGCGCGTTGAGGATCACCTTGGCCGCGGCGCGGTCCGGGTTCACCTCGAGGTTCTGCAGGCGGGCCATGAAGGCGACCTGCTGGGCCGGATCGGCCGGCGCGGTGAGCTGGATGGTGCGCCCGTCGAGCGCGGTGGCGATGCCGGGCCCGAAGCTGGCGTTCACCGCGGTGACGATGCGCTCGGCGGTGCCGTAGTCCATGTCGTTCAACTGCAGCTGCAGCGTGCCGTTCATCTGCGCCAGCGCGTTGGGCACCGAGCGCTCGACGATCGCGCCGCCGGCGATGCGCCCCGCCGCCAGCTGGTTGACCTGCACGCGGCTGCCGTTGGCGCTCGCGCCGGCGCCGCCCACCGCCATGTTGCCCTGGGCCAGCGCATAGACCTGGCCGTCGGCGCCCTTGAGCGGCGTGAGCAGCAGGGTGCCGCCGCGCAGGCTCTTGGCGTTGCCCAGCGAGGACACCGTCACGTCGATCGCCTCGCCCGGCCGCGCGAAGGGCGGCAGGGTCGAGGTCACCATCACCGCCGCGACGTTCTTGAGCTGCAGGTTCGACAGCGACGCGGTGCCGCCCGTCGAGGTGCCGTTGTTGATCGAGATGCCCAGGTTCGCGAGCATGTTCGCGAGCGTCTGGGTGGTGAAGGGCGTCTGGGTGGTCTGGTCGCCCGTGCCGTCCAGGCCGACCACCAGGCCATAGCCGATCAGCGGGTTGTCGCGCACGCCCTGCAGCTGGGCCAGGTCCTTCAGGCGCTCGGCGTGCGCCGGCGCGGCCGGCAGCGCGGCGGCCAGCAGCAGCGCCAGCGCGAGCCGGAACAGGCGGGCGAACGGGCGCGCAAACGGGCGGCGCGGGATCGAGGCGTGGTTCATGCGGCTCACCACGGCGCGACGTTGAGGAAGAAGCGTTGCAGCCAGCCCATGGTCTCGGCCTCGTTGATGTAGCCCTTGGCCGAGTACTCGATGCGCGCGTCGGCCACCTGGGTCGAGTAGACCGAGTTGGCGCCGGAGATCGAGTTGGGATTGACCACGCCCGAGAAGCGCACGAACTCGTTGCCCTGGTTGATCAGCATCTGTTTCTCGCCGCTCACCATCAGGTTGCCGTTGGGCAGCACGTTGGTGACGGTCACCGTGATGGTGCCGCTGAAGGTGTTGGCGGCGGTCGCCCCGCCGGTGGCGGTGAACTTGTTGCTGCCGCTGGCCGACAGGTTCGCCTTGTTGAACAGGCCGCCGAGGAAGCCGGCGGTCGGCACGTTGAAATCGGTCGAGCCGCCGCGGTTCGCGTTCGCACCGGACGTCTTGGTGGCGTTGACGTTCTCCGCGATCATGATCGTCAGGATGTCGCCGATGTTGCGCGGACGCTGGTCCTCGAACAGCGGCCGGCCCGCGTAGCCCGGGTTGTAGATCGAGCCCGGCGCCTGCATCTGCGGCGGCACCGGCGGCACCGCCGTCATCGGCTGCTGGGTGATCGGCTGGTGCGGGATCTGCGCGCAGCCGGCGAATGCCGCCGCCAGCGCCAGCGCCGCGGCCCGGGAGACAAGCCCGGGCACCACCCGGAAAGGACGAACCTGCTTCATGACGACCTGCCCTGCCCTTAGCTCTTCATCTGCGTGACGGTCTGCAGCATCTGGTCGGAGGTGGTCACGGCCTTGCTGTTGATCTCGTACGCGCGCTGGGTCTGGATCATGTTGACCAGCTCCTGCACCACGTTCACGTTCGAGGCCTCCACGTAACCCTGGTTCAGCTTACCGGCGCCGTTCAGGCCCGGCGTGGTGACGTTGGGCACGCCAGACGAGGTGGTTTCGGCGAACAGGTTCTGGCCGAGCGCCTGCAGGCCTTCCGGGTTGACGAAGGTAGCGACCTGCATCGCGCCGATTTGTACCGCGTTGCCCGAACCCGGCTGGACCACCGTGACCACGCCGTCGTCGCCGATCGTCAGCGATGTCGCGTTGGTCGGGACGGTGATGGCCGGCAGCACCTGGTAACCGCTCGAGGTGACGAGTTGGCCCTGGTTGTTCTTCTGGAACGAGCCGTCGCGCGTATAGGCGGTGGTGCCGTCCGGCATCAGTACCTGGAAGAAACCCGAACCGTTGACCGCCACGTCCAGCGAGTTGCCGGTCTGGGTCAGCGCGCCCTGCGTGTAGAGTCGCTCGGTGGCCACCTGCTGCACGCCGGTACCCAGTTGCAGGCCCGAGGGCAGCTCGGTCTGCTGGGTCGAGTTCGCGCCGGGCTGGCGCACGGTCTGGTACAGCAGATCCTCGAACACCGCGCGCGAGCCCTTGAAGCCGTTGGTGCTCACGTTGGCGAGGTTGTTCGAGATCACGTCCATCTGCGCCTGCTGCGCATTCATGCCGGTGGCGGCGATGTAGAGGGATCGATTCACGGTAGTTCTCCTGGGGGGCGCGCCGCTCAGCTGAAGCTGAGGATCTGGTTGGCCGTCTGTTCGTTCTGGTCGGCGGTCGAGATCAGCTTGGTGTGGAGCTGGAACGCGCGTGCGTTGTCCAGCATCGACACCATCGCGGCGACCGGATTCACATTGCTGCCCTCGAGCGACTCGGCCGCCACCGTCACGTTCGGGTCGGCATCGGCCGGGTTGCCGTCGGTGGTGCGGAACAGGCCGTCGTCGCCGCGCGTGATGGTGGACGGATCGGGATTGACCAGCTTGAGCTGGTCGATCATGGCGATCGCCGAGGGCGGGTCGCCCGCGGCCAGCACCGAGACCGTGCCGTCCGGGCCGATCGTCACCTTGGCATTGGGCGGGATCGCGATCGGGCCGCCGCCGCCCACCACCGGCAGGTTCGAGGCGTTCACCAACTGGCCGTTCTCGTCCACGTGCAGGTTGCCGGCGCGCGTGTAGGCCTCGCTGCCGTCCGGCGCGAGCACCGACAGCCAGCCCGGGCCCTGCACCGCCACGTCGAGCGGATTGCCGGTGCGGGTGATCGGCCCCGGCGTGTAGTCGGCGCCCGGCGTCGAGTCGAGCACGAAGGTGCGGGTGGTGGTCGGGTTGCTGGCCTCGCCGAAGTTCATCGGCACGGCCCGGTAGGTCGCGAGTTGCGCGCGAAAACCGGTGGTCGAGGCGTTCGCGAGATTGTTCGCGATCACGCTCTGCTGCTCGAGGGCCTGGCCCGCGCCCGTCATCGCCGTATAGATCAGTCGGTCCATGGTGATCCGTCAGTTCTCGCGCGCCGCGCCTTAGAGGTTGATCAGCGTCTGGTCGACGGCCTGCTGCGTCTTGATGGTCTGCGCATTGGCCTGGTAGTCGCGCTGCGCCGTGATCAGGTTCACCAGCTCGCCGGTCAGGTCGGTGGTCGAGGCTTCCGTGGTGCTGCCCTTCAGGGTGCCGTGGTTGGTGCTGCCCGGCACGCCGACCTGGGGCACGCCCGAGGCGCTGGTCTGGATGTACTGGTTGCCACCGATGCTGGTCAGCCCTTGCGGGTTGTTGAAGTTGACCACCACCACCTGGCCCAGCGTCAGGGTCTGGTTGTTCGAGTAGATGCCCTGGATGGTGCCGTCCGCGCCGACCGAATACGAGTTCAGCGTGCCGGTCGGGTAGCCGTCCGCGTTCAGGTTCGCCACGCCGCTCTTGGACGCGCCGAACTGGGTCGAGCCGCTCAGGTTGATGTTGATGGTCTGGGCGGTGGCGCCGTTGGTGTTGTTGACCGCCAGCGCGAAGGTGTTGGTCACCGCGGTCGGGTTGCCGTCGGTGCCCACCGTGCCGATCAGCTTGCCCGAGCTGTCGAACTTGGCGGTGCCCATGTCCTGCGGCGCCGCGCCGTTGGCGCCGGCCCACACTTCCCAGCTGCCGGTGGTGGTCGACTTCACGAAGTAGAGGTCGACGTTCTCGCTGTTGCCCAGCGAATCGAAGGCCGGCACCGACTGGTGCAGCGTGTAGGTGGTCGGGTCGTTCGGATTGAAGGCCGCGGTGCTCGACTGCGACGTGTCCGAGGTGCTCAGGTTGAACTGGCCGGTGATCGAGCTGGTCGCCTTCGGCGCGATGTTGCCCTGCGGCGCGGTGAGCGGCACCAGCGCGCCGGTGTTGATCACGCCGTTGGCGTTCACGGCATAGCCCATCAGCTGCGCGCCGGCCGCGTTGACGATGTTGCCGTTCTTGTCGGCGTTGAAGGTACCGTCACGCGTGTAGGTGGTCACGCCGTTGTTGGTCACCTGGAAGAAGCCGTTGCCGTTGATCGCCATGTTCAGCGGGTTCTGGGTGGTGGTGAAACCGCCCTGCTGGAACACCTGCGCGACCGCCGCGAGCTGGGTGCCGATGCCGATGCCGTTGGCGACCGCGGACGACACCGAGTTCGCGTACATGTCCGTGAACTGCGCGGTGGCGGCCTTGAAGCCGGTGGTGTTCGCGTTCGCGATGTTGTTGCCGATCACGTCGAGGTCGTTCGACGCGCCCTGCAAACCGCTCAAGCCCTGTTGGTAACCCATGTTGGTCTCCGTCGGCGCGTGGCCGGGTCAATAGTCAGGAAGAGGAATTCGAGTTGTTGTTCGACGAATCCGAGCCCGAGCCGGAACCCGAACCGGAGCCCGAGCCGTTCGAGGCCGAGGCCGACGGGAAGATCGCGCCGATCGCCGACAGGCCGACCGTGGTGCCGTTGGACAGCGCCAGGCCCGGCGTGCCGTCGGCCTGGCGGATCACGCCCTGCACCTGCGCGACCGTCATGGTGGTGGCGCTGGCGGTGTTGCCGCTGGAATCGGTGTAGGTCGCCTTGATGGTGTAGTTGCCATCCGGCAGCTTGGCGCCGGTGCTGTCGGTCGGCGTCCAGGTGAACGGCACCGTGCCGGCCTGCTGCGCGCCCTCGTTGATGGTGTTGACCACCTGGCCGGCCGAGTTGGTGACGGTGATGGTCAGGTTCGAGGCGGCCGTGCTGAGCTGCACGCCGAACGCGGTGGTCGCGCCGCCGGAAAGGCTCAGCGTATTGCCCGGGGCCAGCACGTTCGAGCCGACCAGCATCGCCGCCTGGGTCTGCTGGCCCGCCGTGATCTGCGAGGACAGCGAGGTCAGCGACGAGTTGAGCTGGGCGATGCCGCTCACGGTGTTGATCTGCGCGAGCTGCGAGGTCATCTGCGAGCTGTCGACCGGGCTGGTCGGATCCTGGTTCTGCAACTGCGTGACGAGCAGGGTCAGGAAGGTCTGCTGCAGGTCCGCCGCCGACGTGTTGCTGCTGTTGGCGTTCATGGTGTCGGTCGGCGTGTTGTTCACCGTGGTGCCGTTGCCGCCGATCGTGCTGGAGGAGCTCATCTCCGGGTTGCCTTTCGCGAGGTCGCTCGCGGATACGCTGGTTCGGGTTGGGAAGTCTTGCGGTCGGTGTCGAGGGCGGCGCCCGGCTTCAGGAGCCGATCGTCAGCGTCTTGAGCATCAGCTGTTTGGCGGTGTTCAGGGTCTCGACGTTGGCCTGGTACGAGCGCGAGGCCGAGATCATGTTGACCATCTCCTGCACCGGATCGACGTTCGGCATGGTCACGTAGCCGTTCGCGTCGGCCGCCGGGTTAGACGGGTCGTAGTTGGTCTTCATCGGCGAGGGATCGTCGATCACCTGCTTGACCTGCACCCCGCCCACGCCCTGCCCCGAGCGGGTGCGCGCGTTGCCGATCGGCTGGGTCTCGAACACCACCTGCTTGGCGCGGTAGGGCTTGCCGTCCGGGCCCGTCACGCTGTCCGCGTTGGCCAGGTTCGACGCCGTGACGTTCAGGCGCTGGGATTCGGCGGACATCGCCGATCCGGCGACGTCGAAGATGTTCATCAGCGAAGGCATGTGGGCTCCTCGGGTACGGCTGGGTTTGCGTCGTGCTCGGCGCAGCGGCGCGGCGGATGACGGGACGATGACATCGGGCTCGGCTCGGGCGGCCGGCTCAGCTGCCCGACTGGATCGCGGCCAGCATCGCCTTGATCTGGCCGCTCACCAGCGTCATGCCGGTCTCGAAGTGGACCGTGTTGTCGGCGAACTGCACGCGCTCGGCATCGAGGTCGACCGTGTTGCCGTCCAGCGAGGGCTGGCTCGGGATCCGGTAGGCGGCGCGGCCATAGTCCTCGACCGGCCCGCCGGTGGCCGCCAGGCGCGTGTCGCCGCTCATGTGGCCGGGCGCGGTCGACACCAGGGTCATGCCGCTGGTCACGCCGGCCGGCTGCGCCAGCGGCAGGCGGGTGGCGTTGTCGGTGGTGGCCTGGCCGGCCTGCTGCTTGAGGGCACGGCCGAGCGTCGCGCCGAAGTCGACGTCGCGGGCCTGGTAGCCCGGCGTGTCGGCATTGGCGATGTTCGACGACAGCAGTTCCTGCCGGTACGCGCGAACGTCGAGCGCCTGGCGGCCGAATGCGAATTCGGCGTCGAGTTTGTCCAGCATCGTGCGGTCCTCCAGCTCAAAGCGGTGCCGCGCCCCGGACCCGCGCGAGGAAGGCGGCGGGCGCAGGGACGCTTTTCGATGACAGCCATCGTAGGCGCGCAAGGCAAGCGGCAATCGGACGAATAACCGGCAAAGCCCCCCTCTATTCATCGTTTGTCCGGGGTGGCGCCTCCCTAGAATGCGATGCCGTACCAACGGTTTTTCGAGGAGGCGGCGATGGCGACGGACGCAGGCCCGGTGAGCGGATCCGGCAAGGCGGCGCGTGCGCTCGGCCGCCGCGCGCTGCTGGCGCTGGCCCTGGCCGCGCTGCTGCCGGCCGCGGCACTGGCGCAGAGCGCCGGCGCCGACGGCATGATCGTGATCCCCGGGCGCGGCGAATCGGCCGAGACGGCGCTCGCCAACGCGAACGCGCATGGCGTCAACACCCCCGCCCCGCGTGGCTCGACCAGTCTCAACAGCTACAGCGCCGCCGAGCTGCGCGGCGCCTACGGCGGCGGCAGCGCCGTCGCGAACGGCGCCACCTCGGCCAACGACATCGTGCTGACCGGCAGCGCGCCCGGCACCGCGCCGCGGCCCGCCATGGCGGCCGGCGCGAACCAGAATCCGAATCCGGGCGGCATGGTCGGCACGCGGGCCGTCGAGGTCCTGTCGGGCGGCGAGGCCGCGATGCGCGCGGCCGCCTCGGCCGATCCCGACGCGAACCGGCCCGAGCCGCCGCTGTATCCGAGCCGTCGCGCGAACCCCGGCGCCCAGCCCGCCAACAGCCCCGCTCGTCCCGGCGCCGCGCAACCGTCCCAGGACGCGGCGACCTATGCCGCCGACTACGCCGCCGGTTACGCGGCCGGCATCGCCGCCGCCCGCCGCGCCGCGCAGGCGGCGCCGGCCGGCCCGGCCGCCGCGGCGCCTGCCGCTTATCGATCCGCCGTCTATCGCGCGCCCGGCGGCGCGGCTGCCGTGCCCGCCCAGGCCGGCGCCTCGCTGCGCGCCGCCTTCGCCCCGTCGCCCGCCGCGCGCGCCCAGCAGGTCGCGCCGGTGGTCGCCCAGGACGTGGCGCCGCCGCATCCGGCCGGGCCGGCCGCGGTGGCCACCCTGCGCCAGCCGGTAGCCGGCATCCTGCGCGTCTCGACGCGCGCCGCCCTGCCGCCCGCCGGCGACACCGCTGCCGCCGCAACCGGCGCCGCGCCCGCCCAGGCCCAGGCCGCGCCGCCGGTACCCGAGGGCCAGCAGGATCCGGAAGCGATCCGCCAGGCCGCGCTGGCCTTCCTGCGCCAGCAGACCGCCGGCCTGCCGGGCAAGGCGATCGTCACGGTGGCGCCGGCCTTCCCGCGCGGGCTGGCCGCCTGCACCGGGCTCGAGCCCTTCCTGCCAACCGGCGCGCGGCTCTGGGGCCGCACCACGGTGGGCGTGCGCTGCGCCGGCGCGAAACCCTGGACGCTCTACCTGCAGTCGAAGATCTCGGTGCAGGGCACCTATTACGTGGCGGCTCGCGCGCTGTCGCCCGGCGAGGTGCTGACGGCCGCCGACCTGGTCGCCCACGACGGCGACCTGACCCAGCTGCCGCTGGCGATCATCACCGACCCCGGCCAGGCAGTCGGCGGCACCTCGCTGGTGCGCGTGGCGGCCGGCCTGCCGCTGCGCCAGGACATGCTGCGCAGCGCCTCGTCGGTGACGATCGGCCAGACCGTGCGCGTGGTGGCGGCCGGCAAGGGTTTCACGATTTCGTCGGAAGGCAGCGTGATGAACAACGCGGGGCCGGGCCAGCAGGTGCGGGTGCGCCTCGCGGCGGGCCAGATCGTCACGGCGGTGGTGAAGGATTCGGGAACGGTCGAGATTCCGTTATGATGGGCGCCGCCAGCGCGGCCAGTAAGACTGCAAAAGAGTGCAAACTTTTGTTTCTGAAAGCATTTACTGAAGATCGAGCGCTAAAGTTCGGCTCCGTCCTGCCGTTATCTCGCTCAAATCGTTCAGGAAGCCCATCGTGAAAATCGATTCCACCCCCGCCACGAACGTCCGCCCGGCGTCCTCCGACGCCGCTTCGTCGCGCAGCCAGGCCGCCGCCCCCGCGGCGCCGGTGGCCGACGCCGCGCCCGCCACCGGCGGCGATGCGAACGTGAACCTGTCCTCCGTGTCGACGAACCTGCAATCGCTGGCCTCGTCGGGCTCGGCCGATATCGACACCGCGAAGGTGGCGTCGATCCGCGATGCGATCCGCAACGGCTCGCTCTCGATCGACACCGGCAAGATCGCGGACGGCATCCTGCAGACGGCTCGCGAGCTGGTGCAGACGCCGGTCAAGCTCGGCTGAGGGCGGCGGGGGGCGACCGCAATCGGCACGCGGATGGTCCGCGCGCCGGCGTTTTGAGCGAGACGCAATGAAAGAAGCACTGCTGGCGACGATCAACGACGAGCACGCGACGGTGGAAGCCTTCGCCTCCCTGCTCGCCTACGAGCAACAGGCGCTGACGGCGGCCTCGCCGGCCGATACGCTGCCCGACATCATCGAGCGCAAGACCCAGCTGGTCGAGCGCCTGGCCACGCTCGAGAAGCAGCGCGACGTGCAGCTCGCCGCGCTCGGCTACCCGGCCGGCCGCGTCGGCATCGACGCCGCCTCGGAGCGCGACCCGAGCGTCGCGAGCCGCTGGAAGCTGCTGCGCGAGGCCACCGAGCGCGTGCGCCACGCCAACCTCAACAACGGCATGCTGATCCGCATCCGCATGGACTACAACGAGCGCACCCTGCAGGTGCTGCGCGCCCAGCCGGCGCGCGCCGGCCTGTACGGCCCGGACGGGCGCGTGTCGGGCGCGGCGCGCTGAGATCGCTTCCCCCAGAACCGTCACGCGCGGCATCGGCCGCGGGTGACGGTTTCGTTTTTTCCCCGCTTGAATCTCGATGAAGTGCGCCGGTCAGGCGCGCGGCTCAGTCGCGACCAGGTCGAATGGGCCGCGCCGCGACAGCCGCTGCCCATCCCGCGCGTAACCATGGCGCGCATAAAAGCGATGCGCATCGGCGCGGTGGTCGCCGCTCGTCACCTCGGTCTTCACGCAGCCGGCGGCCTCGAACCAGGCCGCGGCGGCGGCCATCAGCGCGCCACCGATGCCGCGCGAGCGCCGGCCCTGGTCGACCACCAGGCTCGTGATGCGGCCCAGTCGCCCCTCGGCATGAAACAGCGGCAGGGCGTGCAGGCTGATGCAGCCGGCGATCTCGCTGCCGACCGCCGCCACCAGCACCGTGTCGGCCGCGCTGCCGGCCAGCGCCTCGAGCCGGCCCTGGACCTGGGCCGGCCCGGCCTCGTAACCGAGCTGGCGCAGCAGCGCCGAGACGGCCGGCGCATCGGCCGGCCGCGCCGCGCGGATCGCCACCGCCGGCGCGCCGCTCATTCGCCCGCGTCGGCGTCGATCGAGAGCTCGGCCGCCACCGCCGCGATCCGCGCCCGATGCACCGCCTCGCGGATTCCTTCCGGATTGCCGCGCAGCCCGGCCGCCACCTGGCCGGCATCCACCGAGCGCGCGGCCAGCAGCGCGCGCCGCAGGCGCTCGGCCTGCGGATAGGGCTGCGCCTCCAGCCCGAGCCGCCCGCGCGCATCCGATTCGCAGGCCTGCAGCATCTCGGCGAAGCGGCCGGGCTTGCGCAGCGCGTCGGCGCGTTCCAGGAAGCGCACCAGCGCGGCCGCGCCCATCTTCATCACCTGGTGCAGGTTGCCGTGCTCGCGCGCCACCAGCAGGGCCAGGTCGCGGCATTCGTTCGGCACGCGCAGGCGCTCGCTCAAGGGCTTGAGCAGATCGACGCTGCGGCCTTCATGGCCGATATGGCGCGGCAGCACGTGCTCGGGCGTGGTGGCCTTGCCGAGATCGTGGGTCAGCGCGGCGAAGCGCACCGGCAGCGTGTAGCCGTGCCGCGCCGCGTAGTCGACCACCATCATCACGTGCACGCCGGTATCCACCTCGGGGTGGTAGTCGGCGCGCTGCGGCACGCCGAACAGCGCGTCGACCTCGGGCAGGATGCGCGCCAGCGCCCCGCATTCGCGCAGCACCTCGAACATCCGCGAGGGTTTCGCCTCCATCAGCCCGCGCGAGAGCTCCTGCCAGACCCGCTCGGGCACCAGCGCGTCGACCTCGCCGGCCGTCACCATCTCGCGCATCAGCGCGAGCGTCTCGGGCGCGACCGTGAAATCGGCGAAACGGGCCGCGAAGCGCGCGATCCGCAGGATCCGCACCGGATCCTCGACGAAGGCCGGGCCGACGTGGCGAAAGCGCTTCGCGGCCAGGTCGGCGCGGCCGTCGAACGGATCCACCACCGGGCCGACCAGGCTGCCGTCGGGGCTCAACTCGCGCGCCATCGCGTTGATGCTCAGGTCGCGGCGCGCCAGGTCCTCCTCGAGCGTGACGTCGGGCGCGAAATAGAACTGGAAGCCGTGATAACCGGCCGCGGTCTTGCGCTCGGTGCGCGCCAGCGCGTATTCCTCGTGGGTGCGCGGATGCAGGAACACCGGGAAATCCTTGCCGACCGGGCGATAGCCCTGGGCCGCCAACTGCTCGGGCGTCGCGCCGACCACCACGTAGTCGCGATCCTGGACCGGCACGCCGAGCAGTTCGTCGCGAATCGCGCCGCCGACTGCGTAGATCTTCATGACCTCACCTCCTTGCCGCGGCGCGCGGCGCCGGGCCGCCGCCGCATTCCCTGGTCCATCGTCGCTCAGTGATCGAACACGCGCGTCTCGTGACGCGCCTCGTCGGCCCAGGCCGCCACCGCCGGCACCGCGAGCATGCGCGCCACATAAGCCGCCGCGACCTCGGATAGCGGCGGCGCATAGGTGACGAAGCGCATCACCACCGGCGCGTACATCGCGTCGGCGATGCCGAAGGCACCGAACAGGAACGGCCCGCCCGAGGCAGCGAGGCAGTCGCGCCACAGCGCGTCGATGCGCGCCACGTCGGCCAGCGCCGCCGGCGAGGCCTCGCGGCCCGGCAGGGTGGCGCGGATATCGAGCGGCATCTCGGCGCGCAGCGCGACGAAGCCGGCATGCATCTCGGCCGACACGCTGCGCGCGCGGGCCCGCGCGGCCGGCTCGGCCGGCCACATGGCCAGCGCCGGATGACGCTCGGCCAGGGTCTCGGCGATCGCCAGCGAATCCCAGATCGCCAGGCCGTCGTCGTCGATCAGGCAGGGCACCTTGCCCGAGGGCGATACCGCGCGGATCCGCGCGCTCGTCTCGGGCGTGCGCAGCTCGATCAGCGTCTCGTCGAAGGGGATCCCGAAGTGCCGCATCAGCACCCAGGGCCGCATCGACCACGAGGAATAGCTCTTGTCGCCAATGATCAATTGCATGCTCGAACCTTGCTGCTTCATCAAAAATAAGTGAATCGGGGGCGATGCCCTGCCGCGCTCAGCGACGCGCGCGCCAGGCATCGTGGCGCGTGCCGCCGGCGCCGAGGTAGGACGGCGCCACGCTCTCGATGCTGGCCGGCCGGATCCCCAGCTCGGGCGCGAGCGGCCCGCTCGCCAGGTTGGGCACGCGCATCGAATCGAGGTTGTCGCGCGTCATCACCGGCTCGCCGGGCAGGCACTCGAACAGGCGCGCCTGCCACCGCGCCAGCGCGTCGGGCAGGCGCAGGATGCGTGCCTCGTGCCCGACCAGTACGCCGCAGTAGCGCACCAGTTGCTCGAGCGTGTAGACCTTCGGGCCGCCCAGCTCGTAGGTCTTGCCATACGCCTCGCGCAGCCCGCTGACGCGGCTCAGCGCCTGCGCGACGTCGCCGACGTAGATCGGCTGGAATTGCGCGTCGGGCATCGCCAGCGGCAGCACCGGCAAGCTGCGCTGCAGCCGCGCGAAGGTGCTCAGGAACGCGTCGCCGGGGCCGAACACCACCGAGGGCCGCAGCACCGTGACCGCCAGCGCGCCGCCGGAAGCGGCCGCCGCCGCATGCAGCGCGGCCTCGCCGTCGCCCTTGGAACGCTGGTACATGCTGGGCCCGCGCGAATCGGCACCGAGCGCGCTGACCTGCACCAGTTGCGGGACGCCGGCCTCGGCGCAGGCCGCCGCCAGCGCCGCCGGCAGCGCCACGTGGGCCTGCCGGAAACCTTCGCCGTAAGGCTTGCCGTGGCCGCCGTGCAGGACGCCGACCAGGTTGACGGCCACCTGCGCGCCGGCCACGAAGCGCGCCAGGCTGCGGGTATCGAAGCTGTCCAGCTCGACGATCTCGACCGGCAGCGTGGCGAGATGGCGGGCATGCTCGCGGCGCCGCGCGGCGATCCGCACCGGGCGGCCGTCGCGAACCAGGTTCGCGACCAGGCGGGCACCGATGAAGCCGGTACCGCCGATCAGGGCGAGGGGCGGGCGATCCATGGGCGAGCCTCCGTCAGCTGTCGACTGCGCGCCGCGACGATCGGGCTGCTGCCTGCCCTGCCTCGACCGCGCGCGGGAAACAAATCGCGGGCCGCGATCCCGCCGCGGCCCGCGCGAAAGGTAAGGCCCGGCTCGACCCGGCAGGTGGCCCGGGCCGGCCCCGGCTCCCGGCTCAGGGCGAGACGAAACCGAGCCGCGCCTTCAGCGACTGCGGCTTGCCCTCGAACAGCGCCGCGTAATAGGTGGTGTTCGACAGCACGTTCTTCACGTAGTCGCGCGTCTCGTTGAAGGGGATGGTCTCGGCGAAGATCGCGCCCTCGACCGGCTGGGTCAGCACCTGCCGCCACTGGCGCGGGCGTCCCGGCCCGGCGTTGTAGCCGGCCGTGGCCAGCACCGCCGAATCGTCGAACTTCTGGTAGATGTCGGACAGGTACCAGGTGCCGAGCTGGATATTGGTGTCGATGTCGTGCATCTGCGCGCGCGAGAGACCGCCCATGCCGAGCTTCTTGGCCACCAGTTGCGCGGTGGCCGGCATCAGCTGCATCAGGCCGCCGGCGCCCGCCGAGGAACGCGCGCTGGTGATGAAGCGCGATTCCTGTCGGATCAGGCCATAGGCCCACTCGATATCGAGCCCGCTGGTGGCCGCGTAGCGCTCCACGATCGGCCGATACGGCGAGGGATAGCGCAGCGTGAAGTCGTGCATCGCGGTGGTGCGATCGGCCGTGTTGACGGTGCGGTCGAGCATGTCGATGCGCTTGGCGTATTCGGCCGCGGCCAGCAGTTGGCGATCGGTCATGCCGCGCAGCGGCCAGTTCCATTCGCGATTGCCTTCCAGGCGCAGGTTCAGCGCGTAGAACCGGCGCGCCAGCGCGAAGCCTGGCACCTGGCTCATCGCGTCGACCTCGGCGTCGCTGACGGTGGTGCGCGGCGGGATCACGGTCTTCTGGCCCAGTTCCTCGGCAGACAGTTGGCCGTAGAAGTCGAAACGGCCCGCCACCTGCTCGAAGTCGCGGTTCGCACCGCCGGCATCGCCGGCCTGCTTCAGCGCGCGGCCATGCCAGTAGAGCCAGGCCGGCTGGGCGCGCAGCTCGTCGGGCATCTGGTCGATGGCCCAGCGCACCGAGGGCCAGTCGCCGGCCAGCAGCGCGGCGCGCACGCGCCATTCGTAGCCGGGCACCGACAGGGGCGCGCCGCCGGACTGCTTGTAGTACTGCAGCGCCATCGGCGAGCGCTTGAGCGCCGCCTGCATGCCGATCTCGCCCCAGGCGATCGCCTGCTCCGACTTGGAGAGCTGGGTGAGCGTGCCCATCATGCCGGCCGCCTGGTCGGGATCGTTGCGCGCCATGCGCGTGATCGCGATCAGCGCCAGCTGGCGCGAGACGGCATCGCTGCCGACGCCGCGCGCGAGGAACAGCGGCGGTGCGCCGGCGGCCTGGTCGAAGCCGGCCGGGCGCGGGCCGAGCACGTCGACGATCTTGCCGGCGGTGGTGGTGTAGTTCTGCTCGAAGGCCAGGCGCGCCTGGGTCCAGACGTCGTCGGACGAGAACTGCTGGTTGACCGCCAGCGCCGAGATCAGGTCGACGCAGGCATCGCCGTAGTTCTTCGGCTCGACCAGCAGGTGGCGCGCCATGTCGGCGACGTTCTCGCCGCGCGAGGCGCGCGACTCGAGCGAGTAGCACTTCACCTGGGTGTCGTCGTCGAGCACGAAGCGCTTGTACTGCTCGTCGAAGCCGCGCCAGTCATGACGCGCGCCCAGCACCAGCAGGTAGTCGTTGCGCATGCGGTCGGCGATCGCCTGGCCGTCGTAGCGCTGCAGGAAGGACAGCACCGGCGCGTCGGGCGCGTCGATGCGAGCCTTGCCCGAGCTGTCGAACAACTGCGGCTTGATCTGGAAATACTCGAGATAGGACGGCGCCGGATAATTCGGGATCATCGCGGCGAGCTGCGCGGCGCGGGCCGGGTTGTTGGCGCGCGCGGCCTCGCGTAGCTGGACGAAGACCTGATCGTCGTTCGACGTGACGTCGTCGACGGGTTGAGCGGCACACGCGGCGGCGCCCGCGGCCAGTACGACCGCCGACAGCGTCATGGCGGCCGCGCGATATACTCGGACGAGGCTGGTTGACATCGTTTTTCATGGAGCACGAAGTGAGCGAAAGCATAGCACGCCCCCCCGTCGCCAATCGCAAGCAGGCGCTGCGCGAAACGCTCGCGCCGCTGCGTCGCGCGGCGAGCGGCGAGGCGGCCGCGAATGCCGCGCTGGCGCGCCGGATCCTCGATCTGCTCGGCAAGCATCCGCTGCTCACGGTGGGCTTCTACTGGCCGCTGCCGGGCGAATTCGACGCACGCGCCACGGTCGCCGAATGGCTCGCCGACGACCATCGCCGCCGCGCCGCGCTGCCGGTGATCGCCGAGCCCCATACGCCGCTGTCGTTTCGGCGCTGGACCCCGGACGCGCCGATGCGCACCGGCCATCACCGCATCCCCGAGCCGGCCGAGGGTGAGGCGCTGGTGCCGGACCTGCTGCTGATCCCCTGCGTCGGCTTCGACAAGCAGGGCTTCCGGCTCGGCTACGGCGGCGGTTACTACGACCGCACGCTGGCGGCCTGGCCGAACGAGGCGCTGCCGGTGACGATCGGCGTGGCCTACGAAGTGTCGGCGCTCGACGCGCTGCCGCGCGAATCGCACGACCGCCCGCTCGACTGGATCCTCACCGAGCGCCACGCCTATCGCTCGGGCGCGGCCGGCTGAGCCGCCCGCCATTCTCCCTTCCTTCTTGCCCGCCTACAGCGAAGCGGCCGCGCGCGCGGCCGTGTCGTAGAGCCCCGAGGCATTGCGCAGCAGTTGCGCGGCCTCGCCGATCTGCCGGTTGGTCAGCCCGCTCTCCTTGAGCGTCTCGATCAGGCAGCGCTCGCGCACCTCGCGGTACTGCTCGCAGAGCGCGCGCCCGGCCGGCGTCACCGAGAACAGCACCTCCTTGCCCGACTTCTCGCCGCACACGTAGCCGCGCGCGGCGAGCTTCTTCAGCGCGTAGGTGGCAACGTGCGTATCCTCGATATTCAGGACGAAACAGATGTCGGCGAGCTTCTTCTTGCGGTCGCGATGGCCCACGTGGTGCAGCAGCGAGACCTCGATCGCGGTCATGTCCTTGGCGCCGGCCGCGTCCATGCAGCGGACCATCCAGCGATTGAACGCATTGCTCGCCATGATCAGCCCGTATTCGAGTTCGGACAGCTCGACGCTGGTCTCGGAGACGAGATGTTCGGACGAAACGATCTGGGCGGGCGAGCGGGGCGCTTTGTCTGGCACGGCGGGAACCATCGAGGGCGGGGAATGGCCGCAGTGTACGCCAGATGCGCGCGATTACCGCCGTAACACGCCCTCCTTATCGATAATTTATCGATAAATTATTGATGATGTATCATCCGCAGCAATCGATGCCCGTGAGCCGCCCATGACCGCTCCCCGTCTCTACCCGCTAGGCGATACCGCTCTCGTCTGCGAAGCGCCGCCGCCCGCCACGCTGGACTGCCAGCGCCGGATCTGGGCGGTCGCGGCGCTCGCGCGCGGCTGGCCGCAGGTGCTCGACGTGGTGCCGGGCATGAACAATCTCACGGTGGTGTTCGATCCGTTCGAGACCTCGGCGGCGGCGCTGCTGCCGCGGCTCGAGGCCGCCTGGCGCGAGGCCGATCCCGATGCCGCGCCGGGCCGCGAGGTCGAGATCCCGGTGATCTACGGCGGCGAGGCCGGCCCCGATCTCGCGGCGGTCGCCGCGCATACCGGACTGGCCGCGCGCGAGGTGGTCGAACGCCACGCGGCCGGCAGCTACATCGTGTTCTTCCTCGGTTTCCAGCCCGGCTTCGCCTATCTCGGCGGCCTCGAGGCGGCCCTGCACACGCCGCGTCGCACCGCGCCGCGCCTGGAGGTGGCGGCCGGCTCGGTCGGCATCGGCGGCGCGCAGACCGGCATCTACCCGGCCAGCGCACCCGGCGGCTGGCAACTGATCGGCCGCACCGCCCTGCCCCTGTTCGATCCCGCGCAGACGCCGCCCACCCTGCTGCAGCCGGGCGACCGCGTACGCTTCACGGTGCGGGAGGTGCAGGCATCATGAGCCAGGGCTCCGCTTCCGCCGGCATCGAGGTGCTGCGCGCCGGGCCGCTGTCGACGGTGCAGGACACCGGCCGGCGCGGTTTTCGTCACCTGGGCGTGGCGCTGGGCGGCGCGCTCGACACGCTGGCGCTCGAGGTCGGCAACCGGCTGGTCGGCAACCGCCCCGCGGCGGCCGCCATCGAGATCACGCTCGGCCCCGCCAGCTTCCGCTTCCCGCGCGCCACGCGCATCGCGATCACCGGCACCGGCTTCGGCG
Source organism: Burkholderia gladioli (assembly GCF_000959725.1). Classification (NCBI taxonomy): domain Bacteria; kingdom Pseudomonadati; phylum Pseudomonadota; class Betaproteobacteria; order Burkholderiales; family Burkholderiaceae; genus Burkholderia; species Burkholderia gladioli. The sequence continues at coordinate 1,364,318 of NZ_CP009323.1, forward strand.
CCATGCTCGACGGCCGGCGCGTGCATGCCTGGTGGAGCCTGCCGGTGGCGGCCGGGCAGACCCTCGCGCTGCAGGTCGCACAGCACGGCATGCGCGGTTATCTGTGCGTGGCGGGCGGCATCGACGTGCTGCCGGTGCTCGGCTCGCGCAGCACCGACCTGGGCTCGCGCTTCGGCGGCCTGGGCGGGCGCGCGCTGCGCGACGGCGACCGCCTGCCGGTCGGCCAGCCCGGTGCCGCCACACCCGCCTGTCTCGCGCCCGAGGCGCAGGAATTCGGCGTCAAGGCGCCGGCCTGGTGCGCCTCGCTGATGCCGAGCGAGGCGCTGCCGCGCCGCCCGCATACGCATGCATCCTGGCCCACCCTGGTGCGGGTGCTGGCCGGCCCGCAATACGGCGGCTTCGCGAGCGCCTCGCAGCAGGCGCTGTGGAACGAGGAATGGCGCGTCACGCCCAACAGCAACCGGATGGGCTACCGCCTGGCGGGGCCGGCCCTGCTGCGCGAGGCGCGCGAGGAACTGCTCTCGCACGCGGTGCTGCCGGGCACCATCCAGGTTCCGCCGAACGGCCAGCCGATCGTGCTGATGCACGACGCCCAGACCACCGGCGGTTATCCGCAGATCGGCACGGTGATCCGCGCCGATCTCTGGAAGCTCGCCCAGGCGCGCCTGAACCTGCCGATCCGCTTCGTGCCGACCACCGCCGAGGCCGCGCGCGAGGCGCTCGCGGCCGAGCGCGCCTACCTGCGCCAGATCGACGTGGCGATCGCGCTGCGCGACGAGGCGCACCAGCGGCAGCGCCGGGCGCTGGCGGCCGGCACCCGGGCCGCCTGACGGCTCCCCTCACCCCTCATGACGAGAACATCATGGAAATCGATCTGAATGCCGATCTCGGCGAGGGCTGCGGCTCCGACGAGGCGCTCCTGGACCTCGTCACGTCGGCGAATATCGCGTGCGGCTGGCACGCGGGCGGCGCGCAGGCGATGCGCGACTGCGTGCGCTGGTCGGTCGAGAAGAATGTCTCGATCGGCGCGCACCCGAGCTTCCACGACCCGGAGAACTTCGGGCGCAAGGAGATGGACCTGCCGGCGAGCGAGATCTACGCCGGCGTCCTCTATCAACTGGGTGCGCTATCTGCGATCGCACAAGCCGAGGGCGGGCGCATCGCCCACGTCAAGCCGCATGGCGCGCTCTACAACCAGGCCGCGCGCGACCCGCGCATCGCCGACGCGGTGGTGGCGGCGATCCACGACTTCGACCCGTCGGTGGCCGTGTTCGGCCTGGCCGGCAGCGGCTTCGTGGGCGCCGCGCGGCGCCTGGGCCTGGCCGCCGTGGAGGAGGTGTTCGCCGATCGCGGCTACCGCGCCGACGGCTCGCTGGTGCCGCGCAGCGAGGCCGGCGCGATGGTGGAGGACGAGGACGAGATGCTGGCGCGCACGCTGGAGATGGTGCGCGGGCGGCGCGTGCGGGCGGTGACCGGCGAGTGGGTGCCGCTCAATGCGCAGACGGTCTGCCTGCACGGCGACGGCCCGCATGCGCTAGCCTTCGCGCGGCGTATCCGCAATGCGCTGGAGCACGCGGGCGTGACGCTGACGGCGCCGGGCGCGGCGCATGCCTGAATGGCGCACGACCGCGGCGCGCCGGTACCGCCTGCCGGTGCGACAGGCTCGCGGCAAACGTCACTGCGAGAATCATAGTCACCAATGAAAAAAGCGCCCTCGGGCGCTTTGCTTTTTTAAATCGCGTCGAATAGCGAATTCAAATGCCATTTGAATGACGCCATTCAAAATCGTGACATTCGATAATGTCGGCATGATTTACCGACTTGGAAATTGGCTTAAAACACGTCCGCCGCCCGCCGGCTCTGACCACGGCCGGCCGGGCGGCGGAACGCCCAATTTCAACCACGCTCGAAGCGTGCCTCGTATTTCTTAGTCGTTGGCCTGGCGTACTGCCGGTGGCCTTTGCCGGCACGTCAAACACGTGCCGGCAAAGCCTTCCTCGCGCTTCTTATAGTGCTACTACCCCGTAGTGTTTTGTACTTTCCGGTGTCAATCCCGTTGTGGATTGGAGAATAGTTTTGACAATGTTTCATGTCAATCGTTAAACCGCGAAAATCGGTAAAAGTGTGGGTTTTCCCCATCATCAACCGGCGTCGACGCGAAATCCTTGCCGCTTTAACAATTCGATCACACCTTTGGGGCCGCCCAGATGTAACGCGCCGATCGCCACGAACAGCGGCCGGTTCGGGCCCGCCAGCGCGATCGCGCGCGCGGTGAAGCGGCGGTTGCGCTCGTAGACGATCTTGTTGTCGATCGCCGCGGCCAGCGGCCGCGAATGCGCGAGCCGCTCGGTCTTGGCGTTGGCCCAGGCCGATACCGCGTCGGCGTCGCCGATGCGCCACAGCCGGTGCAGGGCCTTGATGTCGTCGGCGTTCTGCGCCGGCGTCTGGGTGATGTCCTGGGCCAGCATCTCCCGCTGCTCGGCCAGCGTCAGCCCGGTGAAGGCGCGCATCTGCTCGGCCAGCGTCTCCAGACCGACCACGCGCGCGCCCTTCTTCTTCAGGAACACGTTCTGCAGCTGCGCCTCGGTGCCGTATTCGGTCTGCAGCCCGGCCGACAGCGAGTCGTAGGTCTCCACCACCAGCGCGGCCAGCCAGGGCCGCATCCGGCGGATCCCGTCGAGTGCCGCAGGATTGCCGCGCAGCCGGCCGGCGAGGCGCTGCCACAGCGGCTCGGGCAACAGCTTCGGCAGGCAGGGGTAACGGCAACTGCCGTATTTCGAGACATCGTCGGCGGACTCGAGCAGGTCGTCCGGCGACAGCTCCAGCGCGAGCACCGGCGAGGCGGCCAGCGCAGCCAGGATGGGCCGGCGGAACGGCTGGGCGGGCGGATAGTCGGCCGGATCGCCGACATGCAGGGTGCCGAGCAGGTAAATGGTGGTCTTGCCCTTGCTGGCCACGTAGAAGGGCATGCGCGCCGGCTGGGCGCGCACCGCGCCGCTGGAGACGGTCGGATCGGGCGGCGGCGAATGGAAACCGGGCAGCGACAGGCTGGGCGGCATGCGCGCGCCGTTGAGCGGCGCGTGCACGGCGCCGCCCTGCGCCAGCGCCTCGCCGGCCGGCCAGGCCAGCCCGGCCAGCAGGCAGGCGCCGGCCAGCATCGCGCCGGCCACCGCCCGTGCGCGCCGATGCGAGGCACGCCGCCGCATCCGCGCGCCGCGCGCGCCACCCGCCTGCGAACGGCGCGCGGCCTGTCCCGCGCCACGCGCCCCCGCCGCCCTGGCTTCAGGCATTCCCGTCACCGACCTCCTCGGCACGATGGCAGGCTACCTGCCGCCCATCGACCTCCCTCAGCGCGGGCACCTCGGCGCGGCACCGCTCGATCGCGTACGGGCAGCGCTGGTGGAACGCGCAGCCCGAGGGCGGCTTGAGCGGCGAGGGCAGCTCGCCTTCCAGCTTGATCTGAATGCGCCGGTCCGACTCGAAGATCGCCGGCGTGGCCGACATCAGCGCGCGCGTGTAGGGATGGCGCGGCCGCGCGTAGAGCGTGGCCTTGTCGCCGAGCTCGGCCACCGCGCCGAAGTACATCACCATCACGTCGTCGGCCACGTGCTCGACCACCGACAGGTTGTGCGAGATGAACACGTAGCTGGTGCCGAACTGCTGCTGCAGGTCCATGAACAGGTTCAGGATCTGCGCCTGGATCGAGACGTCGAGCGCCGAGACGGGTTCGTCGGCCACCACGATCTGCGGATCGAGGATCATCGCCCGCGCGATCGCCACGCGCTGGCGCTGGCCGCCCGAGAACATGTGCGGATAGCGCTTGGCGTGCTCGGGCCGCAGGCCGACGGTGCGCATGATCTGCGCGATGCGCCCGGCGCGCTCGCCCGCCGCCAGTTTCGTGTTGATCGCGAGCGGCTCGCCCAGCGTCTGCTCGACGGTCTTGCGCGGGTTGAGCGAGGCGAACGGGTTCTGGAACACCATCTGCACGCGCCGGCGCAGCGCGGCGATGGTCTCGCCGCTGGCGCCCGCCACGTCCTCGCCGTCGATGCGCAGATGGCCGGCGGTGGGCGTCTCGATCATGGTGAGCTGGCGCGCCAGGGTGGACTTGCCGCAGCCCGACTCGCCCACCACCGCCAGCGTGCGGCCGCGCGCGAGCGTGAAGGACACGCCGTTGAGGGCCTTGACGGTGGCCTGGCCGAACATGCCGCGGCGCACCGAATAGTGTTTCGCGAGCCCGTCGGCGACGAGCACCGCGTCATCGCGGCCGACGGCGCGCGGTTCAGCGTGGACTGCATTCATCGTGCGCCTCCCGACGGATCGATCGCTTGGAGATTCAGGGGCTTGATACAGCGCGCGCGCATCGCGGCATCGCCGGGCACCAGCTCGGCCAGCGCCGGGCGCGCCGCGTGGCAGGCCTCGACCACGTACTTGCAGCGCGGCGCGAACAGGCAGCCCGAGGGGCGGTCGTCGCGCCCCGGCACCATGCCGGGCAGCGCGGCCAGCCGTTCGGCGCCGGCGTTGTGCTCGGGGATCGCCGCGAGCAGCGCCTCAGTATACGGGTGATGCGGCGCGGCGAAGATGTCGGGCACGCGGTTGGTCTCGATGACCTCGCCGGCGTACATCACGGCCACCCGCTGGGCCACCTCGGAGACCACCGCCAGGTCGTGCGAGATCAGCACCAGGGCCATGCCGCGCTCCTTCTGCAGCGACACCAGCAGGTCCATGATCTGGGCCTGGATGGTCACGTCGAGCGCGGTGGTCGGCTCGTCGGCGATCAGCAGCTTGGGATTGCAGGCCACCGCCATGGCGATCATCACGCGCTGGTTCATGCCGCCCGACATCTGGTGCGGGAAGGTGTCGATGCGGTTCTTCGCGTCGGGAATGCCGACCTGGTCGAGCAGCTCGAGCGCGCGCCTCTTCAACGCATCGCCGCGCAGCCCCTCGTGCAGCTTCAGCACCTCGCGGATCTGGTAGCCGACCGTGTAGCTTGGGTTCAGGCTCGACAGCGCGTCCTGGAACACCATCGCGATGTCCTTGCCGATGATGCGCCGGCGCTGGCGCGGGCTGGCCTTGAGCAGGTCGATGCCGTCGAAGCTGACCTCGTCGGCGGTGACGATGCCGGGCGCGTCGACCAGGCCCATCAGGGCCATCATGGTCACGCTCTTGCCCGAGCCCGATTCGCCCACCACGCCCACCACCTCGCCGGGCGCGACCGACAGGTTGATGCGGTCCACCGCGGGCAGGCCGTTGAAGTTGACGGCCAGATTGCGGATGGTCAATAGATCGTTCATGTTCAGGCCATCCGTTTCAGTTTCGGGTCGAGCGCGTCGCGCAGGCCATCGCCGAGCAGGTTGATGGCCAGCACCGAGATCAGGATCGCCAGGCCCGGCATGGTGACGATCCACCAGGCGTTGTCGATGTAGTCGCGCGCCGAGGCCAGCATCGCGCCCCACTCGGCCGCGGGCGGCTGCACGCCGAGGCCCAGGAAACCGAGCGCGGCCGCGTCGAGGATCGCCGAGGAGAAGCCCAGGGTGGCCTGCACGATCAGCGGCGCGGTGCAGTTCGGCAGCACCTGCGAGAACATCAGGCGCAGCGTGCCGGCGCCGGCCACGCGCGAGGCCGTGACGTATTCCTTCTGCAGCTCGCCGAGCGCCGAGGCGCGCGTGAGGCGCACGTAGCCGGGCAGCGCCACGATCGCGATCGCGAACATGGTGTTGGTCAGGCCCGGGCCGATGATGGCCACCACCGCCACCGCCAGCAGCAGCGAGGGCAGCGCCAGCAGCACGTCCATCACGCGCATCACGGGCGTGTCGGCCCAGCGCTGGAAGAACGCCGCCACCAGGCCCAGCACCACGCCGGGGATCAGCGCCAGCACCACCGACACCAGGCCGATCCAGAACGACAGGCGCGCGCCGTACATCAGGCGCGAGAGGATGTCGCGGCCGGCCTCGTCGGTGCCGAGCACGAAGCGCCAGTTGCCGCCGTCGAGCCAGGCGGGCGGGATCTTGACGAAGTCGCGGTATTGCTCGATCGGGCTGTGCGGCGCGATCAGCGGTGCGAAGATCGCCACCAGCACCAGCAGCAGCACGATCAGGCCGGCGCCCACCGCGCCGCGGTTGCGGGCGAAGTGATGCCAGAATTCTTGCAGCGCGAGGAGGCGGCCGCCGGCGGCGACCGACGGCAGCGCGTCGGGGAGTTCGCTCATCGAATCACCTCGTATGGCGGATGCGGGGGTTGAGCACGCCGTAGAGCAGATCGACGACGAGATTGACGATGATCACCAGGGTGGCGATCAGCAGGATGCCGCCCTGCACCACCGGGTAGTCGCGGCGGCTGATCGCGTCGATCAGCCACTTGCCCACGCCCGGCCACGAGAACAGCGTCTCGGTGAGCACCGCGCCGGCCAGCAGGGTGCCGATCTGCAGCCCGATCACGGTGACCACCGGGATCAGCGCGTTGCGCAGCGCATGCACCACCACCACGCGCGCCGGCGACAGGCCCTTGGCACGCGCGGTGCGGATGTAGTCCTCGCGCAGCACCTCGAGCATCGAGGAGCGCGTCATGCGCGCGATCACCGCCAGCGGGATGGTGCCCAGCACGATCGAGGGCAGGATCAGGTGGCTCACCGCCGAGCGGAACGAGCCCTCGTCGGGCGCGAGCAGCGCGTCGATCAGCATGAAGCCGGTCACGTGCGGGATGTCGTATTCGACCGCGATGCGGCCCGACACCGGCGTCCAGCCCAGGGTCGAGGAGAACACCATGATGAGGATCAGGCCCCACCAGAAGATCGGCATCGAATAGCCGGTCAGGGCGGTGCCCATCACGCCGTGGTCGACCACCGTGCCGCGCCGCAGCGCGGCGAACACGCCGGCGGGCAGGCCCACCAGCAGCGCGAACAGCAGCGCGCAGATCGACAGCTCGACGGTGGCGGGAAAGCGCGCCATGAACTCGCCCATCACGCTGGTATTGGTGATGATCGACAGGCCCAGGTCGCCATGCAGCGCCCGGCCGAGATAGTGGAGATACTGGGCCGGCAGGGGCTGGTCGAGGCCGAGCCGGTGCATCGCCTCGGCGTGCATCGCCGGGTCGACACCGCGCTCGCCCATCATCACTTCGATGGGATCGCCCGGTATCAGGTGGATCAGCGCGAACGCAAGGATGGTGATGCCGATGAAGGTCGGGATCACCATGCCGATGCGGCGCAACACAAATCGCAACATGGCGGGTCTCGGAAAATCGTGGGGATGAAATGCGACCGGCGACGGGGGGCAGGCCCCCCGTCGCCGGGTCAATTATCGTGCAGTCGGTCCAACGTCGCGATGCCGGGCGCTGCTTACTTCACGCCGACGCCGTCGAAGCGGATGTAGCCGAGCGGCTCGATGCGCTGGTCGACCACGTTCTTGGTGGTCGGCTGGTAGACCGTCGAGTTCGCGATCGGCGAATACGGCACCTGCTGCGCGAAGATCTGCTGCGCCTGCATGTAGATCTTGGTGCGCGCCTCCTGGCCGCTGGTCACGCGGCCCTTCTGGATCAGCGCCTCGAAGGACTTGTCGCACCAGCGCGAGAAGTTGTTGCCGTTCATCGCGGTGCAGCCGAGCAGGGTGCCGAGCCAGTTGTCCGGATCGCCGTTGTCGCCGGTCCAGCCGATCAGCATGGCGTCCTGCTCGCCCGAGTGGGCGCGCTTGATGTACTCGCCCCATTCGTAGCTGACGATGTTCGCCTTCACGCCGATCTTGGCCCAGTCGGCCTGGATCATCTCGGCCATCAGCTTCGCGTTCGGGTTGTAGGCGCGCTGCACCGGCATCGCCCACAGCGTGATCTCGAAGCCGTTCGGGAAGCCGGCCTTGGCCAGCAGCGCCTTGGCCTTGGCGGTGTCGTAGGCCGGCATCTTCAGGTTCTTGTCGAACGACCACTGGGTCGGCGGCATCGGCGCGTCGGCGGCCTGGCCGGCCCCCTGGTAGACCGACTCGATGATCGCCTTCTTGTTGATCGCCATGTCGAGCGCCTGGCGCACCGCCAGGTTGTCGAGCGGCTTGTGCTGCACGTTGTAGGCCAGGTAGCCGAGGTTGAAGCCCGGCTGCGAGGGCATGTCGAGGTTCGCGTCGGCCTTGAGCGTGGCGATGTCGGCCGGGCGCGGATAGCTCATCACCTGGCACTCGTTGCGCTTGATCTTCTGCACGCGCACGCCGGCGTCCGGCGTGATCGAGAAGATCAGCTTCGAGATCTTCACGTCACCCTTCTTCCAGTAATCCGGGTTGCCGTCGAAGCGGATCGTGGCGTCCTTGGTATAGCTGCGGAACACGAAGGGGCCGGTGCCGATCGGCTTCTGGTTGATGTCGGGCGCCTTGCCGGCCTTGAGCAGCTGGTCGGCGTACTCGGCCGACAGGATCGAGGCGAATTCCATCGCCATGTTCTGGATGAACGGCGCGTTCGGCTCGGACAGCGTGAAGCGCACCGTGTACGGATCGACCTTCTCGATCTTGGTGATCAGCTTGTCCAGGCCCATGTCGGTGAAGTACGGGAAGCTCACCGGGTAGGCCTTGCGGAACGGCTGGTTGGTGTCGAGCATGCGCTCGAAGGTGAACACCACGTCGTCGGCATTGAATTCGCGCGTCGGCTTGAAGTAGTCGGTGGTCTGGAACTTCACGCCATGACGCAGGTGGAAGGTGTAGGTCTTGCCGTCCGGCGAGACGTCCCACGATTCCGCGAGGCCCGGTTCGACCTTGGTGCCGCCGCGCACGAACTCGACCAGGCGGTTGTAGACGGTAAAGGTCGCTGCCGAGAAATCGACACCCGTGGTGTACTGGGCCGAATCGAAGCCGGCCGGGCTGCCTTCCGAGCAATAGACGAGCGTCTTGTTCGGGATCTGCGCGTGCGCGGCACTCGTGATGCCCAGCGCTGCCGCTGCGACGCCCGCCATCGCGGCGCGCAACAGACGATCTGATTTCATTGTGATATCTCCAGGTCTCGTGCCGGCTGGCGCCGGCGTGCGGCCGATCTTACTTGAGCTTTCACGCCCGGAACAAGCCGGCCGGATCAAGCGCCGGCCCAGGCTTGCGCGGCGATTTCCGGCGTGCTTGGCGGCCCGCCGCGGCGGGCGCGGCGCGATGAAGCGCCGGAAGCGGCGCTGTTCGGCGCTGTTTCGCCGGATCGCTAAACAAGCGGTGACGGATACGCCGCGCCCGCGACGCGGATCGAACCGGCACGGCGGGGGGCGGCGGCACGCGCCGCGATCGCGCCCGATCGCCGGCCGAGCCGGCCCCGCATGGGCCCGGCGCGGGCCTGGCGCGGGCTCGGGCGTGAATCCGCCGGCGCCCGGCCACGGCCGCGCCGGCCGTCGCGCGGCCCGCGCCTCAGTCCCCCGAGCCCGGCGCGCGGCGCGGCATGCAGGCCACCGCGATCACCGACAGCGCGAGCCCGGCCATCACGTAATAGGTCGGCGCAAGCGGCGTACCTGTCGCCTTGATCAGCCAGGTGACGATGAACTGCCCGAATCCGCCGAACAGCATCACCGCGACGTTGTAAGCAAGCGACAGCCCGGTGGAGCGGACCTGGGCCGGGAACAGCTCGGCGATCATCGCGCCGAACGGCCCGTAGTAGCCCGACAGGGTGATCGCCAGCAGCCCCTGCACCAGCACCAGCCGGCCCACGCTGGGCGCGGCGTCGAGCCAGAGGAACAGCGGGTAGATCAGCGCCAGGGTGGCGACCAGCGACCACAGCGAAAGCGTCTTGCGCCCGATCCGGTCCGACCAGGCGCCGGCCAGCGGCGTGAGCACCGTCAGCAGCAAGCCGCCGACGATCACCGCGTAGAACGATTCGGCATAGGGCAGCTTGAGCTGCTTGACCGCGAAGGTCGGCAGGTAGCTGATCAGCACGTAGATCGTGACGGTCAGCGCGATCACCGAGCCCAGCCCGCAGAGCACCTCGCGACCGTGCTGCGCGAACACCTCGCCGAGCGTGACGCGGCGCGCGCTGGCCTTGCTGGCCAGGAACACTTCCGAGTCGGCCAGGTGGCGACGCAGGTAATAGCCGATCGGGCCGATCAGCAGGCCCAGCAGGAACGGCACGCGCCAGCCCCAGGCATGCAGCGCCTCGCTCGACAGGCCGTGCGTGACCAGGGTGCCGACCAGCGCGCCCACCAGCAGCGCGGCCGACTGGCTCGACATCTGCCAGCTGCCGTAGAAGCCGCGCCGGCCGCGCGGCGCCGCCTCGATCAGCATCGCGGTGGCGCTGCCGAATTCGCCGCCGGCCGAGAAACCCTGCAGCAGCCGGCCGAACACGATCAAGAGCGGCGCGCCGATGCCGATCGCCGCGTAGGTGGGCGCGGCCGCGATCAGGAAGATGCCGGCCGTCATCAGCAGGATCACCAGCGACAGCGCGGCCTTGCGCCCCGCGCGATCGGCGTAGAGGCCGAGCACGATGCCGCCGATCGGCCGCATGAAGAAGGCCACGCCGAAGGTGGCGGTGGTCAGCAGCAGCGAGGCGTATTCGCTGGAACTCGGGAAGAACAGCTCGGCGATCACCACCACCATGAAGCTGAACACCGTGAAGTCGTACCACTCGAGCGCGTTGCCGATCACGGCGGCGATCACCGCGCTGCGTCCGGGGCCGGGGCCATTCACGGCCGGTTGGGTCGCCTGCTGCCTTTCGCTTGCCGAGCTCATGCGTCGCCCTCTCCCGCCTGGGGTATGCGCCATGCGCCGCATGGGCGTGGCGCGGTTGTGGTGCAGCGAGTGTAGGGGAGCGACGAAGCCGATTACAAGCGGCACAAAAAAACCCGGCGGGCGGGCTGCCTGCCGGGTTTCTGCTTCGAGGCCAGGGGCGCGCGCGGCGCCCGGCGCTCAGGCCATCTTGCTAAAGGCGCTGCACCAGCCCTTGGCGGCCACGTCCTTGCCGGGGAAGGCGACGCAGGCGGCGGAAGTCGACCCCTTCTTGCCCTGGTACATCGAGCAGGCCGCGCAATCCTGCCCGGCCGCGTATTTCGGGAACTTGCTCTTGTCGACCTTGGTGGCGTCGGCCTTGTAGCCGAGCGCAACCGCGGTCGGATCGGTCTCGGCCAGCATCGGCGCGGCGAAGGCCTCGCGCGAGGACAGCGCGAGCGCCGATACCGCGCCGACACTGGTGATCAGGAAACTGCGACGGGACGTTTTCATGGGGACGTGCTCCAGCTTCTCTTCATGGGGAATGGCCGCTCTGACGGCGGCACCGGCGAAGCATAACGCCGCCGCCGCGGATCTGCGCTGCCGAATCCCGGAGATAAGGAATCGCTGAAGCCGAGGGCGGGCGGCGAGGCGCGCGCAACGCCTGCGCGCGACTCGCCGGCCATCATGCGATGCCGATGCGACAGGCTCGCGACGCCGGCGCGCGCTCGAGGCCCGGCGTTGTGCGACAGAAAGTCGCGCAACGGCGCGGCAAAGAGGAACCGCGAAGCGGAACGGAAGCCGCCGGCCGAACCTCGCCCTTCGCTCCCGCCGCCTCGTCGATGCCGAACGCGGCCTTCGCGCTCAGAAGCCGATCGGCCGCCGCCTCGGCATGCCCTCGTCGGCGCGGATGTCGCGCGCCTCCACCGCGTCGCGCCCGTCGAGCCGCGCCGCGCCGAACGCATGCAGCAGCGCGCGGCGCATGGTGCGCGGCGGCACCGCCGCCAGCGCGCCCAGCGCGGACTCGCCGAGCATCTCGGGAAAGCGCCGGCCCCAGGCGTGTGCGCCGCGGATCTCGGCATAGATGGTCTGCGCGATGCGCCGCGCGCCGGCCTCGTCGGGCGAGGGGATCTCGTAGACGTTCATGCGGTTGAGGATCGGCTCGGGGATCGAGGACGCGTCGTTGGCCGTCGCGATCCAGATCACGTTGCCGGCATCGATCGGCACCTCGGCGAACTCGTCGACGAAGGCGCTCGCGGTGTCGTGCTCGAGCAGCGCGTAGAGCGCGCCGAGCGGGTCGTACTGGGCGTCGTTGCCGGCCTTGTCGATCTCGTCGATGGCGATCACCGGGTTCGAGTAGCTGCCGTGCACCAGCGCGTCGAATACCTTGCCCGGCTTGGCGTTCTTCCATTGCGAGGAGGCCCCCGACAGCACCCAGCCGGCGGTCAGCGAACTCATCGGCACGTAGTGGTAGGCGGTGCCGAGCATCTGCGCCAGCGCCTTGGCGAAGTGGGTCTTGCCGATGCCGGGCGCGCCCAGCAGCAGGATCGGCATCAGCTCGAGCCGGTCCTCGGTCTCCAGGCACAGCGCGATCTGCTTGCGCAGGTCCTCCAGCGGCCCCGCGAAATTCGGCAGCGCCTCGGCCAGCGCGTCGAAGGCCGGCATGCGCGTGGGCTTCACGCAAAAGCGCAGGTTGCCCGTCTTCAGCATCTTCTCGTAGGTCGCGCGCAGGGCCTCGCTGGCCCCTTCGTTGAGATCGTTCAGCGCGGTCTCGACCCGGTCGAGATCGTACACGCGGCTGAACGAGGCCACCGCCAGTTCCTGCTTCACCATCGCCGTCGTCATCACACACCTCTCGCTTGCCACGCCCGGTCGCCCCGGGCTCGCCGCCGCGCCGGCGCCGACACTAGCAGCGCCGCGCGGCATCAGACCCCACGCCGCCAGTGTTGGACAGACAAAAGTGGCGTGCAAGCCAGCACTCCTCGTGCTCTGCTGCTGATCGCGGCGCGCGCTGCACGGCGCGGCAAGCGCGCGTATCATCGACGATTCACCGTCGCGTGCCGGCCGCCGCCTTGCGCCGCGCGCCGCGCCGCCGGCCCCTGCTGCCCCGACAGGAATCGCCGATGACCGAGCTTTCGCTGCCCGATCCGCTTGCCCACCCGCGCCTCGCGCGTCCCGCGCGCCCGCCGCGCGGCCGGAACCCGAATCGCGCGCGCCCGGTCAGACACGCTTTCGGCAGCGCCGCCTTCCCGATCTCCTCGATGCTTCGTTCCTTCGCGTTCAATATCGCTGCCGGCCTTCCGGGCTCGGCCGCGATCCCGTTGCCGCGCCGCCGGCCGGCCGCTCCCGCCCGTATGTCGAACCCGTTGATGCCACTGATGCCGCTGACGCTGCGTGCCGCCCTGCGCGGCGCGCTGCTGGCCGCCTGCCTGGCCTCGGCCCTGGCGCCGCTCGCCGCGCGGGCGCAGGCCTCGACGCCGGCCGCGCCGCAGTCGATCGACTGGGAGATCCGCGTGCTGCACGACGGCCAGACCGTCGACACCTTCCACCAGACCACCACGGTCGGCCAGTCGCGCACCGATACGCACGACTATCCCGTCACGCTGGGCGCGGCCTGCGCCGGCAAGGAAGCCTCGATCGTGGCGGCGGTCAAGCCGCAGCGCTCGCGCACCGTGACGGTCGCGCCGCTCTATGTCGAGGGCGACACGGTCACGCTGCAGATCGACGCGCAGGAAACCCTGGACGACGGCGACGGCTGCTCGCTCGCGCCGCGCCAGATCTCGGCGAGCCACCCGGGCCTGGCGGTCCATGCCGAGAGCTGGACCGACTGGGCGCCGGCCGACAAGAAGGCGCGCCTGCTCTACCAGGTCCGCGCCCACGTGGTGCAGGGCTGATACATGCACGCGCCCCAGGCCCTGCCGTTCGCCGCCCCGCAGGCGGCCCCGAACGAGATCACCGCAGTCAGCTGGAACCTGCACAAGGGCCGCTCGCCGCTCGGCTTCACCGCCTGGAACGCGATGCGCCGCTGGGTCGAATCGACCCATGCCGACATCTACTTCCTGCAGGAGGCGATGGCCAAGCGCATGCCGCGGCCGATGCTGGCCTCGGGCTTCGGCGCGCCGATGGAGGATCCGGTCGACGACATCTGGCATTGCCAGGCCACCGAGATCGCCCGCGCGCTGGATTGGCAGATCGCGCTCGGCCCCAACGTGTTCAAGCCGTCCTGGCGGCACGGCAACGCGATCCTCTCTCCGCATCCGCTCGACCTGGGCGGGCGCTGGGACATCTCCGCGCATCGCTTCGAGCGGCGCGGCCTGCTGGTGGCGCGCGCCACCCTGGCCGGCGCCGCGCCGATCACCCTGCTCTGCGCCCACCTGGCGCTCACCCGCGCCGCGCGGCTGCGACAGATGACCTGGATCGCGCACTGGATCGAGCATCACGCCCAGGACGGCCCGCTGGTGCTGGCCGGCGACTTCAACGACTGGCGCAACGATTCGGTGCCGCTGTTCGGCGAGATCGGCCTGTCCGAGGTCGCCACCCTGCTCGGCGAATCGGGACGCACCTTCCCGGCCTTCTCGCCGGCGCTGGCGCTCGACAAGATGTTCGTGCGCGGCCTGACCCCGCTGGAGTGGCAGGCGCCGACCGACGACACCGCCTGGCTGTCCGACCACCTGCCCTATATCGCGCGGCTGCGCCTGGACTGAAGCGCCGCGCTTCGGCAATCGGCAGGAATCCGAAAGCTCCCGCCCCGTTTCCCGGAGCGGATTTCCGCGCGCCCACCGGGGTCAAGCGCGCGCGGCGCCCAGGCAGGGTAAAATACGGGGTTCTCCAAACGTCTGTTAACGGGTAGGCGTGCACTTTTCGAGAGTGACGCGCCCGCCATCGGCCGGTCTGCGGATCGGGCCGGTGCCCTCGGTTTCCGTCTCGTATCCGTATTCCATGAGCAAATTCGATACCGCTACCGTCCTGTCCGTCCACCACTGGACCGATACGCTGTTCAGCTTCACCTGCACCCGCGACCAGGGCCTGCGCTTCAACAATGGTGAATTCACCATGGTCGGCCTCGAGGTCGAGGGCAAGCCGCTCGCGCGCGCCTACTCGATCGTCAGCCCGAACTACGAGGAACACCTCGAGTTCTTCAGCATCAAGGTGCAGGACGGTCCGCTCACCTCGCGCCTGCAGCACCTGAAGGTGGGCGACCCGGTCCTGATCGGCAAGAAGCCCACCGGCACCCTGGTCGCCGACAACCTGCTGCCCGGCAAGACGCTGTGGCTGCTGTCGACCGGCACGGGCCTGGCGCCCTTCATGTCGATCATCCGCGACCCGGACATCTACGACCGCTTCGACAAGATCGTGCTGACCCATACCTGCCGCCTGAAGGGCGAGCTGGCCTACATGGACTTCATCAAGCACGACCTGCCGGGCCATGAGTACCTGGGCGACATCATCAAGGAAAAGCTGGTCTATTACCCGACCGTGACGCGCGAAGCCTTCGACAACGAGGGCCGCATCACCGACCTGATCGCCACCGGCAAGCTGTTCACCGACCTCGAGGTGCCGCCGTTCTCGCCCGAGAACGACCGCGTGATGCTGTGCGGCAGCACCGCCATGCTCAAGGACACCACCGAGCTGCTCAAGCAGGCCGGCCTGGTGGAAGGCAAGAACAGCGCGCCGGGCCACTACGTGATCGAGCGCGCCTTCGTCGACTGATCCCCGACGGCCTCGCGCCCTCGGCAAGAACCGGAGCCTCGCGCTCCGGTTTTTTTATGCGCGCGTCATATGGTTTAGTTACATTTTCGGCGGTCAGTTACAAACCCTTGCGATTCGTCCTACGGTCAAGCGAACAAAAATCTGTCGAATCTGACGAGCTTGCCTGTCGGATATTTCCGACACGGGCGTCAGGATTTTGATCTGTTTACCCGGAGCGATCCCCGCCCAGCGCGCCTTTCCCATTTATTCTGAGTTATGATTCGCGGCGTCTTGACACTTCTTGACATATTTGCCAAGGGTCAAAGCACATATTACTGAATGTAACTTTTGTTACCCGGTCGGGCCTCCACCGAGGTCGTAGCCGATCGAACTTGTTCTCGCCGGAAGGAACGTCATGGACATGCCGCGTATCGCAGCCGCCTCAGCGAGCGCCCTGCCCGAGCCGGGCCCCGCCCCGGCACGCTCCGCCATTGCCCTCGCCGTGATTCCCGCCGCAGCCGCCAGCTCGCCGTCGCCCGTTGCTCCTGCCCCGGATGCCCGGCTGGCCGCCTTTTCGGCCGAACTCGCGGCCGAGCTCGCCGCCGCCGACGAAACCGCCCGCCGCCGGCTCGCCCGCGAGCTGCACGACGGCCTCGGCGCCGACCTCACCGGCCTGCGCTTCGCCTTCGCCAATCTCGACACCTGGCTGCCCGAGCAGGCGCCCGAAGGCTGCCGGCGCGCGCTCGCGCTGGCCCAGCAGGCGCTCGACGCCGCCTTCGATTCGTACCGCCGCGCGCTCGACGAAGCCGCGCCCGCGCTCGATGCCGGCCTGGTCGGCACCCTGTCGGGCTGGGTCGGCGCATTCGGCGCGCGCACCCGGCTGCGCACCAGCGTGGTCTGCGCGGCCGACGCGCGGCTCGCGCAACTGGCCGGCGACAGCGCCCTGGCGGTGTTCCGCGTGGCCCAGGAAGCGCTCGCCAACATCGCCCGGCATGCACGCGCCCAGGCCGCCGACGTGCGGCTCGAGGCCGGCACGACGCATCTGGAACTGCTCGTCGCCGACGACGGCCGCGGTTTCGCGGCAGCCGGCGCCGATCGCGACGCCGAGGCCCCGGGCGGCCGCGGGCTGGGCCACATGCGCGCGCGCTGCGCCGCGTTCGGCGGCACGCTCGCGCACCAGCCGCGCGAGGGCGGCGGCACCGTGCTGCGCGCGCGCTTCGCCTGGGATGCGCTGCTGGCCGCGCCGCGCGCATCGGCACATGCTTCGGGCTGCTGAGGAGACGCGATGGCGCTGAATCTGTTGCTCGTGGACGATCACGCGATCGTCCGCCAGGGAATCCGGCAACTGCTGCTCGACCGCCGCGTGGCGGACGAGGTGGCCGAGGCCGAATCGGGCGCCGAGGCGCTCGCGGCCGCCGACAAGGGCAGCTTCGACGTGATCCTGCTCGACATCTCGCTGCCCGACATCAACGGCGTGGAGGTGCTCAAGCGCCTCAAGCGCAAGCTGCCGTCCACCCCGGTGCTGATGTTCTCGATGTACCGCGAGGACCAGTACGCGGTGCGCGCGCTGAAGGCCGGCTACCTGTCGAAGACGGTCAATGCCGCGCAGATGATCTCGGCGATCCAGCAGGTGGCGGCCGGCCGCAAGTACGTGAGCCCGGCGCTGGCCGAGGCGCTGGCCGAATACGTCTCGTTCGAGAACGAGCCGCTGCCGCACGAGAAGCTGTCCGACCGCGAATACCAGACGCTCTGCATGCTGGCCTCGGGCAAGCGGCTCACCGACATCGCCGTCACCCTCTCGCTGTCGGTCAAGACGGTCAGCGTCTACCGCACGCGCCTGCTCGAGAAGATGAAGCTGTCGAACAACGCCGAGCTGACCTTCTACGCGATGAGCAACCGCCTGCTCGAGATGGCGCCGCCCCCCCCGGCCGGCGCCTGAACCCGCCGCCGCGGCCCGCCATCCCGTCATCCTGCCGGCCGTCCCAGGCTACTGCGCCGCCGATCCCCGCCCTTCCCGACGCGCCCGCGCATCGCGCGCAAACCCCTGTTTTCATTAGACGAATGTAGGTGCAACCCGGATAGGGCAACCGAAACGGATCGGCTAGAATGCCGGGGTTCCACCGACCATAACCATAATCCGCAGCCGTCGGCCGCGACTCACGTCATTCAATCCGCATGTCACTTCTTCGCAAGAAAAACGTCGACCAGATGATCGCCGGCGCCCAGCGCGCCGGCCTCAAGAAGGCGCTCGGCGCCGTCGACCTCACCTTCCTCGGCATCGGCGCCATCATCGGCACGGGGATCTTCGTGCTGACCGGCACGGGCGCGGTCCAGGCCGGGCCGGCGCTGATGGTCTCGTTCATCGTGGCGGCGATCGCATGCGGGCTGTCCGCGCTCGCCTACGCCGAATTCGCCTCCACCATCCCGGTGGCCGGCTCGATCTACACCTATTCGTATGCCACGCTCGGCGAGCTGGTGGCCTGGATCATCGGCTGGGACCTGATGCTCGAATACAGCCTGGCCGCCTCGGCCGTGTCGGTCGGCTGGTCGGGCTACGCGCAGTCCCTGCTCAAGGGTTTCGGCGTGGTGCTGCCCACCGTGCTCACCGCCGCGCCCAACTCGGTGCCCGGCGTGACCACCTACTTCGACCTGCCCGCCTTCGTGGTGATGATGGCGATCACCACCCTGCTCTCGGTGGGCATCCGCGAATCGACGCGCGTCAACAACCTGATGGTGTTCATCAAGGTGGCGGTGGTGCTGCTGGTGATCGCGGTGGGCGTGTTCCACGTGACGCCCGCCAACTGGACGCCGTTCATGCCGCATGGCTGGTCGGGCGTGTTCGGCGCGGCGGCGGTGATGTTCTTCGCCTTCATCGGCTTCGACGCGGTGTCCTCGGCCGCCGAGGAAGTGAAGAATCCCAAGCGCGACCTGCCGATCGGCATCATCGCCTCGCTGGGCGTGTGCGCGGTGCTGTACGTGACGGTCGCCGCGGTGGCCACCGGCATCGTGCCGTCCTCGCAATACGCCGGCATCACGCACCCGATCTCCTACGCGCTGCAGGTGGCGGGCCAGAACTGGGTGGCCGGCTTCATCGACCTGGGCGCCGTGCTCGGCATGCTGACCGTGATCCTGGTGATGACCTACGGCCAGACCCGCATCACCTACGCGATGTCGCGCGACGGCCTGCTGCCGGCCGTGCTCTCGCGCGTGCATCCGCGCTTCCAGACGCCGTTCCTGGCGACCTGGATCATCGGCCTGCTGTGCGCGCTGATCGCCGCGCTGATCCCGCTCAACGTGCTGGCCGAGCTGATCAACATCGGCACGCTGGCGGCCTTCTCGATGGTCTCGATCGCGGTGATCGTGCTGCGCCGCACGCGCCCGGACCTGCCGCGCGCGTTCCGCTGCCCCGGCGTGCCGGTGGTGCCGGTGCTGGCCGTGGCCGCCTGCGTGTTCCTGATGCTGAACCTCAGCGCGGTGACCTGGAAGGCCTTCGGCATCTGGCTGGTGATCGGCCTGGTGATCTACTTCGTCTACTCGCGTCGCAACGCGAAGATCGCCCAGGGCGGCGCGCAGCACTGAGCCTCGCCTCCCGGCCAGGCCCGCCGCCCGCTCGCGCGGGCGCGGCGCCCACGAAAAAGGCTCGTCGTCGACGAGCCTTTTTGCTTGATGCGGCCCGATGCGCCGCCGCCGCGAATCTCGCCGCGAAGCTGCCGCTCTTCAGCTCAATCCCGCCAGCAACGCCGCCGTGATCGAGCCGGCCACCAGCACCACGCCGATGGTGCGGCGCTTGTTGAGCTCGGTCCACAGCAGCACGCCGGTCAGCGAGAGCAGGATCATCGAGCCGGCGATGGTGTCCATCAGCAGCACCCAGAAGATGTTCATGCCCACGCCGCGATGCAGGTTGGTGAGGGTGGTCATCAGCGAGTTGTCGCTGCGCTTGAGGGAGATGGCCTGGCTGCCGACCCAGTAGTCGGCCACCACGTTCGCGCCCGGCTTGAACAGCGTGATCTGCCAGTGCTCGGGCTGCATCACGCTGCGATCGCCCCATTCCACCGGCTGCGCCGCTTCCTTGCGGATCCGCGTGCGACCGGCATCGAACTTCAGCTCCTTGATCAGCCAGGCCTCGAGCCTGGCGGGCGACTTGGGCGCCGGCACGGGCAGGGGCATCTGCACCTCGCTCACGCGCGGCGCGCCCGGCGAGATCTTCAGCGGCGGCGCGCGATGGTTCATCACGAAACCGGTCACGCCGAACATCAGGCCCAGCACCGCGCCCCACAGCCCCACCCAGCCATGCACCTTGCGCAGCCACTTGATGAAGGTCGCGCGCCGCGAGCGCTGGCGCCGCGCGGCCAGCTCGGCCTCGGCCAGCGGGCGGGCCGGGCCGGCCGCCGCCCCCGCATAGCGCGTCGCCACGCCGGAAGACAGCTTCGGTTCGATCGATTCGGGCGCGTTCACGCTCACTCCAATGCCAATACGACAAGGGCGGCCCGCGACGCTGGTCGCTCGGCCGCCCTCTATCTTTAAATGAGAATCGCTATCATTACATAAAGCCCGGCGGGACTCAATCGCCGCCTGCGTGCCGGGCCCCGAAACAATGCGTCGGGGTCCGAACCAGCCGCGCGGCGCCCGCCTCGCTCGCGTTCCGAAGCCGCCGTACCGGCCCCGAAAGACGGGCGTTTCCGTCCTGTCGGGGCGGCATCGTCATGGTTTGTCGTGACAGGGCCATGTCGCGGCCAGGAAATTCGTTATCCGATGCATCGCGAACGCGCGCGTTGATGCCGGCGGCGCTAGAATCCCGACATCATCCGGACGTGCCGCGCCTTCGACGGGGATTCACCGAGACGCGCCGCCGCCACGCAAGCCATGCGGCATACCAGGCGTCCGGACCACAAAGACGACAAGAAACGGGGCCAGCTCTTCATGAACGACATCGCATCCGCGCCGGGTGGTCCACCGCTCGCGCCCGCCGTCACGGCCGCGCTCGGCGCGGCGGCGGCGCCAGCCAGCCTGCCCGCAGCCGCGCCGGGCGACGTCGACAGCTTCCGCATCCGCTTTTCCGTGCAGACGCGCGCCGCCGATCCGCGCCGCCGCGCGCGCCACGGCGGCTTTCCCGGCAGCGGCACGCTGAGCTTCGGCGCGGCCACCGGCACGCTGTCGCTGGACGGCAGCACCGGCGGCTGGATCGGCGCCCAACCCTTCCACCTGGCGATCCCGCGCGCGCAGATCTTCGATGCCAGCAGCGCCGGCAAGCGCATCTTCTTCGATCTCCACACCCCCGACGGCGTGCTCGGCATCGCGCTGCAGGCCGCCGACGCGGCCGCCGCCGCGAGCATCGCCGATCGCCTGCCGATGCAGGTCACCTCCACCTTCGCCGCCGAACTCGACGCGCACGCGCGCTTCGGCGACCTGGTGCAGTCCCGGCCGCTCGCCTGGGCCACCTGGGGTTTGGTGGCGGCGAACCTGCTGCTGTTCGCGGCGATGGTGCTCAACGGCGTCTCGCCGCTGCAGCCCGACATACCGGCGATGATCCGCTGGGGCGCGAACTACGGCCCCGACACGCTGGACGGCGACTGGTGGCGCCTGCTGACCAGCAGCTTCGAGCACTTCGGGGCGCTGCATCTGGCCGTCAACCTGCTGGTGCTGGCGCGTTTCGGGCCGCTCGCGGAACGGCTCTACGGCAGCTTCCGCTTCCTCTCGCTGTACCTGTTCGCGGGCGTGATCGCCAGCATGACCAGCGTGCTGTGGGACCCGATGCAATGCGCGGCCGGCGCCTCGGGCGCGATCCTCGGCGTGTTCGGCGCGCTGCTGGCCTGCCTGCTGCGCCGGCGCCGCGAGCTGCCGGCGCTGGTGCACGACCACCAGCGCTCGCTGGCGCTCGGCTTCGTCGCCTACTGCCTCTACAACGGCTTCCTGCATCCGGCGATCGACAACGCCGCCCACCTCGGCGGCCTCGCGGCCGGCTTCGCGGTGGGCCTGGCGCTGGCGCCGCCGCTCGACCCGGCCGCGCGCGAGGCCACCGCCGGCGCGAACGTGACCACCGCGGCCGGGATCGGCGCGCTGCTGGTGATCGCGCTGGCCTACCCGCTCACCCATCCCGGCCACGGACGCCAGCAGGAGCTGCGTTTCGCCCGCGAATACATGGCGATGACGGGCGCCTCGGCCGAGATCGGCAACGCGCTGGCGACGCTGCAGCGCGAGCCGCTGGGCACCGAGGCCGAGCGGCTGGCGGTGTCGAACCAGGTGATGACCGATATCGTGCCGCGCTGGAGCAACCTCTACGCGGTGCTGTCGAGCCTGCCGCTGCCGGACGGCTCGCCCTACCGCGCACTGCGCGACACCAGCCTCGGCATGCTCGACAACGCGCGCCGCATGGCGACCAGCTATGCGCTGGTGCTGGTGCGTCCGCGCGAGGAGGGCGAGGCGATGCTGGAGAGCTACCGCGCGCTGCTGCTCGACCAGCACGCGCGCGCCAAGGACCTGCGCCAGGAGGAGCTGGCGCTGCGCAATACCAGCCGCTTCACGCATCGCCGCGGGCCGGCGCTCGCGCCGGTGCCGGGCAGCGTCGCGGCGGCACGTTCGTAGCGAACGGGGCCGCGTCGCGACGGAAGCCCACGCCTCGCTTCATCCCGCCTCAGCGGCCCGCTCGCAGTGGGTGATTCCGCGAGGCCGATCAACCCGGCAAGCCCGCCCTCGTCTCATCCGCCCTCAGCGACGCGGCTGCGGCAGCGCCGGAAACTCGCCGCCCGGCTCGGGCTTGTCGCCGGAACCGGCCGCCGCCGCGCCCTCGGCCTCGCGCGGCTCGGCGCGCTCCAGCGCATAGAGCCAGGCCAGCAGCTCGGCCACCGCCTGGTAGAGCGCCGGCGGAATCCGATCGTCGAGATCGACCTGCATCAGCAGCGACACCATCTCCGGCGCGGTATGCACGTACAGGCCCGCCTCGCGGGCGCGCGCCACGATCATCTCTGCAACCAGTCCGTAACCCTTGGCGACCACCCGCGGCGCGGCATCGCCGCCCTTCGGGTCGTAGACCAGCGCGGCCGCGCGCTTGCGCTTGTCGCCGCTCATCGCCAGAGCCCGTCGTCGAGGAAGCCGAATTCGTCGATATCGTCGAAATCGCCGAGATCGTGCTGCTTCGCGGCAGGGCGTGCCGCGCCGGCCTGCGCGTGCGCCTGGCCCTGCTCGTAGGCCGCCGCGGCCGCGCGCGAGGCGGCGCTGTCGAAGGGATCGGGCACGCTGTCGACGGCGCGGATCGTCAGGCCGCCGAGCTCCAGCCCCGAAGCCAGCAGGCGCTGGCGCAGGGCCTCGCCGTGGGCGCTGAGGCGCGCCGCGCCGGCATCGTTGGCGCGTAGCCGCGCCACCAGCTGAGTGCCGGTCAGCACCAGTTCCGCATCGACCGCGCCCAGCGTCGGCAGCGACAGCATCAGCCGCGTGCGCCAGGCCAGCGGCGCCTCGCCGGGCTGCGTGCCGCCCGCGTCGGGCTCGACGCTCCAGTCGAGCCGCGCGCCGGGCCAGGCCTCGCCGCTCCAGCGAAATTGCTGGGTCGCGAGCAGGTCGAGCTGCTGGCGCACCAGCGGCAGCGTGGCCGGGTTGACGGTGGCCATCGCCGCCGAGCCGTTGGCGCCATTGGCATCGCCGCCCAGGGCCGCGCCCGGCTGGCTGGTGGTGGCGGCCAGCAGGCGGCTCGCGCCCTCCTCGGCCGCCTGCGAGGCATAGGCGAGCGCGCCGCTCGCGCCGAACTGGCCTGCCGCCGGTGAGCGGGCAGACGGCGCATCCGGCGCGGCCCCGCCGCCGGCGCCCGCGGGCGTCGCGCCACCACCGTCGGCAGCCGCGCCGCGAGGCGCTGCACCGCCCGGCGATGCACCGCCCTCGCGTGCAGCCGCCTGGGTCAACTGGTTCTGGGGTTCGCGCGCGAGCTCGGCCATGCCGCGCTGGCCGGCCAGCCACTGCGCGAGATGGGATTCGTAGAACAGGCCGCTGTCGGCCACCGAGCGCGCCAGCGCGGCGGCCAGCGCGGCGATCGCCGCCTGGGCGATCGACGGCGTGAGCGGCGCGGCAGCCTGGGCGCCGTCGGCCGTGCCGGTGGCGCCGGCGGCATTCGCCGTCGCGGCGGCACCCGGCGCGGCGTTCGCGCCGGCGGCATTGGCGGCCGTCGCGGCACCGCCGCCTGCCTGGGCGGCAGCGCCGGCAGCCGGCGCGCCATCGCCCGCCAGCAGCTCGACCAGCGCGGGCGGCGCCTCCAGCAGGGGCAGCTTGCCGACCACCACCGGCGTGGCATCGCCGCCATGGCGCGAGATCGCGTCGAGCGTCAGCGCCACGCTCGACAGCGCGGTCTGCGCCGAGGGCGCGGGCGGGCTCGGCGCCGGCAGCGGCAGGTTGGTCGGCGGCGCGCCGCGCGCCGCCCCGGTCGGGATGCCGACCTGGGTGGCCGGCGCCCCGGCCGACACGCCGCCCTCGAGCAGGTTGTCGATGCGGCTGGCGAGCATGGCGGCGGTAACCGCGTCGATCCCGGTCATGGTGAGTCCCCGCGCGGCCCGAGCCGGCGTCCGTGTCTGTCTGCGTCTGGTGGTGTGACCGCCCCGCCGCGGCTAGCGCCGCGCCTGGTAGATGTCCTTGAGCATGCGCGTCGAGCGGCCCGCGTCGAACAGCGCGGACAGCCGCGCCACCTCGGGGCTGGCGAGATCGCGGATGGCGGCGTCGTCGGCCAGGATCCGGCGGATCAGCGCGTACTTGTGGCCGCGCTCGCTCGGGTCGAGCATCACCCCTTCCTCGGCCGCCTTGAGGCCGTCGACCAGCGTCTGGTATTCCGCCTGCAGCCCGTCGACCGCCAGCCAGTCGGCACCGCGCGCGGCAGCCAGCATTCGGCCGGACACTTCCGCGATCGCCTCGTAGCGGGCGAGATAAGCTGCCTCGCGACTCATCGTACGGCTTCCGGCTGCGCCTGCCCCGCCATCATGCGGGCCACTTCCGGGGCAATCCCGATCCAGGCTTCCTCGAGCGTGGCCAGCAGGCCGTCGACCTCGGCCAGCATGGCCTCGCTGGCGCTCACGTTGGCCTCCAGCAGCCGGCGCAGGATATAGGCATAGAGCGCGTTCAGGCGCTCGGCGATCTCGCCGCCCGCCTCGACGTTGAGCGAGGCCTGCAGGCCGCTCTCGACGATCTGCATGGCCTTGCCGATCGCCTCGCCGCGCGCCGCGACATTGCCGGTGTTCAGGTGCAGGCGGGCGTGGGCGATCGCCTTGCGGGCGCCCTCGTAGAGCATCGCGATCAGGCGATGCGGGGACGCGCCCATCACCCCTGTCTCGACGCCGACGCGCGCGTAGGCACTGGCTCCAGCGTGTCCTGGGGAAAACATGACGGCCCTCCTGTTGATGCGATCGTGACGTGTGGCGCGACGCCCGTCGAAACGGCATGCGTAACGCTGTGTAATACCGGCGTTATCGGTAATGACGGGGAAAGCTTTAGCGCGAAGTCGGCGCGAGGGGGTGCGCCGACGGGGTCAGACCGACATCTGCATGATGTCGTTGTACGCGCTGACGAGCTTGTTTCGGACCTGCAGACCGAACTGCAGGCCGATGTTGGCCTTCTGCGAATCGATCATCACGTCGTTGAGGGACACGTTCGGCGCGCCCAGCTCGAAGGCCTTGGCCTCGCCGGCCGCCTTCATCTGGGTGTCGCTGATCCGGTCCAGCGAGGCCTTCAGGGCCCCCGCGAAGCCGCTGGCGGTGGCGGCGCCGTTGCCGGCGGCCGTGGCCGCGGCGCTCGCGCCGCTCGCCTGGGCGGCCATCGCCTGCATCTGTTGCAGCGCCGAAGCGATTCCGTTGACGGGCGCGGTCATGGGGTCTCCACAAAAGATACGGATGGGAAACCGGCAAGGGGCCCCGGCGGGCCCAGCCCGATCCAGCCCCGAATCCGCGCCGAAGGCCGCCGCAAAAAGCGCGGCGCGACGACGCGATGCCGGATTGCGAGCAAGGATAGCAAGCGCGGCGGCGCCCAAAGCGGGCGAAGTACGGGGAAAACTCGGCTCTGTTCCCGAGATCGGAGCCGCCCGCGCGCCGGAATAATCGCATCGTGTCATTGTCCGTCCGCTCGGCCGAGCGGCAGCCCGCTGTGGAGAAACCCGAAGCATGGATTCGCAGGCCAACTCGCTGATCAATCCCGACGCGCGCAACGCCGTCGCCGGCACGCCGCCCAACGCGGCCATGGCCGCCGGTGCGCTGCCTGGCGCCGGCGCGGGCGCGGCCGGCGCGGATTTCGGGCTGGGCGGCTTCGCCGAGCGGCTGTCCGGCTTCCCGAACCTGTCGCGCATGCGCACCAACCCCAAGCTGCCGTTCGTGATCGTCACCGCGCTGGCGATCGCGGCGATCGTCGCGCTGGTGCTCTGGAGCCGCGCCCCCGACTACAAGGTGCTCTACAGCAACCTGTCGGATCGCGACGGCGGCGCCATCATTGCTGCCCTGCAGCAATCCAATATTCCCTACCAGTTCACCGATGCCGGCGGCGCGATCCTGGTGCCCGCCAGCCTGGTGCACGAGACGCGCCTGAAACTGGCCTCGATGGGGCTGCCCAAGGGCGGCTCGGTCGGCTTCGAGCTGATGGACAACCAGAAGTTCGGGATCAGCCAGTTCGCAGAACAGGTCAACTACCAGCGCGCGCTGGAAGGCGAGCTGGAGCGCACCATCGCCTCGATCAACGCGGTGCGCGCCGCGCGCGTGCACCTGGCGATCCCCAAGCCCTCGGTGTTCGTGCGCGAGCGCGAGGCGCCCAGCGCCTCGGTGTTCGTCGACCTGTACCCGGGCCGCGTGCTGGACGACGGCCAGGTGCTGGCGATCACGCGCATGGTCGCCTCGGGCGTGCCCGACATGCCGGCCAAGAACGTCACCATCGTCGACCAGGACGGCAACCTGCTGTCGCAGCAGCAATCGGCCGCCGGCCTCGACGCGAACCAGCTCAAGTACGTCCAGCAGGTCGAGCGCAACACCCAGAAGCGCATCGACGCGATCCTCGCGCCGATGTTCGGCGCCGGCAACACGCGCGCCCAGGTCAGCGCCGACGTCGATTTCTCGCGCGCCGAGCAGACCTCGGAAAGCTTTTCGCCCAACGGCACCCAGCAGCAGGCCGCGATCCGCAGCCAGCAGACCTCGAGCTCGACCGAGATGTCGCAAAGCGGCGCGGGCGGGGTGCCCGGCGCGCTGTCGAACACGCCGCCGCAGCCGGCCTCGGCGCCGATCACCGGCGCCAGCGGCGCGGCCGGCACGCCGCCCACGCCGATCAGCGACCGCAAGGATTCGACCACCAACTACGAGCTCAACAAGACGGTCAGCCACGTCGAACAGGCCACCGGCGGCATCAAGCGCCTGTCGGTGGCGGTGGTGGTCAACAACCTGCCGGTGGCCGACGCCAAGGGCCACGTGACGATGCAGCCGCTCAGCGCCGACAAGCTGAGGCAGGTCGAGCAACTGGTGAAGGACGCGATGGGCTTCGACGCCAAGCGCGGCGACTCGGTCAACGTGGTCAACAGCCAGTTCACCGAGCTGGCCGATCCGCTGGCCGACGTGCCCTGGTGGCGCACGCCGGACATGATCGCGATGGCCAAGGACATCGCCAAGTGGCTCGGCATCGGCGTGGCCGCCGCCGCGCTGTACTTCATGTTCGTGCGCCCGGCGATGCGCCGCGCGTTCCCGCCGCCCGAGCCGGCCGCGGCCAGCGCCGGCGCGCTGCCGGGCCCGGACGAGCCCGCGCTCGACGGCCTGCCGGCGCTCGAGTCGAGCCTCGGCGCGGAGGCGTCGCCCGAGGCCGCGCTGCTCTCGTTCGAGGCGGACAAGCAACGTTACGAACGCAACCTCGACTACGCGAAGATGATCGCCCGGCAGGATCCGAAGATCGTCGCGACCGTCGTGAAGAACTGGGTGACCGATGAGCGCTGAAGGCCTGATGAAAAGCGCGCTGCTGCTGATGTCGATCGGCGAGGAAGAGGCGGCGCAGGTGTTCAAGTTCCTGGGCCCGCGCGAGGTCCAGAAGATCGGCCTGACCATGGCCGCGCTGAAGAACGTCACGCGCGAGCAGCTCGACGACGTGCTCAAGGAATTCGTGCAGGAGGCCGAGAAGCATTCTGCGCTGTCGCTCGATTCCGGCGAGTACATCCGCTCGGTGCTGACCAAGGCGCTCGGCGAGGACCGCGCCGGCGCGATCATCGACCGCATCCTGCAGGGCAGCGACACCAGCGGCATCGAGGGCCTGAAGTGGATGGACTCGGGCGCGGTGGCCGAACTGATCAAGAACGAGCACCCGCAGATCATCGCCACCATCCTGGTGCACCTCGACCGCGACCAGGCCTCCGAGATCGCCTCCTGCTTCACCGAGCGGCTGCGCAACGACGTGCTGCTGCGCATCGCCACGCTCGACGGCATCCAGCCGGCCGCGCTGCGCGAGCTCGACGAGGTGCTGACCGGCCTGCTGTCGGGCAGCGACAACCTCAAGCGCAGCCCGATGGGCGGCATCCGCACCGCCGCCGAGATCTTGAACTTCATGACCAGCTCGCACGAGGAAGCCGTGCTCGCCAACGTCAAGGCCTACGATCCGGACCTGGCGCAGAAGATCATCGACGAGATGTTCGTGTTCGAGAACCTGCTGGACCTGGAGGACCGCGCGATCCAGCTGATCCTCAAGGAAGTCGAGTCGGAAACGCTGATCGTCGCGCTCAAGGGCGCGCCGCCGCCGCTGCGCCAGAAGTTCCTGGCCAACATGTCGCAACGCGCGGCCGAGCTGCTCGCCGAGGATCTCGACGCGCGCGGCCCGGTGCGCGTCTCCGAGGTCGAGCAGCAGCAGCGCAAGATCCTGCAGATCGTGCGCACCCTGGCCGAGAACGGCCAGGTGGTGATCGGCGGCAAGGCGGAAGACGCCTATGTCTGAGCGTGCTCGCGGCGCGGCCTCGATGACCGCCTACCAGCGGTGGGAGATGGCCTCGTTCGATCCGAAGCCGCCCGCGCCGCCCGTCGGGGACGACGGCGAGGCGGCGGCCGCCGCGCTGGCCGCCGAACTGCAGCGGGTGCGCGATGCCGCCCATGCCGAAGGCATGGCCAGCGGCCAGGCCGAGGGCCACGCGCTGGGCTACCGCGCCGGCCACGACAGCGGCTACGCCGAGGGGCTCGAGGCCGGGCGCGCCGAGATGCGCGTCGAGGCCGGGCACTTCGCGGCGCTGGCGCGCGGCTTCGACGAGGCGCTGCACGGCGCGCGCGACACGCTGGCCGACCAGCTCGCCCAGCTCGCGCTCGACATCGCCCAGCAGGTGGTGCGCCAGCACGTGCAGCTGGACCCCGGCACCGTGCTGGCCGCCGCGCGCGAGGCGCTGGCCGCCGAGCCGGCCCTCTCCGGCGCGCCGCAACTGGTGGTGAGCCCCGCCGACCTGCCGGTGGTGGAGGCCTACCTGCAGGAAGAACTCGACGCGCTGGGCTGGAGCGTGCGCACCGACCCGGCCATCGAGCGCGGCGGCTGCCGCGCCCAGGCCGCCTCGGGCGAGATCGACGCGACCCTGCCCACGCGCTGGGAGCGCGTGGCCGCCGCGCTCGGCCGTTCGAGCGAGTGGTGAAACCATGAGCCGCGCGCCCGACCTCCTGCTCGACGACGCGGCGCCCGCCGTGTCGAACCCGCATCTGGCGCACTGGCTGGAGCAGCTCGGCGCGCTGCGCGAACGCAGCGCCCGCGCGCTGCCGCTGCGCCCCTGCGGGCGCCTCACGCGCGCCGCCGGCCTGGTGCTGGAAGCCACCGGGCTGCGCCTGTCGGTGGGCGCCGAATGCACCATCGAACTGCCGCCCGGCAGCACCCTGCCGGTGGCCGAGGCCGAGGTGGTCGGCTTCGCCGGCGAACGCCTGTTCCTGATGCCGACCACCGAGGTGGCCGGGGTGCTGCCCGGCGCGCGCGTCTGGCCGCTGGAACGCGCGCCGATCGCCGATCCGCTGGCCGGCGCCAAGCGCCTGCCGGTCGGCTGGCAGATGCTGGGCCGCGTGGTGGACGCCTCGGGCCGCCCGCTCGACCGGCTCGGCCCGCTCGCCTCGGAACTCGACGCGCCGCTGTCGGCGCCGACCATCAACCCGCTGGAGCGCGAGCCGATCCATCACGTGCTCGATGTCGGCGTGCGCGCCATCAACGCGCTGCTGACGGTGGGGCGCGGCCAGCGCATGGGCCTGTTCGCCGGTTCGGGCGTGGGCAAGTCGGTGCTGCTCGGCACCATGGCGCGCTACACCAGCGCCGAGGTGATCGTGATCGGCCTGATCGGCGAGCGCGGCCGCGAAGTGAAGGAATTCATCGAGCAGATCCTCGGCGAGGACGGCCTGGCGCGCTCGGTGGTGGTGGCCGCGCCGGCCGACGTGTCGCCGCTGCTGCGCATGCAGGGCGCCGCCTACGCGACCTCGCTGGCCGAATACTTCCGCGACCAGGGCAAGCACGTGCTGCTGCTGATGGATTCGCTCACGCGCTACGCGATGGCGCAGCGCGAGATCGCGCTGGCGATCGGCGAACCGCCGGCCACCAAGGGTTATCCGCCCTCGGTGTTCGCCAAGCTGCCGGCACTGGTGGAGCGCACCGGCAACGGCCCGGAAGGCGGCGGCTCGATCACCGCCTTCTACACGGTGCTGACCGAGGGCGACGACCAGCAGGACCCGATCGCCGATTCGGCGCGCGCGATCCTGGACGGCCATATCGTGTTGTCGCGCCAGTTGGCCGAGGCCGGCCACTATCCCGCGATCGACATCGAGCAGTCGATCAGCCGCGCCATGACCTCGCTGATCGACGAGCGCCATCTCGATCGCGTGCGCCGCTTCAAGCAGATGCTCTCGCGCTACCAGCGCAATCGCGACCTGATCGCGGTGGGCGCCTACGCGGCCGGGCGCGATGCCCAGCTCGACCGCGCCATCGCGCTCTACCCGCGCATCGAGGCCTTCCTGCAGCAGGGCTTTCGCGAATGCGCGCCGTTCGAGTCCTGCCTGGCCGGGCTCGACGCGCTGTTCCAATACGAAGGAGGCTGAGCATGGCCGCGACGTTCCCGCTGCAGATCCTGCTCGATCGCGCGCAGGAAGACCTCGACAACGCCACCCGGGCGCTCGGCCACGCGCAGCGCGAGCGCGGCTCGGCGCAGGACCAGCTCGACGCGCTGCTGCGCTACCGCGACGAATACCACGCGCGTTTCGCGCTGGACGCCCAGGCCGGCATGCCGGCCGGCAGCATGCGCAACTTCCAGTCCTTCATCGACACGCTGGACGCGGCGATCGGCCAGCAGCGGCGCATCGTGGCCGCCGCCGAGGCGCGCGTGGACGCGGCCCGCCCAGAATGGCAGGCGCGCAAGCGCACCCTGGGTTCCTACGAAATCCTGCAGAAACGCGGCCTCGCGCAGGATCAGCAACGTGCCGCGAAACGCGAGCAGCGCGACGCCGACGAACATGCGGCGAAGGTGCTGCGCATGCGCGCCGACCCGGCGCATCCCTCCAAGTAACCCGATCGAGACACCGCCATGCCCGCCCTCTCCCTGACCGCATCGCTGCTCGACGCCGCCACCGCCGCCAACCAGGCCGGCTCCGGCTCGCGGTCGAACGATGCCGCCGGCGCGTCCTCGTCGACGCCGTTCTCGCAGACCCTGCAGCAGAGCGTGGCGAACCAGCAGCCCCAGCCCCAGCCGAAACCGGCGGCGGCGACGACGACGGCCGCCACCGATCCGTCCTCGGGCGACGGCAAGGTGCGCGGGCATCACGGCGGACACAAGCACGCGGACGGCAGCGACGATGCGGACGACGGCCAGGATGCGCAAACCGCGGCCACGCCGGCCGACGCCGCCGCGCTGGCTGCGGCTGCCGCCGTGCAGGCGCAGTTGCAGGCGCGCCAGGACGCGGCCGGCGGCAGCGGCGACGGGGCCGCCGACGCGGCCGCGCGAGCGCTGGCCGCCGCCAATGCGAACGGCACCGCCAATACCGGCGCGGCCGATGCGAAGGCCGATGCCGCCGCGCAACTTGCCGCCAATGCCGCGGCGAACGCGGCGGCCGCCGGCGCGGGCACCGGCAATTCGGTCAGCGACGCGCTGCATGCCGCGCTCGACCGCCTCACCAACGGCGGCGTGGGCGCCGCGGCGATTCCCTCGGGCCGCGCAGGCTCGGCCGGCGGCGAGGCCGGCGCGCACCTGGCCAGTGCCGGCGCGGCCGCCGGCAGCGCGATCGCGCATGGCGCCGCCGAGCGCAATCCGAATGCCGCGATCTCGTCCTCGGAATTCTCGAGCGCGATGAGCGCCGCCACCGCTTCGGCCGGCACCGGTCAGCATGGCGACGCGGCCGCCGTCGCGCAGCCGGACCAGAGCGCGCTGCAGGCCACGCTGGCCGCGGCCGCGCAGCAGGGCTCGCCGCTCGCCCAGGCCGGCACCGCGACCACCGCCGGCGCGGCCGCCGCCGAGGCCATCCTGGCACCGCTCGTCGGCTCGCAGGAATGGGGCGACGCCTTCAGCCAGAAGGTGGTGTTCCTCTCGAACGCGCATCAGCAGACCGCCGAGCTGTCGCTGAACCCGCCCGACCTCGGCCCGCTGCAGGTGGTACTGCGCGTGGCCGACAATCACGCCCACGCGCTGTTCGTCTCGCAGCATCCGCAGGTGCGCGAGGCGGTCGAGGCCGCGCTGCCGAAGCTGCGCGAGGCGATGGAATCGGGCGGCCTGAGCCTGGGCAGCGCCAACGTCAGCGACGGCGGCGGCGGATTCGCGCAGCAGAACGCGCAACAGCAATCCTCGGGCGCAGCCGGGACGCGACGCGCGGGCGCCGCGTACGGCGCGTCGTCGGGCGGCGACGCGCTCGCCGGACCCGCAGGCCCGACGTCCAGCGTCGCGACGCAGCAGCGCGTCGGGATGGTCGATACCTTCGCGTAAGCGCCTCCGCCCGGTTTCCTCTCGCTCGGGCGCTCAGTTGCCGGCGGCGGCGCGAACCGCGGCCGGCGCCTGCGCCTGCATCGTTCCGGCGATCGTCGTCGACACCACCCCGAGCGGCGCCGAGCCGCTCCGGCGCGCGGCCGCGATGAACTCCGCGGCGCGCTCGCCGATCATCACCGAAGGCGCGTTGGTGTTGCCGCCGATCAGGGTCGGCATCACCGAGGCGTCGACCACCCGCAAACCTTCCACGCCACGCACGCGCAACTGCGTATCGACCACCGCGCGCGCATCGCTGCCCATCCGGCAGGTGCCGACCGGGTGGTAGATGGTGTCGGCGCGCTCGACGATGGTGGCGCGCAGCCTTGCATCGTCGTCCGAAGGATCGGTGTAGAGCTCGCGCCCGCCTTGCGAGGCCAGCGGCTCGGCGGCGAGGATCCGCCGCATCGCCTTGGCCCCCGTCATCAGCAGGTCCAGGTCGCGCTCGTCGCTGAAGAAGCGCGGGTCGATCAGCGGCGCCTCGCGCGCATCGCCGCTCGCCAGCTCGACCGTGCCGCGGCTCTTGGGGCGCAGCGCGCAGACGTGCAGCGAGTAACCGAAGCCCCAGTGCATGTGGCGGTTGTGATCGTCGACCAGCGCGGTGCAGAAATGCAGCTGCAGGTCGGGGCGATCGAGCCCCGGCTCGCTCTTGAGGAAGCCGCCCGCCTCGGCCACGTTGCTCGACATCATGCCGTCGCGCTTCGAGAACCAGCGCAGCAGTTGCGGCGTCATCTTGGCCAGGCCGCGCAGGCAGATGCCCACCAGCTCCGAGGAATCGACGCGCTTGTTGATGATGAAGTCGATATGGTCGATCAGGTTGCGGCCGACCTCGGGCGCGTCGTGCAGCACCTCGATGCCGTGGCGGCGCAGTTGCTCGGCCGGGCCGATCCCCGAGCACATCAGCAGTTGCGGCGAGTTGAACGCGCCGGCCGCGACGATCACCTCGGCGCGCGCGCCGATCGTCTCGAGCTTGCCGCCGCGTCGCGCCAGCGTCACGCCGTTCGCGCGGCGGCCCTCGAAGCCGATGCGCAGCACGGTCGCGTCGGTGATGATGTCGAGATTGGCGCGTGGCTGGTCGTAGAGATAAGCGCGCGCCACGCTGCAGCGCGCGCCGTCGCGATGCGTGACCTGGTAGAAGCCGACACCTTCCTGCTCGGCGCCGTTGAAGTCGTCGTTGAGCGGATATCCGGCCGCGTGTGCGGCATCGATGAATCGTTGTGCGAAGGGATTCCGGAATCGCAGGTCGGATACCGTCAGCGGGCCGTCGGCGCCATGCCACTCGTTCGCGCCGCGCTGGTTGCCCTCGGCGCGCCGGAAATACGGCAGCACGTCGCGCCAGCCCCAGCCGTGGCAGCCCAGCGTTTCCCATTCGTCGTAGTCGAGCGGATGGCCGCGTGTGTAGATCATCGCGTTGATCGCGCTCGAGCCGCCCAGCCCGCGCCCGCGCGGCTGGTAACCGCGCCGCCCGCCCAGCCCGGCCTGCGGCACCGTCTCATAGCCGTAGTTGGTGCCGATCCTGTACGGCACCAGCGCGGCGATGCCGACCGGCATGTTGACCAGCAGGTTGCGCTGGTTGCTGCCGCCGGCCTCGATCAGGGCGATGCTGGCGTCGGGACAGGCGTCGGCCAGGCGCGCCGCGAGGCTCGCGCCGCCCGATCCGCCGCCGACGATCAGATAGTCGTACTGCATGTCATGTCTCCTTCATGTCATGGTCAGCGACCCGTGCCGATGCGCATCCAGCACTTGTAATGTTCGCGCATTGTAGGAACGCGGCGCGCGCCGCGGCGCATCGAATCAAGAGCGATTCCTCTAAACGGGGCCGCCGTCCGGCCTTAAGATGGCCGGATTCGCCTCGCGCGGCAGCGAGCGACGCCAAGCCGTCGCCGGCCGCGAAATGGGAGACACAGGCATGGATCAGCACGTTCCGGCGGCGACGCATCGCGTCACCAATCAGGCCCCGCCGCTCACCGACTACAACGCGTTTGAAACCGACCTCGCGCTCGCGGCCGCCGTCGAGCGGCACGGCGCGGGCTGGCATCAAACGGCGCTCTCGCGGCACGGCGCGGCGCTCACCACCGCCGACACGCTGGCACTGGCCGAACTCGCCAATCGTCATACGCCCGAGCTGTCGACCCACAGCGCGCGCGGCGAGCGCATCGACGCGCTCGAATTCCACCCGAGCTGGCACCAGTTGCTGGCCCTGTTGCGCGGCGAGGGCCTGCATGCGCTGCCCTTCGCCGAGCCGCGCGCCGGCGCGATGGCCGCGCGCTGCGCCGGCTACTTCCTGCACGCCCAGCTCGAATCGGGCTCGCTGTGCCCGCTGACCATGACCTTCGCGAGCATCCCCGTGCTCAAAAAGGAACCGGCCCTATTCGAGACGCTGCGCGAGCGGCTCTATACGCGCGAGCACGACCCGCGCGACATCCCGCTGGCGGGTAAGCGCTCGATGATGATCGGCATGGGCATGACCGAGAAGCAGGGCGGCTCGGACGTGCGCAGCAACGAAACGCGCGCCTGGCCGCTCGGCGCGGGCGGGCGCGGCCAGCCCTATCGCCTGGTCGGCCACAAGTGGTTCTTCTCCGCGCCGCAATGCGATGCGCACCTGGTGCTGGCGCGCACCGACGAGCACGCCGGCATTTCCTGCTTCTACGTGCCGCGCTTCTCGCCCGACGGCAGCAAGAACGCGGTGCAGGTGCAGCGCCTCAAGGACAAGCTCGGCAACCGCTCGAATGCGAGCAGCGAGGTGGAATTCCTCGATGCCTACGGCGTGATGGTCGGCGAGGAAGGCCGCGGCGTGCCGACCATCATCGAGATGGCGAACATGACGCGGCTCGACTGCGTGATCGGCAGCGCCGCGCTGATGCGGGCCGCGCTGGTGCAGGCGATCCATCACGCGCGGCACCGCAGCGCCTTCGGCCGACTGCTGGCCGAGCAGCCGCTGATGCGCAACGTGCTGGCGGACCTCGCGATCGAATCGGAGGCGGCCACCATGCTGTTCATGCGCCTGGCCGACGCGGTCGAGCACGACGACGGCAGCTCGGCCGAGGCGCGCGGCTGGCGCCGCATCGTCACGCCGGCCGCCAAGTTCTGGGTCTGCAAGCGTGCGCTCGAATTCACCGGCGAGGCCATGGAAGTGTGGGGCGGCAACGGCTACGTCGAGACCGGGCCGATGGCGCGCTTCTATCGCGAGGCGCCGGTCAACTCGATCTGGGAAGGCTCGGGCAACGTGATGTGCCTGGACGTGCTGCGCGCCGTCGAGCGCGAGCCCGAATCGGCCGCGGCCCTGGTCGCCGCCTGGCGCGAGGCCGCCGCCGGGCATCCCGAGCTGCTGCGCGCGATCGACCAGTTGCTCGATGCCTTCGCGCTGCCGGCCGAGGAACGCGAAGCCTCGGCGCGCCGCATCGCGCAACGCATCGCGCTGATCGCGCAGGCCTCGCTGCTGATCCGCCACGCACCGGTCGCGATGGCCGATGCCTTCATCGCGACGCGCCTGGGCGCCGCGAGCCACGACACGGGACGCGTCTACGGCACGCTGCCCGCCTTCGACCACGGCGCGCTTCTCTCGCGCGCGTTCCCGGCCTGACGTTCGGCCGCCAGCCTGCCTGCCAAGGAGCAGACGATGAAGAACGACCTGCCCGGACTCGCCACGCTCGACGCGCTGCTGCACGACCAGCGCGCCGCCTACCTGCGCGCGCCCTATCCCTCCTGGGACACGCGCGCGGGCCATTTGCGCGCGCTGCGGGCGATGCTGATCGACAATGCCGACGCGCTGGCCGAGGCGATCAATGCCGACTTCGGCCATCGCGCCAAGCAGGAGGTGCTGCTCTCCGAGATCTGGATGGCCAAGGAGGAGATCGACGAGGCGCTGCGCCACGGCAAGCGCTGGATGCGGCCGCGCCGCAAGCCGATGAACAAGTGGTTGAAGCCGGCGCGCGCCACCGTGATCCCGCAGCCGCTCGGCGTGGTGGGCATCGTGGTGCCCTGGAACTACCCGGTGCTGCTGGCCGCGGGCCCGCTGATCTGCGCGCTGAGCGCCGGCAACCGCGCCATCGTCAAGATGTCGGAACTGACGCCGCGCACCTCGGAACTGTTCGAAGTCCTGATCGCGAAGACCTACTCGCGCGATCACGTGGCCGTGGTCAACGGCGATGCGGAGATCGGCGCGGCGTTCAGCAAGCTGCCCTTCGACCACCTGCTGTTCACCGGCTCGACCCAGGTGGGCCGCCACGTGATGCGCGCGGCCGCCGAGCACCTGACGCCGGTCACGCTCGAGCTGGGCGGCAAGTCGCCGGCCATCGTCGGGCCCGGCGCGCGCTTCGACAACGCGGTCGACGCGATCGTCGCCGGCAAGACGCTCAACGCGGGCCAGACCTGCATCGCGCCCGACTACGTGCTGGTGCCGCGCGGCAAGGAGGAGGCCTTCATCGAGCGGGCCCGCGCTCGCGTGGCGCGGCTCTACCCCGATTTCGCGCACAACGCCGACTACACCTCGATCATCTCCGAGCGCCACTTCGCGCGGCTCGACCGGCTCGCGGCCGAGGCGCAGGACGGCGGCGCCACCCTGCATCCGCTGACCGAGGCGCCCTGCGATCCGGCGCTGCGCCGCTTCGCGCCGGTGGCGATCACGCGCGCGCCCGACCAGTCCGCGCTGATGCAGGAGGAGATCTTCGGGCCGCTGCTGCCGATCGTGCCCTACGACACGCTCGAGCAGGCGATCGCCTACGTGAACGCGCGCCCGCGCCCGCTCGCGCTCTACCTGTTCGAGGAATCGCGCGCCAACATCGATCGCGTGATGCGCGACACCATCTCGGGCGGGGTCTCGATCAACGAGACGCTGATGCATATCGCCTGCGGCTCGCTGCCGTTCGGCGGGGTCGGCGCGAGCGGGATGGGCGCCTATCACGGCTACGACGGCTTCGTGACCTTCTCGAAGATGAAGCCGGTGCTCACGCAGGCGCGCTTCAACGCGCGAAACCTGCTCGCGCCGCCCTACGGCAAGCGCTTCGGGGCCCTGATCAAGCTGATGCTGAGGTTCTGAGCAAAGGGATCGCCGGGAGGGATCGCGCTCGTTGCGCATGCAACGGCCGGCTCCCGGCGTCGAGACCGGATCAGACGGGCCAGAGCGGCCCTTCCTGCATCGCGCCGACCTGCTCGCGCAGTTCGAGCACGCGCTCTTCCCAGTAGCGATGGGTGTTGAACCAGGGGAAGGCGGCCGGAAAGGCCGGGTCGTCCCAGCGGCGCGCCAGCCACGCCGAATAATGGATCAGCCGCAGCGTGCGCAGCGCCTCGACCAGGTGCAGCTCGTGCGGATCGAATTCGCAGAAATCCTCGTAGCCGGCCAGCAGGTCGGCCAGCGCGCTGGACGCGCCGGCGCGGTCGCCCGGCAGCAGCAGCCAGAGATCCTGGATCGCGGGCGCCATGCGGCTGTCGTCGAAGTCGACGAAATGCGGGCCGGCGTCGGTCCACAGCACGTTGCTCGGATGGCAGTCGCCGTGCGCGCGCAGCAGGCGCGTCTCGCCGGCACGCTCGAAGGCCGCCTCGACCCCTTCCAGCGCCAGCGCCAGCACAGTCCGGTAGGCCTCGCGCAAATCGACGGGGATGATCTCGTTGGACAGCAGGTAGTCGCGCGAGTCGTAGCCGAAGCTGCGGATATCGAGCACCGGCCGCTCGGCATAGGCCTGGGTGGCGCCCACCGCGTGGATCCGGCCGATGAAGCGGCCCAGCCATTCGAGCGTGTCGCGCCGGTCGAGATCGGGCGCGCGGCCGCCGCGCCGTTCGAACACCGAGAAACGGAAACCCTCGAATTCGTGCAGCGTGCGGCCCTCGAAGGCGCGCGCCGGCACGGCGGGAATCTCGCGCGCGGCCAGCTCGGCGACGAAGCCGTGTTCCTCGAGGATGGCCGCGTCGGACCAGCGTCGCGGCCGGTAGAACTTGGCGACGATCGGCTGGCCGTCCTCGATGCCGGCCTGGTAGACGCGGTTCTCGTAGCTGTTGAGCGCGAGCAGGCGCCCGTCGGTGCGCAGGCCGGCGGGGATCAGCACGCTGTCGAGCGCGTCGAGCACGCGCTCGGGCGTGAGGCCCGCAAAAGGAAGGCCGGCGCTGTCGCCGGCCGGGGTGGGTTCGGAATGGTCGTCGTGCATGGCCCGCATTGTGCCGCGCGCCGCGCCGCTTGACGAGTTCTCAGTGAATCGCGGCGCCCGCGGGCAGCACGGATTCTCCGGTGTCGATCAGGTCCTCGAGAAAGAAGGGCTCGGTGTTCAGTTCCTTCGAATCGCCCGGCACGCCCGCGTACCAGGTCACCATCGCCATGTCACCGAGGATGCGCTGGACGATGCCGCGGGCGCCCTTCGGTACGGCGATATGCGTAGTGCAGACAATCGAACCGACATGCATGATGTTTCCCCACTCAAAACCGACCGGATCGCCGGCCGCGAATACTGGAATGCGCCGCCCGGGGGCGGGACGCGTTTCCATTGTTAACCGATTCGCACTTCGATGGAATCGCGTCGCATGAAAACAAAATCGCGGCCAGCGCCGCGATTCGCCGGGTCGCCCCCCATTAGGGGGACGCTTCGGCCGCGCCGGAAAACGCTGCCGGCGCACGGCAATCATAACCCGAGCGCCGTGACGCTCCAGCAGAACACAAAAACATGCACTTCGCATGACGTTCGCATCGGCTGACGCGCCCGCGCGACAGCAACGGCAAACCCGCCGCGCGCGCCGGCCGCCGCGGCTCGCGCGAGTCGGCGGCAACCGACGCGTTTCGGGCAAGCGGCGTATCGTTGCGGTTTGTCCGTTGCAGGGAGACCCCTAGCGTGAGCGCTTCACCCGGATCGCCGGAATCGGCCGCAAACAGCCGCCCGGCGCAGCCCGCCCCGACCGCCCCCTATCTCGAGCGCGGTTCGCGCGGCTACTGGCACGCGAGCATCGCGCTGCTGTTCGCCGGCTACGCGACCTTCTCGCTGCTCTACTACGTGCAGCCGCTGCTGCCCGAATTCTCGGACGCCTTCGGGGTGAGCCCGGCGCAGAGCAGCCTCTCGCTGTCGTTCGCCACCGCCGCGCTGGCGCTGGCCATCTTCGTGGCCGGCTTCGTCTCCGAAGGGCTCAGCCGGCATCGCCTGATGACGCTCTCGCTGACGCTGTCCTCGCTGTTCACGCTGGCCGCCGCCTTCGTGCCGCATTGGCACGCGCTGCTGGTGCTGCGCGCGCTGACCGGCATCGCGCTGGGCGGCGTGCCGGCCGTGGCGATGGCCTACCTGGCCGAGGAGGTGCATCCGGATGGGCTGGGCCTGGCGATGGGGCTCTACGTGGGCGGCACCGCGATCGGCGGGATGGCCGGGCGCGTGATCACCGGCGTGCTGGCCGAGCTGTTCGGCTGGCGCATCGCGGTGGCGGGGATCGGCGTGCTCGGGCTCGCCGCGATGCTGGCGTTCCGCGCGCTGCTGCCGCCCTCGCGGCATTTCACGCCGCGCCGCGGGCTGGGCTTGGCGCATCATCGCAGCGCGCTGGCGCGGCACCTGCGCGGCCGCCGCGAGCTGCCCGTGCTGTTCCTGATGGCCTTCGTGCTGATGGGCAGCTTCGTCACGCTCTACAACTACATCGGCTATCGATTGCTGGCGCCGCCCTACGCGATGAACCAGGCTACCATCGGCGCGATCTTCGTGGTCTACCTGGTCGGCGTGTTCGCCTCGCCGTGGTCCGGCCGCATGGCCGACTCGATCGGACGCGGGCGCGTGCTGATCGTCGGCATCGTGATGATGGGCCTGGGCGTGGCGCTGACCCTGCTTGCCCCGGTCGCGGCGATCGCGGCCGGCATCGCCTGCATGACCTTCGGCTTCTTCGCCGGCCACTCGGTGGCGAGCGGCTGGGTCGGCCGGCTCGCCAGCCAGGGCAAGGGGCAGGCCGCGGCGCTCTACCTGCTGTCCTACTACCTCGGCTCGAGCGTGATCGGCTCGCTCGGCGGCCACGCCTGGAGCGCCTCGGGCTGGGGCGGCGTGGCCGCGCTGGTGGGCGCGCTGCTGGCGGTGGGCCTGGTCGCCGCGAGCTGGTTGCGCTCGCGCGAGCGCGCCGGCGCCGCCTGACGACGATCGCGGCGGCGCCGCTCGTGTAGCGGGCACGGCGCGAGGCCTACTCGGATTCGCCACTTGCCGAGCCCGGCCCCGATGCGCTAACGTGGCGTGTCATCCGTCTTTTTCCTTCATCGAACCATGCGGCCTGCCTTGCCCGCCCAGCTCACCGATTGCCTGCCGCCTTGCGCGCGGCGGCACGGGCGCGCGCAAGCGGCACCGCCACCTCCTGTCGATCCGCCGCGCATCGGCGCGCCGCCGCCGCATCGCGCGGCACGGCGCGGCTGAACCGCGCCGCAGCTTTCCCATCGGTCCCGTTCGTCCTGCCTGCGCGTCATTCGCGCGGCGGCGTCGCGCGCGGCCGTTTCCGGTTCCGATCGACAGGACACATCATGCGATTCGCACAAGGCGCGCTCGTCGCGCGTTTCACCACTTCCTCCTTCGTGCTGCTGTGGAGCAGCGGCGCGATCTTCGCCGAACTCGGCGTGCGCCACGCTTGCGCGCTGGCCTTCCTGATCGCGCGTTTCGCGCTCGCCTCGCTGGCGCTGGCCGCGATCGGCCTGGCGCGCCGCCGCTGGCTGCCGCCGGCCGGCGGGCGGCGCGTCACGGCGCTGATCGGCTTGCTGATGGGCCTGTATTCGATCGCCTACCTGCTCGCGCTCGAACACGGCATCACGCCGGGCATGCTGGCCACCTTGCTCGGCGCGCAGCCGATCCTCACCCTGGCGCTGGTCGAGCGCCGCTGGTCGGTGCCGCGCCTGGCGGGCCTGCTGCTCGCGCTGACCGGGCTCGCGCTGGTGGTCTGGCACGGCCTGGACGGCGGCGGCGTGACGGCGGGCGGCGCGGCGATCGCGCTGGCCGCGCTGCTGGCGATCACCGCCGGCGCGCTGCTGCAGAAACGCAGCGGCGTGGCGCCGGCCGATGGCCTGGCGATGCAGACCGCGATCGGCCTGGCGATGAGCCTGGCCTGCCTGCCGCTCGCGCCGGGCGGATCGCTCGGCGCGGCGCTGCGCTTCGACGCCAGCCCCGCGCTGCTGATCGCGGTGCTGTGGCTGGGTCTGGTGATCTCGGTGGCGGGGCAGATGCTGTTCTACCGGCTGATGCGCGACGGCGACGCCGTCAACGTGACGAGCCTGTTCTACCTGGTGCCGGTGGTCACCACGCTGATGGATGCGATCGGCTTCGGCCACCTGCCGGGCCGGCTCGAGATGCTCGGCATGGCCGCGATCCTCGGCGGCCTGGCGCTGGTGTTCCGGCATGCGCCCGATCGTGCGCTGCGGCAAATGAAAGCTCGTGGAAATACTTCGGAAAGCGAAACATGAAACCCTGGGCGCCGATCGTTGCCGGGAGATGTTTCTTCGGATTCGCAACAATCCGGAAGGCGAAATTCGGCGTTTCCTTACCTATACTCGAATCAACCGCGCGCGAATCACGCGCGGATGACAGATCGAGACGGGAGACGGACATGGGCTACTTCACG
The DNA here is from genome assembly GCF_000959725.1 of Burkholderia gladioli. Lineage (NCBI taxonomy): Bacteria > Pseudomonadati > Pseudomonadota > Betaproteobacteria > Burkholderiales > Burkholderiaceae > Burkholderia > Burkholderia gladioli. Next base: position 1,406,120 of record NZ_CP009323.1, read on the forward strand.
ATCGGCGATTTCATCCTTCTGATTCCGATGGCGCTGGCCGGTGCGCTGTTCCTCGGCGCGGTGCCGTGCGGCACGCACAACATCCGGCACAACGTGCTGCGCGTGCTGGGTGCCGCGCTCGGGGTCGGCGTCGCGTTGCTGCTGGTCGAGGGATTGCCGGCGCTGATCTAGCGGCACCGGCTGAACGCTCGACGAATCGACGACGCGCGCCCGGCGCGCGTCGCCTCCGGCCTTTATTGCGCCGCAATGGCGCGAGCCCCGATCAGATCTCCTGGTCGGTGGACGGTTTTTCCCACAGATTGATCCCGCCTTCGGTCGCGTAACGATCGATCTCGGCCAATTCCTCGGCCGTGAAGTCGAGCCGCTTCAAGGCACCGACGTTCTCGCGCACCTGCTCGGCCCGGCTCGCGCCGATCAGCGCCGAGGTCACGCGATTGCCGCGCAGCACCCAGGCCAGCGCCATCTGCGCCAGGCTCTGGCCGCGGCGCGCGGCGATCTCGTTGAGCTTGCGCACGTGCTCGATATTCTGCGCGCTCAGGTGCTCGGCCTTCAGCGAGCCGCCGCCCGGCTTGTTGACGCGCGCATCGTCGGGAATGCCGTTCAGGTATTTCGAGGTCAGCAGGCCCTGCGCGAGCGGCGTGAAGGCGATGCTGCCGGCGCCGGTCTCGTCGAGCGCGTCGAACAGCTCGCGCTCGGGCCAGCGGTTCAGCAGGTTGTAGGCGGGCTGGTGGATCAGCAGCGGCACGCGCTCCTCGGCCAGCAACCTGGCGATCTCGCGCGTCTTGGCGGCCGAGTACGAGGACACGCCCACGTACAGCGCCTTGCCCTGCTTCACCGCCGTGGCCAGCGCGCTGGCGGTTTCCTCCAGCGGCGTATGCGCGTCGAAGCGATGCGAATAGAAGATGTCGACATAGTCGAGGCCCATGCGCGCGAGGCTCTGGTCGAGGCTCGCCAGCACGTACTTGCGCGAGCCGCCGCCGCTGCCGTAGGGGCCCGGCCACATGTCCCAGCCGGCCTTGGTCGAGATCAGCAGCTCGTCGCGATAGGGGCGGAAATCCTCCTTCAGCAGGCGGCCGAAGTTGATCTCGGCGCTGCCGTAGGGCGGCCCGTAGTTGTTGGCGAGATCGAAGTGGGTGATGCCGAGATCGAAGGCGGTGCGCAGGATCTCGCGCTGCGTGGAGAGCGGCGTGGTATCGCCGAAGTTGTGCCAGAGGCCGAGCGACAAGGCCGGCAGTTTGAGGCCCGACTTGCCGCAGGTGCGGTACGGCATGTCGGCATAGCGTTCGGATGCTGCTTCGTAGGCCATCGAGGAATCCCCTTGTCGAGTCGAAGAAGGCCGCCCGGCGCGGGGCGTGGAGCGCGCGGCCGGGCGGACGGGAAACGCGAGCCGCCCATGGTAGCGGGCCCGACGCGTTCGCGCAGCCTCGTCGCGACGGCATGGACGCGATCGCGCCGCTAACCTACACTGCGGCGTCCTGATGATTCGTTACAGCGAGGAAAACCATGACCCGAGCGATCTCGGTCGCGCTGATCGTCGGCGGCATCGTGCTGCTGTATTTCGGCGGCCAGTCCTTCCATTCGTTCAACGACAGCCTGTCGCGACTGTTCATCGGCTCGCCCGCCACCAAGACGATCCTGCTGATCGCAGGCGGCACGGTGGCGATGCTGGCCGGGCTGATCGGCCTGGCGATGCCGGGCGGCAGGCGCTGAGGAGGATGGGTACGCGCCTGTCGCGCGTCGAAACGAAAAACGGGCGACCGATCCTGGATCGGCCGCCCGTTTTTCGCATGGCGCCTGTCGCCGGCTCGCGCCTCAGAGCCGAACGTCGGGCTTCGAGGCCGAGCGCGAGCCCGGCAGCGGGCGATTGCTTTCGGCGTGATAGGTGTAGACCAGCGAGAACTTCACCTGGTCGCTGCGATTCTGCCCGGCCGAATGCAGCGTGTTGCAGTGGAAGAACACCACGTCGCCGGGGCTCAGCTCGGGGCAGACCGCGCGATCGATCAACGCGCGATTGGCCGGCAGGTCGCCGCGGAAGAACTTCGCCTCGTCGAAGGCCTCGGCGCCGAACTCGGCCGTGTGCGAACCCGGCACCAGCCACAGCGCGCCGTTGGTGTTCGTCTCGGCGCCCACCGCGAGCCATACCGAAACCAGGTCGGCGCGCTCGAAGGCCCAGTAGCGGAAATCGCGATGCCAGCCGGTCAGGCTGCCGTACATCGGGTGCTTGGTCATCATGCAGTTGTGGTGCACGCGCGAGAGCAGCGCCGCCTCGCCGAAGTAGGCCTGCATCCAGGCGGCGATCTCGGGGGCGGTGGCGCGCTCGGCGAACTCGGGCGCGCGCGAGTGGGCGTCGAGCAGGCGCCGCACGGTACGCCCGCCCGGCGCGTCCCTCGATTCGGGAGCGCCCGGGTAGCGCAGGTCGGCCTCGAACTCGAGCGGCTCGGCGGCCTCCCGCAGCTGCCGCTCGGCGACGGCCTTCAGCGCCGCGCAGGTCTCGGGCGCGACCAGCCCCCGGGCGATCACGTAACCGTGCTCGCGCAAGTCGGCGATTTGCGCGCGAATCATCTCGGACTGCGGTGAGGACATGGGTGGCTCGATGTCGTTTTTATGAATCGTTGATTGTAAGACGGCGGGGATTGATCCGGAACCCTGCATTGTCGGCGACAGGGATATGTCGGGCCGGCTTGCGCGGCAGCATGGCGGGGCGCCGGAGCGCGGAACTGTCGCGTGGCCCGGGCGACTAACCGGCGATGCGCGTGCCGCGCCGTCCTTGGGCCGGAATCAGGGTTGTCTCGACTTCTGGACGTCACGGATCGCCGGTAGGCTGGCGGCGCCTGTCATTTCGACCGGCGCGGCCTATTTTGGCATCCGCTACCATGCAGCGGCACCTTGCCTGGGGCCCATTCACTCAGGTGTCGGAAGCCGGTCGCGCGACTGCGCGCAGCCGATCCGGCACTTTTACGAGCCAAGTCACACCGACATGTCCTTCAGTCTCACCTCCCGCCTGAACCGCGCCGCCAAGCGTCTCGCCCCGCTCGAACCCCGCCGGATCGTCCGTGCGCTGCGCCACCATCACGCCCGCACGCGCGCGCTGGCGAACCGCGCGATCACGCCGGCCGCGCCGCGCCTGGGCGGCCTGCGCAGCTGGCTGCATGCGTTCCTGGCCACCATGCGCGCCCACGCGAGCGCGCGCCGCCTCGGCTTGCCCGCGCTGCTGCGCAAGCCCTCCTCGCTGCGCCTGCTCACGCTGCGCCGCGCCAACGGCCCGCGCCGGCGCGTGAATCGCCCGCGCCGCCTGTCGGCCAGCGCCGGCTGGTTCGCGTTCGGCGCACGCTGAAGCACGGTTCCGGGCCAACGGCCCGGGCCGCCGCCGGGCACGCCGCCTGCGCGGCATTCCTCATACCGATCGTCTTGGCGGCGGTGGGCGTGTTCCCGCCCCGTTGCCCGCGCACCTCATGCGCGCCCTCGTCCGTACTCGCGACGGGCAATAAAAAACCCCGGCCAGGCCGGGGTTTTTTCATCTGCCGTCAGGGACGGCGCAGCGCAGCGCTCAGACCGCGACAGCCGGTTCGACGCCGGCCGCTTCGGCCAGCGCGAGCGCCTTGTCGGTCGCTTCCCAGGTGAATTCCGGCTCGGCGCGGCCGAAGTGGCCGTAGGCGGCGGTCTTCTCGTAGATCGGGCGCAGCAGGTCCAGCATCTGCACGATGCCCTTCGGACGCAGGTCGAAGTGCTCGCGGACCAGCTTGGTGATCGTGTCGTCCGACACCTTGCCGGTGCCGAAGGTGTTGACCATCACCGAGGTCGGTTCCGCCACGCCGATCGCGTAGGAAACCTGGATCAGCGCGCGCGAGGCCAGGCCTGCGGCGACGATGTTCTTGGCGACGTAGCGGCCCGCGTAGGCGGCCGAACGGTCGACCTTGGACGGATCCTTGCCCGAGAACGCGCCGCCGCCGTGCGGGGCGGCACCGCCGTAGGTGTCGACGATGATCTTGCGGCCGGTCAGGCCGCAATCGCCTTGCGGGCCACCGATCACGAAACGGCCGGTCGGATTGACCAGGAACTTGATGTCGCCCTTGATCAGCTCGGCCGGCAGCGTCGGCTTGATGATCTCCTCGATCACGGCTTCGCGCAGTTGCGGCAGGTCGATGTCCGGCGCGTGCTGCGTCGACAGCACCACGGTGTCGATCGCGTGCGGCTTGCCGTCGACATAGCGGACCGTGACCTGCGACTTCGCATCCGGGCGCAGCCAGGGCAGGCGGCCGTCGCGGCGCAGGTTGGCCTGGCGCTCGACCAGGCGGTGCGACAGGTAGATCGGCAGCGGCATCAGTTCCGGCGTTTCATCGCACGCGTAACCGAACATCAGGCCCTGGTCGCCCGCGCCCTGGTCGAGGTTGTTGTCGTGCGCGCGGTCCACGCCCTGCGCGATGTCCGGCGATTGCTTGTCGTAGGCGACCAGCACCGCGCAGCCCTTGTAGTCGATGCCGAAGTCGGTGTTGTCGTAACCAATGCGACGGATCGTATCGCGCGCGATCTGGATGTAGTCGATGTTCGCGGTGGTGGTGATTTCACCCGCGAGCACGACCAGACCCGTGTTGCACAGCGTTTCGGCGGCAACGCGGGAGTATTTGTCTTGCGCGAGGATGGCGTCGAGGATCGCGTCGGAGATTTGGTCGGCGACCTTGTCCGGATGGCCTTCGGAAACGGATTCGGACGTGAAGAAGAAGTCGTTTGCCACTTTGTTCAAGCTCCTTGGTGGTTACGGTTGCATTCACGTAGCCAGCTTCGGTTGCTTGTTGAAGTGGCGACGCTTTAGCGGATTCCTTGGTCCGGATGAGCCTGGTAGACCCGTCCGGCTTCGCCCCGCAAGTTGTCAGTTAACTCGGCGAAGCCCGTATTATATCGGCTTTCTCCCTTTGTCACACAAGAGCGCCGTGGTGTTTCCGCCGATCCTCATTCTGAATTCATTTCTTTATTCGCCGGCCTTTCGCGCCGCCGCGGCAGCGCGGGGCCGCGCATGCTAGCGCGCCTGGGAACGCAATTCGCATTGCTGCTGCTCAAGCTGTTCGCGCTGCTTCCATATGGCGTGACGGCCCGCTTCGGCGATGGTCTCGGCTGGCTGCTCTATCGCATCCCGAGCCGGAGAAAACGCATCGTACATACGAATCTGAAACTCTGCTTTCCCGAGTGGAGCGAGGCGCGGCGCGAGGAAATCGCCGGCCGGCACTTTCGTCATGCGATTCGCAGCTACGTCGAGCGCAGCGTGCAATGGTTCGGCTCGGAGAAGAAGCTCGCCAGGCTGATCGAGGTGGACAGCGCGATCGACCTGACCGATCCGGACCTGCCGCCCACGCTGTTCCTGGGCCTGCATTTCGTCGGCATCGAGGCCGGCTCGATCTGGCTGAACCGCTCGCTGCAACGCACCTGCGGTTCGTTGTACCAACCATTCTCGAACCCGCTGCTGGAAGCCGAGGCCAAGCGCGCGCGCGGCCGCTTCGACGCCGAGATGGCGAGCCGCGCCGACAGCGCGCGCATCGTGCTGCGCTGGCTGCGCGACCGCAAGCCGGTGATGCTCGGCGCCGACATGGACTACGGCGTGCGCAATTCCACCTTCGTGCCCTTCTTCGGGATTCCTACCTGCACGCTGACGGCCGTGGGCCGGCTGGCCAAGACCGGGCGCGCGCAGGTGGTGCCCTTCATCGGCGAGGTGCTGCCGAACTACAAGGGGTATCGCCTGCGCGTGTTCAAGCCCTGGGATCACTATCCGACCGGCGACGACGATCTCGACGCGCGCCGCATGAACGCCTTCCTGGAGGAGCAGATCCCGCTGCTGCCGGAGCAGTACTACTGGGTGCACAAGCGCTTCAAGACGCGGCCGCCGGGCGAGCCGGGGTTCTATTGAGCGTCGCGCGCGACGGGGCACGACCTCGCGCTGGTCGAACGAATCGGCTAGGCAAGGCAAGAAGGCCGGGATGGGCAATCCCGGCCTTCGTCGTTTGGGGTTGGTTGCCCCGCGCTGCGGGCCAGGGTTCAGGCGCGAGCCCGAATCACCTTGGGCATGCCTTTGGCGCGAGCCTGCGCCAGATCGTAGGCGAGTTGCTCGGCGAGCCAGAGATCGGCCCGGCCGCCGTTCTCGATGCCGAGCCAGCCCTCGATGCGCAAGGCCATCTCCGGCGAGATCGCGGCCCGGCCGTTGAGCACGCGCGACAGCGCAGCCCGCGTCACGCCCAGTTGGGCCGCGGCCTCGGTGACGGTCAGGCCGAGCGCGGGCAGCACGTCTTCGCGCAGCGTTTCGCCGGGATGCGGTGGATTGGAAATGCGCGTCATGTCGCGAACCCTGTCGGTCAGTGATAGTCCAGGTAGTCGACGAGGATCGCGTCCTCGCCGTCGAATGCGAAGATCAGCCGCCAGTTGCCGCTGACCCTGACTGAGAAATACCCGCCCAGCTCGCCGCCGAGCGCATGCAGCCGCCACCCGGCGAGATTCATGTCCCGCGCGCAACAGGCGATATCGAGGCGCATCAACTGACGCCGAAGCCGCGACGCATGGTCGGGCCGAATACCTGCCTTGCTGCCGTAAAGGAAAAACGCTTCGAGACCCTTGTGACGCCACGACTTGATCATGGACCTCCCGATCTATGTCCGTGCCGGCGCCATCGCCGGCGGCCATTCATCGGGAAACGAAGGAATCTGTCCAGGCCTCGCGTGCAGCGAGCAGTCACACTATACGCAACGCCATGGTCCCGAGTCAACGGCCAAAAGCGGCCATTGTGCGTGTCCAGCCATCTCGTAATCGCTCGCCCCCTGCGCGCTGGCCATCCGGCCAGGCGTCGCCGCGAAAAGGCCGCGCCGTCCCTCGCGCCCACCCCGCCCCCCATTGCCGACCGGCACTCCATGTATCATTCACGCTCAGGCTGGCGCGCGGGTTCGCGAACCGCGCGGCGGGGCCGCCCAGGCCCACCCAGTCCCGTTTCGACAGGCAAACCTGGAACACCGTGAAACTTCCGTTCACCAAGATGCAAGGCGCCGGCAACGACTTCGTCGTGCTCGACGGCACCGCCGGCGATCTCGGCCTCACGCCCGAGCGCGTGCGCGCACTCGCCGATCGCCATTTCGGCATCGGCGCCGACCAACTGCTGCTGGTCGAGCGGCCGAGCCTCGACGGCGTCGATTTCAAGTACCGGATCTTCAATTGCGACGGCGGCGAGGTCGAGCATTGCGGCAACGGCGCGCGCTGCTTCGTGAAGTTCGTGCGCGACAAGGGCCTGACGGACAAGACCACGGTGCGCGTGCAGGTCAAGCACGGTGTGATCACGCTGAGCATGCAGGACAACGGCGAGGTGGTGGTCGACATGGGCTCGCCCGTGTTCGAGCCGGCCCGCGTGCCGTTCAACGCGGCCGGGCTCGAGGGCCGCCACGACGGCGCCGATACCGTCTACCCGCTCGAGGTCAACGGCGCGACGCGCTGGATCTCGGTGGTCTCGATGGGCAATCCGCACGCGGTGCAGTTGGTCGACGACGCCGAGGCCTTCGCGGTGCTGGAAGACGGCCCGGTGATCGAACGCCACGCGCGCTTCCCGCAGCGCGTCAATGCCGGCTTCCTGCAGATCGTCTCGCGCCGGGAGGTGAAGCTGCGCGTCTACGAGCGCGGCGCCGGCGAGACGCTCGCCTGCGGCACCGGCGCCTGCGCCGCGGTCGCGGCCGGGATCCGGCGTGGCCTGCTCGATTCGCCGGTGGCCGTCCAGACCCACGGCGGCACCCTGACGATCCACTGGGACGGCGCGCGCGACCAGGCCGCGCCGCTCTACATGGCAGGCCCCGCCGTCACCGTGTTCGACGGCGCCATCGAACTGGCCGACTGACCGCCACGCCCCCGAACCCCAAGCGCACCGGAACCCTGACGCCTTATGAACGAACGCGACGTCGCCGACTACCTGCTGGCCAACCCCGAATTCTTCGCGCGCCACGCGGAGCTGCTCGCCTCGGTCAAGCTCGCGAACCCGCACGGCAAGGCCGCGATCTCCCTGCAGGAACGGCAGATGGAGATGCTGCGCGACAAGAACAAGCTGCTCGAGCGGCGGCTCGCCGAGCTGCTGCGCTACGGCCACGAGAACGACGGCCTGTCGACCAAGTTCAACCACTGGATCTCGCGCGTGATCGCCGAGCGCGACGCGCATGCGCTGCCGCGCGCGATCGCGGGCGGGCTGGCCGAGGTGTTCGACGTGCCGCAGACGGCGCTGCGGATCTGGGACGTCGCCGATACCTACGCGCAGGCCGAATTCGCGCGCAACGTCGGCGAGGAAGTACGGCTGTTCGCCAACAGCCTGGCCACGCCCTATTGCGGCGCGAACTCGGGCTTCGAGGCGGCGCAATGGCTGGCGCCGGTCGAGGCGCAGCCGGCCGCGGCCCTGGCAGACGGCGCCGAGGCGGCCGAGGCGGCCGAGGCCGGCGCCCGGCCCTCGGGCGCGGCCGAATCGATCGCGCTGATCGCGCTGCGCGCCCCCGAAGCCGGGGAAGGCGCCCCCACCTTCGGCCTGCTGGTGCTCGGCTCGCCCGATCCGCGCCGCTTCCACGACGGCATGGGCACCGATTTCCTGACGCGCATCGGCGCGCTGGCCAGCGCCGCGCTCACGCGCCTGCTGCCGCACTGAACGAGCGCGCCATGACCGACGATCCGATCGCTGCCTACCTGTCGTACCTGCAGCACGTCAGGCAGCTCTCGGAACACACGCTGCGCGGCTACGCGCACGAACTCGACGCGCTGCTCGCGTTCGCCGACGGCCGCCCGCTGGCGAGCCTGGGCGCGGCCGACATGCGCGGCGCGGTGGCGCGCGCGCATGCGGGCGGCCTGTCGGCGCGCTCGATCGCGCACCGGCTGTCGGCCTGGCGTGCCTTCTACCGTTGGTACGCGCTGCGCGTGGAGATGCCGGCCAACCCGGTGGCCACGGTGCGCGCGCCCAAGCGGGCGAAGACCTTGCCCAAGGCGCTGTCGGTGGACGACGCCAACACGCTGATGGAGTCGCCGTTCCCCGATACGCCCGAGGGCCTGCGCGACCATGCGATCCTCGAGCTGTTCTATTCCTCCGGCCTGCGCCTGGCCGAGCTGGTCGGCCTCGACGTGCACTACACGCAGGCCGACGGCTACCGCTCGGCGAGCTGGCTGGACCGCGAGCAGGCCGAGGTCAGCGTGCTCGGCAAGGGCGGCAAGGAACGCAAGGTGCCGGTCGGGCGCAAGGCGCTCGAGGCGCTCGACGCCTGGCTCGCGGTACGCGCGGGCTGGGTGCGCGCCGATCCGCATCCGCTGTTCCTCTCGGTGCGCGGCAAGCGCATGTCGCCCGGCGTGGTGCGCGAGCGCGTCAAGCGCGCCGCCCTGGTGGCCGGCATCCCCGCCAACGTCCATCCGCACGTGCTGCGCCATTCGTTCGCCACCCACGTGCTGCAGTCCAGCGGCGACCTGCGCGCGGTGCAGGAGCTGCTCGGCCACGCCAGCATCTCGGCCACCCAGGTCTATACCTCGCTCGACTTCCAGCATCTCGCGCGCATCTACGACAGCGCGCATCCGCGCGCGAAAAAGCGCGACTGACGCGCGCCGCGCCCTCCTTGCCCCGCCGCGTGCCCCACGCGGCCCGATTCGATACCGACATGCATACCGTTACGCTCAAGCCGTCGAAAGACAAATCCCTGCTGCGCCGCCATCCCTGGGTCTATGCCAATGCGATCGAGCGCGTCGACGGCAAGCCCGCCGCCGGCGCCACCGTGCTGGTGCGCTCGCACGACGGCCGCTTCCTGGCGCGCGGCGCGTTCAGCCCGGAATCGCAGATCCGCGTGCGCGTCTGGAGCTTCGACGAGGCCGAACCGATCGACCACGCCTTCTTCAAGCGCCGCGTGCAGCGCGCGGTGGCCCATCGCCAGGCGATGGTGAGCGACACCGAGGCGGTGCGGCTGGTGTTCGGCGAGGCCGACGGCCTGCCGGGCCTGATCGTCGACTACTACGTGGCCGACGGCCTGCCGGCCGAGCTGCCCGTCGGCCAGTCGCCCGCGGCCACCCCGCCCTCGGCCGAGCGCCGCGGCCAGTTGGTCTGCCAGTTCATGGCGGCCGGCGTGGAGGCCTGGAAGGAGGCGATCGTCGCGGCGCTCGCGGCGGCCACCGGCTGCCCGAACGTCTACGAGCGCTCGGACGTGTCGATCCGCCAGAAGGAAGGCCTGGAGCAGGTCACCGGCGTGCTGGCCGGCGACGCGCCGCCGCCGACGCTGATCGCCCGGGAGAACGGCGTGCGCTACCACGTCGACGTGCCCAACGGCCACAAGACCGGCTTCTACGTCGACCAGCGCGACAATCGCGCCCTGGTCGGCCAGCTCGCGCGCGAGCGCGAAGTGCTGAACTGCTTCTGCTACACCGGCGGCTTCTCGCTGGCCGCGCTGGCCGGCGGCGCCCGCCGCGTGGTGTCGATCGACTCCTCGGGCGACGCGCTGGCGCTCGCGCAACGCAACGTGGCCGCCAACGGCCTGGACCCAGCCCGCGCCAGCTGGCTCGACGCCGATGCGTTCAAGACCCTGCGGCGCCTGGCCGACGAGGGCGAGCGCTTCGACCTGGTGGTGCTCGATCCGCCCAAGTTCGCGCCGGCCCGCGAGCACGTCGATCGCGCCGCGCGCGCCTACAAGGACATCAACCTGAGCGGCTTCCGCCTGCTGCGCCCGGGCGGCCTGCTGTTTACCTATTCGTGCTCGGGCGCGATCGACATGGAGCTGTTCCAGAAGATCGTGGCCGGCGCGGCGGCCGACGCGCGCGTCGACGCGCGGATCCTCAAGCGGCTCGGCGCGGGCGTCGACCACCCGCTGCTGACGGCCTTCCCGGAAGGCGAATACCTGAAGGGCCTGCTGTTGCAAATCGCCTGAGCGCCCCGATCTGGGATTGCCGCGACGCGCCCCGGCCGAACGGCCGGGGCGCGGGCGCTTGACAACTATGTTTCAATAGGTGGTTCCGCGTGCGCGCCGGCAGGCCGGTGCGCACCCAGATTCCGGCAGTTTTGACCCCGTTTCACGAACCAAGGCGATCGACATGGCCACCCCAGTCACCATCCTCACCGGCTTCCTCGGCAGCGGCAAGACCACCCTGCTCAAGCGCATCCTGAACGAACAGCACGGCATGAAGATCGCCGTGATCGAGAACGAGTTCGGCGAAGAGAACATCGACAACGAGATCCTCGTGCAGGACAGCAACGAGCAGATCATCCAAATGAGCAACGGCTGCATCTGCTGCACGATCCGCGGCGACCTGGCCCGCGCGCTGGAGGACCTGGCCGCGCGCAAGCGCGAGGGCAAGCTCGATTTCGACCGCGTGGTGATCGAGACCACCGGCCTGGCGAACCCGGGCCCGGTGGCGCAGACCTTCTTCATCGACAGCCAGATCGCCGACGATTTCCTGCTCGACGCGATCATCACCCTGGTCGACGCCAAGCACGCCAACGCCCAGCTCGACGAGCACGAGGTGGTGCAGCGCCAGGTCGGTTTCGCCGATCGCCTGTTCATCACCAAGGCCGACCTGGTCGACGAGGCGGCGCTGGCCTCGCTCAAGCACCGCCTGATGCACATGAACCCGAAGGCGGCGATCCGCCAGGTCGACTTCGGCCAGGCCGACATCAAGGAAATCTTCGACCTGCGCGGCTTCAACCTGAACGCCAAGCTCGAGATCGATCCGGATTTCCTGGTCGAGGACGAGCACGACCACGCCCATGGACACGGCCATGACCACGGCGACCATGCGCACTGCGATCACGACCACGGCCATTGCGAGCACGACCACGAGCATGGTCACGGCCACCACCATCACCACGCCCACCACGACGACAAGATCAAGTCCTTCGTCTATCGCAACGACCGCCCCTTCGACCCGACCAAGCTCGAGGACTTCCTCGGCGGCATCCTGCAGATCTACGGCGAGCGCCTGCTGCGCTACAAGGGCGTGCTCTACATGAAGGGCGTGGACCGCAAGGTGGTGTTCCAGGGCGTGCACCAGATGATGGGCAGCGACCTGGCCGGCAAGTGGATGCCGATCGAGAAGAAGACCAACAAGATGGTCTTCATCGGCATCGACCTGCCGCAGGACCTGATCACCGACGGCCTCGACGCCTGCCTCGCCTGATCGCGACGGGCCGGGCCGGCCGCCGCGCGCGGCGGGTCCGGCCCGTGCCGCGGCGGCTTCGCGCCGCGTAACCTGGTCACCCGCGCAGGTCGCCCGCGCCGCGCTCGCGCCGACCGTTTGGCGCATCGGCGCCGCCCGCTTTCGCGGCTGATCCCTGGCCGATTCCAGGCCACCCTCCCGCTCGCCGGCCAGCCTGCCGCCATCCCTTCGCCGCCCCTGTTTCCGCCTCGCGCATCCTTCGGTTGGCGCCGCACCGGCTGGGCGGGCACGCGATTTGATCCCGTCATCGCTTTTTCGCGCTTTGCAGGTTATATTTTTAGGATATCGGGGCGGCACGGCGGTGGAATCCCCTGATGCTGAGCGGCGAAGCGATTCAGTTACAATACGTGCCCACTGGATGGCGGCAGTAACAGGCCCGGTTCTTGCATGACTCGCCGGGCAATACCGGCATCGCCCCCGCAAGCCGGCTTCGGGCCGGGCGCGGGAAGCACCGCGGATCGCGTCACGGCGCGAGCGGGCCGGACCAGGGGTACCGGGCTAACGGTACCGGAGGCTTTCGGCCCCGACAACGGCAAATGATTGGCAAACCATGACAAAGGCCGTTGCGGGTAATCCCAAAGTGCGGGCAATATCTCGCGATTTGCCGCACATTGAAGAAGCAAGCAGATGACGAACAAACTCTTGACCGAAGCCGAAATCCTGAAGATGAGCGAGAAGGATTACATGAATGACGATCAGCTCGCGTTCTTCAAAAATCGGCTCGAACAGTTGCAGGCGGAAATCCTCCGCAATGCGGGCCAGACGACCGAGAACCTGCGTGAAACGGTGATCGTGCCGGATCCTGCCGATCGCGCGACGATCGAAGAGGAACACGCACTCGAGCTGCGCACGCGCGACCGCGAGCGCAAGCTGCTCAAGAAGGTCCAGCAGTCGCTCGCGCGCATCGATTCCGGCGATTACGGCTGGTGCGAGGAAACCGGCGAACCGATCGGCATTCCGCGCCTGATCGCGCGTCCGACGGCCACCCTCTCGCTGGAAGCCCAGGAGCGCCGCGAGCTGCGCCAGAAGCTGTTCGGCGACTGATCCGCCCGGCGCGGCCGCTTCCCGCGCCACCTCACGCTGCTTCGACAGAGCGCGCGGCTTGCCGCGCGCTTTTTGTTTTTCGGGCCGCCTTCCTTGCCCGGCCTGCGTTGCGCCTGCCCGCGGCCCCGGCCGCCGGCGCCCGCGCCCGCGCCGCTTCGGGCATTTCCGCTCTTGATATCGCCTCGGCTGCCCTAACATGTCTGCAATACGCGTGGTGCGCCCCGGTGGCCGCGCCGCGCGTCGCCAGGGCGGCGGTGCCCCGCACCCCCGCGTCCTCCCCGGATTCTCTGAAGGAACGCAGATGGAGCAATATCACGGCACGACGATCGTCTCCGTGCGCCGCGGCGAGCAGGTCGCGCTCGGCGGCGACGGCCAGGTCACGCTCGGCAATATCGTCATGAAGGGCGGCGCGCGCAAGGTGCGCCGCATCTACAACAACCAGGTGCTGGTCGGCTTCGCCGGCGGCACGGCCGACGCCTTCTCGCTCCTCGACCGTTTCGAGGCCAAGCTCGAGAAACACCAGGGCAACCTGACGCGCGCCGCCGTCGAACTCGCCAAGGACTGGCGCACCGATCGCATGCTGCGCCGCCTGGAGGCGATGCTGATCACGGCCGACAAGACCACCACCCTGGTGATCACCGGCAACGGCGACGTGCTCGACCCGGAAGGCGGGATCTGCGCGATCGGCTCGGGCGGCTCCTACGCGCAGGCGGCCGCGCGCGCGCTGGCCGAGAACACCGAGCTGTCGCCGGGCGAGATCGTCAAGAAGGCGCTCACCATCGCCGGCGACATGTGCATCTACACGAACCACAGCCACATCATCGAAACGATCGAGTAAGGACGCCGACATGAGCACCATGACCCCTGCCGAGATCGTCTCGGAACTCGACAAGCACATCATCGGCCAGCAAAAGGCGAAGAAGGCGGTGGCCGTCGCGCTGCGCAATCGCTGGCGCCGCCAGCAGGTGGCCGAGCCGCTGCGCCAGGAAATCACCCCCAAGAACATCCTGATGATCGGACCGACCGGCGTCGGTAAGACCGAGATCGCGCGGCGCCTGGCCAAGCTGGCCGACGCGCCCTTCATCAAGATCGAGGCCACCAAGTTCACCGAGGTCGGCTACGTGGGGCGCGACGTCGACAGCATCGTGCGCGACCTGATCGAGATCGCCGTCAAGCAGACCCGCGAATCGGAAATGCGCAAGGTGCGCTCGAAGGCGCAGGACCAGGCCGAGGACCGGATCCTCGACATCCTGCTGCCGCAGCCGCGCGCGGTGGGCTTCGGCTCGAACAGCGAGACCGCCAACGACGACAACAACGCCACGCGCCAGACCTTCCGCAAGCGCCTGCGCGAGGGCGCGCTCGACGACAAGGAGGTCGAGCTCGACATCGAGCAGCCGCAGGTCGGCATGGACATCATGGCGCCGCCGGGCATGGAAGAGATGACCGAGCAGATCCGCTCGATGTTCTCGAACATCGGCGGCGGCAAGAAGACGCGCCGCAAGGTCAAGATCAAGGAAGCGCTGAAGCTGCTAAGCGACGAGGAAGCCGCCAAGCTGCTCAACGACGAGGAAGTGAAGACGCGCGCGGTGCAGAACGTCGAGCAGAACGGCATCGTGTTCCTCGACGAGATCGACAAGATCGCCTCGCGCAACAACGAGGGTGGCGGCGGGGAAGTGTCGCGGCAGGGCGTGCAGCGCGATCTGCTGCCGCTGGTCGAGGGCACCACGGTCAACACCAAGTACGGGATGATCAAGACCGACCACATCCTTTTCATCGCCAGCGGCGCCTTCCACCTGTCCAAGCCGAGCGACCTGATCCCCGAGCTGCAGGGGCGCTTCCCGATCCGCGTCGAACTCGATTCGCTGTCGGTGAAGGATTTCGAGTCGATCCTGGTGGCCACCGACGCGAGCCTGGTCAAGCAGTACCAGGCCCTGCTCGCCACCGAGGACGTGCAGCTCGAGTTCGCCGATGACGGCATCCGGCGCCTCGCCGAGATCGCCTTCTCGGTCAACGAGAAGACCGAGAACATCGGCGCGCGCCGCCTCTATACCGTGATCGAGAAGCTGCTCGAGGACGTCTCGTTCGCGGCCGGCAATCACGCCGGCGAGGCGGTGACGATCGACGCGGCCTATGTCGACCGCGCGCTCGGCGAGGTCTCGAAGGATGAGGACCTGTCGCGCTACGTGCTGTAAAAAACGCCGCAGGAATGAAAAAAAGGGCGGACCCGCGTCGAGCGGGGCGCCCTTTTTTCATGCGCCGCGCCGGCGCTACCGCCGGCGCCGGCCGCTTACTGCCGCACCGGCCGCTTGGCCAGCTTGCGCTGCAGCGTGCGCCGATGCATGTTCAGCGCGCGCGCCGTCGCCGAGATGTTGTTGTTGTTCTCGGCCAGCACGCGCTGGATGTGCTCCCATTCGAGCCGGTCGACCGACAGCACCACCGGGTTCTCCAGCGCGTCCTCGGCCTGCACCTCGCTGGCGTTGGTCTGCAGGGCGGCGAGGATCGATTCCACGTTGGCGGGCTTGGACAGGTAGTTGTCGGCGCCGTCCTTGACCGCCTGCACGGCGGTGGCGATGCTCGCGTAGCCGGTCAGCACCAGGATCCGCGCATCGGGCTGCAGGTCGCAGAGCGGCGCGATCAGCGACAGCCCCGAATCCTCGCCGAGATGCAGGTCGACCGTGATGAACTCGAATTTCGACGCGCTCGCGAGCTTCAGCGCCGCATCGCGCGTATGCGCCTGCTGGACGAGATAGCCGCGACGCTCGAGGCCTCGCGCCAGCGTGCCGGCAAATACCTCGTTGTCGTCGATGACGAGGAAGTGGTTGTCGCTCATCGTTTTCTCCTTCGGGTCAGCGTATGGTTAAGCGGTGGCGGGGCGAGGCGGCATGGGCGGGCCGCTCAGGCGATCAGCCCCGCCGATGGGTCCGCGCTCGCGGCCTGGCGCGTCACGGGCAGCCGCAGCAGGGCGCGCGTGCCGCGCGGCGCGGCGTCGGCCAGCTCGATCGTGCCGCCCAGCCGCGAAGCCGCGCTGAAGGCCAGGTAGAGGCCGACGCCATGGCCGCCCTGGGTGCTGTCGACCGGCGCGGTGCCGAGCGATTCGCGCAGCGCGGGCGGGATGCCGGGGCCGTTGTCGACCACCTCGAACACGATCGTGTCGCGCTCGCCCTGCCGCGCGAGCCGCGCCTGCAGGGTCACGCGATCGCGGCTCGCGCGTGCCGCGTTGTCGAGCAGGATGGTGAGGATCTGGCCGACCGCGACGGTATCCTCGAGCTCCAGGCCGGCCGGCCCCGCGCCGATCTGCTCGAACTCGACATGCGGATGGCGCAGCCGCCAGTGACGGCCGAAGGTGTCGAGCCAGGTGGCCAGGCTCTCGCGCGCGGCCGGCCCCGAGGCGCGGCTGCGCAGCCGCGCCAGCGCCGAGGTGCATTGCGTCATCTGCTCGTCGAGCACCTTGAGATCGGCGTCGTAGCGCGCCAGGCCCGGATCGTCTCGCGCCGCGTCGCGCAGCTCCTCGGTCAGCATCGCGATGGTCGACAGCGGGGTGCCCATCTCGTGCGCCACGGTGGCAGCCTGCACGCCCAGCGCGACCGCCCGCTCGTCGCGCAGCAGGCGCTGCTGCGCCTCGCCGAGCGCGGCGTCGCGCTGGCGCAGCGCATTCGACATGCGCGCCACGAACCAGGCGATCAGGCCGACCGAGACCAGGAAGTTCACGCCCTGGCCGGCGCGGTAGTAGTCGAACAGGTTGGCGGGATTGTCGAGGTTGAGCGGCACCGAATTGAAGCCGAGCGCGAAATAGCAGGCCACCGAGAAGGCCGCCAGCCAGACCATCAGGTGCCACGGCAGCACCGCGGCCGCGATCGCCAGCGAGGGCAGGTAGAGCGAGACGAAGGGATTGGTGGTGCCGCCCGAGAGGAACAGCAGGGCCGAGAGCGCGCCGATGTCGACCCACAGCTGGCCCATCAGCTCGAAGTTGGTTTCGGGGCGGGCGCGCAGCACGCGCAGCCAGGTCAGCGCGTTGAACACCACCTCCAGCGCGATCACGCTGAGCATGGCGGGCAGCGGCAGGTTGGCGCCGAAGAACACCTGGGCGACCGCGATCGTGACGAGCTGGCCGATGATCGCGAGCGTGCGCAGCCAGAACAGGTTGCCGAGGTTGACGCGGCCGGTGGTGGTGATTCGTTGCATCATCATCGGCGCAGTTTACTCCGTGGGGCGGGAGCGGCCGGCTTCCCTTCGAGCGGCGCGGCGGGAATGCCGGCGGCGCGGGCGGCCTGCTCGGCGAGCGCGGCGGCCAGGCATTCGGGACAGAGGCAGGCGCCGCTCGCCTGGGGCGACTGAGCCGCCTGGGCCGACCCCGCCGTCGCATCGGCCGCAGGCCGCAGCGGCGGCAGCGCCGCGCACCAGCAGACGAACGGCTCGGCACCGGCCGAAGCGCCAGCCGCCGAACCCGCCTGCGGCGCGCCGCAGTCGAACGCGGCGGCGCAGTTCGGGCAGACGCCCGAGCAGGCGCGCCGCGCGCTGCGGCTGGCTGAAACGGCGGTTGCGGCGGGTCGTGGCATCGTCGCGCGGATGGCTGGGGAACAATCCGACAAGCATAGCGCGCCGGCCCGCGATTGCCTCAGCGGCGCCCTGCCGATCGCGCCCTTTTGTCGCATAAAAACCGCGTCGAAACCGGGCTGGCGCAAGCTTCCCCCGAATCGCCGAGAATGCCCAAAAACCGCATGCTGCACTGCGCCAGTTGTGTACAATTCGCCGTGTTTCGCCGTCCCGCTTCACGTTTCAACCGCCCCGAACCCGAGTCCGAGCCATGTCCGATCCCATCGACCTCTCGCAGATCGCTCCCACGCTGAAAGCCGAAATCCTCGCGGAAGCGCTGCCGTACATCCGTCGCTATCACGGCAAGACCGTGGTGATCAAATACGGCGGCAACGCGATGACGGAAGAGCGCCTCAAGCAGGGCTTCGCGCGCGACGTGATCCTGCTGAAGCTGGTCGGCATCAACCCGGTGATCGTCCACGGCGGCGGCCCGCAGATCGACACCGCCCTCAAAAAGATCGGCAAGCAGGGCACCTTCATCCAGGGCATGCGCGTCACTGACGAGGAAACCATGGAAGTGGTGGAGTGGGTGCTCGGCGGCGAGGTGCAGCAGGACATCGTCACCCTGATCAATCATTTCGGCGGCCAAGCGGTGGGCCTCACGGGCAAGGACGGCGGCCTGATCCACGCGCGCAAGCTGATGATGCCGGATCGCGACAATCCGGGTCAGTACATCGACATCGGCCAGGTGGGCGAGGTCGAGGCGATCAACCCGGCGGTGGTCAAGGCGCTGCAGGACGACGCCTTCATCCCGGTGATCTCGCCGATCGGCTTCGGCGAGGACGGCCTGTCGTACAACATCAACGCCGACCTGGTGGCCGGCAAGCTGGCCACCGTGCTGAACGCCGAGAAGCTCGTCATGATGACGAACATCCCCGGCGTGATGGACAAGGAAGGCAACCTGCTGACCGACCTCTCGGCGCGCGAGATCGACGCGCTGTTCGAGGACGGCACGATCTCGGGCGGCATGCTGCCGAAGATCTCCTCGGCGCTGGACGCGGCCAAGAGCGGCGTGAAGTCGGTGCACATCGTCGACGGCCGCATCGAGCACTCGGTGCTGCTCGAGATCCTCACCGAGCAGCCGTTCGGCACGATGATCCGCTCGCATTGAGCGGGCGCGTTCCCCGCCGCGCGGGCTCCACGGCCCCGCGCGCCGCCAGCGGGCCGGCGGACTCCCGGCCTGCCGCGCCGGCCGCCAGCGGCCCCGGCGCAGACATGGACGCGCGCCTCGCGCGCCGCCCCCGCCGCCGGCGCCCCCTGGCCGGCCGCCCGGTCTGGCTGTTCGATCTCGACAACACGCTCCACCACGCCTCGCACGCGGTCTTCCCGGCGATCAACACGGCGATGACGCAGTACATCATCGACACGCTGCAGGTCGACCGGGCCCGTGCCGACCATCTGCGCACCTACTACACGCAGCGCTACGGCGCCGCCCTGCTGGGCTTGGCGCGCCATCACCCGGTCGATCCGCACGATTTCCTGAAGGTGGTCCACACCTTCGAGGACCTGCCCTCGATGCTGCGCGCCGAGCGCGGGCTGGCGCGCCGCCTGGCCGCGCTGCCCGGGCGCAAGCTGATCCTGACCAACGCGCCCGAGGTCTATGCGCGCGCGGTGCTGGCCGAGCTCGGCATCGAGCGGCACTTCGAGCGCGTGATCGCGATCGAGCAGATGCGCGACCGCCGCGCCTGGCGCGCCAAGCCCGACGCCACCATGCTGCGCCGCGCGATGCGCGACGCGCGGGTGGCACTGGCCGACGCGATCCTGGTGGAGGACACGCGCTCGCACCTGAAGCGCTACAAGCGCCTGGGCATCCGCACCATCTGGATCACCGGGCACCTGCCCGACCATCAGCCGCGCGCGGGACGGCCGCACTATGTCGATCGTCGTATTGCTTCGCTACAATCGCTGCGACTGAGCACACGATCGGGGCGACAGAAATGCAGCCGACTGAACCGCGCCACGCGGCCTTGAACGACGACGAGACCACCGCCGACGGCAGCCCGGGCACCACCGGGGCCGCCGCGCCGCGCGGCCGCACGCGGCCCAAGCCGGGCGAACGCCGGGTGCTGATCCTGCAGACCCTGGCGGCGATGCTGGAGGCGCCCAAGCGCGAGAAGATCACCACCGCGGCGCTGGCGGCCCGGCTGGAGATCTCGGAGGCGGCGCTGTACCGGCATTTCGCCAGCAAGGCGCAGATGTTCGAAGGCCTGATCGAGTTCATCGAGACCACCATCTTCGGCCTGATCAACCAGATCCTCGAAAAGGAGCCCGACGGCGTGCTGCAGGCGCGCGCGATCGGGCTGATGCTGCTGAACTTCGCGGCCCGCAACCCCGGCATGACGCGGGTGCTGACCGGCGAGGCGCTGGTAGGCGAGCACGAGCGGCTCGGCGAGCGCGTGGACCGCATGCTCGAGCGCGTCGAGGCCTCGGTGCGGCAGTGCCTGCGCCTCGCGCTGGCGGCCAGGGACGACGGCGACGGCGAGCAGCCGACCCGCAGCCCGACGGGCGCGGCAGGCGCCGCCGGCGAGGCCGGCACGCCGCTCCAGCCGGCCGGCTACGACCCGGCCCTGCGCGCCAACCTGCTGGTCACCCACGTGCTGGGCCGCTGGCATCGCTACGCGCGCAGCGGCTTCACGAAGTCGCCCGCCGAGCAGGCCGACATCCAGCTGCAGCTGATCCTGCGCTGAGGCGGCGGGCGGGAGGCCACCCCGCCCCGCCCTGCCCTGCCCTGCCCTGCCCGCGCGCAACCGCCGCGCCGATTTCCGCTATACTTTGCCCGGCTCGTCGCCGCCCTGGGCGCGACGACACCCGAAGAACGCGCCGATTTGCTGACTCGATTGCGGGCGCGCGAACCCACCGGAACACCGCGGGTTCACTACAAATGCGGCTAAAGAGGTCGTCAGCCGCGCAACTTCGACTCCGCGCATCGCCGACACCGTTTAGCCGCCCAGTCAACAAGGCGGAACGAATGGAATCGATCGGCATCGTCGCTCCTCAGACCATGCATTTCGCCGAACCGCTGCGGCTGCAAAGCGGCAGCGTGCTCGGCAACTACCAGCTCGTCGTCGAGACCTACGGCGAGCTGAACGCCGCGCGCTCGAACGCGGTGCTGGTCTGTCACGCACTCAACGCCTCGCATCACGTGGCCGGCATCTACGCGGACGACCCGCGCAGCACCGGCTGGTGGGACAACATGGTGGGCCCGGGCAAGCCGCTCGACACCAACCGCTTCTTCGTGATCGGCGTGAACAACCTGGGCTCCTGCTTCGGCTCGACCGGCCCGATGAGCCTGGACCCGGCCACCGGCACGCCCTATGGCGCGCGCTTCCCGGTGGTGACGGTGGAGGACTGGGTCAACGCGCAGGCGCGCGTGGCCGACGCGTTCGGCATCGAGCGCTTCGCCGCGGTGATGGGCGGCAGCCTGGGCGGCATGCAGGCGCTGGCCTGGAGCCTGATGTACCCGGATCGCGTGGCGCACTGCATGGTGATCGCCTCCACGCCCAAGCTCTCGGCGCAGAACATCGCCTTCAACGAGGTGGCGCGCTCGGCGATCCTGTCCGATCCCGACTTCCACGGCGGCAACTACTACGCGCACCAGGTGATCCCGCGCCGCGGCCTGCGCGTGGCGCGCATGATCGGCCACATCACCTACCTGTCCGACGACGACATGGCCGAGAAATTCGGCCGCGCGCTGCGCCGCGCCGACGGCGCGCTCGACGCCTACAACTTCAATTTCGACGTCGAGTTCGAGGTGGAGTCCTACCTGCGCTACCAGGGCGACAAGTTCGCCGAGTACTTCGACGCCAACACCTACCTGCTGATCACGCGCGCGCTCGACTACTTCGATCCGGCCAAGGCCTACGACGGCAACCTCACCGCCGCGCTCGCGAAGACGAAAGCCAAGTACCTGGTGGCCAGCTTCATGACCGACTGGCGCTTCGCGCCGGCGCGCTCGCGCGAGCTGGTCAAGGCCCTGCTCGACAACCGCCGCCAGGTCAGCTACGCCGAGATCGACGCGCCGCACGGCCACGACGCGTTCCTGCTCGACGACGCGCGCTACCACAACGTGGTGCGCGCCTATTACGAACGTATCGCCGTGGAGGTGGGAGCATGAACCAGCAGGCCCTGACGATGCTGTCCGCGCGGCCGGACTTCCGCGCCATCGCGCGCTGGGTCGAGCCGCGCTCGACCGTGCTCGACCTCGGCTGCGCCGACGGCTCGCTGCTCGCGCTGCTGGCCGAGGAGCTCGAGGTGACCGGCTACGGCATCGAGATCAACGACGCGGGCGTGCTCGGCTGCGTGAAGAACGGCGTCAACGTGATCCAGCAGAACCTCGAGGACGGGATGCGCCTGTTCGAGGACCAGAGCTTCGATTTCGCGATCCTCTCGCAGACCCTGCAGACCATCCACCAGACCGCGGCGATCCTGCGCGAGACGGTGCGCGTGGGCCGCGAGTGCATCGTCTCGTTCCCGAACTTCGGCTACTGGGCGCACCGTCTGTCGGTGCTGCGCGGGCGCATGCCGGTGTCGAAATCGCTGCCCTACCAGTGGCACAACACCCCCAACGTGCGGGTGCTGACCATCAAGGATTTCGAGGCGCTGGCGCCCGAGGTGGGCATCGAGATCCTCGATCGGGCCGTGCTGCACGGCGGCCAGCCGGTCCGTTGGGGCGCGAACTGGCGTGGTAGTCTTGCTGTCTATCGCGTCAAGCGAAGCCATCCCTGACGACCCTTCATGACCTCTCCCGAGCAGCACGACGCACCCGCGCTGGCCGCGCACGACGCACATCCCGGCTGGCGAGCCTTCCTGAACACGCGCATGCTGATCTGCGTGTTCCTCGGCTTCACCTCGGGATTGCCGTTGTTCACGCTGGTCTACCTGGTGCAGGCCTGGCTGCGTTCGGAAGGGGTCAACCTGAAGGAAATCGGCCTGTTCGCGCTGATCCAGTTTCCCTATACGTGGAAATTCCTCTGGGCGCCGCTGATGGACCGCTACGTGCCGCGCCTGCCGGGCTGGCGCCCGGGCCGCCGGCGCGGCTGGATGTTCGTCACCCAGTTGCTGGTGGCCGCGGCGATCGCCACCCTGGGCTTCGTCTCGCCGCGCGACTCGATCTGGACCGTGGCGGCACTGACCACCCTGGTCGCCCTGTTCGGCGCGAGCTCCGACATCGTGATCGACGCCTACCGGCGCGAGCTGCTGCGCGACACCGAGCAGGGGCTCGGCAACGCGGTGCACGTGAACGCCTACAAGATCGCCGCGCTGGTGCCGGGTTCGCTGTCGCTGATCCTCTCCGACCACCTGCCCTGGACCCTCGTGTTCATGGTGACGGCCGCCTTCATGCTGCCCGGCATCGCGATGACGCTGCTGGTGCGCGAGCCCGAGATGCACGGCGCGCCGCCCAAGAATTTGCGCGACGCGGTGATCCTGCCGTTCCGCGAATTCCTCGCGCGCGGCGGCTGGCGCAACGCGCTGCTGGTGCTCGGCTTCATCTTCGTCTACAAGCTCGGCGACGTGATGGCCACCACGCTGTCCACCTCGTTCTTCCTCGACATCGGCTTCAACAAGACCCAGATCGGCGTGCTGGCCAAGACCACCGCGTTCTGGGCCAGCCTGGCCGGCGGCATCCTCGGCGGCATCTGGCTGGTCAAGATCGGCATCGCGCGCGGACTGTGGATCTTCGGCCTGATACAGATCGCCTCCACGCTCGGTTTCGCCTGGCTGGCCGAGGCCGGCCCCGACCCGGTGCTGATGGCGGGCGTGTACGGCTTCGAGACCTTCTCCACCGGGCTCACGCTGGCGGCCTTCACGGCCTATATCGCCAGCACCACGGACCCGCGCTACACCGCCACCCAGTTCGCGCTGTTCACCAGCCTGGCCTCGGTGCCGCGCACGCTGGCCTCGGCCTCCAGCGGCTTCATCGTGGCGAGGATCGGCTGGTTCGACTACTTCCTGGTCTGCGCCGCGCTCGGCATCCCGGGCATGCTGCTGCTGTTCAAGGTCGCGCCCTGGGGCAGCGGCCGCGCGCAGGACGAGGCGGCTCGTGCCGGCTGAGTTCGCGAAAGTCCTCGGCACGGCCGCCGCCGGCTTGCTGCTGGCCTGTGCCGCGCCGGTGCTGGCGGCAAGCGAGGCGGCCGCCGCGGCACCGTCGGCAGCGCCCACCGCCGCGCCCCAGCATGCCGCCGGCTACGCGCCGGCCCAGCCCGGCGTGCAATACGGCAATGCCTTCGCGTTCCGCAACCTGATCCCCTCGCCGGTCCTGGAACAGATCACCACCGCGCAATACCGCCAGATGGTGCAGGCCGCCGCGCAATCGAACACGCTGCTGCCCGCCGACAACGCGCGCGTGCGACGGCTGCGCGGCTTCGTCGACCGGCTCGCGCCCTATGCGGTGAAATGGAACGATCGCGTCAAGGGCTGGCACTGGGAGCTCAACGTGGTGCGCTCGCGCGGCACGCGCATCGTCGGCCTGCCGGGCGGCAAGCTGCTGGTCGACAGCGGGCTGCTCGACCGGCTCAGGCTCAACGACAACGAATGGGGGGTGCTGCTCGCCCACGAGATGGCGCATGCGCTGCGCGAGCACGCGCGCGAGGGGCTCGGCGACATGCGGGTGGCCGCCACGCTCGGCGCCAATCCAATCTCCTCGCTGTACGGCCTGACCGAGCCGCTGCCGGCGCTGCCCGACATTGCCCAGCGGCTCGCCGCGCTGCGCTATGGGCCGACCGACGAGACCGAGGCCGACGTGATCGGCGGCGACATCGCGGCGCGCGCCGGCTTCGATCCGCGCGCGGCCATCACGCTGTGGGACAAGCTCGCCGCCGCCACGCGCGGCGACCGCGCGCACGGCTTCATCTACGCCCACCCTTACGACAAGCGCCGCCGGCAGGACCTGCTCAAGCGGCTGGGCGACTGGATGCCGGTGTATGCGAAGGCGATCGGCAAGCGCGTCGAGACGCTGCCGCCTTATGCGGGCATCAGCGCGGTGCAGCGCAAGACGCGACTGCGCTGAAGCCGCCCGGGAGCGTCGATTCACCGACCTCGATGATGATGCGCATCGGGCGCGCCGCGCGGCGCGCCCTTCTCATTCGACCTCGACGGTCTCGTCGCTCGCCACCAGGCCGCGCGAGGCCTGCACCCAGCGCACCTCGTCGCCGGGGCTGCGGCCGAACATGCGCTTGAATTCGCGGCTGAACTGCGAGGCGCTCGCGTAACCGACGCGCGCGGCCGCCAGGCCCGCGCTCACACCGTGCTGCACCAGCAGCAGCCGCGCGTGATGCAGGCGCGTGGCCTTCACGTACTGCATCGGCGAGGTGCCGGTCACGCGGCGGAAATGCGCGTGGAACACGGCCGCGCTCATGCCGGCCTCGGCCGCCAGCATGTCGACCGAATGCTCGCCCTCGAGATGCATGTGAATACGGCGCAGCGCCTTGGCGATGCGGCCGAAGTGATGCTGCTGGGCCAGCGCCGCGCGGATCCCGTCGCCCTGCTCGCCGGTCAGCACGCGATAGCCGATCTCGCGCATGATCGAAGGGCCCAGCACGCGCGTGTCGTGCGGCGATTGCAGCACCTCCAGCAGGCGCAGCACCGCGTCGGCCAGCGGCGCGCCGAGCGGCGTCGAGCAGATGCTGTCGGGCTCGCTGACGGCCGCGCCGTGGGTTTCCTCCAGCAGCATCGCCAGCTCGGCGATCACGCCGAGATCGATGCGCACCGAGATCGCCAGGAACGGACCGTGTTCCGCGGTGAAGGTCTCGCACTCGAAGGGCAGCGGCACCGACATCACCAGGTACTGGCGCTCGTCGTAGACGAAGGTGCGATCGCCGACATAACCGATCTTGCGGCCCTGGCAGACGATCACGATGCTGGGCTCGTAGAGCACCGGGCAGCGCGGCGTGGAGGTGTTCACGCGCATGAAGCGCACGCCTTCCAGCGCGGCATCGGTGTAGCCGTCGTTCGGGGCGAGCTGGCCGAGCAGCTCGATGATGCGCTGCTGCACGCGCAGGTCGCCATCCGGTATCAGGGGTTCGAAGCTCATTGCGCGTCCCATGGCCGTAATAGGATCAGGCTTGCAATCTAGCACCGCGGCAGGCCCCCGCGTGTTGCATATGCACAATTCAAGAGGAATAGGCAAAGCTTCAAGACCTTCAGGTATATCGGGGCCCCAGCCCCGTCCCTACCATGGGTACCCGTTTCGCCGCGGCCTCCCGGATCCTCCGGGTCGTCGGTTTCAGCGGCCGCGCGAATCGTTTCGATTCCCATGGTAAGGAGCCTCCTCAATGAGCACGACTTACGCCTACGCGGCGCAGAGCGCGACTGCGCCGCTCGCCCCCCTCGAAATCCAGCGACGCGCGCTGCGCGATCTCGACGTCCAGATCGAGATCCTCTACTGCGGCGTCTGCCACTCCGATCTGCACCAGGCGCGCAACGAGTGGCGCAACTCGGTCTACCCGGTGGTGCCGGGCCACGAGATCGTCGGCCGCGTGACGGCGGTTGGCCCCGAAGTGACGCGCTTCAAGACCGGCGACATGGTCGGCGTCGGCTGCCTGGTCGATTCCTGCCGCACCTGCCCGAGCTGCGCGGACGGCCTCGAGCAATACTGCGAGAACGGCTTCGTCGGCACCTACAACGGCCAGGACCGCGTGACGGGCGAGATCACCTACGGCGGCTACTCCTCGCAGGTGGTGGTCGACGAGGCCTTCGTGCTGAGCGTGTCGGACAAGCTCGACCCGGCCGCCGCCGCGCCGCTGCTGTGCGCCGGCATCACCACCTACTCGCCGCTGCGCCAGTGGGGCGCCGGCCCCGGCAAGAAGGTCGGCATCGTCGGCCTGGGCGGCCTCGGCCACATGGGCGTGAAGCTGGCCCGCGCGATGGGCGCGCACGTGGTGCTGTTCACCACCTCGCCCTCGAAGATCGAGGACGGCAAGCGCCTGGGCGCGCACGAAGTGGTGATCTCGAAGGACGAGGCGCAGATGAACGCGCATCTCAACTCCTTCGACCTGATCGTCAACACGGTGGCCGCGCAGCACGACCTCAACCCGTTCCTGAACCTGCTCAAGCGCGACGGCACCATGACGCTGGTGGGCGCGCCCGAGCACGATCATCCGTCGCCGCAGGTGTTCAACCTGATCCTCAAGCGTCGCCGCCTGGCCGGCTCGCTGATCGGCGGCATCGCCGAGACGCAGGAGATGCTCGATTTCTGCGCCGAGCACGGCATCGCCTCGGACATCGAGATGATCAAGATCCAGGACATCAACGACGCCTACGAGCGCATGCTCAAGAGCGACGTGAAGTACCGCTTCGTGATCGACATCGCCTCGCTGAAGCAGGCGGCCTGAGGTCGGGCAAATCATGAGGTGAAGCGCTGCCGCCTGGCAGCGCGCCAGCCTCGCCGCGAAAGCAGAACGGCGCCGCCGGGAGGCATCCCGGCGGCGCCGTTTCATCGAGCGGCCTCGCGCTTACTTGTAGTCGTAGTCGACCGTCAACGGCGCGTGGTCGCTGAACTTGATATCGCGGAAGATCGAGGTCTGCTTGGCGGTGCCGGCCACGCCCGGCGTGGCGATCTGGTAGTCGATCCGCCACCCCACGTTCTTCGCGTAGGCCTGGCCGCGGTTGCTCCACCAGGTATATTGATCCGGGCGCGGGTCGAGCGTGCGGAACACGTCGACGTAGCCGACCTCGTCGAACAGCTGGGTCAGCCAGGCGCGCTCCTCGGGCAGGCAGCCCGAGTTCTTCTGGTTGCTCTTCCAGTTGCGGATGTCGATTTCCTTGTGGACGATGTTGACGTCGCCGCAGAGGATCACCTCGCGCTTCTTCGCCTTCAGCTCGGCCAGGTGCGGCATGAACTCGGCCATGAAGCGGAACTTGGCCTGCTGGCGCTCCTCGCCGCTCGAGCCCGAGGGCACGTAGACCGAGATCACCGACAGCTTGCCGTAGCGCGCCTCGACATACCGCCCCTCGCTGTCGAACTCGCTGCTGCCGTAGCCGATGATCAGGTCGTCGGGCTCGCGCCGCGTGTAGAGGCCCGCGCCGCTGTAGCCCTTCTTCTCGGCATGGTGGAAATGGCCGGTGAAGCCGTGCGGCGCCGCGAACTCGGGCGGCAGGTCGTCGGCCGACACCTTGATTTCCTGGACGCAGACGCAGTCGGCCTTCTGGTCGCCGAGCCAGTCGAAGAAGCCCTTCTTCGCGGCCGAGCGGATGCCGTTCAGGTTCGCCGTGATGACACGCAGCATGATGTGTTTCCGTTCAGTGTTGTTCGGTTCGTGGGTTGGGGCGCAACGCGTGATCCGGGCGGCGGCTCACTCGACCTTCACGCCCTCCAGTTCGGGTTTGGCGGGCGGATAGGCCAGCTTCATGGCGGTCAGCTCGCGCAGCAGCAGCTCGGCGACCATCACGTTGCGATGCGTCTTGGAATCGGCCGGGATCACGTACCACGGCGCATGCGGCGCCGAGGTGGCGGCCAGCGCGTCGCGATAGGCGATCTGGTAGGCGTCCCAGTACTTGCGCGCCTCGAGATCGGAGACGTCGAACTTCCAGTGCTTGTTCGGATCGTCGATGCGCGACTGCAGGCGCTCGCGCTGCTCATCCTTGGAGATGTGCAGGAAGCACTTGACGATGGTGGTGCCCGATTCGTGCAGCATCTCCTCGAACTGGCGGATCTGCCGGAAGCGGCGCTCGCATTCGGCCTTGTCGATGCTCTCCAGCACGCGCGGCACCAGCACGTCCTCGTAGTGGCTGCGGTTGAAGATGGTCAGCTCGCCGGCGGCCGGCGCCTGCGCGTGGACGCGCCAGAGGAAGTCGTGCGCCAGCTCGACCGAGGTGGGCGCCTTGAACGGCACCACCCGCAGGCCGAGCGGGTCGACCTCGTGGAACACCGCGCGCACGGTGCCGTCCTTGCCGCTGGTGTCCATGCCCTGCAGCACCAGCAGGAGGCGCTTGCGCGGCTGCGTGTGCAGCATGTCCTGCAGCGCGTCGATCTTCATCGACAGCTCGGACAGGCGCGCCCGGTCGGTATCCTTCGAGCCCGCCGAGAACGGCTTGGCGCCGGGCTCGAACCGATCGAGCTGGAACGCGGCCGCGGCCTTCTCGTCGGTGTGGAACGGCACGAGGAAATCGTCGAGCGACACTGGCTTCGCCATCACTGCCTCCTGGAACGGGTTCGGGATGTCGCGGGCGCGGCGGGCCGGACGCTGCCGGCATGGCCGCTGCCGCGACACGAACCAACGAGCATAACGCAACGAGCCGCCGCGGACACCCGGCCCGGCAGCGGCCCGTTGAAGCGGCAGGCGACCCTGCGGCGGGCGATCCGGCAACCGGCAACCTCGCCGCGGTCGATCCCGCGCCCGGCGATCCGGCGGCGAACGATGCCGCAGCCCGTGGCCCGCCCCCGCCTCAGCCCAGCTTCTTCTTCAGCAGCTCGTTGACCTGGGCCGGGTTCGCCTTGCCCTTGGTCGCCTTCATCGCCTGGCCGACCAGCGCGTTGAAGGCCTTCTCCTTGCCGGCGCGGAACTCCTCGACCGACTTGGCGTTGGCCGCCAGCACCTCGTCGATGATCGCCTCCAGCGCGCCGCTGTCGGAGATCTGCTTGAGCCCCTTGGCCTCGATGATGCGATCGGCGGCGGCTTCGTCGCCGGCCTTCTCGTCCCAGATCGCCTGGAAGATTTCCTTGGCGATCTTGTTCGAGATGGTGCCGTCGGCGATGCGCTGCAGTACCAGCGCGAGCTGGGCGGCCGACACGGGGCTGGCGTCGATCTCGATGCCCTCGCGGTTCAGCAGCGACGACACGTCGCCCATCAGCCAGTTCGCGGCCACCTTGGCATTGGCCACGCCGGCCTTGCCCACCACCGCCTCGAAGTAGGCCGCCATCGCCTTGCTGGCGGTCAGCACCACCGCGTCATAGGGCGTCACGCCGTACTGCTCGACGAAACGCTGCTGCATCGCGGCCGGCAGCTCCGGCATCTCGCCGCGCACGCGCTCGACCCACTTCGGGTCGATCACCACCGGCATCAGGTCCGGATCCGGGAAATAGCGGTAATCCTGCGCGTCTTCCTTGCTGCGCATCGAGCGCGTCTCGCGCTTGTCCGGATCGTAGAGGCGGGTTTCCTGCACCACCGTGCCGCCGTCCTCGATCAATTCGATCTGGCGACGCACCTCGTAGTTGATGGCGTCCTCCAGGAAGCGGAACGAGTTCAGGTTCTTGATCTCGGCGCGCGTGCCGAACTTCTCCTGCCCCAGCGGGCGCACCGAGACGTTCGCATCGCAGCGGAACGAGCCTTCCTGCATGTTGCCGTCGCAGATGCCGAGCCACATCACCAGCGCGTGCAGCGCCTTGGCATAGGCCACCGCCTCGGCGGCGCTGCGCATCTCGGGCTCGGTGACGATCTCGAGCAGCGGCGTGCCGGCGCGGTTCAGGTCGATGCCCGTCATGCCCGCGAAGTCCTCGTGCAGCGACTTGCCGGCATCCTCTTCCAGGTGGGCGCGCGTCAGGTTGATGGTCTTCGAGTAGGCGTCCTTGCCCGCCTTCTCGTTGGCCGGCACCTGGATCGTGAGCTGGCCGCCCTGCACCACCGGGATCTCGTACTGGCTGATCTGGTAGCCCTTGGGAAGATCCGGGTAGAAGTAATTCTTGCGCGCGAAGATGCTGCGCTGCGCCACCGTCGAGCCGAGCGCGAGGCCCAGCCGGATCGCCCGCTCCACCGCGCCGCGGTTGAGCACCGGCAGCACGCCGGGCAGGGCGAGATCGACCGCGCAGGCCTGGGTGTTGGGTTCGGCGCCGAACTGCGTCGAGGCGCCCGAGAAGATCTTCGACGCCGTCGACAATTGCGCGTGCGTCTCCAGACCGATAACGACTTCCCACTGCTGAGCCATGTCTTACACCCCCGCCGGAACTTGCTTGTGCCAATCGGTCACGCGCTGGAACGCGTCGGCCACCTGCAGCATCCGGGCTTCGTTGAAATAGTTGCCGATGATCTGCAGGCCGACCGGGCGGCGCGCATTGGCGCCGGCGCCGAAGCCGCAGGGCACGCTCATGCCGGGCAGGCCCGCCAGGCTCACCGACAGCGTGTAGATATCGGCCAGGTACATCTGGACCGGATCGTCGCCCTTGGCGCCGAGGTCCCAGGCCACGCTCGGCGAGGCCGGGCCCATGATCACGTCGCACTGCTCGAAGGCGTTCTGGAAATCCTGCGCGATGATGCGGCGGATCTTCTGCGCCTGCAGGTAGTAGGCGTCGTAGTAGCCGTGCGAAAGCACGTAGGTGCCCACCAGGATCCGGCGCTTGACCTCGGGCCCGAAGCCCTCGGCGCGCGACTTCTTGTACATGTCGAGCAGATCGCCGTACTGGGCGGCGCGATGGCCGTAGCGCACGCCGTCGAAGCGCGACAGGTTCGAGGAGGCCTCGGCCGGCGCGATCACGTAATAGACCGGGATCGAGAGTTCCGTCTTGGGCAGCGAGACCGGCACCAGGGTGGCGCCGAGCGCCTCGTACTGCTTGAGCGCCGCGTCGATCGCCGCGCGCACGTCCGCCGCCAGGCCTTCGCCGAAATACTCGTTCGGCAGGCCGATGCGCAGGCCCTCGAGCGGCCGGCCGGCCGACGCCTCGGGCGTCCAGGCCTGGCCGAGATGGCGGCCGAACTGCTCGTCGTCGCGCTCCAGGCTGGTGGAGTCGCGCGCGTCGAAGCCGGCCATCGCGTCGAGCAGCAGCGCGCAGTCGGCCGCGCTCTGGGCCATCGGGCCGCCCTGGTCCAGCGAGGAGGCGAAGGCGATCATGCCGTAGCGCGACACGCGCCCGTAGGTCGGCTTGATGCCGGTCACGCCGGCGAACGAGGCCGGTTGGCGGATCGAGCCGCCGGTGTCGGTGCCGGTGGCGGCCGGCGCCAGACGCGCGGCCACCGCCGCGGCGCTGCCGCCCGAGCTGCCGCCCGGCACGGCCAGGGTGTCCCAGGGGTTCTTGACGGCGCCGAAGGCCGAGTTCTCGTTGGACGAGCCCATCGCGAACTCGTCCATGTTGGTCTTGCCGAGCGTCACCATGCCGGCCGCGGCGAGCCGCTCGACCACGGTGGCGTCGAACGGGCTGGTGTAGTTCGCCAGCATCTTCGAGCCGGCCGTGGAGCGCCAGCCGCGCGTGACGAACACGTCCTTGTGGGCGATCGGCAGGCCGGCCAGCGGGCCGGCGGTGCCGGCCGCGCGCGCGGCGTCGGCGGCGCGCGCCTGGGCCAGGGTGAGATCGGGATCGACGTGGACGAACGCGTTGAGCTCGCGCGCCGCGTCGATGCGTTGCAGGTAGAGCTGCGCGAGCTCGACGGCCGAGGTTTGGCCGGCGTCGAGCGCGGCGCGCAGTTCGGTCAGGCTGTTGGCATGCATTGCTGGAGGATTCCTGGATTCTTGAGCGAGCGCGGCGAGCCGCGATCCCGGGCCGGGCGGGCCGGCCTTGTTATTCGATCACCTTCGGCACCAGGAACAGGCCTTCCTGGACGGCGGGCGCCGGGCGCTGGTTCTCGTCGCGATTCACGTGCTCGGTCACGACGTCCTCGCGCAGGCGCTGCGCCACGTCCTGGATCTGCTCGATCGGGTGCGCGAGCGGCGCGATGCCGGTCGTGTCGACGGCGCGCATCTGCTCGACCAGGCCGAAGAAGTCGTTGAGCTGGGCGAGCGTGTGCTCGGCCTCGGCGTCGGCTATCTCGAGCCGCGCGAGGTGCGCGATGCGTTTCACATCGTTCAGGGTCAAAGCCATGCGTTTCACCGGAAAAACTGGGCTGGTGCGGCGCACCGGAAGCCGCGCCGCGACAGGGGGTTGGAGGACTCGTTCGAACCCTCAAAAAGCGGGGACGAAGCGGTGAATTGACGGTCCGTTTGGGTTCAAATACCCGGAAATTATAAGGTATCATTACGCGTTCGACCCAGCCCCGGACCGTCCCTCCCGCACGGCTTACCGTTAGCTGCAAGCCGGCTGTCATCAGCCCCGCCTGCCGCGCGGCTCGCGCGACGGCCCCGGTAGCTTTCACACGCAGCTTCGCGTTCCCGAGGCGGCCGCTCCCGCCCGATCCGAGGCTGTTATTTTTTCCGCCGCCACCCCAGCGCGCCAACACGGCCCGGGGTCGGCCCAGAGCGAGACAGGATTCTGAATGTTCGGTTTTTTGCGCAGCTACTTCTCCAACGATCTCGCGATCGATCTCGGCACCGCAAACACCCTCATCTACATGCGCGGCAAGGGCATCGTCCTCGATGAGCCGTCCGTCGTGTCGATCCGCCAGGAAGGCGGCCCCAACGGCAAGAAGACGATCCAGGCGGTCGGCAAGGAAGCCAAGCAGATGCTCGGCAAGGTGCCGGGCAACATCGAGGCGATCCGTCCGATGAAAGACGGCGTGATCGCCGACTTCACCGTCACCGAGCAGATGATCAAGCAGTTCATCAAGACGGCGCACGAGTCGCGGATGTTCTCGCCCTCGCCGCGCATCATCATCTGCGTGCCCTGCGGCTCGACCCAGGTCGAGCGCCGCGCCATCAAGGAAGCCGCGCACGGCGCCGGCGCCTCGCAGGTCTACCTGATCGAGGAGCCGATGGCGGCCGCGATCGGCGCGGGCCTGCCGGTCTCGGAAGCCACCGGCTCGATGGTGGTGGACATCGGCGGCGGCACCACCGAGGTGGGCGTGATCTCGCTGGGCGGCATCGTCTACAAGGGTTCGGTGCGCGTGGGCGGCGACAAGTTCGACGAGGCGATCGTCAACTACATCCGCCGCAACTACGGCATGCTGATCGGCGAGCAGACCGCCGAGGCGATCAAGAAGGAAATCGGCTCCGCCTTCCCCGGCTCCGAGGTCAAGGAGATGGAAGTGAAGGGCCGCAACCTGTCGGAAGGCATTCCGCGCAGCTTCACGATCTCCAGCAACGAAATCCTCGAGGCGCTGACCGATCCGCTGAACCAGATCGTCTCGTCGGTGAAAATCGCCCTCGAACAGACCCCGCCGGAACTGGGCGCCGACATCGCCGAGCGCGGCATGATGCTGACCGGCGGCGGCGCGCTGCTGCGCGACCTGGACCGCCTGCTGGCCGAGGAAACCGGCCTGCCGGTGCTGGTCGCCGAGGATCCGCTGACCTGCGTGGTGCGCGGCTCCGGCATGGCGCTCGAGCGCATGGACAAGCTCGGCAGCATCTTCTCGTACGAATAAATCCGGGCCCGGGCCGCGTCGTCGGGCGACGCGCGCGGCCCATGCCGGCGGGCGCCCGCCCCCGGCAGCAGTCACCGACGACGCACGCGCGACGCGCCGGCTTGGCAAGATCAGCCGAACCGCCGCGCGTTTTTCGCGTCTGAGGATCATTTAACCGATCAAGCGCCCGGCGCCGACCATGGAATACAGTCCGCCGCCCCTCTTCAAGCAAGGTCCTTCCGCGCTCGCGCGGCTGATCTTCTTCGTCGCGCTGGCGATCGCGCTCCTCGTCTCGGATGCGCGCTTCAGTACGCTCGAAATCGTCCGGGGCATCCTGGGCACCGCGCTGTTCCCGCTGCAACGGGCCGCGCTGGTGCCGCGCGACCTGTTCATGGGCGCCGCCGACCTCGCCGCCACCAATGCCTCGCTGCGCCACGACAACCAGCAGCTGCGCGAGCGCAATCTGGCGCTGTCGCTGCAGGCCAACCAGGCCGGCCAGCTGATGTCCGACAACGCGCACCTGCGCGCCGTGCTGGGCCTGCGCGCGCGGATCGCCGCCCAGTCCACCCCGGTCGAGATCCAGTACGACACCAGCGATCCGTTCTCGCAGAAGGTGGTGATCGGCCACGGCTCGCACGACGACATCCAGAACGGCGCGCCGGTGGTGACCGAGGACGGCGTGGTCGGCCAGGTCACGCGCGTGTTCCCGCTGCAGTCCGAGATCACCCTGATCACCGATCGCGACCTGGCGATTCCCGTGCAGGTGCTGCGCACCGGGCTGCGCAGCGTGATCTACGGCACCCCGAAGGGCGATTCGCTGGACCTGCGCTTCGTGCCGACCAGCGCCGACCTGATGGTGGGCGACGAGCTGGTGACCAGCGGCCTGGACGGCACCTACCCGCCGGGCCTGCCGGTGGCCAAGGTGGTGCGGATCGACAAGCTGGCCGACACCGCCTTCGCGCACGTGGTCTGCATGCCGGTGGCGGCGGTGCGCGGCGCGCGCGAGATGCTGGTGCTGCACTACCAGAACGACGTGCCGCCGCGCCCGGTCGACCCGGACGCGGACAAGAACGCCAAGGGCAAGAAGGGCGCGAAGGCCGCCGACAAGGGCAAGGGCGCGGCGCCCGCCGCCGCCGGCGAGAAGCCGGCCGCCACCGCGCCGGCGCCGGCCCAGGCCGCGCCGGCAGCGAAGAACGGCCGCCCCGCGCCCGCCGCGAAGCCGGCGGCCACCACGCAGCCCGCCCCGCAAGCCACCCAGCAGGCCCCGGCCGCCGCGCCGTCCCGGGGAACGCAGCCATGAGCCGCCCGCAATACATCCTGCAGCCGGTCAACCCGACCTTCATCGTCTTCAGCCTGGCGGTCGCCTTCCTGCTGAACCTGATGCCCTGGGGCCGGCTGCCCGGCGTGCCCGACTTCGTGGCCCTGGTGCTGCTGTTCTGGAACATCCACCAGCCGCGCAAGGTCGGCATGGGCGTGGCCTTCCTGCTCGGCATCCTGATGGACGTGCACGACGCCGGCCTGCTCGGCGAGCACGCGCTGGCCTACACGCTGCTGTCCTACGGCGCGATCACGATCCACCGCCGCGTGCTGTGGCTCTCGCTCGGCGTGCAGATGTTCTATGTCGCGCCGCTGCTGGTGCTGGCCCAGCTGGTGCCGTTCGTGATCCGCCTGATCATGGGCGCCGCCTTCCCCGGCTGGAGCTATATGGTCGACGGCTTCGTGGAGGCCGTGCTGTGGCCGGTCGCCAGCCTCCTGCTGTTGATGCCGCAACGCCGCCCGGTCGATCCGGACGACACGCGGCCGATCTGAGCCGCCCCGGCCGCCTCATGTCGAGCGCCCCGCTTCCATCCTCCCCGGCGCCGCTCGCCGCCGTTGCCCTGCCGGCCGCGATGCCGGCCCGGGCGTCGGCCGCCGTCCTGCCCCCGCTTTTCCCCGATTCCGCATGACCGAATTCAAGGACACCCAGCAGCAGCTCTCGAAGTTCCGCCTGCGCGTCGCGGCGGCGGGCGTGTTCGTGTTCGTCTGCTTCGGGCTGCTGGCCACGCGCTTCTTCTACCTGCAGGTCTGGCAGCACGGCAAGTACGCGCTGCAGGCCGACGAGAACCGCATCTCGGTGGCGCCGATCGTGCCGAACCGCGGCATCATCACCGACCGCAACGGCGTGGTGCTGGCGCGCAACTACTCGGCCTACACGCTCGAGATCACGCCCTCGAAGCTGACCGACACGCTCGACAACACCATCAACGCGCTCTCCGAGGTGGTGCCGATCGACGCGCGCGACCGGCGCCGCTTCAAGAAGCTGCAGGAGGACTCGAAGAACTTCGAGAGCCTGCCGATCCGCACCCGCCTGACCGACGAGGAAGTCGCGCGCTTCACCGCGCAGCGCTGGCGCTTCCCCGGCGTCGAGGTGCGCGCGCGGCTGTTCCGCCAGTACCCGCTGGGCCCCACGGCCGCGCACGTGATCGGCTACATCGGCCGGATCTCGAAGCGCGACCAGGACAAGATCGACGCGATGAGCGACGAGAACGACAGCGATCCCGAGCATTACGATCCGCGTCGCGACGCCAACAACTACAAGGGCACCGACTACATCGGCAAGATCGGCGTCGAGCAGAGCTACGAGACCGACCTGCACGGCATCACCGGCTTCGAGGAAGTCGAGGTGACCGCCGGCGGGCGCCCGGTGCGCACGCTCTCGCGCACCCAGGCCACGCCCGGCAACAACCTGGTGCTGTCGCTCGACATCGGCCTGCAGCAGGTGGCCGAGCAGGCCTTCGCCGGCAAGCGCGGCGCGCTGGTGGCGATCGAGCCGGCCACCGGCGACGTGCTGGCCTTCGTGTCCTCGCCGAGCTTCGATCCCAACTCCTTCGTGGACGGCATCGACCAGCAGACCTGGGACGAGCTCAACAACTCGCCCGACAAGCCGCTGCTGAACCGCCCGCTGCACGGCACCTACCCGCCCGGCTCGACCTACAAGCCCTTCATGGCGCTGGCCGGCCTGGAGCTGGGCAAGCGCACGCCGGGCTGGGGCTTCCAGGATCCCGGCTACTTCACCTTCGGCGGCCACACCTTCCGCAACGACGTGCGCTCGGGCCAGGGCTGGGTGGACATGAACCGCGCCATCATGGTGTCGAACGACACCTATTTCTACATGCTGGCGCGCGACCTGGGCGTGACCAACATCGCCAACTTCATGAAGCCGTTCGGCTTCGGCCAGATCACCGGCATCGACATCCAGGGCGAGGCGCGCGGCGTGCTGCCCTCGCCGGAGTGGAAGAAGAAGACCTTCCGCAAGCCGGCGCTGCAGAAGTGGTACGACGGCGAGACCATCAGCCTGGGGATCGGCCAGGGCTACAACTCCTTCACGATCCTGCAGCTGGCGCACGCGATGGCCACGCTGGCCGACAACGGCGTGGTGATGAAGCCCCACCTGGTCAAGGAGATCGAGAACCCGATCACCCGCGAGCGGCACCTGACGGTGCCCAAGGAAAGCGAGGTGATCCCGCTCAAGCAGGCCGACATCGACGTGGTCAAGCGCGGCCTGGAAAACGTGATCGAGAACCCGTCCGGCACCGCCTACAAGATCTTCCGCGGCGCGGCCTACACGGCGGCCGGCAAGACCGGCACGGCCCAGGTGTTCTCGCTGCAGGGCGCCAACTACCACGGCCACCTGCTGGCCGAGCACCTGCGCGACCACGCGCTGTTCACCGCCTACGCGCCGGCCGACCACCCGAAGATCGCGCTCGCGCTGATCGTCGAGAACGGCGGCTGGGGCGCGCAGTCGGCCGGCCCGATCGCGCGCAAGGTGCTGGACTTCTACCTGGTCGATCGCCAGAACCCGGGCAGCGAGGCCGCCGCGGTGGCCGCCGCCGCCTCGGCGACCGAGCCGGTCAGCGCGCCGGTGGTGGGCGACACCACGCGGCCGGTGGAGATCGCGGCAGGCTTCACGGCGCTCCCGCAGCCGGTGCCGCCCGCGGCCAGCGGCGCGCAGGCCGCCTCGGCCCCGCCGGCTCCGGCGCGGCCGCCCCGGGCAGCCCGGCGCCTCCAGCACCGGCGAAACCGCCGACGGCGCCTCGCCCGAACCCGCCAGCGCCGCGAGCGCGGCCCAGATGCGGCGCCTGCCGCGCAAGCCGCACCGCGCCCCCGCCAACGACCCGGCCGCGCCGCCCGCCCCGGCGGCCGCGCGCGACGGGCAGCGCGGCACCCGCCGGCCCGCCGCGGCCGGCACCGACGAATGACGGAGATAGGCATGCAATTCGACAAGCGCGCCTGGCTCGACAAGGCAAAGCAGATGTTCGCGGGCTTCGACCGCCCGCTCGCGCTGATCGTGTTCCTGCTGCTCTGCGTCGGGATCGTCACGCTCTACAGCGCGACCATCGACATGCCGGGCCGGGTCGAGGACCAGCTGCGCAACATCATGCTGACCTTCGTGCTGATGTGGATCATCGCGAACATCCCGCCGCAGACGCTGATGCGCTTCGCGGTGCCGCTCTATACCTTCGGCGTCGCGCTGCTGGTGGCGGTGGCGCTGTTCGGGATGACCAAGAAGGGGGCCAAGCGCTGGCTCAACGTCGGCGTGGTGATCCAGCCCTCGGAGATCCTCAAGATCGCCACCCCGCTGATGCTGGCCTGGTACTACCAGCGGCGCGAGGGCAATATCCGCTGGTACGACTACCTGGTGGCCTTCGCGATCCTGCTGGTGCCGGTCGGCCTGATCGCCAAGCAGCCCGACCTGGGCACCGCGATGCTGGTGTTCGCGGCGGGCCTGTTCGTGATCTACCTGGCGGGGCTGTCGTTCAAGCTGATCGTGCCGGTGCTGATGGCCGGCGTGATCGCGGTGGCCGCGATCGCTACCTTCGAGGACAAGATCTGCCAGCCGCAGGTGGTCTGGCCGTTGATGCACGACTACCAGAAGCACCGCGTCTGCACCCTGCTCGACCCGACCTCGGACCCGCTCGGCAAGGGCTTCCACACCATCCAGGCGGTGATCGCGATCGGCTCGGGCGGCCCGGTCGGCAAGGGCTACCTGAAGGGCACCCAGGCCCACCTCGAGTTCATCCCCGAGAAGCACACCGACTTCATCTTCGCGGTCTATTCCGAGGAATTCGGGCTGGTGGGCGGGCTGGTGCTGCTCACGCTCTACATGGTGCTGATCGCGCGCGGGCTCTATATCGCCGCGCAGGGTTCGACGCTGTTCGGGCGCCTCTTGGCCGGCTCGCTGTCGCTGGGCTTCTTCACCTATGCCTTCGTCAACGTGGGCATGGTCAGCGGCGTGCTGCCGGTGGTCGGCGTGCCGCTGCCCTTCATGAGCTACGGCGGCACCGCGCTGATCACGCTGGGCGTCGCCACCGGGCTGATCATGAGCGTCGGGCGGCAGAAGCGGCTGATGAAATCGTAGCGGCCGCGGCCGCCACGACTCTGCTTCGATCAAGCGGCGCTGCGGCGCCGCTTTGTCATTGCGAGGCCGCTTGCGGTGCCTCGACAGCGGGGACGGAGGCGGCCGAGGCAGCCGAAGCCGCGGAGGCGGCCGCGACCTGCTTGCGCAGCGCGGTGCTGACTTCCTGGTACTTGAGCGCGGCCACCTCGTCGCCATGCACGGCCGCCGCCGCGTAATAGACGCGCGCGAGGTTGAGGTCGACCGCGACGCCGTCGCCGCCGCGCTCGTAGAACGAGGCCGTCACGTATTGCGCGGTCGGCTCGCCCGCGTCGGCGGCCTTGCGATACCACTCGAAGGCCTGGTGGTTGTCGCGCGGCGTGCCGCGGCCGTCGAGGAACTGGTTGGCCAGCGCGAGCTGCGCTTCCATGTGGCCCTGCTGCGCCGCCTTCAGGAACCAGCCATGCGCGACGGCCGGGTCGCGCGCCACGAACTGGCCGTCGTCGTACATGGTGCCGAGCACGTACTGCGCTTGCGTCATGCCGGCATCGGCCGCCTGGTTCAGCCAGTGCAGGCCGTCGGCCTGGTTGGCCGGGCCGCCTTCGCCCTTGAGCAGCATCATCGCGTAGTCGAACTGCGCGAGCCGATCGCCGCGGCGCGCCGAGCGGCCGAAACCGGCCAGCGCCGAGGCGTAGTCGCCGGCGTTGTAGTCGGCCACCGCGTCGGCGGTCGCCTTCGAAGCCGGGGCCGGCCGGCGCAGCTTGCCGTGCGGCACCGCGCGGCGCGTCGACGATGTGCCCGACGCGCCCGAGGCGCTCGCGGCAGCCGGCGCGCTCGATGCGCTAGATGCTGCCGCATCCGCCGCCCGGGCCGGCTGGCTGGCCGCCAGCATCATGCTCGCCAGGCCTAGCGCGAACGCGGCGCCCGCCGTTCGCATCCGAAAACCGTTCATCTCCTGTCCTCCTGCTGGTCGCGCGCACGCGCAGCGGTTGCCCCGTCACGCGTGTGGCGGAGTCGATTCTTGTAGCGGGGAAGGCACGCGCGGCGCGAGGCCGACGCGAGCTCCCGAGCGGGTGGCTGCGCGCGCTGCCGGCAAGCCGGGCAGGCTCGCCCGCATCGCGCGCGCGACGATCTTACCGTGATCAGAATTGTGCTGCCGGAGCCGGCCGCGGGCGGCGCGAAGCGCGGTGCGGCAAGGCGAACGGCGGGACGGGCGGGTGATGCGACGCGGGGCGGCCAGACCAGAGGGAACAAAAACGGGCCGGCGGATGCGGCCCGTGCAGACAAGGATGCGGCGGCGGGGAAGCTGGCGCGCCGGACGACGTGCCGAGCCCGGCTCAGCGCGCCGGATCGCGCTCGACGTCGGCCCAGCAGTTCGGCGTCTCGTACAGGCGCACGCGCTCGAGACGCAGGTTCACGCCGTAGTGGGCGTCGTAGACGTCGGCGAGGATATCGAAGGCCACCGCCGCGAGATTCTCGACGGTCGGGATGCGATCGAGCACCACCGTCTTGTGGTCGGCCATCTTCTCGAGGAAGGAGCGCACCACCTCGTCGCGCGCATAGACCAGGAAGGCGTGGTCCCACTTGCCGACCAGGTGCTCCATGGCGAGCGACTTCACGTCGGCGAAATCCATCACCATGCCGCGGTCGGGCGCGCCCTCGGTGTCGACCAGGTCGCCGCGCAGCGTGATTTCGAGCACGTAGCGATGGCCATGCAGGTTGCGGCACTGGCTTCGGTGGTCGGGGATGCGGTGGCCCGCATCGAAT
This sequence comes from Burkholderia gladioli, assembly GCF_000959725.1. NCBI lineage: Bacteria > Pseudomonadati > Pseudomonadota > Betaproteobacteria > Burkholderiales > Burkholderiaceae > Burkholderia > Burkholderia gladioli. The sequence continues at coordinate 1,447,208 of NZ_CP009323.1, forward strand.
TCGAGTTTTCGGGTAATCAGCACGATGAATGAAGCGCGCGGCTCAGGGAATGTTCAGGTATTTGTGGGTCTGCATCGACAGCCGCCATTGCGGATGGCGCTTGCACCAGTCGATCGCGAGCTTCGTGTTGATGTCGCGCGAGGGGCCGTCCATCGGCTGCACCAGGAAGTAGTCGAAGTCGAGCCTGGCGTAGTCGGCCAGGCGCTGGTTGTCCTGGGGGACCACCACCTTCAGCTCGTGCCCCTTGGTGACCACCAGCGGCGCATCGGCCTTCGGGCTCACGCAGATCCAGTCGATCGTCTCGAGCACCGGCAGCGAGCCGTTGGTCTCGATGGCGATCTCGAAGCCCTGCGCGTGCAGCGCGTCGACCAGCGGCTGGTCCAGCTGCAGCATCGGCTCGCCGCCGGTGCAGACCACGAACCGATTGGCCTCGCCCTCGGGCCACAGCGAGGCGACCATCGCGGCGAGCTGCTCCGGGGTCTTGAACTTGCCGCCGTTCTCGCCGTCGGTGCCGACAAAATCGGTATCGCAGAAGCGGCACACGGCCGTTTCGCGATCGGCCTCGCGGCCGGTCCACAGATTGCAGCCGGCGAACCGGCAGAACACGGCCGGGCGACCGGCGTTGGCGCCCTCGCCCTGCAACGTGTAGAAGATTTCCTTGACCGTGTACGTCATTCGCTGAGCCGGCGGCGCGAGCCGTCCGTTCCTTTCCCGCGCCTCATGCGGCGCCTGATGCCAGTGATTCCGGGCGATGCGCGAGCGTTCGCGCATCACATCGTGCTGCTTCGTTGGTCTTGCCTGCTTCCTGATTCGCCCTGCTTGCGTACCCTGCCGCCCTGCCGTTCAGGCCGGCATCTCGGTGACCTGCTCGCCGCTGCGATACGCCTCGTAGCCGCGCTTGCGCAGCTTGCAGGCCGGGCAGGCGCCGCAGCCGAAGCCCCAGTCGTGCAGTTCGGCGCGCTCGCCGACGTAGCAGGTGTGGGTCTCGACGCGCACCAGCTCGACCAGCTCGGCGCCGCCCAGTTGCTCGGCGAGGCGCCAGGTATCGGCCTTGTCGAGCCACATCAGCGGCGTCTCGAGCACCATGCGCGTGTCCATGCCGAGATTGAGCGCCACCTGCAGCGCCTTCATGGTGTCGTCGCGGCAATCGGGATAGCCCGAGAAATCGGTCTCGCACATGCCGCCGACCAGCACCTTCAGCCCGCGCCGATAGGCCAGGGCCGCCGCGATCGTCATGAACAGCAGGTTGCGGCCCGGCACGAAGGTGTTGGGCAGCCCGTTGGCGCTGGTCTCGATCTCGATGGCGCGCGTCATGGCGGTGTCGCTGATCGCGCCGAGCACCGACAGGTCGATCATGTGATCGTCGCCGAGCCGGTTGGTCCATTGCGGAAAGCGCGTGCGCAGCGCCTCGCGCACGCCCTCGCGGCATTCGAGCTCGACGCGATGGCGCTGGCCGTAATCGAAGCCGAGCGTCTCGACCGTCGAATAATGCTCGAGCGCCCAGGCGACGCAGGTCGCCGAATCCTGGCCGCCGGAAAACAGCACGAGCGCGCCGCCTTTAGCGTCTGTCCGAATCACCGTGTACTCCGTATCAGGGGGCTCGCGGCGCGCGATGCCCGGGGACGCCGCCGATGCGTGGCGGGGGCGCCCGCGTGGGCGCTACCGGGCGCGCGGCGCCGCGTCCGCGGCGTGCGGCGGCAGAGCGTCAAACAAAAAAGGACTTGCGGCGCGGAAAACCAGCGTCCTCAAGTCCTTCAAGTCTTTGAGTCGGCAGGGATTTTATCATGCGGCCCGGTATTTCGCCCGGGCGCGGCCATATGCAGCGCCGCATACCGGGAATCGGGCGGCGGCATGTAGCGCGCGAATCCCCGGCCTTCAAAAGGGAAAAGGTCCAAAAGCCGTGAAGCTTTTGGACCTTTTCGAATGTGGTGGCCTGGGTCGGAATCGAACCAACGACACGCGGATTTTCAATCCGCTGCTCTACCAACTGAGCTACCGGGCCAACGAAGAAGTGAGAGTATAGCCAGGCCCCATCAACCTGGCAAGCCCCTTTTTAAAAATTCCGCAAAAGCTCAGATCCCGCCCTCGGTCGGCTTCTTGCCGAGCTCGACGCCGAGCTGCTTGAGCTTGCGATAAAGGTGGGTGCGCTCCAGGCCCGTCTTTTCCGCCACGCGCGTCATGCTGCCGTTCTCGCGCGCCAGGTGGTACTCGAAGTAGGCGCGCTCGAAGGCGTCGCGCGCCTCGCGCAAGGGAATGTCGAACGGGATCGCCGCGGTCTGGCCCACCAGCCCCGGCGCGGTCGGCGCGTCCTCGCCCAGGACCGGCAGCGCGGCCGCCGAGGCCACCGCCGTCGGCCCTGCCGCCGGCTTGGCGGCCGGATGCTGCGGCACCGGCGCGGCGCCGCGCGCGAGGCCGTGCTCGACCGACTTGAGCAGCTTCTGCAGCGCGATCGGCTTCTCGAGGAAGTCGAGCGCGCCGATCTTGGTCGCCTCGACGGCGGTGTCGATCGTCGCGTGCCCGGACATCATGATCACCGGCATGGTGAGTTGCCCGTGGCTCGCCCACTCCTTCAACAACGTGACGCCGTCGGTATCGGGCATCCAGATGTCGAGCAGCACGAGATCGGGCGCCTGACGCTGGCGATACTCGCGCGCGGCCTGCGCGTTTTCCGCCACTTCGACGACATGTCCTTCGTCGGCGAGGATTTCCGAGAGCAATTCCCGGATGCCCATTTCATCATCTACCACCAGGATGGTTGCCATTTACGCTGCCCTTGTCTGCACTGTTGCTTTTGTCTTGGCGGGTGCCGTTCCGCTGTTCGCTCCGCCCTCGGAGCCCGTCGTGTCGTCGGCGAGTTGCAGGAAGAGGATGGAGACCTGCGCACCCTCGACGACTTCACCCTGCATGCGGTTGCGCAGATCGATCCGCGCACCGTGTTCGTCGACGATCTTCTTCACCGTCGCGAGCCCCAGCCCGGTGCCCTTGGCCTTCGTCGTGACGTAAGGCTCGAAGGCGCGCGTGAGGATGCGCGCCGGGAAACCGGGACCGTTGTCGGAAACGGTCAAGCGCACCGCGATGCGCTTGGTCCCGTCCGCATCGGGGTCGCCATATTCTACTGCCCTCGTTTCGAGCCACACACGTGGTTGCGCGACTTCGGCCACCGAATCCTGCGCGTTCTGCAGCAGGTTGTGGATCACCTGGCGCAATTGCGTGGCGTCGCCGCGGATCACCGGCAGCGGGCCCTGCTCGACCACGATCATGTTCTTGCCCTCGCCCACACCGTACAGCGTCAGCACCTCGCTGACGAGTTCGTTCAACTGCAGGTTACCGAGCACGGCCGGCGGCGTGCGCGCGTAGTCGCGGAAATCGTCGACCATGCGCTTCATCGCCGCGACCTGGTTGACGATGGTGGTCGCGCCGCGCTTGAGCACCTCGGCGTCGTTCGGCGCGAGCTTGTCGGCCAGCTTCATCTGCAGGCGCTCGGCCGAGAGCTGGATCGGCGTGAGCGGATTCTTGATCTCGTGCGCGAGACGTCGCGCCACCTCGCCCCAGGCCACCGAGCGCTGCGCGGAGATCACGTCGGAGATGTCGTCGAACACCACCACGTAGCCGGAAGTCTGCGGATCGGCGGCCTCGCTGGCCAGCGCGGACGCAAGACGCGTGCCGCGTACCAGCAGCGTGAGCGGATCGGTTTCGCCGGGCACCACCACCGCGAACTGCTGCTGCCAGTGGCCGCGATCCTCGGCGCCGCCCTGGCCGGCCGCCTCGCGATCGGCGAAGGCCTTGCGCACCATCGCGCCGAATTCGGCCACCGCCGCGATCTGGTCGAGCACGGTGCCGGTCTGCGACTGGAACGGCTGGCGGAAGATGCGCTCGGCGCCGCGGTTGGCGATGCTCAGGCGGAACTGCCGGTCGAGCACGAACACACCGGCGGTCAGGTTGGCGAGGATGCTTTCGAGATAGGCCTTCGAATATTCGAGCGCGACGCGGTTGCGCTCCACCGCCAGGCGCGCCTCGGAAAGCTGGCGCGTCATGGCGTTGAAGGACTGGGTCAGGAAGCCGAGCTCGTCGCGCGTCTTCAGCTCGCGCTTGGGCGTGTAGTCGCCCTCGGCCACTTCCTTGGTGCCCTGCGCCAGCAGGAACAGCGGCCGCGCCAGCTGGTTGCCGAGCGCCAGCGCGATCATCATCGCGATGAAGGTGGCCAGGAACAGCGCGAGCGTGAGCGTGCCGATGTACATCTTGCGCAGCCCGCTGCGGCCCAGCGACTTCTCCTGGTACTCGCGATAGGCGCGCTGCACCGCGTCGGCATTGCGCGCCAGGGTGGGCGACACCGGCTGGGTCAGCTGCAGGTAGCGCTCGGCCGGCTGCAGCAGGGCCGTGGAGGAATCGGGGATGCGCTGCACCACGCGCAGCCGCAGCGCGCCCTTCGATCCGCGCGCGCGCGGATCGCCGTCCACCTCGCCCTCGATCGCCGCGTAGCCGCCGTGCTCGCGCGCCTGGCCCAGCATCAGCGGGGTCGGCATGTCGTCGGGGATCAGCGCCGCGAAATTGCCCGAGGCCTGCGCCACGATATGCAGGTCGGGCGCCGCGCCCGAATTGCCGTGGCCCGGCTCGACGATGGTGGCGTCCTGCACGCCGAACTGGTCGCGCAGGCGCAGCAGGGTGAGCGTGGTGCCGTTGGTGTTGGTGTCGGCGCTGGCGAGCTGCTCGGACATCAGCCGCGCCTTGCTGCGCAGGTCCGACAGCGAGGCGTCGAGCGTGTCGCGCCCGAGGTTGAGGCCGGCCGTCAGCGCGGTCTCGACGTTGACGTCGAACCAGGATTCGATGCTGCGCGACACGAACTGGTAGGACACGATGTAGATGATGCCGCCCGGCACCACCCCGACCAGGGCGAAGAACACCGCCAGCTTGGCCAGCAGGCGCGTGCCGAACTTGCCCTTGCGCAGCCGCACCACGATCATGCCGACCAGGCCCATCACCACCAGCAGGAACACCAGCGCGACCAGGATATTGGCGGTATAGAGCCAGGAATAGTAGCGGTCGAAGAATTCGGTGTTGGCGCTGGCCGCCGCGAGCAGCACCAGCAGCAGCAAGGCGGTGACCGCGACCGTCGAGACGATCACGCGCACCAGCAGGCTCTTGCCGAAGAAGCGGCGCAGGCTATTTCGCACGATCGGCCACCGTGAAGGTGAAGCGCTTCCACTCCGAGACCAGGGTCCAGTCGCGGTTGTTGACCGCGTCGACCTGGAACGGCTTGGGCATCAGCGCGGTGTCGAGCTGCATGCGCACCGAGGCCGTGTAGGTCTCGCCGGGAATCACCTGGGCGCGGTCGATCACATGCCAGGAGGTCACGTGCTGGACCACCGCGAGCGCGTCCTTGAGGGTCGGGAAGCCGAGCTGCAGGCCGCCCGTGGAGACGCGATACTCGCGCGTGAGCGGCTGGAACGACAGGCGGATGGTCTGCGAGACCGACACCGGCTGCTCGTCGAACCAGTACCAGCGCGCGCGGCTCAGCTCGAAGTCGGTGGTGAAGTAGAGCGGGATGCCCTTGTTGACGGCGTCCTCGAGGTTGGCGTTCAGCTCGAACTCGAAGCGCGCGTCGAGCGCCCAGCCGCTACCGTCCGACTGCAGCGAGGCGCGCTGCACGTTGATCGGATCGGCATGGGCCGGCGCGACGACGGCGAGGCACAGCGTGATCGCGACCAGCAGCGCGGCCGCGAAACGAAGTGGAAGGAGGCGTGAGATCGTCACCGTTTCTGAAAGCGCGCGTAGAAGAATCCGTCGTGGTCGGCCTGCCGCGCGGCCTCGTCGTGACCGGCATCGCCAGGCAGCCGACTCGCGGCGGCCCGCGGCAGCAGTTGCCCGGGCGCGTCCAATCGTACCGCATCTTGAACCGCGTCTTCAAACCAGCGCGCCTGTTGCTCGCCTTCCTCGGGGAAGATCGAGCAGGTCACGTAGAGCAATTCGCCGCCCGGCTTCAGCAGCGGCCACAGCGCCAGCAGGATGCGGCGCTGCTCGGCTACCAGCGCCGCGATGTCGGCCTCGCGGCGCAGCCAGCGGATGTCGGGATGGCGCCGCACGATGCCCGAAGCCGAGCAGGGCACGTCGGCCAGGATCCGGTCGAAAGCGCGGCCGTCGTGCCAGGCTTCGGGTGCGCCGGCATCGCCCACGCGCACCTCGGCGGACAGCTTCAGGCGCGCCAGGTTCTCTCCGATGCGCTCGGCGCGCGTCGCGTCGCTCTCCAGTGCCACCACCTCGACATCGGCCAGTTCGAGCAAATGCCCGGTCTTGCCGCCCGGCGCCGCGCAGGCGTCGAGCACGCGCATTCCGTCGCGCGCGCCCAGCCACTCGGCGGCCAGTTGCGCGCCCGCGTCCTGCACCGAGACCACGCCGTCGGCGAAGCCGGGAATCCGGTCCACCGGCAGCGGCGAAGCCAGCCGCACCGCGTGGCGGCCGACCGCGTCGGCCTCGATGCCGTGTTCGCGCAGCGTGGCCAGATAGGCGTCGACATCGGTATGCCGCGCGTTCACGCGCAGCGTCAGCGGGCCGGGCCGCTCGGCGGCCGCGAGGATCGATTGCCAGTGTTCGGGCCAGGCGCGCTCGACCGCGTCGATCCACCAGCCGCGATAGTTCCAGCGCGCGCCGCGATCGGCCTGCCATTGCGCGGCGAACGTCTCGCGCTCGCGCAGGAAACGGCGCAGCACCGCGTTGACGAGCCCCTTCGCGAAGGCGAACTCGCGCCGCGCGCCGACCGCCGTGACCGCCTGGTCGACCACCGTGAACGGCGTATAGGCCGCCTCGGCTTGCTCGTCGAGCAGCAGCGCCAGCGCGCAGGCCAGCAGCGCGCGCACGTGCTCGGGCGGGGCCTTGCTGACCAGCGCGCCGACCAGCCATTCGGCGGTGCCGAGCCGGCGCATGGCACGGTAGGCGATGTCCTGGATCGCGCCGCGCGAGAGCGGCTGCGCGGCGGCCGGCTGGGCGGCCTGCACCGCCGCCAGCGCGGCGGGCAGCGCCGAGCCTTGCGAGACCGCCGTGATCGCGCGCGCGGCGCCGTCCAGCGCGTAGCCGAGCGAATCGGGCGGCAGGTGCAGCGCCGACAGGCGCGGCGCGGAAGGCCGCTGGCTGGACGGGCTGGGGCGTGACGAACGGGAAGGACGGGCGGAACGGGGCTGGGTCATCGGATACGGGAGCTGGCGGGCCGGCTTGGCGCGGGCCGCGCTCCGGACGAGCACGGCATCAAACGACGCATTGTAGCGCGCCGCCCGCGCGCTCCCGCCAGGGGATGCGTCTCGTGCCACCCGCCACGCGTCGGCCAGCCGGCGCGCGGCCGGCTCCCGGGGCGATCAGTAGCGGTAGGTCACCGCGCTCATGCCGAACCAACTGTTCTTGCTCTGCACGATCGGGCTGTTGCTCGAGGAGCCGAACAGGCGCGTGAGGCCGCCGGTGGTGGTGATCGACCAGCGCTGCGAGAGCGAGTGGGTCCAGGCCGCCGAGACGGTCGCGCGATCGAAACCGCCCTTGGTCGAGTAGGCCGCGAAGCGGCTGCTCGCCGCCTGCGCGGCACTGACGCCGAAGAAGGTCTGGTTGTAGCGGCCGCTGCCGGCGTGCAGGCTGCTGGTCACGCTGACGCTGTCGGCCGCGGTCTGGAACACCGGCACCTCGAGGTCGAGATGGCCGCTCACGCCGCGCGTGGTGTGGGTGAGCGGCTGGTCGAGCGTGACGCTCACGGTGGACACGCCGAACACGCGCGCGCCGGCCTTCAGCGACAGCAGCAGCGAACCGGGGATATTGCCCATGCCCTTGAGGTAGTCGGAGCCGTTGCGGTCGAAGCGGTTCTCGTCGGCGCGGCCGTCGTCGTAGGAGAGCGCCGCGGAGACGAACAGGCCATTCGAGAAATCGCGGCGGTAGCCGGCGCCGTCCATGCCGAGGAAGAAGCCGTTGTCGAAGCGGGCCGAGATCATCGGTGCAAGGATGGGCCGGTAGTCGCGGCTGCCCAGGTAGCGCGAGCTCACGCCGCCGCCCAGCGAGAACAGGTAGACGTTTTCCGCGTGGGCGGCGGAGAAGCAGGCGAGGCCCAGCAAGGGCAGGCAGCGATGGAGCAGACGTAGGCGCACGGCGGGGTTCCCCGATTGGTGAAGAAGCCGCCGCAGTCTAGGGAGCGTGGCGATGCGCGTCTGTCTCGAAATAATGCGGATTTGTGTGGGACTGTGGGGAAGTGTCGGGATGTGTCGCGTGGCTGAGAGAAGCGGGCGCGGGCAAGCCGGCCAGGCAGCGCAACGCAGGCGTCATGCCTCGGCGTGGCTTGAGGATCGGGTGAATAAGGCGATGCCATGACGATGGCCGCCGTCACGCAAAATCCGCGAGCATAAAAAACGGGGCTGTCAGCCCCGTGTCCTATCGGTCCTGCCGAGTGTCCCACACGCGGAGGATCGCGATACCGGTCGGAATCGGTTCGTAGGCCGGGACGATTTCGTAGTGAATCTCGTAATCGCCGTGCAAACAAACGTCCTTGTGGATCTCGCGCGCCGGAGGACCTTCCCATCCGTCGAGTTCCTCGCCGATGCGGTGACGCAACGCGACGCCGAGCGATTTTCCTTCGGCGGTGAGCGCCTTCACAATCTCCCGTGCTTTCAGTACTCCATTGATCTTTTTCTCGAACTCGAAGATCGCGAGCATGTCGGACGCCGCCTTGCTCGTGAAAACGACGGGAACTTGCCTCACTCGCCAACCTTCGGCAGCGGTAGTTCGTGGTCGGTCCCGAGCGAATCCGCCCAGCGCTCCATCGCCTCCATCGACACCAATCTCGCCGCGTCGACGTCGTCCAACCCTTCCTGGATCATGGCGCGTTCGCGTTCCGCACGGGCGAGGTAGGCAACCACCGCCTTGCGGACGATCCATTGCTTCGAGCGGTCCAGCCGTGCCGCCATGGCGTCCATCCGCTCCACGAGGTTGACGGGCAATTGTGCCGTTACCGTTTTCAACGCTTCAGCCATGCCGGGCCTCCGTCATCTGCGTTTCCGAAGGCCCTATTGTAAAACAATAGACACCCTCGAGAGGCCCAATTGATTGCTGCTCGAACGGCAGCGCGTGGATCGGCGATGGTTTTTGTCGTTGACCGAAATCCTGCTTTCGACGCATTGCGCGCCGAGGTCTGTTCCTGCATCGATCGTTTGACCGTCGCTGATCCCTAGCCCCGCCTACCGTTCGCGCGTCTTGAGCGATAGGCGGGATCGATATCCCGCAGTCATGGCGACGATCAGGATACCGACGGCATCCCGACCTCGAAAATCACTCGAAGCGCCCCGTGCGCGCCATCTCCATCAGGCGCGCGATGCGCTCCTCGGTGGCCGGGTGAGTGCTGAACAGGTTCTGCAGCCCACCACCCGCCAGCGGATTCATGATCATCATCTGCGCGGTGGCCGGGTGCGCCTCGGCCGTCGCGAAGGGGATGCCGGCGGCATAGCGATGGATCTTGTCGAGCGCGGTGGCGAGCGCCTGCGGATCGCCCGAGATCTGCGCGCCGCCGCGGTCGGCCTCGAATTCGCGGGCGCGCGAGATCGCCATCTGGATCAGCGCGCCGGCGATCGGCGCGAGCAGCGCCACCGCGATGCCGGCGATCGGGTTGCTCGGGCGGCCGTTCTCGTCGCGCCCGCCGAAGAACATCGCGAAGTTCGCGAGCGCCGAGATCGCGCCGGCCATGGTGGCCGAGATGGTCGAGATCAGGATGTCGCGATGCTTGACGTGGGCCAGCTCGTGCGCCATTACCCCGCGCATCTCGCGCTCGGACAGCACGCGCAGGATGCCGGTGGTGGCAGCCACCGCCGCATGCTCGGGGTCGCGCCCGGTGGCGAACGCGTTCGGCGCGGCCTCGTCGATCAGGTAGACGCGCGGCATCGGCAGGTTCGCGCGCGTGGCCAGCTCGCGCACCATGCGATAGAACTGCGGCGCGGTGCTCTCGTCGACTTCCTGCGCGTTGTACATGCGCAGCACCATCTTGTCCGAGTACCAGTACGAGAAGAAATTCATGGCGAGCGCGAACAGCAGCGCGATCATCATGCCGCGCGAGCCGCCGATCATCCCGCCGATCACGATGAACAGGGCCGTGATCGCGGCCATCAGCATCGCCGTCTTGACCCAATTGAACATAGTCCACTCCTTGAGACCGTAACCACACTCGGCGGCATCCCAGTCGTGCCGACAAGCGATTGTAAGCGAATCGTTAGATAAGGGCGTGTCGGAAAAATTCAATATCTCGAAATGACGAAACGCGTGAGTGACAGAACGCGTATCGACACCGCCTCAGCGCTGGGTCGCCGCGGCCAGCCGCAGGCCGAGGCCGACGAAGGCGCTGCCGACCAGGCGGTCGAGCCAGGTCTTCAGCGCGCCGTTGCCGGCGAAGCGCCGCGTGACGGTGCCGGCCACCCAGGCCACCACCAGGCTCCAGATCAGGCCCTGCAACACGAACACGCCGCCCAGCGCGAGGAACGCGAGGGTCTTGTGCGCGCTGTCGGCCGCCACGAATTGCGGGAAGAACGAGATGAAGAACAGCACCACCTTCGGGTTCAGCACGTTGGTGGTGACGCCCTGCACGAACAGCTGGCGCAGGGGGCGCGCCGGACCGGCGGCAGCCGGTGCTTCGGAAGACGCCGGCGTCGCGGCGGGCCGCGACAGCACCAGCTTCACGCCGAGGTAGATCAGGTAGGCGGCGCCGGCGTACTTGACGGCCGTGAAGGCCAGCGGCGAGGCGGCGATCAGCGCGGTCAGGCCGAACGCGCAGGCCAGCGTGTGGACGCCGCAGCCGGCCGCGATCCCGAACGCCGAGACGATGCCGGCGCTGCGGCCCTGCGCGACGCTGCGGCCGACGATATAGGCGGTGTCGGGGCCGGGCGTGATGTTCAGCAGGAACACGGCCAGCACGAAGAAACCGAAATGGGTGATGCCAAGCATGGGGGACCTTCGAAACCGCGGCGGGGACAGCAGGCATTCTACGCGTCTCGCCGCGCGGGCGGCAGCGTTCGGGGGGCGCCCTCGGCTGCGGGATTCATGGCGCTCGCGACGCCGCGCGGCGAGGCGGCACCGGAGCGGATCGCACGCCGCCCGAAGCGCCGCGCGATCGCCGCCGGCTTCGGCCCCGCCCGCCGCTCAGGCCGGCTCGGGCAAGGCGAAACGCTGGCCGGCCGCGAGCGGCGCGCCGGCCAGGAACTCGCGCGCGGGCAGCCGCTTGCCGCCCGGTTTCTGCAACTGCGTGACGCGCAGCGTACCGCTGCCGCAGGCGATCAGCACGCCCTCGGCGCCAGCTTCGACGATGGTGCCGGGCTCGGCCGCGCCGCGCGCGGCCACCGCCTCGGCGGCCCACAGCTTCAGCACGCTGCCGTCGAGCATGCCCGCGCCGCCCGGGAACGGATCGAAGGCGCGGATGCGCCGCGCCAGCACCTCGGCCGGCTCGCGCCAGTCGAGCGCGGCCTCGTGCTTGCCGATCTTCTCGGCATAGGTGATGCCCTCGGCCGGCTGCGGCGTGGCGTCGAGCTTGCCCTCGCGCTCGAGCTTCACCAGCGCCTCGACGATCAGCTGCGAGCCGAGCGTCGCGAGCTTGTCGTGCAGCGACGCGGTGGTGTCATCCCCGGCGATCGCCACGCGCGCCTCCGAGATCATCGCGCCGGTATCGAGCCCCGCATCCATCTGCATCAGCGTGACGCCGGTCTCCGCGTCGCCGGCCTCGATCGAGCGGTGGATCGGCGCGGCACCGCGCCAGCGCGGCAGCAGCGAGGCATGGATGTTGATGCAGCCGTGGCGCGGGATGTCGAGCACTTCCTGCGGCAGCAGCAGCCCGTAGGCGGCCACCACCATCACGTCGTGCGGCGTGGCGTTCAGCGTGTCGAGCGCGGTGGCCGCCTCGGCCGGGAACTTGCCGTTGCGGCGCAGCGAGGGCGGCTGCGCGACCGGCAGGCCGTGTTCGAGCGCGTATTGCTTGACCGCGCTGGCCTGCAGCTTCATGCCGCGCCCGGCGGGTCGGTCGGGCTGGGTCAGCACCAGCGGCACCGGGAAGCCGGCCTGATGGATCGCGGCCAGCGCGGCCGCGGCGAATTCCGGCGTGCCGGCGAAGATGACGCGCAACGAATGGCTCATGGAGGATCGGTCCGTCACGCGCGTCACATCGCGCGTTCGAGTTTCTTCATCTTGCTCTTGATGCGGTTCTGCTTGAGCGGCGAGAGGTACTGGACGAACACGCGGCCCATCAGGTGATCCATCTCGTGCTGGATGCAGACCGCCAGCAGCCCCTCGCACTCGAGCTCGAAGGGCTGGCCGTCGCGGCCCAGCGCGCGCACGCGCACGTGATCGGGCCGCTCGACCTCGTCGTAGACGCCCGGCACCGACAGGCAACCTTCCTCGTAGACCTGCTTGCCGTCGCTGGACCAGACGATCTCGGGATTGATGAAGACCTGCAGCGCGTTCTTGTCCTCGGAGGTGTCGATCACGATCACGCGCTCGTGCACGTCCACCTGGGTGGCGGCCAGGCCGATGCCGGGCGCGGCGTACATGGTCTCGGCCATGTCGTCGACCAGCTTGCGGATGCGATCGTCGACCACGTCGACGGGCTTGGCCACCTTGTGCAGCCGTTTGTCGGGGTAATGCAGGATGTTCAGAAGCGCCATGATGTTTCGATTCGGAAAGCGGTTGGGGCGGGCGGACCGGCCATTCGGCCGACTGGCCGCGCCGTCGCGATAGCCGGAAGATGAGGCTGCAATCGCGCGATATCCAGCGCGCAGCCCAACGCGGCGGGCCGGTGCGCGCGATCGTTCGTTTTATTTCGAATGGCGAAAATTCTAGCATGGCGGCTTGCGCGTCGCAGGCCGTGGGCCGGGCGGGGCCGATGAGCGCGGCCGTGCCCGCGCGCGAGACGCTGCTTGCCTGGTTGCATCTGGCCTCGGTGCCGGGCCTGCCGGCCGCGGCCTGCGAGGCGCTGCTGCGCGCCTTCGATTCGATCGAGGCGCTGTTCGGCGCCGATCACGCGCGGCTCGCGGCGCTGGTTGGCCCGGCCGTCGCGCGTATCGTGCTGGGGCCGCGCGGCGCGGGCTGCGAGGCGGCCGCCGATGCCGTGCTCGACTGGCTCGCCACGCCGCACGCCCGCCTGCTCACGCGCCACGATCCCGCCTACCCGCCGCGCATCGCGATGCTCTACGATCCGCCGCCGCTGCTATATGTAAGAGGCGATCCCGCCTGGCTGCAAGCGCGCGCGGTGGCGATGGTCGGCAGCCGGCTCGCCACGCCGCAGGGCCGCGCCGATGCCGCCTATTTCGCGCGCCGCTTCGCCGACGCGGGGCTGGTGGTGGTGTCGGGGCTCGCGCGCGGCATCGACGCGGCCGCGCATCGCGGCGCGCTGGAGGGCGCGGCCGGCACCGTCGCGGTGGTCGGCACGGGGCTCGATCGCGTCTACCCTGCCGCGCATCGGCAACTCGCCCGGCAGATCGCGGCGCACGGCGCGCTGCTGTCCGAATGGCCGCTCGGCACGCCGGCGCGCGCGGCCAACTTCCCGCAGCGCAATCGCCTGATCGCGGCGCTCTGCGAGGGCGTGCTGGTGGTCGAGGCGGCGCCGCGCTCGGGCTCGCTGATCACCGCGCGCCTGGCCAACGAGCTGGGCCGCGACGTGTTCGCGATCCCCGGTTCGATCCATGCCCCGCTCTCGCGGGGCTGCCATGCCCTGATCCGCGATGGCGCGAAGCTGGTCGAGACGCCGGCCGACGTGCTGGTGGAGCTCGGCATCGCGGCGGTCGACGACGATGCGATGGCCCGCGAAGCCGAAGCGGCAGGCACTCGCTCCGCCGCGAAGCGCAGCCGCCATGCCGAAGCTCACGATTGCGCCACCCGCGATCCAGCCCATTCGCGAGACTGCCCGGATCTGGAAGGCACCGACGACGACGCATCGCCACGCCACTTCGACGGCGGCGCCGATCACCTCACGCCGGCCAGCGGTACCGCCCGGCAAGGCGCCCCCTTACCGCCCGAGGCGCTGGCGCTGCTCGACGCGCTCGGCCACGGCCCAGTGCCGGTCGATCTGCTGGCCGCGCGCGCCGGCATCGCCGCCGACGCGCTGCCGCACCTGCTGCTACGGCTGGAACTGGCCGGCCGCGTGGCGAGCCTGCCCGGCGACCGCTACCAGCGGCTCGACGCACCCGCCACGCCCCCCACGCATGCCGTGCTACATTCCGGCGATACGGCGCAACCCGCGCCACCGCCATCCAGCAAGGAACCGTGATGCCCGCGCTGAACCTCGACACCGACGCCGATCGGATCGCCGAGCGCCTCCGTGACCCCAACGCGCTGCTCGTCGCCTGCCTGTGCGCCGAATGGTGCGGCACCTGCCGCGACTACGACGACACCTTCGAGCGGCTCGCCGCCGCCCATCCCGAGGCCTGCTTCGTGTGGATCGACATCGAGACCCATGCCGACCGCCTCGACGATTTCGACGTCGAGAACTTCCCGACCATCCTGATCGAGGACGCCCACGCCGTGCGCTTCTTCGGCACCGTGCTGCCGCACGCGGGCATCGTCGAGCGGATGCTGAGCGATCTGAGCGCGATTCCCGGGGTGACCCACGCGCCGAAACTGCGCAACCTGCTCGACGTTGCCGTCTGACCCCGAAGTCGATGCATCTGCACGCCGATCGCTCGCACCCCGCCGAGGCCCGCGCCACACGGCGCTTCGGCAGGCTTGCCGACGCTTCGGCCCCCACTTATGATGGGCCGCTTTTTACACGAGCCGGGTGACGACCCGGCGCCGTGTGCTATAAAGCCGACGTAAAAGGGCCGTCAGACGGCCATCCGGTCTATCCAACCCACTCGAGTCATGTCCAAAGCACTGATCATTGCGGAAAAGCCTTCTGTCGCGAACGATATCGCGCGCGCCCTGGGCGGCTTTACCAAGCATGACGAATACTTCGAAAGCGACGACTTCGTCCTGTCGTCCGCGGTCGGCCACCTGCTCGAAATCGCCGCGCCCGAGGAATACGAGGTCAAGCGCGGCAAATGGAGTTTCGCGCATCTGCCCGTCATCCCCCCGCATTTCGACCTCAACCCGATCGCAAAAAGCGAATCGCGGCTCAAGGTGCTGACCAAGCTGATCAAGCGCAAGGACATCGACCGCCTCATCAACGCCTGTGACGCGGGACGCGAGGGCGAGCTGATCTTCCGCCTGATCGCGCAGCATGCGAAGGCCAAGCAGCCGGTCCAGCGCCTCTGGCTCCAGTCGATGACGCCGGCCGCGATCCGCGACGGTTTCGCCAAGCTGCGCAGCGACGCCGACATGCAGCCGCTGGCCGACGCCGCCCGCTGCCGCTCGGAAGCCGACTGGCTGGTCGGCATCAACGGCACGCGCGCGATGACCGCCTTCAACAGCAAGGGCGGGGGCTTCTTCCTGACCACCGTCGGGCGCGTGCAGACGCCGACGCTATCGATCGTGGTGGAGCGCGAGGAGAAGATCCGGCGCTTCGTGCCGCGCGACTACTGGGAAGTGCGCGCCGAGTTCGTCTGCGCCGGCGGCTTCTACGAAGGCCGCTGGTACGACCCGAAATTCAAGCGCGACGAGCACGATCCCGAGAAGCGCGATTCGCGCCTGTGGGCGCTGCCGGCGGCCGAAACCATCGTGGCGGCCTGCCGCGGCCAGATCGGCGTGGTCAGCGAGGAATCCAAGCCCTCGACCCAGCTCTCGCCGCTGCTCTACGACCTGACCAGCCTGCAGCGCGAGGCGAACAGCCGTTTCGGCTTCTCCGCCAAGAACACGCTGGGCCTGGCCCAGGCGCTGTATGAAAAGCACAAGGTGCTGACCTACCCGCGTACCGACGCGCGCGCGCTGCCCGAGGACTACCTCGGCACCGTCAAGCAGACCCTGGAGATGCTCAAGGAGAGCAACAACTACCTGCCGCACGCCAAGCAGGTGCTCGACAAGGGCTGGGTCAAGCCGAACAAGCGGATCTTCGACAACGCCAAGATCAGCGACCACTTCGCCATCATCCCGACCCTGCAGGCGCCCAAGGCCCTGTCCGAGCCGGAGCAGAAGCTCTACGACCTGGTGGTCAAGCGCTTCCTGGCGGTGTTCTTCCCGGCGGCCGAGTACAAGGTCACCACCCGCATCACCGAGGTGGCCGGCCATCACTTCAAGACCGAGGGCAAGGTGCTGGTCGAGCCGGGCTGGCTGCAGGTCTATGGCCGCGACGCCGAGGGCGCCGACGCCAACCTGGTGCCGGTGCAGAAGGACGAGAAGGTCAAGACCGACAAGGTCGCCGCGCACCAGCTGGTGACCAAGCCGCCCGCGCGCTATTCGGAAGCCACCCTGCTCTCGGCGATGGAAGGCGCCGGCAAGCTGGTCGAGGACGACGAGCTGCGCGAGGCGATGGCCGCCAAGGGGCTCGGCACGCCGGCCACGCGCGCGGCCATCATCGAAGGCCTGCTCGGCGAGAAATACCTGATCCGCGAAGGCCGCGAGCTGATCCCGACCGCCAAGGCGTTCCAGCTCACCACCCTGCTGCGCGGCCTCGGCGTGAAGGAGCTGACCGCGCCCGAGCTGACCGGCGAATGGGAATACAAGCTCTCGCAGATGGAACGCGGCAACCTGCCTCGCGATACCTTCATGCAGGAAATCGCGCGGATGACGCAGACCATCGTCAAACGCGCCAAGGAATACGATTCGGACACGATCCCGGGCGACTACGCGACGCTCCAGACGCCGTGCCCGAATTGCGGCGGCCAGGTGAAGGAGAACTACCGGCGCTTCGCCTGCACCAAGTGCGAGTTCTCGATCTCCAAGATCCCGGGCAGCCGCCAGTTCGAGATCCCCGAGGTCGAGGAACTGCTGCAAAAGAAGGAAATCGGCCCGCTGTCGGGCTTCCGCAGCAAGATGGGCCGGCCGTTCTCGGCGATCCTCAAGCTGTCCTTCGACGACGAGACCAAGAACTACAAGCTCGAGTTCGATTTCGGCCAGGACCAGGGCGGCGAGGATGGCGAGGCGCCCGACTTCTCCGCGCAGGAGCCGGTGGGCGCCTGCCCGAAGTGCGGCGCTCGCGTGTTCGAGCACGGCATGAGCTATGTCTGCGAGAACTCGGTGGCCAACCCGAAGACCTGCGACTTCCGCTCCGGCAAGGTGATCCTGCAGCAGGAGATCGCTCGCGAGCAGATGGCCAAGCTGCTGTCGGACGGCCGCACCGACCTGCTGCCGAACTTCAAGTCCTCGCGCACCGGCCGCAACTTCAAGGCCTTCCTGGTCAAGCAGCCCGACGGCAAGATCGGCTTCGAGTTCGAGAAGAAGGAGCCGAAGCCGGGCGCCGCCGCCAAGAAGACCGCGGCGAAGAAGACCGCCGCGGCCGCCAACGAGGACGGCGCCGGTTCGGATGCGGCCGAAGCCGCGGTGCCGGCCAAGAAGACGGCCGCCGCGAAGAAGGCGCCGGCCGCCAAGAAAACGGGTGCGGCCAAGAAGGCACCGGCTCGCAAGACCGGTTCGTGACGAGGTAGCGCGGGGCGGCCCTTCGTGGGCTGCCCCGCGCCGTCCCGGGCGAAGCGATCCGCAAGACGCAAAAAGCGCGCTGTCCTCACGGACAGCGCGCTTTTTTGTGTTCGGCGCCTACGGCTTAGAGCGGCGTCGGCGCGGTCACGCGCTGGCGATTCTTCGGCAGCGGCGCCGGCATCGACGGGCCGGCCGGGCGCGAGCTGCCTTGCGGCGCGGCGGCCAAGTCCGACTGCGACGGCGGCTGCAGGCCGCTGCCGGCCCACTGCTCGCCGAGCGCCGTTTCCGGCGAATGGCTGAAGTGCTCGACCAGGTGATCGATGAAGGTGCGGACCTTGGCCGGCAGGTGGCGACGGCTCGGGTACGCAACGTTGATCTCGACTTGCGGCAGGCGGTAGTCGGGCAGCAGGCGCACCAGCTTGCCGCGCGCCGTGTCGCCGCCGATCAGGTAGCTCGGCAGCATCGCGATGCCCATGCCGAGCAGCGCGAACTGGCGCAGCATCTCGGTATTGTTGGCGACGATCACATTGGTCGGCCGCACCCGCACTTCGCCGTCCGGCCCCGTGAACACACGCTCGTCGCCCCAGTATTCGGAGGGCAGGCTCAGCGAGGGGTGCTCCATCAAATGCTCGGGATGGGTCGGCACGCCATGCTGCTCCAGGTAGGCGGGCGTCGCGCAGACCGTCATGCAGCCGGTGGTCAGGCGGCGCGTGACGATGCTGGCGCTGCGCATCTGCCGCGCGATCACCACACCGACGTCGAAGCCTTCCTCGACCAGGTCGACCTGGCGGTCAACGAGGGTCAGGTCGGGAATCACCTTGGGATAGCGCTGGGTGTAGGTCTGCAGCACCGGCGCGAGGTTGTGCAGGCCGAACACGACCGGCGCGACGATGCGCAACGTGCCGACCGGCTCATGATTGCGCGCCACCACCATCTGCTCGACGTCCTCGAGCTCGTCGAGGATCTGGCGGGCACGTTCCAGATAGACCTGACCGGATTCGGTCAGGGAAAGGCTGCGCGTGGTCCGGTTCAGCAGGCGCGTGCCGAGCCGACCTTCGAGGTCCGCGACATGGCGCGTGGCCACGGCGTTCGAGATATCCATCGCACTGGCCGCTCGCGCGAAGCTGCCCAGATCCGCCACCTTGACGAACACTCGCATCGACTGCAAATGATCCATAACCACTCCTGCCGCTGTGCATTACAGCTTCAAAATTGTGTAGCAAATGCGTAATTCTCCTACGACAGCGGATTTGGTGCAGAGTTGCCGTCAGAGTGTGGGAAATACACAAAAAATGTTCGCCCCAGCCCGGGCTTGAGCCAGGATTCATCTAATTATTCTGATCACAGAAACAATAGGCTCCGAATACGCCCATTCTCTACGCCAGCTCAACGGTGGCCGGCATTGCGTACGATCAGCGATCGACAAGATGGCGCCGCGGCGCCCGTAACAAGCTGTTAAAAAGCGATACACCCGCGCCGCCGCCGTCATAAGATCATGGCGGCCCCGCCGTGCGGGCCGCCGGCGCGCCTTGCCGCCCGGTGCTTTCCGTTTTTCGTGCCGCTTCCGAACCCTTCATGAAAATAGCCATCCTCGACGACTATCAGGACGCCGTCCGCAAGCTCACCTGTTTCGAGTTGCTCGCCGACCACGAGGTTAAGGTCTTCAACAATACCGTGCGCGGGCTCGGCCAGCTCGCGAGCCGCCTCGCCGAAGTCGAGGCCCTGGTCCTGATTCGCGAACGCACGCATATCACCTCGCAACTGCTGGCAAAACTTCCGCATCTGCGCATGATCAGCCAGACCGGCAAGGCCTCCAGCCATATCGACATGGCCGCCTGTACCGAGCGCGGCATCGCCGTGCTGGAGGGCACCGGCTCGCCGGTGGCGCCGGCCGAGCTGACCTGGGCGCTGATCATGGCCGCCCAGCGCCGCATCCCGCAGTATGTCGCCAACCTCAAGCAGGGCGCCTGGCAACAATCGGGCCTGAAGACCTCGGCGATGCCGCCCAACTTCGGCCTCGGCCAGGTGCTGCGCGGCCAGACGCTCGGCATCTGGGGCTACGGCAAGATCGGCCAGATGGTGGCCGGCTACGGCAAGGCCTTCGGCATGAAGGTGCTGGTGTGGGGCCGCGAGCATTCGATCGAGCGCGCGCGCGCCGACGGCCACGACACGGCGGCCAGTCGCGAAGCCTTCTTCGAGGAAGCCGATATCCTCACCCTGCATCTGCGCCTGAACGACGAGACACGCGGCATCGTCAAGCAGGACGACCTGATGCGCATGAAGCCGACCTCGCTGCTGGTGAACACCAGCCGCGCCGAACTGCTAGAGGACAGCGCGCTGGTCAATGCGCTCGCCTACAACCGGCCGGGCATGGTCGCCATCGACGTGTTCGAAAGCGAGCCGATCCTGCAGGGCTACAGCCTGCTGCGCATGGAAAACGTGATCTGCACGCCGCATATCGGCTATGTGGAGCGCGAGAGCTACGAGCTGTATTTCGGCGCCGCGTTCCGCAATATCCTCGCCTTCGATTCGGGCGACATGTCGAGCGTGGCGAACCCCGACGCGCTGGTCGGCGGGCGCAGCCGGCGCGCCTGAGCGGCGCCGGGCAAAGGCATGGCGGCGCCTTGCGCGCCGCCGCCCGTCTCTATCTTTCTGTCTACCGAAGCCTCAGAACGCGACGCTTTCGCGCCGCGCCCGCGCAGCTTCCGTTCCCATCGCGGCCACGAATTCCTCGCCGTCGCGGCGGCCGAGATCGTAGGCGTGCTGCATCTGGCCGGGGCTCGTGTAGTCCCAGCTCGAGATCGGCACCTTGGCCGAGGGCTGCACGTAGAGACGCGTCTGCTCGCCGTGCGCGACCGTGAAGCGCTGCGGACGCGGATAGCGCCGCGTCACCATCACCAGCACCCTGCCCGGCGTGGCGTCGAGCGCGCCGACCGGCACGTTGTCGACCATCCCGCCATCCAGCACCGGCCGCCCCGCGCGACGCAGCACAGGCGTGAACGGCGGCGTGCACGAGGACTGCAGGATCAGGTCGGCCAGCTCGTCGACATGGGCGCAATCCTGGGCGCGCACGAACTCCGGGCGAAAGCCGAGCGACTGGCCGAGCGTGGGATGCAGCGTCTTGCGGATGTATTTCTCGATGTTGTAGGCGATCAGGCCCGCCGCCACCGCGCTGCGCGCGCCGAGCCAGCGCGGCACGTGCGACACGCCGATGCGGATTTCCGGCGCGCCGGCCAGCTGGGTGAAGCGCTCGCCGTAGATATCGACCAGCGCCTGCCGGTAGATCCGGTAATGCGGGAACACCGGCTTGCCGCGCAGCAGGTTGCCCCAGTAGGCGTTCCTGGTGTTGCCGCGCAGGGCGTCCAGGTAATAGCGCATCACCCATTGCGAATCGCTCGTATAGAGCATGCAGGCCGTGGCCGCGCCGGCCGAGATGCCGGCGATCACGCGCGGACGGATGCCGAGCGCCGGTTGCGCGACGTCCCAGAAACCCGCCTGCCACCAGCAGCGGTTGCCGCCGCCGGCGAATACGACCTGGTCGAACATGGACTGACTCTCTTTCTCTCTTTGTTTGTCTGGCTGGATTGCCGTTGCCGCGGCTCAGTTGACGAGCGCGTAGGTGGAGGTGGCATGCACCGCCATCCGCCCTTCGTCGTCGAGCACCTCGATCTCGCCGAACACGAGGTTGCGGCCCATGCGCAGCACGCGCGCCGTGACCAGCAGGTCGCCGCAGCGGACCGCGCGCATGAAGCTGGTGTTCAGCGCGACGGTGGTCATCGGCCGGAATTCGCCGAGCTTCACCGAGATCGCGGCGAGCATCGCCGTGTCGGCCGCGGCCATGAACACCTGGCCGCAGATCACACCTCCCGAATGCCGCAGCTCGCCCGAGAACGGCAGGCGCAGCGTCACCGCCTCGTCCGATACGGCCACCGGCACCAGCCCTAGCGAGCGCACCCAAGGCGCGAGCAGTCGATCGAGCAGCTCGCGAACCGCGTTCTCGTCCATCGTGGAATCCTCGGCAGGGCCGCGCGAATGCCGCGCGGCGGATGTGGGCGTCATGATACCGGGAGCGTCGGGGGCTCGACGTTTCGTGCGCCGAGGAAGGCCTCGGGATGGGGTGGAGAACTTTTTGGAGAAAAAAGCGAGAAAGGACTAGACACGAGGCGGAAGCTCGTGCATAATCTTTTTTCTGTTGGGGGCGTTAGCTCAGTTGGTAGAGCAGCGGACTCTTAATCCGTAGGTCGAGTGTTCGAGTCACTCACGCCCCACCAAGCATTTTGAAGCCCGGTTAGCGAAAGCTAGCCGGGCTTTTTGCTTTCTTCCCGCCGCCTTCCGGAGTATTTCCGGTCAACTGTCATCACCCTCGCGTCGGCACACACCCGTCGACCCCGGCACCATCCGCCGCGCGCAACATTTCCGCCTGCCCGCTCCGCCCAACGCGCCCACCTCGTCGCAGAACGCCAGCACCAGCATTCATACGCACAAGGCCTGGGTCAGCCCTTACGCCGACACGCCCTGGGAAGGCAACATACCCAGCCATGCGCACGATAGCCAGTCCGTTCGTTTCTCGGCATCAGGCAGGATCGAATCCGTGATGATCCCGTGACGCCACGACGCGATATGGCGTCATTATTTAATGCTTTCTTGCTCAACGACGCCTGCTCGGCTTCTACGTTTGATGGCGGGGGGACGTAGAATTCTGCACTCGGTGCGCCATGACCGTACAGCCACGCACACTCACCCGATTGAGCTCACTTCCGGCTGCAACGAGATGACCGCGAAACCCGTATCGGAACAGGAACAACAATGACCAGTACCCAACAACGCGCAGCACTGCAACGCCAAATCTGGCAAATCGCCAACGATGTTCGAGGCGCAGTCGATGGCTGGGATTTCAAACAGTATGTCTTGGGCACCCTGTTCTATCGCTTTATCAGTGAGAACTTTGCCAGCTATATCGAAGGTGGCGATGACAGTGTTCACTATGCCGAGCTGCCCGATAGTGTCATCACCCCGGACATCAAAGATGATGCCATCAAAACCAAGGGCTATTTCATCTACCCCAGCCAGCTGTTTGCCACAGTAGCTGCCAGCGCCAATACCAACGAGAGCCTGAATACCGACCTAGCTGCAATCTTTGCCGCGATTGAAGCCTCCGCTAACGGCTATCCATCCGAGCACGACATCAAAGGCCTGTTTGCCGACTTCGACACCACCAGCAACCGCCTCGGCAATACGGTCAAAGACAAAAACGCTCGTCTGGCGGCAGTGCTCAAAGGCGTAGCCGGGCTAGATTTCGGTCATTTTGACAGCGCTCATATTGACCTGTTCGGCGATGCCTATGAGTTTCTTATTTCTAACTACGCCGCAAACGCCGGTAAATCCGGCGGCGAGTTCTTCACACCGCAGCATGTGTCCAAGCTGATTGCACAGCTGGCCATGCACAAGCAAACCAGCGTTAACAAAATTTACGACCCAGCCTGCGGCTCCGGGTCGCTGCTGTTACAAGCCAAGAAGCACTTCGATGCGCACGTCATTGAAGAAGGTTTCTTTGGGCAAGAGATCAACCACACCACCTACAACCTGGCGCGGATGAACATGTTCTTGCACAACATCAACTACGACAAGTTTAACGTCCAGCTGGGCAACACCCTGATCGACCCGCACTTTGGCGACGACAAACCCTTTGATGCCATCGTCTCCAACCCGCCGTATTCTGTGAAGTGGATCGGCTCTGACGACCCCACGCTGATCAACGATGAACGCTTTGCCCCGGCCGGCGTGCTCGCGCCCAAATCCAAGGCCGACTTTGCGTTTGTGTTGCATGCACTCAGCTACCTTTCCGGCAAGGGCCGCGCCGCCATTGTCTGCTTCCCTGGTATTTTTTATCGCGGCGGTGCCGAGCAGAAAATCCGCAAGTATCTGGTGGATAACAACTATGTCGAAACAGTGATCTCGCTCGCGCCCAACCTGTTTTTTGGCACCACCATCGCCGTCAACATTCTGGTGCTGTCCAAACACAAAACCGATACCACCACCCAGTTCATTGATGCGAGCGGCCTGTTCAAAAAAGAAACCAATAACAACGTGCTCACGGGTAAGCACATCGAACAGATCATGCAGGCGTTCGATAGCAAGAAGGATGTTGATCACTTCGCCAAATCAGTGAGCTTTGATGCGATCGCCGCCAACGATTACAACCTGTCGGTCAGCAGTTACATCGAAGCCAAGGACAACCGCGAAGTCGTCGACATCGCCCAGCTCAATGCCGAGCTGAAAACAACCGTCGCCAGGATCGACAAACTGCGGTCGGAGATTGATGCCATCGTCGCGGAGATTGAAGGCGAGGAGCTGGAGGCATGAGCAGCATGAACTTTTTGGAAAAGCTGCTGGACGGCGCTGCGGTGGAATGGAAGGCGCTGGGGGAGGTGACGTTACCCACAAGCAATATTAAGTGGCGAGATGCAAACCGCACCTATCGTTATATCGACTTGACCTCTGTAAGCATTGAAACAAAAGCAATAACTGAAACACCAGAGATAGCATCAAATAATGCGCCAAGCAGAGCTCAGAAGCTTGTTGAAAAGGACGATGTGATTTTTGCAACAACTCGTCCAGCTCAACAGAGATATTGCTTGATCGATGAAAAGTACGACGGCGAAGTCGCCAGTACCGGCTACTGTGTTTTGCGCGCCAAGAAAACCGACGTCTTGCCAAAATGGATTTTGTATTGGATCGCCTCGACGGAATTCAAAATATACGTCGAGGAGAATCAAAGTGGCTCGGCGTACCCTGCAATTTCTGATGCAAAGGTAAGGGAATTCAAAATACCCATTCCCCGCCAGGAAAGCCGGGAAGAGTCATTAAAAATCCAAGCCGAAATTGTCCGCATTCTGGACGCATTTACCGAGCTGACTGCCGAGCTGACTGCCGAGCTGACTGTCCGTAAAAAACAATACAACCACTACCGCGATCAGTTGTTGAGTTTTGAAGAAGGGGCAGTGGAATGGAAGACGTTGGGGGATATTGGCGATGTGAAGATGTGTAAGCGCATTCTAAAAAATGAAACCCAATCAGAAGGCGATGTGCCTTTCTATAAGATTGGTACATTTGGAAAACAAGCCGATGCGTTTATTTCCCGGGGGATTTATGAGTCTTATAAAAGCAGATATTCCTTCCCTAAAAAAGGTGACGTCCTAATTTCTGCATCAGGAACCATTGGGCGTGCCGTGGTCTATGACGGTGAGCCCGCATATTTTCAGGATAGTAATATTGTTTGGTTGGATAACGATGAAAGCATCGTCACCAACAGGTATCTATGGCACTACTACAAGATTGTAAAATGGTTTGTTTCAGAGGGTGGGACGATAGATAGACTATATAACGACAATATTAGAAAAACTAGAATTCCTGTTCCATACCCAAATGATCCCGAGAGGTCGTTGGTGGAGCAGGCGCGCGTAGTGGCAATCCTGGACAAATTCGACGCCCTAACCAACTCTATCACCGAAGGCTTGCCCCGCGAAATTGAGCTTCGCCGAAAGCAATACGAGTATTACCGTGATCTGCTGTTCAGCTTTCCAAAACCGGAAGAGGTAGCAGCCTGACATGAGCAAGACGCTAACGGAAATCGCCCAGCAGCTGAAAGACACCAACAAGAAGGTGCAGCTGCTCTACGCTTTTAATGGCACGGGCAAAACGCGTCTGTCGCGGGAGTTCAAGCAGCTAATCGCTCCCAAAGCTGATGGCATTGAAGGCGACGCTGAGGCGGGGCAACCTGGGTTGTCGCGCAACAAAATCCTGTATTACAACGCCTTCACCGAAGACTTGTTCTATTGGGACAACGACTTGGCGGGTGACGCTGAGCCCAAGCTGAAAATTCAGCCCAATACCTTTACAGATTGGGTGCTGAAGGATCAGGGCCAGGACCAGAACATCATCACGACCTTTCAGCGTTACACCAACGATAAGCTGACGCCACACTTTAATGCCGGGCGTACAGAAAAAGGCGAAGGCGATAAACAGATCACCATCAAAGCCTTCTCGGAAGTTACCTTCACGATGGAGCGTGGCGATACAACGCATTCGGGAAGCCTGAAAATCTCCAAGGGCGAAGAAAGCAATTTTATCTGGAGCATTTTTTACGCGCTGCTTGAACAAGTGATCGGCGTTCTCAATGTTGCAGAGCCTGGTGATCGAGAAACCGATCAATTCAACCAGCTGGAATATGTGTTCATTGATGATCCGGTTAGCTCTCTGGATGACAATCACCTGATTCAATTGGCCGTGGACTTGGCGCAACTGGCCAAATCAAACGACTCTAGTGTCAAGTTTATTATCACGACGCACAACCCACTTTTCTTCAATGTGCTTTGCAACGAGTTTGGTAGCGATGAAAAAACCGAGCGCTACAGCTGGAAATCAAAATGGTTCAGCAAGTCACGATTGGAGAAAAATGGTGATGGCAGTCTTCATCTATCAGAGCAGCCAAACGATTCTCCTTTTGCATATCACCTGCACCTGATATCGCAGCTTGACGAAGCCATAAAAAGTGGGCAGATCGAAAAATATCACTTCAACCTGCTCCGGAATGTTCTCGAAAAGACGGCAACATTTCTTGGGTATAAAAGGTGGGAACACCTTCTGCCGGAAACAGACGATGGCTTACCTAATCCGTATGCAAAGCGAATTGTGAACTTCTCAAGTCATTCGAAGCACGCTGCCGAAGAAGTGTCACCACTGAAGCCAGAAGAGAAGCAGGTTCTGGAAAAATTGGTCAAGCACGTTGTCGAGCGCCATCAATTTTGGCAGGAAAAAACCACATGATCGAATACCACCCCATCGCCGAATCGAAAAATTTTATCGTTCTGGATAAATATAGCCAGGAATGGACGGTCGCAGAAAGCTACCAGAGCGAAGGTGATCTGGAGCGCGAGTTCATTCAGGATCTGGTCAATCAGGGCTATGAATACCTGCCCGGCCTGAACGCGCCGGATGCCTTGCTAGCCAACGTGCGCGTGCAGCTGCAAACGCTCAACAACGTGCTGTTTGCGGATGGCGAGTGGCTGCGCTTTGTCGAGACCTGGCTGGACAAGCCCAGTGATGGCATCGTCGAGAAAACCCGCAAGATTCACGATGATTACATTCACGATTTTGTCTTTAACGATGGCCGCATCCAGAACATCTACCTGCTGGACAAGAAAAACATCGCCCGCAACAAAGTGCAGGTGATCAAGCAGTTTGAGCAGACCGGCACGCACGCCAATCGCTATGACGTGACGATTCTGGTCAATGGCTTGCCACTGGTGCAAGTGGAGCTGAAAAAGCGCGGCGTGGCGATTCGTGAAGCTTTTAACCAGGTGCATCGCTACAGCAAGGAAAGCTTCAATAGTGAGCATTCCTTATTCAAGTATCTGCAGCTGTTCGTGATTTCCAACGGCACCGATAGCCGTTACTTTGCCAACACCACGCAGCGCAACAAGAACAGCTTCGACTTCACCATGAATTGGGCGAAGGCGGATAACAGTCTGATCAAAGACCTGAAAGACTTTACTGCCACCTTCTTCCAGAAGCACACCCTGCTCAATGTGCTGCTGCATCATTCGGTATTCGATGTCAGCAACACGTTGCTGGTGATGCGCCCGTACCAGATTGCCGCCACGGAGCGCATTCTGTGGAAGATTAATAGCGCGTATCAGGCAAAGAACTGGAGCAGTACGGAAAGCGGTGGCTTCATCTGGCACACCACCGGCTCGGGCAAGACCCTGACCAGTTTCAAGACGGCGCGTCTCGCCACTGAGTTGGACTTCGTCGACAAGGTGTTCTTCGTGGTAGACCGCAAGGATCTGGACTACCAGACCATGAAGGAATACCAGCGCTTTTCACCGGACAGTGTGAATGGGTCGGACAGCACTGCTGGCCTGAAGCGTAACCTGGACAAGGACGACAACAAGATCGTCGTCACCACCATCCAGAAGCTCAACAACCTGATGAAGAGCGAAACCGACTTGTCCATCTACGGCAAGCAGGTGGTCTTCATTTTTGACGAGTGTCATCGCAGCCAGTTTGGTGAAGCACAGAAGAACCTGAAGAAGAAGTTCAAGAAGTTCTATCAGTTTGGCTTTACCGGCACGCCGATCTTTCCCGAGAACGCGCTGGGCGCCGAAACCACGGCTAGCGTGTTTGGCCGTGAACTGCATTCGTATGTGATCACCGATGCGATTCGTGACGAGAAGGTGCTGAAGTTCAAGGTGGATTACAACGATGTCCGCCCTCAGTTCAAAGCCATCGAAACCGAAAAAGACGAGAGAAAGCTTAGCGCCGCAGAAAACAAACAGGCCTTGTTGCACCCTGACCGAATTCGCGAGATCACCCAGTACATTCTGAACAACTTCCGGCAGAAAACTCACCGCCTGCAAGCGGGAAATAAAGGTTTTATTGCCATGTTCGCGGTAAGCAGCGTGGACGCTGCCAAGCTGTACTACGAGTGTTTCAGGGAACTACAGAAGAGTAGCGACAAACCGCTGAAAGTCGCTACCATCTTCTCGTTTGCGGCCAATGAGGAGCAGGACGCCGTAGGCGATATTCAAGACGAAAGCTTCGATGTCTCCGCCATGAACAGCAGTGCCAAGGAGTTCTTGAGTGCGGCCATCGCGGACTACAACGCGCTGTTCAAAACCAACTTCAGCGTGGACAGCAATGGCTTCCAGAACTATTACCGTGATCTGGCCAAGCAAGTCAAAGCTAAGGAAATCGATTTGCTGATTGTGGTCGGCATGTTTCTGACAGGCTTTGATGCCCCCACGCTGAACACCTTGTTTGTCGACAAAAACCTGCGCTACCACGGTCTGATGCAGGCCTACTCGCGCACCAACCGCATTTTTGACGCCACCAAAACCTTCGGCAACATCGTCACCTTCCGGGATCTGGAGCAGGCGACCATCGACGCCATCACCCTGTTTGGCGACAAGAACACCAAGAACGTGGTGCTGGAGAAGAGCTACAAGGAATACATGGAGGGCTACACCGATGCGGCCACTGGTGAAGCGCGGCGTGGCTTTGTAGACGTGGTGAAGGAGCTGGAAGCACGCTTTCCCGACCCTGCCGCCATTGAAAAGGAAGCTGACAAAAAGGCTTTCGCCAAGCTGTTTGGCGAGTATTTGCGCGTGGAGAACGTGCTGCAGAACTATGACGAGTTCGCCAGCCTGAAGGCCTTGCAAGGTGTCGATTTGGACGACCCTGCGGCGGTTGAGGCCTTCAAGACCAAGCACTATTTGAGCGATGACGATCTGGCCGCACTGCAAGCCATCACTCTCCCCGCTGAGCGGACAATCCAGGATTACCGTTCGACCTATAACGACGTGCGCGAATGGCTGCGTAGAGAAAAAGCTTCCGGCGAGAAGGAAAAATCCATCATCGACTGGGATGACGTGGTCTTTGAGGTAGATCTGCTCAAGTCGCAGGAAATCAACTTGGATTACATTCTGGAGCTGATTTTTGAGCACAACAAGAAAACTAAAAGCAAATCAGACCTGGTTGATGAAGTACGCCGGGTTATTCGTGCCAGCCTGGGCAACCGCGCCAAAGAGAGCCTGTTGGTGGACTTCATCAATCAGACCGATCTGGACCAGATTGGCGACAAGGCCAGTGTGATTGACGCCTTCTTCACCTTTGCCCAAGCGGAACAGCAGCGTGAGGCACAAGAGCTAATCAGCGACGAAAGCCTGAATGCCGAGGCGACCAGGCGCTATATCACCAACTCGCTAAAACGGGAATACGCCAGTGACAATGGTACTGAACTCAGTGCCATTCTGCCTAAGATGAGTCCACTTAATCCGCAATATCTCACAAAAAAGCAAAGCGTGTTCCAGAAAATCGCTGCATTTGTCGAGAAATTTAAAGGCGTGGGTGGACAAGTTTAAAGGAAGTGAGGCAAAGGGTTCCATCGAAAGGACCGGGCAGACTAGATTGCGGCTGAAAAGGGGCCTTCTTTCAACAGCCGCTTTGGCCGACAACTTACCAGCAGGAAGGCCGCGCGAATGGCCGTTCTAGCTGCAACCGGCCATAACCCTCGCATTGGGTCGAAAGGCGGTTGTGGGGCGATACTTGCCCGATGTTCCGCGCGTGCCAATGAAGTCGCTTCTCGCAACGCAACATGCATTGCGAAGGTCACCCGCTGGATCCGAATGCCAAGGCGGCACGCTCGTCGTGCCCGTTATCAAACATAAAAATAGCGCCCCGGAAGCCATGCCCCACATGGCTTCCTTGTTTTTATGATTTATATATTCAGGATAACGAATGAATACACATCAATACCACCTCGTAGACGCACAAGCAAGGAACATGATCAACCTGCGCGAGCACGCATCAGAGATCACGCGGGCATTTCGGTACGTTCCGTTCCGCCACGGCGGCCTCAAGATCCATCCAGACTGCTTCGAATTCACCACGCCAGACCCGCTTACACGGACAGACTCCAGACTCATGGGTAAAGCCATCGCCGCCTCTGCGACGACTCTCGCCGCCATGGCCGTGAAGGTGTATGAGGCAGCGCGCGACAGCAAATCGCGTACATCGACGCAGCTCTTTAAGCGGAGGTAGGCATCCCGTATCGAAGCGATCTTCACGGATACATTCTTTTTGTAAGGCTTTTACGAAGCCTTTGCCCCTCTTGCCAAACGAGGGGTATCACATCAACAAGGTATCCATGAGCCGATCATCCAGTACCAAGCATCCCTTCCCCGCCCTTTCCCCCAAGCCGATCAGCACCAGCCTTGCGACCTGCGGCACGTCTTCCGTGATCGAGAACATCAAGCAGACTGCACTCCCGAAGGAAGTCACGTTCGGTCTGTATTTCAGCTACCAGCGCTGACCCTCGCTTTCCTCTCTTTTCTGGCCATTTCGGCCCCCTTCCCCGATTACGTCCCCTGATGCCCCCTTGCGGTCATCAGGGCGTTTCTACGCCTTTTTCCAGGCTGTTTCCCCATGACTACGCAAACCCAACCTTCCCCCCATGGAGCAAGAGGCAACCGAATATGCTTATGCTCGCCGATACGGCCCAGGAATCGACGTCGGCGATCCGATGGGCTACAGCACGGTGAGATTGGCCGGCAAGATCAAAACCGTGGACTGGATCGTCGCCTTGGACAAGAACCTCGTGCGCGCCGCAGGAGGACCGGCTTCATGGACTTTGCCTCCCGATTGGTTCGTTCGTCAGCCGCTGGCTGCCGATGGGTTGATCATCCAAGCCGGCGCCGCGCCGCAAGCCGGCATTTCGGATGGCCCTGGCAAACCACCGCTGCCGCCGCCTGCCTACGTCCTGCTCAACGCGGCGTTACGGTCGATCATTGCCGAGGACATGGACATACTCCAACGCGGCACGCTCGACAGCACCGCGCCGTTGCTGAACACGACGATAGCCACCGAAGCGTGGTTGAAACGCTTCGACCTGCCAGACGATCAGGTAATAGCACAATGGCCTGCCCTTCATGCAAGCCAAACAGTCACGGAAGGAAAAGCGACGGTTGCCGCAAATCTGCACCGCCTGCGCACGGCGATGGGCCTTCCCGAAGTTGCTACGACGTCGAATCGTTTCGGATACGACGTCACGCCATCGTGATCGCGATGCTGATGATGGAAAAGGTCTTGAGATGAGTCGTGCAACCAAAGCGCGAATTCATAACACTAAGCCGGCTGATTCAAACATCCGACGATTAGAGCGTTACACCGAATCGCGCTCGAGGCCCTCGTCACATGCTCACGTCAAATACGCGAAAGACAGGTCGCGGTGCTGACGCGATTAGCGGGCGACGCCCTGGAGCCGGCGCTGAATTACTCACACAGGTCCCCGCCGATTCCATGTCGGGACCCACACTGAAGTCACGCCCGGGTTCAGATTCGAAGCCATCATCTTGTCCGGCCATGCTGGAATATCCACCTTGCTCAGCCAGCCCAATCGAATCAAGCCGACCTAGAAAATCCGAGGCACAGCGGCGATATCCATTCACATCCATCCCGCCGTCGGCCCCATGCTCGCCGCCCACCCGCAGCAATGAGCCTTCCGCTTCCAGCTCATATATGCGCTGCATAAGCGCCTCAATCTGCTCGGCCTGACGATAGCATTCAGCGCCCATCGCAACCAGTTGTGCGATCAGATCTTCGCGAGTGTAGTCGTTCGGAAAATTGCGCTGTCGTGGATGAACAGGCTTGGCGTGCTTGTGTTTGCTCATTGCGTGCTTCCCTCGATCAGAGCGCCCGCAACAGGAGTAAAAGCGGGCGCCGTGGCGGGTCGGCAGATCGGACACGGCACCATTTCCGCCGAGACCCGCACATTGAAACGATAGGCGTGCCATGTCAGGCGCACGCCCACGTGAGGTATTGCACTACCAGAGCCGCCAAGCTCGGGCCGCCGTTGTTTCGGTAGCACCGCGGACTATAAAGCACGATGGACTTCCGAGCCGTCATGGATTCAGCAAAGTCTGTCCTTCGACAAACAACAGCCAGCAAATCCAATCGCAGCCCTGCCCGGACCTCACACGCTGAACCGATTCAACGTATAAGCCCGATAAGCCGCCACGAACGCATCGAAGGACCCACCATCCTTGCCTTCGAGTTCCGCCTGCTCGGCCAGCGACTTCTCCGCGAGCCGCTTCGCCTCATCCGCCGCCCCCGCCTCAAGCGGCCGCGCACGGAAGTAAGCCGCATGCGCCTCGCTCTGCCGCCGCGCGAAGTCCAGAAACGACTCCCCCCGCTCCCGCATCTCGCGCAGCACCCGCGCCGAAGGCGTCGACTCCGGATCATCGAGCTTGACGCGCTGCGCCGCCACCGCGCGCGCATGCACATCATCACCACGAATCTCATCAAGCACGCGCGCCGCCGCCTCGATCTTCACGAACACTTCCTCGGCCCAGTCGCGCATCGAGACCACCGCGCCGTCGCGCACCAGTTCCAGCCCCGGCTTGCGCCCTTCCATCGTCACGCGGCCGAAGTTCGCATTGGCTTCGCGATACGCATCGCATTCGAGCTTCGCGCTGTCATCCAGCGCACACACAAGCAGATACGCATCCATGAAGCGCGCCGTGTCCAGCGCGATCCCCGTCGGCTCGAACGGATCGATATCGAGGCAGCGCACCTCGATGTACTGCACGCCGCGCGAGGCCAGCGCATGCAACGGCCGCTCGCCGGAATAGGTCACGCGCTTCGGGCGGATCGTCGAGTAGAACTCGTTCTCGATCTGCAGCACGTTGGTATTGAGCTGGATCCACTCGCCGTCGCGATGCGTGCCGATCGCCTCGTAGGCCGGATAAGGCTCGCTGACCGCCTTCGACAGCGCATCGAGGTAGGCATCCAGCGAGTTGTAGTCCGCCACCAACGCAGCCTGCGCCGTGGTGTTCGAATACCCGAGATCGCTCATGCGCAGGCTGGTCGCGTAAGGCCGATACAGCGTGGTGGCGTCGAAGCTCTCCAGCGTGCTGTCGCGCCCGCGCAGGAAGGCCTTGTCGAGCGCCGGCGAAGCACCGAACAGATACATCAGCAGCCAGCTGGTGCGACGGAAATTGCGGATCTGCGCGAGATACCGTTCGGACTGGAAATCGACCTCGCTAGCCGCCGATTGCGCGTGCTCGCGCAGGCGCAGCCAGATGTCCTCGTGCAGCGAGTAGTTGTAGTGGATCCCGGCGATGCACTGCATGGTGCGGCCGTAGCGATAGGCCAGGCCGCGCCGGTAGATGGTCTTCAGGCGGCCGATGTTCGAGCTGCCGTAATCGGCGATCGGGATCTCGTCGTCGGCCGGCAGCTTGCCGGGCATCGACTCGTTCCACAGCATCTCCTCGCCGAGCGCGGCATACACCTCCCGATGCAGCGCGTCGAGCCGCTCGAGCGTGAGCGCGACATCGCGCTCGGCCGGCGTGATCAGCTCGATCAGCGCCTCGGAATAATCGGTGGTCAGCGAGGGATGGGTGAGCGCGGAACCCAGCGCGCGCGGATGCGGCGTCATCGCGATCATGCCGTCGCGCGTCACGCGCAGGCTTTCCTTTTCGATGCCGCGCAGGCCGTCAACCAGACGCTCGCGCGAGGGCCCGGAGGCCAGCACGTCGAGGCGTTGCTGCAGCAAGTCGGTGTGGCTGGAAATCATCTTGTTCGACATGGATGCCAGGAAGCAGGCATGGCGGTTTGCTGCCACGCACACCGCCCGCCGGGATTGACGGTAGCGGGCACTTTAACATCTCGCCGTAAGGCTCGCTTGAGCCGCCCCGGAATCGCGTCAAAGCCAGTCTGGGCGGGGCTTTGCGCGATGCACCAGCGCCCGGCTCCACGCCCGTCGACAACCCTCAGCCGCCGCGCGCGCCGCCGGCCCGGTCGGCGATTTCATTCCACAGATGCATCGCCGCATAGGCGCGCCACGGGCGCCATGCGTCGCTGCGCGCGCGCTGGCTCGACAGACGCTCGAGCGCGGGGTCGCGCGCGGCGATCGACTGCATCAGCACCAGGTCCGAAGCCGGCCAGGCGTCGGCGTCGCGCCAGGCGCGCATCGCGATGTATTCGACGGTCCACGGGCCGATCCCCGGCAGCGCCAGCCAGGCCTGCCGCAGCGCGGCCAGGTCGAGCGGCACGCCGGCCGCGTCCACCGCGTCGACCGGCACCTCGCCCGCGGCCACCGCCGCCGCCACACCTTGCAGCGCGGCAATCCGCTTGCCCGGCATGCCGATCCCGGTCAGATCACAGGCCGCCAGCGCGGCCGGTTCGGGAAACCACCAGCCGACAGCGGGATGCGGGGGCGCCGCGAGCGGCTCGCCGGCGCGCTGGACCAATCGTCCGATGATGGTGGTGGCGGCCTTGACGCTGACCTGCTGGCCGACGATCGCGCGCAAGGCCAGCTCGAAGGCCGACCAGGCGCCCGGCACGCGCAGGCCCGGCGCCGCGGCCAACAGCGGCGCGAGCCAGGGATCGCGCGACAGGTCCCGGGCGATCGCCGAGGGCTCGGCGCCGCAGTCGAACATGGTGGAGAGCCGCGCGACCAGCGCCGCGTCGGCCCGTTGCGCGACCGCGCCCTCGACGGTCGCGACCAGGCAGCGGCGACGCGCATGACGCCGCACCGTCAGCACGCCATGCGCACCGCGATATTCGATGGCGCGCAGGTAGGCGCCG
Source organism: Burkholderia gladioli (assembly GCF_000959725.1). Taxonomy (NCBI): domain Bacteria; kingdom Pseudomonadati; phylum Pseudomonadota; class Betaproteobacteria; order Burkholderiales; family Burkholderiaceae; genus Burkholderia; species Burkholderia gladioli. The sequence goes on from NZ_CP009323.1 coordinate 1,481,846, forward strand.
TCGCTGACGGTTTCGACGCCGGGAATCGCGCGGCCGGCCAAGAAGCGCAGCAGGCGCGGCCAGTCGTAGGGCGGGCGCAACGGCAGGTCGATCTCGACGCGCGCCGCTTCGTCCGGCGCGCTGGCCGTGCTTGCCAGCACCTCGCTCATGCAGCGTCGTCGAGCGACAGCGCGGCCGGCTCGCCCGCCGCGTGCCGCGCCTCGGCCGCGAGCAGCGCGAGCTTGCGCGCCGTGCCCCAGCGATAGCCCGTCGCCGTGCCGTCCTTGTGGATCACGCGATGGCAGGGGATCGCCAGCGCCACGGGATTCGAGGCACAGGCGCTGGCGACGGCACGCACCGCGCGCGGCGAACCGACCGCCTCGGCGATCTGCGCGTAGCTGCGCGTCTCGCCGTAGGGGATCTTCTGCAGGGCTTCCCACACGCGTTGCTGGAACGCCGTCGCGCTGATGTCGAGCGGCAAGGCGATGCGTTCGCTCGAACCGCGCAGATAGGCATCGATCTCGGCGAGGAAGGGCGCGAGCCGCTCGGGCGCGGCCACGCATTCGGCATTCGCGAAGGTATCGCCCAGGTCGGCGACGAGCGACGCTACAGCATCGCCAAACGCAATCTTGCAGATGCCGCGCTCGGTCGCGGCGACCAGCACCTGGCCCAGCGGCGTCGACGCGGTCGCGTACTCGATGCGCAGCCCCGCGCCCTTGCGCCGGAATGCCGAGGGCGCCATCCCGAGCTCGCGCGGCACGGCCTCGTAGACGCGCGACGAGGACTGATAACCGGCATCGACGGCCGCTCGCGTGACCGGCGCGCCGCCTTCCAGCGCATCGCGCAAGGCAGCACCGCGGCGCGCGGCCTGGTACTGGCGCGGCGACACGCCGACCACGCGCTTGAACAGACGCTGCAGGTGGAAAGGGCTGACATGCACGGCCGCGCTCAACTCGGCCAGCGTGGCGCGATCGCTCGCGTCGAGCACCGCGCAGGCGCGCCGCACGATCTCGACCTCGCGCGGCTCGCGCTCGGGCTGGCAGCGCTTGCAGGCGCGAAAGCCGGCGGCACGCGCGGCGGCCGGATCGTCGAAGAAACTGACGTTCTCGCGGCGCGGCATGCGCGAGGCGCAGGTCGGGCGGCAGAACACGCCGGTGGTCTTCACGGCATAGAAAAAAGCGCCGTCGGCATCGGCGTCGCGCGCGACGAGGGCTTCCCAGCGGGCTTCGTCGGTCGAGTACGGGGTGGGCATGATCGCCTCGCAGTGACAGTGAGAACGGGTTCAACTCTACGTGGCGAGCCACCCGCTGCCTGCCGGAATCTTGCTCTGATATTCGGGTGAACTAAAGGGGGCGCCATCGCCCTGGGGAGGCCGCATCCCCGCATCCGCAATTAAGCGAAAACTACACCCAAATCCGCCAGCCTTTGCCGCAGCGCGCGATCGGGCCAAAAGGGTGCGACAGAACGACTCTCTGACGATTTTTTGCAGTTGGATTATTGCGCCGCACCATCCCGCTGTGTATAGTTGGACCTGTCTCCTCCATGTCTCCTCCTGATATGGATTAAGCCCGCTCCCCTTGAGCGGGCTTTTTTTCGTCCTGAATTTCTTAGCGACGCCATCCAGGCGAGCCATCGCTTCGACGATTCTGCCCGCGTCTGGCCACGCCCGCAGCCCCGCTTCCCCTGTCTGTCACGCCCTTCCCGGCGATCGTCTAGACTCGACGAGTCATTCGACAGGAGATTCCCCACGATGAAACCCCCGATACTCGGCATCGACCACGTGGTGCTGCGCGTGGCCGACATGAAGGCGATGGCGCGCTTCTACTGCGAGGTGATCGGCTGCCATATCGAGAAGGAACAGCCCGATCTCGGGCTGGTGCAGTTGCGCGCCGGCCATTCGCTGATCGACCTGCTGATCGAGAACGCGCCGATCGACCGCGCGGACAGCGGCGTGCCCGGCGCCGGCCGCAACATGGATCATCTGTGCCTGCGCGTCGAGCCCTTCGACGCCGAGGCGCTGCGCGCGCATCTCGCGGCGCATGGCGCCCGGCCGGGCGAGCCCGCCGAGCGCTATGGCGCGGACGGCTACGGGCAGTCGATCTATCTGTTCGACCCGGAAGGCAACATGGTGGAGCTGAAAGGACCGCCGCGCGCCACGGCCGGCTGAACGAGGCGAGGCTCTTGAAGCACCGACGCGAGCCGGAAGCAAAGCGAGGCGCGAAGAACCCGGCCCCGAATCGCGCGTCAGCCCTCGCCGCGCGGCTTGAGCACGGTCCATTCGACCGCGATCGGATCGTGCGTCGCGCTCGAGATCCACACCGTGCCGTCCTGGATCGTGCATTGCAGGCGCATGGTGCGTTCGGCCAGCGCGCCGAGCGCCTCGGCCGTGCCCTCCAGCAGCGACAGCACGCGCACGTTGCGCAGCCGCTCGACCTTGCCGCGCACGCCCTGCCACCAGATGTCCGAGGTGCGGCCACCGTAGGCGATCACGTCCACCTCGCCCGAGCGACCGCTGGCCTTGGCGATGCGGCGCTCGTCGGGCTGGCCGATGTCGATCCAGGCCTCGATCGCGCCGGTCAGGTCCTTGAGCCAGAGGTCGGGCTCGTCGGTATCGGACAGCCCCTTGCAGAACTCCAGCCGTTCGTGCGCGAACAGCGCGAAGGCGACGATGCGCACCATCATCCGCTCGTCCGTTTCGGACGGGTGGCGGGCCACCGTCAGCGAATGATCGCCGTAGTAATGCCGATCCATGTCGGCAATTTGCAGTTCGGCCTTGTAGATCGTCGATTTGAGCGCCATCGGGGGTCTTGCCGCGTGCGGCGAAAAGTTCGGTCGGGGCGTGGATGATACCGAATGCGCGAGGCCCTCGCCGTGGCCCCGTTTCAAAAACGGTGCGGCATCAGCCTGGACGGGACGCTATGAAGATCGCCTGGTCATACAAGAAAATCCAAAACGCCCGCCGCGCGCAATGCCTAGAATGAAAGCAAGGGTGCCGTCCCGCCCGCCAGCCGCACGGAGGCCATCGTGGTCGAGCAAGTGATCCTGGGCATTTTTCTGGTGCTGCCGCTCGTGATCGTCGCGGCCCTGTTCTCCGACGAGCTATGGCAGGAACATCGCCGGCGCCATCCGCGCGAGATGCGGCCCGTGCATGCCGGCCATATCGACTGGCGCCATCCCTGGAAACATTGGCGACGCGGGCATTGATCCCGCGCCAACGGCACAGCCGCTAAACAGCAACACGCGTCGCTTCCTCCCTTCTTCTCTCGCCGCCGCCGGGCGCCAAGGCACGATGCCCTGGCGCCCGGCGCGCTTCGTTCAGCGCGCGAAGCGGATATCGAGCGCGCGCAGGTAGGTCTGCAAGCCCGCGTCCTGCAGCGGAATCACATAGGCCACGTCGTTCGACTCGTTGAAGTGCGCATGCCAGTAGCCCGGCGGCGTGACGAAAGCCATGCCCGGCGTCCAGTCGACGCGCACCGGATCGACGATGTTGCCGGCCTCGTCCAGCTCGGTGCCCACCAGCGTGTACACGCCCGGGCGACAGGCGGGGATGAAGTCGAGCGCGATCGACTGGTGGCGATGCGGCTTCTGCACGCTGTTGGCCGCGATCACGCCGAACATCGCCCACATCGAATGCGTGACCGTGCGCGTCTGCGGGAAATGGCGGTTGCCGAGCAACACGCTCACGCGGTTGCGCAGCGCGGCGCCCGGTGCCGACGCCACCTTGTCCAGTTCCTCCTTCGCGCGCGCGGCCGGGTACAGCGTCGGCTCGAAGCGCGGGTTCGCGACGCGCGTGCCGAGATAGTCGAGCAGCGGCGCGTCGTTCACGTAGTACAGGCGCGCGGTGGAATCGGCGCTCAGCGTTGCCGGCGCGCCGCCGGGCAGCGAGAAGAAATCGCCCTGCGCGAAGCGGAACGCGCTGTCGCGCTGCGCCACCGAGCCGGCGCCCTCGAGCACGTAGAACACCAGCGAGGTCGCGTTCGGGTCGACGCTGAGTTGCTCGCCCGCGACGATGCGCACGAAGTTCGCCATCAGGTCCGGACCCGTCGCCGGGTAGTCGCAGCCGAGTTCGGCCGACAGATCCAGCGGCACGATGCGCGTCGGGCCGCTGTCGTAGAGCGAGGCGGGGAAGCTGCGATACGGCACGCGCGAAATCAGCTTCGCGCCGATCGGGTTCGCCGACGAGGTGTATTCGAAATACTCGGCGTCGCGCATCGCGCGTTCGTCGTCGAGTTGCAGCGTGGGGGCGGGGGTCTTGTCGAGCATGATGCGGCTCCTTCATGGCGGGAAGCGTCCGGCGCGCAGGATCACGGCCGTCGACGTTGGAGCGACTATAGAGGCGCGCCCGGCCGGGACGGAACCGCGCCGCCGGGAAATGAGCTTTGCGCAAAAGGGACAACCCGGTCCCTGGCTTTGCCCTACACTGCATGCGACCCCAACCAGGCGCGCGCCAGCCGACGCGGCCCGTCATCCGCCATGGACTATTTCTCCGCGATCCGCGCCTTCCTGCATGCCGCCGAATCGGGCAGCTTCAGCAAGGCCGCCGACCGCATCGCCGTGAAGACCTCGACCGTATCGCGCTACGTGAGCGAGCTCGAGCGCGACCTCGGCATCGCGCTGTTCAACCGCTCCACGCGCGGGCTGGTGCTGACCGAAGGCGGCCGCGTGTTTCGCGAGCATGCGCAGGCCGTGCTGGCCGCGCTCGACGAGGCGCGCGAGGCGACGTCCTCCTTGAACGCCTCGCCGCGCGGGCTGCTGCGCGTGACCATGCCGCGCGCCTTCGGCCTGCGCCACGTGATCCCGCACCTGCCCGAATTCACCGCGCGCTATCCCGGCATCGATATCGACGCGGTGCTCAGCGACGAGACCGTCAACCTGATCGACAACGGCATCGACCTCGCGATCCGGATCGGCGTGCTGCCCGATTCGCAGCTGATCGCGCGGCGGCTGGCCATGCATCGACGCATCGTCTGCGCGAGCCCGGGCTACCTGGAACAGCACGGCGCGCCGGACTCGCCGGCGGCGCTCGCCGGGCACGAGGTGCTGCGCTTCCCGCTGATGCCGGACGATCGCTGGTGGTTCGCGGCACGCGCGCCGCGCGGCGAAGAGCAGGTCGACGAGTCGATCCCGGTGCAACTGCGCGGCCGACTGCGCGCCGACGATACCGACGCGCTGCGGCAGCTCGCGATCGCCGGCTGCGGCATCGCCCTGCTGCCGGTCTGGGCGCTGGGCCATGCCTTGCGCGACGGCCGGCTGGTGCATCTGCTGGCCGATTGGGACGTGCAGACGGCGCGAACCGCGTCGGCGATCTGGGCGGTTTATCCGCCGAAGAAGACGGTGTCGTCGAAGGTGCGCGCGTTCATCGATTTTTATGCCGATCGATATGCGCGGCTGGTCGACTGGGAAAGCTGACGACGTGGCGAATCAATAACCAGCAGGCTGGTGCTGCTCGTAAGCGCGCTCCTGGCGCACGCGTTCGTCGCGGATCCGCTGTTCGCGCTGATGCTCGTAGAGCAGGCGCTGGTTGCGCAGCTCGTCCTGGTAGTGGCGCTGGGCGCGCAGGTAGTCGTCGTGGTCGTTGACGCGCAGGTAGCGCGACGCGTCGGGGCGAGCGCCGTCAAGACGCGATTGGGCCGCGGCCGGCATCGCGGCGATCACCCCGGTGAAGGCCAAGGCGCAGCAGGCGAGCGAAAACCGTGAACGTGGCGACATGCTCGTTTCCCGGTGAAAAGGTGAAGGGTCACCGTAGCATTCCCACGGCGGGCATATCGGGAGATGGCGAAGCGGATTTCGGGGATGCGAAACGAGAAACTGTACGGGCTAGAGGATCACCTGCCCGAACCGTCCCTTGCCAGCGAACGCGTAGGGCACCTTGAAAGCGGCGCCACCGGCCATGCCTTCGGCTTGCTCGACGATGCGCGGCCACCAGCGCACAAGGGAGTACGCCTTGTCCCAGAATTTGTGGCTCGACCATCCTCGGTCGAGGAAGAACACGATCAAGCCGGCACGACGCAGGGCTTCGCGCTCCAGCCCCTTGTTCAGCTTGTCGTGGGTGACCACCGACCACCCGCCTTCCCTTGCCAGCGCGGCGATCCAGTCCGAATCGGGCGTATTCGGCGGAAACAGGTCCTTCAAATGCACGACGCGATGCCCTGAGTTTTCCGACAAGGCATGCAGCGCTCTGGCCAGGGCAGGCGGCAAGTTGTTGTCGACAAAGAAGTTCATGCGGCGATCAGGCTTTCTTCGAACGCGATGGCCGCGTCCACCGATGCCACCGGAACCTCGTAGAGCCTCGCCACCATGTGCCGATCGCCCTCGGCGATGAAGGCATCGTGCAGGATCGATGTCCTCACGGCCCCATCGGTCACGACGGGTTTTCCGAACGCAATCGCCGGGTCGAGCACGACTGCCTTGCTGCGAGGCGTGGGATACCAGCGAGCCGCCACCTGGTCCGCGCCGAACTCGATGCCGCTGTACAGCGAGGGCTCGATGATCCGCCGAAAAGCGTATTGCTTGCGCACCAGGTCGAGCAACTCGGTTTCGCCGGTTTCCTCCATCGCCGAGGCGAATATCGTGCGGCCGTCGGTGCGAAACTGCCGGGAGGTGAAGGGATAGTCAGTGGCGAACAGTTCGCGGGCACGTTGGCTGGCGACGCGGATCGTCTGCAGACTGACGCCGTGTTGTCGAAACGCCCGCACGAACCGAACTTCCAGCAAGTCGTGAAAGCCGATCCCGTCCATCTGCTGATCGAATTCCGTAGCCCACAGCGGTGGAACCTCGACAGGCAGCTCCTTGCGCGGATCGCGATAGGAATAACCAGCCAGCCAGCGGCGCAACTCACGGAGCGGAATTTGCGTGAGCAAGGCGGCTTCAGGGTAGGTGTAGAGACCGACGCCCGTCAGCTTCATTCGCACCTCCCTGGAAAGTTGACCGGTCGAACACTTCGCGTGCTCGAAAACCACTCGATTCTACAGAATCCCGCTGACAACTTTCGACAAGTCCGCTCGATAAGGCCACCATTTACCCGCCCAGCGCCACCGTGTCGCGGACGCGATATCCCGTGCCAACTCAAAACCGATAACTCACCCCCGCCATGCCGAAATAATTGCTCCTGGCCTGCACGATCGGGCTGTCGCCGAAGCGCCCGAGCAGGCGAGTCACCCCGCCCGTCGCCAGCACCGACCAGTGCTGCGACACGCTCCAGTTCCAGGCGACCGTCGCCGATGCGCTGTCGATTCCGCCGCCGACCGAATAAGGCCGGAAGCGGCTCGCCGCGGCCTGGGCATCGGTGACGCCATAAAAGGTCTGCCCATAACGCCCCGTGCCGGCATGCACGCTGCTGGTCACCATGATCGTGTGGTGTGCAGTCTTCAGCAGCGGCACCGCGAGGTCCAGATGCCCCGACACGCCGTGCGAGGTATGCGTCACCGGCGTATCGAGCGCGACGCTCAGCTCCGCGTCGCCGAACAGCGTCACCCCCGCGCGCACGCCCACCAGCACCGAGCCGGGGATCCGGCCCATTCCCTTCAGGTAATCCGAGCCCGGCAGATCGACGCGGTTCTCGTCGTCGCGGCCCGGATCGTAGTTGACGGCCGCCGAGACGAACACGCCATGCGGCAGGTCGAGCCGATAACCGGCGCCATTGCTGCTGTCGATGAAAAAACCATTGCCGAACTTCGCCGCGAACGACGGCGCCGGTACGGCCCGGTACTGCTTGCTGCCCGGATAACGCGGCGCGACGGCGGCGCCGAGCGAGACCGTGTAGTCGTTGTCCGCATGGGCGGCGGTGGCGAGGGCCAGGCCGGCGAGCGGCACATAGCGACGAAGGCGGCTGAGCTGGCCGAGGCGGCGAAGTGGGAGGCGCACGATGGTTCGATCGAGGTGAGGGAGAGCGCAGTCTAGGAGCCGCCGTGCGCCGAGACTGTCCCGAATCTGCGGGGATTCTGTGATCAATTGTGTTCAAGTGTCCGCGATTGTGCTTTCGCGGCTTTTGCCGCGACTGACGCGGATAGAATCGGCCTGCCGCGCTCCTGCCGCCTTCTTGCCGCCGCCATGCCGGGCAGGCCGCGGGCATTCCGGGATGACCATGACAGACGAACCACTCAAGCATCGCGTGCTGCTGATCGAGGACGACGACCGCCTCGCCCAGCTGGTGAGCGAATATCTCGACGGCTATGAATTCGTGGTGACGGTGGTTCGCCGCGGCGACCTGGCCGTGGCGGCAGTGCGCGAGCACCAGCCGGCGCTGGTGATACTCGACCTGATGCTGCCCAACCTGGACGGCATGGAAGTCTGCCGCCGCATTCGCGCCTTCGCCGACATGCCGGTGCTGATCCTGACCGCGCGCACCGACGTCTACGACCAGGTCGCCGGCCTGGAGATGGGCGCCGACGACTACGTGACCAAGCCGATCGAGCCGCGCGTGCTGGTGGCGCGCGCCCGCGCGCTGCTGCGCCGGGCCCAGCCCGCCGGCGCGGCGCCGGCCGCGCCCGAGCTGCTGGTGTTCGGAGAACTGAGGATCTCGCCGCCCAATCGCAGTGTCACCTGGCGCGGCGAGCCGGTCGAGCTGAAGACCGCCGAGTTCAACCTGCTGCTGGTGCTGGCCCGCGCGGCCGGCACCGTGCTGAGTCGCGACGACATCCTCAGGCAGTTGCGCGGCATCGAGTTCGACGGCCTCGACCGCTCGGTCGATTCCGGCATCTCGAAGCTGCGCCGCCGCTTCGAGGATGCCGTATCCGCCGAGCCGCACCGGATCAAGACGATCTGGGGCCGCGGCTACCTGTTCAGCCCTTCCGCCTGGGACGAGTGAATGCTGCGCCCGCTGATCAAGCTCTACCTCATCGTGATCGTCTGCGTCGCGCTGTCGATCACGCTCATTCAGCTCTCGTTCGACCGCATCTTCTTCTACCAGCGCGTCGCCGATGCCGAGCGCGAATCGCTGAGCACCTACGCCTTCGTGCTCAACGACTACCTGGAACGCCATCCCGGCGCCCAGCGCCAGCTCGCGCTGCGGGAGCTGGCGCGGCACGGCAAGGAAGGCTTCGGCTTCCTGACGATGCAGGAGGCGCGCTCGCGGCTGCGCGGCACGCCGCTGCGCGATCTCGAAGCCGGCCGGATCGCGATCGGCTACGACAGCAAGGATTACTACATGCCGCTGGCCGACGGCAGCGTGCTCCATTCGCATCCCGCCGAAACCTTCGATCTCGACATCCGCATCTACGCCTACCTGCTGCTCGCCTTCGCCACGCTGCTGGCGGTGATGTCGTGGATCCACTTCCACTGGCGCGACCTGCGCCGGCTGCAGGCCGCCGCGCGCGCGTTCGGCGCGGGGCGGCTGTCCACGCGCGTGCTGCTGCCGCGCAAGTCGAACATCTACGAGCTGTCGCGGCAATTCAACGACATGGCCGAGCGCATCGAGGCCTCGATCAAGCAGCAGCGCGAGATGATGCAGGCCATCTCGCACGAGCTGAAGACGCCGCTGGCGCGGCTCGAATTCGGGCTCGAGCTGCTGGCCGCGCCGGATGAGACGCAGCGCATGCGTGAGCGCCGCGAGGCGCTGCGGCACGACGTGCGCGAGCTCGACGAGCTCGTCACCGAGCTACTGACGATCGGCCGGCTCGAGCAGGGCGCGAGTCAGCTCGCCGCGATGGAGGTGGCGGTCGACGCGCTGATCGGCAGCGTCGCCGGCAGCGTGGCCTTCGACGTCGCCGATCGCGGGATCGAACTCGACGTGTCGACGCGCGGCGCGCCGGCCAGCCACACCTGCGATCCGAAGCTGGTCGCGCGGGCGCTGCTGAACCTGATCCGCAACGGCGCGCGTTATGCCGACAGGATGGTCCTGCTGGCGGCGACCGGCGACGCCGCCGGCGCGCTGGTGCTGAGCGTCGACGACGACGGGCCCGGCATTCCGGTGGTCGACCGCGCGTGCGTGTTCGAGCCGTTCCAGCGCCTCGACGCGAGTCGCGACCGGCGCACCGGCGGCTTCGGGCTGGGGCTGGCGATCGTGCAGCGCATCGCGCTGGCGCATGGCGGGGAGGTGCGGCTCGAGGATTCGCCGCTGGGCGGGGCGCGCTTCGTGATCACGCTGCCGGGACAGCTCCCGGCGGGAGGGCGATAGGGCGTGCCGTCGAGCTTCGCCGGCATGCTGCCGGACGCCGCCACATTCCACTCGACCCGCAATTGCCGTCGGGCATAATTCGCTTTCCCTCCAACATGCACGGAAAAGCGCCATGCTGACGCGAGAGCTGCTGTACACGGAAATCGAATCCCTCATCCGGGAACACGGCAAGGCGAGCTTCGAGATCGGGTCGATTCCGATCACCGTCGACCTGTCGAATCGGCATGAACGCCACTACGCCGCATCGCTGCTGCTGGATATCCGCTATCCGCAAGGCGACGTCGACCGGGCGCTGTTCCGCCGCTTCGTCCGCGCGGGCGACCAGGTGCTCGATGCCGGCGCGAACATCGGCGTCACGGCACTCGAGATGCTCGAGGCCGGCGCGCGCCGCGTGATCGCGGCCGAGCCGATCCCGGAACTGTATGCGCGGCTCGCGAGCCTGGCGACGGATCGCGTGGTGCCGATCGAGCAGGCGATCTCGGCCGCGCAAGGCCAGGCGACGATCACCGTGTCGTTGACCCATAACCAGGGCTCGAGCCTGAAGGACGAGGTGCTTGCCCTGTTCCCCTCGATCTTCGGCGACACGCACCAGACGCTTTCCGTGGCGACCACCACGATCGACGCGCTGCGTGCCGAGCACGGCAGCTTCGATGTCTGGAAGCTCGACATCGAGGGCGCGGAAGTGGACGCGCTGATGGGCGCCCGGGAAACGCTGGCCCATCGCCCGCCTCATACCATCATCGCCGAGCTGTATGGCGACCTGCGCCATGGCTTCCGCGAGCACCTGCAACAGACGCATCCTCACGGCCATCGCGTGTTCCTGCGCAAGACCGACTACCAGCTCGACTTCGCCGATGTCGATGCCGAACCCGGCGAGCTGCACCACCACACGAGCCCGATGTTCGTGTTCTCGCAGAAGCCGGTCGTTTGAGCCGGCGCTGGAAGGAGCCGGCTCAGGACGCGCGCGGAGTCGGCGCGCGAAATCACGGGGCGACGTCACCGAGCAGCTTCCGGCGCAACGCCGTCGCTCGGGTTCGCGGGTCCAGCCAGATCGAGAAGAAGGCTTTCGCGAACACCGGGTCGTCCACCGCCACACCAGGCTGGCCGTTGCGATAGAAACGCGCGCCCTGGCCGGGCAGATAGACACCACAGAGACTATCGCCGGGCACGACATCATCGAATGCACGCACCATGTCCGCCTGCCAGGCGCTGCGCACCTCGTCCGTCAGCGCGCCGCCGGCCAGCCGGTCGAGTTCGTGCATGCCGGCGCCGACCAGTTGCTTGCGCGAGAAATGCCGGCGGTAGCTCAGCTCCAGCGCGAACGGCGCATCCAAGTCGACCGGCGCCCGACTCGCATAGAGGCGCGCGTCATAGAGGCAGATGCCGAGCACGCAGAAATCCCCCGCACCGATCAGCCGCGCCTGAGCCAGTTCGTCGACGCAGCCCGCCTGCGCGCCGCGCGCGAGCAACAGCGCCGCGAGGCACCATCCGCGCCAGGCCCACGCGACGCTAGGCATCGCGCGCAACCAGGAAGTGGACCACGTCCGTGCGCGCTTCGAGGAAGGCGGCTTCGCAATAACTCAGATAGAGACGCCAGGTGCGGATAAACAGCTCGTCGAAGCCCTGCTCGCGAATCGCGTCCAGACGCGCCTCGAAGGCGTCCCGCCAGACGTGCAGCGTGCGCGCGTAATCCTGGCCGAAGGCGAACACCGGCGTCGCGGCGAGCGCGGCGTCGCGCGCGGCCGCCACGAAACGCTCGGGGCTGGGCAGCATGCCGCCCGGAAAGATCGTCTCGCGAATGAAGTCGCTGGAGGCGCGATAGGCGTCGAAACGCGCGTCGTCGATCGTGATCGACTGGACCAGCGCCCGCGCGCCCGGCTTCAGGCAGCGCTGCAGCGTGGCGAAATAGCCGGGCCAGAAAGCCTGCCCAACCGCCTCGAACATCTCGATCGAGACGATCGCATCGTATTGCCCGACCGCGTCGCGGTAATCGCACAAGTGCACGTGCGCGTGGTCGGCGAGCCCGTTGCGGGCCATCCGCTGCACCGCGAACGTGTACTGCTCCTGCGAGATCGTCAGCGCGTCGACGCGGATGCCGAGCCGGGCCGCATGTTCGGCGAAACCGCCCCAGCCGCAGCCGATCTCCAGCACGCGCATCCCGGCGCGAAGGCCGAGCGTATCGACGATGCGCTGGTACTTGGCGGCCTGGGCAGCCTCCAGCGAGCGGGCCGGATCGCCGTCGAAGCAGGCGCTGGAATAGGTCCAGCTCGGATCGAGCCACTGCGCATAGAAGGCATTGCCGATGTCGTAGTGCGCGTGGATATTGCGGCGGCTGCCGGCGCGCGAGTTCGCGCGCAGCCGATGACGCAGCGCGTACCAGAGGCGCGCGAGCCGCCCGCCGTCGATGGTCGGCGCGACGGCATCCTGGTTGCGCAGCGCGAGCCGGACCAGGGCCACCAGGTCGGGCACCTCGACCCATCCGGCGCGATAGGCGTCGGCCAGGCCGATGTCGCCGCTGCGCAGGATCCGGCGGCAGGCGCGCCAGTCGTGGATCTGCAGGGTCGCGGCGGGCGCCTGGTGCGGATCGCCGAACACCAGTTGCGCGCCTTCCGGCGTGACCAGGGTGAGATGGCCATGCCGCATCCGGCGCAGCAGCGCGAGGAACCATTTCGCGCTGAGCGGTTGCGCGGTTTCGGAATGGGAGCGGACATGCAGCAGGTTCATGGACGGGCCTCGTGACGGGAATTCGCCGGCGACGCGCGGTGGTGGCCGGATACGGAAGAATCGAATACGGAAGGATCGGATGCCGCCGGCTCGGGCGACTGCGGCTGCGGCGGCCGGCTGCCGTGGAAGGGCACGCGCTTGCGTGCCAGTTGCAGCGCCTGCCAATGGATGCGCCAGAGCGTGCCGATCATGTCGAATGGCCGGCGCGCGAAGCGCCACCACGCGCCGGGCTCGCGCCGTTCGCGCATCGCGATCGCGGTGCGCAGCAGCAGGCCCGCCTCGTCGTGATGATCGATCGCGACGGTCCAGCGGTCCCGGTCGCGCAGCACGCGAAAGCGATAGCCGCCGCTCACCGTGCAGAACGGCGAGACGTGGAAGGTCTTGCGGCAGTCGAGCACCGTCTCGCCGTCGATCGGCGCATGCGCCGGCGCGCTGAGCAGGTAGCCGTGCCGCGCGCCGAAGGTGTTGCGCACATCCGCGTACAGCGCGCGCAGGCGTCCCTCGCGATCGTGGCAGTACCAGAAGCTCACCGGATTGAAGGCATAACCGAACAGGCGCGGCATCGTCTGGAGCCAGATCTCCCCGTCGGCCGGGATGCCGGCCTCGGCCAGGCGCGCGCGCATCCACGGTTCGAGCGGGCTGCCGTCGCAGGGGCCGTAGTCGCGCGCGGCCAGGCCGAGCGGGCGCCAGCGATCGATGCCGAACCAGAACGACGAAGGGCGCGCGAAGCGGTCGAGACGGCAGGCCACCTGCAGCAACCGGTAGCGAAACGCGTGATGCGCGGGCCGCAGGCGTTCGTGCGTCACCTGCCCGACCAGCAGCCGCAGGCTGTCGTCGGCCGGCTTCATGGCCGGTTTCATGGCCGCGCCCAGGCCGGCGCGACGCCGAAATCGCTTGCCACGCGCAGCGCCGACCTGAGCCCGTCCTCGTGAAAGCCGTAGCCCGCCCAGGCGCCCGCGAACCAGGTGCCGCGCCGCCCCTGCAGCTCGGGCAGGCGCTGCTGGGCATCGACGGCGGCCAGATCGAGCAGCGGATGTTCGTAGTGGTAGCGGCCGAGCAGCGTATGCGGTGCCGGTTCCGCCACCGGATTGAGCGTCACCACCACCGGCGTGTGGAACGGCAGCGGCTGCAGTTGGTTGAGCAGGTAGCTGACGCACACCGGCTGCGCGTCCTCGCCCTGGCGACGGCTCAGGTAGTTCCAGGCCGACCAGACGCGACGCCGGCGCGGCAGCAGCGCGGGATCGGTGTGCAGCAGCGCGAGGTTGCGCTGGTAGCGGATCGCGCCCAGCACCGCGCGTTCCTCGTCGCTGGCGTCGGCCAGCAGGCGCAGGCTGGTCGGCGCGTGGCAGGCCAGCACCACGGCGTCGAAATGCTCGGCGCCCGCCCCGTCGGTCCAGACGGTGGCCCCGCCGCGATGACGCCGCACCACCCGCACGCGCGCGTTCAGGCGCACGTCGGGCAGCGTCGCCGCGATGCGCTCGACGTACTGGCGGGAGCCGCCCGCCACGGTTTTCCAGGGCGGCCGGTGATTGACCTGGAGCAGGGCGTGGTTCAGGCAGAAGCGCAGGAAGGTGGCGGCGGGAAAGCGCAGGACGTCGCTGGCCGCGCTCGACCAGATCGCGGCCGCCATCGGCAGCAGGTAGTGCTGACGGAACGGCGCGCCGTAGCCGCCGTCGGCCAGCAGCTCGCCGACCGAGAAGCGCTGCCGCTGGGCGGACTCGAGATGACGCTCGGCCGAGGCGTTGAAGCGCAGGATGTCGCGCAGCATGCCGAGGAAGCTTGGCGAGAACAGGTTGCGCCGCTGCGCGAACACGGTGTTGAGGTTGGTGCCCGCCCATTCGAGCCGGCCTTCGTCCACCGACACCGAGAAGGACATGTCGCTGCCATGGGCGCGCACGCCGAGCTCGTCGAACAGGGCGACGAGATTCGGGTAGGTGCGATCGTTGAACACCAGGAAGCCGGTATCGACGGGATGCCGCTCGCCGTCGAGTTCGACATCCACGGTATGAGCATGGCCGCCCAGGTAGTCGGCGGCCTCGAACAGCGTCACCCGATGCTGGCGCGCCAGCAGGTAGGCGCTGGCCAGGCCGGCGATCCCGGCGCCGATCACGGCGATGCGGCGGCCCGGCGGCATGGCGGGAACGGGATGGGACATGGACGTCGGGCTCCGGTTGGATTGAGGCGCGTTCGGCGGTTTCCCGTTGATACGGATCAGGCGCCGCGACGGATGCGGAGCGGCGCCATCTCGCGTCCTATTTATCCGCCGGCGGCGAGGCAAAGCCGGGCTGGCCGAGCTGGGCAGGCAGTTGCGGCACGCGGCGGAAGCGGCTGGTGTCGTAGCCCATCGCATCGAAGCGCGCGAGCAGGGAGCGATAGGTGGCCTCGTCCATCTCCGGCTCGCGCGAGAAGATCCAGCCGAGCGACTTGCCGGGATAGCCGATCAGCGTGTAGCGGTAGTCGGGATCGACGTAGAGCGTCAGCTGGGAGACGTGGATCGGCCAGAACAGCCGCACCCGCCACGCGCCGCCGCCGCTGCCGGGCACCACCGTGTCGAGGAACTGGTAGCGGCTTTCCGGCTTGTCGAAACCGCCGCGCCGGCCGACGAACACGTCGTCGATCCGGCCGTCCTGCCGCAGCGTCCACTCGGCGCGGCTGGCGACGACATCGCGCTCGGCGAAGTAGGGAATGTTGGCGATCACGTACCAGCGTCCCATGTAGCGCGGCAGGTCGACCGGCACCGTGACCAGCGGCTGCGCCGCGCGCGGGTTCGGGTTCGGCGGGCCGCCCGAGCATCCGCCCAGGCCGAGCACCGCCGCCAGCAGCAGGCCGCGCAGCACGACGGCGCGCCACGTCGAGCGTGCGGGCCTCATGATCGTGCCGTCCGCTTGTCGAACAGGTAATGCGCGACGCCCCATTCCTGCCCGGCGCGATAGCCGAACAGCTCGGCCACCGCCATGTAGAACATCCGCCAGCGCTGGAACCAGACGGGCGCCTGCGCGCCGTAGGCCTCCACCAGCACCGGCATGACGCGCTCGTGCGCGGCGTCGAGCGAGCTCAGCCAGTGCTCGGCGGTGCGCGCGTAATGCGTGCCGTCCAGCCACCATTGGCGCGTCACGCGCAGATCGTCCTGGAAGCGCAGCAGCAGGTTGGCCGAAGGCATGGTGCCGCCCGTGAAGAAATAACGGGACATCCAGTCGCTGCCGTCGCGAACGGTGAAGTGATAGGCGAGCGAGCGATGCGCGAACAGGTGCACGAACAACCGGCCGTCGTCGCGCAGCCAGCCGGCGATCTTCGCCAGCAGCAGGCCGTAGTGCTTCATGTGCTCGAACATCTCGATCGACAGCACACGGTCGAAGCGCTCGGTGCCGGCGTCGAATTCGTGGTCGACCACGTTGCCGGTCACGATCCGCAGGTTCGTCAGTCCCAACTCGGCCGCGCGCTGCTCGATGAAGGCGCGCTGCCCATGCGAATTGGACAGGCCGACGATCTGGGCGCGCGGATAACGCCGAGCCAGCCACAGCGAGAGCGAACCCCAGCCGCAGCCGAGGTCGAGGATGCGCTGGCCGTCGGCCAGGCCGGCGCGCTCGGCATAGAGCGCGAGCATCGCCTGCTCGGCTTCGGCGAGCGTTTCGCTGCCCGTCGGGTAATGGCAGCACGAGTACTTCAGGCACGGCCCCAGATGCGCCGCGAAGAAGGCGCCCGGCAGCTCGTAGTGCTGCGCGTTGGCCGCCTGCGTCTCGATCGCGATCGGGCTGGCGCGCAGCTCGGCCAGCATGGCCTCGAAGGCTTCCGCCTGGCGGGCGCTGTCGCCGGCGTGCTCGTCGCGCAGGCGCTGGCGCAGCAGCGCGCGCATGCCGAGCCGGATCGCCGCGTCGGGCAGCCAGCCGCGCTCGGCGCAGCGCAGGGCGAAACCGTCCGGCGCTTCGGCGCGCGGGACGGCGGACGAGTCGGTGGTGACGGCGCTCATGGTCGAGGCTCTCCTGGATCGGTGGAAGATGGAGCGGAAGGCCGGCGCGGCGGCCAGGGGATCAGCGCGCTGGTGCGGCGGCGGTATTCGCGATAACCGGCGCGGCTGTGCACCAGGTGCTCTTCCAGCAGCGGAATGCCCGACACCTTGAGCAGCAGCCAGGCCATCAGCAGCGGCGGCGCCAGCGTGGCCCAGCCCCAGGGCCGTCCCAGCGCCCAGGCGGCATAGGCGCACCAGTGCAGGCATTCGAAGAAATAGTTGGGATGGCGCGAGTAGCGCCACCAGCCGGCGTCACACACCTGGCCACGTCGATCGGGCCGGGCCACGAAGCGTCGCAGTTGACGGTCGGCGGCGGCTTCGCCCGCCACCGAGGCGATCCAGATCGCCAGCGCGATCGCCATCGCGAACCGCGAAGGCGGATCGGCTTGATAAGCCGGCACGAAGAAGGCGATCGCGAGCAGGATCGACACCACCGCCTGGAGCAGGAAGAAGGCCAGCATCCGCCATGCCGCCGATGCGCCCCAGCGCTCGCGCAGCGCGCGATAGCGGTAGTCCTCCGGCTGGCCGTGATTGCGGCGCCAGAGATGCCAGCCGAGCCGCCCTCCCCACGCGCCGCCGCAGACGGCGACGAACAGGCGGTTGAGCGCATCGCCCGGCGCCACGACGGCGACGAGCACGGCGACGCCGCCCAGCGACAGCGCCCAGACCGGGTCGATCATCCCCGCATTGCGGGTGCGCAGCTGAACGGCCCAGGCCGCCGTGAAGACGGCGATCAGGGCAAGCAGGACAAGGGCGAAAGCGGCGATAAACGACATGCAGGCTCCGGAGCAGGCTTCATGGCGGCTTGAAGCGGATACGGAGCGGCGGGCGCAACGGATGCAGGAAATGTGACGAATGCACGGATAGCCGCATCGGGCCGTGATGCGGCGGGGGGCGGGCGCGCTGGAGGAAAGGCCGGCTGAGGGTAGGCGGGCCGGCGGCTCGGGCTGCCGGCGCCGCCCCGCGCGGCTTCAGGCGGTATGAACCTGACCGGTGGCGATCACCGGGCCGGTAGGCTGGCCGGTGGGCGAGCCGCCCGTCGGCTCCACCGAGACGGCGAGCACCGCCTGGGTCTTGAGCTGCGCCACGATCTGCGGCGGCAGCGACATGGTGGCCGGCGCATCGGACGGGAACACACCGAGCGCGACCGGCTTCGCGCCTGGAGCGATCAACCAGAGCTCGGTCGAGCGATCGGCGGCGATGCTCGGCTTGACCGCCGGCGTGACGATCATCTGCGCGCGCTGCAGGTCGACGGTGGCGGTCCAGTGCGCCGTGCCGTCCTCGCGGGCGATGGTCGCGACCAGGTAGGACGGCGCCGAGGCGACCGGCGTGGCCGGCTTCTCCAGCGTGCCCAGGTCCACCGCGAGCAGCGCGACCACGGCAACGCTGGCGCCGATCCCGACCCAGCGCCACAGCACCAGGTTGTTCCACCAGCCCACGCGAGCCGGCGCGGCGCGCGGCGCCGAGGGCGCATCCAGCCAGCCGAGATCGCGCTGGATGCGCTGCCAGATGCGCGCGGGCGGTGCCACGGCCGGCACCGCCTCGGCCAGCGGCGCGAGCCGCCGTTCCCAGCGCAGCAGCGTGTCGCGCAGGCGCGGATCGCGCTCGACGCTGGCTTCCAGCGCCCGGCGCTCGTCGGCGTCGAGCACGCCGAGCACGTATTCCGCGCAGCGCAGGTCGGGGTCGAGTTCGGGAGGCGTGGTCATCGCTCGAGGCAGCTCTTGAGTTGGATCAGGCTGCGCCGGATCCAGCTTTTCATGGTCCCGAGCGGCACCTGCCGCCGCTCGGCCAGCTCGCTGTAGGACGCGCCGGTGTAGAAGGCCTCGCGCACCACGCCCCGCTGCATGGCCTCGAGCTGCTGCAGGCAGCGCTCCAGGCGCGCCCGCTCCTGGCTCGCCTCGGCATCGGCGGCCGGCGTGGGCGCTTCGTCGGCCAGGTCCGCCCAGGGTTCGTCGTCGCCGAGCGGCACCTCGCGATGCTGCCGGATCCGGTCGATGGCGCGGTTGCGCGCGAGCGTCACGAGCCAGGTCAGCGCGCCGCCGCGCGTGGCATCGAAGCTGTCGGCCCGTCGCCACGCCGTCATGAACGCGTCCTGGAGGATGTCCTCGGCCTCGCCCTTGTCGCGGACCATGCGCAGGATCACGCCGAACACGCGCGGCGCCGCCGCGCGATACAGCGCGGAGAAGGCGGCCTGGTCGCCTTGCGCGACCTGTTCGAGCAGCTTGTCGAGTTCGGGAGAGGACGGAGCCTGTCCGGCCGCCGCGCTCGGGCGGTCGGCCAGGTCGGGGCGCGTAGCGTCACCGGACGGTTCTTTCATTCGCAAGGAAGGGCGAGCGCCACCCCGGCGGGATGGTCTGTCGCAATATACCATCGCGCATCGCCATGACAGCGATTCGTTCAGCGTCGGGTGTCGCGAAGATTCCATCGTCGGCGGGCGGGCGTTGTCCTGGGTCTTCCTCGATACGGATCAGGCGCCGCGGTGGATGCAGGCGATTGGAAATCGGGCGGGCGGGCGATGCTGCTAGCGCGACGGTTACTGCCACTGCGCCACGCCGCCATGGCGCGAGCAGGTGCCGGAGCGGTGCCGGCTGAAGCTGTAGGTGCCGTCGCGGCAGCGTGCGGTGGCGCCGGCCGGGACTTCGCCGTTGCGTGAGTGCGCGGGTGAATGGACCTGCTCGCCGTCGCGGTTCGTGTAGTGGCCGTGCTCCTGGAGCTGGGATTCGTCCGGGGCCGGCTGGGGCTGGTAGGCGAAGGCGGGCGCG
Organism: Burkholderia gladioli; assembly: GCF_000959725.1. NCBI lineage: Bacteria > Pseudomonadati > Pseudomonadota > Betaproteobacteria > Burkholderiales > Burkholderiaceae > Burkholderia > Burkholderia gladioli. The sequence goes on from NZ_CP009323.1 coordinate 1,501,431, forward strand.
ACAAGCACGCCGAGCAGCGCGGCAAGCAGGAATCGTTTCATCGTGGTCCCCCGCGGCGGCTTTGGCCGGTGGTGGTTGGTGCTGGGTCGGGTGGGCCGCGACACACCTCTCATTTCTCTCTGCAAAAACCTCAACCCGCGGATCCTCAAACAGAGATAACTCATTGATTTATATATGATTAAAATGAACTTCTCTCTGCAACTCTCTAATTTTTCTTTGCAATTCTCTCTGTCAGCCGCCAACAAGGCGCCGTGTCTGAGCCAGTGTTGGTGATCACTCCATGGCGGCGCAACCGGGTCAACAGGCCACTGACCTTGTTGTATTTTTGCTTGTCATCCAGGGCATCGCTCAGTTTGTCCATCAGTAGTTTGTTGATTTCAGCACGGTTGGCCTGGCCAAACTTCTCTAGGTAGTCGGTCAGTAACTTGGCGTAGAAAGCGTCGTCCTGCGCACGGGTGCGGATGTAGTCGGCTTTGTTTGCTGTTGCCTCCGCCACGGCTGCCGAGACGTGAAAGTTGGGCTTACGCCCTTCAATCAGTTTGCTACGTCGCAAACGAGCAGCGGCTTCGTCCGGGATGGGCAACTTTTTCTGAACGCGATCCAGCGCAAGGATATCCGCCAACGGTAGATCAGTATTCTGGATCAGCAAACGACTGTAGGCTGGGTCGGCAACGCCACCGTAAATCGTCAGTTTGACTGCGCCGATGTCACTCAGGTCATAGTCCGGTAGCGGGAAGTATCGCCGCGCCTGCCCCGCATAGATGGAGTGGATGCCATAACCCATGGTGTCGATCATGTTCAATTCGACCATTGCCTGGGCCAAAGCCGGGTTCCGGTACCGGCGTGGTGTCTTGTCGCCCTGGATGTACTCGTCTGGCTGTCCCTCGAAGAAACTACCTTCATTCTCGAACACCAATCTGTCAGGCAATTCCGTCACCACCACTCGCCCATTGCGGGTGTAATCCTGGTGGGCAAGGCAATTGTGCAGGGCTTCCAACACGATCTTCTGATCGTACTTGGAGACTTCAATCGGCAACAACTCGTCTTGCGGCAGCAACCGAAGCTGAATGTTGCGAATACGCTGATAGAGTCGTGTCGTGCTTAACAGGAACGGTGGTCCGAAGTGCTCATAGGCCCGCTCCTGGCCTTCCAGCTTCCAGGTCAGTTGCGCTGGATAGGGAGAGAGGTGGAAGGTCGATTCAACCTTGCCGAGCAATAGCAGCGCGGTACGGGTTATTTGGCCGTTTCGCGTGACGCGAGCGCGATCAAGAAAGGTTGGAACCGACCAGCCTTCGACCTCACCAGATTGGAAACGGTTGGCATACTTCTGCGCGAAAGACTCACGCGCTTTGTGTACAGCCGCCTCATCCAGATCATCCAGCGTAGCGCCAGCCACTACCTGTGCCGTCCAGTCTTGCCCTTGGGTTTGGCGGCGGATGTCATCCAGCTTGTCCAGCCCCAGCGAAGTCAGGCTTTCGCCGGCACGAGCGTAGTAGTGGCCTTTCCAGGCAATCGGAATGCCCTGCGGTGCTGCAGGGATCTCCAACATCAGCACACGGCCATCGGCGTGCGCCAATTCATGGATTTCGCGGAAGGTAATGCGAGGTTCCGCATTTTCGGCAATCTGCATCTTCAGCGATTGCAGACGCTCGGATTGAGGGCGATAGTCCGTGCCCACCACGCGGCGAGTCTTGTTGCTCACACCGAACACCAGCCAGCCGCCATCGGTGTGGCGAAGGTTGGCTTCGTTTGCCAGGGCAGAGAAGTACTTGCCTATCTCGTCAGTACTGTAGTTGTTGTCAGCCTGCTTGAATTCAGCCACTTCGTTCTCCCAAGTGGCGATCAGGCTGCTCAGCCGCTGGCTCAAGTCTGGTTGCGTCATCCTCTCTCCTCTGCTGCCTCCATCACTTCGATCAAGCCTTCGACCGTGACTCCCCTTGCTTCAGCACCGGTTCAATTGCTGTGTCCTTACTCTTTTGTGAACCTACTCATTCGAATTCAGGCGGTCAATTTATCAGTCGTGGTGGACAGGCCTCCTGAAAGCGCACCTGAACAGCTCGCGAGCATCCACGCAACTCTGGCCGGCCCACCGCGCCGGCTTACTTCCCGATGCAAAACCGACTAAAAATAACCCCCAGCAGATCATCCGAGGTGAATTCCCCGGTGATCGAATTCAACTGCTCCTGCGCCAGCCTCAGCTCCTCGGCAAACAGATCGAGCGCCTGCGCATTCTGATCCGCATGATCCGCCGCCTGGGCCAGATGCTCCCGCGCCGCGCGCAACGCCACCAGGTGCCGCTCGCGCGCGAGATACACGCTTTCGGCGCCCGCCTGCCAGCCGGCGATGCGCAGCAGCTCGGCGCGCAGCAGGTCGATCCCGTCGCCCTGCTTGGCCGACAAGCGCAGCTCGGTGAGATCGACCTCGCCCGCCGCGCCGCTGCCCGGGTGCGTCACCGAGGCCGCCTCGCCGCTCAGGTCCGTCTTGTTGAACACACGCACCACCGGCACGCCGGCCGGGAAACGCTCGGCGATCGCGCGGTCCTCGGCGCCGAGGCCCGTCTGCGCGTCGAGCAGGTGCAGCACCACGTCGGCGCGCTCGATCTCGCCCCAGGTGCGCGCGATGCCGATCTTCTCGACCTCGTCCTCGGTCTCGCGCAGGCCGGCGGTATCGATGATGTGCAGCGGAATGCCCTCGACCTGGATGGTCTGCGCGACCTTGTCGCGCGTGGTGCCGGCGATCGGCGTGACGATAGCCAGCTCGGCGCCGGCCAGCGCGTTGAGCAGCGAGGACTTGCCGACGTTCGGCTGCCCGGCCAGCACCACCGACATGCCCTCGCGCAGCAAGGCGCCCTGCCGCGCGTCGCCGAGCACCTGCGCGAGCCGCTCGCGGATCCGCGCGAGCTTGCCGCGCGCATCGGCCGCCTCCAGGAAGTCGATCTCCTCCTCGGGAAAGTCGAGCGTCGCCTCCACCAGCATCCGCAGGCCGATCACGTCCTCGACCAGTGCGTGGATGTCGCGCGAGAACACGCCGTCGAGCGAGCGGCCGGCCGAACGCACCGCCGCCTCGGTGCTCGCCTCGATCAGGTCGGCCACGGCCTCGGCCTGCGCCAGGTCGAGCTTGTCGTTGAGGAAGGCGCGACGCGTGAACTCGCCGGGCTCGGCGAGCCGCAAGGCGTGCTCGCGCCCGGCGTCGAGGCAGCGTTGCAGCACCAGCTGCAGCACGATCGGGCCGCCGTGGCCCTGCAGTTCGAGCACGTGTTCGCCCGTGTAGGAATTCGGCGCGGTGAAGTACAGCGCGATGCCGCGATCGAGCGCCGCCCCGGCTGCGTCGAGAAAGGGCACGTAGCTCGCGTGGCGCGGCGCCAGCACCTGGCCGCACACGGCGCGCATCAGCGCTTCGGCCGCCGCGGCGCCGGCGCGACCGAACGACACGCGCACCACGCCGATCCCGCCGCGGCCGGAAGCAGTTGCAATGGCGACGATCGGATCGGAATCGGTAGCTGGCATCGGGATATCGGGATCAGGAAAGGAGGTTCGGACCAGCGTCATGAGGTCGCCGCCGGAACGCCGCATTGTAGCGTGGCCGCCCAGGCGCCACGGGCTCGCGGCGGGGACATGAAGCCGTTGGATGTGAGTGGCAGGCAGGCATCCTCTTTTAGCTCGATTGCGCTAATACTGAGATTCGCCGTCTCACGCATCGAGGTTACGAAATCCGCTCCCACCGCCTATTTACGAGATAATACCGGGTATCGACTGGCCTTTCGGCCAGTACCTCTCAGCGCTCAATGAGATAAATCTTTCGCAGCCGGTTGTTATCGGACGCGAACCCCGATTGCACAATCGGCGCATGCCTAGCCTTGACGAAAAACTGGCGTTTTCGGAACGCCTCAAATTCGCGCTACAGCGCAGTCCGGAGAAGCCCTCGGGAGCCACGGAACTGGCGCTGCATTTCAATCTGCGTTATCGCGGCGCGCAACCGGTATCGGCACAAACTGCCCACAAATGGCTGACGGGCCGCACCATTCCCACCGTCGACAAACTCGTCACGCTCACCGAATGGCTGCGGGTCGACCTGCACTGGCTCCACTACGGCCCGCCGCCGAGCAATTCGGCGGGCACGCCCAATCCCCTGCCGCGTGACGAACGTTACCCGCCCACCGTCGAGACGATCGAACTGGCCAGCAAGATCGAAGCGCTCTCATCCCATCACCGTTACCTGGTACAGGAACTGATCGAGCAGTTCTACGGCGGCGCGACGGGGCGCTGAGCTTCGCATCGACGCGGCGCACTGTCGCGATCAACAGGATTCACCCACTTCGCCCGGACCGCGCGGATTCGGCCGTTAGTTGCATTCGGGACAAAGCCCCTCAGACAGCTATCCACGATGCGGCACATTCTCCTAAACACGCTAAATCGTCTCGGGCCAGCCTCTTGGTGCCGCAGCGCTTCACATGCCGAGCATCCCCAAACAGCATGGCATTTTAGAGATAGCACTGCGCGCATTACCCATCCGAAAACAGCTAAATCGCCACTCATTTGAGATAAATATGGCGCGACCGGTTGTCGCTATAGCCAAGGCTCGCTTGCACAATCTGGCGCATGCCGACCCGAGATGAGAAAACGGCGTTTTCGGAACGCCTGAAATTCGCCTTGATGCGCAGCCCGGAAAAAGTCTCGGGCGCGACCGAACTCGCCCTGCACTTCAACCTGCGGCACCACGGCGAGCACCCGGTCTCGCCGCAGACGGCGCACAAATGGCTGACCGGCCGCACCATTCCGACCACCGACAAGCTCGAGACGCTGGCCGGCTGGCTGCGCGTCGACGCGCACTGGCTGCATTACGGGCCGCCGCCCTCGGTAGCCGCGCGCAACACGCCGAAGCCGCTGCCGCGCGACGAGAAATACCCGCCCACGCCGGAGACGATCGAGCTGGCCACCAAGATCGAGGCGCTTTCGCCGCATCACCGCTACCTGGTGCAGGAGCTGATCGAACAGTTCTACGGCGACGCCTCCGAGCACTGATCCGCGCAACTTTCCGTTTCCGCCAAGCATAAAAAAACCGCCCGGCTAGACCGGGCGGTTTTTCTTCATGCATCCAGCACAGGCAGTTTCCAGCTCGATCAGCTGGCCGCCTTCTTCTTGCCGATGGTGCGCGTGATGTAGTACTGCTGCGCGATCGACAGCACGTTGTTGACCACGTAGTACAGCACCAGGCCGGCCGGGAAGAAGAAGAACATCACCGAGAACGCGATCGGCATGAACATCATCATCTTGGCCTGGACCGGGTCCGGCGGCGTCGGGTTCAGGCGCGTCTGCAGGAACATCGAACCGGCCATCAGCACCGGCAGGATGAAGAACGGATCGCGCTGCGACAGATCGTGGATCCAGAGAATCCAGGGCGCGCCGCGCATTTCCACCGAGGCCAGCAGCACCCAGTACAGCGAGATGAACACCGGGATCTGGATCACCACCGGCAGGCAGCCGCCGAACGGGTTGACCTTCTCCGTCTTGTAGAGCTCCATCAGCGCCGCGTTCATCTTCTGCGGATCGCTCTTGAAGCGCTCGCGCAGCGCCTGCATGCGCGGCGTGATTTCCTTCATGCGCGCCATCGACTTGTAGCTCGCCGCCGACAGCGGGAAGAACACGGCCTTGATCAGCAGCGTGAGCAGCACGATCGACCAGCCCCAGTTGCCCACGTAGCCGTGGATCTTCTGCAGCAGCCAGAACAGCGGCTTGGCGATGATCGTCACCCAGCCGTAATCCTTCACCAGGTCGAGGCCCGGTGCGATGCCTTCCAGCACGCGCTCCTCTTCCGGGCCGGCGAACAGGCGCGCCGACACGTCGGCCGACTGGCCCGGCTCGATGGTCTTGACCTGCTCCTTCACGCCCACGCGGTACAGCGACGGGTCGATCTTCTCGACATAGATGTCGCGCTTGACGCCCTGCTGCGGAATCCAGGCCGACGCGAAGTAATGCTGGACCATCGCCACCCAGCCGTTGTCGGCCGAGCTGATGTATTCCGCCTTGTTCTTGTCGATGTCGCTGAAGGTGATCTTCTGGAAGTGCTTCTGGTCGGTGTAGACGGCCGGCCCGAGGAAGGTGTGCGAGAACAGCGGCGTTTCCACCGGCGTGCTGTCGCGCACGATTTCCATGTAGACGGTCGGCGTGACCGGGGCCGTGCCGACGTTGTCGATCTTGGTGTCGACGCCGATCACGTAGCTGCCGCGCGTGAAGGTATAGGTCTTCACCACCTTCACGCCGCCCTTCTCCTGCGACTCGAAGGACAGCTTCATGCTGTCCTGGCCGGCCGCCAGCGCGCTGGGGTTGCCCGCCGCCGGCGTGTACAGGTCGTTGTGGTTCGGGAAGTTGCCGCCCGTCACGCCGGTGCGCGCCAGGTAGGTGTGATCCTTGGTGTGGTCGAACAGCGTGACGAACAGGTCGGGCTGCTTGCCGTCGCCTTCCTTCTTCAGCGTCAGCTTCGCCAGCGTGCCGCCGCGCGTGTCGATCTCGCCGTCATAGACGTCGGTCGAGAACTTCACCAACTGCGCCTGGGCGATCGGCGCGGTGGAGTCGGGTGCCGTGGTCGAGGCGGCCGGCAGGGCCGCCGGCGCGCCGCCGGCCGCCGAGGCGCCGCTGCTCGCATCGGTCGAGGAGGCGCCGGTGGTCTGCGTGACGTTCGGGAAGAACATCGACTGGCGTCCATGGGCACGCTGCCAGTTGTCGTACAGCATGACCGCTGACATGAAGAAGATCACCCATAGGACGGTGCGTTTGATATCCATGCGTTGTCTCAGAGTCGATGGGACGGCGCTTCAGCGTCGTGGCTGGCGCAAGGACCGGAACGGGCCGGTGGTACCAGATCGATGCCGCCGGCGGAAAAAGGATGGCAGCGGCACAGGCGCCTGGCGGCCAGGTAGGTGCCGCGCGCGGCGCCATGATACTGGATTGCCTCGCGCGCGTAATCCGAACAGGAAGGGTAAAAACGGCAACGGCTGCCGAGGAAAGGACTCACGGCAACCTTGTAGAAACGCAGCAACGCGATCAAAACCGTTTGCATAGCAGTCGGCGCCTGCGCGCCGCCATGTGGCCGGACATATCCTCGGGATGCATCCGGCCCGTACCTCGTGGGGAAAGCTCAGTCCGCCGCGGGCTTCGCGGGCCCGCGGCGCACGACCTCGCGCGCCGCCTTGTCCAGCAGCTCGCGGATCTCGCCCTCGCACAACGCGGCGAGCGGCGCGGACGCCGCGCTCGGCATCGCCTTCGCGTCGAAGCGCGTATGCAGCCGCAGCAGCAGGTCCCAGCCGGCGAACTCGGCGCGCCGCCGGCGAAACGCGTCGCGGGCGAGGCGCTTCACCAGGTTGCGCGTGACCGCGCGCGGCGCATACTTCTTGCCGATCACCAGGCCCAGACGCGCGTCGCCGCCCGTCGGCTTGCCGTAGATCACGAAGTGCGCGCTGCGCCGCCAGGGCCGCAAACGAAAAACGGATGAGAACTCATCCGTTTTCAGAAGCCGCGCGGCTTTCGGGAAGGTCGCGCCCACCAGCAACGGATCGATGCCGGGGCCTGCGACTGCGTTGCCCGCATCGCCGCGCACGGCACACACGGCGTATCGCCCGCCCTTAGATGGCCAGGCGCTTGCGACCCTTCGCGCGACGTGCGTTGATGACCTTGCGGCCACCCGCCGTCTTCATGCGGACGCGGAAGCCATGGGTACGCTTGCGACGCGTGACGGAAGGTTGGTAGGTACGTTTCATGTTGCTCTCACTTTGACGAGAATATCGGTAATCAGGGACCGCGTGCCCGATCCTTCAGGCCACCGGGCGAACGCAATCGCCGAAAATCTAGGATTGGTTTTCGCGGAACCCGCTATTTAAACCGTTTTTCTGTGGACGGTCAATACTTTAGGCCCTGCCTCGGCCCCATTTCCGCGTCCGCCCCCGCGATCCTGTGCCCACCCGCCCGATCGCCCCTCCCCTGTGGATAACTCCCGCGACGCACGCTTTTGGCGGTAGAATCTCGCCTTATCTCCAGGAATCCCGCACGCCGCTCCGGCCCGTCCTGTGCCCGAAACCCTTGTGGCACCAGCCTCCGGAGCATGCTCGCTCGGCCGCACCGGGCCTTGTTGCCAATCCGCGACAAGGGCGGCCTCGTGCCGCTGTGCAACCCAAGAACGACAGCAACTCAATGAACGAATTCTGGCAACACTGTTCCGCCCTGCTGGAGCGTGAATTGACGCCCCAACAGTACGTGACGTGGATAAAACCGCTGGCGCCGGTGGCCTTCGACGCCTCCGCGCACACCTTGTCCATTGCCGCCCCCAACCGCTTCAAGCTCGACTGGGTGAAGAGCCAGTTCTCGGGCCGGATCTCCGATCTGGCCCGCGATTTCTGGAACGCGCCGATCGACGTGCAGTTCGTGCTCGACCCGAAGGCCGGCGCGCGCAGCGCCGCGCCTTCGGTCGCGCCGCGCCCGTCGGTGGCCGCCACCGGCACCGCGCCGGCACCCGAGGCGGCCATGCCGGCCGCCGCTCCGGTGCGGCAGGCCGCGCCGAACCCGGCCGTGGCCGCCGCGCAAGCCGCCCAGGCGGCCGCGCATGCCGCGGCCCAGGCCGCCGCGCTGAACGCCGACGACGCCGCCGATCTCGACCTGCCCAGCCTGACCGCCCACGAGGCCGCCGCCGGCCGCCGCACCTGGCGACCCGGCGCGAACGCGCCGGCCGGCGGCGACGCGGCCGACTCGACCTACGAGCGCTCCAAGCTGAACCCGGTCCTGACCTTCGACAATTTCGTCACCGGTAAGGCCAACCAGCTGGCGCGCGCCGCGGCCATCCAGGTGGCCGACAACCCGGGTGTGTCCTACAACCCGCTATTCCTTTACGGCGGCGTGGGCCTGGGCAAGACCCACCTGATCCACGCGATCGGCAACCAGCTGCTGCTCGACAAGGCCGGCGCGCGAATCCGCTACATCCACGCCGAGCAATACGTCTCGGACGTGGTGAAGGCCTACCAGCGCAAGGCCTTCGACGATTTCAAGCGTTATTACCACTCGCTGGACCTGCTGCTGATCGACGACATCCAGTTCTTCTCGGGCAAGTCGCGCACGCAGGAAGAGTTCTTCTACGCGTTCGAGGCGCTGGTCGCCAACAAGGCGCAGGTGATCATCACCAGCGATACCTACCCGAAGGAAATCTCAGGCATCGACGACCGCCTGATCTCGCGCTTCGACTCCGGCCTGACGGTGGCGATCGAGCCGCCCGAGCTGGAAATGCGCGTGGCGATCCTGATGCGCAAGGCGCAATCGGAAGGCGTGAACCTGTCCGAGGACGTGGCCTTCTTCGTGGCCAAGCACCTGCGCTCGAACGTGCGCGAGCTGGAAGGCGCGCTGCGCAAGATCCTCGCGTACTCGAAGTTCCATGGCCGCGAGATCACCATCGAGCTGACCAAGGAAGCGCTGAAGGACCTGCTGACGGTGCAGAACCGGCAGATCTCGGTCGAGAACATCCAGAAGACCGTCGCCGACTTCTACAACATCAAGGTCGCCGACATGTACTCGAAGAAGCGGCCCGCCAATATCGCGCGGCCGCGCCAGATCGCCATGTACCTGGCCAAGGAACTGACGCAGAAGAGCCTGCCCGAGATCGGCGAGCTGTTCGGCGGGCGCGACCACACCACCGTGCTGCACGCGGTGCGCAAGATCGCCGACGAACGCAGCAAGGATGCCCAGCTGAACCACGAGCTGCACGTGCTGGAACAGACGCTGAAGGGTTGAATGCCGCGCGCATCGCGAATCCCGGCGGGACTCGCACGCGCGCGCGATGAATACGCCGATCCGGGTGAATTTAAAAGGGGCGGTTCTGTTTTGAGGCACAATACAGGTTTGTGACCGCCCGGGCGGCGGGTAGACAGCGGCCCGCCGGGCGGGCTTGCGTGGCTTGCAGGCCGTTAATTCAACGAAGGAACTCTATGCAACTGGTCAAGACCGAACGAGACACCCTCCTCAGGCCGCTGCAAACGGTAAGCGGTATCGTCGAACGCCGCCATACGCTGCCGATCCTCGCGAACCTGCTGATCACGAAGACGGGCTCCGACGTATCGTTCCTGTCGACCGACCTCGAGCTGCAGATCACCACGCGCGCCGATTTCGGCGTGGGCGGCGAACAGGTCGCGACCACGGTGGCTGCCCGCAAGCTGCTGGACATCCTGCGCGCGATGCCTGACGGGCAAGTGACGCTGTCGCTGGCCGACAAGCGCCTGACCGTGCAATCGGGCAAGAGCCGCTTCGCCCTGCAGACGCTGGCCGCCGACGAGTTCCCGACGGTCGCGCAATCGAAGGATTTCGGCGCGAGCCTGGCGGTGCCGCAGAAGGCGTTCCGCCAGTTGCTGGGCATGGTGTACTTCGCGATGGCGCAGCAGGACATCCGCTACTACCTGAACGGCATGCTGCTGGTGGTGGACGGCGACCAGCTGATGGCCGTGGCCACCGACGGCCACCGCCTGGCCTATTCCTCGATGAAGATCGAGGGCGGCGCCTTCCCGCGCCAGGAAGTGATCGTGCCGCGCAAGACGATTCTCGAGCTGCAACGCCTGCTCGAGGACATCGACGACACGGTCAAGATCGACATCGCGCAGACGCAGGCCAAGTTCACCTTCGGCCAGGTCGAGCTGGTGTCGAAGCTGGTGGAGGGCAAGTTCCCCGACTTCCAGCGCGTGATCCCGAAGGCGCACAAGAACACCTTCACGATCGGCCGCGAGGAACTGCAGCGTTCGCTGCAGCGCGCCGCGATCCTGACCTCCGACAAGTTCAAGGGCGTGCGCTGCATCATCGCGCCGGGCCAGTTGAAGATCATGTCGACCAATGCCGACCAGGAAGAGGCGCAGGAAGAACTCGAGATCGCCTACCAGGGCGACACGGTGGACATCGGCTTCAACGTCACCTACCTGCTCGACGTGCTCGCGAACCTCAAGGTGGACAACATCGAGGTGAGCCTGGGCGACGCCAGCTCGAGCGCGCTGATCACCGTTCCCGAGAACGACGAATTCAAGTACGTGGTGATGCCGATGCGCATCTGAGGCATTCGACACACCGGACACACCAAGGGGCGCCACGCCCCTTTGGCGTTTTTATGGCACAGACGGGCTCGCACCCGGCCAGCCGATTCGCGACTGTTTTCCCTCCCATTTCGTACCCGAAGCGGCGAGCCAGCACCGTGAAACGACCATTCGACGAGCCCCGTTTGCCCGCAGGCAGGACCCGGCCGCAGCACTTCAGGCGGCCAGCAGAACCGGAAGACATCCATGACTGAACAGCACAACTCGCAACCCGACAACAGCAGCTATGGCGCCTCGTCGATCCAGATCCTCGAAGGTCTGGAAGCGGTCCGCAAGCGTCCCGGGATGTACATCGGCGACACATCGGATGGAACTGGTCTGCACCACCTCGTATTCGAAGTGCTCGACAACTCGATCGACGAGGCCCTGGCGGGTTACTGCAACGACATCCACGTCACGATCCACGCCGACAACTCGATCTCCATCACCGACAACGGCCGGGGCATCCCGACCGACGTGAAGATGGACGACAAGCACGAGCCCAAGCGCAGCGCCGCCGAAATCGTGATGACCGAGCTGCACGCCGGCGGCAAGTTCGACCAGAACAGCTACAAGGTGTCGGGCGGCCTGCACGGCGTGGGCGTGTCCTGCGTGAACGCGCTGTCGAGCTGGCTGCGCCTGGTGGTGAAGCGCAACGGCAAGAAGCACTTCATGGAGTTCCATCGCGGCGTGGCGCAGGACCGCGTGCTGGAAACGCGCGACGGCGTGGAAGTGTCGCCGATGGCAGTCACCGGCGACACCGAGAACCGCGGCACCGAAGTGCACTTCATGGCCGATCCGACCATCTTCGGCACGGTCGAGTATCACTACGACATCCTGGCCAAGCGGATTCGCGAACTGTCGTTCCTGAATAACGGCGTGCGGATCCGCCTGACCGACCAGCGCTCGGGCAAGGAAGACGATTTCGCCTTCGTGGGCGGCGTGAAGGGCTTCGTCGAGTACATCAACAAGACCAAGAGCGTGCTGCATCCCACGATCTTCCACATCATCGGCGAGAAGGATGGCGTGGGCGTGGAAGTGGCCATGCAGTGGAACGACAGCTACAACGAGAACGTGCTGTGTTTCACCAACAATATTCCGCAGCGGGACGGCGGCACCCACCTCACGGGCTTGCGCGCGGCGATGACGCGCGTGATCAACAAGTACATCGTCGACAACGAGATCGCCAAGAAGGCCAAGGTGGAAACCTCGGGCGACGATATGCGCGAAGGGCTTTCCTGCGTGCTGTCGGTGAAGGTGCCGGAACCGAAGTTCAGCTCGCAGACCAAGGACAAGCTGGTGTCGTCGGAAGTGCGCGCGCCGGTCGAGGAAGTGGTGGCGAAGGCGCTGGAGGAGTTCCTGCTCGAGACGCCGAACGACGCGAAGATCATCTGCAGCAAGATCGTCGAAGCGGCCCGGGCGCGCGATGCGGCCCGCAAGGCGCGCGAGATGACGCGACGCAAGGGCGTGCTGGATGGGGTTGGCCTGCCGGGCAAGCTGGCGGACTGCCAGGAGAAGGATCCGGCCAAGTGCGAGATCTATATCGTCGAGGGTGACTCGGCAGGCGGATCGGCCAAGCAGGGCCGGGATCGGAAGTTCCAGGCGATCCTGCCGCTGCGCGGCAAGGTGCTGAACGTCGAGAAGGCGCGGTATGACAAGCTGCTGTCGTCGGAGCAGATCGTCACGCTGGTGACGGCGCTGGGTTGCGGGATCGGCAAGGAGGACTACAACCTCGAGAAGCTGCGCTATCACCGCATCATCATCATGACCGACGCGGACGTGGATGGCGCGCACATCCGGACGCTGCTGCTCACGTTCCTCTATCGCCAGATGCCGGAGATGATCGAGCGCGGCTATGTGTATATCGCGCAGCCGCCGCTGTTCAAGATCAAGGCCGGGAAGGACGAGCGGTATCTGAAGGACGAGAGCGAGCTGAACGCGCATATGCTGCGGCTGGCGCTGCAGGGCTCGGAGCTGCAGCCGGGTAGCGGCGCGGATGCGATCTCGGGTGAGGCGCTCGGGGCGCTGGCTCGGTCGTATTTGCTGTCGCGGGCGGTGGTGGGGCGCTTGGGGCGCCTGTATGACCCGGCGGCGCTCGAGGCCGTGATGGATGGCGTGGCGATTGATCTGGCCGGCGAGGACGCGGCGCTGAAGTCGGCAAGCGCGCTGCAGGCGGCGATGCTGGAAAGCGACGCGATGAAGAATGAAGTGCGCGTGATTCCGACTTATGACGAGATTCGCGAGCATTGGTCGCTGCGGATCGAGCGGCCTCATCACGGGAATGTGCGGGTTTCGGTGATCGATGAGGAATTCTTGCTCACCGCCGATTACAAGCAGCTGGTTAGCACCGCCGATACGTTCAAGGATTTGATCGGGGAAGGGGCGCTTATCAAGCGTGGCGAGCGTTCGCAAGCGGTGAAGGACTTCAAGGGAGCGATGCAGTGGCTGATGGCCGATGCGGAGCGCAATGTCTCCAAGCAGCGGTATAAGGGGCTGGGGGAGATGAACCCCGAGCAGCTTTGGGAGACGACCATGGATCCGAATGTGCGGCGCTTGTTGCGTGTGCAGATCGAGGATGCGATTGCTGCGGATGGGATCTTTACGACGCTGATGGGGGATGAGGTGGAGCCGCGTCGGGCTTTCATTGAGAGTAATGCGTTGCGGGCGGGGAATATTGATGTTTGAGGGGTGATCCTAATGCAGGGTGCTAGATCATATACGGCTAGTGCGATGGTCTACGACTGCTGAATTAGGTTGTGGAAGCCAGCTATCCTGGCCGCGAATACTCTGACATTGCATTCGCAATGCGAAGGTCGGGAGTTCGATCCCGTCTTCCCTATCATGAATATCAAAAGGGGTTACAGGTGATTTACCCGCAACCCCTTTTATCTTTTCTGAAAGAGATACCAGACGGTGATGAAACCATGTCAGGCTGTCACGACGTCAAAGCGCCCCCAAATGCCTTGACAGTATCCTCGCTATCGCGCCCCGACACGGCCTTGCCCGTGGCCTGCTCAATGAGATTCAGTAATGCACCGGCGCGCAGGCGGATGAAGGCGTCAAAGTCGTCCGCCCGGAGAACCGGCGCCGGAATGACGTGCGAAACCAGGAACTCGTCCAAGCTGTGCGGCGGCACTTGCTTGGCCTTTTCAATACGGCCCAGGTAGACGCTGGGCGCATCACCGCTGATGAATCGATTAGTGCCCGCGGCAAGCGGTGCCTTGTTGACCACACTGTTCCACTTGTCCTTGGGCAACTTCTGCTTTTCGCACCAAGCGCGCGGAAAGATGTGGTGAATGTCGATGGCGTTGTTGAAGTAGGTATTCAGGTCGATGGGCGTACCACTGACAAAATCGCGCCCACCGTGCTTCATCAAGAGAGTGGCCAGGCCCTTGTAGGCCGCCGCTAGACGGCTCTGTAACGATAGCAGGCGGGTGGGGGCAAAATTTGCGTCGCGTACCGTGCGCGGTTCCGCACCGCCGTCAATCCAGGCAACGACATCTTGAATGTCCATTGCGAAGCGTGTCTCGTTGGCACCCCCGTACAACTCACCCAGCACGCCGCTCCAGTACCAGCGAAGCAGGCTCTGCTTGACGCTATGCAGCGTCGTCCGGTCGCCCAGCTGCGCGCAAATGGCGGCCAAGGGGACCAACTGCGTGGCGTAAGGCAAGCCGCGCTCGTCAAAGATCTTCTCTTCGGCCAGCAGTTCGGCGGCACGCTTAAAGCCCAACTCCAGCGCAGCTTCCAGTGCCTTGAAATCACCCAGATTCAGCTTTAGCACGTCAGCACGCTTGCAGCTAACCGCGGTCTTCTGCGCCAGGTGTCGCCGGTAGCTGGCCAGCAGGGTGATAGCCGTCAGAAAGCTCGTGCCATCCACCGCCTCCAGCACGTCGTGCTTGGCAGTCAACCGCTCACGACGGGCATCCCAGTCGTCGCGCAGGTTGAATTCGTCGGCAGCAAAAGTGGCCGTCATCAGCTCGAATACAGTGAGCGTCACTCCGCCGGTGTTCACTTTCTCAAACACCTGGCATACGGCTTCGCGGGGGGTGTCTTGAGTCAACTCGATGGCCGGCACTTTAAACTGTTGAAAGCGCAGCCAGATCTCGTTGCGGAACTTCTGCATGAACTGCATCGTCTCCGCATCGAACTGGTGATGCGCACTGAAGCCGCTCTCCCAAATCATGAAGCCTTGAATGTCGAACAGCAGCGCGACTGGGAATATGCGCTGGGCATACTGAAGGTCGGGCGTACTGACATCCAATTCAACCTTGCGGCCAAAATCCGTGGTGATCTGCTGAGTCTCGGGAACCGATATCACGGCCTCCTCTCGGTCAGCGTCTGGATCCAGGCACTTGGCCATGTCGAGGAAGTAAAGCCGAGAAATGTCCGCACCTTTCTCCGTGCGCGTCGGCACCGGCTGGCCGCTGCGCAGCGACAGATACATGGAGGTCAGGCGCTGCTGGCCATCGAGCACCAAAGTCTTGGGCTTGGGTGCCGGCTGGAGATGCACCCCCGCGAACAGCCGCGGCTTAAAAGGCACGCCCCCCGCTTCAAGGAACATGACCGCCCCGATGGGATAAGACAGCGAAAGGCTCGCAATCAGTGAGCGGATGTGGTTGTCGTCCCAGACCCAGCCGCGCTGAAAATCGGGAAGCTGAATTTGGCCGGCAGCGATGCCGTCGAGAACATCCTTAAGCGCTGGCTCTGCGGTACGGAAACTCATGTGGTCTGCCTCTCGATTACGACTGTAGATACGAGCGCAGACATCCTCATGCCGCGCAGCGCTGTGATTTTGGTAAGACGATCCTTGTCGAGTGCATCAAGGCGAACAGTGACAGTCGCCCTGGCAAGCTCCCTTTGTATGGAATTATGCCGTACCTTTCCAAAGAGAGCGGTTATCACTCAAGGCCCGACTCAACAACGGCCCGCCACGCTCAACGCCACTTGCGGTTTTACGAACCGGTTCACCAACTAACGAACATGCGGCAAAGAGCATCGACGGTATTAATTTGGAAAAAAAATACAGTAAGCTTGTGCAGCATTCCGCGCACCGCCGTCGATACCTATCTTGAATGTTCCGCATTACCAGCGTCGCGTCCTTTGGCAACAATCAATAAGCATCCAACCTAATCACGACATCTGCCGCTTAGAACGCACATGATGACCCTTGCCAAATTTCGGAGCCCGATATTTATAGCAGTGTTTTCGAGCTTTACTCTAGCCGCATGCGCCAGTGTCATGGATGATCAACGTGCCGGAAGTGAGCAAACTCTCGCGATGGTGCCGGCCAATCACACCAACCGCTACACGGTAGGCATCTATGTTGACAAGCATTGGGCCGGGGGAGTGAACCCTCAGGCTGGCGGCACAAAGTCGACATGCGGCTTCCCCGGCATGAAGGACTGGAGCAAGCCCGTTACCGTTACATGGGTATGGGGAACAGAGGAAGATCCAGCAACCAAGGCAATCACAATGCCTCGTGAAAAACATAGCGTCCAGGTCAACTTTCCTGCTGGCGGCCCACACCGCGATCTCGACTGGCATAAATCGGATGCCTACCTGTGTGTCATCCTGCGAGACCTCAACACGGCCGAGTTAGCATTTTCTCCAACCGGATCGGGTTGTATGAGCAAGTGACAACGCCTGCAAGAAGCAGCCCAGTCGGGCTAACAGGCTGAAAACCGCCACTGACGATAAGCTCAAACGAGCCATCCACGAAAGCCTCCATGGGCTCACCGTCGATAGCGCGACAAAAGGCATCACTGAAGCTCAAGCACTGGCGAAGTGCTATAGGCTTGTGCCGCACAACACATACGAGCAGTCGCTTTCCTCGCTGAAGGTGGCCTTCATCATTAGCATGTCCTACGACTTAAACCATCATCATCAAACGCATCAAGAGCACATATCGCCAGGAACGCAAAGATGAGCTTCTCGCCCCTTCGAAGCCTGGCGCTTACAGCAGTATTTTCCATCTTCGCCTTAGCTGCCTGTGCCAAGCTCGACGTCGCGTCCGAGGACCCGTTCGTTGATGGCGGCCCCGCGCTTGCCATGGTTCCCGCTAATCACACCGACCGCTATACGGTTGGCGTCTATGTCGATAAGTATTGGGCCGGCGGCGTGTACCCCCAATCAGGCGGCACAGCATCGGTGTGTTGTTTCCCTGGAATGAAGGATTGGAGCAAGCCTGTTACCGTCACATGGGAATGGGGAACAGAGGAAGACCCGGTAACCAAGGCAACGACCATGCCTCGTGAAAAGCATAACGTTCAGGTCAACTTTCCCGCTGGCGGCCCACACCACGATCTCGACTGGCACAATTCGGATGCCTATCTGTGTGTCATCCTTCGAGACCGAAATACTGCAGCACTAGCGTTCTCGCCGCGTGCCTCAGATTGCATGGACAAATGACTCTTTCTAAATTCCGAGATCTAACGCTCGCGGCCGGATTCTTAGCCGTCGTGCCCACCGCCTGCGCGCCCTCCAATGCAGGGCCCGACGATCCGTCGGCAGCAGGCGGTCGCACACTCGCGATGGTGCCCGTCAATCACACCGATCGTTATACGGTAGGCATCTACGTCGACAAATATTGGGCAGGAGGAGCGCACCGCCACGGAGGCGGCACTGGCGCGACATGCTGCTTCCCGAGCGTGAAAGACTGGAGCAAGCCGGTTGTCGTGACGTGGGAGTGGGGCTATGAAGAAGACCCGGCAACCAAGGCGGTTACGGCACCGGACGAAAAGCACAGCGTCCAGGTGAACTTTCCCACAGGCGGCCCGCATCAAGACCCGGATTCGTACAAATCGGATGCCTATCTATGTGTGATTTTGCGAGACCGCGACACGGCTACATTGGCATTTTCTCAAACGCGCTCCGGTTGTATGAGCAAGTAACCAAGATGTCTGTACGACAAACAGATACACCAACGACAGATGACGAACTCGAGCACGCCGCCATTGACGGGGCGACGAACGCCAGCAACCGATCAATCGAATGGATGCGATCTCTCCCAAGAACTTGTCAACCGTTTAGCACGGTCACGCCTTACACCCCAAGCGGTGACGATTCTGAGCGGTCCACCACCAACAATTTTGAGCCCCCACCAGATCAGCCTGCTCATCAACCAGACCAATCGGTCCACTGACTAGAACACGCGGCAAAAAGCATCAAGGGCGTTGGGCTTGCAACGAAATGCAGTAAGCTTGTCAGCACTCCATGCATCGCTCTCGAAGCTTATTTTAAAAGTACGGCATGATCATCGGCGGATCTACCAACTACGTGCGATCAACGCCTCATCCATCAAAGCATGCACCCAATTCGAAAAACTCAATGATCCTAGCAAAACGTCAGGGCTTGGTATTTGCAATAGCCTTTTCAAGTTTTACGCTAGCCGCATGCGCTGGCGCAATGCCAGACGATCCATTTGCTGGAAGCGGACAAGCACTCGCGATGGTGCCAGCGAACCACACAAGCCGCTATGCAGTGAATATTTTTGTCGATAAATATTGGGCTGGCGATGTATCTGCTCAAGCAGGAGGAACGAAGGCGGCGTGCTGCTTCCCAGGATTGAAAGACTGGAGCAAACCAGTCACCGTTACGTGGGAGTGGGGGCGAGAAGAGGACCCCAAAACCAAGGCAATCACGGTGCCGAGCGAAAAACATAGCATCCTGGCAAATTTCCCTGCAAGTGGTCCACATCAAGATCCCGATTGGCATAAGTCAGACGCTTACTTGTGCGTCATTCTTAGAGATCGCAATACGGCTTCACTAGCGTTTTCGCCAAGCAGCGTCGGATGCCTGTCCAAATAAATATTCCCGCGGGCCATCTATGACAGTTCGACAAGCCGACCAACCGATTACCGACGACGCGCTTAATCAGGCAGCAATTGACGGCGCGACGAAACGGATACTTCACCAATGTCCGGCCACTCAAGCTGATCAAATCGCGTGTCGACTCTACCCGTCATTGTCGTTTTTCTTCGATGGCACGAACAACAATATGGCCCGCGACGTACCTCTGAACAAGCATTCAAATGTCGTCAAGCTCTATCGAGTAGCAAGGGATTCTTTGCAGGAGGAGTCAAGGCCTCTATATCTTCCTGGCGTTGGCACACCCTTTAAATTCATCAAGATCGCCGGCTACACCGACCACCTGAAAGACGATGAAGGTGGCATTAGAGGGCTCGGGCTCGGAGCCGGTGGCGATCTGCGCATCAAATTTGCGCTTGGGGAATTCTCTCGACGCCTCGAAATTGAATGGGGACCAGGATCATGGCTGCACATGCGCGAAATCACCGTGGCAATTTTTGGATTTTCGCGTGGGGCGACAGAAGCTCGTGCTTTTGTCCGCCGCCTCATCGAGCAAAAATGCGCGAAGGATGGTGGCAAGCTGTATTGGTCAGCGCCAAGCGGTACACGTGTGCCACTAAGGATCAATTTCATGGGGATCTTCGACACCGTCGCATCAGTTGGTGGTCCCGCATTGCATCTCGATTGGGCCTCTGAATTGGCCATTCCGCCCGAAGTGGAACGTTGCGTTCACTACATTTCCGCGCACGAGGTGCGGCGAGCGTTCCCACTTGACTCGGTGCGAGTCGACAAAGCTTATCCGACCAACTGTGAGGAAGTCGTATATCCCGGTGTGCATTCCGACGTAGGTGGCGGCTACGGCCCCGACGAGCAAGGACGTGCTCAGGACCTGTCATTAATTCCTTTACGCCATATGCTTGCTGAAGCGTTGCGATCCGGCGTGCCTTTGAAATCGTTGGACCAAATGGACCCGCAATTGAGGGACGATTTCCAGTGGGACGACAACGCCCGAATCACCAAACTCTACACCGACTACCTCTCCGCCCTCCCCGCCCCCTCCAGCGACGATCTCGAATCCCTGATCCACCCACACCGCTACCTGAATTTCCGCTGGCGCAGCATCCTCTCCCGCCAAAACGCAGACGAACGCGTCCTCGGCCATCTCTACGAAAAAGTCGGCGCCGCATTCTGCGCATCCATCCCGGCAGGAACCAACGAAGACCACCCAACCTGCCAGCCCAACGAATGGGTCTACGACGTCCCCAAGGATCCCGAACAACAAGCCCGCCAGTTATTACGCGAGCAACGCCGCCTCGAGAGGCACATAGAATTCCTCCGCAACCCGATCGAGCCACACGCCGGCAATCGCTCGTATCCACCGCAGCCGCGCGAGCTAAGAGACGGTTTCATAAAGGCTGCTCGACGCGCCGAAGGGTATTCCAGCAGATCAGGCAGCAACCGAGTTTGAGGAACGCGCCGTGAATGTCCGCACGTCGCTCGAAACGAATACGGAGGCGACGGAAGTGATGCAGCCAAGCATGCGTGCGTTCAACGACCCAGCGATATTTGCCAAGGCCGCTGCCGTGTTCGGTACGGCGCCTGGCGATCACCGGCTCAATACCGCGATTGCGCAACGCTCGTCGATGTCGCTCGGAGTCGTATCCTCGATCGGCGTAGACCACACGCGGTCTTTGCAGCGGGTGGCCTCGCAGTCCGCGAATCGGCGCAATCGCGTCAATCAGCGGCAGCAATTGCGTGACATCGTTGACGTTCGCGCCGGTCAGGATCGCGGCAAGCGGCGTGCCGTTGGCGTCGGTGACGATGTGGTGCTTGGAACCGGGTCGCGCGCGATCGGTTGGGTTTGGCCCAGTTTTTGGCCCGCCCCAACTGCGCGAATCGATGATGAATCGACAGCGGCTCGCGAGAAGTCGATTTGGTCTGCTGCGCGCAGCTTCGCGAGCAGCAGCTCGTGCAAACGGTCCCACACACCGGCAGCCTGCCAATCGCGTAGCCGTCGCCAACATGTCACGCCCGAGCCGCAACCCATCTCGGCAGGCAGATCGCGCCAGCGCAGTCCGGTCTTGAGAACGAACAAGATGCCGGTCAGCGCGGCGCGATTCGAAACCGGCAGGCGGCCCGGGTTCTTCTTGCGCCGTGGCTTGGATGGCGGCAGTAACGGCTCGATCAGTGTCCACAACTCGTCGTCGATGATTGGCTTGCCCATCTCCTCGTCTCGGTTGTTCCGATGCCTGAGGTTAACAGCTCGCCGCGAAAGTTAACAGCCCCTCGGGCCCTTTTTGAAACCGTCTCTTAGGCCTTACGAAAAAGGGATCCTCGCCGCATGGGATGAAGCAGGCGCGATACCGCTTGCAGTCGATCAATTATTCGCGGAATACATTCACGAGTCGGTCGCGGCCTTCACCTCGTGGCCGTGTGCCTTGTGGGAGCAACGTGGGATTTACTGCGATGACACGCGCTATCTTGCGCAAAACGATCCTGTCGGCCCGAGCGACGCTGCTGTCGCATAAACCGAATCTGGTTTCCTACCGCCCCGCCGATGACGGCATTGATTGTCTATCAACCCCTCAAATCCCAAACAACTCCGAATCCCCCCTTTTCGACTGATAGATGTAGAGATAAAGATCCGCATCCCTCTCCACTCCCAGCTTATGCATGGCCTTGATCTTCTGCGCGCTGATGGTCTGCTTCGTCCTCCTGAGCTTATCGGCGATCTGCGTGATCGACAGCCCCGACACATACAACCTCAGCACCTCCAGCTCACTCCGCGTCAACCCACCCCGCCTGGCCGTCCCCCGGAGCCTGGGATTCGCCCGACTCACACTAGGCGACAGATACTCACTACCCGCATGCACCGCATAGATCGCCGAGATCAGATGCCCCACATCATCCGCCTTGTTGACGATCGCCTTCACCCCCAGCCGAGTCAGCTCCCCCGTCAACGCAATCCCATCCACCGCCGTAAACACAATCACCGGCAGATCCGGAAAATGCGAGCGGATGTAAGTCAGCATCGTGAGCCCATCGTTATACCTCCCATCCGGCATCACGAAATCCGTGATCAACAGATCACAAGCCTCCCGCCCCAACCGCTCGACGATCTGCGTGGAATTCCCCGCCGTCCCGACGATCCTCAGCGAACGCAAATCGCGCAGCGCCGATTCCACACCGGTCACCACGAGCGGATGATCATCCGCGATCAGTACATTGAAGGTGGTATTGGCAAACATGACGAGGTCCCTCCGCGCAGGCGTGTCGATAGGCAATCGACTGTAGCGGCGGCCCATCGGCGCAGGCATCTGACTCGTCAAATTTTCTCCTGAGAAACATGAGAAAAGTCCTATTTTGGCGAGCAATAACGGGGAAACATCGAATCCATCTGTCTGACGCGCAACGAACTCGTCAGCCTGCGTCCTTCGGTCCCGCAGCCACCAGGCCTGTCTCGTAGGCGTACTGGAACAGGTCCGCGTCGCGCTCGATACCGAGCTTGCGCATCGCGCTGCCCTTCTGCGCGCTCACCGTCTGTTTCGCGCGATTGAGCTGCGCGGCAATCTCGCTGATCGACAGGCCCGACACGTAAAGCCGAATCACCTCGGCCTCCTTGGTCGTCATCGCCTCCACCGCCCTCGCCGAGGACGCCTGCACCGCCAGCTTCTCGCGCACGCTCGGCGACTGGTAATTCGCGCCGGCATACACCGCATGCGTGGCCGCGATCAGATGGTCCACCTCGTCGATCTTGCTGAGCAGCCCCTGCACGCCCGTCTTGGCGATTTCCTTGAGCAGCGCTGGATTATCGATGGTGGTCAGCACCACCACCTTCATCGCCGGCCAGCCACGGCGCAGTTGCCGCAGCAGCGGCAAGCCGTCGACCGCCGCGCCGCCCGGCATCGCGTAGTCGGTGATCAGCACATCGCAGTGGCTGCGCTCCAGCAGCGCAAGCAGTTCATCGGCGCCCAGCGCCGAACCCACGATCTCAACGGTCGGCACGCGCGCCAGCTCATGCCGCACGCCGGACAGCACGGTCGGGTGATCGTCCGACAGGATCACGCGGATCTTCATCTTGGATGACGGCCTTCAAGCCGGCGGCTCGTAATTTGTTTGGAGTGCGATAGTGTAACCGGCCCACCATGGCGCCAAGCTGGTGTACCGTCGCGACTGTCGGCACCTCACCCGGCCCCGAATCCGTACCGCAACGCACCACGAACCCGCCATGCCCATCCTCCGCAAGACCCTCGACGATCTGCGCCGCTACCACCGCCTGCTGGTAGTCGGCGGGCGCTGCGCTGCGGCCGTGGTGATGGTATTCGCGCTGGTCTCGGAGCTCGTCTACCTGGTCGACGCGCACCTGGCGGACCAGCGCCAGGCCTTCACCGGCGCCTATCGCCTGGTGCTCGGCCGCTTCGGCGCGGTCGAGCAGGCCTTCCTGGGGGGCCTCGCGCGCGCCGAGATGGCCGCAAACGACGCAGGCGAGGTGCCGCCCGAGCAGGTCGCCCGGTTCCGCGCCAACGGCAACCTGCTGCGCTGGCGGCCCTTCCCATCCGAGCCCACCGAGATGCTGATCGCCGGCGCGCCGCAGGCCACGCTCAGCGACGCCACCCTGCAACGCGCCTTCTCGTTCTCGACGCAGATCGGCCGTGCCAGCGCCGCCACCGCCAGGGTGCTGGCGCGCCCGCCCACGCAGATCATCTTCAACGTGAGCCGCACCGTGGTGGCGATCGTGCCGGCCACCAGCGTCGAGCACCCCGAACAGCTCGCCACCGACGCCGGCCGCGCGACCTTCGTGCGCGAGCTGACCGAGGGCGCCGGCAGCCTCGCCTTCGACGCGCCCAGCCACCTGCTGGCGCTCGCGCCCAAGGCCTGGTGGGTGCCTCGCCTCTATCCGCTGCCGAACGGCCGCAAGGTGCTGCAGCTGGCCTCGCCGGTGCTGCTCCACGGGCAGGTCAAGGCCGTGCTGGTCAATGAGGTCGATCCGGCCGACCTGCTCTGGCCGATCGCCGATGGCGCCCACGACGGCAGCTTCGCGATCGTCGGCAGCGACGGCCGTATCGTCGCGCTCTCGGCGGGCAAGCATGCAGAACCGCAAACAGCCGACGCAATCTCTCGATGGAGCCGCATCCGGCACACGAGCGGCGAACGTCTCGCCGAATATCGCGGCGACGGCCGCTTCGTGCTCGGCACGCCGCTCGGCGACACCGGCTTCTCGCTCGTCTACACCTATTCCTGGCGCGACGTCGTCAGGGCGATCGCGAGCAAGGCGCTCACGGCCACGGCGATCGCCCTGGCCGGCTTTGCGTTCGTCTGGTTGCTGCTGTCCCAGCTCAACCGCCGCGTGTTCCAGCCGATGTACGCGCGCTCGGAACAGGTGTTCGACAGCGAGCGCCTGAGCCGCACCATGATCGAGACGGTGCCGGTCGGCATCGGCCTGGTCTCCACCGGCAGCGGCGAGCTGCTCTATGGCGGCTCCTCGCTGGTCGCGCTGGCCGAACTGGTGGAAGGCGGCATGCCGCGCCTGATCGACGAGCTGAAGCGACTTCACGCGCGCTTCGCTTCGGCAAGACACGATTCGCATGACGAAGTATTCCAGGAAGACGTCTTGCTGCGCACGCGCGACGGCAAGGACCTCGCCCTGCAGGCGCGCTTCGCGCTGGGCCGCTACCTGGGCAAGGACGTACTGGTCACGGCCTTCGTCGACATGACGGCCAGCCAGGCGCTGCAACACCAGCTTCGTCACGCCAAGCTCGCCGCCGACCAGGCGAATGCCGCGAAGTCCGCCTTCCTGGCCGCGATGAGCCACGAGATCCGCACGCCGCTCAATGCCATCCTCGGCAACCTGGAGCTGCTCGGCCATTCCGCGCTGAATCCCCTGCAGCGCGACCGGCTCGACACCATCCGCGCCTCCTCGAACGGCCTGCTCGCGATCATCCAGGACGTGCTCGACTTCTCCAAGATCGAGGCCGGCGAGATGCGGCTCGAGCACATGCATTTCCGCCTCGTCGACACCATCACGCGCTCGCTCGCGATGTTCGCGCCGGCCGCGCATCTCAAGCGCATCGCCCTGGTCGGCCAGTTCCGCGCCGCGGTCGACCAGCCCATGCGCGGCGATCCGGGCCGGCTCGCGCAGGTGGTCAACAACCTGCTGTCGAACGCGATCAAGTTCACCGGGCAGGGCAAGGTCACGCTCTCGCTGGATGTCGAGCGGCTGCCGTGCGCGCGCGGCGGCATGCTGGTGATCGAGGTGGCCGATACCGGCATCGGCATCGAGGCGGCCCATCTCTCGACGCTCTTCAATGCCTTCATGCAGGCCGATTCCTCGATCTCGCGACGCTTCGGCGGCACCGGCCTGGGCCTCGCGCTGTGCCAGCGGCTGGTCACGCAGATGGGCGGCACGATCGACGTGCAAAGCGAGCCAGGGCAGGGCAGCCGCTTCACCGTGCGCGTGCCGCTCGATCGCGAGGATCCGGCCGGCGTGCCGCTGGTTGAGGACGCCGCCACGCTGGAAGGCGCGCCCGTGATCCTGCTCGCGGCCGAGGACGACCGGCACGAGGGCACCGCGAGCCTGATCGCCTCCTGGGGCGCCACGCTCCAGACAGCTCGCCATCCCGACCGGATCGACGACGCGAGCGGCCGTGTGCTGGTGATCTGCGGCGAGCGCGACAACTGGTCGGCGGCCAGCGAGAACCGCCTGGTCGAGGATTGCGAGGCGGTGATCAACTGCAGCGCGGACGGCCCCTTGCAGCCGATGCGGATCGGCCGCGTGCTCACGGTGTCCTGCCATTCGCCGCTCGGCCTGCGCGCGGCGCTCGAACATGTCGTGAAGGGCACGCCGCTGATCACGCCGGATCTCATGCCGGCAACCGGCACCGCGCCCGCGCCCGCGGCGGCGGCCGCGGCGGCAAGCACGCCCGCCCGGCAACTCGGCCTGCAGGTGCTGGTCGCCGAGGACAACGAGGTCAACCAGAAGCTGTTCGCCGAGCAGCTCGCCTTGCTGGGCTGCCAGGCGCGCCTCGTGGCCGACGGCATCGAGGCGCTGGCAGCGCTCTCGGACACGCGCTTCGACGCGATAGTGACCGACCTGAACATGCCGCGCATGGACGGTTACGTGCTGGCCAGCATCGTGCGCGAGCGCTGGCCCGGCACGCCGATCGTGGCGGTGACGGCCGACGCGACGCTCGACGAGCGCCGCCGCTGCGCCGCGCTGGGTATTCGCGAGGTGGCCATCAAGCCGCTGTCGCTGAGCGGGCTGGCGCGCGTCCTGGGCGAAATCAGCGGGCAGGGCGCGTCGAGTCCGAAGGATGGCCCGCACGACGATGCGCCGCTCGGCGCGCAGCCGATGTCGCCCGAGCTCGTCGAGGCGTTCGGCCATGCCTGCGCGAGGTCGATCGAGGTGCTGCGCGATGCCGCCTCGCGCAACGACGCGCCGGCGCTGCTCGCCGAGCTGCATTCGCTCAAGGGCGCGCTGGGCGTGTTCCGCCGGCGCGAACTGGCCAGGCAATGCACCGACCTCGAACATCGGATCCAGGACGAAGGTGTGAAAGGCGCGCATCAGGCGCTCACCGAGTTGCTTGACGCCTTGCTCGCATTGCCAAATACCGGCAAGCAATCGTGAATGAATCGCGTGGTTTTTTCTCTCCAGGAATCAACCACGCATCCACGAACCAATCCGGCACAAATCGAGCCGATTCGAACGGAACGCGGCGCGGAACCTCTCTGTCAGACCGACTAGCCATTCCGCCCATGTCCAATCGCAGGCTCGCCCATGAAGCGCTTGCTGACCTCTCTCGCGCAGGTTCTCGCGACGCTCGCGCTGTCGCTCGCGGCCAGCCGCTGGCTCTACAACTCGCCGCGGCTCGCGCCCGTGTACGACGACGCCTCGGTGCGCCGCTTCTTCGACTGGCTGTTTCGCCTGACCGGCGCCACCAATTGCGAATCGCAGGACAACGTATTGATCCTGTTCCTGCTCACGATTTCATTGATCGTTTCAGCGATGATCGTCATCGTGATTTCGCGGCTGGTCGCGACGCCGACCAAATAACTACGCCCGCAAAAGCGGGCGTAATTTCACTTGCACCATCGAGCGGTTGAACTCAACGCCCGCGCGCCATGCTCCCGAACACGCCGTCGCGGCGAATCAAGCCATGGAACAGTGCAGCCGCCAGGTGCAGCACCACCGTCGCGAACAGCACGAAGGCCAGCAGCTCATGCGCGTTTCGCAGCCAGGCGAAGGCGATCGGATCGGCGCCCATCAGCGCCGGCAATTGCACGCCGCCGCCGAGCATCACGGGATAACCGCCCGCCGACAGCATCGCCCAGCCGATCAGCGGCATCGCGATCATCAGCGCATACAGCACCCAATGCGACAGATGCGCGGCCGCGCGCTGCCAACCCGGCAGGTCCTCCGGCAACGCCGGCGGACGCTTGCTGAAGCGCACCACCAGCCGCACGATCACCAGCACCAGGATGGCGATGCCGAGCGGCTTGTGGATCGCGATCAGCACCGCGTGACGCGCCGAAACCGAGCTGACCATTCCCACCCCGATGAACAGCATGGCGAGGATCATCGCGGCCATCAGCCAATGCAGCAGCCTCGCAAGCGGATTGAATCCGGTCTTCATCATTGGGCCTCCGGGGCAGGTTGATTGGGCGCGCCGCCCCGGGCATAACCGGGCACCTCGGCTTCCTCGCTGGTGCGCCGGCGATAGGAATCGGCATAGGCGGCCGAGCGCGCCGCCAGCAGCGGATCGGCGGAGGCCTCGATGCCGGTCGGCAGCACCGTCGGATCATAGTTGATGTCGCGGCACGGGCCGCTGTCCTGCTGCTCGGCGCGGTCCAGCACCAGGGTGCCGATGTCGATCGTCTTGCGATCGGCCGGCCATTGCCGGGTGGCGTCGTCGACGGGATCGTCGGGGTTGGCGAAGGTCACCAGCCAGTGCCAGCGCTGCGGGCCCTTGCCGAGCCGTTCCTCGAGGTCCGGGTCCAGCACGTTCGGGCCGCTCGCCACGCCGCCGTCGGTCTGCTCGGGCACCACGCGCCAGCGCACCGCGTGCTTCATGCCCTGCGGATCGACGAAGTAGAAGGCGTTGATGCTGTAGTAGCTCTCGGTGGCGAAGCTGGCGCTCGGCTTGGCCGTCTTCACCCAGGCACGGAACGCGGCCGTCTCCGGATGCGTCGCGAAGAAGGCCGCGACCTTCTTCGGATCGGGCTTGCCGGTGGCGGGATCGGGGCGGGTGGCCACGGTCTGCGCGTAGAAGGCGGCGGGCGTGGCCACCGGGAACACCGGCATCGCGTTCATGCCGGTGCGCCATTGCGCGCCGTCGGGCGCGGTCAGGCGCAGCGCGAGGCTGCGGATCGGCACGCTGGTATCGGGCGCGTAGGGGTTGCCGCCCGGCACCGCGAAGCGGCCCACCACCGGCGTGCGCGTCGCGGCGCCGAAGAAGGGCGCGCTGGACCAGGCCGCGCCGTCGCCGTTGCTCTCGAAGTAGCCGGTCACGCAGATGCCCTTCGCGTGATTGCGGCGGAAGCCCGCGTGCAGGCCGCCGTTGGCCTGCAGGGCGTCGACGATGCGCGCCGACGTGAGCCGGTGCGGCGCGAGCCAGCCGCCGGTGTAGCCGAACGCGGCGACGGCCACCACCACGGTGCCGCCGATCAGCGCCCAGCGCCAGGCGCCGCCGCCGCGCGGGGAATTGGGGGGAGGATGCGTCATGGACTGCTCCTGACCTTGAAATCGTTTGGGGACGGGTATGAGACGAACGGCGCCCGATTTTATTCCATCGCCCTCGCGGATTTCCTCCTGCCGGATCCCGCTGACGCCAGCCACCTTCGACTTGGAAATGGAATAAAGTCGAGCGGCCGGCGTCTCACGTCGGTATCCATGCTCGCCACCCGGCGGCCCACCATGCCATCTGCCGATCTCGACGACTCCTTGCGCGAACTGCTGCCGCGATTGCGGCGCTTCGCGCTATGGCTGACCCGCGACGTCCACGCGGCGGACGACCTGGTGCAGACCACGCTGGAGCGTGCGCTGATCCACTGGGCGGACCGCCGCGACGAACACGCGCTGCGCAGCTGGCTGTTCACGATCCTGTACCGCCAGTTCCTCGACTCGCGCCGCAGCGCGAAGCGCTATGCCTGGCTGCTGGGGCGCCTGGGCGAGGACGACGAGCCGCAATGGCCCTCGGCCGAGGACCAGGTGGAGGCGCGCTCGATGCTCGACGCCTTCGCCAAGCTGACGGCCGAGCAGCGCAGCCTGCTGCTGCTGGTCGCGGTGGAGGGCTTCAGCTACCGCGAGGTGGCCGAGCTGCTCGACGTGCCGATCGGCACCGTGATGTCGCGCCTGTCGCGCGCCCGCGCCGCCCTGCGCGCGCTCGGCGACGGCGAAACCTCCGCCCCCAAGCTGCGATTGATGAAATGAACATTCCGCCCGACGACCACGATCTCCACGCCTATGTCGACGGCCGGCTCGACGCGAACGAGCGCGCGGCGGTCGAACGCTGGCTGGCGAGCCACCCCGAGCGCGCCGAGCAGGTGCGCCAGTGGCGCCGCGACGCGCAGGCGCTGCGCGCCGCCATCGACGGCCTGGCGCTGCCGCCGGCCAGCCGCGAGCTCGATCCCGCGCTGCTGCGCGATCGCCGCCAGGCGCGGCTGCGTGGACGCCTGGCGGTCGCGGCCGCGCTGGTGCTGAGCGTGGCGATCGGCGGCGGCGGCGGCTGGATGGCGCGTGGCTGGCAGCTCGAGGGCGGCCCGGACGCGACGCTGGCCGCGGTCGCCACGCCGATCCGGCCGATGGGCGACGCGCTGGCCGCCTACCGGATGGTGGTGGTGAACCGCAGCGCCCGCTTCGATCTGGCCACGCACCGGCCGGAGGAGCTGCAGGCCTGGCTGGAGCGCTCGGTCGGCTCGACGATCCGGCTGCCCGACCTGGCCCGGGCCGGCTTCACGCCGGTGGGCGGGCGCCTGTTCGCGACCGAGGACGGGCCTTCGGCGATGGTGCTCTACCAGGACGACCAGGGTCACGCGGTCAGCTTCTACGTGCGCCCGCCCGGCGGCCAGCGCCAGTTGCTGAAGAACGGCACGCGCCGCGACGGCGCGCTGCTCGCGCAATACGGCTCGCAGCAGGGCTACAACTACGCGCTGGTGGCGCCCACCGACGGCGTGAATGGCGCGGCGCTCACCACGGCGCTCGAAACGGTGCGCGGCTGATTCTTCCCAGCCTCACCTCAAACCGACTTTCCTCACCTTTGAAACCGGCCGTCAGCCTTGGCTGACGCGGTTTCGCTCGTCTTCGCGGCACAGCGAACCACAGCGGATAGTCTGTGGACAGATTGGGCAAAACACAGATACGCACAGGCTGTGCGGCAAGTTGTTCTGTGTTGCCGGGAGCTGTGCACATCGCACCGGCACGGTTATGCGGACGGCACAGCGCTGATCGAAAAGGCGTAAACGCGGTTATCCACAGCAATGGACGCCTTTTGTTAACTACTACTATTTGTGTATACGACCCCGACAAAAGCTGTGGGGATACGCAGGGGCGTGGATAACTGCGTGGACAACGGGTCCGGAATACTGTGCAAGCCCGCAAAGCCCGGATCAGCCCCGGCTCACAGCTCGTCATGCTTCACCGAAGCCTTGCCAGCCGCCAGCCTCGAAAAATCGATCTCCCCATGCGCGTCCTTGAGCCCCGGCGCGGCCTGCCTGGCCTCATCCAGCGATAGGCTACCGGCCTGATGCAAGGCGATGGTCTGTGCCACGTCATACGCGTCATGCGCGGACGCCTCGCTCCACATCGCCTTGTAGTCGCCAGCGGCCCCCCCTTCCAGCGCCGCTTTCGGCGGAATCACGTAACGGTTCATGGTGCCGTCCTTCGGCGGGAAGCTCCACACGGTCCCATCGCCGTTGTGCTTGTGCGCCAATTCGCCAATCCTGTCCTCGAAGCTCTCGTCCACGGCCAGCATCATCCAGCCCTTTTTCGAGGTCACACGTGACATCTCGTTGACGTGATAGCCGAATACGGGCGCGCCCTCGGTCATCGTCATGCTGGAGAAACCATCCGCGAAGGGCAACAAGCCTTCGGCCTTCTCGCCGGGCCCGGGCCAGGATTTCGCCGGCCGCACCAGGTTCGGAATCTCGAAATGACTGGTCTTTTGCGGCTGTCCGCCCGGCTCGGCCTGCAGGTGGAACTCGCCGGGCGAACCTACCGTCTGCGCGTTGACGTTGATCGCATGCGCATTGCCGCTGCGCATCAGTTCCTCGCCATCCTCGGTCTTCTGGCCCTCGCCACCGATATCGATCATCGTCAGCCGGTGCTCGGACAGCCCCAGGTCGTGACGGCTGGCGCGCACGCTGCCCGGCGCATCGAGTGCCGCCTGCTGGAATTTCTGCTGAAACTGCCTGGCGGCGGTGCGCGAGGGCGGCTCGGCCACGGGCGCGGCGAAGTTCAGCATCACGTGCGAATCGCTGGGATGCGCAGCGTAAGGGTTCACCGAAGGATCGAGGACGTGCTGGAGGATGGGCGAGAGCTTGGCCTCGTCGGCTTGCGCCCGTGCATGCCGGCGTGATTGCAGGCCCGAGAGCGCGGCGTTGCCGCCCTGGCTGCTGGCCTGCCCGGGATGCGGCGCCGGCGGCGTATGGGCCGTGTGCGTAGCCGGCGTGGTCGGGGCCGACCAGGGGGAGACGGAGGTGGTGGGCAGGTCGAATCGGCTCATGGCGGTGCGGCTCGCATCGAAAACAAAATGACGATGTTTTCGAGTGTGAACCGAATGGTGAACGCCTGAGCCCGATGAATCGGAAGCGGAAAACGGGCATGCGAATCTGCCCGAATCCTTGAATATAGGGGCTGTATCCCTGAGATGACGGACGATAGAGGGAAGGCGCGGCGCCGGCCATCCCGCCAGCCGCCGCGCCCCCCTAAAACGCGAACGACCGCTGCCCCGTCACACCCAGCAGATCATCCACCGTGCGCGCCCGCACGAAGTGCACCGGCCCCTCGGCCCCCGCGATCGCCTTGAAATGCGCATCCCCGCAGCGGACCTTGCGCCGTTCGCGGCCGCGCGGCTCGGTGTCGTCGGCCTGGCTGTCCATCTCCACCACATAACACTGGTCCGGCGCCCCAGCCCGCTCCACCAGCACCAGCCAATCGGGCCGGTAGTCGCCCAGCGGCGTGGGAATCCGGAACCAGGCCGGCAGCTTCGCGTACAAGGTCACCGCCGGGCTGGCCTCCAGCGCATCCACGAAGGCACGCTCGGCCGCCGACTCGACCACGATCGCGGTGGTAATCGACTTGCCCGCGTCCTCGCGCAGATCCTTGCGATACCCCGTCACCGGCTCGTCGACGAAGCGCGCCAGCGGCCACACCACGCCGTCGCCGATCCGCTTGTAGGCGATGCCGTCCACCAGCGCCTCGCGCTTGCAGCGGTTCACCGCATCGGCCACCAGCGCGATGAAGGCTTGCGGGTTGATGCGGAATTCGTCGAGCCGCCCGCTGCCGGTCAGTACCGCGGCCAGCGTGCGCCGCGTCAGCTGGGTGCGGTCCTGCAGCTCGGTGAGCAGGTCGGGCAGGGCGATCTCACCCTCGTCGAGCACCACCGTGCCGGCCGAGGCCGTCTCGGTAGCTTCCACGCCGGCCTTGCCGATCGAGATGTCGGCCTTGCGCCATTGCAGGCGCGCGCGCGGCACCTCGGGCGCGGCCCGCAGCGCGGCCACGCAGGCCTCCACCAGCGCGGCGTCGTCGAAGCTGACGCGATAGGTGGTGCGCGCCTGCACGCGGGCCCAGAGCGCGCGGAACGCCTCGCCGAACACGACGGGCTGGCCCTTCGCGTCCAGGCGCGGCACCAGCAGCCGGCGGTCGTCGGCATTGCGCACGTCCAGGCGCCCGGACAGCTTGCGCAGCAACTCGACGATCCGGTGCCGCAGCGGCTCGAAGGCTTCGGGCAAGGGCAGCACGCCGCCCTTGAGCACGATCTTCAGCGCATCGAGCACCTTGCCCTGCGCGTCGATGAAGCCGCCCTCGTGCAGATGCGTCCACAAGGCCGCCGAACGCTCGACGCCCAGCGGCGCGCTCGCGCCTTGCGCGTCGATCACCGGCAGCACCGCGAACTGGTGCGTGTCGACAATACCGAAGCGGATCCCCGTATCGGCCTCGATCTCCTTCTGCAGGTTCGAGGCGAACTGCTCGTAGCTCTCGGTGGCCACCACGGTCAGCGTGTTGACGTCGAAGCCGCGCACGCGCTCGCCGCGCTGGTCGACCGCCAGGCGCAGCCCGCGCCCGATGGTCTGGCGCCGCTCGCGCTCGCTGCGGATATCGCGCAGCGTGCAGATCTGGAACACGTTCGGGTTGTCCCAGCCTTCCTTGAGTGCCGAGTGCGAGAAGATGAAGCGCAGCGGCGTGGCGAAGGACAGCAGCCGCTCCTTCTCGCGCATGATCAGGCTGTAGGCGCGCTCGGCGTTCTCGCGGCCGCTGGCATTGCTGTCGCTGGTCTCGGTCCAGCCGCCCTTGCGGTCGATCGAGAAGTAGCCGTCGTGCGCGGCGGCCACGTCGAGCTCGGGATCGAAGCCGGCGAACAGCGAGCGGTAGATCGGCAGCTTCGCGGCGCGCCGGTACTCGTCCTCGAAGATCTCCGCGTAGGGGCCCTTCAGCGCCACGCCACCGGGCTCGTAGCGGCGATAGCGATCGACGCTGTCGACGAAGAACAGCGACAGCACCTTCACGCCGAGCGGCTTGAGGCGCAGCTCCTTGTCCAGGTGCTCGCGGATCGTGCGGCGGATCATCTCGCGCTGGATCGCCAGCGGATCGACGTCGCCATGCGCGTCGCCGAGCGCGAGGAAGGCCTCGCCGCCGGGATAGCGCAGCTCGACGAACTCGCTGCCGCGCGTGGTGTCGATCTCGCCGATCCGGTAGTCGGCATACACGCCGCGGCGCGTCACGCGCTCGAGCAGGTCGCCGTCGCCGACCGTCACGGTCTGGCGCTCGACGCCGGCGGGCGTGGCCACGTCGAGCTCGACGCGCGCGGCGATGGTGCCGCGCCGGTTGCTCACCGAGACCAGCCGCACATAGGGCTTGTTGTGCGCGTCCTCGACGGTGGCCGAGGCCACCTCGATCTGCTTGACCAGGCGCCGCTCGTAGGCGTCCACCGCATCGAGCCGGTACACCATCTGGTACAGGTCCGCGTGGGTCGCCGAATAGCGCAGCGTGCAGAGCGGCGCCATCGCGTCGAGCGCCTCCTTGCCGCGGCCTTCCAGCCCGCCGTCCACGCTCTGCGGCTCGTCGACGATCAGGATCGGCCGGGTGGCGCGGATCAGGTCGATCGGCTTCTCGCCGCCGGTCTTCTCGCTGGGCTTGTAGAGGTTGTTGACGTCCTTGCGGTTGATCGCGGCCACCGTCGCGACCATGATCTGCACCGTCGCGCTGGAGGCGAAGCGGCGCACCTGGCCGAGCTTGGCGGAGTCGTACAGGAAGTAGTCGAACGGCACGCCGTCGTAGAGCCGGCGGAAATGCGAGCGCGTGATGTCGAGCGTCTTGTGCACGCCCTCCTTGATCGCCACCGAGGGCACCACGATCACGAACTTGGTGAAGCCGTAACGCCGGTGCAGCTCGAAGATGGTGCGCAGGTAGACATAGGTCTTGCCGGTGCCGGTCTCCATCTCGACGGTGAAGTCGGTCGAGACCAGCGGCCCCGAGGGCGCCAGGCCGCCGCGCACCTGCACCTCGGCGAGGTTGCGCGCCAGCGCCGCGGTATCGAGCGCGAGCCGGTTGCCGACCGCCAGCGCGCTCTCGGCCACGCCAATCGGCATCTGCCGCGCGATGCTGGTGTCGCCGTCGCCGGTCTGTCCAGCGGCGTCGGCCGCCTCGACGCTGAACGCCGCGCGATGCGCATCCTGCCCGCGAAACAGGTCGCAGACGGCATCCACCGCCTCGAGCTGGTAGTCGAGATCGGCCTCGAAATGCAGTTCCATCATCGGCGCGCCGGCCGACTGCGCGTCGAACACGTTGCGCGTCATCAGAGGCTCCGCACCGAGCGGATCCCGTGCTGCTCGAGGATCGCGGACAGATTGACCTTGGCGACGTCGTCGACGAAGGCGCCGTCGCGGAACACGCAGGTCACGTCGTGCTGGGGCGGCGCATCCACCGCATCGAGCACGCCGACGATGCCCTGCGCCAGCACCTCGGCCTCGCCGCGGTCGATGCGCGCGGCGAAGCAGGCCACGATCGCGCCGTCGATCACGTGCACCTGCTTGCCGGCCACCGGCAGGGTGTCGACCGGCGCGCACAGATCGAGGCCGAGCTTGATGGTCAGCTCGGCGAGCAGGTCCGCGTCGGTGCGGCCGGCCTTGATGTGCTCGACCGCGTCGAGCAGCGACTGCTGCACGTTGGCGCCGCGCGGGTCCCATTCCACCACGTTGGTGGAATCGAGCCGGAACACGCGGAAGCCCAGGTCGAGCGCCGCCTCGGGATGCTCGCCGAGGATCCGCTCGGCCGCGCGCCGCAGCCGCTCCTTGGTGATCTCGGCCAGGTTGGCGGGACGCTTGAGCTTCGCGCAGAACTCGGCGGCGGCCTTCTGGTCCTTGTTGCCGGCATCGAGCGGCTCGGGCAGCTGCACCAGCGCGAAGCGCCGGCGCGCGCCGTCGGCCGCGTTGGCCTCCATCACCGCGTGCGCGGTGGTGCCGGAGCCGGCGAAGCAGTCGACGATCAGGTCGTCGTCGCCGGTCAGCCAGCTCACCAGCGAGGCCGCGAAATCGGTCGGCTTGGGCAGGTCGAAGGGAATCGCCAGTGCCTTCAGGCGCGCATCGTCCGAGCCGCCGAAGGGCAGGATCGAGGGCACGTTCTCGTGCAGGTTCTCGTCGAGGAAATAGATCCGCTGCGGCTGGGTGCTTTCATCCGCGCCGAACTCGATCAGCCCCTTGTCGAGCAGCTCGCGCATGGTGGCGGGCGGGTTGCGCCAGCCGCGCTCGGGCACCGGGCAGGGCTTGCCCGTCACCGGGTGCGTGAGCGGGATGAAGTAGTCGTCGGGGGCGCGCTTCTTGTTCGGCCAGGCCATCGATACCAGGCGGTAGACGCGGCCTTCGGGCGAGAGCCGGTCGTACATCGCCTCGCCGCCCGACAGCGTGGTCTGCGCGCGCAGCCAGGCGCGGTAGGCCTGGGTCGCCTCGGCGATGGTGGTGGTGTCGGCGATCGCGTCGTGGGCCGCGTCCAGCATGCGCTGCGCGTTGCGCTTGGGGCGCTTGAGCGGCGCATGCTCGAACAGCCATTCGGCGTCGCGCGCGAACAGCACGATCGATTCGTGCTGGTAGGCGATGCCCCGCGCGTCGCCCTTCGGGTTGCGCTTGTCCCACACCGCCACGCCCAGCT
Source organism: Burkholderia gladioli (assembly GCF_000959725.1). Taxonomy (NCBI): domain Bacteria; kingdom Pseudomonadati; phylum Pseudomonadota; class Betaproteobacteria; order Burkholderiales; family Burkholderiaceae; genus Burkholderia; species Burkholderia gladioli. The sequence continues at coordinate 1,537,679 of NZ_CP009323.1, forward strand.
CGTTCTCCTCGCCGAAGATCTCGCGCATCACCAGCACCAGCGCGTGCAGTTCGTGCTCGTCGATATGGATGGCGATCAGGCCGTCGCGGGCCAGCAGGTCGAAGGCCAGCTTCAGGCGCGGATACATCATGTTGAGCCAGTCGGTATGGAACCGGCCGCTCGCCTCGGTATGGCTGCTGAGCTTCACCCCGCCCGCGGCCTGGCCCGTCAGCGCAAGGTAGTGGCGCAGGCTGTCGGTGAAGTTGTCGGGATAGACGAACTCCTTGCCGGTGTTGTACGGCGGATCGATATAGACCAGCTTGACCGAGCCCGCGTAGCTCTTGTGCAGCAGCTTGAGCACCTCGAGGTTGTCGCCCTCGATCATCAGGTTGCGGGTGCCGTCCCAGTTCAGGCTCTCCTCGCGGCAGGGGCGCAGCGTGCCGGTGGAGGGCGTGAGCGCGAGCTGGCGCGCGCGGCGCTTGCCGTGCCAGGCCAGGCCGTATTTCTCGTCGGCCTCGGCGACGGTGCGCTCGCCCACCAGCGCCTTGAGCACCTCGAGGTTCAGCGCGAGGCCCTGCGGGCCTTCGGTCACCGCTTCCGGGAACAGGGCCCGGAGCCGTTCGAGGTTGTCCGCCGCGAGATCCGCGGAGCGGGCCTCGGGACTGGCGGATTCGATCTTTCGCATCGTGTTTTCCATGTAAAGCATGAGTGGCGCGCCGCTGCCGAGGTTCCCCGGCGCCGCCACGGCGGGCCGTCGAGGCCGTCCGCCATGCCCGGCCGCGCATCGGTGCATCGGCATGTCGACGCATCGGCGCGGGCAGGGACGTGGCGGGTCGCGAGGGGAACGGAGGACCACGGGACGCGCCCGGCTCCCGGGCCGCCGCCGCGCGAGGGCACGGCGAGCCGGGCGGGGCCGGACGACTGTTCGGGGGCGCGAGGCCGGGACGGCGGCCGCCTCGCCTCACCGGCGCCGCGCCGGGCCCGGCGCGCCGCGGGCGAACCGGGGCGCGGGAACTGGCGAGACGGGGAACGGGACGGCCGGCAGGGATGCCGGTTCGCGCAACGCGAGCCGAATTTTAACGGAAGCCCGCCGCGACGCGGCCCATCATCTCGTAACCGTCGTCGAACAGGTGCGAGAAGAACGGCATCAGGTTGGGGATCATCAGCTGCACCAGCAGCAGCCCGACCAGCATCAGCACCGGGAAGCCGACCTGGAAGATGCCGATCTGCGGCGCGGCGCGGTTCAGGATGCCGAGCGCGAGGTTCGAGATCAGCAGCGCGGCCACCACCGGCAGCGCCAGCAAGAGGCCCATCGAGAACACGTTGATGCCGGCGCCGGCCACGATGCGCCAGCCGGCTGCGCGCAGCAGGTTCGCGGAGATCGGCACGATATCGAAGGACTGCACCAGGGCGGCGATCAGCTGCAGGTGGCCGTCGAAGGCGATGAAGGCCAGCATCGCGAAGGCGTTGAGCACGCGGCCCAGCATCGGCGTGTTGCCGCTGTGCGGATCGAAGAAGCTGGCGAAGCCGAGCCCCATCTGCAGGCCGATGTAGTCGCCGGCCGCCTCCACCACCGCGAACACGATCTGCATGGTGAAGCCGAGCGCGGCGCCGATCAGGAACTGGTTGACCAGGATCCAGATGCCCTCGGCCGAGAACACCGTGGCCTGCGGCAGCGGTCCGAGCGCGGGCGCCACCGCGATCGACACCAGGGCCGACACGCCGATCTTCACGCGCGCCGGCACCGAGGCATGGCCGATCAGCGGCGCGGTGGCCACCAGCGCGAGGATCCGCACGAAGGGCCAGAGGAACGCGGTCAGCCAGACGTTCAGTTGCGCGTAGGTGACGGTGAACATCGGCGCGTGGAAGGAGCGGGAATGGCCAAGGGAGCGGGCAGGGCGGCGGACGCGCTCAGCTGGTGCCGAGCGTGGCCACGTGCATCAGGATGTCGCGCATGTAGTCGAGCATGGTCGACAGCATCCAGGGGCCGGCGATCACCATCGTCACCACGATCGCGAGCAGCTTGGGGATGAACGACAGGGTCGACTCGTTGATCTGCGTGGCGGCCTGGAACAGGCTCACCACCAGGCCCACCACCAGCGCCACCAGCAGCAGCGGCGCGGCCAGCAGCAGGCCTATCATCATCGCCTGGTGGCCCAGCGTCATGACGGATTCGGGCGTCATCGCATCGTCCTCAGGTAAAGCTCTGCGCGAGCGAGCCGATCAGCAGTTGCCAGCCGTCCACCAGCACGAACAGCATCAGCTTGAAGGGCAGCGAGATGGTGGTCGGCGAGACCATCATCATCCCCATCGACATCAGCACGCTCGCCACCACCAGGTCGATGATCAGGAACGGGATGAAGATCGTGAAGCCGATCTGGAAGCCGGTCTTCAGCTCGCTGGTCAGGAAGGCCGGCACCAGCAGCGGCAGCGGCACGTCCTCGGGGCCCTGCATCGGCGGCGCCTTGGCGATGCGCGCAAACAGCGCGAGGTCGCTCTCGCGCGTCTGCTTGAGCATGAAGGTCTTGAAGGGCGCCAGGCCCCGCTGCACCGCCTGGTCCATCGGCAGGGTGCCGGCCGAGAACGGCTGGTAGCCGTCGGTGTAGGCGCGGTCCAGCACCGGCGACATCACGAACAGGGTGAGGAACAGCGCCAGGCCCACCAGCACCTGGTTGGGCGGGGTGGTGGTGGTGCCCAGCGCCTGGCGCAGCAGCGACAGCACGATGATGATGCGCGTGAAGCTGGTCATCATCAGCACGATGGCCGGCAGGAACGACAGCATCGTGAGCAGCAGCATGGTCTGCACGCTCAGCGAGTAGGTCGTGCCGCCGTTCGGGCCGGGGCTGGTATTGAAGGCGGGCAGGCCCTGCGCCTGCGCATGGGCCAGCGAGGGCAGCGCGAGAGCGGCCAGCGGCAGCAGCGCGGCCAGCCAGGGCAGCACGCGGCGCAAGCCCGCCAGGGACGGACGCGCGGCCGCGAAGGGGCGAAAGAAGGGGCGAAGCGCGGCGCGCGCGCTCGATCGATACGACATCATCTTCAGGAATCCTTGCGGGAGCGCCCACCCAGCCGCCTGGCGACTTCGCCGCCCAGCGCGCTGCGAAAACGCTCGCCGAACGTGCCGGACAAGGCGGCGTCCTGCTCGGGCGCGGTCGTTGCCGTCGCCGTCGTCGCCGGGCCGCCGGCCACCACGCCGGGCGTGCCGGCCGGCAGCGTGTGCAGCAGCCGTACATTGCCGGGCGCGACGCCCAGCACCAGCCAGGTGTCGCCGACCTCGACCACCGTCGCGCTCTCCTTGCCGCCCACCGCGACGCTGGCCACCACCTTCAGGGTGCCGCCGCGCCGGGCGGGCTGGAAGCCGAGCCGCCGCGCGAGCCAGGCGCAGGCGAACACCAGGCCGATCACCACCGCGAGGCCGAGGATGGTCTGCAGCACCGCGCCGGCGCCCAGCGAGGGCACGGCCGAGCCGACCACGCTGCCCGAGGCATAGGAGGCGGGATGGTTGACGGCGTTCATGTCGGCCGCGCGCGCCAGGGCCGGCGCCAGCAGCGCCGCACCGGCGAGCGTGGCGGCCGCTCCCGCCAGGCGCGCGGCGACGGGCGAGCCGGCCCGCCGCTCGGGCAGGGCGCGAACGGCGGAACGCTTCATCGATTCAGCTTCCGGATCCGTTCGGACGGCGTGATGATGTCGGTCAGGCGGATCCCGAACTTGTCGTTCACCACCACCACTTCGCCCTGCGCGATCAGGCAGCCGTTGACCAGCACGTCCATCGGCTCGCCGGCCAGGCCGTCGAGCTCGACCACCGAACCCTGCGCGAGCTGCAGCAGGTTGCGGATCGCGATCTTGGTGCGGCCCAGTTCGACGGTCATCTTGACGGGGATGTCGAGAATCATGTCGATGTCGTTGTGCGTCGAGTTCGAGGCCGCCTTCGACAGCGGCTGGAACACGCCGGCACCGGTCGCGCCGGAGGCGATCGGCTGCTCGTTCTGCTCGGCGAGCGCGGCAGCCCAGTCGTCCATGGCTTCGTCCGCCGCGTCGGCGCCCGCTTGCTTGCCGTCGGGCGTCGGGTTCAGCTCAGTCATATCCACCTTCCTTCGTCGTATCGCTCGCGCCGATCATGCGGTTCACGCGCAGCGCGTATTGCCCATTGAAAATCCCGTAGCCGCATTCCATCACCGGTACGCCGTCCACCTTGGCGGTCACCGCGTCGCCGATGTCGAGCGGCAGCACGTCGCCCACCCGCAGGTTGAGGATCCGCTCGAAAGTGGTCGGCACCTCGGCCAGGTCGGCCGTCAGCTCGACCTCGGCGGCCTGCACCTGCTGCGACAGCACACGCACCCAGCGGCGGTCGACCTCGAGCGCCTCGCCCTGGATCGGCGAGCTCAGCACGTCGCGGATCGGCTCGATCATCGAGTAGGGCATGCAGATGTGCAGGGTGCCGCCGGTCGGGCCGAACTCGATCGAGAACTGCGTGACGATCACGATCTCGTTGGGCGTGGCGACGTTGGCGAACTGGGTGTGCATCTCCGAGCGCACGTGTTCGAACTGCAGCGGCCGCACGCTCTTCCAGGCCACCGTGTAATGCTCGAACACCATGTGCAGCAGCTTGCTGATGATGCGCATCTCGGTCTGCGTGAAATCGCGGCCCTCGACGCGGGTATGGAAGCGCCCGTCGCCGCCGAACAGGTTGTCGACCACGAAGAACACCAGGTTCGGGTCGAACACGAACAGCGAGGTGCCGCGCAGCGGCTTGACGTGCACCAGGTTCAGGTTGGTCGGGATCGGCAGGTTGCGGGTGAACTCGCTGTACTTCTGCACCTTCACCTGGCTGACCGAGATCTCGGCGGTGCGGCGCATGAAGTTGAAGATGCCGACGCGCAGCAGGCGCGCGAAGCGATCGTTGATGATCTCCAGGCCGGGCATCCGGCCGCGGACGATCCGTTCCTGCGTCGCGAGGTTGTAGGGGCGGACACCCGAGGTATCGACCGGTTCGTCGGTCGAATCGATCTCGCCGGTGACGCCCTTGAGGAGGGCATCGACCTCCTCCTGCGACATGAATTCTTCGTGGCCCATGGCGCTCCCTTGGCGGCTTACTGGACGACGAAATCGGTGAACAGCACCGCGTCGACGCGGGCGCTGCGATTGCCCGGCTGCGTCGGCTGCTCGATCAGGGTGCGCAGCTCGTCGGCCAGCTCGCGCTTGCCGTCGAGCGTGGCGAGATCCTCCGGATGCTTGTTCGACAGCGCCAGCAGGATGCGGCTGCGGATCTCCGGCATGTGCTGGGTCAGGTAGTCCTGGGCGGTCGGATCGGTGAGCTTCAGGGTCAGGCCGATGCGCAGGTAGTGCAGGCCGTCGTCGGACTGCAGGTTCACCGTCATCGACTCGAGCGGGAAGAACACCGGGGTGGCCAGCGACTGCGGTGCGGCATGCGCGGCGGCCGGGCCTTCGTGCCTGAGCAGGAAGTACCAGGCGGCGGCGCCGCCCGCGGCGGCGATGACCAGGCCGATCAGCGCGAACAGCACGATGCGCTTGAATTTGCCGGTGGGCGGGCGTTCGGGTGAAGCGGAGGCGGTCGTGGTGGCCATGAGCTTGCTTACGTGATGACTCGTAGCCTGATTGTCAGCGGACCGACTGTTGCGCGATGGGAAGAACAGAGGGGGGATTTGCGTCCATCTCGCTGGTTTGTCGAATCGGGGAACGCACGCGGCGCGCGGCAAGGGCGGCGGCAGCGGGGAGGCCGGGAGCGTGCCCCAGGCAGGCCCGGCGGGGCTCGCGGCGGTGGCGAGGGCCGCCGCCGGGCGCACGCGATTACGCAGTCGCGACGCCGAAGTGATGATTGTCTCCCGCCGATGTGGAATCGGCGCGACAGGTGCCAGCCCGTCGACCGGCGCCGACGAGGCGATCGCTCCCTAGACGGGCAGGTGCGCCAGCAGGGGCGCGAGCAGCACCATCGCCACGCCGGCGATCATCATCGTCAGGCTCGACACCACGCCTTCCTCGCCGCCGATCTCGCGCGCCTTGGCGGTGCCGACCGCATGCGCGGCCGCGCCGAACAGCGCGCCGCGCGCCAGCCGCGAGCGCAGCGGCAGCACCGCCAGCATCAGCTCGCCGAGCAGCATGCCGCACAGGCCGGTGGCGATCACGAACAGCGCGGTGAGGTCGCGCGGCGCATGCAGGCGGTCCGAGACGGCCAGCGCGAAGGGCGTCGAGATCGAGCGCACCGCGAGGCTGCGCTGCAGCTCGGGCGACAGGTGCAGCAGCCTGGCCAGCAGCAGCGAGCCGCCCACGGCGGCCACGATGCCGACCGTCACGCCCACCGACAGCGACAGCCAGTGGCGGCGGATCAGGTGCCGGTATTCGTGGATCGGCACCGCGAAGGCGATGGTGGCCGGGCCCAGCAGCCACATCAGCCAGCGCGTGTCGTGGAAGTAGACGGCATAGGGGATGCCGCTCAGCGCGATGGCCGCCACCAGCAGCGCCGGCACCATCACCAGCGGCGAGAACAGCAAGCTGGGGCGCTTCGCGTAGAGGCGTTTCGCCGCCAGGTAAAGGGCGATGGTGGCGGCCAGGCAGAGCGCGGACAGCGCGCCGCTGGCCGCGGGCGAAAGCTGGGCGAGGTCGAGGTTCATGGCGCTGTCCTCAGGCCTGGCCGCGGATCGGGATGATCGGCTTGCGCTCTCGCGAGCCGGCTCGCATGGCACGCGAAAGCGCCAGGCGCCGCTCGAAGCGGGCCGCCCGCTCGACCGCCAGCGCCACCGCGCCCATCACCAGCATCGTGCCGAGCACCACCACCAGGGCCAGCCGCCAGCCCTCGGCGCGAAACAGTCCGCCGTACTGGACCGCGGCGACGGTGGCCGGGATGAAGAACAGCAGCATGTCGGTGAGCAGCCAGTTCGCGCCGTCCCTCACCGCGGCCGGGCGGACCCGGCCCGTCATCAGCAGGACCAGCAGCACGGCGAGCCCGACGATGCCGGCCGGCACCGGCAGCCGGCAGATGCGCACCAACTGGTCGGCAATCGTCCACAAGGCCGCCAGGGCGGTGGCCTGCAGCACCACGCGCGCGGCACGCGCCAGCGCCGGCGGCAGGCCCGCCGCCACGGGCTGCGCGGTGTCGGGGGAGGGGGTGGAAGGCGGGGCCAACGGGAGCTCGGACATGATGCGCGGCACGACTTGATCGACAGGACGAGCCGAGTATAGGATCGGCCTTGTCATAAATAAAATGACTTGTTTCCATCGAAACCATTCCCGATCGGAATTCATCATCCCGGGAATCCCTGGCTCATATCGGAGGCCGCATGGAGCTGCGCGCGCTGCGTTATTTCGTCGAGGTGGTCCGCCAGCAGAGCTTCACGGCGGCCGCCGAACAGATGTTCGTGACCCAGCCGACCATCAGCAAGATGGTCAAGGCGCTCGAGGACGAGATCGGCACGCCGCTGCTGCTGCGCGACAGCCGCCAGATGGTGCTGACCGACGCGGGCCGGATCGTGTTCCAGCGCGGCCAGGACGTGCTGGCCGCGCAGGCCCAGCTGCAGGCCGAGCTCGACGACCTGGCCGAGCTCGGTCGCGGCGAGCTCACGATCGGCATCCCGCCGCTGGGCGGCGCCGCCTTCACGCCGGCCATCGCCGCGTTCCGGCAGCGTTATCCGAACATCGAGCTGAAGCTGTTCGAGCAGGGCGCGCGAATGATCGAGGCCGCGCTCGCCTCGGGCGAGCTGGAGCTGGGCGGGGTGCTGGAGCCGGTCGATCCGGCCGTGTTCGAGGTGCTGCGGATGGTGCGCGCGCCGCTTTGGCTGGTGGCGCGGCGCGGCTCGCGCTGGGACCAGGAGGACACGGTGCCGCTCGCCGACCTGGCCGAGGAACCCTTCGTGTTCTACGCCGAGGCGCTGGCGCTGCACCAGGCCGTGCTCGACGCCTGCGCGCAGGCCGGCTTCACGCCCTCGATCGTGAGCCGCAGCGGCCACTGGGACTTCATGGCCGCGCTGGTCCATGCCGGAGTGGGCATCGCGCTGCTGCCGGCGCCGTATTGCCGCCGGCTCGATCCGGCGCGCTTCAGTTGCCGGCCGATCGTCGAGCCCGAGATCGACTGGTCGATCGCGGCGGCCTGGAAGCGGCGCGGCTACCTCTCGCATGCGGCACGGGCCTGGCTGGAGGTGGCGCGTGAGGTAGGCCCGGTCGATACCGACGACGACCTGGCCTTCGACAGCCTGCGCGCCTGGCCGAGCGAGGGCGGGTCGCGCTGAGGGGAGATACCGATCGGTATCGCGTCGATGTCGGGTCGATTGCTGCCGCGACAGGCATATCGAGGGTTTGCGCGAATCCGATCCGCCGGGTGCCGAAACGGAAATGCCCCCTTTCAGGGGGCACGGGAAGGCGTGAAGTACCGGGCGACGCGCGCGACGTTCGCGTCTCAGGTGCCGGCGGGCAGCGGCGCGTTGGCGATGAAGCGCTGCAGCAGCGCCGTCATGGTCTGCAGCTCGTCGGCCGAGAAACCGGCCAACTGCGCATTGAGTTCGCCCGCCATCAACCCCGGCAGCGCGTCGGCCGCCGCGCGGCCCGGCCCGGTCAGCCCGAGCTCGATCACGCGCCGATCCGAGGCGCTGCGGCGCCGCTCCAGCAGGCCTTTCTTCTCCAGCCGGTCGAGCATGCGCGTCATCGATCCGCTGTCGTAGGACAGCCGCCGCGACAGCTCCAGCGGCGTGCCGGCCTCGCCGCGCGCCAGCAGCAGCATCACGCCGATCTGCTGCGCGGTCAGCCCGAGCGGGGCCAGCGCCTGGTCCATGCGCTCGACGAAGGCCTGCCGCGCCCGCGACAGGTAATGGCCGACGCTGGTCTCGAGCTCGATGTTGGCGGGGTCGTAGAGGGGAGCCATCGCGCGGAAGGGAAATCTGTTGTTTCCAGGAGAAAACCGCGCCCAGTATCTTGAAAATTGCTTGCTTGGTCAATATTATTTCAGGCAATCAATCCCGATTCAGACATCCGCGAGCACCATGCCCACCCTTGCCTGATCCGCTACTCCGAGGAAGTTCGTCATGCCGTACCTGATCCAGATCGCCGGCGCCCTGCGCCGCTACGCCCGTCCCCTCTTGGCCCGCTCCCCGCGCGGCTGGAAGCTTGCGTTGATGGTGGCGATGCTGGTTCTGCCGGGCGGCTCGCTGGCGGCACTCGGTTTCGCCTGGATCGACCAGCGGCGCCAGCGCGCCAAGGATGCCGCCGCCACCTCCGACGAGCCGTCCTCGTGGCGGCTCGCGCTTCGTCTGCACCCGCCGCATTGCACGCATTGAGGCTGCCGGCCCGCTACGGCGCCGAGCTTCCCTCATCATCCTCATCCGCTTCAGGCGTCCATTCGTGATGCCGAATCTTCCCGCCTGCTTCCAGGCTGGTTCCCCGTCGTTCCTGATCCAGATCGTTTTTCGGGATGTGAGAGACGCATAGAGTGGCCTGTCCTCGAATCCCGGGAACCGCAATGAAGTATCCCGGCCGGCTCATCGTCCAGTGAAAGCCCTCCACCAACTGCTCCTGGCGCTCGTCTTGACGATCCCGATCTACCTCGGCGTGGCGAATTCGCCGCTGGACGACTGGTTCCAGAGCGGCGCCGGCTGGCGCGCCTTCGAACTGCTGTTCGATGCCATGGCAAGGCTCGGTATCCACGGGGAAGGCGGCATCCTGATCGGCGCCATGCTGGTCGCCAGCCTTGCGATTGCGGCGATGCTGGTTCGGCTCGCCAGCTTTCGGCGCCGTAATCGCCGGTAACCAGCCAACCCGCGCCGGTAACACATCGGCTCGCCGCCACGTCTTAACCTTACGGCTGATCCGATCGTGTTTCCCGCGTTCGTCAGTTACCATTTCGGCCAGGCCGCGCGCAGCCGCGCCGTCGGCCGCATCGTTCGTCGCCCCGCATGCGGGCGTGCCCAGACAGGAATCCAGTCATGCAGCCAGTTCTTCCCTTGCGTGCGCATCACGCGCTGCGCGTCGCGGTGGCAACGGCCGTCGCGGTGCTCGTCGCCGGATGCGCGGTCGGTCCCGACTACCATCGTCCCGAGGTATCGGTGCCGGCCTCCTACAAGGAAGCGCCGGAAGGCTGGAAGGTCGCGCAGCCCGACGATCGCAGCGATCGCGGCCCCTGGTGGGGCATCTACCAGGATCCGCAGCTCGACGACCTGATGAGCAAGCTGAACACGGCGAACCAGACGGTCGCGCAGTTCGCGGCGGCCTATCGCCAGGCCCGCGCGCTGGTGGCCGAGGCGCGCGCCGCGTACTTCCCGACCGTCGGCGTGAGCGCCGGCGGCACGCGCTCGGGCAGCCCGGGCGGCACCGTCCAGGGCTTCAAGACCGGCCGCACCAACAGCACTTCCTACAACGCCGGGCTCGACGCCTCCTGGGAACTCGACCTGTGGGGCAAGGTGAGCCGCAGCGTCAGCTCGCAGAAGGCCGGCGAGCAGGCCGCCGCCGCGGATCTCGCCAATGCGCGCCTGTCCGCCCAGGGCACCCTGGCGCAAACCTACTTCCAGCTGCGCGAGACCGACGCCGCGCAGAAGCTGCTCGACGACACGGTGGCCTCGTTCCAGCGCTCGCTGACGCTGACCCAGAACCAGTACGCGCAGGGCGTGGCCGCGCGCTCGGACGTGATCCAGGCGCAGACGCAGCTGCAATCGGCGCAGGCCTCGGCGATCAACAACGGCATCGCGCGCGCGCAGTACGAGCACGCGATCGCCACCCTGATCGGCGTGCCGGCCTCGAGCTTCTCGCTGGCGCCGATGCCGCTCACCGCCGAGCCGCCGCGCACGCCGGCCGTGGTGCCCTCGGCGATCCTCGAGCGGCGCCCCGACGTGGCCGCCGCCGAGCGCCGCGCGGCCGCCGCCAACGAGCAGATCGGCGTGGCGATCGCCGCCTTCTTCCCGACCCTCACGCTGTCGGCCAGCGGCGGCGTGCAGAGCTCGGCCTGGTCGCAACTGTTCTCGCTGCCCTCGCGGGTCTGGACCGTCGGCCCGCAACTAGCGGCCACGCTGTTCGATGCCGGGCTGCGCTCGGCGCAGACCGAAGCCGCGCGCGCGACCTACGACCAGAACGTGGCCGAGTACCGCGCGGCCGTGCTCAGCGCGTTCCAGGACGTGGAGGACAACCTCGCCTCGCTGCGCATCCTCGAGCAGGAAATCGTGGTGCAGCGGCAGGCTGTCGATTCGGCCCAGCGCGCGCTCGACATCGTCACCAACCAGTACAAGGCCGGCACCGTCGACTACGTGAGCGTGCTGACCGCGCAGACCACCGCCTTCAACGCGGAGCAGCAACTGGTGGTGCTGAACGGCAATCGCATGGTGTCGTCGGTGAACCTGGTGAAGGCGCTGGGCGGCGGCTGGGACGTCTCGCAGATGGACCGCGAGACGGGCTCGGTGGAAGCGCCCGTCGCGGCCTCCTCGCCGTCGGCCGCCTCGGCCGCCGCGGGCACGCCGGTCGCGCAGCGCTGAGGCAAGGACCGGCGGCAACACGAAAAAAGCGCCGACGGCATCACACCGTCGGCGCTTTTGCATTCGGGGCGATCCCGTCGATCGACGGTCAGAAGGTCAGCGACACCGTGCCCGGGCCGATCGGATGGCCGAGCAGGTTCAACAGGCCGGCCAGGTTCTCGCGTTGCGCGTCGTCGGCGCGGGCGGTGCCGGTGAACGACGAAGCATGGCCGGCGAACGTGCCGTGCCCCTCCAGGAACAGCGGCCCCTTGAGCGTCGACAGGTCGAGCGTCGAATTCGCGCCCTGCGCCTGCCAGACCGCGCGATAGGAGCCGAGCGGCTTGACGATCGAGATCCGCGAGCTGACGTCGTTGATGGTCATGGTGAGCTGGCCGAACACGTCCTGGCCGAACAGCCGCCAGTCGCTCCAGCCGATCCGCACGTCGCCCTGCAGGTCGAGCGTGTTGAACGGCGTGCCGAGCCCCACCAGCAGCGAGGCCGGCACGGCCATCGCGCCCGCCGAGACGGTGGCGCCGCGCAGGCTGGCGTTGATGGTGATCGCGTCCGGCATGGCCTGGGTCTGGCGCATCCGCATCTGCACGCGGCCGGTGAACAGCGGCCAGAACGCGGTACGCCATTCGATGCGGCCCGGCAGCAGGGTGGAGGCGCTGCGGTCGCTGCCCGGCGCCAGCAGCAGGGTGGCCGAGCCGTGCCAGAGCGAGCCGTCGGGATCGACCAGGTTGACGTGGCCGCCGGTGGCGCGCGAGAACTGCGGCGTGACCCAGGCCGCCGGCAGCAGCGCGACGATCATCACCAGGCTCGCCAGCGCGCCGACCACCAGCCACGGCAGCGCCGCGCGAACTCTCATCCAGACCGTCATCGGCGTGCGGCCTCCGCCGTGACGGCAGCCATCTTCATGCTGAAGCTCATTTGTTGTTCGCGCTCGAGGGTTGCATGACCACGGTCAGGTCGACCTGACCGTCTTCCTTCAGCGCGGTGGCGTGCGCCTCGGCCACCTGCACCTTGAACTGCTTGCGCACGTCGTCCACCCATTGCGTCCAGGCCGGGAAGGCGGCGTTCTTGAGCTGGATCTGCACGCCGTTGCCGACCACCTGCACCTGCGCGGCCGCGAAGCCGTGATCGGACAGCGAGCTGGTCAGCGCGTCGCGCAGCGCGATGCCGGTGGGCGCCACGCCCTGCGCGGCGGCGGCCAGCGAGCGCGCCTCGTTGGCCTGCTCGGTCATCTGCGCGAGCTGCAGGCGCATGCCCGGCAGCGCGGTGGCGATCTTCTCGCTGTTCTCGGCGGCCGGCGACCACAGCACCGAATACAGCACCACCGCCACCAGCAGGGCGCCGCCCCAGCCCAGCAGCAGCTTCTCGCGCGAATTGCGCTCGTCCCAGAACTGGGTGAGGGTTTCGGTCAGTTCCGCCTTCATGATCCGCTCCGGATGGTCCATTTGCCCGTGCTGCTGTCGATCTCGCCCGACAGGCCGTTACGCGCCAGGCGCGCGCCGAAGTCGGGATCGACCTTGATGGCGGGCTTGAAGCCGACGTCGAGCCGGCGGTCGTGATAGTCGAGCGAGGCGATGCCGTTGGCCGGCAGCGGCCCGAGCGAGCGGGCCACGCCGCTGGCCAGCGCGAGGAAGTCGTTGGGCGAGAGCTCGCCGGCGGCCACCCGCAGTTGGTCGATCTGGCGCGTCATCTGGGCGGGCGGATCGAGCACCGTGGTGGTCTTGGGGAAGGCCGTCAGCAGCGTCTCGGTAATCTGCGCCGAAATCGCGTCGCGCTCGCGCGCCAGGCGCCACCAGTGAATGTTGATGCCGACCACCGCCACCAGCAGGGTGATCACCGCCAGCGCGGCCGGCAGCTTCAGGCGCGTGAGCGTGGCACGGTCGAAGCGCCAGGGCACGATCTCGAAATCGAACTGGCAGAGGTTGAAGCGCGTCTCGAGCGCGCGGCGGGCGAACATGTCGAAGGGCAGCGGCGTGGTGCCGGGAATCGCGTCGGGCTCGGCGGGCGGCGTGATCGAGGCGAGTTGCGGCTCGGCACCGGGCGCGCCGAGCTGGTACAGCTCGAACGGGCCGCCCGCGGTCAGCGCGGCCAGCGTCGAGCCGGCCGAGGCGGCCGGCGCGGTGAGGCCCTCGCCGAGCGCGCCGCGGGCGATCGCCAGTTCCACGCGCGGCGCGGTCGCGATCGACAGCGCCTCGTCCACCGGCATCGATTCGATGCGCGCCATGATGGCGGCGACGATCGGTGCGCGCGGCGCCTCGCCATCGCTCACTTCCGGCGTGTCCTCGGGCGAGATCACGGCGGCCTCGCTGAGGCCCGCGCCGTCCTCGCCGGCCAGCGCCGCCTCGGCGGCGGGCGCGAGCGTGGCGCCGGCCGGCTGCGGCAGGCAACGCATCGCCGGCACCGCGCGGATCGCGCGATGGCCGGCGGTGGTGAAGGCCTCGATGGCGAAGCGGAACCACTCGCGATCGATCACCGCCAGCACGCGCCGGCCGTCGGGCAGCGCGACCGGGTCGACGGCGATATGGCAGGCCTGCGCGTCCTGGATCACGTAATCCTCGACGATGTTCGGCAGCGCCTGGCGCAGCTTCGGCCCCTTCACGGCGGGCACCGCGGCGGCCAGCAGCAGCAGGTCGCGCGCGGCCACCACCAGCACCGTGGAGGCGGCTTGCGGCAGAGTGGCCAGCGAGCTGCGTCCGGCGCGCTGGGTGTGGCCGCTCTTGTCGACGAGCGCGAACGACAGTTCGGGCCATTGCCACTCGGCCAGCGGCACGGCCGGTTCGCGCGGCGGCAAAACAACAATCAACGTGCTCAAGAGCTCCTCTCCCGGATGGCGTTGTTATAGCTGATCGGAAACCCGGACCACGCGCGTGGTGTGCGTGGTGGGGTCACGATACACGAGCGAGGTGCGGTCGATTTCCGCGCGCCCGTGCTCAATATGACCGTGAACGATGAAATAACTGGACGTCACGTCGATCTGGGTCGGGTCCAGCAGCGTGTTCGGCACACCGGTGGCCTGCAGCGCGAGCTGCGCATCGCCGACGTTGCGGAAGAACACGTTCTCGCGGCGCGCCACCAGCGTCTGCGCGGAGGACACCGAGAGCCCCGGCAGCAGCGCGGCGATCACCTCGGCGCGCGCGGTATTGAGGTTGACCGGCGTGGTGGACGGCAGCACCGTCACGAAGGGCCGCAGCTTCTCGACGATCTCGGGCGTCACGCCGTTGACGTCGAGCAGCGAGTCGACGCTGGTCGGGATCAGCGGCGAGGCGCCCGCGCCGGCGTCGGTGCTGTCGCCGTTGTCGAAGCCCGGGTCGGGATTGCCGGAGTTCAGCGTGCTGTCGCCCTGCGGCGCGACCACCGGCGCGTTGCCGGTGCCGGGCGGGTTGGCGTTCTGGAAGCGCGTCGCCGAATAGCGCAGGCCGGCGCGGATCTGTTTGGCGACGCGCACCGCCAGGGTCGAGTCGATCGACAGCGACACCAGCAGGCGCTTGAAGACGGCGACCGAGGAGGCATTGATCTGCAGCACGCCCGGCGCCGGCGAGGACACCAGGTTGCGCAGGTTGAAGCGCGATTGGGCATCCTCGATATCGCCGGACAGGTAGGTGTCGTCGTCGCCCGAGACATCGGTCACGCCGATCTTGCCGAGGAAGTCGGACAGCCTGGTCTTGGCGATCGGCACCGCCCAGATGCCGCCGAGATAGGTCACGCCGGGGGCCGTGTCGCCCTCGGAGCGCAGGATCATGCGGGTCCAGTCGAGCGCGCCGCGCGCCACCCATTGCGCCTGCATCAGGAGGCGCTGGTTCTCGATGCGGCGGATCTGCACCTCCTGGCGCCACAGCATGCCCGACACCAGGATCGCGGTGAGCGCCACCACCAGCAGCGCGCTGATGATCGCCACGCCGCGCGAATGCGCGCGCGAGGCCGGCGCCCGCGCGACGCGGCGCCGGCGGACGCGAGACAGGCAAGGGGAGACGGAAAAGGGCGCGCGCATCGTCATTCTCCGACCAGGAACACGCGCTTGATCGGCACGCGCAGCGAGGTCGCGCCGATGCCGACCTCGAGCCCCGTGACCGAGCGCTCGGGCGGCCCGTTGCCGACGATCGGCTGCTTGAGCGCGTCGTTGTTCTTGGCGAGCGCGTCGTCGGCGGTCGGCATGTTGATGGTCCAGCCGACCTTCGGCACGTAGACGCGCGCCGTGATCGCGCCCACGCCGCGCATCAGCGGCACCGAGCTCCAGCCGTCCACGCCGCCGTCGGCCAGCATGCTGCGCAGCACGCGCGCGTCGGAGACCGGCGGCGAGGCGTAACGCACCACGCGCCCGGAGCTGATCAGGTAGCGCACGATCTGGATGCGCGGCGCGCCGCCCGGCGTATCGAAGCGGCGCACGATCTGCAGCGTGTTGCCGACCACGCGCACCGGCGGCTGGCCGGCCTCGTCGTCGCTGACGGCGCGGCGCGCGTCGATGCGCATCTGGTCGAACATCTGCGCGAAGGTGCGCTCGTCCTCCATCACCGCCTCGACGTGATTGCGCCCGCGGATCACCTGGTCGAGCCCGCGCCAGGACAGCAGCGCGAGCACGGCCAGGATGGTGATCGCGATCAGCATCTCGATCAGCGTGAAGCCGCGCGAATCGCGTGACGCGCGCGGGCCGCCCGGGCGGCGGCGCTCAGAGCGAGCGATTGGTTTCATTGGCGACCACCGTGACCATCTGCGCGAGCACGCTGGCCTCGCCTGTCTTGCGTACCGAGATCTCGACGCGACGGAACACCGGGTTCGGCGTGGTTTTCACCTTCTGCGTGCAGGTCAGCGCGAGGTTGCCCTGCGAGCAGTCGAACTCCTCCTCGCCGACCTCGGGCCAGGCGTGCGCGAGGCGCAGCTGGCCGAGCGCGTTGTCGGCGCTCCAGCTCGCCAGCAGGCGATCGTTGAGCGCGCCGGAATTGCTGGCCAGCGTGCCGACCGCGCGGATCGAGGCGGCCAGCGCGACCGCGATGATCGCCAGCGCGACCAGCACCTCGATCATGGTGAAGCCGCGCGCGCGGCGCCGCGGCGAAGGCGGGGCCCCGCGCGATGGACGGAACGGGGTGGACATGGTCAGCGCACCTCGTAGCGGCCGTTGCCGGTGCCGACGATCGTCGCGCTGCCGACCGCGGAATAGAGCGTGATGCGCACCGGGGTGTCGACCGGCTCGGTGCCGAACACGATGCGATGCACTTCGGTGTCGGAGCCGGGATAGTCGATGGTCGCGCCGGTCACACCGCCGTCCCAGTTGCGCGGCCGGAACAGGTCGTCGCGCAGCGGGCGCCAGCCGTCCTCGCCGCGCACGTCGAAACGGAAGCCGTTGTCGGTGGGCTGCCAGGCGATCGGCCGCGCGCGCACCTGCGCCTCGTCGCCGGCGCTCTCGAGCAGCAGCGCCACGCGCTGGGCTTCCTCGCGCAGGTCGGTGCGCGGATTGCGATGCATGGTCAGCGTGGCCGCCGACACGAGGATCCCCGCGATCACGAGCACGACGAGCATCTCGAGCAACGTGAAGCCACGCATCCGCCGGGGCGGGAAACGCAGCGAGGTCGTGCCGGTGGTTCGCATGTCAAACGAAACTGACCAAGAGGGAAGGGACGGGCGGTGCGATCCGATGCGCCGGGCTTACTGCCAGGAACCGATGTCGGCGTCGTTGTTCTCGCCGCCTTCCTTGGCGTCGGCGCCGTAGCTGAACACGTCGATCTCGCCGTGCACGCCCGGGTTCAGGTACTTGTACGGGTTGCCCCAGGGATCGTTGGGCAGGCGCTCGAGGTAGCCGCCGTCCTTCCAGTTGTTCGGCACCGGATCGGTGGTGGGCTTGGCGATCAGCGATTGCAGGCCCTGCTCCTGGGTCGGATAGCGGCCGTTGTCGAGGCGGTAGAGCTTGAGCGCCTGCATGATGGTGCCGATATCCTGCTTGGCGGCCACGCGCCGTGCCTCGTCCGGGCGGCTCATGATCTTCGGCACGATCAGCGCGGCCAGGATGCCGAGGATCGCGATCACGACCATGATTTCGATCAGCGTGAAGCCGCGTTGGCGACGGCCTGCCGGCGAGCGGCGATTGATCCACGTTTGCATGAGTGAAACCTCTCTTTCAAAAACAGTAGTCAACATTGAATGGCGCCCGCGGGGCACGTCGCCCGCGCAGCGAAGCCGCATTGTAAGGCGGCCTCCGCTGCGGGCTTTCACTCAACGCAAATTTCATATTCATCCGTACAATAGCCCGCATGAACGCGCTCTCGATCCGGATCCTATCCCTCGCCCTCTTCGCGGCCTTGTGCGCGACGGCCACCTACTGGGCCATCACGCTCTCGGCGCATCAGGCCCCGCTACCCGCCGCCGCCGCGCGCGCTCCCTTGCGCACGGAGGACGCTGCCGCGCTGTTCGGCGGGCAGCTCACGCACAACCCCGTGGAGGACATCCACCTGTTCGGCATCCTCGCGCTGCGCCAGGGCGCCGCCGCGATCGTCGGCATCGGCGGCGATCCGGCCCGCACCATCACGCTGGGCGGCGACATCTCCCAGGGCACCAAGCTCGCCGAGGTCCGCGCCCGCTCGATCGTGATCGACCGCAACGGCGCGCATGCCGAGATCTTCCTGCCGGCCAACACGCCCGGCCCCGCCATCTACGTGCGCTGAGCCGTTCCTTCCCATAACGCTCATCGCCGACGTTCATTCCGGCAACGGGTCGCGATCGCGGCCCGTTTCGCCTTGCATCCCTTACTGCACCATGTTGTTCAGCTCGATGATCGGCAGCATCACGGCCAGCACGATCACCAGCACGATACCGCCCATCGCCAGGATCAGGAGCGGCTCGAGCAGGCTGGTCATGAACATGGTGCGGCGCTCGAGTTCGCGCGCCTCACCCTCGGCGGCGCGGTCGAGCATGGTGGTGACGTCGCCGGTGGCCTCGCCCGAGCGGATCAGGTGCACCAGCACCGGCGGGAAGGTCTTCACGTGGTTGAGCGCGCGCGACAGCGAGGTGCCCTCGCGCACGCGCACGATCGCGTCGTCGATATTGCCGCTCATGGCGCGGTTCGAGAGCGTCTCGCCGGCCGCCTGCAGCGCGCGCAGGATCGGCACGCCGGCCGCGGTCAGGATCGCCAGCGTGCTGGCGAAGCGCACCGTGTTGTAGCCGCGCACCAGCTTGCCGGCCAGCGGCGCGCCCAGCAGCCAGCGATCGAAGGCCAGCCGCGGGCCGGCGCGCGAGAGCGTGGTCTTGACGATCCAGGCCAGCACCACCACGCCGATCAGCATCGCCCACCACCAGTGCCGCACGAAGTCCGACAGCGCCATCATCACGATGGTCAGGAAGGGCAGTTGCTGCTTGGTGCTGGCGAACACGTTCACCACCTGCGGCACCACGTAGCTGAGCAGGAAGGTGACGATGCCGAACGCGATCAGCGTGACGATGCCCGGATAGGTGAAGGCGAGCACGATCTTCTGCTTGAGCGCGTTGCGCTGCTCGATGTAGTCGGCCAGGCGCGACAGCACGATGCCGAGCTTGCCGGTGTGCTCGCCGGCCGATACCAGGGCGCGGTAGATCTCGGGGAAGTCGCGCGGATGCTCGGCCAGCGCGCTGGCCAGCGAATGGCCGCCCAGCACCTCGGCGCGGATCGCCGCCATCAGCTCGCGAATGTAGTCGCGCTCGGCCTGCTCGGTGAGCACCGCCAGCGATTCGCCGAGCGGCAGCCCGGCGGTCAAGAGGCTGGCGAGCTGGCGCGTGAGGATAGCCTGCTCGCGCTGCGAGAGCTTGCGGCCGATCGACAGGCGCTGCTTGCGCTGGCCGCGCGAGCGGCTCGCGGCCGGCTCGACCACCAGCGGCGTGAGACCCTGGCCGCGCAACTGGCCGCGCGCGGCGCGCGCGCTGTCGGCCTCGATCACGCCCTTCTGGGGGCGGCCGCCGGAATCGATCGCTTCGAAACGGAATGCCGGCATCGCGCTACGCGCCTCCCGTCACGCGCAGCACTTCCTCTAGCGAGGTGTTGCCCTGCGCGAGCCAGCGCTCGGCGTCGTCGCGCAGCGTGCGCATGCCGTTCGAGCGGCCCGAGGCGAGGATTTCCGAATCGGGCGCGTTGCGGTGGACCAGCGAGCGGATCGCGTCGTCGATCACCAGCAGTTCATAGACACCGCGCCGGCCCGTGTAGCCCGAATGGCCGCACTTCTCGCAGCCCACCGGGTGATAGATCACGCGGCCTTCCTCCTCGCGCGGTTCCTTGCAATGCGGGCAGAGCTGGCGCACCAGCCGCTGCGCCAGCACGCCGAGCAGCGAGGAAGCCAGCAGGTAGGGCTCCACGCCCATGTCGGTCAGGCGCGTGACGGCCGAGGCGGCGTCGTTGGTGTGCAGGGTGGCCAGCACCAGGTGGCCCGTCAGCGAGGCCTGCACGGCGATCTGCGCGGTTTCCAGATCGCGGATTTCACCGATCATGATCACGTCCGGATCCTGGCGCAGGATCGAGCGCAGCGCGCGCGCGAAGCTCATGCCGATCCGCTCGTTCACCTGCGTCTGGCCGATGCCGGACAGGTCGTATTCGATCGGATCCTCGACCGTCATGATGTTGGTGGTGGCCGTCTCCAGCCGCGACATCGCCGCGTAGAGCGTGGTGGTCTTGCCCGAGCCGGTCGGGCCGGTGACCAGCACGATGCCGTGCGGGCGGCCGATCAGCTTGTCAAACTGCACCAGCGTGTCGCGGCCCATGCCGAGCGCCTCGAGGTTCAGGCGCTGCGCATCCTTTTCCAGCAGACGCAGCACCGCGCGCTCGCCGTGGCCGGTGGGCAGCGTCGAGACCCGCACGTCCACCGGGCGGCCGCCCACGCGCAGCGTGATGCGGCCATCCTGCGGCAGGCGTTTCTCGGCGATGTCGAGCTGCGCCATGATCTTGATCCGCGAGATCAGCGCGCCGTGCAGGGCCTTCTTGGGCCGCACCACGTCGCGCAGCGTGCCGTCGACGCGAAAGCGCACCACCGAGGCGTTCTCGAAGGGCTCGATGTGGATGTCGGAAGCCTGCTCGCGCGCGGCCTGGGTGAGCAGGGCGTTGATCATGCGGATGATCGGCGCGTCGTCCTCCGATTCCAGCAGGTCCTCGACTTCCGGGATGTCCTGCATCAGCCGCGACAGGTCGACCTCGCCTTCCACCTCGCCGACCACCTGCGCCGCGCTGCCGTCCTGGCGCGCATAGGCGGTGTTGATGGCCTGCGCGAGCTCGTCGGCCGGCAGCCGGCGAGCGCTCAACGCGCCGAAGTTGCGTGCCACCTCGGCCAGCGCGGCGTCGGTGGTGCGATCGCTGATCCAGACCTCGATCGCCTCGCCGTCCTGCTGCGCGACCAGGATCTGGCCGGCCTTGGCGAAGCCGTAGGGCAGCAGGCGAGCAGCGATCGCCGACGGCCCCTCGCTGGTCGCTGCATCGCGCACGGGCTCGTTCACGGCTGCGCTCCGGGCTGGCTGGTCAGGCCAGGCGTCGGCACCGGCGTGGTGACGGCGGGCGCGGGCATCGGCGCGGGGTTCACCGTCGGCGTGGCCACCGCGGGAGCCGGCACGTTGGTCGGTGCGCGGCCGGGCGCGGCCGGATAACCGGGGGTGCGCGTCATGCGATCCAGGTCGAACAGGTTCGCGGCCGGTGCCCCGCCCTGGCTCGGGCCGAGCGGCATCGGCGGCGTGACCGGGTCGTCCTTGTCGCGGATCAGGTTGTTGTCGGACTTGTACGCGCCCTGCACGCCCTGGATGTAGTCGTAGCGATTCGCGGTGACGGCCTGGGTGGTGGCCTCGTCGCTGAGGATCACCGGGCGCAGGAACACCATCAGGTTGGTCTTCGAGCGTTGCTTGGCTTCCGAGCGGAACAGCTGGCCGATCCAGGGGATGTCGCCGAGCAGCGGCACCTTGTTGTTGCCGACCTGGTAATTGTCCTGCATCAGGCCGCCGAGCACGATGATCTCGCCGTTGTCGCACAGCACGGTCGACTGGATCGAGCGCTTGTTGAAGGTCGGCACGCCGACCTGGCTCGAACTGCTGCCGCTGCTCGTCGCGCTCGGCACCACCGAGGAATCCTCGGTGTAGATCTGCAGCTTCAGGATGCCGCCTTCGGTGATCTGCGGCTTGACGTGCAGGGTCAGGCCGACGTCCTGGCGATCGAAGGTGTTGAAGGCGTTGCTGTTGCTGCCGCTGGTGAGGTTCGCGTAGGAACCGGTGGCGATCGGCACGTTCTGGCCGACCACGATCCGCGCTTCCTCGTTGTCGAGCGTGACCAGGTTCGGCGTGGACAGGATGTTGGCGTCGTTCGAGCCCGAGAATGCCTGCAGCAGGGCGCCCAGGCCCGTGATGCCGAACATGTTCTTGAGCCAGCCGATGTTCAGGCCCGGCGACAGCGTAGCGGCCGCGGCCGCCGCGGAATTGACGCCATTCGGCAGCGAGGTGGTGGCCGCTGTCGCGGTCAGGTTCGTGATGGTGTTGCCGACGCCGTTGATGCCGCTGCCCAGCGAACTGCCCGCGTACAGCGCGTTGTTCGCCACCTGCCACTGAATGCCCAGGTTGGCCGAGGTGCTCGAGTTCAGCTCGACGATCAGCGCCTCGATATAGACCTGCGCGCGACGCTCGTCGAGCTGGTCGATCACGGCGCGCAGGTTGCGGTAGACCGGGTCCGAGGCGGTGATGATCAGCGAGTTGGTGGCCGAATCGGCCTGGATCATGCCGCCGGGCTGGTTGTCGTCGTTGCCGTTCTTGTTGCTGGAGAAATCGTCGCTCTTGCCGCCGCTGCCGCTGCCGTAACCGGTGCTCGAGCCCGAGCCCGACGAGGAGGACAGCGAGGACGAGCCGGAAGGCAGGGGCGCGGTGCCGGCCGTGCCGGTCGAGAAGTTGCTGCCGCCGCCGGAGCCGCCGCCCTGGTTGAACGAGTTCGCGTCGTTCGAGGAAGCCGAGCCGCCGCTGTCGCCCTTGCCGAGCATGCCGCGCAGCGTCTTGGCCAGCTTCACCGCGTCGGCGTTGCGCAGCCGCACCACGTGCATGTTGCCGGGCACCGCGCTGGGCGCGTCGAGCTGCGCCAGCAGGCGCCGCGCCGAGGCCAGGCGCGAGGCGTTCGAGGCGCGCAGCAGGATCGAGTTGGTGCGCGGGTCGGCCGATACGTTGACCTTCAGCGTCGCGTCGGTATTGCCTATCGAGCCCGGGTCGAGCAGCTTGCCGAGCTGGCTGGCGATGTCGATCGCGTTGGCGTTCTTGAGCGGCACCACCACCACCTGGGTGCCGGCCGCGTTGTCGACGCCGGCGATGATCTGCGCGATGCGACGCACGTTGTCGGCGTAGTCGGTGACCACCAGCGTGTTGTTGGCCGGGTAGGCGGTGACGGTGTTGTTCGGCGAGATCAGCGGACGCAGCACCGGCAGCAGGTTGTTGGCCGATTCGTTGTGCAGCTCGAACACCTGGGTGACGATCTGGTCACCGGTGGCGCGCGGGGTGTTGCCCACGTAGGTGGGCACGCCCTGCAGCTTGGCGTCGGCCTCGGGCACCACCTTCAGGACGCCGTGGTCCTGCAGCAGCGAGAAACCCTGCATGCGCAGCGCCGATTGCAGGGTCTTGAGCGCCTGGTCCTCGGGCACCGACTTCTCGGATACCAGGTTGAGCTGGCCCTTCACGCGCGGATCGACAATGATGGTCTTGCCCGTCGCCGCACCGATGGCCTTGGCGACCTGGTCGATGTCGGCATTGACGAAATTGAGCGTCACCTGGGCCTGCGCGAGGCCGATCTGCGAGGCGACGATTCCGGCGACGACGAGCGCTTTTGCAGCGCGCCGCATAGCAAAACGAGTGGTTGTCATGAGGGTGGGTAATCGATGCCGGGTAAGGCCGTATCCGACGATAGAGCGTGATTGCACTTAGCAAAAAACGGACATTAGCAGCTTTTCGTGTCCGAAATATCACATCGGACCGAGAGCGTTCTCACTTTTTTCAACAAAGCCGCCAGGCCCGATCGCGGCGCCATTTCGTTCGCAAGATTTCGCAAGATTTCGGAATGAAAACCAAGGAAAACCGGGCGACCGAAGCGGGGAACCACGCGCATCGGACGGTGGCACAAGGCGGCGAGGCCCCGGTATGATACGGGCGGCGCGCTAGCGGCGCGCAATTTCCGTGTTGGGGGTTTTCCCACCCCGAACTCCCGTATTTGCTGCCATTCGGAAGGCTTCCTAATGCAAATTAGGTGTTTTCTTATTGTCGTGTCGCTTGCCGCCGCGGGTTTCAGTGCCCCCGCGCGGGCCGACTGCTATGACGAGGCGGCCAAGTACCAGAAGGTCAATCCCCTGATCCTGCGTGCCATCGCGTGGCAGGAATCCCACAACACACCCGATGCGATCAACCGTAATGCGAACGGTTCGACCGATTACGGGATCATGCAGATCAACTCGATCCATCTGTCGCGGCTGGCCCAGTACGGCATCACCAAGGACACCCTGATGCAGCCGTGCAAGAACGTCTATATCGCCGCCTGGCACCTGCGCCAGAAGATGAACAAGTACGGCAATACCTGGGCGGCGATCGGCGCTTACCACTCCGAAACACCGCCGCTGCGGGACAAGTACGCGCACCAGATCGCGGCGATCCTGTCCAAGTGGCGCCTGCTGCCGGCCGAGAACGAGCCGCGCTGAAACACGCCGAGGCGCGCTTGCGCCCGGCTCGCCGATCGGCGGTTTGCGCATCCCTGCCTGTTTAGCGGGCCCAGCCGCGGTTTTACCGAATCCCGTCTACTTCCTGCCGCGGCTTCCCGGCCAGGCTCCCGCCGCCTGCTATCTAGATATGGCGAGCCGACGTTTGAGGCCTCGCGGCCGACGCCCCAGCCCGGCGCGGGCGGGCCCAGCCGCGTTTGATGCACAATGCGGCTTTCACGCCGCCGTGCGCGCGAGCCTCGTTTCGCCGCGCCGGCCGCCGCTTCCGCCACTTTCCAGGGTACGCACCGCCATGAACCAGCCCCTGCCCGTCACCGTGCTGTCCGGCTTTCTCGGCGCCGGCAAGACCACGCTGCTGAACCACGTCCTCGCCAATCGCGAGGGCCTGCGCGTGGCCGTGATCGTCAACGACCTGGCCGAGGTCAATATCGACGCCGCGCTGGTCGAGGATCGCGCCACCCTCTCGCACGTCGAAGAGCGGCTGGTCGAGATGTCCAACGGCTGCATCTGCTGCACGCTGCGCGACGACCTGCTGGTCGAGATCCGCCGGCTCGCGGCCGAGCAGCGCTTCGACGCGATCCTGGTCGAATCGACCGGCGTGGCCGAGCCGATGCCGATCGCCGAAACCTTCGGCTTCGTCGACGACGAGGGCGAGACGCTCGGCGATATCGCGCGGCTCGACACCATGGTCACCGTGGTCGACGCCTTCAATTTCCTGCGCGACTACGGCTCCGACGAGGGCCTGGCCGACCGCGGCCTGGCCGAGGGCGACGACGATCGCCAGTTGGTCGAGCTGCTGATCGAGCAGATCGAGTTCTGCGACGTGCTGGTGATCAACAAGGCTGACCTCGTCGCGGCGGACGAACTCGCGCGCCTGCTGACGATCCTGGCCAGCCTCAACCCGCGCGCGCGGCAACTGGTGAGCCGCTTCGGCGCGGTGCCGCTGCGCGAGGTGATCGACACCGGCCTGTTCGATTTCGAGGCCGCCGCCAACGCGCCGGGCTGGCTCGCCTCGCTCGAGCATCGGCACGATCACGAACACGGGGAAGATTGCGGCGAGGATTGCGGGCACACGCACGCGGCCGGCGAGTTCGGCATCGGCAACTTCGTCTATCGCGCGCGCCGACCGTTTCATCCGCAACGTTTCTGGACCCTGCTGCACGACGAATGGCAGGGCGTGCTGCGCAGCAAGGGCTTCTTCTGGCTGGCCACGCGCAACGATATCGGCGGCTCGCTCTCGCAGGCGGGCGGCGTCTGCCGGCACGGGCCGGCCGGGCTCTGGTGGGCCGCGCAGGACCGCGCCGAATGGCCCGATGACGATCCGGCGCTGCTCGAGGAGATCGCCGCCGATTGGCATGGCGCGCCCGACGACGACAGTATCGGCGACCGCCGCCAGGAACTGGTGCTGATCGGCATCGGCCTGGACGCCGCGCAATGGCGCGCGAAATTCGACGCCTGCCTGCTCGACGATGCCGAATACGCGGCCGGCATGGAAGCCTGGCGCGCGCTGCCCGATCCGTTTCCGTCCTGGGACCTCGACGAGCACGACGATCACGACGACGAGGAAATCGTCCATCGCCACTGAAACGGGCCCTTTCGAGGCCCGCCTCGGTCGATGGTCAAGCTTGGTCAAATCGGGGAAAAGCGTCGCGCAAACACGTCATTCCAGCGCCCGCGAGGCTTCCTCGGGACGAAAAAAAACCCGCCGCGAGGCGGGTTTTTCCGTTCACAAACGCTGGACTCAGCGCTTGTTCACTGCATCCTTGAATGCCTTGCCAGCCGTGAACTTGACGGTCTTGGCTGCCGGAATCTTGATGGTTTCGCCCGTCTTCGGGTTGCGGCCGGTACGTGCTGCACGCTTACCCGAGCCGAAGCTGCCGAAGCCGATCAACTGAACCGCGTCGCCTTTCGACACGGCCTTCTTGATCACCTCGAGGAGCGTGTCCAGCGTTTCGCCGGTTTGAGCCTTGCTGGCGCCCGTCTGTGCGGCGACGGCGTCGATCAGTTCCTGTTTGTTCATTAAGGTTCCTTTCTCAGGTTAAGTTGACACGAACAGCGCGGACGCGCCGATTATACGTGCGCAGGCCGTAGCATCGCAGTTCGCGGCGACGACCAGGCGCATCCGGACCGCGCCGCGCCTGGTACCCGCGGGTGAGCCCTGAGGCGCTTCCGCAGTACGGCGCTTGCTATGATAGCGCAGCGCAAACCCAATAACGACAAGGGTTTCAAAGATTTTCATCCGGATTTTGCCGGATCTTCAGGCCGTTGCCCGCATTTTTGCCGCGTGGCGACCAGCGTTGTCAAGCGCCGCAAGCGAGCCTTCGGAGCCGACGTTGGTTTTTGCCAACGCCAGGCTGGGCGCGGCTTTGGCGGCTCCGGCCAGGTGTTGCAGCGCATTTGCCCGGGCCCTTCGCCGGCCCTTTCGATTGTTTCGCATGACCGACCGACTCGCTCCCGCCACGCTCGTCTTCCGCGAAGACGGCACGCTCGTTTCCCCCGCCTACGGCGATATCTACCATAGCGCGGCCGGCGCGCTCGCCCAGGCCGAGCACGTGTTCCTGCGCGGCAACCGCCTGCCCGAACGCTGGCGCGGGCGTCGCCACTTCACCATCGTCGAGACCGGCTTCGGCACCGGCTGCAACTTCCTCGCGACCTGGGCCGCCTGGCGCGCGGATCCTTCGCGCAGCGAGCGGCTACATTTCGTCTCGGTCGAGAAACATCCGTTCTCGCGCGAGGACCTGCGCAAGGCCGCTCGCCATATCGTTGCGGGCACAACCATCGATGCGAGCCTCGTCGACGAACTCGCCGATGCCTGGCCGATGCTCACGCCGGGGCTGCATCGCGTCGAACTCGATGCAGGGCGGGTGGTACTGACGCTCGCCTTCGGCGATGCGCGCGAGATGCTGCCCTCGCTGGTGCTGCGTGCCGATGCGTTTTATCTCGATGGTTTCGCGCCCTCGCGCAACGCCGAACTCTGGTCCGTCGAGGTGTTCCGCGCGCTCGCGAAACTGGCCGACGAACACGCCAGCTTCGCCACCTACACGAGCGCCGGCGATGTGAAACGAGCCCTGGAAAACGCGGGCTTTTCGTATCGCAAGGTGGAGGGATTCGCGGGCAAGCGCGCGATGCTGGTCGGCGAATTCGCGCCGCGCTGGAAGCTGCGTCGACACGAACCGCCACGCGCCTTCGACGCCGATACGCGCGACGCGATCGTGATCGGCGCGGGCCTGGCAGGTTGCGCGTTGGTCGAGCGTCTCGCCGCGCGCGGCTGGCGAGTCACGCTGATCGATCGACATGCCGAACTCGCGAGCGAAGCCTCGGGCAATCGCGCCGGCGTGTTCCATCCGCTGGTCGCGATCGACGACAACTTCGGCGCGCGGCTCTCGCGTGCCGGTTATCAATACGCGCTGTCGCGATGGCGCGCGTTCGAAGCGGCCGGACATGCGTTCTCGCGTAGTCGCGAAGGCCTGCTGCAACTCGCCTGCGACGAACCGGAATTCGTGCGCATGCAAGCCGCCGCCGATGCGCTGGGCATGCCCGATGAACTGGCCTCGCTGCTCTCGCGCGAGCAGGCCGGCGAACAACTGGGTAGCGAAACCGCGCAAGGTGGATGGTTCTTCCCGCAAGGCGGCTCGCTCGATCCGACGAAACTGGCCGCGGCCGCCTGCGCGACGGCGGGCGAGCGGCTCACGCGGCTGGCGAACGTGGAGGTCGCGCGCCTCGTGCCGCGCGAGGGCGGCGGCTGGCTCGCGCTCGACGCGAACGGCGCGACACTGGCCTCGGCCGCGGTGGCGATCGTCGCGAACGCGGCCGACGCGCCGCGCCTGGCCGGCTTGCGACATGCGCCGGTACAGCAGGTGCGCGGCCAACTGAGCATGCTGCCGGCAGGCAGCGCACCCAAGGTCGCGCTGCCCGTGATCGGCGACGGCTACCTGATCCCGTTCGCCGACGGCAGCGCGCTGACCGGCGCGACCTACGAGCCCGACGACCTCGATCCGATCCCGCGCGAAGCCGGTCATCGAGAGAACCTCGTCCGGCTCGCCGCGCTGCTGCCTCACGCCCAGGTCGATTCCAACATGCTCGCCGATCCTGCCTCGCTGAAAGGCCGAGTCGCGTTCCGCTGCGTGGCCAGCGATCGCCTGCCGCTGGCGGGCGCGCTGGGCGACGAAGCCGCCGCGGCCGCCCATGCTCGCGCCTTGTCGGGCGCCCAGCCACGTGACCTGCCGCGCGCGGCGGGTCTCTACGGCGCCTTCGGATTTGGTTCGCGCGGCTTCGTCTGGGCCTGGCTGGCCGCCGAGCTGATCGCCTCGCAACTGGAGGGCGAACCCTGGCCGATCGAGCGCGAACTGGCCGAGGCGATCGATCCCGCGCGCTTCCTGCTGCGCGCGCTACGCCAGGGCCGCGTCGGCTGATTCCTCCAGGCGGCGTTCGTCCGCCCGTCATTTCCATTACATCCAATGCTTTTCCGAGCGGCGCCGGCCGAGGCAGGCCCGCGCTCGCTCGCCGCGAGCCACAGTATTTTTTTCACGGCAACACAGTGGCCATGGCAGGTTATCCACCCGAATCTGTGGATAAGCGCGCGAATTGCCTGCGAGTTGTCTGTGCAAGCACAGTGGACGTAAACGGGGTAACTTGGCCTCGCCGCACAGCACAGCAAAAGTTGTTCTGTGAATCCCTGTGCGCACGCACAGACTGTGCGAGTGCTTATGATTTTCCCAAGCCCATGAATCTGTGAGGTTTACCGGAGTTATCCACAGAAAAGGCATGCCTTTGTTAACTTCTACTACGTATACATACAGGTAAACCTTTGGATATAACCCCGAGCCATCAGCCGGGCAGCCAGGCACCGGACAAATCCGATCCGGATCGAAATAGATGTGGCACAATCGGACACCTTCGCGCCGCACCGGCATGCCACCGGCGCGGCACCCACGGAACAGTTATTGCGGATCGGAATCTGAGGATGAGAGATCGCGCTGTTTCCTTCACACCCCAGGCCGACGATCAGATCGGCCATGTCCCGAGCGGCAAGTCCACCCGCCGCGAATCGGGCAGCCCCGTGTCCTGACGCCCAGACCAGCGAACACACCGATCACGGGGCAATCAGCCGCCAGCGCGCCCACTCGTTCGACATGCTCGACCCCGCGTCGCTGCCGGTTGCCTTCGAATAGGAGAAGTCACCACGATGAAGTCGGCGTTCTCGTTTCTACCGAATTGGCCGCTTGTTCCCGACGCGGTGTTCTGGGCCGGGATTGCGCTGTTTGCCGCCGGCCTGTGCGGCGAGCTCTGCTACCGGGCCTGGCGCCTGCCGCGCGTGACCGGTTACGCGGTGATCGGCCTGATCGCCGGCTCGGCCGGCTTCGGCGCGATCGACGCGAGCAGCAGCGACAGCGCGCGACTGTTGATCAACGTCGCGCTCGGCCTGCTGCTGTTCGAGCTCGGCAACCGGCTCGACCTGCGCTGGATCCGCCGCAACCCCTGGCTGATCGCCACCAGCGTGGCCGAGGCGACGCTGACCTTCGCCCTGGTGCTGACCGTGCTGCTGGTGCTCGGCGTGCCGGCGATGGTGTCGATCGTGCTGGCCGCCATCGCGGTGGCCACCTCGCCCGCGATGGCGATCCAGCTCAAGACCGAGCTGCGCGCGGAAGGACAGGTCTCGCAACGGCTGCTCACGCTGACGGCACTCAACAGCGTCTATTCGGTGGTGCTCACCAAGCTGCTGACCAGCTGGCTGCACCAGGAGGAATACGGCAACGTGTTCGCCACCATCCTCCAGCCGATCTACCTGATCGCCGGTTCGCTGATCCTGGCCTACCTGCTGGCGCGCGCCTGCCGCTACCTGTTCCGCCACATCGCGCCGGCGATGCGCGACGAGCATTCCTTCGTCGCCCTGTTCGGCCTGGTGGTGCTGGCCATCGCCGTCGCCCAGGCGCTCAAGCTCTCGACCGTGCTGACCCTGCTGCTGGCCGGCATCATCGTGAAGAACCTCGAGGTGCGCCCGCAGCTCTGGCCCGAGCATTTCGGCACCGCCGGCTGGCTGCTGACCGTGATCCTGTTCGTGCTGACGCTGACCTCGTTCACCTGGCACGACCTGGCCACCGGCGGGCTGGTGGCGGTGGTGCTGATCCTCACGCGGCTGGTCGCCAAGCTGGTGGGGGTGGTCGCCTTCGCGAAGAAGAGCGGCATCAACGTCAAGCAGGGCGTCGCGCTCGGGCTGTCGCTGATGCCGATGTCGGCGCTCGCCTACCTGCTGGTCGACGACACCTACCAGGCCTATCCGAATTTCGACCCGCACCTGCGCGCGGTCGTGATGTGCTCGATCGTTCTGCTGCAGCTGGTCGGTCCGCTGTTCGTCTACCGCAGCCTGTCGGCTGTCGGCGAACGACGCGACGAAAGCTGACCGGCGCGGCCGCCGCCCAGCGTCGAGACGGCGGCGGCCGTGCCCAACCCGTTATCCGGAATTCGCCATGGCACTCGAAACCTTCAACAATTCCGAGCCGTTCACCTTCGGCGTCGAACTCGAAATCCAGATCGTCAACACCCACAACTACGATCTGACCAAAGCGGCTTCCGACCTGATGCGCCTGGTCGAGAACGAGCCGCACCCGGGCAACATCACGCCCGAAATCACCGAGAGCATGATCGAGCTGTCGACCGGCATCTGCCATTCGCACGAGCAGGCCCTGAGCGAGCTGCATGCGATCCGCGACGTGCTGGTCAAGGCGGCCGACCATCTCAACGTCGGGCTGTGCGGCGGCGGCACCCACACCTTCCAGCAATGGAGCGAGCGGCAGATCTACGACGCGCCGCGCTTCCAGTACCTGTCCGAGCTGTACGGCTACCTGGCCAAGCAGTTCACGGTGTTCGGCCAGCACGTGCATATCGGCTGCCCCGACGCGGACAGCGCGCTGTTCCTGCTGCATTCGATGTCGCGCTACATCCCGCACTTCATCGCGCTGTCGGCGTCCTCGCCCTATGTCCAGAATGTGGACACCGGCTTTCATTCGGCCCGCCTCAATTCGGTGTTCGCCTTCCCGATGTCGGGCCGCGCGCCCTATACGCTGACCTGGGACGGCTTCGAGGAGTACTTCTCGAAGATGGTCAACACGGGCGTGGTCAACAGCATGAAGGACTTCTACTGGGACATCCGTCCCAAGCCCGGCTTCGGCACGATCGAGGTGCGCGTGATGGATACGCCGCTGTCGGTCGACCGCGCGGCGGCGATCGCCTGCTACATCCAGACGCTGGCGCGCTACCTGCTGCTCGACAAGCCGCTCACGCTGTCCGAGGACGATTACCTGGTCTATACCTTCAACCGCTTCGAGGCCTGCCGCTTCGGCCTGGACGGCACCTGCGTGAACCCGCAGACGGGCGAGCGGCGCACCATCGCCGAGGACATTCTCGATACGCTCGACAAGCTCGCCCCGCACGCGGCCGCGCTCGGCTCGCGCGCCGCGCTCGACGAGGTGGGCGCGCTGGCCAAGGCGCGCGTGAACGACGCTTCCTGGCTGCGCACCGTTTTCAAGCAGGAAAAATCGCTCAACGAGACGGTGCGACAACAGTGCTTGCGCTGGCGCGAATGAAAAAGACTATTTCCGCCATCGGCTGTACTGGCGCAAAGCGATACCGACTGTCCGTCCTGACCGAACAAAGGTAGTAGTCGCAAACAATTCGCCTGGCGAGCTTGTGGATAACCGGGACTTTCCCAGCAAAGTCAAGGCTCTGCGACCGCCGCCGGGCGCCCCGCGCAAGGCCCGAGGCGGCGCGTTGTTTGTCGAATGAAAGCGTCGCGGCGATTTCATATGAGATTGATTCACGAAACCACAGCGCGCTGATTCACTTATCCTCGCTTTATCCACAGACTTATTTGGATAACTTAGCTGTGCGATTTTCCGCTCTCGCTTAGAATGTCGGCTTTGCGATCGACGGCACCGGATAGTGCCGCGTTCGCGCGCCGGTTCGTGGCGAATCCAGCCACGGTGAACGGGCATCGGTTGCGCCGTTCCGGGCACTGCAGCTCGATCGCAGGACCGGACACGGATCTCCCCACAAAGGCCGTCGGATGGAACCGAGGCCGGCAACAGCGAAAAGACTATGAGCGAAGGCGTTTACGGGAACGAGGCAGCGGGTCGTGTGACCCACAGCCTGTTGCGATTGAGTACGGCCATGCGGAGCGAGGCATGGGATTGGGCGGAAGGCGCTGGCCTCACGCCGACGCAGGGCGAAATCCTGGTGTTGCTGCTGCAACGCAAGGGCCCGATGCGGCTCGGTGAGATCGCCCGTGAAACCCAGCTCACCGCGGCGACCACCAGCGACGCGGTCAGCACGCTCGAAAGCAAGGGTCTCGTCGAAAAGCGCCGCGCGCTCGACGACGGTCGCGCGCTGGCGGTGCGCCTGAGCGCTCGCGGCCGCACCGCGGCCAAGAAGGCGCTGCAGTGGCCGGAGTTCCTGTCGAAGGCGGTAGGCGTGCTGGCCAGCGACGAGCAGGGCGCCCTGTACCGCTCGCTGCTGAAGGTGCTGCGTGAACTGCAGGTGGCGGGCCAGGCGCCCCAGCACCGCATGTGCGTCACCTGCAAGCACTTCCAGCCCGGCAAGGCTGCCAAGAAGCCGTCGTATCGCTGCTCGCTGCTCGACCTGACGATGGCCGACAGCGACCTGCGCCTCGACTGCTCGGTGCACGAGGAAGCCGATGCGCTGACGCAGAAGAAGACCTGGAAGGTGTTCGCGCAGTTGTGATGACGCGCCGCGCGTGGCGTGCCAGACGGAGTTCGGTTGAATGAATGCAGAAGTCGTAGCAATCCGCCACGTGCACTTCGAGGACCTCGGCAGCTTCGAGCGCGTGCTCGGCCAGCGGGGCAGGCGGGTGCGGTATGTCGATGTCGGCACCTCGCGCGTCGAGGTGCTCGATGCCTGCGGCCCATCCCTGCTGGTGGTGCTGGGCGGCCCGATCAGCGCCTATGACGATGATCTCTATCCGACCACGGCGCCGCTGATCGAGTTGATCCGCAAGCGCATCGAAGCGGGCCTGCCGACGCTCGGGATCTGCCTGGGCGCGCAGCTGATCGCTCGCGCGCTCGGTGCGCGCGTCTATCCGGGCAAGGTCAAGGAAATCGGCTGGACGCCGCTGACGCTGACCGACGCGGGCCTCGCGTCGCCGCTGCGGCACCTGGCCGGCAGCGAGACCTCGATGCTGCACTGGCATGGCGATACCTTCGACCTGCCGCCCGGCGCGATCCATCTCGCCTCCACGCCCGATTGCGCGCACCAGGCGTTCTCGTGGGGCCAGCATGTGCTGGGCCTGCAATGCCATCCGGAAGTCGCCACCGAGAGCTTCGAGGCCTGGCTGATCGGCCATGCCAGCGAGATCGGCTCGGCACCCGGGGTGGATGCCCGGCAATTGCGCGCGGCCACGGCCCAGCACGGGCCGGCGCTGGAACCGGCCGCGGCGCGCATGTTCGGCGAATGGCTCGCCTCGGTGGGGCTCTGAGCGGCACGGGTAACCGGAACCGGCAGTGGATCTCGAAACGGCACGCATGGCGTGCCGTTTTGCTTGGCGGCTCCGATACTTGCATCCACATCGTCATCCGGCACCTTCGCCCGCCTTGGCGGTGCCGCCGGACGCGGCCCGGGCACGCGCCAGCAGCCGCGCGGCACGCGTGCTAACCTCGTCCGCTCCCGTCCCCCTGTAGCGAGTCATACCCGATGAGCGCCCTGTTTTCTCCCCTCCAACTGCGTGATGTCACGCTGCCGAACCGTATCGTCGTGTCGCCGATGTGCCAGTACTCGGCCGAGCGCGGCGAGCCGACCGCCTGGCACACCATCCATCTCGGCCAGCTCGCCCTGTCGGGCGCCGCGATGCTCTGCACCGAGGCCGTCGCGGTCGAGCTCGACGGCCGCATCACGCCGGGCGATCTCGGCTTGTGGGACGACGCCACCGAGGCCGCCTACGTGCCGCTGCTGGCGGCGATCCGCAAGCATTCGCCGATCCGCGTGGCGATGCAGATCGGTCACGCCGGGCGCAAGGCCTCGAGCCGCGCGCCCTGGGAAGGCGGCTCGCTGATCGAAGTAGCCGACGGCGGCTGGCTGCCGCATGCGCCCTCGGCGGTGCCGCACAAGGAAGGCGAGACGGCGCCGCTGGCGCTCGACACGGCCGGCCTGAATCGCCTGCGCCGCGCCTTCGAGGCCACCGCCCGGCGCGCCGCGCGGCTCGGCATCGATGCGCTGGAAGTGCATGCCGCGCACGGCTACCTGCTGCACCAGTTCCTCTCGCCGCTGGCCAACCAGCGCGGCGACGAATACGGCGGCTCGCTCGAGAACCGCATGCGCTTCCCGCTCGAGATCTTCGAGATCGTGCGCGCCGCGTTCCCCGCGGATCGGCCGGTGGGCGTGCGCGTCTCGGCCACCGACTGGGTCGAGGGCGGCTGGACGCTGGACGAGACGATCGCCTTCGCGAAGGCGCTCAAGGCGCGCGGCTGCGACTGGATCGACGTGTCCTCGGGCGGCGTCTCGCCGCTGCAGAAGATCCCGTTGTCGGCCGGCTACCAGGTGCCGTTCGCGCGCGCGGTGCGGCACGCGGTGGAGCTGACCACCTTCGCGGTCGGCCTGATCACCGAGCCGGCGCAAGCCGAGAAGATCGTCGCCGAGGGCGATGCCGACGCGGTCGCGCTGGCTCGCGCGATGCTCTACGATCCGCGCTGGCCGTGGCATGCGGCCGCCGAGCTCGGCGCGACGGTGACGGCGCCGCCGCAATACTGGCGCTCGCAGCCGCGCGACCAGAAGAACCTGTTCGGCGACATCTCGTTCGGCCAGCGCTGAGCGCGGCCGCGGCGGCGCAGGCGGTGCCGGCATGCGAGGGAAGCGATCCCGCGCGTCTGCGCCGCCATGTTTTTGATGCTGCATCATGATCGGCACGACGCGCCCGCGTCGTCGCCAACCCACGTCGCCTCGCCCGATTGGTTGAACGAAGCAAGGCCGAGCGTGTAGCATTCGGTTGGCTCGTTCACGGCGGCTGGTCGCCGGGGCATGCTCCCGCGTGCTGGCGCTTTCGCGCGCGGCGGGCGGACGGCGCCACGCCGGCGGCCGGTATCGTGCCATTCCATCGTCTTCACAAGGATTCATCGATGAGTTCACGCAGGATCGTGGTGCGCCGTTCCGGCGTTCACGGCAAGGGCGTATTCGCGGTCGCGCCGATCAGCGCGGGCGAGCGCGTGGTCGAGTACAAGGGCGAGCGGATCTCCTGGAAGGAGGCGCTGCGCCGCCATCCGCACGATCCGAACGAGCCCAACCACACCTTCTATTTCGCGCTCGAAGAGGGCGGCGTGATCGACGGCAAGGTCGACGGCAACAGCGCGCGCTGGATCAACCATTCCTGCGAGCCGAACTGCGAGGCCGAGGAAACCGCCGGGCGGGTGCATATCCAGGCACTGCGCGATATCGCGGCCGGCGAGGAGCTTTTCTACGACTACGGCCTGGTGATCGACGCCAAGCTGACCAAGGAGCTCAAGCGCGAATACGCCTGCCATTGCGGCACCGCGAGCTGCCGCGGCACGCTGCTGGCCGTCAACGACGAGGACAAGAAGAAAAAGAAGAAGGCGAAGAAGGACGCCAGGTCGGAGAAGGGCGAGAAGGCGGGCAAGGCCGACAAGGCTTCGCGCAAGGAAAAGGGCGCCGAAAAAGGCACCAAAAAGAAGAAGTGAGGCCGGCGCATGGCGGCGCCCGGGTGGCACCGTCATGCAGGCTCGGCCCGGGCGCCGACACGCTCAGGCGTGTTGCGTCGCCGATTCGGCGGCCTTCGGCGCAGAATCGGCCGGCTTCGCGGCCAGCGGGATCCGCACGATGAAGCGCGAACCGCCCTCGGGCGCATCGGCATAGGACACCGCGCCGTCGTGCATCGCGATGATGTCGTGCACGATCGCCAAACCCAGCCCCGCGCCGGTCTCCACCCCATTGCCGCTCTGCGCGTCGCCGCGGAAGAAGCGCTTGAACAGGTCGGCCTGCTGCCCGGCCGGCACCCCCGAACCATTGTCTTCGACCACGATCTCGGCGGCGGCGCGACCGTTGCCGAGCGTCACCTGCGAGACGTTCAGCGTGATGCGCGCGCCTTCCGGACGCGCCAGCGGCACGTATTTCAGCGCGTTGTCGAGCAGGTTCGCGATCACCTCGCGCAGCAGCACCGGGTTGCCGCGCACCACCAGCGGCGGCACGCTGGCCAGGTCGAACTCGTCGGGCGGCAACTCCTCGCTGTCGTCGTCGCCGACCGAGGCGGCGCGGCCGCTGCCGGCGGCGTGTTCGTCGTCGGTCTGGAAGCCCAGGTCGACATGGCAGGCCAGCGCGCGCGGCACCCATTCGGCGCCGGTCTCGAAGGCCAGCGCCGCCAGGTCGACCTCCACGAAGCGAGCCGCCTGCTCGCCCGGCTCGGCGCGCGCCAGCGACAGCAACTGATTCGAGAGCCGCACCGCGCGATCGGCGGCGGCGCGCAGCTCGTGCACGGCGCTCAGGGTCTGCTGGGGGTCGCGCGCCACGGCGGCCTGCTCGGCATGCAGCTTCACCGCGGTCAGCGGCGTGCGCAACTGGTGCGCGGCATCGGCGATGAACTTGCGCTGCGCGTCGAGCGCGGTCTTCAGGCGCCCGAGCAGCGCGTTCATGGCGCTGGTGAGGGGCCGGATCTCGAGCGGCACCTCGGTCTCGTCGACCGGCTCCAGCGAGGTATGAGTCTGCCGGTTCAGCGAATCGGCCAGATGCGTGAGCGGCCCGAGCTGCTGGTTCACCACGCGCCAGACGATGCCCCAGCCGGCCAGCAGCAGCAGCAGCAGCGGCATCATGATCGCCACCAGGAATTCGGCGGCGATCTGGTAGCGGTGCCGTACCGGCTGGGCCACCTCGACGATCATCGGATTGCCGCTGTCGGCCTGCTCCACGCGCACCTGCGCGACGCGCACGGCCTGCCCCTCGTAGTCGGACTCGAACACATAGGCGTAATGCATGCGGCGCACGCTGGTGCCCTGCAGCGGCAGCCGCGGGTCGCCGGCCAGCTCGTGCTCGCCGTCGCTGATGCGGTAGATCAGCTGCTCGGCGGGATCGGAGAACATCGCCTGCGCCAGCGGTGGCACCGTGAACGGCGCGTCGGGCCCGGCGATCTGGATCTGCTTGGAGATCGCGGTGGCGAGATCGGCCAGCGAACGGTCGATCACGTGCTGCGTGTACTGCCAGGCCAGCCAGTAGGCGATCAGTCCGCTCATCAGCGCGAGCATCGACAGCGGGGCGGCGAGGCGGCGCAGCAGCGAGCGGCGCAGGCTGGAAGCGGCCGGTTCAGTGGACATCGCGTCAACCATCCAAAAAGCAGCGCCCGGCATGAACCGGGCGCGGCGGGGATACGAAAACGCGGCATGGCGCGAGGCCTGCCGCGTTGGCGTCGGGGCGGCGCTGCCGTGTCATCACCACCGGCCCGCGAAGGGCCGGCGGACACGCGGCGCGCGCGGCCTCAGACGCTGGCCGGCTGGCGGATTTCCTGCAGCAGGTAGCCGAAGCCGCGCACCGTGACGATCTCGACACGGCATTGCTCGAGCTTCTTGCGCACGCGGTGCACATAGACTTCGATCGCGGTATCGCCGAGATCGCCACCGAAGTGGGTCAGGTGATCCTGCAACTGGGCCTTGCTGACCACGCGGCCGTGGCGCAGCAGCAGCATCTCGAGCACCGCGAATTCGCGCGGCGACAGCTCGAGCGGCTTGTCGTCGTTGAAGATGCGGCGATCGACGCCCGACAGGCGCACGCCGCCGAGCGAGACTTCCGGACGCGGCATGTCGCTATGCGGGCCGCTGCGGCGCATCACGGCGCGGATCCGCGCTTCCAGCTCGGCCGGTTCGAAGGGCTTGAGCATGTAGTCGTCGGCGCCGGAATTGAGGCCCTGCACGCGGTCGTTCAGTTCGTCGCGCGCGGTCAGCACGATCACCGGCGTATGGCGATTGGTCTGACGGAAGCGCGACAGCAGGGTCATGCCGTCGATGCCGGGCAGGCCCAGGTCGAGGATCACCAGTTCATGGCGATTCTGCGCGAGCGCCTGCTCGGCGAAAATGCCGTCATGAACCATGTCGACGGTGAAGCCGGCTTGTTCGAGGCTGCTCTGGATGCCGCGTGCGATGGGGCGGTCGTCTTCGATGAGGAGGAGTCGCATGAGATTCGCTCAAGTACAATGGGTTGGCTGGGACAGCACGACGCCGTTTCCAACAGCATGTCGCGTGGCCGACGACAGGCAAGGCGGCTAGCGAACGAAATTCCAACTATATGTCCGACATCTCGATCCACGAACTCGAAGCCGCGATCAATTTCTGGCGCGCCCGTTCGCCGTCCAGCGGCGACGAACTCAGA
This sequence comes from Burkholderia gladioli, assembly GCF_000959725.1. Taxonomy (NCBI): domain Bacteria; kingdom Pseudomonadati; phylum Pseudomonadota; class Betaproteobacteria; order Burkholderiales; family Burkholderiaceae; genus Burkholderia; species Burkholderia gladioli. The sequence continues at coordinate 1,576,134 of NZ_CP009323.1, forward strand.
CTGTGCGAAGAAGCGAGCGCGCTTTCCAAGCCGTATGCGTTGCTGATTGTACAGCGGCAAAGCGCACTGAAACTGGAAGGTTTGGACCCCATTGCGCGTCGTGCCTGGGAGTCTTACGTGCGCCTTATGAACGGCTTGGAAAGCTGAAGGCTCGCACCTTTTCACAGCTTTCCGTTCTCAAAGGAACGCGCGTTGACGGTGAACCGTTGACGCGCGTTTTGTTTTACGCGGTGCTTTTGTGGCGAAGCCATGAAGAATCGGCGGCAGCGGCGTGGCGCGCGCTGACAGCCGTGATTCGCGCGGCCTGCGGCGATGGCGGTTTCGTCAGGCGAGCGTTGGTCCTACGTCGGCACTTCGTCGGCGGTTTGTCGGTTTCGCCGTATCGACCCCATCCGCGCTTCGGTAATGGTTCGAAATAGGGAAGGGCGAGAGATGTGCTGCGATCGCAGCGGCGGTTCGGGAAGCAGGTGGGGAAGGGCACCGCGCGGGAAGGTGATGCGCGGCGCCCGGGGAGGATCAGCCGAGCTGGGCCTCGCGGCCCGCTTCGTCGATGAAGCGCGCCAGCGCGATGTCGCGTTCGGTCAGGCCGTTCGCGTCATGCGTCGAGAGGGTGATGTCGACACGGTTGTAGACATTGAACCACTCGGGATGGTGGTTCATTTCCTGCGCCTTGATGGCGACGCGCGTCATGAAGCCGAACGCGGCGTTGAAGTCGGCGAAACGCAGGCTGCGCTCGATCGCATCGCGGCCGGGCACGGCCGACCAGTGTGGCAGCGTCTCGAGCTGCGTCTTGCGTTCTTCCGATGTGAGCTTGTGGATCATCTTGATGGCCTCGTCTCCGAATAAGGCGCGCCGGTCTCGTGGAGGCGCGCCGATCCGGACATTCTTTCATACTTGTACGTACCGCCGCTTGATCGGGGCACGATCGCTGCTCAGTGCGTGGCGTCCTGGTCCTGCGCCCAGCCCTCGCCGGTGCCGCGATGGATCACCCGATCCCCGTCGAGCACCGCGCCGGCCGGATACTCGCTCATGCCGGCCAGGCGCCTGGCCAGCGCCCTCGCGTCGACCTTCAGCAGGGCAAACAATTGCTCGAAGTCGTCGATCACGAAATAGGTCTTCTGGAAGGTGTCGATGCGATAGGCGGTGCGCATCACCCGGTCGAGCTCGAAGCCGATCCGGTTGGGCGCCTCGCTCTCCAGGCTGTAGACCGACTCGCCGCGGCTCGACACGATGCCCGCGCCGTAGATCTGCAGCGTGTCGCGATCGTGCCGGCTGCGGATCAGCCCGAACTCGACCGTGTACCAGTAGAGCCGACCCAGCAGCGAGAGCGCGAAGGGATCGTCGGCAACCGCCAGCGCGGCCCGGCCGTAGGCGTGCATGTAGTCGGCGAACACCGGGTCGATCAGCAGCGGCACGTGGCCGAACAGGTCGTGGAAGCAGTCGGGTTCCTGCAGGTAGTCGAGCTGGTCCGGGCGGCGCATCCACCAGGTCACCGGGAAGCGCCGTTCGGCCAGGTGGGCGAAGAACACGTCGCCGGGCACCAGGCCCGGCACCGCGACGATCTTCCAGCCGGTGGCGGGCTCGAGCTGCCGGTTCACCTCCTCGAACGAGGGCACGCGATCGGCCGGCAGCGTGAGCCGCTTCATGCCTGCCACGAAGGCATCGGCGGCGCGCCCTTCCAGCAGCGCCGTCTGCCGCGCATAGAGCTGCGCCCACACCGCGTGATCGACCCGGCCGTAACGCTCGAGCGGCTGGTCGATGGTGAAATCGGCGCGGGTTTCGAGGCCCGCGTCGAACTGCTCCTGCAGTTTCGCGGTGACGACGGTGGACATGACTGGCTCGCTGGCGAGTGGTGGAACGAGATGCCAGTGTAGAGCGGCCGGCGCGCGGGAAGGGCGCAATCTCGACGTGAAACCGATCGATGATGCGATAATCGCGCACCAAATAGATATTTGACGCGGAGAATCTTCATGCTGGAACTCGATCATTTCGACCTGGCCCTGCTCGACGTGCTGCAGCGCTTCGGACGCGCCACGCATCAGCAACTCGGCGAGCAGGTGCCGCTCTCGCCCTCGCAGATCGGCCGGCGCCTGCAGCGGCTCGAATCGGCCGGCGTGATCGACGGCTATCGCGTGGTGCTGCGGCCCGAGCGGCTCGGGCTGGGCGTGACTGCCTTCACGAGCCTGAAGCTCAAGCACCATGGCGATTCGATCATCGAGCAGTTCCAGCAGCAGATCGACGTGCTGGCCGAGGTGCTCGAATGCCATGCGGTGGTGGGCGATGCCGACTACCTGCTGCGCATCGTGGCGCCGGACCTCAACGCGCTGTCGACCTTCGTGATGAAGAAGCTGATGCGGGTGCCCGGCGTGGACAGCGTGCGCTCGAATATCGTGCTGACCACCTTCAAGCGCAACGGGCCGCTGCCGCTGTCGCACCTGGAGCCGGGCGCGGCGCCGGCCTGAGGCGGCGTCGCCGCTTCATTACGCGGCGTCGCCGCTTCGTTTCGCGCGGGACGGCCAGGCCCCGCGCGCGGCGCCGTCAGGCGGCGCTCGGTTCCTGCGCGGCGAGCAAGTCGACGTAGGCGACCGCCACCAGGTCGTCGCTCGACACGCCGAGCTTGGCGAACACTTCATGCGCCTCGGTCTCGCCGCCGCTCTCGTCGTCGTCTTCGGCCAGCACCACTTCCAGCTCGACGAAGTCGCCCAGGCCATCGACGCGGTCCAGGTGGATGCGCGTGCGGCCCGCCAGGTAGACGTGGCGTTCCTTGGTGACGATGCCGCGCGTGGTCAGCGCGGTGGCCAGCAGCGAGTGCATCGCCTCGGGATTGGTGACGGGGCTGCGCGTGTAGTACGAGGCCTTCGGGCCGTCGCGATCGTCGCGCTGGTAGAAGATCAGCTCGGCCGGCGTGTTGTCGTCGAAGCGGCGCAGCTTGAGCCGGCCGCGCGGCACGTCGTAGAAGAAGTCCTGCTGACGGTAGAACAGCGGTTCGTCGGTCGCGAGCGATGCTGCCTTTTCGCGCAGGCTGTCAAAGTCGCGGGCGCGAGCCTTGATCTCGATGTTGCGTGCCATGCAGTTCTCCTCGGTCTGGGCGATCGAATCGCCTTGGGTGGGGGATCAATCTAGCAAAAAGTCCGCGACCGTGGCGTGACGTAATGAGGCGCGTGCCGCTCACTGTCGATTTCGGCGCAAGGTGAGCGGTAACGAAACGCCCGACTCACCCTGGCGCGAACGCAAAACCGTGGATAAGTGCGGCCAACGTGGATAGGCGATGCGAGGTGAAGAGGGCTGCGCCTCAGCTCGCCCATTGCTGCTCGACCAGCCGCAAGGCCGCCGCGATGGCGGGCTCTTCGCGGCGCTCGGCCAGCGTGAGGAAGGTCAGCTCGGCGGGCACCGTCACCGCCTCGACGATCACCAGCGCATGCGCATGCGCCTCGCGCAGGGCGATCGAGTCGCGCACCAGGGTGAGGCCGACGCCGGACTTCACCAGATCCAGCATCGAAGGCTCCTGGTCGACCTCGGCCACCTTCACCGGCTGCACGCCGGCCTCGCCGAACAGGCGCGAGAGCAGCCGATGATGGGCCGAGGAGGGCGGCGTCCAGATCCACGGCAGGGCGGCCAGCGCGCGCCAGTCGCGAGCGCGCCGCACGCGCTCTTTCCAGCCGGCCGGCGCCAGCACGCGGTAGTGGTAGCGCCTCAGCGTGAGGGTGTGGAACAGGGCGGCGTCGCCGGCATCGTCGTCGGGCCGGCCGATCGAATAACCGACGTCGAGCTCGCGCGCCTGGACCGCGTCGCGGACCCAGCCCGACATGCCGTGACGCAGCTCGGTCTCGATCTGCGGATGGGTTTCGACCAGTTGGCGCAGGAAGCCGCCGAGCCGCAGGAATTCGGGATCGAGCACGGTGCCGATGCGCAGGCGCCCGCGCACTTCCTGGCGCAAGGCGCTGGCCGCGCGCTGCACCTCGGCGGCGGCCGCCAAGGCGCGCTCGGCATGCGGCAGCAGGGCCTGACCGTCGCGCGTGAGCACCAGCCCGCGCGAGGTGCGCGAGAACAGCACCACGCCGAGCGTCTGCTGCAGATGCTTGATCTGCAGGCTGACGGCCGGCTGCGTCAGGCACAGGCGGGCGGCGGCGCGCGTCAGGTTGCCTTCGCGGGCCACCGTCGCGAACGCGCGGAGCAGGATCAGGTCCATCGAGCGATATTAGCGCGGCTTATGAAGCTGTTCAGCATAACTCATTGGATGCCGGGGGCGCCGCGCGAGTACGCTTCGATCCATCGCGGCGCGCCCGAAGCCAGCCGCCGCCAGAACAAACCAAGGAGACGCATCGTGACTTCCCAGCGCACGCTCGAGGGTGAATTCGACTATGTGATCGTCGGTGCCGGCACGGCCGGTTGCGTGCTCGCCAATCGCCTCAGCGAGGATCCGGATGTCTCGGTCCTGCTGCTGGAGGCCGGCGGCAAGGACGACTACCACTGGATCCACATCCCCGTCGGTTATCTCTACTGCATCGGCAACCCGCGCACCGACTGGCTCTACAAGACCGAGCCCGAGGCGGCGCTGAACGGCCGCGCGCTGTCCTATCCGCGCGGGCGCGTGCTGGGCGGCTGCTCGTCGATCAACGGCATGATCTACATGCGCGGCCAGCGCGAGGATTACGACGGCTGGGCGCAACTGACCGGCGACTCGGGCTGGGCCTGGGACGCGGTGCTGCCGGTGTTCAGGCGCAGCGAGGATCACCATGGCGGCGCCGACGAGGCGCATGGCGCGGGCGGCCCGTGGCGGGTCGAGAAGCAGAGGCTGCATTGGGAAATCCTGGAGGCCTTCTCGCAGGCCGCGCAGCAGACCGGCATTCCCGCCACCGACGATTTCAATCGCGGCGACAACGACGGGGTCGGCTATTTCGACGTGAACCAGAAGCGCGGCGTGCGCTGGAACGCCTCGAAGGCCTTCCTGCGCCCGGCCATGTTGCGCCCGAACCTGAGCATCATCACCGGCGCGCAGGCCGAGCGGCTGGTGTTCGAGGGCGCGCGCTGCAGCGGCGTCGAGTATCGCGGCGGCGGCCAGGACTTCGTGGCCCGCGCGCGCGGCGAGGTGATCCTGGCCTCGGGCGCCGTCAATTCGCCGGCCCTGCTCGAACGCTCGGGCATCGGCGACGGCCGGCGGCTGGGCGCGCTCGGCATCGCGGTGCGGCGCGACCTGCCCGGCGTGGGCGAGAACCTGCAGGACCATCTGCAATTGCGCATGGCCTATCGCGTGGCCGGCGTGCGCACGCTCAACACCTTGTCGGCGCATTGGTGGGGCAAGCTGGCGATCGGCGCCGAATACCTGCTGCGGCAGAGCGGGCCGATGGCGATGGCGCCCTCGCAGCTCGGCGTGTTCACCCGCTCCGATCCCGCCGACGCCGCGATCACGCGGCCCGATCTCGAGTATCACGTGCAGCCGCTCTCGCTCGATCGCTTCGGCGAGCCGCTGCATCGCCACGATGCCTTCACCGCCTCGGTCTGCAACCTGCGTCCGAGCTCGCGCGGCAGCATCCATGTCGACTCGCCCGATCCGTTCGCGGCGCCGCGCATCGCGCCGAACTACCTGTCGACCGAAGCGGATCGGCGCGTGGCCGTGAACGCGCTGCGCCTGACGCGCCGCATCGCGGCGGCGCCGGCGCTGGCGCGCTATCGCCCCGAGGAGGTGCTGCCGGGCACGCGCTACCAGAGCGAGGCCGAGCTGGTGGAGGCGGCCGGCGCGGTGGGCACCACCATCTTCCATCCGGTCGGCACCTGCCGCATGGGACGCGCCGACGATCCGGCCGCGGTGGTCGACAGCCGCCTGCGCGTGCGCGGCATCGAGGGGCTGCGCGTGGTGGATGCCTCGGTGATGCCGACCATCACCTCGGGCAATACTAACTCGCCGACGCTGATGATCGCCGAGCGCGCCAGCGAGATGATCCGCGCCGATCGTCGTGGCGCGCGCGAAGGCGGCGCGGTGGCGAATGCGGTGAAGTCGAGGGCCGATACCGCGGCGGCTTGAATCGAGGTGCCGAAGCCGGGCCGCCCGGGGCCTGGCGAAGCAAGCCGAACCGGTAGCCGGCTGGCAAGCCGTTGCGGCTTGTCGTGGCTTATCGCGACGTGTCATGCATGCCCTCGCGCCGCGCGGCTGGTAGCCCGCCACAATCCGCGCGGCAATCGAGGTTTCCCTGCAGTCACGCGATTGCCACACGCGCTTCATTGCGCGTTTTCGCCGGCGCGTCGCCGCGCGCGTTGCCGCGACGCGCCATCGCGCGGGACCGGCGCTTGCGCGAGGCGGCGCCTCAGTGCAAATCCCGATGAATGCACCGCACCAACAAGGCGACAATGGCGCGCAGCAGGCATGCAGCACCGCCACGCGTTCGACCTCGGTCCTCGGCGTGGCGGCATGCCCGCATCGAGCCCGGGGGCTGGCCTCGCAGCACGAGGACGCAGCGGCCGCTCGCGCGAGATGTTGCGGTGTTTCGCGTCATATCGGACGGAAGCGGACATGATTCTCGGCGACACCATACTCGAGACGCGCGGGCTCACGAAGGAATTCCGCGGCTTCACCGCCGTCGGCGGCGTGAACCTGCGCGTGCGGCGCGGCTCGATCCATGCGCTGATCGGCCCGAACGGCGCCGGCAAGACCACCTGCTTCAACCTGCTCACCAAGTTCCTCAAGCCCAGCGCCGGGCAGATCGTCTACAACGGCATCGACATCACGCGCGAGCGCCCCTCGCAGGTGGCGCGGCGCGGCATCATCCGCTCGTTCCAGATCTCGGCGGTGTTCCCGCATCTCACCGCGCTGCAGAACGTGCGCGTGGGCCTGCAGCGGCAGCTCGGCACCGAGTTCCATTTCTGGCGCAGCGAACGCAGCCTGCGCCGCCTCGACGATCGCGCCATGGACCTGCTCACCGAGGTCGGCCTGACCGACTTCGCCCATGTGCCGACCGTCGAGCTCGCCTATGGCCGCAAGCGCGCGCTGGAGATCGCCACCACCCTGGCGATGGAGCCCGAGCTGATGCTGCTCGACGAGCCGACCCAGGGCATGGGCCACGAGGACGTCGACCGCGTCACGGCGCTGATCAAGAAGGTCTCCAGCGGCCGCACCATCCTGATGGTCGAGCACAACATGAACGTGATCGCCGGCATCTCCGACACCATCACCGTCCTGCAGCGCGGCGAGGTGCTGGCCGAAGGTACGTATGCCGAAGTATCGAAGAACACGCTGGTGATCGAGGCCTACATGGGCAGCGCGGACACGAGCCTGACGGGAGCGCACGGATGAGCCAGGGCCCGCGCATGGAACCGGAACTGGGTCGCGTGCTGCAGGGCGCGACGGCGGCCGCGCTCGATGCGGCGGCGCATGCCGAGGTGCCCGCGCTGGAGATCCGCGATCTCGAGGCCTGGTACGGCGAATCGCACATCCTGCACGGCGTGGACCTGAGCGTGGCGCGCGGCGAGGTGGTCACCCTGCTCGGGCGCAACGGCGCGGGCCGCACCACCACGCTGCGCGCGATCATGGGCCTGACCGGGCGGCGGCGCGGCTCGATCCGCGTCGCCGGTGCCGAGACCATCGAGCTGGCCACGCATCGCATCGCGCATCGCGGCGTGGGCTACTGCCCCGAGGAACGCGGCATCTTCGCCAGCCTGTCCTGCGAGGAGAACCTGCTGCTGCCGCCCGCGGTGGGCCCGCGCGAGCACGCCATGCCCCTGGACGAGATCTACGCGCTGTTTCCGAACCTCGCCACGCGCCGGCACAGCCAGGGCACGCGCCTGTCGGGCGGCGAGCAGCAGATGCTGGCGGTGGCGCGGATCTTGCGCACCGGCGCCAACCTGCTGCTGCTCGACGAGATTTCCGAGGGCCTCGCGCCGGTGATCGTGCAGACGCTGGCGCGCATGATCCTGGCGCTGAAGGCGCGCGGCTACACGATCGTGATGGTCGAGCAGAACTTCCGTTTCGCCGCGCCGCTGGCCGACCGTTTCTACGTGATGGAGCATGGGCGCATCGTCGAGCACTTCGACGCGGCGCAGCTGCAGGGCAAGATGAGCGTGCTGCACGAGCTGCTCGGCGTCTGAGGCCGAGCAGCTCGCGCCGTCTGCCTGTCGTATGCGCCGCACGGGCCGGCGCCCGGCCTCGAGCCGCGCTCGCGGTGGCCGCGATTGCCCGACCTACAACCACAACGCATCACCAGGAGACGTCAATGAAACTGAAGACCCTCGCGCGCGCGTGCCTGTCTGCCACGCTGGCGGTGGCTGCCACCGCCGGCACCGCCCATGCCGCGGCCGATTCGGTGAAGATCGGCTTCATCACCGACCTGTCGGGCCTGTATGCCGACATCGACGGGCAGGGCGGGCTGGAGGCGATCCGCATGGCGATCGCCGACTTCGGCGGCAAGGTGAACGGCAAGCCGATCGAGCTCGTCTACGCGGACCACCAGAACAAGGCCGACATCGCCGCCTCGAAGGCGCGCGAGTGGATGGACCGCGAGGGGCTCGACCTGCTGGTGGGCGGCACCAACTCGGCCACCGCGCTGGCGATGAACCAGGTGGCGGGCGAGAAGAAGCGCGTCTACATCAACATCGGCGCCGGCGCCGACACGCTCACCAACGAGCAGTGCACGCCCTACACGGTCCACTACGCCTACGACACCATGGCGCTGGCCAAGGGCACCGGCTCGGCGGTCACCAAGCAGGGCGGCAAGACCTGGTTCTTCCTGACCGCCGACTACGCCTTCGGCAAGGCGCTCGAGAAGAACACCTCGGACGTGGTGAAGGCCAACGGCGGGCAGGTGCTGGGCGCGGTGCGCCATCCGCTGTCGGCCTCGGACTTCTCCTCCTTCCTGCTGCAGGCGCAGGCTTCCAAGGCGCAGATCCTGGGCCTGGCGAACGCCGGCGGCGACACCGTCAACTCGATCAAGGCGGCCAAGGAATTCGGCATCACCAAGAGCATGAAGCTGGCCGCGTTGCTGGTGTTCATCGACGACATCCACAGCCTGGGCCTGGAAACCACCCAGGGGCTGGTGCTGACCGACAGCTGGTACTGGAACCGCGACGCGGCCTCGCGTCAGTGGGCGCAGCGCTACTTCGCCAAGACCAAGAAGATGCCTTCCAGCCTGCAGGCGGCCGATTATTCCTCGGTGACCACCTACCTGAAGGCGGTGCAGGCGGTCGGCTCGACCGATGCCGACAAGGTAATGGCGCAGTTGAAGAAGCAGAAGATCGACGACTTCTACGCCAAGGGCTACGTGCGCGCGGACGGCAGCATGATCCACGACATGTACCTGATGGAGGTGAAGAAGCCGTCGGAATCGAAGGAACCTTGGGATTACTACAAGATCCTCGCGACCATTCCCGGCGAGCAGGCCTTCGGGACCAAGCAGGAGTCGCGCTGCGCGCTCTGGAAGTAAGGACTTCGTGTCAGGGCAGGGCGCGGCGCCGGGTTGGCGAACGAGCCGGGCGCCGCGCCCTGCCTGCCTCTCTTACGGACGGCAGTTTCGATGAACATCTTTGGCATTCCGTTGTCGGCGATGCTGAGCCAGTTGCTGCTCGGCCTCGTCAACGGCTCGTTCTACGCGATCCTGAGCCTCGGGCTCGCGGTGATCTTCGGGCTGCTCAACGTGATCAACTTCGCGCACGGCGCGCTGTTCATGCTCGGCGCGATGCTGGCGTGGATGGGCCTGAACTACTTCTCGCTGCCGTATTGGGCGATGCTGGTGCTCGCGCCGCTCGTCACCGGTCTGTTCGGGATCCTGATCGAGCGCAGCATGCTGCGCTGGCTCTACCGGCTCGACCATCTCTACGGGCTGCTGCTGACCTTCGGCATCACGCTGGTGATCGAGGGCGTGTTCCGCTCGATCTACGGCGCCTCGGGCCAGCCCTACGACGTGCCCGCGCTGCTGTCCGGCGCCACCGACCTCGGCTTCATGTACCTGCCGAACTATCGCGCCTGGGTGGTGGTGGCCTCGCTGACGGTGTGCCTGGCCACCTGGTTCGTGATCGAGAAGACGCGGCTGGGCGCCTACCTGCGCGCCGGCACCGAGAACCCGAAGCTGGTCGAGGCCTTCGGCGTGAACGTGCCGCTCATGATCACGCTCACCTACGGCTTCGGCGTGGCGCTGGCGGCCTTTGCCGGCGTGCTGGCCGCGCCGGTGATCCAGGTCTCGCCGCTGATGGGGCAGCCGATGATCATCACCGTGTTCGCGGTGGTGGTGATCGGCGGGATGGGCTCGATCCTCGGCTCGATCCTCACCGGCCTGCTGCTCGGCGTGATCGAGGGCTTCACGCGCGTGTTCTATCCCGAGGCCTCGGCCACCGTGGTGTTCGTGATCATGGCCCTGGTGCTGCTGGTGCGCCCGGCCGGCCTGTTCGGCAAGGAAAGATGATGCCCAGAAAAGTGCTCTACGCCCTGCTGCTGGCCGGCCTCGCGCTGGCGCCGCTGGCCGGCGCCTATCCGCTGTTCGTGATGAAGGTGATGTGCTTCGCGCTGTTCGCGGCGGCCTTCAACCTGCTGATCGGCTACACGGGCCTGCTGTCCTTCGGCCATGCGATGTTCCTCGCCACCGCCGGCTACCTGAGCGGCTACACGATCCAGACGCTCGGCGCCACGCCCGAGCTGGGCGTGCTGGCCGGCACCGCGGCGGCCACCGTGGTGGGGCTGGTGGTGGGCCTGTTCGCGATCCGCCGGCAGGGCATCTACTTCGCGATGATCACGCTGGCCTTCGCGCAGATGCTGTACTTCGTCTACCTGCAGGCGCCCTTCACGCACGGCGAGGACGGCTTGCAGGGCGTGCCGCGCGGCCGGCTGTTCGGCCTGCTCGACCTGTCCTCGGACCTCGCGCTCTACTACGTGATCCTGGTGGTGGTGGCGCTGGCCGCGATGCTGATCGTGCGCATCGTCCATTCGCCCTTCGGGCAGGTGCTGGTCGCGATCAAGGAGAACGAGCCGCGCGCGATCTCGCTGGGCTACGACACCGACCGCTTCAAGCTGCTGGCCTTCGTGCTGTCGGCGGCGCTGGCGGGCCTGGCCGGCTCGCTGAAGGTGGTGGTGCTCGGCTTCGAAACGCTGGGTGACGCCTACTGGACCATGTCGGGCCTGGTGATCCTGATGACCCTGGTGGGCGGCATGGGCACGCTGTTCGGCCCGCTGCTCGGCGCGGCGCTGATCGTGGCGCTGGAGGAGCGGCTCGGCGACATCGGCAGCGCGCTGGCCTCGCTGACCGGCGTCGAGTGGTTCCGCTCGCTCGGCGAGTCGACCTCGATCGTCACCGGCATCATCTTCATCGCCTGCGTGCTGGCGTTCCGACGCGGCATCGTCGGCGAGATCGTGGCGCGCGTGAAACCCTTGCGGGCCTCGTGATGCGCAGCGGCAAAACGCGACATGGCGCGGGCGGCAAGCTGCGCGAAAAGCGCGCCAACGCCGCTCAAATCGCTGCCTCCTCACCGGGAATCGTGCCCAATTTCCGTGCGGCGATGCACCATAGGGGTAAATGCTAGGTTGCTCCATATTCGGGGCTTGTTTAATCTTCGTTCCAGTTCTGATGCACCGCGAAACGAATTTGCAGGTGGAGAACGAGGAGACAATCGAGGCACAAAGTGCCCGGCCCCAAAGCGCTGTTGGACGGAATCCAACAGCGCTTTTTCATTGCACCTTCGTGCGGCGGGTTCGCCCGATCATCCCTTCCATTTGCGCTTCGCCCCGGCTTGCCGTCTGTCGTCTCGAGCGGGTCCACTCGCGCCGCGAGCCATGCCTCGCGTCCTGTCCCAGCTTGCACTTGGCCTACGGGCTAACCCGGTTTGTGGCGTGCGTGCGCCCTCGCTACACTCGGCTTTCCCCGACCAATCGGTCGGGAAAAGCGGCCCGAGCGAAGCCGGCCCCGATCTTGTTCTCTTGGAGAATCACGGCATGAATGGAGTCAGGCGGCGGGTCGCGATCGGCACGGCCCTTGCCCTTATCCTTGTCGGGACGCTGGCGCAGCGGGATGCGCGGGCCGACGTGCGGATCGGCGTGACGGTATCGGCCACGGGCCCGGCGGCCTCGCTCGGCATTCCCGAGAAGAACAGCATCGCGCTGCTGCCCAGGGAAGCCGGCGGCCAGAAGATCGACTACATCGTGCTCGACGACGCCACCGATCCGACCCAGGCCGTGAAGAACTTCCGCAAGCTGGCGAGCGAGGACAAGGTCGATGCCGTGATCGGCTCGAGCGTGGTGCCGAACTCGCTGGCGATGATCGATATCGCCGCGCAGACCGGCACGCCGATGATCTCGCTGGCCGCGGCGGCCTCGATCGTCGAGCCGATGGACGCCAAGCGTGCCTGGGTGTTCAAGACGCCGCAGAACGACCAGTTGATGGCCGACGCGATCGCCGAGCACATGGCGCGGCGCGGGCTCAGGACGGTGGGCTTGATCGGTTTCGCCGACGCCTATGGCGAGAGCTGGTTCAAGACCTTCGGCCAGGCCGCCGCCGCGCGCAAGCTGCAGGTGGTGGCCAGCGAGCGCTACGCGCGCAGCGATACCTCGGTGACGGGGCAGGTGCTCAAGGTGATGGCCGCCCGGCCCGACGCGGTGCTGATCGCGGGCGCCGGCACGCCGGCCGCGCTGCCGCAGAGCACGCTGAAGTCGCGCGGTTATCGCGGCGCGATCTACCAGACGCACGGCGTCGCCAACAACGATTTCCTGCGCGTGTGCGGGGCCGATTGCGAGGGTACCTACCTGCCTGCCGGGCCGATCCTGGTGGCCGCGCAGCTGCCCGATACGAACCCCGTGAAGGCCTCCGCGCTGGCCTACCAGAGCGCCTACGAGCGCGCCTATGGCGCCGGCTCGGTGTCGACCTTCGGCGGCCATGCCTGGGATGCGGGCCTGCTGCTGCGCGAGGCGATTCCGCTCGCGCTGAAGGCCGGCCAGCCCGGCACGCCGGCTTTCCGCACGGCCTTGCGCGGCGCGCTCGAACAGGTACAAAAGCTGCCCGGCGCGCATGGCGTGTTCAACCTGACGGCGACCGATCACAACGGGCTCGATGCGCGGGCACGCGTGATGGTCGAGATCGTCGGCGGGCGCTGGAAGCTCGTGCGGAACTAGCCGGAGCGAGGCAAGGGCAAATCATCGAAACAGGGCGCGTGCTTCGGGACGCGCCCTTTTTTGTTGTCCGCGCAACCAGTTGGCGAGCGCGGATGGAGGGGCGCCGGCGGGGCAGGGTGGAGACTGGCCCGGCACGCTGTCGGCGACGAAGACAACAAGGTGAAGCGGGTAGCGTGGAGGCAGGACATGAAGATCGGGACATGGACGCGGGCGGCGCTCGCGCTGGGGCTGGTTTGCGGCGTGACGGCCGCGTTCGCGCAGGTGAGGATCGGGGTGACGGTATCGGCCACCGGGCCGGGCGCCTCGCTCGGGATTCCGGAGAAGAACACGGTGGCGCTGCTGCCGAAGACGATCGGCGGGCAAGCGGTCAGCTACCTGGTGCTCGACGACGCCTCGGACAGCAGCCGCGCGGTGCAGAACGCGCGCAAGCTGATCGACGAGGAGCATGTCGATGCGATCGTCGGCTCGACCATCACGCCGAACTCGCTGGCGATGATCGACGTGGCCGCGCAAGGCCGCACGCCGATGATCTCGCTGGCGGCCAGCGCGCAGATCATCGCGCCGATGGACGCGAAGCGCGCCTGGGTGTTCAAGACGCCGCAGAACGATCGGCTGATGGCCGACGCGATCGCCGGCTACATGGCCGCGCACGGGGTGAAGACGGTGGGCTTCATCGGCTTCGCCGATGCTTACGGCGACGGCTGGTCGAACGTGTTCACGGCGGCGGCGGCCGCGAACGGCCTGAAGCTGGTGGCCAGCGAGCGCTACGCGCGCAACGACACCTCGGTGACGGGGCAGGTGCTCAAGCTGCTGGCCACCCGGCCCGACGCGGTGCTGATCGCCGGCGCCGGCACGCCGGCCGCGCTGCCGGCGAAGACGCTCAAGGAGCGCGGTTACGCGGGCAAGGTCTACCAGACGCACGGCGTCGCCAACAACGACTTCCTGCGTGTCTGCGGCAAGGACTGCGACGGCGAACTGCTGCCGGCCGGCCCGATGCTGGTGGCCGAGCAGTTGCCCGATTCGAACCCGGTCAAGATCCCGGCGCTGGCCTACAAGGCGACCTACGAGGGCGCTTACGGCGCCGGCTCGCTATCGACCTTCGGCGGCCATATGTGGGACGCCGGGCAGATGCTGCAGCGGGCGATTCCCGAGGCGCTGAAGACGGCCAGGCCGGGCACGCCGGCCTTCCGCGAAGCCCTGCGCACGGCGCTCGAGAACCTGCGCAACGTGCCGGCCTCGCATGGCGTGTTCAACACCACGCCCGCCGATCACAACGGCTTCGATTCGCGCGCCCGCGTGATGGTGCAGATCGTCGACGGCAAGTGGAAGCTGCAGGCCGATTGAGGCCGCATCCGTGTGCCGCGCCGATGGAATAAGCGAGGGGGCCGCGCCGTTGAGTTTCACGTGGAAACACGTGAGGGGCGGGGCGGCCCGTGGCCCCGTCCTTGCTCCTGTTCCCGACTCGATAACGGCGGCGGCCTTGGCCATGCCGCCCATCTCGTTCCCGATTTCCGATCCAACCTGAAACCGACCGTATGGACCTTTCGATTGCGCTGATCCTCGCGCAGGACGGCATCACGACCGGCGCGATCTACGCGCTGCTCGCGCTGGCCCTGGTGCTGGTGTTCTCCGTCACGCGCGTGATCTTCATCCCGCAAGGCGAGTTCGTCGCCTATGGCGCGCTCACGCTCGCGGCCCTGCAGACGCAGAAGTTTCCGGCCACCTGCTGGCTGCTGGTGGTGCTCGGCATCGCCTGCTTCGTGCTCGAGGTCGCCGTGCTGATCCGGCATCGCGAGCGGCGCCACCAGCTCGGCCGCACGCTCTCCACGCTGGCGGGGCGCTGCGTGCTGCTGCCGCTGGCGCTGTTCGCGCTGGCGCATGCCGTCGCCGCGCTGGCCCTGCCGATGCTCGCGCAGATCGCCCTGACGCTGGCGATCGTGGTGCCGATGGGGCGCTTCATCTACCGCCTGGCCTACCAGCCGATCGCCGAGGCCAGCACCCTGGTGCTGCTGATCGTCTCGGTGGCCGTGCACTTCGCGATGGTCGGGCTCGGCCTGGTGATGTTCGGTGCGGAGGGCTCGCGCACCACGCCGTTTTCCGACGCGCAGCTCGCGATCGGCGCGCAGTCGGTGTCGGTGCAGAGCGTGGTGGTGGTGATCACGGCGCTGGTGATGATCGCGGCGCTCGCGCTGTATTTCGGCCGCACGATCGCCGGCAAGGCGCTGCGCGCAACCTCGGTGAACCGGCTCGGCGCGCAGTTGGTGGGCATCGGCACCAGCCAGGCGGGGCGCCTGGCCTTCACCTTGTCGGCCGCGCTCGGCGTGCTGTCGGGCGTGCTGGTGGGGCCGCTGACGACGATCTACTACGACTCGGGTTTCCTGATCGGCCTGAAGGGTTTCGTCGGCGCGATCCTGGGCGGGCTGGTGAGCTATCCGCTGGCGGCGGCCGGCGCCCTGCTGGTCGGCCTGCTCGAATCGTATTCCTCGTTCTGGGCCAGCGCCTACAAGGAGGTGATCGTCTTCACGCTGATCATCCCGGTGCTGCTCTGGCGCAGCCTGGCCAGCCCACGGCACGACGAAGAGGAGGCTTGAGGCGATGAGAGCCCTGTTCCACAACCGCCTGTTCTGGGCCTTCGCGATCGTGCTGTTCGCGCTGCCGGTGCTGCCCGGCGTGCTGCGCATCCCCGAGTACTGGGTGACGCTGCTGAACTACATCGGCCTGTATTCGATCGTCGCGATCGGGTTGGTGCTGCTCACCGGCGTGGGCGGCATGACGAGCTTCGGCCAGGCCGCCTTCGTCGGCATCGGCGCCTACGCCACCGCGCTGCTGAGCACCGGCTACGGCCTGTCGCCCTGGCTCGGCCTGATCGCCGGCGTGATCGTCACGGCCGTGGTGGCGCTGGTGCTCGGCGCCGTGACCATGCGCCTGTCGGGCCACTTCCTGCCGCTCGGCACGATCGCCTGGGGGCTCGCGCTGTTCTACCTGTTCGGCAATCTCGATCTGCTCGGCAAGTACGACGGCATCAACGGCATCCCGGCGCTGCGCGTGTTCGGCATCACGCTCGATACCGGCCGCAGTCTCTATTACCTGATCTGGCTGGTGGTGATCGCGGCCATCGTCTCGGTGCGCAATCTGCTGAACAGCCGGCCCGGCCGCGCGATCCGCGCGCTGCGCGGCGGCGGCGTGATGGCCGAGGCGATGGGCGTCAATACGGCCTGGATGCGCGTGCTGATCTTCGTCTACGCGGCCGTGCTGGCTTCCGTTTCAGGATTCCTCTACGCGCACCTGCAGCGCGCCGTGAATCCCACGCCGTTCGGGCTCAATCACGGCATCGAGTTCCTGTTCATGGCCGTGGTAGGCGGCGTGGCGCATGTCTGGGGGGCCGTGCTCGGCGCCGCGATCCTCACCGTGCTGCAGGACTGGCTGCAATCGCTGCTGCCGCGTCTGCTCGGGCAGGACGGCAACTTCGAAATCATCGTGTTCGGCGTGGTGATGGTGGTGCTGCTGCAGACCGCGCGCGATGGCGTCTGGCCGTTCCTCGCCAGGCGTTTTCCGCGCGGCCCGCGGCTGGCGGTGCCGGATCACGCCGACCCGCTGCCGCGGCGCGAGCGACCCGCGGCTGGCGAAGCGCTGCTGGTGGTGGAGCAGGTCCGCAAGACTTTCGGTGGGCTGGTGGCCGTCAACGACGTCAGCTTCGAGGTCAAAGCGGGCCAGATCGTTGGCCTGATCGGCCCGAACGGCGCCGGCAAGTCGACCACCTTCAACCTGGTGACAGGCGTGCTGCGCGCGAATGGCGGCTCGATCCGCTTCCGCGGCGAGCGCATCGACGGGTTTGTTTCACGTGAAATCGTGCGGCGCGGGATCGGCCGGACTTTCCAGCATGTGAAGCTGCTGCCGGGCATGACGGTGCTCGAGAACGTCGCGCTGGGCGCGCATCTGCGCGGCTCGACCGGCATCTGGCGCAGTGTCGCGCGGCTCAATGCGCGAGAGGAAGGGCGACTGCTGGCCGAGGCGGCGGCACAGATTCGCCGGGTCGGGCTGGAGGCGCAAATGCATGAGGAAGCGGGCAGCCTGGCGCTGGGCCAGCAACGGATCGTCGAGATCGCGCGGGCCTTGTGCTGCGATCCGACGCTGCTGTTGCTGGACGAGCCGGCGGCCGGGCTGCGCTACCTGGAGAAGCAGCAACTGGCCGGATTGCTGCGCAAGCTGCGCGACGAGGGGATCAGCGTGCTGCTGGTCGAACACGACATGGACTTCGTGATGAACCTGACCGATCGGCTGGTGGTGATGGAGTTCGGCACGCGCATCGCCGAGGGCTTGCCCGAGGAGGTGAGGCAGGATCCGGCGGTGCTCGAAGCCTATCTCGGCGGGGTGGAGTGATGATGGAAGCGATGCAAGCGAAAGTGCCGGCCGCGGCGCCGATTCTCGAAGTCGATGGCTTGTCGGTGCGTTACGGCAAGGTCGAGGCGCTGCACGGCGCGGCGATCCGCGTTGCGCCGGGGCAGATCGTCAGCGTGATCGGGCCGAATGGCGCCGGCAAGTCCACGCTGCTGAACGCGATCATGGGTGCGCTGCCGGTAGCGGGGCGGGCGAGCGGGATGGTGCGTTATCGGGGTGAGGCGGTCGGCGCCTTGCCGGTCGAGTTGCGCGTGGCGCGCGGCATGTGCCTGGTGCCGGAGAAGCGTGAGCTGTTCGGGACGATGTCGGTCGAGGACAACCTGGTGCTGGGCGCCTATCGTCGCAAGCAGGCTGGCGAGGCGCGCTATCTCGACCAGCTCGACCCGGTGTTCACGCTGTTCCCGCGGTTGAAGGAGCGCCGCAAGCAGGCGGCCGGCACGCTGTCTGGCGGGGAGCGCCAGATGCTCGCGGTCGGTCGCGCGCTGATGGGCAAACCCGACCTGCTGATGCTCGATGAGCCCAGCCTTGGGCTCGCGCCCCTGATCGTCAAGGAGATCTTCCATATCATCAGCGCGCTGCGGGGAACCGGCGTGGCCACGCTATTGATCGAGCAGAATGCACGCGCGGCCTTGCAGATCTCCGATTACGCCTATGTCCTCGAAACTGGTGAATTCGTGCTCGATGGACCGGCAGCGGAGCTGGCGCAGAACCCTCGCGTGATCGACAGCTATCTTGGGCTGGCTCGGAAGTCAGGCTGAAATCGAGCGAGCAGGGCGCTTGGAAGCGCCGGAGGTGTTGGGAAAATGCGGCGTGTTTCACGTGAAACACGCCGTTTTTGTTGATCGGCTGTTCGGTCGATATTCGGGCCAAAAGCGAACCCGCTATAATTCGCCCCATACTTCTCTCTCAGGTTCGCGTACGTTCTGACGCGAAATCCGCAATGCTTTATCCCACTGAATTTGACGTGATCGTCGTCGGCGGCGGTCACGCCGGTACGGAAGCCGCTTTGGCTGCCGCACGCATGGGCGTGAAAACGCTGCTGCTGACCCACAATATCGAAACGCTCGGCCAGATGAGCTGCAACCCGTCGATTGGCGGGATCGGCAAGGGCCACTTGGTCAAGGAAGTCGATGCGCTCGGCGGCGCCATGGCGATTGCCACCGACGAAGCCGGCATCCAGTTCCGGATCCTGAATTCGTCCAAGGGCCCGGCCGTGCGCGCCACGCGAGCCCAGGCCGACCGTCTGCTCTACAAGCAGGCGATCCGCAGCCGTCTCGAGAATCAGCCGAATCTCTGGTTGTTCCAGCAAGCCGTCGACGACCTGATCGTCGAAGGTGAGCGCGTGGTTGGCGCGGTGACGCAGATCGGCATTCGCTTCCGGGCGCGCGCCGTGGTGCTGACCGCCGGCACCTTCCTCGACGGCAAGATCCACGTCGGTCTCAATAATCACACGGGCGGTCGGGCAGGGGATCCTGCCGCCGTCTCGCTTTCCTCGCGCCTCAAGGAACTGAAGCTGCCGCAAGGCCGGCTCAAGACCGGTACGCCGCCGCGTATCGATGGCCGCTCGATCGACTTCTCGAAGCTCGAAGAGCAGCCGGGCGACCTCGATCCGGTGCCGGTGTTCTCGTTCCTGGGCCGCGTCGAGATGCACCCGCGCCAGATGCCGTGCTGGGTCACGCATACCAATGAGCGCACGCATGACATCATCCGCAGCGGCCTCGATCGCTCGCCGATGTACACCGGCGTGATCGAGGGCGTCGGCCCGCGTTATTGCCCGTCGATCGAGGACAAGATCCACCGCTTTGCCTCGAAGGACTCGCACCAGATCTTCCTCGAACCGGAAGGGCTGACCACCAACGAGTTCTACCCGAATGGGATCTCGACCAGCCTGCCGTTCGACGTGCAGCTCGATCTGGTGCATTCGATGCGCGGCCTCGAACATGCGCACATCCTGCGTCCCGGTTATGCGATCGAATACGATTACTTCGATCCGCGCGGCCTGAAGGCTTCGCTGGAAACCAAGGCAATCGAAGGCCTGTTCTTCGCGGGCCAGATCAATGGCACGACGGGTTATGAAGAGGCAGCCGCGCAAGGGCTGCTGGCCGGGATCAATGCCGGCCGTTATGCCCAGGAGAAGGATGCCTGGTGCCCGCGTCGCGACGAGGCCTATCTGGGCGTGCTGGTCGACGACCTGGTTACGCGTGGTGTGTCCGAGCCTTATCGGATGTTCACCAGCCGCGCCGAGTATCGCCTGAGCCTGCGTGAAGACAATGCCGATATGCGCCTGACCGAAATCGGTCGTGAACTGGGCGTGGTCGACGACGCACGCTGGGATGCGTTCTCGCGCAAGCGCGATGCTGTTTCACGTGAAACCGAACGTCTGCGTTCAACCTGGGTGACGCCGAAGACGCTGCCGGCCGAGGAAGCGGCGGCGCTGCTCGGCAAGGCGATCGATCACGAATACAGCCTGGCCGAGCTGCTGCGTCGCCCCGGCGTGAGTTATGCCGGTGTCTGCGGTCTGCGCGGGGGAGAGTGCGGGCCGGCAGAGCCGCTCGCCGAGGATCCGGTGCTGTTGGCGCAGATCGAGGAACAGATCGAGATCGGCATCAAGTACCAGGGGTACATCGAGCGCCAGGCCGGCGAGATCGAGCGCAACGGCGCGCATGAAAATACCCGTCTGCCGGAAGGCATCGACTACGCCGAAGTGCGTGGCCTGTCCTTCGAGGCACGTCAAAAGCTGAACCAGCATCGTCCCGAAACGATCGGCCAGGCGTCACGGATCTCGGGCATCACGCCGGCGGCGATCTCGCTGCTGATGGTGCACCTGAAGCGCGGCCTGGGCCGTCGCGGCGCGTCGAGCGCGAGCGGCGCGGGCGAAGCAGGGGGCAGCAACGTCCCGACCCAGCAATGACGGCGCTGCAACCGGTGGCGGGCTCGTCCCGCGAGGCGCTGCATGATCTGCTGAGCCAGGGACTCGATTCGCTCGGCATCGAACTCGAACAGGCGCAGGTCGACACGCTGCTCGACTACGTGGCGCTGCTTGGCAAGTGGAATGCGGTCTACAACCTGACTGCGATTCGGGACCCGCGGCAGATGCTGATCCAGCACATCCTCGATTCGCTGTCGATCGTCCCGCATCTGCGCGAGCTCGATGTGAAGACGGCGCTCGATGTCGGTTCGGGCGGCGGCCTGCCCGGCATCGTGCTGGCGATTGTGTTCCCGCATTGGCAGGTCACGCTCAACGATATCGTCCACAAGAAGTCCGCATTCCAGACCCAGGCGAAGGCCGAACTGAAGCTGGCCAATCTGTCGGTCGTCACCGGCCGCGTGGAATCGCTGCGCCCTGGTCACGAAGTACCGGGTCAGTTCGACGCGATCGTCTCGCGCGCCTTCGCGGATCTGTCGGACTTCGTGGTGCTCGCGCGGCATCTGGTGGCGCCGGGCGGGGCGATCTGGGCGATGAAGGGCGTGTTGCCCGAAGACGAAATCTCGCGCCTGCCGGCAGGCTCGCAAGTGCGCCGGACGATTCGGCTCGCGGTGCCCGCGCTCGACGCGGAACGGCACCTGATCGAAGTCGGCGTTGACGAAGCACAATGAAATTGGGGCGCGGTGAATCCGCGCCCGATGTCTTAGAAAAGAGGGACGAACCAACGATGGCAAAAATCTTCTGCGTGGCCAACCAGAAGGGGGGCGTCGGCAAGACGACGACGACAGTCAATCTCGCCGCGAGTCTCGCTGCCCAGCAGCAGCGCGTATTGCTGATCGATCTGGACCCGCAGGGCAATGCCACCATGGGCAGCGGCATCGACAAGGCGGCCTGCGAGTCGACCGTCTACGAGGTGCTGGTCGATGGCGTGAGCATCGAGCAGGCGCGCGTGCGCCCCGAGTCGCTCGACTACGACGTGCTGCCGGCGAATCGCGAACTGGCGGGCGCGGAGATCGAGCTGGTCGGCGTCGAGAATCGCGAGCGCCAGCTGAAGGCCGCGCTCGAGAAGGTCGCCGATCAATACGACTTCGTGCTGATCGACTGCCCGCCTGCGCTGTCGCTGCTGACGCTGAACGGGCTGTGCTCGGCGCACGGCGTGGTGATCCCGATGCAGTGCGAGTACTTCGCGCTGGAAGGGCTGTCCGACCTGGTCAACACCATCAAGCAGATCCACGCGAACCTGAATCGCGACCTGAAGGTGATCGGCTTGCTGCGCGTGATGTTCGATCCGCGCATCACGCTGCAGCAGCAGGTGTCCGACCAGTTGAAGGCGCACTTCGGCGACAAGGTGTTCGATGTCGTGATTCCGCGCAATGTGCGGCTTGCCGAGGCGCCCAGCTACGGGCTGCCGGGCGTGGTGTTCGACCGCGCCTCGCGCGGCGCGCAGGCGTACCTGCAGTTCGGCGCGGAAATGATCGAGCGGGTGAGGGCGCTTTGACGCGTCGTGCCAACGGACCAGCAAACGAGGGAAATGCGATGAATGCGGTAGCGAAGAAGAAAGGTCTGGGACGCGGGCTCGAAGCCCTGCTCGGCGGCAGCGCCGACATCACCGAATCGGTGAAGATCGAGGGCGCGCTGAACACGCTGTCGCTCGACAAGCTGCAGGCCGGCAAGTACCAGCCGCGCACGCGCATGGACGAGGGCGCGCTGCAGGAGCTCGCGGCCAGCATTCGTGCGCAGGGTGTGATGCAGCCGATCCTGGTGCGCCCGATCGGCGCCGAACGCTTCGAGATCATCGCCGGCGAACGCCGCTTCCGGGCCGCCCGCCTGGCCGGGCTCGCCGAGGTGCCGGTGCTGATCAAGGAGGTGACCGACCAGGCCGCCGCCGCGATGGCGCTGATCGAGAACATCCAGCGCGAGGATCTCAACCCGCTCGAGGAGGCGCATGGCATCCAGCGCCTGCTCGACGAATTCAGCTTCACGCACGAGCAGGCCGCCGAGGCGGTGGGGCGCTCGCGCAGCGCCGTGTCGAACCTGCTGCGCCTGCTGAACCTGGCCGCGCCGGTGCAGACCATGCTGCTGGCCGGCGATCTCGACATGGGCCACGCGCGCGCGCTGCTGGCCGTCGATGCGGCCACCCAGATCACGCTGGCTCACCAGGTGGTGAATCGCCGCCTGTCGGTGCGCGAGACCGAGAAGCTGGTCGCGCAGACCACCAAGGAAGCGCCCGCCCTGAAGGCCAAGGCCAAGGACGACGGCGGGCGCGACACGCGGCGCCTCGAGGAGGAGCTGTCCGACATGCTGGCCTCGAACGTGAAGATCAAGCTCGGCCGCCGCGGCCGCGGGCAATTGACGATCGACTTCGGCGATCTCGATGCGCTCGAGGGCATCCTCCTGCGCCTGCGCGGCAATATCGCAGCCTGAGGCGCCGATGAGCGAAGTTCGCGGGTGGCTTGCCCCGCGCCGCTGGTTCGCCTTCGTCGCGAACGAGCCGGTGCTGTCGATCCTCGTCCTTGCCCTGGTGGTGCTGCAGGTCGCGCGGCCGCAACCGGCACTCGCGCTCGCGCGGCTGGTCGACTGGCAGACCGTCGCCACGCTGGCCGGCCTGCTGATGGTGACCAAGGCGCTTGAGTTGTCGGGCTTCCTGATGTGGCTCGCGCATCGCATCGTGCATCACGTGCGCAGCGAGCGCTCGCTGGCGATGCTGCTGATCGTGTTCGCGGCCGTGCTCGCCACCTGGCTCACCAACGACGTTGCCCTGTTCGTGGCGGTGCCGCTGGTGGTGTCCCTGCAACGACTCACGCCCCTGCCATTCAAGCGGCTGGTGATCTGCCTGGCGATCGCCGTCAACGCCGGCTCGATCGCCACGCCGCTCGGCAATCCCCAGAACCTGTTTCTCTGGCAGCGCAGTGGTGCGTCATTTGGTCGCTTCGTGCTCGAACTGGGACCGCTCGCGCTGATCACGATGCTGATGCTGCTCTTGCTGGCAGCTTGCATGTTCCGTTCAAAACCGCTCGATTTTTCGGGCGACACCGAGGCGCACGCGGTGCGCCGGCCGCTCGCGATCACCGCGGCGGTGCTGTTCGCGGGCTTCGTGCTGGCCGCCGACGCGCACTACGCGGTGCCGGGCGTGATCGCGGTGGCGGTGCTGCTGCTGGCGATCCGGCGCGACGCGGTGCTGCGCATCGACTGGCTGCTGCTGCTGATTTTCGTGCTGATGTTCATCGTGCTGCGCAGCGCGGCGGCCTTGCCGGTGGTGCACGACACGGTGGCCGGGCTCGGCCTGGACGCGCCGCTGCGCCTTTATACGGCGGGCGCGGTGCTGTCGCAGGGCATCAGCAACGTGCCGGCGGCGATCCTGCTTTCCGAGTTCGGCGGTGATTGGCGCGCGCTCGCCTTCGGCGTCAGCGTGGGCGGTTTCGGTTTCGCGGTCGGCTCGCTGGCGAACCTGATCGCGGTGCGCCTGGCGAAGACGCCGGGCCTCTGGGGGCCGTTCCATCTGGTGTGCATACCCTTCGGCCTGATCGCCTTCGCGATCGGCGGGCTCTGGTTGCATTTCGCCTAGCTGTCGCGTTCGGTGTTTCGTCTGCCGAAGCGGAACGAAAACAAGCTGTAAGGTGCGCGTGCCGAGCACCTTACAACTGTTGTCTGACGTCGGAAATTGACGCGATTTTCCACGCAACTCGCCGCGATTTCGTGGTGTTTTTGTCGCCTGCAAAACCTTGAATCGCTTGCGGGTATCGCTTACAATCGCTCGGATTTGTTAGCACGGCCAGCCCGAAGGCTTTTTGAAAGCTGAAGGCTTACGGCGATTTAGCGGAAGACGAAGATGGCGGGTCAAGCGCCGGAAGACAGGCACGACGATCATCGCCACGCGCAGCAGGTCGCTGGCGTGCAGCGGCACGGTGTTCCACACGCGGAAGACGATTGGGAAGCCGGGCAGCAGGATAACAATATCGTTCCGCTCACGCGGGCCGAGGCTGAAGCGCTGTTCGGTCCGGACGTGAGCCGGCCATCTCGCGTCACCCCGTTTCGGGTAGTGATCGCGCAGGTGGTCTTGTCCCTGGTTGCAACGCTGGCGTGGTGGCTGTTTTCAAAGTCGCCGGGTGCCGCTGCGCAATCGGCAATGCTGGGCGGAGCGATCGGCTGGGTACCGAGTGCGGTGTTTGCAGCGAGACTGAGGTTCGGCGGTGCGAACACCGTGATGGGCTGGATGTTCGGCGAGGCGCTGAAGCTGGGCGTGACGATTGCGATGTTCACCGCGGTGGCGCTCCGGTTCCCGGACGTGCACTGGGTGCCGCTGCTCGTCACCTATCTCGTCGCACTGAAGACCTACTGGCTCGCACTCGCCTGGCGGTAAAGCATCTTGCGGCAAATCGATGTCGGATTTCGACGCATACGCGGCGCAGCGTGTGCAAGTATCGCAGTTCGACTCGAGGTTGCGCTCTCGTGTTCCCGCAATAATTTCTTGCGGTAATACGTAAAACAACGATTTTCGACAATTGGGTGGCATTAACGACTATGGCAGCTAGCGAAGGCACGCACGCTCTGGATCCGTCCGAGTACATTGCGCACCACTTGCAGAACTTCACCTCCTCGCATCAGACGTCGATCGTCGACTTCCATGTGTGGAATCTCGATACGCTGTTCTGGTCGATCGTCTGTGGTCTCGTGACCATCCTGGTGCTGCGCCTTGCTGCTCGCAAGGCCACGCCGGGCGTGCCGGGCCGCTTCCAGTGCCTGATCGAGATGATCGTCGAGATGGTCGAGGATCAATCGAAGGCGGTGGTGCACGGCAACCGCACCTTCATCGCGCCGCTGGCCCTGACGGTGTTCGTCTGGGTGCTGCTGATGAACTCCCTCGACTTCCTCCCCGTCGACCTCCCGGGCCGCGTGATCGGCGCGCTGGGCCTGGCCGGCGTGATCCCCAATCACCGCATCGTCCCCACCGCCGACTTGAACGGCACGCTCGGCATCGCGCTCGGCGTGTTCATCCTGATGCTCTACTACAGCATCAAGATCAAGGGCGTCGGCGGCTTCGCGCACGAGCTGGTCTCGGCACCGTTCGGCGCGCACCCGCTGCTGTGGATCCCGAACCTTGCGTTGAACATCGTCGAATACGTCGCCAAGACCGTTTCGCTCGGCATGCGGCTGTTCGGCAACATGTACGCGGGTGAGCTGGTGTTCCTGCTGATCGCTCTGCTGGGCAGCATGTGGAGCTTCGGCGGCGACGCGACGGTTCTCGGCTTCGTCGGTCACGTGATCGCGGGCAGCGTCTGGGCAATCTTCCACATCCTGATTGTTCTGTTGCAGGCATTCATCTTCATGATGCTGACGCTGGTGTATCTCGGCCAGGCGCACGAATCGCACTGAGCGGGCGTCCGGTAGAAGAGTCTTCGTTTTTCGTTTTTAAATCTCTAGTTCCAAGTCTTTTCACATAGGAGTGATCATGCAAGCTTTCATCGCCAACATCCAGGGTCTGACCGCTATCGGTATCGGCATCATCATCGGCCTGGGTGCCGTCGGCGCCTGTATCGGTATCGGCCTGATGGGTGGCAAGTACATCGAAGCCTGCGCACGTCAGCCCGAGCTGATCAACCCGCTGCAAACCAAGATGTTCCTGCTGGCTGGCCTGATCGACGCGGCATTCCTGATCGGTGTTGGCGTGGCGATGCTGTTCGCGTTCGCGAACCCGCTCCTGTCGAAGCTCGCAGGCTAAGGTTCCCCGGAAATATTGCGCCCGCATGGCGGGCGCAGGGCGGAACGGAGACCGGGCGCTGATCGGATGCAACTCGATGAGCGCCTTACCGTTTCTTTTTCCCGGATAGCAGACTAAGGAAACACCGTGAATCTCAACGCAACCCTGTTTGCGCAAATGGTCGTGTTCCTGATCCTCGCGTGGTTCACGATGAAGTTCGTGTGGCCGCCGCTGATCAACGCACTCGACGAACGCGCGAAGAAGATTGCCGACGGTCTCGCCGCAGCGGAAAAGGGCAAGGCGGAACTCGCAGCGGCGCACAAGGCCGCTGACCAGGAGCTCGCGCAAGCCCGTACCGACGGACAGCAACGCATCGCCGACGCCGAAAAGCGCGCGATCGCCGTCGCGGACGAAATCAAGGCGAACGCGCAGGCCGAAGCGGCCCGCATCGTCGCCCAGGCGAAGGCCGACGCCGAACAGCAAATCGTGAAGGCCCGTGAACTGCTGCGCGCGGATGTCGCGACGCTGGCCGTCAAGGGCGCCGAACAGATCCTGAAGCGCGAAGTCGACCAGGCGGCCCACGCCGAACTGCTGAATCAACTGAAAGCCGAGCTCTGATCATGGCCGAATTTGCAACCATCGCCCGCCCTTACGCAGAAGCGCTGTTTCGCGTGGCCGAGGCTGGTGACGTCGCCGCCTGGTCCACCCTCGTCAAGGAGCTGGCCCAGGTTGCGCAACTGCCCGAAGTCCAGTCCGTCGCGTCCAACCCGAAGGTCGGGCGCGAACAGGTCGTCGAACTGCTGATCGCCGCGGTGAAGTCGCCGCTGGCGAGCGGCACGGAAGCGAAGAACTTCGTGCGGATGCTGGTCGACAATCACCGCACCGTGCTGCTGCCGGAGATCGCCGTGCAATTCGAGGCGCTGAAGAATGCGCGCGAAGGCGCCGCCGACGTGCAGATCGTCAGCGCGTTTCCGCTCGAAGGCGCGCCTCTCGCCGAGCTGCTCGCGAGCCTCGAACGGAAATTCGCACGCAAGCTGAAGCCGACGGTCGAGGTCGACCCGTCGTTGATCGGCGGCGTGCGCGTGACGGTCGGCGACGAAGTGCTCGACACCTCGGTGCGCGCGCGGCTGGTCAGCATGCAAAGCGCACTGACCGCCTGAGCGCCGCAGCCGGCACGCAACAGAATTGAACATCAGGAGCGAATATGCAACTCAATCCCTCTGAGATCAGCGAGCTGATCAAGAGCCGGATCCAGGGCCTTGAAGCGAGCGCGGACGTTCGCAACCAGGGCACCGTGATCTCCGTGACGGACGGCATCGTGCGCATCCACGGCCTGTCGGACGTGATGCAGGGCGAAATGCTCGAATTCCCGGGCAACACCTTCGGCCTCGCGCTGAACCTCGAGCGCGACTCGGTCGGCGCGGTGATCCTGGGCGACTACGGCCACATCTCCGAAGGCAACATCGTCAAGACGACGGGTCGCATTCTGGAAGTGCCGGTCGGTCCCGAACTGATCGGCCGCGTGGTCGATGCGCTCGGCAACCCGATCGACGGCAAGGGCCCCGTCAACGCCAAGGCCACCGACGCGATCGAGAAGATCGCTCCGGGCGTGATCTGGCGTCATGGCGTGTCGCAGCCGGTGCAGACCGGCGTGAAGTCGATCGACGCGATGGTGCCGATCGGCCGCGGCCAGCGCGAGCTGATCATCGGCGACCGCCAGACTGGCAAGACCGCCGTGGCGCTCGACACGATCATCAACCAGAAGGGCAAGGACCTCGTCTGTATCTACGTCGCGATCGGCCAGAAGGCTTCGTCGATCATGAACGTGGTGCGCAAGCTCGAGGAAACCGGCGCGATGGAATACACCATCGTGGTGTCGGCCTCGGCTTCGGATTCGGCCGCGATGCAGTACCTCGCGCCGTACGCCGGCTGCACGATGGGCGAATACTTCCGCGATCGCGGTCAAGACGCCCTGATCATCTATGACGATCTGACCAAGCAAGCCTGGGCTTATCGCCAGATCTCGCTGCTGCTGCGCCGCCCGCCGGGCCGCGAAGCCTATCCCGGCGACGTGTTCTATCTCCACTCGCGTCTGCTCGAGCGCGCCGCGCGCGTCTCGGAAGAGTACGTCGAGAAGTTCACGAACGGCGAAGTGAAGGGCAAGACCGGTTCGCTGACGGCCCTGCCGATCATCGAAACGCAGGCAGGCGACGTCACGGCCTTCGTGCCGACCAACGTGATCTCGATCACGGACGGCCAGATCTTCCTGGAAACCGACCTGTTCAACGCGGGCATCCGTCCGGCAATCAACGCCGGCGTGTCGGTGTCGCGAGTCGGTGGCGCCGCGCAGACCAACGTCGTGAAGAAGCTCTCGGGCGGTATCCGTACCGACCTGGCGCAGTACCGCGAGCTGGCTGCCTTCGCGCAGTTCGCCTCGGACCTGGATGCCGCCACGCGCAAGCAGCTCGAGCGCGGCCGCCGCGTCACGGAACTGCTCAAGCAGCCGCAGTACCAGCCGCTGCAGGTCTGGGAACTGGCCGTCGCGCTGTTCTCGGCGAACAACGGCTACCTCGACGACGTCGAGGTGAAGGACGTGCTCGCCTTCGAGAAGGGCCTGCGCGAGTACCTGAAGACCAGCCACGCCGACCTGATCAAGCGTATCGAAGACACCAAGGCTTTGTCGAAGGAAGACGACGGCGCGCTGCACGAAGCGCTGAAGTCCTTCAAGAAGTCGGGCGCCTATTGATCCGCGAGGGATACCTCGAGGCGATGCCAGGCGCGTGAGCGCTGAGGCATCGCTTCGGTCAAGGAGCAAGCAATGGCTGGAATGAAGGAAATCCGCGGCAAGATCAAGAGCGTGCAGAACACGCGCAAGATCACCAAGGCGATGGAAATGGTCGCGGCATCGAAGATGCGCCGCGCGCAGGAACGCATGCGCGCTGCCCGTCCCTATGCCGACAAGGTCCGCGCGATCGCCGCGCATATGAGCCGCGCGAACCCGGAATACCGCCACCCGTTCATGGTGGCGAACGAGGAATCGAAGACGGCTGGCCTGATCCTCGTCACGACCGACAAGGGTCTGTGCGGCGGCCTGAACACCAACGTGCTGCGCACGACGGTGAGCAAGCTGAAGGAGCTCGAGAAGCAGGGCCAGAAGTTCGAGGCCACCGCGATCGGCAACAAGGGCCTCGGCTTCCTGAACCGCGTCGGCGGCAAGGTGGTCTCGCAGGTCGTCCAGCTCGGCGATACGCCGCACCTGGACAAGCTGATCGGCGCCGTGAAGGTGCAGCTCGACGCGTACTCGGAAGGCAAGCTGTCGGCCGTCTATATCGCCTACACGCGCTTCATCAACACGATGAAGCAGGAAGCGGTGATCGAGCAGCTGCTGCCGCTGTCGGCCGAGCACTTCGAGAACGGCGCGGACGGTACGCCCAAGACCTCGTGGGACTACATCTACGAACCGGATGCGCAGGCGGTGGTCGACGAGCTGCTGGTGCGCTACGTCGAGGCGCTGGTTTACCAGGCAGTGGCGGAAAACATGGCGTCCGAGCAATCGGCGCGAATGGTCGCGATGAAGGCTGCGTCCGACAATGCGAAGACCGTGATCAGCGAGCTTCAGCTGTCGTACAACAAGAGCCGGCAGGCCGCGATCACGAAGGAGCTGTCGGAGATCGTCGGCGGTGCCGCCGCGGTGTAAGCGGCTCAGCGACCGTTGCCTCGAAACTGCGCCCTTGCGCGAGTAAAGAATCAGGTATTGAAAGGAAAAGCGATGAGTACTACTGCTTTGGTAGAAGGCAAGATCGTACAGTGCATCGGCGCCGTTATCGACGTGGAATTCCCGCGCGACAGCATGCCGAAGATCTACGACGCGCTCACTCTGGATGGCTCGGAACTGACGCTCGAAGTCCAGCAGCAGCTGGGTGACGGCATCGTCCGCACCATCTGTCTGGGTGCCTCCGACGGCCTGCGCCGCGGCGTGGCGGTGAAGAACACCGGCAAGCCGATCTCGGTGCCGGTCGGCAAGCCGACCCTCGGCCGCATCATGGACGTGCTGGGTCGTCCGATCGACGAGGCCGGCCCGATCGAGAGCGAGCATCAGCGCTCGATCCACCAGAAGGCACCGGCGTTCGACGAACTGTCGCCGTCGACCGAACTGCTCGAAACCGGCATCAAGGTGATCGACCTGGTCTGCCCGTTCGCCAAGGGCGGCAAGGTCGGCCTGTTCGGCGGCGCCGGCGTGGGCAAGACCGTCAACATGATGGAGCTCATCAACAACATCGCGAAGGAACACGGCGGTTACTCCGTGTTCGCGGGCGTGGGCGAGCGTACCCGTGAAGGGAACGACTTCTACCACGAGATGAAGGACTCCAACGTGCTGGACAAGGTCGCGCTGGTCTACGGCCAGATGAACGAGCCGCCGGGCAACCGTCTGCGCGTGGCGCTGACCGGCCTGACGATGGCCGAGCACTTCCGTGACGAAGGCCTCGACGTGCTGTTCTTCGTCGACAACATCTACCGTTTCACGCTGGCCGGTACCGAAGTGTCGGCACTGCTGGGCCGGATGCCGTCGGCGGTGGGTTACCAGCCGACGCTGGCCGAGGAAATGGGCAAGCTGCAGGAACGCATCACGTCGACCAAGACCGGCTCGATCACGTCCGTGCAGGCCGTGTACGTTCCGGCGGATGACTTGACCGATCCGTCGCCGGCCACCACCTTCGGCCACCTGGACGCCACCGTCGTGCTGTCGCGTGACATCGCCTCGCTGGGTATCTACCCGGCCGTCGATCCGCTCGACTCGACCTCGCGCCAGATCGACCCGAACGTGATCGGCGAAGAGCACTACACGATCACGCGCGGCGTGCAGCAGACGCTGCAGCGCTACAAGGAACTGCGCGACATCATCGCGATCCTGGGCATGGACGAACTGTCGCCGGAAGACAAGCAGACGGTCGCCCGCGCACGGAAGATCCAGCGCTTCCTGTCGCAGCCGTTCCACGTCGCGGAAGTGTTCACGGGCGCGCCGGGCAAGTACGTGCCGCTGAAGGAAACGATCCGTGGCTTCAAGATGATCGTCGAAGGCGAGTGCGACCACCTGCCGGAACAGGCGTTCTACATGGTCGGCACGATCGACGAAGCCTTCGAGAAGGCCAAGAAGATCCAGTAAGGTCAGGGTGAGTGGCAGGCGCGTGCCGCCTGCGCCGGCGCTTCGGTCGATTTCGGCTGGAGCGCTTGCGCGAGGCGCGCTGCCTGCAACACGCTCGACCTGCCGTGCATGGGACGGGCAGCGGCGCGCCAGCGCCGGGGTCCGTCGACAGGAGTCCATATGGCAACCATCAAAGTAGACGTCGTCAGCGCGGAAGAGGAAATCTTCTCGGGCCAGGCGAAGTTCGTCGCGCTGCCGGGCGAATCGGGTGAGCTGGGCATTCTGCCCGGCCACACGCCGCTCATCACCCGGATTCGTCCGGGCGCGGTGCGCATCGAATCGGAAGGCGGTCAGGACGAATTCGTGTTCGTCGCCGGCGGCATTCTCGAAGTGCAACCGGGCGCCGTGACCGTGCTCGCCGACACCGCGATTCGCGGCCGGGATCTCGACGCCGCGAAGGCCGAGGAAGCGAAGCGTCGTGCCGAGGAAACGCTGCAGAACGCGAAGTCGGATATCGACCTCGCGAAGGCGCAGTCGGAACTCGCCACGGCGATGGCGCAGCTCGAGGCGATCCAGCGTCTTGCCAAGATCCGCAGCAAGAACTGAAGCGTCGGTGCCTCGTGCACCGGCAGGAAGAAGCAGCCTCCGGGCTGCTTTTTTTTCGTCCGGGTTTTCGCCCCGCCGTTGCTGCTGCCGCTGCCGCGAGACGCGGGCCGCGCTAACCCCGATGTCAGCCGATTGTCAGCCGGTGCAGAATGAGCCGGCTCACCGCACCTACTCGGAGATGGCAATGACGACGACGGCAAACCAGGCTTCGAATCCGGGCGACCAGGCTGGCCGGGGCGGCCGCCCCGCGGGAATCGCGCCGCACGACTGCCTTTCCTACGTGCGAGGCACGACCGACGTGCCGCTCAGCCACGACACCATCGGCCATTTCCTGGCCGCCGCCATCGCGCGTTTCCCCGATCGGCCGGCCGTGGTATTCCGCGAGCAGGACGTACGCTGGAGCTGGCGCGAGTTCGGCGACGAGGTCGATGCGCTGGCCGCGGCGTTGATCGAGCTCGGCATCGCGCCGGGCGAGCGCGTCGGCATCTGGGCGCCGAATCGCGTCGAGTGGCTGCTCACGCAGTTCGCGACCGCGCGGATCGGCGCGATCCTGGTCAACATCAACCCCGCCTACCGGCTCGCCGAGCTCGAATACGCGCTGAACCTGGTCGGCTGCAAGATGCTGGTGGCGGCCGATTCGTTCAAGAGCTCGCAGTACACCCAGATGCTGCGCACGCTCGCGCCCGAGCTCCACGATTGCGCGCCGGGCGCCCTGCATGCGGCGCGCCTGCCCGCGCTGCGCGCGGTGGTGTCGATGAGCGAGGCGCCGCCGGCCGGCATGCTGCGCTTCGACGACGTGCTCGCGCACGGGCGCACGCTGCGCGAGCACGCGGGCCTCGACGTGCTCGGCGCGGGCCTGGCCGACACCGATCCCATCAATATCCAGTTCACCAGCGGCACCACCGGCAGCCCGAAGGGCGCGACTCTCACGCATCGCAACGTGGTCAACAACGCACGCGCGATCGCGCGGGTGATGCGGCTCACCGAACAGGACGCGCTGTGCATTCCAGTGCCGCTCTATCACTGCTTCGGCATGGTGCTGTCGGTGCTGGCCAGCGTGTCGGTCGGCGCGAAGATGGTGTTTCCCGGCGCCGCCTTCGATCCGCTCGCCACCCTGGCCGCCGTCGAGGCCGAACGCTGCACGGCGCTGCAGGGTGTGCCGACCATGTTCATCGCCGAGCTCGACCACCCCGAATTCAAGCGCTTCGACCTCGGCACGCTGCGCACCGGCATCATGGCCGGCTCGCCCTGCCCGATCGAGACCATGAAGCGCGTGGTGGCCGAGATGCACATGGCCGAGGTCACCATCGCCTACGGCATGACCGAAACCAGCCCCGTCTCGTTCCAGAGCACCACCGACGACACGCTGGAGAAGCGCACCACCACGGTCGGCCGGATCCAGCCGCACCTGGAGGCGAAGATCGTCGACGCCGAGGGCGCGATCGTGCCGGTCGGCGCCACCGGCGAACTCTGCACGCGCGGCTACGCGGTGATGGCGGGCTACTGGGGCGACGAGGCGCTCACGCGGCGCGCGATCGTCGACGGCTGGATGCACACGGGCGACCTGGCCACCTTCGACGAGGAAGGCTTCTGCAACATCGTTGGACGCCTCAAGGACATGCTGATCCGCGGCGGCGAGAACATCTATCCGCGCGAGATCGAGGAATTCCTGTTTCGTCACCCGAAGATCCAGAGCGCTCAGGTGTTCGGCGTGCCCGATCCGAAGTACGGCGAGGAAGTGTGCGCGTGGATCGTGCTGCGCGCCGGCGAGGCGATGGACGAGGAGGAGTTGCGCGACTTTTGCCGCGGGCAGATCGCCCACTATAAGGTGCCGCGCTACGTGCGATTCGTGGAGGCGTTGCCGATGACGGTGACCGGCAAGGTGCAGAAGTTCGTGATGCGCGACGCGATGATCGACGAACTGCGGCTGACGGAGCAGAAAACGGCCTGACGCGGGAGCGTTTGCGTTTTCTATGGACGAAAAAAAGCGGGCTTATTAGCCCGCTAAAAACCACACGCTACGGGGTTAGCGCGAGGAGACCAAAGGTGGAAGCAATCGGCTTAGGCCGATCACGATTCCAACAAGGATGCCCCTGGGAAGGGATTCGGTACGAGACCGACGGACTATTCAGCGTGCTTCGTATCCGCTCACACAAGGCACAAGAAAGACCGCATCCGTGTTGAAACCGTGAGAGCCATTGTGGGCGAATTGATCGGGGCTGGCGGTAACAAAGTGTATCAGGTTGTAACGCCCGCCAGATAAGGCTCTCCGGGATTTTTTACTTTCTGTCGGAGTTTAAGGCGGGGTCTTTTTACCGTATTTTCCGGTCATCATTTTGTGTGTTTTTTTGTGTTTTCGCCAAACGCCAGAATAAGGTCGACAAGCCGGCAAAACTGGTATTTCCTGCATTCGGATAATCCCCGATTTCCCGGACGAATATCCTCGCGATGGTGCATCAATCCGGCTACAGCCGACTTCCTGCCGTCTTGCGGGCCTGTTCGCTGCCCCGCCGGGCCCGGCAGCGGCACCGATGGCCGGGTGGACTACCCGGCCCGGTAAGCCTTGCCGCCCCCGGGTGTAACCGGCGCGCCGCGTCGTAAGACACCGAAACGCCGGCCGCGCCCCTATTTGAGCCATTTGTCCGTCACGGCCTGGAATTCGCCGGTCTCGCGGGCCAGGTGCAGCCACTGGTCGACGTATTGCTGGAACACCACGTCGCCGCGCGGAACCATGTAGGCCTTCTCGCCGAACTGGAACGGCTGCTCGGGGTGGACCGAGCAGAGCCCGGGATTGAGCTTCTGCTGCCAGAGCGTTTCCGAGGCATCGGTGACCATCACGTCGGCGCGGCCGTCGAGGATCTCCCGGAAGATCGTCACGTTGTCGGGATGCACGCTCAGTTGCGCGTGGCCCAGGTACTGCCTGGCGAAACGCTCGTTGGTGCCGCCCGGGTTGACGATCACGCGCGTGGCCGGCTGGTCGATCTGGGCGACGCTCTGGTAGCGCCCCACGTCGGCGCAGCGCACGATCGGCGTCTTGCCGTCCCGCATGGTCGGGCGCGTGAAAAAGGCGCGCTGTTGGCGATCGAGCGTGGTGGAGATGCCGCCGACGGCGATATCGCAGCGCGCCACGAAATCGTCGGTGAGCGCGCGCCAACTGGTCTTCACGTACTCGGTGCGCACCTTCAGCGAACGCGCCAGCGATTCGGCCAGGTCGATGTCGATGCCCTCGAAGCGCCCGTCGGGCCGGTAATACGAATAAGGGCGGTAGTCGCCGGTGGTGCACACGCGCAGCACGCCGCGCGCGAGCACTTCGTCGAGCCGCGAGGCGGCGGCGGGCGCCGCGCCGGCCGCGTTGGCGATCGGCTCGGCGCCGGGCGCGGCGGGGCTGGCCGCGAAGGCCGTCGCGCCCGCGCAGGCGATGCCAAAGCCAAGGCAGGACGCGACTGCGCGTGCACGGGAGCGCGCCGGAATGAGGGCCGGGATCATCGATGTCTCCAAACGGGGTTTTCTGGTGGCGAGTGCTGGAATGCGGCGCCGGCTTCGGGGCACGGGCGGCGCGCATCGGTCCCCGATGATAGCGGCGCGCGCCGGTCCCGCGAAGCCGTCGCGCGGCCGGCGGCGGGCGGCTCCGGTAGAATGCGCGTTTGCACCCGCTTCGTCGCTCATACCGTGGCTCATAACCTGCTCAACGACACCTTCCTGCGCGCGCTGCGTCGCGAGCCGACCGACTACACGCCGATCTGGCTGATGCGCCAGGCAGGCCGTTACCTGCCCGAGTACAACGCCACGCGTGCGCGCGCCGGCAGTTTCCTGGGCCTGGCCAAGAATCCCGACTACGCGACCGAGGTGACGCTGCAGCCGCTCGAGCGCTACCCGCTCGATGCCGCGATCCTGTTCTCCGACATCCTGACGATTCCCGACGCGATGGGCCTGGGCCTCGAGTTCCAGGCCGGCGAGGGTCCGAAGTTCTCCAGCCCGGTGCGCACCGAGGCCGACGTGGCGCGGCTGGCCGTGCCCGACATCGGCGCGACGCTGGGCTACGTGACCGACGCGGTGCGCGAGATCCGCCGCGCGCTGACCGACGCGCAGGGGCGCCAGCGGGTGCCGCTGATCGGCTTCTCGGGCAGCCCCTGGACGCTCGCCTGCTACATGGTCGAGGGCGGCGGCTCGGACGATTTCCGCACCGTGAAGTCGATGGCGTATGCGCGGCCGGACCTGATGCAGCGCGTCCTCGACGTCAACGTGGATGCGGTGGCGGCCTACCTGAACGCGCAGATCGAAGCCGGCGCGCAGGCCGTGATGATCTTCGACACCTGGGGCGGCACGCTGGCCGACGGCGCCTACCAGCGCCTCTCGCTGGACCCGATCCGTCGCGTGGTGGCCAAGCTCAAGCGCCAGCACGACGGTGAGCAGGTGCCGGTGATCACCTTCACCAAGGGCGGCGGGCTGTGGCTCGAGGAGATCGCCGCCAGCGGCGTCGACGCGGTGGGCCTGGACTGGACCGTCAACCTCGGCCGCGCGCGCGAGCGCGTGAACGGCGCGGTGGCCCTGCAAGGCAACCTCGACCCGAACATCCTGTTCGCGCCGCCGGCGACGATCCGCATGGAAGCGCGCGCGGTGCTCGACAGCTACGGCAACCATCCCGGCCACGTGTTCAATCTCGGCCACGGCATCTCGCAGTTCACGCCGCCGGAAAGTGTCGCCGAGCTGGTCGACGAGGTGCATCGCCATAGCCGCACGCTGCGCGCGGGTTCGCTGGGCTGAGGAAGTCGCGCGGGCGGCGCGTTGGCGCGGCTTTCCATCGGCTCGCGCGGGCTACCTGGCGCGGGCAGGACAAGGCCTGATCGGCGCGTCGAATCGAAGCCGGGATGCTGCGTCGCAGCGATTCCGGTTTGCGCCGGCCGGGCGAATCGGGGCGCAAGCGCCCGTCGATCGGCACTTCCCGGCTTGTCAAGACTTGACTTATACACATTTTGCACGTTGCGGCGCGGTAGAGCGCCGCGTCGACAAAACGTCCACGCTATTGCGCCGGAAATCGGATAGCAGCCTTGCTGGATAAGGCTCGGCGACAAGGACTCCGATGTATCAAAAAGCAGTGATCGGCACGCGGGGAAGCCATTCTGGGACAGTCAAGCACGAGTTCTCAACAAAGTTATCCACAGGAAGGATCGGCTTCCACTGATTCTTAATGAGAATCCGAAACTTAGCGCCGAAAGTGATGTTTTACTTTAACTTCGCGTCGCCGGCCGTGCGCCGGCCGTCGATCGCGCCTGCCGGCGCGCCGGGCGGCCGATGAGCGAAGCCCTCTACGTGCGCGTCGCGCTCGATCATCCTTTAGCGACGCTATTCGATTACCGCTATCGCGGCGCGCTGCCGCCGCGCGTCGGCATGCTGGTGCAGGTGCCGTTCGGCAAGCGGCTGGTGGTGGGGCTTATCTGCGAAGTCGCCACTCACACCGAGGTGCCTGAGAATCGCCTGCGCGAGGTCGCCGCGATCTGCGCCGAGCTGCCGCCGCTGGCCGGCGACTGGCTCGACCTGGTCGATTTCGCGGCCGATTACTACCAGCGCGGCCGCGGCGAGGTTGCCCTGCCGGCACTGCCGCAGGCGCTGCGCGACGCCGAGCGCTGGGGCCGCCTGCTGGCGCCCGAGATCCGCTACCAGCTCTCGCCCGCCGGCCGCGAGGCCCTGCCCGATGCGCTGCCCGCGCGCGCCGCGGCACTGCGCCGGCTCGCGCAGGCGCTGCTCGACAACCCCTCCCTCCCCCTGCCCGAACTGCGCGCGCTGCATCCCAAGGCGCAAGCGACGCTCGACGCCTGGTGCGAGGCGGGCTGGGCCGCCTGCATCGAGATCGCCGCGGCCGACGTCGGTGGACAAGCGGTGGATAACTCGATCGTCGCGCCTGTGCCGCCGGCTCTCACCGCCGAGCAGGCCGACGCGCTGGAGGCGATCGAGGCCGCGCGCGGCTTCGCGCCCTTCCTGCTGCACGGCGTGACGGGCAGCGGCAAGACCGAGGTCTACCTGCGCGCGCTGGCGGCGCTGCTGTCCACGCGACCCGAGGCGCAGGCGCTGGTGCTGGTGCCCGAGATCAACCTGACGCCGCAGTTCGAGGCCGCGTTCCGCGCGCGCTTCGCCGCGGTGCTGCCGCCCGGCGCGATCGTCACGCTGCACAGCGGGCTTGCCGAGGGCGAGCGCGCGCGACACTGGCTCGCCGCGCATACCGGCCGCGCGCGCATCGTGCTCGGCACGCGCCTGGCGGTGCTGGCCTCGCTGCCGTCGCTGGCGATGATCGTGGTCGACGAGGAGCACGAGCCCGCCTACAAGCAGCAGGAAGGCCTGCGCTACTCGGCGCGCGACCTCGCGGTATGGCGCGCCAAGCGGCTCGAGATCCCGGTGGTGCTGGGCTCGGCCACGCCCTCGCTGGAAAGCTGGTGGCAGGCCGAGCAGGGCCGCTACACGCGGCTCACGCTGTCGCGCCGCGCGGTGGCCGACGCGGTGCTGCCCACCGTCGGGCTGGTCGACCTGGAGGAGGAGCGGCGGCGCGGCCGGGCCTCGATCGGCGGCTTGTCGGGGCCGCTGGTGGCCGCGCTCAAGGGCCGGCTCGAACGCGGCGAGCAGAGCCTGATCTTCCTGAATCGGCGCGGCTACGCGCCGGCGCTGGCCTGCGACGCCTGCGGCTGGGTGGCCGGCTGCCCGCGCTGCAGCGCCTACGTGGTGCTGCACAAGCCCGAGCGCGCGCTGCGCTGCCACCATTGCGGCTGGGAATCGCGGATCCCGCACAACTGCCCCGAGTGCGGCAATGTCGATATCGCGCCGCTCGGGCGCGGCACGCAGCGCGTCGAGGAGACGCTCGCCGAGGCGGTGCCGGGCGCGCGGATCCTGCGCATCGACGCCGACAGCACGCGCCGCAAGGGCAGCGCCGAGGCGCTGTTCTCCGACGTCCATGCCGGCGAGGTCGATATCCTGGTGGGCACCCAGATGATCGCCAAGGGGCACGACTTCCGGCGCGTCTCGCTGGTCGGCGTGCTCAATGCCGACACCGCCCTGTTCTCGCACGACTTCCGCGCCACCGAGCGCCTGTTCGCGCAGCTGATGCAGGTCAGCGGCCGCGCGGGCCGCGCCGGGCTGCCCGGCGACGTGCTGATCCAGACGCGTTATCCGCGCCACGCGCTCTATCACGCGCTGGCGCGGCACGATTACGTCGGCTTTGCCGGCTCGACGCTGGCCGAGCGCCGCGACGCGCATCTGCCGCCCTTCGTCTACCAGGCCCTGCTGCGCGCCGAGGGGCGCACCCTGGAAGCCGCGCTGGCCTTCCTGCAGGCGGGCGCGGCCGAGCTGGCGGCGCTGCCCGGCGCCGAGCGCGTGACCGTCTACGACGCCGTGCCGATGACGATCGTGAAGGTGCTCCATGTGCACCGCGCGCAACTGCTGGTGGAAAGCGCCTCGCGCGCGGTGTTGCAACACGTGCTGGCGGCGTGGCAACCGCGGCTGCGCGAACTGAAGGGCGTGTTGCGCTGGAGCGTCGAGGTGGACCCGCTCGACATCTGAGCGGCGCGCCGCTACGGCTTCCCGAGCCAGTTCGCGCGACAGGAGCGCATGCATCGAAGTGGTGCAACCAGCGGGCTTTTCGGACGTTTCCGGGTCGCGCCGGGTGCCTTCGATGCTGCCATGGGCCCACATTTCGCCTGCTTCGCGATACGCCGGAATCAAACAGGAACCCACGACAGGCAAGGCGCGAGATCGATCACCGCGTAGCGAGCACTCGCCTCGCCGCCGTGCGCGGTACTCCCCGAAACGCCGATTCCCCATTCCGGTGCGCCGAAAAACCCGCGCCGGGCGCTCACCCGTCCTAAGGGAAAATACCGATCACCCTAGTGCTTGGCGTGGGTCGGTTGCGATGCTCTAATGCATTGATTCCAAAGTATTTTGCAAAGGTGCAACCGAACTCGCGATTCGGTTGCACCTTTTTATTGTGTGGCATAGGATTCCGCGAGTCTTATCCACGCGACCGCCGGCCAAGTACCGGCACACAAGGAATCATGGCAAGCACCACCCTAGGCGTCAAAGTCGACGATCTGCTCCGTTCGCGTCTGAAGGACGCCGCCGCGCGCCTGGAGCGCACCCCCCACTGGCTGATCAAGCAAGCGATCTTCGCGTACCTCGAGAAGATCGAGCACGGCCAGCTTCCGGCCGAGCTGTCGGGGCGCAGCGGTTTTGCCGAACTCGCCGACAGCCATACCGACAACGACGACGGCGCGCCCCACCCGTTCCTCGAATTCGCGCAGAGCGTGCAGCCGCAATCGGTGCTGCGCGCCGCGATCACGGCCGCCTATCGTCGCCCCGAGCCCGAGTGCGTGCCCTTCCTGATCGGCCAGGCCCGCCTGAGTGCGAACCTGTCGACCGACGCGCAGAACCTGGCCGCCAAGCTGGTCGAGACGCTGCGCAGCAAGAGCTCCGGCGGCGGCGTCGAAGGGCTGATCCACGAATTCTCGCTGTCGAGCCAGGAAGGCGTGGCGCTGATGTGCCTGGCCGAGGCGCTGCTGCGCATCCCCGATCGCGCCACGCGCGACGCGCTGATCCGCGACAAGATCAGCAAGGGCGACTGGCGCTCGCACGTCGGCCACGCGCCCTCGCTGTTCGTCAACGCGGCCACCTGGGGGCTGATGATCACCGGCAAGCTGGTCACCACCAACAGCGAGGCCGGGCTGTCCTCCGCGCTCACGCGCCTGATCGGCCGCGGCGGCGAACCGCTGATCCGCAAGGGCGTCGACATGGCGATGCGCCTGATGGGCGAGCAGTTCGTGACCGGCGAGACGATCTCGGAGGCGCTGGCCAACAGCCGCAAGTACGAGGCGCGCGGCTTCCGCTATTCCTACGACATGCTCGGCGAGGCCGCCACCACCGAGGAGGATGCGCAGCGCTACTACGCCTCCTACGAGCAGGCGATCCACGCGATCGGCAAGGCCGCCGGCAGCCGCGGCATCTACGAAGGCCCGGGCATCTCGATCAAGCTGTCCGCGCTGCATCCGCGCTATTCGCGCGCGCAGCAGGATCGCACCATCAGCGAGCTGCTGCCGCGCGTGCGCGCGCTGGCCCTGCTGGCACGCCGCTACGACATCGGCCTCAATATCGACGCCGAGGAAGCGGACCGCCTCGAGCTCTCGCTCGACCTGCTCGAGGCGCTCTGCTTCGATCCGGACCTGGCCGGCTGGAACGGCATCGGCTTCGTGGTGCAGGCTTACCAGAAGCGCTGCCCGTTCGTGATCGACTACCTGATCGACCTGGCGCGCCGCAGCCGTCACCGCCTGATGATCCGCCTGGTGAAGGGCGCTTATTGGGACTCCGAAATCAAGCGCGCCCAGGTCGACGGCCTGGAGGGCTACCCGGTCTACACGCGCAAGATCTACACCGACGTGTCCTACCTGGCCTGCGCCAAGAAGCTGCTCGGCGCGCCCGACGCGGTCTATCCGCAGTTCGCCACGCACAACGCGCACACGCTCTCGGCGATCTACCACCTGGCCGGCCAGAACTACTACCCGGGCCAGTACGAGTTCCAGTGCCTGCACGGCATGGGCGAGCCGCTGTACGAGGAAGTGACGGGCCGCGACAAGCTGAACCGCCCGTGCCGCGTCTACGCGCCGGTCGGCACCCACGAAACCCTGCTCGCCTACCTGGTTCGCCGCCTGCTCGAGAACGGCGCCAACACCTCCTTCGTGAACCGCATCGCCGACAAGGCGGTGGCCGTGAAGGACCTGGTGGCCGACCCGGTCGAGGAAGCCGCCAGGATCGTCCCGCTCGGCGCGCCGCACGCGAAGATCCCGCTGCCGCGCCAGCTCTACGGCGATTCGCGCGCCAACTCGATGGGCCTCGACCTGTCGAACGAGCATCGTCTCGCCTCGCTGTCCTCGGCACTGCTGACGAGCGCGCATCATCCGTGGCGCGCCGCGCCGCTGCTGGCCGACGAGGCCTTGTCCGACGCGCCGGCGCGCGAGGTCCGCAACCCGGCCGACCTGCGCGACGTGGTCGGCACCGTCAGCGAGGCGACGCCCGAGCAGGTCAGCGCCGCACTCGCGCATGCCGTGTCGGCCGCGCCGATCTGGCAGGCCACGCCGGTTGAGGATCGCGCCGACTGCCTGGCGCGCGCCGCCGACCTGCTCGAGGCGCAGATGCACACGCTGATGGGCCTGGTGATCCGCGAGGCCGGCAAGTCGCTGCCGAACGCGGTGGCCGAGATTCGCGAGGCGATCGACTTCCTGCGCTACTACTCGGCGCAGATCCGCGACGAGTTCTCCAACGACACGCATCGCCCGCTCGGCCCGGTGGTCTGCATCAGCCCCTGGAACTTCCCGCTGGCGATCTTCATGGGCCAGGTGGCGGCCGCGCTGGCCGCCGGCAACACGGTGCTGGCCAAGCCAGCGGAGCAGACTCCGCTGATCGCCGCGCAGGCCGTGCGCATCCTGCGCGAAGCCGGCGTGCCGGCCGGCGCGGTGCAACTGCTGCCGGGCGACGGCGAGACGGTCGGTGCCGCGCTGGTGGGCGATCCGCGCACGCGCGCGGTGATGTTCACCGGCTCGACCGAGGTCGCGCGCCTGATCAACAAGGTGCTGGCCGCGCGCCTGGACCCGGACGGCAAGCCGATCCCGCTGATCGCCGAGACCGGCGGCCAGAACGCGATGATCGTGGATTCGTCCGCGCTGGCCGAGCAGGTGGTGGCCGACGTGCTGAACTCGGCCTTCGACTCGGCCGGCCAGCGCTGCTCGGCGCTGCGCGTGCTCTGCCTGCAGGACGACGTGGCCGACCGCACGCTGACCATGCTCAAGGGCGCCATGCACGAGCTCGCGCTCGGCAATCCCGATCGCCTCTCGACCGACGTCGGCCCGGTAATCGACGCCGACGCCAAGCGCGGCATCGATGCCCATGTGGCCGCGATGAAGGAAAAGGGCCACCAGGTCACCCAGCTGCCGATGCCGGACGGCTGCGCGCAGGGCACCTTCGTGCCGCCCACGCTGATCGAGATCGGCAGCATCGACGAGCTCAAGCGCGAGGTGTTCGGCCCCGTGCTGCACGTGGTGCGCTACCGCCGCAGCGCGCTCGACAAGCTGCTCGAGCAGGTGCGCGCGACCGGCTACGGCCTCACGCTCGGCATCCATACGCGCATCGACGAGACCATCGCCCACGTGATCGGCCGCGCCCATGTCGGCAACATCTACGTGAACCGCAACGTGGTGGGCGCCGTGGTGGGCGTGCAGCCGTTCGGCGGCGAGGGGCTGTCCGGTACCGGTCCCAAGGCCGGCGGCGCGCTCTACCTGCAGCGCCTGCTGGCCACGCGCCCGGCGGGCCTGCCGAAGTCGCTGGAGGCCTCGCTGGTGGTGGATGCGCCGGTGGAGGGCGAGTCGGGTGATAATCCGGCGTCGGCCCTGGCCGCGCTGCGCGACTGGTTGATCGAACAGCGCGAGGCCGCGCTGGCCGCGCG
This sequence comes from Burkholderia gladioli, assembly GCF_000959725.1. NCBI lineage: Bacteria > Pseudomonadati > Pseudomonadota > Betaproteobacteria > Burkholderiales > Burkholderiaceae > Burkholderia > Burkholderia gladioli. The sequence goes on from NZ_CP009323.1 coordinate 1,619,453, forward strand.
CTGCGAAGGCTACCTGTCGCGCGTGCTGGCCGGCGCGACCGCGGTGCTGCCCGGCCCGACCGGCGAGCGCAATACCTATACGCTCGGCCCGCGCGGCACGGTGCTCTGCATCGCGGCCACCGCGCGCGGCGCGCGTGCGCAGTTCGCCTCGGTGCTGGCCACCGGCAACCGCGCGCTGTTCGCGGGCGCCGCCGGCGAGGCGCTGGCCGCCGCGCTGCCGGCCTCGCTGAAGGGCCACGCGACGGTGCGCAAGCAGGCCGACGCGAGCTTCGATGCGGTGCTGTTCGAGGGCGACAGCGACGAATTGCTGGCGCTGGTGAAGGAGGTCTCGCAACGTCCCGGCCCGATCCTCTCGGTGCAGGGCGTGGCGGCCGGCGCCTTCGAGAACGGCGACGAGGATTACGCGCTGGAACGCCTGCTGACCGAGCGCTCGGTCAGCGTGAACACCGCGGCGGCGGGCGGTAACGCGAACCTGATGACGATCGGCTGAGCGATCCCGGCTGGTTGGCATGACGAAACGGAAGCGGCACGGCAAACCCGAAGCCGCTCCATTTACCCTGGTATTAGGAGAAGCTAATGCAACACACGATGAAAAAAGTGGCAGGCGCGACGTTCGTTGCGGTCATGTCGCTGGCGGGGACCGCGTACGCGGATGACGTGAAGATCGGCTTCGCGGCACCGATGACGGGAGCGCAGGCGCATTACGGCAAGGACATGCAGAACGGCATCGTGCTGGCGATCGAGGACTTCAACGCGACGAAGCCCGTGATCGGCGGCAAGCCGGTGACCTTCGTGCTCGATACGCAGGACGACCAGGCCGACCCGCGCACGGGTACCACGGTCGCGCAGAAGCTCGTCGACGACGGCATCAAGGGCATGCTCGGCCACTTCAACTCGGGCACCACGATCCCGGCCTCGCGCATCTACGCGAACGCCGGCATCCCGGAAATCGCCATGGCGACGGCGCCGGAGTACACCACGCAGGGCTACAAGACGACCTTCCGGATGATGACCTCCGACACGCAGCAGGGCTCGGTCGCGGGCGCCTTCGCGGTGAAGGATCTCGGCATGAAGAAGATCGCCATCGTCGACGATCGCACCGCCTACGGCCAGGGCTTGGCCGACCAGTTCGAGAAGGCCGCCAAGGCAGCCGGCGCGACCATCGTCGATCGCGAGTTCACCAACGACAAGGCCGTCGACTTCAAGGCGATCCTGACCAAGCTGAAGGCCGCCAAGCCGGACCTGGTCTACTACGGCGGCGCCGATTCGCAAGCCGCGCCGATGGTCAAGCAGATGAAGTCGCTGGGCCTCACGGCGCCGCTGATGGGCGGTGAAATGGTCCACACGCCGACCTTCCTGAAGATCGCCGGCGACGCCTCGGAAGGCACCATCGCCTCGCTGGCCGGCCTGCCGCTGAACGACATGCCGGGCGGCAAGACCTACGCCGACAAGTACAAGAAGCGCTTCGGCGAGGACGTGCAGACCTACTCGCCGTACGCCTACGACGGCGCGATGGCGATGTTCAACGCGATGAAGAAGGCGAACTCGACCGATCCGGCCAAGTACCTGCCGGTGCTGGCGCAGACCGACATGGCCGGCGTGACCTCGACGCATATCGCCTACGATTCGCGCGGCGACCTGAAGAACGGCGGCATCACGATGTACAAGGTCGAGAAGGGCGAGTGGAAGCCGCTCAAGAGCATCGGCGGCAAGTAAGCCTCGCGGCCCCGGCGGCTTGACCGCCCGGGCTGGCTCGCGGGACCGGACCGGCCGGTCGGCACGTTGTCACGACGTGCCGGCCGGCCGGTTTTTTCATGGCCGCCGTGCCGCGGAGCATCGCGGCGCGGGATTGCGTCGCGCAGGTCAGCCATGCAATTTCCTCATGGCGGCCATGCAGAGGATTCGATTGCGGGGGGAATTTGTCTCCGGCTAAATCGCTCGGTATGGCCGCCGCCGTGTCGGCGCGGCCCGGTTCCGCCGCAGGAGATGTCCCATGCAGAGCGCTCTCGCGCCCCGCTCCAAGCTGCCCGACGTGGGCACCACGATCTTCAGCGTGATCGGCAAGCTGGCCGCCGAACACGATGCCCTCAATCTCTCGCAGGGCGCGCCCAACTTCGCGCCCGATCCGGCGCTGGTCGAGGGCGTGGCGCGCGCGATGCGCGACGGCCACAACCAGTACGCGCCGATGCCGGGCGTGCTGGCGCTGCGCGAGGCGCTGGCGCTGAAGACCGAGAGCCTGGGCGGCGCGCGCTACGACCCCGGCAGCGAGATCACCGTGCTGGCCAGCGCCAGCGAGGGCCTGTACGCCGCGATCAGCGCGCTGGTGCATCCCGGCGACGAGGTGATCTATTTCGAGCCCTCGTTCGACAGCTACGCGCCGATCGTGCGCATGCAGGGCGCGGTGCCGGTGGCCATCAAGCTCTCGGCGGAAACCTTCCGGATCGACTGGGACGAGGTGGCGGCCGCGCTCACGCCGCGCACGCGGATGATCATCGTCAACACCCCGCACAACCCCACCGCCACCATTTTCGGCGCCGACGATCTCGCGCGGCTCGAGCGGCTCACGCGCGACACCGGCATCGTGATCCTGTCCGACGAGGTCTACGAGCACGTGGTGTTCGACGGCGCGCGCCACCTCGGCATGGCGAGCCGCCCGGCGCTGGCCGAGCGCAGCGTGATCGTCTCCTCGTTCGGCAAGTCCTTCCACGTGACGGGCTGGCGCGTCGGCTATTGCCTGGCGCCGGCCGCGCTGATGGACGAGATCCGCAAGGTCCACCAGTTCATGGTGTTCTCGGCCGATACGCCGATGCAGATCGCCTTCGCCGAGGCGCTGGCCGATCCGGCCAGCTACCTGGGGCTGTCGGCCTTCTACCAGGCCAAGCGCGACCTGCTGGCGCGCGAGCTGGCCGATTCGCGCTTCGAGCTGCTGCCCAGCGAGGGCAGCTTCTTCATGCTGGCGCGCTTTCGCCATGTCTGCGACGAGCGCGACAGCGATTTCGTGCTGCGCCTGATTCGCGAGGCGCGCGTCGCCACCATCCCGCTGTCCGCGTTCTACGCGGACGGCACCGAGACCGGCGTGATACGCCTGAGCTTCGCCAAGGACGACGCGACGCTCGTCGAGGGCGCGCGTCGGCTGCGCGCGCTCTGATCAGAATCCCGCAGACTGCAAGGAGATCAGCATGACTGGATGGAACCGGCGGCGCGTCAGCGCGTTCGCCTGCGCGCTCGGCGCGTCGGCTGCCATGAGCCTCACGGGCGCCGCCCGGGCGGCCGATGCGCAGAACCTGCGCTTCGGCGTCGAGGCGCAATACGCGCCGTTCGAATCGAAGGCGGCCGACGGCTCGCTGCAGGGCTTCGACATCGACGTCGGCAATGCCGTGTGCCGCATCGCGAAGCTCGACTGCAAGTGGGTGGAGACCTCGTTCGACGGGTTGATCCCGGCCCTGCAGGGGCGCAAGTTCGACGCGATCAACTCGGCCATGAACGCGACGCCGCAGCGTCGCCAGGCGATCGCCTTCACCACCATCATCTATCGCGTGCCGACCCAGCTGATCGCGCGAGCGAGCAGCGGTCTGCAGCCGACGCCGGAATCGCTGAAGGGCAAGCGCATCGGCGTGCTGCAGGGCTCCATTCAGGAAACCTACGCAAACGCGCACTGGGCCAACGCGGATGTGTCGATCGTTCCCTACCAGGACCAGAACCAGGTATATGCCGACCTGGTTTCGGGGCGCCTGGACGGCACCCTGGTGCTCGCGCCGGCCGGCCAGCGCGGATTCCTGTCGCGGCCCGACGGCAAGGGTTTCGCCTTCGTCGGCGCGCCGGTGCGCGACGACCGGATCCTCGGCGACGGCATCGGCTTCGGCTTGCGCAAGGGGGATGCGGCGCTGAAGGCACGCCTCGACGCGGCCATCGAGCAGCTCAAGGCCGACGGCACCGTGCAGGCGCTGGGCCGCAAGTATTTCGGCGATATCGACATCTCGACGAAGTAGCGAGCGTGTGATGGGGCGCGCAAGGATCTCGTGCCGCCCCGCTCCGCTCCATCCGCCTCAATCGGGATCGGCCTCGGCCAGGCGTGCCGCCACGTCGCGCAGCCAGGCCTCGCTCCAGGTCAGCGCCCCCACCTTCAGGTGCCCCACCACGCTGCGCACCCAGTCGAGTTCGGTCTCGACGGTGGCCTGCAGCAACTCGCTCTCCAGCAGGAACAGCCGCGGGATCTGCATCGCGAGTGCCGCGTTGCGGGCCGCCTCGAGCCGTTCGAGCTCTTCCTCGAGCGCGAGGATGCGCGCCTCGAGCTGGCGCCGCGCATCCTCGACCGATAGCAAGGGCAGGATCGACAGCGCGACCGGAAACGCCGGGAATTCGCGGGCCGGTTGCGCGAGCTGCTCGCGCAGCCACTGGCGCGCGGTGTTGCGACCCGATTCGGTGACGGCGTAGATAGTGCGCTCGGGGAACATGCCGTCGCGTTCGGTATCGTGGACCACCACCAGGTGGTCGCGCAGCAGGCGCTCGAGTGTCTGGTAGAGGCTGTTGCGCTGGCGGACGTTGATCACCTCGTCCTTGCCGCGCAGTTTGATCAACTGCTGGATCCGGTAGGCGTGCATCGGCGCTTCGGTCAGCATCGCCAGCACGGCCAGCGCGAGAGGGGAAAATTTCGGCATGAGCCAGTCGAATCCATCATCAATTTGTGACTAGTGATTTTATGACTGGTCATGAATTGACGCAATGGAGACCGCGAGTGCCGGCTGCAAGCGCGCCTAGCCGACGTGCGTGCGCTTGGCCGGCGCCTCCAGCGTTTCCATGGTCGCGAGGCCATGCACGATGCCGCAATCCTCGACCGTGTGATCGCCCTGGCACTGCTCGCGCAATTCGCTGAGCTGGGCCTTCAGGTGCTGCAGTTCGACCAGCCGCGCATTGACGTGGCCGATGTGTTCGTCGAGCAGCGTGTTGATCGAATCGCAGCGATCGGCGGGGTCGTCGGTCAGGCGCAGCAGCGCGCGGATTTCGTCGTGCGTCATGTCGAGCGCGCGGCAGTTGCGGATGAACCGCAGGCGCTCGACGTGGACTTCGGTGTAGCGCCGGTAATTGGCGTCGGTGCGCTCGGCATCCGGCATCAGACCCTCCTTCTCGTAGAAGCGGATCGTTTCCGGCGTGCAGCGGGCGGCTTTCGCGAGTTCGCCGATCTTCATCAGATTCTCCTGGCGGTAGCGGTTGACCCTGAAGTGGCTTCAGGGTGTTAACTCTACACCGTCAAGCAATCAGGCATCGGAGAAGGTGATGAGCGAAAGCAATCGGAGCAAGGACGCGATCGGCGTCGAGGCGCGCGAGGCGCAGGCGGTGGCGGCCGGCGACCATGCTGGCCATGAGGCGCATGCGCATGGCGCCGGCGCGGCTTGCTGCGGGCACGACCACGACCATGCCCGTGCGCCGGCCGATGCCCGCGCCGCCGCCGCGCCGGGCCAGGCGATCCAATGGACGCGCCGCGATCCGGCCAGGCAGGCCGAGCTCGCGCTCGCCGCCGCGCCGGAACGTGCCGATGCATGTTGTTCGGGCGAGGCGCACTCGCATGAGCATGATCACGCGCATGCCGGCCACGACGATGCGGGGCACGACCACGCCGTGCACGGCAGCCATGGGCATGCCGTCGACGATCACGCCGGCCATGACCATTCGAACCATGACCATGCGGGCCACGGTCACGCCGCGCACAATCACGCCGACCACGACCACGACCACGACCACGACCACGCCGCCAACAGCCACGACCACGGCGCCGACTGCTGCGCCCCCGCCGCGCTGACGCTCGCGCCGCTGCCCGGCACCGAGCGACTGGCCGACGGCCAGGAGCGCTCCGCCTTCCGCATCATGCAGATGGACTGCCCGACCGAGGAAACGCTGATCCGCAAGAAGCTGGGCGGCATGGCCTCGGTGGCGACGCTCGAATTCAACCTGATGCAGCGCATGCTGACCGTGGTCCACACGCCGGGCGCGGCCGATTCGGTCGCCGCGGCGATCCGCACGCTCGGCATGACGCCCGAGCTGGCCGGCGCCGCCGACGCCAAGGCGGGCGGCTCCATCGCCGAGCCCGCCAAGCCGGTCTGGCCGCTGGTCGCGGCCGGCGTCGCCGCGCTGGCTTCCGAGGCCGTCACCTGGGCCGGCCTGCCGACCTGGGCCGCCGCGCTGCTGGCGCTGGCCTCGGTGGCGGTCTGCGGGCTCACCACCTATCGCAAGGGCTGGATCGCGATCCGCAACGGCAACCTCAACATCAACGCGCTGATGAGCATCGCCGTGACCGGCGCGATGCTGATCGGCCAGTGGCCCGAGGCGGCGATGGTGATGGTGCTGTTCACCATCGCCGAGCTGATCGAGGCGAAATCGCTCGACCGCGCCCGCAACGCGATCCAGGGCCTGATGCGGCTCGCGCCCGACACCGCCACGGTGCGCCAGCCCGACGGCAGCTGGGCGTCGGTGGCGGCGGCCGAGGTCGTGCTCGGCGCGATCGTGCGCGTGCGCCCCGGCGAGCGCATCGGCCTGGACGGCGAGCTGGTCGAGGGCCGCTCCAGCGTGAACCAGGCGCCGATCACCGGCGAGAGCCTGCCGATCGAGAAGGCGCCTGGCGACGCCGTGTTCGCCGGCACCATCAACGAATCGGGCTCGTTCGACTATCGCGTCACCGCGGTGGCCTCGAACACCACGCTGGCGCGCATCATCCACGCCGTCGAGGAGGCGCAGGGCGCCAAGGCGCCGACCCAGCGCTTCGTCGACCGCTTCGCGCGCGTCTACACGCCGATCGTGTTCGCGATCGCGCTGCTGGTCGCGGTGGTGCCGCCGCTGCTGCTGGGCGGGTCCTGGCACGACTGGGTCTATCGCGCGCTGGTGCTGCTGGTGATCGCCTGCCCTTGCGCGCTGGTGATCTCGACGCCGGTCACCATGGTCTCGGGGCTGGCGGCCGCGGCGCGGCGCGGGATCCTGGTGAAGGGCGGCGTCTATCTCGAGGAAGGCCGCAAGCTCGGCTGGCTCGCGCTCGACAAGACCGGCACGCTCACCCACGGCAAGCCGGTGCGCACCGACGTCGAGGCGCTGGCCGACGATCTCGAGCCGCAGCGGATCGCCTTCATGGCCGCGAGCCTCGCGAGCCGCTCCGATCACCCGGTCTCGCAGGCGATCGCGACCGCGGCGCTGGCCGAGCGCGGCAGCGCCGGCGCGCCGTTCGCCGAGGTCGAGGGCTTCGAGGCGCTGCCGGGCCGCGGCGTGCGCGGCAGCATCGACGGTGCCGCCTACTGGCTCGGCAACCGGCGCCTGGCGGTCGAGCTCGGCCGCGCCTCGGCGGCGCTCGACGAACGCGTGGCCGCGCTCGAATCGAAAGGCCGCACGGTGGTGATGCTGATCGACGCGACGCGCGTGCTCGGCCTGTTCGCGGTCGCCGACACGGTCAAGCAGAGCAGCCGCGAGGCGATCGAGCAGCTGCACGCGCTCGGCATCCGCACCGCGATGCTGACCGGCGACAATGCGCACACGGCCGCGGCGATCGCGCGCGAGGTCGGCATCGACGATGCGCGCGGCAACCAGTTGCCGGAAGACAAGCTCGCCGCCGTGGTGGAGTTGTCGGGCCAGGGCCGCGCGGTCGGGATGGTGGGCGACGGCATCAACGACGCGCCGGCGCTGGCGCGCGCCGACATCGGCTTCGCGATGGGCGCGATGGGCACCGACACGGCGATCGAGACGGCCGACGTCGCGCTGATGGACGACGACCTGCGCAAGATCCCCGCCTTCGTGCGCCTGTCACGCGCCACGCACCGCGTGCTGGTGCAGAACATCGGCTTCGCGCTGGTGGTGAAGGCGGTGTTCCTCGGCCTCACCGTGGCCGGGCTGGGCACCATGTGGATGGCCGTGTTCGCCGACGCGGGCGCGAGCCTGATCGTGGTCGGCAATGGCTTGCGGCTGCTGCGCGCCTCGCGCTGAGGCGCGGCCGCAGCATCGGAAGGAGGCGCTCGCGATGAACCGTTTCTCCCGCTGGTTCGACACACTGCGCGGCGTGTTGGCCGGCCATGCCGCGCGACCGGGGCAGCGCTTCACCCAACTGCGTTCCGGCGATGCGCGCCGGCCGGCGGTTTGCCGCCGCTGTCGCGCGCCGCTGGAAGCGACCTCGCGCATGTGCACGCGATGCGGTACGCGCGTGCATTGAGCCGGGAAGCGGAATCCGCGATTCGCATGCTGAATGCCGGCTTATCCACAGCGAGCCGTGGATAAAGGGTCCAGCTCGCTGTGCGTGCCGCTCAGCGCAGCGGCAGGCAGATCTCGGTCAGCAACTGCTCGGCCGGCGTGTCGCGCGGATCGTTGAGATAGCGCTCGAACGAAGGCGCCTCGGCCAGCGCGCGTCCCGATGCGGGCAGCCATTCCTGGAACAGCCATCGATACGATTCGCCGAGCCGCGCATAGGGCCCGCGATGGATCAGTACCGCATACGGGCCGCCCGAGATGGTCAGGTGTTCGAACTGCCCGGGCAAGGCCAGCGCCGCGGTCCCCTCGCCGAGCGCGAAGCAGGCATGCGAGCGCAACTGCGTGGCCGGTACCGTCTCGGGATCGTCGTGGAAGATGCCCACGCATTGCGTATCGGGTCCGAACTGGCCCTGTTCGTCGAGCCAGGCGGCCAGGCGTGAGAATGCGGCATGCATCTCGGCATAAGGGCCGATATGGGCGGCCGCGACTACCTCGAGCGGCGCGAGCTGGCGGATGTCGAGCTGCGGATTCGTCATGCTGGAGGGTTCCGGAATCAGTCGTGATGGATCGGCCGGCACGCGCGGCCACCGGCGCCATGCCGCCGCTCATCCTACGGAAGCCTTACGACCCGCGCAATCGGCAGCATCCGCCGCCCCGCCCACCTTTGCCGATTTTCGATAACGCCTCGATTAATGACTCTCTAGCATCGGTGATCGGTCACCCGATCCGGCGCGCCGCGCCGGCAGCCGCACATGAGGAGAGAGCGATGCAAGCAGAGTCGAACGGCCGCCCCGCAGCGGGCGGCGCCGCGCCGGGGCCGGCACTGAAACAGACCCTCGGCACCTGGCAGCTGTGGGGCATCGCGGTGGGCCTGGTGATCTCGGGCGAGTACTTCGGCTGGAGCTACGGCTGGGCCAGCGCCGGCACGCTCGGCTTCGTGGTCACCGCGCTGTTCATCGCGGCGATGTACACCACCTTCATCTTCAGCTTCACCGAGCTGACCACCTCGATCCCGCACGCCGGCGGCCCGTTCGCCTATGCGCGGCGCGCCTTCGGCCCGGCCGGCGGCTACCTGGCCGGCATCGCCACCCTGGTCGAGTTCGTGTTCGCGCCGCCGGCCATCGCGCTGGCGATCGGCGCCTACCTGCACGTGCAGTTCCCCTCGCTGGAACCGAAGCACGCGGCGATGGGCGCCTACCTGGTGTTCATGGCGCTCAATATCGTCGGCGTGCAGATCGCCGCCACCTTCGAGCTGATCGTCACCCTGCTGGCGATCTTCGAGCTGCTGGTGTTCATGGGCGTGGTCTCGCCGGGCTTCTCCTGGGACAACTTCACCCGCGGCGGCTGGAGCGGCGCCGACCACTTCTCGCCGGGCGCCTTCCACGGCATGTTCGCGGCGATTCCGTTCGCGATCTGGTTCTTCCTCGCGATCGAGGGCGTGGCGATGGCCGCCGAGGAGGCGAAGAACCCGAAGCGCTCGATTCCGATCGCCTATGTCGCCGGGATCCTGACCCTGGTGGTGCTGGCGATCGGCGTGATGGTGTTCGCGGGCGGCGCCGGCGACTGGACCAAGCTGTCCAACATCAACGATCCGCTGCCGCAGGCCATGAAGTACATCGTCGGCGAGCACAGCGGCTGGATGCACATGCTGGTCTGGCTGGGCCTGTTCGGGCTGGTGGCCTCGTTCCACGGGATCATCCTCGGCTATTCGCGCCAGATCTTCGCGCTGGCGCGCGAGGGCTACCTGCCGGAATGGCTGGCCAAGGTGCACCCGCGCTTTCGCACGCCGTATCGCGCGATCCTGGCGGGCGGCGTGGTCGGCATCGCGGCGATCTACAGCGACGAGCTGATCCAGTTCGGCGGCCAGACGCTCACCGCGAACATCGTGACGATGTCGGTATTCGGCGCTATCGTGATGTACATCGTCAGCATGGCGGCGCTGTTCAAGCTGCGCCGCAGCCAGCCGGCGATGGCGCGCCCGTTCCGCGCGCCGCTCTACCCGCTGTTCCCCGCCTTCGCGCTGGTGGCGGCGCTGGTCTGCCTCGGCACGATGGTCTATTTCAACGCGCTGGTCGCGCTGATCTTCGTGGCGATCGTCGCGCTCGGCTACGGCTACTTCCTGGCCACGCGCGCGCAGCGGGCGGCCGCGCCGGCCGAGGCGCTGCTCGAGGAATGACAGCACGCGCGCCGGGCGGCGCGCAGGAGATTCGCAGATGTCGTACACGGAGACGATCGGCTCGCGCACCTACCGGTTCGCGGACCTGAAGACCTTGATGGCGAAGGCCAGCCCCCTGCGCTCGGGCGACCAGCTCGCCGGCGTGGCGGCGGCCAGCGAGGAGGAGCGCGTGGCGGCGAAGATCGCCCTGGCCGCCGTGCCGCTCAAGGCCTTCCTCAACGAGGCGCTGATTCCCTACGAGCGCGACGAGGTCACGCGGCTGGTGATCGACGAGCACGACGCGGCCGCCTTCGCCGAGATCTCGCACCTGACGGTGGGCGATTTCCGCAACTGGCTGCTCTCGCCCGCCGCCGACGGTGCCGCGCTCGAACGCGTGGCGCCGGGCCTCACGCCCGAGATGGTGGCGGCGGTCTCGAAGCTGATGCGCAACCAGGACCTGATCGCGGCGGCCCGGAAGCGCCGCGTGGTCACGCGCTTTCGCAACACGGTCGGCCTGCCGGGGCGCATGTCGGTGCGCCTGCAACCGAATCACCCGACCGACGACGCCAGGGGTATCGCCGCCTCGATGCTCGACGGCCTGATGTACGGCTCCGGCGACGCGATGATCGGCATCAATCCCGCCACCGACAGCCTGGCCGCCATCACGCGCCTGCTGAACATGATCGACGCGTTCCGCGAGCGCTATCGCGTGCCGACGCAGTCCTGCGTGCTGACCCACGTCACCAACACCATCGCCGCGATCGAGAAGGGCGCGCCGGTCGACCTGGTGTTCCAGTCGATCGCCGGCACCGAGCAGGCCAATGCCAGCTTCGGCATCTCGCTGGCCCTGCTCGGCGAGGCGCACGAGGCGGCGCTCTCGCTCAAGCGCGGCACGGTCGGCGACAACCTCATGTACTTCGAGACCGGCCAGGGCAGCGCGCTGTCGGCCAACGCGCATCACGGCGTCGACCAGCAGACCTGCGAGGTGCGCGCCTACGCGGTGGCGCGCCGGTTCCGGCCCTTCCTGGTCAATACCGTGGTCGGCTTCATCGGCCCCGAGTACCTGTACGACGGCAAGCAGATCATCCGCGCCGGGCTCGAGGATCACTTCTGCGGCAAGCTGCTGGGCGTGCCGATGGGTTGCGATATCTGCTACACCAACCACGCCGAGGCCGACCAGGACGACATGGACACGCTGCTGACCCTGCTCGGCGCGGCCGGCATCAACTTCATCATGGGCATCCCCGGCGCCGACGACGTGATGCTGAACTACCAGAGCACCTCCTTCCACGACGCGCTCTACGTGCGCGAGGTGCTGGGGCTGCGGCGCGCGCCCGAGTTCGAGGAATGGCTGGAGACGATGGAGATCGCCGACGCGAAGGGCGCGCTGATACCGGTGCATGCGCGCGCGCCGCTGCTGGCCGGGGCGAAGGAATGGATGGGGATCGACGCATGAGCGATGCGGTCGAGAAGAACCCCTGGGGCGGCCTGAAGACCTTCACCAACGCGCGGATCGCATTGGGCCGCGCCGGCAGCAGCCTGCCCACCGAGCCCCTGCTGGCCTTCAATCTCTCGCACGCGCAGGCACGCGACGCGGTGCACCAGCCGCTCGATGCCGACAAGCTGCGCGGCGAGCTGGAGGCGGCCGGCTTCGCCACGCTCGGCGCGGACAGCGCGGCGCCCGATCGCCAGCACTACCTGCGCCGCCCCGACCTTGGGCGCAAGCTGTCCGAGGCGAGCCGCGAGGCGCTGGCCGCCGAGGGCGCCAAGCCGGCCAAGGCGCCGGACCTGGTGTTCGTGATCGGCGACGGCCTGTCGGCCTTCGCGGCCGCGAAGCAGGCGCTGCCGCTGCTGAACGCGATACGCGGGCGGCTCGATGCCGATGGCTGGTCGCTCGGGCCGGTGGTGGTGGCGCGGCAGGCGCGCGTCGCGCTCGGCGACGAGATCGGCGAGCTGTTGCGCGCGCAACTGGTGGCGATCCTGATCGGTGAGCGGCCGGGCCTCAGCTCGCCCGACAGCCTTGGCGTCTACCTGACCTACGCGCCCAAGGTGGGCTGCCACGACGCCCAGCGCAACTGCATCTCGAACGTGCGCCCCGAGGGCCTGCCTTACGAGGCGGCCGCGCACAAGCTGCATTACCTGCTCACCCACGCGCGCCGCCTGCAACTGACCGGCGTCGGCCTCAAGGACGACAGCGACGCGCTGCTGGCCGATCGATCGGATAACGAACGAATCGGCGAAGGGTAGCCGAGCCTGCCGTTGCCCGCACGAAAAAGCGCCGGTGGAATATCCACCGGCGCTTTTTCGTTGCGGCGAGTTCGGCGAGGCCGCCGCGCTCAGAAGAAGCCGAGCGGCTTGTCGTCGTAGCTGACCAGAAGGTTCTTGGTCTGCTGGTAATGGTCGAGCATCATCTTGTGCGTCTCGCGGCCGATCCCCGACTGCTTGTAGCCGCCGAACGCGGCATGCGCCGGATAGGCGTGATAGCAGTTGGTCCACACGCGGCCGGCCTGGATCGCGCGGCCGAAGCGATAGGCGCGGCCGCCGTCGCGGGTCCACACGCCGGCGCCGAGCCCGTAGAGCGTGTCGTTGGCGATTTCAAGCGCCTCCTCCTCGTTCTTGAAGGTGGTCACCGACAGCACCGGCCCGAAGATCTCCTCCTGGAAGATGCGCATCTTGTTGTGGCCGCGGAACACGGTCGGCTTCACGTAGTAGCCGCTGGCGAGCTCGCCCGTCAGCGTGTTGCGCTCACCGCCCGTCAGGCACTCGGCGCCTTCCTGGCGGCCGATGTCGATGTAGGACAGGATCTTCTCGAGCTGCTCGGCCGAGGCCTGCGCGCCGATCATGGTCTGCGCGTCGAGCGGGTGGCCCTGGCGGATCTTCTCGACGCGCTTCACGGCGCGCTCGATGAAGCGGTCGTAGATGCTTTCCTCGACCAGCGCGCGCGACGGGCAGGTGCACACCTCCCCCTGGTTCAGCGCGAACATCGCGAAGCCTTCCAGGGCCTTGTCGAAGTAGCTGTCGTCGCGGTCCATCACGTCGGCGAAGAAGATGTTCGGGCTCTTGCCGCCCAGCTCGAGCGTGACCGGGATCAGGTTCGCGCTGGCGTACTGCATGATCAGGCGGCCGGTGGTAGTCTCGCCGGTGAAGGCGATCTTCGAGATCCGCTTGCTGGAGGCCAGCGGCTTGCCGGCTTCCAGCCCGAAGCCGTTGACGATGTTGAGCACGCCCGGCGGCAGCAGGTCCTGGACCAGCTCGGCCCACACCAGGATCGAGGCCGGCGTCTGCTCGGCTGGCTTGAGCACCACGCAGTTGCCGGCCGCCAGCGCCGGCGCGATCTTCCAGGCCGCCATCAGGATCGGGAAGTTCCAGGGGATGATCTGGCCGACCACGCCGAGCGGCTCGTGGAAGTGATAGGCCACCAGGTCGCCGCCGATGTCGGCGATCGAGCCTTCCTGGGCGCGCACGCAGCCCGCGAAGTAGCGGAAATGGTCGATCGCGAGCGGGATGTCGGCCGCGGTGGTCTCGCGCAACGGCTTGCCGTTGTCGATGGTCTCGGCCACCGCCAGGCGCGCCAGGTTCTGCTCCATGCGATCGGCGATGCGCAGCAGCACGGCGGCGCGCTCGGCCACCGGGGTCGCGCCCCAGCTCGCCTTGGCCTTGTGCGCGGCGTCCAGCGCGAGGTTGATGTCGGCTTCCTGCGAGCGCGGGATCGCGGTGAAGGCCTGGCCGGTGACGGGCGAGAGATTGTCGAAGTACTGGCCGTCGACAGGGGGCACCCATTCGCCGCCGATGAAGTTCCCGTATTGCTTGCGGTACGGGAATTCGATGTTCAGGTGCTGCATCTCGGCGTGGTTCATCGTGTCGCTCCTCGCATGTCGGTTTTGGGGAAAACATCGCCGCGCGCGCAAGAGGACGCTCGCCACGCGCGGCGCGGTGTTCCGGATACGCCAAAAGCGTGCCAGCGCGCCGCCTTGCGGTGCGCGCCCGGCGCGAGGCGGTGCGGCGGCGGCGGGCAGGGCCGCCGCGACGATGATGCTGCCGCGACTGTGCAGGAATGGAACGTTCGCCCGGCACAGGCTGTGCCGTCGCGGCACAGCGCGCGGCGGCGGGCGACCGGGCCGCGCCGGGCCGGTTTCGGCACGGGACTTGCGTTCGCTTTCCGGATCGAGGCAGGAACAGGCCGGGAGGGTGAACATGGACAGCGCACGAGGCGGCGGCGAGGCCACCGCTGAGGACACGCGGCGCAGCGCGGCAGGCGACGAGGTGCCGGCTGGCCGCGCCGTGGTCAGCGTCGCGCACGACGCCGACGAGCAGGCGCGCAACCTGGTGGGCTGGCGCCAGACCTACGACCAACTGGCGGCCGGGCATTTCGTCGGCACCCTCACCGAGCTGCCGCTCGACACCATGAAGCTGTTCCGCGAGACCACCAGCCACACGCTGCGCCAGGCCTGCGAGGTGCGCGGCGATGCCTACTGGTTCGGTATCCCGGTGCTGGCGCCCGAGTTCGAGGCCGCGCAGATGCGCATCGATACGCGGCCGGTCGCGGCCGACGGCTTCGCCTGCCGGCCTGGCAATGTCGAATTCGAGCTGCTGACACCGGCCGCCTTTTCGATCTATGGCGTGGTGGTGCGCGGCGAGGTGCTGCGCCGTCATGCCGAGCAGGTCGAGCGGGCCGGCTTCGACGAGAGCGTGCCGCGCCAGGCCATGGTGCGCGCCGGCGATGCGCGGCTGGCGCGCCTGCGCGCGCTGCTGGCATCGCGGCTCGATCCATGGCCGGATTCGCGGCCTGCTTCACGGCCTACCTCACAGCCTGCTTCGCAATTCGGCTCTCAGTCCGACTTCCCGCCCGATTCACGGCTGCTCCAGGCGACCTCGCCGCGTGCAGCCCTTTCCGATGGCGAGCGCCGTGATCTGCAGGAGGCCGTGCTGGCTGCCCTGTTCGACGTCTGCACGGGGCCGGCCGGCGACGAGGAGGCCGATGGCATGCAGCCGCAGAGGCGCCGCCGCATCGTTGCCCAGGCGCGCGACTACGTGCTCGCGCATCGCGCGCGTGCGGTGGGCGTGCCCGAGCTTTGCGAGCAACTGCACGTGAGCCGACGCACCTTGCAGAACTGCTTCCAGGACGTGCTCGGGATGGCGCCGGCCACCTATCTGCGCGCGCTGCGCCTGAACGGCGCGCGACGCGACCTGTGCGGGCGCGCCGCCGGCTCGGTGCAGGACGTGGCTGCCGCCTGGGGATTCTGGCACCTGAGCCAGTTCGCGACCGACTATCGCCGCATGTTCGGGATGCGGCCTTCCGAGGCGCTGCGCGAATCGGTGGCGGTCGCGCTCGGCTGAAGCGGGCGAGTGCAGCATCGCCGGCCGTTGCTTGCCGATCGCCGATCCCCGGCGTCGGCTGCTACTCGCGCGCCTTTGGCCAAGCCAGCGCATCCCAATCGACTAGCCCCCAGGCCGCCTCGACCATCGCGATCTCGGCGGGATCGTCGCTGGCATGGCGATCGCGCAGCGCGGGCGGCACCGTCACCACGAAGGGCCGGCACAGCGGATAGTCGCGCACGCGCAGCTCCGGCGCGATGCTGGTGAAGCCGGCCAGGGTCGGCACCTCGAAGCCGTCGGCGGCGTGGATCGCCGACGTGTCGGCGCTGACCAGCACCGCCGCGTCGCGGATCCAGGCGAAGTAGGCCGCCGTGTCGGGCGACAGCTCGCGCACGTCCGTGTAGGCGGCATGCTCGACGGGCCCGAAGCCGAGCACGGGCAGGTCGTATCGCCGGGCGATGCGCTCGACGATGGCGGCGCGCCGCGAGGGCGGGATGCTGCGCAGCGGCGTGCTCGCCTCGGCGCAGAACAGCGCGTAGCGCTGCCCGCGCCAGGCCGCGGGCAGTTCCGGCAGCGCCAGCCGCGACAGCCAGCGATTGCGCCTGGCGGCGGCCGGCACCGTGGCCGGATCGATGCCGAGCGCATCGAGGAAGTAGTCGATCATCGGCAGCGCCGCGAAGGACGGCCGATACAGCTGGTTGCCGACGTCGATCCTCGCTTCGTCGGCCGGCAGCGCATCGAGGTCCGCCGGCAGCACGCGCATGCCGGCGACCGCCTCGTCGGCGAGCCGGTAGAGCTGCTCGACATGGCCGGACAAACGCGACGGCCGATACAGCACGATACGCAGCGCCGGATGCGCATCACGCAGCGCCGCCAGCGCGCTGAGCCCGATGATCGAATCGCCGAGCGCGACGCCCATGCCGTTGATCACGTGGACCCGGGCATGTCGCGCGTAGTCGAGCCGGAACGGCTGCTCGGCCGCGTTGAGGATGCCGGTGCCGCCCTGGCTGGCGGCGCGATGGCCGGGCGGCACCTGGCCCGCCATCTCCAGGTCGTAGGGCGCCACCAGCCGGCGCTCGCGCGAGAGCAGGGTGCCGGGGTGCCGCAGCGCGGCCGGCCCCTCCAGGTCGGCCGGCGTGTCAGCGGCGAGCGGCGCGGGATGTGCCATCGATCCGGGAATCCTCGAAGCAAGAGTCGACGGGAGCAGGGCGTCTCATGCGCCCGGCCCGGTTTCGCCGCGGGCGCGCCGCCCCTGCTCGCGCACCTGCTCCAGCGTCGCGGCCGGCGTGCTGGCCTCCTGCGGGATCCGGATCTCGATCAGCGCGGGCAGGCCGCTGCCGAGCGCGCGTTCGAGCGCCGGTGCGAATTCGGCGGTGGTGGCGACGGTCTCGCCATGCGCGCCGAACGCGCGCGCATAGGCGGCGAAGTCGGGATTGGTGAGGCCGGTGCCATGCACGCGGTTCGGGTAATGGCGTTCCTGGTGCATGCGGATCGTGCCGAAGTGGCCGTTGTTGACCACGATCACCACGATGTTCAGGCCGTATTGCATCGCCGTGGCCAGCTCGTGGCCGGCCATCATGAAGCAGCCGTCGCCGGCCAGCGCCACCGCGATTCGTTGCGGATACAAGGACTTCGCGGCCAGCGCGGCCGGCACGCCGTAGCCCATCGCGCCATTGGTCGGCGCGAGCTGCGAGCGGAACGCGCGATAGGCGTAATGGCGATGCAGCCAGGTGGCGTAGTTGCCGGCGCCGTTGCTGACGATCGCGTCGTGCGGCAGCCGTTCGCGCAACTGCTGCATGATCTCGCCGAGCTGTACCTCGCCCGGCATCGGCAGCGGCTTGCGCCAGGCCAGGTAGGCCGCGTGCGCCTCGCTCGCGCTGCCGGCCCAGGGCAGCAGCTCGGGCGGCGCGAGCTCGGCCAGCCGCGCCGCGATCTCGGGCATGCCCGAGACGATCGGCAGGTCGGGCAGGTAGACCCGGCCCAGTTCCTCGGCGCCCTGGTGGACGTGGATCAGCGACTGGCGCGTCTTCGGTATTTCCAGCAGCGTGTAGCCGCCGGTGGTCGCCTCGCCCAGGCGCGGGCCCAGCGCGAGCAGCAGGTCGGCCTCGCGGATGCGCCTGGCGAGCGCCGGATTGATGCCGAGCCCGACGTCGCCGGCATACAGCGGATGCTCGTTGTCGAAGCTGTCCTGGTAGCGGAACGCGCAGGCCACCGGCAACTGCCAGGCCTCGGCGAAGCGGCGCAGGTCGGCGCAGGCCTCGACGCTCCAGCCGCTGCCGCCGGCGATCAGCAACGGGCGCTCGGCGCGCGCGAGCCGCTCGCGCAGCTCGGCCATCTGGGCCGCGGAGGGCGCCGCCGCGATCCGCTTGGCGGCCGGCAGCACCGGCTGCGGCGCGCACGGGTCGGACAGCAGGTCTTCCGGCAGCGCCAGCACCACCGGGCCGGGACGGCCCGAGGTCGCGACATGGAAGGCATGGCTCAGGTACTCGGGAATCCGCCGCGCGTCGTCGATCTGCGCGACCCACTTGGCCAGCTCGCCGTACATGCGGCGATAGTCGATCTCCTGGAAGGCCTCGCGGTCGAGATGCTCGCGCGCGCATTGGCCGACGAACAGGATCATCGGCGTCGAATCCTGGAACGCGGTATGCACGCCGATCGAGGCATGCGTCGCGCCCGGTCCGCGCGTGACCAGGGCCACGCCGGGCCGGCCGGTCAGCTTGCCGACCGCCTCGGCCATGTTGGCGGCGGCGGCCTCGTGGCGGCAGACGATGGTGTCGATGCGCCCGGTTTCGTCGCCGAGCGCGTCGAGCACGGCGAGGAAGCTTTCGCCGGGCACGCAGAACACGCGTTCGACATGGTTGGCGAGCAGCGCATCGACGAGCAGTCGGGCGCCGTTGACGCTGGCGGGGACGGCGGAATCCGGAGTGTGCGACATGGACGGCGGGCTCCCTCGGTGGCGGGAGGGATAGCTTACGCCGGATGGGCGAAACGTGGCGAGCGGGTCGCGAACGGTGAGTGCTCGCCGCGAAACGCCGCCGCGCGTCGTTGCGAGGAACGAGAAAACGGAAAAGGGCGAACGCGTAAACGCAAGGCGCCGCGCAGCCGATCCGGCGCGCGGCGCGTGTCGCCTCAAATCCCGCTCAGCACTCGACGATATTCACCGCCAGCCCGCCGCGCGAGGTTTCCTTGTACTTGGTCTTCATGTCGGCGCCGGTCTCGCGCATGGTCTTGATCACCGAATCGAGCGACACGTAGTGGCTGCCGTCGCCGCGCAGGGCCATGCGCGCGGCGTTGACGGCCTTCACCGAAGCCATCGCGTTGCGCTCGATGCAGGGGATCTGCACCATCCCGCCGACCGGGTCGCAGGTCAGGCCGAGGTTGTGCTCCATGCCGATCTCGGCGGCGTTCTCGACCTGGCGCGGCGTGCCGCCCAGCACGGCGGCCAGCGCGCCGGCCGCCATCGAGCAGGCCACGCCCACCTCGCCCTGGCAACCCACCTCGGCGCCCGAGATCGAGGCGTTGAGCTTGTAGAGGATGCCGATCGCGGCGGCCGTCATCAGGAAGTCGATCACGCCCTGCTCGTTGGCGCCCGGCACGAAGCGCGTGTAGTAGTGCAGCACCGCCGGGATGATGCCGGCCGCGCCGTTGGTGGGAGCCGTCACCACGCGCCCGCCCGCGGCGTTTTCCTCGTTGACGGCGATCGCGTAGAGGTTGATCCAGTCGACCATCGACAGCGGGTCGCGCAGCGCCAGCTCCGGGTTGCCGGTCAGCGTGCGATACAGCTGCGGCGCGCGGCGCTTGACCTGGAACGGGCCGGGCAGGGTGCCCTCGGCGTCGGGGTTGTTGATGCCGCAGCCGCGCGACACGCAGGACTGCATCACCTCCCAGATCTTCAGCAGGCCGGCGCGCGTGGTGTCCTCGTCGTGCCAGGCGCGTTCGTTGTCCCACATCAGCTGGGCGATCGACTTGCCGGTGGAGGCGGTCAGCTCCAGCAGCTCGGTGCCGGAGCGGAACGGGTAGGGCATCTGCTCGGCCGCGTTCAGCACCTTGGTATTGGCCGCACCGGCCGTCACCACGAAGCCGCCGCCCACCGACAGGTAGGTGGTTTCGCGCAGCGCCTCGCCGGCCGCGTCGCGCGCGCGCAGCGTCATCGCGTTCGGGTGCTCGGGCAGCGCCTGCCGGTAGAAGCCGATCTGCTCCTTCAGCACGAAGGGCACCGGATGACGGCCCAGCAGCGAGAGCGTTTTCGTGTCGCGCACGGCGGCCAGCCGCGCGTCGATGGTATCGGGGTTCACCGTGTCGGGCGCGTCGCCCATCAGGCCCAGCATCACGCCGCGATCGGTGCCGTGGCCCTTGCCGGTGGCGCCGAGCGAGCCATACAGGTCGACCTTCACGCCGGCGACCTGCTCGAGCAGGCCATCACGCTCGAGCCCCTGGACGAACATCAGCGCGGCGCGCATCGGTCCGACCGTATGCGAGCTGGACGGGCCTATCCCGATTTTGAAAAGATCGAACACGCTGACTGCCATGGGGAGTTCCTGTAATGCGGATGGGGTGATTAACGTGCCGGCAGCGGCAGGCACGCAGCCAGCCAGGCGGGCGGCTGCGGCGCGAGCTGCTGCGCGACGCTGTTGTAGCGGCCGTCGAGACGGGCCGCGAGGTGGAACAGCTCGGTGGCGTTGGCCGGCTGCCATTGGCCCGAATAACCGGGCAGGCCCGCCTCGCGACGCTTGGCGTCGAACGGCACCGTGGAGTTCACGAATTCTTCATGGGTCTTCTCGCCGCGCGCATAGGGCACCAGCCAGTCGAGCGCGGCCTGCAGGGTGGCGCCGTTGCTGCCGCGCTCGCGCAGCCAGTTGCGGTTGAAACGCCGCGCGGCCAGCGCCGCCGTGACCAGCGGCTGCAGGTCGTAGACCGCGTAGTGGACCGCGTCGCGCTCCTCGAAATCGAAGGTGGTGCCGTCCGGCTTGATGTTGTCGGCCAGGTGCTCGACGAACAGGCGCTGGGCGGCGTTCATCATCTTGCGGTCGCCGAGCGTGAAGGCCGACAGCGCGATCAGCTTGATCCGGTGGCTCTGCCAGTTGTTACGCCAAACGCCGGTGAGCGGGCGCGGCTGCGCGTCGACCTGCGCCACGTAGCCGGCGCCGAGCTTGGCGATGAAGGTCGAGGCCGCGTTGCGCGTCTTGACCGGCAGCGTGCTGGCGGCCATGTCGTAGGCGATGATGAGGCCCTCGAAGCGGGTCTCGTCGATCGGGTTGAAGTCGGGCTGGTAGGTGGTGACCCAGGCCAGCAGGAAGCGGTTCAGCAGCGCGAGATAACGCGGGTTGTTGGTGACGCGCCAGGCCAGCGCCGCGTCGCGCATCAGCTCCATGTCCTTGAGCGCTTCCTCGCTCTGGTCGCGGATGCCTTCGTGCGGCAGCAGGCCTTCGGTATGCAGGTGCACGAGCGCCTTCGGCGCGTCGTTCAGGTGCGCGTCGACGCTGCGCACCAGCGCCTGGATGCCGGGCTCGGCCGAGGTGCTCTCGTTGCTCTGCAGCGCGGGCGCCGCGCAGAAATTCATCGCCGCGCGCGCAGGCGAGGCAGCGGCCGACAGCGCGAACGCGACGCAGGCCGCGAATGCCGGCGCGAGCGCGCGCCAATGGGCCTGCCGTACGTGCTGTACATGCCGTGTGGCCATGCGATCCGGAAACACCTTGCGCACCATGCGGAACTCCTCGTTTGGCTGGATGGCGGTGTCAGATGTTAGCCGGACTTGGAGGCGAACGCGACCGCGCGCCATGCGCCCCGCCGCGGGGGCGGGAGGCATGGCGCGCGTCATGACGGGCTCGGCGAGGGGCGCGCGCTCCGTCAGGCGTAGTCGGACATCGGCACGCACGCGCAGAACAGGTTGCGGTCGCCGTAGACGTTGTCCGCCCGGCCGACCGGCGGCCAGTACTTGTTGCCGGCCGCGAGCGACGCCACCGGGAACGCGGCCTGCTCGCGCGTGTAGGCGTGCGTCCACTCGTTGGCGGTGACCACCGCCGCCGTGTGCGGCGCATGGCGCAGCGGGTTGTCCTCGCGATCGGCGCGGCCTTCCTCGACGGCGCGGATTTCCTCGCGGATCGCCACCATCGCGTCGATGAAGCGGTCCAGCTCCTCCTGCGATTCCGATTCGGTCGGCTCGACCATCAGCGTGCCCGGCACCGGGAAGCTCATGGTCGGCGCGTGGAATCCGTAGTCCATCAGGCGCTTGGCGACGTCGTCGACGGTGATGCCGCTGCTGTCCTTGATCGGGCGCAGGTCGAGAATGCACTCGTGCGCGACCAGCCCGCCCGGGCCCGAATACAGCACCGGGTAATGCGGCGCGAGACGCTTGGCGATGTAGTTGGCGTTGAGGATCGCCACTTCGGTGGCGGCCGTCAGGTTGCGCGCGCCCATCATCGCGATGTACATCCACGAGATCGGCAGGATCGAGGCCGAGCCGTAAGGCGCCGCCGAGACCGCGCCGATGCCGTCGGCGCCGCGCGTGTAGCCGGTCGAGCGCTGGTTCGGCAGGAACTTGGCGAGATGCGCGCCGACCGCGACCGGGCCGACGCCGGGGCCGCCGCCGCCGTGCGGGATGCAGAAGGTCTTGTGCAGGTTCAGGTGGGACACGTCGCCGCCGAACTGGCCCGGCGCGGTCAGGCCGACCATCGCGTTCATGTTCGCGCCGTCCACGTAGACCTGGCCGCCGTGCGCGTGCACGACCTCGCAGATCTCGCGCACGTTCTGCTCGAACACGCCGTGCGTCGACGGGTAGGTGATCATGATCGCGGCCAGGTTCGCCGCGTGCTGCTCGGCCTTGGCCTTGAGATCGGCGAGGTCGACGTTGCCCTGCTCGTCGCAGGCCACCACCACCACCTTCATGCCGGCCATGTGGGCCGAGGCCGGGTTGGTGCCGTGCGCCGAGGCCGGGATCAGGCAGACGTCGCGATGGCCCTCGCCGCGCGAGGCGTGATAGGCGTGGATGATCAGCAGGCCCGCGTACTCGCCCTGCGAGCCGGCGTTCGGCTGCAGCGAGACGGCCGCGTAGCCGGTGGCCGCCACCAGCATCTGCTCGAGCTGGCTGATCATGGTGCGGTAGCCGACGGTCTGCTCTTCCGGTGCGAACGGGTGGATCTGGCCGAATTCGGGCCAGGTGACCGGCAGCATCTCGGAGGTCGCGTTCAGCTTCATGGTGCAGGAGCCGAGCGGGATCATCGAGCGGTCCAGCGCCAGGTCCTTGTCCGACAGGCTGCGCAGGTAGCGCAGCATCTCGGTTTCGGAATGATGGCGGTTGAACACCGGGTGGGTCAGGTAGGCGCTCTGGCGTTCGAGCTGGGCCGGCAGCACCGGCGCGCCCGGCAGGGCCGCTTCCAGCGCGTCCACCGACGGCGCGGCGGCGCCCGCCACCGAGGCGAACACGGCCAGCAGGTCGGCCAGGTCGGCGCGGGTGGTGGTCTCGTCGATCGAGATGCCCACCTGGCTGGCGCCGGCATGGCGCAGGTTGATGCGCTTGGCGCGCGCGGCTTCGTGCAGCGCGGCGGCGTGCTGGCCGGCCTCGACCGTCAGCGTGTCGAAGAAGCTGTCGTTGACCAGCGTGTAGCCGAGCTGGGCGACGCCCGCGGCCAGCAGGCCGGCGATCCGGTTCACGCGCAGCGCGATGGTCTTCAGGCCGCGCGGGCCGTGGTAGACCGCGTAGGAGCTGGCCATGATCGCCAGCAGGGCCTGCGCGGTGCAGACGTTCGAGGTGGCCTTCTCGCGGCGGATGTGCTGCTCGCGCGTCTGCAGGGCCAGGCGCATGGCCGGCTTGCCCTGCGCGTCGACCGTCACGCCCACCAGGCGGCCCGGCATCTGGCGCTTGAATTCGTCGCGCACGGCCAGGTAGGCCGCGTGCGGGCCGCCGAAGCCGACCGGCACGCCGAAGCGCTGGGTATTGCCGACCGCCACGTCCGCGCCCCATTCGCCGGGCGGCACGAGCACGGTCAGGGCCAGCAGGTCGGCCGCCACCACCACGTGGCCGCCGGCCGCGTGCACGGCCTCGGTCAGCGCGCGGTAGTCGCGCACGTCGCCGTTCACGCCCGGGTATTGCAGCAGCACGCCGAACGCGTCGGCGTCGGCGGCCTGCGCCGCCGGGCCCGTCACCACCTCGATGCCGATCGGCTCGGCGCGGGTGCGGATCACTTCCAGCGTCTGCGGCAGCACGTCGTCGGCCACGAAGAAGCGGTTCGACTTCGGCTTGCCGTTGCGCTGCAGCAGGGTCATCGCCTCGGCGGCGGCGGTGGCTTCGTCCAGCAGCGAGGCATTGGCGATCGCCAGGCCGGTCAGGTCGGTGACCATCTGCTGGAAGTTCAGCAGCGCCTCCAGGCGGCCCTGCGAGATTTCCGGCTGGTAAGGCGTGTAGGCCGTGTACCAGGCCGGGTTCTCGAGCACGTTACGCAGGATCACGGCCGGCGTATGCGCGTTGTAGTAACCCTGGCCGATGAAGGACCGGAACACCTGGTTCTGGTTCGCCAGCTCGCGCAGCGCGGCGAGCGCTTCCGCCTCGCTCCTGGGCTGCGTGAACGGCCCCAGCGGCAGCGTCTCGTCGCGACGGATCGCGGCGGGGATCACCGCCTCGATCAGCGCCGCGCGCGAGGCGAAGCCGAGCGTGTCGAGCATCGCCTGCTGGCTGGCGGCGTCGGGGCCGATATGGCGTTCGGCGAACGCGTCGTGCGTTTCGAGCGCGGCGAGCGAGAGGGGCGTGCGGTTCATCAGGTGATCCGGATGGTCGAGCTTCATGGCATTCCTGCGGGTTGCGGCGCGCGTGCCGTGGTCGCGCGCGCCGCTCGGGTCGAAAAGGGCTTAGCCGTCGATCAGCTTGCTGTACGCGGCCGCGTCGAGCAGATCGTTGGTGTTGGCGCCGGGGGCGAGCTTGATCCTGAACAGCCAGGCGTCGTAGGCGTCTTCGTTGACCGACTCGGGCTCGTCGGTCGCGTCCGAGTTGGCGGCGATGATTTCGCCGGAAACCGGCGCGTAGATGTCGGAAGCGGCCTTGACCGACTCGACCACGCCGATCGGGTCGCCCGCCTTCACCTGCTTGCCGGCTTCCGGCAGCTCGAGGAAGACGATGTCGCCGAGCGTGCTCTGGGCGTGATCGGTGATGCCGACCGTCAGCGTGCCGTCGGCTTCGGTGCGGATCCACTCGTGTTCGTCGGTGTATTTCAGATCTGCCGGGACGTTGCTCATCGGATGCTCCTGATTGTGTTGTGCGTGTTGGAGGTTCGTGCGCTCAGGCGGCCAATACCTTGCCGTTGCGCACGAACGGGAGTTTTACCACGCGCGCGGGAAGGTTCTTGTCGCGGATTCGCACCTGCACGGTATCGCCGACGGCAACGCCGGCCGGCACGCGCGCGAACGCGATCGATTCCTGCATGCTGGGCGAGAAGGTGCCGCTGGTGATCTCGCCCTCGCCGTGTGCGGTGAGGACCTGCTGGTGGGCGCGCAGCACGCCGCCCGCCTTGCCGTTTTCCTTCTCGAGGATCAGGCCCACGAAGCCGGCGCGCTCGCCATGGGCCTCGAGCGCGGCGCGGCCGACGAACTCGCGCGGCGCCGACAGGTCGATGGTCCAGGCCAGGCCCGCGTCGAGCGGCGAGACGGTCTCGTCCATGTCCTGGCCGTAAAGGTTCATGCCGGCCTCCAGGCGCAGCGTGTCGCGCGCGCCGAGCCCGGCCGGGCGCACGCCGTGGGCGATCAGCGCGTCCCACAGCGCTTGCACGTGGCTGGCCGGCACGATGATCTCGAAGCCGTCCTCGCCGGTGTAGCCGGTGCGCGCCACGGTCAGGTCGCCGAACGGAGTGCCGGCCACCTGGGCGGCGTTGAAGGGTTTCAGTTCGCTGGTGGCGGCGCGCGCGGCGGGCACCGTGTCCCAGGCCTTGGCGCGGGCGTTCGGGCCCTGCACGGCGATGATCGCCAGCTCGCGGCGCGGCGTGATCTCGAGGCCGAAGCCGCCTTCCTCGTTCAGGCGCTGGAACCAGGCGATGTCCTTCTCGGCGGTGCCCGCGTTGACCACGGTGCGGAAGAAGGTTTCGGTGAAGTAGTAGACGATCAGGTCGTCGATCACGCCGCCTTCGGGGTTCAGCAGGCAGGAGTAGAGCGCCTTGCCCGGCGTGTGCAGCTTGCCGACGTTGTTGGCGATGGCGTGCTCGAAGAAGGCGCGGGCGCGCTCGCCGCGGAAATCGACCACGCACATGTGGGACACGTCGAACATCCCGGCATCGGTGCGCACGGCGCGATGCTCTTCCAGCTGGGAGCCGTAGTTGACGGGCATGTCCCAGCCGCCGAAATCGACCATGCGGGCGTTGAGCGCGGCATGCGCGGCGTGGAGCGGGGTGTGTTTGAGTGCGGTCATCGGGGCCTCGAGGTTCCGTGCGGGCGGGTGCCCGGACGCGAAAACGATTCGGCAAGTGGGTGAGCCGCCGGCGCGCGACGCGCCCGTGGTTCCTTGCCAGCCCCTCTGTCCTCGATACCTGAGAGATTGCACCGCCGTTGACCGGCCGGTGCGCGCCCCTTCGGTGGGCAGCCTGCCGATGCTCGCGCACGTGGCTACTGCCGCTCTCCAGAGTACGAAAAACCTGACGCGCAACCTGGGCTGCGCGTATGTGTTCCGACGCGGTCGGTCCTTTTGCCTGAGAGTTTGTGGGTGTGCCCCTTCGGCGGCGCGGCGGCCCGGAATCCAGGCTGTCGCACGCTCTCCCGACGCGTGCCGGCGAATGTACGCGAGGCCAAAGGGCTTGTCAATTTGCGCAAATTCACGTCGCTTGGCGACAGGCGGGCAGGGCGCGGATGTCGGCCGCGGACCCTGCTGCGCGGCCGTCGGCATCGGCGTGCCGCCTGGGGACAAGTCGGTGGACAGCCTGTGGATCGAGCGGGGACAAGGCTGCGTGAAGCTGTGGACAAGCCGGTGGACGAATCGGGGGACAAGCTCGGGATAAAGCGGGGACAAGTCGTGGACAAGCCGGGCAACGCGCGTGGATAAGGCGGTGGAAAAGTGGGTGGACAAGCTGGGGGCAAGCCCGGGATAAGCGCTGGACAAGTCGCGTTCGGCGGTGGACAAGTGGCGGCCGGAGCCGCATGGCGCGGGCAGGCGGCCGGCGCGATGCCGGCATGGGTGGAAAGAGCGAGGCGTGGAAAGCGTGGAAGGCCGGAGCCGGCGGCTCGCCGATTCGATCGGGCCGGGCCGCCTGCCGAGGGGCCATGTCGCGAGGCGGCCCGAGCGAGCCGCCCCGCCCGTCTCAGACGCCGATCGCGCGCGCGGCCGTGTCGAGTTCCTGGTTCAGCACGCGCTGCTCGTCGGCGGTCAGCCCGCCGCCATGCTGCGCGCTCATGTCGTTGGCTTCCTGGCGGATCACCTCGAGGCGTCGATGCAGCGCCTCGCCCTGCGGCGGCGGATAGGCGCCGCCGTTCACCCGCGAATCGATGCGGTTGCCGAGGCTGTCGATGCGGCCCAGGATGCCGTTCATGCGCTCCACGCCGATCGGCGGCGGAGCGGGTTGCGGCGGCGGGGGCGGCGGCTGGACGGGGATCGGTTGAACGGGGCGTGGACGCGGCGCCGGCCGCTTCGGCGGCGGCGTGACGACGCACGCGGCCAGCGAGGCGACGAGGGCGGCGCCGAGGGCCGCACGGATCAGCCGTTGCATGAATCGTTCTCCTATGGCGAATCGGTGAGGCGCAAGATCCGGGCCGTGCGAGACGGCGTCTTGCAAAGCGAAGCCGGCCCGCGAGGGGCCGGCCGGGGGAAGCATGCTTCAGACCTGCCCGAAACGGAAGCCGGTTCCCCGCTGTTTTGTAACCGAATGTTGTTCTTGGCCGGTGAAATGTCGCCCGGGCCCGGCGCGCGGGGTCAGAACGGCTCGCTGGCGAACGGCAGGCGACGGCCCTCGCGCTCGCTGCGCTCGGCCAGCTCGATGATGGCCATCACGTCCACCGCGTCCTGGGCCGGCACCGGGAACGGCGCGCGATCCTGCACCGAGGCGGCCAGCGCGCGGTAGAACTCGGCGTACTGGCCGTCGAGGGTGGGCACCGGCCGCTCGGTCTCGATCTCGCCGTCCAGCAGGTGCAGCACGCCGGGCGGATTGCCGCCGCCGAATTCGACGTCGTCGGGCGTGAGGCCGGCCTTGAGCTGGTCCTCCTGGGTATCGAGGCCGAACTTCTGGTAGCCGCCGCGCGTGCCGAGCACGGTGAAGCGCGGCGCCTCGATCGCGGCCAGCGCGCTCGCGTGCAGGATCACTTCATGGTTCGCGTAACCCAGCACCAGGTGCACGAAGTCGGCCGCCGCCGCGCCGTCGCGGCGCGCGCGCACCGTGGCGCCGACCGTCTCGGGCCGGCCGAACAGCACCAGCGCCTGGTCGATCAGGTGCGGGCCGAGGTCGAACAGCAGGCCGCCGCCGCGCGTGGCGTCCTCGCGCCAGCGCTGGCGGATCTGCGGGCGGAAGCGGTCGAAGTGCGATTCGAACAGCGTCAGGCGCCCCAGCTCGCCGCTCGCCACCAGCTCACGCACGGTGAGGAAGTCGCCGTCCCAGCGGCGGTTGTGGAAGGGCGCGAACACCAGGGCGCGGTCGGCCGCCAGGCGCGCCAGCGTGCGCGCCTCGGCCGAGCTGAGCGTGACCGGCTTGTCGACCACCACGTGCTTGCCGGCCTCGAGCGCGCGGCGGGCCAGATCGAAGTGGGTGTCGTTGGGCGTGGCGATCACCACGCAGTCGAGCTCGGCGAGCCCGAGCAGCGCGTCGAAATCGGCGACCACGGCCGCCTCCGGGTACGCGGCGCGCGCCTTGTCGGCTTGCCCGGTGGCGATCGCGGCCACCCGCGTGCGGCCGCTGTGCGCGATCACCGGCGCGTGGAAGGTGGCGCCGGCGAAACCGAAACCCATCAGACCAACTTTCAGCAAAGACGTCATGAGCGAATCCTGTCAGCTTGCGAGATCGAACGGAAGGCGGGCGGCGGGCGGTGAAGCAGGCTGGGGAGCGGGCCGTGAGGCGGGCAGTCGAGCACCGCGCGCGGCCGCCGCCGCGACCGGCTATTGTGGCACGGCGAACCGGGGCGCGAACGCACCGGGCAGGCATGCCGGCGAGCGCCGCCTGCTCGCGGCACGCCGCTGCGGCCGCCGCGAGCGGTCTTCCTTCGCGCGCTCGCGTCAGCCCTGCCGCGCTCCCCGCGGTGCTTTCCGGCCGCTGCCCGGCACGCCGCCCGGGCCGCCCTCGCGCGTCGTCGCCGTCGCCGCGCGCGCGTCACGGTTCCATCGCGCGCGGCGTGTTAACATGCGCCCTCCCGCGTCCGTCGTTTTCCGCATCGCGCGAGCCGCTCAGGCCGCGCGCACCGCGCCCGCCCCAAGGCGCGGCGGCGGCGCCGTCACCCGCATTTCCAGTCCGCCAGTCACCATGTCCGCAGGTCTCAATGCCGCTCAAAGCGAAGCGGTGCGCTATCTCGACGGTCCCTGTCTCGTGCTCGCCGGCGCGGGCAGCGGCAAGACGCGCGTGATCACGCAGAAGATCGCCCACCTGATCGAGAACAAGGGTTTCGAGCCGCGCCATATCGCGGCCGTCACCTTCACCAACAAGGCCGCCGCCGAGATGCGCGAGCGCGTCGGCAAGCTGCTGGAAGGCAAGACGCTGACCACGCCCGGCAAGGAAGGCCGCAAGGTGCCGGTCAACCAGCTGACGGTCTGCACCTTCCACTCGCTGGGCGTGCAGATCCTGCGCCAGGAAGCCGAGCACGTCGGCCTCAAGCCGCAGTTCTCGATCATGGATTCGGACGACTGCTTCGGCATGGTGCAGGAGCAGATGGGCACCACCGACAAGGGGCTGATCCGCAAGATCCAGAACATCATCTCGCTCTGGAAGAACGGGCTGGTGACGCCCGAGCAGGCGCTGGCGATCGCCGCCAACGAGGACGAGCAGCAGGCCGCGCTGGTCTACCGCAACTACGTGGCCACCCTGCACGCCTACCAGGCGGTCGACTTCGACGACCTGATCCGCCTGCCCACCGAGCTGTTCGCGGCGAACGAGCAGGTGCGCGATCGCTGGCAGAACAAGCTGCGCTACCTGCTGATCGACGAGTACCAGGACACCAACGCCTGCCAGTACGAGCTGCTCAAGCTGCTGGCCGGGCCGCGCGCGGCCTTCACGGCGGTCGGCGACGACGACCAGGCGATCTACGGCTGGCGCGGCGCGACGCTGGAGAACCTGGCCCAGCTCGGCAAGGATTTCCCCAAGCTGCATCTGGTCAAGCTCGAGCAGAACTACCGCTCGACGGTGCGGATCCTGACCGCCGCCAACAACGTGATCGCCAACAACCCGAAGCTGTTCGAGAAGAAGCTGTGGTCCGAGCACGGCATGGGCGACACCATCACCGTGACGCCCTGCAACGACGAGGAGCACGAGGCCGAATCGGTGGTGTTCCGGCTCTCGGCGCACAAGTTCGAGCGGCGCACCCAGTTCCGCGACTACGCGATCCTCTACCGCGGCAATTTCCAGGCACGCATCTTCGAGCAGGTGCTGCGCCGCGAGCGGATCCCCTACGTGCTGTCGGGCGGCCAGTCCTTCTTCGACAAGGCCGAGATCAAGGACCTGTGCGCCTACCTGCGCCTGATCGCCAACGCCGACGACGATCCCGCCTTCATCCGCGCCGTCACCACGCCGCGCCGCGGGATCGGCAACACCACGCTGGAGGCGCTCGGCTCCTACGCGGGGCAGGCCAAGGTGTCGCTGTTCGAGGCGGTCTACATGGGCGGCATCGAGGCGCGGCTGTCGGCGCGGCAGATCGAGCCGCTGCGCATGTTCTGCGACTTCATCCAGCGCCTGACCGAGCGCGCCGACAAGGATCCCGCCACCACCGTGCTCGACGACATGATGGAGGCGATCCACTACGAGGCCTACCTGTACGACGCCTTCGACGAGCGCCAGGCGCAGAGCAAGTGGCAGAACGTGCTGGAATTCCTCGAGTGGTTGAAGCGCAAGGGCACCAAGCCGGAAACCGAGGCGGTCGACGGCGAGGCCGAGGGCTTCCACAACGCCGACGGCCTGGCCGATACCGGCAAGAACCTGCTGGGCCTGATCCAGACCGTCGCGCTGATGTCGATGCTGGAGGGCAAGGAGGAGGATCCCGATGCGGTGCGCCTGTCCACCGTGCACGCCTCGAAGGGGCTCGAGTATCCGCACGTGTTCCTGGTCGGTGTGGAGGAAGGCGTGATGCCGCATCGCGGCGGCAGCGAGGACGACACGATCGACGACGAGCGCATCGAGGAGGAGCGGCGCCTGATGTACGTGGCGATCACGCGCGCGCAGCGCAGCCTGCACCTGAACTGGTGCAAGAAGCGCAAGCGGGCGCGCGAGACGATCGTCTGCGAGCCTTCGCGCTTCATCGTCGAGATGGGCCTGGACGAGGCGCCGCCGCCCACTCCCGAGGAGGCGCCGATGACGCCGAAGGACCGGCTGGCGAGCCTCAAGGCGCTGCTGCAGAAGTAGCCGCCGGGCTCGCGGCTCAAAGATCCATGAATGAAGATGGCCCGTGCCGCCTGAAGCGGACACGGGCCATTTTTTTGTGGTCGGCCCGGTGCGCGGCTTACTTTGCCGCGCCCACCATGTAATCGACGGCGGCCTTGACCTGGTCGTCGGGCGCGTTCGAGCCGCCCTTGGGCGGCATCGAACCCTTGCCGTGCAGCGCGTAGTTGTAGACGGTGTCCATCGAATCCTTCAGGCGCGGCGCCCAGTCGGCCTTGTTGCCGAACTTGGGCGCGCCGAGCACGCCGGCCGCGTGGCAGGCCACGCACACCGAGTCGTACAGCGCCTTGCCCGCGCCGGCGCCGCCGGGCGCGACGGCCGGCGCGGCACCGGCCTTGGGCAGGGCGGCGATGGCGGCCATCGCGGCGGCGGCCTGCGCATTGGCGGCAGCCGCCGCGTCGGGCACCGCCGAGGCGCCGGACGCGGCATTCGCGCTCGCGTCCGAGGCGCCGCCGGCGGTCGCCGCGCCGGATGCGCCTGCCGCGGCGCCGGCCGCCGGCTGCACCGGATCCGCGAACTTCGCGCCGCTGTTGTTCGCCATGTAGACGACGGCGCGCGCGATTTCGAAATCGCTGACGTCGTCGGGGCTGGTGCCGCCGCGCGCGGGCATCGCGCCCTTGCCGGTCAGCGCCACGTGCAGCAGCGTGTCGTAGCCCTGCGCGATGCGCGGCGCCCAGTCGCCGGCATTGCCGAACTTGGGTGCGCCGGCCGCGCCGCTGGCGTGGCAGGTCACGCAGACCGCCTTGTAGATTTCCTCGCCGCTCTTGTAGCTGCGCGGCGCGTTGGCATCCTTGACGTCGACCTGCGCGAGCGGCGCGATGCGCGCGGCCACCGCCGCGTCCGACAGGCTGTCGGTGCCGGCGCCGGTGCGGAACACATGGTTGGCGTAGGTGGCGAACAGGATGATGATGACGATCGGGATCGCGAACGACGCGACGATCACGGCGATCAGTTGCCCGGGCGTCTTGATGGGCGCTTCGTGGTGGGGCGCTTCACTCATGCTGGCCTCGTCTCCGTGAGTAGGAATTTTGCTCGGGTTCGGCTGCGGCAGAATGTCTGTAGGCGGAAGCACCGATGATTATAGACGCCTCTTTTTCGAGCGGAAGGGCTCCGCGCGGCGGGCGTTTACCCGCAAGGCGGCGGGGCCGCCGCGGGCGGTGGACGCTGTCATGGAAACAAGGTATGCTCTCGCTCTTGCCGCCGTCCCGCCCGGGTTTTCGAGGGTCGTGACACGGTTTCCCGAAGCGCCCGTAGCTCAATGGATAGAGTACTGCCCTCCGAAGGCAGGGGTTGCTGGTTCGATCCCAGCCGGGCGCGCCAATCGCCGTAAGGCTCTCAGCGGTTTTTTCCCGTTTTCGTCGATATCGTGTGCAGCTGGATTGCAGCCGCGCCGGTTGCCGTTCGCGCGGCCTTGCTGATTCAGTCCCCGTTTTCTTCGTCCCTGGCATCCACGCGATGAACCGGCAGCGGCGTGTCGCGTTACACGTGCCAACTGGCCCAAGTGTGGCGCGGGTTGTGCCAGCGCGAGTCTTGGATGCTGCTCGCGTCAATGCCTTCCGCCACGCGGCGGTCGCGGTCTGGTAGACCGGTTTGCCCCGGCATATGAACACATCAACGACGAATTCTGGCGCTCGCGTCGTTGCGAGCTGACGCCGCAGAGTTGCGATCGCTGCGTCCGATAGCGGCGCTGCGGTTCCGCCTTAGTCGGCCAGTTCTCGGAGCCGAGTTCTGGTTTTGCGTAGACTCGGGGAGCGAGTCGCTGCGCGTTCTGGTTGCCAAGTTTCGCGCACCCAGCGACAAAGTAACGGGTTATATCCCAATCCCTGCGAGGCGACACTTCCTTGCTTTGCCACAAGTTCTTCGCGAACGTCACGCGGCGCGCGCTCCGCGAAGCGTAAGAGCGCCTGCTTTGGATCCGGAAGACTGTCCGGATTACTCGGTAGTTTTGGTGCTCGACGTCCCAGTAGGGCGAGCATTCCTTCATGGTCCGCAAGTAACCATGACTCAATTTCGCGGACGGCGACGCGAAATAAGAGTTTCGCTGGTCGTTGCATTTGCCCGAACCAACTGTCTATCAACGTCGAGGCGCAGTTCGATTGATCGAGATCGGTGATAAGAAGGACCGGTTGTTGTTCTGCGATCTGACAAAAATTTGCGAGTCGGCTTCGGAGGTAGCCATTACCGCCTCGCCTAAGGCATTGGCCGACATCCAAGCCCGCTTCGGCGGCAAGGCAAAGACCAACTTGCTCGCTCAATTCATCTTCCGTTGCAAGTACGATCCAGACCATTACCACAACCCCAACTGCTCTGCCGATTTGGGATGGGTCTTGGGTAATACCACTTCTGCGACTGAAAGTCCGCTCTTCAAAACCAACTCTTCTTTCTCGTTGAGAACGCGAACCTGCGTTCCTTCTTGAGCAGGCTCTAGCAGAAGGACGCCGCGACCGTCGATGCCTTGATTGCTAAGCAAAGCCTCACTGTGTGTACTGATCAAAACCTGCCGGGAGCGCCTCTTCCTGTCACGCTGCACACGCTGTAATAGGCGAGGGATTTCGCGCACGATGGCGTCGTTAAGTGACAGCTCTGGCTCTTCGAGTAGTAACAGCGAGTCGCCTTCTAGCAAAACCCACAAAAGGCCCAGCAAGCGAAGTGTGCCATCCGAAAATTGCTCTTCACGTTGCCAGCCAGCGTTGGGGCGGTAATGTGTGTACATTGCCTCCAAATGCGGGCGACCATTAACTTTATCTGTAGTGAAGCGCAGTTCTTTGAATTGCGGAACTGCCAGCGCAAGAGCCGCTTCGATTTTTTTCAGGCGCGAATCTCGGATCTTGGGCGAAGTTTTGGCTATTCGTTCGAGGAAGCCCTGACCGAACGGATCATCTTCAAGGCGCTGTCCACCAATCTGGTCGCCATATTTCAATAATTGGGGAACTAGATGTAGATATGTTGCTTCACCGAAAAACGTTGCAAGTTCCCGGAAGGGCGCATTGGCTTGGATCTGTTCCAATGCTGTTTGCGTGAGGCGGACCGCATCTTTTTTGTCGTTGTCGTCCGGACGATTCAGTATCCGCTTACCTTTGTGCCACACCTGCTCGATTGAAATCAGCGTCCGATGTGCCCCCTTTCCCTCATGCTTAAAGCCCAATATGTAGCGCCAAACAGGTTCGTCGTCTGCTACCTCGGCAAGATCAACCTCTATGCGCACCTCCGGATCCTTGCGAGCGTGCAAGCAACGCAATTTCTGAATGCCGCCGCGGTCATGTATTGCCTTCTGCAAACCGCCGCCCTGCGGCTTACTGATGTCTCGAAGAAATCGGAAAACATCTAATAAATTCGATTTTCCGGAGGCGTTGGCACCTAGCAGATAGGTGCGTTCGCGAAGTGGGACATCGACTTCGCGAAAATTTCTCCAGTTCTTGAGAGCGAGGTGCGTGACGACCATGTTTAATGCCTCATAGGGCTGTTGCGCCGGCAGGATGGGAGTTCATTTGCAATTCGATGCCGGAATATTGGGTCCGACCAAAGCGGCAAGGATACCGCGAAGTTGCCTGGGCGGCGATCCGCGAGGCAGTGTTGGGTAGGGGGCGGCGCCTAGGTGGACGGGCAAGTGGGCCGCTGCGAGTACAACCAAATTACAGCTTGAATGAGCTGGATTGCCCGTGATCGACCTTGTATGGCCTTTGTTTTGCAGTTGGCGAGTTGAGTAAGGGGTTGATCTAAAAGGATATGCTGCGCGCTGGTAAAGTTTCGACGGATATCGTGTGCAGCTGGATTGCAGCCGCGCCGGTTTCCGTTCGCGCGGCCTTGCTGATTCAGTCCCCGTTTTCTTCGTCCCTGGCATCCACGCGATGAACCGGCAGCGGCGTGGTATCGGCCGTCAGCGGCCTGACCCATTGCGCCAGGTGATCCGCCGACAGGTGCGCGTAGCGCTGCACCATCTCCAGTGTCTCCCAGCCGCCCAGTTCCTTGAGCACCTGCAGCGGCGTGCCGCGTTGCACATGCCAACTGGCCCAGGTATGGCGCAGGTCGTGCCAGCGGAAGTCGGCGATGCCGGCGCGCTCGAGCGCCTTGTGCCAGGCCAGCGTCGAGGTCTGGTGGACCGGTCGGCCGCGGTAGACGAACACGCTGTCGCGGCAGCCCGGTGCGCGCGACGCGCCCTGCTGGCGCTGCAGCACCGCCAGCGCGACGTCCGACAGCGGCACCGTG
The DNA here is from genome assembly GCF_000959725.1 of Burkholderia gladioli. Classification (NCBI taxonomy): domain Bacteria; kingdom Pseudomonadati; phylum Pseudomonadota; class Betaproteobacteria; order Burkholderiales; family Burkholderiaceae; genus Burkholderia; species Burkholderia gladioli. The sequence goes on from NZ_CP009323.1 coordinate 1,654,880, forward strand.
ATCGCCTTCCTCGCCTTCGCCTGGTCGGGATGGATCCAGGCCACGCGGCGCTCCAGGTCGATCTGCGACCACTGCAGGCCGGTCACGTTGGAGCGGCGCAGGCCGGTCTCGAGGCTGAAGCGCGCCATCTCGGCCAGGTGCGTGGGCAGCTCGGCCAGCAGCCGCTCGGCCTGGGCCGGGGTGAGCCAGCGGATGCGCTTCTCGGGCAGCCGGGTGCGCCGCGTGACCGGCGCGCGATCCAGCCATTCCCATTCGACGGCCGCGTTCAGCACCGCCTTCAGCACGCCGATCACGCGCCGCACGGTGGCCGCGCTGGCGCCGCGCCCGGTGGTCACCACGCCCTCGCGGGTGCGCACCGTGAGCGGTTCCTGGCGCTTGGCCAGCGCGATCGCGTCGATGCGCTCGCGGTCGATCCGGTCCAGCGCCAGGCCCGCGAGATGCCGGTCGAGCCAGCGCAGGTGCGTCTTCGAGGTTTCCAGGCTGGGCAGGCCCTCGCGCTCGGTGACGTAGCGGATCACCGCCTCGTTCCAGCTGTGGCGCGGCTTCACGCCGAGCCGCGCCTGGTTCCACAGCTGCACCTTCAGCCGGTCGTGGAATTCCTGCGCCTGCTCCTTGTCGCGGGTGCCAGTGCTTCCCTGTAGCGGCGTTCCGCCGCCTGGGGGGTAGAGCTTGTATTGCCAGTTCGGGCTGGTTTTTCGTTTGTAGAGCGACATGGGGCGAGGGGTTCCGAAGTAACGGTGACGTTGACGGGGGCGACCGGCGTTTCGCGCGGCAGCCATTCGCCGGCGAGGTAGCGCTGCAGGGCCAGGGTCGAGAAGATCCAGCGCTTGCCGACCTTGCGGCCCGGCAGTTGGCCGGCGCGGGCCTTGAGCCGGATGGTTTCCGGATGCGCGCCGAGCAGCGCGGCCGCGCCGGCCAGGTCGAGGGTGGCCAGCGGCGCCGGCGGCTCGATCCCGGCCTCGCGCGGCGCGGGCACCGGCAGCGCAAGCCATGGACTCGCGGGATTCGTGGAATTCATCGGCAAGTCCTTGATCGGCAAGGGTTTCGGGTGCCATGGGTGGCCATCGGCGATGGCTGGCGGGCAGTGGCGACTGATGGCGCGTCATCCCGGCGGCGTTTGTCACCGATGGCGGAACAGCCGCGACTCGTGGCGCGCGGCGCGGCTTCGTGCTGGCCTTCCCCGCCCCTTTCTTTTCCTTTTCCTTCAATGATTTGAAGAGAGAGAGACAAGCAGGGGCGCCGCGTCGGGTTTGGCCGACTGGTGGTGAAAACAGCGGGACTGATGGCGCGGCGGGGCGCTGTCGCGGCGGGCGATGTCTTGCGAATCAAGCACTTGGGCGCCAATGTCCGCGCCAGCCACGAGTCCTGCGCGCTACCCGGGTACCCCGACGAGGCGATCGAGGCGATCGCGGCGGGCAGGCCCCCTCGCTTCCGGGCCCGCGCTCGCGCCCGGCCGGATCGATCGGCGGGGGGCGCGGGGGGCGAGTCGATACGGCGGCCGAGCGCCATCGTGATCGGCGCCTTCATGCCGGGCTCCTGGCCAGCGCGTCGGAGGCGAGATCCTCGCGGATCGACACGTGCAGCCCGAAGCCGGCCAGCCGCTCGAGCGAGACCGGCGTCAGGTAGGGCACGCGCCGCGTGTAGATGCGCCGCTCGACCTCCTTCTCGCCCACCACCACGCCCGCCTGCTTGAGCTGCGCCTTGAAGATGCGATCCGACTTCACCGGCAGCGCGTTCCACTTCTCGCGCAGCGCGCTGGTGTGGGCGAGGTGGTCCATCACGTGGCCGGTGCGCAGCAGCAGGCAGAACTCGCCGTCGATGGTGTCGAAGGTGAAGGGATGCTGGTAGTTGCCGCCGTCGATCTCCGATAGCACCGTCTCCATGATCCAGACCCAGGGCTCGCGATCGGCGCTGGTCTCGGCCACGTGGCCGTTCATCTCGGTGAGCAGGTCGCGCGCGAACTCGCCCTCGGCCGGATCCATGCCGGCGAACTCGCACAGATAGCGCCAGGCCAGCGCGAGCGCCGCGTAGTTGCCGGCCATGCGCCGCGCGCCGTCGTCCTCGCCGCTGGCGCGGCAGTTGGCCAGCGCCTTGTCGCGCAGCGTCGCGTAATGCTCGAGCACGGCGCGCCGGTTCAGCCCGGTCAGGAACTCGAGCCACTGGCGCACCGGGAAGCGCGGCAGCTCGTCGGGCAGCAGCGGGCCGCGCTTGCCGGTCAGGGTGGTGCGCACCAGCTTGCCGAGCAGGCTGCGCACCGGCACGTCCTCGCCGGCCAGCATCACCGGCGCGCACAACAGGTACTCGGTCATGTCGCTGCCGCGCCGCGTGACGGTGTACTGGTAGTTCTCCTGCAGCAGGCCGACGGCCTTGTCGATCACGTCCTGGCGGCGCGCCGACAGCTCCTCCCAGCCGATCGGGTGGCTGGTGTGGCTGATGCTGGTGAGCAGGCGGAATTCGGTCTGCAGCGACTGGCCCGAGAACATCGTGAAGGCCAGCGTGCGCTCGAGCCGCTTGATCAGCGTCGACTTGCCGGCGCCCTTGTTGGCCTGCACCGTCAGGTGCGGCCAGAAGCCGAGCAGGGCCTTCAGGTGGCCGCCGAGCGCCCACACCAGCGGGACGGTCGCGGCGTTCTGGCGGAAGGTCTGCTGGTAGGCGGCGATCACGCGCCGCGCGTCGGCCACCGGGCCGCTGGGGAAGCTGAGGTTGTGATACGGGCACTGCTTGTCGGCCTCGGTGAAATAGCAGTCGGGGCCTTCGTTGACGATCAGCCGGCCGTCGCGCCAGGCCAGGCCCACGAAGTTCGCGGCCTGGCGCGCGCCCAGGTCGGCGCCGCGCTCGAGGATGTTCACCATGCGCTTGAACGGCGCGGGCGCCCAGATCGGGCCGAACTTGTTCCACTGGTCGACGTTGTGCAGCTGGTCGTCGAGCATCACGCGGCGGATCAGTTGCGCGCCGTGGCGCGGCGCCTGCACCGAGACAGCGAAGTAGACGGTGGGCGCCTGGTCCTCGTCGCCGGTCATGGTGGCGGTGGCGCTGGCCACCGAGACGCGGCTGATGCCGGCGATCCGGAAGCCGCAGAGGTCGGCCAGCACCGGCGTCTCGGCGCCGCTTTCCTCGTTGCGCTCCATCTTGCTGATGTGGCTGGTGAAGTCGGCGCGCACGCGAAAGCGCCAGTACTGCGCGAAGTCGTGCGAGGGCAGGAAGATGCGCGGGCGGCCGCGCCGCGTGGCGTCGCCGGGCAGGCCCGCGATCAGCCAGGGCTCGGTCTGCTCGAGCGCGCGCGCGAGCTCGGCCGCGCCGCGCTCGCGCAGGTAGTCGTTGACGTCGTTGATCGGCTCGCCAGCGCCGCCGCCCTGGGCCGTCTCGCGCAACCAGCCGGCCTGGTCGACCAGCATCGCGCCGATGTTCAGGCCGGTGAGCGTCTCGTAGAGCGCCCAGGCCGCTTCCGGGCCGGGACGATGGCCGGCGCGCGGATGGCCGTCGGCGAAGGGCGCGTCGTTGTCCAGGCAGATCAGCACCTGCTTGCCGCGCAGGAAGCTGAAGTCGAGCTGGCCGACGTTGCCCAGCCCGCGCAGCGCGAAGGCCGCCGTGCCGGGCAGCGCGCAACTGTCGATCGACAGCGCGTTGATCGCGCTCTCGACCAGGACCACGCGCCGCGCTCGCTCCAGGCGCCGCGCGTCGGCGGTCCAGCCGTGGCCGGCCTTCTCGCCCTGGGTCTGGGTCTTCACCGCGCCGTTCAGGGCCGGGTCCAGATAGCGCATGTCGACCGCCACCAGTTGGCCGTCACGCGGCCCGCGCACGATGAAGGCGGCCGCCGGCCCGCCGTGGCCCACTTCGCCGGCGGCGATCCGGGCGCTGCTCCAGTCGTTGAAGCCGAGCGTGCGCGCGGCGAACGCGGCGTCGATCGCCTCGGGCGTGATGGCGCGGCCGAGCAGGTAGTCGCGCACGCCTTCTCGCGCGGCCAGGCAGCGCTCGGCGATGTAGTCGAGGGTCGACTTGGGGCGCCGCTCGGCCGTCGCGGGGCGCGTGGCGGCGATCCCGTAGCTGTCGTGCAGGTAGCGCAGCGCGTCGGCCAGGCTGCCGCCGCGCGCGTGCATCACCAGGTCCACGCAGGAGCCGCCGGCGTCGGCGCTGTGGTCGCGCCAGCCGGTGCCGTGCTTCGGGTGGTCCACGTAGATCGACAGCGAGGGGCTGCGGTCCTCGTGATGCGGCGAGTGATAGAGCGCGCGTTCGCCGCCGCGGCCGCGCTTCAGGCCCAGGCGCTCGGCCAGCTCGTGCAGGTCGATGCGCTGCTTCAGTTCGTCGATCGAGGCCATGGTCAGGGGCGGGGCTCCGTGGATTGCGGGTCGCTCGCGCAGTCGAGCGCGCGCAGCGCCTCGGCCGAGGCGGGGAAGCCGAGCGCGAGCCGTGCCGCGAGCGCGGCGAGGAACTGCCGGGAGGTGCCGGCTGGGGTGGCGGCGGCCGCGGCGGCGATCGCGGCATGTAGCACCGCGTCATGCGGGGCGATCGGGTGGGAATTCATCGGCAGGTCTCCGGGATGGAGCGGGACAAGGACAAGGAGCGGGGCGGGTGGCACGGCAGGGTCAGCGGCAGGTGCAGGGCGCGTTCGCGCATCAGGCGGGCCGCGGCCTCGACGGCATGGCGCAACGCGCGATGGCGCATCGCCACCTCGAAGTCGCCGATCAGGCGCAGGTGTTCCCAGCACGCGCGCAGCGAGGCCTGGCGCGGTGCGTGGCAGGACGAGGCGTGGGCCGATCGGCAGGACGAGTCGCTTGCCGAATGGCAGAACGAGCAGCAGGTCGAGCAGCAGAACGAGCAGCAAGACGAGCAGCAAGACGAGCAGCAAGACGAGCAGCAAGACGAGCAGCAAGACGAGCAGCAAGACGAATCACCGGTCGAAACGTCGGCCGGCAGCGGCGCCACCAGCGAACAGCAGGCGCCACAGGCGGCAGCCAGGCCGCGCCGCGCGCCGATTTCGGGCAGCAGGGTGCCCGGGTCGAGCGCCGGGGCGATCGACCCTGGAACAGGGTGCGTCATGCTTTTCTCTTTTTTCGGGCAAACGGATCCCCTCACGCCACGCGGGCGCGATGCGAGGGGACGACGAAACGCGGAAGGGCGGGTTTAGACGGGCAGGTCGAGCTGCTGCTCGCCGCGTTCACGCACGTGCGGCGAGACCGGCAGCTGCAGCGTCGGATCGGGCATGGCCGAGGGCGAGAGGGTGCGCGCGAACTCCATGTTCACGACATAGGTGTGCCCGCATTCGACGTTGTTGCACTGGTAGGTAACTTCGCGAAAGGTCGGCGACATTTCGCGGCTGGTGCGCGCGGTGGCGCGCGTCCGGCAATGCGGGCAGCGATTCAGGATGCGCATGATGGAGGTCCTCCGGACGAGGCGGTGAGCGGGGCCGCGGCCGGCCGTTCGCTCGGGGTTCGACTTGGTATGGGGTTGGGGTGCTGCATGGCGCGGGCGGGCATCGCGCTCATCCCTCGGGCTTGCCCGCGGCCAGGCGCGCGGCGCGCATCGCGCCGATCAGCAGGCTGCGCGCGGTGCTCGACAGCGAGCGGTTCTGCGCCTGCGCGGCGCGCTCGAGTTCGCCGCGCTCGAGCTCGGACAGATGCACATAGAGCGGCTTGCTCGACAGGGCGAAACGCGGGGAGCGGCGGGGTCCTTTGGCGGTCTTCACGGTCGGTATACTGGCTCGCTTAGTCTTGCGTTAATGTAAGCTCAGTGTGTCATCCATTTTTATGGACGTCAACAACTTGGATGGAAATTTAATGGACAGTGTGGGGAAACGGCTGCGCGGCGAGCGGATGCGCCTGGGCTTGAGTCAGCCAGAATTTGCCGCGCTGGGAGGCCTCAAGCACAAGACGCAGCTCAACTACGAGGCCGACGTCAGCGCGCCCGACGCGCGTTATCTGCTGGCGCTGCGCGAGGTGGGCGTCGACATCTGGTACGTGCTGACCGGCGAGGTCAGCCCGGCGGTGCTGCCGGCCGACGAGGGCGACCTGGTCGACGGCTACCGCCAGCTCAACGAGGCCGGCAAGGCCGCCGTGCAGGGTTTCATCGCCACCTGCATCAACACCGGCTCGATGACCGCAGGCGGCGAGGGCGCGAGCGCGCCGCGCGTCAAACGGCTCGCCGAAAACCGCCGCGCCGCGCTCGACCAGCGCATGGCCGAGAACGTCGAGCGGGCCATGGCCGAGGTCGAGCGGCTCAAGGCCGAGCGCGCCGGCAAGACCCGGAAGTGAGTACCGAGTACCGAATGGCGCGCCGGGCGTGCCATTGCGGACCGCCGCGAGGCAATCGTCAGGCTCCGCTGAGAGATTCGACAGCTTGATACTGTATGGATATACAGTATTATCTTGCTGACACGCGCTGCCATTCCGAGGCGATCCGCTGCCGTGCGGCGCTGTTGTCGAACGTGTCCGTGGGAGACCAGAACAAATGCACAGCAACACGAAGCCCTTCGAACGCATGACCGGTGTCGCGCCGCTGGCCGAGCGGCCAGTCAATCCGGCCGCGCATCTGCTCGTCGCGCCGAGCCTGCACACCGCCGCGCATCTCGACGCGGACGAGCGGGCCGAGGCGGCCGCGGCGATCGATACCGCGATCGATTCGGTGGGCGTGGTGCTGGAGGCGGCGCTGGCCGCGATGACGACGCTCGGCCAGGTGCGCGCCATGCTGGTTCGCGGCGAGGAAGGGCAGGGCGGCGCGGCCGCGGCACCGCGCTAGCGCCGCGCGCCGTTCCCGGCATGTCGCCGGCAGCTGGATCCGCACCAGCGCCGGCATCTTCATCGGCACCTCCGCCGCCCGGGTCGAGTTCTTCGGCCCGACTTCTCCTGATGACCTGATCTCCGCTCGCGGCCGGTTTCCCGCGCCGCGCTCGAGCCACGTGCCGTCACCACGCGCCGTCGCCGCTCGCCGGGCTCACGACGCGGCGCCCGGCGTCGCCGTCTTGCCGGCGTTCTTCTTGTCCGCCTGGGCGTCCTCGCGCGTCTCCAGCTCGAGCTCGGTCTGCAGGCCATTGTTGTCGAGCGTGTGCCGCGCGCTCTTGATCAGCCATTCGATCGCGTCGATCTCGGGCTTGAGCCCGCTGAAGCTGACCGGCGTTTCCGGAAACACCTCGGGCCGGCCGCGCGCGAGCGAATAGGCGAGCGTCTGCTTGCCGCGCTGCATGCGCTTGTACTCGGCCTGGGCCGCGGCCATCGCCTCCTCCTGCGAGGCATAGTCGTCGGTCAGCACCTTGACGTTCTTGCTGGTCTCGCCCTTCACCGTCACCGACAGGCGCCGCCCCTTGCCGTTCGAGTGGTAGTTGGCGCGCACCGCGTCGTACTTGTCGCGATCGGCCGAGCGGTACTGGTGATGGTCGCCGTCGGCGCGGGTCAGCGCGAGCACCGCCAGCGGCTTGCCGCTCGCGCTCTTGCCGGTGTCGATCGGCATGAACAGCAGCCGCTTGTCCTTGACGTTCATCACCGCGTCGTAGCGCTTTGCCAGGCGCGTCAGGAAGGACATGTCGGATTCGTGGGTCTGGTCGACATGGGCGATCCGGATGGCGGCCAGCGTCGCGCCCACCACCGGCTGCAGCGCGTAGCGCGCGGCGATCGCCTGCACGATCGCGCCGATGGTCTGCTGGTGCCAGCTGCGCTCGCGGCGCTGCTGCATGCCCTCGCTCATCGCGGCTGAATGCGCGCTGACCGACAGCGTGTCCGGCGTGCCCGACCAGCTCACCGTGTTGACGATGTAGGTGCCCTTGTCGACCAGCGGCTCGCCGCTCCAGCCGATCGCCACCTTCAGCTCGGCGCCGAGCGTGGGCAGCGCCAGGTCGCCGCGCGTGTCGTCGAGCGTGATGTCCACCGTGTCGGCCTGGTCGGCGCGGTTCTCGGTGATCGTCAGCGATTCCAGGCGCGGCGCGAACAGCATCGAGATATCGCGGCCGTCGAGCGTGATCCGGTAGTCGGGCTGCGATTCGACGCGCGCGATGCGGCGCCGCTCGGCCGGGGTGCGTTGGTTCGAATTGCTCGGCATCAGGCGGTCCCGGTTTGCGAGGTGGGGGTGCCGGTCGTCGAGTCGGCGCTGGCGCTGGCGCCGGCGCCGCCGCTGTTGCCGCCTGCGGGATCGGGGTTGTCGTCGGTCATGCGCAGCTCCGCGTCGTCGACGCGCGTGAGCGTCAGCGTGAAGGCGATATGGCGCGCCACGCCCTCGGGCGTGTGATAGGTCTGCGTCTCGTTGAGCGCGGTGATCAGGTAGGCGCCATAGACGTTGCCGCTGCCGTCCACCAGCACGTAGGCGTCGCCGTGGTCGGCCATCGCGGCGAGTTCGTCGATCGAGGCGATCGAGCCGATCGTCTCGGGCGCGACCACGCCGTCGAGCGTGATGGTGTCGTCGCCGGGGCCGACGTACTGGCGCGCGTCGCGCCGGCCGACCCGCGTTTTCGAGGCGTGCTTCCAGCCGCGCGCGCGCCCGAGCTGCTGGAACGGCGCCGAGGTGAGACTGAACACGAACTGGTCGAGGGACATCAGCATGAGGAGGCTCCGGGTTAGTCGGTCAGTGCGGCGGTGGCGCGCTGTTGCTGTTCGCGCGCACGTTTGTCGAGTTCGTTCCTGACGAGTTGCGCGACGGCCTGCGCGTCGACGCCGGGCGGCGCATAGACGTTGATCACGGTCGGCGCGGTTGGCACCGCCACGACGGCCGGCGTGGCCGGGCGCGAGGCGTTGAGGGGCGCGCGCAGGTCGAAGGGCGTGGTCGACCGGGCCGGCATGGCGACCGGCGCGAGCGGTGACGGCAGGGCTGCGCTCGCCAGGCTGGAGGTGACGAACAATTGGCCGGCCGTCAGCGCGCCGACCATCATGCTGGGCAGTTTCGAGGGATCGCCCTTCGACGCGGCCGCGATCCTGGTGTGGTCCACCAGGGTGGGCGCGTCCGGCCCGCTTGCGCCGGCCGCCTTGGCGCCGGACCCGGGCTTGCCCTGGTTGAAAGCACGATAGACGCCCATCCCCAGCTCGAACACCGAGTACAGGGTGCTGATGAGCCGGATGGGTGGCCACAGCTTCGCGGCGAAGCCGCCGATCTTCAGGGCGGTGCCGAGCACACCGCCAGCCGCGCTGGCCGTTCGGACCACGCCCAGGGCCGCGGTCGCCTTCGAGACCACGGTGCTTGCCACGCTCCCAAGCATGCCGAGCAGGCGCGCGCCGAGGGGGGCGGCGGTTTTCGCGGCCGTGGCCGCCGCCGGCAAGGTCGAGACGGCCGCGGTGGCGGCGCGCGCCGCCGGACCGGCCAGAACCACGCCTCGCGCGACTGTCGGCGCGGCCTGCGCGAGCGCACGCGCGGCCGGGGTGGCGGCTGCCGCGCCACGGGCTGCGGTCACGCCGACGGCACCAGCGGCACCAGCAGCAACGCGGCCGCCAAGCACCATCGAGGCGATGGCCCGTGCCGCCGACAGGAGCCCATACCCCTTGGTGATCAGGCCGCCGACGCTGAGCGCCAGTCCGCCGACCACGGCCACCGTCGAGCCGACCACCTTGGCGGCGCCGGGATGCGCGTTGACGGTATCGATCACCGATCGCATGCCCGCCTGAGCCAGACCGATGCCCGCGTCGTGGACCGGCTGGACGCTTTCCCCGGCTTGCTGCTTGAAGGTGCCGACCTGGGCGTGAAGGATCGCCTCGTTGCCGCGCGTCGTCTTGCTGGCCGCCGCGACCGTGGTATCGAGGCCGGCTGCCTTTTGTGCCCTGGTCGTGTCGGCTTGAATATCGGCCAGGTGAGAATAGAGCGACTTCATGTAGGTCGCGGCGGCCGGATTGGTAAAGAGCGAATCGATCCTGGCGACGATCTGCGCATCGTCCTTGATGCCCATGTCGTTCCATCGCTTGACCCGTGCCGCCAGCCAGTCGGCTGGCGCCGCGCGCAGCGTCTTGGCCTCGGTCAGTGCGTCCTGCTGGAAACTTGTCGCCGCGCCGGAGGGGTCGCGATTGATTTTCCGGGGATCGACCAGCCCCTCGTCGATCAGGTTGCTGATGTTTTTCGGGCTCAGCTTGTGGCCGTCGGCCAGGCTATCGATGACGGCCGCGAATCCCTTGCCGGCGTCCTTGCCGCCGAGCTCGTCGATGACCGACTTCGATTGAATATAAAGCGCGTTCGATCCCAGGCCCTTGACCGCGGCACCGCCGGCCTTCGCGAACTTGGCGTACTGGTCGGCATCGACGTCGCCCTTGTTCATGGCGATGAGTCGATGAATCGCGTCGATTTCAGGGGTTGCCGTCTTTTCGTCCTTGAGACCGTCACGTCCCTGGGCGAGGTCCAGCAGGCTCGCGAATTTGGCATCGCGGATCTTCGCTTCCGCCTCGTCGTTCATCGAGGCATTCGCGAAATGCTCCTTGCCGCGGGCCTCGGCGATCTGCGTTGCCAGCGCGAAGTTGTCGGTCTTCTGCAGCGCGTCGCTGATCAGCGCGAAGTTTTCGTCGCGACTGACCCCCGGCATCGACTTGGTGCGCGCATAGCGCTCGGCGGCCTCGATGGTCTGTGGCGCCGCCCCCGATACCTGCATTTGCAGGCGCACGTCGTCGAAACTCTTCTGCTCGCCCATCACGACGCGGACATTGTCGAGGATGGCCTTGCCGGCCCCCTGCAGTTTCTCGCCGCCGTCCTTGATCTCCGCGGCGCGCTTGCTGCGCCGTTCGCGGCGGGTTTCCTCCCTGGTGGCCTGCTCGAGGGAACTGGTGGTCGCCTCGATATTGCGCTTCAGCGCGCGCTGCTGGGCGGCCAGGTTGCGCGTATTGAGGCCGGCCTCGCCGAGTTCGGAGGAGAGTGCGCCGACGGCGCGCGTCTGGCTGCGCTGCTTCGCCTCGAGCTCGCCGACCGCGCCGCTGGCATTGGCCAGCGCCGCGACCAGGCGCTGCGACGGCTGTCCCGAGCTCTGGAGCGAGCGCGAAAGCGTACCGACCCGTTCGCGCGCATCGGCGAGCGCCCGGTTGGTATCGCCCAGTTCGCCGCGCATCGCGCGCAGCGACTTTATCGATTCCTGTTGCTTGCCGAGCTTCTCGAGCTCGGCCTTCAGCGAGGCGACGTCCTCGCTCGCCTGCTCCGCGGGTTGCGACACGCCGCGATTGAGCGAGTCCTGGATCGACTTCGTCCAGGCGGTGATGGTGTCCAGCATCACGCGCAGGTTGTCGGCGTTGTTCATGTTTCCTCGTATCCGCTACGTATCCGCGCGCGTTCGCGCCAGTCCATCAGCTCCGCCAGGGAGAAGCCGTCCATCTCGCGCGGCGTCCAGTGGAACACCGTCGCGATATCCGCCATCGCGTCTTCTACGCGCTCGGGGATTCCATGCTCGCTTTGAGCGCCTTCGGCATCAAAAAACCGGCGAAGATACCTCCCAGCGCAACCAGGTCGGCCGGGTCCATCGCATGCACGTCGGCGGGCGTCAGCGCCGGGCTCGTGATGCGCGGCAGCACCTTGCACAGCGCGTCGACGTCGAGGTTGACGAGCGCCGACAGCGAGGTGCCGCGCAGCGCGCCGGCATCGGGCTTGGCCAGCGTCACCTGGGTGATCGTCTGCTCGCCGCGCGCGATCGGCGTGTCGAGCGTGTGCGTGTTCGTGGCGTTGTCGCTGGTGCTCGTCGGATCCTGGTTTTCCGTGTTCATGTCGTCACTCATGGTGGCTAGGTTGAGGTGAGGGAAAGCGGTGCCGCGCCGGTCGGCGCGGCCGGGGTGTTACAGGCCGATCGCGTTGCGCAGGCCGGAGGCTAGGTCCGTGCCGTTGACGTTCTCGATCATGTTGATGAAGTCGAGTTCGATCAGCACGAAGCCGTTGATCGACAGCTTGTAGTAGCTGGCGTTGGTCGTGACCTTGAAGCTGGTGTCGTCCTTGACCTTGGCCTTGCCCATGTCGATTTCCTCGTGGCGGCCGCGCACCACGATCTCGACCGAGTCGTACTTCGCGCTGTCCTCGGCCTGGTAGGCGCCGGCGAAGCGCAGCAGCACGCCGTCGTGGGTGGTGATGCCCCACTGGCCGAGCACGTCTTCCATGAAACCGCCGCAGGTCCAGACCAGCTGGATTTCCTCGTTGCCGAGGTCCAGCTTGACCGGGCCGCTCATGCCGGCGCCCTGCCAGGATTCGGTCTTGCGTTTGAGCTTGGGCAGCTCGAGTTCCTGCACCTCACCGGCGAAACGGTTGCCGTTGTAGAACAGGTTGAAATTCTTGAGTTTGCGTGGCATTCCCATCGTGTCTGACTCCAGGTTGGGCCGTGGTTAGGCCGTCACGCGATCGGCGAAGGTCGCGAGATAGCGGTCGGTGAAGCGCTGGCGCAGCATCAGGTTCTCGAGCGGCGGCACCGGCGTGTAGTCGTAGTCGATGTACATCGCGCCCGAGGCGAGCTCGTCGGAGGTGTTCGGCTCCGGGTCGTACCAGGAGCTGCCGCCGATCAGGTAGCCGTTCGAGATCTGGCGGCGGAACCAGCCGTTGATGTTCTCGATGATGTCGCGGGCCAGCGACGGGTTCAGCGCGCCGTCGACATTGCCCATCTGGGCCTCGGCCAGCGAATCGGCGATCACCTGCGCGGTGCGCGTGTAGTTCTCGAACACGAACTTGGTGTCGGCCGCGCAGGTGCGCGAGCCCCAGAAGCGGAAGCCGTTGTAGTTCACCAGCGTCGTCACTTCGTTCTCGTTCAGGTAGCCCGCGTCGGTGGCCGGGTCCTGCAGGTCCCAGGACACGTCGGCCGAGATGCCCGTCACGCCGTTGACCACGACGTTCGAGAGCGTCTTGTGCCAGCCGATGTCGTTGTCGATCTTGGCGCGCAGGCCGGCGGCGATGGCCGGTGCGGGGATCGTCACGGTGGTGCTGGTGGTGCTGTCCCAGCCGAGGAAATCCGGCCACACGACCATCAGCTCGCGCTGGCCGAACTGCTTGCGGTAGGTGACCGCGTCTTCCTTGGTCTTGCAGCCGTAGGCCGAGACGTAGACGAAGGCGCGCAGCGACTGCGCGATCGGCGCCAGCGCATTGGCCACCGCCGGCGTGTCCAGGCCCGGCGCGACCAGGATGCGCGGCTTCACGCCCAGGCTCGCCTGCGCGGTCAGCAGCGCCTTGGCGCCCGTGTACTTGCCGTCGGCGGTGACCGTGCCGATCACGTTCGAGGCGGTTTCGGCGTCGTCCTTGCCGTCCGGCACGCGCACCACGACCGTGATCGGCTTGGTCTGCTGGCCGATCGCGTTGAGCGTGCGGTACAGCGTGCCCTTGGTGCCGGCCTTGCCGAGCGCCGAGACCACGTTGGTCAGCAGCACCGGGGTGTTGAGGGGGAAGGTGGCGTCGTCGGCGTCGGAGCCCGTGCAGACGATGCCGAGCACGGCCGTCGAGACGGAGCGGATCGGCGGGCCGCCGTCCGTGACTTCGATGACGCGTACACCGTGGTGGTAATCCTGCGGCATAGCTAAATCTCCAGTGGTGAGAGGGGTTCGGGGTGATGCGGCGCGCGGCTTACGGCTGCGCGGTCGAGGTCGGCGCCGGCGCGCTGGCCGTCTCCGACGTCGATTCCTGGGTGGGCGCGGCTTGCGCGGTCGACGTCGGATCGGTGGTCGGCTGGCTGGCCGGATCCTGGGTCGGGTTCTGGGGCTGGTCCGGGGCGGCGGCGGCCTGCGTGATGCCGGCGCTCGAGTCCGTCGTCGTGCCGGTCGTCGCGTTCGTGTCGGCCGAGTTGGTCGAGCTGGTCGAGCTGGTCGGATCGGTCGGCGTCGACGTGTTCGGCGGCAGCGGCTCGGCCTTCGGCGGCACATAGGGCGCCGGCTGCGACGGCCACACGATCGCGTCGGGCGAGCTCGCACCCTCGAAGGCGGAAACCAGGGCCATCTGGTACGCGGCCCAGGCCTTGAAGTAATAGATGCCCTCGTCGTCGAGCTGGCCGGCCGCGTAGGCGTCGGCCTTGCCTTCGTTGGCCTTCTTGGCCTTGGCCATCAGCATGTCGAAGGTCTGCTGCGCGGCGGCCTGCTGCTCGGCGGCGATCACCGAGGCGGGCACCACCCAGGCGCCATCCACCCACGCGTGGCGCGGCGACGGACGCGGCTCGGTGGTCAGGCCCAGCTCGTCGGGGGTCTTGCCGGCCACCGAGATCTCGACCGGCTCGCCGGTGTCGGTGCGGTAGCAGATCCGGCCGCGATAGTCGGGCAGCAGGAACCAGGCGCCGTCGCGATAGAACGGCCAGCTGGTGGGCGTGCGCTCCGGCGGCGCGTCGAGCGTCGCGTTGGCGGGGATCAGCCAGCGGCCGTCGTTGCGCGGGTCCGCGTCGGGCTGGCCGCTGCTCAGGTACTCGCCGGTGGACGAGCTGTAGTGATGGATCAGCATGGTTGGGTGTCCGTAGGGTTAGTAGGCGCGGATCATGGCGAGCAGCGCGATGTTTCGGGGACGGGATTCGTTGCCGCCGTCGGCGTTGATGGTGATGGCGTGGGTGTGACCGCCGGCGCCGCCGATACCGACGTTGTGGCCGTGCGTGCCATCGCCTGCAAACTGGATGTTTGAGCTGGATGAGGCGATGTCGGCCGAGTCGCCGCCGCCGACGGCTTGTTCGCTGCCCGAGCCATTGGTATCGGAACCGGTCAGCGACCCGCCGTAAGGCGGTCTCAGCAGTCGGGAATAGATGCCGTTGGCGTGGTTGTGTCCTTGGTCCCAGAAGCTATGGTTGTGCCAGCCCTGTGTATCGGTCCAAGCGGTGTGGGTGTGGTCGCCCACCGCATTAGCTGTTGCACCGTGTGCATGCCAGCTGTTCTGACTGTCCTGCCAGGAGCCGATCACGCGGTTGGCGTCGATGCCGCGTGCATCGTCCCAGGCACGGATCGTTTCACCGCGCAACTCGGGTAGCCGGAAGGTGAGCGCGCTGTCGCCGGTCGAAAAGCAGCCCCAGCGTCCATTTGCCCAGTCGGCATCGGAGACCAGCGCGCCGCTGGCCTGGGCATAAGCCCATAGCTCGGGATAGTCGGCCCGGTTCACCAGCGAGCCGTTGGCTTTCAAGTAGCCGGCACGCACCGTCGCGCGCGGCTCGAAGACGATCTGGCCGACAGCGGCGGCCGAGATGGTGGAGAGCACCCATTCAGTGGTGGCAAGGCGCTGCGAACGGTCGCCCGCGGCAGGCGTCGGGCCGGACACGTTGATGTTGAAGCGCGTGCCGTTGGCCTCGAACTGGACGATCGCCTGCGAATCGCACGTGATACCGAAGCGGCCATCGCCGTTGTGAAACAAGCCAGTGTCTAGCGAGCTGTCGGTTGCAAAGACGAGGGACGGAGCGCTGGCCGTGCCGTCGTCGAGTAACAGGCGCTTGCCCAGTCCTATTGTGACGTCGCCCGAGATGGTGCCGCCGGTGCGTTTGTCGAGCGGATCGACCAGACCTTCGTGCCAGACACGCTGGCCGTCGACACGGAAGGTGCGGTCGAAAACGTAGTATTGGAACGCTCCGCTAGCAGGTGTCCACCAGCCGAAGGAGTCCTTGTTGCTATAGAGGTAGCCCGTGAGCTGTCCCAGACGGATGTGTGCCTCTGTCGCCGCCTGTCCTACCGTCAGCTCGCCTAGGATGTTGACGTTTCCGCCTGTGGTAATGCCGTTTGCGCTGCCGTCGATCATGACGCGGCCGCTGGCGTGCTCCCACGAGAACGGTCGAAAGTCACTGAATTGCCCGGTCGGATCACCTTGCTTGGTCGACAGCAGATAGGCGGAGCGACCATCGTTACGGATCATCGCACCATAGTCGCCGCTAGTGGCGCGGAAATTTGCACCGCCCGCGTCGAGTTGCTCTGAGGTGACGCCGCCTGACGCCTTGATACTGCCGGCCACCTGCAGTTGGTTGCGGCCGTCGTCGTTGGTCGTACCCACTAGGACGCGCCCCGATTGCACCACGCGCAAACGCTCCTGGCTCGCCGTGATGAGCGACGTAGTACCGTTGCCGCTGGTGCCGAGCATCGTGTTGTTGTCGCCCGTCACGGAGAAGTAGGCGGTGAAATCGTCGGTGTTGACGGTTGCGCGGGCCTTGCCCCGGCCCGCCGTCAGGGCGCCGTGCGCCGAGATATCGCCGGCCGACTGGATGGTCGAGACGCCGTCGTCATTGAGCGTGCCGAACAGCGTGCGCTGACCTTGGGTCAGACGCATCACGCGTGTCATGTTGGCATCATCGCGCCCATCGTTCGGAACGTAATTGAGATAGAAGTCGAGGTACTCGCTCCCCCACACGCCACCATTGAAACCAGCCTTGATCGAGGCGGCGAGGCGGGGTACGGTGTCTCCGAGCTTCGCATCACCGAACGTAGCCGAGAAGCGCAGCTTGCCCTCCATGCTCAGCGCTCCGCCGACGGGTGAGACATTGAGCTGCGCGCTGTCATGCCCTGCCGGGCCTTGCACCCCAATCGGCCCATTGAAGACCCCGCCGTCATACGACATATAGCGCTTGGCCGCGCCCAGCGGCGTGACCGCGCGAACATCGTCCGTGCCCGCCTTGACCTCGTCCTGCGTGGCCAGCTCGACCACGCCCTGGCGGATCGTCGTTGCCGGCGGGTTGAGAAAACTGGTGGGCCCGAACTGCAGCTGCGAGGCATCGATGCTCGCGAACACCGCATCGGCCGCCAGCAGCAGGATCGCCGAGGACGACTTCTCCATGATCGCCGTGTCCTGCACATACACGCCGAACAGCACGCCATTGTCGAGATAGAGCCCGAAGCCGAACAGCGAATACTGATCGCTCGTATCGTCCTGGATCACGACGTGGATGGTGTCGGGCGCGACGTTGTCGCCGCCGAAGGTGGTCACGCGCTTGCGCTCGTTGGGTAGCGCCTGCAGGCCGCGATCGAAGGCGAAGCTGGCCGTCGCGAGGCCGATCGAGACGACCTTGCGCGCCGTGGTGCCGGTATTGCCCTGCGCGACCAGCGCGGCCCGCCCGGCATCGGTGATTTGGATCAGGTTTCCTGCCATGTTCAGTTATCCGTGAGGTTCAGCCTGCGATAGAGAGCCGCCTGGGCGCCGGCGCCGATGCGTTGCCTGCCGCTCGCGCTGAAGCCCTGCGTGAGCGTGTAGTGCGCGCTGCCGCGCTTGGCGCGATCGACCTCGGCGATGATGTCGGCCACGTAGTCGGCCGTGACGGGCACGTTGTCCCGCTCGCCCACCGTCAGCACGATTTCGAAGGTGCCCGGCTGGCCCGGCGGCGCGGTCTCGAACCACTCGCGCATCGCCACGTTGGCGCCGAACGAGGCGCATACCTGGCGCACCGCCTCCGCCGTGCCCTTGATGCGCGCGATGCGGATCGCGGCCTTGACGCGTGCGCGCTTGACCTGCTCGGGCCAGTAGTCCTTCCAGGTCTCGACGCCCATGTGCCAGGCCAGCCACGGCAGGAAGGCGAGCGGGATGCGATCCGGGTCCATCAGCGTGTCGAGCGTGACCGGGATCGCGCCGAGCGGCGCATTGGCCTCGGCCAGGCGCTGCTCGAGCACGGTCGCGTTCGGCGGCAGCAGCTTATTCATCGGCCACTCCGCCATCGACCAGCTCGATGCCGGTGCAATACGGCGCCTGGCCGGCCGTGATCGGCACGCCGGCGGCCGGTGAGTCGAGCAGCACCTTCTGCACGCCCGGCACGCGCATCGCCGCGTAGAGGCCGTCGAGCGTCACCTCCATGCCGATCCGGTGCATGTCGTTCGCGAACTGGGTGACGCGTTTCTGCGCCTCGGCCAGCGCCACCGAGCGATCGGGGCCGGCGAAGAAGCGCAGCGTGGCGTGGATCGCGTAGGGCACGATCTCGGCGCTCTGCACGATCACCTGGTCGGCCTGCGGACGCTTGCCCTCGAGCTCGGCGCGCACGGCGTCGAGGAGGGCCGCGTCGGCGCTGCCGTCGCCGTCTCGCGACAGCACGGTGACCACCATCACGCAGGGCTCGGGGCTTTTCGCCGAGGCGGACAGCACGCGGCCGTCGGCCGAGCGCGCATGGAATTCGTAGGCCTCCTCGGGGCCGGCCACCGAGAAGCCGCGCGGCGCGAGCTGCACGCGCTCGCGCAGGCTGTCGTCGTCCTCGTAGGTCGGCGCGATGCCGTTGTCGGGGTCGCCCGCCGAGATCTGCAGGCGGTCGACGTCGAACAGCGCGGCGATATGGTCGAGCGTGGAGCCGCTCGCATAGGCCAGCAGGATGCCGCGCGCCTTGTCGTTGACCAGTTGGCGCAGCAGCATCTCGCAGTAGGCGCTTTCCTGCAGCAGCCGCGCCAGCGGCTCCGATTCGAGCGCCAGCGTGGCGGCGAGCTCGGCCTGCTGGTCGGCCGGGTAGAGCGCGAGCAGGCTCGCGCGGCGCTCGGCGTAGAGCGTCTCGAAGTCGATGGTGTCGACGATGTCGGGCGCCGGCAGCTGCGAAAGGTCGATCGGCGTCGTTCTCATGCGGGGGCTCCGTTCGTGACCGGCACGCGCAGCGTGACGGCCTCGTCGAGTTGGTCGGTCCAGCCCTCGATGTCGAGGGTCTGGCTGCCGTCGAGCGGGTCGTCGCTCGAGGCGCTCAGTTGCACGCTGCTCACCGTGAGGCGCGGTTCCCAGCGCATCAGCGCGGTGGCCGTCGCCGCGTACAGGCGCACGCGCGTGGCGCCGTTGTTGGGCGCGTCGACCAGCTCGGGCAGCTCGGAGCCGAAACTGCGGCGCTGCAGGCAGGTGCCCAGCGGCGTCATCAGGATTCGCGTGACCGATTGCGCCAGGTGGTCGGCGCCGGAGATCGAGCGGCCGGTGACCGCGTTCATGCCTTTCATGCGCCTCCCGGAAGCGGTTGACTGGTGATCGCGTTCTCGCCGCGTGCCTGGTGCGTGTGCGAGACCAGGCTGACCTGGCCGGCGACCACGTCGCCGGTGAAGGCGGCCGAGCCGTCGATGCGCATCACGTTGCCGCCGCCGTCGGTGCCGCCCTTGCCCGTCATGCCCGATTCGAAGGCGAACGGGCCCTTGACGGTCATCGCGCCGGTGCAGGTGGTGGTCTGGGCGTCGAGCGTGACCGTGTCGGCCTTCACGGTGGCCTCCCTGGTCTCGATCGTCACCGACACCGGCGCGACGACGCGCACCGTCGCGCCGGCCGGCAGCTCGGCCAGCAGCGCATGCGCGGCGTGGTCGTAGCTGATGCGCGCGCCGTCGGTATAGACGCGCGTATGCGTGTCGGGCGAGTTGTCGGGCTGCGGCGCGGCATCGGAGTAGAAGCCGCGCAGCGCGACCGCCTGCGCCGGATCGCCCATCGGCGCGAGCAGCACCACCTGTTCGCCGCGCGTCGGCGGCAGCCATTCGCGCGTCGCGCCGGCGGTGCCCGCGATCCAGGGGATCCAGTTCGTCTGCAGGCCGTCGTCGTCGGTCTCGCCGATCGCGACCCGGCACAGGCCGTTCGCATGATCGACATCGAGGATCGATCCCTTGCGTACCGCGTTGCGTGCCTTACGGTGAATTTCGTTCGCGTCCATGTCGATCATGTTGCCGTCGTGACGCTTGCCGGGCGAGTGATGGCATATGTGTTCGCATCGAGTACGTTTGGAGTCCGGATGGATTCGACGAGGCGAAGACGAATGCCGGATAAGTCGTTGCGAGTGCAACGACATGGGGAATGGAAGATTGGGGTGAGAAAGCGCAACGAGCCGCTTGAAGCGGCTCGTCGAAGATGAGGCAGAGAACAGGCGGGGTTCGACCGCTCAGGCGATCACGGCAGCCATGGCGAATCCGCGTCGATCACGTATTGAATGACACGCTTGCCGTCGGCGTCGACGCTGACCATCACGCTCTCCGACAGCTTCAGCTTGATGTCGAGGTTGACGCGATCGTCGGCCAGCAGGTTCGCGTAGAAGGTGAAGCCGGTGCGCCAGAGATCGGGATTGGCCACGATCGCGGGCTCGTTCAGGCGGATCCACTCGAGCAGGGCGATCGTCACGTTGTCGATATCGGCGGCGGTGGCCCACAGGTTGACCTCGCAGTCGTATTCGTAGTCGAACGAGGCGCTGCGCGCGCCGGTCGAGACCACTGCGCCGGCGCTGATCGACATCAGCATGGCATCGGGCGTGGCGACGAGCGCGGGCACCGCGGCGAGGATCGCGGCGCGCAGGCTGGCGGGCTTATTCATGGGCGCTCACTCCCGGGGCGATGGCGGACGCGGCGGTGCTGGCGCCGACGCCGGCCTGGCAGGCGGCCACCATGTCCACCTCGGCGGCGCAATTGGCCCAGGCCGCGCGCGCCTGGTTCAGCGCGTCGCTGAGCTCACCGTTGCTGCGCGGGTGCATCGCCGGCAGCGTGCAGCGCGTCACCGTCGCGCAGGCGTTGAGCGTAATCGTCGGCGCCGACGAGGGCGGGACTGGCGTGCAGGCGCACAACATCGTCAGGCAGGGCAGTATCGGCCCAGGCGCGAATCGCTTGGTTCTCATCGATCAGTTTCCGCAGTTGCTGTTGATAGGACGCGAGCCGCGCGTCGACCTGGCCGCGTGTGCGCTCGAGCTGCGCGCGCTGCGCATCCTGCTCGCGTACCTGGGTTGTGAGCCGCGCGATCACCGCGTCGCGCGCGTCGGCGTCCTGGCGCGCCTGGCTGGCGGCGGCCGTCGCGCCGGCCAGGCGCGCCTGCAGCAGGCGCGTGTACTCGTAGCCGGCGCCGCCCGCGGCCAGCACGGCCAGCGCGATGCCGAGCCGCAGGCCGGACAGGCTCGGCAGGCTCATGCAGCCGCCTGGTCCGCGCCGGCGTACTTCTGGTAGGCGCGCTCGAGCCGCACGTCGTAGAGATTGCGCGCGTAGTCGCGGCCGTTGTAGGCGGCGGCGAAGTCAGCCCATTTGCGGCCCTTCAGCGCCGCGAGCAGGGTCTTGTCGGCCAGGATGAAGCGCACGAAGGCGTCGAGCTGCGCGCTTTCTCCGGTTTCCATGCGCGACACGAAATCGTCGACGCTGGCGTAGCCGAGCCGCTGCCAGTGATAGCCCATGATCTGGAACGCGCCCCAGCTGGCGGCCTCGTAGGCCGAGCGCGCGTCGATCCGGGCGGCCGCGTCGAGCCGCACGTATTCGGCGGCGCCGCCCTGGTAGCCGCCGGCGCTCGGGTTGACGATGTCGGGGCTGGCGGCGGCCGCGGCGCTGGCCGCGTCCTGGCCGAGGTTGGCGACGAGCTGCCGGTACATCACGTGACGCTCGAACAGGATCTTGGGCCGGCCGTCGCCGAGGAAGCCGGCGCCGTTCGACTCCACCTCGTTGACCGCGCGCACGCAGGCGGTCGACACGCCGAGCCGGTTGGCGGCGGCCAGCAGGTCGGCGTTGGTCAGGTCGCGCGGGTCGCGCTGGCCGGTGGCGAGCGCGTTGTAGGTCTTGGGGCCGGCGATGCCGTCGACCACCAGGCCGGCGGCGGCCTGCACCGCCTTCACGGCGCGCTCGGTGGCTTCGTCGTAGATGTGGGTGACGGCGAGCGGGTAGCCGGCGCGCACCAGGCGTTGTTGCAGCAGGCCGACCTCGGCGCCGCAGTCGTTGAAATGAAGGACGTTCACGCTTGCTTGCTCCGCAGTAGATGCGCGATGTCGCCACGCGCGAGATGGACGAGGATGGCCAGCAGCACGGCGAGCGCGGCCTGGAAGAAGCCGGTGGCGCGCGCGTGCAGCAGCAGTTCGATGCCGGCGCCGCCCGAGACGGCGACGATCGCCCAGGCGGCCCAGGCGACGTGGAAGCGGTGCCGCGCGCCGTTGCGGCGATAGGCCAGCACGCGCACGATCACGGCGAGATGGGCGGCGAACGCGACCAGCGCATAGGACAGGTGCATGTCATTGCCCCTTGCGCAGGAAGGCCAGCAGGTCGGCGCTCTTGACGCGCTCGATCAGCGTGAGCGTGACGGTGATCACCAGCGCCGCGGCGAAGAACGCGGCGACGCCGGCCGAGCGGATCGGCACCACGTTCATCAGCTCGGGCGCGGCCAGGTAGCCCATCACCAGCGAGATCAGCATGTAGGCCGCGCGGCGCGCGATGCCGAGATCCTTGGCGGTGACCACCACCAGGGCGGCGCCGGCGAAGGCGCCGATCAGCGTGTCGCCGTCGATGCCGGGCGAGATGCCGACGATGCCGAGCGCGGCGAACAGCGCGGCGGCGGTGGAGATATTCGGTTCAGCCATGCGTGGTCGCCATGTTCAGTTGAAGAGTTGCAGGAGCGGGCGGACCTGGTCGATCGCCACCGGCGCGGGCATCTCGACCACGGTGCCGGCCGGCAGAGCCACGCCGAGCGCGGCGATGCCGGGATTGGCGGCCATCACCGCCTCGACCGTGCCGGAGGTGCTGCCGTAGTAGCGCCAGCACAGCGCGTCGAGCGATTCGTCCTGCAGAGCGGTGACCTTCATCGTCTTGCCTCCTGCTTGGGTTGGGCCTGGCCGCGCGCATGGCGCGAACCGGGGCTCGTCGAGCGCGGGGCGTGCACGGCCGGCGTGAGGCCTGGCGCGCCCAGGTAATGCGCGGAGATCCGCACGAAGCGCTCGACATGACGCGTCGGCGCGCTGTCGCGATACGGATTCGGGGTGTCTTGCTTCGCCATCGATGAGGCTGGACCAGGGGTGATTGAGCTGGTTTCCATGTTCGGCATTCGCGCCGGGCGGCTCAATGGACGGGGTTTGTCGGGAGGACGGGGACAGTGAAGGGCGGAGCGTGCTTCGTCGCGAGGGCGATGGCGGGCGAGGCGTAATGCGCGGGTGGGGCGGGGATGCCGTGCAGCCGGATTGCAGCTTGGGCGGGCTGGCGCGAGCTTGATTGAGGTGGCGCAGCCTTGGTTTTGCGCTGCAGCTTGCGCGCAAGTGCTTGACCGGAAAGGCTTCGCGGCGCGTCGATGAAACTCCGAAGGCAGGGGTTGCCGGCTGTCTCGAGGCAGAATCCCGGGCACCGGTGTTTCTCGAAACCGTGCTCGCGACCCGGTTGTTGAAAAATCGATAAAAAAGGTGCCTTTGATATTAATAAAGGCACCTGATAATCAAGTCGTCGATTTTCCGGGGCGGCGGATCATCGCGGCGATACCGGATTTTCATATCGCCGGATTCGCGCCGGCCTAAGCTCAGCTCGGATTGGTCGCCGTGATGAACGGATCGAACGTCATCTGGTGATTGTTTTCCAGCAGCATGGTGATGGAGTACTGGATGTTACTGCCGGCGCTGTTGACGCGACCGCCCCACACCGTACCGTCGTATTGCGGATAACGCTGCGGATTGACCATGCCGGGAATCGCGGCGCCGGTGAAACCGAGAATCGAGACGGAATCGCCCGGATTGATGGAAACGGCCGACCAGACAATGGTGTCGCCGTTCTCGCACTTGGTGCGCAGCTCGTTGCTGCCTTCCGATCCATCCCCGCTGTAGCCCGTCGAATCCACCATGAACACGTATTTCGACAGGTTGTTTTCGTCGATTGCCTTGGCGACATTGACGAGAACGTCGACATAGATGTTTGCCATGCTGATCTCCTATTTATGGAAAGTTGTCACCGACACCGTGCCCATTCAAGGACGCCCCGTAGGTATTTTTAAACGCGAAAACCACCGCAAACCTTCGGCATGGCCGAAGGAATCTACCGGTCGGACTGGGAGGGCGGTTTGCGCGATCGCTCGATATGGATGTTCGCGCGGGTTTGAATATAGTCTAGTGTTTTCGTAAAACCACCTGTTAATTCTGGCAGTTAGGGAAAGCCGTATTGTCGATGCGATATCAAAATAAAAATCTCAGGGATTCCATGGATCAATGAAATTGTTTTGTCATGTCGAATTTGATTTTTCGCTGGGAAAGTAATTTCAAACCATCTCGATCGATGAATAAGCGACTATGAATATCGATTTCATCGATGAATATGAAACTATGAAAAACCGACGATGCGGGCCGCCAGGGCGACTGACGAGCTGGCTTGCCGGTAAGGCACCTCTGGATCGATGTTTCGACTCAATAGTTGCAGGTACAACGAGATTGTCGAGCCCGCGCGATGGCCCGGAGCACGAGCGCTGGGCTGTTGCAAACAATCGTTCCCTATGCAACTACTTCGCTTCGCGTCGCGAGAGAAGGGTTCGCGTCGTAAAAAGACTGAAAGCCTTCGTTCATGAGACGCTGCGGGCAATGTAAAGCCACGCCTACAGGGGATCACGTTCACGGGGTGCACGCGAACGGCCAGCATCGGGACGACACATCGGGTCCGATGCACACCACGGCCTCGCCGCAAAACAAACGAGAACGCCAGACACTGCCGCAGGCTCGATTCATACCGCAGACGACACTGCCGCGGATGCCATCACGCATCCCTGGCGGGACGCTTGCGAGCTTCATATTCAGGATGTTGTCGCCGTTTCGCCCAGCCGATCGCGGCTGCCTGTCGTGCTTGCGCGATCGCGCGCACCGATCGGCGCCGGGGGCGAGCGCGTGTGTTCTCTCCTTCGCGCGAGTGCCCGTGCGAAGCCGGAAAACCGCGCGTGCATGTGTTTCGTAATGCTTTGGAAAGCAATTTTTCATCAACGCGACACACGATCGTTGCGGTTTCCGCATTCATTCCTGAAATTTAATAGTTCCAAGGGTTTACACCTAATCAATTTCGAATTGGCAGGCCGTTATCCCCTGCTGATGCCACGTAAGGGTCATCCCCTATTTGGCGGGTAAAACGTTTGCGCTCCGTCAAGAACGGGGCAAGGCCGACGGGGCGGGGCGATGAATCAGGAGCGTGGGCGGGAGCAGCCGGCAGGCGGGCCCGGGGCCACGCTGCACGGCATTGGGGGGCGTGCGCGGGATGCGCAGCCTTGAGTGCAAGACATACCTAAAACGCAAAACTGGGAAACTCAACATGCGCAAGAGTGTTAGGCATCCAGCCTGGCAGGGTGCGGGCTTGCTGCTCCTGTTATGGGGGCTATTCCTGCTATCCGCGATGCATGCGCGCGCAGCGGTGCCGCTGCCGCCGAGCAATCACATCCGGATCAACCTGGGTGCGACGCCGTGGAAATACATCAAGGACGCCGATGACCCGAATTCGATGAATCGGACCTTCGACGATTCGAAGTGGCAGTCGATCGGCGTGCCGCAGACGCCCGCCGACAACGACACCTTCATCAACATCGAGTCGGGCGGCGGCCAGGGCCAGTTGACCGGCAATACCAACTGGTATCGCAAGCACTTCACGCTCGATCCCTCGTTCGGTCCCGACAAGCTCAACCGCAAGATCCTGGTCGAGTTCGAAGGCGCGCACACCGGCGTGCAGGTCTACATCAACGGCCACTTCATCCCGGGCAACAGCCAGGTCGCGGCGAACGCGCAAGCCACGCACGTGATCGGCTTCATCCCGTTCGTGGTCGACATCACGCCCTACGTGCAGTTCAAGGACGCCAACGGCCAGCCCTTCGACAACGTGCTGGCGGTGAAGGTCTCGCGCGGCGACAAGTTCTTCGAGTCGCCGAGCTTCTCGGGAGCGTTCCGCTTCGGCCAGGACGACACGGGCATCTTCCGCCCGGTCTGGATGGACATCACCGACCGGATCCACATTCCCGAGAACGTGTACGCGGTGCTCAATACCTGGGGCACCTACGTGGCGACCGTCACGGCAAACGATGCGTCCGCAACCATCCGGGTGCAGACCAACGTCCTGAACGAGTATTCGTCCGACCAGCCGGTCACGCTGACCACCCAGATCGTCGACGCCTCGGGCGCCGTGGTGGCGACCGCGCAGGACACGCGCACGCTGCCGGCGAACAGCACCGGGCCGCTCGCGCCCGCCCTGTTCGACCAGATCCTGACGGTGAGCAACCCGCATCTCTGGTATCCGAACAACAGCATCTACGGTCATCCGTACATGTATCACGTGGTCCATTCGGTCAGCGTGAACGGCGTGGTGGTGGACACCAAGGAGAGCCCGCTGGGCATCCGCACCATCACCTGGAACCAGAACTTCCCCGTCATCAACGGCCACCCGCACTTCCTTTGGGGTGCCTCGGGCCGTTACGACTATCCGGCGCTCGGCTCGGCCGTGCCGCCGAACCTGCAATGGCAGGATCTCTCGCTGCTCGCGCAGGCGGGCGGCAGCTCCTATCGCCCCGGCCACTCGAGCCAGGGCCGCGAGTGGCTCGACGCCGCCGACGCCTACGGCATCATGATGCTGCAGCCCAGCGGCGACGGCGAGAACGGCTTCAGCGCGATCTGCAGCGGCACGGTCACGGGCAATTGCGTGTCGGCCGACAACATCACGCTCAAGGAAGAGCTGCACCGCGACATGATCATCCATGATCGCAACCATCCCTCGGTGCTCGCCTGGGAGGCGAACAACGGCAAGATGGACACCAGCATCGCCAAGCAGCTCAAGCAGATCTCGCGTACCTGGGACTTCATCAACACGCGCGCGCAAGCGGACCGCACGCCGGATCCGGCCAACGGCGACATCCTCGGCTGCTCGGGCCAGGGCTGCGACGTCGGCGTCAAGCAGAGCAACCCGGGCGTGCCGGCCTATGGCTCGGAATACTGGGGCGACGGCCTGGGCCGCTGGAAGTACGACTTCGAGATCCAGTTCGCCGCGTCCTACATCCGCGACTGGGTGCACAGCGTGGCCGGCAAGTCGTTCGGCATGGCGCACTGGTACCTCGCCGATACGCCGGGTGAAATCAACACGCAGACCGACGGCACGCTGAACACCAACGTGCGTTCGAACGGCGCGTCGATGATGGACGCGAACCGCTTCCCGCGCCTGCTGTACTACATCTACCAGGCGCTCTGGACGCCGAACCAGATCAAGCCGGTGGTCAAGCTGGCGAACACCTGGAACCGCAACACCACCGGCAACGTGCGCGTCAACGCGTTCAGCAACTGCCACTCGGTGCAACTGCGCCTGAACGGCCAGATCGTCGGTCCGGCCCAGGCGCCGAACCCGGTCAACCAGGATCCCTCGGCCGACATCACGCAGAACACCACGCTGCTGCCGGGCCAGGTCCATTGGGACAACATCCCGTTCCAGCCGGGCACGCTGGTGGCCGAGTGCCTGAACGACGACCTGCAGGTCGCCGCCACCGACACGCTGGTCACGGCCGGTCCCGCCGACCACCTGCTGCTGACGGTCGATCCGCAGATCACCAAGCCGGACGGCGACACCTTCGTGCTGACCGCCAACGGCACCGACGCGGCCACGCTGACGGCCAAGGTGGTGGACGCCCAGAACAACCTGGTGCCGGACGCCGGCCAGACGCTGACCTTCGCCGTCACCGGCCCGGGTACCTATCGCGGCGGCACGGACCACTACGTCGACCACTCGCAGCCGCAAGGCTGGCACGCGCCGGGCGACCCGAACCTGCTGGCCGAAGGCGGCATGGCGAAGATCGCGGTGCGCACGCAGTTCCAGCCGGGCACCGTCAACGTCACGGTCTCGTCGCCGGGCCTGGCCAGCGCGAACGCCTCGTTCGTGGTGCAGCCGGTGCCGCTGGCCGACACGCAGCCGTTCGACGGCACCGACATGAACGTCGGCCCGCAGCAGCAGACCGCGCCGCAGATCCTGACCCAGCCGAGCGACCAGATCGTCACGCTGGGCCAGAGCGGCACCTTCACGGTGCTGACCGCCGGCGCGACGCCGATCGGCTATCAGTGGTTCAAGAACGGCCAGCCGATCGCGGGCGCCAACGCGTACAGCTACACCACGCCGGCACTGCAACAGGGCGACGACCACGCCAGCTTCAGCGTCGAGGTCAGCAACAGCATCGGCAAGCTCGATTCGCGCAATGCCGTGGTCTCGCTGGTGCAGCCGCAGGCGCCGACGATCCAGTTGCAACCGCTCGCGAAGAACATCACCGCGGGCCAGAGCGCCGAGTTCACGGTGCAGGCATCGGGCTCGCCGGTGCTGACCTACCAATGGCTGAGGAACAACCAGCCGATCGATGGCGCGACCTCGCCGGTGTACGACACGCCGGTGATGCAGACCACCGACAGCGGTTCGCTCTACAGCGTGATGGTGAAGAACAGCGCGGGCACGATCACCTCGGACCAGGTGGCCCTGACGGTCAACGTGGCGACGCCGCCGGTGATCGTCTCCGACCTCGCCGACCAGAGCGTGCCGTTCGGCCAGAGCGCGACCTTCAGCGTGAGCGCCACGGGTTCGAACCCGCTCAGCTACCAGTGGACCCACAACGGCCAGCCGGTCGGCGACAACGAACCGAGCCTGCTGATCTCGCAGGCCCAGTCGAGCGACGCCGGCAGCTACGTGGTGACCGTCACCAACACGGCCGGCAACGTCAGCAGCCGCACCGCGACGCTGACCGTGAGCGGCACCGACGCCTCCAACCTCGCGCTCGGCGCGCTGGCCAAGTCGAGCAGCGACCAGAACGGCGGGCTGATGGCCGCCAACGCGATCGACGGCTCGACCACCTCGCGCTGGTCCTCGGCGCCGGAAGTCGATCCGTCCTGGCTCGAGGTCGACCTCGGCTCGGTGAAGACCTTCAACAAGGTCGTGCTGATCTGGGAAAACGCCTACGCCTCGCAGTACGACATCCAGGTGTCGAACGACGAGAAGACCTGGAACACGGTGTTCCCGAACGGCCAGCCCGACGGCGCCGGCGGCACCACCGCGCCGGTCACCGGCGCGGGCGGTACCGAGACGCAGTTCTTCGCCAGCCAGTCGGCGCGCTACGTGCGCATGCTGGGCACCAAGCGCGCCACGCAGTATGGCTACTCGCTGTTCGAGTTCCAGGTGCTGGACGCGCCGCAGTGCTCGGCCAACAGCGCCACCGAGCGCTACACGCCGATCCCCGCGCAACCGGGCACCTGGCAGTCGACCATCCCGGGCCTGCCGTCCGGCCCGTTCGTGCCGACCGTGAAGGACAACGTCAGCGGCCTGACCTGGCAGCAGACGTACACCACCTTCGCGGCCGACGGGGCGCAGTTCACGCAGCAGATCGCCGACCAGTACTGCAAGTCGATCGGCATGCGCATCCCGACGCTCAACGAGGCGATGACGATCGCGCGCGCCAACTACGCGTCCTGCGCGTTCCCGTCGCCGTGGCGCACCTGGACCACCACCCCGGTGCCGAATATCGACAACAACGCCTGGTTCGTCGAATCCTCGGGCAAGTCCTGGGCGGGCATCATCAACAACACGCCGGGCTGGGTGATGTGCGTGTCCGGCACCACCTCGCCGGCACCGGTGATCGTCACGCCGCCGGTGGCGACCACCGCCAGCGAAGGCCAGGGCGCGCGCTTCACGGTGGCCGTCACGGGCACCGGCCCGCTCGACTACCAGTGGAAGCGCAATGGCCAGCTGGTCGCGATCACCACCATCCCGTCGTACACCACGCCGGCCCTCACGGTGGCGAACGACAACGGCGCGATCTACACGGTCGACGTCAGCAACGCCGGCGGCACGGTGAGCAGCGCGCAAGCCCTGCTGACGGTGGTGCCCGCCACCGCCGGCAACGGCGGCAATGATGGCAACGGCGGTAACGGCAACAACGGTGGCAATGGTGGAGACAACGGCGGCGGTGGCAACACGCAGCCGCAAACCCCGAGCGCGAACCTGGCGCTCGGCAAGCCGGCCGTCTCGACCGGCAACGAGAACGACGGCTACGGCCCGTCCAATGCAACGGACGGCAGCCTGAATTCGCGCTGGTCCTCGGCCTTCTCCGATCCGCAGTCGATCACCATCGACCTCGGCACGGTGCAGACCGTCGACCGCGTGGTGCTGCGCTGGCAGGACTCGTACGGGGTGGACTACAAGATCCAGACCTCGCCCGACAACGACCAGTGGAACGACGCGGTGACCAAGACGGGCGACACGGGCGGCACCGAGGACCTGCGCTTCCCGGCGCCGGTGCAGGCGCGCTACGTGCGCATGCTCGGCACCAAGCGGGCCACGCAGTTCGGCTACTCGCTGTTCGAGTTCGAGGTCTACAACACCGCGAACACCCCGGCCTTCCCGATCACGGCCACCTCCAGCGGCGCGGGCACGCTCACGCCGACGGGCAGCACCTCGGTGCTGCAGGGCGGCGTGCAGACCTACCAGTTTGTTCCGGCCGCCGGCGGCGCCGTGACGGGCGTGCAGGTCGACGGCAAGGACATCGGCATCGTCGATCACTACACCTTCGACGACGTGCTGGCCCCGCACAGCATCAACGTCACGTTCGGCCAGGCGGCAGCGGCGGTGAACCTGGCGCTCGGCACCAAGGCCACGGCCAGCGGCCTGGAGGGTGACGGCTATCCGGCTTCCAATGCGGTGGACGGCAACCTGAACACGCGTTTCTCGTCGAACTTCGCCGACGACGCATGGCTGACCGTCGACCTCGGCAAGGAAACCGCCTTCAACCGGGTGGTGATCAACTGGGAGAACGCCTACGGCAAGCAGTTCCTGATCCAGGCCTCGCACGACAACGTCGACTGGTCGAATACCGTCTATACCCAGGCCAACGGCAAGGGCGGCATCGACGACCTGTCGTTCAACACCACGACCGCGCGCTACATCCGCCTGCAAGGGCAGCAGCGCGCGACCGGCTACGGCTACTCGCTGTTCGAGTTCGCGGTGTACAACGACCCGTCGAAGGCGGCAGGCGCCGGCACGGGCACGGGTTCGGGCAGCACCGGCACGGGCTCCGGCAGCACCGGCTCGGGCAGCACGGGCAACGGTGGCGACACCGGCACCCAGCAACCGGCCAGCCCGTTCGTCGAGCAGCCGGCCAACCAGGCGGTGCCGGCCGGCCAGCCCGGCCACTTCGCGGTGATGATGTCGGGTACGGGGCCGTACACGTACCAATGGCAGCTCGGCGGCAAGCCGATCGCCGGCGCGACCAACCGCATCTACGACACGGCCGCTGCGGTGGCCGCCGACAGCGGCAAGCAGTACAGCGTGGCGGTGACCGGCCCGGACGGGACGGTCCTGACGTCGAACAGCGCCACGCTGACGGTCGACACGACGGTACCGAAGTACACCGTCACGCCGGGCCTGGTCGGTATCGACCTGCAGAACAACACGCAGGGCACCTATACCGACGACCAGGTGTACGTGGCGGTGATCGCGCGCGACCCGGCGACGGGCCAGTTCGCCTGGCTCAAGCCGGACGGCACGCTGGTCGCCGCCTCGGCGGCCGACAACGACGCGCCGAACCACCTGACCGGACCCGATGGCCAGAACTACAGCAACTACTTCTTCACGCTCGCGCAGAGCAAGACGATGCAGTTGCCGCAGAGCTTCTCCGGCCGGATCTTCGTGTCGCTGGGCAAGCCGCTGTACATCAAGATCAACCAGTCGAAGAACGACGACGGCACGATCACCCTCGGTTATGCCCCGCCCAATCCGAACAACGGCACGGACCCGAGCCGCGGCATCCCGTTCGATTGGTTCGAGTACACCTTCGGCGGCAACGGTTTGTGGATCAACCCGACCCAGGTGGACGAGTTCGGCTTCCCGCTCACCCAGGATGTCTACTGGGCGAACGGCACGGTGCACCAGCGCACCGGCATCACCCAGCGTCGCGCCGATCTGTTCCAGGCGTACACGCGTGAAGTCTCGGCGGTGTTCCAGCCGTCGCAGCCCTCGAACTGGGTGATCGAGGCACCGGCTCACGATTCGTTCGCGGCCAACCAGCCCAACGGCCATTACTTCGACGGCTACGTCAACGACATGTGGACGTACTACGCCTCGAACGACCTGCCGATGGTGGTCGGCGCGCGGGCCTTCGTCGGCCGCGCCTCGGGCGCGCAGCTGCTGTTCCAGGAAGTCGACCAGCACAACGGCCAGTTCGCCGGCAGCACCTATGCCGTCAACAAGCCGAGCAGCGAGCAGGTGTTCCTCTGCAACGGCGTGTTCCTGGACGGCGACGGCACCCAGCAGCAGATCGAGGCGCAGCTCTGCGCGGCGCTCAACCGCCACGTGATGGGCGACGTCAGCAAGTGGAACGTGCCGTCGGCCTATTACCAGGCATCGCCGTACAACGAGTACGCCCGTTTCTGGCACGACCACAGCGTCAGCGGCCTGGCCTACGGCTTCCCGTTCGACGACGTGAACAACCAGAGCTCGACGATCCAGGCGCCCCCGCCGGGTCCGGAGCACATGGTGCTGGGGATCGGCTTCTGACGGCCGGGACCTGATGTAGGCGCGGCATTCGCCGCATGATCCGGGCGCCCGCGGTAGGGGCGCCCGCTCAACTTTTTCGAAGGGTGATCGATGATGAACCGGACCACGGTCCAGGCGAGCGGCGCAGGCCGGCCTCGGCTCGCAATCCGCCGCCGCGCGCGCGGCTTCACGCTGCTCGAACTGCTGGTGGTGCTGGTCATCATCGGCATGCTGGCGGCGATCGTCGGGCCGCGCTACTTCGCGCAGCTCGGCAAGTCGCAGGTGACGGTGGCGCGTGCCCAGATCGACGTGCTGACCAAGGCGATCGACAACTACCGGATCGACGTCGGCCGCTTCCCGACCGCCGAGGAAGGGCTGCAGTCGCTGGTGGTCAAGCCCGCCAGCGCCGACAAGTGGAACGGCCCCTACCTGAAGAAGGAAGTGCCGCTCGATCCCTGGGGTCATCCCTACGTCTACCAGGTGCCCGGCACCAAGGGCGACTACGCGGTGATCTCCTACGGCCGCGACGGGCAACCGGGCGGCGCCGGCGAGGACGCCGACATCAGCAGCGAATGACGCCATGCCCGGGTCCGCGCGAGCGGACCCGGCATCGCCTTGCGCCTGTGAGCGCCCCGAGCGGGCGACGGACGCAAGGCCATGCAGCGAGCGGCAACGGCAAGCAGCAACAAGCAGCAGCGGGAACCCAGCACCATGCAATTTGAAGTCAGAGCGCTTTCGCCGGAGAACCGGATCATCGCCCTCGTCGTCGACGCCCAGGACGAGGCCGGCGCGCGCGCCCACGTCGAGGCGCGCGGGCTGCACGTCACGCGCGTGGCGCCGGCGCGCGCGCTGGGCCGCCCGGCGGGCGGGCGCGGGCGGATCTCGCTGGTGCTGTTCAGCCAGGAACTGCTGGCCCTGCTCAAGGCCGGCCTGTCGATCGTCGAGGGCCTCGAGGCCCTGCTCGAGCGCGAGGGCGGCGCGCGGCTGCGCGGCGTGCTGGAGCGGATCCTGGCCGGGCTGCGCGAGGGCAAGCGCTTCTCCAGCCTGCTCGGCGAGCAGCCCGACGTGTTCCCGCCGCTCTACGTCGGCATCGTGCGCGCGGCCGAGGGCACCAGCGACCTGCCGCGCGCGCTGCAGCGCTACGTCGATTACCAGGAGCGCATCGACACGGTGCGCAACAAGCTGGTCAGCTCGGCGATCTATCCGTCGATCCTGCTGGTGGTGGGCGGCGGCGTGTCGACCTTCCTGATCACCTACGTGGTGCCGCGCTTCGCGACCATCTACGAAGGCACCGGCCGCGCCCTGCCGTGGATGTCGCAGATGCTGCTCGACTGGGGCAAGTTCGCCAGCGCGCACGGCCTGCCGCTGGCGCTGGCCGCGCTCGCCGGCGTGGCCGCGATCTTCCTCGGGGTGCGCGCCACCATCGCGCGCGTCGGCCTGGTCAGCCTGCTCTCGCGCGTGCCGCTGCTCGGGCCGCACCTGCGCATCTACCAGCTCTCGCGCCTGTACCTGACGCTGGGCATGCTGCTCGAGGGCGGCATCCCGATCGTGGCGGCGATGGAAACCGCCTGCGGCACGGTCTCGCCGTCGATGCGCGACGCGCTGCTGCTGGCGCGCTCGGCCGTGCAGTCGGGCGAGCCCCTGTCGGGCGCGTTCCAGGCCCGCCAGCTGACCACCCCGATCTCGCTGCGCATGCTGCGGGTAGGCGAGCGCTCGGGCGAACTCGGGGCCATGCTCACGCAATCGGCCGCCTTCTACGACGGCGAGATCAGCCGCTGGATCGACCGCTTCACGCGCATGTTCGAGCCGCTGCTGATGTCGGCGATCGGCGTGGTGGTGGGCACCATCGTCGTGTTGCTCTACATGCCCATCTTCGATCTCGCGGGGAGCCTGTCGTGATGCATCTCGAAACCGCGCCGGGCGAGGCGCTGCCGCTCGACGCCATGCCCTTCGACGCCG
The DNA here is from genome assembly GCF_000959725.1 of Burkholderia gladioli. Lineage (NCBI taxonomy): Bacteria > Pseudomonadati > Pseudomonadota > Betaproteobacteria > Burkholderiales > Burkholderiaceae > Burkholderia > Burkholderia gladioli. The sequence goes on from NZ_CP009323.1 coordinate 1,688,830, forward strand.
AACTGCTGGCACGCGCCCGCGCGAGCGCGGCCGCCACCCAGCGCCACCTGGTCGAGGAGCTGCAGGTGCTCACCGGCGCCGAGCCCATCGAGCTGCTGCGCGCGCTGGCGCGCCAGACGGCGATGCCGGTGCTGGAGACGGCCGGCATGCTGGCGCTCGAGCCGGTGTTCGAGCGCGTGCCGCTGTCGCGCGCCATGCAGCGCCGCTGCGCGCTGCTGCGCGAACCCGGCGGCGCGCTGGTGGGGGTGGTCACCAGCCCCTTCGACCTGGACCTGCAGACCTGGCTGGGCGCCCAGGCCGGCGCCGCCGTCGAGATGCGGCTCGCGCTGCCGGGCGACCTCGCCGCCTATCACACGCGCCTGGAGGAATCGGCGCGCGCGGTCGACAGCCTGGTGAGCACCGGCGACGGCCTGCGGGCCGACGGCCGCGCCACCCAGGTGCTGTCGTTCCAGAGCGTCAACGAGGCGGCCAGCCCGGCGGTGAAGCTGGTCAACTCCACGCTCTACGACGCGCTCAAGGCCGGCGCCTCCGACATCCACCTGGAGAGCACCGCCACCGGCCTGGCGCTGAAGTACCGCGTGGACGGCGTGCTCGACGCGGCCGCCACCCTGCACGGCGTGGAGACCGCCGAGCAGGTGATCTCGCGCCTGAAGGTGCTGGCCGAGCTCGACATCGCCGAGCGCCGCGTGCCGCAGGACGGCAGCTTTCGCGTCGCTGCGGGCGGGCGCGACATCGACCTGCGGGTGTCGATCATGCCGAGCATCCACGGCGAGGACGCGGTGATCCGGATCCTCGACAAGCGCGCCATGATCGAGGCCTATGGCTCGCTCACGCTGGAGGCGCTCGGCTACGACGCCGATTCGCTGGTGGCGCTGCGCGCGCTGGCCGAGGAGCCCTACGGCATGCTGCTGGTGACCGGGCCGACCGGCTCGGGCAAGACCACCACGCTGTACGCCGCGCTCACCGAGATCCACAACGGCCGCGACAAGATCATCACCATCGAGGACCCGGTCGAGTACCAGTTGCCCGGCATCCTGCAGATTCCCGTCAACGAGAAGAAGGGGCTGACCTTCGCGCGCGGGCTGCGCTCGATCCTGCGCCACGACCCGGACAAGATCATGGTGGGCGAGATCCGCGATCGCGAGACCGCCGAGATCGCCGTGCAGTCGGCGCTCACGGGCCACCTGGTGCTGACCACGGTGCACGCCAACAACGTGTTCGACGTGTTCGGCCGCTTCGGCCACATGGGCATCGATCCCTATGCCTTCGTCTCGGCGCTCAACGGGATCTGGGCGCAGCGGCTGCTGCGCGTGAACTGCCCGCGGTGCGCCGCGCCCTACCAGCCGAGCGACGCCGAGCTGGCGCGGCTCGGCCTGTCGCGCGAGGCCACCGCCGGCTACGACTTCCGCCAGGGCACCGGCTGCGGCGACTGCCGCGGCACCGGCTATCGCGGCCGGCGCGCGATCGCCGAGATCCTGATCCTCGACGACGAGATTCGCGACCTGGTGGTGGAGAAGCAGCCGATCCGCGTGATCAAGGAAGCCGCGCGCCGCAACGGCACGCGGCAGTTGCGCGAGGTCGCGCTGGGCCTGGTGAAGCGCGGCGAGACCACGCTGGCCGAAGTGAAGCGGGTGACCCTCAATGCTTGAACGCTGGATGAAGCGGCTCGCGCCGCGTGGACACTGCCGGCTCGCGCTGTCGCGCACCACGATGACGGTGCGGCGCGTGGGCGCCTCGCGCAAGGTGCCGGCGCTGTTCGTCGAACGGCCGCTGCCGGAGGCGGGCACGCCCGAGGTGCTGGCGGCCGCCATCGGCGCCGCGCTGAAGGAATCGGGCGGCCACGGCCTGCCCGTGCACGCGAGCTTCGCCGACGAGCTGGCGCGCTATTTCATCGTCACCCCGGCCGACAACAGCCGCCGCCTGCAGGACCTGCGCGCGGCGGCCGAGGTGCGCCTGCAGATGCTGTACGGCGACGATCCGGCCCGCTGGCAGATCCTGGCCGACTGGCAGGCCGCCGAGCCGTTCCTCGCCTGCGCCGTGTCGCGCGCCTGGGCGGGCGCGCTGCAGGCGGGCGTGCCGGCCGCGCGCGGTTGCCTGGTGTCGGCGATGCCGGAGTTCGTCGCGGCCTGGAACCGCTCGCGCCGAGAGCTCGACGCCGGCACCTGGCTGGCCACGCGCGGCGAGCGCGCGCTGACCCTGGGCCTGATCGGCGCCGCGCCGCGCGCGCGGCTGGCGGCGGTGCGCACGCTGGCGCTGCCGGAGCCCGCGCCCTCGCTGGGCTGGCTGCGCCAGCAGGTCGCGCGCATGGCCCTGCTCGACAACCTGCCCGCGCCGGCCGCGCTGCTGCTGCATGGCCCGCGCTGCGAGCCCTGGCTGCCGGGCGCCACCGACTTCACCGAGCCCGGGCTCACGGTGCGCTGGGCCGAATCGGCCGAGCGCGCGAGCGTCGGCGGCGGCCCGCTGGCCGAGCCCGCCGCGCCGCTGGCATGGAGCGGCACCGCGCAATGAGAAGCCTGCCCATCGATCTCGCGCCCTTCAGCCTGCGGCGCGAGTGGCACCGGATTCGTCCGTCCGCGCGCGTGCTCGCGCTGGTCGGCCTGCTGCTGTGCGGCGTGGCCGCGTGGCGCGCGCAGACGCTGATCGTCAGGCTGCAGGCGCTCGACGCGCAGACCGCGCGCATCGTCGAGCGCAACGAGCGGATCCTGCGCGCGGCGCAGCGCGTGCACCGCGAGCCGGTCGACATCAAGCAGGCGGCGGCCGTCAACCTGGCGGTGGCGCGCCTGAACCTGCCCTGGGACGCGCTGCTCGACTCGATCGAGGCGGCCACCCCGGCGCAGATCGCGCTGATGAGCATCACCCCCGAGCCGGCGCGCGCGCTGATCCGCATCGAGGCCGAATGCGCGGGCAGCCAGGACCTGCTCGACTACCTGGCCGCGCTCGGCAGGCAGCCGCTGCTGGGCCGCGTGACGCTGACCCGGCACGAGCTCGTGAAGGACGGCATGGACCCGGTGCTGCGGTTCCAGGTCGAGGTGCAATGGCGGGGGAGCGGTTCGTGAACCTGCAATCCCTCGCGCGCGGCCTGCTGCGGCTGCGCCTCGCGCTGGCGCGCTTCGGCACCGGCCCTTTGGCGGCCGGCGCGGCACTGGTCTGCGCCGCGCTGCTGTGGCTCGGCGTGCTGCCCGGCATGGCCGCGCGCGTCGAGGACGAGACGCGCTCGGCGGCGCGCCTGGCCACGCTGCCGCCGCCCAGACCGGTGATCTCGGCGCCCGAGCTGGCCGCCGATCGGCTGGCCGGCTTCTATCGCGGGCTCGGCGATTCGGCGCACACCGGCGAGATCGTGACGCGCCTGTTCGAGGCCGCGGCCGCGGCCGGCGTCACGCTCGACAAGGCCGAGTACAAGCCGGGGCACGACACGCCCGGGCGCTTCGATACCTACACCATCGTGCTGCCGGTGAAGGGCGATTACGCGAAGCTGCGGCTGTTCAGCGAGAAGGTGCTGCTGGCCGTGCCCTACGCGGCGCTCGACGACATGCGCTTCAAGCGCGGCTCGGCCAACGATGCCGGCGTGGAGGCGAACCTGCGCTTCACGGCTTTCCTGCGACCGGTGACGATCGCGCCGCTGAGCACGTCGGAGGTGGCGGCGATCGAGGCGGCGGGGGCGGCTTCCGGTGCCTCGGCGACGGCGGTGGCCGGTGCGCCTGCGAGTGGGGTGGCGGCGGCAAGCGCGGCTTCGGCGAGCGGGGCGGCGGTTGCGGTTTCGGCGGTGGCGGCGAAGTCGGCGGCAGCGATGCCGCAAGCCGCGTCGACGATCGACACGACCCGCCGCGCGCTGGCATCCAGTGACGGTTTCGTGCCGCTGCCGACCTCGGGCGTGGTGAGCCCGCATCCGCTGACGGTGGTGCCGGTGAATGCGCAGGCGCATGGCGAGGCCACGGCGGCCAAGCCGCCGAGCGCGGTGACGTCGGTGCCGAAGTCGCCGGTGACGCTGCCGGCGCTGGCGACGGCGAAGCCGGCTGCGGCGGCACCTGCCGCGACGGCAACGCGCGCGGCGCGGCAGCCGGGCGAGCGTGGTGAGACGGCATCTCCGGCGGCGCCTGCGGTTCACGCCGCCGCCGCCGCGCGCGAGACGAAACCCGTGGCGCCGTCGACGGCAGTTCGCGCGGCGCCGGCACCCGGCGCGGCCGGCATCGCGATGCCGGTTCCGGTGGCGGCACCGGCTCGCGGCGCTGTGGCGAAGCGCGCGGCGACGACGCCATTGGCCGCTTCGGCTCCCGGTGTGATTGCGAAGCCAGAAAACGCGAAGGCGGTTGGCTCGGCGATTCCGCAGGCGGCCGAGGCGAAAGCGACGCTCGGCGGCTCGGCGCGGATGGCGGCCTTGGCCGCCGAGTCGACGACGCCGCATGCGGATCAGGCAAAGGCGACGCTCGGCGGCTCGGCACGCATGGCGGCCTTGGCCGCCGAATCGACGGCGCCGCGCGCGGATCAGGCCAAGGCGACGCTCGGCGGCTCGGCACGCATGGCGGCCTTGGCCGCCGAGTCGGCGACGCTGCATGTGGATCAGGCGAAGGCGACACTCGGCGGCTCGGCACGCATGGCGGCCTTGGCCGCCGAATCGGCGACGCCGCACGCGGATCAGGCGAAGGCGACACTCGGCGGCTCGGCACGCATGGCAGCCCTGGCCGCAGCTACCGCATCGGCCCCATCGCCCCATTCCCCGGAAGCAAAACCCGCTTCCGCCGTCGCGGCCCGCCCGGCCGCCGCTTCCGCCTCGTCGCCCACGCGTGCCATCGAAGCGCCATCCCGGCCCACCGATTCGACGCCCGAGGCGGGCGCCATCCCCGCCTCGGCCGCCGCGCCGGTGCATGTGATCGACCTGAGCGCCCAGCCCGGCGGCTCCACGCGCCGCTTCACCGAGATCGCGATCGTCTCGCCGGCCGGTGCCGCGCCCGCCTCGGCCGGCGCCGCGCCGCTCGAGGGAGGCGCGCCATGAAGAAGCCGCAGCCCAAGCACATCGTGATGGCCGCGCTGTTCGCGGCCTGCGCGCTGGTGCTGGTGTTCACGCACCACGACGACGAACTGGTCGAGGCCACCCCGCGCCCGGCGCAGCCGAGCGTCGCGCAAGCCGCGCCGCGCGGCGCCGATGCCGAACGCGGCACCGCCGCGGCTGCGCCCGGCACCGTCGCGATCGCCGCGATCCGCGCCCGCGCCGAGCGCGGCGACGCCGGCGCCCACGCGCTGTTCAACACGCTGATGCTGGCGCCGCCGCTGCCCTCGGCGGCCCCTGCGCAGGTCGACGTGCCGCCGCTGCCGAACACGCCGGCGATGCCCTTCACCTATCTCGGCAAGCAGCTCGCGAACGGCCATTGGGAGGTCTATCTCGCGCGCGGCGACGACACGCTGATCGTCCACGAGCAGATGGTGATCGACGGCACCTACAAGGTCGATGCGATCGCGCCGCCCAACCTGACGCTCGTCTATCTGCCCCAGAAACTAGTCCAGACGCTGGATATCGGCAGTGCCGACTGATCCGCGCGCCACCAGGAACGAAACGTTGCGTATGCCATCCCCGAACCGAACCCGATCCCGCCCGAGCGCGCCGCGCGTCCTGCCGCGCCTGCGGCGCGGCACGCTGCTGGTCGCGCTGCCGGTGCTGCTGGGCGCCTGCGCCGGGCAGCAGGCCTATCGCGACGGCCAGAAACTGACCGCGGCCGGCAAGGTCGACGAGGGCATCGCCAAGTACAAGGAGGCCGCGAAGGCCGAGCCGGAGGACGCGGAATACCGCAAGACCTGGCTGGCCGAGCGCGAGAAGGCCGTCAACGACCTGGTCGAGGCCGGCGACCGGCTCGCCGCGGGCGGCCAGCGCGACGCGGCGCGCAAGTCCTACGAGCACGCGCTGTCGCTGAGCCCCGGCAGCGAGCGGGCCCAGGCGGGCATCTCGAACCTCGACGCCGACGCGCGCCTGAACATCGCGCTGAGCCGCGCCGAGGCGCTGTTCATGCGGCACCAGCCCGAGGACGCGCGGCGCCTGCTCGACGCGGTGCTGACCGAGGCGCCTACCAACCGGCGCGCGCTGGAGCTGCAGCGCCGGCTGTCGGCCGAGACGGGCGCGGCGCGCGTCGAGGCGGCGCTGGCGGCGGCCTACCGCAAGCCGATCCGCATCGACTTCCGCGACGCGCCGCTCAAGCAGATCTTCGACGTGATCTCGCGCTCCTCGGGCATGAACTTCCTGTTCGATCGCGACGTGAAGACCGACCAGCGCACCACCATCTTCCTGAAGAACAGCACCATCGACGCCACCGTGCGCTACGTGCTCGCCACCAACGGGCTGGCGCAGCAGGTGCTCGACGAGAACACCGTGCTGATCTACCCGAACACGCCCGCCAAGCTCAAGGACTACCAGGAGCTGGCGGTGCGCACCTTCTTCCTCTCGAACACCGAGGCGAAGACCATCGCCAACACGCTCAAGACGATCCTGAAGGTCCGCGACGTGGTGGCCGACGAGAAGCTCAACATGGTGATCGTGCGCGACACGCCCGACGCGATCCGCATGGCCGAGCGGCTGGTGTCGCTGGAGGACGTGCCCGAACCCGAGGTGATGCTGGAGGTGGAGGTGCTGGAGGTGCAGCGCAACAACGAGCTGAACCTCGGGGTGGCCTGGCCCGGCTCGGTCAACGTCACGCCGCTGCCGCTGGGCAGCGTGATCGCGCCGGTCACGGGGCAGAACACCAATACCAACACGCCGTATTACCCCTATGGCTATGGCGGCGGCTTTGGCGGTGGTTTCGGCGGCGGCTCGAACGGCACCAGCCCCGCGCTGACCATGAACGACCTGCTGCACCAGACCGTGCGCACCATCGGTTTGTCCTCGCTGCAGGCCACCGTCAACGCCAACGTGCAGGATTCCACCGTCAAGCTGCTGACCAACCCGCGCATCCGCGTGCGCAACCACGAGAAGGCCAAGATCCTGATCGGCGAGCGCGTGCCGAACTTCACCTCGACCGCCACCTCGACGGGCTTCCTCTCGCAGTCGGTCAACTACCTCGACATCGGCCTGACGCTGAACGTCGAGCCGACCGTCTATCTCGACGACACGGTCGGCATCAAGCTCGCGCTGGAGGTCAGCAGCCTGGGCAACACCATCACCACCACCACCGGCACCGCCGCCTACCAGATCGGCACGCGCACCGCGAGCACGGTGCTGCAGTTGAAGAACGGCGAGACCGACGTGCTGGCCGGCCTGATCGACAACGAGGAGCGCACCTCGGGCAACAAGCTGCCCGGCCTCGGCCAGTTGCCGGTGCTCGGCCGCCTGTTCGGCGCCACCGACGACCAGGCCAAGAACACCGAGATCGTGCTGGCGATCACGCCGCATCTGGTGCGCAATATTCGCCGGCCCGACGCGGATCTCGCCTACTTCACCTCCGGCACCGAAACCAGCATGCGCAGCATGATCCAGTCGAACGGGATCGCGCCGGCGGCCAGCAGCAGCTCGAGCAGCAGCGGCGCGTCGGCCGGCGGCGACACCTCGCGTTTCGGCGCGGGCGGCCAGCCGGGCGCGGGCGGTTACGGCTCGGGCGCCGGGGCCGGCGCCGGCGGCTACGGCAGCGCCTATGGCTCGGGCGGCGTGGGCCTGATCGGCGGCGGCGACGGGCTCGCGCCGGGCGGCATCGGGCCCACGCCCGGAACCGGGCAGATGACGGTGGACGGCCCGCCGCAGGTGAAGACCGGCGATTCGGTGACGGTCTCGCTGACCCTGAGCGCCGACCAGCCGGTGGCCAGCGCCGCCTCGACGGTCAGCTTCGACGCGACCAAGCTGCAGTTCGTCGGCGTGACCGAGGGCGACTTCCTCAAGCAGGGCGGCGCGCCGACCAGCTTCTCGAGCCGCGTGAGCCCCGGCCAGGTGCAGCTTTCGGATGGGGTGCAGGGCGGAATGGGGGGCGCCTCGACCGGGACCTACGCGGTGCTGACCTTCAAGGCGCTCGCGCCGGCCGCGCCGACCACGGTAAAGATCCAGCCCGGCGCGGTGGTCAGCCTGACCGGCACGCAGATCACGGTGCCGCCGCCGAGTGCCTACACGCTCGGCATCAACGCCACGCCATGATGCGCGCGCCGAAGCCTGTGCTTGGGGCGGCCTCGTCGTTGGCCTCGCAATCGGCCTCGTTATCGGCCTCGCAAGCGGCCCCGCTGCCGGCCTCGCGCCGCGCCCGGGCCGCGCGGGCCGCGTCGGGAGCCCGCCGTCGCGCGGCGGCCGGCTTCACGCTGATCGAGCTGCTGGTGACGCTGGCGATCCTCGGCGTGCTGGCCAGCATGACCGTGCCGGTGGCGCAGGTGATGCGCCAGCGCGAGCGCGAGCAGGAGCTGCGCGAGGCGCTGCACGAGATCCGCGCCGCGCTCGACGCCTACAAGCTGGCCGGCAAGGACGGCCGGGTGCCGGTGGAGAACGGCGGCAGCGGTTATCCGCCGAAGCTTTCCGTGCTGGTCGACGGCGTGAAGGACCAGACCGACCCGAAGGGCCGCAAGATCTATTTCCTGCGGCGCATGCCGCGCGACCCGATGAACCACGACGCGCAGCTCGACGCCGCCGATACCTGGGGCAAGCGCGCCTACGCGAGCGAACCCGACGAGCCGGAGGAGGGCGACGACGTCTACGACGTGTATTCGCTCTCGCCGGGCATTGGCCTGAACGGCATTCCCTACCGGAAATGGTGATGGCGACGAGACTTTCGATCCTGGCGGCGCGCCGCACCGGCAAGCGCCGCGGCTTCACGCTGATCGAGCTGCTGCTGGTGCTGTCGATCATCGCGCTGATGCTGACCATCGCGCTGCCGCAGTATTTCCACTCGATCGACGCATCGAAGGAAAAGATCCTGGCCGAGAACCTGCACGCCACGCGCGATGCGATCGACCAGTTCTACGGCGACCTGGGACGGTATCCCGATTCGCTGCAGGAGCTGGTCGACCGGCACTACCTGCGCACGCTACCGTTCGACCCGGTCGCCGACAACGCCACCAGCTGGCAGATCATCGCGCCCGAGGAGCAATTCCCCGGCAAGGTCTACGACCTCAAGAGCGGCGCGCAGGGCAGCACGCTCGACGGGCGGCCGTTCGATTCCTTATGACGGCGATGGCGCGTTCGGGGGCTGGCGCGGCGGCGCGCGCGGGCGGCCACGATGGCGCGCGCCCGGATTTCGCGCGTTCCGGGCGGGCTGCTTCGCGGGGCGCGCCGGTGGCGGGTCGACGGCAGCCTCGACGGCCGCTTTGCGGGCCGCGCGGACAGCGCGGCTACGCCTATATCGCGCTGCTGATCGGCATCGCCATCGTCGGCGTGGCGGCGGCCGCCACCATCCAGCTCGGCGCGCTCTACCAGCGGCGCATGGCCGAGAAGGCGCTGCTCGAGGTCGGCGGCGCGTTCCAGCGCGCCCTGCTCAGCTACGCCGACGCCACGCCGGCCGGCCTGCCGCGCCAGCCGCGCACGCTCCAGGACCTGGTGCACGACCCGCGTTATCCGAATCCGGTACGCCACCTGCGCCGCGTCTATGCCGATCCGCTGACCGGCAAGGCCGACTGGGTGCTGGTGCGCTCGCCCGACGGGCAGACCATCGTCGGCATCCACAGCGCCTCGCGCGCGCGGCCGATCCAGCTCAAGCTGTTTCCCGAGGAATTTCGCGGTTTCGAGAATCGGCGCAGCTATACGCAATGGGTGTTCGTCGCGCGCCGGCCGCTGCTCGCGGTGGGCGGGCGCGCGCCCAACGCGGGCGTGCCGGCCTCGCCCGACGGCACGCCGCTGCCCGATGCGCTGCCGCCCGGCGGCGTGACGATGCCCGGCGGCATGACGGCCGGCGATCCGGTGGCCGGCAAGGCCGACGATGACGGTTTTCCGGACAACGGCTGGCCGAGCGGCGATGGTTTCTCGACGGGTGGCGGGTTTGGCGGCGGGAATGGATTCGGCAGCGGCAATGGTTTTGGTGGCGGCAGCGGCTTCGCGAATGGCGGCGCTTCGGCGAACGGCGGCGGCTTTTCGAACGATGGCGGTTTTTCCACCGGCGGCGGGTTCTCGAACAGCGGCGGTTTCTCGAATGGCGGCGGTTTTTCGAGCAGCGGCGCTTATTCGTCCGGCAACGGTTCCTCGGTCGGTGGCGGTTTCTCTTCAGGCGGCGGCTTCTCGTCGGGCTACGGCGCCAATCGCTGAGCCGCGCGCTCAGGCGCAGTCGCGATCCTCCTGGCCGAGGCGCCAGGCCGCGAGTTCGGCGGCCATCGCGAGCCGCAGCGCCGCATAGGCCTCGACCAGCCGGTCCAGCGTGAAGGCGCGGTTGAGCCCGCTCGGGTTCGGCAGCACCCAGGCGCGGGCGGCCTCGAAGCGCTCCGGCTGCTCGCCCCATTCGATCTCGCGCCGGCCCGCGATCGCCGCATAGGCCGGCTTGCCGAGAAAGGCCACGGCACCCGGCCGGAAGTACGCGATCTTGGCGCGAAACGGCGCGACGGCATCGCTCATCTCGCCCGCCGCGAGTTCGGTGGCGCGCCGCGTCGCGCGCGTGGCCATCGCCGTGATCCCGCAGCCCTCGCGCAGCAGCGCGCGATCGTCCTCGGCGCGCAGCCGCTCGGCCGTGAAGCCGGCGCGGTGCAGCGCCGGCCAGAAGCGGTTCGAGGCCGAACCGAAGTTGTGCCCCGATTGCGCCGCCAGCGGGCTCGGGTTGATCCCGCAGAACACCACGGGCAGGCCGGGCAGCAGGACGTCGAAGGGGGAGAGGGAGACGGGCGGGATGGGCGGGTTCAAGGCGGGCAATCCAGGCGGGAGCGGAAATCGGACGATCCGTAATGTAGCCTGCGACGGCGCGTCAGGTTCGCGAACGCGCCGGATTTGATGCAATACCGGTCCGGCTCGTCGAGCCGATCACCGCATCGAGCGATCCGCGCTTCGCGGTACCCGATCCTCCACCTTTCACTCATCAGGCGATCCTCGGGCCGGCACGCAGGCGGCGAGGCGCATTGGGCCATCAGCCATGATCGACCACCAGGCAAGCAAGACAAACCGGCATGTCGGCAGCGATTTCGACGCATTTCTCGCCGAAGACGCGATGCTCGAAACGGCAACCGCGATCGCCATGCAGCGCGCCGTCGCCTGGCGAATCGAGCAGGCCCGCCGCCTCGGCGTACCTGCGATGACGGCCCGCGCGAACGCGCCCCGAACCTCCTAGCCCGGCATCCCCGCCAGCTCCCCCATCGGCGCGAGCGCCGCATCCATCGCGGTGCGGAACACGCTGACCGTCTCCAGCAGCCGCTCGGCCTGCGAGACCAGCATCTCGGTGGCGGTGCTCGACTGCTCGACCAGCGCGGCGTTCTGCTGGGTGCTGTCCTCGAGCTGCTCGATCATGCCGCGCACCTCGCCGATGCGGTGTGTCTGCAGCCGGCAGGTGTCGTTGATCTCGCTCATGATCGACGTGACGTTGCGCGAGGACTGGATCACCTCGGCGATGGTCGAGCCGGCCACTTCCACCAGCCGCCCGCCGTCGCTCACGCGTGCATTGCTGTCGCGCACCAGCGACTTGATCTCCTTGGCCGCCGCCGCGCTCTTCTGCGCCAGGATCCGCACCTCGCCCGCCACCACCGCGAAGCCGCGTCCGTGGCCGCCCGCCTTGGCCGCCTCCACCGCGGCGTTGAGCGCGAGGATATTGGTCTGGAAGGCGATCGCGTCGATCACGCCGATGATCTCGCCGATCCGGTGCGAGGAGCTGTCGATGTCGCGCATCGTGTCGACCACCCGGCCCACCGCGTCGCCGCCGTTGCCGGCCTTGGACGAGGCCTGGTTGGCGAGTTCGTCGGCATGGCTGGCGTTGGAGGCGTTCTCGGAGACGCTCGCGTCGAACTCGCCGAGCGCGTGGGTGGCCTGCTCCAGCGCCACCGCCTGCTTGCTGGTGCGCGCGCTCAGGTCGTTGGTGCCGTGCGCGATCTCGCGGCTGGCCTGCACCACGCCATCGGCCGCCTCGCGCACGCGCGCGACGATCTCGGCCAGGCTGTCGCGCATCTTGGTGACGGCCGCCATCACGCTGGCCTCGTCTTCGCCGCGCGCCGGCGAGGGCACCGACAGGTTGCCGCCGCGGATCGCCTCGGCGAACTCGATCATCTCGCGCGGATCGGCGCCGAGCGTGGCGGCGATGTTGCGCGTCACCAGCCAGGCGATGCCCAGCCCCAGCGCGCAGGCCAGCGCGGTGATCGCGGCCATCACGATCTTGAACTCGCGGCTGATCTCGCGCGCCTCCAGCCCCTCGTTGGCGCTCAGCGATTCCTCGAAGTCGATCATGGTGTTGATGGCCGCCAGCCAGGCCACCAGCGCGGGCCGCGCGCCGTCGAGCAGCACCTTGCGCGCCGCGTCGGACTGGCCCTGCGTCTGCAGCTCGATCACCTGGTCGATCAGCGGCATGGCCTGCGCCTGCGCGCGGCGGATGCCCTGGTAGATCGACTTCTCCTCGGGAGAGACGTTGTCGCTGGGCAGGAACACGGTCTCGAAGGGCCGGGCCGATTCCTCGTAGTCGCGCTGCAGCTTGCGGATGTGCTCGACCACCGTCGGCAGCTCGTCGGGGCCGACCAGGATCACGTCGCGCAGCGCGATCGAGCGGTCGTGCACGCTGCCGCGGAAGTTGATCGCGTAGCGTTCCTTCACGCCGTTCAGGTCGATGATGTCGTCGAGCCGCTCGCGGATGTTCTGCACCTGCACGATCGCGATGATGGCCAGCGCCACCATCCCCAGCAGCAGCATGCCGAAGCTGAGTACGAGCTTGCCGCGCACACTGCGAATCCGAATCTTCATGTGTTTCCCCGTTGGTCTGGACTGGTCTGGTCTTGTGTGATGCCGCGCGGCCCCGTCCCCAGGCGCTGGGCGAGGCACGCATGCGGCGGCTCGGCTCTAGACTGCCGTGCCGGCCATCATGCAAACGACTCGATACGTCTGTTTATTCCGTTTTTTTGGCGATTCGGTTACAGCGGGCTTCAAATTCAGTCGCGGCGGGGTGGGGCAAGGGAGCTTGGGGGCGGCGGGCCATGCCGGGCGACGGCGCGCGCCGTCGCCGGGGCGGCTAACAGAAGCGGCTGACAGAGGCCGCTAACAGAAGCGGTTGATAGAGGCGGCTGGGAGCGCCGCTGCTCGAGATCGGTAATCAAGAGCGATGGTCTGCAGGAGGAGCGGCGGGGCGGCCCACGGAAGTGACCGCCGGCCAGGGCTGGCAGGGGGCGGCCGACGAGAGGGCACGGCAGGAGCGGCGAAAGGCGGCCGGCAGGAACGGCCGCCGGCCCGCCGCCGCCTCAGGCGTCCGAGGCGCCGTGCTCGATGCCGGCCAGCACCGCGCGCACCGAAGCCAGCAGCTCGTCGGACAGCGCCGCGTCCACCTTGGCGATCGCGCGGGCCGCGGCCACCGCGCCGATCTGCGCGGCGATGGTGGTGAAGGCGATGCGCCGCCGCTGCTCGGCCGGCAGGGCCGGGTCGATGCTGGCCTCGACGATCTCGGCCATCCCCATGAAACCCTCGGTGAAGCTGGCGCTGACCGCCTCGCCCTGGCGCGCCGCCTCGCTGGCCGAGGCCGCCAGCGGGCAGCCGACCAGCGAGTCGCGCATGCGCGCCGAGAACAGGAAGTCGAGGTGGCGCTCCAGATCGGGGGCCTCGCCTGCCGAGCGCGTCATCGAATCGAGGCTGGCCTCGAGCCCACGGGCCATCGCGGCGGCGGCCAGCGCCTCCTTCGAATCGAAATGCGCATAGAGCGCGCCGTGCGTGAGCCCGGCCTCGCGGCCGATGTCGGCCACGCCCACGCCGTCGATGCCGTGCTCGCGAAACAGCCGGCTGGCCGCCTGCAACAAGGCTTCCCGGTTTTCCGCCGCCTTTTCCTTCGATACCCGCATGAGCCGCTCCCGCAAGAATGTGCTTGATTTTAGTTACGGTCACAATTAATGTCACTAACATTGCGACTGCAATCAAAAACCGGAATCCGCGGCGGCCGACGCGGGCTCCGGTGTCTTCTCACCGTTCCCTCCACGCAGGATCACACCGACATGCGCTATTCCCTGTTTGGCAAGCACACCGGGCTGCGAGTCTCCGAACTCGTGCTCGGTGCCGGCAATTTCGGCACGCGCTGGGGCCATGGCGCCGAGCCCGACGAAGTGCGTCGCATGCTCGACGCCTATGCCGAGGCCGGCGGCAACTTCATCGATACCGCCGACAGCTACCAGTTCGGCCAGTCCGAGGAACTGCTCGGCGAGCTGCTGCAAGGCCGCCGCGACGATTTCGTGCTGGCCACCAAGTACACGCAGCGGGCCAGCCCGAATGACGGCATCCTGGTCACCGGCAACAGCCGCAAGGCGATGATCGCCTCGGCCGAGGCCAGCCTGAAGCGCCTCAAGACCGACCACATCGATCTCTACTGGGCGCACATGGACGACCAGGTCACGCCGCTCGAGGAGATCGTGCGCGGCTTCGACGACCTGGCGCGCGCCGGCAAGATCCTCTACGCCGGCTTCTCCGATTTCCCGGCCTGGCGCGTGGCGCGCGCGGCCACCCTGGCCGAGCTGCGCGGCAGCCTGCCGATCGCGGGGCTGCAGGTGGAGCACAGCCTGGTGCAGCGCGCCACCGAGCAGGACCTGCTGCCGGCCGGGCGGGCGCTGGGGCTCGGCATCGCGGCCTGGTCGCCGCTGGGCGGCGGGATGCTGACGGGCAAGTATCGCCAGGGCGAGAAGGGGCGCCTGGAGGGCCTGGGCGGGCGCGTGTTCCAGCCCGAGGACAGCCCGCAGCGCAGCGCGATCCTCGACGCGGTGCTGGAGACCGCGCGCGAACTCGGCGTGAGCCCGGGCGAGGTGGCGATCGCCTGGGTGGCCGCCAAGGGTTCGCTGCCGATCATCGGGCCGCGCAGCCTGGCCCAGCTCGAGAACAACCTGGCCGCGGCGAAGCTGCGCCTGCCGGACGAGCTGATCGCGCGGCTCGACGCGGTCAGCGCGCTGCCGCCGGTGTTCCCCTACACCATCATCGACAGCGAGGCGACGCGGCAGCGCATCTCGGGCGGCAAGTACGCGCTGCTCGACCTGCCGGCCGAGCCGGTGGCCTGAGCGGGCGGCCGGGCGCGGCGCGGGTTGCTCCGGCTGGTCGCGCCCGGCCCCTGCCTCGCCTCGCAGGGCATTCAGCCCTCGAACTTCACGCTGCGCCTGGCGCGTTCGTCCACCGTCAGCGAGAACACGTCGGGCCGCGCGTAGTGGCCGGTCACGTCGAGGTCGTAGCGGGCGCGCACCAGCTCGGCCGTGTCGACCTCGGCCACCACCAGGCCGGTCTCGCCCTTGAGCGGGCCGGCCAGCACCTCGCCGAGCGGCCCGACGATCACGCTGCCGCCGTTGATCAGCGGCCGTTGCGGGTCCCAGTCGGGCACCTCGATGCCGAGCTCGGCGGGCGAGGGCTGCACCTGGCAGGCCGACACCACGAAGCAGCGTCCCTCGTGCGCGATATGGCGCATCGAGCTCTGCCAGATGTCGCGCTCGTCGACGGTCGGCGCGCACCAGATCTCGACGCCCTTGGCGTACATCGCCATGCGCAGCAGCGGCATGTGGTTCTCCCAGCAGATCGCCGCGCCGGCCAGCCCCGCCGCGGTGGGCACGGCCGGCAGCGTGGAGCCGTCGCCCTGCCCCCAGATCAGCCGCTCGGTGCCGGTCGGCATCAGCTTGCGATGTTTGGCGACCAGCCCGCCGACAGGATCGAGGAACAGCGCCGTGCAGTAGAGCGTCGCGCCGGCACGCTCGATCACGCCGATCACCAGCGAGGCGCCGGTGCGCGCCGACAGCTCGGCCAGCGCCTCGGTCTCGGGGCCCGGCACGTCGATCGCGTTGTCGTGATAGCGCGCGTAGGCTTCGCGGCCCTCGGGCAGCCGGTAGCCCAGGCGCGTGCCGAAGATCTCGCCCTTCGGGTAACCGCCCAGCAGCGCCTCGGGCATCACTACCAAGGCGAGTTCCCGGGCGCGGATCGCGTCCTCCCAGGCGAGGATGCGCTGGAGCGTGTCGGCCTTGCCGAGCGGGGATGCGCCTATCTGCAGCGCGGCGATGCGGGATTGCGTCATGGAAGCCTCCAGGGCGGGCGAAGGTGGCGCGGCGGCGCGGCCGTCGCGATATCGATGTGGAGCGTGGCGGCCGGCTTTCGCATTGCCGCCGATTCCCGCTCCGATGTCCGTATCATGGCGCGATGCCTTGCCCGGCAACACCTGCCGGGCCACTTTCCGATATGAATCCGATGAATATCGCCGACGTCGACCTGAACCTGCTGAAAGTCTTCGAGGCCCTGTTCGACGAGGGCGGCGCGAGCCGCGCGGCGATCCGGCTCGACCTCACGCAGTCGGCGGTCAGCGCGGCGCTGCGGCGACTGCGCGAGCTGTACGGCGATCCGTTGTTCGTGCGCACCGGGCGCGGCTTGGCACCCACCGCGCGGGCCCGCGAGCTGGAGCCGCTGATCGGCGAGGCGCTCGAACGCTGCCGCCAGAGCCTGGCCTTCGGCGCGCCGGCGCCGGCCTCGTTCGCGGGGCGCGCGGTATCGGTGGCGATGTCGGACGATTTCGAGATCGCCTTCGGCGGCCGCCTGATCGCGCGCGTCGCGCAGCTCGCGCCGGGGCTGCGTCTGATCTTCCGGCAGACTCACAGCCAGATCGTCGGCGATGCGCTGGCCAATCGCGAGATGGACCTGGCGATCGCGGCAGGCGGCTTCGCCACGCGCGGGCTCGGGCATGTGGCGCTGGGCAATGGCGGCTACGCTTGCCTGGTCGATCCCTGCCACGCCGCAGGCGGCGATGCGAATCCAGGTGGAAGCGGCGCGCCGTATCGCCATTCCGGCCGGGGTTCCGCCCGCATCGGCGCGAACGACGCAAGCGGCGGCCCGCCGGCCGATGACGCGGCCGCCCGCGCGGTGCTGAGCCTCGACGATTTCCTCGCGCGCGAGCATGTGCTGGTGTCCTCGGGCGGGGTGGTCGGGATCGTCGACGAGGCGCTGGCCGAGCTGGGCCGTCGCCGCACGGTGCGCGCCTCGACCACGCATTTCGCGGCGCTGCCCTTCCTGCTGCGCGGCACGCCGGCGGTGGCCACCATTCCGTATCACGCGGCGCAGGCCATCGCGCGCCTCGGCGGGCTGCGCCTGGCGGCCTGTCCGCTGGCGCTGCCGGCTTATCCCGTTGCGCTCGGCTGGCGCGTCAGCGCCCTGAAGGATGCCGCGGTGGCCAAGGTGCGCAATGCGATCGTCGAGTGTTTCGAGGGATTCGGGCGGAACTGAGCGAGCGCCGTCGCGCGCGGGGCCCGGCGGCGGCGCAATGGCCGGGATCTCGACGGTAGCGCTCGGTGCCACGCTCGCCGCATTTGCCGCGGCATGCCCGGGCGCCTCCTCGGGCGCGCGGCAAGCGGTCCGCCGCAGGCTCGCATGCGCCCCGTGCCGCGAAAACAGCCATTGTCATGTTGCAGCGGTTACCATCGGCGGGTTCCTCGTTGTCACGAAAATGTCACATGGTTTCGGCAAGACAAGGACGAGGACAGCCCGAACCGCACCAGCCCGGCAGGGCACCCCAACTGGAGGATGACGACGTGACCGACCCGATCGACCCGACCACCCGCCCGGGCCAGCAACCGGCCGATCCCGAGGCGCGGCCCGGCCTCGCCGATGCCGCTCGCGATGCCGCGGGCCCCGACGATCCCGAGCGGCGCCGCGCGCTGGGCGGGATCGCCGCGCTGGGCGCGAGCTTCGCGCTGGCCGGCTGCGCCACCCAGCCGGGCGCGGCCGCCACGCCGCCGCGCAGCGAGGCCGAGTTGCGCGCCGATCGCGCGCTGCGCGAGCAGGTCCGGCAGATCGTGGTGATCTACGCCGAGAACCGCAGCTTCGCCAATCTCTACGGCGACTTCCCCGGCGTGCAGACGCCGCTGTCCTCGGTGCCGCCCGAGCGCGCCGCCCAGCTCGACCGCGACGGACGCACGCCGCTGCCGCGCCTGCCGGCGATCTGGGGCGGGCTGGTGCCGCAGGCGCAGGAGGTGGATGGCAAGCGCTACATGATCGCCGAGCGCGACATCCAGGGCTTGAAGAACGCGCCGTTCCGGATTCCCGACGCGCAGGGCAAGCCGCTGCCGAACGGCGTGATCACGCGCGACCTCTGGCATCGCTTCTACCAGAACCAGATGCAGATCAACGCCGGCCGCAACGACCAGTTCGCGGCCTGGGCCGATTCGGGCGGCCTGGTGATGGGCCACTACCGGAACTCGGCCGAGACGCTGCGGCTCTGGCAACTGGCGCGCGAATACACGCTCTGCGACAACTTCTTCATGGCCGCCTTCGGCGGCTCCTGGCTGAACCACATGTTCCTGATCTCGGCGCAGGCGCCGTTCTATCCGGACATCGCCAGCAGCCCGGCCAAGCACCTGGCCTCGGTGGTCGAGGGTGACGACCCGGCCGGCACGCGCCTGAAGCAGGCGGGCGACTCGCCGGCCTCGGCGCTCGACGGCCCGCCAAAGTTCGTCAACGACGGCCTGTTCACACCCGACGGCTATGCCGTCAACACCATGGCGCCGCCCTACCAGCCCAGCAACGTGCGCCCGCCCGAGGACGGCAACCCGGCCTATGCCGATCCGTCGAACCCGCGCGTGCTGCCGCCGCAGCGCTACGCGACCATCGGCGACCGGCTCTCGGAGAAGGGCATCGACTGGGCCTGGTACTCGGGCGCCTGGCAATACGCGATCGAGCACCGCGACACCGGCATGGTGCCGGACTTCCAGTACCACCATCAGCCCTTCAACTACTTCGTCAACTACGCGCCCGGCACCGAGGCGCGGCGCCGCCACCTGCGCGACGCGGGGCTCGGCGACGATCCCTCCACCAACCGGCTGCTGGCCGACATCGACGCCGGCCGGCTGCCGGCGGTCACCTTCTACAAGCCGCAGGGCAACCTGAACATGCATGCCGGCTACGCCGACGTGGAATCGGGCGACCGCCACATCGCGACGGTGATCGAGCACATCCGTCGCGGCCCGCAATGGGCCAACACGGTGATCATCATGACCCACGACGAGAACGGCGGCTGGTGGGACCCGGTCGCGCCGCCGCAGGGCGACCGCTGGGGCCCGGGCTCGCGGATCCCGGCGCTGGTGATCTCGCCGCTGGCACGGCGCGGCCATGTCGACCACACCTTCTACGACACCAACTCGATCCTGCGCTTCATCAGCCGCGTGCACGGGCTCGCGCCGCTGGACGGCGTGGCCGCGCGCGATCGCGCCTTCGCCGCGCGCGGCGCGACGCCGCCGGGCGACCTGAGCAACGCGCTCGATCTCGGCCAGGCCTGAGTGTCGGCGCGAGGCACGCGTCGCCGACGCTGGCGACGCGACCTGAAAAAAGGGCAGCCCGCGAGGGCTGCCCTTTCGTTTGGCGCGCCGCGCGCTCAGTGATGCGACATGCGCAGCGTCAGCGCGCCGGCGCCGATCAGCACCGCGCCGCCGCCATAGCCGAAGCGCCGCTGGGCGGCCGCGCCGGTCAGCCGCGAGGCCGCGTAGCGCGCCAGGCGCGCGTAGCAGGCGGCGTTGAGGGTGGCGATGCAGACGAAGGTCGGCAGCAGCACCAGGCATTGCGAGGCGAAGCTCTGGTGCGGCGAGACGAACTGCGGCACGAAGGCGACGAAGAACACGATGCTCTTGGGGTTCAGCGCGGTGACGGCGTAAGCCGACAGGAAGCGGCGGCGCGTCGATTTCGGCTCGAGCGGCACGCTCTGCCGGCCGCTGGCGCGCGCCTGCAGGATCGAGCGCAGTCCCAGCCAGATCAGGTAGGCGCCGCCGGCCAGCTTGAGCGCGGTGAAGGCGGTGGACGAGACCGCCAGCAGCGCGCCGGCGCCGGCCAGCGAGACCGCCATCGCGGTGGTGTCGCCGGCGCTCACGCCGGCCACCGTGCTCCAGGACGAGCGCTCGCGATTGGCGAGCGAATCGCCGATCACCAGCAGGATGGTCGGGCCGGGAATCATCACCAGCAGCAGACTCGCGCCGGCGAAGGCGAGCCAGGTTTCGAGGGTCATCTTGGGCTCCGCGGGGAAGGGGAGCCGTCAGTGATCCATGCCGCGAGCGGGCTTGTCAAGCGCCGATTCAGCCCGCCGAAACCACCGGAACGACCGGCCCGGCCGGCGCGGCCGAGACAGCCGATACCGAGGCGATCGGCGCGGCGCGCCGCAGCGTGGCGTCGAAGGCGCGGCAGGCGGTGCGGAAGTGATCGATCTTGACCTCGGTGTCGGCCGCGAATTCGAGCGGCGCCATCGACCAGGCGTCGCGCGGCAGGCGCCGGCAAATCGCGTGGTCCTCCTCGAACACCTGGCGGTTGAGGCGCGTGGTCGAGGCCAGGAAGGGCTCGACGATCGCATCGGCCTGCGCGCCCACGGTGGGCGCCGCGTAGAGGCGGCTCGTGAAGCGCGCGAGATCGGCGCCGCCGCCCGCCGGCAGGAAGTGCTGCAGCGAGTACGAGTAGCCGTAGGTCGACGAGATCATCGTGAACGGGAACAGGTACAGGCTCAGGTAGCCCTCGTACTGGAAGTCGATCGCGAACAGCCGGCGCAGCTTCGCCAGCTGGTTGCGCTGGCGCGCCGCGCCCAGCGGCGCGAACCAGGCGGAGTTGGCGCCGTGCAAGCGGTTCTCGCCGTCGTCCAGCGCCAGCGTGCCGAGCGTGCCGGGATGGACCGCGCCGATATGGTAGGGCTCCAGCGCGTTCTCGACCGCGAGCGGCCAGTAGCAGCCGTAGTCGTAGCGGTTCAGGTCGACGCGCCGGTCGATGTTGAACGAGATGTCGGCAACCAGCTGCTCGAACTCGCCGAGCTGGGTCGACAGGTCGGTGGCGGGGCGCATGCCGACGAACAGGAAGTCGCCGCACCAGTCGAGCGCGTAGCGGTTCAGCGCGGCCTGCTCGATGCGGCAGTGGCGGAAGCGCTCGCGCCCCGGGATGATCAGCTGGCCCTGGCGATAGGTCCAGCCATGGTAGGCGCAGCTGGCCGCCTGGTTGCCGCTGTCCTCGAGGTAGAGGCGCGCGCCGCGATGGGGGCAGCGATTGTCGAACGCGACCAGCTCGCCGCCGTCGTTGAACACCACGATCTCGCCGGCGGCGCTGTCGAAGCGCACGAAATCGCCATCGGCGGGCAACTCCCGCCGATGGCCGAGCAACTGCCAGTGGCGGGCGACGAGTTCACGGTCGAAATCCATGATCGAACCTGTCAAAGCCGTTTCGCGGGGGCCGCGTACAGGGTCGCGCCCTCGGGCACCCTGCGCATCACCACCGCGCCGGCGCCGATCCGCGCGTCGGCGCCGATCGTCACGCGCGGCAGCACGCGGGCGCCCGAGCCGAAGAACACGCGCTCGCCCACCACCACATGGCCGGTGAGGTCGACGTGCGAGCTGAGCGTGGCATAGGCGCCGAGCGTCACGTCGTGGCCGACGCTCGACAGGATGTTGACGGCGGCGAAATCGCCGATCCGGCAGTCGGCCGACAGCACGGCGTTCGGGCAGATCACCACGCCGATGCCGAGCCGGGCGCGTCGCGCCACCACGGCGCTGGGGTGGCGCAGCGAGCCGAAGCGCGCGCCGCGCGCGGCCAAGCGGGCCACCACCTCGGCCTTGGCGCGCGGCTCGCCGATCGCGAGCAGCACCGCGTCGCCCTCGGCGGGCTGGTAGGCGTCGATGTCGCCGTGCCAGTCGAGCGCGTAGCCGAAGCCGGACAAGGCTTCGGGATCGACATCGAGGAAGCCCGTCACGCGCGGGCCGAGCCCGGCGTCGGCGGCGTCCTCGGCCCAGTTGATCAGCTCGCGGGCGAAGGCGCCGCCGCCGGCGACGATGTAGCGCTCGGCGTGGATGGCCGGTTGCGGGGCGGCGCGCTCGAGGATCTCGCCCATCAGCGCACCCGGTAGCCGCCGTCGACCGCCAGCGCGGTGCCGGTGATCCAGCGGCTCGCCCCGGACAGCAGGAACAGCGCGGCGCCGGCCACGTCCTCGGGCTCGCCGAAGCCGAGCAGATGGCTCGATTCGTAGGCGGCCACGGCCTCGTCGGGGCTGCCGCGCGTCAGGCGTTCGTGCATGGCGGTGCGCACCGCGCCCGCGGCGATCGCGTTGACGCGGATCCGGCGCGGCGCCAGTTCGCAGGCGAGCGAGCGCACCAGGCCCTCGATGCCGGCCTTGGCGGCCGAGTAGGCGGTCATGCCGACCTGGCCGGTGCTGGCCGCCACCGAGGACATCAGCACCAGCGAGGCGCCGTCCTCCATCACGCCCTTGCGGGCCGCCGCGCGCGCGATGCCGAAGGCGGCGAACAGGCTGGCGCCGAAGGTCTCGTCGAGCTGGGCCTGCCGGGTCATGCGCGCGGGCCGGATCAGCTCGGTGCCGGCGGCATGGAACACCCCGCGCAGCGGGCCATGCAGCTCGGCGAGCTGGGCGACCCAGTCGGCGCAGACGTCGGCGTCGTCGAGCGCGTGCGCGGCGGCCACGTGAGCGTTGCCGGGCAGCGCGTCGAGCGTGGCGGCCAGCCGTTCGGCGTCGCGCCCGCCCGCGATCACGCGGGCGCCCGCCCCGGCGATCGCCAGCGCGGCGGCGCGGCCGAGTCCCGACGAGGCGCCGGTGACGAGATAGGTGCCGCCCGCGAGGCAGCGTTCGGAGAAGACGGTCATGATTCGATGGTGTCGACGACGGCGAGCGGCCCCGTCAGCAGGGAGGCCGAGGCCCAGGAATAGCCGACGCCGAAGCCGAACATCGCCAGGCGCATGGCGCGCGTGGCGAGCGCCTCGCGAAGCTCGGTCGTCATCAGCAGCGGGATCGAGGCGCAGCTGGTATTGCCGTAGGCGTTCAGGTTGATGGGCACGCGCTCGGCGGGCAAGCCGGCCTTCTTCACCAGGTGCTTGAGCATGAACAGGTTGGCCTGGTGGAACAGGAAGGCATCGTGGCCTTGCGCGCCGTGGCCGGCCAGTTCGAGCGTGCGCGCCACCAGCGGCGGGATGCGCCTGAGCGTGAAGTTGAAGATCTCGCCGCCGTCCATGAACAGATGGTCGGGCGAGCGGCCGACCAGGCGCGCGTCGTCGGTCGGCGTGCCGCGGCAGCCGCCGGCCGGCACGATCAGGTTGGGCACGCCGCCGCCGTCGGCGCCGATCACGAAATGCGCGTCCTCCGCCTCGGGATCGGCCTCCAGCGCGGTGACGGTGCCCGCGTCGCCGAACAGCAGCGCGGTGGCGCGGTCCTCGGGATCGACCAGCTTGCTGATGGTGTCGCCCACCGCCAGCAGCACGCGCCGCGCCGCGCCGCTGCGGATCAGGTTCATGCCGAGCCAGAGCGCCTGCGGGTAGGCCGAGCAGCCGAGGTTGATGTCGAGCGCGATCGAGGCGGCTGGCAGCCCCCAGGCGGCCTGCAGCACGAAGGCCGTGCCCGGCAGCCGGTAGTCGGGCGTCTGCGACACGAACAGCACCGCGTCGACCTGGTCCGGCCGCCAGCCCAGGCCGCGCAGTAGGTGCTCGCCGGCCGCGCGGCACAGGTCGGCGGTGGTCTGGTGCTCGGCCGCGCGGCGGCGCCGCTCGACGCCGATCATCTTGACCACGTCGCGCACGGCCGCCTCGCCGAAGCGCTCGACGAACGGCTGGTTCGACTGCTCCTGCGCGGGCAGGCAGGACACCACGCCGGCGAGGCGGGCGCCGCCGGCGCGCAGTTCGCGGCCGGCCGGGGCGAGCGGCGCGTCCAAGCTCAGCCCTTCTGCGCCTGGACCAGCGCCTCGATATCGGCGACGGTCAGGCAGTTGCCGAGCGCCTGGCCGTTCAGCAGCACGCCGAAGCAGTCGTCGGCCAGCGCGATGGTCGAGACGATCGCCAGCGAATCCCAGTTGTGGTCGGCCAGCACCAGGGCCGGCGAGACCTCGGCGGCGTCGATTTCGAAGACTTCCGCGAGTCCTTCGTAGAATGCGTTCATTGCGTTTCCTGCTAACAGTTCAACAGACAGCCGGCCCACGAGTAGCCGACGCCGAATCCGAGCAGCATCGCGCGCGTGCCCGGCGCGAGACGAGCTTCGCCGCGCAACTGCTCGAGCGCGAGCGGCAGCGTCGACGACACCGTGTTGCCGGTGTGCTCGACGAGGATCGGGAAGCGATCCTCGGGGATCTTCATTTTCTTGCGCAGCGCCTCGAGCATGAAGCGGTTCGCCTGGTGCAGCACGAAGCAGTCGATGTCCTCGCGCGCGAGGCCGGCGCGCTCCAGCAGCCGCTCGGCCGCGCGCGGCACCTCGGCCAGCGAGAAGGCCATCACCTCGGCGCCGTTCATGTAGAGATGCTCGTCGGTGCGCACGTTGCCGGAGGCGTCCTCGTGCTCGCGCGCGCTGTCGGCGCTGCGCGGCTCGCGGAACAGGCCCGCGCGTACCATCAGGTTCGGCGCGCCGCGCCCGTCGGTGCCGAACACGAACGGGCCGATCGGCTCGATGCCGTCGCCGGCGGCCCGCGAGTCGATGCCGATCGCGGTGGCGGTGGCGCCGTCGCCGAACAGCGTGCGCACGCTCTTGTCGAGCGGATGCAGGTATTTCGAATAGGTGTCGGCGGTCAGCAGCAGCACGCAGCGCGCGGCGCCCGTCTCGACCAGGCCCTTGGCGAGCGACAGGCCATACACGTAGCCCGAGCAGCCGAGGTTGACGTCGAAGGCGCCGGCATGGGTGCCGATGCCGAGCCGGTGCTGCAGCAGGCAGGCCGAGGCCGGCAGGATGTAGTCGGGCGCCTGGGTGCAGAGGATCACGAAGTCGACCTGCGCCGCGCTCACGCGCCCTTGCGCGAACAGCCGCCGGGCCGCGTGGAAGGCGAGGTCCGAGGCGGTCTCGCCGTCGGCCGCGATGCGGCGTTCGCGGATCCCCGTCTTGGCGAGGATCTTCTCGGCCGGCCATTCCGGATAGAGCGCGGCCAGCTCGTCGTTGGCCAGCACCGTGTCGGGCAGGTGGCTGGCGATGTCGAGCAGCGCGGCGCGCGTGGTCATCGACCGGCTCCGGCGATCAGGTTCACCACGCGATCGACGTTGTCGTCCGACAGCGCCGGGTAGATCGGCAGGCACAGCACGCGCCGCGAGATGTCGCGCGCCACCGGCAGCCGGTCCGGATGCGCCGAGGGCAGCCCGCGGTAGTTGGGGAAGTCCGAGATCAGCGGGTAGAAGTAGCGGCGCCCGTGGATCTCGTGATCGCGCAGCAACTGGTAGAGGCCGTCGCGCGAGAGCGCGTAGTCGTCGTCGACCAGGATCGGGAAGTACGAGTGATTGACGAGCTTCGCGTCGATCGGCGGCAGGCAGCGGATGCCGCGCACCCCGGCCAGTTGCGCGCGATAACGCGCGTCGATCTGCGCGCGACGGGCGAGCGCCGCGTCGAGGTGCTTGAGCTGCAGCATGCCGAAGGCCGCGTTGATCTCGCTCATCTTGCCGTTGATGCCGGCCGCCACCACCGTCACCTCGTCGACGAAACCGAAGTTCTTCAGGTGGTCGATGTGCTGCTTGGTCTTCGCGTCGGGGCAGACGATCGCGCCGCCCTCGAAGGTGTTGAACACCTTGGTGGCGTGGAAGCTCAGCACCGACAGGTCGCCGTGCCCGAGCACGCTGCCGGCGTCGGTGTGCACCCCGAACGCGTGCGCGGCGTCGTAGATCACCTTCAGGTTGTAGTTGTCGGCGATGCGGCGGATCGCTTCCACGTCGCAGGGCCGGCCGTAGCAGTGCACCGGCATGATGGCGGTGGTCTGCGGCGTGATGGCGGCCTCGATCCTGGCCGGGTCGATGTTCAGCGTATGCGGGTCGATGTCGACGAACACCGGCTTGATGCCGTTCCAGAGCAGCGAGTGCGCGGTGGCGACGAAGGAATAGGGGGTGGTGATCACCTCGCCCGAGATCCGCAGCGCCTGCAGGGCCGTGACCAGTGCCAGCGTGCCGTTGGTGAACAGCGCCAGGTGCTCGACGCCCAGGTACTCGCAGAGCGCCTTCTCGAGCTGCTGGTGGAACGGGCCGCCGTTGGTCAGCACCTTGCTGTCCCAGATCTGCTCGAGATAGGGCAGGAATTCGGCGAGCGGCGCGAGATGCGGCTGCGTCACATAGATACGCTCGTCGGCGACGGGTTCGACGGCGCGCAGCGGCAGGGCATTCATCGTGCTTCTCCGGTGAGGGCGGCGGCCTCGGCATCGCGCGGCACGGCCTCGCTGGCAGCGGTGGCGAGCGAGCCGCGGTCGGGCGCGGTGAACGGAATCGGTGCCTCGCCGGCGCACCAGCGCCGCCAGGCGATCCGGAAGCTGTCCGAGACGGCCTGCGCGACGCGCTCGGGCTGGAAGCCCGCCGACTGGCGGCAGCGCTCGCGCATGCCGCCGCGCAGCGCGGCCAGGCCCTTCAGGTCGCCGGCCAGCGCGATGGCGCGGGCCACGAAATCGTCGGCGTCGTCGGCGACGAACTGCTCGAGCCCGACCGAGGACATCCAGACCGCGCCGGCGCGGCTGGCCAGCGTGTCGCCGCGGATCGTCAGGGTCGGCACGCCCATCCACAGCGCGTTGAGCGCGGTGGTCGAGCCCGTGTAGGGGAAGGTGTCGAGGCAGAAGTCGACATGGTGGTGCTGCTGCAGGTAGACCGCGGCCGGCGCGCGCGGCTGCAGGTCGAGGCGGTCGTGGCTGATGCCTTCGGCGCTGAACCAGCCGAGCAGCATGTCGACGCCGCCGTCGCGCGGGATCGAGCCGATCCGCATCCGCGAGCCCGGCACGGCGTGCAGGATGCGCGCCCAGACCGCGATCACGTCGTGGCGCAGCTTGTTCAGGCGGTTGAAGCTGCCGAAGGTCACGTAGCCGTTGTGCAGCGCCGGCAGCAGGTTGACGGGCGGCGCGTTCTCGGCGGGCTTGAAGGTGCCGCCGGCCGGCAGGTGGACGGTCTTCTCGCTGTACTGGCGCTCCATCTCGCCGAACGGCACGCCGAAGCGGTCCGCGAAGTGATAGTCGATCGCGTCCAGCCCGGTGGTGCCCGGGTAGCCGAGCCAGGTGACCTGCACCGGCGCCGGCTTGCGCGCGAGCGCGGGCAGCCGGTTGCGGCCGGTGTGGTTCGACAGGTCCATCATGATGTCGATCCGGTCGTCGCGGATGCGCTGCACCAGCCGGTCGTCGCTCAGGCCGGCCACCGTGGTCCAGCTGCGCACGCAGGCGCGCATGCGCTCGGTGACGGCATCCTCGATGGTGTGGTTGTGATAGACGTGCAGCGACAGCGTCGGATCGTCCTTCAGCGCCTCGAGAATCGGCATCAGGTAGGACGACACCGCGTGATTGAACAGGTCGCCCGAGATCAGGCCGATCCGCAACTGGCGTTCCGGGTCGCGCTGGTTCGCGTGGCGCGGCCAGCGCGCGCGTACCGGAGCCTCGTGGATCTCGGCGAAGCGCCGGTGCTCGGCGTACAGCCGCTCGGCGTCGAGCCCCGGGTTGTGGGTCATGCAGAACAGCAGGTTGCTGTGCATCGCGGCATCGCGCGGGGCGATCTCATGGGCGCGGCGGAACGAGGCCTCGGCCTCGGCGGTCGCGCCCAGTTCGCTGAGCGCCACCGCCAGCGAGCCGTGCACGTGCAGCGAGTTCGGCGCCAGCTCGACCGAGCGCCGGCCGGCCACGATCGCTTCCTGGATGCGGCCCAGGGCGAGCAGGCTCATGCCCAGTACGCGGTGCGTCTCGGCGAAGTCCGGATCGATCTGGAGCAGGCGGCGCGATTCGCGCTCGGAATCGACGAGGCGATTGGCCAGCCGCAGCACGTCGGCGTAGAGCGTGCCGATCAGCACGTCGGCGGGATCGAGTTCGGTGGCCTTGGCCAGCGGCTCGATCGAGGCCAGGTATTCGCCGTGCTGGTGCAGCGCGTTGCCCAGCGATTTCCAGCACCAGGCGTGATCGGGGTAGCGCTGCGCGAGTTGCCGCGCCAGCTTGATGGCTTCCTCGAAGCGGCCCTTGTTGTAGAGCGCGGTGAAGCGGTTCACATCCTGCGGGGTGGGCTTGCGCGCGATCGGCGCCTGCACGGCGCGGGGCGCAGGCGCGGCGGCCTGGGCGGTGCCCTGGCCCGCCTGCGGCGTGGCGGTGGAGATCGAGAAGGTCACGGTGCGCGTCTCGGCGGGGCTGGCCGAGGCGGCGGCCGCCACCGGCTGCCCGGCCGCCGCGGTGCCGACTATCGCCGCCTTGCCCTCGGCCGACAGCGACAGGCGATTGACCAGCCCGTCCACGGCCGGGCCATGGACGCCGAATTTCTGGCACATGCCGAGCATGGTCCAGGCCGCGGCGATGCGGCCCGCCTCGATCTGCGCGTCGATGTAGCTGACCCAGTACTGCCCGTTGTGCGGCGAGAGGCCGAGCACGACCTCGAAATCGGGCAGGGCCGCGGCCGGTTCGCCCGTCTGCACCTTGAGCACCGCCAGGTTGTAGCGGGCATCCGCGTGCTGCGGGTGGGCCGACAGGATCAGCTCATAGAGCGTCCGGGCCTCGGCGAATTCGCCGCGGTGATGGCTGGCTAGCGCGCTGTCGAGCACCAGCGCGATATCCGCATCGAACTGTTGATCAGGCATCTGGCTGGCGGACGGCGTCGATTCGGACATGGCAAACCCGGGAGGGAACAAGCGATGATCGAAATTATCCGGCCGCCGGGCGTGGCTCGAAGCGTGGAACTGACCGGTAAACCGGCGTCAATTTCATCGATTTGCCGGCGTCCGCGCCAAAAAAACAGCCCGCGCGAGGCGGGCCTTGAGGTGAACGAGCACGCGCTCGTGCGCGTGAATTGTGATTATTCGGGTCTGACCGTATCGCCGCCGGTTCGCCGGCGGCGGCCGCTCAGTAGCGCAGCGCGGCCTGGCTGTTGTATTGCCTGGCCGAATCGAGCCGGCCCATGGCGGCGCGGTATTCGTGCTGCAACTCGTCGCGCGCGAGCGACGAGGCGGCCATGGTGGCGGCGTCGATGGCCTGGATCTCGCGGATCATCAGCATCGCCTCGGGCGACTGCTGCGCCTGGATCGAGGTGAGATAGGGCTCGCGCGCGGCCACCAGCCGCCCGGCGCCCTCCCAGTCGGCCAGTTGCACCGCCCGGTCGATCTCGTGCGTCATCGCGAGAACCTGTCTGACGAGGGTGGTTTGATCCATGTCGCTTCTCCGTATCCCGGGCCGCTTACTTGTTGGTGGCCAGCGCGCCCGCGCTGTTGGTGCCGCCGAAAAGCTGGGTCAGGTAGTTCTGGTTGGTCGTCATCTGCGCCAGCAGCGTGTTCAGCTGGGTGAACTGGGTGTTGTACTGCGTGGTCAGCTGCGCGGCATAGGCGTTCAGCGCGGTCTGCTGGGTGTTGAGGCTGGTCAGGTCGCTCTGCACCGAGCTCACGCTGGTGGTCAGGATTCCCTTGGGCGCCGTGATGTTGGTGATCGCCTTGCTGAGCTGCTCGCCGATGCCGTTGGTGCCGTTGAACAGCGTGGCCGCGGCATTGGTGCTCTGCAGCGCGGTGGTCAGCGCGCCCTGGTCGATCACCAGGGTGCCGGCCGGCTGCGTCGAGTTGCTGCCGTCGGCGATGGTGATGCCCAGCGACTTCAGCGTGGCGCTTGCGCCGTTGCTGGTGACTCCGCCGCCGAGGATCGCCGAGAGCTGGTTCTGGATCGAATTGAGCGTCGAGTCGCCGAACAACGGGCCGCTTTGCGACGGGTTGCTGCTGTTGAAGGTGCCGACCGCCGAGTAGGTCGTGACCAGCGTGTTGTAGGCCTTCACGAAGGCGGTGATGGTGGAGGCCTGGGTGGTCGTGTCGGGGGCGATCGTCAGCGTCTGGGCGGCTGGCGGGTTGCTGACCGCGGCCTGCGTGAGGTTCAGCGTGACGCCGGCGATCGCGCTGGTGACGGTGTTGGTCGAGCTCGAGCCGCTCACCGTGCCGATTTTGAATTGCGCGTCCTGCGCGGCGGTGGACTGGCTCCAGCTGGAGTTGGACGGGATCGTCGAGCCGCCGCCGCTGGTGCTCGGCGTCGAGGTGACGCTGAGTTGCGACAGGCCGTTGTCGGTGCTGGCATTGGCCGTCACGTTGATGGTGTTGGCCGCGCCGCTGGCCTTCGAACTCAGCACCAGGTGCGCGCCGTCGCTGCCGTTCACGATGGTGGCGGACACGCCGGGATTGTTCGGATCGTTATTGATCGCGTCGCGGATGCCGGCCAGCGTGTTGTTCGACGAGCTGATGCTGATTGTCGAGCTCTTGCTGCCGACCTGCAGCGTCAGGCTGCCGGTGCCGAGCTGGGTGGTGGCGCCGAAGGCGGGCGAGGACAGCGATTGCGACTGGGCGATCTGCGAGACCGTGACCTGGTAGGTGCCGGCCTGCGCGCCGACGCCGGCGCTCGCGGTCAGGCCGTTGCCGGTGGCGGTCGCGGTGTAGGTTTGCGCGAGCGAGCCGTCGGCCAGCGAGGCCAGCGAGGTCTGCAGCGTCGACAGGGCGCTCTGCAGGCTGGCATAGGCCTGGTTCTTCAGGGTGTCGTTGGCGATCGAGGTGGACAGCAGGACGGCCTGCGCGGCGGTCTTGGAGCTGACCAGCGCCGACACCAGCGTATTGACGTCGAGCCCGGTGTTGCCGGTCGAGCCGCTGATGATCGACTGGGCGGCTTGCTGCAGCGCCGGATTGCTGCTCAGCGCGTTGTTGCTGCTCTGCGAGGTGCTGGTCGTCGCGTTCGAGCTGCTGTTGGTCGAGGGAATCGTGGACATCGCGTGGCTCCGTGGGCGCCGTCGATGGCGCAGGCGAATCTGATGCGTTGCGGATCGTGGCGGATGCTACGGCAAACCGCGGGAAAACGGTACGGCGAAAAACATAGCCCCGTAAAAGCAAAAAGCGCGCGACGGCCACGAGGAAGGTTGCGCCGTCGCACGAACGGACCGCCCATGAAGGCGCGGTCCGGGTTTTCAAAGCAGTACCGCGACAGCCTTACTGCAGGAGCTTCAGGACCTGCTGCGGCAGCGAGTTCGCTTGCGCGAGCACCGAGATGCCGGCTTGCTGCAGCACTTGCGCACGGCTCAGGTTCGCGGTTTCCTGCGCGAAGTCCGCGCTCTGGATCTGCGACTGGGCCGACGACAGGTTGGTCGAGTTGGCCTGCTGCGTTTGCGCGACGGCCTGCAGACGGTTCTGCGTGGCGCCCAGCGTGGCTTGCAGGTTGTTGATGGTGGCCAGCGCGTTGGCGACCGAGAAGATCGTCTGGTTGGCGCCCGTGGCGCTGCTGATCGACAGGTTCGAGACGGTCGGCGGTGCGTTCACGGCGTTGATCTGCGTGACCATCTGGGTTGCCGCGCTGGCCTGTGCCGCCGTCATGCCGCTCGTCGCGCCGGTGGCCAGCGTCAGGTTCGTGACGGCCGTGCCCGTGCCCGCTGCCGTGCCGGTCGTGAAGATCGCGCCGACTGCCGTCGTGCTCAGTGCCTGGCCGTTCTGGTCGGTGAAGGTGAAGCCGCCCTTGCCGTCCGACAGCACGTTGACCGAGGTGATGGCCGGTTGCGCGGCCGTCGTGGCGGCGCCGTTGGCGTCGAGCGACAGGCCCTGGATCGTGCCGACCGTCTGGCCCGACTGCACCAGGCCGCCGCCGATCTTGGCCGCCGACAGGCTCTGGCTCAGGTCGAGCGTGACCGTCTGGCCGACGTTCGCGCCAACCTGGAAGGTGACGATGCCGGCCGAACCGTCGAGCAGGTTCTTGCCGTTGAAGTTCGTCTGCGAAGCGATACGGTTCACTTCAGCGATCTGGTCCGCCACTTCCTGCTGGGCGGCGACCTGGTCGCTTTGCGACAGCGTGCCGTTGGCGGCTTCCGTCGCCAGCGTGCTGATACGTTGCAGGCTGGTGGTCAGGGCCGACAGCTGGCTCGATGCCGTCTGGATCAGCGAGACCGCGCTGTTGGTGTTCTGCACGCCCTGGTTCAGGCCGTTGATCTGCGTCTGCATGCGGGTGGCGATCGCCAGGCCTGCCGCGTCGTCGGCCGCGCTGTTGATCTTGGAGCCCGAGGACAGGCGGGTGATGGCTTGCGACAGAGCGCTTTGCGAGCCGTTCAGGTTCTGCTGAGCGACCAGCGAGTTGATGTTGGTATTGATTCCGAGCATGGAAATTCTCCTAAGTGAGCCGAGAGCCTTTAAACAAGCCAACGTGGGCATCGGCGGTGCACTCGTTCATTGCTGGCCGCCTCAGAGCAGGATTTCGGCGGGCCGAAAAAAAACTTGAGGGGGAGTTTTCGATGTGGATCGATTTTTCATTGATTTTCGACCCCATCTCGATGGTTTCCAGTGGTAGCGATGAAAGCCGTCTCGGGCGCGGGATTGCGGGCGCGGGGAGCGAGGGGCGGATGTGAGGTGGGGGCGCCCGGGCGGGCATCGCGGCGCCCTGGCGTGGTTATCCTGATACGGCGCCACCCCGGCAAAGTCGTAAACACCTAGCCGAACGGATGTTTACCTGCTAGCATGGCGGGCTGAATTGAGATTTCTGTCAAGCCTCTGCCGTTTTCGGCATGTCCAAGCTGGCAGTCAAACGCGGCGCCGGTTGCAGGTTGCCGAGCGTTTCGCGGTGCATTCCGCCTCTCTTTTCCGGCCTCCGAGGCCACAAAACCCGCTCGTTTCGCCAGTTCGTGGGAACGCCCGGAAGGCCGGTGCGTGGCGCTTGGCCGCTACGTTTTTGACCGTATCAAGCAATTTAGGAACGACATGACGACGATTCTTCTGAAGGAAAACGAGCCGTTCGAAGTAGCGATCCGCCGCTTCCGCCGCGCGATCGAAAAGAACGGCCTGATCGCTGAGCTGCGTGAGCGCCAGTCGTACGAGAAGCCGACTGCCGTGCGCAAGCGCAAGAAGGCCGCGGCCGTGAAGCGCCTGCACAAGCGCCTGCGCAGCCAGATGCTGCCGAAGAAGCTCCACTAAGCTTCCCAGGTCCGTATCCGGACGGCGGTGCCCCTTTCGCGAGGGGCGCCGCCGTTTTGCTTTGGGGCGGCGAATACAAGATGGCGGGATGGCGCTGGGCTGCGGCGCCCCAAGCTCAGGCCGCCGATTTTTTCGCCGCGGTGCGCTTGGTCGGAGCGGATTTCGCCGTGGCTGCAGGTTTTGCCGCGGCCGGCCTGGCCGCCGCCCGCTTCGCGGCGCTCGCCGGCTTGCCGAGCTTCGCGCACTCATCCCGGCACGGGCAGCCGAACTCGTGGTCGTTGACCATGCCGATCGCCTGCATCAGCGCGTAGCAGATGGTCGAGCCGACGAACTTGCAGCCATGGCGCTTGAGCGCCTTGCTCAGCGCGTCGGATGTCTCGGTCGAGGCCGGCGCGTCGCGATACGAATCCCAGCCGTTCAGCCGCGGCTTGCCGTCGACGAAGGACCACAGGAAGGCCGCCAGCGAGCCATGCTCGGCGCGAATCCGCTGCACCGCGAGGGCATTGGTGACGACCGACTCGATCTTGCCGCGATGGCGCACGATGCCCGGGTCCAGCAGCAGCTTCTCGAGCCGCGCGGGCGTGAAGCGCGCCACTTCGTCGACCTCGAAGTTGGCGAAGGCGGCGCGATAAGCCTCGCGCTTGTTGAGGATCGTCGACCAGGACAGCCCGGCCTGCGCGCCTTCCAGGATCAGCATCTCGAACAGGTAGCGCTCGTCGTGCGAGGGCCGGCCCCATTCGGTGTCGTGATAATGCGCATCGGCGTCCGTGCGGACCCAGTTGCAGCGTTCGCCCATCGATCGATTCTCCTCGTTCAGCCTGCCGGTCCGCCTGTTCGCGGGTCGCCGTCAGCATAGCCGAAGCGGCACGCGGCGCGACGATGCGGTTAAGCTCCCGGTTCATGATCATTCCCGTCGCACCTTCCGGAGAGAATTTCCCGATGACTGAGCCCACCTACCTGATCGGCATCGACGGCGGCGGCACCGGCACGCGTGCGGTGCTGGCCGATGCGCGGGGGCGCGAGCTCGGGCGCGGCACCGGCGGCCCCTCGGGCCTGGCGCTCGGCATCGACGGCGCCTGGCGTTCGATCGGCGAGGCCTGCGCCGAGGCCTTCGCGCAGGCCGGGCTCGCCCTCGACTGGCGCGGCTGCGTGCTGGGTTGCGGGCTTGCCGGCAGCAACCACGCCGGCTGGCTGCGCGCCTTCGTCGAGGCCGCGCCGGTGGCGGCGCTGGCGATCGAGAGCGATGCCTACACCACGGTGCTGGGCGCGCACGGCGGCGAGGCCGGCGTGATCGTCGCGCTCGGCACGGGCAGCATCGCGGCCGCGCTCGATGTCGATGGCACCTGCCGGATCGCGGGCGGCTACGGCTTTCCGTCCGGCGACGAGGCCAGCGGCGCCTGGTTCGGGCTGCGCGCGCTCGCGCATGCGCAGCAGGCGCTGGACGGCCGCGCGCCGCGCGACGCCTTCGCCGAAGCCTTGCTGGCGCTGACCGGCGCGGCCGATCGCGACAGCCTGGTGGTGTGGTCCTGCGCGGCGAACCAGACCGCTTATGCCAGGCTCGCGCCGGTGGTGTTCGCGCATCGCGCCCACCCGGTGGCGCAGCGCCTGCTGGCCGAGGCGGGCGAGGCGATCGGGCGCCTGATCGAGGCGCTCGATCCGACCGGGACCTTGCCGGTCGCCCTTTGCGGCGGGCTGGCCGCGCCCCTCGAGGCGGCCGTGCCGGCCGCGCATCGCGCGCGGCTGCGTGCGCCGCTGGCCGATTCGGCCCAGGGCGCGCTGCGGCTCGCCCAGCGCGAGGCCGCGCGGCGGGCGACGCAAGCCTGAACGGCGCCGGCCGCGGCCGGCAGCCGTCGTGCGAGGCGCGAGGAATCGGCGCCGCCGGCTTGCGTTTTCATTGCGGCCGCGCGGCGCGCCAGCCTTCGCGGCGATAAAATGCGGGCTTTCCGCGCCCCGCCCACCCGCCATGTACCACGCCATCTGCACCGATCTCGACGGCACCCTGCTCAATCGCGACCACCAGCTCGATCCCTACACGATCGACACCGTGCGCCGGCTGGCGGCCGACGGCATTCCCATCATCATCGCGACCGGCCGGCATCACGCCGACGTGGCCGGGATCCGCGACGTGCTCGGCATCCGCCCCTACCTGATCACCTCGAACGGTGCGCGCGTGCATGCGCCGGACGACACGCCGCTGTACGCCAGCGACATCGCGCCGGCGGTGGTGCGCGAGCTGGTGCGGCCCGAGCTGGTGGGCGAGCACGGCAGGGTGATCGTCAACCTGTTCACCGATACCGGCTGGCTGATCGACCGCGAGGCGCCGCACCTGCTCGAATTCCACCAGGACTCGGGCTTCGTCTACCGCGTGGCCGACCTGCCGGCCTATGCGGCCGAGGATGTCGCCAAGGTGCTCTACATCGGCGAGCCGGCGGACCTGGCGGTGCTGGCCGAGCGGCTCGCGAGCCGTTTCGGCGATGCGCTCTACGTGACCTACTCGCTGCCGGATTGCCTGGAGGTGATGACCGCGGGCGTCTCGAAGGGACGCGCGCTGCGGGTGGTGCTGGAGCGGCTCGGTCTCGATCGCGCGCATTGCGTCGCGTTCGGCGACAACATGAACGATATCGACCTGCTGGAAACGGCCGGCCATCCATTCATGATGGATAACGCCAATCCCGACCTGGTGCTGCGCCTGCCGGACGTGCCGCGCATCGGCAGTAATGCCGATTCGGGCGTGGCGCGCCATTTGCGCGAACTGTTCGCGCTCGATATCGACCCGGTTCGCTGAGAAGCGCCGCTTCGAGACACGCGGCCGCGCCGCGATGGCGGCCCTTGCCGCCGCCAATCGGCCTTGTCCCGCTGTCGGCTATTTCATGCCGAATTTCGATAAGGCGCCGTCGGTCATTCACTGCCGCGACGCAATTCGAATTGATCCATGAAAAACGGGCGCCGAAGCGCCCGTTGAAATACTCGCCCCCTTTGTTGTTTCGGATTCGGCAGCGTCGGGGTCGCTGCTTCCTCGCTCCCCGTGGCAATCTTCCCGTAAGGCGCCAGCCGGGCCTCGGCGTGGTTTCGCCGACGCTTTCCGTCAATTCCGGCGTGCCGATTTTTCGTTACCATTTCGACCAAAAAGGGCGGGAATTTTGTCAGCCGGCCATCTCGTAATTGACGCGACGCGCATTGCTACGGATTATAGGAAATCCAATCCGTGTCGAAGGGTCAACGATTGTTAAATTGCCACGATGTGTCGCGCGAATTTCATTAGAATTAACCTGCACTGAAATATAATGCATCCGCAATAATTTTTTCATACGAATTGGGCTCGGCCCGATCCCGGTACAGTGCTGATTGCGGAACGGAACGATAGTGTCTAGGCTCCAATTGCCAGGCGAATCGTGAATAGGGAGTGAAAATGTCTCAATACGCAAAACTGAAAGCGCAGATTGCCGACTTGCAGGCTCAAGCGGACGACGTCCGCCGGCAGGAAGTGGAGGCCGTCATCGCCGACGTGCAGCGCAAGATCGCCGAATACGGGTTGACCGCGCAGGATCTCGGCTTTGCCGAGCGCGCCAAGCGCGGGCGTCCGCCGAAGAAGGCGCCGCTGCCGCCCAAATACCGGGACCCGAAGTCGGGCGCCACCTGGAGTGGCCGCGGCAAGCCGCCGAATTGGATCGTCGGTAAAAACCGCGAGCGTTTTCTGGTCGAGTAAGTCGCCGGTCGCGCCGGCACTGTCGGCCGGCCTGTTTCGGTCGCCGCAATAAAGAAAGCCGCATCGGGGATGCGGCTTTCTTTTTTTCGAGATATTTGAAATCCGGGCAAGGCGCCCGGATTTCGATCAGCTGGCGGCGAGTCGCGTCAAATGCGGCTGTTTAGCGGCGGCGCCCAAGGTTTCGTAGATTTCGACATAGTGACGCGCCATGGTGCGAGCACTGAATCGCGTTTCGAAACGTTCGCGAATCGCCGTGCGCGACAGGCTGTCGATTTTCTGCAACGCGCCCACCGCGCTGTGTTCGTCTTCGACGATAAAGCCGGTCAGGCCGTCCTCGATCACCTCGGGCACCGAACCGCGATTGAAGGCGATCACCGGCGTGCCGCAGGCCATCGACTCGATCATCACCAGGCCGAACGGCTCCGGCCAGTCGATCGGGAACAGCAGCGCCTTGGCGCCCGACAGGAAGGCCGGCTTCTGCTGCTCGTTGATCTCGCCGATGAACTCGACGTTCGCCTGCGACAACAGCGGCTCGATCTCGTTCTTGAAGTAGTCCTGGTCGACCTTGTCGACCTTGGCCGCGATCTTCAGCGGCAGGCCGCTCTTCGCGGCGATGCGGATCGCCGTGTCCACTCGCTTCTCCGGGCAGATGCGGCCCAGGAAGGCGAGGTACTCGGGTTCGCGGTCCGTTTGCGGCGTGAGCAGCGTGTCGGGCAGGCCGTGGTAGACGGTGCCCGCCCAGCCGGCCTGCGGCAGCGGCACGCGCTGCGAGTTCGAGATCGACACCACCGGCGCGCTCGGGAAGGCGTTGAACACCGGCTGCAGCTCGGGCAGGTCGAGCCGGCCGTGCAGGGTGGTCACGTAGGGCACGTCCAGGCGCGAGAGCAGCGGGAAGGGCAGGTAGTCGAGGTGCAGGTGCAGCACGTCGAATTCATGGGCGCGGCGCGCCACCTGCTCGAGCAGGCGCATGTGCGGCGCCATCGAGTCGCGGATCGAGGGATCCAGGCGCAGCGCGCGCGGCCAGGAGGCCTCGAGCTTGGCCGAGGTGACGGAATCGCCGCTCGCGAACAGCGTGACGTCGTGGCCGAGTTCCACCAGGGCCTCGGTCAGGTAAGACACGACGCGCTCGGTGCCGCCGTAGAGTTTGGGCGGGACGGCTTCGTAGAGCGGGGCGATTTGTGCGATGCGCATGGGGCGGTTCTCCTGTGCGTATGGTGGCCGGGCCTGCCTGCCGTGCTCGCCCGGATCGGGTGCGGCCGACAGCAGACGATGGGGCGGCGCTGACGAAAATGTTTTGACCGCCGGCCGACCGTTCGACTCTATTATCGGGATCGTCCGACGAGGTTCGAGTGATTTTTCAAACACTTAAGCCTTGTTACAGGCTGAAATAGAGGGGCCGGAGGGCCTGCGCGGGGTGGCTGGAAGGCAGTAGGAAAGGGCTTCCTACATGCATGCCTGTCAATTGTGACAGCCGTGGAAAAAACGCGATAATTGCCTGGGAAATTTTTCCGAAGTCCATCATTTCTTGTTTTGAGATCAAGGGTTTACGAGAAATCGACGGCTTCCGTAATTCGCCGCGGATGTCGGAAAAATTCCTACACGGTTTACAGACAAATCCTGCCTGCCGCATTCCCCTTTGCTGATACCCGTCACAATACCGTTTGGCCACAATGACCGTAAGAATATAAACGCCGGTTGCCGACCCTGTCGGGCGAGCGAACACGGCAAACGTTTTCAAAAGCAGATGGCCAAGATTTCTTACGGGGGAATCATGAGCGCGACCAGTGAAATGCTCGCCGAGATCAAGGAAGTGAACCTGTCGTACCTATTGCTCGCCCAGCGTCTGCTGCGTGAGGACAAGGCCATGGGCATGTTCCGGATGGGAATCTCGGAAGAACTCGCGGAAGTGCTCGCGAACCTGACACTCGCCCAGACGGTCAAGCTGGCGGCATCGAACCAGATGCTCTGCCGCTTCCGTTTCGACGATCATGCGTTGCTGTCCTCGCTTGCCGACAAAGGCCGAAGCACGGCCGTCGCGCAGGCACACTCGGCCATCCTGATGGCCGGCCAGCCCGTCGAAAGCCTCCGCTAATTTCCCTATATTCATCCGCCGTCCGTCAGCCCGGCGCGCCTACGCGCGTCCGGCGCGCGCGCGGATGGCTTCTCATTCCCGGAAATCCCGGAGGCTGGCTATGGCGACGAAGAGCGTGGTGCTCGAGGTCAAGGAAATCACCCTGGCGATCGAACTGATCGAACTCGGGGCGCGTCTGCAACTGCTGGAGGCGGAGACCAACCTGTCCCGCGATCGGCTGATCAAGCTCTACAAGGAGCTCAAGGGCGTCTCGCCGCCCAAGGGCATGCTGCCGTTCTCGACCGACTGGTTCATGACCTGGCAGCCGAACATCCATTCGTCGCTGTTCTACAACATCTACCGCTTCATGCAGGCCCACGGCGGCTGCGATTCGATCCAGTCGATCGTCAAGAGCTACCGGCTCTACCTGGAGCACGTCGGGCTATCCGACGACGAGGCGGTGCTGAGCCTGACGCGCGCCTGGACCCTGGTGCGCTTCTTCGATTCCGGGATGCTGCAGATGACGCCCTGCACGCGCTGCGGCGGCCATTTCGTTGCGCATGCGCACGATCCGCAGCAGGGTTTCGTCTGCGGGCTGTGCCAGCCGCCCTCGCGCGCGGGCAAGACCCGCAAGGCTGCAGCCAAGGCCGAGGCGATGCCGCTCGCGCCGGCCGTGCCGCCGGTGGCGTTCGCCGCGGTCTGAGGCGTTTCGGGCGCGGCTGCGGCGGCTTCGACGCCGGCCGCGATTGCCGTGGCGGTCCGTATCGTGGTTCCGGATGCGGCGCGAACCCGGCGGGCAGCCCGCGCTGCCTGCCGCGCCGGCACCGGTCGGGTGCCGGCTCACCGTTCGGCCGGCTGCCCGGATGAGCGAGCGGAGCGGCAAGTCGCCGCATCGTCGCCGGCCCGGTTGCCTGTCTTGCGCTCCGGTGCCCACTTCATGCCGCTATCCGTTTCCTGAACTACTGCGCCGGCCCGAGCCCAAGCTGCCCGGCCTGCCCGGCGCCCCGCATGGCCGCGAAGCCGGCTCGCAACCCGGCCCCGGCCCGCGCCAAGGCCGCCCGCGGCCCGGCGCGCCGCCGCCGCCGGGCCCCGGCCGATATCGGGTTAGCCCCGGTCCGGGGCGGTGAAAGTTTTCGGCCCGCCTGCCGTAAACCACTTAACGGCGGCCTTCCCGCCGGCCATTCGTGAGGGACAGGCTGTGCTGATTTTCGTGGGAACTCTCGTGACGTTGTTGTCCGTGTTCGGCGGCTACGCGCTCGCGGGCGGCCACCTGGGCGCGCTGATCCAACCGCTCGAAGTCCTGATGATCGTCGGCGCGGGCGTCGGCGCCTTCATCCTCGGCAACGGCATCAAGATGATCAAGGCCACGCTGCGCCTGCTGCCGACCCTGTTCAAGAGTTCGAAATACACCAAGGCGCTGTACATGGAGCTGATGGCCCTGCTCTACGTGCTGCTGGCCAAGGCGCGCAAGGAAGGCACGCTCACCCTCGAGGCCGACATCGACGACCCCGAGAAGAGCCCGATCTTCACCCAGTACCCGAAGATCCTGGCCGACAAGCACATGGTCGAGTTCCTGACCGACTACCTGCGCCTGATGGTGGGCGGCAACATGAACGCCTTCGAGATTGAAAGCCTGATGGACGAGGAGATCGAGACCCACCACGTCGAGGTGGAGGGCCCGGCTCATGCGCTCACGCGCGTGGGCGACGCGATGCCCGCCTTCGGCATCGTGGCGGCGGTGATGGGCGTGGTGCACACCATGGCCTCGGCCGACAAGCCGCCCGCGGTGCTCGGCGCGATGATCGCGCAGGCGCTGGTCGGCACCTTCCTCGGCATCCTGCTCTCCTACGGCCTGATCGGGCCGCTGGCCAGCCTCGCCGAACAGCGCGCGGCCGAGTCGACCAAGCTGCTCCAGTGCATCAAGGTGACCATCCTGGCGAGCCTGAACGGCTACGCGCCGGCGATCGCGGTCGAATTCGGCCGCAAGGTGCTCTTCTCGACCGAACGCCCGTCGTTCGCCGAGCTCGAGGAGCACGTGCGCCGGGTGAAGGCGAAATAAGCGGGGCGGCCGGCGATGAGCAAGGGCAAGGATCGCGCGATCGTCGTCAAGCGGGTCGCACCGGCGAAGAAAGGTCATCACGGCGGGGCCTGGAAGCTCGCCTATGCGGACTTCATGACCGCGATGATGGCCTTCTTCCTGCTGATGTGGCTGCTCTCGGCGGTCACGCCGGTGCAGTTGAAGGGTATCGCCGACTACTTCAACACACCGCTGAAGGCCGCGCTGTTCGGCAACGGCGATCGCAGCTCGCATGACTCGAGCATCGTCAACGGCGGCGGCTCGGACATCACGCGCAGCGACTCGGGCACCACGCGGCGCACCGACGGCAGCACCATGCTGGCCAACCGCCTGACCCAGGCCGGCCGCGACGACGAGCACGACGTCGACCCGGGTTCGCAGGACCGCCAGGAGCAGGTGCGCCTGCACGACCTGCAGATCAAGCTGATGGCGGCGATCGAGGCCAACCCGGTGCTGCGCCAGTTCAAGCAGCAGATACGCATCGACTCGACCCTGACCGGGCTGCGCATCGAGATCGTCGACACCCAGAAGCGGCCGATGTTCGCGCTCTCGAGCGACGCCGTCGAGCCCTACATGCGCGACATCCTGCGCGAGATCGGCAAGACCCTCAACGACGTGCCGAACCGCATCGTGATGCAGGGCCACACCGACGCGGTGCCGTATTCGGGCGGCGAGAAGGGCTACAGCAACTGGGAACTGTCGGCCGACCGGGCCAATGCCTCGCGGCGCGAGCTGATCGCAGGCGGCATGGACGAGGCCAAGGTACTGCGCGTGACGGGCCTGGCCTCGACCCAGAACCTGAACAAGGCCGACCCGCTCGACCCGGAGAACCGCCGGATCAGCATCCTGGTGCTGAACCGCAAGTCGGAGACGGCACTGATGCGCGAGGACGCCACCGCCACCACGCTGTCGAACGACGCGGCCGGCTCGCAGGCGCTCGCGCAGCAGATCGGCGGCGGCGCGAAGCCGGCGGCACCGGGTGCCGGGCCTGCCGCGGTGCCGAAGCCGGCGCTCGCGCCGCCCGCGGTGAAGCCCGCCGCGCCGGCGGCACCGGCGGTGGCGCCCGCGCGCGGCGCCTTGTGATGTGAATGACGTGAATGACGTGATTTCGGGACCGAACGACATGATCCGCTCCATCCTCGCCATCGACGATTCCGCGACCATGCGCGCCCTGCTGCAGGCGACGCTGGCCGACGCCGGCTACGACGTGCACGTGGCCGCCGACGGCGAGCTCGCGCTCGAGCTGGCCGCCGCGATCGCCTTCGACCTGGTCGTGACCGATCACCACATGCCGGGCAAGAACGGCCTGGACGTGATCCGCACGCTGCGCGCGCGCGGCGCCTACGCGGCGACGCCGATCCTGGTGCTGACCACCGAGAGCGGCGAGGACTTCAAGTCGGCGGCGCGCGAGGCGGGCGCCACCGGCTGGATCGAGAAGCCGCTCGACCCGGAAACGTTGCTGGACCTGGTGGCGGCGCTGGCGGCGCCGAGCCACCCGTAGTCGCGCGCACGCGACCGGCCCCGGACCAGGGCCGACGACCCCAATACGACGCCAACCGACGATACGACGTGGATCCGGCATGACTCTCGACATCACCCAGTTCTACCAGACGTTCTTCGACGAGGCCGACGAGCTGCTCGCGCAGATGGAGCAGTTGCTGCTCGGTCTCGACGCCGGCTCGCCGGATCCGGAGGACCTGGCCGCGATCTTCCGCGCCGCGCATTCGATCAAGGGCGGCGCGGCCACCTTCGGCTTCGCGGCGCTGACCGACACCACCCACATCCTCGAATCGCTGCTCGATCGCGCGCGCAATCACGAGATCACGCTGACGGTGCCGATGATCGACGCGTTCCTGGAAACCAAGGACGTGCTCTCGGAGCAACTGGCCGACTACCGCGCCAGCGCCGAGCCCGACGCGGCCGCCGCCGCGGCGATCTGCGCCAAGCTGGAGGCGCTGCTGCAGGGCGCGCTGGGCCAGGCCGCGGCACCCGCCCCGGCGGCGGTGCAGCCGGCGGCGCACGAGGAGGAAGAGGAATCCGAGGCGGACCTGGAGCGCGCCTTCGCGGCCGCGGCGGCCGAATTCGACGCGGTCGCCGGCAGCGGCGCGCCCGAGCACGTGGTCACCCAGGCGCTGGAGGCGGCCCATCCGGGCAGCGAGGCGGCCGGCGCCGACCAGGGCCCGCACCTGCGCATCGTGCTGCGCGAGGTCGGCGCCAAGGACCGCGAGTTGCTGGTCGAGGAACTCGGCAACCTGGGCCGCGTGGTCGGCCGCCAGGAAGCTGGCGACGACCTCACGCTGTGGCTCGACAGCGACGTGCCTTCCGACGACATCGTCGCGGTGCTGTGCTTCGTGATCGACGAAAGCCAGATCTCGATCGGCCGCGACACGGCGCCGGGCGCCGCCGCGCCGGCCGCGCCCGTGGC
The DNA here is from genome assembly GCF_000959725.1 of Burkholderia gladioli. Taxonomy (NCBI): domain Bacteria; kingdom Pseudomonadati; phylum Pseudomonadota; class Betaproteobacteria; order Burkholderiales; family Burkholderiaceae; genus Burkholderia; species Burkholderia gladioli. The sequence goes on from NZ_CP009323.1 coordinate 1,731,985, forward strand.
GCCGGCGGTGGTGGCCGAGACCTTCGCGCCGGCCGCCGCCCAGCCGGCCCCGGTGGCCGCGGCAGCGCCCGCGCCGGTGGCCAGCGCCGCGCCGGCGCAAGCCGCTCAAGCCGCTCAAGCCGCTCAAGCCGCGCCCGCCGCTCAAGCCGCCAGCGTGCCGGCCCCGGCCGCGCCGGCCGCCGCCCCGGCGGCCCAGCCCGAGCCCGCCGACAGCCGCGGCGCCGGCGAGGATCGCCGCGCGCGCAACCACCAGGCCGCGGCCGGTGCGGAAGGCAGCTCGATCCGGGTCGGCGTGGAGAAGGTCGACCAGCTGATCAACCTGGTCGGCGAGCTGGTGATCACCCAGGCGATGCTGGCCGAGACCACCAGCGCCTTCGACCCGGCCCTGCACGACCGCCTCTACAACGGCATGGCCCAGCTCGAGCGCAATGCGCGCGACCTGCAGGAAGCGGTGATGTCGATCCGCATGATGCCGATGGACTACGTGTTCAGCCGCTTCCCGCGCCTGGTGCGCGACCTGGCCGCCAAGCTCGGCAAGGAAGTGGAGCTGGTCACCTTCGGCCAGGCCACCGAGCTCGACAAGAGCCTGATCGAGCGCATCATCGATCCGCTCACCCACCTGGTGCGCAACAGCCTCGACCACGGCATCGAGACCGTCGAGAAGCGCCGCGCCGCCGGCAAGGACGCGGTCGGCCAGCTGGTGCTGTCGGCCGCCCACCACGGCGGCAACATCGTGATCGAGGTCAGCGACGACGGCGCCGGCCTGAACCGCGAGCGCATCCTCGCCAAGGCGGCCCAGCAGGGCATCCCGGTGTCGGACACGATCAGCGACGACGAGGTCTGGAACCTGATCTTCGCGCCGGGCTTCTCGACCGCCGAGACCATCACCGACGTGTCCGGCCGCGGCGTCGGCATGGACGTGGTCAAGCGCAACATCCAGGCGATGGGCGGCCATGTCGAGATCAGCTCGCTGGCCGGGCGCGGCACCACCACCCGCATCGTGCTGCCGCTCACGCTGGCGATCCTCGACGGCATGTCGGTCAAGGTCGGCAACGAGATCTTCATCCTGCCGCTGAACTTCGTGATGGAGTCGCTGCAGCCGGCCGCCGCCGACATCTACACGGTCGGCAACGGCGAGCGCGTGGTGCGGGTGCGCGGCGAGTACCTGCCGCTGGTGGCGCTGCACGAGGTGTTCTCGGTGGAGGACGCGCGCACCGACCCGACCCAGGGCATCGTCACCATCATGGAGACCGAGGGGCGCCGCTTCGCGATGCTGATCGACGAGCTGGTCGGCCAGCAGCAGGTGGTGGTGAAGAACCTCGAAACGAACTACCGCAAGGTACATGGCATTTCGGCCGCAACGATACTCGGCGACGGCAGCGTCGCGCTGATCGTCGATGTCGCCGCCCTGAATCGCGATGCCCGCTCCGCCCACGGCGCGGGCGCGCTCGCGACTTTCTAACCGCTACGCGGCCATGCCGCATTGGGAGGACAACGTGTCCGAAGTCCATTCGATCCATCAGGCGGCCGCGGGCGCGGGCGCCAACCGTCGCGGCGTCGCGCAGGGCGACGCGGCCGGCCAGGAATTCCTGGTCTTCACGCTCGGCGACGAGGAATACGGCATCGACATCCTGAAGGTGCAGGAGATCCGCGGCTACGACAGCGTCACGCGCATCGCCAACGCGCCCGAGTTCATCAAGGGCGTGATCAACCTGCGCGGCATCATCGTGCCGATCGTCGACATGCGCATCAAGTTCCACCTGGGGCGCATCGAGTACGACCACCAGACCGTGGTGATCATCCTCAACGTCGCGCATCGCGTGGTCGGGATGGTGGTGGACGGCGTCTCCGACGTGCTGACGCTGACCTCCGAGCAGATCATGCCGGCGCCGGAGTTCGGCGCGACGCTGACCACCGAGTACCTCACCGGGCTCGGCAGCGTGGACGGCCGGATGCTGATCCTGATGGACATCGAAAAGCTGATGACGAGCCGCGAGATGGCCCTCATCGACGAATTCGGCGTGTAAGCGCCGCCGCGCAATCTCTCGGGGGAGACTGATGATGCTGCACAACTGGTCGATTCGCACGACGCTGACCGCCGTGGGATTGTCGTTCGTGGTTCTCACCGCCGTGGTCGGCGGACTCGGCCTGGTGGCGCTGAACCAGACCGGCGCGGCGTTCAACGAGATCGTCGGCGGCGACCTGCCGGCGATCCGCTCGCTGAGCGACACCTCGTCCTACCTGCTGCGCACGCGCGTGGCGCTCGATCGGGTGCGCGCGCTGACCGAGTCCGGCAACGTCGAGGAGACGCAGAGCGCGCTGAACCGCGCGCAGGCGCTCTACGAGCAGTCGGCGCAGAACTGGCAGGCGTTCCAGGCGGCCAGGAAGCTCGGCATCGACAGCGCCCTGCTCGACGAGGCCAACACCCGCCACGACGCGCTGAAGACCGCGGTCGACGCCGAGTTCGCGGCGATCAAGGGCGGCGACATCGCCGGCTACCACGCGATCGCCGATGCGCAGATCAGCCCGATGTTCGTGGCCTACGACGGCACGGTGGCGAACCTGACGGCCGCGCTCGAGAAGCGCGTGGCCAGCCATCGCGAGAACACCCAGTCGCAGATCTCGCTGATGATCACCTGCATCGCGATCGGCATCGGCCTGTCGGTGGTGATGATCGTGGTGGTGCGCCTGGCGCTGCGCGGCCTGATCGTCGGCCCGCTGGAGCGCGCCATCAGCCAGTTCGAGCGGATCGCGGCGGGCGACCTGTCCGAGCCGGTGCGCGAGTTCGGCAACAGCAACGAGATCGGGCGCCTGTTCACCGGCATCGGCCGCATGCAGAAGGCCATGACCGAGATGGTGAAGTCCGTGCATCGCGGCGCCGAGTCGATCGACGTCGGCGCGCACGAGATCGCCAGCGGCAACGTCGACCTCTCGCAGCGCACCGAGCAGCAGGCCGCCTCGCTGCAGGAAACCGCTTCCAGCATGGAGCAGCTCACCGGCACGGTGCGCCAGAACGCCGAGAACGCGCGCCAGGCCAGCCAGCTGGCCGTCAACGCCTCCGACATCGCCACGCGCGGCGGCGACGTGGTCAGCGAGGTGGTCACCACCATGCAGGCGATCTCGGTCAGCTCGAACAAGGTGGTCGACATCATCGGCACCATCGAGGGCATCGCGTTCCAGACCAACATCCTGGCGCTCAACGCGGCGGTGGAAGCCGCCCGCGCGGGCGAGCAGGGCCGTGGCTTCGCGGTGGTGGCGGGCGAGGTGCGCTCGCTGGCGCAGCGCAGCGCCACGGCGGCCAAGGAGATCAAGCAGTTGATCGGCGATTCGGCCGACAACGTGCGCAGCGGCTCGGAGCTGGTCGAGCGGGCCGGCGCGACGATGGCCGAGATCGTGCAGGCGGTGCGTCGCGTGACCGACATCATCGGCGAGATCAGCGCCGCCTCGCACGAGCAGTCGACCGGCATCGAGCAGATCAACCGCGCGGTCGGCCAGATGGACGCGGTCACCCAGCAGAACGCCGCCCTGGTCGAGCAGGCCGCGGCAGCGGCGGCTTCGCTGGAAGACCAGACCCGGCAACTGAAGGCGGTGGTGGGCGGCTGGCGCGTCGAGGGCGGCGCGGCCGCGCTCGCGCAGGCCGTCGCCGAACCGGTGCTGCGCAAGCCGGCCTCGCTGCCGGCGCCGCAGGCCGCCGCGGCTTCGGCCCCGGCCGTCGCGCATGCCGACCCGCACAAGGAAGCGCACAAGGACGTCCATAAGGAAGCGAGCCCGGCCGAGCCGGCATCGGTCGGCGCGGCAAGTACGCCGACCACGCCGATGCGTCGTCCCGCCACAGCTGCCGGCGGCGTCCGTGCCGGCGCGAGCCGTGCCGCCGCGGGCGCGACTGCCGCCCGGGCAGGTGCCGCCGCCGCCGCGCCGGCGCCCGCCGCCAAGGCCGGTTACGCGCCGCGCGTGGCCAAGGGCGCCGAGGCCGGTGCCGCGCTCAAGCGCCCCGCCCTGTCCAGCGAGTCGAAGCCGGCACTGGCCGCCGCGGCCGGCTCCGACGACGACTGGGAAACCTTCTAAGCCGAGCCCGAGATGAATGCCCGCCCCGCGCCCCGTACCGAGCCTGCGACCGCGCCTTCGCCGCGCGCGTCGGAGGCCGGCCGCGACTTCGCGTTCACCGGTGAGGATTTCGCGCGTATCCGCGCGCTGATCCACCGGCGCGCGGGCATCTCGCTGTCCGAGCACAAGCGCGACATGGCCTACAGCCGCCTGGCGCGGCGCCTGCGCGCGCTGGGCCTGGACAGCTTCCGCGACTATCTCGACCGGCTCGAGCGCGACAACGACCCGGTCGAGTGGGAAGCCTTCACCAATTCGCTGACCACCAACCTGACCGCGTTCTTCCGCGAGGCGCATCACTTCCCGATCCTCGCCGAGTTCGTCAAGACGCGGCCGGCGCCGGTCTCGGTCTGGTGCTCGGCGGCCTCCACCGGCGAGGAGCCGTATTCGCTGGCGATCACCCTGCTGGAGGCGCTCGGTCCCTCGGCGGCGCGCCAGGCCAGCATCCTCGCCACCGATCTCGACACCCAGGTGCTGGAGAAGGCGCGGCTGGGCATCTACACCTTCGACCAGGTCAAGCATCTCTCGCAGGAGCGGCTGCGCCGCTTCTTCCTGAAGGGCACCGGCCCGCAGGCGGGGCGCGTCAAGGTGCGCCCGGAGCTGCGGCAGATGATCCGCTTCGAGCCGCTGAACCTGACCGACGCCGACTACGGCATCGGCCAGGGCTTCGACGCGATCTTCTGCCGCAACGTGATGATCTATTTCGACAAGCCCACGCAAGGGCAGGTGCTGACGCGCTTCGAGCCGCTGCTCAAGCCCGGCGGCCTGCTGTTCGCCGGCCACTCGGAGAACTTCTCCTATGTGACGCAGGCGTTCCGGCTGCGCGGCCAGACCGTCTACGAACGCACCCGCGATGCCGCGTCGGCCGCGGGTCCGGCGCGCGCGCGCCTGCCCGCCGGCGTGCCGGCGGCGGCCAGCGCCGCGCCCAGCCTGGCCGGGGAGGATGCATGAGCGCACTGCCGATCGCGAGCAATCACTACTTCGACAACCACTTCGGCCGTCCCGGCGTGAAGCTGCTGCCCAACGAGTTCTTCACCACCCGCGAGGACATGGTGCTGGTCACCGTGCTGGGCTCCTGCGTGGCGGCCTGCCTGCACGACCCGTTCGCGGGCCTGGGTGGGATGAACCACTTCATGCTGCCCGACGACGGCGCCGACGCGCGCGCGCCCGCTTCCGACTCGATGCGCTACGGCGCCTACGCGATGGAAGTGCTGATCAACGAACTGATCAAGGCCGGCGGCAAGCGCGAGCGCTTCGAGGCCAAGGTGTTCGGCGGCGCGGCCGTGCTGGCCGGCATGACCACCATCAACATCGGCGACCGCAACGCCGATTTCGTGCGCCGCTACCTGGCGCTCGAGAAGATCCGTATCGCCGCTGAGGACCTGCAGGGCACGCATCCGCGCAAGGTCGCGTTCATGCCGCGCACCGGGCAGGCGATGGTCAAGAAGCTGCGGCTGTCGGTGCCCGGGGTGGCCGAACGCGAGGCCGCGCTGGCCCGCTCGGCGGCCGAGGCACGCGCCGCCCGCGCGCAACGCGCGCGCGCCCACGTCGAGCTGTTCGCCACGCCGGCCGCGCCGAAGCCGCGCGTCGAGCTGTTCGGCTCGACGGCTACAACGAAAAAGCAGGAGGCATGAGCACCGTGCAGAAAATCAAGGTATTGTGCGTCGACGATTCGGCGCTGATCCGCAGCCTGATGACCGAGATCATCAACAGCCAGCCCGACATGGCGGTCTGCGCGACGGCGCCGGATCCGCTCGTCGCGCGCGAGCTGATCAAGCAGCACAACCCGGACGTGCTGACCCTGGACGTGGAAATGCCGCGCATGGACGGGCTCGACTTCCTGGAGCGCCTGATGCGGCTGCGTCCGATGCCGGTGGTGATGGTATCGTCGCTGACCGAGCGCGGCTCGGAAATCACCTTGCGCGCGCTCGAGCTCGGCGCGGTCGACTTCGTCACCAAGCCGCGCGTGGGAATCCGCGACGGCATGCTCGACTACGCCGAGAAGCTGGCCGACAAGATCCGCGCGGCGGCCCGCGCGCGCGTGCGGCAGGCCGCGCCCGCCAGGCCGGCGGCGGCCGGCCAGGCCAGCGCGCCGCTGATGAACAATCCGCTGGTCAGTACCGAGAAGCTGCTGATCGTGGGCGCCTCCACGGGCGGCACCGAGGCGATCCGCGAGCTGCTGGTGCCGCTGCCGCCCGACGCGCCGGCGGTGCTGATCGCGCAGCACATGCCGCCCGGCTTCACCAAGTCCTTCGCGCAGCGCCTGAACACGCTGTGCCGGATCGCGGTGAAGGAAGCCGAGCATGGCGAGCGGGTGCTGCCGGGCCATGCCTATATCGCGCCCGGCCATGCCCACCTGCTGCTGGCGCGCAGCGGCGCGAACTACCTGGCCCACCTGTCGGACGAGCCGCCGGTGAACCGGCATCGTCCCTCGGTCGACGTGCTGTTCCGCTCGGCGGCGCTGCACGCGGGCAAGAATGCGATCGGCGTGATCCTGACCGGCATGGGCCGCGACGGCGCGGCCGGCCTGCTGGAGATGAAGCGCGCCGGCGCGCGCACCTTCGCGCAGGACGAGGCCAGCTGCGTGGTGTTCGGCATGCCGCGCGAGGCGATCGCGCTGGGCGGGGCCGACGAGGTGGTGCCCCTGAACGAGATGAGTCGGCGCGTGCTGGCCGCGATGGGCGAGCGTGTGCAGCGCGTCTGAGGACGCGGCGAGAATACCGAATTTTGCAGAGGAACCGTGATGGACAAGAACATGAAGATTCTGGTGGTGGACGATTTCCCGACGATGCGTCGAATCGTTCGCAACCTGCTGAAGGAGCTCGGCTACTCGAACGTCGACGAGGCCGAGGACGGCGCGGCGGGGCTCGCGCGCCTGAAGGGCGGCGGTTTCGATTTCGTGATCTCCGACTGGAACATGCCGAACCTCGACGGGCTGGCGATGCTCAAGGCGATCCGCGCCGATGCCGCGCTCACGCACCTCCCGGTGCTGATGGTGACCGCCGAGTCGAAGAAGGAGAACATCATCGCGGCCGCCCAGGCAGGCGCGAGCGGCTACGTGGTGAAGCCGTTCACCGCGGCCACGCTCGACGAGAAGCTCAACAAGATCCTCGAAAAGATGGCCAAGGCCGGGAGCTGACGAATGGACGAGCCGATTCATGCGGCGCTGGCCGGCGCCGGCTTTCCGGCCGAGCAGGGGGCGGATGGCGCAGATCTCACCAGCGACCGGATTCTCGCGCGGATCGGCCAGCTGACCCGCACGCTGCGTGATTCGATGCGCGAGCTCGGGCTCGACAAGCACGTCGAGCAGGCCGCGATGGTGGTGCCCGACGCGCGCGACCGGCTGCGCTACGTGGCCGACATGACCGAGCAGGCCGCCGAGCGCGTGCTGACCGCCATCGAGATCGCCAAGCCGGTGCAGGAGCGGCTGCAGGCCGAGGCCGAGGCGCTCGAGGCGCGCTGGGCCACCTGGTACCGCGCGCCGATCGAGCGCGCCGAGGTGCGCGAGCTGATGGACGACACGCGCGGCTTCCTCGGCGCGCTGCCCGAGGCCACCTCGGCGACCCGCACCCAGCTGCTGGAGATCATGCTGGCGCAGGACTTCCAGGACCTGACCGGGCAGGTGATCAAGAAGATCATGGAGATGGTCTACCTGATCGAGCAGCAACTGCTGGCGGTGCTGGTCGAGAACATCGCCCCCGAGCGCCGCGAGCAGTTCGCCGCCAACGCGGCCGCGCTGGCCGCCGAGGGACATCCCGATACGCTGCTCAACGGTCCGCAGATCGCACCCGAAGGCCGCACCGACGTGGTCCAGGACCAGGCGCAGGTCGACGACCTGCTGGCCAGCCTGGGGTTCTGATCCAGCCGCCCGCGGGCCGTTTCATTTTGTGATCCGGCTCGGCTCGCGGCCGGTTTCGCCCCGCCGGCCGGCGCTTCGTTACAGTTGCTTACCAGCCGGCGAATCGCGTTTGGTTTTTGCTGTCGGCCGAAGGCATACTACCGATCGACATTGGCGTCCTGCCCGGCTGGAATTCAGGCGGGACGGGTGATCCGAAACGCGGTCCGCCGGATTCGGTCGCGGGTTCGGTCGTGATTCGGCCACGAATCCGGCTGCGAATCCGGCCGAGGATCGGCAGACGATCGACGGTTTGCACTGCGGGCGCCAGCGGCGCGCGTCTCGCGCCGCGGTGCCGGCTTACGAGGGGTGACAGGGTGAAATCGACAAGCATGCGCGGCCTCGCCGCGAAATGGGCCGCCGGCGCGCTGGCGGCGGGATGCGCCAGCGGCGCGTTCGCCGAACTGGGCGGGCCGCCCTCGGCGCCGCCCGCCGACGACACGGCCGCGGTGGTCCGCACGCTCTCGCCCTCGCGGGCCGCGAGCACGAAACTCGCCAACACGGCGCAGTCCACGGCCGGCTACACGGTGCGCGAAACCACCCTCGGCTCCGGCACGGTGATCCACGAATACCTCGGCAGCAACGGCAGCGTGTTCGGCGTGGCCTGGCAGGGCCCCACCCAGCCCGATCTCGCCTCGCTGTTCGGCAGCTATTTCTCCCAGTACAGCGCCGGCGTCCAGGCCTCGCACGCGAGCCGCGGCCTGCGCGCGCCGATCGCGATCGACTCGAGCGCGCTGGAGGTCCGCTCGGGCGGCCACATGGGCGCCTTCGTCGGCTCGGCCTGGCTGCCCGCGCTGCTGCCCGCCGGCATGACCGGCGCCGATATCCAGTGACCACCGGGAGCCCCATCTTGCGTACTTCCTCGAATCCCTTCCGCTGGCTCGCCGCGCTGGGCCTGGTCGCGATCACGGCCGCGCTGGTCGCCTGCGGCGGCGGCGACGGCGGCAGCGGCGCCAGCAACAACGCCAGCACGCCGAGCTCCGGCGGCGGCACCGTCGGCAGCGGCAATACCGGCACCGGCAACCAGGTGCCGATCGTCGTCAATGCGGGCCTCGGCAACGTGGTGAACATGCCGACCGTCAGCGTCACGGTCTGCGCGCCCGGTACCTCGAACTGCCAGGTCATCAACAACGTGCTGCTCGATACCGCCTCGTTCGGGCTGCGGCTGGTCGGCTCGGCGGCCTCCAGCGTGCTCGGCAGCCTGCCGACGCAGACCGCGAGCAACGGCGGCACCCTCACCGAGTGCGGCCAGTTCGTGTCGAGCTTCACCTGGGGCTCGGTGCGCTCGGCCGACGTCAAGCTGGCCGGCCTGACCGCCAGCGCGGTGCCGATCCAGATCATCGGCGACCTCGGCACCTCGAACGTGCCCAGCTCCTGCTCGAACGGCGGCAGCTCGGCCAACTCGGTCGCCGCGCTCGGCGCCAACGGCATCCTCGGGGTAGGCCAGTCGCCGTTCGACTGCGGCAGCGCCTGCGTCAACTCGACCGCCAACAGCAACTACTACTCGTGTCCGTCGAGCGGCAGCTGCACCCGCACCACGCTGGCGCTGAACCGCCAGGTGGCCAATCCGGTGGCGCGCTTCCCGAGCAACAACGACGGCGTGATCGTCCAGCTCGGCACGCCCAGCGGCGGCAACGCGAGCGGCACGCTGACGCTGGGCGTCGGTTCGCTGCCGGGCGGCGTCACGCGGCTCGGCACCACCACCTCGGGCAACGTGGCGGGGACCTTCCAGGCCCGCGCGATCGCCTCGGCGTTCTTCGACACCGGCTCGAACGCCTATTTCTTCGACTCCACCGACAGCAGCACGCCGCTGCCGCCCTGCAGCAACAATGCCTCGTTCTACTGCCCGAGCACCACGCAGAACCTGACGGCCTCGCTGACCGGCACCGACCTGAGCACCCTCAACGTGAGCTTCTCGGTCGCCAACGCGCAGACGCTGTTCAACAGCAACGGCTTCGCGCTGGCCAACCTGGGCGGGCCGTTCGGCCAGAACCAGACGCTCGACTTCGGGCTGCCGCATTTCTTCGGCCGCAGCATCTACTTCGGCTTCGACCTGCGCGGCCTGGGCGGCACGCAAACGCCGTACGTCGCGCTCTGACGGGCCGCCGCGGCCCGCGCGCCCGAAGGGCGCGATCGTCCCGCCCGCGAGGGCGTGGCGGTCGCGCCCTTTTTCATTTGGCGTGCGACTGGCGCGCTCGCCTATCATCGAGGTTCGGCCGCGCGATCCCGGCGCGGCGTTTCCAGGCGCATCGAGGGTCGGCCCGCGGCGCGGTCCGGCCCCGCAAGGAGGCAGGCGATGACATCCATCCCGGCGACGGCGCAGCCGTCGATCCAGCGCATCACGCCGTTCCTGTGGTTCGACCAGGAGGCCGAGGCGGCGGCGAATTTCTACGTCTCGGTGTTCGACGATTCGCGCATCACGCGCGTGGCCCGCTACGGCAAGGAGGGCGCGCGGGCCGCCGGCCAGCCCGAAGGCACGGTGATGACGGTGGCCTTCGAGCTGGCCGGCCAGGGTTTCTCGGCGATCAACGGCGGCCCGGTGTTCCGCATCAGCCCGGCGGTGTCCTTCGTGGTCAATTGCCGGACCCAGGACGAGATCGACCGCTACTGGGCCAGCCTGGCCGAGGGCGGCGATGCCGGGGCGCAGCAGTGCGGCTGGCTCAAGGACCGCTTCGGCGTGTCCTGGCAGATCGTGCCGGTGCAGTTGCCGGCCTTGCTCGGCGAGGCCGACGCGGCGCGCGCGGGCCGCGTGATGGCCGCGCTGATGAACATGAAGAAGCTCGATCTCGCCGAGCTGGAGCGCGCCGCCGCCGGTTGAGGGCCCTCGCGGCGGATGCATGAGGGCAGGCGGCCGGCCGCGGGCAGGGCGGGCCGCCGCTGCCGCCTTCGCGCCCCGGCGGTCTCCCCGTCTTCAGCCCTGTCGTCGGCCTCATTTCCCGCCCCGCGCCCGCCTGCTCCCTCCCCCGCGCGCCCTGTCGTTTTTACCGCCCCCGCCTTCCATCGCCGGAAATACCCCGGTTTCCCCGCTTTCCTCGACCGATCGCCGCTCGACACGTCCATCAATAATCGATGCACTGGAAATGGCATCCCGCCGTTTCCGCGTGGAGGCTGCAGTGGCAGAGGACAGCGATCTCGAGAAAACCGAAGAAGCCACCCCCCGGCGCCGTGAAAAGGCGCGGGAGGAAGGGCAGGTCGCGCGTTCGCGCGAGCTGTCCTCGTTCGCGCTGCTGGCGGCCGGCTTCTACGGGGCGTGGATGCTGTCGGGCCCGATCGGCGAGCACCTGCGCACCATGCTGCGCGGCTCGCTCGGCTTCGATCGCGCCGCCGCCTTCGACACCCACGCGATGCTTACCGGCGCCGGCCGCGCCGGCATGGAAGGGCTCTCGGCGCTCGCGCCGGTGCTGGCGCTGACCGGCCTGGCCGCGCTCGCCGCGCCGATCGCGCTGGGCGGCTGGCTGCTGTCGGGCAAGGCGATCGGCTTCAAGTTCGACCGCCTCAACCCGATCAGCGGGCTGGGCCGGATCTTCTCGCTGCAGGGGCTGATCCAGCTCGGCATGGCGCTGGCCAAGACGGTGGTGGTGGGCGGCATCGGCGGCATCGCGATCTGGAAGAGCCGCGAGGAACTGCTCGGCCTGATGATGCTGCCGCTGCACCAGGCGCTGGCCGATACGCTGCACCTGGTGGCGGTGTGCTGCGGGGTGACGGTGGCCGGCATGCTGGTGGTGGCCGGCATGGACGTGCCCTACCAGCTCTGGCAATACAACAAGAAGCTGCGCATGACCAAGGAAGAGGTCAAGCGCGAGCATCGCGAGAACGAGGGCGATCCGCACGTGAAGGGCCGGATTCGCCAGCAGCAGCGCGCCATGGCGCGCCGCCGCATGATGGCCAACGTGCCCAAGGCCGACGTGGTGGTCACCAACCCGACCCACTTCGCCGTGGCGCTGCGCTACACCGACGGCGAGATGCGCGCGCCCAAGGTGGTGGCCAAGGGCATCAACCTGGTGGCCGCGCGCATCCGCGAGCTGGCCGAGGAGCATCGCGTGCCGATCCTGGAAGCGCCGCCGCTGGCGCGCGCGCTTTATCACAACGTCGAACTCGAACGCGAGATCCCGGGTCCGCTGTATTCGGCGGTGGCCGAGGTGCTGGCCTGGGTCTATCAGTTGAAGCGCTTCCGCAGCGAGGGCGGCGCGTTCCCGGCCGAGCCGACCGACCTGGACGTGCCGGCCGAGCTGGACAAGGGCGCGAGCGTCTCGGAACAGGACGAGGCCGAGGAAGCGACCGAGGTACTGGGCGAGGGCGCCGCGCGCCGTGACGGAGGTGCCGCATGAGCACGCCCACCGGAGCGCTCGGCAAGCGCGTCGGCCGGCTGGACGTGGCCAACCTGCGCGCGCTGGCCGGCCCGATCCTGATCTGCATGATCCTCGGCATGATGATCCTGCCGCTGCCGCCGCTGCTGCTGGATCTGCTGTTCACCTTCAATATCGCGCTGTCGGTGATGGTGCTGCTGGTCAGCATGTACACCATGAAGCCGCTCGATTTCGCGGCCTTCCCCAGCGTGCTGCTGTTCTCCACCCTGCTGCGGCTGTCGCTGAACGTGGCCTCCACGCGGGTGGTGCTGCTCGAGGGCCATACCGGCCCCGACGCGGCCGGCCAGGTGATCGAGGCCTTCGGCCACTTCCTGGTGGGCGGCAACTTCGCGGTCGGCATCGTGGTGTTCGTGATCCTGATGATCATCAACTTCACGGTGATCACCAAGGGCGCGGGGCGGATCGCCGAGGTGTCGGCGCGCTTCACGCTCGACGCGATGCCGGGCAAGCAGATGGCGATCGACGCCGACCTCAACGCCGGCCTGATCAACGAGGAGCAGGCCCGCAAGCGGCGCGTGGCGGTGGCCCAGGAAGCCGAGTTCTACGGCTCGATGGACGGCGCCTCGAAGTTCGTGCGCGGCGACGCGATCGCCGGCCTGATCATCATGGCGATCAACGTGATCGGCGGGCTGATCGTCGGCATCGTCCAGCACGACATGAGCTTCGCCGCGGCCGGCAAGAACTACACGCTGTTGACCATCGGCGACGGCCTGGTCGCGCAGATCCCCTCGCTGGTGATCTCGACGGCGGCCGGCGTGATCGTCTCGCGGGTGGCCACCGACGAGGACATCGGCACCCAGATCACCGGGCAGTTGTTCACCAACCCGCGCGTGCTGACCATCACCGGCACCATCATCGTGATGATGGGCCTGATCCCCAACATGCCCCACTTCGCGTTCCTGCTGCTCGGCGGCGGCTCGATCTGGATGGCGCGCGTGATGCGCCGCCGCGAGGCGGCCCGGCACGCGGCCGGCGACCTCACCGAGATCGCCCCGCCCGCGGCGCTGCCGGCCGACAGCCACGAGGCGACCTGGGAGGACGTCACGCTGATCGACACGCTGGGCCTGGAGGTCGGCTACCGGCTGATCCCGCTGGTCGACAACAGCGGCGACGGTGAGCTGCTCAAGCGCATCAAGGGCATCCGCAAGAAGTTCGCGCAGGAAATCGGCTTCCTGCCGCCGGTGATCCATATCCGCGACAACCTCGAGCTGCGCCCCAACGGCTACCGGATCGCCCTGAAGGGCGTCGAGGTCGGCACCGGCGAGGCCTTCCCGGGCCAGTGGCTGGCGATCAACCCCGGCCAGGTGACGGCCGCGCTGCCCGGCGCGCAGACGCGCGACCCGGCCTTCGGCCTGCCGGCGGTGTGGATCGACGTGTCGCAGCGCGAGACGGCGCAGGTTTACGGCTACACGGTGGTGGACGCCAGCACCGTGGTGGCCACCCACCTCAACCACCTGGTGGTGCAGCACGCCGCCGAGCTGCTCGGCCGCCAGGAAGTGCAGGCGCTGCTGGAGCGCACCGGACGCGACGCGCCCTCGCTGGTCGAGGACCTGGTGCCCAAGACGGTCTCGCTGACCACCCTGCAGCGCGTGCTGCAGAACCTGCTCGAGGAAGGCGTGCCGATCCGCGACATGCGCACCATCATCGAGGCGGTGTCCGAGCAGGCCGGCCGCATCACCGATCCCTACGACTTGACCGCCGCGGTGCGCCTGGCGCTGGGCCGCGCGATCACCCAGCAGTGGTACCCGGGCTCGGGCGAGATGCAGGTGATGGGGCTCGACGCGAATCTTGAGCGGGTGCTGTCGCAGGCGCTCGCCACCGGCGCGAATCCCGGCCTCGAGCCGGGGCTCGCGCAGACGCTGCTGATGGGCACGCAGGACGCGATGCTCCGGCAGCAGAACATGGGCCTGCCGCCGGTGCTGCTGGTGCAGCACGCGCTGCGGGCGATGCTCGCGCGCTTCCTGCGCCGCAGCCTGCCGCAACTGAAAGTGCTGTCCTACGCCGAAGTGCCGGAAACACGCACGATCAAAGTCACGAACGTCATCGGGGGTAACGCTTGAACATCCGCAAATTCACCGGCCCGACCAGCCGCGACGCGCTGCGTCTGGTGCGCGAGGCGCTTGGCGGCGATGCCGTGGTGCTGTCGAACCGCACGATCGAGGACGGCTCGGTCGAGATCGTCGCGCTGGCCGACGCCGAGCTGGCCGCGCTCGCGCCGAAGGTGCCTGCCGCCGCGTCGCTGGCCGCGCAGGCACGCGCGCTGCCGCCCGCGACCCGCCCCGCGCCGGCCGAAGCCGCGCCGCGCCTGGCGGTGCCGCCCAATCCCTATGCTTCCGGCGACGTGTTTTCCTCGGTGTTCGGCGCCAGCGCCGAGGCCGACGAGAATGCGAGGGACGCGCATGACGAAGCGCTCGAGGCGGGCGCCGCGCCGGCCGCCGAGGCCGTGCCGCCGACCTCGACGCCCGCGCCCTGGCTGGTCGAGCATGCCCGGCGCCTGACGCGCCGCCACGACGAGATCGTCGCGCCGGCCGCGCGCGCCGAGGCCGCCGTCGATCCGCGCGAGGCCCGCGACAGCCGTGAAGCGGCCGCCGCGCGCGACGAAGGCGTGACGCCCGAATGGGCGCGCGACATCGTGCGCAGCGTCGCCGCGCGCCTGCCGGCCGAAGCCGGCGGCAGCGCCGAGGCGAGCGCCGCGCGCCCGGTTCACGGCGCCCGCGCCGCGCAGGTCCGCGCGGCGGAGCCGGTTGCTCCGGCCGCCGCCAAGCCGGCCGCGCGCGCCGCGAATCTCTCGAATCCCGCCAGCGCCACGATCGCCGACGAGATCAACGCGCGCATCGAGCGCATCGTCAACGAGACCGTGATGAACGAGCTCAGCGCGATGCGCGGCATGATGGAGGAGCAGTTCGCCGGCCTGGTATGGGGCGATCGCCAGCGCCGCAGCCCGCTGCACGGCGCGCTGACCAAGCGCCTGTTCTCGGCCGGCTTCTCGGCCCAGCTGGTGCGCACCGTGGTCGACAACCTGCCGGCCGAGCTGGCCGAGGGCAGCTTCGACGGCGCCTGCGACTGGGCCGAATCGGTGCTGGCCGGCAACCTGCCGGTGCTCGACAGCGAGGATGCGCTGATGGAGCGCGGCGGCGTGTTTGCGCTGATGGGCCCCACCGGCGTCGGCAAGACCACCACCACCGCCAAGCTCGCGGCGCGCTGCGTGATGCGCTTCGGCGCCAGCAAGGTGGCGCTGCTGACCACCGACAGCTACCGGATCGGCGGCCACGAGCAGCTGCGCATCTTCGGCCGCATCCTCGGCGTGCCGGTGCACGCGGTGAAGGACGGCGGCGACCTGCAGCTCGCGCTCTCCGAGCTGCGCAACAAGCACATCGTGCTGATCGACACGATCGGCATGAGCCAGCGCGACCGCACCGTGTCCGACCAGATCGCCATGCTGCAGGGCGCCGACACGCCGGTGCAGCGCCTGCTGCTGCTCAACGCCACCAGCCACGGCGACACCCTCAACGAGGTGGTGCAGGCCTATCGCGGCGCGGGCCAGCCCGACCTGGCCGGCTGCATCCTGACCAAGCTCGACGAGGCCACCAACCTCGGCGGCGTGCTCGACACGGTGATCCGCTACCAACTGCCGGTGCACTACGTGTCGACCGGGCAGAAGGTGCCGGAGAACCTCTACGTGGCGACCCGCAAGTTCCTGCTCAAGAGCGCCTTCTGCGTGCCGCGCGACGGCTCGCCCTTCGTGCCGCACGACGACGAACTGCCCGGCATGCTGTCGGCCCTTGCCGGCCGCCCGGGCGCCGGACATCACGAGGTCTACTTTGGATAAGCACACCACCGATCAAGCCGAAGGGCTGCGGCGCCTGCTGGCCGGCCGCGCGACCCGCATCGTCGCGGTGACGGGCGGCCCGGCCGGGGTCGGCTGCACCACCACGGTGGTCAACCTGGCGGCGGCGCTGGCCGCGCTGGGCAAGGACGTGCTGGTGGTCGACGAGCGCTCCGACGTGGATTCGGCCGCCGCCACGCTGGCCGGCTCCTGGGTGCGCACCGGCAGCACGGTGCGCCACGCGGCCGGCTTCTCGATCTGCGTGGCCGCCGAGCTGGCGCGCGACGGCTATGACGATGCCCGCCTCGCCGCCTACCTGGACGGCGCGGCCGACATCGTGCTGGTCGATGCGCAGCGCGACGCCGAGGGCGCGTTCTCCGCGCTCGCGCGCGCCGCCAACGACGTGCTGGTGGTGACCCGCGTGGCGGGCCCGGCCATCACCGAGGCCTATGCCTGCATGAAGCGGTTGCACTACGCGCATGCGCTCGCGCAGTTCCGGGTGCTGGTCAACCACGTGCAGAGCGCGGCCGACGCGCGCGCGGCCTACGAGAACCTGGCCGGGGTGGCGAGCCGCTATCTCGCGGTGGCGCTCGACGAGGGCGGCTACGTGAGCGCCGATCCGCTGGTGGCGCGCGCCCGCGAGCTGGTGCACACGGTGGTCGACGCCTTCCCCTCGGCGGCCGCCGCGCGCGACTACCGGCAGATCGCGCAGGACCTGCTGTACTGGCCGATGCGCCCGGCGCGCGCGGCCGCTCGGGCCTATGCCGGACATCCGGCGATCGAACGGGGCGCGGCGCACGCCGCCTGACCCACGGGCACTCTGGAGGGAGCCGATGTACAACGCTCAAGGAAAACTGTCCACGTCCGCGACGATGGCCGAAGCGGGGATGGGGCAAGCCGAGGTGCTCGCCAAGTACGCGCCGCTGGTGCGTCGCCTCGGGCTGCAGCTGGTGGCGAAGATGCCGGCCAGCGTCGACCTCGACGACCTGATCCAGGCCGGCATGATCGGCCTGCTCGATGCCGCGAGCCGCTACAAGGAAGACCAGGGCGCGCAGTTCGAGACCTATGCCACGCAGCGCATCCGCGGCGCGATGCTCGACGAGCTGCGCAGCAACGACTGGCTGCCGCGCAGCCTGCGCAAGACCTCGCGCGAGGTGGAGCAGGCCGTGCATCGCGTCGAGCAGCAGCTCGGCCGTTCAGCCAACGAGAGCGAGATCGCCTCGCACCTGGACATGCCGCTGCCCGATTACCAGGCGATGCTGCAGGACCTGCACGGCAGCCAGCTGATCTACTACGAGGATTTCGATCGTTCCGCCGACGACGAGCCCTTCCTCGACCGTTATCGCGTCGATCATTCCGACCCGCTTTCCGCGCTGCTCGACGACCACCTGCGCGCCGCGCTGGTGGAGGCCATCGAGCGGCTGCCCGAGCGCGAGAAGCTGCTGATGTCGCTCTATTACGAGCGGGGCCTGAACCTGCGCGAGATCGGCGCGGTGCTGGAGGTCAGCGAATCGCGCGTGTGCCAGCTGCACAGCCAGGCGGTGGCGCGGCTGCGCGCGCGCCTGCGCGAGCAGGCCTGGGTCGGCGCCGAGCACTGAGGACGGCCGCCGCGCGCGCGCGCGCGGCGCGTCCTGTCCCCGTCCCGGCATTTCGGGACCGATCGAGGCGATTTCAAATAGATACGCATTTCCGTGGCGCGCGTGCGGGAATTCTTCGCGGCACTTTGCTACAATCGCCGTTCGTTTCCAAGGAGCGTTGCGACAGGCATCGGCCTGCCAGGCTTGGAAATCTTCACCGCGCGGCATTCGCCCCGCCGGCGCCGGGTCTGCCGACTCGCCGCGCCGCCCGGGCCGCCGCACTCTGAACGGCGCTCACGTCACCAATCTTTGACCAAGAAAGGAGGGCGTGATGAACGCCGTTATCGACTCGAAAGCCTCGCAGGACTACCTCGTCGCCGACCTGGCACTGGCTGCCTGGGGCCGCAAGGAACTGACCATCGCCGAGACCGAAATGCCCGGCCTGATGCAGATCCGCGACGAATACAAGGCAGCGCAGCCGCTCAAGGGCGCGCGCATCGCCGGCTCGCTGCACATGACGATCCAGACGGGCGTGCTGATCGAGACGCTCAAGGCGCTCGGCGCCGACGTGCGCTGGGCCTCGTGCAACATCTTCTCGACCCAGGACCACGCGGCCGCCGCGATCGTCGAAGCCGGCACGCCGGTGTTCGCCTACAAGGGCGAGACGCTCGACGAATACTGGGAATACTCGCACCGCATCTTCGAATGGCCGAACGGCGAGTTCGCCAACATGATCCTCGACGACGGCGGCGACGCGACCCTGCTGCTGATCCTCGGCTCGAAGGCCGAGAAGGACCGCTCGGTGATCGGCAAGCCGACCAACGAGGAAGAAGTGGCGCTCTACAAGTCGATCGCCGCTCACCTGGACATCGATCCGCAGTGGTACTCGAAGCGCCTGTCGCACATCAAGGGCGTGACGGAGGAAACCACCACCGGTGTGCATCGCCTGTACCAGATGGAAAAGGACGGCCGCCTGCCGTTCCCGGCCTTCAACGTCAACGACTCGGTCACCAAGTCGAAGTTCGACAACCTGTACGGCTGCCGTGAATCGCTGGTGGACGGCATCAAGCGCGCCACCGACGTGATGATCGCCGGCAAGATCGCGGTGGTGGCCGGCTACGGCGACGTGGGCAAGGGCTGCGCGCAGTCGCTGCGCGGCCTGGGCGCGACCGTGTGGGTCACCGAAATCGATCCGATCTGCGCGCTGCAGGCGGCGATGGAAGGCTACCGCGTGGTGACGATGGAATACGCGGCCGACAAGGCCGACATCTTCGTCACGGCCACCGGCAACTTCCACGTGATCAACCACGACCACATGAAGGCGATGCGCCACAACGCGATCGTCTGCAACATCGGCCACTTCGACTCGGAAATCGACATCGCGTCGACACGCCAGTACCAGTGGGAAAACATCAAGCCGCAAGTCGACCACATCATCTTCCCGGACGGCAAGCGCGTGATCCTGCTGGCCGAAGGCCGCCTGGTCAACCTCGGCTGCGCGACGGGCCACCCGTCCTTCGTGATGTCGAACTCGTTCGCCAACCAGACGCTCGCGCAGATCGAACTGTTCGTGCGCGGCGAGCAGTACGAGAACAAGGTCTACGTGCTGCCCAAGCACCTCGACGAGAAGGTCGCGCGCCTGCACCTGGCCCGCATCGGCGCCAACCTGACGGTGCTGTCGGCCGAGCAGGCCTCGTACATCGGCGTGTCGCAGGACGGTCCGTTCAAGCCGAACCACTACCGTTACTGATCCCGCGCCCGGCCTCGCGCCGGGCACGGGCGTAGCGCGCCGCGCCCCCTGGCGGTTTCGGGGCCGGCGCGCCGCGCATCGCGCCGGCCGCATGCGCGGCCCGACCGGGTCGCGTCGAGCGGCCCGGTTTTTTTGCATTAGGAGCCCTTCACATGACCGTCATCCTGACCTGGATCATCAATGCCCTCGCGCTGCTGATCATCACCTACCTGGTGCCCTCGATCCACATCAAGAGCTTCGGGACGGCGCTCATCATCGCGGTGGTGCTCGGCCTGATCAACACCGTCATCCGGCCGGTGCTGATCCTGCTGACCCTGCCGGTGACGATCGTCACGCTCGGCCTTTTCATCCTGGTGGTCAACGCGCTCTGCTTCTGGTTCGCGTCCTCGCTGCTCAAGGGCTTCGAGGTATCGGGATTCTGGTCGGCGTTCTTCGGGTCGATCCTGTACAGCATCGTGTCGTGGCTCCTGTCCGCCCTGATCTTCGGCCAGCGCAACCTGGGCTGACGGGGATCCCTCCCGAATCATGAAACCGATCGAACTCTCCCTGGAATTCTTCCCGCCGAAGACGGCGGAGGGCGCCGACAAGCTGCGTGCCACGCGCGCGCAACTGTTGCCGCTCAAGCCGAAGTTCGTCTCCGTGACCTTCGGCGCCGGCGGCTCGACGCAGCAAGGCACGCTCGACACCGTGCTCGACATGCAGAAGGACGGCCTGTCAGCCGCCCCGCACCTGTCGTGCATCGGCTCGTCGAAGGACAACCTGCGCGCGATCCTGGACCAGTACCGCTCGCACGGCATCCGCCAGATCGTGGCGCTGCGCGGCGACCTGCCCTCGGGCATGGGCGAGGTCGGCGAGCTGCGTTACGCCTGCGACCTGGTGCGTTTCATCCGCGCCGAGCATGGCGACTGGTTCCACCTGGAAGTGGCCGCCTACCCGGAATACCATCCGCAGTCGCGTTCGCCGAAGCAGGACCTCCAGCACTTCGCCGACAAGGTGAAGGCCGGCGCGAACTCGGCGATCACGCAGTACTTCTTCAACGCGGACGCGTATTTCCGTTTCGTCGACGATGCCGCGCGGCTCGGCGTCGAGGTGCCGATCGTGCCCGGCATCATGCCGATCACGAACTACTCGCAGCTGATGCGCTTCTCCGAGATGTGCGGGGCCGAAGTGCCGCGCTGGATCGCGCGCCGGCTGGAGAGCTTCGGCGACGATCGCGAATCGATCCGCGCCTTCGGCGCCGACGTGATCACCGCGATGTGCGACCGGCTGATCAAGCAGGGCGTGCCGGGGCTGCATTTCTACACGCTCAACCTGGCCACGCCCACGCGCGTGGTCTGCGAACGGCTCGGGCTGTCGAGCTGAACGCGGGCGGCGGGCGGCTCCTTGCCCGGGCTGCCGGCAAACGAAAAACGGACCGTTTCCGGTCCGTTTTTTTTTCGTCCGCGCCCCGTCGAAGCATGACGGGAGGCAGGGCTGCCCGCTTACAGGTTCTCGGCGAGGAACTGCAGGGTGCGGCCGTGCGCGAGCGCGGCGGCGCGCTGGTCGTAGGAGGCGCGCACGTTGCAGTTGAAGCCGTGGTCGGCCTCGGGATAGAGATGCACGGCGGCGTTCGGGCGGCCCGCGAAGGCGGCCTTCACCTGCTCGACGTGCTCGGGCGTGATGCCGTGATCGAGCCCGGCATAGTGGAACAGGATCGGCTGGGTGATGTGGTTGGCCACGTCCAGGTGGTTCTGGATGCCGCCGCCGTAATAGGCCACCGCCACGTCGAACGCGCCGGAGGCGGCCGCCAGGTAGGCGAGCCGGCCGCCGAAGCAGTAGCCGATCCCGGCCACCTTGCCCTCGACCTCGGGACGCGCGCGCAGCGCGGCCGCCGCCGCGGCGATGTCGGCCGCGGCCTGGTGCACGTCGGTCTTCTGCAGCAGCTCGATGCCCTTGTCGCGGTCGGCGCCTTCATAACCGAGCTCGACACGCGGCTGGGTGCGCCAGAACACGTCCGGCGCGAGCGCCACGTAGCCGTCGGCCGCGTACTGGTCGGCGACCGAGCGGATATGGCCGTTCACGCCGAAGATCTCCTGAATGATGACCACGGCCGGGCCCTTGCCGCCCTTGGGCAGTGCGAGGTAGCCGCCAAATGATTCCTGGCCGGCGGGGATGTCGATCCATTGCGAACTCATGCTGTTCTCCAGATGGCGGGCGCGCGCGACGATGGCGCGGCCACGGTGAAAAGGGCGGCGTCAGTGTGCCATCGTTCGCGCTTCGCTGCAGTGCGTCAGGCGCTTGTAGGTTTGGGCGCGATGCGGCCGCGCCGCGCGGGCATCCTGCTCTCACTTTTCCGGATAGCAGCGATCACGAGGTTTCATTATCCGGCGCGTTCCGGCTTCGCTAGAGTCGAAGTCGAACCCATCGACCTCGCGCGCCTCGCGTGCCCCGGCCGCGCCTTCCCCGGAGCCCTGCCATGTCCCCTGCCTCGCCGTCCGCCGTTTCCTTCGCCGAACGTTTCGGCCTGCGCCTGCCGCTGGTGCAGGCGCCGATGCTGGGCGCGAGCCCCGCCGCGATGGTGGCCGCGGTCTCGAACGCCGGCGCGCTCGGCAGCCTCGGCGGCGCCGGCCTCGCGCCCGAGCGGCTCGCCGCCGAGATCGAGACGATCCGCGCGGCCACTGCGCGCGCCTTCGCGGTGAACCTGTTCGTGCTCGACGAGGCGCGTCCCGACGAGGCCACGGTGCGTCGCGCGCTGTCGGCGATCGATCCGCTGCGCGCGCGCTTCGGCCTGGCTCCCGGCGCGCCGCTGGCGCGCTACGCGCCCGATGCCGAGGCCCAGCTCGAGGTGCTGGTCGCCGCGCGCGTGCCGATCGCGAGCTTCACCTTCGGCGTGTTGAGCGCGGCCCAGGTGCAGCGCCTGCACGCGGCCGGCTGCTACGTGATCGGCACGGCCACCCACGTGGCCGAGGGCATCGCCTGGCGCGATGCCGGCGCCGACGCGATCTGCGCGCAGGGCGCCGAAGCGGGCGGCCATCGCGGTACCTTCATCGGCCGCGCCGAGGACGCGCTGATCGGCACCATGGCGCTGGTGCCGCAGTTGATCGACGCGACCGGGCTGCCGGTGCTGGCCGCGGGCGGCATCATGGACGGACGCGGCATCGCCGCGGCGATCGCCCTGGGCGCGCAGGCCGCGCAGCTGGGCACGGCCTTCCTGGCCTGCGCGGAAAGCGGGATCTCGCAGCCGTGGCGCGAGCAACTGGCCAGGGCCGATGACACCGCGACGGTCGTCACCGACGCGATCTCGGGCCGTCATGCGCGCGGCATCCGCAATGCGATGATTTCGACGCTGTCCGCGCAGGCGGAAACGATTGCGCCGTATCCGGTGCAGAACGCGCTGACCCAGGAATTGCGGCAGGCGGCCGGCCGCGCGGGCGATGCGGATTACCTGTCGCTGTGGTCGGGCCAGGGCGGCCCGCTGGGTCGGCGGCGCGGCCAGGGCCTGCGCGCGGCGGCGCTGGTCGAGGCGCTCGACGACGAATGGCGCGAAGCGCGCACGTGCTTCGCGAAGCTGCCTTGAGTCCCGCGCCCGTGATTGCGCGGGCTGGCCCGGTGCTGCACGGCAGTGAATTGTTTCCGGCCGAAGTCATTGATCCGCAACATCATCCGGCCATTAATCCCGTGAATAAAACAACCCTTCGTCATCCA
Source organism: Burkholderia gladioli (assembly GCF_000959725.1). NCBI lineage: Bacteria > Pseudomonadati > Pseudomonadota > Betaproteobacteria > Burkholderiales > Burkholderiaceae > Burkholderia > Burkholderia gladioli. The sequence continues at coordinate 1,755,185 of NZ_CP009323.1, forward strand.
GAATGAATTAGCGGAAACCCTTAACCACCAAGGGTTTCCGTAATCCCATACAGACTGTCGCATGGCCGCGACATCGGTAGTGCTCCCACTATTCCAAAAAGATCCCACAAATTAATTTGATCACCTACACTTGCGCGCAAGTACGGTGAGACGCCCGCTACAAGCGGATGCCTCGGGTGCTTGCAGCCACGTGCATGACAGATGCGGCCGGCGAAACTCCAGTGGTGGAAGACACCGGGGATGGAGCGGGGAACCGGCGATGGCATTTTTTGGATCGAAACTGGAGACTTCCATGAATATCAAGATGCAAAAGCTGTTGCCGATCAGCGCGGCGGTGATGGTGTTTGCGGCGTTCGCGACGAACGCATCGGCCGACCAGGTCGTGAAGATCGGCCACGTCGCGCCGTTGACGGGCGGTATCGCCCACCTCGGCAAGGACAATGAAAACGGTGCCCGTCTCGCGGTCGAGGAAATCAACGCGAAGGGCCTGACGATCGGCGGCCAGAAGATCACGCTCCAGCTCGATGCCCAGGACGACGCGGCCGACCCGCGTACCGCCACCCAGGTTGCCCAGAAGCTGGTCGACGACAAGGTCGTCGCCGTGGTGGGCCACCTGAACTCGGGTACCACGATCCCGGCCTCGAAGATCTACAGCGATGCCGGCATCGTCCAGATCTCGCCGTCGGCCACCAACCCGGCCTACACGCAGCAAGGCTTCAAGACCGCCTACCGGGTGGTCGCGACCGATGCGCAGCAAGGCCCGGCACTGGCCAACTACGCGCAGTCGAAGGGCTTCAAGTCGGTGGCGGTGGTCGACGATTCGACCGCTTATGGCCAGGGCCTGGCCAACGAGTTCGAGAAGAAGGCCAAGGCGCTCGGCCTGAAGGTGCTCTCGCACGACGCGACCAACGACAAGGCGGTCGACTTCCGCGCGATCCTGACCAAGATCAAGGGTGAAAACCCGGACGCGATCATGTACGGCGGCATGGACGCCACCGGCGGCCCGTTCGCCAAGCAGGCCAAGCAGCTCGGCCTGCGCGCCAAGGTGCTGGCCGGCGACGGCGTGTGTACCGAGCAGCTTTCTGACCTGGCGGGCGATGCCTCGTCGAACGTGATCTGCTCGCAGGCCGGCGCGGCCCTCGAGAAGATGCCGGGCGGCTCGGAATTCCAGGCCAAGTACCAGAAGCGTTTCGGTCAGCCGATCCAGATCTACTCGCCGTTCACCTATGACGCCGTGTACATCATCGTCGATGCGATGAAGCGCGCGAACTCGGTCGATCCGGCCAAGATCCTGGCGCAAATGCCGAGCACCGACTACAAGGGCGTGATCGGCGAGACCGTGTTCGATTCGAAGGGTGACCTGAAGCACGGCGTGATCTCGCTGTACGACTACAAGGGCGGCAAGAAGACCTTCCTTGACCAGGTTCAGATGTAAGCTGCGGCCGCAGAGGGGGTAAAGGGCGCCCGTCGAGAGACGGGCGCCCTTTCTTTTGGCGCCGCCGCCAGGGCGGCCCGGAACGGTTCAGACCTTCAGCCGCAGCATCACCTTGGGCGCCGCGACGGCGACGATCGCCGCGCACAGCGCGACGATGCCGAGCCCGACCGGCAGCCCCGCGGCCTGCGCGACCGCGCCGATCACCACCGGCCCGAACATCAGCCCGAAGTAGGCGAGGCCCGCCACGTGCGCGAGGCCCTCGGCCGGCGAGATGCCGGCCACCCGCGCGGCCGCCGCGAACAGCAGCGGCATCATGTTGGCCAGGCCCAGGCCCATCATCGTGAAGCCGACCAGGGCCGGCACCGGCTCGGGCAGCAGCAGCGCGCCGAGCATCCCCACGCAGGCGAAGCTGGCGCTGGCGAACACCAGTTGCGGCGCGCCGAAGCGGGCGCGCACGAAGTCGCCGGCGAAGCGGCCGGCGGCCATGCCGCCCGAGAAGGCCGCGTAGGCGGCGCTCGCGAAGGCCGGCGAGGCGGCCACCACGTCGCGCATGTAGACGGTGGCCCAGTCGTACATCGCGCCTTCGGCGATCAGCGAGACCAGCGCGATCGCGCCGAGCATCCACAGCGTCGGCGAGCGCCAGCGGTTGCCCGAGCGGCCGTGCCCGGACTCGGCGTGCGGCACATGCGGCAGCACGGCCGGGCAGGCGATCACCAGGATCACCGCGCACAGCAGCGAGGCCAGCGCGAGGTGCAGGCTCGGCGCCATGCCGGCCGACAGCGCGATGCCGCCGAGCGCGGCGCCGGCCAGGCCGCCGATGCTGAACATGCCGTGAAGCATCGAGATGATCGGCCGGCCGAAGGCGATCTCGACCGCGCTGGCCTCGGCGTTCATCGCCACGTCGAGGGTGGCCATGCTGAAGCCGAACAGCATCAGCACCACGATCAGCAGCGCGTAGCTCGGCGCCACCAGGATCAGCGCGCCGAACACCGACATGCCGATGCCGCCGGCCAGGCAGGCGGTGCGCGTGCCGACCCGGGCGATCCATTTCGCATTGGTGGTCATCGCCACGATCGAGCCGACCGCCACCGCCAGCAGGGCCAGCGAGAGCAGGGCCGGGCTCAGCGCGAAGCGGTCGCGCACGGTGGGCACGTGCACGCCCCAGGACGCATACATCATGCCGGCGATGAAGAACAGGGCCATGGTCGCCAGGCGCGCGCGCCGGCGATCGCCCGAGGACAGGTCGCGGTGGGCGGCGGGCAGCGGCGGCAACTGGGGAGAATGGTCGGACACGGTGAGCTCGGCAACGCGCGGCGCGGCGGGACGCACCCGCCGCTCGCGCGGATCGGTTTGGAATCGGAGGCGCGCGGCGCCCGCGGCCGGCGGGCCTGGGCGACAATGCGCGCAAGCGCCCGATTCTAACGGAGCGTCGTGCCCGGCGCTCTCGGCCGGGCGTCCCCCGGAGCCAGGAAGGAGCCTGCCTTGCACATCCCCGCCGAATTGCCGATCCACCTGCTGCACCGCCGGCAGGTCGCCACGCTGGCGACGCATGCGCGCGAGCCGGCCGGTTTTCCCTATCCGAGCGCGGTGCCGTACGCGACCGATGCGCGGCACCGGCCGGTGATCCTGGTCAGCGCGCTGGCCGAGCACACGCGCAATCTCGATGCCGATCCGCGCGCGGGTTTCCTGGTCGCCGACGAGGCGCCGCCGGTGGCGGTCGCGCCGCTCGCGCCGGCCGATACTTCGGCGCACGAGGCGGCGCACGAGGCGGCGAACGACGCGGCGGCACCGGCCGCGGCGGTGCTCGAGGCGCAGCGCATGACCCTGCTCGGCCGCTTCACGGCGGCCGGGGAGGATGCCCATCTCGCCGCCCGCTACCAGCGTTACCACCCCGATGCGGCCCGGTATCTCGCGCTCGGCGATTTCAGCCTGCGCGTGCTCGAGATCGAACGCCTGCGCTTCATCGGCGGTTTCGGCCGCATGGGCTGGGTCGAGTCGGCGGAGCTCAATGCGCTGACGCCGCTGTCCTTCGAGGAGGAACAGGCGCTGTGGGCGTCATATCCCGGCGGCAATCACGAGGCGATTTGTCTGCTCGGCGTCGATCGTTTCGGCGCGGATTGGCGAATCGCGGGACAGTTGCGACGGACGAATTTCGGCGAAGCGGCGCATGACTTCACGGCGCTGGAGTCGGCCTTGCGCGAGATTTCGACGAATTTCGGGCTGCGTCGATAGACAATTCTGTCGGCTTTCCGATATCGTCGATCGAATCGATGCACTTTTTCGGTGCATTAGGATTTGTCTGAAATCGGGTCGAAGTTGTCGCAGCATGAAAACTTTCAAATGTTCGGCATGCCGGCCGTTGCGCGTCCTGAGAGCATGAATATATGAACAAATTCTGCCTAATCGATTGTGTCAATCATTTAAGCGGTAATTGAATTGCCGTTCAAGCTTCAAGTTCCTTGATGATTAATCACAATCCGGAACATTTATTTGCGTTGCGGACGATTCCCCGCATTGTTTTTTGTGCTAATCTCTGCCTCCATAATCCGAGGCATCGTTACGTGAAAATGGTTCAGCCGGCACAGACCGGTTCCGTTTAGTCAGAGAAAAGGGAATATATGTCTTCTTACAAGGACCTTCTCGCACAGCGGGAAAAGCTGGAGAAGCAAATCGAGGAAGCCAAGGCGAGTGAATATGCCGCGGTCCTCAACGACGTGAAACAGAAGATCTCCGATTACGGCTTCTCGCTGGCCGAACTCGGTCTGAAGGGTGCCAAGGCGGCCAAGGCCGGCCGTGCCCGTGCCGGTGTCGCCGCGAAGTACCGCGATCCGGAATCGGGCGCGACGTGGTCGGGTCGCGGCAAGCCGCCGCGCTGGATTGCCGGCAAGAATCGCGATCAATTCGCGATCTGAATCCCGAAGGCGGCTTAAACCCGAGCCGTCTCCCGGAAAAATGAAGGCCATTCATCTCGTCGGCGAGATGGGTGGCCTTTTGTTTAGTTATCTAGACAACCGGGGCCGTATCGTGCCGAGCCTAATCGGTCTCATTGCCGCCATGGTCGCTGGGCGTCATCCATAAGCACCTGATTTGCCGTGTTTTTTCAGGCATCGCCAAGGGGCCGGCCGGCTGCCTTGATAGAATCTCAGAATTGCGGCTTCCAGCGGTAATCCATGTCCACATTTACCGTCGACGTTCCCGATCACGAAAAACATGCCGTGGCGCGCAAGACCACGGGTGTCAGCATTGCACTGAATGTGGTGCTGGCCACATTACAGATGGCTATCGGCTCTATTGCGCATTCGCAGGCATTGATTGCCGATGGCGTCCATTCCTTATCCGATCTGGTTTCCGATTTCATCGTATTGATTGCCAATCGGCATAGCGGCGCGCAGCCGGATGCCGATCACAATTACGGCCATAGCCGATACGAAACGGTCGCTTCGCTGTTGCTCGGCGCGATCCTGATCATGGTCGGGATCGGCATGTTGTGGCGCGCCGGCGATCGGCTGGTCGACCTCGACGCGATCCCGGCGGTGCACGTGATCGCGCTGCCGGTGGCGGTGCTGGTGGTGATCTCGAAGGAGGCGCTGTTCCGCTACATGCTGCGCGAGGCGCGCCGCGTGCGCTCGGCCCTGCTGGTGGCGAACGCCTGGCATGCGCGCTCCGACGCGGCTTCCTCGCTGGTGGTGGCGATCGGCATCGTCGGCAGCCTGGCGGGGATCAAGCTGCTGGATCCGATCGCGGCCGCGATCGTCGGCTTCATGGTCGCGCGCATGGGCTGGAGTTTCGGCTGGAACGCCCTGCAGGACCTGTCCGATCGCGCGCTCGACGCGCGCGCGGCCGACGAAATCCGCGCGCGGCTGGCCGCCACGCCCGGCGTGCGCGAGGTGCACGAGCTGCGCACCCGCAAGATGGGCGATGCCGCGGTGGTCGACGCGCACATCCTGGTCGATCCGATGATCTCGGTCTCGGAAGGGCACTTCATCGCGGAAACGGCGCGCGCCCGCGTGCTCGAGGATCCGCGCGTGGTGGATGCGCTGATCCATGTCGATCCCGAGCACGACGCGCTCTGGCGCCGTTCCGCGCTGGCGCTGCCGCCGCGCGACGAGATCGTGGCCAGGCTCGACGCGGCGCTGGCCGAACTCGGCCTGCGCGCGGCGGCCGTGCGGCTGCACTACCTGAGCGGCGGGCTCGAGGTCGATATCACGCTGGCCGCGCCGGGATCTGCGCCGGGGCAGGCGGTCGATGCGGCCGCGTTGCGGGAGCGGCTGGGGGTGAAACGCGTCGGTATCGAGTGGGTGCCGCCCGGCGAAGCGGCAGAGTCGGGCGGGGCGACTGGGATGGAGCGGCCGCCGGCGGCCTGAGCGCCGTGAACGCGGCGCCGGCGTTGATGGCCGGCGCCCGCCGCCTCACAGCGGCAGTTGCGTGTCGAACTTGATTTCGCGCAGCACCACGCTGGTCCGCACCTGCGAGACGGCCGGGATCTTGAAGATCCGCTCGTGCAGGAACACATCATAGGCCTTGATGTCGGGCGCCACGATCTTGAGGATGTAGTCGGCCTCGCCGGTGGTGCTGTAGCACTCGGTCACCTCGGGGCAGGTCGCGATCTCGCGCTCGAACTGCTCGACGCCGCCCTCGTTGTGGCGCGTCAGGTGCACGTGGGCCAGCGCGCAGACGTGCAGGCCGAGCTTCTCGCGATCGAGCAGCGCGGTGTAGCGCTGGATCACGCCCGATTGCTCCATGTCCTTGATGCGCCGCCAGCAGGGCGTGCTCGACAGGCCGACCTGGTCGGAGATCTCCTGCACCGAGCGGCGCGCGTCGAGCTGCAGCAGGCGCAGGATCTTTTGCGAGAAGGAATCGAGTATCACCGGCATCTCCGGGAGGGCGGCTGGAACGCCCACATGTTAGAGGTGCGGAAAAAGTCCTGCAATGATGCCGGCTAAATGAGGCGGATTCGCTAGGCGTGGCGGGCGGCGCGGGAATTTTCTGCTGTCTCGTGCCGCGCCACCTGACCGGCGCGTCAGCTTGCTCCCGCCGCTGCCGCGTCGCCGGACGCCGCTGCGCGGCCGCCTGCCGCCTCGAAGGCGGCCTGCCGCTGGCGCAACTCGGCCAGCATGTTGCAGAACAGCGCGCCCTGCTCGATCGCGTCGTCGAGCGCGACATGCGTGTGCGGATGATCGTCGAACCAGTGCTTCGGGAAGCGCGGCTTGATCGCCTTGCGGTAGGGCAGGCCGGTCAGCGCGAAGGCCAGCGTCTTGATGTCGAGCGCGGACCACGAGAACGGGCAGCGTCCCGCGAAACGCATCATGTACCAGAACATGAAGGTGAAATCGAAGCCGGCCGGCATCGCCACGAACACCGGCTTGCCGGGCAGCGCCTCGACCCAGTCCACATAGGCCACCAGCGCCGCCTCGGGCGCCTGCAGGTCCTGGCGGCAGGCCGCCCAGGCCTCGGGCTGGGTCTTCCACCAGGCTTCCTGCACCGGGTGCGCGGCCGCGCCGGGCAGCGTCTCCAGGTTGGCCGAGAAGGTCGCGATCAGTTGCTTGTCCTCGGTATAGGCGGCCGAGGCGAAGCTGAGCATCGAGTGCGGGCCGGGGATCGGGCCGTCGGCCTCGACGTCGGTGCTGACGTAGATCTCGCCGCTCATCCGAACCTCCGGTCCGCCACGAAGGGATTGCTCTCGCGCTCGTCGCCGAAGGTCGACACCGGGCCGTGGCCCGGCACGAAGGTGACGTCGTCGCCGAGCGGCCAGAGTTTCTCGCGGATCGAGCGCAGCAGGTCCTCGTGGTTGCCGCGCGGGAAGTCGGTGCGGCCGATCGAGCCCGCGAACAGCACATCGCCGACGATCGCCAGCCGGTGCTCGCGGCTGAAGAACACCACGTGGCCCGGCGTGTGGCCCGGGCAGTGATAGACCTCCAGCGTTTCCGCGCCGACCGTGACGGTGTCGCCGTCGCCGAGCCAGCGCGCCGGCTCGAAGGCCTCGGCCGTGCCGCCGAAGCCGAAGCGCTGGCTTTGCGCCGGTAGCTGGTCGATCCAGAAGCGTTCCTCCTCGTGCGGCCCTTCGATCGGCACGCCGTAGTGCTCGGCCAGGGCCTTGGCGCCGGCGCAGTGGTCGAGGTGGCCGTGCGTGATCAGCACCTTCTCGACCTTGGCCTGCTGCCGCTCGACCTCGCCGCGGATCAGCTCGAGATCGCCGCCCGGATCGACGACGGCGGCGCGCCCCGTCTGTTCGCAGACGATCAGCGAACAATTCTGCTGGAACGGGGTGACGGGTATCAGCGTGACTTTCATGGCGGCGGGGAGGCGGCTCGGCTGGGAGTAAAGGCTCGATTGTACTGGCTCGTCCGCCCGCGCGTGCCTCGGGGCGAGCCGGCCGGACGGCCGCGGCGCGGGGCCGCCGCCGCGCCCGCCGGGCGTCCCGCAGCGGCCGTACCCGGGATTGCATCATAGGGAGAATCAATCAAGGGGACAGGCCGTTTTGCGGGACACCATTTTCATTTCTGTATAATGCGGCCCATTGTGCGTGGTTCCACCACGCGTTCTAGCAGGCGCAAAGGCACCGCAAAAGCGGGCCGACACGCCGTCAATGCACTAGCCGCCGGCCTACCGGCGGCGCATCCAGTGCCGATTCATCGGTACTCACGTCTTGTCCGGCCGGGCGCCACGCGCACCCGCCGCGGCCATGCTGTCGCATGCCGGATGAGGCCTATGTCGCCGTTCCTGCGTCCCGCCGATCGGGAGGGCGCGCGAACCGGTCAGCCGGTTCGATGGCGACATTTGGGGTCTGGTCAGGCTGCCGGGGACAGGTTGCGCCAGACGTGAAAGCTAATCAGGACGGTCGCGGCAGTACGACAGCCGCACCAGTGCAAGCCATCTGCTCGCAATGAGCAGGGGCGTGCGCGCATATCCGTCCGGGCCGCATTTTCCAGCAGTCGCGGCCCGCACCTATAGGCGACACGTCGATGAAATTTCGATTGCCGAGGCAACTCGGCCCAGTAGTGATGATGGCCGCGCTCACCGGATGCGCGATGCCGCCCAATGCCGCCAACGACCAGGCGGCCAACCAGTCCAATCCGGCCAGGGACGCGCTGCGCACGTCCGCCGCGAGCGCGGCGAACGCCGCCGACGATGGCGACGGCAAGCAGTTCGACTCGGCGCTGGCGACCATGCCGACCACCGACTCGCAGGACGCCAAGCGCGCCTCGCTGGCCGATGCGAAGCCGATCGACGCGGCCGACGTGTCCGATTTCCGCCAGAGCGGCAAGGCCTCGTGGTACGGCCGCGCCTTCCATGGCCGGCGCACCGCCAACGGCGAACGCTTCGACATGAACGAGCTGACCGCCGCGCATCGCACCCTGCCGCTGTCGTCCTACGTGAAGGTGATCAACCAGAGCAACGGCAAGTCGGTGGTGGTGAAGATCAACGACCGCGGCCCGTTCAAGCGCGGCCGCGTGCTCGATCTCTCGTACGCGGCGGCCAAGATCATCGGCCTGGTCCATGCGGGCACCGGCAGCGTCAAGATCGTCGGGCTGTCGCCCGAGCAGGCGAAGGTCGCGCGCGACGAGATGGTCGCCTCGGCTTCGCAGACGCACTGAGCTTCATTCGCGCGGCATCCGGCTGGCCAGCCGGACCAACCGCCGTGCGGCGACACGAGCGGCGTGACGGGTTCACGCCGCTTGCTGCTTTCCGGGCGGCGTCGCCAGCGGCCGGCCGCCGGCCCCGCCGCGTCAGTCTCCTTCCGCCTCTTCCTTCAGTTCGAGCGCGCGCGCATACAGCGTGTTGCGCGACGCGCCCGTCAGCGCCGCGGCCAGCTTCGCCGCCCCCTTCACCGGCACCTCCGACAGCAGCAGCCTGAGCAGCGCATCGTGCGCGGCCGGATCGTCCTCGCCTTGCGGCGCGCTCGCGCCTTCCACCACGATCGCGAACTCGCCGCGCTGGCGGTTGCTGTCGCCGGCCAGCCAGGCTGGCCCTTCGGCCAGGGTGCCGACGAACACGTCCTCATGTAATTTCGTCAGTTCGCGGCCGATCAGCAGGCGCCGCTCGCCGCCGAAGGCCTGGGCGAGCGCCTCGACGGTCTCGACGATGCGATGCGGCGCCTCGTAGAACACCAGCGCGTAGGGATGGGCCTTGAGCGGTTCGAGCGCGGCGGCGCGCTGCTTGGGCTTGGGCGGCAGGAAGCCCGCGAAGGTGAAGGGGCCGGCCCAGTCGCCGGCGATGCTCACGGCGGTGGCGGCCGCGTTCGCGCCGGGCAGCGGCACCACCGGCAGCGCGGCGGCGCGCACCGCGTCCACCAGCTTGGCGCCGGGGTCCGAGATGCCGGGCGTGCCCGCGTCGGAAACATAGGCGATCCGCTCGCCGGCCAGCAGCAGCTCGACGATGCGCCCCGCCGCCTCGCGCTCGTTGTGCTCGTGCACGGCCAACAGCGGCTTGGAGATGCCGTAGCGCGACAGCAGCTGGCCGGTGTTGCGCGTGTCCTCGGCGGCGATGCGGTCGGCCAGCGCGAGCACGTGCAGCGCGCGCAGCGTGATGTCGGCCGCGTTGCCGATCGGCGTCGCGACCACGTAGAGCGTGCCGGCGGGATAGTGCTGCGATTGCGCGAGATCGGGGAGGGCAGTCATGACGGAGAGGGCGCGACGGCGCGCGGCGGGCGGAACAAGGCCCGCATTGTGCCATGCGGGTGACACGGCTTCGCGCGGCGCGGCGGGCGATGGCGAAGCGTTGCGCGAAGAGGCCGCCGCTGGCGAGGCCGACAACTTTTCCGCGCGGGGTGGGTCGAAACGCGTCGGCGAGCGCTTCGAGCAGCAGGCGCGGCGCTTCCTGGAGCGGCAGGGGCTGGCCTTCGTGGCCGCCAACCTGGTGGTGCGCGGCGGCGAGCTCGACCTGCTGATGCGCGAGCGCGACGGCAGCCTGGTGTTCGTCGAGGTGCGCGCGCGCCGGCAGACGCGCCACGGCGGCGCGCTGGCGAGCATCGGCCTGCACAAGCGGCGGCGCCTGGTGCAGGCCGCGCGCCTGGTGTGGGCGCGCTTCGGCGGCCATTGCGCGTGCCGCTTCGACGTGATCGCCTTCGAGGCCGGGCGGCTGGTCTGGCTGCGCGACGCGTTCCGCGCCGACGACATCTAGCGCGTGCGGCGCGCGCGCTTGTTGTGTCGAGATGTAAGGGACCCGGCGGTGATGGCCGCGGAGTACGGTAAACTCGCCGCACCCACGCTACCGTGCGGCGCTCGGTGCGCGTTTCACGCCAGGCTCCGCTCCGGGTTTCAACTCGATAGGAATCGATGTCAGTCGAACGTATTCAGCAACATATCCGCGACAACGCCACGCTTGCGCTCGAGGTGCTCGACGCGCTGTCGTTGCCGATCGCGGCCGCCGTCGACGCGATGTTCATGGCGCTCGCGAACGGCAACAAGATTCTCGCCTGCGGCGACGGCCCTTCGGCCGCCATGGCCGAGCGGCTCGCCAATGCGCTGGTCGGCGGTTTCGAGCGCGAGCGGCCGAGCCTGCCGGGCCTCGCGCTGGCCACCGACGCGAGCCGTGCCGGCCCGCTGGCGGGCGGCGAGGCGGCCGACCAGATCTTCGCGCAGCAACTGCGCGCGCTCGGCCAGACCGGCGACGTGCTGGTGGTGATCGATCCCGCCGGCGACACGCCGCGCGCGCTGGCCGCGGCCGCCGAGGCACGCGAGCGCGAGATCACCGTGATCGCGCTGACGGGCAAGGGCGGCGAGCTGGCCGCCGCGCTGTCCGATACCGATATCCATATCGGCGTGCCGTCCGACCGGGCGTTGCGCATCCAGGAAGTCCATCTGCTGACCATCCATTGCCTCTGCGACGGCATCGACGCGATGCTGCTGGGCGAGGACTGATTCCAAGGAGAGCTTGTCGATGACACCGAGCCGCGTCGGACCGACGCTTGTGAGAACCACCCTGATGATCGCCTTGTCGGCCGGCCTGGCCGCCAGCCTGCAGGGCTGCGTGCTGGCCTTCGCCGGCGCGGCGGCCGGCGGCGGCGCGCTGATCGCCACCGATCGCCGCACGCTGGGCGCGCAGACCGAGGATCGCGAGATCCAGATCAAGGCGGCCTCGCAGATCAAGAGCGGCCTGCCGGACGAGGCGCACGTCAACGTGACGGTGTTCAACCGGCGCGTGCTGCTGACCGGCGAGGTGCCGAACGACGCCTCGAAGCAGCGTGCCGAGGAGATCGTGCGCGCCATCAACAACGTCAACGCGATCGTCAACGAATTGGCGATCCAGCCGGCCGCCACGCTGTCCGATCGCACCAACGATTCCTATCTCGAAGGCCGCGTGAAGACCGCGCTGATCGCCGAGAAGGGTATTTCGGCGAACGACTTCAAGGTGGTCTGCGAGCGCGGCAACGTCTATCTGCTGGGCCTGGTGACGGTCGACGAGGGCAGCCGTGGCGCCGATGTCGCGAGCCGCGTGCCGGGTGTGGTGCAGGTGGTGAAGGTGTTCCAGTACATCAAGCCGGCCGACGCGCCGGGCCTGTCCAACGCCAGCGCGCCTGCGAGCGACGCCAGCGTGTCGCAGCCGGCGCCGGCCGTCGACGTCGGTCCGACGGTGGGCGCGGTGCCCGATTCGAGCGTGACCGCCACGCCGCTGCAGTCGCCGGCGCCGGTTTCGGCCTCGCCGAACGTGCATCCGGGCAATCCGAAGGCGGGGTCGCAATGAGCGGTGGTGTCACGATCCGCCGCGCCGCGGCCTTCGCCGCGATGGCGGTGCTGCTGGGCGCGGGCCTGGCGGCGGCGCCTGCCGCGCGCGCGGCCGACGACGGCCTGCGCGTGGCGCGCGCCAACGCCTGCATGGGCTGCCACGCGGTCGACCGCAAGCTGGTGGGGCCCTCGTTCAAGGACGTGGCCGCGCGCTACAAGAACGATCCGGGCGCGACCGCCAAGCTCGAGAAGAAGGTCCGCGACGGCGGCTCGGGCGTGTGGGGCGTGATCCCAATGCCGGCCCATCCCGGCATGAGCGACGCCGACGTGAAGGCCGTCGTCAAATGGGTGCTGGCAGGCTCGCCGTCCTGAACCGCGGGCGGCGAGGGGTGATAAAGATCCCCCGCGAGACAGCCCGAGTCGCCCGCGAAAAACTTTTTTGGGGGCGGCTTGCCATCCTCGTCGCGGCTTGTGTATGATCGACGGATGTTGGGGGGGGGTAGCTCAGCTGGGAGAGCGTCGCGTTCGCAATGCGAAGGTCGGGAGTTCGATCCTCCTCCTCTCCACCAACGAATCACCAGAAAGCCGGCCTTGTGCCGGCTTTCTTCATTTCCGGCGCGGTTTCATCCGCCCACCGCCCCCTCCAGCAAAAAGAACACCACGAAGCCGACGAAGAACGCCGCTGTCGCCAGCGGCGTGTCGGGCACCTCATGCGCCTCGGTGAGCAGTTCCTCGGTGACCAGGTACAGCAGCGCGACCGTGCCGAGCCCGAGGAGGGCCGCGTAAGGCGTGGGCGGCAGCCCCGAGAACACGGCATTGCCGACCACCGCCGCCAGGCTCAGCAGCGCCGACATCGCCATCGGGATCGCGATCGCCAGCGTGCGCCCGATGCCGGCCGCGGCGAGTGCCGCGCTGACCGAGAGCGCGAGGAACAGCACTTCCAGCGTCAGCGCGACGGTCAGGATCAGCCCTGTCTGGTCGCCGGCCGAGAAGGCGATGCCGAGCACCAGGCCGTCGATCAGCAGGTCGATGGCGGTGACGATGATCAGGCTGACCGGCAGGCGCGTCGTCTCGAGCCGGGTCTCGACCACCCGCGACAGCGCACGGATCGCCAGCATCAGGCCGAGCCCCAGCGCGAAGCCGACCACCACGGGCAGGCTGGCGTAGGTGCGGTCCTTGGGCAGCAGTTCGAGCGCGGCGGCCGAGAACACGATGCCGGCGGTGAAGTGCTGGATCAGGCTCGAGGTGGCCGGGCGGGGCGGCCGCAGCGCGGCGACCAGCGCGCCGAGGCAGGCCGCCACGATGGGCGGCAGCGTCAGCAGGGCGAGTTTGGCGGCGGGGGTCATGGCGCGCTCAGGCGGCGGGCGCCGCGCATTGCGGGCAGAACCGCGCGCCGGCCGGCAGCGTATTCCGGCATTGCGAGCAGGCCGCCGCCGGCAGGGCCGCCGCGCATTGGCTGCAGAACCGCGCGCCACGCGGGCTGGGCGCGCGGCATCGCGGGCAGGCCACGGAATCGGCCGCCGAAGGTAGCGAGGACGGCGCCGGCGAAGCGGCGGGCGAAGGTGGCTGCCGCTCGCCGCGATGATGCCCCGACCCCGTCGATGACGCATGACCCTGTCCGCCGCCGTGATGGCCGCCGTGCCGCTTGTTTCCCCAGAAGCTCATTCCGTACTCCTTGATAAAGAGCGCGATGGCGCGAGAGGCGCACCCGCCGGGCGGGCCCGCGGCAGGGCAGCCGTTGCCGCGCCGCGGATCGCAGGAACGTAGTAAACACCCTGAAGCCACTTCAGGGTCAACCGCGCGGATCCCGACCCGCCGCGCGGCCCGGGATCGCCTAGTTCGGCAGTTTGACCGGCACCGGCCGCGTCAGCAGGTCGACGTAGTAGTCGAAGAAGCGCGCGTTGTCGAAGCGCTTCACGATGCGCATCTTCTGCAGGCCCGGCGGCGGATTGCTGGCATACCCGGTCGACTTGCCGTCGTTCGCGCCGAAGCTGGTGTCCACGTCCACCCATTCGTCGACGGTCTGGGTCGCGAAGCTCGGGTCCATCAGGTAGGCGATGGTCAGGGTGTCCCAGATATTGGTGGTGTAGTTGGGATTGGTCTCGAAGCCGTTCTTGCCGTCGAAGCCATAACCGTTCAACTGCTTGAAGATTTGCGTGACGACGGTCTGCCTGGCGGGATCGCGCGTGATGCGGTCATAGACGCTCTTGTCCATGCGCACCGTGTCGGTCACGTCGAGCGGCACCACCACCTGCTTGATCGGCAGGCGCAGCACCTCGCGCGCGGCCTCGGGATCGAACCACCAGTTGAACTCGGCCTTCGGCGTGGTGTTGCCGGGCACGTCGATGGCCCCGCCCATGTAGATGATCTGCTTGATTAGCGGCACGATCTCGGGATGCTGGCGCGTGGCGAGCGCGATATTGGTGAGCGGCCCGATCGCGAGGATCGTCACCTGGCCCGGGTTCTGTTTGACGCTGTCGACGATGAAGTCGGCAGCGCTTTTGGCCTGCAACTTGGTATGCGTGGCGAAGCCGTCGGGCGGCGCGACCAGGTCTGCATCCGATTTCGGCTCGGGCGTGTTCCAGGCGCCCAGGTAGCCGTCGCCGCCCGGGGATTGCGCGAGTTCGCGCTGGATGGTCGCGTAGTCGTGCGACAGCGCGTAGTTGGCGCCGGCATACACGCCGATCCGGTCGCCCACGCCGAGCCGCTCGACCGACTTCAGCGCATCCGCCACGCCTTGCTTGAGCCATTGATTGCCGGACACCACCGAGATGCCGAGTACCTCGATGCGGCCTTGCGCCTGGAGTTGGGCAGCCATCACGCCGAGCTGGCCGTCGTCGCTCATGGTGTTGTAGTCGCTGTCGATGATGACCTTGGGCGCCGCGCCTTGGGGCTGCAGCGTGTCGGCGCCGCCGCAGCCGGCCAGGGCAGCGCCCAGTCCCGCGATGCCGGCCGTCAGTGCCAGCTTGAGAATCCAGTGCTTCATGCATGCCTCCGATGTTGTGATGGGTAGCCCGCGCCGTTCGGCATGTCCCCTCGGACCGGCGCGGTGCAAGCATTCTGTATGAACAAGCGGGTCCGGATCAATCTCCGACGTGGCATCGCCGTCGCGCCAGCCTCGCCCGGCACGGGTTTCGGCTGCGGCGTTCTAACTTACAAATGCAAATAGTAATGATTCGCGTTTACGATACAATCGCCCGCGGCAGTCTCCTGGAATATGGGTTGGGGCCGCCGATCGAGAACCACTCAAAACGGGGAGTAGCAGATGCAGTTCAAACGTCGTTTCGTCAGGATCGTCGTGCCGGCCGTGCTCGCGAAGACTTGCGCCGTGGCGATGGCCGAGCCCAATCCGGTGGAGACGGCTCGGCCGTCGCGTCAGGCAGAGGGTGGCGCGTCCTCGTCGCCGCTGCGCCGCGAGGAGACGCTCAAGGCGATCTCGGTGACCGCGAATCGCGTGGGGACCACCCAGTTGAGCCGCACCGCCGCCTCGGTATCGGTGATCACCAGCGACGACATCGACGACGACAACGCACGCGACATCAAGGACGCGCTGAAGTACGAGCCAGGCGTCGAGGTGCGCCGCCAGGCCTATCGGCCGAGCGGCGTCACGGGCTCGTCGGGGCGCGCCGGCAACGAGGGCATCAATATCCGCGGCCTGGAGGGAAATCGCGTGCTGATGCTCGAGGACGGCATGCCGCTGCCGCAGTCGTTCGCCTTCGGCTCGGGCGCGGCGGGCCGCGGCGACTATCTCAACACCGATCTCTACGAGCGCATCGAGGTGCTGCGCGGGCCGACCTCGGTGCTGTACGGCAGCGACGGCCTGACCGGCGCCGTCAACTTCGTCACCAAGGACCCGAAGGACCTGCTGGCGATCTACCGCAAGCCAACCTATTTCTCGCTCAAGGGCGGCTACGATTCGACCGACCGCAGCTGGGGCTCGACGGCGACCGCCGCGTTCGGCGGCGAGCGCGTGCAGGGCATGCTGGTGCTGAGCGGCCGCCACGGCCACGAGACCGACAACCAGGGCGAGGTGGGCGGGCTCGGCGCGAACCGCTCGAAGCCGGACCCGCTGACCTACAACAATCGCAACGCGCTGGGCAAGATCGTGTTCCGGCTCAGCAGCCAGGACACGCTGAAGCTGACCGCCGAGACGCTCGACAACACCAATTCCAGCGATGGCCTGTCCCAGCTCGGCGGCGCTTATCAATGGGGTGGGCGCAGTTCGCGCGACTACACGGCGAACCGCTACGTGACCGACAACGAGGTGCAGAGCAATCGCGTCAAGCTCGACTACGATCACCGCGACGACAGCAACCCGTATTTCCAGCAGCTGCACGCTTCGGTCTACTACCGAAATGCCCAGACGCACCAGACGCTCGACATCGGCGGCCTGAGCGCGACGGGCGTCGCGGCCAGCCGCTCGCGCGTGAACGACTATCGCGACAATATCCTGGGCGGCAACCTGGTGGCCGACAGCCGCTTCGCCACCGGCGCCTGGCGGCACCAGCTCACCTATGGCTTCGACGTCAGCGTCTCGCACTACAGCACCTCGAGCTCGGCGGCGGGCGAGTGGGTGCCAGGCGGCGACGGTTATCCGGAAGTGTTCCCGAAGACTACCCAGACCAACTTCGGCGCCTACCTGCAGGACGAGGCGCGCTGGGATCGCCTGAGCATCGTGCCGGGCGTGCGCTTCGACTGGTTCCGCATGACGCCGCACCCGGACGCGACCTACAACACCGCCGCGGCCACCTCGACCAAGCCGACCACCGGCCTCACCGACAACGCGGTGTCGCCGCGCCTGGCGCTGCTCTACGAGGTGACGCCGGCGCTGGTGCCCTATGTGCAATACGCACGCGGCTTCCGCGCGCCCTCGGCCTACCAGGTCAACAGCTACTACAACCCGGCCGGCTCCTATGGCCTGTTCTACCAGCAGGTCGGCAACCCGAACCTGCGGCCGGAAACCAGCAATACCTTCGAGCTCGGCACGCGCGGCAAGTTCGGCGTCGGCGCGGGCCACGTGAACTACAGCCTGGCCGGCTTCGCTGGACGCTACAACGACTTCATCGACACCAAGGTGGTGGGCGGCAACGTGCGCTCGCCGAACGATCCGTACACGGTGCAGTACGTGAATTTCTCGAAGGCCTCGATTCACGGCCTTGAAGCCAAGGCCGACTGGCTGGTCGACGACAGCCTGGAAGTGAAGGGCGGCCTGGCCTGGATCCGCGGCACCGAAACCAAGGACGGCGTGACCACCGGGCTGGATACGGTGCCGCCGCTCGCGGTGGTGCTGGGGCTGCGCTACACCGGCGGCGAGCGCTGGTTCGCGGGCGTCGACCTGACCTACAACTCGCGCAAGAGCAAGTCCGACATGTCGGATCCGAGCTTCTATTCCACGCCCTCGTTCACCATCGTCGACCTGCACGCGGGCTATCGCTTCTCGCGCCACGTCAGCCTGACGGCCGGCATCAACAACCTGTTCGACCGCAAGTACTGGGTCTGGAACGACGTGCGCGGCCTGAAGGACAGCGACGGCGCCGCCACCATCGCGGCCCTTACGGCCCCGGGCCGCAATTTCAACGTCGGCATGAAGATCGATTTCTGATCGGCCGGCCAGGACTTCCCGCTTTTTCATGACCGAGGACACCGCATCATGACCACTGCCTCCACCACCGGCGCCCAGGCCGCCACTCATTCGTATACCCAGGACGCGGCCTCGCTGGCCGCGCTGCGGCGCGATTTCACCACGCTGCGCACCGAGCGCAAGCTGCGCCACCGCGATGCCGCCGCCACGCTCGGCGTGAGCGAGGGCGAGGCGCTGGCCGCCTTCGTCGGCGAGCACGTGGTGCGCCTCGATGCGCGCTTCGTCGAGCTCTACGAGGCGATCCCACTGCTCGGCACGGTGATGACGCTGACCCGCAACGAGGCGGCCGTGCACGAGAAGATCGGCCAGTTCGAGAAGATGAGCCATGACGGGCAAGTCGGGCTCGCGCTCGGCAGTGCGATCGACCTGCGCATCTTCTACGGCAAATGGGCCTCGGCCTTCGCGGTGCGCGAGGCGAGCGAGCAGGGCGGCGAGCGCAAGAGCCTGCAGTTCTTCGACGCGCAGGGCACCGCCATCACCAAGCTCTACCTGCGTGCCGACAGCGATCACGCGGCCTTCGATGCGCTGGTGACGCGCCACGCGGCGGTGCCGCAGGCCGCGGGCCTGACGGTCGTGCCGATGCCTGCGCCGGCAGTCGGCCGGGAGGACGACGAAATCGACGTGGCCGGCTTCCGGGCCGCCTGGGACGCGATGCAGGACACCCACGAGTTCTTCGGCATGCTGCGCAAGTTCGGCGCGGGCCGCCTGCAGGCGCTGCGGCTGGCCGGCGAGTTGCGCGCGCGGCGGCTGGAGGACGGCGCGCTGCGCGCGCTGCTCGACGACGTGGCCGCGAGCGGCCTGCCGATCATGGTGTTCGTCGGCAATGCCGGGATGATCCAGATCCATACCGGGCCGGTGGCGAACCTGGTGCCGATGGGGCCCTGGCTCAACGTGATGGATCCCGACTTCAACCTGCACCTGCGCACCGACCTGGTCGACAGCGTTTGGCTAGTGCGCAAGCCGACCAGCGACGGCGTGGTCAGCTCGGTCGAGTTGTTCGACGAACGCGGCGAGACCATCGCCATGCTGTTCGGCGCGCGCAAGCCGGGCGCGCCGGAGCTGGCGGGCTGGCGCGAGGCGCTGGCGCGGCTCGCGCCGGCGGCCGGTCACGACGAGGTGCAGGCATGAGCGCGCGGCACGACGCGGGGCGTCGCCGCTGGCTGCTCGGCGCGGGCGCGTTCGCGCTGGGTGCGAGCGGCCTGGCCGCCGGCAGCGCCGGGGCCGCGGTTGCCGCGGCCACAAGCGGCTCGACCGGAGCCACGGCCGGCGCCGCAGCGGTGGCGAGCGAGCCGCATCGCGTGGTCGTGATCGGCGGGGCGCTGGCCGAGATCGTCTACGCGCTCGGCCGTGCCGACCGGCTGGTCGGCACCGACACCACCTGCACCTTCCCGGCGCCGGCGCGCGCGCTGCCCAAGATCGGCTACCAGCGCTCGCTGTCGGCCGAGAGCCTGCTCGCGCTGCGTCCCGACCTGGTGCTGGCCTCGGCCGAGGCGGGGCCGACCTCGGCGCTGGACCAGGTGCGTCGCACCGGCATCGACGTCGACCTGTTCGCCGAGCATCACGACGTGGGCTCGGTGCGCGACAAGTTCGACGGCATCGCGCGCGTGCTCGGCGCCGAGGCGGCGGGCCGCGAGCAACTGGCGCGTTTCGATCGCGACTGGGCGCAGGCGATCTCGGGCGCCAAGCCGGCGCCGCGCCGCGTGCTGTTCGTGATGGACCCGGCCGGGCGCCAGCCGATGGTGGCCGGGCAGCGCACCGCCGCCGACGCGATGCTGCGTTATGCCGGCTTCACGAATGCGATCGAGGGCGTGGAGGGCTACAAGATGCTGAGCTCGGAGGCGCTGGTGGCGGCGCAGCCCGAGGTGGTGCTGACCACCGACGACACGCTGCGCGCGGCGGGCGGCGCGCAGGCGCTGCTGTCATCGGCGGGTTTTTCGCTGACGCCGGCGGGCCGCGCCTCGCGCGTGGTCGCGCTCGATGCGCTGTTCCTGCTCGGCTTCGGGCCGCGCCTGCCGCAGGCGGTGACGGCCTTGCGCCAGAAATTGGTCGCGGCCTGAGCGATTCGACCGGCGGGCTTGGCGAGCCGGCCGTGTCAGGGGGCTCGACGGGAAGGGCCGATGCGGCGCGGCGAAACCGGATGTGATCGAAGGAGAAACGATCTCGGCCGGGCGCCTCGGCGGCCCGGCCGCGACCGGATTCAGGCGTCGGCCGCGATCACCGCGCGATTGCGACCGCCGCGCTTGGCCTGGTAGAGCGCCGCGTCGGCGGTCTTGATCAGCGAGGTGGTCGAGCCTTCGGGCGAGGCGATCACGCAGGCCCCGCCGATGCTGACGGTGACCACGCCGCCCTCGATGCCGCCCGCGTGCGGCACCTGCAGGGCGGCCACCTCGAGGCGGATCTTCTCGGCGACCAGCCGGGCGCCGCCCGCCGGCGTGCCCGGCAGCACCACGCCGAACTCCTCGCCGCCGAAACGCGCGGCCAGGTCGCCCGGGCGGCTCATGCAGCGCTGCAGCGCGGCGCCCACCTGGCGCAGCACGTCGTCGCCGGCGACATGGCCGTAGGTGTCGTTGTATTGCTTGAAGCGGTCGACGTCGATCATCAGCATCGACAGCTCGGATTGCTCGCGCTGGCTCTTGCGCCATTCGCCGTCGAGGTAGGCGTCGAGATAGCGCCGGTTCGGCAGCGCGGTGAGCCCGTCCGACTGCGAGAGCCGCTCGAGTTCGCGATTGGCGGCCAGCAGCTCGTGCTGCGACTGCCGCAGCGCGCGGTAGGCGGTGTTCAGCTGCAGCAGGTTCACGTAGGCGCGCGAGTGATAGCGGATCCGCGCCACCAGCTCGACGCGGTCGGGCAGCTTGATGAGGTAGTCGTTGGCGCCGGCCTCGAAGGCGGCCTGCTTGATGCGCGGCTCCTCCTTGGTCGACAGCACGATGATCGGCACGTCGCGCAGCTCGGGCGTGCGCCGGTAGTGCTGGACCAGGGTCAGCCCGTCGATGTCGGGCATCACCAGGTCCTGCAGGATCAGCGTCGGATGCGTGTCGCGGGCGATCTCCAGCGCCTGCGCGGCGTGCTGGCAGTAGCGCAGCTCGATGCCGTCCTCGCCGGCCAGGGCCTGGCGCACCGCCTCGCGCACGATCGGCTGGTCGTCCACCAGCAGCACCACGGCCGTGCCGGTGGCGCCGGCAGCCGTGGGCAGCGCCAGCCGGGCTGCCTCGAGCGCGGCATCGGCGCCTTGCTGGGCGATTTCCGGTGGGGCGGGCCGCGGGTTCGGCGCACCGGCCGGGTCGAATTCCATGCGTGGTTCCTTCTGAAAGCGGGAAGTCCGCCGGCTCCAGCGGCGGGCGTGTCGGCGGGACGGCCTCGCCTGCCGCGTGCCGGCCGCTCCTGGCACGGAGGCGGGCGGGACGGGCGAGGCGGGACAAGCGGCCGATAAGCTGTGGATCGATTCTGGATAAGGTGCCGGGTGCCGCGCCGCCCACGAGACTTGTCCTCGTTCACGGCCGATCATCCCCAGACACGCCACGCGCTTGTTCGATCCCTGGCGCGTTGATCCGGCTGCGGAAATCGGGCTTGTCCACGGCCGGGTCGGGTCATTGATAACCAACCCTATTTACCTGTAAGGGTTTTCCTCACAACCGGGAATGAATTGTAGGCCGGCGGGAAAAAGCGCGCACCGTTTTCGCGGCGCCCGCCGCGCGCTCAGACGGCGCAGCGCGCGAGGTGATAGCGCAGGGTGGTTTCGTCGGGTTCGCCCTCGCCGCTGCTGGGCGGATAGACGGCGATGGTGGTGCCGGCCGCCGCGTTCTGCTCGAGCGTGATGCGCCAGTCCTCGTCGGTCGAGCGCGGGCCCACCAGCAGCGTCGCGGCGCTGCCCTGCTGCTGGATGCGCGTGCCGGACATGCGCCCCGACAGGCAGCGCTCGATCTGCGGGGCCGTCAGGCCGGACGAGACGTAGATCATCGCGCCGGGCGGCGCGCCGATCGCGGCGGCCTGCGACTGGGCCAGCGGGCGCGGGCCGTTGCTGCTGCCGCAGCCGGCGATGGTGGCCACGGCGGCGGCCGCGAGCAGCAGGCGGGCGATCAGGGAGTTCGGTGCATTCATCGATTCGGGGCTCTCGGATACGGGTTCGATCACGGCTTCGCCCGGCGGCGCCGGCGATGGTCGAAGCTGGCGATCGATCCGGCGGCGAGGCGAAACATGCCGGGGCAGGCTAACAAGCGTGCCGGGTCGAGGATGTTAAAAATTGTTTTTCGGGCCGCTCTCGCGTAGGATGCGCGGCTTTGTTGGCCGGCCGTAAGACGGCCGGTGCACCGGCTCGGTCCGGTGCGGCGCGGGACGGCGGGGAAATCCGTCCCGGTGCGTTTCACCTGCGTTGACGGATCATTCACATCGTTTACGGCTTGGCATTCCCTTATGCGCGCGTATCTCATATTGCGAATGCATTTCGGCATGCCTATCGTTCGAGGATGGCAAGGCTGGAGTCGGGGAAAATCATTCGGGACAACCGACTATATGAACCGGCTTTTCCTATGGCGTGACAGATTCGGCGCGGGTGCCCGCGCGGGCCACAACAAGATTTGCAACGGAGACGAACCATCATGAGCAGTGTCATCGAGCCCGCGAGCCGCGCGGGCAATCCGTCCTTCCTGTCCAAGGAAGCGACGATCGCCCGTCCGGGCTTCTCGCGCTGGATGGTGCCGCCGGCGGCACTCGCCGTGCACCTCTGTATCGGCCAGGCCTACGCGTTTTCCGTGTTCAACGGGCCGCTGACCAAGGTGATCGGCATCAGCGCCTCGGCGCCCGGCGACTGGTCGCTGACCACGCTCGGCTGGATCTTCTCGCTGGCCATCGTGTTCCTGGGCCTGTCGGCGGCGTTCGCCGGCAAGTGGCTGGAGCGCGTCGGCCCGCGCCGCACCATGCTGACGGCGGCCTGCTGCTTCGGCGGCGGTTTCATCGTCTCGGCGATCGGCGTGTGGACCCACCAGATCTGGCTGCTCTACCTCGGTTACGGCGTGATCGGCGGGATCGGCCTGGGCCTGGGCTACGTGTCGCCGGTCTCGACCCTGATCCGCTGGTTCCCGGACCGCCGCGGCATGGCCACCGGCATGGCGATCATGGGCTTCGGCGGCGGCGCGATGATCGCCGCGCCGCTGTCGGTGGCGCTGATGAACCACTTCAAGAGCGCCACCAGCATCGGCGTGGCCGAGACCTTCGTGGTGCTCGGCATCGCCTACTTCATCTCGATGACGATCGGCGCCTTCGCGATCCGCGTGCCGGCGCCGGGCTGGAAGCCGGCCGGCTGGGAGCCGCCCGCGCAGTCGACCAACAAGATGATCACCTCGCGCCACGTCCACATCGACCAGGCCCTGAAGACGCCGCAGTTCTACCTGATCTGGCTGGTGCTGTTCCTCAACGTGACGGCCGGCATCGGCATTCTCGGCCAGGCCTCGGTGATGATCCAGGAGAGCTTCAAGGACACCGTGACGGCCGCGGCCGCCGCCGGCTTCGTGGGCCTGCTGTCGCTGTTCAACATGGGCGGGCGCTTCGTGTGGGCCTCGGCCTCGGACTGGGTCGGCCGCAAGAACACCTACTTCATCTTCTTCGTGCTCGGCGCGGTGCTCTACTACTGCGTGCCGCGTTTCGCGGCGAGCGGCAACATCGCCCTGTTCGTGCTGGCCTACGGCGTGATCCTGTCGATGTACGGCGGCGGCTTCTCGACCGTGCCGGCCTACCTGGCCGACATGTTCGGCACCGCCTTCGTCGGCGGCATCCACGGCCGGCTGCTGACGGCCTGGGCCGCGGCGGGCGTGGCCGGCCCGGTGCTGGTCAACTACATCCGCGCCTACCAGGTCGGCCACGGCGTGGCCAAGGCCGATGCCTACACCATGACGGTGCACCTGATGGCGGTGCTGCTGGTGGTCGGTTTCTTCTGCAACCTGCTGGTGCGACGCGTCGCCGACCACCACTACATGAGCGACGCGCAGCTCGCGTCCGCCAAATAACGGAGACCCGTGATGACCGATCTCTCGACCCGCGACGCGGCCGACGCGCACCCGACCAACAAGGGCCTGCTGCTGGTGTTCTGGCTCTATGTGCTGATTCCGCTGGTCTGGGGCGTGTTCAACACGCTCGCGCAGGCGCTCAAGCTGTTCCACTGAGTGTTCGCGCAGGCATGCCGGCCGCCCCGCCGGCATGCCGGAAACGGTGCCCATATCAGGGTTTTCGACAGTCAACGCGATGTAAGCCGGGCGCGTTGAATCGACAGCGACGCCGGATGTTTCCGGGCGCGCCGGTGCGATGAAGCGCATCGCGGGTTTCCCGATCGACCGTTTCCACTTTCCAACGCAGGGGTAGAACAATGAACAAGCTTCTCGTTTCGCTGGCCGCCGTGACGCTCGCCTTCGCATCGGCATCGGTGTTCGCGCAGGACGCCTCGGCACCGGCCGCCGCGCCGGCCGCCAAGCACGACAAGAGCGCGCCGAAGCACAAGCTCAAGAAGCACGGCTCGGCCAAGGGCAATGCCAAGGCTGCCGCCGCGTCGGCCGCCGGCACCAACGACAAGGGCGCGCAGCAGTAAGCGCCCACCGCGGCGGCGCGATCCGCCGCCTCGCGGGAGCGCCTCCGAACGGAGCGCTGCCGCCATCGAGTCCTGTCCGGTTTTCGGGCAGGACTTTTTTCATGGCGCGGCCGTGCATCGCGAACCGGCAAAGATCACGCAGCTGTGCTTTACTTCGGCGCTTGAGCAAACGAGGAGCGAAGCATGGATATCGGTTTTGTCGGGCTGGGGGAAATGGGTGGCGCGATCGCCGCGAACCTGCTGAAGGCGGGGCATCGCGTGCGGGTCTGGAACCGTTCGCCGGAGAAGCTCGCGCCGCTGGTCGAGCAGGGCGCGGAGCAGGCCGCCTCGATCGAGGCCGCCTTCGCCGGCGACGCGGTGTTCTCGATGCTGGCCGACGATGCCGCGGTGCGCGGCGTGTTCGACGCGGGCCTGCTCGAGCAGGCGCCGCGCGGGCTGGTGCACGTCAACATGGCGACCATCTCGGTGGCGCTGGCCGAGACGCTGGCGCACGCGCACGCCGAGCGCGGCCTGCATTACGTGGCCGCGCCCGTGCTGGGCCGCCCGAACGTGGCCGCGCAGGGCCAGTTGACGATCGTCGCGGCCGGCCCGGCCGAGGCCATCGACCTGGTGCAGCCGGCGCTGGACGTGATCGGCCGCAAGACCTGGCGGCTCGGCTCGCTGCCGCAGCATGCCAATGCCGTGAAGCTGGCCGCGAACTTCTCGATCGCCTCGGCCATCGAGACCATGGGCGAGGCGGCGGCGATGCTGTCGGCGCACGGCGTGGCGGTCAGCGACTATGTCGACGTGATCACCAGCAGCATCCTGCCGGGCCCGGTCTACCAGGGTTACGGCGCGATGATCGCCGAGCGTCGCTACGAGCCGGCGCTGTTCAAGGCGCGGCTCGGCCTGAAGGACGTGCGGCTGGCGCTGGAGGCGGCCGACGCGGTGTCGGTGCCGATGCCGGTCGGCAGCGTGCTGCGCGACAACCTGCTCGACGCGATCGCGCACGGCGACGGCGAGCGCGATTTCGCGGTGCTGGGCGAGGTGGCGGCGCGGCGCGCGGCGCGCTGAGCGGCGTTGGGCGGGCGGTGGCGATCGGCGGTGAGCCGCGCGCCGGCCGCGCGCATCGGGCGGGCCGCCAGTTGCGGTTCGCCGCGAGCCGCCTCGCGTGAACGATTCGCGCCGGTATCGGCCGGTTCGCGCGCCGGGGCTGCACCGTGCAGGCGAGTGCCGGCATGATGGATGTTCCGACAATCTTCCGAATCGAGACCTTGATGAGTTTGCATACCTGGGAGCTGTTCCTCGCGACGATGTTCGTGGTGTCGGCGATTCCCGGCCCGAACATGCTGCTGGTGATGTCGCACGGCGCGCGCTACGGCATGCGCCGCAGCACGGCGACCATGGCCGGCGCGCTGCTGGCGCTGGTGCTGATGTTCCTGGTGTCGGCGGCGGGGCTCGGCGTGTTCCTGGCGGCCTGGCCGCGCATGTTCGACGCGCTGCGCCTGGCCGGCGCGGCCTACCTGATCTGGCTCGGCATCAAGGCCTGGCGCGCGCGCGTGGAGGATGCCGGCGCCGAGGCGGCGCCCGTCACGCTGGGCATGCTGAGCTCGCCCGGCGCGCTGTTCCGCAACGGCTTCCTGGTGTCGGGCAGCAATCCGAAGGCCTTGCTGTTCGCGGTCGCGCTGACCCCGCAGTTCATCGACCCGGCCGCGCCGAAGCTGCCGCAGTTCGCCTCGCTGGTGGTGACGCTGGCGATCTGCGAGGTCGGCTGGTACCTCGTCTACTGCGCGTTCGGCACGCGTATCGGCGCCTCGCTGCGCAGCGCCCGCGTGATGCGGATCTTCAACCGGCTGACCGGCGGCGTGTTCGTCGGCTTCGGCACGGCGATGGCGCTGGTGCGTCACTGAGCCGGCACGCCGGGCGGCCCGGGATGGTCGGGCCGCGACCGTCTGACGCAGGTTGGCGCGATATCGACGCCGGAAAAACGAAACCCGATCTCGAAGGATCGGGTTTTTCCTGGAAAGCCGCGCCGGACGGCCATTCAGCGCGCAGCGGGAGCGAGCAGGAGAGCGTCGCGACCTAGCAACAACCCGCAAGGGAAAATCCTTATTTTCCGTGCGGAAATGTTGCGGCGCGACATCGGCTCGGGTATAGTTGGAACTGTCTCCTCCATGTCTCCTCTGATATGGATTCAGCCCGCCTCTTCAGGCGGGCTTTTTTTCGTCCAGACGATTCCACATGCCCGATCCGGCATCGCGTCTTGCGCCGTTTCCTTCCCTCAGAACTTGTACGACACCGCCAGGTAGCTGATGATCGGGTTCGCCTTCAGCTCGCTCTTCGATTCCGCCAGCGTCGAGCCGTCGGCCGCCTTGATCGTCACGGTGGAGGTGGTGCGCAGCGGGATGTAGGTGACCGAGGCGATCAACCCCCAGTGATCCGTCAGCGCGTAGGTCAGGCCCGCGTTGAACACCGGCTGCCACGACGAGGACGCCTTGGCCGAGACCGAGGTGGTGCCCGGCTTGCCGGCGCCGGCCGCGAGGATCGAGCCGAGATTGTCCTGGGTCTGCTTGATGAAGTTGTTGCTCAGCTGCAGGTCGCTGAACCAGTTGTACGACACGCCGATACCGAGGAAGGGGCGCAGCTTCGAGTCGGCCTTGGCGAAGTAGTACTGCAGGATCACCGCCGGGCTCCACTGCCGCACGCTCTTGACGATCGGGTTCACCGCGCCGAGCCCGATGTTCTGCGTGCCGAGCGCGCCGGCCGGCCCCGGCGGCACGATGGTGCCCTGCCCGCTCACCTTGAACACCGGCGGCACGCCGGCCACCGAGGTCACCGCGATGTGGTCGGTGAGGAAGTGGCTGATGGTCAGGCCGACCGTGTCGGCCGTGCTGGTGCGCAGCCCGGTGCCCGGCGAATCGAAGGTGGGCGGCAGGCGCAGCGGCGTGTTGATCGGCGTGGGCGCCACGTTGGTGGTCAGCGGGGTGCTGCTCTGCACCGGCTGCACGTGGAACCAGCCGAGGCCGATCACGTTGCTGCCGGCGCTTTGGGCGTTGGCCGCGCCCGATCCGAGCGCGGCGGCCAGCGCCGCCGCGCAGAGAATGGTCTTGTTCACGGGGTGTCCCCTCGGTTTGTTATTGGACGAAGGCGCCGATCGTGAAATACGGCGAGGTCGCGTTGCTGTTGTCGAGGTAGCCGAACACGCCGCCGGTGAAGATGAACTTGCCGGTCGGGGTGGTGCTCGAGGCACCCACGTGGGTCGAGGTCACCGTGCCGGGCACCGCCTGCGTGTAGTCGAGGTTCAGCGCGGTCGCCAGCGACGCCTGCGAGGCGTTGAACGGATCGAGCAGGGTGGCCTGGGTGTTGATCAGGGCCGTGGTGCGATAGTCGAACTGGCTGTCCACGCCGATGTACTCACCGTTCTGCGAGCCGGCCGCGACGCTCGACTGCGGCGACATGATCGAGATGCCCGATTCGTCGTCTGCGGTCAGGCCCGGGATGCCGTTCGCGTCGGGCAGCGGGTTCGGGTTGGCCACGCCGGTGCGGATCATGATCGGCACCAGCTGGTTGCGCAGCTTGCCGACGATGATGTAGCCCTTCGCCTGCGGCGTGGTGGCGAGCGTCGGCTTGACCTGGCTCTGGTAGTTGTTGGTCACGAAGGCGCCGCTGCCGTCGGGCGACTGCGTCAGGTTCGAGCCCGGCTGCGAACAGGTGCCGGCATGCACGCCGGTGGTGTCGCAGCGCTGCCAGGTGCCGTCGGCGTTGATGGTGACCTTGCCGTCAATGGTGGTCGGCGAGAAGTTCTGCGAGGGCACCTGGCCGTAGCCGAGCTGGCTGTAGGTGCCGGCCACGTTGGCGAGGTTGGTCTCGATCGACGAGAAGCCGATGAACGGGTAGTACGGGAAGGTCGTGTCGGGCACCGCGCCCACGCCGATCACGCCCGAGAACTGGATGCGCGCGCCCGGAATCGTGCCGCCCGCCACGCCGAAGCCGACGAACACGCGCGCCGGGCGCGACGGGTCGAGGCTCGCGCCGTTCAGGCGCCATGCGCAGTTGTTGAGCTTCTGGGTCGGCAGGCCGGTTTCCTGGGTCAGCGTGCCGGTCGCGACGGTGCCGGCGCGGGTCGGCACCACGGTGCCGGTGGTGGCCGGGATCGGCGATTCGATATAGCTGATCTGCCAGGTCATCTTGGTCGTATCGAGCTGCAGCTTCACGAGCTCGCCGTCGCCGCCGCCGCCGGTATAGACCGTGCTGTAGTCCAGCGAGCTCGGGCAGAGGCCCGGCTCGGTCGCGGCCAGGGCCGCGGGCGGTTGGTCGTCCCCGCCCCCGCAGGCCGACACCAGCGGCACGGCACAGACCGCAGCCAGTACGAGATTGCGCTTCATCTTGCTCCTCCAGGATTGTCTCTTGTTTGCGGCGGCCAGCTAGCTCCCTGTCGGCCGCTTCATTTGCTTACCCGCGCGTATTGCCGGCGGCTGGCTGACGATTGCGTCGCCGGTTCCCTGCTCCGGAACCGGCGACACCCTCGTCACGGCATTGGCCGCCCGCACCGCACCCCCCGTTGATCCCGTGTATCGCGTCGGGCATGGCTGCCGCGATCGCCTGATGCCTGGCCGCCGTGATGCCGGCGGTCGTCTCGCCGGTGTCGCGCGATGATGCGCACACCTGAATATGATTCGTCGACGTGCTGGAGAAGCGCTGGAGTCCTGCATGATGCCGCCGGCCGTGGCGCGTCGCGATGCGGGACGCGGGCCTGCCGCAAGGGGACGAGTGGACGCCTTGGCGCGTCGCGCGGGTGTCGCGCACGCATCGCGTGCCGACGCCCGGGCTCGGGCGCCGCACGTGGGCCGCGGCCGCCGAGCGCGTGCGCGTCGGGCCGGCAGCGACCGCCAGAGGGGCGGGCGCGCTGGCCACGGCCGACCCTATCCACAAGGCGTATGACATGCCTCCGTCTCCGGTGTAATTGTGCGATGTAATTTCGCTGCGGGGCCTGCCGCTGTCAATTGATGGAACCGTCTAAAAAAGACGATTGAAACGGGACAGATTCGAAACAAGCCCGTGAAATCGGGCCTGGCGGGAAGAATTAAAACGAAAATCGCGTTTGAAATTACCCTGCAAACGCACGCTCCGGCGCCGCCGGCGGCGCGCGTGCTGCGGTGCTCAGGCCCGCCCTGCAAGGCTTGCGGGCGACATCTCGGGTGTATCCCTATTCGGGATATTCATGATTGGGCGGGCACGAGAAATGAGCCGGATTGGCTGCGTTTCGAAAGACTGTGGATTCTCGTGAATGCCGGCGTTCAAATACCGGGAACCAAGGCGGCGATATTTTTATTGATGGATACGCCGGTGAATTCGCGAATCGCGCGGACCAGAAAAAACCGGCCGCGAGGGCCGGTTTTCAGCGATGCGCGAGCCGCGCGGCTTCAGCGCTTCAGGCCGCTGTCCTCGTCGGCGCCGATGTTCAGGTTCATGCACTGGATCGCCGCGCCCGAGGCGCCCTTGCCGAGGTTGTCCAGGCGCGCGACCGTGACGAAGCGCTCCTCGTTGCCGAACACGAACAGGTCGACGCGATTGGTGTCATTGTTGGCCTGCACGTCGAAGAAGCCCTCATCGAGATTCTCGGCCGCGTCGTACGGCGCGACCTTCACGAAGGCTTCGCCGGCATAGTACTCCGCGAGGATCTGCTGCACGTCCTGCGGCTTGACGCGGCGCGCCAGCTGGCTCGGCGTGAAGTAGGTGGTGACGGCCAGGCCCTTGTAGAACGGCCCGACGATCGGCGTGAAGATCGGCGCGCTGGCCAGGCCCGTGTGCGCGGCCATCTCCGGCAGGTGCTTGTGGGCGAGGCCGAGCGCGTAGGCGCGCGGGCTGGCCAGGCGTTCGTTGCCGCCGGCCTCGTAGTCGGCAATCATCTTCTTGCCGCCGCCGCTGTAGCCGGTGATCGAGTAGCTGTGGGCCGCGAAGTCGGTGGCGACCACGCCGGCATCGACCAGCGGGCGCATCGCCAGCACGAAGGCCGAGGCGTGGCAGCCCGGCACGGCGATGCGCTTGGCGCCGCGGATCCGCTCGCGCTGCGCGCGGGTCAGCTCGGGCAGGCCGTAGGCCCAGTCGGCGCTGGTGCGAAAGGCGGTGCTGGCGTCGATCAGCGTGGTGCGATCGTTCTCGACCAGCGAGGCCGATTCGCGCGAGGCCACGTCGGGCAGGCACAGGAAGGTGATGTCCGAGGCGTTGATCAGGCGCCGGCGTTCCTCCACGTCCTTGCGCTTGGCTTCGTCGATGCGAAGGATGTCGATGTCGACGCGCGCGGACAGGTATTCGAAGATCTTCAGGCCGGTCGTGCCTTCCTGGCCGTCGACAAAAACTTTCGTGCTCATCTTGCTCTCACGGAATGGGGCGGCCGGCGCGAACGCCGGAAAGCCGACATTTTAAGACTTCACGGACAGGGCCGTAACCGGTCGCGCCGAAAAAAGCGGCGGCGCGCGGCTTTCATGCTGCCCGGCCGGCGTGACGAATTCTTGAAGCACGGCGCATCGCGGCGATCCGGCTGCCGACTGGCGCTCCGGCCCTCGTCGGGGCGATGCGGCGTCGCGCGGCGCGAAGCGACAGCGCCGAAGCAGGACGGGCGCCTAGCGTTCGTCGGTGACGGTGAGGCGCGCATAGGCGAGCGCGGAGACGCTGATCTCGTGGTCGAACAACTGCGCGGGCCGGCCCTGCGCGCTGCGCAGGCGGTCGGAGTCGAGCGCGTAGACGGTGATCACGTAGCGGTGCGGCTTGCCGGGCGGCGGGCAGGCGCCGCCGTAGCCGTCGGTGCCGAAGTCGTTGCGCGCCTCGCTGGCGCCGAGCCGGCGCAGCACCCCGGAGGCGCTGGCATTGGCCGGCAGGCTGGTGACCTCGGCGGGGATGCCGGTCACCGCCCAGTGCCACCAGCCGCGGCCGGGCGCGTCGGGATCGAACATGGTGATCGCGTAGGCGCGGGTGCCGCGCGGCGCATGCTGCCAGCTCAGCTGGGGCGAGCGGTTGGCGCCGCCGCAGCCGTCGCGCGAGTAGCGCTGGGCCGCGTCGAGCCGGCCGCCCTCGCGCAGGTCGGCGCTCGACAGCGTGAACGGCGCCTGCGCGCCGGGCCGCGCGGTGCCGAGCAGCGCGGCGGCCACCACCGCGAGCAGGCGCAGCGCATTCCTGCCGCGGTGCCTGCCGCCTTGCCGCTCCTCCCGATCCTCACCTGCATGCATGGCGCGAGCCTCCCGTCACGTCGGCCGGCGCGTTCGACGACGGCGTCTCGGCACGTATTCGTGTTGCGACCCTGTGGACGACGGCAGCCAGTCTAGCACCGGGCAAGCGGCGGTGACGCAAGCATCGCGCGATGCCGGGCGGCGCGGGGGGCTTCGCTCCGCCCCAAAAGAAAACGCCCGTGCACGGCAGCCGTGACGGGCGTCGATCACGCGGCGCGCCGGAACCGGCGCGCGCAGGCGCTTACTCTTTCGGCGCGGTGGCGCCGCCGTGCGCGGCCGACCATTCGGCCGGCGCGTGCAGGAATTTCTCGACCTCGTCGAGCGTCTTGGTCTCGAAGTAGCCCGAGGCCTTGGCCACGCGCAGCACGTCCCACCAGGTGGCCAGCGCGTGCAGGTCGACGTCGATGTCCTTCAGGACCGAGACGCTTTCCTTGAAGATGTTGTAGTGGAACAGCACGAAGCAGTGGTTCACCTCGGCGCCGGCGGTGCGCAGCGCGTTGATGAAGTTGATCTTGCTGCGGCTGTCGGTGGTCAGGTCTTCCACCAGCAGCACGCGCGAGCCTTCTTCCAGGTGACCCTCGATCTGCGCGTTGCGGCCGAAACCCTTCGGCTTCTTGCGCACGTACTGCATCGGCAACATCATGCGGTCGGCGATCCAGGCCGCGAACGGAATGCCGGCTGTTTCGCCGCCCGCCACCGCGTCGATCTGCTCGAAACCGACATCGCGCAGGATCGTCGCTTCCGCCATCTCCATCAGGCCCCGGCGCACGCGCGGATACGAGATCAGCTTGCGGCAGTCGATGTAGACCGGGCTCGCCCAGCCGGAGGTGAAGATGAACGGCTTTTCGGCGTTGAAGTGCACCGCCTGCACTTCGAGCAGGATTTTGGCGGTGGTGTCGGAGATCGTTTGACGATCGAAGCCTGTCATGGGCATTCCTTGGGTGATGAGCGGGAGGCCGGGCGCGGGGCGCCGTGGCGCGGCGACGGATTCCGGCCGGAGAACGGCGAACCGGCGCGGATGGCCGGCGGCGGAACTTCGCTGCGCGCGTGGGCCCGCATTTTACCCGAATCGGCGGGCGGCCGGACGTCGCGGGCGGCCGCTGGCGGCAGCTTTCGTCGCGGCTCGCCGGGCGTGTTCCGGCGCGGTTTTCCGGGCCGCCCCGAAGCCGGCGCCCGGCGGGCTTTCCGGGGCGACGACGGGCGCGCCGCGGGAGCACCGTGACGCCCGCGGCCCCTGCCGCGACGGCCTTGAGCGGCAATTCCCGGTATCTGGCGGTGCAGCAACGCGCGCTTCGGCCGAGGTGTACACTTGTCGGCCCCTAGAATCCGCCCGGCACTTTGGTCTCCTTGCCCATCCCGCAGACAGGTTCGACGTCGCGCCGACCCGGCGCGCGACGCATGCCGTCCTCGACCATCCCCTCGATCGCCATGTTCCGGCACCTGCCGGACGCCGAATGCCAGGCTTCCAACACCGCCTTTCTCGCAGATCAGACCCACCATGGATGAACAACTGAAGCAAAGCGCGCTCGCGTATCACCAGAATCCGAAGCCCGGCAAGATCTCGGTCACGCCGACCAAGCCGCTGTCGAACCAGTACGACCTCTCGCTGGCCTATTCGCCGGGCGTGGCGGCCGCCTGCGAGGCGATCCACGCCGATCCGCTCGACGCGCAGAAGTACACCTCGCGCGGCAACCTGGTGGGCGTGGTGACCAACGGCACGGCCGTGCTGGGCCTGGGCAACATCGGCCCGCTGGCCGCCAAGCCGGTGATGGAGGGCAAGGGCTGCCTGTTCAAGAAGTTCGCCGGCATCGACGTGTTCGACATCGAGCTGGCCGAGACCGATCCCGACAAGCTGGTCGAGGCGATCGCGATGCTCGAGCCCACCCTGGGCGGCATCAACCTCGAGGACATCAAGGCGCCCGAGTGCTTCTACATCGAGCAGAAGCTGCGCGAGCGCATGAAGATCCCGGTCTTCCACGACGATCAGCACGGCACCGCGATCATCGCCTCGGCGGCGATCCTCAACGGCCTGAAGGTGGTCGGCAAGTCGCTCGGCGAGATCAAGCTGGTCTGCTCGGGCGCGGGCGCCGCGGCGATCGCCTGCCTGGACCTGCTGGTCAACCTGGGCCTGAACAAGGCCAACGTGCTGGTGACCGATTCGAAGGGCGTGATCCACGAGGGCCGCGGCCAGCTCGATCCGTCCAAGCAGCGCTACGCCGCCAATACCGAGGCGCGCACGCTGGCCGACGCGATCGACGGCGCCGACGTGTTCCTCGGCTGCTCCAGCGCCGGCGTGCTCAAGCCCGAGATGGTGCAGACCATGGGCAGCCAGCCGCTGATCCTCGCGCTGGCCAACCCGGAGCCGGAAATCCGCCCGGAAGCGGCCAAGGCGGTGCGCCCCGACGCGATCGTCGCGACCGGCCGTTCGGACTACCCGAACCAGGTCAACAACGTGCTGTGCTTCCCCTTCATCTTCCGCGGCGCGCTCGATGTCGGCGCGACCACCATCACCGAGGAGATGAAGCTCGCCTGCGTGCGCGCGATCGCCGAGCTGGCGCAGGAAACCGACCAGAGCGAGGAAGTTGCCAAGGCCTATGAGGGCCATTCGCTCGAATTCGGCCCGGATTACCTGATCCCGAAGCCCTTCGACCCGCGCCTGATCATCAAGATCGCGCCGGCGGTGGCGCAGGCCGCGATGGATTCGGGCGTGGCCACGCGCCCGATCGCCGACATGGACGCCTATCGCGAGCAGCTCGGCGCGACCGTCTATCGCACCGGCATGGTGATGCGCCCGGTGTTCACCGCGGCCAAGGCCAAGCAGGCGCGCATCGTGTTCGCCGAGGGCGAGGACGAGCGCGTGCTGCGCGCCGCGCAGTTCGTGCTGCAGGAGAAGATCGCCAAGCCGATCATCATCGGCCGCCCTGCGGTGGTCGAGATGCGCCTGAAGAAGATCGGCTCGAAGCTGCGCGCCGGCACCGACTTCGAGATCGTCGATCCCGAGGACGACCCGCGCTACCAGCAGTGCTGGCAGGCCTACCACGAGCTCGGCGCGCGCGACGGGGTCACGCCCGAGCTCGCCAAGGCCGCGCTGCGCAAGGCCAACACGCTGATCGGCGCGATCCTGGTCCACCTCGGCGATGCCGACGGCATGATCTGCGGCATGATCGACACCTATCACAGCCATCTCAAGTACGTGGAGCAGGTGCTGGGCCGCGCGCCGGGCGCCGAGCATCTCGCGGCGATGAACCTGCTGATGCTGCCGGGCCGCAACCTGTTCGTCTGCGACACCTACGTCAATGAGCTGCCGAGCGCCGAGCAGCTCGCCGACATGACGATCCAGGCCGCGGCCGAGATCGAGCGCTTCGGCATCACCCCGAAGGCCGCGCTGCTGTCGAACTCGAACTTCGGCAGCGCGCCCTCGGCGTCCTCGCGCCGCATGGCCGAGGCCCGCAAGCTGATCGCGCAGCGCGCGCCGCAGCTCGAGGTGGACGGCGAGATGCACGGCGACGCGGCGCTCTCGGAGGTGGTCCGCAAGGCCGCTTTCCCGGGCACCACGCTGTCGGGCGAGGCGAACCTGCTGATCATGCCGAACGTCGAGGCGGCCAATATCGCCTACAACCTGCTGAAGATGGTCGGCGGCGACGGCGTGACGGTCGGCCCGTTCCTGCTCGGCGCGGCCAAGCCGGTGCACATCCTGACGCCGGCGGCGACGGTGCGCCGCATCGTCAACATGACGGCGGTGGCGGCGGCCAACGTCAACAGCGCGGCGCGCTGAGACGGCTCGACGGCGAAGGCGGGCGCGGTGCCTGCCTCGCCTGAATGAAAAAAGCCACGGACCCGATCGGGCCGTGGCTTTTTCATGTGCCGCGCCGGCGTGGCGGCGGCAGCCTCAGGCGACGTGGCGCGTGAGCGCCTGCGGCCCGTTCCACTGCGCGAGCAGCGCCGCCCACTTGGTGCGCACCGCGCGCAGGTTGTTCTCCTTCACGTGGCCGTAGCCGCGAATCCCGTCCGGCAGCTTCGCGAGCTCGAGCGCGAGCGGCAGCCGCTCCGGCGTGAGCCCGGCGAGGATCGTCTCGACCAGGGCCACGTATTCGCCGATCAGCGCGCGCTCGGTGCGCCGTTCCTCGGTGCGGCCGAAGGGATCGAAGGCGGTGCCGCGCAGCCCCTTGAAGCGGGCCAGCAGACGGAACGCCGTCAGCATCCACGGACCATAGGCCTTCTTCACCAGATGGCCCTGCGCGTCGCGCTTGGCCAGGATCGGCGGCGCGAGGTGGTAGCGCAGCTTCAGCTCGCCCTCGAACTGCTCGGCCAGCCTGGCCAGGAAGGCCGGGTCCGACTGCAGCCGCGCAACCTCGTACTCGTCCTTGTAGGCCATCAGCTTGTAGAGGTTGCGCGCGACCGCCTCGGTCAGCGGCTCCTGCGCGGCCTCGCCGTCGAGGCGGGCCTCGGCGGCGCGCACGCGCTCGATCACGGCCGAGAAACGTGCCGCGTAGGCGGCGTTCTGGTAGGCGCCCAGTTGCTCGACACGCTTGGCGATCAGCGTATCGACCGCCTTTTTCGTGTGCAGCGCGATCACCGTGGCGCCGCTGGGCACCACCTGCCTGCCGGCGGCGGCCTGGCGCACGCTGGCCAGGTCATGGGCGGCGCGGCGGCCCCAGTCGAAGGCCGCCAGATTCTTCTCGACCTGCACGCCGTTCAGCTCGATCGCGCGCGTCAGCGAAGCCAGCGTGAGCGGCAGGCCGCCGCGCTGCCAGGCATAGCCGAGCACGAAGGGGTTGGTGTAGATCGTGTCGCCGAGCAGGGCGGCGGCGAACTGGTCCGCGTCGACCAGGTCGACGAACTCGCCCGCCGCGATCCGGATGTCCTGTTCGGCGCTCGCGCCGGGGAAGGCCCATTGCGGGTTCTTGATGAACTCGGCGGTCGGCGTCCTGGCGCTGTTGACCACCACTCGCGTCGAGCCGTGGCGCATGCGCGAGGTGCATTCGTCGCTGGCCGTCACCAGCGCGTCGCCGCCGATCACGAGATCCGCCTCGCCCATCGCGATGCGCGTGGCGTGGATGTCGGCGGGCGCATGCGCGATCTGCACATGGCTCATCACGGCGCCGCCCTTCTGCGCGAGACCGGTCACGTCGAGCACGGTGACGCCCTTGTTCTCCAGGTGCGCGGCCATGCCGATCAGCGCGCCGATGGTCACCACGCCGGTGCCGCCGACGCCGGTGACCAGCACGCCCCAGGCGCGGCCGATCGCGGGCAGCTCGGGTTCGGGCATCGGCGGCAGCGCGCCGGCGTCCACCGCGACCGCCTTCGGCTTCTTCAACTGGGCGCCCTCGACGCTCACGAAGCTCGGGCAGAAACCCTTGGCGCAGGAGAAATCCTTGTTGCAGGTCGACTGGTTGATCTGCCGCTTGGTGCCGAACTCGGTCTCGAGCGGCTCGACCGACAGGCAGTTCGACTGCACCGAGCAGTCGCCGCAGCCTTCGCAGACCGCCTCGTTGATCACCACGCGTTTGGCCGGATCCGGGTAGGCGCCGCGCTTGCGGCGGCGGCGCTTCTCGGTGGCGCAGGTCTGGTCGTAGATCAGGATGCTGGTGCCGGCGATCTCGCGCAGCTCGCGCTGCACGGCGTCGAGCGTGTCGCGATGGTGGATCGTCACGCCCGGCGCGAGCAGGTCGGTCTTGCCCTGGTACTTCTCCGGCTCGTCGCTGACGATCACGATCCGCGCGGCGCCCTCGGCCGCCACCTGGTGGGTGATCTGCGGCACGGTCAGGGTGCCGTCCACGGGCTGGCCGCCCGTCATCGCCACCGCGTCGTTGTAGAGGATCTTGTAGGTGATGTTGGCCTTCGAGGCGATCGCCGCGCGCACCGCCAGCAGGCCCGAGTGGAAGTAGGTGCCGTCGCCGAGGTTGGCGAACACGTGCTTTTCCTCGGTGAAGGGCGCCTGGCCGATCCAGGGCACGCCTTCGCCGCCCATCTGGCTGAAGGTGCTGGTATTGCGGTCCATCCACACCGTCATGTAGTGGCAGCCGATCCCGGCGATCGCGCGCGAGCCCTCGGGCACCACCGTCGAGGTGTTGTGCGGGCAGCCCGAGCAGAACCAGGGCTTGCGCTCGGCGGTGACGTGCGGCCGGGCCAGCGCGGCCTCCTTGGCCTGGATCACCGCGATGCGCGCGGCGATGCGCGCGCGCACCTCGGCGGGCAGCTCGAACTTCTCGAGCCGCGTCGCGATCGCCTTGGCGATGATGGCGGGCGAGAGCTCGTAATGCGCCGGCAGCAGCCAGTTGCCCATCGGCACCGACCATTCGCCGCCCGCGCCGTCCTTCTCGTCGAACTTGCCGAAGATGCGCGGGCGCTGGCCGTCGGGCCAGTTGTACAGCTCTTCCTTGATCGCGTATTCGAGGATCTGGCGTTTTTCCTCCACCACCAGGATCTCGTCGAGGCCGCGCGCGAACTGCTGCGCGCCCTGTGCCTCGAGCGGCCAGACGCAGCCGACCTTGTAGAGCCGGATGCCGA
Source organism: Burkholderia gladioli (assembly GCF_000959725.1). Taxonomy (NCBI): domain Bacteria; kingdom Pseudomonadati; phylum Pseudomonadota; class Betaproteobacteria; order Burkholderiales; family Burkholderiaceae; genus Burkholderia; species Burkholderia gladioli. The sequence goes on from NZ_CP009323.1 coordinate 1,793,214, forward strand.
TCCGCGCGCAGGTCTGGTCATCGAGGCCGAGGTCGGTGAGGGCCTGGCGCACGTCCAGGTAGGCCTTGCCGGCCGTCATGATGCCGAAGCGCGCCTGCGGCGAATCGATCTCGATGCGGTCGAGCCGGTTGGCGCGCACGTAGGCGAGCGCCGCGTACCACTTGTGGTCGATCATCCGCGCTTCCTGCACCAGCGGCGGATCGGGCCAGCGGATGTTGAGCCCGCCCTCGGGCATCAGGAAGTCCTCGGGCAGCACGATGTTGGCGCGATGCGGGTCGATGTCGACCGAGGCCGAGGATTCGACCACGTCGGTGACGCACTTGAGCGAGACCCACAGCCCCGAATAGCGGCTCATGGCCCAGCCGTGCAGGCCGAAGTCGAGGTATTCCTGGACGTTCGAGGGATACAGCACCGGCAGGCCGCAGGCCTTCAGCAGGTGCTCGGACTGGTGCGCGAGGGTCGAGGACTTGGCGGCGTGGTCGTCGCCAGCCAGCACCAGCACCCCGCCGTGCGGCGAGCTGCCGGCCGAGTTGGCATGCTTGAGCACGTCGCCCGAGCGGTCGACGCCGGGGCCCTTGCCGTACCACATGCCGAACACGCCGTCGTATTTCGCGCCGGGGTAGAGGTTGACCTGCTGCGTGCCCCATACGGCGGTCGCGGCGAGGTCCTCGTTGAGGCCGGGCTGGAACACGATACGGTGCGCGGCCAGGTGCTTCTGGGCTTTCCAGAGCGACTGGTCGAGGCCGCCGAGCGGCGAGCCGCGATAGCCGGAAATGAAACCGGCGGTATTGAGGCCGGCGGCACGGTCGCGTTCCTGCTGCAGCATCGGCAGCCGGACCAGCGCCTGCACGCCGCTCATGTAGGCACGGCCGCGCTCGAGCGTGTATTTGTCGTCGAGCGTGACCGATTGAAGCGCGGCTTCCAGCGTCGCGCGCTGGCCGGCGTCTAGCGGGGCATTCATTACTACGTCTCCTCCACCCGTTTGGGATCACCAAAACTGTCGGCATCGGCGTCTTGTGGACACACATTGGCCGGGGCGCCATATTGGCGGGTTTCGGAAAATGGTATCACTGGTGGAAACCCGCCGTTTGTTGCGTTTTTTGTGGCGAATCCTTGCGATCTGCCTGCGATTTCCTGCGTTACATCATGTAAAAGCATGTAAAGCCCCGGGCCGCGCCGGGGGTTTCCGTTTAGTCTATTGCGCTGCCGGCAATGGTCGGGCCCCAACGATGGCCCTGGAATGGAGAGAGCCAGCCGGCTGATACAACGGAGGTTCCATGAATACGCGTCATATCCAGAATTTCTTGATGGTGTCGACCGCGTTCTTCGCGATGACCGGCCCGCTGCGCTCGCAAGGCGCGAGCGCCCTGGCCGCGGCGAGCGCGCCGATGCTGCAGATCACGCCCGCGGGCGACGCGATCGCGCCGGCCGGCGTGACGGTGACCACGCAGGTGAGCGGAGCGCCGAAAGCCTGAGATCGAGCCGGCGCCGCGCGGCGCCGTTTTTCCTCATAACGAGAAGGGTGGAAATCTTGCGATTTCCGCCCTTTTTCATTGCCTGTCGCGCGCCCGGCGGCGCCTTGGCATCAGGCCGTCAGACCTTGTCCTGCACCACGCCGCGCCGGATCTGGTCCAGCTCGATCGATTCGAACAAGGCCTTGAAGTTGCCCTCGCCGAAACCCTGGTTGCCCTTGCGCTGGATGATCTCGAAGAAGATCGGCCCGATCTGGTTCTCGGTGAAGATCTGCAGCAGCAGGTCGTCGTGCGCGCCGTCGATCAGGATCTTGCGCTTGCGCAGCTCGGCCAGCGGCTCGCCGTGGTTGGGCACGCGCCGGTCGACCAGCTCGTAGTAGGTGTCGATGGTGTCGAGCAGGCTGACCTCGCTGCCGCGCAGCCCGTCGACGGTGCGGTAGATGTCGTCGCTGCCCAGCGCGATGTGCTGGATCCCCTCGCCGTGATAGGCGTCGAGATATTCCTGGATCTGGCCGGGCGTGTCCGAGCCTTCCTCGTTGATCGGGATGCGGATCTTGCCGCAGGGCGAGGTCATCGCCTTCGACTTCACGCCCGTCACCTTGCCCTCGATATCGAAGTAGCGCACCTCGCGGAAGTTGAACAGGCGCTCGTAGAACTCGGCCCATTCGGCCATCCGGCCGCGGTGGACGTTGTGGGTGAGGTGGTCGATATAGGTCAGGCCGTGGCCGACGGGGGCCGGGTCGGCGCCCGGGATCGGCTCGAAATCGACGTCGTAGATGCCGATGTCGCCGATGCTGCCGGCCTGCGCGCCGTTCTTGCCGCGCCAGCGGTCGACGAAATAGATCAGCGAGTCGCCGACGCCCTTGATGGCGGGAATGTTCAGTTCCATCGGGCCGGTCTTGTTGTCGAAACCCCAGGCGCCGAGTTCGAGCGCGCGGCGATAGGCCTGCGCGGCATCCTGCACGCGGAACGCGATCGCGCAGATCGAGGGGCCGTGCAGGCGCGCGAAGCGCTGCGCGAAGGAGTCGGGCTCGGCGTTGATGATGAAATTGATCTCGCCCTGGCGGTACAGCGTGACGTCCTTGTGGCGGTGGCGCGCGACCGCGCGGAAGCCCATGCGCTCGAACAGCTGGCCGAGCGCCTTCGGGTCCGGCGCGGTGTATTCGATGAATTCGAAGCCGTCGGTGCCGACGGGATTGTCCCAGGTGGGAACTTGCATGCTGTCTCCTGATGTCCGGATCGATCGTGGGGGCGGCGAGCCGCCGCATGCGAAACAGTGTAGGCGGGCGATGCGGGCAATTACTTGCGAAATTAATCGTGCCCCGCTACGATTGCGCAACTTTCAACCAATAACAATCGAACTAGGGGAGGAAAATGGCGCGTGTCGAATTGGACGCCATCGACCGGCGGATTCTGGCGATCCTGCAGGAGAACGGCCGGCTGTCGAACCAGGAGATCGCCGAGCGCGTGAACCTGTCGCCCAGCCCCTGCCTGCGCCGGATCCGGCGTCTCGAGGAAATGGGCGTGATCACCAACTACGTGGCCTTGCTCGACCCGAAGCGGCTCGGGCTCGACCTGCTGGCCTATGTCAGCGTGCGGCTCGAGAAGCGCGGCGGCGTGGCCGCCGGCGAGGGCGGCGCCACCCATTCGGAGCGCTTTCGCGCGGCCGTGCAGGCCTGGCCCGAGGTGGTGGCCTGCCACGCGATGACGGGCGACATGGATTACCTGCTGCGCGTGCAGGTCGAGGACATGGCGCATTTCTCGCGCTTCGTGCAGGAGCAGTTGCTGCACCATCCCTCGGTGATCGACGTGAAGACCAGCTTCGCGCTGGAGAGCTTCAAGGAAACCACGGCGCTGCCGATCCGCTGATTCCCTCGGCGAGGGCGGAGCATGACGGCGGTCAACGAAACGGGCGACCCGCTTGCGGGCCGCTCGTTCTGGATTCTGGATTTTGGTGCGGCAAGACTGCCGGGCCGGGGCGGCCCGGACGATTCGGGCCTCAGGCGGCCAGCCCCGCCGGCAGCATCGATTCGAACATCTGCGTGGCGCGGCGCGCCTGGCGCTTCATCGCGTAGTCGAACACGGCAGCCTGCTCCTGCAGCATCTCGGCGATGATCGTCGAGTGGTCGGCGGGCGGCAGCGACAGGTAGGCATCGGCCTCGCCGCAGGCGTATTCGATCCGCATGCCCGACTTCTTCGCGATATGCATCATGGTCGCGTTGCGCGACAGGCAGTGCATGTAGAGCGTCGAGACATGGGTGTTGCGGCTGCGGATCGCCGCGCGCTCGAACAGCCGCGTGCCGACCCCCTGGCCGCGCGCCGATTCGAGCACCGAGACGCCGAATTCGGCGGTGCGCTTGTCGCCCTCGTCGGGCAGGTAGGCCAGGTGGCCGACGCCGACCAGCTCGAGCGCGGCGTCGAACACGCCGAACACGGTGTCGCGGCCGAAATCGATGGTGCGCACGTAATTCTCGATTACGTGGTTCGGCACGATCTGGCCGAAGCGCAGCAGGCGATCTTCATCGTCGAGCGCCATGAAATGCGTGAGCATCTGCTCACGGTCGGTGGAAGCCAGTTCCCGGACGAGAACCGGCGCCTGCCCGACCTTGCCGATCGGGTCGGCGGGGCGGAGAGGGAGCGTGTTCATCGTGGGTTCCTCAGAGACCGTACAGCCGGGTTGTGCAATGCAGCAGCATTCTAACCGAACGGTACACGTCGGATCAGGGAAAACCCGAATTCGTGTGGAGGAGATCTTCTAAAGATGTGCAACGATCGCCGGAAGTTTTTGATTTCTTGGCGATAATCGTTTCATCGGATGATATATGTGGCTATGTGCCACATGTGCCTCGGGCGCAACGCTCGCGGCACGTTTGCTGCTCCGCAGTATTTGTCCCTTGTTTTCTCGCCTTCCGGCCCCCTGCGGCGGCCCGGGATTCGCTCAGGCCTCGCCGCCGAGCCCTCGCTCGATCAGCTCGATCACCTGCTCGGCGAAATCGCGGTAGCCGAGGCGGCCGCCCGGTTTCAGCCAGGTGAAGGTCCAGTTGATCATGCCGAACACCATCATGGTGACCGAGGTCTGGTTCTGTTTCGAGACGCGGCCCGGGTAGGCGCGCTCGATCTGGCGCGTGAAGGCGGCGACGATATCGCGTTGGCGATCGAGGATCACCTGCCGCTGCGTGTTCTCGAGGTATTTGACGTCGTTGAGCAGCGCCACGTGGCGGCTGTGCGAGGTTTCGTATTCGACCAGGAAGGCGCGGATCAGCTCGGCGAAGGCGTCGCGCTCGCTGAGCCCGCGGCGCTGGCTGGCCCCCTCGACCTCGGCGATGATCAGCATCAGCCGCGTGGTGTAGCGATCGAGCAGGTCGAACAGGATCGCTTCCTTGCCCTCGTAGTAATGGTAGAGACGCGCCTTCGAGGTGCCGCTGGCGGCGGCGAGGTCGGTCATCGAGGTGCTGGGGTAGCTGGTCTGCGCGAACTTCTCGGCCGCGAGGTCGAGAATCTGCTCGCGTTGGGATTCGTGGTCGGGCGCTCGGGTGCGGGCCATGGCGTGGATCGAAAAGGTCGGGCGGCGGGGCGCCGCCCGTTGGCGCGATAGTGCGCCAGGGGAATTGTACGCAAGGGCGGGCGCCGGCCCGCCGGTGCCTCAGTGCAGCGCGTCGGCAGGCACCGCGCGCAGCGAGATCTCGCGCAGGCGGTCGACATGCGGATTCTCGCCCTGCAACTCGAGGCGGCCCGCCGCGACCAGTTCGCGGCAGCGCCAGAACGCCACGCTGTCGCTGACCACCAGGTGGCCGCGGTCGGCGTAGGCCATCACCGCGCCCACCACGCGCGCGGCCGGCTGCCAGTTGTCACCGGCATGTTCGAGCACCAGCGCGTCGATATCGGCGTAATGGCCGCTCTTGAAGGTGTTGTCGATCCAGTAGCGCAACTCGGCGTTGGCTTGCTTGGCCTCCTGCCATTCGAGCGCGAGCCGGCTGATGCGCAGCACCGAGATCGGCGCGGCTTCGGGCAATTTCGCGGCCAGATGCTCGGGGGAGAACAGGCCCGTCGAGACCGGGCGCTCGCCGATCCGCTCTCGCGTGTCGGCATCGAGATCGGCCACCGAGAGCCGCACCTCGTTGAGCCGTTGCGGCGCGTTGCGCAGGTGGTACGCCACGCGCCGCAGCATCAACTGGTCGGCGGCGCTTTGCGCGTGCCAGATCACCACCTGGCCGGCGCCGGCCGCGAGCTCGGCCAGCTTATCGAGTTCGCCGGCCAACTGGGCGGGCCAGTCGAACAACTCGCCGGGCAGCAGCTTTTCCCAGAAGGCGGCGCGTGTCGCGGATGCGTCGTCGATGCCGCGCAAGGGGCCGACGGCGAGATCGTCGAGGAGTTCGACCACGGAATCGGTGCGGCCGGCCGAAGCCAGCGCGTTGCGTAGCGAGGCGGCGGCGGAGCCGCCGATGGTGACGTGAAGAATGCTCATCTGCCGAAGATCAACGAAGAAGGGCCGCCTGGCGGCCGGGCTGGTGTGCCCCGGCCCGTCAGGCGGCCCTTAGTGTAAGCGAGATGCCGTGTCACGAGATACCGCGCCGCGCGCGGCGATGACCGCGCTCAACGTTCGTCGTAGCTGACCACCACCTTGTCGCTGATCGGGTGGCACTGGCAGGTCAGCACGAAGCCGTCGCTCACCTCGTGCGCTTCGAGCGTGTAGTTCTTGTCCATCCGCACCTCCCCCTCGAGCACCTTCGCGCGGCAGGTGCAGCACACGCCGCCCTTGCAGGCATAGGGCAGCGCCAGGCCCGCGCGCAGGCCGATATCGAGCAGGCTGGGGCCCTCGTAGGGCAGGCGCAGCTTGCGCGTCTTGCCGTCGATCACGATCTCGAGCGCGGCGGCCGGCGTGGTTTCGGTGATTTCCACCGCCGGCGCGCCGGCCTGCGGCAGCGGCGTGCCGAAGCGCTCGACGTGGACCCGCTCCGGCGCCACGCCGGCCGCGGCCAGCGCCGCCTCGGCCGCGTCCATCATCGGCGCCGGGCCGCAGATGAAGGCCTCGTCGATCGAATCGGGCGGCACCAGCGTGTCGAGGAAGGCCGCGCACTTGGCCTGGTCGAGCACGCCGTTGAACAGCTCGACGTCCTGCTGCTCGTCGGACAGCACGTGGTAGAGCGCGAAACGCTGCATGAAGCGGTTCTTCAGGTCTTCCAGGCCTTCGGCGAACATGATCGAATCGACGCTGCGATTGCCGTAGATCAGCGTGAAGCGGCTGCGCGGCTCCAGTTCGAGCGTGGTGCGAATGATGGCCAGCACCGGCGTGATACCCGAACCGCCGGAGAAGGCCAGGTAGTGCTTGCCGGCTTCGGCGTTCAGGTGCGTGAAGAAACGGCCGTCGGGCGTCATCACCTCGATGCTGTGGCCGGCCTTCAGCGTGTCGAAGGCGAAGTTCGAGAAGCGGCCGCCGCGCACGCGCTTGATGCCGATACGCAGCTCGCCGTCGCGTTCGTAGTCGGTGGTGCCGACGCAGATCGAATAGGAGCGGCGCGTTTCCTCACCGTCGATGTGGGCCTTCAGCGTGACGAACTGCCCTTGCGTGAAGCGATATTGCTCGCGCAGCCCGGGCGGAACCTCGAACGAGACCGTCACCGCGTCGGCCGTCTCGGGCCGCACCTCGCGGATGCGCAGCGGATGGAATTGCGGAGTCGCCATGTCAGTAGGGCTTGAAGTAGTCGAAGGGTTCGCGGCAGTCGAGGCAGCGATAGAGCGCCTTGCAGGCCGTCGACGCGAACTGGGCGAGGCGCTCGGTATGGACCGAGCCGCAGCGCGGGCAGGCCGGCGCTGCCGAGGGTTTCGGCGCGAAGCGGATCACCTTCGAGGTGCCGCCGGGGTTCGGGGCGGGGCTGCCGCAGTTGCCGACCGGCGGCGCGATGCCATAGGCGCGCAGCTTGTCGCGGGCCGCCTCGCTGATCCAGTCGGTGGTCCAGGCCGGCGACAGCACGGTGACGATCCGGTGGGCGGGCGCGCCGATCCGCGCGAGCGCGGCCTCGATGTCCTCGGCGATCTGCGACATCGCCGGGCAGCCCGAGTAGGTCGGCGTGATCACGATCTCGAGCAGGCCGTCGTCGGCTTCGCGCAGTTCACGCAGGATGCCGAGTTCGCGGATCGAGACCACTGGAATCTCGGGATCGGGCACGGTGTCGAGCGCGGCGCGGATCGCGTCGAGATCGGGGGCCGGGGCGGGGGTGGCTGGCGCGGGCATGGCGGCTTTCGTTGGCGTGGCGGCGTGCATGCTCAGCTCACCAGCTCGCGCCCGGATGCTGGCGCGCCAGGCTCTGCATCTGCGCGAGCAGGAAGCCCATGTGCTCGGAATGCTCGCCGAGCTTGCCGGTGCTGACGTGCGCCACCGGCGGCGGTGCGTCCAGCGTGGCTTCGGCGAGTGCCGCGTCGACGTCGGCGCGCCAGGCGGCTTCGAGTGTGTCCGCAGCGGGCGCGATGCCGGCGGTCGCGACCTCGCGCTCGACCGCGTCGACGGCAAAGCATTCGCGGGTATAGGGCATCAAATAGTCGAGCGCCGCCTGCGCGCGGCGATGCGAGGCTTCGGTGCCGTCGCCGAGCCGGATCAGCCATTCGCGCGCGTGATGCTCGTGGTAGCGCGTCTCCTTGATCGATTTCGCGGCGATCGCGGCTAGCTGGGCGTCGTTCGAGGTCTCGAGCGCGGTCCAGAGGTGCAGCATCAGCGTCGCGTAGAGGAAGTTGCGCACGATCGTCACGGCATAGTCGCGGTCGGCCTGGGCCGTGCCGCTCAAGGGGCCGTGATGCGGCAGCTCGACCAGCGTCAGGTTGGTGAATTCGTGCTCGCCGCGGAAATAGGCGTAGTCGTCCTCGGTCTTCGCGGCGCCGGTCAGCGCGCGTTCGAGTTCAGCCGCGTGGGCATAGAGCAGCCGCGCCTGGCCGATCAGGTCGAGGCTCATGTTGGTCAGCGCGATGTCCTCTTCGAGGATCGGGCCGTGCCCGCACCACTCGGCATTGCGCTGACCGAGGATCAGCGCGCTGTCGGCGAGGCGTAGCACGTAGGCAAGGTGGGAGGCCGGGTTCGTCGTCATCGCGGGCTTACATGTGGTTGACTTCGTCGGGCAGCGTGTAGAACGTCGGGTGGCGGTAGATCTTGTCGCCGGCCGGTTCGAACAGCTCCGCCTTCTCGTTCGGATCGGATGCCGTGATCGCCGCCGACGGCACTACCCAGATGCTCACGCCTTCCTGGCGCCGCGTGTAGACGTCGCGCGCCATGCGCAGCGCCATCGAGGCGTCGGTGGCGTGCAGGCTGCCGCAGTGCTTGTGATCGAGCCCCTGCTTGCTGCGCACGAATACTTCCCAGATCGGCCATTCCTGTTTCATGTCTGTCTCCTGCTGGATGAGGGGCGGTTTCAGGCGGCCTGCCGTTCGGCACGGCGCGCGCGTTTCTCGGCATGAGCGAGGGCGGCTTCGCGGACCCAGGCGCCGTCGTCGTGGGCTTTCACGCGGGTGGCGAGGCGCTCGCGGTTGCAGGGGCCGTCGCCGTTGACGACACGCCAGAACTCGTCCCAGTCGACCGCGCCATAGTCGTAATGGCCGCGCGATTCGTTCCACGCCAGATCGGGATCGGGGAAGCTCACGCCAAGCACGCGGGCCTGCTCGACCGCCGCGTCGACGAATTTCTGGCGCAGATCGTCGTTCGAGATCCGCTTGATGCCCCATTTGGCCGACTGGTTGCTGTGGACCGAATCGGCATCGCTCGGGCCGAACATCATCAGCACCGGCCACCACCAGCGGTTCACCGCCTGCTGGACCATCTCGCGCTGCGCCGGCGTGCCGGCCATCATCGCCAGCAGCGCGTCGAAACCCTGGCGCTGGTGGAAGGATTCTTCCTTGCAGATGCGGATCATGGCGCGCGCGTAGGGGCCGTAGGTGCAGCGGCAAAGCGGGATCTGGTTCATGATCGCGGCGCCGTCGACCAGCCAGCCGATCACGCCGACGTCCGCCCAGCTCGGCGTGGGGTAGTTGAAGATGCTCGAATACTTGGCCTTGCCGGCGTGCAGCGCGTCGACCAAGGTGTCGCGCGAGACGCCGAGCGTTTCGGCCGCGCTATAGAGATATAGGCCGTGCCCGGCTTCGTCCTGCACCTTGGCGAGCAGGATCGCCTTGCGTTTGAGGCTGGGCGCGCGCGTGATCCAGTTGCCCTCGGGCAGCATACCGACGATCTCGGAATGCGCGTGCTGGGAAATCTGGCGTACCAGCGTCTTCCGATAGGCCTCCGGCATCCAGTCCTGCGGCTCGATCTTGCCGTCGGCGCCGATCACGGCGTCGAAGCCCGCCTGCTCGGGGGAGGCGGTGGCGTTCGTGCCCGCAGCGTCGGCGGGGGCCGGCTGGCCGGGGAGGTCGAGGGATTGCGTATACATGGCGATCGTCCCGTTCGGGGGAGAAGGTAGAGCGCAGTATAAACCAACCGTCCGGTCGGTTAATTAATTTTTAGAGATACCGGATGGCTTGCGCTCCACTGGGCCTGGATCGGTGGCGATGCAAAAACCGGGGCGATATCGGGCACAATCGTCCACTTTCCCGTACTTCCCGGTGAGCCGGATCGAATCATGAGTTTCCGTCGTCGTTTGTTGCCGGCCGTTGTCGGCGGTCTTGCGTTGTGGTGGGCTGGCGCGGCAAGCGCCGCGGATGGGGAGGCATCGCGCTGGGTGGCGGCCTGGGCCACCGCGCTGCAGCCGATTCCTGAAATGGCTTCGCCGCCTCCTCTATATAGAACGCCTGAGGTTGCGGGTCGGACGCTGCGCGAGATCGTCTATCCGAGTGCGGCCGGCGACAAGGTCAGGGTGCGGATCAGCAACGCCTATGGGCGAGCGCCGTTGTCGATCGGATCCGCGCGGATCGCGCGTTCCGCGGGGACGGCCGCGGTGCGGGGCGACATCGCCGCGCAGCTGAGCTTCGGTGGGCGGCGCGATGTCGTGCTGGCGCCGGGAGAGGAGCGCGACAGCGATCCGGTCTCGCTGCCGGTGGAGGCCGGCGAGCCGTACGCGATCAGCCTGTTCGTCCATGGCGAGCAGAAGCTGACGGCCTGGCATCGCGTCTCGAACCAGATCAACTATGTCTCGACACCGGGCGACCATGCCGCGGATACGAGCGGGGACGCCTATAAGGTTCGGATCACCCAGTCAGCCTGGGTCAGCGAACTGGCGGTCGAAGCCGGGCCTAACGCGGTGGGTGCGATTGCGGCGGTTGGCGACTCGATCACCGATGGCATGCGTTCGAGTCTGAATCGCAACCGGCGCTGGCCGGACGGCCTCGATCGCCGGCTCGACGCGGCCGGCGCGCGCCAATGGGGCGTTGTCAATCTCGGGATCAGCGGGAATCGCTTGCTGAGCGACTCGGCCTGTTATGGCGTCGCACTCGAGCGCAGGTTCGAGCGCGACGTCCTTGCCCGCTCGGGGGTGAAGGCGGCCGTGCTGCTGGTCGGGATCAACGACATCAATTTCCAGGCGATGCCGCCACGCGCCGGCCTCGACTGCGATGCGCCGCATACGAAGGTCGATGCGCGGGCGTTGATCCAGGGATATCGCCGCCTGATCGCGAGCGCCCACGCGAAAGGAATTGCCTTGTTTGGTGCGACGCTGACGCCGGCGTCCTTGCCTGCGGAGCGTGAGGCGATTCGTGTCGAGGTGAATCACTGGATCCGCACCTCGGGGGCGTTCGATGGCGTGGTCGATTTCGATGCCGCGCTGCGCGACCCGTCGCGACCGCAGATCATGCAACGTCGTTACGACAGTGGGGACAACATCCATCCGAGCGACGCAGGTTATGCGGCCATGGCGGACGCGGTGCCGATCGACAAGCTGCTGGAGGCCGCGAAGCAGCGTTGAGTCGCGATGAAAAACGGGCGCCGTCATGGCGCCCGAATTTTTTTAACAAAGTTCTTAAAAAAGACTTGCGTGCCTGCTAAAGCCTGCTTAGAATCACGCCTCTTTCGCGCTAACGGAAACGCGGCACGAAAGAAGAAGCAAGGTTGGATGGGCTGAGCGCTAGGTTGGATCGGCAGCTGGCTCGTTTGACTGAGAAGTGATCGACGCAGTGAGTTGATCGCGGCGCTGAAAAAAGTAGTTGACGCGCTGCGAAATGTTGATCATAATCTCGCTTCTCTGCTGCTGAAAACGCAGCGCTGCTGAAGAAACCAAGTTGCTTCGCAGATACGCTCTTTAAAAATCTACAGCCGATAAGTGTGGACGCTTGATGGCAGCGGTCCTGATCTCCGGATCAGGTCAGCAAAAGTATCAAGAGTCTCACACAAAAGTAAGTCAGGTTTGTGAAGCAATTCATTAACCTGTCAGCTTTGAGTGAGCGACCGGTTCATTATGAACCGAAAACAGTAACAGGTATTGAACTGAAGAGTTTGATCCTGGCTCAGATTGAACGCTGGCGGCATGCCTTACACATGCAAGTCGAACGGCAGCACGGGTGCTTGCACCTGGTGGCGAGTGGCGAACGGGTGAGTAATACATCGGAACATGTCCTGTAGTGGGGGATAGCCCGGCGAAAGCCGGATTAATACCGCATACGATCCACGGATGAAAGCGGGGGACCTTCGGGCCTCGCGCTATAGGGTTGGCCGATGGCTGATTAGCTAGTTGGTGGGGTAAAGGCCCACCAAGGCGACGATCAGTAGCTGGTCTGAGAGGACGACCAGCCACACTGGGACTGAGACACGGCCCAGACTCCTACGGGAGGCAGCAGTGGGGAATTTTGGACAATGGGCGAAAGCCTGATCCAGCAATGCCGCGTGTGTGAAGAAGGCCTTCGGGTTGTAAAGCACTTTTGTCCGGAAAGAAATCCTGAGGGCTAATATCCTTCGGGGATGACGGTACCGGAAGAATAAGCACCGGCTAACTACGTGCCAGCAGCCGCGGTAATACGTAGGGTGCGAGCGTTAATCGGAATTACTGGGCGTAAAGCGTGCGCAGGCGGTTTGTTAAGACCGATGTGAAATCCCCGGGCTCAACCTGGGAACTGCATTGGTGACTGGCAAGCTAGAGTATGGCAGAGGGGGGTAGAATTCCACGTGTAGCAGTGAAATGCGTAGAGATGTGGAGGAATACCGATGGCGAAGGCAGCCCCCTGGGCCAATACTGACGCTCATGCACGAAAGCGTGGGGAGCAAACAGGATTAGATACCCTGGTAGTCCACGCCCTAAACGATGTCAACTAGTTGTTGGGGATTCATTTCCTTAGTAACGTAGCTAACGCGTGAAGTTGACCGCCTGGGGAGTACGGTCGCAAGATTAAAACTCAAAGGAATTGACGGGGACCCGCACAAGCGGTGGATGATGTGGATTAATTCGATGCAACGCGAAAAACCTTACCTACCCTTGACATGGTCGGAATCCTAGAGAGATCTGGGAGTGCTCGAAAGAGAACCGATACACAGGTGCTGCATGGCTGTCGTCAGCTCGTGTCGTGAGATGTTGGGTTAAGTCCCGCAACGAGCGCAACCCTTGTCCTTAGTTGCTACGCAAGAGCACTCTAGGGAGACTGCCGGTGACAAACCGGAGGAAGGTGGGGATGACGTCAAGTCCTCATGGCCCTTATGGGTAGGGCTTCACACGTCATACAATGGTCGGAACAGAGGGTCGCCAACCCGCGAGGGGGAGCTAATCCCAGAAAACCGATCGTAGTCCGGATTGCACTCTGCAACTCGAGTGCATGAAGCTGGAATCGCTAGTAATCGCGGATCAGCATGCCGCGGTGAATACGTTCCCGGGTCTTGTACACACCGCCCGTCACACCATGGGAGTGGGTTTTACCAGAAGTGGCTAGTCTAACCGCAAGGAGGACGGTCACCACGGTAGGATTCATGACTGGGGTGAAGTCGTAACAAGGTAGCCGTATCGGAAGGTGCGGCTGGATCACCTCCTTTCTCGAGCTAATACCGCGAAAGTTGAGCGTTCACGCTTATCGGCTGTAAATCAAGACAGACTCAGGGGTCTGTAGCTCAGTCGGTTAGAGCACCGTCTTGATAAGGCGGGGGTCGTTGGTTCGAATCCAACCAGACCCACCAATTGTCTGGCGGTAGAAACCTGAGACGTCTCTGTATGGGGGCATAGCTCAGCTGGGAGAGCACCTGCTTTGCAAGCAGGGGGTCGTCGGTTCGATCCCGTCTGCCTCCACCAATCTTCAATGACAAACGTTCGGGTCAGTTGACTCGAGTCTTTGTCATTGGCGATTGAGCCAGTCAGAGGATATTGAAAGATATCGGCTGTCGTTCTTTAACAATCTAGAAGAAGTAGTAATTTGGATAGCGGAAGCGTCTATTGAGATGGGCGTGGAAACTATCCGGGTTGTGATTGTATCGATGTATCTCAAGATGATTCGAACTTCATGTTCGGCTCAATTGGAATACGGCACAAATGCGAGAACTCAACCTGTAGCGGCCTGTCAAGCGAAAGCGAGACAGACTCGTTATAGGGTCAAGCGAACAAGTGCATGTGGTGGATGCCTTGGCGATCACAGGCGATGAAGGACGCGGTAGCCTGCGAAAAGCTACGGGGAGCTGGCAAACGAGCTTTGATCCGTAGATGTCCGAATGGGGAAACCCACTCCTTTTGGAGTATCCATAGCTGAATACATAGGCTATGTGAAGCGAACGCGGTGAACTGAAACATCTAAGTAACCGCAGGAAAAGAAATCAACCGAGATTCCCAAAGTAGTGGCGAGCGAAATGGGAAGAGCCTGTACTCTTTATTTGTATTGTTAGTCGAACGCTCTGGAAAGTGCGGCCATAGCAGGTGATAGCCCTGTAGACGAAAACAGTATGAAAGAACTAGGTGTACGACAAGTAGGGCGGGACACGTGAAATCCTGTCTGAAGATGGGGGGACCATCCTCCAAGGCTAAATACTCGTGATCGACCGATAGTGAACCAGTACCGTGAGGGAAAGGCGAAAAGAACCCCGGGAGGGGAGTGAAATAGATCCTGAAACCGCATGCATACAAACAGTCGGAGCCTCGTAAGGGGTGACGGCGTACCTTTTGTATAATGGGTCAGCGACTTACGTTCAGTAGCAAGCTTAACCGAATAGGGCAGGCGTAGCGAAAGCGAGTCCGAATAGGGCGTTCAGTTGCTGGGCGTAGACCCGAAACCAAGTGATCTATCCATGGCCAGGATGAAGGTGCGGTAACACGTACTGGAGGTCCGAACCCACTAACGTTGAAAAGTTAGGGGATGAGCTGTGGATAGGGGTGAAAGGCTAAACAAACTTGGAAATAGCTGGTTCTCTCCGAAAACTATTTAGGTAGTGCCTCGTGTCTCACCTTCGGGGGTAGAGCACTGTCATGGTTGGGGGGTCCATTGCGGATTACCCCGCCATAGCAAACTCCGAATACCGAAGAGTGCAATCACGGGAGACAGACATCGGGTGCTAACGTCCGGTGTCAAGAGGGAAACAACCCAGACCGCCAGCTAAGGTCCCCAAATATAGCTAAGTGGGAAACGAAGTGGGAAGGCTAAAACAGTCAGGAGGTTGGCTTAGAAGCAGCCACCCTTTAAAGAAAGCGTAATAGCTCACTGATCGAGTCGTCCTGCGCGGAAGATGTAACGGGGCTAAGCTATATACCGAAGCTGCGGATGCATATTTATATGCATGGTAGGAGAGCGTTCCGTAAGCCTGCGAAGGTGCATTGTAAAGTGTGCTGGAGGTATCGGAAGTGCGAATGCTGACATGAGTAGCGATAAAGGGGGTGAAAGGCCCCCTCGCCGTAAGCCCAAGGTTTCCTACGCAACGTTCATCGGCGTAGGGTGAGTCGGCCCCTAAGGCGAGGCAGAAATGCGTAGCTGATGGGAAGCAGGTCAATATTCCTGCACCATTGTTAAATGCGATGGGGGGACGGATCGCGGAAGGTTGTCCGGGTGTTGGAAGTCCCGGTCGCTGCGTTGGAGAAGGCACTTAGGCAAATCCGGGTGCAGAATTCAAGGGCGTGGCGCGAGCTTCTTAGGAAGCGAAGCAATTGGAAGTGGTTCCAAGAAAAGCCTCTAAGCTTCAGTTTAACAGTGACCGTACCGCAAACCGACACAGGTGGGCGAGATGAGTATTCTAAGGCGCTTGAGAGAACTCGGGAGAAGGAACTCGGCAAATTGGTACCGTAACTTCGGGATAAGGTACGCCCCTGTAGCTTGACTGGCCTGCGCCAGAAGGGTGAAGGGGTTGCAATAAACTGGTGGCTGCGACTGTTTAATAAAAACACAGCACTCTGCAAACACGAAAGTGGACGTATAGGGTGTGACGCCTGCCCGGTGCCGGAAGATTAAATGATGGGGTGCAAGCTCTTGATTGAAGTCCCGGTAAACGGCGGCCGTAACTATAACGGTCCTAAGGTAGCGAAATTCCTTGTCGGGTAAGTTCCGACCTGCACGAATGGCGTAACGATGGCCACACTGTCTCCTCCCGAGACTCAGCGAAGTTGAAGTGTTTGTGATGATGCAATCTCCCCGCGGCTAGACGGAAAGACCCCATGAACCTTTACTGTAGCTTTGCATTGGACTTTGAACCGATCTGTGTAGGATAGGTGGGAGGCTATGAAACCGGAACGCTAGTTTCGGTGGAGCCGTCCTTGAAATACCACCCTGGTTTGTTTGAGGTTCTAACCTTGGCCCGTGATCCGGGTCGGGGACAGTGCATGGTAGGCAGTTTGACTGGGGCGGTCTCCTCCCAAAGTGTAACGGAGGAGTACGAAGGTACGCTAGGTACGGTCGGAAATCGTGCTGATAGTGCAATGGCATAAGCGTGCTTAACTGCGAGACCGACAAGTCGAGCAGGTGCGAAAGCAGGTCATAGTGATCCGGTGGTTCTGTATGGAAGGGCCATCGCTCAACGGATAAAAGGTACTCTGGGGATAACAGGCTGATACCGCCCAAGAGTTCATATCGACGGCGGTGTTTGGCACCTCGATGTCGGCTCATCTCATCCTGGGGCTGTAGCCGGTCCCAAGGGTATGGCTGTTCGCCATTTAAAGAGGTACGTGAGCTGGGTTTAAAACGTCGTGAGACAGTTTGGTCCCTATCTGCCGTGGGCGTTGGATATTTGAAGGGGGCTGCTCCTAGTACGAGAGGACCGGAGTGGACGAACCTCTGGTGTACCGGTTGTCACGCCAGTGGCATCGCCGGGTAGCTATGTTCGGAAGAGATAACCGCTGAAAGCATCTAAGCGGGAAACTCGCCTTAAGATGAGATATCCCTGGAGGCTTGACCTCCTTGAAGGGTCGTTCGAGACCAGGACGTTGATAGGTCAGGTGTGTAAGCGCAGTAATGCGTTCAGCTAACTGATACTAATTGCCCGTAAGGCTTGATCCTATAACCAGTCTGCGCCGATGTTCGCAGGTGCCAAGGCACCGCGATTATCCCGTCCTGAGCCCAAGCTCAGGATCTTGGAGCGCGACAGGTCATACAGATGGAGTCTCGTGTGCTGATACACACAACCCCGTTACTACTTCTTCGAGATTGGTCGTGGCGCTCATAGCGACGCGACAACCCCTTTAGCCTGATGACCATAGCGAGTCGGTACCACCCCTTCCCATCCCGAACAGGACCGTGAAACGACTCCACGCCGATGATAGTGCGGATTGCCCGTGTGAAAGTAGGTAATCGTCAGGCTTCCCTCATGACAACCCCCGTTGCCCAAAGGCAGCGGGGGTTTTGTCTTCTCAGCGCAAGAAAATTAATCCAATCAGCGCACCTCAACTGAGCCGGCAACCTGGTGAAATTCAAGCCGGTGGATCGATCGACTGCTGATCCCGCTCTAGTGGCCCCATGGCGGTTGCGGCGCAATGCAAACAAGCTCAAGTCGCCATCTCCCGTCGAATCGATGGTGTTCGTCATGCCTTGGCTTGTAGAGGACGCGTATGCCGCGTCTGCAGCTGTCGCAGGCCCGAGGATGACGTGGGAGAGCGCTCGAGTGTTTCGGCGGCGTGGCGGGCAAGTTGAAGGCAGAGCAACCGTCACGGCGAACGGGAGTTGGATGAGACGTTCCGACGAGCTGATCCGCGAGCCTTCATCTGCCGCATGGCTCAATGCCGACTGCCCGAAGCGAAGTAGCGTCTTGGCGCTGGAGGGCGTCGAGGAACTGCACGGGACATCGCAAGCACGGCCGGATGGCCGCGCTCGCCTTTGCACCAGGCACAACCGGCTGCTTCTCGGGGGCCCGCAGCGTTCGGTCGACCACGCCCCAAAGCACGAAACATCAAAAAATTTTCAGAAAACGTGCTTTAGCCCTTGGCTTAATCGTCGCGACCCCTTATGATTTGCGTCTTCCGTTTTTCTGGGGAGCTTTCACGGAAATCGGAGCGACGGTCTGGGCGGGAGCAGTTTCCGCTGCGGTCATCGAATTCGGCGCGATACGATGCTTTTACAGGGCATTGACGGACGGCGCACCGAGGGAGGCGATCGACATGGCATGCCGGCACGGCGGTATCAGCGGGGCGATAAAAAATCTCCGAGGGTGCTTGACACGAGGTCTGCGTACCACCATAATCGTCAGTTCTCTACGGAGGGGTGCCCGAGTGGCTAAAGGGGGCAGACTGTAAATCTGTTGGCTTACGCCTACGTTGGTTCGAATCCAACCTCCTCCACCAAGACATGCAGAGCGGTAAGGGATCGTAAAGTGGCCCGCGCGGGTGTAGCTCAATGGTAGAGCAGAAGCCTTCCAAGCTTACGACGAGGGTTCGATTCCCTTCACCCGCTCCACGTTCCATGTAGTAAGTACTTGTTTCGCCCATGTGGCTCAGTGGTAGAGCACTCCCTTGGTAAGGGAGAGGTCGGCAGTTCGATCCTGCCCATGGGCACCATCAAGTTGTCAGTGTCTGTTTGCGCGCGGCGCAACATGTGAAATTCCTTAAGGGAGTTGAAAATGGCCAAGGAAAAATTTGAGCGGACCAAGCCGCACGTCAACGTCGGTACGATCGGTCACGTTGACCACGGCAAGACGACGCTGACGGCAGCCATCGCAACGGTTCTGTCGTCGAAGTTCGGCGGCGAAGCGAAGAAGTACGACGAAATCGATGCGGCGCCGGAAGAAAAGGCACGTGGTATCACGATCAACACTGCGCACATCGAGTACGAAACGGCGAACCGCCACTACGCACACGTCGATTGCCCGGGCCACGCCGACTATGTGAAGAACATGATCACGGGTGCCGCGCAGATGGACGGCGCGATCCTGGTGTGCTCGGCCGCCGACGGCCCGATGCCGCAAACGCGTGAGCACATCCTGCTGGCGCGTCAGGTTGGCGTTCCGTACATCATCGTGTTCCTGAACAAGTGCGACATGGTGGACGACGCTGAACTGCTCGAGCTGGTCGAGATGGAAGTTCGCGAACTCCTGTCGAAGTACGACTTCCCGGGCGACGACACGCCGATCATCAAGGGTTCGGCGAAGCTGGCGCTGGAAGGCGACAAGGGCGAGCTGGGCGAGACGGCGATCATGAGCCTGGCCGACGCGCTGGACACGTACATCCCGACGCCGGAGCGCGCGGTCGACGGTACGTTCCTGATGCCGGTGGAAGACGTGTTCTCGATCTCGGGTCGCGGCACGGTGGTGACGGGTCGTGTCGAGCGTGGCATCGTGAAGGTCGGCGAGGAAATCGAAATCGTCGGCATCAAGGACACGCAGAAGACGACCTGCACGGGCGTGGAAATGTTCCGCAAGCTGCTGGACCAAGGTCAGGCTGGCGACAACGTGGGTATCCTGCTGCGCGGTACGAAGCGTGAAGACGTGGAGCGTGGCCAGGTTCTGGCCAAGCCGGGTTCGATCAAGCCGCACACGCATTTCACGGCTGAAGTGTACGTGCTGAGCAAGGACGAAGGCGGCCGCCACACGCCGTTCTTCAACAACTACCGTCCGCAGTTCTACTTCCGTACGACGGACGTGACGGGCTCGATCGAGCTGCCGAAGGACAAGGAAATGGTCATGCCGGGTGACAACGTGTCGATCACGGTGAAGCTGATCGCTCCGATCGCGATGGAAGAAGGTCTGCGCTTCGCGATCCGCGAGGGTGGCCGTACCGTCGGCGCCGGTGTCGTCGCCAAGATCCTCGACTAAGCCAGTTAGTCGCTGATCGACAGTTTTGGGGCCGGAGCTGTCCGGTCCCATTGGTACAGGGGTATAGCTCAACTGGCAGAGCGTCGGTCTCCAAAACCGAAGGTTGGGGGTTCGATTCCCTCTGCCCCTGCCAAATCGCCACGTTCAGACGTGGCATTTGTTTTAAGGTGTTATGGCGAATCCATCCGTCGAAACTGTAAATACCTCCGGCGATAAGCTGATGCTGGGCCTGGGCGTATTGCTGGTCTTGGCCGGATTTGCGGGCTTCTTCTTGCTTGGTGGCAAGGAGTGGTACATCCGCGGCGCTGCATTGGCAGTTGGGGTCATCGCTGGTGTCGCCGTCGCCCTGATGTCGCTTCCGGGCAAGAGCTTCATCGCCTTCGCGAAGGATTCCTACCGGGAGGTGCGCAAGGTCGTATGGCCGACGCGCAAGGAAGCCACGCAAACCACGCTGGTGGTGTTCGGGTTTGTGTTGGTCATGGCGCTCTTCCTTTGGCTTAGCGATAAGTCGATCGAATGGGTGATTTTCTCGGCGATTCTGGGTTGGAAATGATATGAGCGATACTCCGGCGATCCCGAGCGGAAAGCGTTGGTACGTCGTGCACGCCTACTCCGGTATGGAGAAGAGCGTGCAGCGTGCGCTTCAGGAGCGCATTGAACGTGCTGGCATGCAAGACAAGTTTGGCCAGATCCTGGTGCCGACCGAAGAGGTCGTCGAAGTCCGGGGTGGTCATAAGGCAGTGACCGAACGTCGTTTCTTCCCCGGCTACGTGCTGGTCGAGATGGAAATGACGGATGAGACCTGGCACCTCGTGAAGAACACGGCCAAGGTGACTGGCTTCGTCGGCGGCGCACGCAATCGGCCGAGCCCGATTTCCCCGCGGGAAGTCGAAAAGATCATGTCGCAGATGCAGGAAGGCGTGGAGAAGCCGCGTCCGAAAACCCTGTTCGAAGTGGGCGAGATGGTCCGGGTCAAGGAAGGCCCGTTCACCGATTTCAACGGCACGGTCGAAGAAGTCAACTACGAAAAATCGCGAGTACGCGTGTCCGTCACCATTTTTGGACGGGCTACACCGGTCGAGCTCGAGTTCGGCCAGGTCGAGAAAGTCTGAGTTTGGATGGGCAGCCTTCGCGCTGCCCGTCGTCGCGATTACGGTCCGCATCATTGACCGTTGAGGAGCGTCAGTAGCCGGATGGCGAACGCGCGTTATCACTCACCGAACGCCAGCCTGGCGTTCCAACGAGGTGTACACATGGCAAAGAAGATTGTCGGCTTTATCAAGCTGCAGATCCCTGCAGGTAAAGCCAACCCGTCGCCGCCGGTCGGTCCGGCACTGGGCCAGCGCGGCCTGAACATCATGGAGTTCTGCAAGGCGTTCAACGCGCAGACCCAAGCCATGGAGCCGGGCCTGCCGGTTCCGGTCGTGATCACGGCATTCGCGGACAAGAGCTTCACGTTCGTGATGAAGACGCCGCCGGCGACCGTCCTGATCAAGAAGGCAGCGAAGATCGACAAGGGCTCGAGCAAGCCCCACACCGATAAGGTCGGCTCGATCACGCGCGCACAAGCTGAAGAAATCGCGAAGACCAAGATGCCTGACCTCACGGCAGCGGATCTGGACGCGGCAGTTCGTACCATCGCGGGGAGCGCACGCTCGATGGGCATCACCGTGGAGGGCGTGTAAATGGCCAAGATCTCGAAGCGTCGTCAGGCATTTGCCGCTAAGGTCGACCGTCAGAAGCTGTACGCGATCGAAGACGCACTGGCACTCGTGAAGGAATGCGCGAGCGCGAAGTTCAACGAGTCGATCGACGTTGCAGTCCAGCTCGGCATCGACGCAAAGAAGTCGGACCAAGTGGTTCGCGGTTCGGTCGTGCTGCCGGCAGGTACCGGCAAGTCGGTTCGCGTTGCCGTGTTCGCACAAGGCGACAAGGCCGAGCAGGCTCGTGCAGCCGGCGCGGAAATCGTCGGCATGGAAGACCTGGCCGAGCAGATCAAGGCCGGTCAAATGGATTTCGACATCGTGATCGCTTCGCCGGACACGATGCGTATCGTCGGTACGCTGGGCCAGATCCTCGGCCCGCGCGGCCTGATGCCGAACCCGAAGGTCGGCACGGTCACGCCGGACGTCGCCACCGCGGTCAAGAATGCGAAGGCGGGTCAGGTCCAGTTCCGTGTGGACAAGGCCGGTATCATCCACGCCACGATCGGCCGTGCATCGTTCGAGCCGACCGCGCTGCGCTCCAACCTGTCGGCGCTGATCGAAGCGCTGCAGAAGGCCAAGCCGGCGACCAGCAAGGGCGTGTACCTGCGCAAGATCGCGCTGTCGAGCACGATGGGCATCGGCGTTCGCGTCGACCAATCGTCGCTGGCCGCACAGTAATCGCAGTATTCGGATGGTCCCGCCGCGGTGGGGCCGTCCAACCAGGGCTTTGGGCGGTTGCCCGGCGCGCGAGCGCAGGGTGACCGGTTATCAAAGACCGTTGGTGGGAGGCAGCAGGCAGGCACTCCCTTAATGCAGGCCAACGCAGATGGCGAACCCGAACAAGTTTTGAAGTGGTGAAGCCGATGGCGCGGAGCGATCCGGGCCGGCGGCGGAAATACTCCTGACGACTCGGACGCCGTTGTTGAACGAGGTACGAAAGGCCCATGCCGATCGTATCGTTTCTGGAGGCTAACCGTGCCGCTTAATAGAGAAGACAAGCAAGCCGTCGTGGCTGAGGTTTCCGCGCAAGTCGCGAAGGCCCAGACCGTTGTGCTGGCTGAGTATCGTGGAATTGCGGTTGGCGATCTGACCAAGCTGCGCGCGCAAGCGCGTGAAAAGCAGGTGTACCTGCGCGTGCTGAAGAATACCCTGGCACGTCGCGCAGTTGAAGGTACGCCGTTTGCTACGCTGGCAGAGCAGATGACCGGCCCGCTGATCTACGGCATCTCTGAAGATGCGATTGCTGCCGCGAAGGTCGTGAACGACTTCGCGAAGAGCAATGACAAGCTGATCATCAAGGCAGGTTCGTTCGATGGCAAGGTGATGGACAAGGCTGGCGTGCAAGCGCTGGCAAGCATCCCGAGCCGCGAAGAACTGCTCTCGAAGCTGCTGTTCGTCATGCAGTCGCCTGTTTCCGGTTTCGCGCGCGCCCTGGCCGCGCTGGCCGAGAAGAAGCAGGCCGAAGCTGCATAACGTCGGCATCACAGATCGCTGGCTGTACCCGCATTCAATTTAGGAGTATTTCACATGGCAATCGCAAAAGAAGACATCCTGGCAGCAGTCGAAGGCATGACTGTTCTGGAACTGAACGAACTGGTCAAGGCGTTCGAAGAGAAGTTCGGCGTGTCGGCAGCTGCAGTGGCAGTTGCTGGCCCGGCAGGCGGCGGCGCAGCTGCTGCAGCCGAAGAGCAGACCGAATTCACGGTCATCCTGGCTGAAACGGGCGCCAACAAGGTTTCCGTCATCAAGGCCGTTCGCGAACTGACGGGCCTGGGCCTGAAGGAAGCGAAGGACCTGGTCGACGGCGCACCGAAGCCCGTCAAGGAAGCCGTGCCCAAGGCTGCCGCTGAAGAAGCGAAGAAGAAGCTGGAAGAAGCTGGCGCAAAGGTCGAAATCAAGTAAGTTTCGACGAGCTGCGCGAAGGCTGGCGGTTTTATACCGCCGGCCTTTTTGTGCTTTGTGGGGACGCTGTTTTGACACTCAATTCGTGTGTCGAAATGGATGGCCCCAGAAGCCAAAGAAAACCGCCCAAGGCGCATCGCGATGCGTGCAACCGGCGATTCTCTTTGTCTTCTGAAGCGACTGCAGAAGGCAAGTTTGGTCGGGTAGCGGGCAACACAGGCATCCGCTGCCGTCAGCCAGCGGTTGGTAGCGGCCAACCACCAAGCTTCTCGGCTCGAGCCGCCGCACGGCTATCGGGTCTCAGTCGGTGAACACTCGGGTTTGACACGTCCAGGTATCCCGCCTCGATAGCGCCCGCCGTGATTCGGAGATCGTATGCAATATTCCTTCACCGAGAAGAAGCGTATTCGCAAGAGTTTCGCGAAGCGCTCCATCGTTCACCAAGTTCCTTTCCTGCTAGCCACTCAGCTTGAATCATTCAGCACGTTTCTGCAAGCTGAAGTGTCTGCAGCACAACGCAAGTCCGAAGGCCTGCAAGCCGCCTTCACCTCTGTTTTCCCGATCGTTTCGCACAATGGCTTCGCTCGTCTCGAGTTCGTGAGCTATGCCCTGTCGTCGCCGGCATTCAACATCAAGGAATGCCAGCAGCGCGGCCTGACCTATTGCTCGGCACTGCGCGCCAAGGTGCGCCTGGTGCTGCTCGACAAGGAATCGCCGAGCAAGCCGGTGGTCAAGGAAGTGAAAGAGCAGGAAGTGTACATGGGCGAAATTCCGCTCATGACGCCGACCGGCTCGTTCGTCATCAACGGTACCGAGCGCGTGATCGTGTCGCAGCTCCACCGTTCCCCGGGCGTGTTCTTCGAACATGACAAGGGCAAGACCCACAGCTCGGGCAAGCTGCTGTTCTCGGCGCGGATCATTCCCTACCGCGGCTCGTGGCTCGACTTCGAATTCGACCCGAAGGACATCCTGTACTTCCGCGTCGACCGTCGCCGCAAGATGCCGGTGTCGATCCTGCTGAAGGCCATCGGCCTGACGCCGGAACAGATCCTCGCGAACTTCTTCGTGTTCGACAACTTCACGTTGATGGACGAAGGCGCGCAGATGGAGTTCGTGCCCGAGCGCCTGCGTGGCGAAGTGGCGCGTTTCGACATCAGCGATCGCGATGGCAAGGTCATCGTCCAGAAGGACAAGCGGATCAACGCGAAGCACATCCGTGACCTGGAAGCCGCGAAGACCAAGTTCATCTCGGTGCCGGAAGACTACCTGCTCGGCCGCGTGCTGGCGAAGAACGTGGTCGACGGCGACACCGGCGAAGTGATCGCGAACGCGAACGACGAGATCACCGAGAGCGTGCTGGACAAGCTGCGCGACGCGAAGATCAAGGAAATCCAGACGATCTACACGAACGATCTGGACCAGGGTCCGTACATCTCCTCGACGCTGCGCGTCGACGAGACGGCGGACAAGACGGCCGCGCGTATCGCCATCTACCGCATGATGCGCCCGGGCGAGCCGCCGACCGAAGAAGCCGTCGAGGCGCTGTTCAACCGTCTGTTCTACAGCGAAGACGCCTACGACCTGTCGAAGGTCGGCCGCATGAAGTTCAACCGCCGTGTCGGCCGTGACGAGATCGTCGGCCCGATGACGCTGCTGGACGACGACATCCTCGCGACCATCAAGATCCTGGTCGAGCTGCGCAACGGCAAGGGCGAAGTGGACGATATCGACCACCTCGGCAACCGTCGCGTGCGTTGCGTCGGCGAACTGGCGGAGAACCAGTTCCGTGCCGGCCTGGTGCGTGTGGAGCGCGCGGTGAAGGAACGCCTCGGCCAGGCCGAAAGCGAAAACCTGATGCCGCACGACCTGATCAACTCGAAGCCGATTTCCTCGGCGATCCGCGAGTTTTTCGGTTCGTCGCAGCTCTCGCAGTTCATGGACCAGACCAACCCGCTGTCGGAAATCACGCACAAGCGCCGTGTTTCCGCACTGGGCCCGGGCGGCCTGACGCGTGAGCGCGCCGGCTTCGAAGTCCGTGACGTGCACCCGACCCACTATGGCCGCGTGTGCCCGATCGAAACGCCGGAAGGTCCGAACATCGGCCTGATCAACTCGCTGGCGCTGTACGCCCACCTGAACGAATACGGCTTCCTCGAGACGCCGTACCGCAAGGTGACGGACAGCAAGGTGACCGACCAGATCGACTACCTGTCGGCGATCGAGGAAGGCCGCTACGTGATCGCCCAGGCGAACGCCTCGGTGGACGAGAACACGGGCGAGCTGACCGACGAACTGGTGTCGGCGCGTGAAGCGGGCGAAACCATGATGGTCACGCCGGACCGCATCCAGTACATGGACGTGGCGCCGTCGCAGATCGTCTCGGTGGCCGCATCGCTGATCCCGTTCCTCGAGCACGATGACGCGAACCGCGCACTGATGGGCTCGAACATGCAGCGCCAGGCCGTGCCTTGCCTGCGTCCGGAAAAGCCGGTGGTCGGCACGGGCATCGAGCGCACCTGCGCGGTCGACTCGGGCACCACGGTCCAGGCCTATCGCGGCGGCGTGGTCGACTATGTCGATGCGGGCCGTATCGTGATTCGCGTGAACGACGACGAAGCGGTGGCGGGTGAGGTCGGTGTCGACATCTACAACCTCATCAAGTACACGCGTTCGAACCAGAACACGAACATCAACCAGCGTCCGATCGTGAAGATGGGCGACAAGGTCGCGCGCGGTGACGTGCTGGCCGACGGCGCCTCGACGGACCTGGGCGAGCTCGCGCTCGGCCAGAACATGCTGATCGCGTTCATGCCGTGGAACGGCTACAACTTCGAGGATTCGATCCTGATCTCGGAGAACGTGGTGGCGGACGATCGCTACACGTCGATCCACATCGAAGAGCTGAACGTGGTCGCTCGCGACACCAAGCTCGGACCGGAAGAAATCACGCGCGACATCTCGAACCTGGCGGAAATCCAGCTCGGCCGTCTCGACGAATCGGGCATTGTCTACATCGGTGCCGAGGTCGAAGCGGGCGACGTGATGGTCGGCAAGGTCACGCCGAAGGGCGAGACCCAGCTGACGCCGGAAGAGAAGCTGCTGCGCGCGATCTTCGGCGAGAAGGCCTCGGACGTGAAGGACACCTCGCTGCGCGTGCCCTCGGGCATGAGCGGCACGGTGATCGACGTGCAGGTGTTCACGCGCGAAGGCATCGTGCGTGACAAGCGCGCGCAACAGATCATCGACGACGAACTGAAGCGCTACCGCCTCGACCTGAACGACCAGCTGCGTATCGTGGAAGGCGATGCCTTCCAGCGTCTGGCGCGCATGCTCGACGGCAAGGTCGCCAACGGCGGCCCGAAGAAGCTGGCCAAGGGCACCAAGATCGACCAGGCCTACCTGTCGGATCTGGACCACTACCACTGGTTCGACATCCGCCTGGCGGACGAGGAAGCGGCGGCCCAGCTCGAAGCGATCAAGAACTCGATCGAGGAGAAGCGCCACCAGTTCGACCTGGCCTTCGAAGAGAAGCGCAAGAAGCTCACGCAAGGCGATGAACTGCCGCCGGGCGTGCTGAAGATGGTCAAGGTCTACCTCGCGGTCAAGCGTCGCCTGCAGCCTGGCGACAAGATGGCGGGTCGTCACGGTAACAAGGGCGTGGTCTCGAAGATCGTGCCGGTGGAAGACATGCCGTACATGGCCGACGGCCGTCCGGCCGACGTCGTGCTGAACCCGCTCGGCGTGCCGTCGCGGATGAACGTGGGCCAGGTGCTCGAAGTCCATCTCGGCTGGGCCGCGAAGGGCCTCGGCTGGCGGATCGGCGAAATGCTGGCGCGCCAGGCGAAGATCGAGGAACTGCGTGTGTTCCTGACCAAGATCTACAACGAGTCGGGCCGCGCGGAAGACCTCGAGAGCTTCAGCGACGACGAGATCCTCGAACTCGCGAAGAACCTGCGCGAGGGCGTTCCGTTCGCCACGCCGGTGTTCGACGGCGCGACCGAAGAGGAAATGTCGAAGATGCTCGACCTGGCGTTCCCGGACGACATCGCGCAGCAGCTCGGCATGACGCCGTCGAAGAACCAGGTGCGCCTGTACGACGGCCGCACGGGTGAGGCATTCGAGCGGACCGTGACGGTCGGCTACATGCACTACCTGAAGCTGCACCACTTGGTCGACGACAAGATGCACGCGCGTTCGACCGGCCCGTACTCGCTCGTCACGCAGCAGCCGCTGGGCGGCAAGGCGCAGTTCGGTGGCCAGCGTTTCGGGGAAATGGAAGTGTGGGCGCTCGAGGCCTACGGCGCATCGTATGTGCTGCAGGAAATGCTGACGGTGAAGTCGGACGACGTGAACGGCCGGACGAAGGTGTACGAGAACCTCGTCAAGGGCGACCACGTGATCGACGCGGGCATGCCGGAATCCTTCAACGTGCTGGTGAAGGAAATCCGCTCGCTCGGTATCGACATCGACCTCGATCGCAACTAATCGGACTACGGAGAGAAAGCAATGAAAGCTCTGCTCGATCTATTCAAGCAAGTCCAACAGGAAGAAGTCTTCGACGCGATCAAGATCGGTCTGGCCTCGCCGGACAAGATCCGCTCCTGGTCGTTCGGCGAAGTCAAGAAGCCGGAAACCATCAACTACCGCACCTTCAAGCCGGAGCGGGATGGTCTGTTCTGCGCGAAGATCTTCGGGCCGATCCGCGACTACGAGTGCCTGTGCGGCAAGTACAAGCGCCTGAAGCACCGCGGCGTGATCTGCGAGAAGTGCGGCGTCGAAGTGACGCTCGCCAAGGTGCGCCGCGAGCGCATGGGCCACATCGAGCTGGCCTCGCCGGTCGCGCACATCTGGTTCCTGAAGTCGCTGCCGTCGCGTCTGGGCATGGTGCTCGACATGACGCTGCGCGACATCGAACGCGTGCTGTACTTCGAAGCCTACGTGGTGATCGAACCGGGCATGACGCCGCTGAAGGCGCGGCAGATCATGACCGAGGAGGATTACTACAACAAGGTCGAGGAATACGGTGACGAGTTCCGCGCCGAGATGGGCGCGGAAGGCGTTCGCGAGCTGCTGCGCGCGATCAACATCGACGAACAGGTCGAGACGCTGCGCACCGAGCTCAAGAACACCGGCTCCGAAGCGAAGATCAAGAAGTACGCGAAGCGTCTGAAGGTCCTCGAGGCATTCCAGCGCTCGGGCATCAAGCCCGAGTGGATGATCCTCGAAGTCCTGCCGGTGCTGCCGCCGGAGCTGCGTCCGCTGGTGCCGCTCGACGGCGGCCGTTTCGCGACCTCGGACCTGAACGACCTGTATCGCCGCGTGATCAACCGGAACAACCGTCTGAAGCGTCTGCTCGAGCTGAAGGCGCCGGAGATCATCGTGCGCAACGAAAAGCGCATGCTGCAGGAAGCGGTCGATTCGCTGCTCGACAACGGTCGTCGCGGCAAGGCGATGACGGGCGCCAACAAGCGTCCGCTCAAGTCGCTGGCCGACATGATCAAGGGCAAGGGCGGTCGTTTCCGTCAGAACCTGCTGGGCAAGCGTGTCGACTACTCGGGCCGTTCGGTCATCGTGGTGGGCCCGACGCTGAAGCTGCACCAGTGCGGCCTGCCCAAGCTGATGGCGCTCGAGCTGTTCAAGCCCTTCATCTTCAACAAGCTCGAAGTGATGGGCGTGGCCACCACCATCAAGGCCGCGAAGAAGGAAGTCGAGAACCAGACGGCGGTGGTGTGGGACATCCTCGAAGAGGTGATCCGCGAGCATCCGGTGATGCTGAACCGCGCGCCGACGCTGCACCGCCTGGGCATCCAGGCGTTCGAGCCGGTGCTGATCGAAGGCAAGGCGATCCAGCTGCACCCGCTGGTCTGCGCGGCGTTCAACGCCGACTTCGACGGTGACCAGATGGCCGTCCACGTGCCGCTGTCGCTGGAAGCGCAGATGGAAGCGCGCACGCTGATGCTGGCCTCGAACAACGTGCTGTTCCCGGCCAACGGCGATCCGTCGATCGTGCCGTCGCAGGATATCGTGCTCGGCCTGTACTACGCGACGCGCGAAGCCGTCAACGGCAAGGGCGAGGGCATGTCCTTCACGGGCGTGTCGGAAGTCCTGCGTGCGTACGAGAACAAGGAAGTCGAGCTGGCCTCGCGCGTCAACGTGCGGATCACCGAAATGGTCCACAACGAGGACAAGTCGGAAGGCGCGCCGCAGTTCGTGCCGAAGATCTCGCTGTACGCGACCACCGTCGGCCGCGCGATCCTGTCGGAAATCCTGCCGGCCGGCCTGCCGTTCTCGGTGCTGAACAAGCCGCTGAAGAAGAAGGAAATCTCGCGCCTGATCAACACCGCGTTCCGCAAGTGCGGTCTGCGCGCGACCGTGGTGTTCGCCGACCAGCTGATGCAGTCGGGTTTCCGTCTCGCGACGCGCGCCGGTATCTCGATCTGCGTGGACGACATGCTGGTGCCGACGCAGAAGGAAACCATCGTCGGCGATGCCGCGAAGAAGGTGAAGGAATACGACCGCCAGTACATGTCGGGTCTCGTCACCGCCCAGGAACGCTACAACAACGTGGTCGACATCTGGTCGGCGACGTCGGAAGCGGTCGGCAAGGCGATGATGGAGCAGCTCTCGACGGAGCCGGTGGTCGATCGCGACGGCAAGGAAACGCGCCAGGAATCGTTCAACTCGATCTACATGATGGCCGACTCGGGCGCGCGGGGTTCCGCGGTCCAGATCCGTCAGCTGGCCGGGATGCGCGGCCTGATGGCGAAGCCGGACGGCTCGATCATCGAGACGCCGATCACGGCGAACTTCCGCGAAGGCCTGAACGTGTTGCAGTACTTCATCTCGACCCACGGTGCACGTAAGGGTCTGGCTGATACGGCACTGAAGACCGCGAACTCGGGTTACCTGACGCGTCGTCTGGTCGACGTCACGCAGGATCTGGTGGTGGTCGAGGACGATTGCGGCACGAGCAACGGCGTGGCCATGAAGGCCCTGGTGGAAGGCGGTGAAGTCGTCGAGGCGCTGCGCGACCGGATCCTCGGCCGCGTGGCCGTGGCCGACGTGGTCAACCCGGAAACGCAGGAAACGCTGTACGAATCGGGCACCCTGCTCGACGAGACGGCGGTCGAGGAAATCGAACGCCTCGGCATCGACGAGGTGCGCGTGCGCACCGCGCTGACCTGCGAAACGCGTTACGGCCTGTGCGCTGCCTGCTACGGCCGCGACCTGGGCCGCGGTTCGCTTGTCAACGTCGGCGAGGCGGTCGGCGTGATCGCCGCGCAGTCGATCGGCGAGCCGGGCACGCAGCTGACCATGCGTACCTTCCACATCGGCGGCGCGGCTTCGCGTGCGGCGGTGGCTTCGTCGGTCGAGGCGAAGAGCAACGGTACGGTCCGCTTCACGGCGACCATGCGCTACGTCACCAACGCGAAGGGCGAGCAGATCGTCATTTCGCGTTCGGGCGAGGCCATGATCACCGACGATCTCGGCCGCGAGCGCGAACGTCACAAGATCCCGTACGGCGCGACGCTGCTGCAGCTCGACGGCGACGTGATCAAGGCCGGCACGCAACTGGCCACCTGGGATCCGCTGACGCGCCCGATCATCACCGAGTACGGCGGTACGGTGAAGTTCGAGAACGTCGAGGAAGGCGTGACGGTCGCCAAGCAGATCGACGACGTGACGGGGCTGTCGACGCTCGTCGTGATCGACGTGAAGCGCCGCGGCTCGCAAGCCTCGAAGAGCGTGCGCCCGCAGGTCAAGCTGCTCGACGCGAACGGCGAGGAAGTGAAGATCCCGAACACCGAGCACTCGGTGCAGATCGGCTTCCAGGTCGGCGCGCTGATCACCGTGAAGGACGGCCAGCAGGTGCAGGTGGGTGAAGTGCTCGCACGTATCCCGACCGAAGCGCAGAAGACGCGTGACATTACCGGCGGTCTGCCGCGGGTGGCGGAACTGTTCGAGGCGCGTTCGCCGAAGGATGCCGGCATCCTGGCCGAAGTCACGGGTACCACCTCGTTCGGCAAGGACACCAAGGGCAAGCAGCGCCTGGTCATCACGGATCTCGAGGGCAACCAGCACGAGTTCCTGATCGCCAAGGAAAAGCAGGTCCTGGTCCACGATGCCCAGGTCGTCAACAAGGGCGAAATGATCGTGGACGGCCCGGCCGATCCGCACGACATCCTGCGTCTGCAGGGTATCGAGGCGCTGTCGCGCTACATCGTCGACGAGGTGCAGGACGTGTATCGTCTGCAGGGCGTGAAGATCAACGACAAGCACATCGAGGTGATCGTTCGCCAGATGCTGCGTCGTGTGCAGATCACCGACAACGGCGATACGCGCTTCATCCCGGGCGAGCAGGTCGAGCGTTCGGACATGCTTGACGAAAACGATCGCATGATCGCGGAAGACAAGCGTCCGGCCACCTACGAGAACATCCTGCTGGGTATCACGAAGGCGTCGCTGTCGACGGATTCGTTCATCTCGGCGGCATCGTTCCAGGAAACGACGCGCGTGCTGACGGAAGCGGCGATCATGGGCAAGCGCGACGATCTGCGCGGCCTGAAGGAAAACGTGATCGTCGGCCGTCTGATCCCGGCCGGTACCGGCCTGGCGTTCCACAAGGCACGCCGGACCAAGGAAGTCTCGGATCGCGAGCGTTTCGACCAGATCGCGGCGGAAGAGGCCTTCGAGTTCGGTATCCCGGAAACGCCGGCTGCCGACACGCCCGACGCCGTCGAGTCGCAGCAGCACCCGAGCGCGGAGTAAGCGGGAGCGGCGCAAGCCGCCTTCCAGGCTCCGCCATCAAGACCGCCCGGTTTCGACCGGGCGGTTTTTTTTCGTCCATCGTTTTCGCGGCGGCCGGCGCCAGTGCGGGCGTCGAAGCTTACTTCGCGCCGAGCCGCTCGGCGAACGAATAGCGTCGCATGTGGCGCTCCAGGCTCTCGAGGAAGGCCAGGTCGGCCGCGTTCATCTTGCGCTCGCGATGCCAGAGCAGGTGCACGTCGACGTCGACCAGGCCCTCGTCCGGCGGCAGTCGCCAGAGCCGCTGCTGGGCGAGGTCGTCGCGCACGATGTGCTCGGGCAGGCAGCCGATGCCATAACCCGAGAAGATCAGCCGCCGCACTTCGTCCAGGCTCGGCGAGGAGGCCACGATGCGGCCCGTGAAGCCGCGCTGGTCGCGAAACACCGTCAGCGGTGAGAGGCTGTCGCCGAGCTGGTCGCTGGTGAAGGACACGAAGTTCTCGGCCAGCAGGTCGTCCATGCTCAGCGAGGACTTGCCGAACAGCCGGTGATGGCGCCCGCAGAAGATCGCGTAGCGCTGCCGCAGGAAGGGGCGCATCTCGAGCTTGTCGTGCGGCGTGCGGCACAGGCCGAGCCCGGCCGTGGCGGTCTTCTGCAGCAGCGAGGAAATGATGTCGGAGGAGCGCATCACCTCGATCTGCAGGTCGATGCGCGGATGCGTGCGGTGGAACTCGGCCAGGAATTCGTCGTAGACCGGCGATTCGATGCGGCTGATGCTGAGCAGGCGGATCGCGCCGGTGATGTCGGCGCGGTCGTCGAGCTCGGAATCGAGCCGCGAGATGGTGCCGTACAGGTCGCTGGCGATCCGGTAGACCGCGTCGCCGGCGGCGGTGGGCGCGAAGTAGGGCCCGCGCCGCTCGATCAGCCGGTGCTTGAGCGCCTCCTCGAGCCGCTTGAGCGCCTGGCTCACCGCCGGCTGCGTCACGTGCAGGCGCGCGGCGGCGCGGCTCAGGCTGCGCTCCTGCATGATCACCAGGAAGGTGCGCAGCAGGTTCCAGTCGAGGCGATCGTTGAGGAAGCGGGAGAAATCGGCGCGCATCGTGAGGTCCGGGCAGGTCGCTGGCAAACTATAAATTTCAATTATGCGGTGAATAATAACTTGAAATTTGACTAATGTTTTCTGGCTATCGATAAAGACCCCGTGCGCGGTCGATCGCTGAACCGGGCACGCCGACCCGTGACGAACGCGCCCGGGGCCCGCGCGGCCTGCCGGCGCATCAGGAGCCAGCATGACCCCGCAATCCACCCCTGCCCGCCAGCCCGCTCGCGCGGCGAGTGCCGCCTTCATCGGCACGATGATCGAGTGGTACGACTTCTACATCTACGCCACGGCTGCCGCGCTGGTGTTCGGCGAGCTCTACTTCCCGTCCGGCGACCGCTTCGTCAGCACTATGGCCTCGTTCGCGACCTTCGCGGTCGGCTTCTTCGCGCGGCCGCTGGGCGGCATCGTGTTCGGCCACCTGGGCGACCGGATCGGCCGCAAGAAGGCGCTGATGACCACCCTGATGATGATGGGCGCGGCCACCGTCTGCGTCGGCCTGCTGCCCGACTACGCCACGCTCGGCGTGCTCGCCCCGGTGCTGCTGGTGTTGCTGCGCGTGGTGCAGGGCATCGCGGTGGGGGGTGAATGGGGCGGCGCGGTGCTGATGGCCGGCGAACACGCGCCGCAAGGGCGCCGCACCTTCTTCGCCTCGTTCGCGCAGCTCGGCAGCCCGGCCGGCCTGATCCTCTCGCTGCTGGCATTCCGCGCCGTTACCTCGATGGACAAGGCCGCCTTCCTGTCCTGGGGCTGGCGCCTGCCTTTCCTCGCGAGTTCGCTGCTGCTGGTGGTCGGCATCCTGATCCGGCTCGGCGTCAACGAATCGCCCGAGTTCGCCCGCCTGCGCGAGACGCGGCGCACCGCCAAGCTGCCGATCGCCGAGGTGTTCCGTTCCGCGCGCGGCCTGGTGCTGCTCGGCATTGGCGCCAACACGATCGGCATCGCCGGCGTCTACTTCACCAATACCTTCATGATCGCGTACACCACGCAGTATGTCGGCGTGACGCGCTCGATGATCCTCGACTGCCTGTTCGTGGTCGCCGTGATCCAGTTGCTGTCGCAGCCCTGCGCCGCCTGGCTGGCCGAGAAGATCGGCGGGGCGCGCTTCCTCAAGCTGGCCGCGTTGCTGGCGATGGCCTCGCCCTATCCGATGTTCGTGCTGGTGCAGCAGGGCAGCACCGTCTCGATGGTGATCGGCATCGCGCTGGCGGTGATCTGCATGGCGAGCTTCTACTCGGTGATCGCCGGCTTCATCAGCGGCATCTTCCCGACCCATATCCGCTACTCGGCGATCTCGCTGGCCTACCAGGTCTGCGGCGCGATCGCGGGCGGTCTCACGCCGCTGGTCGGCACCTGGCTCGCGCATCGCTACAGCGGCCAGTGGTGGCCGCTGGCGGTGTTCTATACCTGCCTCGCGGCGATCTCGCTGCTTTGCATCGTGGCGCTCGACGCGCGACGCGAAGCACGCCAGGACGCGGCCGACGCGCTTACCTCGCATGGCTGAGGCAAGGCCAGCGCCGAGCCGGCGGGCAACACGATTCGCTGTGGACAACGCTCAGGAAAACGAATGGACAGGCAAGTGAAGGTGGACGGCGCGCGCCTCTGGCGCAGCCTGATGGAGATGGCGGAAATCGGCGCGACCGCGCGCGGCGGCGTACGGCGCCTGGCGCTCACCGACGAGGATCGGCGTGGGCGCGAGCGTTTCGCGCAATGGTGCCGCGAAGCCGGCATGGCGGTCAGCGTCGATGCGGTGGGCAACCTGTTCGCGCGGCGCGCCGGCACCGATCCCGAAGCCGCGCCGGTGCTGGTCGGCAGCCACCTCGACACGCAGCCCGAAGGCGGCCGCTTCGACGGCGTCTACGGCGTGCTGGCCGGGCTGGAACTGGTGCGCGCATTGAACGATGCGGGGCAGGCCACCGAGAAGCCGATCGAGATCGTCTCGTGGACCAACGAGGAGGGAGCCCGCTTCACGCCCGCCATGCTCGGCTCGGCCGTCTATACGGGCGCGACGCCGCTCGATGCCGCGCTGGCGACGAGCGACGCGGACGGCGTGACGCTCGGCGAGGCGCTCGATGCCAGCGGCTATCGCGGGCAGCGCGCGATCGGCGGCGAACGCATCGATGCCTATTTCGAGGCGCACATCGAGCAGGGGCCGGTGCTCGAGGCCAACGGCACCACCATCGGCGTGGTGACGGGCGGCCAGGCGATCCGCTGGCTCGACGTGACGGTGACGGGCGTGGCCGCCCACGCCGGCACCACGCCGATGCCGTATCGCAAGGATGCGCTGTTCGCGAGCGCTCGGATGGCGCTCGAACTGGAGCGCATCATCGCAAGCTACGCGCCGCGCGGGCTGGCCACCATCGGCCAGGCGACGATCCCCAACGCCTCGCGCAACACCATCGCCGGGCAGCTCGCGTTCACCGTCGACCTGCGCCATCACGAGGATGCAGAGGTCGATGCGATCGAGCGCGAACTGCGCGCCGCGTTCGAGCGGATCGCGGCCGAGCGCGGCCTGCGCGTCGAGATCTCGACCTACTGGCGCAGCCCCGCCACGCCCTTCGACGCGAGCTGCGTGGCGCTGGTGCAGCAGGCGGTCGACGCACTCGGGTATTCGAACCAGCGCATCGTCAGCGGCGCCGGCCACGACGCTATCCACCTCGCGCGTCACTGCCCGACCGCGATGGTCTTCATTCCCTGCGTGGACGGCCTTTCGCACAACGAAGCCGAGGACGCACTGCCCGAGGACGTGACGCGCGGCGCCGAGGTGCTGCTGCAGGCCGTGCTCGCGCGCGTCGGCGCGCGCAGCGCCGCCACGATCAACGACGAGTCGGAGAGCCGATGAAAACCTTCTTCCATCCCGAGCAACTGTTGCACCATCCGCGCAGCTATCTGTCACGCGGCCAGATGCGCGAGCCGCAGGAAGTGCCGGAGCGCGCGGCGCGGCTGGTGGCGGCCGCCGGCTCGCTGGACTTCACGGTCGAGGCGCCGGCCGATCGCGGTACCGCGGCGATCGCGGCCGTGCACGACATGAACTACCTGCGCTTTCTCGAGGAAGCGCATCGCGACTGGAAGCGCATGCCCGACGACTGGGGCGACGAGGTGATGTCGAACATCTTCGTGCGCGAGCCGAACCCGCTGCGCGGCGTGCTGGCCCAGGCGGCGCGCTACCTGGCCGACGGCAGTTGCCCGGTCGGCGAACAGACCTGGCGTTCGGCCTATTGGTCGGCGCAGAGCGCGCTGGCCGCGGCCGAGGCCGTGAATGGCGGCGCACGCGAGGCCTGGGGCCTGTGCCGGCCGCCCGGCCATCACGCACGGCGCGATGCGGCGGGCGGCTTCTGCTACCTGAACAATGCCGCGATTGCCGCGCAGGCGCTGCGCCAGCGCTTCGGCCGCGTGGCGATCCTCGACACCGACATGCATCACGGCCAGGGCGTGCAGGAGATCTTCTACGGTCGCGACGACGTGCTCTACATCTCGATCCACGGCGATCCGACCAACTTCTACCCGGTCGTCGCCGGCTACGAGGAGGAAACCGGCAGCGGCGCGGGCGATGGCTACAACGTCAACCTGCCGATGCCGCACGGCGCCTCGGAGGCGATGTTCTTCGAACGCGTCGACGATGCGCTGCGCGTACTGCGCCGCTTCGAAGCCGATGCGATCGTGCTCGCGCTCGGCTTCGACATCTACCGCGACGATCCGCAATCGAAGGTGGCCGTCACCACCGAGGGCTTCGGTCGTCTTGGCGGCGCGGTGGGCGCGCTGGGCCTGCCGACCGTGATCGTGCAGGAGGGCGGTTATCACCTGGAGAGCCTGGAGGCGAATGCGCGCGCTTTCTTCGGCGGGTTCGGCGAGGCACGAGGCTAGCGATGCGTTGAACGCGATCCGCCGGAGGCGGATCGTCAGGGGTTCGATGCAAGGAAACGCGGCGCCGGGAGCAGGCTCATGCTCCCGGCGCCGCGTTTGTTTTTTTCAGGCGCGTCGCGCGGTATCGATGGATGAACGCCATTAATACTGACGATGAGTAAACGGCATTTTACGCAGCGATATCGGCGATGGATAAATCACCCAGGCCGCCTGTGCGAGCCATTTCACGAATTCACAGCTTCGCACTGCGAATCGACTCATCGACCATACGACAGGGAGTCCACCATGTACAAACCGCTTTGCCTCGGCGCCGCCTTGCTGTGCGCCAACGGCCTGGCCCACGCGCAGAACTCGGTGACGCTGTACGGCATCATCGACCAGGGTATCGCGATCAATACCAACGCGGCTGGCAGCCGCCAGTACGCGCTGACGAGCGGCAACGAATCGGGCAGCCGCTGGGGGCTGCGCGGCCGCGAGGAACTCGGCGGCGGCCTGTTTTCGCTGTTCGTGCTGGAAGGCGGCTTCAACGGCTCGACCGGCGCGCTCGGGCAGAACGGCGACCTGTTCGGCCGCCAGGTCTATGTGGGCCTGGGCTCCTCGCGCCTGGGCACGCTGACGGCGGGGCGCCAGTACCTTCCGAATGCGGAGATGGTCGGCATCTTCGAGGCGGGCGAGGACTGGGCGCTGTCGGGGGCCGGCTACGGCGCGCATCCGGGCGATCTCGACGACCTCGACGGCTCGTTTCGCGTCAACAACGCACTGAAGTACAGCTCGCCGACCTGGGCCGGCTTCAATGCCGAGGCGCTCTACAGTTTCGGCGGCGTGGCCGGCAGCAGCTCGCGCAACCAGATCTACGGCTTCGGCCTAGGTTGGCAAGGCGGCCCGTTCAAGGCCGCCGCGGCCTACACCTTCGCGCGTAACCCGAACTTCTCGCTGTACGGCAACAAGGCCAACGACAGCGCGAGCGGCAGCAACATGGCGAGCCCCGTCTACAGCGGCTACGCCAGCGCCGGCTCGCAGCAGATCGTCAATGCGGGCGGCACCTACACGCTCGGCGCGGCGACCTT
Source organism: Burkholderia gladioli (assembly GCF_000959725.1). Classification (NCBI taxonomy): domain Bacteria; kingdom Pseudomonadati; phylum Pseudomonadota; class Betaproteobacteria; order Burkholderiales; family Burkholderiaceae; genus Burkholderia; species Burkholderia gladioli. The sequence continues at coordinate 1,831,163 of NZ_CP009323.1, forward strand.
CGGCGCCGTCTACAGCAACACGCGTTTCCAGAACCTCGGCGCCACCGCCGTGAGCGGCTCGGCCAGCGCGATGCTGGGCGCGAGCGTCGCCTTCAATACCTTCGAGCTGAACGCGAAGTACCTGATCACGCCGGCGTTGCAGGTGGCGGCCTCCTACGCGCTGACCAGGAGCAGCAGCGTGAACGGTCGCGAGGGCGCGAAGTACAGCCAGCTCGAGGCCGGCCTCGACTATTCGCTCTCCAAGCGCACCGACCTCTACGCGGTCAGCGTCTACCAGCTCGCCAGCGGCACCGACTCGACGGGTCGCAAGGCGGTCGCGGCGGTGGCCTTCGCCACGCCGTCCTCGAACAGCCACCAGCTCGTCACGGTCGCCGGGATCCGGCACCGGTTCTGAGCGAGGCGCCGGGCGGAGCATGAATCCGGCTCATGCTCCGCATAAGAATTCGGCATTTTACGAGCCGATATTGGTCACCGATAAAGGTGGCAGGCCGTGGCGCCGCAAGGCCGCATGCACGGCAACCCGACCCAGGATCCCCGATGACGTCCACCGTCCCTCAACGCCAGCCGATCCGCGCCGCGCTCGCGGCCTTCATCGGCACGACCATCGAGTTCTACGATTTCTATACCTACGCCACGGCCGCCGCGCTGGTGCTCGGCGGCGTGTTCTTCCCAAGCGCGGATCCGTTCGTCAGCACGCTCGCCTCGTTCGCGACCTTCGCGGTCGGCTTCGTCGCGCGGCCGCTGAGCGGCGCCGTGTTCGGTCATTGGGGCGACCGGCTCGGCCGCAAGAAAATGCTGATCCTGACCATGTTCCTGATGGGCGTGGCGACCACCGGCATCGGCCTGCTGCCATCCTATGCGTCGATCGGCGTGGCCGCGCCGGTGATCCTGATTCTGCTGCGCATCGTGCAGGGCATCGCGGTCGGCGGCGAATGGGGCGGCGCGGTGCTGATGTCGAGCGAGCATGCCGCGCCCGGGCGCAAGACGCTGTTCGCCTCGTTCCCGCAGCTGGGCAGCCCGGCCGGGCTGCTGCTCTCGCTGATCGCATTCCGCGCCGTCTCGGCGCTCGATCACGAGGCCTTCCTGGCCTGGGGCTGGCGGCTGCCGTTCCTGGCCAGCTTCGTGCTGCTGGTGGCCGGCGTGGTGGTGCGCCTCGGCGTGAACGAATCGCCAGAGTTCGAGCAGGCCCGGCGCGAGAACCGGCGCGCCAAGGCGCCGGTCAGGGAGGTGCTGCGCGGCTACTGGCGGCCGATCGTCTATGCCGCGGCGGCCACCACCATCGGCTCGGCCGGCTTCTTCTTCACCAACACCTTCATGATCTCCTACGTGACGAGCTTCCTGAAGATGCCCAAGCCGCTGATCCTCGACTGCCTGTTCGCGGTCACGCTGATCCAGCTCGCCTCGCAGCCGGTCTCGGCGCTGCTGGCCCAGCGTTTCGGCGATGCGCGCTTCCTGAGCGCGGCGGCGCTGCTGTCGATCTTCACGCCCTATCCGATGTTCGCGCTCGTCAACAGCCAGCAGCCGGTGCTGATCGTGCTCGGCATCGCGCTGGCGGTGGTGGTGCTGTCGGCCGTTTATGCCGTGATCGCCGGTTTCATGACACGCGCCTTCCCGACCCCGCTGCGCTATTCCGGCATCTCGATCGCCTACCAGCTCTGCGCGACCGTGGCCGGCGGCACCACCCCGCTGATCGGCACCATGCTCGCGCAGCATTACCGCGGCCAGTGGCTGCCGCTCGCGATGTTCTTCTCGCTGCTGTCGGCCGTCTCGCTGGTCGGCATCGTCGCGCTGGCGCGCTACCAGCGCCGTCTCGCGCCCGCGCACGAGGCGGCGGCCGGCTCCGTGCCGGCGGCGTGACGCGCGGGCATCCAGTCTCGTCCCTTTTTCTTCCTGTCATCGACCACCATGCACACCGAACCACATCCGACTCCCGAGGCCGAATGGACGACGCGCGTCGAGCTCGCCGCGCTGTATCGGCTGGTCGCGCACTTCGGCATGACCGACATGATCGACACGCACATCACCGCGCGCGTGCCGGGCCCCGAGCATCACTTCCTGATCAACCGCTACGGCGTGCTGTTCCATGAAATGCGCGCCTCCGACCTGGTCAGGATCGACGCCGAAGGGCGCGTGGTCGAGCCCGCTGCCGCCAATGGCGATGGCGACCCGGCGCGCCGTCGCGTCAACGCGGCCGGCTTCACGATCCACTCGGCGATCCACATGGCGCGCCCGGACCTGTGCTGCGTGATCCACACGCACACGGCGGCCGGCTCGGCCGTCTCGGCGCAACGCCACGGGCTGCTGCCGATCAGCCAGCACGCGCTCAAGTTCCACGAGCGGATCGGCTATCACGACTACGAGGGCATCGCGCTCGATCTCGGCGAGCGCGAACGGCTGATTCGCGACCTGGGCCCGCATAGCGCGATGATCCTGCGCAACCACGGGCTGCTCGCGGCCGGGCGCTCGGTGGCGGCGGCCTTCCAGAACATCTACTTCCTGGAGCGCGCCTGCCAGATCCAGGTGCGCGCGCTGGCCGGCAACGCCGAGCTGATCCTGCCGCCCGAAGCGGTGCGCCGACTCACGGCGGAGCAGTTCGATCGCGACGAAGCCGACGCGATCATCGCGCTGCAATGGCAGGCCGCGCTGCGGCTCATCGAAGGCGGCGCGACCGACTACCGTAGCTGATCATGACGCGCATCGCCTTTCTCAGCGACGGGTTCGACCTGTCGCCGCTGTTCGCGCCGCTGCGCGAGCGCCTGCCCGGGCTGCAGGTGGTCGGCGCCGACGGGCACGATGCCGAGATCGCCGTCTGCTGGCGTCCGCCGGCCGGCGCGCTGGCGCGGCTGCCCTCGCTGCGGCTGGTGCACAGCATCGCCGCCGGTGTCGACCACATCCTGGTCGATCCCGAGCTGCCCGCGGTGCCCGTGTGCCGCGTGGTCGATCCCGTCCACGCCGAGGGCATGGGCGAGTTCGCGATGTGGGCCGTGCTGCATTTCCATCGCGGTTTCGATCGCGTGCTCGCCAACCAGCGCGAACGGCGCTGGCTGCGCGAGCCGCAGGTCGCGGCGCAGGCACGCACGATCGGCGTGATGGGGCTCGGCGCGCTGGGCCGGCATGTCGCCGGGCTGCTTGCCGGGGCGGGTTTTCGCGTGCGCGGCTGGTCGCGCGAGCGCAAGCGTCTCGATGGCATCGAGACCTTCGGTGCCGGGCAGCTCGACGACTTCCTGGCCGGCAGCGAGATGCTGGTCTGCCTGCTGCCGCTCACCGCCGATACACGCGCCCTGATCGACCGGCGCCTGCTCGCGCGCCTGCCGCGCGGCGCGAAGCTGATCCATGTGGGGCGCGGCGAGCACCTGGTCGCGGCGGACGTGCTGGCCGCGCTCGAGGACGGCAGGCTCGGCGGCGCGGTGATCGACGTGTTCGAGCGCGAGCCGCTGCCCGAGGACGATCCGTTCTGGGATGCGCCGAACCTGATCGTCACGCCGCACATGGCCTCGGTGGCCAGCTTCGAGCGGATCGCCGCGCAGATCGCGGACAACGTGATGCGTCTGCGCGAGGGTTTGCCGCTGGCCAATCGGGTCGATCCGGCGCTGGGCTACTGAGCGGGCCTGGCGGCAAGGGCGTTGCCTTGTGTCCTGCTGCTGCTGCTGAAGGTCGCGGTGGGTTCCGAAAGAAGATGCGCGGCAGCCGCCGCGTCGCTCAGCCGGTCTTCGCCGGCGTGTCGAGGCTCTCGCCGCCATGTGCCCGCACCTGCCCCGCCGCGAACGCGCGCAGCCGCTCCAGGAACACGGCCTCGGCCGCGCGCGGCTTGCGTTCGGCGGCCCACAGCAGCACCACGTCGAGATCGGCGATGCCCTCGGCCGGCGGCAGGCGCATCATGCGGCCCGCGGCGACCTGGGCCTGCCCGACGTGCTCGGGCAGGCTGCCGATGCCGAACCCGGCAACGATCAGCCGCATCACCTCCGCCATGCTCGCCGAGGTCGCGACCACCCGCCCGGCCAGGCCATGCTGGTCGCGAAACACGCCGAGCACCGACAGCGAGGCGCCGAGCTGGTCGCCCGCGAAGGACACGAAATTCTCCTCGCGCAGGTCCTCGACGCTCAGGCCCTCTCGACCGAACAGCGGATGGCGGCGCCCGCAGAACAGCGCGTAGCGCTGCGGCATGAACAACTGCTGGGCGATCTTGCCGCCCACGTGCCGGTTCAGGCTCAGCGCGGCGGTGGCCGTGTGCTGCAGCAAGGCGCTCGGCACGTCGGCGCTGCGCATCACCTGCACCTCGAAATCGATATCGGGATAGTCGGCGTGGAAGTCGGCGAGGAAATCGTCGTAGGCCTCGGACTGCACGCCGCTGACCGTGATCAGCCGCACCTGCCCCGACACGTAATGACCGCCTTCGCCCTCGTCGCTGGCCAGGCGCGAGATGCTGCCGTAGATCTCCTCGGCGATCTCGCGCACCTCGTTGCCGGCGCGCGTGATGTCGATGCGCGGGCCGCTGCGTTGCACGAGCTTGCGGCCGAGCTGTTCCTCGAGGCGGCGCAGCGCGTGGCTGACCGCCGGCTGGGTGATGTGCAGGTGGGCGGCGGCGCGGCTCACGCTCTGCTCGCGAGCGATCACCAGGAAGGTCCGCAGCAGGTTCCAGTCGAGCCGGTCGTTGATCAGTGCGGCGCGCACGCTGCGGGTCATCGCGGGCTCCGGAGGCGGGAAATGCCGAATTATAGGTGCGCCATTTTGCCCCGTGCATCCGTTGTTTCGAGATGAGGCGGGTGCTATGTTCGGACCTCGTTTTTTTCGAACTCAGGCCGGCGCGCTTGAACCGGCCTGCGCCGGCATGATCTCGTTGCCCTCGATCGCGTCCCGGCCGCGCGACAAACGAGGAGGGAATCATGCGCAATGTGGCGGTGGTGAATCGCTGGGTCGGCCTGGCCGGTCTCTCGCTCTGTATCCTGCTGGCGGTGCTGTCGCTGCCGGGCTGGTGGTATCTGCGCCATCACTGGGTGCCGGACGACGCGATCGTGCGCAGCCAGGTGCTGCGGCCCGGGCTGCAGCTCTACGTGGTGCGCCGCGAAGGCGGCGGCGCGCCGGTGCCGGTCCTCTACGACTATTACCTGACGGGGCGCCTGATCGACCGGGGCACGCTCGGCGCGCTGATGGATCGCCGCGCGCCCTTCCTGGTCGCCGACAGCGACCAGGCCGAGATCACCATGGACGGCGAGGGGATGGTCTGCGTGGCCCTGTTCGGCCATGTCCATGGCTTCGCCAACAAGGTCGCACTCGATCTCGGGGGTACCCGGCGCGCGATTGCGATCGCGATCGTGGCGAGTCCGCCGGGCGTCTCGCGCCAGGCGCTCACCCGTCCGAATGGCCAGGACGTGAAGGAAGAAGGGGGCGAGGGCGCTTCTGTCTGTAAAATGCAGCCTTGATTTTCCACCCGAACCCTCCTGCCTCATGTCGCGCGCGCTCGAAATCCTGAACGAAGTTTTCGGTTATCCGGCCTTCCGCGGCCAACAGGGGGAGATCGTCGAGCATGTCGCGTCGGGCGGCGACTGCCTGGTGCTGATGCCCACCGGTGGCGGCAAGTCGCTCTGCTACCAGATCCCGGCGCTGGTGCGCCACGAATCGGGGCAGGGCGCCGGCATCGTGGTCTCGCCGCTGATCGCGCTGATGCAGGACCAGGTGGCCGCGCTGACCGAGGTCGGCGTGAGGGCGGCCTACCTGAACTCGACGCTGTCGGGCGCGGAGGCGGCCGCCACCGAGCGCGCGCTGCGTGAGGGCGAGATCGACCTGCTCTACGTGGCGCCCGAGCGGCTCATGACGCCGCGCTTCCTCGACCTGCTCGAGCGCACGCGCATCGGCCTGTTCGCGATCGACGAGGCGCACTGCGTGTCGCAGTGGGGGCATGACTTCCGGCCCGAGTACATCCAGCTGTCGATCCTGCACGAGCGCTTCCCCTACGTGCCGCGCATCGCGCTGACGGCTACCGCCGACGCCATCACGCGCGACGAGATCATCCAGCGCCTCGCGCTCGACGACGCTCGCGTGTTCGTGTCGAGCTTCGACCGGCCCAATATCCGCTACCGGATCGTCGAGAAGGACAATGCACGCTCGCAGTTGCTCGACTTCATCCGCGCCGAGCATACCAACGCCGACGGCACCACCGATGCGGGCGTGGTGTACTGCCTGTCACGCCGCAAGGTGGAGGAAACCGCCGAGTGGCTCAAGACCCAGGGCGTGCGCGCGCTGCCGTACCACGCCGGGATGGAGTTCGAGATCCGCCAGCGTCACCAGGAGATGTTCCAGCGAGAGGAGGGCATCGTGATGTGCGCAACGATTGCCTTCGGCATGGGCATCGACAAGCCCGACGTGCGCTTCGTGGCCCACCTGGACTTGCCCAAGAGCGTCGAGGGCTATTACCAGGAAACCGGCCGCGCGGGCCGCGACGGCTTGCCCGCCAATGCCTGGATGGCCTACGGGCTCGGCGACGTGGTGCAGCAGCGCAAGATGATCGACGAGTCCGACGCCGACGACGCGCACAAGCGGGTCCAGACCTCGAAGCTCGATGCGCTGCTGGGCCTGTGCGAAACCGCCTCGTGCCGGCGCGTGCGCCTGCTCGGTTATTTCGGCGAGGCCAGCCAGCCCTGCGGCAATTGCGATACCTGCCTGGAGCCGCCGGCCACCTGGGATGCCACGCGCGAGGCGCAGATGGCCCTGTCCTGCGTGTTTCGCGCGCAACGCGCGAGCGGCTTCAATTTCGGCGCCAGCCACCTGATCGAGATCCTGCGCGGCGCCAAGACCGAGAAGATCCAGCAGCGCGGCCACGACGCGCTGAGCACCTTCGGCATCGGCGCTGAGCTCTCCGAGCCGGAATGGCGCGCGATCTTCCGTCAGTTGGTGGCCTTCGGCTACCTGGCGGTCGATCACGGCGGTTTCGGCGCGCTGGTGCTGACGGCAGCCAGCAAGCCGGTGCTCAAGGGCGAGGAGACCGTCACGCTGCGTCGCTACGTGAAGCCGAAGAGCTCGCGCCAGTCCTCGGCGCGCAGCGGCGCGCGGGCCGACCCGACCGCCGGCATGTCGACGCGCGAGCGCGCCTGCTGGGAGCGGCTGCGCGCCTGGCGCGCCGAGACCGCCAAGAGCGACGGCGTGCCCGCCTACGTGATCTTCCATGATGCGACCCTCGCCGAGATCGCCCGCAACGCGCCGGAGTCGATCGAGGACCTGCGCCATATCCCCGGCATCGGGGCGCGCAAGCTCGAGCGTTTTGGCGACGAGCTGATCGACGTGGTCGAGTCGGCCTGAGCCCGGCCGAAGGGCTGCCGGGCGGGATCGAAGGGGGTGGGATCGGTGAGGTGGGATGTTGCGGTGCGATCACCGCAGCGGGCATCGCTGATTCGTCACTTATTCTTGCGCCGGCAAATCACGCAAGCTGTTGACTCGCTTGAGATTTTTGCTTTATGATGCCGGGTTCCGATTCTCGGGAGGTAAACACGCGTGCCGACGTCATGCGCCGGCGGGTGGAGTGTTCTTCCAGGTTTCGGATAGCCACAGGCATGCCGGCGTCGCTTTGCCCGTCGTCAGTGTGCCGGTTTTTGTCATTTTCAGGAATACACAATGCCAACCATCAATCAATTGGTTCGCAAAGGCCGTGAGTCGGAAACGACCAAGAGCAAGAGCCCGGCCCTGCAGAACTGCCCCCAGCGTCGCGGCGTGTGCACCCGTGTGTACACGACGACGCCGAAGAAGCCGAACTCGGCACTCCGTAAGGTCGCCAAGGTTCGTCTGACGAACGGCTTCGAAGTGATTTCGTACATCGGCGGTGAAGGCCACAACCTGCAGGAACACTCGGTTGTGCTGATCCGCGGCGGCCGTGTGAAGGATTTGCCGGGTGTGCGTTACCACATGGTTCGCGGCTCGCTGGATACGCAGGGCGTGAAGGACCGTAAGCAAGCGCGCTCGAAGTACGGCGCGAAGCGTGCGAAGGCTGCGAAGTAAGCAGACTCCGAATGGTGATCGCCGTCAGGCGGTTAATGCGGTGGTGCCGGATAGCCGGTGCTGTCGAGTAAGTGGTCACCCGGCCAAGCTGGTTAGTCGAACGAGATGAATCGGGTTTGTTGGTGGCCGCGGAGCTGGTCTCAGCTCCAACTGAAAAGTTAAAGGAAGAAACATGCCGCGTCGTCGCGAAGTCCCCAAGCGGGAAGTGTTGCCGGATCCGAAGTACGGCAACGTTGATGTTGCAAAATTCATGAACATGCTGATGCTGTCCGGCAAGAAGTCGGTCGCTGAACGCATCGTTTATGGCGCTTTCGAACAGATCCAGACCAAGGGTGGCAAGGACCCGCTGGAAGTGTTCACTGTCGCGCTGAACAACGTGAAGCCGGTGGTCGAAGTGAAGAGCCGTCGCGTTGGTGGTGCGAACTATCAGGTTCCGGTCGAAGTGCGCCCGTCGCGTCGTATGGCATTGGCGATGCGCTGGCTGCGTGAGGCCGCGAAGAAGCGTAGCGAGAAGTCGATGGCCCTGCGCCTGGCTGGTGAACTCTCCGAAGCGGCCGAAGGCCGTGGCGGCGCGATGAAGAAGCGCGACGAAGTTCACCGGATGGCAGAAGCCAACCGCGCGTTCTCGCACTTCCGCTTCTAAGCGAAAGCGCGAATCAAGCGGTAAAAATCCGGGCGGGTGCGCTTTTTCGAGCGCCTCGCCCGTTTGTGTTGAGGCGTGACGCGGCTTTGCGTCGCGTTAACCCATAGAGGATCAAAGTGGCTCGCAAGACTCCTATCGAGCGCTACCGCAACATCGGTATTAGCGCCCACATCGACGCCGGCAAGACGACGACGACCGAGCGCATTCTGTTTTATACCGGCGTGAACCACAAGATCGGTGAAGTTCACGACGGCGCCGCCACGATGGACTGGATGGAGCAGGAACAGGAGCGTGGCATCACGATCACCTCCGCTGCCACCACCGCCTTCTGGAAGGGCATGGGCGGCAACTATCCGGAACACCGCATCAACATCATCGATACCCCGGGCCACGTCGACTTCACGATCGAAGTGGAGCGCTCGATGCGCGTGCTCGACGGCGCGTGCATGGTGTACTGCGCCGTGGGCGGCGTGCAGCCGCAGTCGGAAACCGTCTGGCGCCAGGCCAACAAGTACAAGGTCCCGCGTCTGGCCTTCGTCAACAAGATGGACCGCACCGGCGCGAACTTCTTCAAGGTCTACGACCAGCTCCGTCTGCGCCTGAAGGCGAACCCGGTGCCGGTGGTGGTGCCGATCGGCTCGGAAGAAAACTTCAAGGGCGTGGTCGACCTGCTGAAGATGAAGGCGATCGTTTGGGACGAGGCCTCGCAAGGCACGAAGTTCGACTACGTCGACATCCCGGCCGAGCTCGCCGATACCTGCCAGGAATGGCGTGAAAAGATGGTCGAAGCGGCTGCCGAAGCCAGCGAAGACCTGATGAACAAGTACCTGGAAGAAGGCGATCTGCCGGAAGCCGACATCGTCAAGGCGCTGCGTGATCGTACGATCGCCTGCGAAATCCAGCCGATGCTGTGCGGTACCGCGTTCAAGAACAAGGGCGTGCAGCGCATGCTCGACGCCGTGATCGATTTCCTGCCGTCGCCGGTCGACATCCCGCCGGTCAAGGGCGAGCTGGAAAGCGGCGAATCGGCCGAGCGCAAGGCTTCCGACGAAGAGAAGTTCTCGTCGCTGGCGTTCAAGATCATGACCGACCCGTTCGTCGGCCAGTTGATCTTCTTCCGCGTGTACTCGGGCGTCGTCAATTCGGGCGACACGCTGCTGAACTCGACCAAGGGCAAGAAGGAACGCCTGGGCCGGATCCTGCAGATGCACGCGAACCAGCGCGAGGAAATCAAGGAAGTCCGTGCCGGCGACATCGCCGCGGCGGTCGGCCTGAAGGAAGCGACCACCGGCGACACGCTGTGCGACCCGCAGCACCCGATCGTCCTGGAACGCATGGTGTTCCCGGAGCCGGTGATCTCGCAGGCCGTCGAGCCGAAGACCAAGGCCGACCAGGAAAAGATGGGCCTGGCGCTGAACCGCCTGGCTCAGGAAGATCCGTCGTTCCGCGTCCAGACGGACGAGGAATCGGGCCAGACCATCATTTCGGGCATGGGCGAGCTCCACCTCGAAATCTTGGTCGACCGGATGAAGCGTGAGTTCGGCGTCGAGGCAACCGTCGGCAAGCCGCAGGTTGCCTATCGCGAAACGATCCGTTCGACGGCGAAGGATGTCGACGGCAAGTTCGTCAAGCAGTCGGGTGGTCGCGGCCAGTACGGCCATGCGGTCATCACGCTCGAGCCGAACGAGCAGGGCAAGGGCTACGAGTTCCTGGACGAGATCAAGGGCGGTGTGATTCCTCGCGAATACATCCCGGCGGTCGACAAGGGCATCCAGGACACGCTGAAGGCGGGCGTGCTGGCGGGCTTCCCGGTGGTCGACGTGAAGGTGCACCTGACCTTCGGTTCGTACCACGACGTGGACTCGAACGAAAACGCGTTCCGCATGGCCGGTTCGATGGCGTTCAAGGAAGCAATGCGCCGCGCCAGCCCGGTGGTGCTCGAGCCGATGATGGCAGTCGAAGTCGAAACGCCGGAAGACTACATGGGCAACGTGATGGGCGACCTGTCGGGCCGTCGCGGTATCGTCCAGGGCATGGAAGACATGGTTGGCGGCGGCAAGATCGTTCGCGCCGAAGTGCCGCTGTCGGAAATGTTCGGCTACTCGACCTCGCTGCGTTCGCTCACGCAAGGTCGCGCGACCTACACGATGGAGTTCAAGCACTACTCGGAAGCTCCGCGTAACGTCGCCGAAGCGATCATCAGCGCCAAGTCGAAGTAAATCGTCTCCATCCAACATTCATTTTTGAAAGAAGAGAATCATGGCAAAAGAGAAGTTCGAACGGACCAAGCCGCACGTCAACGTCGGTACGATCGGTCACGTTGACCACGGCAAGACGACGCTGACGGCAGCCATCGCAACGGTTCTGTCGTCGAAGTTCGGCGGCGAAGCGAAGAAGTACGACGAAATCGATGCGGCGCCGGAAGAAAAGGCGCGTGGTATCACGATCAACACCGCGCACATCGAGTACGAAACGGCGAACCGCCACTACGCACACGTCGATTGCCCGGGCCACGCCGACTACGTGAAGAACATGATCACGGGTGCCGCGCAGATGGACGGCGCGATCCTGGTGTGCTCGGCCGCCGACGGCCCGATGCCGCAAACGCGTGAGCACATCCTGCTGGCGCGTCAGGTTGGCGTTCCGTACATCATCGTGTTCCTGAACAAGTGCGACATGGTGGACGACGCTGAACTGCTCGAGCTGGTCGAGATGGAAGTTCGCGAACTCCTGTCGAAGTACGACTTCCCGGGCGACGACACGCCGATCATCAAGGGTTCGGCGAAGCTGGCGCTGGAAGGCGACAAGGGCGAGCTGGGCGAGACGGCGATCATGAGCCTGGCCGACGCGCTGGACACGTACATCCCGACGCCGGAGCGCGCGGTCGACGGTACGTTCCTGATGCCGGTGGAAGACGTGTTCTCGATCTCGGGTCGCGGCACGGTGGTGACGGGTCGTGTCGAGCGTGGCATCGTGAAGGTCGGCGAGGAAATCGAAATCGTCGGCATCAAGGACACGCAGAAGACGACCTGCACGGGCGTGGAAATGTTCCGCAAGCTGCTGGACCAAGGTCAGGCTGGCGACAACGTGGGTATCCTGCTGCGCGGCACGAAGCGTGAAGACGTGGAGCGTGGCCAGGTTCTGGCCAAGCCGGGTTCGATCAAGCCGCACACGCACTTCACGGCTGAAGTGTACGTGCTGAGCAAGGACGAAGGCGGCCGCCACACGCCGTTCTTCAACAACTACCGTCCGCAGTTCTACTTCCGTACGACGGACGTGACGGGCTCGATCGAGCTGCCGAAGGACAAGGAAATGGTCATGCCGGGCGACAACGTGTCGATCACGGTGAAGCTGATCGCTCCGATCGCGATGGAAGAAGGTCTGCGCTTCGCGATCCGCGAAGGCGGCCGTACCGTCGGCGCCGGCGTCGTCGCCAAGATCCTCGACTAAACTCGAGTATCGCTGCCGGGCCGCAGCTGGTGTATCATCTGCGGCTCAGCGCCCGGGAGCGGGCGCCTGGTCTCCCCAGGCGCCCGCTCCCACGTTCTTTTATTGATCCGGCGATGCAATATCGCCTCGCTCTTTTCAAGGAATTGTCATGCAAAAGCAAAAAATCCGCATTCGCCTGAAGGCTTTCGACTATCGCCTGATCGACCAGTCGGCCGCCGAGATCGTCGACACGGCGAAGCGGACGGGTGCAATCGTCCGTGGCCCGGTGCCGCTGCCGACCCGCATCCAGCGCTTCGACATCCTGCGTTCGCCGCACGTCAACAAGACCTCGCGTGACCAGCTCGAAATCCGCACCCACCAGCGCCTGATGGACATCGTCGATCCGACCGACAAGACGGTCGACGCGCTGATGAAGCTCGATCTGCCGGCTGGCGTGGACGTCGAAATCAAGCTGCAGTAAGGCTCGTGGCGGATCCGGCCCCGGCTGGAAACGCTAAGTCTTTGATTGCTTGCGGAAAACGTAAAGCCTCGCTATAATGCAAGGCTTTTCGCGTATTTGCGTAAAAACCGACGCGCCTGCTCTTGCGGCAAGCGCGCCGTTTTGTAAATTAGCCCCGACCAATCGCAGTCGGGAATGGAGAAAACGATGAGCCTTGGACTCGTAGGTCGCAAGGTTGGCATGACCCGTATTTTCACGGCTGAAGGGGATTCGATTCCCGTCACCGTGCTGGACGTGTCGGACAACCGCGTGACGCAGATCAAGACTGTTGAAACCGACGGCTACACGGCCGTGCAGGTTGCATTTGGCTCCCGTCGCGCATCGCGCGTGACGAAGCCGTTGGCAGGTCATCTCGCCAAAGCCGGCGTCGAAGCCGGTGAAGTTCTCAAGGAATTCCGCATCGATGCGGCCAAGGCAGCCGAGCTGTCGAATGGCGCCATCGTCGGTCCCGATCTCTTCGAAGTAGGCCAGAAGGTCGACGTGCAAGGCGTGTCGATCGGTAAGGGCTATGCCGGTACGATCAAGCGTTACAACTTCAGCTCGGGCCGCGCAACGCACGGTAACTCGCGCTCGCACAACGTGCCGGGCTCGATCGGTATGGCGCAGGATCCGGGTCGTGTGTTCCCGGGCAAGCGCATGACCGGTCACATGGGTGACGTGACGGTTACGGTTCAGAACCTCGAAATCGCGCGTATCGACGCAGAGCGCAAGCTGCTGCTCGTGAAGGGCGCAATTCCGGGCGCGAAGGGCGGCAAGGTCTTCGTGACGCCGGCCGTCAAGACCAAGGGGGCGAAATAATGGAACTCAAGCTCCTGAATGAAAATGGTCAGGAAGGTGCGTCGGTCAACGCGTCGGACGTCGTGTTCGGCCGTGACTACAACGAAGCGCTGATCCACCAGGTCGTCGTGGCTTACCAGGCGAACGCTCGCCAGGGTAACCGCGCGCAGAAGGATCGCGAACAAGTCAAGCACACGACCAAGAAGCCGTGGCGCCAGAAGGGTACGGGCCGCGCTCGTGCCGGTATGTCGTCGAGCCCGCTGTGGCGCGGCGGTGGCCGTATCTTCCCGAATTCGCCGGAAGAAAACTTCTCGCACAAGGTCAACAAGAAGATGCACCGCGCAGGTCTGCGCTCCATCTTCTCGCAGCTGGCCCGCGAAGGCCGTCTGTCGGTCGTCGAGCAACTGACGCTCGAAGCACCGAAGACCAAGCTGCTGGCCGAGAAGTTCAAGGCCATGGGCCTCGAATCCGTGCTCGTCATCACCGATACGGTCGATGAGAACCTGTACCTCGCGTCGCGCAACCTGCCGAATGTGGCGGTTGTCGAGCCGCGTTACGCCGACCCGCTGTCGCTGATCTACTTCAAGAAGATCCTGGTCACGAAGGCTGCGGTCGCCCAGATCGAGGAGTTGCTGTCATGAGCGAGATTCGCAAGAACGATCATCGTTTGATGCAGGTCCTGCTCGCGCCGGTGGTCTCCGAGAAGGCGACCCTGGTTGCCGACAAGAACGAGCAAGTCGTGTTCGAAGTCGCGCCGGATGCCACGAAGCAGGAAGTGAAGGCCGCTGTCGAGCTGCTGTTCAAGGTGGAAGTTGATTCCGTCAACGTGCTGGTCCAGAAGGGCAAGCAAAAGCGTTTCGGCCGCTCGATGGGCCGTCGCAAGGACGTGAAGAAGGCGTACGTCTGCCTGAAGCCCGGCCAGGAAATCAACTTTGAAGCGGAGGCCAAGTAATCATGGCAATCGTTAAAGTTAAGCCGACTTCGCCGGGTCGCCGCGCGATGGTCAAGGTGGTCAACAAGGATCTGCACAAGGGCAAGCCGTTCGCACCGCTGCTCGACACGCAGAGCACGACCGCCGGCCGTAACAACAACGGCCGCATCACCACGCGCCACAAGGGCGGTGGTCACAAGCAACACTACCGTGTCGTCGATTTCCGTCGCAACAAGGACGGCATCCCGGCAAAGGTCGAGCGTCTCGAGTACGACCCGAACCGGAGCGCGAACATCGCGCTGGTTCTGTACGCAGACGGCGAGCGTCGCTACATCATCGCGCCGAAGGGCGTGACGGTCGGCCAGCAGCTGCTGTCCGGTTCGGAAGCGCCGATCCGCGCGGGCAATGCCCTGCCGATCCGCAACATTCCGGTCGGTACGACGATCCACTGCATCGAGATGCTGCCGGGCAAGGGTGCGCAGATCGCGCGTTCGGCCGGTACCTCGGCCATGCTGTTGGCGCGCGAAGGCGTCTACGCACAGGTTCGTCTGCGTTCGGGCGAAATTCGCCGCGTGCACATCGAGTGCCGCGCGACGATCGGTGAAGTCGGCAACGAAGAGCACAGCCTGCGCCAGATCGGCAAGGCCGGTGCCAACCGCTGGCGCGGTATCCGCCCGACGGTTCGTGGCGTCGCGATGAACCCGATCGATCACCCGCACGGTGGTGGTGAAGGCAAGACCGCGGCAGGCCGCGATCCGGTGAGCCCGTGGGGCACGCCGGCGAAGGGCTTCCGTACGCGTCGCAACAAGCGCACGACGACGATGATCGTCCAGCGCCGTCACAAGCGTTAAGGAGTAGGCAATGGCACGTTCTGTTAAAAAAGGTCCGTTCTGCGACGCCCATTTGCTGAAGAAAGTTGAGGCGGCTGCAGCTTCGCGCGACAAGAAGCCGATCAAGACCTGGTCGCGTCGTTCGACGATCCTCCCGGACTTCATCGGTCTGACGATCGCCGTCCACAACGGCCGTCAACACGTTCCGGTGTACATCTCGGAAAACATGGTCGGCCACAAGCTTGGCGAGTTCGCACTGACCCGGACGTTCAAGGGTCACGCGGCCGACAAGAAGGCCAAGAAATAAGGGGCAATCAAGATGGAAGTGAAAGCAATTCATCGCGGTGCCCGCATCTCGGCGCAGAAGACGCGCCTGGTGGCTGACCAGATCCGCGGTTTGCCGGTCGACAAGGCGCTGAACGTCCTGACGTTCTCGCCGAAGAAGGCCGCCGGCATCGTGAAGAAGGTGGTGTTGTCGGCTATCGCGAATGCGGAGCACAACGAAGGCGCCGACATCGACGAGCTCAAGATCAAGAGCATCTACGTCGACAAGGCTGCCTCGCTCAAGCGCTTCACCGCGCGCGCCAAGGGCCGCGGCAACCGCATTGAGAAGCAATCCTGTCACATCACTGTGACGGTCGGGAATTAAGGGGTCACACGATGGGACAGAAAATTCATCCGACTGGCTTCCGTTTGGCCGTCAGCCGCAATTGGGCTTCGCGTTGGTACGCGAACAACAACAATTTCGCGGCGATGCTGCAGGAAGACATCGGCGTCCGTGAGTATCTGAAGAAGAAGCTGAAGAACGCTTCGGTCGGTCGCGTCGTCATCGAGCGCCCGGCGAAGAACGCACGGATCACGATTTACAGCTCGCGTCCGGGCGTCGTCATCGGCAAGAAGGGTGAGGACATCGAACTGCTGAAGACGGAACTGCAACGCCGCATGGGCGTGCCGGTTCACGTCAACATCGAAGAGATCCGCAAGCCGGAAACCGATGCTCAGCTGATCGCCGATTCGATCACGCAACAGCTCGAGCGCCGGATCATGTTCCGCCGCGCGATGAAGCGTGCGATGCAGAACGCCATGCGTCTGGGTGCGCAGGGCATCAAGATCATGAGCGCCGGTCGTCTGAACGGCATCGAAATCGCTCGTACCGAGTGGTATCGCGAAGGTCGCGTGCCCCTGCACACGCTGCGCGCCGACATCGATTACGCAACGTCGGAAGCCAAGACGACGTACGGCATCATCGGCGTCAAGGTGTGGGTGTACAAGGGCGACACGCTGGGCCGCAACGATGCGCCGGTGGTCGAGGAAGTGACGGAAGACAAGCGCCCGCGCCGCAATGCGCGTCCTGGCGATCGTCGTCCGCGCCGTGACGGTGAAGGCGGTGGTCCGGGTGCCCGTCGTGGCGCGCCGCGTCGCGCTGCAGGCAAGCCGGAAGACGGCAAGACTGGAGAATAACGATGCTGCAACCGAAACGCAGAAAGTATCGTAAGGAGCAGAAGGGTCGTAACACCGGTATCGCGACGCGGGGCAACGCCGTGTCGTTCGGTGAATTCGGCCTGAAGGCTATCGGTCGCGGCCGTCTGACCGCACGCCAGATCGAAGCGGCGCGTCGTGCCATGACGCGTCACATCAAGCGTGGCGGCCGGATCTGGATCCGTATCTTCCCGGACAAGCCGATTTCGCAGAAGCCGGCCGAAGTGCGGATGGGTAACGGTAAGGGTAACCCTGAGTACTACGTCGCCGAGATTCAGCCGGGCAAGATGCTGTACGAAATGGATGGCGTAACCGAAGAACTGGCACGCGAAGCGTTCCGTCTGGCAGCTGCCAAGCTGCCGCTCAAGACGGCATTCATCGTTCGTCAGCTCGGCGCCTAAGGAGAAAACATGAAGGCTTCCGAACTTCTCCAGAAAGATCAGGCCGCGCTCAACAAGGAGCTGTCGGACCTGTTGAAGGCGCAATTCGGCCTGCGCATGCAACTCGCGACCCAGCAGCTCACGAACACGAGCCAGCTGAAGAAGGTTCGTCGCGATATCGCTCGTGTGCGGACCGTCCTGACTCAGAAGGCGAACCAGAAATGAACGATAGCGTGAAAACCTCGCTCAAGCGGACGCTGGTCGGTCGTGTGGTCAGCAACAAGATGGACAAGACCGTCACGGTGCTGATCGAGAACCGCGTCAAGCATCCGATCTACGGCAAGTACGTCGTGCGCTCGAAGAAGTACCACGCACACGACGAAGCGAACACCTACAACGAGGGTGACCTCGTCGAAATCCAGGAAACGCGTCCTCTCTCGAAGACCAAGGCCTGGACGGTGTCGCGCCTGATCGAAGCAGCCCGCGTCATCTAAGCGGGAGGCCGAAAGGCCACAAGCAGTAGAAGTGCTTGAAATCGCAAAGTTTTTGCTTGCGTGGCCGGGATTATTTGTTATAATCCCGGTCTTCCCTCTTTATGGGAGCCCCGTCGCGGGCGAAGTCACGGTGGGGGAAGCGGGCTGGCGTTCTGTCGGCCCGATGATTCACCGATTTGCGATGGCGGGTTTCGTTTGCCATCGCTGCTGTTCAAACCCAAGCAGCCGCAGTTGGCTGACGGGACCAAGACTGACCGTATGTGCCATGGTGGCGCATCCGGATTAAGTTGGGAAAGATAAACCATGATCCAGACCGAATCTCGGCTTGAAGTGGCCGACAACACGGGTGCACGTGAAGTCATGTGCATCAAGGTGCTCGGCGGCTCGAAGCGTCGTTATGCCAGCATTGGCGACATCATCAAGGTGACCGTCAAGGAAGCAACGCCGCGCGGGCGCGTGAAGAAAGGCGAAATCTACAACGCCGTGGTGGTTCGTACCGCCAAGGGCGTGCGTCGTCAAGACGGTTCGCTGATCAAGTTCGACGGCAACGCCGCTGTGCTTTTGAACAACAAGCTCGAGCCGATCGGCACCCGTATTTTCGGGCCGGTCACGCGTGAGCTGCGTAGCGAACGATTCATGAAGATCGTTTCGCTGGCGCCGGAAGTGCTGTAAGGAGTCGCGATGAACAAGATTCGCAAGGGTGACGAAGTCATCGTCGTCACCGGCAAGGACAAGGGCAAGCGCGGCGTCGTGCTGGCCGTCGGCGCCGAACATGTGACCGTCGAAGGTATCAACCTCGTCAAGAAGCATGTGAAGCCGAACCCGATGAAGGGTACGACGGGTGGCGTGGAAGCGAAGACGATGCCGCTGCATATTTCGAACGTCGCACTGGTCGACGCGAACGGCAAGGCCTCGCGTGTCGGCATCAAGGTCGAGGAAGGCAAGAAGGTTCGCTTCCTGAAGACGACCGGCGCCGTGCTGGCCTGACGCGGAGTAGAAAAATGGCACGTTTTCAAGAGTTTTACAAAGAAACGGTAGTTCCCGGCCTGGTCGAGAAGTTCGGCTACAAGTCGATCATGGAAGTGCCGCGCATCACCAAGATCACCCTGAACATGGGCCTTGGCGAAGCCGTCGCTGACAAGAAGATCATCGAGAACGCCGTTGGCGATCTGACGAAGATCGCAGGTCAGAAGCCTGTCGTGACGAAGGCCCGCAAGGCAATCGCCGGCTTCAAGATCCGCCAGGGCTATCCGATCGGCGCGATGGTGACGCTGCGCGGCCGCGCGATGTATGAATTCCTCGATCGTTTCGTGACGGTCGCCCTGCCCCGCGTGCGCGATTTCCGCGGCGTGTCGGGTCGCGCGTTCGACGGCCGTGGCAACTACAACATCGGTGTGAAAGAGCAGATCATTTTCCCCGAAATCGATTACGACAAGATCGACGCGCTGCGTGGGCTGAACATCAGCATCACGACCACCGCGAAGACCGACGACGAAGCGAAGGCACTGCTCGCCAGCTTCAAGTTCCCGTTCAGAAACTGAGGTTACCGTGGCTAAACTGGCACTGATCGAACGTGAAAAGAAGCGTGCTCGCCTGGCAGAGAAGTACGCACCGAAGCGTGCGGCACTGAAGGCGATCATCGACGACGAGAGCAAGTCGGACGAAGAGCGCTACGCCGCCCGTCTCGAACTGCAACAACTGCCCCGCAACGCCAACCCGACCCGCAAGCGTAACCGCTGCGCGATCACGGGCCGTCCGCGTGGCACGTTCCGTAAATTCGGCCTCGCGCGTAACAAGATTCGTGAAATCGCTTTCCGCGGCGAGATTCCTGGCCTGACCAAGGCGAGCTGGTAATAGGAGAAACGTAAATGAGCATGAGTGATCCTATCGCCGATATGCTGACTCGCATCCGCAACGCGCAGATGGTCGAGAAGGTTTCGGTGGCAATGCCCTCGTCGAAGGTCAAGATCGCGATCGCCCAAGTCCTGAAGGACGAAGGCTACATCGACGATTTCGCAGTCAAGACCGAAGGCGCGAAGGCAGAACTGAACATTGCACTGAAGTACTATGCCGGCCGTCCGGTCATCGAACGCCTCGAGCGCGTGTCGAAGCCCGGCCTGCGCGTGTACCGCGGTCGCAATGACATCCCTCAGGTCATGAATGGCCTGGGTGTGGCAATCGTGTCGACGCCGAAGGGCGTGATGACCGACCGCAAGGCGCGCGCTACGGGCGTCGGCGGCGAAGTCATCTGCTACGTCGCTTAACCGAGGAGAAAGAAACATGTCTCGAGTAGGTAAGAGCCCGATCGCGCTGCAAGGCGCCGAGGTGACGCTGGCAAACGGCTCCATCACCGTGAAGGGTCCGCTGGGCACGATCTCGCAAGTGGTCAATCCGCTTGTGACGGTGGTGAACCAGGACGGCACGCTGAACCTGGCGCCGGTCGACGAAAGCCGCGAAGCGAATGCACTGTCGGGCACGATGCGCGCGATCATCGCGAACATGGTGCACGGCGTGACCAAGGGTTTCGAGCGCAAGCTGACGCTGGTTGGCGTCGGTTATCGTGCGCAGGCGCAAGGCGACAAGCTGAACCTGTCGCTGGGTTTCTCGCACCCGGTGGTGCACCAGATGCCGGAAGGCATCAAGGCTGAAACCCCGACGCAAACCGAAATCGTGATCAAGGGGATCAACAAGCAACAAGTCGGTCAAGTGGCTGCGGAAGTCCGCGGTTACCGTCCGCCGGAGCCCTACAAGGGCAAGGGCGTGCGCTATTCCGACGAGGTTGTGATCCTCAAAGAAACGAAGAAGAAGTAAGGGTGCGCAATCATGGATAAGACTCAATCTCGCCTGCGCCGCGCTCGCCAGACGCGTATCAAGATCGCTGAGCTGCAGGTCGCGCGTCTCGCCGTGCATCGCACGAACTCGCACATCTACGCGCAAGTGTTCTCGCCGTGCGGCACCAAGGTGGTGGCCAGTGCGTCGACGCTGGAAGCCGAAGTGCGTGCGCAGCTGGCTGACCAGTCGGGCAAGGGCGGCAACGTCAATGCCGCAACGCTGATCGGCAAGCGTATCGCCGAGAAGGCCAAGGCCGCCGGCATCGAATCCGTCGCCTTCGACCGCTCGGGCTTCCGCTACCATGGCCGCGTCAAGGCGCTGGCTGATGCAGCTCGCGAAGCTGGGCTCAAGTTCTAAGGGAAGAATTCGTCATGGCAAAGATGCAAGCGAAAGTTCAGGCTGACGAGCGCGACGACGGCCTTCGCGAAAAAATGATTTCGGTCAATCGCGTGACCAAGGTCGTGAAGGGTGGCCGGATTCTCGGTTTCGCCGCGCTGACCGTGGTTGGCGACGGTGATGGCCGCGTCGGTATGGGCAAGGGCAAGGCGAAGGAAGTGCCGGTCGCTGTCCAGAAGGCAATGGAGCAGGCTCGCCGCAACATGTTCAAGGTGCCGCTGAAGAACGGCACGCTGCAACATGAAGTGCACGGCAAGCATGGCGCGTCGACGGTCCTCCTCGCTCCGGCGAAGGGTGGTACCGGCGTGATCGCCGGCGGCCCGATGCGCGCGGTGTTCGACGTGATGGGCGTGCAGAACGTCGTCGCGAAGAGCCACGGCTCGACGAACCCGTACAACCTGGTTCGTGCGACGCTCGACGGCCTGCGCAAGCAATCGACGCCGGCTGACATTGCTGCCAAGCGCGGCAAGTCGGTCGAAGAAATTTTGGGCTAAGCCCAGGTGGTCACCATGTCTGATAAAACTGTCAAGGTTCAGCTCGTCAAGAGCCTGATTGGGACCCGCGAATCGCACCGCGCCACCGTGCGCGGTCTGGGTCTGCGTCGACTCAACTCGGTCAGCGAGCTGCAGGATACGCCGGCCGTGCGCGGCATGATCAACAAGGTCTCGTACCTTGTTAAGGTCATCGGCTAAGCGCCGACTACGGATCAAGGAGTTGATATGGAATTGAATAACCTGAAGCCGGCGGAAGGCGCGAAGCACGCTAAGCGTCGCGTCGGCCGCGGCATCGGTTCCGGCCTCGGTAAGACGGCCGGCCGTGGTCACAAGGGTCAGAAGTCGCGTTCGGGCGGCTTCCACAAGGTTGGCTTCGAAGGCGGTCAGATGCCGCTGCAACGTCGTCTGCCGAAGCGCGGCTTCACGTCGCTGACGAAGGAATTCGTCGGTGAAGTGCGTCTGGGCGACCTCGAGAAGCTGCCGGTCGACGAGATCGATCTGCTCGCACTGAAGCAAGCCGGCCTGGTCGGCGAGCTGACGAAGAGCGCGAAGATCATCGCCACGGGCGAGCTGAAGCGCAAGATCACCGTGAAGGGTCTCGGCGCGACGAAGTCGGCACGCGCAGCGATCGAAGCGGCTGGCGGTTCGTTCGCCGAGTAACGCAGCTCGCGCGCGTTACTAGCATCTGCATCGGAGAAGATACTTGGCCAACAGCCCGAGTCTCGCAAAACCCGGTCGAAGCACGGCGAAGTTCGGCGATCTGCGTCGGCGGGCGATGTTCCTGCTGCTGGCGCTGATCGTCTATCGCATCGGCGCGCACATTCCGGTTCCGGGCATCGATCCGGATCAACTGGCGAAGCTGTTCCAGAGCCAGGCAGGCGGCATCCTCGGCATGTTCAACATGTTCTCGGGTGGTGCGTTGTCCCGCTTCACGATCTTCGCGCTGGGGATCATGCCGTACATCTCCGCGTCGATCATCATGCAGTTGCTGGCGATTGTCTCGCCGCAGCTCGAGGCGCTGAAGAAGGAAGGGCAGGCAGGGCAGCGGAAGATCACGCAGTACACGCGTGTCTTCACGGTCGTGCTGGCCACGTTCCAGGCCTTCGGCATCGCGGCTGCGCTGGAAAATCAGCCTGGCCTCGTGATCGATCCGGGCATGCTGTTCCGTCTCACGACGGTCGTCACCCTGGTGACGGGCACGATGTTCCTGATGTGGCTCGGCGAGCAGATCACCGAGCGCGGTCTGGGCAACGGTATTTCGATCATCATCTTCGGCGGGATCGCAGCAGGGTTCCCGAATGCCGTGGGTGGTCTGTTCGAGCTGGTGCGTACGGGTTCGATGAGCATCATTTCGGCGATCATCATCGTCGTCCTGATTGCCGCGGTGACCTACCTGGTCGTGTTCATTGAACGCGGTCAGCGCAAGATCCTCGTGAACTACGCGAAACGCCAGGTCGGCAACAAGATTTACGGTGGGCAGTCGTCGCACCTGCCGCTGAAGTTGAACATGTCGGGCGTGATTCCGCCGATCTTCGCGTCGTCGATCATCCTGTTCCCGGCAACCATTCTGAGCTGGTTCAGTTCGGGTGAGCGCAAGAGCTGGCTGTCCGACACGCTTCACAACGTGGCGGAAGCGCTGAAGCCGGGTCAGCCGGTGTACGTGCTGCTGTACACGCTGGCGATCGTGTTTTTCTGCTTCTTCTACACCGCACTGGTGTTCAACAGCAGGGAAACGGCGGACAACCTGAAGAAAAGCGGTGCATTCGTGCCGGGCATCCGTCCGGGCGACCAGACCGCGCGATACATCGATCGCATCCTCACGCGTCTGACGCTGGCCGGTGCGATCTACATCGTCTTCGTGTGTCTGCTGCCGGAATTCCTGGTGCTGCGCTGGAATGTGCCGTTTTATTTTGGTGGAACGTCGCTGCTGATCATTGTCGTCGTCACGATGGACTTCATGGCGCAGGTGCAGTCGTACGTTATGTCGCAACAGTATGAATCGCTGCTCAAGAAAGCCAATTTCAAGGGCAGCAACATCCCAATGCGTTGAAAGGACTATGGCCAAAGACGATGTAATCCAGATGCAGGGAGAAGTGGTCGAAAACCTTCCGAATGCTACCTTCCGCGTGAAGCTGGAAAACGGCCATGTCGTGTTGGGGCATATCTCAGGCAAGATGCGGATGCACTACATCCGTATCTTGCCGGGCGACAAGGTGACGGTTGAATTGACGCCTTACGATCTGTCGCGTGCGCGGATCGTGTTCCGGGCGAAGTGATTTGTAAAAAGGGTAATATCATGAAAGTGATGGCATCGGTTAAGCGCATTTGCCGCAATTGCAAGATCATCAAGCGCAAGGGTGTGGTTCGCGTGATCTGCAGCTCGGACCCGCGCCATAAACAGCGTCAAGGCTGATCGCGCGTTTATTTGCGCTTTTCGTTTGAGGAAAAACAATGGCTCGTATCGCAGGGGTTAACATCCCGAATCACCAGCATACCGAGATCGGCCTGACGGCGATTTTCGGTGTTGGCCGCACGCGCGCTCGCAGCATCTGCGTCGCAGCAGGCGTCGAATTCTCGAAGAAGGTCAAGGACCTGAACGACGCAGACCTCGAAAAGCTGCGTGAAGAAGTGGGCAAGTTTGTCGTCGAAGGCGATCTGCGCCGTGAAGTGACGATGAACATCAAGCGCCTGATGGACCTCGGCTGCTACCGCGGCGTCCGCCATCGCAAGGGTCTGCCGATGCGTGGCCAGCGTACGCGTACGAATGCACGTACCCGCAAGGGTCCGCGCCGCGCCGCTCAAGCGCTGAAGAAATAAGCTGACAGTTACAGGAAAACGTCATGGCTAAGGCTTCCAATAACGCGGCTCAACGCGTTCGCAAGAAGGTTAAGAAGAACGTTGCGGAAGGCGTGGTTCACGTTCACGCATCGTTCAACAACACGATCATCACGATCACCGATCGTCAGGGCAACGCTCTGGCGTGGGCGACGTCGGGCGGCCAGGGCTTCAAGGGTTCGCGCAAGTCGACCCCGTTCGCAGCACAGGTCGCAGCCGAGTCGGCTGGCCGTGTCGCGATGGAATACGGCGTGAAGAACCTCGAAGTTCGCATCAAGGGCCCGGGCCCGGGTCGTGAGTCGGCAGTGCGCGCACTGCACGGCCTCGGCATCAAGATCACGGCGATTTCCGACGTGACCCCGATCCCGCACAACGGCTGCCGTCCGCCGAAGCGCCGCCGCATCTAAGGATGCCAGGCGCAGCCTGTCGTCGCCGCAGGGCGGCTTCGGGCAACGTAGTCTATTGATTGACTAAGTCCACCGTTCGGTCCAAAGGGCACGAACTAGCGCGGTTTTTGCGACCGCGTGACGATAGATAGAGGAAACGCAAAGTGGCACGTTATACCGGCCCCAAGGCCAAGCTGTCCCGCCGTGAAGGCACCGACCTGTTCCTGAAGAGCGCGCGTCGCTCGCTCGCCGACAAGTGCAAGCTCGACAGCAAGCCGGGTCAGCACGGCCGCATCTCCGGTGCGCGCACGTCCGACTACGGTACGCAGCTGCGTGAAAAGCAGAAGGTCAAGCGCATCTACGGCGTGCTGGAGCGCCAGTTCCGTCGCTACTTCGCGGAAGCCGACCGCCGCAAGGGCAACACGGGTGAAACCCTGCTGCAACTGCTCGAGTCGCGCCTGGACAACGTCGTCTACCGCATGGGTTTCGGTTCGACCCGCGCCGAAGCGCGTCAGCTCGTGGGCCACAAGGCCATCACGGTGAACGGCATCGTCTCGAACATCCCGTCGCTGCAAGTCAAGGCGGGCGACATCATCGCGATCCGCGAAAAGTCGAAGAAGCAGGCGCGTATCGTCGAAGCGCTGTCGCTGGCTGAGCAAGGCGGCATGCCGAGCTGGGTCGCGGTCGATGCGAAGAAGTTCGAAGGCACCTTCAAGCAAGTGCCGGAGCGCGCCGAAATCGCAGGCGACATCAACGAAAGCCTGATCGTCGAATTGTATTCGCGTTAATCCGATTGATAGCCGAGGTACCCTGCTTGCGAGAGCCGGCAGGGCCTCGGCTCTTCATTTTCAGGTGTTACCGGTCAGCCTTATCGGTGTAACGAGCCGAGGGTATTGAAAAGGAAAACCTATGCAAACCAGTTTGTTGAAACCCAAGATCATCGCCGTGGAATCGCTGGGCGAGAACCATGCGAAAGTGGTCATGGAGCCGTTCGAACGCGGCTACGGTCACACCTTGGGCAATGCGCTCCGTCGTGTCCTGCTGTCGTCGATGATCGGCTACGCGCCGACCGAAGTGACGATCGCCGGCGTGGTGCACGAGTATTCGACGCTTGATGGTGTGCAAGAGGACGTCGTCAACCTGCTGCTGAACCTGAAGGGCGTGGTTTTCAAGCTGCACAACCGCGACGAAGTCACGGTGACGCTGCGCAAGGAAGGCGAAGGCATCGTGACGGCCGGCGACATCGAACTCGCGCATGACTGCGAGGTGATCAACCCGGATCACGTGATCGCCCACCTGACGAAGGGCGGCAAGCTCGACGTCCAGATCAAGATCGAGAAGGGCCGCGGCTATGTGCCGGGCAACGTGCGTCGCTATGGCGAGGAGTCGGCCAAGATCATCGGCCGCATCGTGCTGGACGCGTCGTTCTCGCCGGTTCGTCGCGTGAGCTACGCCGTCGAGAGCGCCCGTGTCGAGCAGCGTACCGACTTGGACAAGCTCGTCATGAACATCGAGACGAGCGGCGTGATCACCCCGGAAGAGGCGATTCGCCAGTCGGCCCGCATCCTGGTCGACCAGCTGTCCGTGTTCGCGGCGCTGGAAGGCACGGAAACGGCCGCCGAAGCCCCGTCGCGCGCGCCGCAGATCGATCCGATCCTGCTGCGTCCGGTCGATGATCTCGAGCTGACGGTTCGTTCGGCGAACTGCCTGAAGGCCGAGAACATCTACTACATCGGCGACCTGATCCAGCGCACGGAAAACGAGCTGCTGAAGACGCCGAACCTCGGTCGCAAGTCGCTCAACGAGATCAAGGAAGTGCTCGCTTCGCGCGGTCTTACGCTGGGCATGAAGCTCGAGAACTGGCCGCCGGCTGGTCTCGACAAGTAATCGCACGGCAGCGACAGCGTCGTCATCTGGTCAGGACGCGGATTTTCCTTTAAAATCCGCGTCTTGTCTTTTTTCTACCGGCCCGTGCGCCTCAGGCGCGATAGAAGAGCTGGATCAAAACTTTGAATCAAGGAAACTGAAATGCGTCACCGTCATGGTCTGCGGAAACTGAACCGCACGAGCAGCCACCGTCTGGCAATGCTCCGTAACATGTCCAACTCGCTGATCGAGCACGAAGTCATCAAGACGACGCTGCCGAAGGCGAAGGAACTGCGCAAGGTCGTCGAGCCCCTCATCACCCTGGGCAAGAAGCCGTCGCTGGCCAACCGTCGCCTGGCGTTCAACCGCCTGCGCGATCGTGACTCGGTCACGAAGCTGTTCGACGTGCTCGGTCCGCGCTTCGCGAACCGTCCGGGCGGCTACCTGCGTATCCTGAAGTTCGGCTTCCGCGTTGGCGACAATGCACCGATGGCGCTGGTCGAACTGCTCGACCGCCCGGAAGTCTCGGAAGAGAACGTCCAGGAAGCGGAATAAGCTTCATTAGATGTCGCGAAAAAGCCAGGCTGATGCCTGGCTTTTTTGTTTTCCGGATCGCTCGCGTCCACATGATGTGCGAGCCGCATCGGCCCAGTCCGAAACTCCGGCCGTCTCACGCGCGAATGGATCAGCTGCGCTACGATATGACGTTTCGGCGAGCCCCAGCAGGAGATGTCGATGGTGATCGTTCTGATGATGACGACCGTGCCCGATGCGGCCACGGCTCGCTTGCTCGCCGACGGCGCGCTGGGCGGCCGGCTCGCGGCATGCGTGTCGGAGCTCGGCACGATCCGCTCGAACTACCACTGGCAGGGCAAGGTCGAATCCGCGGAGGAGATCCAGCTGCTGTTCAAGACGAGTGCGCAGCGCTCGCTCGAACTCGAGCGCTTCATCGCGTCCCATCATCCCTACGAGACGCCCGAAATCGTCTCGTGGCAGGCCACCGCCTCCGATGCCTATGGCGCCTGGGTGGCGGCCGAAACCCAACGCCTGTTCCATGTCTGATCGCCAATTCTCTGCGGCCGCCGGCCTGCGTCTGCTGCTCGCCTGCCTGGTGCTGTTCGCCTCGCTGTTCGGGATCTCGTCGGCCGCGCGCGCCGACGACGATTTCCTCGATCCCTCGGTCGCATTTCGCTTCAGCTCGAGCGAGGCGCCGGGACAGGTCGACGTCCACTTCAAGATTGCCGACGGCTACTACATGTATCGCGAGCGCTTCGCCTTTGCGGTGAAGAGCGGCAACGCGACGCTCGGCGAGGCGCAATCGCCCGCCGGCCACGTGAAGTACGACGAAACTTTCGCAAAGAACGTCGAAACCTACCGCGGCGAGGTGACGATCCACGTGCCGGTCGCCAAGGCGAGCGGGCCGTTCGACCTGTCGGTTACCTCCCAGGGCTGCGCCGACGGCGGGATCTGCTATCCGCCGGCCGAGCACGTCGTGCATGTCGACGGCGCGGCTCTGAAGGTTGCCGCCACGTCGAGCGCGGCGTCGCCGGCCCCGGCGGCGCAATCGCAATCGGTCGCGCCAGCCTTGCCCACGCCGCCTTCGCCCGTGACCGGCGCAGATTCGTCCTCGCCGGCTCCGGCCACCACCGCCTCACCCGCTCCGGCCCCGTCCGCCGACGGCAGCTGGTACGACCGCGTGACCAGCGCCGACTACGCGCAATCGCTGCTCGAAGGCCATGGCTTCCTGACCATCGTCGCGCTGTTCTTCGTGGCCGGCATGGTGTTGAGCCTGCTGCCCTGCTCCTACCCGATGATCCCGATCCTGTCGGCGATCATCATCGGCGAGGGTACCCAGGCGACGCGCGCACGCAGCTTCCTGCTGTCGCTGACCTATGTGGTGGGCATGGCCCTGGTCTACACGGTGCTCGGCATCGCTGCCGCGCTGGTCGGCCAGAGCCTCGGCGCCTGGCTGCAGAACCCGTGGATGCTGGGCGCCTTCGGCCTGCTGTTGACGGTGTTCGCGCTGACCCTGATCGGCGGTATCGACATCTCGCTGCCGCAGCGCTGGCAGGACGGCGCCGCGCAGGCATCGAGCCGGCGCTCGGGCGGTCGCTTCCTGGCGGTGGCCACCATGGGCGCGTTGTCGGCGCTGGTGGTCGGTGCCTGCATGACGGCGCCGCTGTTTGCCGTGCTGGCCTTCATCGCGCACACCGGCAACGCGCTGCTCGGCGGCGCCGCGCTGTTCACGATGGGGATCGGCCTGGGCGTGCCGTTGCTGATCATCGGCCTGGGCGCGGGCACCCTGCTGCCGCGCGCGGGTGCCTGGATGGATGGCGTCAAGGTGTTCTTCGGCGTGGTGCTGCTGGCGGCCGCCTTGTGGATCGTCTGGCCGGTGCTCGGCGCGTCCTGGCAGATCGGCCTGGCCGCGCTCTGGCTGCTGATCGCCGCGGCGGCCACCGGCCTGTTCACGCCGACAGCGGGTGGCACCTCGATCTGGCGCCGGCTCGGACGCGGCGTCGGCGCGGCCTTCGCGATCTGGGCCGCCGTGCTGCTGGTGGGCCTCGCGGCCGGCTCGACCGATCCGCTGCGTCCCTTGTCGATCTTCGCCGGGCGCGGCACGGCGGCGGGCCCTGCCGGCAGCGCCACGGCCAGCGCCGGCGCCCCCGAAGGCCCGGCCTTCGCGCCGGTGCGTTCCAGTACCGAGCTGGATCAGGTGATCAAGACCGCCGGCCGGCCCGTGATGCTCGACTTCTATGCCGACTGGTGCGTGTCCTGCAAGGAGATGGAGCACCTGACCTTCACCGACCCGCGCGTGCAGGCGCGTCTCGGCCAGTTGCACCTGGTGCGTGCCGACGTGACCGCCAACAACGCCGACGACCAGGCGCTGCTCAAGCGTTTCGGCCTGTTCGGGCCGCCGGGCATCATCGTGTTCGGCGCGGACGGTCGTGAACTGGGTCGAGTAGTGGGCTACCAGGCAGCCGACCGTTTCCTGCGCAGCCTCGATCGCGCCGGGGCACCGGCCGCGGCGCCCTCGGCCTGAGCTGCTTGCCACGGCGGGCAGCTCCGGATCCAATGAAAAAACGGCGAAGCGCCTGAAACGCTTCGCCGTTTTTTCATGCTCGCGCGCCTCGCGTGGCGCGCCGCGATTTACTTCTGATCGCGCAGCAGTCGCGCCGCATCGAGCGCGAAGTAGGTCAGCACGCCATCCGCGCCGGCGCGCTTGAAGGCGAGCAGCGACTCGAGCACCACCTTGTCGTGATCGAGCCAGCCGTTCTGCGCGGCGGCCTTCAGCATCGCGTATTCGCCGCTGACCTGGTAGACATAGGTCGGGAAACGGAACTCGTCCTTCACGCGACGCACGATATCGAGATACGGCATGCCGGGCTTGACCATTACCATGTCGGCGCCTTCCTCAATGTCGAGGCGGACTTCGCGCAGGGCCTCGTCGGAGTTCGACGGGTCCATCTGGTAGGTCATCTTGTTGCCCTTGCCGAGGTTCGAGGCCGAGCCGACCGCGTCGCGGAACGGGCCGTAGAACGCCGAGGCGTACTTGGCCGAGTAGGCCATGATGCGCGTGTGGATGTGGCCCTCGCTCTCGAGCATCTCGCGGATCGTGCCGATCCGGCCGTCCATCATGTCCGACGGCGCGACGATGTCGACCCCGGCCTCGGCCTGCGCCTGCGCCTGCTCGCTGAGGATCTCGAGCGTCACGTCGTTGATCACGTAGCCGTTCTCGTCGAGCACGCCGTCCTGGCCGTGGCTCGTGTACGGATCGAGCGCCACGTCGGTCAGCACGCCGAGATCGGGGAAGTGCTTCTTCAGCTCGCGCACCGCGCGCGGAATCAAGCCCTCGGGATTGGTCGCTTCGCGGCCGTCGGGCGTCTTCAGCGAGGGTTCGATCGCCGGGAACAGCGACAGCACCGGCACGCCGAGCGCGACGCACTGCTCGGCGACGCCCATCAGCAGGTCGACCGAGACGCGCTCGACGCCGGGCATCGACGGCACCGCCTGGCGCACGTTGCTGCCCTCGACGACGAACACCGGCAGGATCAGGTCGTTGGTGGTGAGGAGGTTTTCGCGCATCAGGCGACGCGAGAAGTCGTCGCGGCGCATTCTGCGCGGACGGTGCAAGGGATGGAGACTCATGACGGAATCGCTGGAATCAGTCTGAAGGAAAGCTTACGAAAGCCTTCGGTGAAATTTCGAGACAATGGTATATGATAGCGATCGAGCTTCGCGCCAAGGCGCGGCGCTCCCCGCTTCTCCTCCCTGAGCGGGTGCCTGTCGTTATTCGATTAGGCTGTTTGACCCGCCGCGAAACGGCGGGTTTTTTTATGCGCCAACCGACGGCAAGCCTCCGTTCGGGGCCGCGCACCCAGGCGCGGAGCGCTTATTCTGCAACAGCTGCGTCATCTTCGCCGGCGACCTCCGGCCGCAGCCAGCTCTCGACCAGCACGTGGGCCTCGTCGATCCCGGTGCGCTTGAGCGCCGAGAACAGCTGGCAGGTCAGCGCCCCTTCATATCCCGCGTCGCGATAGGCCTGGAGCGCCTTCTTGGTGTTGCGCAGCGCATTGACGCTTTCCTGGCGGGTCAATTTGTCGCACTTCGTCAGCAAGGTGTGGATCGGCTTGCCGGTCGGCGCGAACCACTCGATCATGCGGCAGTCGAGCTCGGTCAGCGGCCGGCGCGAATCCATCATCAGGATCATCCCGCACAATTGGGGCCGGGTCTTCAGGTAGGCCGACAGCAGGGCTTCCCAGTGCGCCTTGGCCGCGCCGGGCACTTCCGCGTAGCCGTAGCCGGGCAGGTCGACCAGGTTGGCGACCGGCTCGTCGGCAGGGCCGACCGAGAAGTAGTTGATGTGCTGGGTGCGGCCCGGCGTCTTCGAGGCGAAGGCGAGCCGCTTCTGGTTGCAGAGAATGTTGATCGCCGTCGATTTGCCCGCATTGGACCGGCCGGCGAACGCGATTTCCGGGACCACGGTGGGCGGCAGGTCGCGCAGATGGTTGACGGTCGTGTAGAAACGGGCTTGATGGAGCAGGAAGGCCATGAGTGCGGACGGGGCGAGAGCGCGGTGCGACCGCGCGTGGAGGCGGGAAGCCCCGCAACGATCCGGACGGTCATTGCACGCGGTAATCCGCGCAGTAACCCTGATAGCCGGAACGGGGCTTTAAACGCCATATTGTACAATACGGCGGTTTTCCCGAAGCCCTGCGGGCCTGTTGCAGGCGCTTTCTGCGGTAGACTGAGTGCCGTCGTTTGCAGAACCTCAAATTCCCACAAGACGAAACAGGGTGTGCGAATGAATCGACTGTGCAAGTCTCTGATAACGCTTCAGGTGGCCGCAGGGTTCGTGAGTTTCGTGGTTCAGGCACACGCGGCGGATGCGGCCAAGCCGGATCTGGACCGCGGCAAGGCGATCGCGACGGCGGTCTGCGCATCGTGCCACGGTGCCGATGGAAACAGCGCCACGGGCGCGTTCCCGAAGCTGGCCGGCCAGCATCCCGAGTATCTGGTCAAGCAGTTGCACGATTTCAAGACGCAGCCGGGCGCGAAGGGCCCGGCGCGCAACAGCTCGGTGATGGCCGGTTTCGCCGGCGCGCTGAGCGACGCCGATGCACGCAACGTGGCGGCCTACTACGGTGCCCAGGCGCCAAAACCCGGTGCCGCGCGCAATGCCGCGACGGTCGCACTGGGGCAGAAGATCTACCGCGGCGGGATCGCCGAGAAGGGCGTGCCGGCTTGCGCGAGCTGCCACGGTCCGACCGGACAGGGAATTCCTGTACAGTATCCGCGCCTGTCGGGGCAGTGGGCCGATTACACGGTCGCGCAGCTCACCGCCTTCCAGCAGGGCGCGGGCGCACGCAACAACAACGAGCCGATGCATCAGATCGCATCGCGCCTGTCGGACAGCGAAGTGAAGGCGGTCGCCGATTACATCGCCGGCCTGCACTGAGCGCCCGGCAACGGGTATCGGGCGCACGTCATGAATGGCGAGCGCGGGAACGAAGAGAGAAAGGGTGGGGCGCTGCCGCCAGGCGGGCGCCTTGCCCTTTTTTGTTGTCAGTCGGAGTGTGAATGAGCGTTACCACGCAAGGCATCGAGACCCGGACGCGTCGCCGCGCGCTGAACACCGCGATCGAGCTGATCAGCTCGATGCGCTTCGCGATCGCGCTGCTGGTCGTGCTGGCGATCGCGAGCATCATCGGCACCGTGCTCACGCAGGACGATCCCTATCCGAACTACGTGAACCAGTTCGGCCCGTTCTGGGCCGACATCTTCCGCGCGATCGGCCTCTACACGGTCTACAGCGCCTGGTGGTTCATGCTGATCCTGCTGTTCCTGGTGGTGTCGCTGTCGCTCTGCGTGCTGCGCAACGGCCCGAAGATGCTGGCCGACGTGCGCAGCTGGAAGGACAAGGTGCGCGAGGGCAGCCTGCGCGCCTTCCACCACAAGGCCGAGTTCGCCGTGCCCGGCGAGCGCGCGCAGGTGGCCCAGGCGCTCGCCGGCTTCGTCGCCAAGGCCGGCTACAAGCAGGTGATCCGCGAATCCGAGGGCGCCACCCTGATCGCCGCCAAGCGCGGCGCGATGACCAAGTACGGCTATATCGCCGCCCACCTGGCGATCGTGGTGATCTGCATCGGCGGCCTGCTCGACAGCAACCTGCCGATCCATTTCCAGATGTGGCTGTTCGGCAAGTCGCCCGTCAACACCAGCGCGCCGATCAGCGAGATCGGGCCCGAGCACCGGCTGTCGGCCTCCAACCCGACCTTCCGCGGCTATGCCTGGGTGCCCGAGGGCCAGTATGTCTCGACCGCGATCCTGAACCAGCCGAACGGCTCGCTGATCCAGGACCTGCCGTTCTCGATCCAGCTCGACAAGTTCATCGTCGACTACTACTCGACCGGCATGCCCAAGCTGTTTGCCAGCGACATCGTGGTGATCGACCGCGAGACCGGCAAGCGCATCCCGGCGCGCGTCGAGGTCAACAAGCCCTTCACCTACAAGGGCGTGTCGATCTACCAGTCGAGCTTCCAGGACGGCGGCTCGCAGATGCAGATGACCGCCTTCCCGATGTCGGGTGCGAGCGGCAAGACCTTCCCCGTCAACGGCGTGATCGGCAATGCGGTGCCGCTGGCCGGCCATGCCGGCGACACCATCGAGTTCGCCGACTTCCGCGCCATCAACGTGGAGAACGTCACCGACGCGAGCGGCAAGACCGACGTGCGCGGCGTGGGCACCACGCATTCGCTCAAGGAAGCGCTCGACGAGCGGCTCGGCTCGGGCGCCAAGACCTCGACGCCGGTGAACCTGCACAACGTCGGCCCCTCGGTCCAGTACAAGGTACGCGGCCAGGACGGCCAGGCGCGCGAGTTCAACAACTACATGCTGCCCGTCGAGATCGGCGGCGACCGGCTGTTCCTGGCGGGCGTGCGGCTGAGCCCGAATGACCCGTTCCGCTACCTGCGCATCCCCGCCGACGCCGACGATTCGGTCAACGAATGGATGCGCATGCGCGCCGCGCTCGAGGACCCGGCGGTGCGCAGCGAGGCGGCCGCGCGCTTCGCGCAGGCCTCGCTGCCGAACGCCGACGCGGGCCTGCGCACGCGGCTCGACGACAGCGCGCTGCGTGTCCTGACCCTGTTCGCCGGCGCCGACCCGAGCGCGGGCCGCCAGCCCGACGGCAGCACCACCGGCGGCTTCCAGGCGGTGGCGGGCTTCATCGACCAGTCGGTGCCCAAGGCCGAGCAGGAGAAGGCCGCCGGCCTGCTGCTGCGCATGCTGGAAGGCGCGATGTGGCAGGTCTGGGAGGTCGCGCGCGAGCAGGCGGGCGTGGCGCCGGTCAAGCAGACGGCCGAGACGGCGCGCTTCGTGCAGAACGCCATCAACGCGCTGTCGGACAGCTTCCTGTATGGCGCGCCGGTCTATTTGCGGCTCGATTCATATAAGCAGGTGCAAGCTTCGGTATTCCAGTTGACACGCGCGCCTGGTAAAAATCTGGTGTATCTTGGCAGCCTGCTGCTGGTGTTCGGCATCTTCTCCATGTTCTACGTGCGCGAACGCCGGCTCTGGCTCTGGCTCAAGGACACGCCGGCAGGCGTGGGCGTCGTGATGGCGATGTCGACGGCCCGCCGGACATTCGATTTCGAGAAGGAGTTCGCGCAGACGCGCGACGCGGTGGGCAAGGTGCTCGGCACCGAACCCGTCGCCGCGGTGCCTGCCGGGCGCGATACCGATCTCCACGACTCCCCACGGTAACGTCATGGATCTGACCCAGGCTTCCTCGTCACCGGCGCCGCGCGGCCGCGCCGAAGCGGCGCCCGCCGCCGCTCCCGCCACGGCTTCGCTTGCCGCGTTGTTCGACGATCGTCCCTTCTACCGCCGCCTGTCCCTCGTCGACTGGTTGTTCGCGCTGGCGATGGTGGTGGGCGCCGGCTTTGCCCTGGTGCATTACCAGGCGCACATGGACTACTACGACCAGGCGGTGATGACGGGCGCGACCGTCGCGCTGGTCGGGCTCGGCTGGCGCTGGAAGCCGGCCCGGCTGCTGATGGCCCTGATCGCGGTGCTCTCGCTGCTGTCGCTGAATCTCTATCACGGCGACCTGTCCCGGGCCGATTCGACCTTCTTCCTCAAGTACTTCCTGTCGAGCCAGTCCGCCATCCTGTGGATGAGCGCGCTGTTCGTGTTCGCCACCGTGTTCTACTGGATCGGCCTGCTGAGCCGCTCGCCGACGGGTGCCGCGATCGGCCAGAAGATGACCTGGGCCGCGGTGCTGATGGGCTTCACCGGGCTGATGGTGCGCTGGTACGAGTCCTACCTGATCGGCGCCGACGTCGGCCATATCCCGGTCTCGAACCTCTACGAAGTGTTCGTGCTGTTCAGCCTGATCACGGCCCTGCTCTACCTCTACTACGAAGGCCATTACGGCACGCGCGCGCTGGGTGCCTTCGTGCTGCTGGTGATCAGCGCGGCGGTCGGCTTCCTGATGTGGTACTCGATCGCGCGCGACGCGCAGCAGATCCAGCCGCTGGTGCCGGCGCTGCAGAGCTGGTGGATGAAGATCCACGTGCCGGCCAACTTCATCGGCTACGGCAGCTTCGCGCTGTCGGCGATGGTCAGCGTCGCCTACCTGCTCAAGGAACGCGGCGTGCTCGCCGATCGCCTGCCGACGCTCGAGGTGCTCGACGACGTGATGTACAAGTCGATCGCGGTCGGCTTCGCGTTCTTCACGATCGCCACCATCCTCGGCGCGTTGTGGGCCGCCGAAGCCTGGGGCGGCTACTGGAGCTGGGACCCGAAGGAGACCTGGGCGCTGATCGTCTGGCTCAACTACGCGGCCTGGCTGCACATGCGCCTGATGAAGGGCTTGCGCGGTGGCGTGGCCGCCTGGTGGGCGCTGACGGGCCTGCTGGTCACGACCTTCGCCTTCCTCGGCGTGAACATGTTCCTGTCCGGGCTGCATAGCTACGGCAAGCTGTAAGCTTCGCCCGCGTGTCACCTCGAACCGATTCGAAAAACCGCCGCCGCCCCTGCCTGGACGCGGCGGTTTTTTCTTGCCATGCCGCTCGCGCCGTTCGCGCGGCGGAGGATTCACCGTATCGCCGCCGGCTTTGGTAGCCGGCGTGGAGACCGCTCATGTTGATCAGGACCACGCGCCGGCGCCTGCTTGCCGGCGACGACATTCCACGCGACGAGATCACCTCGCCCGCCGTCTTCGCCGCGCGCCGCGGCGTGCTGCGCGCGGCCGGCGCGATGGCCGCCGGCGGCCTGTGCGGCCTGCCGGCCAGCGCGCTGGCGAACTACCGCTCGCCGAACCCGGCCGCGCATGCGCTGGCTGCCACCACCAACGCGAAGTTCGTGGTGCCCGACAAGGTCACGCCCTACAAGGACCTGACGACCTACAACAACTTCTACGAGTTCGGTACCGGCAAGGGCGACCCCGCGCAGAACGCCGGCTCGCTGCGGCCGCGGCCCTGGCGCGTGAGCGTGGAGGGTGAGGTGAAGGCGCCCAAGGTCTACGACATCGACGAACTGCTCAAGCTGGCGCCGCTGGAGGAGCGCGTCTACCGGCATCGCTGCGTGGAAGGCTGGTCGATGGTGATTCCCTGGATCGGCATCCCGCTCGCGGAGCTGATCCGCCGCGTGCAGCCGAACGCGAACGCCAAGTACGTGCAGTTCGTCACGCTGGCCGATCCCTCGCAGATGCCCGGGCTGGCCGAGCCGATCCTCGACTGGCCCTATTCGGAAGGCTTGCGCATGGACGAGGCGATGAACCCGCTGACGCTGCTGACGATGGGCGTCTACGGCCAGGTGCTGCCGAACCAGAACGGCGCGCCGGTGCGGATCGTGGTGCCCTGGAAATACGGCTTCAAGAGCGCGAAGTCGATCGTCAAGATCCGCTTCGTCGAGCAGCAGCCGAAGACCAGCTGGAACAGCTACGCCTCGAACGAATACGGCTTCTATTCGAACGTGAACCCCGAGGTCGACCACCCGCGCTGGAGCCAGGCGACCGAGCGGCGCATCGGCGAGGACGGTTTCTTCACGCCCAAGCGCAAGACGCTGATGTTCAACGGCTACGGCGATCTGGTCGCATCGATGTATCGCGGCATGGATCTGCGCAAGAACTTCTAGGCGGCACGCGGTGGACGAAAATCTTCGCCTGGCGGCCAGCGCGGGCCGCGCCGCGCGTGCGTCGGCCACGCCTGGCTGGCTGCGCATCGCGAAACCGGTGGTGTTCCTGGCCGGTTTGTTCCCGCTCGCGCGGCTCGTCGTGCTGGGCTTCACCGGCGGGCTCGGCGCCAATCCGATCGAGTTCGTCACGCGCTCGACCGGGCTCTGGACCCTGGTGATCCTGTGCGTGACGCTGGCCATCACGCCGCTGCGGCGGCTCACCGGTATCAACGCGCTGCTGCGGCTGCGGCGCATGATCGGGCTGTTCGCGTTCTTCTACGCGCTGCTGCACTTCACCACCTACTTCTGGTTCGACAAGTGGTTCGACCTGCCGGCGATCCTGAAGGACGTGTTCCAGCGGCCCTTCATCACCGTCGGCTTCGCGGCCTTCCTGCTGCTGATCCCGCTGGCGCTCAGCTCGCCGCGCGCCGCGGTGCGCCGGCTGGGGCGCCACTGGCAGCGCCTGCATCGGCTGATCTACGCGATCGCGGTGCTGGCGATCCTGCACTTCTGGTGGATGCGGGCCGGCAAGCACGACCTCGCGCTGCCCAAGCTGTATGGCGCGATCGTGCTGGTGCTGCTGGGCTGGCGGGTGGTGGCCGCGCTGCGCGCGAGGCGGCGCGGCGCCTGAGATCGGCGTGCCGGCAGCGCCGGTGCCCAGCGCCCGGCGCTGCCGGCTGCAGACAAGAAAAAAGCGATGCGCCTCACGGTTCGCATCGCTTTTTTTTCAGGCGGCGTCGCGGCCGCTCATTCCGTGTCGGGCAGGATCGCCTCGTCGCCGAACAGGCTTTCGATGGTTTCGCGCGGGCGCACCAGGTAGGCGTTGACGCCGTCGACCAGCACCTCGGCCGCGCGCGCTCGCGTATTGTAGTTCGAGCTCATTACGAAGCCGTAGGCGCCGGCCGAGCGAATCGCCAGCAGTTCGCCCGGGGCGATCGCCAGCGTGCGCTCGCGGCCGAGCCAGTCGCCGCTCTCGCAGACCGGGCCGACCACGTCGTAGACGGCGCTGGCATGCCCGCTTTGCTCCTTGACCGGCACGATGGCGTGATAGGCCTCGTACATGGCGGGGCGCGCCAGGTCGTTCATGGCCGCGTCGACAATCGCGAAGTTCTTCTCCTCGCCCGGCTTGAGGAATTCGACGCGCGTGAGCAGGATGCCGGCATTGCCGGTCAGCGAGCGGCCCGGCTCGAAATAGACCTCGCGCTGGCCGTGGCCGCGCGCATCGAGCCTGGCGAACAGCGCCGCCACGAACTCGCCGATCGCGGGCGGCGTCTCGTCGGCATAGGTGATGCCCAGGCCGCCGCCGATATCGACGTGATGGATCGGGATGCCGTCGGCCTCGATCTGCTCGACCAGGTCGAGCACCTTGTCGAGCGCGTCGAGATAGGGGCTCAGCTCGGTGATCTGCGAGCCGATGTGGCAGTCGATGCCGACCACCTGCAGGTTCGGCAGCGCGGCCGCGGCGCGGTAGCTG
This sequence comes from Burkholderia gladioli, assembly GCF_000959725.1. Classification (NCBI taxonomy): domain Bacteria; kingdom Pseudomonadati; phylum Pseudomonadota; class Betaproteobacteria; order Burkholderiales; family Burkholderiaceae; genus Burkholderia; species Burkholderia gladioli. Next base: position 1,869,589 of record NZ_CP009323.1, read on the forward strand.
GCGCACGCCTCGGCGAAGGCCACCCCGAACTTGTTGGCCTTCAGGCCGGTTGAGATGTAGGGATGCGTCTTCGGGTCGACGTCGGGATTCACGCGCAGCGAGACCGGCGCGCGCTTGCCGAGCGAGCCGGCCACCTCGTTGAGGCGGTCGAGCTCGGGGATCGACTCGACGTTGAAGCACTTCACGCCGGCCTGCAGCGCCACGCGCATTTCCTCGGCGCTCTTGCCGACGCCCGAGAACACCACGTTTTCCGCCTTGCCGCCGGCCGCCAGCACGCGCGCGAGCTCGCCGCCCGAGACGATGTCGAAGCCGGCGCCCAGGCGCGCGAACACGTTCAGCACGCCGAGGTTGCTGTTCGCCTTGACGGCCACGTGGATCGCGGCGCGGCGGCCCTCGCAGGCCTGCGCATAGGCCTGGTAGGCGGCCGTCAGCGCGGCGCGCGAATAGACGTAGAGCGGCGTGTCGAAGTGTTCGGCGAGCTTGTCGGTCGGAATGCCCTCGGCATGCAGCGTGCCGTTGACGTAATCAAAAACGGGGTGAGTCATCCGGAATCATCGAGTGGGGGTGGCGGCGGAGGCCGGGGCCGGCGCGGCGAGCGACGGCGAAAGCTGCAGCGTGGTGCCGGCGGAGGCGGAGATCGGCTCGGCGCCGGACGCGGCGCTGGCGTCCGAGGCGGCATCCTCGGGGGCGGGCACGGTCTCGACGGTCGGTTTCGCGGGCAAGGGCGGCACGACTGGCAGATAAAGCGCGCCGCGTTGACCGCAGCCGGCCAGCGCCAAAGCCGCTACAATCGCGCTCATCTGGAAAACGACACGCATGATCGTCCCTAAACAATTGAATCGACAGAGTTTAGCATGAGCGACACCGAATACCTGACCCGCGCCGAGGCCGTCCTGGCGGCCGTCGAGCGCTGCGTGGACGAGGCCAACGAGGGCGATCTCGACATCGATCTCGGCCGTAACGGCAGCGTGGTCACGCTGAGTTTCGAGAACGGCACGAAGATCATCGTGAACCTGCAGCCGCCGATGAAGGAGGTCTGGATCGCGGCCAAGTCGGGCGGCTTCCATTACCGCTACCTCGACGGCGCCTGGCGCGACACGCGCTCGGGCGACGAATTCTTCGAGGCGCTCACGCGCTACGCCAGCGAGCAGGCCGGCGAGCCGGTGAAGTTCAGCGCCTGAACGCAGCGGCGGGGCGGCTGCCTTCCGCTATCTCCCGATGCCGCCCCTGACTTAAAAAGAGCGACCCGCGGGTCGCTCTTTTGCTTGCGGGCGGCTGGCCGCTCGCTCAGTTGCCGCCCTGGAACAGGTTCATGATGTCCTGCCGTTCCTGCTCGTCCACGTGCGGGACCGACGCGTCCAGCGGCGAGGCGGCCTGCGCGACGCCGACCGTCGAGACGAAGCCGTGGCCCGGCGTGAACTCGGAGAAGTACAGCTCGTCGCCGATGGTGGTCACGTCGTCCGGCATCGGCATGCGATAGGCCGGCACGTTCTTCAGCGAGGGCCCCATGTAGTCGATCCAGACCGGCAGGGCCAGGCCGCCGCCGGTCTCGCGGTCGCCGAGGCTGCGCGGGTTGTCGTAGCCGATCCAGGCGATCGCGGCCAGCGTGTGCTGGTAGCCGGCGAACCAGGCGTCGCGCGAATCGTTGGTGGTGCCGGTCTTGCCGCCCAGGTCGGTGCGCTTGAGCACGTTGGTCTTGGCGCCGGTGCCGCGCTGCGCCACGCTCTGCAGCAGGCTGTTCATCACGTAGGCGTTGCGCGCGTCGATCGCGCGCGGCGCGTTCTGCTCGGCCACCAGCGGCTGGGCGCGCGCCACCACGTTGCCGCTCGAGTCGGTCACCTCGGCGATCAGGTAGGGATTGACGCGATAGCCGCCGTTGGCGAACACCGCGTAGGCGCCCGCCATCTGCAGCGGCGTGACCAGGCCCGCGCCGAGCGCCATCGGCAGGTAGGCCGGGTGGCGTTCCGCGTCGAAGCCGAAGCGCGTGATGTACTGCTGCGCGTACTTGGTGCCGATGTAGTTCAGGATCCGGATCGACACCAGGTTGCGCGAGCGCATCAGCGCGGTGCGCATCGGCTCGGGGCCGTCGAAGCCGCCGCCGTAGTTCTTCGGCTCCCATGGCTGGCCGCCCGTCTCGGCGGCGCTGAAGAACAGCGGGCCGTCGTTGATGATGGTGGCCGGCCCCAGGCCCTTGTCGAGCGAGGCCGAGTAGATGAAGGGCTTGAAGCTCGAGCCGGGCTGCCGCCAGGCCTGCGTGACGTGGTTGAACTTGTTCTTGTTGAAGTCGAAGCCGCCTACCAGCGAACGGATCGCGCCGTCCTGCGGCACGATCGAGATGAAGGCGCCCTCGATCTGCGGCAACTGGGTGATGGCCCATTCGCCATTGTCGGTCTTGACCACCCGCACGATCGCGCCGGGGCGGATGCGCCGGTTCGGCTGCGCGTTGGCCGCCAGCGAGGCCGCGGCGAAGCGCAGGTTGGTGCCGGCGAGCGTGGCGCTGCTGCCGTCGACGAAGCTGACCTGGACCTGCTTCGGATTCGCGTCGGTGACCACCGCGGCGATCAGCTCGCCATTGTCGGGATGGTCGAGCAGCGCGTCGTCGATCGCCTGCTCGCGCTCGGTGGCGTCGGCCGGCAGTTCGATGAAGGCTTCCGGGCCGCGATAGCCGTGGCGGCGCTCGTAGTCCATCAGGCCGCGACGCAGCGCCTGGTAGGCCAGCGTCTGGTCGGCCGAATCGACCGTGGTCACCACGTTGAAGCCGCGCGTATAGGTTTCGTCCTTGTACTGCGCGTACATCATCTGGCGCACCATCTCGGCGATGTACTCGGCGTGCACGCTGTACTCGCGCGTCGCGCTCTTCACCACCAGCGGCTGCGCCACCGCCTCGTCGTACTGCTCGCGCGTGATGAAGTTCAGCTCCAGCATGCGCTCCAGGATGTACTGCTGGCGCACCTTGGCGCGCTTGGGATTGACCACCGGGTTGTAGGCCGAGGGCGCCTTGGGCAGCCCGGCCAGCATCGCCGCCTCGGCCAGCGTCAGGTCCTTGAGGTCCTTGCCGAAATACACGCGCGCCGCGCTCGCGAAGCCATAGGCGCGCTGGCCGAGATAGATCTGATTCATGTAGACCTCGAGAATCTGATCCTTGCTCAGCGCGCGCTCGATGCGGTAGGCCAGCAGCATCTCGTAGATCTTGCGCGTGTAGGTCTTCTCGCTCGACAGGAAGAAGTTGCGCGCCACCTGCATGGTGATGGTGCTGGCGCCCTGGGTCGCGTGGCCGTTGGTCAGCGCCACCACGCCGGCGCGCACGATGCCGGTCAGGTCGACGCCGCCGTGTTCGTAGAAGCGCGCGTCCTCGATCGCGAGGATCGCGTTCTTCAGCGAGTCGGGCACGTCCTGGATATGGACGATGTCGCGCCGTTCCTCGCCGAACTCGCCGATCAGCACGTGATCGGCCGTGTAGATGCGCAGCGGCACCTTCGGCCGGTAGTCGGTCAGCGCGTCGAGCGAGGGCATGTTCGGCCACGCCACCACCAGCGCGTAGCCGAGCACCAGGGCCGCGCTCAGCGCCAGCGCGGCGCACAGTCCGACCAGGCCGAGCAGCAGCTTGAGCCACAGCGGTCGCTTGCGCGGCGGCGGGGGCGGAGGAGGCGGCGGCGGTTCGGCGGCCGGCGGCGGGGGCGACGGAGGTTCGGCGGCCGACGGCGGCGGGGACGTTGGATTGGTGGGTTGCATAGGCATACCGGAAAACAGTCCCGCGATTATAAACGCCCGCTATGCGCCTTCCTGGTGCAGCGCGGTGCGAGTTGTGATCGCCTCGCGATCGCCTCGCGCGGCCTTCGCGGCGCCCTGCTTCCTCCGTCATGGCGTGTGCGCCGCGAGGCGCGTCGGCGGTGCGGCCAATGCAGGTCGATCGGTGTCGATCTGCGTCGCTCGGCACCGCGCATCGGCCATCCGGACGACTGCCCGAGCCGGCCGCGTATCCCGAGAATGCTTGGCAGGCCGCGCCCGTGTCGCGCGGCACGGGAGGACCGGGATGAGGAGTCGGCGAGGATGGAGCATGAGGGGGCGGCGCGTGGCCGCCGGGATCGACGTGGGGCGTGACGCGGTGCGTGTCGCGTTCGTGAGCCGCTGCGGCAACGCGCTGGGGATCGAGGCGCTCGAGGTGGAGCCGTTCACGGCGCCCTACGACGTGACGAGCGCCGATTGGTCCGAGGTCACGCGCGCGCTGGAGACGATTTCGCAGCGGGTGCGCGGCCGGCTGCCGGTGCGCGGCATGGCGGCGGCGATGGCGCTGTCGTACCGCGAGGTGGTGATGAGCACGCTCGATCCGGTGGTCGCGCGCCACGGGGCGCTCGAGCAGGCGGTGTATGCCGAGGCCGAGCGCAGCACGGGCATGCCCCGCGATTCGCTGGCGATCGACTGGTGCGTCAACGACATCCTCTACCCGGGCCGCCTGGTGATCGCCTCCACCGACCAGGCACGCATCGACCTGCGCGTCGACGCGGTGGCCGCCGCCGGTTTCATGCTGACGGGCATCGACGGCGAGCCGCATGCGGCGCTGCGCGCGATCCGGCAGGTCGCCGTGGCCGAGACCGAGCCCGACGAGCCCTACGTGGCGATCTGGATCGGCGAGGGTAGCGTCGATGCCTGGCGCGTCGAGGGCATGACAGTGGCCACGCACCTGAGCGCGCCTTCCGCCTCGCATGCGAATCTCGCCGAGCTGATGCGCGATCTGGCCGGGCGCGGCCTGGCCGAGTGCGCCTTCGTCGGCGGCAATTTCGCGATGGCGGGCGACATGCCGCCCGCGATGTTCGCCGAGATCGCCGATCCGCTCGGCTGCCTGGTGCTGCCCTTCGAATGCGCTCCCTACTGCCGTAATCCGCACATCGACGCCGCCGCGCGTCATTCGCCGGTGCTCGCGGTCGCGTTCGGCCTCGCCTTGCGCGGGGTGTACGAATGAGCGCGCGGCGGCGGGCGCCGCTCTTGCCGTCGCGCGCGGTGCTGCGCGATCCGGTCAGGCGCCGCGCCTGGCTCGGCGGTTTCAACCTGCTGCCCTACCGGCGCCGCGATGCGCGCCGCGAGCGGCGCCGGCGGCTGCTCGAGCTGGCGGGCGCCGTCGGCCTGGGCGTGGCGGGCGTCGCGTTGGCCTGCGCGATGCAGGGCCTGGAGCGCAAGCGTATCGACGCGCGGCGGCTGGTGCTCGAGCAGCAACTGGTGGCCTGGGCGCCGCGCCTGCAGGCGGCCGAGGCCGCCGGGCGCGAGCGCGAGACGCGGCGGGCCCGGGCCGCGGCGGCGGCCGAGCTGACGCGGCCGTTGCTGCGCGCCATCACCCTGTTCGAGGTGCTGCACCGGCTCGACTATCGCGCGGTGATGCTGATCGCGCTGCGGCAGGCCGAGGGCGGGGTGAGGATCGATGCGCGTGCCCGTGATTCGCTGGCCGCGTCGCGCTGGCTGGCGCGCTTGCGCGAGGCGCGCTCCGACTGGCAGGTCGAGATGTCGGGCGTCGAGGGGGAGCCGGGCCAGGGCACGACGGGCACGATCCGCTTCGCGGTGCGGATCCGCTGGCCCGACGCGGTGCCGCTGCCTCGCGCGGCTCGTGCCGATTTCTCCGTAGCGCGGGGAGGGCGGCGATGATGAAGGCGATCGTCGCGCGGGTCTGCCCGCATGCGGGGGGGCGCCGGCTGCTGGCCTTGGCCGGCGTCGCGTCGGCCGTGTTCGGCGGGTTGTGGGCCGTGTCCGGCGAGCGCGACTGGAGCGGTATCGCCGGGGCTCGCGCCCGGCACGGTGAAGTGCTGGCGCAGCGGGAACTGGCCGAACGGCGGCTGGATTTGCAGCCAGACTCGCGGCAAGACCCGCGATCGATCGAACCGGAACCATCGCGCCAGGAGGAAGTGCCGGGGCAATCCTCGCTCGACGATCGCGCGGGCCGATCCCCGGCCTTGCCCGAAAACCGGCGCAACGAGGGGGAGGCGCTGCTCGATCCCGGTTGGCAGTTGATCGCCAGCGCCCACGACAGCGGCTTGCGGATTCGCCGGCTCGGTCCCGCGCAGCAGGCTGGAGCCGAGGCAGCCGCCGGCGGCATGCGGTACTACGACGTCGCCGGCGATGGCCGCTTCGGGGCAATCGGCGCCTGGGTCCGCTCGCTCGCCGCGTTGCCGATGGCCGTGGTGCCGGTCGGCATCGAGGTGCAGCGGCAGGGAGACGGGGCGAGTTTCTCGGCGCGTCTGGCCGTGTCGCCGTCCGGGCCGGACGCGCCGGATGTCGCGCCTGGACCGGTGGCGATGGCTGCTCCCGGCCCGGGCGCAGCCGAGGCCGGCGCCGATTTCGGCGGCCGCGAGCCGGCGGCGATGCCGCGCGTGGCCGGCATCGTGCGCGATGCGCGTCGCGGACTCGTGCTGTTCGACGCCGAGGCGGGGGCCTGGTCCGCTTCGGTGGGCGAGCGCGTCGGTGCCGAACGCATCACGCGCATCGATGCTGATGGGGTCTGGCTGGGTCTCGACGATGGCGGCGGTGTGCGGCATCGCATGGTTTTGCGCGGGGAGTCGGAGCGATGACACACGATCGAGGAAGGTTTGCGCGCCTGCTTGTTGCGCCGTGTGCGTTCTGGTTGGCGATCGGCCATTCGTCGCCGGCCCGGGCGATGCCGCGGCCGCCCTTGCCGATGGTGATGCCGGCCGCGGCGCTGGACGGCATCGGCTGGTTCGATCCCGAGGCGGGACGCGTGGGCGGCGGCAGCGCGCTGACGGACCCGGAGGACGCGGGCATGGCTCCGGCCGCCGCCGAGCGATACGGCGGTGAGGGCATGGCTGCCTCGGCCGCCGGCATTGCGCCCTTGCCGGCCGGCGAACCGAAGGAGCCGGGACCGCAGGGCGGTCTCCCGCTCGCGACCGGGGCGAGACAGGTGACGGGCGAGGCGCCTACGTCAGCCACGCGTGCCGACGACAAACCGTCTGAAGCCACCCGGCCGGACCTCCCGCCGCCCGCCCTCGAGGGCCCGCCGATTCCGTTGCCCCCGCCCGAGCGGCTGTCCGGTCCCGTCGTCGTCCCGCGCGCGGCTGCCGACCGGCGCAGGATCTCGCTCGACCTGCGGCAGGCGCCGCTCGCGGCCGTGTTCGACGCCTTCGCGCGTTTCACGGGCCAAAGCGTGGTGTTGAGCGGCCGCGTGCAGGGCAGCGCCACGCTGCGCATCCACGACGTTCCCTGGCGTGACGCGTTCGATGCGCTGCTGGACGCCAACGGCCTGGCGATGGCGATGCGCGGCGACGTGATCTGGGTGGCGCCGGCGGCCGAACTGACGGCGCGCGAGCGTGCGCGCTTCGAGGCCCATGCGCGGATGGCCGACCTCGAACCGCTGGCGAGCCGCACCTTCCTGCTGCGCTACCCGCGCGCCAACGATGTCGCGCGCCTGCTGACCGGCGCGGCGGCCAACCAGCGCGTGCTGTCGCGGCGCGGCTCGGTGCTGGCCGATGCGCGCACCAACCTGCTGTTTGTCACCGACCTGGACGGCCGGCTCGCGCAGATCGCGGCCCTCGTCGCGCAGCTCGACCGGCCCTCGCGCCAGGTGTTGATCGAGGCGCGCGTGGTCGAGGGCGAGCGCGGTTTCTCGAGCGAACTGGGCGCGCGGATCGCCTTGCGCACCACGCGCTCGCTGGCGCGCGGCGAGGGGGCGGGCAGCGGCGGCGCGCCGGGCCCGGCGCAGCCGGCGGCCGGGGAGGGCGCGCCGGCCGGCAGCGGCAAGCCGCCGGCCACCGGCCTGGTGGGTGGTCCCGAAGGGCGCCTGGCGGACCTGGCGGCGCGCCCAATCGGCGGCTTCGAGGCCGCCACCGCCGGGCTCACGCTGTTCGTGGCCGGCGCCAGCCGCCTGCTCGACCTGGAACTGAGCGCGCTCGAATCGCAGGGCCGGGGCCAGATCGTCTCGCGCCCGCGCGTGGTGACGGCCGATCGCGCGCCGGCCCTGATCGAGCAGGGTACCGAACTGCCGTACCAGGCCAAGGTGGGGCGCGGCGTGTCTGGCGTGCAGTTCCGGCGTGCCACGCTCAAGCTCGAGGTGGAGCCGCAGATCACACCCGACGGCCACGTGGTGCTCGACCTGGACATCGCCAAGGACAGCGTGGGCGAGCAGACCGACGCGGGGCCTGCGATCCACACCAAGCACGTGCGCACGCGGGTCGAGGTCGAAAATGGGGGCACGGTCTCGATCGGCGGTATTTACGAGCGCAATGAATGGGACGATGTGACTCGGGTGCCGGTCTTGGGCAAAATACCGATCCTGGGGGCGCTGTTCCGCCATAAGGCGCGGCGCGAGCGGTCGAGCGAGCTGGTGGTCTACATCACCCCGCGCGTGCTCGGCACCGCCGAGCACGAGGACGGCGAACCGGGCGATCCTCCCCCCGATCCGGCCGCGGGCCCGCCCGGCGCCCCGGAAGCGACGGAGGCGCCGGCGCAGCCGCATTGAGCGGCGGCCGGCCGCGCTCGACAAGGCCGGCGCTTTGCCAGTAAGCTGCCGCACACACCAGCAAGATTGAAGCAGAGGAAGCCGTTGCAAGCGCGGGACCCACACGCAAGCGTATTTTTCGTCGGACTCATGGGAGCGGGTAAAACCACCGTGGGTCGTGCGGTCGCGCGCCGTCTCGACAGGCCGTTCTTCGATTCTGACCACGAGATCGAGGCCCGCACCGGCACGCGCATCCCGGTTATCTTCGAACTCGAGGGCGAGGCGGGTTTCCGCGATCGCGAGGGAAAGATGATCGACGAGCTGACGCAGCGCGGCAATGTCGTGCTGGCCACCGGCGGCGGCGCGGTGATCCGTCCCGAGAATCGCGACGCCCTGCGATCGCGCGGCATCGTCGTCTATCTGCGCGCCAATCCTCACGATCTCTGGCTGCGTACCCGCAAGGACAAGAACCGCCCGCTGCTGCAGACGGAAGATCCCAAGGCCCGGCTCGAGGCGCTCTACGAGACGCGCGATCCGCTCTATCGCGAATGCGCGCATTTCGTGATCGAAACCGGCCGGCCGTCCGTCAACGGGCTCGTCAACATGGTGCTGATGCAGCTCGAGCTGGCCGGCATCGTCGCCAAGCCGCTACAAGCATGATTACCGTCAATGTCGACCTGGGCGATCGCGCCTACCCGATCCATATCGGCGACGGCCTGATCGGCCGCACCGAGCTGTTTGCCCCGCATATCAAGGGCACGTCCGTCACCATCGTGACCAATACCACCGTCGAGCCGCTCTATGGCGAGGTGCTGCGCGCCGCGCTCGCGCCGCTCGGCAAGCAGGTCAACACGGTGGTGCTGCCCGACGGCGAATCCTACAAGCACTGGGAAACGCTGAACCTGATCTTCGACGGGCTGCTCGGCTCGCGCGCCGACCGCAAGACCACCCTGATCGCGCTGGGCGGCGGCGTGGTGGGCGACATGACCGGCTTCGCGGCGGCCTGCTACATGCGCGGCGTGCCCTTCATCCAGGTGCCCACCACGCTGCTCTCGCAGGTCGATTCCTCGGTCGGTGGCAAGACCGGCATCAATCACCCGCTCGGCAAGAACATGATCGGCGCGTTCTACCAGCCGCAGGCCGTGATCGCCGACATCGGCGCGCTGCGCACGCTGCCGGAACGCGAGCTGGCGGCCGGCATCGCCGAGGTGATCAAGACCGGCGCGATTGCCGATGCCGCCTTCTTCGACTGGATCGAGGCCGATATCGAGGCGCTAAACCGTCGCGAGCCCGCCGCGCTGACCGAGGCGGTCAAGCGCTCGTGCGAGATCAAGGCCAGCGTGGTGGCCGCCGACGAGCGCGAGGGCGGGCTGCGCGCGATCCTCAATTTCGGCCATACCTTCGGCCACGCGATCGAGGCCGGCCTGGGCTACGGCGAGTGGCTGCACGGCGAGGCGGTCGGCTGCGGGATGGTGATGGCGGCCGATCTCTCGGTGCGCCTGGGCCGGCTCGACGACGCCGCCCGTCGGCGCCTGGACCGCGTGATCGCGGCTGCCCACCTGCCGGTGCGCGCGCCCGACCTGGGCGCCGCGCGCTATGTCGAGCTGATGCAGGTCGACAAGAAGGCCGAAGCCGGCGCGATCAAGTTCATCGTGCTCGACGGGCTCGGCACGGCGGCCATCACCGCGGCGCCCGACGAGATCGTCGAGGCCACGCTCGCGGCCGCCATCGGCTAACATCGGTCGCATCCCGGCACGATCCGGCCCCGGCGCCTTGCCAGGGCCGGTGTGGTTTCCACCTCGAGCCGGCCATGTACCGGGTGCCGGATCGGCCGGCGCCCCCGCAGTGGAGGAGACAGTGAGCGAAACACCCCGCGAGTTGCCACACCCCACCGACGCTTCCCGCCAAGGCCGCTCCGGTAGCTCGGCCGGTCCCGTCGCGGCGCCCACCGTCGCCGCGCTCGAAGCGCACCTCGCCCCCTACGCAGCCCATTCCGCGAACACGCGCGGCCGCCGCCATCCCGAGACAGCGCCCGCCGCGCGCACCGAATTCCAGCGCGACCGCGACCGCATCGTCCATTCGACGGCCTTCCGCCGCCTCGAATACAAGACCCAGGTGTTCGTGAACCACGAGGGCGACCTGTTTCGCACGCGCCTGACGCACAGCCTCGAGGTCGCGCAGATCGCGCGCTCGGTGGCGCGCAACCTGCGCCTGAACGAGGACCTGGTGGAGGCGATCTCGCTGGCGCACGACCTCGGCCATACGCCCTTCGGCCATGCCGGGCAGGACGCGCTGAACGAGTGCATGCGCGAGCACGGCGGTTTCGAGCACAACCTGCAGAGCCTCGCAGTGGTCGACGAGCTGGAGGAGCATTACGGCGCCTTCGACGGCCTGAATCTCTGCTTCGAGACCCGCGAGGGCATACTCAAGCATTGCTCGAGGGAGAACGCGCGCCGGCTCGGCGAGCTCGGCGAGCGCTTCCTCGACGGTCGGCGGCCCTCGCTGGAGGCGCAGATCGCCAACATCGCCGACGAGATCGCCTACAACAACCACGACGTCGACGACGGCCTGCGCTCGGGCCTGATCTCGATCGAGCAACTGGCGGGCGTGGCGCTCTGGCGCCGCCACCACGATGCCGCGCTGGCCGATTTCCCCTCGCTGGAAGGCCGCCGGCTGGTGCACGAGACGGTGCGGCGCATCATCAACACGCTGATCGTCGACCTGATCGACGCGACCACGCGCAACCTGGCCGAGCACGCGCCGGCCTCGCTCGACGACGTGCGGCGCTGCCCGCAGCTGGTCGCGCATAGCGAGGTGATCGCCGAGGAGGCGGCCGAGCTCAAGCGCTTCCTGTTCCGCAACCTGTATCGCCACTACAAGGTGATGCGCATGGCCAACAAGGCGCAGCGCGTCGTCAAGGGGCTCTACGAGGCTTTCACCGGGGATCCGCGCCTGCTGCCGCCGGCCTACCAGAGCGACGACGCGGCCGCTCAGCCGCGGCTCGTCGCGCACTACATCGCCGGCATGACGGACCGCTTCGCGCTGAAGGAATATCAACGCCTTTTTGTCATGGACGAGAATTAGACTGCCGCGTTTGGGCTCGACGGGACAACGCGGCGGCCAACAACAGCGGTCGGACATTCGAGCCGGCCGCACACCATTTGGAGATGGGTCAATGAGAGTCAACACACTGGTTCGCTCGCTGGCTGCCGGCAGCGTGATCTGGTTCGGAATGCAGAATGCCGCCTTCGCCGCCACCGAGATCCAGTTCTGGCACGCGATGGAAGCGGCGCTCGGCGACAAGGTCAACGCGATCGCCGATCAGTTCAACGCCTCGCAGAGCGACTACAAGATCGTGCCGGTGTTCAAGGGCACCTACGACCAGGCGCTGGCCGCCGGCATCTCGGCCTATCGCAGCGGCAACGCGCCGGCCATCCTCCAGGTGTATGAAGTCGGCACCGCCACCATGATCCAGGCCAAGAAAGCCGTGATCCCGGTCTCCGAGGTGTTCAAGCAGGCCGGCGTGCCGCTCGACGAGAAATCCTTCGTGCCGACCGTGGCCAGCTACTACAGCGACGCGAAGACGGGCCACCTGGTGTCGATGCCGTTCAACAGCTCGACGCCGGTGCTGTACTACAACAAGGATATGTTCAAGAAGGCCGGGCTCGATCCGAACCAGCCGCCCAAGACCTGGGCCGAGCTGAAGACCGATGCCGAGAAGCTGCGCAAGGCCGGCTCGACCTGCGGCTACACCACCGGCTGGCAGGGCTGGATCCAGCTCGAGAACTACAGCGCCTGGCACGGCCTGCCGTTCGCCACGCGCAACAACGGCTTCGATGGCACCGACGCGGTGCTCGAATTCAACAAGCCGCGACAGGTCGCCCATATCCAGTTCCTGCAGGACATGGCCAAGGAAGGCAGCTTCACCTATGCCGGCCGCAAGGACGAGGCCACCGGCAAGTTCTACAGCGGCGACTGCGCGATCATGACCACCTCGTCGGGCGCGCTGGCCACCATCCGCAAGTACGCGAAGTTCGATTTCGGCACCGGCATGATGCCCTACGACGCGGACGTGAAGGGCGCGCCGCAGAACGCCATCATCGGCGGCGCGAGCCTGTGGGTGCTGGGCGGCAAGGACGCCAACACCTACAAGGGCGTGGCGAAGTTCCTGGCCTACCTGAGCTCGGCCCCGGTGGCCGCCAAGTGGCACCAGGACACGGGCTACCTGCCGGTCACCACGGCCGCCTACGACCTGACGCGCGAGCAGGGCTTCTACGCGAAGAACCCGGGCGCCGACACGGCCACCAAGCAGATGCTGAACAAGCCGCCGCTGCCGTTCACCAAGGGCCTGCGCCTGGGGAACATGCCGCAGATCCGCACCGTGGTCGACGAGGAGCTCGAGCAGGTCTGGGCGCAGAAGAAGACGCCGCAGGCCGCGCTGGACTCGGCTGTCTCGCGCGGCAACGAACTGCTGCGCCGCTTCGAGAAGCAGGGCTCCTGAGCCCGGCCCGCCGCCGCGCCCCGGCGCGGCGGCGTTTCGTTTCCTTCGACGGAATTCCTCCGATGTCATCCCGCTCCCGTTTCGGCACGAGCGTGCTGCCCTACCTGCTGGTCGCGCCGCAGCTCGCGATCACGGCGATCTTCTTCCTGTGGCCGGCCGGCGTCGCGCTCTGGCAGTCGACCCAGACCCAGGACGCGTTCGGCACCACCAGCGAATTCGTCGGCCTGGCGAACTTCGCGCACCTGTTCGGCGATCCGCTCTACCTCGATTCGTTCCGCACCACCCTGGTGTTCAGCGCGCTGGTCACCATCGGCGGGCTGGCGGTGTCGTTGCTGCTGGCGGCCTGCGCCGATCGCGTGGTGCGCGGCGCGCGCAGCTATCGCACCCTGCTGATCTGGCCTTACGCGGTCGCGCCAACGATTGCGGCCGTGCTGTGGGCCTTCCTGTTCAATCCGAGCATCGGCGTGATCACCTATGCGCTGGCCCGGCTCGGCATCGTCTGGAATCACGCGCTCGACGCGAACCAGGCAATGGCGCTGGTGGTGGTGGCCTCGATCTGGAAGCAGGTCAGCTACAACTTCCTGTTCTTCTACGCCGGCCTGCAGGCGATCCCGCGCTCGTTGATCGAGGCGGCCGCGATCGACGGCGCCGGCCCGGTGCGACGCTTCTTCAACATCGCGCTGCCGCTGCTCTCGCCGACCAGCTTCTTCCTGCTGGTGGTGAACCTGGTCTATGCCTTCTTCGACACCTTCCCGGTGATCGACGCGGCCACCGCCGGCGGCCCCGGCCAGAGCACCAAGACGCTGATCTACAAGATCTTCACCGAAGGCTTCCAGGGGCTCGACATCGGCAGCTCGGGCGCGCAATCGGTGGTGCTGATGGCGATCGTGGTGGCGCTCACCGTGGTGCAGTTCCGTTTCGTCGAACGCAGGGTGCAATACTCATGATCGAGAATCGCAGGGGTTTCGACCTGTTCTGCCACGCGGTGCTGATCGTGGGCGCCGTGCTGGTGCTGTTCCCCGTCTACGTGGGCTTCTGCGCCGCCACCATGAGCGCGCAGGAGGTGTTCCGGGTGCCCATGTCGCTGATCCCGAGCACCCACCTGTTCGAGAACATCGCCACCATCTGGAGTCGCGGCAGCGGCGCGACCACCACGCCGTTCGGCATCCTGCTGATGAACAGCCTGGTGATGGCGCTGGTGATCTCGATCGGCAAGATCGCGGTGTCGATCCTGTCCGCCTACGCGATCGTCTATTTCCGCTTCCCGTTTCGCGACACCGCGTTCTGGCTGATCTTCGTCACGCTGATGCTGCCGGTCGAGGTGCGTATCTTCCCGACCGTGCAGGTGGTCTCGACGCTGCACCTGACCAACAGCTACGCGGGCCTGACGCTGCCGCTGATCGCCTCGGCCACCGCCACCTTCCTGTTCCGGCAGTTCTTCATGACCCTGCCCGATGAGCTGATGGAGGCCGCGCGCATCGACGGCGCCGGGCCGCTGCGTTTCTTCTGGGACGTGGTGCTGCCGCTGTCGCGCACCAGCATCGCCGCGCTGTTCGTGATCACCTTCATCTACGGCTGGAGCCAGTACCTGTGGCCGATCCTGGTCGCCACCGACGGCGCGATGTCGAACGCGGTGGTGGGTATCAAGTCGATGATCGCCAGCGGCGACGCGGCCACCGAATGGCACCTGGTGATGGCCGCCACCATGCTGACCATGCTGCCGCCGCTGGTGGTGGTGCTGGCCATGCAGCGCTGGTTCGTGCGCGGCCTGGTGGACACCGAAAAATAACCGCTTATCCGGAGAGTTTCGAAGCATGGCTGCACTGAGCTTGAATGGCGTCAGGAAGACCTATGACGGCAAGCACGTCGTCCTGCACGGGATCGATGTCCAGATCGAGGACGGCGAATTCATCGTGCTGGTCGGGCCGTCCGGCTGCGGGAAGTCGACCCTGCTGCGGATGATCGCGGGCCTTGAGAGCGTCTCCGAGGGCGAGATCGCGATCGGCGGGCGGGTGGTCAATACGCTGGAGCCCAAGGATCGCGACATCGCGATGGTGTTCCAGAACTACGCGCTCTACCCGCACATGACGGTGGCGCAGAACATGGGCTACGGCCTGAGGATCCGCGGCATCGAGCGCGCCACCATCGAGGCGCGGGTGGCCTCGGCGGCGAAGATCCTCGAGCTCGAGCCGCTGCTCGGGCGGCGCCCGCGCGAGCTCTCGGGCGGCCAGCGCCAGCGCGTCGCGATGGGGCGCGCGATCGTGCGCGAGCCGGCGGTGTTCCTGTTCGACGAGCCGCTCTCGAACCTCGACGCCAAGCTGCGCGTGCAGATGCGGCTCGAGATCCAGCGCCTGCATGCACGGCTGCGCACCACCAGCGTCTATGTCACGCACGACCAGATCGAGGCGATGACGCTGGCGCAACGCGTGATCGTGATGAATCGCGGCCATGCCGAGCAGATCGGCGCGCCGGTCGAGGTCTACGAGAAGCCGGCGACGCTGTTCGTGGCGAGCTTCATCGGCTCGCCGGCGATGAACCTGCTGCGCGGCCGGCTGTCGGCCGATGGCAGCGTGTTCGAGGTGGCCGAGGGCGGCCCGCGCCTGCCGGTGGCCGGCGCTCCCGGCATTGGCCGCGAGGTGGCGCCGGGCGCCGAGTGGGTGCTCGGCGTGCGGCCCGAGCATATGACGCCGCAGCCGGGCATGCCGGTCGCGCCGTTGACGGTCGACTCCTGCGAGCTGCTGGGCGCCGACAATCTCGTCCACGGTCGCTGGGGCGCCGGCGACGTGGTGGTGCGGTTGCCGCATGCGGATCGCCCCGCGCCCGGCACGGCGCTGCCGGTGTCGCTGCCGGCCCACCGGCTGCACTTCTTCGATCCGGTCACGGGCCGGCGCGCCAACTGACAGGCGAGGACTAGACCATGACGGATCCGAAATCCTGGCCCTACGAAGGTATCGCGCGCATCGTCGCGCATCGCGGCGGCGGCAAGCTCGCGCCCGAGAACACCCTGGCGGCGCTCGAGGAGGGCGCGCGGCGCGGCCATCGCATGGTGGAATTCGATGCCAAGCTGTCCGCCGACGCGGTGAGCTTCCTGCTGCACGACGACGGCGTCGAGCGGACCTCGAACGGCCGGGGCCCGGCCGCCGCGATGCGCTACCAGGAACTGGCCGCGCTCGACGCGGGCGCCTGGTTCGACGCGCGCTTCGCCGGCGAGCGGATGCCGACGCTGGAGGCGGCCGCCGCGCGCTGCCTCGCGCTCGGCCTGGCGGCCAACGTCGAGATCAAGCCCTGCCCGGGCCGCGAGGTCGAGACGGGCGAGCGGGTGGCGCTCGACACGGCGCGCTACTGGCGCGGCGCGGCGGTGCCGCCGCTGCTGTCCTCGTTCTCGGTGGATGCGCTCGATGCGGCGCGTCGCGCGGTGCCGGACTTGCCGCGCGGCCTGCTGGTCGAGACCCTGCCGGACGACTGGCGCGCGCTCACGGCCGAACTCGGCTGCGTCGCGCTGCATGCCAACCATCGCGAATTCGATGCGGCCCGCGTGGCGGAGATCCGCGCCGCGGGCCTGCGCATGCTGGCCTACACGGTCAACGAGCCGGCGCGTGCCCGCGAGTTGATGGACTGGGGCGTCGACCTGATCTGCACCGATCGCATCGACCTGATCGGTCCCGATTTCGCCTGATCGATTTCAACCAAGGCAAGCGGCACGGCCGCTTGTCGATCCCGCCTATCCATCACCGCTTAACGATAGCGGGCCAGATCGCCGGCGAATGATCCGCCGGGCCGAGCATTGCCTCGAAATCGGAACGATTTTTTGGCCCGAGCCGCCAGCCGGAAAAAATGAAAATATCGCCGATTGGCTATTTGGGGTAGGAATCTACTCCGAAGAGCGGGCTGCAAGGCATACTCGCAACCCGCTTTCGTAACGTCAGGAAAAAATCGCTACAAATTGCAGCGAAATTAACCATTCCCCAAATATTCGACTACGCTTAGAAGCGGTACCCGATGTTGACGTAGCTGACGATCGGGTCGAGCTTGATGTGAGCTTGAGACGTGCGCGTCAGCGTGCCGACCTGGGTAGCGGCCTGCGTGGTCAGGGTGGCGGTCAGGCTGACCGGGATGTACGAGATCGACAGGCCCGCGAACCAGTGCTTGTTGAAGTTGTAGTTGAAGCCGGCGTTGAACACGGGCGCCCACTGGTTGCTGGTGGTGACGTTGGTCGGGCCACCCAGCACGCCGCGTTCGAAGGCGTTGTTGGTCAGCTTGGCACCGGTGAAGTAGATGTACGATGCGCCCACGCCCACGTAGGGACGGAACTTGGCCTCGGCGCTGTTGAAGTAGTACTTGAGCAGGACCGCCGGGCTCCACTGGTAGGCGCGGCCGAGCGTGCCGAACTGTTCGAACGAACCCTTGCCGTCCAGATTGAACTTTGGCGGGATCCCGTAGACGAACTCGGCAGCGATGTGGTCGGTCACGAAATACCCGGCGGTGAAGCCGAGCGTGTCGGAGTCGCTGATGCCGGCGCCGGTGTTGGGCACCGACTGGTTGACGGGCGTGCCGCCGACGGACATCACCTTGAGCGGATCGCTCGAGTCCTGCGGGGCGAGGTGGAACCAGCCCGTGGTGACGTAGAAGCTACCTGCCGATTGCGCTTGCGCGGCGGTGCCGGCAGTCATGAATGCGAGCGCAACGGCCCCCGTAATGGCCAATTTTTGTTTCATCGGTGTGTCTCCTCCTCGATTTAAGGCGTGCTCATTATGACCACGGCGTTTCAAACGGAACAGGCTTGTAAGCTAGAGCAATCTCCCTAGGTTTCGTACGAACGTGCGATTCCTCCCTGCCGCGCGGGGCTCTGCGCGGATGCAGTCATTCGGGCCTTCGGGTTTTTCCTAACGCGATCAAACGGACATTCAGCATGGCACGGCTAGCACGACTCTATGTTCCCGATCAGCCGCAGCACGTCATCCTGCGCGGCCTCGATCAGCAACCGGCGTTCGTCGACGATCAGGATTACGAGCTGTTCATCGATTGCCTGAAGGCGGCGGCGCGCGATCATCAACTGGCGGTGCATGCTTACGTGCTGCTGCCGCGGCAGGTGCAGCTGCTCGTCACCCCGAGCGACGAGGCGAGCCTGCCAAAGGCGATGCAGGCGGTAGGCCGGCGTTACGTTGCGCACTTCAACCGACGCTACTCGCGGCGCGGCACGTTGTGGGAAGGCCGCTACCGTGCCACCGTGATCGAGGGCGAGCGCTATTTCCTGCTCGCCAGCCGCGTGGTGGAGCTGAGTCCGGTGCGCGCGCAGCTGGTGCAGGCGGCCGAGGCCTATCGCTGGTCGAGCTACCGCCACCACATCGGCCTGACCGTCGACAGCCTGATCACCGACCACCCGCTCTACTGGGCGCTCGGCAATACGCCGTTCGAACGGCAGCGCGCCTACAAGGAGCTCTGCGAGCAGCCGCTCGACGAGCGCCAGACCGAGCAGCTCCAGCAGGCCACCCTGAAGGGCTGGGTGCTGGGCGGCGAGACCTATCGCGAGTGGGCCGCGCGCACCGCCAATCGGCGCGTTTCGCCCCTGCCGCGCGGTCGGCCGCGTAAGGTACGTGAAAACAACGGTCCACACAACCCGCCCGCGCACCAGTAAGCCGGGCCGGCGGATCGAAAGGCGGCATCTTCGGATGCCGCTTTTTTTGCACCAAATTAATACGTCCCCAATAAAAAGGCACCAAATCGAAACATCCATTTAATTGGTGTCAGAGCAAGCGGTTTTATTTGCTATTCCGTTGATTCGTCGCGTATATTCCGAATTCCGGCAGGCCGGGCGCAACTGTGTCCGGCTTTGGCCCGCCACGCCGCCGCCGAAGCGGCGGGCCCAAAAGCAGATGTTTCAACGGCCGCGAGGCCCTTACTCAGACGGTGTCCCCATGAACGACCACCAAGAGCCGCAGCGCGCGGTCCCCGCCGCGCAAGGTCTGTACGACCCGCAGAACGAGCACGACGCTTGCGGCGTCGGCTTCGTCGCTCACATCAAGGGCAAGAAGAGCCACGAGATCATCGAGCAGGGTCTGAAGATCCTGGAGAACCTCGATCACCGCGGCGCGGTCGGCGCCGATCCGCTGATGGGCGACGGCGCCGGCATCCTGATCCAGATTCCGGACGCGTTCTATCGCGAGGAAATGGCGCGCCAGGGCGTGACGCTGCCGCCGGCCGGCGAATATGGGGTCGGCATGATCTTCCTGCCGAAGGAGAACGCCTCGCGGATCGCCTGCGAACAGGAACTGGAGCGCACCGTCAAGGCGGAAGGGCAGGTGGTGCTGGGCTGGCGCGACGTGCCGGTCGATTCGAGCATGCCGATCTCGCCGACGGTGAAGGCTTCCGAGCCGCTGATCCGCCAGATCTTCATCGGCCGCGGCAAGGACGTGATCGTCACCGACGCGCTCGAGCGCAAGCTGTACGTGATCCGCAAGACCGCCAGCCACCGCATCCAGGCGCTCAAGCTCAAGCACGGCAAGGAATACTTCGTGCCGTCGATGTCGGCGCGCACCATCGTCTACAAGGGCCTGCTGCTGGCCGGCCAGGTCGGCGTCTACTACCGCGACCTGCAGGACGCGCGGGTGGTCTCGGCGCTGGCCCTGGTGCACCAGCGCTTCTCGACCAACACCTTCCCGGCCTGGGAGCTGGCCCATCCGTACCGGATGATCGCCCACAACGGCGAGATCAACACCGTCAAGGGCAACGTCAACTGGCTCAACGCGCGTACCGGCGCGATCGCCAGCCACGTGCTCGGCGACGACCTGCCCAAGCTCTGGCCGCTGATCTACCCGGGCCAGTCGGACACGGCCTCGTTCGACAACTGTCTCGAGCTGCTGGTGATGGCGGGCTACCCGCTGGTCCACGCGATGATGATGATGATCCCGGAAGCCTGGGAACAGCACACGCTGATGGACGACAACCGCCGAGCCTTCTACGAGTACCACGCCGCGATGATGGAGCCGTGGGACGGCCCCGCCGCGATCGCCTTCACCGACGGCCGCCAGATCGGCGCGACGCTGGACCGTAACGGCCTGCGTCCGGCGCGCTACATCGTCACCGACGACGACCTGGTGATCATGGCCTCGGAAGCCGGCACGCTGCCGATCCCCGAGTCGAAGATCGTCAAGAAGTGGCGCCTGCAGCCGGGCAAGATGTTCCTGATCGACATGGAGCACGGCCGCATCATCGACGACAAGGAACTGAAGGACAACCTCGCCAACGCCAAGCCCTACAAGAGCTGGATCGACGCGGTGCGCATCAAGCTCGACGAGATCGAGCCGAAGGACGAGGACGTCGCCGCCGAGCGCCGCGCGGCCGCCACGCTGCTGGACCGCCAGCAGGCCTTCGGCTACACCCAGGAAGACCTCAAGTTCCTGATGGCGCCGATGGCGCAGCAGGGCGAGGAAGCGGTCGGCTCGATGGGCAACGACTCGCCGCTGGCGGTCATGTCCAACAAGAACAAGACGCTCTACCACTACTTCAAGCAGCTGTTCGCGCAGGTCACCAACCCGCCGATCGACCCGATCCGCGAGAACATGGTGATGTCGCTGGTGTCCTTCATCGGCCCGAAGCCGAACCTGCTCGACACGCAGAACGTCAACCCGCCGATGCGCCTCGAAGTCTCGCAGCCCGTGCTCGACTTCAAGGACATCGCCAAGATCCGCTCGATCGACCAGTACACCGGCGGCAAGTTCAGCGCCTACGAGCTGAGCATCTGCTACCCGGCCGCCTGGGGCAAGGAAGGCATCGAGGCGCGCCTGGCGTCGCTGTGCGCGGAAGCCGTCGACGCGGTCAAGTCGGGCTACAACATCCTGATCGTCTCGGATCGCAAGACCGACGCGGACACGGTGGCGATCCCGGCGCTGCTGGCCACCTCGGCGATCCACTCGCACCTGGTCGACCAGGGCCTGCGCACCAGCACCGGCCTGGTGGTCGAGACCGGCTCGGCGCGCGAGACGCACCACTTCGCGCTGCTGGCGGGCTACGGCGCGGAAGCGGTCCACCCGTACCTGGCGATGGAAACGCTCGCCAAGATGGCCGAAGGCCTGCCGGGCGACCTGTCGGCCGAGAAGGCGATCTACAACTTCACCAAGGCGGTCGGCAAGGGCCTCTACAAGGTGATGTCGAAGATGGGCATCTCGACCTACATGTCCTACACCGGCGCGCAGATCTTCGAGGCGGTCGGCCTGGCCGGCGAGCTGGTCAACAAGTACTTCAAGGGCACGGCCTCGAAGGTCGGCGGCATCGGCCTGTTCGAAGTGGCCGAGGAGGCGCTGCGCCTGCATCGCGACGCCTTCGGCGACAACCCGCTGCTGCGCGACATGCTCGACGCGGGCGGCGAGTACGCGTTCCGGATCCGCGGCGAGGACCACATGTGGACCCCGGATTCGATCGCCAAGCTGCAGCACGCCACGCGCAGCAACTCGTACCAGACGTACAAGGAATACGCGCACCTGATCAACGACCAGACGCGCCGTCACATGACCTTCCGCGGCCTGTTCGAGTTCAAGGTCGATCCGTCCCGCGCGATCCCGATCGACGATGTCGAATCGGCCAAGGAGATCGTCAAGCGCTTCGCCACCGGCGCGATGTCGCTGGGCTCGATCAGCACCGAGGCGCACGCCACGCTGGCGGTGGCGATGAACCGCATCGGCGGCAAGTCGAACACCGGCGAGGGTGGCGAGGACGTCAACCGCTACAAGAACGAGCTGCGCGGCATCCCGATCAAGAGCGGCGAGACGCTGCGCTCGGTGATCGGCGAGGAAGTGGTGCGCGACATCCCGCTCAAGGACGGCGATTCGCTGCGCTCGAAGATCAAGCAGGTGGCCTCGGGCCGCTTCGGCGTGACGGCCGAGTACCTGTCCTCGGCCGACCAGATCCAGATCAAGATGGCGCAGGGCGCGAAGCCCGGCGAGGGCGGCCAGCTGCCCGGCCACAAGGTTTCGGAATACATCGGCAAGCTGCGCTACGCGGTGCCGGGCGTCGGCCTGATCTCGCCGCCGCCGCACCACGACATCTACTCGATCGAGGATCTGGCGCAACTGATCCACGACCTGAAGAACGTCAACCCGGTGGCCAGCATCTCGGTGAAGCTGGTCTCGGAAGTCGGCGTGGGCACGGTGGCGGCGGGTGTCGCCAAGGCCAAGGCCGATCACGTGGTGGTGGCCGGGCATGACGGCGGCACCGGCGCCTCCCCGCTGTCCTCGCTCAAGCATGCCGGCACGCCCTGGGAGCTGGGCCTGGCCGAAACCCAGCAGACCCTGGTGCTGAACGGGCTGCGCGGGCGCATCCGCGTGCAGGCCGACGGCCAGATGAAGACAGGTCGCGACGTCGCGATCGGCGCGATGCTCGGCGCCGACGAGTTCGGCTTCGCCACCGCGCCGCTGGTGGTCGAGGGCTGCATCATGATGCGCAAGTGCCACCTGAACACCTGCCCGGTCGGCGTCGCCACGCAGGATCCGGTGCTGCGCGCGAAGTTCTCGGGCCAGCCCGAGCACGTGGTGAACTACTTCTTCTTCGTCGCCGAGGAAGTGCGCGAGATCATGGCCCAGCTCGGCATCGCGAAGTTCGACGAGCTGATCGGCCGCGCCGACCTGCTCGACACGCGCAAGGGCGTCGAGCACTGGAAGGCCAAGGGCCTCGACTTCTCGCGCGTCTTCTATCAGCCGCAAATCGAGAACGCCTCGACGCGCCACGTCGACGTGCAGGACCACGGCCTCGAGCGCGCGCTCGACCACACGCTGATCGAGAAGTCGAAGGCGGCGATCGAGAACGGCGAGCACGTGTCCTTCATCCAGCCGGTGCGCAACGTGAACCGCACGGTCGGCGCGATGCTCTCGGGCGTGATCGCCAAGAAGTACGGCCGCGACGGCCTGGCCGACGATGCCATCCACATCCAGCTGAAGGGCACGGCGGGCCAGAGCTTCGGTGCCTTCCTCGCGAAGGGCGTCACGCTCGACCTGGTCGGCGACGGCAACGACTATGTCGGCAAGGGCCTGTCGGGCGGGCGCATCATCATCCGCCCGACCAACGACTTCCGCGGCAAGTCCGAGGAAAACATCATCTGCGGCAACACGGTGATGTACGGCGCGCTGGAAGGCGAGGCCTTCTTCCGCGGCGTGGCCGGCGAGCGCTTCTGCGTGCGCAACTCGGGCGCCACGGCGGTGGTCGAGGGCACCGGCGACCACGGCTGCGAATACATGACGGGCGGCACGGTGGTGGTGCTCGGCGAGACCGGGCGCAACTTCGCGGCCGGCATGTCGGGCGGCCTGGCCTATGTCTACGATCCGGACGGCAGCTTCGCGGCCAAGTGCAACAAGGCGATGGTCGCGCTCGATCCGGTGCTGCAGCAGGTCGAGCAGGAACGCACGGTCGACCGCGCGATCTGGCACGCCGGCCAGACCGACGAAGCGCTCCTGAAGGGGCTGATCGAGCGTCACTTCCAGTTCACCGGCTCGCCGCGCGCGAAGTCGCTGCTGGAAAACTGGGATGCGGCGCGCCGCCAGTTCGTGAAGGTGTTCCCGCACGAATACAAGCGCGCGCTCGGCGAGATCGCGGCCGCCAAGGCCGCGAAGGAAGCCGTCGCAGCCTGAAGCCGACGATCGAAACGAACTAGCGAACGTGCCCGCCGCTCGATGCGGCGGGCGCGGGTCCCCACCCGAACCACCCCCGATTCAGACGAGAACCTTATGGGCAAGGCAACCGGTTTTCTCGAGTTCGAACGCCGCCACGAGGCGTACGAGGCTCCGCTCACCCGTGTGAAGCATTACAAGGAATTCGTCGCGGCGCTGTCCGACGACGACGCGAAGATCCAGGGCGCGCGCTGCATGGACTGCGGCATCCCGTTCTGCAACAACGGCTGCCCGGTCAACAACATCATTCCGGACTTCAACGACCTGGTGTATCGCCAGGACTGGCAGCAGGCCATCGAGGTGCTGCACTCGACCAACAACTTCCCCGAGTTCACGGGCCGCATCTGCCCGGCGCCCTGCGAGGCGGCCTGCACGCTCGGCATCAACAACGACCCGGTCGGCATCAAGTCGATCGAGCACGCGATCATCGACAAGGCCTGGGCCGAAGGCTGGGTCAAGCCGCTGCCGGCCGCCCACAAGACCGGCAAGAAGGTGGCCGTGGTCGGCTCCGGCCCGGCGGGCCTGGCGGCCGCGCAGCAGCTCGCGCGCGCCGGCCATGAGGTGACGGTGTTCGAGAAGAACGATCGCGTCGGCGGCCTGCTGCGCTATGGGATCCCCGACTTCAAGCTGGAGAAGTGGCTGATCGACCGCCGCATGCGCCAGATGGAGGCCGAGGGCGTGACCTTCCGCACCAGCGTGTTCATCGGCAAGGACCCGCTGCCGCCGCAGATCGGCAGCCTGGCGAAGGAAACCATCTCGCCGGACACGCTCAAGGAAGAGTTCGACGCGATCGTGATCGCGGGCGGCTCGGAAACGCCGCGCGACCTGCCGGTGCCGGGCCGTGAGCTCGAGGGCGTGCATTTCGCGATGGACTTCCTGCCGCAGCAGAACCGCGTCAATGCCGGCGACAAGGTGGCCGACCAACTGCTCGCCAAGGGCAAGCACGTGGTGGTGATCGGCGGCGGCGATACCGGTTCGGATTGCGTGGGCACCTCGAACCGCCACGGCGCGAAGTCGGTCACGCAGTTCGAGCTGCTGCCGCAGCCGCCCGAGCAGGAAAACAAGCCGATGGTCTGGCCGTACTGGCCGATCAAGCTGCGCACCTCCTCGTCGCACGACGAGGGCTGCGAGCGCGATTGGGCGGTCGCCACCAAGCGCCTGGAAGGCAAGAACGGCAAGGTCGAGAAGCTGATCGCCGCGCGCGTCGAGTGGAAGGACGGCAAGATGGTCGAGGTGCCGGGCTCGGAGTTCGAGATGAAGGCCGACCTGGTGCTGCTGGCGATGGGCTTCACGCAGCCGGCCGCGCCGGTGCTGGATGCCTTCGGCGTGGCCAAGGACGCGCGCGGCAACGCACGCGCGGCCACCGAGGGCGAGCGCGCCTACACGACCTCGGTCGACAAGGTGTTCGCGGCCGGCGACATGCGCCGCGGCCAGTCGCTGGTGGTCTGGGCGATCCGCGAAGGCCGCCAGTGCGCGCGCTCGGTCGACGCGTTCCTGATGGGCCATTCGGAACTGCCGCGCTGAGCGACGACGCGCGGGACGCCAGCCGGCGTCCCGTCGCGGATGTGAAAAGAGCACGCTTCGGCGTGCTCTTTTTGCTTGCTGCGGGGCCGGCTGCGAATGCGCTTACGCGGCGGCCTCGTCGCGCCGCACCTCCAGCGTGCGGTCGTGGAACTGCGCCAGCGATTCGCGGTGCGCGATGCTGACGATCGCCGCGCCCGGCAGGCGCGCCGCCAGCAGGCCGTAGAGATGCGCCTCGTTCTCGGCGTCGAGCGCGCTGGTGGCCTCGTCGAGGAACAGGAAGTCGGGCTTGTGCAGCAGCACGCGCGCGCCGGCCAGGCGCTGCTGTTCGCCCGGCGAGAGGATCTGGGTCCAGTGGCCCGATTCCTCCAGGCGCCCGGCGTAGTCCTCCAGCCCGCTGTCGCGCAGCGCCGCGCGGCAGTCCTCGTCGCTGAAGCGCTCCACCGCCGACGGATAGGCCAGCGCGCCCTTCAGCGTGCCGATCGGCAGGTAGCTGCGCTGCGGCACGAACATCATGGCGGCGCCGACCGGCGCGTCGATCGCGCCTTCGCCGAACGGCCAGAGGCCCGCCATGGCGCGCATCAGCGTGCTCTTGCCGGCGCCCGAGGGGCCGCGTACCAGCCAGCGCGAACCCGGCTCGATGCTGATGTCCTCGATGCGCGACAGCGGCTTGCCGTCGGGCAGGGCGAGACGCAGGCCGTGGGTGGCGAGGTTCTGCGCGTCCACGTAATGCAGGTTGATGCCGCCGTGCTCGGTGGCCGGCGACATCGATTCCTTCAGGTGCGAGGCGCGCGTGACGCGCTTGAATTCGCGCAGACGATTGACGGTCGCGCGCCAGTCCACCAGGGTGCCGTAACTGTTCACGAACCAGGAGAAGGAGTCGCTGACGGTGCCGAAGGCGCCGACGATCTGCATCAGCACGCCGAACGAGTAGGCGCCCGCGAAGTAGCGCGGCGAGGCCACGGCGATCGGGAAGATGTTGGCGAGCTGGGCGTAGAAGCTGATCACGAAGGTCATGCGCTTGGTGATCGACATCACGCGCCGCCAGTTCTCGCGGATATGGCCGAACAGGTCGAGCGCGCCCTGGCGCTCGCGCGACATGCCGTCGTAGAAGGCGATCTGCTCGGCGTTCTCGCGGATCCGGATCAGGCCGAAACGCAGGTCGGCCTCGACGCGCTGCTGCTGGTAGGTGATCGAGACCAGCGGATGGCCGGCCTTGTAGGTCACGTAGGAGCCGATCAGCGCGTAGATCGCGGCGGCCCAGACCATGTAGCCGGGAATCACGAAGCTGGTGCCGCCCAGCGAGATGGTCGCCGCGCCCGCGATCGACCAGAGGATCACGATGAAGGAGAACAGCGTGACCACCGTCGAGAGCAGGTCGAGCGTCAGCGACAGCGTGCTGGTGGCGAGCGAATTCAGGTCGTCGGTGATCCGCTGGTCGGGGTTGTCGGCCAGCCGGTCGCGCTCGATGCGGTAGAAGGCGCGGTCGCCGAACCAGTCGTCGAGCGCCTGGGTGGTGATCCATTGCCGCCAGCGGAAACCCAGCAACTGTCGCAGGTAGCGGCTGTAGACGGCGATGATGATGAAGGAGAACGCGTAGCCGGCGAAGATCATCAGCAGGTGCGGCACCTGGGCGGCGTCCTTCTGCTGCAGCGCGTTGTAGAAGGCGCCGTTCCAGGCATTGAGCCGGACGTTGATCCAGACCACCGTGAGATTCATCGCGATGATCGCGATCAGCAGCGACCAGGCCAGCTTCCATTCCGAGGACACCCAGTAGGGCTTGATCAGGCTCCACGCGGAGATGCGGGCGTCGTCGGGCGGCGCGTCGTTCGCGGCGCGGGCGGCGGGGGACGAGGGCGTCATGGGTTTCCTGCGTTTGGGGGGCGCGATGCCGGGTTGTCGAAGCGATGCGCGAGCCAGGCCGCGCATCCAAACAAAATCGTGCCAGTTGGCGACAGCTTGCCGCGGATTGTGCGGCGCCTCGCTTAAACGGCTCTTAACCGCGCCGGGCCGCCCTCGGGGCGAATCCGGCGGCCGGCCGAAACAGGGGTCATTGTGCCAGCACCGCATGACGGCGCGCAGATCGGCGCCGAACCACCGTACCCGGCCAGGGGCCTCGCCGGAACCGGCCGCCGCCTGCCGCGCGATGCGGCGGCGCGGTTTGCGAGCGTCCGGGCTTCTGTGGTCTAATGGCCGCCTGACGAAACAGGGGTGCTTTGCTGCCCGCCGGAGCCGGAAACGGACCTCGGGCGATGCGGCGGCAAGGCTGAGAGAGACCCTTCGCACCCGATCCGGGTAATACCGGCGCGGGAAGTTTCCGATACCACCGGGTCGCGCGCTGTTTCCACGCTGTCGCCATGCTCTTGCCATCCATTGCGATGGTTCGACATGGGCGCCGCCCGGTCGGCCCAGGCCGCCGGTTTCGTCCGTTCGATCACGCCCTCGCGCGTCACGGAAGGAGCCCATGCCCGTTCTTCACGTCCAGCCGTTTTCCCCTGATTCCGATGCTTCGCGGTGCTGCCCGCCGTGGCCGGCTTGCGTTCGCGTGCTTGCCGGCGACGGCATTCGCGCCGACCTCGCTGCGGAGCGCGTGCGATGAGCCGCGCCGCCGGCGAGCGCCCCGATATCGCCGTGCTGGGCGGCGGCCTGGTCGGTCGCCTGATCGCCTGGCGACTGGCGGGGCTGGGCATGCGCGTTGCGCTCTACGAGCGTGGCGACGCGGCCGGTACGGGCGCTGCCGCCTGGGTGGCCGCCGCGATGCTCGCGCCGCTGGCCGAGGCGGCCAGCGCCGAGCTGTTGATCACCGAGCTGGGCGCGGCCTCGCTGGCGCGCTGGCCGCAGTGGCTGGCCGAGTTGCCCGAGCCGGTGTTCTTCCAGCACAACGGCACCCTGGTGGTCTGGCATCAGGCCGATCGCGCCGAGGCGCCGCTGTTCGAGCGGCGCGTGCGCGCCAACGCGCCGGCCGAGCTCGTCGACGGCGGCTTCGTCGCGCTCGCGGGAGCCCAGCTCGATGCGGCCGAACCGGCGCTGGCCGGGCGTTTCCCGCGCGGGCTGCTGCTGCCGCGCGAGGGCCAGCTCGACAACCGCCAGACGCTCGCCGCGCTCGCCGCGGGCCTGGCCGAGCGCGGCGTGCAATGCCACTGGAACACCGCCGTCAAGCACGCGCCCGAACCTCGCGCGCGGCTCACCGTCGATTGCCGTGGGCTCGGCGCCAAGCCGGTGCTGCCCGGGCTGCGCGGGATTCGCGGCGAGGTGGCGCGCGTGCGGGCGCCCGGCATCGATCTGACGCGGCCGGTGCGCCTGCTGCATCCACGTTATCCGCTCTACATCGCGCCGAAGCAGGACGATCTCTACGTGATCGGCGCGACCGAGGTCGAAGGCGAGGACATGTCGCCGGTCAGCGTGCGTTCCGCGCTCGAACTGCTGAGCGCGGCCTTCTCGGTGCATCCCGGCTTCGGCGAGGCGCGCATCCTCGAGCTCGGCACGCAGTGCCGGCCGACCCTGCCCGACCACCGGCCCGCGATCGCCTGGCGCGGCGAGGCCACGCTGGCCGTCAACGGCCTCTACCGGCACGGCTTCATGATCGCGCCCGAGGTCGCGCAGGCGGCCGTCGAGTTCGTCCAGGCCTGGTTCGGCGGCGCGCTCGGCAATGCCGGGCAGCCCGAGCCCGAGGCACTGGCCGCCTGGCGCGCGGTCGCGCGCTGGCCGGCGCTGTTCCGGACCGAGACCGATACGGCGCAGGCCCGTGCCTGACGCCGACCCACTCCCTACGATTGCCCCATGGACATCCAGATCAACCAGCAGACGCTGACGCTCCCCGACGGTGCCACCGTGGCCGACGCGCTCACCGCCTACCAGGCCAGGCCGCCGTTCGCGGTGGCCGTCAACGGCGCCTTCGTGGCGCGCGCGCGGCACGCCGCGCACACGCTCGCGGCCGGCGACCGGCTCGACGTGGTGCACCCGGTGGCGGGCGGCTGAGCCCCGCCGGCCCGCGCGACCGATTCTTACAGGACTTTCCCATGACGCCGCTTCCCACCACCGATGCGCTGACGCTGTACGGCACGCCGTTCCAGAGCCGCGTGCTGCTCGGCACCTCGCGCTATCCGTCGCTGCAATCGCTGTCGGACTCGATCGCCGCCTCGCTGCCCGGCATGGTCACCGTCGCGCTGCGCCGGCAGATGAACGCCGGCACCGCCGAGGCAGGCTTCTTCGACCTGCTCAAGCGCCACGCGGTGCCGCTGCTGCCGAACACGGCCGGCTGCCAGAGCGTCGCCGAGGCGGTCAACACCGCGCAAATGGCGCGCGAGGTGTTCGAGACCGACTGGATCAAGCTCGAGCTGATCGGCGATGACTACACGCTGCAGCCCGATCCGGTCGGCCTGATCGAGGCGGCCGGCCTGCTCGTGAAGGACGGCTTCAAGGTGCTGCCTTACTGCACCGAGGACCTGGTGATCGGCCGCCGCCTGCTCGATGCCGGCTGCGAGGCGCTGATGCCCTGGGGGGCGCCGATCGGCACCGGCAAGGGGGTGGTCAATCCCTATGGCCTGCGCGTGCTGCGCGAGCGCCTGCCCGATGTGCCGCTGATCGTCGACGCCGGGCTCGGCGTGCCCTCGCATGCCTGCCAGGTGATGGAATGGGGCTTCGACGGCGTGCTGCTGAACACGGCGGTATCGCAGGCCACGCATCCCGAAATCATGGCGCGCGCCTTCGCCCAGGCCGTCGAGGCGGGTCGCGCCGCCTTCCTGGGCGGGCCGATGGACCCGCGCGAAACCGCCCACGCGAGCACGCCGGTGGTCGGCATGCCGTTCTGGCACCAGGACGGGAGCGCGTCATGAGCCGCGGCGCCTCCACCCCCGCGCATTTCGCCGAGCTGTTCTGGCCGCCCGCCGACGAGCTCGCGGCGGCCGCCGAGCGGATCCGCACGCGGCTCGGCGACTGGCCCGCCCGCGCCGCGCCGATGCGAATCTGCGTCGCGGCACCCGAACATCCGGCCGCTGGCGACCTGTTGATCGTCACCGCCGGCGACGCGGAAGCCGAGGCCGCGCGCGCCGCCGGCGTGATCGCGGCGGGCGGCGCCGTGATCGCGATCGACGAGCGTCACGCCACCTTGGTGAGCGGCACGGCGCGCCACGCGCTGACGGCCGCCGCGCAACTCGCCGACGACTGGATCGCCGCGCTGGCCGCCTTCCTCGACTGCGGGTTCGAGCCGCACGACGCGCTGGTGCTGGCGCTGGCCTGGCGCGACGGCGACGAGGCCGCCGCGGGCGATCCCTGGCCGGTCGATCCGGCCCGCTTTCCCTCGATCGCCGGCGCGCCGGCCGCGCCCGAGCCGGCCTTCGCGCCGTGCCCGGCGCGGCTCGGCCTGTACCCGGTGGTGCCGTCGGCAGACTGGGTCGAGCGCGTGCTCGACTACGGCGCGCGCACCGTGCAACTGCGCCTGAAGGGCGTGCCGGCCGGGCAACTGGCCGACGAGGTGGCGCGCGCGGTCGCGGCGGGGCGCCGCCATCCCGATGCGCGCGTATTCATCAACGATCACTGGCGGCTGGCGATCGAGGCGGGCGCCTATGGCGTGCACCTCGGGCAGGAGGACCTGCAGACGGCCGACCTGGGCGCGATCGCGGCGGCCGGGCTGCGCCTGGGGCTATCGAGCCACGGCTACTACGAGATGCTGGTGGCGCTGCGCTTGCGCCCGAGCTACCTGGCGCTGGGCCCCGTCTACGCCACCACCACCAAGGCGGTCGCCGCGCCGCCCCAGGGGCTGGCGCGGATCGCCCGCTACGCGCGGCTGGCCGGCCGGCGGGCGCCGCTGGTCGCGATCGGCGGCGTTACCGCCGCCACGCTGCCGGCGGTGATCGCCACCGGCGTGGGCAGCGTCGCCGTGGTCAGCGCGGTGACGGCGGCGGCCGATCCGCGCGCGGCCGTCGCCTCGCTCGGCGCCTGCTTCGAGGCCTGAGCCGGCGGCGCCGCGCCGCCTCGGGCGGGCGGCGCCGATTGTCGCGATTTCCGTGACGCAGCGTTTCATGGCACGTCGCCGGCCGATGCCGGAAGCGCCCAGCCGGGCCTCCCGCCCGGCCGGCGCGAACCCCGCCGTACCGCGCCGCAGCATGCTCCGCGGGCTGCTCCGGCCCTTGTCGAGCGGGCCCGCCGGGGCGCCGCCCGGTTACATCGTGTAACGATTGGCGCGACGCCGAAATTGCCGCGCCGCACACGTGCGCGACAGCAATTCAAGGCAGGCCCTATAATTCGGCGTTCTGCGTAACAGGATTGTCAGCTCCGTGAGCTCTCCTTCCGAGTCCCTGCTGGAACTTCGCGACGTCGATTTCGGCTATGGCGGTGACCGGCTCGTCCTGTCGAATCTGAACCTGCGCTTCGGGCGCGGGCAGGTGGTGGCGGTGATGGGCGGGTCCGGCTGTGGCAAGACGACGGTGCTGCGACTGATCGGCGGCCTGGTGCGGGCCAGCCGCGGCCAGGTGCTGTTCGACGGCGCCGATGTCGGCGCGCAGTCGCGCGACGGCCTCTATGCGCTGCGCCGCAAGATGGGCATGCTGTTCCAGTTCGGCGCCCTCTTTACCGACATGTCGGTGTTCGACAATGTCGCCTTCGTGCTGCGCGAGCATACCGACCTGCCCGAGCCGCTGATCCGCGACCTGGTGCTGATGAAGCTCAACGCGGTCGGCCTGCGCGGCGCGCGCGACCTGATGCCCTCCGAGGTGTCGGGCGGCATGGCGCGCCGCATCGCGCTGGCGCGCGCGATCGCGCTCGACCCCCAGCTGATCATGTACGACGAGCCCTTCGCCGGGCTCGACCCGATCTCGCTGGGCATCACCGCGAACCTGATCCGCACGCTGAACCAGGCGCTCGGCGCGACCTCGATCCTGGTCACCCACGACGTGCCCGAATCGTTCGCGATCGCCGACTACGTCTACTTCCTCGGCAACGGCGGCGTGCTCGCCCAGGGCACGCCCGACGAGCTGCGGGCCTCGACCGAGCCGAGCGTGCGCCAGTTCATCGACGGCGTGCCCGACGGCCCGTTCCGGTTCCACTACACCAGCCCGCCGCTCGACGCGGACTTCGGCCTTGGCGGAGGGCGGCGATGATCAGTGCAATCGGTCGTTACGTGGTCGGTGGCCTCGAACGCACGGGTTATGCCTCGCGGTTGTTCGTGCGGCTGGTGCTCGAATGCTTCGCGCTGCTGCGCCGCCCGCGCCTGGTCACCAAGCAGATCCACTTCCTCGGCAATTACTCCTTCGTGATCATTGCCGTGTCGGGGCTGTTCGTCGGCTTCGTGCTGGGCCTGCAGGGCTACTACACGCTGAACCGCTACGGCGCCGAGCAGTCGCTCGGGCTGCTGGTGGCGCTCTCGCTGGTGCGCGAGCTCGGCCCGGTGGTCACCGCGCTGCTGTTCGCGGGCCGCGCCGGCACCTCGCTGACCGCCGAGATCGGCCTGATGAAGGCCGGCGAGCAGCTCACCGCGCTCGAGATGATGGCGGTGGACCCGATCAAGACGGTGGTCGCGCCGCGCATGTGGGCCGGCATCATCACCATGCCGCTCTTATCGGCGATCTTCTGCGCGGTCGGCGTGCTGGGCGGCTACTTCGTCGGCGTGGTGCTGATCGGCGTCGATCCGGGCGCGTTCTGGTCGCAGATGCAGGGCGGCGTCGACGTCTGGTCGGATGTCGGCAACGGCGTGCTCAAGAGCGTGGTGTTCGGCTTTGCCGTCACCTTCACCGCGCTCTACCAGGGTTACGAGGCGAAGCCGACGCCCGAGGGCGTGTCGCGCGCGACCACCAAGACCGTCGTGTACGCCTCGCTCGCCGTACTCGGCCTCGATTTCCTGCTGACCGCGCTGATGTTCAGCTAGTCAGCCAATACAGAGATGACGATGAAAAAGACTGCTCTCGACTTCTGGGTCGGCCTCTTTGTGGTGCTGGGTTTCCTGGCGCTGCTGTTCCTCGCGCTGAAGGTGGGCAACATGAGCTCGCTGTCGTTCCAGCCGACCTATCCCGTCAAGATGAAGTTCGACAATATCGGCGGGCTCAAGCCGCGCGCGGCCGTCAAGAGCGCCGGCGTGGTGGTCGGCCGGGTCGGCTCGATCGGCTTCGACACCAATACCTACCAGGCGGTGGTGACCGTCGACCTGGACAAGCAATACCCGTTTCCGAAGGATTCCTCCGCGAAGATCCTGACCTCGGGCCTGCTCGGCGAGCAGTACATCGGGCTCGAGCCCGGCGGCGACACCGAGATGCTGAAGGCCGGCGACACGATCTCGATGACGCAGTCGGCGATCGTGCTGGAGAATCTGATCGGGCAGTTCCTGTACAGCAAGGCAGCGGATGCGGGCGGTGCGAAACCGGCCGCGGCATCGGGGGCCGGCGCGCACTAGGCGGCGCCATCATCCCCACGGCGAAACAAGAGAAAAGAGAAGAGGGAACACCATCATGCAGACCATGCGCCTCAGGAACACGGTTCTGGCCGTCGCGGCCGTTGCCGCGATGAGCGGTTGCGCCACCGTCCAGACGCCCACCAAGGGCGATCCGTTCGAGGGCTTCAACCGGACCATGTACAAGTTCAACGACACCGTCGACACCTACGCGCTCAAGCCCGTGGCCAAGGGCTACCAGTGGGCGGTGCCGCAGCCGGTGCGCGACAGCGTGACGAACTTCTTCTCGAACATCGGCGACGTCTACATCGCCGCCAACAACCTCGTGCAGCTGCGCATCGCCGACGGCGTGGGCGACATCATGCGCGTGGTGATCAACACGGTGTTCGGCGTGGGCGGCCTGTTCGACGTCGCGACCGTCGCCAAGCTGCCCAAGCACACGGCCGACTTCGGCCTGACCATGGGCCACTACGGCGTGCCCTCGGGCCCCTACGTGGTGCTGCCCTTCCTCGGACCGAGCACGGTGCGCGACACGGCGGGCCTGGCGGTCGACTATGCCGGCAACCCGCTCACCTACGTGAGCCCGGACGCGCTGAGCTGGAGCCTGTTCGGCGTGAACCTGATCAATACGCGCGCCAACCTGCTCGGCGCCGGCGACGTGCTCGACGCGGCCGCGATCGACAAGTATTCCTTCGTGCGCAATGCCTACCTGCAGCGCCGCCAATCGCTGATCGCCGCCTCGGGCGGCCCCGGCGGACGCAAGGCGGCGGCCAGCGTGCCCGACTACAGCAGCGACGCGCTGCCGAAGTACGACGTGCCCGAGGACGGCTCGGCGCCTGCCGCCCCGGCCTCGGGCGCGGATGCCGCGTCGTCGGCCGCCGCCGCGCCGGATCCCTCCAGCGCGACCCACGTGCCGGCCCAGAACGTCGTGCCGCCCTCGCCGAACGGCCTGCACTGGCCCAGCCTGCGGCTGCACTGATCCGGCCCCGGTTCGTTACAGCCGGAAACGTTTGTGACGGCGACGGATGCAACTTGCACCCCGTCGTCGGTTCAAAATGACGCACCGACTCACTCTGCAGGACATAGCCATGAAAAAACTGTTTCTGATCCCCGTCGCCGCCGCTTTCTTCTCGTTCGGCAGCGCGGCCCAAGCGCAGGTCGACCAATCGAACCCGCAGGCGCTGATCAAGACCGCCACCGAGCAGGTGCTCAACGAAGTGCGCACGCAGTCGATCAAGCCGAACGACATCGGCCGCGTGACCGATATCGTCAATCGCGACATCCTCCCGTACGTCGATTTCCGCCGCACCACGCAGATCGTGATGGGCCGCAACTGGCGCGCCGCCACGCCCGACCAGCAGCAGCAGGTGATCGAGCAGTTCAAGATGCTGCTGATCCGCACCTACGCCGGCGCGCTGGCCCAGCTCAAGCCGGATCAGCAGATCCAGTACCCGCCGTTCCGCGCCGACCCGGGCGCCACCGACGTGGTGGTGCGCACGCTGGCGCAGACCAACGGCCAGCCGGCCCAGATCGACTATCGCCTGTACAAGTCGCCGCAAGGCTGGCGCGTGTATGACCTGAACGTGCTCGGCGCCTGGCTGATCCAGACCTACCAGCAGCAGTTCAACGAGAAGATCCAGCAAAGCGGCGTGGACGGCCTGATCAAGTTCCTGACCGAGCGCAACCAGCAACTGGCCAGCGGCAAGGCATCGTGAGCCAGTTCGCGACCGGCGCCACCCTGACCCACGCGAGCGCGAAGGCCGCGCTCGACGAGGGCCTCGGCCGGATCGCCGCCGGCGCGAACGCGGTCGACTGCGCGGCGCTCGCGCAGTTCGACTCGGCCGCGCTGGCGGTGCTGCTCGCCTGGCAGCGCGCGGCCCAGGCGCGCGGCGCGCGGCTCGACATCCTCAACCTGCCGGACAAGCTCGCCAGCCTGGCGCGCGCCTACGGCATCGACACCCTCCTCGCCGAGCGACATTGACGCTCGCCTGAGAATCGCACCCGGGCCGGCCCGCGCCAACCCGTGCCTGCGATGCCCCCTCCCGATGCGGGTTTGCCGCCTCGGACCGCCCCGCCGGTTTGCCCTATAATCAACCGTTTTGCGGGGCGTCCAATCGGCCCCCATTTTCCCCATTCGTTTCCAACGACCAGAATCCGGCGTCCCGGCGCTCAGGTGCCGCGCTCAGTCATGTCAGCCATAGAAATCCGCAACGTCAAGAAGCGCTATGCCTCGCTTCAGGCGCTCAAGGGCGTCAGCCTGTCCGTCGAGGAGGGCGAGTTCTTCGGCCTGCTCGGGCCGAACGGCGCCGGCAAGACCACGCTCATCAGCATCCTCGCCGGGCTCGCCCGCGCCGACGAAGGCAGCATCTCGGTGCGCGGCCACGACGTGGTGAACGACTTCCGCGGCGCGCGGCGCGCGCTCGGGGTGGTGCCGCAGGAACTGGTGTTCGATCCGTTCTTCTCGGTGCGCGAGACGCTGCGCATCCAGTCCGGCTATTTCGGCCTGCGCCGCAACGACGACTGGATCGACGAGGTGATGGCCAACCTCGACCTGACCGAGAAGGCCGATGCCAACATGCGCGCGCTGTCGGGCGGCATGAAGCGCCGCGTGCTGGTCGCGCAGGCGCTGGTGCACCGCCCGCCGGTGATCGTGCTCGACGAGCCGACCGCGGGCGTGGACGTCGAACTGCGCCAGACGCTCTGGAAGTTCATCTCGCGCCTGAATCGCGAAGGCCACACCATCGTGCTGACCACCCACTATCTCGAGGAAGCCGAGTCGCTCTGCGATCGCATCGCGATGCTGCGGCGCGGCGAGGTGGTGGCGCTCGATCGCACCGACGCGCTGCTGCGCCGCTTCGCCGGGCTGCAGCTCTACCTGCGCCTGTCGCAGGGCGAGCTGCCCGCCGAGCTGCGCACGCTGGCCAGCGAGCCGGCGCCGACCGGCGCGCGCGAGCACCTGTTGCGCCTCACCAACTACGACGAGGTGGAGCGCATCCTGTCGGCCTGCCGCGCGGCGGGCTGTGCATTCGACGAGATCGAGGTGCGCAAGGCCGACCTCGAGGACGTGTTCGTCCAGGTGATGAACGGGGCAGACGTGATCGAGGGTCTGGCATGAGCGGTTTTCGCACGCTGTTCTACAAGGAACTCCTGCGGTTCTGGAAGGTGTCGTTCCAGACCGTGCTCGCGCCGGTGGTGACCGCGTTGCTGTACCTGACGATCTTCGGCCACGCGCTGTCGGGCCGCGTCAACGTCTATCCCGGCGTGGAGTACGTGAGCTTCCTGGTACCGGGCCTGGTGATGATGAGCGTGCTGCAGAACGCCTTCGCCAACAGCTCCTCCTCACTGATCCAGTCGAAGATCACCGGCAACCTGGTGTTCATGCTGCTGCCGCCGCTGTCCTACGCCGAGATCTTCTCGGCCTACGTGCTGGCCGCCGTGGTGCG
This sequence comes from Burkholderia gladioli, assembly GCF_000959725.1. NCBI lineage: Bacteria > Pseudomonadati > Pseudomonadota > Betaproteobacteria > Burkholderiales > Burkholderiaceae > Burkholderia > Burkholderia gladioli. The sequence goes on from NZ_CP009323.1 coordinate 1,906,523, forward strand.
CGGGCTGGCGGTCGGGCTGGGGGTGTTCGTGGTGACCATCTGGTTCATCCCGGTCGGTTTCGCCGCGCCGCTGTTCATCCTGCTGTTCGCGCTGTTCGGCTCGGCCATCCTCGGCACGCTCGGCCTGATCGCCGGGATCCTGGCCGAGAAATTCGACCAGCTCGCCGCCTTCCAGAACTTCCTGATCATGCCGCTGACCTTCCTGTCCGGCGTGTTCTATTCGACCCACTCGCTGCCGCCCGTGTGGCGCGAGGTGTCGCGCCTGAATCCCTTTTTCTACATGATCGACGGGTTCCGCTACGGCTTCTTCGGTGTCTCCGACATCGATCCGCTGCGGAGCCTCGCTATCGTCGCCGGTTTCTTCGTGCTGCTCGCGCTGGTCGCGATGCGGCTCCTGGCCACCGGCTACAAGCTGCGTCACTGATATCGACTGGAGCCTTTTTCATGTTGCCGACTCCCGAGCAGGTCAAGCAATACATCGCGGGCGGTCTCGCCTGCACGCATCTGGAAGTCGAAGGCGACGGCCAGCATTTCTTCGCGACCATCGTGTCGGCCGAATTCGAGGGCAAGCGGCCGATCCAGCGCCATCAGCTGGTCTACGCGGCGCTCGGCGACCGCATGAAGCAGGAAATCCACGCGCTCAGCATGAAGACGCTGACGCCCGCCGAATGGCAGAACGCATAAAGAACGGACGAACTTCGTGCAAGTTTCAGTAAAAGAACGCGACGCGGTCCAGAGCGTCGCGACGAGCCCGGCTGTCGACCCGGCCGCCGGCCGGGTTGCGCACGGGCAGGGGGAGCGGCTGATATTGACGGGCGGGCGCCGCCTGGCCGGCGAGATCCAGGTGTCGGGCGCGAAGAACGCGGCCCTGCCGATCCTCTGCGCCAGCCTCTTGAGCGCCGAACCGTTGAGGCTCGACAACGTGCCCGACCTGCAGGACGTGCGCACCATGCTGGCCCTGCTGGGCGGGATGGGCGTGACGAGCGAGGTGGACGGCGCGCGCGTGGTGCTCGACGCGGCGAACGTGGGCGAGCCGGTCGCGCCCTACGAGCTGGTCAAGACCATGCGCGCCTCGATCCTGGTGCTGGGCCCGTTGGTGGCGCGCTTCGGCTACGCCAAGGTGTCGCTGCCGGGCGGCTGCGCGATCGGCGCGCGCCCGGTCGACCAGCACATCAAGGGCCTGCAGGCGATGGGCGCCGAGATCAGCATCGAGCACGGCTACATCGAGGCCCGCGCCACGCGCCTGAAGGGCGCGCGCATCGTCACCGACATGATCACCGTGACGGGCACCGAGAACCTGCTGATGGCCGCGGTGCTTGCCGAGGGCGAAACCATCCTCGAGAACGCCGCGCGCGAGCCCGAGGTGACGGACCTGGCCAACCTGCTGGTGAAGATGGGTGCGCGGATCGATGGGATCGGCACCGACCGGCTGGTGATCCAGGGCGTCGAGCGCCTGCACGGCGCGAGCCACGCGGTGGTGCCCGACCGCATCGAGGCCGGCACCTTCCTGTGCGCGGTGGCGGCCGCGGGCGGCGACGTCACGCTGCGCGGCATGCGCGCCAACCTGCTCGACGCGGTGCTCGGCAAGCTGCGCGAGACCGGCGCCGTGCTCGAGGAGCAGGCCGACACGCTGCGCGTGAGGATGGACCGGCGGCCCGCCGCGGTGGCGATCCGCACCTCGGAATACCCGGCCTTCCCGACCGACATGCAGGCGCAGTTCATGACCCTGAACGCCGTGGCCGAGGGCAGCGCGCACGTGGTCGAGACCATCTTCGAGAACCGCTTCATGCACGTGCAGGAGCTCAACCGGCTCGGCGCGGACATCGTGGTGGACGGCAATACCGCGCTGGTCACCGGCGTGGCGCGGCTGTCGGGCGCCGCGGTGATGGCCACCGACCTGCGCGCCTCGGCCAGCCTCGTGATCGCGGGCCTGTGCGCCGACGGCGAGACCGTCATCGACCGTATTTACCATCTCGATCGCGGCTATGATCGGATGGAAGCCAAGCTGAACGCCGTAGGCGCCGACGTGCGCCGTCTCACCGGGAGTCCCGCATGACCGCACCCCTGACCCTCGCGCTCTCGAAAGGGCGTATCTTCGAGGAAACCGTGCCGCTGCTGGCGGCCGCGGGCATCCAGGTCGCCGAGGATCCGGAATCGTCGCGCAAGCTGATCCTGCCGACCAACGACCCGAACGTGCGCGTGATCATCGTGCGCGCCACCGACGTGCCCACCTATGTCGAATACGGCGCGGCCGATTTCGGCGTGGCCGGCAAGGACGTGCTGATCGAGCACGGCGGCGGCGGGCTCTACCAGCCGATCGACCTGGGCATCGCGCGCTGCCGGATGTCGGTGGCGGTGCAGGACGGCTTCGACTACGCCAACGCGGTGCGCCAGGGCGCGCGGCTGCGGGTGGCCACCAAGTACGTGGCCACCGCGCGCGAGCACTTCGCCGCCAAGGGCGTGCACGTCGACCTGATCAAGCTGTACGGCTCGATGGAGCTGGCGCCGCTGGTCGGCCTGGCCGACGCGATCGTCGACCTGGTCAGCTCGGGCAATACGCTCAAGGCGAACCATCTGGTCGAGGTGGAGGAGATCATGCCGATCTCCTCGCGCCTCGTCGTGAACCAGGCCGCGCTGAAGTTGAAGCGCGCCGCGCTCAAGCCGATCCTCGACGCGTTCGAACGCGCGTCGAAGCAGGGCGGGGCCTGACCGCCCCGAGGCCCCGGCGCATCACCGGAACGGAAGCATCATGTCTATCAAGATTCGCAAACTCGATTCCAGCCGCGAAGGGTTCGCGGCCGACCTGCGTGCGGTGCTCGCGTTCGAGGCGAGCGAGGACGACGCGATCGAGCGCTCGGTCGCGGCCATCCTGGCCGACGTGAAGGCGCGCGGCGACGCGGCCGTGCTCGACTACACGAACCGCTTCGACCGCCTGCAGGCCGCCAGCGTGGCCGCGCTGGAACTGCGCCAGGACGCGCTGGAAGCCGCCCTGGAAGGGCTCGAGCCCAAGCGCCGCGCGGCGCTGGAGGCGGCCGCCGCGCGCGTGCGCGGCTACCACGAGAAGCAGAAGCTCGAGTGCGGCAGCCATAGCTGGCAGTACACCGAATCGGATGGCACGGTGCTGGGCCAGAAGGTCACGCCGCTCGACCGCGTCGGTCTCTACGTGCCGGGCGGCAAGGCCGCCTATCCCTCCTCGGTGCTGATGAACGCGATTCCGGCGCGGGTCGCCGGGGTCGGCGAGATCGTGATGGTGGTGCCCACCCCCGACGGCGTGAGCAACGAGCTGGTGCTGGCCGCGGCCTACCTGGGCGGCGTCGATCGCGTGTTCACCATCGGCGGCGCGCAGGCGGTGGCCGCGCTCGCCTACGGCACCGAAACCGTGCCGGCGGTCGACAAGATCTGCGGCCCGGGCAATGCCTATGTGGCCTCGGCCAAGCGCCGCGTGTTCGGCACGGTCGGCATCGACATGATCGCCGGGCCTTCCGAGATCCTGGTGATCTGCGACGGCACCACCGATCCGCACTGGGTGGCGATGGACCTGTTCTCGCAGGCCGAGCACGACGAGCTCGCGCAGTCGATCCTGCTGTGCCCCGACGCGGCCTTCATCGAGCGCGTCGAGAAGGCGATCGACGAGCTGCTGCCGAGCATGCCGCGCGAGGCCGTGATCCGCGCCTCGCTGGAAGGGCGCGGCGCGCTGGTCAAGGTGCGCGACATGGCCGAGGCCTGCCGGATCGCCAACGACATCGCGCCCGAGCACCTGGAGATCTCCGCGCTCGAGCCGCAGCAGTGGGGCAAGCAGATCCGCCACGCCGGCGCGATCTTCCTCGGCCGCTACACCAGCGAGAGCCTGGGCGACTACTGCGCGGGCCCGAACCACGTGCTGCCGACCTCGCGCACCGCGCGCTTCTCCTCGCCGCTGGGCGTCTACGATTTCATCAAGCGCTCCAGCGTGATCGAGGTCAGCGCCGAGGGCGCGCAGACGCTCGGCGAGATCGCCTCCGAGCTGGCCTACGGCGAAGGCCTGCAGGCGCATGCACGCAGCGCCGAGTACCGGATGCGCCACCACGGCCACCACTGACTACGCTCGCGCCGGTGTAGCCGGCGCGAGCGTGGCGCGCCAGGAGACGGCTCGCGCCAAAGCCTCGCCACCCCACGCGACGAGACCCGCAGTACCCCACAGGCGGCCCGCCTCGACCGGCCGCGGCAAGGAACGGCGCCAAGCACGCCGTGCACACCATGACGACGCCTCAAGACATCATCCGTCCCGACGTGCTCGCGATGACGGGCTACCCGGTGCCCGACGCGACCGGCTTCGTGAAGCTCGACGCGATGGAGAACCCGTATACGCTGCCGGCCCCGCTGGCCGCCGGGCTCGGCGAACGGCTCGCGCAGGTCGCGCTGAACCGCTATCCGCCGCCGCGCCCGCTCGCGTTGATCGACAAGCTGCGCGCGGCGATGGGGATTCCGGCCGAGCTCGATGTGATGCTCGGCAACGGTTCGGACGAACTGATCAGCATCCTCTGCATCGCCTGCGCCAGGCCCGGCGCGAGCGTGCTGATGCCGGTGCCGGGTTTCGTGATGGTCGAGCAGTACGCGCGCTTCGCCGGGCTCGACTTCGTCGGCGTGCCGCTGCGCGAGGATATGTCCCTCGATATCGAGGCGATGCTTGCGGCGATCGCCGAGCACCGCCCGGCGCTGATCCACCTGGCCTACCCGAACAATCCCACCGGCACGCTCTACGCCGACGAGGACGTTGCCCGCATCATCGCGGCGGCCGGCACCAGCCTGGTGGTGATCGACGAGGCCTACCAGCCCTTCGCCGAGCGCAGTTGGCTCGCGCGCGTGCCCGAGTTCGACAACGTGGTGGTGATGCGCACGGTCTCGAAGATGGGCCTGGCCGGCGTACGGCTCGGCTACCTGGCCGGCGCACCGGCCTGGCTGGCCGAATTCGACAAGGTGCGCCCGCCCTACAACGTCAACGTGCTGACCCAGGCGGCGGTCGACTACCTGCTCGACCACCTCGGCGTGCTCGACGCGCAGGCCGCCGAGCTGCGCGCCGAGCGCGGACGGCTGGCGCAGGCCCTGGCCGCGCTGCCGGGTGCCACGGTGTTCCCCAGCGCCGGCAATTTCCTGCTGGTGCGCGTGCCCGACGCCGGCGCGCTGTTCGAGTCGTTATTGTCCGAGCGGGTATTGATCAAAAACGTGAGTAAAATGCACCCATTGCTCGCGAATTGCGTGCGTTTGACCGTCGGTTCTCCTGACGAGAACGACCTGCTGCTCGCCGCGCTGCGGCGGGTGCTGCACTGAACCGGGCCGGCGCGCCTGGCATCGTTCGGTTGGCGCCGGCACCATCTCGCCCCCTTTACCTCAGCCATTTCAAGGAATCACCATGCGTGTGGCGGAAGTCGTTCGCAATACCAGCGAAACGCAGATCCGTGTGAAGATCAATCTCGACGGCACGGGCCAGCAGAAGCTGGCCACCGGCGTGCCGTTCCTCGACCATATGCTCGACCAGATCGCGCGCCATGGTCTCATCGATCTCGACATCGAAGCGCATGGCGATACCCATATCGACGACCACCACACGGTGGAGGACGTCGGCATCACGCTCGGCCAGGCGGTCGCGAAGGCGATCGGCGAGCGCAAGGGGATCCGCCGCTACGGCCATTCCTACGTGCCGCTCGACGAGGCGCTGTCGCGCGTGGTGATCGACTTCTCGGGCCGTCCCGGCCTGGAATTCCACGTGCCGTTCACGCGCGCGCGGATCGGCACCTTCGACGTGGACCTGTCGATCGAGTTCTTCCGCGGCTTCGTGAACCATGCCGGCGTCACGCTGCACATCGACAATCTGCGCGGCATCAACGCGCATCATCAGCTCGAGACCGTGTTCAAGGCCTTCGGCCGCGCGCTGCGCATGGCGGTCGAGCTCGACGAGCGCGCCGCCGGCCAGATCCCGTCGACCAAGGGCAGCCTCTGATCGAATGCGCGCCCGGCGGGCCGGCAGACGGCCTCGCCGGGCTTCCGATTCGCCCGTTCGCCATGCGGCCCGTCCATGGACCTGCTCAAATCGTTCATCTCGCTGCTCGCGCTGATCAACCCGCTCGGCGCGGTGCCGTTCTTCCTGAGCCTGACGGCCTCGCAGGGCGACGAGGAGCGGCGCCGCACGGTGCGCATCGCGGCGGTCTCGGTGTTCTTCGTGATCGTCGTGACGACCCTGCTGGGCCAGCAGATCATCCGCTTCTTCGGGATCTCGGTGGGCTCGCTGGAGGTGGGCGGCGGCATCATCATGCTGCTGATGGCGATCAACATGCTCAACGCGCAGATGGGCAACGCGCGCTCCACGCCCGAGGAGCGCGACGAGGCCGAGTCGAAGAACAGCGTGGCGGTGGTGCCGCTCGCGATCCCGCTCCTGACCGGCCCCGGCTCGATCAGCACGGTGATCGTCTATTCGGCCAATGCCGCGCACTGGTACGACCGGCTGGGCCTGATCGCGATCGGCGCGGTGATCGCGGGCCTCTGTTTCGTCGCGATGCGGCTGGCCGAGCCGATCGCGCACTGGATCGGCCGCACCGGCATTAATATTGCGACGCGGCTGATGGGATTGATGTTGTCGGCGCTGGCGGTGGAGTTCATCGTCGACGGACTGAAGGCGTTACTGCCTGCACTGAAATGAAAACTTCGATTGCGATTGTGGATTATGGAATGGGCAACCTGCGTTCGGTGGCCCAGGCGCTGAGGAAGGCGGGGCCGGAAGCCGAGGTGGCGATCGTCGATCGCCCCGAGCAGATCCGCGCGGCCGACCGCGTGGTGCTGCCGGGCCAGGGCGCGATGCCCGACTGCATGCGCTGCCTGGGCGAGTCGGGGCTGCAGGAGGCGGTGATCGAGGCCTCGCGCAGCAAGCCGCTGCTGGGCGTGTGCGTGGGCGAGCAGATGCTGTTCGACTGGAGCGCCGAGGGCGATACGCCGGGCCTGGGCCTGCTGCCGGGCAAGGTGCTGCGCTTCGACCTGGAAGGCCGGCTGCAGGACGACGGCTCGCGCTACAAGGTGCCCCAGATGGGCTGGAACCGCGTGCGCCAGACCCTGGCCCACCCGTTGTGGGACGGCGTGCCCGACGAGGCCTTCTTCTACTTCGTGCACAGCTACTACGTGGAGCCCGCCGATCGTGCCCACGCGGCCGGCGAAACCCCTTACGGCGAGCCCTTCGTGTCGGCGGTGGCGCGCGACAATATCTTCGCGACCCAATTTCACCCGGAGAAAAGCGCCGAGGTCGGGCTGCGGCTGTACCGCAATTTCGTGCACTGGCAGCCCTGAGCGTCGCGCGGCCGCCACGCCGGATGGGCCCAGAATGCCCGTGCTGCGGGGCTCGCGCGTCAAAACCCTGAAAGACTTGTACTAAACTAGCAAACGGCGCGGTGCCGGTTCGGCCGGCAACGACGCGTCCCCCCTCCTTTTTCCAGACGACTTCCGATAGCTATGCTGCTGATTCCGGCCATCGATCTTAAAGACGGTCAATGTGTGCGCCTCAAACAGGGCGATATGGACCAGGCGACGATTTTCTCCGAGGACCCGGCGGCGATGGCTCGCAAATGGGTCGATCTCGGCGCGCGGCGCCTTCATCTGGTCGACCTGAACGGCGCGTTCGCGGGCAAGCCGAAGAACCTCGAGGCGATCGAGGCGATCCTCGAGGAGGTCGGCGACGAGATCCCGGTGCAACTGGGCGGCGGCATCCGCAGCCTGGAGACCATCGAGAAGTATCTCGACGCGGGCCTGTCCTACGTGATCATCGGCACTGCCGCCGTGAAGGACCCGGGCTTCCTGCAGGATGCCTGCACCGCCTTCGCCGGCAGCATCATCGTCGGCCTCGACGCGAAGGACGGCAAGGTCGCCACCGACGGCTGGAGCAAGCTGACCGGTCACGAGGTGATCGACCTGGCCCGCAAGTTCGAGGACTACGGCGTCGAATCGATCGTCTATACCGACATCGGCCGCGACGGCATGCTCCAGGGCATCAACATCGAGGCGACCGTCAAGCTCGCGCAGGCGGTCGGCATTCCGGTGATTGCCAGCGGCGGCCTGTCGAACCTCAACGACATCGAGCAGCTCTGCGAGGTGGAAGGCGAGGGAATCGAGGGCGTGATCTGCGGCCGCGCGATCTACTCCGGCGATCTCGACTTTTCGGTCGCGCAACGGCGCGCCGACGAACTGAACGGCGAACTCGACGACGCCTGATCCGCTCGCGGCGGATCACCGCCCGCGTCTTCGCCCGAGCCGCCCGCCGACGCGGGCGGCCTTACCTGCGGCACTTGTGCAAGATCATGGCTCTAGCTAAACGCATCATTCCCTGTCTCGACGTGACCGCCGGGCGCGTCGTGAAGGGCGTCAATTTCGTCGAACTGCGCGACGCGGGCGACCCCGTCGAAATCGCGCGGCGCTACGACGACCAGGGCGCCGACGAACTCACCTTCCTCGACATCACCGCCACCTCCGACCAGCGCGACCTGATCCTGCCGATCATCGAGGCGGTCGCCTCGCAGGTCTTCATCCCGCTGACGGTGGGCGGCGGCGTGCGCGCCGTCGAGGACGTGCGGCGCCTGCTCAACGCCGGCGCCGACAAGGTCAGCATGAACTCCTCGGCGGTCGCCAACCCGCAACTGGTGGCCGACGCGGCCGGCAAGTACGGCTCGCAGTGCATCGTGGTGGCGATCGACGCCAAGCGCGTGTCGGGCGAGGGCGAGGCGCCGCGCTGGGAAGTCTTCACCCACGGCGGGCGCAAGGGCACCGGGCTCGACGCGATCGAATGGGCCCGCAAGATGGCCGAGCTCGGCGCGGGCGAGATCCTGCTGACCAGCATGGATCGCGACGGCACCAAGTCCGGCTTCGACCTGGCGCTCACGCGCGGCGTGTCCGACGCGGTGCCGGTGCCGGTGATCGCCTCGGGCGGCGTCGGCTCGCTACAGCACCTGGCCGACGGCATCGTCGACGGCCGCGCCGACGCGGTGCTGGCCGCGAGCATCTTCCACTACGGCGAACACACGGTCGGCGAGGCGAAGCGCTTCATGGCCGGTCGCGGCATTCCGGTGAGGCTCTGATGACCACGCAAAGCACCCAGGCGGCGCCGCAGCCGGCCTGGCTCGACAAGGTCCGCTGGGACGATGACGGCCTGGTGCCGGTGATCGCGCAGGAGCTCGGCAGCAACGACGTGCTGATGTTCGCCTGGATGAATCGCGAGGCTCTGAGCAAGACTGTCGAAACCGGCCGGGCCGTTTATTATTCGCGTTCGCGTCAGCGCCTGTGGTTCAAGGGCGAGGAATCGGGGCATGTGCAGCATGTGCACGAGGTCCGGCTCGATTGTGACGAGGACGTCGTGCTGCTCAAGATCGAGCAGATATCGGGTATCGCCTGCCATACCGGCCGGCATTCCTGCTTTTTCCAGAAATTCGAGGGCACCGTGGAAGGCGGCGACTGGGTCGCGGTCGAGCCGGTGCTGAAAGATCCCGAGCACATCTACAAATGACGCAGACCACCCACGACACCCTGCTGCGCCTGGCGGCCGTGATCGACAGCCGCAAGGGCGGCGATCCCGAGCAGTCCTACGTGTCGCGCCTGTTCCACAAGGGCGACGACGCGGTGCTCAAGAAGATCGGCGAGGAAGCCACCGAGGTGGTGCTGGCCGCCAAGGACGTGCGCCAGGGCGGCGCGCCCACGGCGCTGGTCGGCGAAGTGGCCGATCTCTGGTTCCATTGCCTGGTGATGCTGTCGCATTACGACCTGAGCCCGGCCGACGTGCTGGCCGAGCTCGAACGCCGCGAGGGCCTGTCGGGCCTCGAGGAGAAGGCGCTGCGCAAGCGCCGCGAGCGCGAGGAAGGCGACGGTTGAGCGCTCGCGCGCCCTGTGTCGGTCATGTCATCAAACGGAGGTAGCATCATGGACGAACCTTCGATCCAGCCCGGTGGCGCAGCGGTTCCGGCCAATTATCCGGGCGGCGGCCTGTCGAGCGAACGCGAGCAGTCGCTGCGCACGCTCACCCACGTGTTGTACGGTTTGTACGCGATCCACTGGCTGACGGGCGGCATCACCGGGCTGATCGCGATCATCATCAACTACGTGAAGCGCCCGGACGTGGTCGGCACCCGCTACCAGGCGCATTTCGAGTGGCAGATCCGCACTTTCTGGCGCGCGCTGATCCTCTACCTGATCGGCTTCGCGCTGATCTTCGTGGTGGTCGGATTTTTCATCCTGGGCGTGGTCTGGGTCTGGACGCTGTACCGTATCATCAAGGGCTGGCTGTACCTGAACGACAACAAGCCGCTCGATCCGCAGGCATGGTTCTGAGGGCGGGCGGCGCGCCGGGAGCGAGATGAGTCACGATCCGAACTGCCTGTTCTGCAGGATCGCCTCGGGCGAGATCCCGAGCAGCAAGGTGCACGAGGACGAGGAGTTCGTCGCGTTCCGCGACATCAACCCGGCGGCCGAGACGCACGTGCTGGTGATCCCGCGCCGGCACCTGCCGACGCTGTCCTCGGCGGGCGCGGAAGACGCGCCGCTGCTTGGTAGAATGCTGGTCCTCGTCGCGCGCCTGGCCGAACAGCTCGGTTGCGCCTACACGGGTGGCGAAACGGGATTCCGGACCGTGCTGAACACGGGCCCGGGCGGCGGGCAGGAGGTCTACCACCTGCACGCGCACCTGCTTGCCGGGCCGCGCCCGTGGAAGCGGATGGGTTGAACGGGGTGCGCGGCATGCGTCGCATGTCGCCGTGCCGCGCAAGGGAAACGTAACGGATGCCGGCGCCGCCGGCAGTTAGCGCCGCCGCGGCGGCGAGGTTGAGGAGAGTGGCATCATGGGCGGATTGAGTATTTGGCACTGGCTGATCGTTTTGGTGATCGTCGTGATGGTGTTTGGCACCAAGAAGCTGCGCAATCTCGGCAGCGACCTCGGCGGCGCGGTCAAGGGTTTCAAGGACGGCATGAAGCAGGAAGACGAAACGCCGGCCGACGCGCAGCAGCAACTGCCGCGCACGGGCTCGGTGAACGTCGACGCGAAGGAAGCGACGCGTTCCTCCGATTCGAACAAGGCGTGATCGCCTCGCGCTGACAGGACGCCGCGATGCTCGATCTCGGTCTTTCCAAGATGGCGCTGATCGGCGTCGTCGCGCTGGTGGTGCTCGGTCCCGAGCGCCTGCCGCGCGTGGCCCGCACCGCCGGCGCGCTGTTCGGGCGCGCCCAGCGCTATATCAACGACGTGAAGGCGGAGGTGTCGCGCGAGATCGAACTCGATGCGCTGCGCACCATGAAGACCGACTTCGAGAGCGCGGCGCGCAATGTCGAGACCACCATCCACGACAATCTGCGCCAGCACGAAACCGAGCTCAACGATGCCTGGAGCTCGGCCGTCTCGGGTGAATCGGGCGCCTCGGCGGGGCCCGTGTCGGTCGGGGCCGGCTCGTCCTACGATCCCTACGACAGCTCCACCCACGCCTGGCAGGGCAGCCCGATCAGCGCCACCTTCACGCCCAAGCGCCGCAACTGGCGCATCAAGCAGAGCGCCACGCCCACCTGGTACAAGCGCGCCACCACGCGCCGCACGCACGTGCAGTCGGGGGCCGCGCGCGTGGCGCGCCACCAGCCGGCCAGCCTGCGCCGGCCCACGCGTTTCTTCTGACCGCGCACGATGATCGCGCGCGCCCATCACATCCATCGAGGGCCGGTGTGAGCGACCCCCAGCACAACCCGGAAGAAGCCCGGGAAGAAACCTTCATCTCCCATCTCGTCGAACTGCGTACCCGCCTGGTGCGGGCCGGCGCGGCCGTGCTCGTGGTGTTCGTCGGGCTGGTGTACTGGGCGCCCGACATCTTCCGGCTGCTGGCGCGGCCGCTGATGCAGAACCTGCCCAAGGACGGCAAGATGATCGTCACCGACGTGACCGGGTCGTTCTTCGTGCCGATGAAGGTCACGATGCTGGTGGCGCTGGTGATCGCGCTGCCCATCGTGCTCTACCAGATCTGGGCCTTCGTGGCCCCGGGCCTCTACCAGCACGAGAAGCGGCTGGTGATGCCGCTGGTGAGCAGCAGCTACTTCCTGTTCCTGTGCGGCATGGCCTTCGCCTACTTCGTGGTGTTCCCGACCATCTTTCGCGTGATGGCGCACTACAACGCCCCGCTCGGCGCCGAGATGTCCACCGACATCAACAACTACGTGAGCTTCGTGCTGGGAATGTTCCTCGCCTTCGGGGTCACCTTCGAGGTGCCGGTGGTGGTGGTGCTGCTGGTCCGCATGGGCGTGCTGCCGCTCAAGAAGCTCAAGGAGATCCGGCCCTACGTGATCGTCGGCGCCTTCGTGGTGTCGGCCGTGGTCACGCCCCCCGACGTGTTCTCGCAGTTGATGCTGGCCCTGCCGCTGGTGGTGCTCTACGAGATCGGCCTGCTGGCGGCGCGGATCTTCGTCGGCAACAAGCCGGCCGCCGACGAGGAGTCGCAGGCAGCGGGCTGAGCTGGCGAGGTTCTCGACGCGGCCCGTTCAGGGCAATGAAAAAAGGACAGCCGAGGGCTGTCCTTTTTGCTTGATGCGGGCCGCTCCGACGAGGAGGCTGCCGGCTCGCCCGCCCATTGCCGGGTCGCCTTGGCGACCGCGGGTGCCGGGCGCCCCGCTTACTCCGCGTCGTCGTTGTTCTGGTCGTCGAGCGCCTGCTTGGGCGGCGGCGGGCGCTTGCCGATCACCACCGTCACCGTGAACGTGCGCGTCTTGCGCACCACCTCGACCTGGGTCGGCGTGCCCGGCTTGATCTGCGCGACCACGTTGAGCAGGCGCGTGGTGTCGGTGATCGGCTCGTTGTTGACCGTGGTCAGGATATCGCCGGGCTTGATGCCGGCCTTGTCCGCCGGGCCGCCCTGCAGCACGCCGGCGACGATCGCGCCGCTCTTCTGCTGCAGCCCGAAGGAGTCGGCGATCTCGGGCGTGAGGTCCTGCGGCTCGACGCCGATCCAGCCGCGCGTGACGGCGCCGGTGGTGATGATGCTCTCCAGCACGGTGCGCGCGGTCGACACGGGAATCGCGAAGCCGATCCCGAGCGAGCCGCCCGAGCGCGAGTAGATCGCCGTGTTGATGCCGAGCAGGTTGCCGCTCACGTCGACCAGGGCGCCGCCCGAGTTGCCGGGATTGATCGGCGCGTCGGTCTGGATGAAGTTCTCGAAGGTATTGATGCCGAGGTGGTTGCGGCCGAGCGCGCTGATGATGCCCATCGTGACGGTCTGGCCGACCCCGAACGGGTTGCCGATCGCCAGCACCACGTCGCCGACGCGCGCCTGGTCCGAACGGCCCAGGGTGATGGTCGGCAGGTTGGTCATGTTGATCTTGAGCACGGCCAGGTCGGTTTCGGGATCGTTGCCGATCACCTTGGCCGTCGAGGTGCGGCCGTCGGCCAGCGCGACCTCGATCTGGTCGGCGCCGTCCACCACGTGCTGGTTCGTTAGAATGTAACCTTCCGGGCTCACGATGACGCCCGAACCGAGATTCGAGGCGGGCTCCTCCTGCTGCCGGCGCGGATTGCGGTCACCGAAGAAGTAGCGGAACAGCGGGTCCTTGGCGCGCGGATCGGGCGGCAGCGAGCCGTCCTTGCTCGAGAACACGTTGACCACGGCCGGCATGGCCTTCTGCGCGGCATCCGCATACGAGGCCTGCGCGGGCGCGCCGCCAACGCCGGGCGCCACCTCGCGCAGCGCGACGATCGGCGCCGCCAGCTGCTTGCCGAGTTGCCCCTGTCGCTGTAGCCACTGCGGCTTGAGGGTCGCGACGATGAACATCAGCGCGAGCAGTACCGTCACAGCCTGTGCGAAGAACAGCCAGAAGCGTCTAAGCATTTGAAGATATTAGGGGAATATATGGACCGGATCGAACTCGAATTGTACTTGAACAATACCCTCGAGATTGCGCGCTTCAAGGACTACTGCCCGAACGGGCTGCAGGTCGAGGGCCGCCGCCGCATCGAGCGCATCGCCACCGGCGTGACCGCCTCGCTGGCCTTTCTCGAGCGCGCGGTCGAATGGGGGGCCGACGCGGTGCTGGTCCACCACGGCTATTTCTGGCGCAACGAGGCGCCGCAGGTGACGGGCCGCAAGTACCAGCGCCTGAAGCTGCTGCTGGCCAACGAGCTGAACCTGTTCGCCTTCCACCTGCCGCTCGACGCCCATCCCGATTTCGGCAACAACGCGCAGCTCGGCGCGCGGCTCGGCCTGATGGCCGACAGCTATTTCGGCGAGCACGGCCTGGGCTGGATGGCGACCCTGCCGATGGCGGTCTCGCTGGAGCACTTCACGGCCAAGGTCGAGAACACGCTGGGGCGCACGCCGCTGGTGCTCGGCGACGCGGACCAGCTACTGCGTCGCGTGGCCTGGTGCACGGGCGGCGCGCAGAGCTATTTCGACGCCGCCATCGAGGCCGGCGCCGACGTGTTCCTGACCGGCGAAGCCTCCGAATTCGTCACGCATGCGGCGGCCGAGAGCGGGGTGGCCTTCGTTGCGGCGGGGCACCATGCCACCGAGCGCTACGGCATCCAGGCGCTGGGCCGCCATTTGTCAGAGCATTTCGGCCTCGAGCACACCTTCATCGACATCCCCAACCCGGTCTGAAAGCGGTGGAAATGCGGCGGCGCACCCACGAAACGGTATGAAGCGTTCGCTTAACAACTGAGGTGGAAACATCGATCGGCGATGGGGGAAAACCCTTGTCGATCAATGACTTCTGGTCGATTTCGAGATTCAGGCCTTGAAAATCGGACCCCCGTTCGCGCACACTAGCGGCGGTATGCGAAGTCGTGACGGTGAATCCAACTCAGAAGTGGGGCGTGAGATGCGAGATAAAGAAGAGAAACGCGTCGACAGCGGCCGCCGTACCTGGCTGATTGCGACATCCGTAGCAAGCGGTGTCGGTGGTGTCGCCACGGTCATACCGTTCGCGGCGTCGCTCGCGCCGTCGACCAAGGCGAAGGCGGCCGGCGCGCCGGTCGAGGTCGACATCAGCGCGCTCAAGCCCGGCGAACTCGTCACCGTGGCCTGGCGCGGCAAGCCGGTCTGGATCCTGAACCGCACCGACGCGATGCTCGCCGACGTGAAGAAGGCCGATCCGGAACTGGCCGATCCCAAGACCAAGAGCCCGTATTCGATGCCCTTGCCGGCGTACTGCGACAACGAGTATCGCTCGCGCACCGACCACAAGAACATCCTCGTCGTGCTGGCCGTGTGCACGCATCTGGGCTGCACGCCCACCTCGCGCTTCACGCCCGGCCCGCAGCCGAACCTGCCCGACGACTGGCCGGGCGGTTTCCTCTGTCCCTGCCACGGCTCGACCTACGACCTTGCCGGTCGCGTCTTCAAGAACAAGCCGGCGCCACAGAATCTCGATATTCCGCCTTACATGTTCACCTCGGCCACCACGGTGGTGATCGGCAAGGACGAGAAAGGAGAAGCGTGATGGCGACCGATAACAAGAATGTCTCCACGACGGGCTTCATCGGCTGGATCGACGAGCGCTTCCCGCTCACGGCCTCGATCAAGAAGCACGTGACCGAGTACTACGCGCCGAAGAACTTCAACTTCTGGTACTTCTTCGGCTCGCTGGCGCTGCTGGTGCTGGTCAACCAGATCGTCACCGGCATCTTCCTCACCATGAACTACAAACCCGACTCGACGCTGGCCTTCGCGTCGGTCGAGTACATCATGCGCGAGGTGCCCTGGGGCTGGCTGATCCGCTACATGCATTCCACCGGCGCCTCGATGTTCTTCGTGGTGGTCTACCTGCACATGTTCCGCGGCCTGCTCTACGGCTCGTACCGCAAGCCGCGCGAACTAGTGTGGATCTTCGGCTGCGCGATCTTCCTGTGCCTGATGGCCGAGGCCTTCTTCGGCTACCTGCTGCCCTGGGGCCAGATGTCGTTCTGGGGCGCGCAGGTGATCGTGAACCTGTTCTCGGCGATCCCCTTCGTCGGCCCCGACCTCTCGCTCTGGATCCGCGGCGACTACGTGGTGTCCGACGTGACGCTGAACCGCTTCTTCGCCTTCCACGTGATCGCGATCCCGCTGGTGCTGGTGGGGTTGGTGGTGGCGCACCTGGTGGCGCTGCACGAGGTGGGCTCGAACAACCCGGACGGTATCGAGATCAAGGAGAAGAAGGACGAGAACGGCATTCCGCTCGACGGCATCCCGTTCCACCCCTATTACTCGGTACACGATTTCCTCGGCGTCTGCGTGTTCCTGATGATCTTCGCGCTGATCGTGTTCTTCGCGCCGGAAATGGGCGGCTACTTCCTGGAGGCCAACAACTTCATCCCGGCCAACCCGCTGCAGACGCCGCCCGAGATCGCGCCGGTCTGGTACTTCACGGCCTTCTACGCGATGCTGCGCGCCACCACCGACCCGTTCAAGATCGTGCTGATGGTGGTGATCGTGCTGCTCGGCATCGTCGCGCTGCTGCGCGCGCGCGGCAAATGGCGGATCGGGCTGCCGGTGCTGGCCGCCGCGCTGGTGGTCTTCATGGCGCTGACCGAATCGAAGTTCTGGGGCGTGGTGGTGATGGGCTCGGCGGTCGTCTCGCTGTTCTTCCTGCCCTGGCTGGACCGCAGCCCGGTCAAGTCGATCCGCTACCGGCCGACCTTCCACAAGGTGTTCCTGGGGATCTTCGTCCTCGCCTTCTTCACGCTCGCCTTCCTCGGCACGCAGTCGCCGTCGCCGGCCAAGACGCTGATCGCACAGTTCTGCGCGCTGATCTACTTCGCGTTCTTCCTGGGCATGCCGTTCTGGACCCGATTGGGCACGTTCAAGCGTCCGCCCGAGCGCGTCAATTTCCGGCCCCATTAATGCGAGCGAGGAGAACACGATGATGAGGACGCTGCTGAAGACGTTCCTGCTGATCGGGGCCGCATCGCTCGCACTGGCGATGGGCCCGGCGCGTGCCGACGAAGGTAATTTTCCGCTCGACCGGGCGCCCGATAACGCGGAAAATCTCGTTGCCCTGCAGCATGGCGCGCAATTGTTTGTAAACTACTGCCTGAATTGCCATAGCGCCAACCTGATGCGCTACAACCGTCTGACGGATCTGGGGATTTCCCAGAAGGAGATCGAGGCGAATCTCCTGTTCGCGACGGACAAGGTCGGCAATACGATGAGCGTCGCGATGCGGCCGGACGACGCGAAGAGCTGGTTCGGCGTGACGCCGCCCGATCTCTCGGTCGAGGCGCGGGCTCGCGGGCGCGACTGGCTCTACACGTACCTGCGCAGCTTCTACCGCGACGACACGCGGCCGACCGGCTGGAACAACGCGGTGTTCGAGAACGTCAGCATGCCGCATGTGCTCTGGCAACTGCAGGGGCAGCGCACCGCGAAATACGAGGATGTCGAGGACCTGGAAACGGGCGAGAAGGTACACAAGCTCGTCGGATTCCAGACTGTCACGCCTGGCACGCTATCGTCGGTGGATTATGATGCGGCCGTGGCCGACCTCGTCGCGTACCTGGGCTGGATGGCCGAGCCCGAGCAGCAGACCCGCAAGCGCGTCGGCGTCTGGGTGCTGATGTTCCTCGGCATCCTGAGCTTTTTCGCGTGGCGGCTGAATGCCGCGTATTGGAAAGATATCAAGTAAACACGCCAAGACCGGCGTGGGGCCGGCGCAAGGAGAGACCTGCTGGCAGGTTTGTCCGCGCGTCGGCCCTCGGCTTTTTTGAGGAAACGCAAATTATGATGGTTCTGTATTCCGGCACGACGTGTCCTTTCTCCCAGCGCTGCCGGCTGGTGCTGTTCGAAAAGGGCATGGACTTCGAGATTCGCGATGTGGACTTGTTCAACAAGCCCGAAGACATCGCCGTGATGAATCCCTATGGTCAGGTGCCGATCCTCGTCGAACGTGATCTGATCCTGTACGAGTCGAACATCATCAACGAGTACATCGACGAGCGCTTCCCGCATCCGCAGCTGATGCCGGCCGACCCGGTGCAGCGTGCGCGCGCGCGCCTGTTCCTGCTGAACTTCGAGAAGGAGCTGTTCGTCCACGTCAGCACGCTCGAGAACGAGAAGGGCAAGGCGGCCGAGAAGAACCACGAGAAGGCACGCCTGGCGATCCGCGATCGCCTGACCCAGCTCGCGCCGATCTTCGTCAAGAACAAGTACATGCTCGGCGAGGAGTTCTCGATGCTCGACGTCGCGATCGCGCCGCTGCTGTGGCGTCTGGATCACTACGGCATCGAGCTGTCGAAGAACGCGGCACCGCTGATGAAGTACGCCGAGCGTATCTTCAGCCGCCCGGCGTATATCGAGGCGCTGACGCCTTCGGAAAAGGTGATGCGTCGTTAACGGCCCTGCGGCCATCGGTACGCGCGCGGCGGCGAGCCGCCGCGTTCGTGCCCGTACGAGGACTGTGATGCAAGAGACTTCCACCAAACCGTATCTGCTGCGCGCGTTGTACGAATGGTGCACGGACAACGGTTATACGCCGCACATCGCGGTGCGCGTCGACAATTCGACGCGCGTGCCGCGGCAGTATGTGCGCGACGGCGAGATCGTGTTGAACATCAGCTTCGAGGCGACCAGCGCGCTGCAGATGGGCAACGAATGGATCGAGTTCACGGCGCGTTTCTCGGGCAAGGCGCACAAGCTCGAGGTGCCGGTCGCCAACGTGCTGGCGATCTACGCGCGCGAGAACGGGCAGGGCATGGCCTTCCAGGTCGACGCCACCGCGGACGAGCCTGGCGAGTCGGCGATCGAGGACGATGTCGCCGAAGCTGCGCCGGCATCGGCCGACGAAGCGGCGCGAGAGGCGGCCGAGCCGTCGGAAGGCGCGGATGTGCCTGCCTCGTCGCCCGACGACGATGGCGGTGCCTCGGGAAAGAGCAACCGACCCCGCCTCAAGATCGTGAAATGAGGTAGAATCTGCGGCTACGCCGGCTTAGCTCATCTGGTAGAGCAGTTGATTTGTAATCATCAGGTGGCGGGTTCGAGTCCTGCAGCCGGCACCAAATAAATCAAAGGGTTACGTGATGTCCGCGTAACCCTTTGTCGTTTTTGGAACGCCCTCGGCTGATCCGCTTCAATCCCTTCGCTACAACTCACGCGTCGCGGCGGTGCGATCGACGCACGATCCAGCCGAACAGTGCAAACACGATCCACGACGCGATCAACGCCAGTACAAAACTGATCGCGAGCAGCGAGCCAAGAAGAAAGTCATCGCTTTGCTCCCCGCCTTCCGAGCCGAGCACGCGTAAGGTCGGTGCGACCACATCCCAGCCGGCGCCATCGTTGAACCAGTGTGACAACCAGGGTATCGCCGTGACGCCTGCATAAATGGGCAGCGTCAGCAGCAGCGCGAGCACGAATCGGGCAATGATTTTCATCGGACCGTGACCCGGCGCCATATGCCTTCAACTTCGTCCCAGGCACGTCGAATGTCGGTTGCGCCTCGAGAAAGGCGCGCAACCTGGTGAATCGCGCCAGGCTCGGCAGGGTGATGCAGCCGTCGCTTTCGCGGAAGCGGCCAACCGGATGCAGCCGGAAATATGCCCGCCGGATGCCGCTGATGACAGTGACGTCGTCGATTTTCCCGTCGTTGCGATGCTTGTTCAGGACGACCGTGCATTCGACGGGCATGGGTGGTCGGTATCCTTTGCTCTCAGCAATAGTGGCTGGGCGTTGCGGCTGCCAGCGCTTTTAGGTCCGCGCTATCTTCCATCGGAAATCGCATACACGGCAAGCTGGCTCTGCTTGGTGCGACACCATGCCTTGTGTCGGCAGCGAATTTATATCGATCGATGGCCTGCGTACCCGGATCGAAAAATGAAGATTGCCGCGAAAACAGGCAAGCGAATGTGGGCCAAGGTTATCGATAATTTTGCGAATGGATCCGATGAGGAGATAACAAATTCATTCATCGAAGAATGCTTGAAATTCGGAAATCGCGATCGAAAATTCGATGTGAAAATTCTCCAAAGTCTATGTAATACATGGATTCCGGAGGTGGGTAACTTGCCGTGGAGGTTTCGATAATGATGAAATGAATGAGCGTGGATCCAGGTCGATTGATTAAAAATGAATTCGCGAGTCGAGACCAGGCACGACATCGACATCCAGGCCATAAACCCCCAATCATCCACCCGCGCCCCTTCAAATCCTTTGCCTTCCTACGCGGTTTCATTACCATATGACCTCGCCATCGCATCCACCGCGAAACGAGGTGCCGAAGGCACATCCGAATAACAATCCGAGGACACTCACCATGAACCAAGCCACCACGCAGCAACCCTCGTTCGCCTTCATCGCCGCCTCGTGGGCCGCGCTGCTGGCCGGCGTCGTCGCCTACCTGCTCGGCCTCTGGAACGCCGGCATGCAGCTCAACGAGAAGGGCTACTACTTCACCGTGCTGGTGCTGGGCCTGTTCGCGGCGGTCTCGCTGCAGAAGAGCGTGCGCGACCGTGTGGAGGGGCTGCGCGTGACCGGCATCTACTACGGCCTGTGCTGGATCGCGACGCTGCTGGCGGTGGCCCTGCTCGGGATCGGTTTGTTCAATGCCACGCTCGCGTCCAGCGAGAAGGGCTTCTACGGCATGGCCTTCCTGCTCGCCCTGTTCGGCGCGATCGCGGTGCAGAAGAACACGCGCGATATCCAGGCCGCGCGGCCGGAGTTTCGCGACGGAGAAGCGCTGCCCCCGCTGCAGGAATAAACGCTTTCCTTCGATACGACGCGGTGCGCGATGTGCCGCGTCGGTCACATTTCCGGAAAATCGCCGGGCCCGCGTTTTCATCGCGGGGCTTCGCGATGCCTGCCGAAAACCCGCGATTTTCTCGCGCGATCGGCCGATCCACCTGGAATTGCCGGAGCACGAAACTTCCCGATTAAACGTTTCCCTCGCCGCACCGATTCACTTTCGTAAGCTGGATCGAATCGCGCGCACCAGCCGATCGTCATGTCGATACGATTGGCGCATGGCCTCATGCCATCCTATTTCACATTTCGCTTGGTCCGAAACTGTTAAATTCCGGACTTCGCCTGTCGATCCGTCCGAGTACGACGTGCAGTCCGACGCCGTGCCGAGTTTCCGCACCTGCCATGTCCGCCGTCACCGTTGCTCTGGCTACTACCGCACTGTTCGGGCTCCTGACGCTCGTGCTGCTCGGCTCTCTGGCTCGTACCCAGGCGGCGGGCGTGCGCGAATGGTTTGCCGCGAACGTGATGCTGTCGGTGTCGCTGGCGCTGATTCTCGCGCGCGGCCTGGTGCCGGACCTGCTGTCGATCGTGATCGCCAATGGCTTGCTGCTGCTCTCGGGCGTGACGCTCTACGCCGGCTACGCGCGCTTCCTGAAGATTCCCCCGCATTGGCCCTGGCTCGCGTTGCTCACCGCGCTGACGCTGCCGGCACTGACCTACTGGCGTTACGCGGTCGACAGCCTGCCGATGCGCGTGGCGATCACGGCGCTGTTCAGCGGCGCGGTGTGCATCGCGATTGCCGCCGTGGTGCTGCTGCGACGACGAACCGGTCAGTCGCGCTATCCCTACCTGGCCGCCGCCGCGCTCGCGATCATCTTCGCGCTGAGCCAGCTCGCGCGCGGCGCCGGTTTCGTGCTGCTGCCCGAGGCCATGCAGGCGAGCCAGCTCGCGGCCACCGCCAATGTGTTGCTGCTGGGCGTGGGCGCGGCGATCATGCCGGTGATGTCGATGTGCGCGATCCTGCTGGTGCACGATTCGCTGCAGCGCGAGGCGCGCCAGGTGATCGACCATGATTTCCTGACCGGCGCGCTGTCGCGACAGCGCTTCGAGTTCGTCGCGCGGGCGCGCGTCGAGGATGCCGAGCTCAACGGCAAGCCGCTCTCGCTGCTGCTGGTCGACCTCGACCACTTCAAGTCCATCAACGATACCTACGGCCATGCCGGCGGTGACAACGTGCTGCGCGAATTCACCGACCTGATGCGCAGCCGGCTGCGCGGCGGCGATGCGCTCGGGCGTCTGGGCGGCGAGGAGTTCGCGATCCTGCTGCCGAATACCACGCTGGCCGATGCCTACCGCATCGCCGAGCGCCTGCGCGACGAGGTGAGTCGGCACGAAGTGGTGACCACCACCGGCCTCTGTTCGTACAGCACCAGCGGCGGCCTGGCCAGCCGCCAGCCCGGCGAAACGCTCGAACAACTGGCGGCGCGTGCCGACCAGGCGCTCTACGACGCCAAGGTGGCGGGACGCAACCGCGTCTGTCTGCACTCGGGACGCGTGCAGACGAACATGCTGGTCGAGCAGGACTGAGGCGCCGCGCGCGGGAAGGAATCCGAAAGGAAGGGGCGGTGCTGCAAGACGGCGGGGCGGCCCGTGTCGGGCGCGCCCCGCGCTAGGATGGGAGACTCAGGGCAGCGAGATCGTCAGGTTGGCCGATTCCGGCCCGACCTTGATGATCTGCGAATAGGGCGCCAGCGCCTTCAGCGTGTGATCGCGCAGATAGGCGTTGAGCCCCACGAAGGCCAGCAGGCCGACCAGCGCGAACACGGCGCCGATCGCCCACAGCGGCACCTCGCGCTTGAGGCGGTGCGCGATCTGGTCGGGCAGCGCCCAATGCGGCGCGAAAGGCGCGCGCTTGCCCTTCATCTGGGCGATCTCGTCGCCGATCCGCGCGGTCAGGTAGGCGAGCTTCTCCGGTCCCTCGAGCAGGTACTTGCCCTGGAAGCCCAGCAGCAGGCACATGTGGAACACCTCCAGCGACTGCAGGCGCGCCACGCCGTGCGCGCGGCATTCCTCCAGGTACTGGAAGAACTTCTCGCCGGCCAGTTGCTCGCCGAACAGCACCAGCTGCAGCGGGCGGCGCTCCCACTCGGCACGCACCTTGAACTGCGAGGACAGCACCGCCTCGTCGATCGCCGCGCAGAACGCGAACTTGGCGGCGTAGACGTCGTCGGCGCCGGCATTGAGCTTCTTCGCGCCGCGCTCGAAATCGGCCAGGAATTCCTGGATTCGCGTGCGGAACTCGTTCGCTTCGCCGGGCTCGCGACCGTTCTTCAGCAGGAACATCATGAAGAAGCCGTCATAGAGCAGGTCGAGCAGCGAGCGCGCCTGGAAGCTGGCGTCGGTCGACGAGGCCGAATGCGGGGCGGGGGGCGGCGTGGTGCCGCCGAACAGGGAGGGCGCGTAGCTCATGATGTGACGGCGATCAGTTCGAATTTGAGGTCGTTGATGCCCGAGGGCGCGTAGATCATCGCCGATTGCGATTGCAGCATCCGCTCATACAGCGGGCTGCGCGCATCGAGCGCGAAGTAGCAGGCGCCCGGGCGCACCGGAATCGCGGGCGGCACCTGCGGCGTGTAGGACAGGCGCACGCCCGGCATGGCCGACAGCACCAGCTTGTCGACATCGTCGGGCGCGCCGACCTTGAAACGCGCCGGCACCGCGTCGACCAGCTCGACCGAGGGCATGTCGGCCGACACGGCCAGGTAGAACTCGGTCTTGTCGTCGATCTTGCCGGAATCGAGGCGGCCGATATGGAACGAGGGCCGCACCTCCTCCAGCGTGATGGCGAAGTAGCGCGTCGAGATCACGGTCTCGAGCAGCTCGCGCAGCATGGTGTCCAGGCGCGCGAACGGCGGGCCCGGATCGTCGTGCCGGTAGGCCGGCAGGTCGGCCAGCGCGTACGACTTCGAGAAGGTCATCAACTGGCCGGCCAGGCGCAGCAGTTCCTGGAACAGCCGCTCCGGATGCAGCGCCGAATGCTGGTACAGGTGGGCGAGCGAGGCGAACGCGGCATTGGCCGTGTGTAGCAGCCAGAATGAGGCGATGTCGCCCGAGCGGAATTCGATGATGTTCTTGGTCGGCTCGCGGTGGAAGCCGTACAGCGCGTTGACCTTGGCCTGCAGCGCGTCGATCAGCTGGCGCAGCCGCTGCATCAGGACCCCCGAGGCCTCGATCGCCAGGCACGGCGGCACGAAGCTGTCGTCGAACTCGAAACCCGAGGTGGCGGTGCGGCGCACGCGTACCAGCGGGATCGCCAGCAACTGGTCGCGCGGCTCGCTGTGGGCGATCAGCTTGACGTTGGTCTTCAGGAAGGTGATGTCGGCGTCGGCCGCGTCGGTGAACTGGTCGGCGACCGGCGCGTTGTCGCTGGTGAAACGGCTCAGGAAACCGCCCTCGGCGTCCTCGACGTAGTTCGAGCCGGCCTCGCGCAGCGGGTGCAGGGCCAGGTAGAAGGTGAAATCGTTGATGCCCTCGGGCAGCGTGTCCAGCGCCACCGGCGGCGGCAGGTCGTCGGCCTGCGGCGCGGAGTAGAGCGCGCCGTCCGGGAAGATCAGCGACAGCTCCGACAGGCGCAGCACGTTGCTGCTGATCGCGTCGCGGTCGAGCTTCACCGAGCGCACGCCCCAGTTGTAAGGCTGGATCGCCTGCAGCGACTCGAACAGGCGCGCCTCGTGATACGCGTCCTGGCGTTGAAAGTGCTGCGGCCTCAGAAACAGGCCTTCACCCCACAGCACCTTGGCCGAATAACTCATGTCAAACCTTGAATGTGATTAGGATGCGGTTCGGTTAATCGCGCCCTGATTCATATAACTGTCAAACTTCTTTAATCGAGCTTGAATCGTCGTCGAGTCATTAATTACCGCAGCTGACTGATGAGAGCATATTCAGCTGCTGGGCCGGCATACCCTGCTGCGGCGCAATCACGCTGCCATCCGTCACGGTCATCGCGCAGTTGTGCAGGCCGATGATTATGCCGGATTTCTCCGATTTTGCCGGGTCGAAAGCCAGCTTCCAGCGCTGCATCGCGGGGCTGCGGAACAGCGCGACGATGCCGAACGCCTGCGCCTCGCGCGAGACCTTCTCGGTGGCGTTGTAGCGTTGCCCCGGGATCAGGGTGACCTCGCGCACGCCGAGCAGGTCGGCACCGAGCGCGGCCTTCTCCTTGGCCGGATCGGTGAAGGCGTCGAACGGCGCCTGCTGGAACGAGGTGGGGTCCTTCAGCGTATAGAGCCGCACCACCAGCGCCAGCGGCTTATTGTCATTGGCCGCGTTGAGGTTCGGCGCCGCGTAGAGGGTAATGCCTAAATTGCGCGGCGGCTTCTGCGCGTCGGGTACCTCGGGCTTGCCGAGACCGACCATCTGCAGGGCCGTGCTGCCGGCCGAACCGAGCAGCGGCACGGCCGCGGCGCAGCCTGCCAGTAAGGCGCAGGCCACGAGCGGCAGCGCGAAGCGGGGAAAGGACGGAGTCATCGTGAATCGAGGGCGACCAGAGTCGGATCCTGTCAGAAATGCCTGGCGTAGCGCGTGGTTTTTCGGTGTGAATGGCGCGGGCGTCCCAGTTGTTGAAGCCCCCGCGACTCCCTTTCATGTGTTCGGAAAAATTTTCTTCAATTTTGTCGCATTTACGAGTTTTTAAGTAAATGTTGCCAATCCCATTACTATCCGATTGCCCGGGCGGATTGCGTCAAGCCGTGTCCGGCGGCCTTCGCCGACGATTTAAATCGCTTCTCGCCGCATGGTCATTGAATTATGAAAAATTGATCGGTACTATACCCGCGCACTTGTACCAAAGCAAAACTACTGAATCTCAACGATTTAAAACTCCGCGCCCGGTGATAAAACGATGAAAGACCGACTGTTCGCAAGATTTTCCGCAGTAGTGGTGGCATGTGGCGTGGTGGCCGGCTGTGCGACGCAGCCGCCGGCACCGCCGACGCCCGAGGCATTCAACAAGTCGCTCGACGACGCCGACGCGGTGGCCAAGGCGGGTGACCAGGACAAGGCGATCGGCCTTTACCAGCAACTGGCCAAGTCCGACCCGACGCGCGAGGAGCCCTGGGCCCGCATCGCGCAGATCCAGTTCCAGCAGGGCCATTACGGCCAGGCGATCGTGGCGGCGCAGGAAGCGCTGCAGCGCGACAACAGCGACCGCCAGTCCAAGAGCGTGCTGGCGGTGGCCGGCCTGCGCATCGCCACCGAGTCGCTGGGCGAGCTGCGCCAGGATGCCTCGCTGGCCGGCGATGCCAAGTCCGACGCGCAGGCGCTGGCCAAGCAACTGCGCGACACGCTCGGCGAGGACGCGCTGTTCCCGCCCGAGCAGCAGGCCCAGAAACCGGCCGTCAAGCGCCACAAGATCTACCGCAAGCGCGCCGCGGCAGCACCGGCTCAGGCGCCTGCCGCCGATTCGTCGGCACCCGCGCCGGCCGCACCCGCGGCACCGGCCCCGGCCCCGGCCAAGCCCGCCGCGGCGGCGCCGGCCAAGGGCGGGGGCGACCCGTTCAGCGCGCTGCGTTAAGCGCGCCTCAACCACCACACGTTATCGGGAGCCGTCATGGCGAAAAAAGAAAGTATCCAGAAGCGCCTGCAAAAGGTACGGCCGCCCCGTGTGCAGCTGACCTACGAAGTCGAGCGCGGCGACGCGATCGAGGTGAAGGAACTGCCGTTCGTGGTCGGCGTGGTCGGCGACCTGGCCGGTCAGTCCGAGGTCGAGATGCCGAAGCTGCGCGACCGCAAGTTCGTCAACATCGATCGCGACAACTTCGACGACGTGATGAAGGCGATCGAGCCTCGCGCGGCCTACCAGGTCGAGAACAAACTCAGCGAGGAAGGCGGCAAGTTCGCCGTCGACCTCAAGTTCCGTTCGCTCGACGATTTCGATCCGGACCAGGTGGTCAACCAGATCGAACCGCTGCGCCGCCTGATCGAGGCGCGCTCGAAGCTGGCCGACCTGCGCAACAAGCTGGCCGGCAACGACAAGCTCGAGGACCTGCTGAGCGAAGTGCTCAGCAACACGCAGCAGTTGCAGGCGCTCGCGAAGCAGTCGGGCGGCGGCGACAAAGAGGGCGAATAAGCTACGGGGTGTGAGATGAATCAGCAAACGGCTGCGGCCCAACAGGCCGGTGCGCTCGAGGGCGCCGAAACCTCGCTGCTCGACGAGATCGTCGAGAAGAGCAAGGTCGCGAAATCGCAATCGGAGCACGCGCGCGCCAAGGACCTGATCGGCGAACTCGTGCATCAGGTGCTCGACGGCACGGTGATCGTGTCGGACAACCTCTCGGCGACCATCGACGCGCGCGTCGCCGAACTCGACCGGCTCATTTCCGCGCAGATGAGCGCGGTGATGCATGCGCCGGAATTCCAGAAGCTCGAGGGCACCTGGCGCGGCCTCGACTACCTGGTCTCGGAGAGCAATACCGGCTCGACCATCAAGATCAAGGCCCTGCACGCGCCCAAGCGCGAGCTGGTGCGCGACTTCAAGGCCGCCACCGAGTTCGACCAGAGCGCGCTGTTCAAGAAGGTCTACGAGGAAGAGTTCGGCACCTTCGGCGGCGCCCCGTTCGGCGCGCTGGTCGGCGATTACGAAATCTCGCGCCAGCCCGAGGACATGTACTTCATCGAGCAGATGTCGCACGTGGCCGCGGCCGCGCACGCGCCGTTCATCGCCTCGGCCGCGCCCGAGCTGATCGGCCTGGAGTCGTTCGCCGACCTGGGCAAGCCGCGCGACCTCGGCAAGGTGTTCGATACCGTCGAGTACGCGAAGTGGAAGTCGTTCCGCGACGCCGAGGATTCGCGCTACGTGGGCCTCACCCTGCCGCGCTTCCTGGGCCGCCTGCCGTTCCATCCGAAGGACGGCCAGACCGCCGAGAGCTTCAACTTCGTCGAGGACGTGGACGGTACCGACCACTCCAAGTACCTGTGGTGCAACGCCGCCTGGGCGTTCGCGGCGCGCCTGACGGCCGCCTTCGACGACTTCGGCTGGTGCGCGGCGATCCGCGGCGTGGAGGGCGGGGGCCTGGTGGAAGACCTGCCGACCCACACCTTCAAGACCGACGACGGCGAGATCGCGCTGAAGTGCCCGACCGAGATCGCGATCACCGACCGTCGCGAGAAGGAGCTGAGCGACCTCGGCTTCATCCCGCTGGTGCACTGCAAGAACTCCGACTATGCGGCCTTCTTCGCCGCGCAATCGGTCCAGAAACCCAAAAAATACAATACCGATAGCGCGAATGCGAACGCCGTGCTGTCCGCTCAACTCCAGTACATCTTCTCGGTGTCGCGCATCGCGCACTACCTGAAGGCGATGATGCGGGACAAGATCGGCAGCTTCGCCTCCGCGCAGAACGTGGAATCTTTCCTGAATCGCTGGATCTCCCAGTACGTGCTGCTGGACGACAACGCGACGCAGGAACAGAAAGCGCAGTTTCCGCTGCGCGAAGCATCCGTGCAGGTGTCCGAGATTCCGGGCAAGCCGGGTTCGTATCGTTCGGTCGCGTTCCTGCGTCCGCACTTCCAACTCGACGAGCTGTCGATCTCGCTGCGCCTGGTCGCGGATCTGCCCAAATCGGCAAATTCATAAGCGATTGAGTAGAAGTCGCTCGGGCGGGCCGCTCGGGTAGGAGTTGAAAACCACCTCTTTGGGGAGTCGAAGCGTCATGTTAGATATCTATCTGAATTTCGGGAATCCGGCGATCAAGGGCGAATCGCAGGACAAGGACCACGCCAACTGGATCGAGCTCAAGTCCTGGGACTGGTCGGTCACGCAACCGCGTTCGGCGACCTCGTCGACCTCGGGCGGCCACACGGCCGAGCGTTGCGAACACAGCGACATGGTGTTCACCAAGGAACTCGACATGGCCAGCCCGCTGCTGTACCAGCACGCGTCGGGCGGCACCACCTTCGATGAAGTCTCGATCGACTTCATGCGTTCGGACGGCGAAGGCAAGCGCGTCAAGTACCTCGAGATCAAGCTGAAGTACGTGATCATCTCGAGCGTCACGCCGAGCGTGCAGACCGAAGGCCTGCCGGTCGAGCAGTTCTCGCTGAAGTACGCTGCCGTGCAATGGAAGCAGACCAAGCAGAACATCGGCGGCAACCAGGGCGGCAACACGCAGGGCGCCTGGAGCCTGACCAAGAACGACAAGACCTACGCGGTCTGAGCGCGTGACGAAGACGGGGCACGCGGTGCCCCGTCTTTCGTTTTGCCCCGGTCGTCCAGCATCAGCCGTTGTGTAGCCCCGCCGTTCCATGAAACGTTTCGAGCCGAGTTTCCTCGACAAGCTGTTCGACGACGAACCGCATCAGCCGGCCTCGCCCGCGATGCGGCAATTGTCGCTGGACGAGCTGAAAAGCACGGTCGCCCGCGATGTCGAGTCGATCCTGAACACGCGCATCGCCCTGACCGACGAAGATCTCCATGCGCTGCCGGAATGCCAGCAATCGGTGCTGACCTACGGCCTCAACGATTTCGCGGGCCTGAGCCTCGCGAGCCACTACGACCGCGCCTTCATCTGCAAGTCGATCCAGCAGGCGATCGACCGGCACGAGCCGCGCCTGCGGCAGGTGGCGGTATCGTTCGAACTGAACGAGCAATCCACCAATTCGCTGAATTTCGCGATTCGCGCGATGCTGGTCGTGCATCCGGCGCAGGAGCCCGTCAGTTTCGACGCGATGCTGCAGCCGTCCACATTGCAGTACTCGGTGACGCGCGGACGCGCCGCCAAGGTTTGACATCAATCCGGATCGCCGCGCGGGCTGCCTGACGCGGTGACGATCAGCCCCGCGAGGGGCGCCCTCGGGGAACATCGATGGAAGAGTTGCTGCCGTACTACGAGCGCGAATTATCGTTTTTACGGCGGTACTCGCACGAATTCGCCCGACGCTACCCGAAGATCGCCGCGCGCCTGGCGATGACCGGCGAGCATTGCGACGACCCGCACGTCGAGCGCATGATCGAGTCCTTCGCGCTGCTGGGCGCGCGCATCAACAAGAAGCTCGACGACGACTACCCGGAATTCACCGAGGCGCTGGTCGACGTGCTGTATCCGCACTACCTGCGCTCGTTCCCGTCCTGTTCGATCGCGCAGTTCACGCCGAGCGCCAACGTCTCGCAGCAGACCGCGCCGCATCGGGTGGCGCGCGGCACCGAGCTGAAGAGCCGCGCGATCCGTGGCGTGCAATGCCAGTTCCGCACCGCCTACGACGTGACGATCGCGCCGATCCGCATCTCCGAGGCGCGCTATTCCTCGATCGCCGCCGCGCCGGCCGCCACCGTGCTGCCCGGCAACGCCACCGGCGTGATCTCGATCACCTTCGAATCGATGGCGCCGCAGTTCGACCTGGCCGGGCTCAAGCTGCAGACGCTGCGCGCCCACCTGCACGGCGAGCAGTCCTTCGTCGCCGCGCTGGCCGACTGCCTGTTCATCAACACGCTCGCCACCTATGTCGAGCCCGAGCGCAACGGCCGCTGGACCGCGCTGCGCAGCTCGCCCGTCACCCAGGCCGGCTTCGAGGAGCATGACGCGCTGATCGACTACCCGTCGCGCTCGCACCCGGCCTACCGCCTGCTGACCGAATACTTCGCGTTCCCCGACAAGTTCGACTTCGTCGATTTCGACCTGGCCGCGATGACGCGCCGCGCCGGCCCCTGCCACCGCCTGACCCTGCACATCGTGCTGGCCGACGTGCGCAGCGACTCGCACGTGGCGCGGCTGCTCGACATGCTGAGCGCGACCCACCTGCGCCTGTTCTGCACGCCGGTGGTCAACCTGTTCAAGCAGAACGGCGAGCCGATCCGCATCGACCACCAGAGCGTTTCCTACCCGGTGATCGCCGAGGCGCGCCGCGCCTTCGCCTACGAGGTCTATTCGATCGATTCGGTGCACCTGGTGCGCCAGACCGCGCACGAGGAATCGGTGGTCGAGTTCCGGCCCTTCTATTCGCTGCACCATGGCGAGGCCGGGCATGTCGGCCATTACTGGTTCGCGCGCCGCAACGACTGGGTGGCCCAGCACAGCCCCGGCTACGAGACCGAGATCTCGATCGTCGACATCGACTTCGAGCCTTCCGCGCCGCAGACCGACACGCTGAGCCTGCGCCTGACCTGCACCAACCGCGACCTGCCGGCGGGGCTGGCCACCGGCCTGGCCGGCGGCGACCTGTTCGCCGACGGCGGCGCCGATTTCGGCGACATCACGATGCTGCGCCGGCCCAGCCCCAGCGTGCGTTTCGCGCGCGGGCGCGCCGCCCACTGGCGGCTGATCTCGCACCTGGCGCTGAACCACGTGTCGCTGGCCAACGACGGCCTGGCGCCGCTCAAGGAACTGCTCACGCTCTACGACCTGCGCCGCTCGGCGGTCTCGACCCGGCATATCGACGGGCTGGTGGCGATCGAGCAGCGCGGTGCCGTGCAATGGCTGCCCGGCAAGCCCTTCGCGACCTTCGTGCGCGGTATCGAGATCCGCCTGACGATCGACGAGGAGCATTTCGTCGGCACCAGCCTGGCGTCCTTCGTGCGGATGCTCGACGCCTTCTTCGGCCTCTACGTCCACCTCAACAGCTTTGTCCAATTGATCGTCGTGTCCAAGCGCACCGGCGAGGAGATCATGCGATGCAAACCGCGCAGCGGCGAATCGATCCTGGCGTAGTCGAGCAGTTCCTCGACGAGCCGTATCGCTTCGAGTTCTTCCAGGCGGTGCGGCTGCTCGAAACCTGGTTCGCCCGGCGCGACCCGGAGAAGCCCGACGCGCT
This sequence comes from Burkholderia gladioli, assembly GCF_000959725.1. NCBI lineage: Bacteria > Pseudomonadati > Pseudomonadota > Betaproteobacteria > Burkholderiales > Burkholderiaceae > Burkholderia > Burkholderia gladioli. The sequence continues at coordinate 1,938,004 of NZ_CP009323.1, forward strand.
GCGCCCCGGCGAGATCGTCGAGCGGCGGGTGCTGTTCCGCAACTCGCTGTCGCTCGGTTTCCCGCCCAGCGAGATCGAGCGCGCGCAGTCCTTCGACGCGGCCGGCGAGCGGGTGGACGAGGAGGCGCATCGCGCCGCCGTCGAGGACGAGCAGGTCGACCGCGTCGAGATCGTGCCGGCCTTCTTCGGGCTGCTGGGCGGGCAGGGCGCGCTGCCGCATCACTACACCGAGCAGATCATCGCGCGCGAGCAGTTGAAGCGCGACCACGCCGCGCGCGCCTTCTTCGACGTGTTCTCGAACCGCGCCACCGCGCTGTTCTATTCGGCCTGGAAGAAGTACCGCCTGCCCCTGCATTACGAGCTCGACCGCGACGAGCGCTACCTGCCGCTGCTGCTGTCGCTGGCCGGCGTGTCGAATCCCGATGCGCGGCGCGCCATGCAGGAAGGCAAGGGTGCGGTGATCGACGAGGCCATCGCCGGTTACGCGCTGGCCGCGCGCCATCGGCCGGTGTCGGCCGCCTACCTGCAGCGCACCTTGTCGGACTATTTCCAGGTGTCGATCCGCGTCGACCAGTTCGTCGGCAAGTGGTACGACGTGCCGCCCGACCAACTGAGCGTGCTGGGCGAGGTCAATGCCACGCTGGGCGCGACCGCGCTGGTCGGCGAGCGGGTCTGGCAGCGCGACATGCGCGCCCGGCTGGTGGTGGGGCCGCTGTCCAAGCGCGACTACGAGGCCTTCCTGCCCGGTGGTGATCGCGCCATCGCACTCGAGCGCATGCTGACGCTGCTGGCCGGCATCACGCTCGAATACGAGATCTCGCTGGTGCTCAAGCGCGCCGAGGTCGGCCCGACCATCCTCGGCAGCGGCGGGCGGCTCGGCTGGGACGCTTTCCTCTGCACCCACGAGGCCGAGCGCGATCGCGCCGACGCGCGCTACGAACTGCATGTGATCCATTGAGCGGCGGCCCGCACCGGGCCCAAGCCAAGCAACAACACCGAACCAACACCGAGCGAACCCGAGAGCGACCGACCTCATGAGCACGCCACTCAAGACCCTGATTGCGAAACTGAACCCGACCTGCCGCAAGGCGGCCGAACGCGCGGCGAGCCTGTGTTTCGCGCGCGGCCACTACGAGGTCGATCTCGAGCACTTGTTCGTCGCGCTGCTCGACGAGACCAGCGGCGACATGCCGGTGGTGCTGCGCGCCAGCGGCGTCGATCCGCATGCGCTGCGCGCCGACCTCGAACGCGAGCTGGAGAGCCTCAAGCGCGGCAACACGCGCACGCCGGTGTTCTCGGTGCACCTGAGCGAGCTGTTCGAGCAGGCCTGGCTGATCGCCTCGCTGGACGCGCAGATCGGGCGGATCCGCTCGGGCCACCTGCTGCTCGCGCTGCTGAGCGCGCCCGACCTGGCGCAGTTCGCGCAGCGCATGTCGCCGCAGTTCGCGCGCGTGCGCGTGACCGACCTCAAGCACAAGTTCGACGAGATCACGGCCGGCTCGAACGAGGCCGAGCCGCGCGAGGCCGATGCCGGCGCCGGCGACCAGACCGACGTGGCGGCCGAGGCGGCGGCCGGCGCCGCGGGCGGCCCGTCGAAGACGCCCGCGCTCGACACCTACACCACCAACCTCACGCAGCGCGCCAGGGAAGGCAAGATCGACCCGGTGATCGGCCGTGACGCCGAGATTCGCCAGGCGATCGACATCCTGATGCGGCGCCGCCAGAACAACCCGATCATGACCGGCGAGGCCGGGGTCGGGAAGACCGCCGTGGTGGAGGGGCTGGCGCTGCGCATCGCCGCCGGCGACGTGCCGCCGCCTCTGGCCGGCGTGGCGCTGCACGTGCTCGACATGGGCCTGCTGCAGGCCGGCGCGAGCGTGAAGGGCGAGTTCGAGAACCGCCTGAAGAGCGTGATCGACGAGGTCAAGAAGAGCGCGCACCCGATCATCCTGTTCATCGACGAGGCCCACACCATCATCGGCGCGGGCGGCCAGGCCGGGCAGAACGATGCGGCCAACCTGCTCAAGCCGGCGCTGGCGCGCGGCGAGCTGCGCACCATCGCGGCCACCACCTGGAGCGAGTACAAGAAGTACTTCGAGAAGGATGCCGCCTTGGCGCGGCGCTTCCAGGTGGTCAAGATCGAGGAACCCAGCGAGCCGCTGGCGGCCGCCATGCTGCGCGGCATGGCCGGGCTGATGGAGCGCCACTTCAACGTGCGCATCCTCGACGACGCGATCACCGAGGCGGTGCGGCTCTCGCATCGCTACATCAGCGGCCGGCAACTGCCCGACAAGGCGATCAGCGTGCTCGACACCGCCTGCGCGAAGGTTGCGCTGGCGCAGAGCGCGACGCCGGCCGTGATCGACGACACCAGCAAGCGCCTGGAGCGCACCGACGCCGAGATCGCCTCGCTGGAGCGCGAGGTGGCCGGCGGCGCTTCGCACGAGGAACGGCTGGCGGTGCTGCGGGTGGCGCGCGAGGCCGATGTGGCCGCGCTGGAGACGGCCCGGCGGCGTTATGCCGAGGAGCAGGCGGTGGTGGCCGAGATCGTCGCGCTGCGCGCGAGGATCGACGCGGCGCGCGAGGGCTCGGCCGAGGGCGAACGCATCGACGAGGACGCGGTGCGCGCCGAGCTGGCCGAGCGTATCGCCGCGCTGGCGGCCCTGCAGGGCGTCGAGCCGATGGTGCCGCTGCAGGTCGACGGCCACGTGGTGGCCGAGATCGTCGCGGCCTGGACCGGCATCCCGCTCGGGCGCATGGTCAAGGACGAGATCGAGACCGTGATGAATCTCAATGCCCTGCTCGGCGCGCGCGTGATCGGCCAGGACCACGCGCTCGACGCGGTGGCGCAGCGCGTGCGCACCGCCACCGCCGGGCTGGAGGATCCGAACAAGCCGCGCGGCGTGTTCATGTTCGTCGGGCCCTCGGGCGTCGGCAAGACCGAGACGGCGCTGGCGCTGGCCGACGTGCTCTACGGCGGCGAGCGCAAGATGGTCACCATCAACATGAGCGAGTACCAGGAGGCGCACAGCGTGTCGGGCCTGAAGGGCTCGCCGCCGGGTTACGTCGGCTACGGCGAGGGCGGCGTGCTGACCGAGGCGGTGCGCCGCAATCCCTATTCGGTGGTGCTGCTCGACGAGGTCGAGAAGGCTCACCCGGACGTGCTGGAGATGTTCTTCCAGGTGTTCGACAAGGGCGCGATGGACGACGCCGAGGGCCGCGAGATCGACTTCCGCAACACCCTGATCATCCTGACCTCGAACGTCGGCTCGAGCCAGGTGATGCAGGCCTGCCTGAACAAGCCGGAAGAGGAGCTGCCGGACCCCGACGCGCTCGCCGAGACGCTGCGCCCGGCGCTCTACAAGGCCTTCAAGCCGGCCTTCCTGGGCCGCATGAAGGTGGTGCCCTATTACCCGATCTCGGACGAGGTGCTGGTCGAGATCATCGAGCTGAAGCTGGATCGCATCCGCCGCCGCATCGAAGCCAACCACAAGGCCGCCTTCGAGTGGGACGAGTCGCTGGTGGAGGCGGTGCTGGCGCGCTGCACCGAGGTCGATTCGGGCGCCCGCAACGTCGACCACATCCTCAATGGCACGCTGCTGCCCGAGATCGCCGGCCACGTGCTGGAGCGGCTCGCCGACGGCACCGCGCTCAAGCGCATCGCGGTGCGCGCCAGCGAGGCCGGCGAATTCGAGTACACGGTGGAGTAAGCTGTCGTTCGTCGCGCGTGGCTGGGCCCGTCGAATCGAGCCGGCCGCGCGAGCCCGAGTTTCCCGAAGCATCCCGGCGGTGCCCCGCGCGCGAGGCGCCGCCGCTTTCCGAGTCGTTTCGAGTAGTCACCACGATCATGCCGATTCACGTCACCGCGCTTCTGGCGCCCCTCAGCGAGGCCTCGCCCTGCGGCGAGGACCTGCTGTTCTCGTCCGAATTCGACGCGATCCAGCACGCGCGCAAATTCGACGATCCCTCGCTCGACCAGGGCGAATGGATCACCGAAATCAAGGAAGCCGACTGGGGCTTCGTGGTCGAGCAGTCGGTCGAGCTGCTCGGCACGCGCACCAAGGACCTGCGCCTGGCGGTCTGGCTCACCGAGGCGCTGGCGATCCAGGACGGCGTGGGCGGGCTGACCCAGGGCTACGAGCTGCTGGCGGGGCTGGTGCATACCTGGTGGGACCAGGTGCATCCGCTGCCCGAGGGCGACGACGCCGAATACCGGCTCGGCAATGTCGGCTGGCTGTCCGGGCGCACCGCCGAGCTGCTGCGCACCGTCGCGCTGACCGACGGCTCGGGCAGCGCCTATACCGCGCTCGACTGGGAGGTGGCGCAGCACGTCGCGCAGGCGGTACGGCGCGACCCCGACAATGCCCACGAGATCTCGCGCAACAAGCCCGCGGTCGAGCAGATCGAGGCCTCCAAGCGGATGACCTCGGTGGCCTTCTACGCCACGCTGCTGGCCAAGCTGACGGCGTTCCGCGCCGCGCTCGACGCGCTCGACGACGAGCTCGAGCGGCGCGCCGGCAATGCCGCGCCGAGCTTCCGCCAGGCGCGCGAGGCCTACGAGTCGGTGCGCATGCTGGCCGAGCGCTTCGCCAGGGAGCAGGGTTACGTGGCCGAGGCGCAGCCGGTGGCGCCGCCGCCCGCGCAGCCCGGCCAGGGCGCCCCGCTCGAACGCGCCGAACCCAGCTTCAAGACCCCGCTTTCCCCGGAGCCGATCGCACCGATGCCCCACGCCCAGCCCGTTCAGCCCGTCCCGGTCCAGGTCGCCGCGCCGACCGTGATCGCCGGCATCCAGAATCGCGCGCAGGCCGTCGAGCAGTTGCGCGCCGTCGCCAAGTATTTCCGCGCCACCGAGCCGCACAGCCCGGTCGCCTATCTCGCCGACAAGGCCGCCGAATGGGCCGACATGCCGCTGCACCAGTGGCTGGCCTCGGTGGTGAAAGACGACGGCTCGCTGTCGCATATCCGCGAGCTGCTGGGCCTGAAGCCCGACGAGAACAACTGAGCGGGCGCCGCCTCGCGCGGCGGGCTCCATGAGAAAACGGCACCGGCGGGAGATCCCGTCGGTGCCGTTGTCGTTTCCGGCCTTGCTGAGCGCTTACTGGCTGACGCGGAACTCGATGCGGCGGTTGCGCGCCCGCCCGTCGGCGGTGTCGTTCGAGGCGATCGGCTGGTCCGGACCCACGCCGGTGGTGGTCAACTGCTGCGAGGCGATGCCCTTGGCCACCAGGTAGCCCTTCACCGCATCGGCGCGCGCCTGGCTCAGCGAGATGTTGGTGGCGCGGTTACCCGAGTTGTCGGTGTGGCCGATGATGGTGACCTGCCGGTTCGCCAGCTTGCTCATCGCGTCGGCCATCTGGTCCAGGATCGCGCGGCCCTGCGGGGTCAGCGTGGCGCTGCCGGTCTCGAACTCGATGGTACGGTTGGCCAGCGTCTGGTCGAGGATGCCCTGCTCGGAGGCGCTCACGCGCAGCGCGTTGCGGATCGTGTAGGTCGGGTTCAGCTGGTTGGCCATGTCGCTGGCCACCTGCTGGCGCAGCGCCTCGTTGCGGACCTCGCCCCTCACGTCGATCGAGGTGCCGTCGATCTTCAGCTGTCCCTTGCTGATCTGCTTCAGTTGCGGGCCGATCAGCTTCTGCACGTTGGCACTCCAGTTCGGCGGGGTGGTGACGTCGCCCACCTCGATCTGGTCGACCACGTTGCCGGCGCCGTAGGTGTCGCGCAGCTTCTGCAGCACGGCCGCCTTGGTGGCCTCGTCGGGCACCTTGCCGCCGGCCACCACCTGGCCCGGCGTGGCATTGGCCGGCGCCGGGGCCGACACGGTCGCGCCGGTGCCGGCGCCGGTGGCCTGGCCGCCGCCCGCGCCGTTCGCGACATTGGTGCCGGTCAGCACCGTGCCACCCTGGGCGGTGCCGCCCAGCGCGCCGGCCGCGGCCGGCTGCATGGCGCCGCCGGCCGGCGGGATCAGGGTGGTGCGCACCGTCACGCCGCTGGTGTCGACGCGCGTGACGGTGGCGGGGCCCGCGTTGTCGGCGAAGGCGGCGCCGGGGCCGGCGAGCGCCGCGCCGAGCGCCAGCAGGGACAGCGTGGAAAGCGCGGCCGGCAGCAGGCGCCGGCGGTACGCGGAGGTCGTCATGACGTCAGGCCCCTCCGACGAAGGCTTCGCGGAACGTGTCGATCGCCACGCGCAGCGACAGTTGCGGTTGTTCGAGGTAGCTGATGAGCTTGCTGGTCGCGGGATCGTGTTGCGCATGGGCGTCGACCCATTCCGGATCGTCGATGTCGATGTTGTGTTGCGAGTAGGTTTGCGGGTCGACCACGCTGTGCAGCGTGCGCGCCGAGGCGCCGTTGAAGCCGATGATCAGCCGCTCGCGCTCGGCGATGCTGCCGATGAAGATCGCCAGCTCGAAATCGGCCTGCGAGACGAAGGGCGAGATCAGCTCCATCCAGAACGCGGCCACCAGGCTGCGGTAGAACGGGTCGACCGGCAGCGGCAGGGTCAGCCCGCGCTCGATGTGCGAGGAGCCGCTCTGCATCACCGGGCGCAGCAGCGAGCCCAGCGCCAGCATCGCGCCGCGCAGCTTCACCGGGTGGCCGCTGGCCAGCAGCATCTGCTCCAGGCCGAACAGCGACTGGTGCTCGACGAAATCGTTGAAGGTGCCGTCGTGGGCGGGGCCGCCGGTGTCGATCGGCACGGTGGCGTCGCCCAGCGCCTGCAGCGCGCCGGCCGGCTCCTCCTTGCCGAGCAGCGGGCGCATCAGCGAGGCGGCGCGCTGCCAGAGCCGCGCGAAGGCCAGCGGGCTGCGCGCGATGAAGTTCAGCGGGCGCTCGACCTCCAGCGCGGTGGCGGCGAGGAACGGAAAGCGCCGGTTCGAGGCGTCGTGGCTGGCCACCATGTGGCCGGCGATCGCGAGCTTGCTGCGCGAGCCGATGAAGGCGAAGTGCATCGGCCGCGCGTTCTCGTAGACGATCTTCCAGCGCGGGTCGTCGGCCAGCAGCTCCATGGCCTGCGCGATCCAGCGGTCGAGCGTCTGCAGCAGCTGCGGGTTGTGCGGGCTCTTCACGAAATCGCCGCGCGACGGGATCTTGCCGAAGTAGGCGATCTGCGCCTGGACCGTTTGTGTCATTGCGCCCCCTGTGCGTTCGATGCGTTGGCGGCCGCGCCGTTGGCGGCCGTTGCGACGCCGGACGTGCCGGCAGGTGCCTGGGCCGTCGCGTTGACGGCGCCGCTCGCGCTGGTGTTGGCCACCGACGAGGGCAGGTGCAGGCCGCGCAGGCTCTGCTGCTGCGGCGCGTCGCCGCCACCGCTGCCGCCGCCCGAGGGCTGCGAGGTGCTGATGATGCGCATCGTCACCGCCACGTTGACGTTGCCCTGCGTCCAGGCCAGGTCGAAGGTGCCGTCCGGGCGGCGCGAGCGCTGCGCCGAGTTGATCAGCTTCTCCAGCCCGTAGCGGCCCGGCTCGTTGACCAGGGTCAGCGTGCGGCCGTCGAAAGTGGTGGCCGTCAGCGTCGCGCCCGGCGAACCGCTCGGGTTCGGCCAGACGAAGTTGGTCCACTGCGGCGGCGTGTTGCGGTAGCGCAGCTGCTGGCCGTCGATCGCGATGGTGTACTCGGTGGTCCCGCTGCTCGGCTGCGGCAGGATCTGGAACACCGTCTGCGGCTCGGAGGAGGCCGCGCTGGTGGCGGCGCCGCCCGCCAGCGGCGCGACCCAGGTCGCGAAGCCGCTGGTGAATTCCGGCGTCAGCGCCAGACCCATGTCGCCCCAGGTGCGTGCCGTCAGCGTGTCGCCGCGGCGCACCGCGAGCGGCCCGAGCGTGGTGCCGACGAACTTCGAGATCGAGCCGTCCGGGCCGAACACCTGGGCGATCTCGCTCGAGGCGGCCTCCACCTTGGCGCCGGCGGAGAACGGGTACTTGTTCGCCAGCGAGGCCTGGAACGGCTGGTAGACCTGCGCGTTCCACACCTTGTTGACTTCCACCGAGGCAGGCTGGATCACCACCGAGAAGGCCTGCTGCAGCGGGCGCACCAGCAGCGGGCGCAGCGACTTGCGTTGCGAGTCGGTCAGGCCGGTCAGCATCTGCTCGTCGACGTACTTCAGCGAATCGGCCAGTTCCGAGCCGTTGCCGTCGAGCGTCTGCTGCATCAGCTGGCGCGCGCCGGGGCCTGGGTCGCCCTGGTTCTTGATCACGTTGAAGCGGGTGCGCACCTTGGAGAGCGTGTCCATGTAGCCCTTGAGCATCGACTGGCCGCCGTCGTGGGTCTGCACGATCCGGCCCAGGCCGATGAACTCCTGGCCGATCGGGCCCATCGGCACCTCGACCGGGTTGCCGTTGATGTCGATGTTGGCCGCCAGCTGCCCGCCCGGCTTGCGCGAGAACCACTGCTTGACCCAGTTCACCACGCCGGTCTGCGCCTTCTTGATCGACACGTTGGCCAGCGACGGGTTATCCCAGGAGGTCTGGTCGTAGGCGGTCTCGAGCACCTTGCGGATCGGCGAGTCCTGCGGGTCGCCGAGCTTGTTCATGGCGTCCACGGCCTGGCCGAAGCTGCCGAAGTTCTGCACCGCGATGCCCTGCATGAACTTCTGCCAGTGCTGGGCGTATTCGGTCTTGTACATGCCGACCAGCACCTTCTGGATCTGCTCGGGGCTGCCTTCCAGCGTCAGGTCGTCCTGCGAGGCGGTGTTGAGCACCCAGTCCTTGGCCTGCAGTTCCTTGGTGGCCGCGTCGCGGATCGCCGGCTGCACGTAGTCGAACCAGGCGTCGCGCGTGAAGGTGCCGGGGATCGCGTAGCTGCCGGCCACCAGGCCGGTGTTGTCCTCGCCGACGATGCGCGCGATCGTCATCGGGGCATAACGCGTCGAGGCGCGCGCCTTGATTTCCTCGTAGACGCGCTGGCGGGCCGGCATGCCGCGCACCACGTGGCGCAGGTTCTCGCGGGTCTGGTCGACCAGGGCCAGGTTGGCGTCGATCATCGGCCAGTCGTTGTCCTGCACGCGCGACAGGTAGAAGGTGATCATGCGCTCGGCGCTGCGGATCATCTCGTCGCGCGGCATGTTCCCGCGATTGGTTTCCAGCCAGCCGCGCCAGAAGCGCGCGATCTGGTCGGTCAGGTGCGCCTGCTCGACGTGGCGCTTGTCCGACAGCATCAGGTAGGTCTTCAGCGCGTTGTAGGCGTCCTCGACATTGGTCGGCGAGGCGTCGTTGTAGAGCCCGCCCTGCGCCTGCGGCTGCAGCGCCGATTTGTCGGAGACCGGCACCGCGCCCGATTCGGGCGTGCGCGTCATCGGCGCGAGCTGGTCCGGATGCGCGTCGACGTCCTTCAGGAACGCGGCGAGATTGTCGGCCACCGGCGCCAGCATGATCTGGCGCACGCCGTTGTAGTACTCGGTGAGCAGGCGCTCTTCCAGGCGGTCGCCCTGGTAGAGGCCCAGCGAGACCGAGAGCGGCTTGTCGCGGCGAAACTGCTCGAGCTGCTCGATGCGGTCCTCGAGGATGTCCATCGCCTGCAGGCGCGATTGGAGGTCGTTGCGGTTCTGCTCGAGCTTGGCGATGTTGTCGAGGTCGGCCTGCACGTTGGCCACCAGCTGCTGGTTGCCGATCGTCGACCAGGTCCAGCCGCCCAGCGCCAGCGCCAGCACCGCCACGAAGGCGAAGAAGGTGGCGTAGCGCATCCGCGTCTTGGCGGGGCTGGCGAACTGGCGCACCGTCTTGCGGTCCTCGAAGATCACCTTCGAGAACAGGTCGCGCAGGAAGAAGCCGTTCTTCGAGAAGGCGCTGTGCGGCTTGGGCAGGGCGCTGCCGTCCAGCGCGAAGCGCGAGGCGATGCGCTGCGCGGCGGCGGAATTGGTTTCGCCTTCCTGCAGCGCGCTGGTGAAGTAGAAGCCGCGGAAGATCGGCTTGTACTGGAACGGGTTGTTCTCGAACAGGGTGGCCAGGAAGGCGCGCAGGGTCGGCTTGATCGAGGCGAATTCGAGCGGGAAGCTCAACTGGCCCGGCGAGAGGATGTTGCCGCGGCTGATCGACAGTTGCGCGACGCTGATTTCCTTGAGGCCGTCGTAGAGTTCCTCGAAGCGCTCGTCGAACAGCGCCACCACGTCGCGCTTCTCGTCGGGCTCGTAGGGCAGGGTGGCGCCCCACACGCGGTCGTATTCCTGGCGGTCGCTGCTGCTGAAGAACTCGGTGAAGCCGGTGATCAGGTCGGCCTTGGTGAACATCACGTAGACCGGCGCGAACACCTCCAGCTTCTCGGTCAGCTCCTGCACGCGCTGGCGCAGGTTCTTGGCCAGGTTGATGGCGAACTCGGGACGGCTGCCGGTCAGCTCGGCGATGCTGGCGGTGACGATGATGCCGTTGATCGGCGCCTTGGGACGGAATTTCTTGAGCAGGCCGAGGAAGCCGATCCATTCGCTGCGGTCTTCCTCGTGCACCGAGTAGCGGCCGGCGGTGTCGAGCAGGATGCCCTCGGTGGTGAAGAACCAGTCGCAGTTGCGGGTGCCGCCGATGCCGTGGATCACCGCGCTGTTCTTGTCGGCGAACGGGAACTGCAGGCCCGAGTTGATCACCGCGCTGCTCTTGCCCGCCGCCGGGTTGCCGATCACGATGTACCAGGGCAGCTCGTAGAGCGCCGAGCCGCCGGACACCTGGCCGATCTTCGAGGTCTTGATGGTCTTGACCGTGTCCACCAGGCGCGCGCGCAGCGTGTCGAGCTCGGCGGCCTTGGCCGGTTCGACCGGCGTCACCGAGGCGGCCGCCGCCTTGTCGACCTGGGCCTGCTCCTCGAGCATGTCGCCGAGCTTGCGGTTGGCGCGCCGCACGCGCAGCCGCTTGATCAGCTTCACCAGCAGCCACAGCACCACGATCACCGCGAGGATCGCGAGCGGGTAGACGAAGCTGATCGCAAGGGCGTCCGCCACGATGAACAGGATCGCGGCGAGCGCGATGAACCCGAGGATCGAGAGCGTGCGCGGGTGAGTCAACACGTTGAGGATGCGTTGCATAGGACGGTCAGGTTCCGGTGCGAATCAATGGGGTGAGGCAATGGCGCGTGCGCGCCGACAGCGTGAGGGCGGCGCGTGACGTCACGCTGTCAGTCCCGCGTAAAGAGGGAAGAGGATGGCGGCGGGCGGGGCTCGGCGTATCGAGACGGACGGGATGAACCGGACGGGCAGGCGACGGGCGGGCGCGTGCGGCTCCCCCTGCTGTGCTTGGCCGGCGTGCCGGCTGGTCTCGTGGTTCATCTGCCCCCATACCGCCCTCAGTGTGCCGACGCCGTCATTGCGGCGGCGGGTGCCCCAGTTTGAAACCGGGCTTATGGTATTCGACGTGGCCGAGGTCCATCATTTTCCACCGGCCACCCCAGGTCAAGCCGACCTGCTCCGCGACTTGTCCGTACAGCTGATAACCGCGCATGGCCCAGGGATCTTTTTCGGAAATCACCAGCTTGCCGTCGCGCAGGAACGCGTTGTCGGAGGCCAGGCCGAACTGGTGATAACTCTGGTACGCGGCCGCATTGGTCACGTTCGAGCCGATCGCGGCCAGCCGGTTTTGCCGCTCCGGGCTGCGATATCCCTCCAGCAGCGCCATTTCGTATCCGTATTGCTCGTGCATGATCTTGTAGACCAGCAGCAAGCGCGTGCGGAAATCCGGGTCCAGCAAATTCCAATCGCGACTCGCATCCTTCAGCGCGGGCCGGATCTGCTCGACTTCGCGCGTGGCGAATACCTCGGGAGGCAGCGGCGGCGGCGGGACGAGTTGCTCGCCTTGCAGCAGCGCGGCGATCTTCTCGTCGGGAACGCGTATGGTGTCGTCGTATTGGAATAATTGCCGACCGCGTAACGCAATCGCGATCAACGGAGGCGTCGCAAGAATACCCGTCGCGCAGATAATCAGCAAGCGGCGCCGAACCAGTAAGTTTTGCAGTTCATTTAATGAGCTCTGTGAAAATTTTGCCGATTTAACAATGTGGCCTCGCGTGCGCGTGGCGCGATCGGAAACGCGGCGGCTTAATCGCCCGTGAAACTGCGCGACCGTGGAAAAAACGCTGGTGCGCACGCCGGGCAATAACAGCATGGCGGCGATCAGCACGGCGATGGCGAAATACGCGATCAGTACGACGGCAATCACAGAAAACCCCGGATTTTACAATCGATTGTCTTTTAGAAGGCTTGCTCTTAGAATCAGGCCTGCTTCGAGTCGGCCGGACGATATTATTGCGGCGAATTAAACCAGGATTCAACGAGACATTGAATGAGCGCGCCGGAAGATTCAAATCGGAAAGCTTCACCACCCCCCAGTCTGCTTTCTGAACCGGGCCAGGCTGCCGGTCAGAATGGCTCGCGTATTCTCGCCAATCTCGAAGGGCGGGTGGCGCCTCAGCAGGCTGGCGAAACCGCCGCCGCCTCGCGTTCGCGCAAGGGGCCGCTGGCGCTGATCGCGCTGGCCGTGATCGCGGTGGCCGGCTGGGGTGCCTGGCGCATCAATTCGCACAACGCCGCGGCGCCTGCCGTCACGGCGGCCGCGAGCCCGGCATCGGCCGCGGCCGCTTCGGCCGCCAGCGGCGCGACGCCGGCCACGCTGGCCGCCGCCTCCGGTGCCGCCGCGAGCGAGGCCTCGGGCACCCAGGCCGCGCAGGCTGCCGGCGCCTCGGACGCGGCGCCGCAGACAGCCACCATCGTCAACGACGAACCCGCTTCGGCCAGCTCGGGCAACCGGCTCTCGCAGGCGCTCGCCAACGGCGCGACCGATGCGTCCTCGAACGCGACGGTAGCCGCCGGCGCGGCGGCGACGGTGGCGGCCGCAGCCGTGGCCGGCAAGGCCGGCGCCAGTGCCGCGGGCGCCAGGCAGGACGTGGCGGCCGCCAAGGGCAAGCCGCAGCACCAGACCAAGGCCGAGGCGCGGCTCGCCGCCGCCGAGGCCAAGCGCGAGGAGGCGCACGCCAGGCAGGAACTGGCCGCCAAGAAGCGCCACGACCGCCAGCTCGAGGCCGCCGCCAAGCGCCGCCCGGCCGGCACCACCGCGAAGAAGCCCGACGATCCCGATGCCGACCTGCTGGCCGCGCTGGTGGCCCGCACCAAGCCGGCCGATCCGGGCGTGCCGCTGTCGGCCAAGCCGCGCAAGGAAAAGGCCGCGCCGGTGCAGAAGGTGGCCGCCGCCGATACCGGCTCGCTGGCCGCGCGCGTGAAGGAGTGCAGCCAGCGCGGTTTCTTCGAGGATCAACTCTGCCGCTGGCGCGTCTGCGATGGTCACTGGGGCAAGGATCCGTCCTGCCCGAGTTCGGCGAACCAGAACCGCCAACCCTCACCCTGACCCTGACGAGATGCCGGCCCGCGCGCCGGCATTTTCATTTGCGCGATGCCGGGCGCGGCGCATTCCGGTTTCTCGCCGATCTCCTGCCGACCTTTCGTCGACTTCCGTCGATTTCTCGCCAGCCCCGCGCCGGATCTGCTGCTGGTCTGCCGCCGGTCGGCGCTTCGCCATCCTGAGCTTTCGACCCGCGCCGGATTGATTCGCGGTTCTCCCCGGGTTTCGCTATGCTTCGTTGCCGGCGACGTGTCGCCCGTGCCCGTGCTTACGACGTGCTTTCGAGCGGGCGCCGGCCGGCTTTCGCTGTCGCGCCGACGCGACGCGATCGTGGCAGCCAGATGACGCGCCATCATGCTGACACGCGCATCGGCGAAACAGGAGGGCGGGCGCGCCGTGGGTGGCGGACGGTGCGCGGCAGGCGGCGCACAGGATAGGCAGGACAGTCGATGAAACCAGAAATGATCATTCCCACGTACGGCGCCGACATGAGCGGCATGGTCTGCGCGTTCCGCTTCGCGCCGGACGCGGCCGGGGTGCCCGTGGACGCGACCGAGACCAGCCTGCGCCTGCTGGACGTGCCCGTGAAGGGCGCCGCCCAGGGCGAGTTCCAGTGGCTGCATTTCAATCTCGCGCACGGCGCCAGCGAACGCTGGATGCGCGCCCACCTCGGCTTGCCCGAGAGCTTCTATGAATTCCTGCGCGAAGGCTCGCACTCGACCCGCATCGAGCAGCAGGAAGGCGTGCTGCGCGCGGTGGTCAACGACGTGATGTTCAGCCTCGACATGGAGGCGGCCGAGGTGGCGACGCTGTGGGTCTATGTCGACCGCCGCATGATGGTGACCGCGCGCCTGAAGCCGCTGCGCTCGGTCGACACGCTGCGCGAGAGCGTGCGCCAGGGCGAGCGCTTCCGCTCGCCGACCGAGCTGCTGATCCACCTGCTGCGCGACCAGGCCGACGTGATGCAGCACATCGTGCGGCGCGCGGCGGTCGACGTGGACCGTATCGAGGATCGCTTCCTCTCGCAGCGGCCCACCGCCAACCGCGAGCAGCTGGGTTCGATGCGCCGCAGCCTGACGCGGCTGCAGCGCATGCTCGCGCCCGAGCCGGGTTCGATCTTCCGGCTGCTGGCCAAGCCGCCCGCCTGGCTGCTCGGCGAGGACGTGCAGGAGCTGCGCGAATCGACCGAGGAGTTCTCGCTGGTGCTGGCCGACCTGGCCGGGCTGGTGGAGCGGATCAAGCTGCTGCAGGAAGAGATCACCTCGCGGCTCGACGAACAGAACAACCGCACGCTGTTCACGCTGACCCTGGTGACCGTGATCGCGCTGCCGATCAATATCGTGGCCGGTTTCTTCGGCATGAACGTGGGCGGCGTGCCGCTTGCCGAGAACAAGCACGGCTTCTGGCTGATGGTGCTGTTCGTCACCATGTTCACCGGCCTGGCCGCCTGGTGGGCGTTCTGGCGGCGCGGCGACCGCTGAGGCAGGCGCCGGGGTGAGTGTCGATGCCACCGACGAGGCGGCGCACCGCGCGAGCGGCCGCCTCGCCTCACCGTGCCGGCGGCGTCAGCGCAGCCAGCGGATCGCGGTTTCCCCCAGCACCATGCCGAGCAGCCCGATCAGCGCGACCAGCGGCGGCGCCGGCGAACGCACGTTCAGCACCCCGTAGAGCACGCCCACCCCCAGCCCGACGCCGAGCGACACCGCGTAGTCGATCATCCTGGTTCTCCCCTTGCCCGCGTCCGGCCCGTTCACGGACGGATCAGCACGCGTTCGCGTGCGCCCGTCAATACCGCGCGATACGCGTCCTGCGCGTGGTCCAGCGCGTAGACGTGCTCGGCCGTGATCGGGAACGGCCGCAGCGTGCCGGTCTCGAAGGCGGGCGCCAGCTCGTCGAGGATGCGCGCGCAGGCCGTGCCGTCGAGCGCCAGCGAATCGACGCCGACAAAGGTGTGCTGGCCGCGGTAGAAGGCGAAGATGTCGAAGGGCACGCTGCGCTCGATCGTGGAGATGAAGATCTGGCGCGCGCCGATCGCCATCGCCGCATTGGCCGCCGCGAAATAGGGGCTGCCGACCGTGTTGTAGACGATGTCGGCGCCGCGCCCGTCGGTCATCTCGCGCACCGTGGCGGCGATGTCCTGGCTGGAGGCGTCGAGCACCGGCACCTCGGCGCTGGCATGGCCGCGATAGACGCCGGCGCCGCGCTCGACGCCGATCACGCGCGCGCCGCGCGCGGTGGCGAGCTGGATGCTTGCCTGCCCGACCTTGCCGTTCGCGCCGAACACCAGCACCACCTCGCCCGCCTGCGGCATGCCGGCCCGGCGCAGGCCCTCGTAGGCGGTGATGAAGGGCACGCCCACGCCGGCTGCCTCGTCGAGCGTCATCGAGGCGGGCTTGCGGCGCACCTGGGCCGCTTCCACCAGCATCTGCTGCGCATGCG
This sequence comes from Burkholderia gladioli, assembly GCF_000959725.1. Classification (NCBI taxonomy): domain Bacteria; kingdom Pseudomonadati; phylum Pseudomonadota; class Betaproteobacteria; order Burkholderiales; family Burkholderiaceae; genus Burkholderia; species Burkholderia gladioli. The sequence continues at coordinate 1,953,741 of NZ_CP009323.1, forward strand.
AGCCGTCACGGCGGATTCCCAGTTCGCCGCCCGAACCCCAGACCGCCGCGCCGACCCAGTCGGCCGGGCCCAGGCGCACCACGCCGGCCCAGTCGCGGCCCGGCGTGCGCGGCCAGACCGCGTGCGGCATGTTGCCGAGCGCGGCCTTCACGTCGCTCGGGTTGACGCCGGCGGCGTGGATGTCGATCAGCATCTGGCCGTCGCCGACCACCGGCGAGGGACTGTCTTGGATCGGCGCGAGCAGGGAATCGATGTCGCGGGCGGCGGTGTCGATGACGATGCGTTGCATGGCGGAAACTCCTGTCAGTTTGGGGCGATGACTGAATCGCTCAGTCGATGGATGCCAGTCTAGGCAGCCGCGATTGACGCGGAAATCCGCAAAGGCGCATCATCGCTTTGCGAAAAACGCAAAGCCAAACCGGCCGCCTTCCATGGAATCGATCCTCTCCCCGCACCTGGCGCTGTTCGTCGACGTCGTCGAACTGCAGAGCTTCTCCGCTGCCGCGCGGCGCCACGACATGGCCGCCTCCTCGGTGGCGCGCCGCATCGACCAGCTCGAAGCCCAGCTCGGCTTGCGCGTGCTGCATCGGAGCACCCACGCGATGCGGCCGACCGAGGCCGGCCAGTTGCTCTACGAGCGCGCCAGGTCGCTGCTGGCCGGCATGCGCGGCCTGCAGGCCGAGCTGCACAAGCAGCGCGACGAGCCGGGCGGCCTGCTGCGCATCGATTGCCCGGCGCCGTTCGGCCGGCTGCACCTGATGCCGGCGCTGGCCGCTTTCATGCGGCGCCACCCGGCGATCGTGGTCGAGCTGGTGCTGACCGACAGCATGGTCGACCTGCCCGGCGAGCGGCTCGGCGCCGAGGTGGACCTGGCGCTGCGGATCGGGCCGGTGGCGGCGACCCGTTTCGTGGCCACTGTGCTCGCGCCGCAGCGCCGGGTGCTGTGCGCGAGCCCGGCCTATGTGGCCGCGCGCGGCGCGCCGCGCTCGCTCGAGGAACTGGCGCGCCACGACTGCCTGGCCTGGCACGGTTCGCCGCCGCCGGGCGCCTGGCGCTTCGGCGAGCACCGTCACGCACCCGACGCGCCGCGCTTTCGCAGCAATCATTCGGAAGCCCTGCTGGCGGCGGCGGTCGAGGGGCTCGGCATCGCCCATCTGCCGACCTGGCTGGCCGGCGTGGCGCTCGCCAACGGCGTGCTGGTGGCCCTCGAGGTCGGCGGCGCGGCGCCCGTGCTGGAGGACGCGACCATCCATCTGCTGCGCCAGCAATCGGGCGGCAGCGCGCGCACCCAGGTGCTGCTCGAATTCCTGCGCGACTGGTTCGCCGATCCGCCCTGGCAGCGCGTCGCGGCGGGGGTATGAGGGACCGATAGGCGGGGGCGGGCAGCCGGCGCCGGAACTACGTCGCGGCATGGCGGTCCAGTCTGGATGCCGTTTCGATCGAAGGGAGGAGGGCTCCATGCAGCGTCGTGATGCGTTTCGTTGGCTGGCCGCCGGGGCGGCCTCGCTGCTGCTGGCCGGTTGCGCCACGCTGGGCCTGGATTCGCCGCGGATCGGCGTGGTCGGCCTGGAGCCGCTGCCGGGGCAGGGACTGGAGATGCGCTTCAACCTGAAGCTGCGGGTGCAGAACCCCAACGACAGGCCGATCGACTACGACGGCATCGCCCTTTCGCTGGAACTGAACGGCCGCGCCTTCGCCAGCGGCGTGAGCGACGCGCGGGGCATGGTGCCGCGCTTCGGCGAGGCGGTGATCGCCGTGCCGATCACCGTCACCGCCTTCGCGGCCGCGCGCCAGGCTTTCGGTTTCGCCGACGCGGCGGCTTCGGGGCAGGTGCCCTACCGGTTGAGCGGCAAGCTCTCCTCGGGCATGCTCGGCGGTGTGCGCTTCAGCGATGCCGGTTCCCTGAGCCTGCCGGCGATGTCGGGCTACGGCGCTTATTGAATGCGAGTCGAGCAGGCCTTGAGCGCGAGCCGGGCGCAAGCCGCGCCGCGCCCGATTCCGGCGTGCCGCGAGCCGAACCGGGGCCGCGCCGGCCGCCGTCGTCACACCGCCGCGCTTGGGCCATCCGGCGCGGCGGGCGATAATCCGGGCTGCCGCGAACCGGTCCCACCCGGTTCGTGCCCGTTTTCCCCGCTTTCGCCCGAGTTGCCGTGACCGATTACCCGCCCCTCCACTTCATCGATGCAAACGGCGCCGAGCGCGCACTGCGCTGGCGTTCCGAGGCCGGTGCGCCGCCGCCCAAACGCGTCGTGGTGGCCGACGACACGACCACGGCGGACGCCGCCTACCGGCTCGCCTGCGAGGGCACCGCGCTGGTCTGGCAGGGCGACTTCCAGAACGCGCGCCAGTTGCTGCAGGCGCTGGCACGCCGCATCGACCGCCGCCACAAGAAGGCGCCCGAATCCTCGGTGGACGCCTTCAACCTGCATCGCCTCGCCCAATCGCAGCGCGCCCGCACGCTGGGCATGCTGCTGATCCCGCTGGAGGCCGATTACCAGATCGCGCTGCGCCGCGCGCCCGACCTGCGCGAGGCCTGCAGCGAGGCCTACGGGCCCGGCGGCGAGCCTTCGGTCGCCTCGCTGCGCGAGCTGCTGGGCCTGGTCGGCGCGCACGAGTGGCGCAAGAAGGGCGTCGAGATCCCGGCCCTGGGCGCGCGCATCCATCCGCATTACGGCGTGTTCTCGCCGGTGCGCGGCGAGTACGTCGAGCTGGTCGCGCGCGCGCCGCTGCCGGCCGGTGCCGCCGCGCTCGCCTTCGATATCGGCACCGGCACCGGCGTGCTCGCGGCCCTGCTCGCGCAGCGCGGCGTGGCGCGCGTGATCGCCACCGACCAGGACCCGCGCGCGCTGGCCTGCGCCGCCGAGAACCTCGAACGGCTCGGCCGCGACCGGCAGGTCGAGCTGCTGAGGGCCGACCTGTTCCCGCCGGGCCGCGCGCCGCTGGTGGTCTGCAATCCGCCCTGGGTGCCGGCGCGGCCCAGTTCGCCGATCGAGTACGCGGTCTACGATCCCGACAGCCGCATGCTGAAGGGCTTCCTGGCTGGCCTGGCGGCCCATCTCGAGCCGGGCGGCGAGGGCTGGCTGATCCTCTCGGACTTCGCCGAGCACCTGGGCCTGCGCACGCGCGAGGCGCTGCTGGGCTGGATCGACGCGGCGGGGCTGGCGGTGCTGGGTCGCGACGATATCAAGCCGGTCCATCCCAAGGCCGGCGACGCCAGCGACCCGCTGCACCGGGCCCGCTCGGCCGAGATCACCTCGCTCTGGCGGCTCGGCGCGCGCGACTGAGGCCGGCCTTCGGGCAAGTCGCGCGAATTTCGGTAAACTGCCGCCATTCCACCCGCATTCCTGCCGATGTCGCGCCGGTTTCACCGGTGCGGCCCCGGCCGTTCCCGCCCCATGTCGAACAAGACCTACGAAGTCCGTCCCGAGCAATCGGTCGAGCTGCTCAAGGAGCTGCACATCCTGACGCGCGACGGCAAGATGAACCAGGACAGCCGCCGCAAGCTCAAGCAGGTCTACCACCTGTACCAGTTCATCGAGCCGCTGCTGGAGAGCGTCGCCGCCGAGCGCGGCGGCGTGAGCCTGGTCGACCACGGCGCCGGCAAGTCCTATCTGGGCTTCATCCTCTACGACCTGTTCTTCAAGTCGCGCCCGGCGGCCGGCTCGCATATCTACGGCATCGAGACGCGCGAGGAACTGGTCGAGCGCTCCACCGCGCTGGCCGCGCGGCTCGGTTTCGGCGGGATGTCCTTCGAGACGCTGTCGGTGGCCGAGTCGATCGACTCGCCCAGGCTGCCGGCCAGCATCGACGTGGTGACGGCCCTGCATGCCTGCGATACCGCCACCGACGACGCGATCCGCTTCGCGCTCGCCAAGGAGGCGCGCCATATCGTGCTGGTGCCCTGCTGCCAGGCCGAGGTGGCCGGCGTGCTGCGCCGGAACAAGGGCAAGTCGCTGTCCAGCGCGCTGGCCGAGGTATGGCGCCATCCCATCCACACGCGCGAGTTCGGCAGCCAGATCACCAATGTGCTGCGCTGCCTGCAACTGGAGGCGCATGGCTACCAGGTCAGCGTCACCGAGCTGGTCGGCTGGGAGCATTCGATGAAGAACGAGCTGATCATCGCGCAGTACAAGAACCTGCCGCGCCGCAAGCCCAGCGAGCGCCTCGACGAGATCCTCGGGATGTTCGGCCTGGCCGAGCTGAACCAGCGTTTCTTCGCGCCGCGAGCCGGCGAGGCCGCCAGCGCCTGAGCCGGCAACCGAGCCGGCAACCGAGCCGGGCCTGCCGGGCCGCGCTCAGGTGCCCGCTTCGGGGCGGCCGTCCTGGCCGTCCTCCGTCATCCATTCCCGCCAGCCCGCGTGGCCGAGCCGCCGCAGCGTGGCCTGGTTGCGCTCGTAGATCTCGGCCGCGTCCGGGAAGGCCTCGACCGCGCGATCGATGCTGGCCTCGCGCAGCAGGTGCAGGATCGGATAGGGTGCGCGATTCGTGTAGTTCTCGATGTCCTCGGGCTCGCTGCCGTCGAACTGGTAGCGCGGGTGGAAGCTCGCGATCTGCAGCATGCCGTCGAGCCGCAGTTGTTGCAGCAACTGGTCGGCGAAGTGGATTGCGTCGCTGAAGTCGGCGAACTCGGCGAAGGCGAACGGGAAGATCACCAGGGTGGTGTCGATCGCCTCGGGATCGGCCTCGGCGAGCGCGCGCAGCTCGGTTTCCAGGTCGGCGAAGGCATCCTCGAAGCGGCTTGCCCGGCTGAGCGCGTAACGCACCTGGCCCTTGACGTGCACGCTCTTGGCGAACGGGCACAGGTTCAGCCCGATCACGGCGCGCGTGAGCCAGTGGCGCGTGGCGGCGAGGATCTCGGCTTCGGATGGATTCATGGTCGGGGACGGTGGCGAGGCGGGGGCTGGCATTGTAGCGGGGCGGGCAGGGAGGGCGGCGAGGACGATGCGCGCGACGCGGGGCGGGCAGGACGCGGCCGATCGTGCCGCCGCTCCCGCCACTCCCCCGCGCCGGCGGCCCTCAGGCGCAGGCCGCCTCGATCATCATCCTCACCACGCGCGGCGCGGCGCCGATCGGGCTGTCCTCGCCGCGATAGGTCTGGCTGGCCGCGTAGATGCCCTCGATCACCAGCGCGATGCCCTCGGCCAGCACGCGCGGCTCGCGCGCGCCGGCGCCCTGCGCGAGCGCCAGCAGCCGGCGCATCAGTTCGGCCTTGTTGTCGGCCACCGAGGCGCGCGCGGCATGGTTCGGATCGGGAAACTCGACAGCCACGTTGATGAACGGGCAGCCGCGGTAATCGGGCGCCGCCGCGCGCACCGCCAGCTCGTCGACGTACTTCAGCAACTGCGCCTTCGGATCGTCGGGCAGTCGCCGCGCGTCCTCGTCGAAGCGGTCGAAATAGTGCTCGTTCTTGCGCTCGAGATAGGCCAGCACCAGCTCGTCCTTCGAGGCGAACTGGCGATACAGGCTCATCTTGTTGACGCCGGCCTGCTCGACCACGGCATCCACGCCGACGGCCCGCACGCCTTCCCGATAGAACAGCGTCTCGGCCGCGTCGAGCAGCTGGGCATGGGCGGTCGCGCCGGCCGTCGGCGAACGGCGCGAGGCGCTGGCGGATTTGGCGGAAGCTGCGCTCATGAACAATAACCTCGATTGATGCGGGTGAATTGAATTCGACGCTTGACATGTTACCGAGCGGTAACTACGATCGCAAGCTCTTGTGACTGAGCGGTAACGCCGCGGTCGCACCGTCAACGGGGTCAGAAAGCCGGCATGCTTCGCTCAGCCTGGCGCGGCCGCAACTGGAGTGGTTGGGATGAACTGGATTGCAGCGAGCGCTCGCGGGCGTTTCCATTACGGCTGGGTGGCGGCTGCGGTCGTGTTCCTGATCCTGCTCGCCGCGGCCGGCACGCGCGCCACGCCGAGCGTGCTGATGGTGCCGCTGGGCAACGAATTCGGCTGGAGCCGCGCCACGGTCTCGCTGGCGATCTCGATCAATATCGCGCTTTATGGCCTGACCGGGCCGTTCGCGGCGGCCGCGATGCAGCGCTTCGGCCTGCGTCCCACCATCCTCACCGCGCTGGTGGTGATGGGCACGGGCGTGGCCCTGTCGTCGATGATGACGGCCACCTGGCAGATGGTGCTGATCTGGGGCGTGATGGTCGGCAGCGCCACCGGCGTGGCCGCGCTGACGCTGTCGGCGACCTTCGTGAACCGCTGGTTCGTGGCGCGCCGAGGGTTGGTGATGGGCATGCTGACGGCCAGCTCGGCCACCGGCCAGATGGTGTTCCTGCCGATGCTGGCCTCGATCTCCGAGCATCACGGCTGGCGCCCGGTGGTGCTGGTGGTGGCGGTGGCGCTGGCGATCGTGGTGCCGCTGGTGATCTTTCTGCTGCCGGAGCGGCCCGCCGACGTGCAGCTGCGTCCCTACGGCGAACCCGAGGATGCGCCGCGCGCGGCCGAGGCGGCGAAGCAGAATCCGCTCGCCACCGCCTTCGAGGCGCTGTTCAGCGCCGCGCGCCGTCGCGACTTCTGGCTGCTGTTCTTCAGCTTCTTCATCTGCGGCGCCAGCACCAACGGCTATATCGGCTCGCACCTGATCGCGATGTGCAGCGACTACGGCATGAGCGAGGTGCAGGGCGCCTCGCTGCTGGCGGCGATGGGCATCTTCGACCTGATCGGCACCACCGCCTCGGGCTGGCTGTCGGACCGCTACGACAGCCGGGTGCTGCTGTTCTGGTACTACGGGCTGCGCGGACTGTCGCTGATCTACCTGCCGCACGCCTTCGGCATCGACTTCTTCGGCCTGCCGCTGTTCGCGGTGTTCTACGGCCTGGACTGGATCGCCACCGTGCCGCCCACCGTGCGCCTGGCCACCGACATCTGGGGCAAGGAGCGCGCGCCGATCGTGTTCGGCTGGATCGTCGCGGGCCACCAGCTCGGCGCGGCCTTCGCCACGCTCGGCGCCGGCCTGCTGCGCGCGAGCCTGGGCACCTACACGCTGGCCTCGATGATCTCGGGCGGGCTGTGCATCGTCGGCGCGCTGATCGTGCTGCGCATCGGGCGCGGCCGCACGCGCAGCGTGCCGCAGGCGGCCTGAGGCGGGTGCGGCGCGCGGGCAGAGGCTGGGAGCTGGGTTCCACAAGCAGGCCCGCGCAAGCAAGACCCGAGGCACGGCTCGCCAAGCCTCGCGCCGCCTGCATTTTCCGCCCGCGATGCGGCGCTGCCGCTCTCCCGCCCGCGCTGATTTGCAATCCCGAACCCCGACATACGCATCCGGCAGCGAACGGGTATCCTTGCGGTTCTCCGGGGCTTGTGCCCTTTTTCGACTATGAGGAACCGCATGTCCGTCAAACCTGCACCCACCGCTGTGTCGATCCACGAACTGATCGCGGGGCGCTGGAGCCCGCGTGCCTATTCGAACCAGCCGATCAGCGGCGAGCACCTGCATGCGCTGCTGGAGGCCGCGCGCTGGGCGCCGTCGGCCTATAACGCACAGCCCTGGCGCTTCGTGGTGTTCGATCGCACGCGCGACGAGGCTGCCTTCAAGAAGGCCTTCGCCACGCTGGTGCCGTTCAACCAGGCCTGGAACGCGCCGGCCCCGGTGCTGATCGCGGTGACCTCGCATACGCTGACCTCGAAGGGCGAGCCGAGCACCACCGCGCTCTACGACGCGGGCGCGGCGGCGATGGCGCTGGTGCTGCAGGCGCATGCGCTGGGCCTGGCCGCCCACCAGATGAGCGGCTTCGATCCGAAGGCGTTTCGCGAGGCCTTCGCGGTGCCGACCGACGTCGAGATCATCGCGATGATCTCGGTCGGCCACTACGGCGATGCCGACAAGCTCGACCCGGTGCTGCGCGATCGCGAACGCGCCCCGCGCACGCGTAACGCGATTGGCGAGATCGCCTACCAGGGCGGCTGGAAGGTACCGTTCGCGGGGGCCTGAGGCACCCGAGCTCCTGCGGCGGCTGGTAGCCCGCCCCTCAAGCCGGGCCGCGCCGCCGCAACCGGCCAGGACGCGCGCCGCGCCGTCATCACGACGGGCGGCGCGCGTTTTTCATGGTGCCGCGCGATGGCATCGCCGGGCGGCCGCGCTCGCGGCCTGCCGTGCCGCGGCCGCGGCCGCCGGGATCGTGCACCGGGCGCGGCAAGCCGCCGGCAGGGCCGGGCGCCGCTCGAACCGTCCCCGATTTCCCGCGTCGCGCACCCGCCGCAGCCCGTTGTAGGGCCGCGCGCTTCTGTGTTAAAAAGCCCCCCTTTCCGCTTCGCGCCCGTCCCGTCGGCGTTTCATTCTCCATGAGCTACTGCGCGATCGATTTCGGCACTTCCAACTCCGCCGTCGCCCTGCCGGACCCGGCGCGGGAGGGGGCGATGCGGCTCGCGCCCGTGGAAGGCGAGCACCGCACCCTGCCGACCTCCATCTTCTTCAACAACGACGAGGGCACGCGCGAGTTCGGCCGTGCCGCGCTGGCCTCCTACATCGACGGTTTCGACGGCCGGCTGATGCGCTCGATGAAGAGCATCCTCGGCTCGCCGCTGGCGGAAACCACCACCGACCTCGGCGACGGCAGCGGCATCGCCTATACCGAGGTGATCGCCATCTTCATGCAGCACCTGACGGGCAAGGCGCAGGCCTGCTCGGGCGGCGTGATCGATCGCGCAGTGCTGGGCCGGCCGGTGTTCTTCGTCGACGACGATCCGCGCGCCGACCGCCTCGCCGAGCAGCAGCTCGCGGCGGCCGCGCAGTCGGTGGGCCTGAAGGAGGTGCATTTCCAGTACGAGCCGATCGCGGCCGCGTTCGACTACGAGTCGCGCCAGCCGGCCGAGACGCTGGTGCTGGTGGCCGACATCGGCGGCGGCACCTCGGACTTCTCGCTGGTGCGGGTCGGCCCCGAGCGCATGGCGCGGCTCGAGCGCAAGGACGACGTGCTCGCGCATCACGGCGTACACGTGGCCGGCACCGACTACGACCGCCGCGTCGAGCTGGCCTCGATCATGCCGGCCTTCGGCTACCGCTCGCTGGACCCGGAAGGCCGCGAGCTGCCGAACCGGATCTACTTCGACCTCGCCACCTGGCACCTGATCAACACCGTCTACACGCCCAAGCGGCTTGCCGAGCTCAAGCTGATGAAGCACCTGTATGTGGACACGCGCCAGTTCGAGCGGCTGGTGAGGGTGGTCGAGCAGCGCTTCGGCCACGCGCTGATGGCGCGCGCCGAGGAGGCCAAGATCGGCGTGGCGGCGGGCGGGGAGACCATGATCGACCTGAACGAGGTCGAGGAGGACCTGCAGATCGCCTTCGACGCGGCGCGTCTGGTGGACGCCAGCGTCGACGACACGGCGCGCATCGTCGAGGCGGCGCGCGAGACGGTCCGGCTGGCCGGCATCGCGCCGCGCGATCTGGGCGCGCTCTACTTCACGGGCGGCTCGACCGGGCTGGCCTTCCTGTCGGGCGCGCTGGCGGCCGCCTTTCCCGATGCCGAGCCGGTGTTCGGCGATCGCCTCGCCAGCGTCGCCACGGGCCTCGGGATCCACGCGCGGCGCCTGTTCGGCTGAGCACCGGGCGGCGCGCCTCGGGCGGGCCTGGGCAGGGCTCGATACGGTTGGGCCGGGAGCAAGAATTGCATCCGCCACCGCGCCGGCCCGCCAACCCGTCCAGCACGCCTCGATGACAAATCGGCGTGCCCGGCGCCGATTCCCTTTCCCCCGCGACGCGAACCGCTGCACCACTATCGGAATCAATCCCGCCGGAGCGTGGCCCGACACGAATTCGGGTCGGAAAAAACGAAAACCCCGCCGAGGCGGGGTTTTTTATTCAGGCGAAGATATCGCGCGAACTTACAGCGGCTTGATGTTCGCTGCTTGCAGACCCTTCGGGCCGGTCTTCACTTCGAATTCGACCTTCTGGTTTTCTTGCAGCGTCTTGAAACCGTCGACACGGATTTCCGAGAAGTGCGCGAACAGATCGTCGCCGCCGCCTTCCGGCGTGATGAAGCCAAAACCCTTAGCGTCGTTGAACCACTTGACGGTGCCGGTTGCCATAACTTGTTCCTAAAAATGTGAGACAGGGCGAAACGCCCGGGAGGTGCATGAAAATCAAGGAAGGGGGTAATGGGGCCGACCGGAGTACCGTTGATGGGCGAACTACGAAAGAACCTATTCACTCGCCACTTGAAATCCTGCTCGGCCGTTATACGTCCAAACGACCTTGCGGTCAACCTTCCACTGAGAATTCCTAGGGAAACCACTAGAAATACCACGAATAACGCTTACAAACCTTGCTGGGGCGCTCATTTTTTTGTAGGGGCTGATCGATTTTGCCGCCATCCGGGAGGTGCAACCGTATACACTACGCGCCGCACGGGCGGGTTGTCCTGGACCGGACAACCCGTCCCCCAAAGATGCCGGCGCGACCCCGGCCGAACGACCTTCGGCAGGCGTCCTGACAAGGCTTTTTGAGAGACATAGGAGAGGTTGTGAACAGTTCTATTCAACGGAACATCGGCCCGATCGCGCTCATGCTGACGGGCCTGGGGTCGATCATCGGCTCCGGCTGGCTTTTCGGGGCCTGGAAAGCAGCGAAGATCGCCGGCCCGGCCGCGATCTGCGCCTGGATCATCGGCGCGGTCGTGATTCTCGCGATCGCATTGACCTATGCCGAGCTCGGCGCGATGTTCCCGGAATCGGGCGGCATGGTGCGCTACGCGCGTTACTCGCACGGCTCCCTGGTGGGCTTCATCAGCGCCTGGGCCAACTGGATCGCGATCGTCTCGGTGATCCCGATCGAGGCCGAGGCATCGATCCAGTACATGAGCACCTGGCCCTATGCGTGGGCGCACAGCCTGTTCGTGGGCGGGGAGTTGACCACACCAGGCCTGCTGCTCTCGGCGGTGCTGGTGGTGATCTACTTCATGCTGAACTACTGGGGCGTGAAGCTGTTCGCGCGCGCCAACTCGGCGATCACGGTGTTCAAGTTCCTGATCCCGGGCCTGACCATCCTCGGCCTGATGCTCACCAGCTTCCACTCCGACAACCTCGGCATGACGAGCAACGACGCGTTCGCGCCGTATGGCTGGTCGGCGGTGCTCACGGCGGTCGCCACCAGCGGCATCGTGTTCGCGTTCAACGGCTTCCAGAGCCCGGTCAACCTCGCCGGCGAGGCGCGCAACCCGTCGCGCAGCGTGCCGTTCGCGGTGATCGCCTCGATCCTGATCGCGCTGGTGATCTACGTGCTGCTGCAGATCGCCTACATCGGCTCGGTCGATCCGGCCGAAGTCGCGAAGGGCTGGAAGCACTTCAACTTCGCCTCGCCGTTCGCGGAACTGGCGATCGCGCTGAACCTGAACTGGCTGGCCGTGCTGCTCTACGTCGACGCCTTCATCAGCCCGAGCGGCACCGGCACGACCTACATGGCGACCACCACGCGGATGATCTACGCGATGGAGCGCAACAACACGATGCCGAAGATGTTCGGCAACGTGCACCCGCTCTACGGCGTGCCGCGCAACGCGATGTGGTTCAACCTGCTGGTCTCCTTCGTCTTCCTGTTCTTCTTCCGCGGCTGGAGCTCGCTGGCGGCCGTGATCTCGGTGGCCACCGTGATCTCGTACCTGACGGGCCCGATCAGCCTGATGGCGCTGCGCCGCGCGGCCACCGACCTCGATCGTCCGCTGTCGATCCCGGGCATGAAGCTGATCGCGCCGTTCGCCTTCGTCTGCGCCTCGCTGATCCTGTACTGGGCGAAGTGGCCGCTGACGGGCGAGATCATCCTGCTGATGGTCGTCGCGCTGCCGGTGTACTTCTACTTCCAGGCCAAGTCGGGCTGGGGTGGCTGGGGTGCCGACCTGAAGGCCGCCTGGTGGCTGGTCGCCTACCTGCCGACGATGGCCGTGCTGTCGCTGATCGGCAGCAAGCAGTTCGGCGGCTCGGGCGTGCTGCCCTATGGCTGGGACATGCTGATCGTCGCGCTGATCGCGCTGGGCTTCTACTTCTGGGGCGTCAACACCGGCTACCGGACCCAGTACCTCGACGAGCGCGAGTCGCACGACGAGATCCTCGACGGCATCGGCGCCTGAGCGTCACCGCCCGCTGCTCTCGTTCCTGCCGACACCGCCGCCGCGGTGCCGGCAGGAACGAAAAAAAGCCCGCCCGGGTCATGCCCGGGCGGGCTTTTTCATCGGCGCTCGCCGCGCCCGGGGCCGTACCTCAGGCCGCGGGCTGGCTGGCCTGGGGCGACGACGCGAACACGTAGTTGGTCATCGCCAGCACGCGCTGGTAGGTGCCCAGCGACTGGATGCCGAGCTGGTAGTCGTCGTCGGCCGCGCCGAGCGCGGCGAACACCGGCAGCAGGTGCTCGTCGGTCGGGTGCATCAGGGCCGCGTGCGGGGCCTGGCGCCGGTAGTCGAGCAGCGCCTCGATGTCGCGATGGGCCAGGCGGTCCTCGAACCAGCCGGTGAATTCGTCCACGCGCGGGTCGGCTTCCTCCGGCGTCGCGCCGAAATCGGCCTGGCGCAGGTTGTGGGTGATCTGGCCCGAGCCGATCACCATCACGCCGTCGTCGCGCAGCGCGCGCAGCGCACGGCCCACGCGGAAGTGGTGGGCGGCGTCGGCGCGCGGCTGGATCGACAACTGGGCAACCGGGATATCGGCCTCGGGGAACATCAGCAGCATCGGCACCCAGGCGCCGTGGTCGAGCCCGTAATCGGTGGTCGCGGTCGGGATGCCGGCAGCCTCGAGCAGGGCCGCCGTGCGCTCGGCCAGCTCGGGCGCGCCCGGCGCCGGGTAGCGCAGTTCGTAGAGCGCGCGCGGGAAGCCGTGGAAGTCGTGGATGGTTTCGGGCCGCGCGCTGACGCTGACGGCCGGGGCCAGCGTGTTCCAGTGCGCCGAGAGCATCAGCACGGCGCGCGGGCGCGGCAGCTCGGCGCCCAGGTGCGTGAACGCCGCCGAGGGCAGCAGCGGGTCGATCGGCAGCGTCGGGGCGCCGTGGGACAGGTAGAGCGAGGGCAGGCGGGACATGGTCGGAGGTCCGGATGAGTCGAATTGGATTCGACTATAGAGGCCGCCTTGGGTTTGATAAATCGCTCAAACGGGATTTGATTGATTCTCTATCGTTGCGAATCAATGCGAGGGGGCGGGAGGTGACGAGCCTTACTCGGTGCCGCCGCGGATTCCGGTCCAGGGCGCGGTGCGCGGCGCGCCGATGCCGAACAGGTCGATCACGCGCGTGACGGTCTGGTCGACCAGCTCGTCGATCGAGGCGGGCATGGCGTAGAAGGCGGGCAGCGGGGGGAAGACGATGCCGCCCATCTCGGTGACGGCGGTCATGTTGCGCAGGTGGGCCAGATTGAAGGGCGTCTCGCGCACCATCAGCACCAGCCGGCGCCGCTCCTTGAGCGTGACGTCGGCGGCGCGGGCCACCAGATTGTCCGAGAGCCCGTGCGCGACGCTGGCCAGCGTCTTCATCGAGCAGGGCGCGACCACCATGCCGTCGGTCGCGAACGAGCCGGAGGCGATGCTCGCGCCCACGTCGCGTACCGAGTGGACCACGTCGGCCCGCGCATGGACCTCGTCCTTCGAGAGCCGCAGTTCGTGCTGGATATTGAGCCAGCCGGCGGCCGACACCAGCAGGTGGGTCTCGACGCCGCCCGCCGCGCGCAGCAGGTCGAGCAGGCGGATGCCGTAGATCGCGCCGGTCGCGCCGGTGATCGCGACGATCAGGCGCCGCGGCGGCGCGGGGCGTGCCTCCATCGAGGGGAGGAACTCAGGCGGCGGCGAACAGTTGCTGCAGTTCGCCCGACTGGTACATCTCCATCATGATGTCCGAGCCGCCGACGAATTCGCCCTTCACGTAGAGCTGGGGGATCGTCGGCCAGTTCGAGAAGCTCTTGATGCCCTGGCGGATTTCCTCGTCCTCGAGCACGTTGACGGTCTTGATCTGGTCGACGCCGCAGGCCTTCAGGACCTGGATCGCGCGGCCCGAGAAGCCGCACATCGGGAACTGCGCGGTGCCCTTCATGAAGAGCACGACCGGGTTTTCGTCGACGATTTGCTTGATGCGTTGTTGGGTATCCATGATGAACCTTGTGCTGATGCGGGGCAGAGAACGGGAATGATACTGGATTTCGGCAGGCCCGACCGGCGCCGGTCCAGGGCGGAAAGCAGGGCCGGGACAGGGCCGGCGGGGGGCTCCGGGCATCTCGCGGAGGCAACGACCGCGTGCAAGCCACGCCCGGGCGTTCAGCCGGGCAGGCGCCCGCCGGTGCAGCGCTCGATGGCCGCCAGGTCGGTGAGCGAGGCCACCGCCTCGAATCCGGCGGCGGCGAGGATCGCGCGCACCGCCTCTGCCTGGTCGTAGCCGTGCTCGATCCAGAGCGCGCCGCGCGGCAGCAGGAAGGCCGGCGCGCCGGCCGCGATCGCGCGGATCGCCTCGAGGCCGTCCGCCTCGTCGGTCAGCGCGCCGCGCGGCTCGAAGCGCAGGTCGCCCTGCTCGAGATGCGGGTCCCGGCACGCGATGTAGGGCGGGTTGCTGACGATCGCGTGAAAGCGCTGCAGCGGATCGAGCGCGCCGTACCAGTCGCTCTCCAGGAACCGCAGGGCGCCGCCCGGGCGCGCCGGGTCGAGCAGCCTGGCCGCGTTGCCGCGTGCCACCGCCAGCGCCGCGGCCGAGCGGTCGAGCGCCTGGACGCGCGCGTCGGGCCGCATCGAGGCGATCGCGACCGCCACCGCGCCGCTGCCGGTGCCGAGATCGAGCACGGCCGGCGCGGCGATGCCCTCGATCGCGGCGAGCGCGCTCTCCACCAGCAGCTCGGTGTCGGGCCGCGGAATCAGCACGTCGGGCGTGACCGCGAATTCGAGGCCGAAGAACTCGCGCGAGCCCACCAGTTGCGCCACCGGCTCGCCGGCCAGGCGCCGCGCCGCGAGCGCGAGATAACGCTCGGCGTCGGCCGCCGCGAGCGGCGCGTCGGCGCGCGTGATCAGCTGGGTTCGGCTCCAGCCCAGCGCGTGGGCGAGCAGGATCCGTGCGTCGACGGCATCGAGCGGCGTGGCGCGCAGCAGTTCGGCGGCGGTGGCGGGCGAGGCGGGCATGAGACGCGCGCCGCTCAGTCGCTTTCGCCGAGCGAGGCCAGCAGCTCGGCCTGGTGCTCGCTGACGAGGGTCGCGATCATCTCGTCGAGATCGCCGTCCATCAGGGCCTCGAGCTTGTAGAGCGTGAGGTTGATGCGGTGGTCGGTCATCCGGCCCTGCGGGAAGTTGTAGGTGCGGATCCGCTCCGAGCGGTCGCCCGAGCCGATCAGGCTCTTGCGCGTGGCCGCTTCCTTGGCGTGCTGCTCGTGGTACTGCTTGTCCTTGATGCGGGCCGCCAGCACCTTCAGCGCGCGCTCCTTGTTCTTGTGCTGCGAGCGGTCGTCCTGGCATTCCACCACGATGCCGGTCGGCAGGTGGGTGACGCGCACCGCCGAATCGGTCTTGTTGATGTGCTGGCCGCCCGCGCCCGAGGCGCGGAAGGTGTCGATGCGCAGGTCGGCCGGGTTGATCTCGACCTCGGCGATCTCGTCGGCCTCGGGCATCACCGCCACGGTGCAGGCCGAGGTGTGGATACGGCCCTGCGTCTCGGTGGCCGGCACGCGCTGCACGCGATGGCCGCCCGATTCGAACTTCAGGCGCGAATAGGCGCCCTGGCCCGCGATGCGCACGATCACTTCCTTGTAGCCGCCCAGGTCCGAGGCGCTCTCCGACATCATCTCGACCTGCCAGCGCTGCCGCTCGGCATAGCGCAGGTACATGCGCAGCAGGTCGCCGGCGAACAGCGCCGACTCGTCGCCGCCGGTGCCGGCGCGGATTTCCAGGAAGATGTTGCGCTCGTCGTTGGGGTCGCGCGGCAGCAGCATCTTCTGCAGCTCGGCTTCCAGGCGCGCCATGCGCTCGCGCGCCTCGCGGATCTCTTCTTCCGCGAACTCGCGCATCGCGGCGTCCGACAGCAGTTCCTGGGCGGTCGCCTCGTCGCCGCGCGCGAGGCGCCATTGCGCGTAGTGCTCGACCACCGGGCCGATTTCCGCGTGTTCGCGGGTCAGCTTGCGGTACTGGTCGAGATCGGCGGTGACGTTCTCTCGGCTCAGCAGTTCGTTCAGTTCGGCCAGCCGGTTCGAGAGCTGGTCGAGCTTGCTTTGCATGCTCGTTTTCATGGTGTGGAGCAACGCTCCCGGGCGAGGATTCGAAAAGGAAGGCGAATGCGGCCGAAGCGCCGCGGGTGGGGCAGATGCGGCGGCGGGCGCCGCTAATGGTCGGCGCGCGGGCCGTGCGCGTAGAACCCGCGCATCAGGTCGATCAACTGGTCGCGCTCGGTGCCGCTGGTGCGGTTCAGCGCGCTGGTCGGGCCGTGGATCAGCTTGTTGGTGAGCGCCTGCGACAGCGCGTCGAGCACCGCGGCCGGATCGTCGCCGCGCGCGAGCATCTTCTGCGCGCGCTCGACCTCCGCGCGGCGCAGCGCGTCGGCCTGGGTATGCATGTGGCGGATGATCGGCACCACGCTGCGCGTGTCGAGCCACTGCATGAAGTTCTGCACGCGCGTCTCGATGATCGCCTCGGCCTGCGCCACGGCGGCCTGCCGCGAGGCATTGCCCTCGCGCACGATCGCGCCGAGATCGTCGACCGTGTAGAGGAACACGTCCTTGAGCTTGCCGACTTCCTGTTCGATGTCGCGCGGCACGGCCAGGTCGACCATGAAGATCGGCCGGTGGCGGCGCGCCTTCACCGCGCGCTCGACCGCGCCCAGGCCGATGATCGGCAGCGTGGAGGCGGTGCAGGACACGATGATGTCGAATTCGTGCATGCGCGCGGGCAGGTCGGCCAGCGGCATGGCGCGGCCGCCGAAGCGCTCGGCCAGTTTGGCGCCGCGCTCGGCGGTGCGGTTGGCGATCACCAGCTCGCGCGGACCTTGCGCGGCGAAGTGGGTGGCGCACAGCTCGATCATCTCGCCCGCGCCGATGAACAGCACCTTCTGGTCGGCGAGGCTCTCGAAGATGCGCTGCGCCAGGCGCACCGCGGCGGCGGCCATCGACACCGACTGGGCGCCGATCTCGGTGGTGCTGCGCACCTCCTTGGCGACCGCGAAGGTGCGCTGGAACAACTGGTTCAGATAGGTGCCGAGCGCGCCGGCCTCGGAGGCGGTGCGCACCGCGTTCTTCATCTGGCCGACGATCTGGGTTTCGCCGAGCACCATGGAATCGAGGCCGGACGCGACGCGGAAGGCGTGGCGGACGGCCTCGGATTGCGGCAGCGCGTAGACATGCGGCGCGAGCTCGTCGGCGGGAATGCCGTGGAACTCGGCCAGCCAGCGCACGGCGGCATCGCGCGCGGCGCGATCGTCGGTGGCGCAGTACAGCTCGGTGCGGTTGCAGGTGGAGAGGATCGCGGCTTCGGGCGTGTTGGGCGCCTGGCGCCCCAGGAACACGCCGGTCAGGGTGGACAGGGCAGGCTTGATCTGTTCGAGCGGAAACGCCACACGTTCGCGCAAGGCGACGGGTGCCGTGTGGTGATTGATTCCGATCGTGAGGAGCTGCATATCCGGGGGCTATCGTTTAGGTTCGCATTATAGCGTCTTGCCGCTTTTGTCACCGGCAAGGCCCAGGCCGCCTGTCCCGACCGGGGCGATTCGCCGCAAGCCCCGCCAGGACGCGCTCTCGAGCCTGCCGGCCCTCGCCCGATGCACGCCTGGGCGCCGCCAAGACCCTGCTCACGACAGGGTGGCGCGACTCCAGGTCGCAGCAATCGGCCAGGCCGACGATTGGAGGGTACGATGCGCCCGAAACCGTCGATTGGCAACCGTCCGGCATGCGATTCCGCCCACTTTTTCAGGATAGTTGGAATTTGTGTGGACATATGAAGGAGGACGCCGCTTTGGCACTTATGTCTACTTGCCTTACGTTTGACCAACCCCTTACACTCGTTCGCTAGGTAGGGCAATGTCGCGGACGGCCGCACTCTCGTACTCACTTTTATAATCCGGATCACCGGAGACGGCCGACGCATGCCCTGCGACGACAGGTGTTTCGTTCACGCCCGGGGCAAGCTCGGATGATTCGAAAAAAAGGCGCTGGATGAACTGGTTTGGAATCGTGGTGCTCGGTCTCGCCATCGGCGGCCTGGGCTGGTGGCTGCATCCGGCGCGTGCCGGGCGCCGCGGCTGGCGCGCCGCGCTGGTCGCCGGCCTCGCGGGCGCGGCGGCCGCCAGGATGGCCGGCAACCTGACCGGTCTGTTCCACGACGGCGGCACGCTCGAATGGCCCGTCTGCGCCGTCGCCGCACTTGTCCTCGTCACCTTGACCACCGGCGCGCTTGCCCGCCGCTGAACTCCCCCCACACGGATGGAACCCATCATGAACGCCCGTCATCCCGACGTCTCCCCCATTCCCGCTCGCATCGCCCTGTTGCGCGGCGCGATGGCGCGCGAGGGTGTCGCCGCCTGTCTCGTCCCATCCGCCGATCCGCATCTGTCCGAGTACCTGCCCGAGCACTGGCAGGCGCGCCGCTGGCTGTCGGGCTTCACGGGCTCGGTCGGCACCCTGGTGGTGACGGCCGATTTCGCGGGCCTCTGGGTCGACAGCCGCTACTGGGTGCAGGCCGCCGCCGAGCTGGCCGGCACCGGCGTCGAACTGATGAAGATGACGGCCGGCCAGCAGAGCCAGCCGCATGTCGAATGGCTGGCCGAGCACGTGCCGGCCGGCGCTGCGGTGGGCGTGGACGGCGCGGTGCTCGGGGTGGGCGCCGCGCGGGCGCTGTCGGCGGCGCTGGCCGCGCGCGGCGTCGCGCTGCGCACCGATCTCGACCTGCTCGACGCGATCTGGCCCGAGCGGCCGGCGCTGCCGGTCGAGCCGGTGTTCGAGCACGTCGCGCCGCACGCGCAGACGCGCCGCGCCGACAAGCTCGCGCAGATCCGCGAGGCGATGCGCGCCTATCGCGCCAGCGCGCATCTGATCTCGACGCTCGACGACATCGCCTGGCTGTTCAACCTGCGCGGTGCCGACGTCAGCTACAACCCGGTGTTCATCGCGCATGCGCTGATCACGCCCGAGCGCGCCACGCTGTTCGTGATCGACGGCAAGCTCGATGCCGCGCTGCAGGCGGCGCTGGCCGCCGACGGCGTCGAGGTGCGCCCCTACGAGGCGGCCCTGGACGCGCTCGCGGCGCTGCCGGCCGATGCCGCGCTGCTGATCGATCCGCGCCGCGTGACCTTCGGCACGCTGCAGGCGGTGCCCAAGGCGGTGCGCCTGGTGGAGGCGGTCAATCCCTCGACTTTCGCCAAGTCGCGCAAGACGCCGGCCGAGATCGAGCACGTGCGCGCGACCATGGCCCAGGACGGCGCCGCGCTGGCCGAGTTCTTCGCCTGGTTCGAGGCCGCGCTCGGCCAAGAAACCATCACCGAGCTGAGCATCGACGAGCAGCTCACCGCCGCGCGCGCGCGCCGGCCGGGCTTCGTCTCGCCGAGCTTCGCCACCATCGCCGGCTTCAACGCCAACGGCGCGATGCCGCATTACCGCGCCACCCCGGAAGCGCACCAGACCATCGAGGGCGACGGGCTGCTGCTGATCGACTCGGGCGGCCAGTTCGTCGGCGGCACCACCGACATCACGCGGGTGGTGCCGGTCGGCACGCCGAGCGAGGCGCAGCGCCACGATTTCACGATCGTGCTGAAGGCGATGATCGCGCTGTCGCGCGCGAAATTCCCGCGCGGCATCCGTTCGCCGATGCTCGATGCGATCGCACGCGCGCCGATGTGGGCGGCCGGGCTCGACTACGGGCACGGCACCGGCCACGGCGTCGGCTACTTCCTGAACGTGCACGAGGGCCCGCAGGTGATCGCCCACTACGCGGCGGCCGATCCGCATACCGCGATGGAGGAGGGCATGATCACCTCGAACGAGCCCGGCGTGTATCGCCCGGGGCAGTGGGGCGTGCGCATCGAGAACCTGGTGGTGAATCGCGCGGCGGCGCAGACGCCGTTCGGCGATTTCCTCGAGTTCGAGACCCTGACGCTGTGCCCGATCGATACGCGCTGCGTGCAGCTCGAGCTGCTCGACGCGGGCGAGCGGGCCTGGCTCAACGACTATCACGCCACGGTGCGCGAGCGGGTCGCTCCGCTGGTGACGGGCGCGGCGCTGGCCTGGCTCGAGACGCGCACGCAGCCGATCTGAGGTCCGGGCGCCGGGCCGGCCCGGCGCCTGCGAGGCAAGAACCGGAGAAAGCGGGCATGACCATCAAGGCGGTGGTATTCGATTTCGGCGGCGTGCTGATCGACTGGAATCCCGATTACCTGTACCGGCAGCTGATTCCCGATCCGGCCGAGCGGCGGCGCTTCCTCACCGAGGTCTGCGGGATGGACTGGGTGGTGCGGCAGGATGCCGGCCAGTCGCTCGAGGCGGGCACGGCCGAGAAGCTCGCCGCGTTTCCCGAACACGAGGCGCTGATCCGCGCCTTCTACGCGCGCTGGCCCGAGATGATCGCCGGCACCTTCGAGCCGGGCGTCGCGCTGGTCGAGCGGCTGCACGAGGCGGGCATGCCGCTCTACGGGCTGACCAACTGGTCGGCCGAGACCTTCCCCTATGCCTGGGAGCGCTACGCCGTGCTGCGGCGCTTTCGCGACATCGTGGTATCGGGCCGGGTGCGGCTGGCCAAGCCCGATCCCGCGATCTACCGCGAGATGGCCGCCCGCATCGAGGCCAGCCAGCCCGGCATCGCGCCGGCGGAGCTGGTGTTCATCGACGACAACCCGCACAACGCGGCGGCCGCCGCCGCGCTCGGCTGGCACGGCATCCATCACACCGATTTCGAGCGCACGCTGGCGCGCCTGCGCGAGCTCGGCGTGGCGGCCTGAGCGGCCCACGTTCCCTGTTGCCGGCATCACATGAAAAAACGGGCGAACCCGCGAGGGCTCGCCCGTTTCGTTCGTCATCGGCCAGGGGCCGCGGCCCTCAGCGGCTGATCGGCTTGAAGCGGATCCGCTTCGGCTTGGCCGCTTCCTCGCCCAGGCGCGCGCGCTTGTCGGCTTCGTATTCCTGGTAGTTGCCGTCGAAGAACACCACCTGCGAATCGCCCTCGAAGGCGAGGATGTGGGTGGCGATCCGGTCCAGGAACCAGCGATCGTGCGAGATCACCATCACCGAGCCGGCGAACTCCAGCAGCGCGTCTTCCAGCGCGCGCAGCGTTTCCACGTCGAGGTCGTTCGAGGGTTCGTCCAGCAGCAGCACGTTGCCGCCCGCGATCAGCGTCTTGGCCAGGTGCAGCCGGCCGCGCTCGCCGCCCGACAGGTTGCCGACGATCTTCTGCTGGTCGCCGCCCTTGAAGTTGAAGCGGCCGATATAGGCGCGCGACGGCGTTTCGTACTTGCCCACCGTCAGCACGTCGGCGCCGCCCGAGATCTCCTCGAACACCGTCTTGTCGCTGGCCAGCGCGTCGCGGCTCTGGTCGACATAGGCCAGCTTGACGGTCGGGCCGTGCACGATCTCGCCCGAATCCGGCTGCTCCTTGCCGGTCAGCATGCGGAACAGGGTCGACTTGCCGGCGCCGTTCGGGCCGATGATGCCGACGATCGCGCCGGCCGGGATCTTGAAGCTGAGATCGTCGATCAGCAGGCGATCGCCATAGGCCTTGCTGACGTTCTTGAACTCGATCACCTCGTTGCCCAGGCGCTCGCCGGCCGGGATGAAGATTTCCTGCGTCTCGTTGCGCTTCTGGTATTCCTGGCTGCTCAGCTCCTCGAAGCGGGCGATACGCGCCTTCGACTTGGCCTGGCGGCCCTTCGGGTTCTGGCGCACCCACTCCAGTTCCTTCTTGATCGCCTTCTGGCGCGCCGATTCGGTGGCCTCTTCCTGCTTCAGGCGGTCTTCCTTCTGGTCCAGCCAGCTCGAGTAGTTGCCCTTCCAGGGGATGCCGTGGCCGCGGTCGAGTTCGAGGATCCACTCGGCCGCGTTGTCGAGGAAGTAGCGATCGTGGGTGACCGCCACCACCGTGCCGGGGAAGCGCGTCAGGAACTGCTCGAGCCACTCGACCGATTCCGCGTCGAGGTGGTTGGTCGGCTCGTCGAGCAGCAGCATGTCGGGCTTTTCCAGCAGCAGCTTGCACAGCGCCACGCGGCGCTTCTCGCCGCCCGACAGGTGCTCGATCTTCGCGTCCCAGGCCGGCAGGCGCAGCGCGTCGGCCGCGATCTCGATCTGCTGCTCGGGGCTGCCGCCGTCGGAGGCGGCCAGGATCGCCTCGTACTTGGCCTGCTCGGCGGCCAGCGCGTCGAAGTCGGCGTCCGGCTCGGCGTAGGCGGCGTAGATCTCGTCGAGCTTCTTCTGCGCGCTGAACACGTCGCCGAGCCCTTCCTCGACCGCCTCGCGCACCGTCTTGCTCGGGTCGAGCTGCGGTTCCTGCGGCAGGTAGCCGATGTTCAGGTTCGGCATCGGCGTGGCTTCGCCCTCGATGTCCTTGTCGACGCCCGCCATGATGCGGATCAGGGTCGACTTGCCCGAGCCGTTCAGGCCCAGCAGGCCGATCTTCGCGCCGGGGAAGAACGACAGCGAGATGTCTTTGAGAATCTGGCGCTTGGGCGGCACGATCTTGCCGACCCGGTTCATGGTGAATACGTATTGGGCCATCTGCGTCGTTGAAACTCGTGAAGGTTGGGGCCGCCGCCGGCCGCGCGGGGCGGCAGAACGGGCGACGGAGGGTCCGCTGCGGACAGGGGCGCCGCGCGCGAGGCCGCGGCGCTGCCGCGCGCATGCGCGGCGGGACCGCGTATTGTACTGCGCGGCGCGCGGGGGCCGCGAGCGCTGGCGAAGGCGGCGGAGGTCGTGGGGCGGTTCCGGCGGTGGGCGCCGCGAAGGCCGTGAAGGTGGACGGCGGCGACGGCAGGAAGGCGGTAAAGCCGGCGAACAGGGCGAAGGAGGCCGGCGCCGGGCAATGACGGTGCCCCGCTTGCCGGACAGGCGGCGCGCGGCGCTATCATCGACGGCGGGCGGCACGCGCGATGCCGCCGCGCGGCATCCCCTGACTGGAGGCGCCATGACCTACGACGAACTGAGCCGGATCGCGCTCGCCTGGGCCGCGGTCGAGGCGGGCAGCTCCTACGGCACGCCCGCGCTGAAGGTGCGCGGCCATCTGCTCGCGCGCCTGCGCGAGGACGGCGACACGCTGGTGGTGAGCGGCGTGGGTCCCGACCAGCGCGCCCACCTGATCGAGAGCGAGCCCGACATCTATTACGTGACCGATCATTACCTGGGCTGGCCAGCCGTGCTGGTGAGGCTCTCGCGTGCCGACCCGGTGGAGCTGGCGGCGCTGCTGCGACAGCGCTGGCGCGAGATCGCGCCGAAACGCGAGGTCGCCGCATTCGACGCCAGCCACGACTGAGTCGAGCGGCCGAGGCAGTCGCCGCAGCTTGGCTGCGGCAAATTGGCCCCATCGATCGGCCACAATTGGCTCTCATTCGATTCGCCTGCGCCTGCTTACACTTTCGTCATTCCGAACGCCGCCCTTGCAGGGCGCGCACCGGCAACCGGGCCGCCAGCGGCCCGCTTCTCCAGCCGGGCGTGCATCGCAGGCCCTCCCTTCCAGCATGGCCGAGCGCCATCTCCGCGCGGCCAAGGCGTGGCGGGCGGGCTCGCGCCTTGCGCCGGCGTTCGGCTCCGGGTCGTCGCGACCCCATCGAATCCAGGAGGAGACATGGCAGCAGAAAATGGTTCGGGCCTCGGCACCGGCCTCAAGCAGCGGCACGTGACGATGATGTCGATTGCCGGCGTGATCGGCGCGGGCCTGTTCGTCGGCTCGGGCCACGCGATCGCCGAAGCCGGGCCGGGCGCGCTGATCGCCTACGCGATCGCCGGCGCGCTGGTGGTGCTGGTGATGCGCATGCTCGGCGAGATGGCGATCGCCCAACCCGACAGCGGTTCGTTCTCGACCTATGCCGATCGCGCCATCGGCCACTGGGCCGGTTTCTCGATCGGCTGGCTGTACTGGTGGTTCTGGGTGCTGGTGATCCCGATCGAGGCGACCGCCGCGGCCACCATCCTCAACGCCTGGTTCCCCGGCGTGGCGACCTGGATCTTCGCGCTCGGCATCACCTCGGTGCTGACCGTGACCAACCTGTTCTCGGTCAAGAACTACGGCGAGTTCGAATTCTGGTTCGCGCTGATCAAGGTGATCGCGATCCTGGTGTTCCTCGCCATCGGCGGCGCGGCGATCCTCGGCCTGCTGCCGGGTTCGCAGGTTTCCGGCGTCTCGCGGCTGGTCGATCTCGGCGGCTTCGTGCCGAACGGGCTGGGCGCGGTGCTGGCGGCGATGCTGACCACCATGTTCTCCTTCCTCGGCACCGAGATCGTCACGATCGCCGCGGCCGAGGCCGACAATCCGCGCCAGCAGATCGTGCGCGCCACCAACTCGGTGATCTGGCGTATCTCGCTGTTCTATCTCGGCTCGATCTTCGTGGTGGCGGCCCTGGTGCCCTGGAACGATCCCCTGCTGGCCTCGCACGGCTCCTACCAGCGCGCCATGGAGCTGATCGGGATTCCGCACGCGAAGGCGGTGGTCGACGTGATCGTGCTGGTGTCGGTGGCGAGCTGCCTCAATTCGGCGCTCTACACCGCCTCGCGCATGCTGTTCTCGCTGGCCACGCGCGGCGACGCGCCGGCCGCGCTGCGCCGCACCGACCGCAGCGGCACGCCGCGCGCCGCGGTGCTGGCCTCCACCGCGTTCGGCTTCCTGACCGTGATCGCCAACTACGTGATGCCCGAGCAGGTATTCGGCTTCCTGCTGGCCACCTCGGGCGCGATCGCGCTGCTGGTCTACCTGGTGATCGCGATCTCGCAGCTGCGCATGCGCCGCATGCTCGACGCCGAGGGCACCGCGCTGGCCCTGCGCATGTGGATCTTCCCCTGGCTGACCTGGGCGGTGATCCTGTTCATCGTCGCGGTGCTGGCGGTGATGCTGTCCCAGCCGGCGCACCGGCTGGAGGTGGGCGCGACCGCCGTGCTGGCGCTGGGGGTGGTGGTCGCGTCCTGGCTGAACCGCCGTGCGCGCGCCGCGGCGCGCCCGGCCGGCAGCGCCAGGATGGCGGCCGGCCCGCGCTGAGCGGCGCGCCCCGCCCAAACCCGCCCAAATCAGCCCGCGCGAGCGGGCTTTTTTCATGGCGCCGGGCGGCGCGGCGGCGAAAAATCGTGTATTTTCCGGCACTTCCGGATCATCGACTTGCCAGTTTCGGCCGGCTTGCCGACAATTGACGCCCGTCGGCGGTCCGGCCGCCGACACGCCGGGCGTCGAGGAAACGCCAGCCCGCGCAGGCTACACCCACGGGGAGAAGCACTCTGAACGCCCACGACTATTCCATCACCTTTGCCGTCTACAACCAGGTCGACTACACGCGTCAGTGCATCGACAGCATGATCGCCCACGGCACGCCGCTCGATCGCGTGGTGGTGGTCGACAACGCCTCGACCGACGAGACCCGCGCCTACCTGGAGACGCTGCCGCTCGGCGGCCGGATCCTGAACCGCGACAATCTCGGCTGCGGCACGGCATGGAACCAGGGCGCGCTGCACCAGCAGGCCGAGTGGACCGTGGTGATGAACAACGACGTGCTGGTCTCGGCGAACTGGATCGAGAACCTGATCGGCACGGCGATCCGGCACGGCCTGAAGGTGGCCTCGCCGGCCCTGCTCGAGGGCGCGCTGGACTACGACTTCCAGGGGCTCGCGCCGCAATGGAGCGAAACGATGCGCGAGGTGCGGCGCGACGGGATCTGCCACGCGGTCTGCCTGGTGGTGCATCGCAGCGTCTGGATGGAGGTCGGCTACTTCCGCGCCGCGCCGGCCCTGCTCGGCTACGAGGACACGCTGTTCTTCGCCGAGCTGGCGCGCGCCAATATCGCCTCGGCGATCGTCGGCGCCTCCTGGCTCCATCATTACGGCTCGATCACGCAATCGGCGATGAAGCGCGAGCGCGGCCTGTCCGGCAAGCAGGGCCTGGGCATGCGCCGCAACTACCGGCTGCTCAACCAGAGCTGGCTGTCGCGCAAGCTCGATAAAATGCAGCGTGTGCGCCGCCTGCGCGACTGGCGCGACGGCGAACTGGCCCGGCACGGCATGACCGTGCACGGCGTGCGCAAGCAGTCCGAGTTCGAGTGGCTCTGAGCCGCCTGCACCGGCCCGCGAGGGTTCCGCGACGCGGCACCCGAGCGCCTTGCACGTGTTCCTTCCCTTCTTTTGCTCCGGCAGCCGTTGCCACCGATGAATCCGTCCCGTCCGAAGATCTACGACTGTTTCTGCTATTTCAACGAGGACATGCTGCTCGAGCTGCGGCTCGAGACCTTGTGGGACCACGTCGACTATTTCGTGATCGCCGAGTCGCGCTACACGCAGGTCGGTGATGAAAAGCCGCTGAATTTCGACAGCGAGCGCTTCGCGCGCTTTCGCGACAAGATCCGCTATCTCGCGATCGACCACCTGCCGCCGGGCGAGCCCGACATGTGGAAGAACGAGAACTACCAGCGCAGCTACCTGATGCACGGCCTGCACGACGCGGCGCCCGACGACCTGGTCGTGGTGTCCGACCTCGACGAGATCCCGCGCCCGGAATGCCTGCGCCAGTACGATCCGCGCCGCTACCTGCGCGCCGACCTGCACCAGTACTGCTACGCCTATTTCCTGAACAACCGCCTGATGGACGGCGAGGGTTTCGCCGACTGGATCGGCACGCGCGTGACCAGCTACCGGCACCTGACGCAGTTCTTCGGCAACGTCAACGCGGTGCGCTCCTACAAGTCGGCGGGGCTCTTGCGCTCGCTCAAGCGCGCCTGGTTCCGGCGCCGCAAGGTCCAGCACATCCACGACGCGGGCTGGCATTTTTCGTGGGTCACCAGCCCCGAGGCGATGATCCTCAAGATGAAGAGCGTCGCCGACCAGAAGTTCATGCGCGACGAGTTCCAGGACGTCGCCTATATCGAGAGCCGGATCCGCTCCGGGCAGGACGTGCTCGACCGGCCGCTGCGCTATGTGCCGCAAGCGCTCGAGCCGCGCCAGTTTCCGCGCGGGATCGTCGAGGCGCGCGAGCGTTATGCGCGCTGGCTGATCGACGCGCCGGCGGGTGCGGGCGCGACGCGGGGGCAGGCATGATGCCGGTCGATCGTCGCGCCGCGCGCGGGGGCCGGCTGGCTGGGTTGACGGCGGGCTTCGTCGGCCGCCCAGGCGCCCCCTGGTTCGATGCCGCGCTGGTCGGCCTGACTTTCGTCGCGGTCGTGCTGTACATGTCGCTGCGCGGCGCGGCCAATTTCTGCCTGATCATGCTGGCCGTGCTGTCGTTCGCCGACCTGCCGGCCGCTTGGCGCGAAGCCGGCCGCGGCATCAACCGGCGCGCGCTGCTGGCCGCCATGGTGGCGCTGGCCGCGCCGATCGTGGCGGTGGCGATCGGCCAGCTGCTGCGCGGAGACTGGATCGCCAGGGCGTTCGACGCGCCCTCGCGCCTGCTGCTCGGCATCCCCGTGCTGCTGGTGTTCCATTACAAGCGGATCGACGTGGTGCGCATCGTCAGCATCGCCGCGCCGCTGGCGCTGATCGGGCTGGTGGCGCAGGTGCACCTGGATCCGCACGCGCTTGCCGCCTGGAGCGGGCGCTACGCGACGTATTTCGTCGACACCGACACCTTCGGCGTCTACACCGTGCTGCTGGCCGTGATGGCCACCTTCGCCGCCGCGACGGTGGCGCACACGGGCGGCTTGCGCGCCCGGATCCTGATCGCCATCGGCGTGATCGCGGGCGCCTACCTGGTGATCGGTTCGCAGACGCGCACCGCGTGGCTGCTGGTGCCGATCGCCGTGGTGCTGTGGTTCGTGCTGCGCCGCCCCAGGTTCGACGTCAAGATGCTGGCCGGCATCCTGGCGGTGATCCTGGCCGGCGTGGCCGCGCTCTACGTGTTCCATGGCGTGGCTGACCGGCTGTTCAGCGTCTATACCGAGACCTCGTCGTGGGTCAATCGCTCGAACCCCGACACGTCGGGCGGGCTGCGGCTGACGATGTGGCGGATCGCCATGGTGCTGTTCGCGCATCGGCCGCTGCAGGGATACGGGGACAACGGCTACCGCGCCTTTCTCGATGCGGCGTGGATCACCTCCTTCGCCAGCCCGCGCGCCATCGAGACGATCTCGGCCGGGCCGCACAACGAACTGCTCGCCAACCTGCTGCGTTCGGGGATCGCCGGCGGGATTGCGGTGGTGCTGGAGTTCGCGGTGCCGCTGGTGCTGTTCTGGCGCGCGCGTCGTGCCAATCCGCGGGCCCGCCTGACGGCCGATACCGGCCTGGTGTTCATGCTGTGCCTGATGGCGGCCTGCGTCACGTTCGAGATGTTCACGCTGAAGTACGCCTCGACCTTCAATGCGCTGATGATCGCGGGCCTGCTGGCCCAGGCGCTGGCCGAACGTGCCCAGCCCGACGAGGCCACGGCCGGAACGGCCTCGCGCGACGCCTGAGATCGCGAACGGCGCCGGGGATGTTGCCCGGCGCCGTTTTTGTTTTCCTCGTTCCTCTTTTATCCGGTGGCTTGGCTCAGCCCGCCTTGGCCGCCGGCTTGCCGTAGTCGACCGGTGCATCGGCCTCGCGCGGCTGGTCGCCGTTGTGCTCGATCCAGCCGCCGCCCAGCGCGCGATACAAGTCCACCAGGTTGGTCCAGCGCGCCAGGCGCGCCGAGATCAGCGTGGTCTGTGCCGTGTACAGGTCTGTCTGCGCGGTCAGCACCGTCAGGTAGCTGTCCACGCCGTTGCGGTAGCGCAGGTCCGACAGATCGTAGCGACGTTGCTGCGCCTCTTCGTTGCGCGCCAGCGCCGCGATCTGCTGGTCATACGTGCCGCGTGCCGCCAGCCCGTCCGATACTTCGCGGAATGCCGTCTGGATCGCCTTCTCGTAGTTCGCGATCTCGATGCGCTTCTGCACGTGCGCCAAGTCGAGGTTCGCGATGTTCGAGCCGCCCTCGAAGATCGGCAGGGCGATATTCGGCGCGAACGACCAGGCCGCCGTGCCGGCCTTGAACAGGCCGCCCAGCGTCGGGCTCGCCGTGCCGAACGCGGCCGTCAGCGAGATCTTCGGGAAGAAGGCCGCGCGGGCCGCCCCGATGTTCGCGTTGGCCGCCAGCAGCGTCTGCTCGGCTTCCATGATGTCGGGACGACGCGTCAGCAAGTCCGAAGGCAAGCCGGCCGGGATATCGGTCAGCAGGCTCTGCGAATCCAGCGGCAGGCCCGCCGGCAGATCGTCGGGCAGCGGCTCGCCGATCAGCAGCACCAGCGCGTTCACGGCTTGCGCGCGGTCGCGCGCTTCGGCCTGCTGGTTCGCCAGCGCCTGCTCGACCACCGTCTGCGCCTGGCGCAGGTCCAGTTCCGAGCCGGTGCCGTTGTCGAACTGCAGCTTGGTCAGGTTGTACGAATCCTGGGCCGTCTTCAGCGTGTCCTCGGTGACCTTCAACAGGTCGTCCGTCGATTGCAGCGTCAGGTACTGGTCCGCCACCTGCGAGATCAGCGAGATCTCCGCCGCCTTGCGAGCCTGGGCCGTCGACAGGTACTGCGCCAAAGCCTGGTCCTTCAGGCTCTGGATCCGGCCGAACAGGTCCAGCTCCCACGAGGCGGAGAGACCGACGTTGTAGTCACGCGAGATGAACGGCGAGCCCGTGTTCGACACGCCGGCCGGCAGCCGCTGCGTATTGCCGGTGCCGGTGCCGTCCAGCGTCGGGAACAGCCCCGCGCGCGTGATCTGATACTGCGCGCGCGCCGCCTCGATGTTGAGCACCGAGACGCGCAGATCGCGATTGTTCTTCAGCGCGATCTCGATCAGCGCCTGCAGGCGCGGATCGGCGAAGAAGTTGCGCCAGCCGATGTCGGCGGCGGCCTGGCCATTGGCGCTGTGCGAGCCGTCCGCGCCCGGCTGCGTCGCGTAGACGCCGTCGGACGGGAAGCTGCCCGACACGGGTGCGGCGGGGCGCTGGTAATGCGGCGCCATCGTGCAGCCCGTGGCGGCGAACAGCAGGACCGCCGCGCCAGCCGTCATCGACGGTTTCAGGGCGGGGAAGGGGAAGCGGACGGCGAAGCGAGCGAAGGCGGACACGATGCGTCTCAATGCTGGGTGGCGAGCAGGCGTTCGCGCTCGGAGGCGCGCACGGCGCCGTGATTGCGCGCGAGGAAGGTGTAGACGGTGGGCAGCACGAACAGCGTGAACAGCGTGCCGACCAGCATCCCGGTCGAGACGGTGATGCCGATCGCGAAGCGGCTCGCCGCGCCGGCGCCGCTGGCGAACACCAGCGGCACCAGGCCGGCCACCATCGCGGCGGTGGTCATCAGGATCGGGCGCAGGCGCACCGCGGCGGCGCGCTCGATCGCGGCGAGCCGGTCCAGCCCCTCGTCGCGCTGCAGGTCGTTGGCGAAGCTGACCATCAGGATGCCGTGCTTGGTGATCAGGCCGATCAGGGTGACCAGGCCGATCTGCGTGTAGATGTTCAGCGTGGCATAACCGAGGTAGAGCGGCACCAGCGCGCCGCAGACCGACAGCGGCACCGAGACCAGGATCACCAGCGGATCGCGCAGGCTCTCGAATTGCGCGGCCAGCACCAGGAAGATCACGATCAGCGCGAACACGAAGGTGACGGTCAGGCGATTGCCTTCCTGCACGTATTGCCGCGATTCGCCGAGCCAGTCGATCGAATAACCGTGCGGCAGCGACTGCGCGGCCAGGAAGTCGACCGCTTGCCCCATCGTCACGCCGGCCGCCGGCACGGCCGACAGCGTGACCGCGTTCATCTGGTTGAACTGGTTCAGCATGCTGGCCTGGTTGCCGGTGGTGACGCGCACCACCGTCGAGAGCGGGATCATCGCGCCGCTGCGCGTCTTCACGTAGTAGCGTGCCAGCGTCTCGGGCGTGAGCCGCTCGCCGCGCGCGACCTGCGGGATCACGTCGTAGGAGCGGCCCTTGAAGTTGAAGCGGTTCACGTAGTTCTCGCCGACCAGCACGGCCAGCGTATCGGCGATGTCCTGCATGGTGACGCCGAGCGCGTTGGCCTGGCTATGGTCGATCGTCAGCCTGACGGCGCGGCTGTCGAAGGTGAGGTCGCTGTCGACGGTCGAGAACAGCCCGCTCTTGCCCGCGGCGGCCTTGAGCTTCTCGACCGTCTCGTAGAGCTGCGGGTAATCGGCCGGCGCGCGCACCACCATCTGCACCGGCAGGCCGCCGCTGGACGCCGGCAGCGAGGGCAGCAGGAAGGTGAAGATCTGCTCGCCCTCGATCGCGCTCGCGCCGTTCTGCACGATGCCCTGCAACTGCGCCGCGCCGCGCTCGCGTTTGGACCAGTCCACCAGGTTGACGCCGGCGAAGCCCAGGTTGCTGCCATTGTAGCCGTTCAGGATGAAGCTAGTATCGGCTTCGGGGAAGGCGCGGAAGGCGCGCTCGAGCTCGGGCGCGTAGCGCTCCATGTAGTCGAGGTTGGCGTACTTCGGCGCCTTCATGACGGCCATGATCGAGCCCTGGTCCTCGGGCGGCGCGAGTTCGCGCTTGACGCCCGAAAACAGCAGCACGATGCCGGCCAGCACCACCACGCCCACCAGCAGCACCAGCGGCCGCGCGCCGAGGCTGGCGCGCAGGCCGCGCCGGTACCAGCCGGTCAGGCGCGCCATCACCTGCTCGATGCGCTTGACGATGGGCCCTTCGGAGAGCTGCGCGGTGAGCAGCAGCGAGCCCAGCATCGGCGAGAGCGTCAGCGCGATCACGCCCGACACGAACACCGACCCCGCCAGCGTGAAGGCGAACTCCTTGAACAGCGAGCCGGTCAGCCCGCCCATCAGCCCGATCGGCGCGTAGACCGCCACCAGGGTGCCGGTCATCACGATCACCGGCATCACGATCTCGCGCGTGCCGATCAGCGCGGCGCGCACCGGCGGCTCGCCCGCCTCGATATGACGGTGGATGTTCTCGACCACCACGATCGCGTCGTCCACCACCAGGCCGATCGCCAGCACCATCGCCAGCAGGGTGAGGATGTTCAGCGAGAAGCCGAACAGCAGCATCAGCAAGGCGGTGCCGATCAGCGACAGCGGGATCGTGAGGATCGGGATCAGCACCGCGCGGAAGCTGCCGAGGAACAGGAAGATCACCACCACCACGATCACCACCGTCTCGGCCAGCGTGGTGCGCACCTCGTCGATCGAGGCGTGGATGAAACGGGCCACGTCGAAGCCGTCGGCGATGGTGAGGCCGGCCGGCTTGTTGCGCTCCATCGCCGGCAGCAGCGCGTCGATGCCCTGCACGATCTCCAGCGGGTTGCCCGAGGGCGTCGCGTTGACGGCGATGTAGACCGCGCGCCGGCCGTTCATCAGCGCGCTCGAATCGTAGTTCTGGCCGCCGATCTCGACGGTGGCCACGTCGCGCAGCCGCACCAGGCTGTAGCCGTTGTCGGCCGCGCGCACCACCAGGTCGCCGAACGCGCGCGCGTCCTGCAGGTCGGTGTTGGCGCTGATGTCGGCCAGCGTCAGCGCGCCCTTGATCTGGCCCGGCGCGGCCTGCACGTTGTTGGCCTTCAGCGCGGCCGACACGTCGCCGGCCGAGAGGCCGTGCGCGGCGAGCCGGTCGGCATCGAGCCAGACGCGCATCGCGAGGTTCTGGCCGCTGAGGATGTCGGCCGAGGCCACGCCCGGCACCGTGGTCACCAGCGGCTGCGCCACGCGCACGATGTAGTCGGTGATCTCGGGGATCGACAGCGTGTCGCTCGCGAAACCGAGGTACATCACCGCGGTCGGCGCGTCGGTCAGCTTGGTGATGATCGAGTCGTAGGCGTCGGCGGGCAGCTTGTACTTGACCTCCTGCACCTTGGCCATGATTTCCGTCATGGCACGATTCGAATCGGCGTTCAGGCGCAGGCGCGCCTTGATCACGCTCTTGCCCTGGGTGGTGCTCGAGCTCAGGTAGTCGATGCCGTCGGCGGTCGCGATCGACTGCGCGATCGGAGTGGTGACGAAACCCTGCATCAGCGCCTGCGAGGCGCCGGGGTAGTCGGTCTCCACGCTGATGGTGGCGCTCTCCAGCGTCGGGTACTGGCGGATCGGCAGCGACATCAGCGCGCGCAGGCCGACCAGCAGGATCAGCAAGCTGACCACCAGGGCCAGCACCGGGCGGCGGATGAAGATGTCGGTGAAGGCCGGCTGCGAGCGCTGCGTGTTCATTGCGCCGTCTCCGTCGCCGTTTCCGTGTCGCGGGGGCCGGCCGCCAGGCTGGCCTGGTCGCCGTCGTGCCGGTCGTAGGAGATTTTCACGCGCGCGCCGGGCGCGACCCGCACCTGGCCCGCGCTCAGCACCACCTCGCCGGCGCGCAGCCCCTCGAGCACCTCGATGCGCCCGCCGCCGGCGATCCCGGTGCGCACCTTGCGGAACGCGACGGTGCCGACGCCCTGCGTGTTCGGCTTCTCGACCACCGCGACGGTGTCGCCGTCCTGCGAGCTCTGCACTGCGGTGTCGGGCACGGTCAGCACGTCGGGCCGCGAAGGCAGCTCCAGCGTGACGTGCGCGTACATGCCGGGCCGCAGCGGGTGGCCGCGGTTGTCCAGGGTGGCCTGCACCGTCACGTTGCGGGTGGCGTCGCCCACGCGCGGCTCGATCGCCGTGACCTTGCCGACGAAATCGCGGCCCGGATAGGCATCGGCGGCCAGGTGCACGGCCTGGCCGGCGCGCAGTTGCCCCAGGTACTTCTGCGGCAGGGTGAAGTTGGCGTAGAGCGTGTCGAGGTCGGTCAGCGTGGCGATGGCCTCGCCCGCGTTCAGGTACTGACCGAGATTGACCTGGCGGATCCCGATCTCGCCGGCGAACGGCGCGCGCACCAGCTTCTGGCGGATCACCGCCTCGACCTGGCGGGCGTCGGCGCTGGCCGATTGGTAGTCGAACTGGTGCTGGTCGAACACGCTGCGCGGCTCGGCGCCGACCGGCGCGAGCGTGCGCGAGCGCGCCAGCTGGCTCTTCGCGAACACCGCCCTGGCCTGCAGGCTGGCGAGCTGGGCGCGTTCCGGGTCGTCGTAGAGCTGGACCAGCGGCTCGCCCTGGCGGACCTGGCTGCCCGGCGTGAAGTGGATTGCGGTGACGCGGCCGGCCACCTCGGGCGCGAGCATCACCTGCCGCACCGCCAGCAGGGTGCCGATCGCGTCGAGCGTGGAGGGCGCGGTGCCGGCGCGCACCACGCTGGTCGTCACGCTCATCGGGGGGGAAGGGGGCGGCGCCTCGTTGGCGACCGCCTCGCGGCCGCTGCGCCACAGGAACAGGCCGCCGAACACCACCGCCATGGCGGTGCCGGCAAGAATCAGTTGCGACGATTTCATGGGTGTCTCGACTACGCGGAAATCGGCCCGCAGGCCGGATCAGGTGTGGGGATGCGCGCTCGGCTCGATCTCGCGGGCGGCGGCATGAGGGCTGGCCTCGGCGCTGGTGCCGGCGCCTGCGCCTGCCTGGCCGTCGGCCGGCCGCGGCGCTGGCGCGGGGGTGAACCACTGCACCAGCAGCATGCCGGCGAAGATCAGCAGCACGCCGGCCACCCGCCCGGGATTGGCGGGCTTCACGGGCAGTCCCATCAGCCCGTAGTTGTCGATCAGCAGCGAGGTCAGCATTTGGCCCGCGATCACGCTGACGATGAAGGTGGTCGCGCCCAGGCGCGGCGTCAGCACCAGGGCCGAGGTGATGTAGATCACGCCGGCGATGCCGCCGAACCAGATCCACACCGGCAGTTGCGTCGCGCGGCCGAGCAGCGGCGCATGCGCGTGCATCACGAACAGCGCGGGCAGCACGCATAGCAGGCTCACCAGCAGGGAGGCGACGGTGGCCCACAGCGGATGGCCGAGCGCGCGGCCCAGCGCGGCGTTGCTGCCCGCCTGCAGCGGCACCAGGGCGCCGGCCACCAGGGCAGCGCAGGCGAGGGTGGCGGTCGAGAGCGAAAGAGAGGTCGGCATCGTTCGTTCATCACGCGGTGGTTGTGTTCGGGCCGATTCTCTTATATTAATAATCTGAATGAAAATTCGTAGTAATTATCCCGGTAATTCAAATTATGAATAATCTAAAGCGGATCGACCTCAACCTGCTGGTGACCCTGCAGGCCTTGATGACGGAGAAACACATCTCCCGCACCGCCATGCGCCTGCACAAGAGCCAGCCCGCGATCAGCCATGCGCTGGCGCATCTGCGCGACATCTTCGACGATCCGCTGCTGGTGCGGCGCGGCGGCGGCCTGGAGCTGACCTCGCGTGCCAGCGAGCTGATGCAGCCACTGTCGGATGCGCTGGACCAGCTCGGCGCCCTGCTCGAGCCGCCCGAGTTCGATCCGTCGCAGGCGCAGCGGGTGTTTCGCGTGTCGATGTCCGACTACGGCGCGCGCATCGTGCTGCCCAGGCTGGTGCGCATGCTGCGCGCGACCGCGCCGGGCATCGAGCTGGTGGTCAGCCAGGCTACCCGCGAGGCGATGCGCATGCAGGTGATGGACGGCGAGGTCGACCTCGCGCTCGGCGTGTTCCCGCCGCCGTCCACCGAGCTGCACACCGAGACGCTGTTCGTCGAGACCTTCGCCTGCCTGGCCGACGCGGCCAGCATGCCGGCCTCGCGCATGCTCGACCTGGAGGCCTGGCTGGCGCGCCCGCATGCGCTGGTGGCGATGCGCGCCGGCACCGACAACGAGATCGACCGCGCCCTCGCGCAACTGCGCGCCGAGCGCCGCATCGCGGTGATCCTGCCGCACTGGGGCGTGGCCAACGAGCTGATCGTCGATACCGACCTGGTGCTGACGGTGGCGCGGCGCAACCTCGACGCGGTGCGCGCCGACACGCGGCTGTGCGTGTTCGACCCGCCGTTTCCGGTGGAGTCCTTCGAGTTCCAGCAGATGTGGCATCAGCGCCGGCAGGGCGACCCCGCCCACAGCTGGCTGCGCCAGGTGATCGCGCGGGTGGTGCGCGACCGCTGATTCCCGGCTCGCCGCTCCAGGCGATTTCTCCCGGATTTTCCGCCGCGTCCGCTTTCCTGTTCCGAATTGAATTGCCGATCCCGTGCGAGGTATTGCACGGGATTTTTTCATTCCCGAATTATTTCGGATCCTGAATCGGATATTTGCGTTGCATGCTTTTTGTTATGTGCTTCGCGTGAAAGTAAAAAATAAGGCGAATTGATATCGCGAATGGGCGGCTTGCGATGCCTCGATCCGGTATCTCATGCCGATGCGCACATGCACCTGTGAATCTGATTCAGCAAATCCGTCTGACGAATAGTGGAAGTGTGACAGGCTGTAAAAAATTCTCGAAATGAATGATGACGATGCATCCAAAGAATTTCATGGGACCGATTCGCTTGGATACAATCCGCTTTCATTGAATGAATTAAGTCAAATTCCAAACTATTTCAAGAGAATGCGGCGGCATTTTGTCATGCATATTCATGGCGTACATGCCGAGTCATGAATCTGCTCGATAAGGAGGAGGCGAATATCGATAAATCTGGATAGTCAGCCGATTGACCCATCGATAGTGATTCCGTTGATATGGAAAGGTTACGAATGAGTACGACAGCTCGATACGATTCGATTGGCGGATTGTTTGAGGATTTCACGCAATCCGCCGCGCAGCGGGCCATCGAGGTCCGCACGATTTTCCACATGATTGGTGATGTTTCCGGCAAGTCGGTGCTGGATCTGGCTTGCGGATTCGGTTTTTTCGGGCGCGAAATCTACCGGCGCGGCGCGGCCGGCGTGGTCGGCGTGGATATCTCCGAGAAGATGATCGAGCTGGCCCGCGAGGAATCGCGCAAATACGGCGATCCGCTCGAATTCCACGTGCGCGACGTGGCGAACATGGAGCCGCTCGGGCAATTCGACCTGGTCAATGCCGCCTGGCTCTTCAATTACGCGGATTCGGTCGAGAACCTGCGCAAGATGTTCAAGGTGGTGCGCGCGAGCCTGAAGCCGGACGGCAAGCTGGTGGCCTATACCGTCGATCCCGATTTCTCGCTGGCCAAGGGCAATTTCGCGAAATACGGCGTGAACGTGCTCAACGAGCGCCCCTGGGGCCCCGGCCATCGCCACGATGCCGAGTTCGTCACCGAGCCGCCCAGCCCGTTCAGCTTCTATCGCTGGAGCCGCGCCGATTACGAAAGCGCGATCACCGAGGCGGGTTTTAGCCACTTCGAATGGCAAAAGCCGCTGCTCGGTGCCGACGACATCGCCACCCACCCGCCTGGTTTCTGGGACGTGTTCCAGAACAACTGCCTGCAGACCGGCCTGGTTTGCAAGCCCTGATATTCCAGAGGCGGACCGATCCGCCCCATTCGTCCAGACTCTGCGCAAATCGGCAAGGCATGGCAGCCCGCTAGCGTCTCTGCCGATGCGCGCGCATCTCCTGAACCTGAGAGGCCGAGCCATGAATCAATCCGATGATCATTCCGGCGTGAGCATCCGCACACGCATCAAGGTGCCGATTCGTCCGCGTTCGAGCGCGACGGCATTTGAAACCGAGATGGTGACCTTCAACGGTCTTTGCGACGGCGCCGAGCATATCGCGCTGGTGTTCGGCAAGATCGGCGAGGCGCCGCTGGTACGCCTGCATTCCGAATGCCTGACGGGCGACGTGTTCGGCTCCGCGCGCTGCGATTGCGGCGAACAGCTCGACGAGTCGGTCGCGCTGTTCGGCGAGCGCGGCGGCATCCTGCTCTACCTGCGCCAGGAAGGGCGCGGCATCGGGCTCTACAACAAGCTCGACGCGTATCGCCTGCAGATCTCGCAGGGGCTCGACACCTTCGCGGCCAATCGCGCGCTCAACTTCCCCGACGACCTGCGCGACTTCCGCGTGGCGGCCCAGATGCTCACGGCGCTCGGCGTCGGCGAGGTCTCGCTGGTCACCAACAACCCCGACAAGACCGCGCAACTGACCGATCACGGCATCAAGGTGCGCCAGGTGAAGTCGACCGGCGTGTTCGCCAACAGCGTCAACTTCGGTTATCTGCATGCGAAGGCGACCCAGCACCGGCATGCCATCAAGCTCAACGGAGAAATGCAATGATTGCCCATCGCAGCCCGATCAGCGGCATCGCCGCCCATCGCGACCAATACGTGCTGACGGCCGGCTACGACAACCAGGTGATCCTGTGGGACGCGAAGACGCAGCAGCCGCTGGCGCGCGCGATGCACGACCATCTCGCCAACCAGGGCGCGTTCTCGCCGAACGGCGACTACGTGGTGACCTCCTCGTCCGACTACACCGCGCGTCTGTGGACCGTGCCGAACCTGCGCCTGGTCGCGGTGTTCGCCGACCAGGAGGACGACGTCGAGATGAGCGTGTTCCATCCGTCCAAGCCGCTGGTGGCGACCGCTTCGCGCGACCATCGCGTGCGCGTCTATGACTTCTCCGGCCGGTTGGTGCAGACCTTCGCGGGGCATGCCGCCGACGTGATCTCGGTCGAGTGGATGAGCGATGCCGACGAGCTGGTCTCGTCGAGCGACGACGGCACCATCAAGCGCTGGTCGCTCGCCACCGGCGGCCTGGTCGGCGACGTCGACCTGAACGGCATCGAGACCGACACCATCGTGATCGCCCCGGACAGCCGCATCTTCGCCGGCAACGACGAAGGCGAGATCATCCTGATCGACGGCGATCGGCGTGCCACGCTCAAGGCGCACGACGCCGGCGTGAAGCGCCTGGTGCTCGACGGCCGGCGCGGCCTGCTGGTGTCGCTGTCCTACGACCGCACCATGCGGCTGTGGAAGGTCGGCGCGGGCATGCCCGAGGCCAGCGGCGGCACGCAACTGCCGCCCGAGGTCTGGCCGCGCTCCTGCTCGTTCGAGGGCGACGACCACATCGTGTTCTCGACCTTCCATTCCACCTATCGCCGCTACAACTGGAAGCTCTCGCGCTGGGACAGCCGCGAGATCGCGCCGACCCACGGCGCCAACGCGGCGATCGCGATCGACGGCAAGGTCTGGACCATCGGCGACGCGGGCGTGGTCCGCGTCGACGGCGTGGAGCATGCGAACACGCACAGCCTCTGCAACTTCCTGACGGTGGCGGGCGACGTGGTGTTGACCGGCGGCCAGCTCGGCAAGCTGTTCGACGCGCGCAGCGGGCGCGAGCTCTACCAGCACCGCTCGCCGCTCAACTGCGCGGCCAGCTTCGAGCACGAGGGGGTGACGCATGCGATCGTCGGCGCCTATACCGGCGAGGGCATCGTGCTGCGCGTCGAGGGCGACAAGGTGCGGCACGTGCGCGACCTGCCGCTGCATCCGAACGCGGTGAAGGGCGTGGCGCGCTCGGGCGACCTGCTGTTCTCGGTGGCGGCCGATGCCTCGGCGACCTGGGTGTGCTGCTCGACGCTGGAGATCGTCGCCACGCTGCCCGATGCGCACGACAAGATCGCCAATGGTTGCGCCGGCCTGGGCGAGGGCTACTTCGCCTCGATCAGCCGCGATCTCAAGCTGCGGATCTGGTCGCCCGACCAGCAGGTCGAGCTGATCGACACGCCGCACACGCATTCGATCAAGTGCGTGAGCGCGAGCGGCGACGGTCGTTACATCGCCACCGGCAGCTACTACGGGCGCGTGGCGATCTACGACCGCGTCGAGCGCCGCTGGAGCTTCGATGCGCGCGTGAGCACGGCGGGCGTGTCCTCGCTGAGCTTCGATCCCCTGTCGCGGCATTTCCTCGCCAGCTCCTACGACGGCCAGGTCTACCGCGTGCCGGCGATCCCGCGCTGAAGCCGGCCCGGCCGGCGCCCGCTGCGGCGGCCGCCGGCCGGCCTTTCGTCCGAGCGCGCGACGGCTGCCGCGCCGCGCGCGATTTGCCCATCCGATCCTGCAATCGACTGCTACCGACCATGACCATCACGTTGGCTGACAATCCGAACCGCCTCACCGATCGCGAGGCAATGGGCCTGCCCGAAACCTTCGTCGCGCGCACGCCGGCCGCGCTGCTCGCCGGCCACGAGGACCTGCTCGGCGCCGGCGCGCCCTGCCTGGTCGAGATCGTCGAGGATCCCGCCCAACCGTTCGCGCGCCGTCATGCGGCGGGCGCCTTGCTCGGCCTGCTCGGCGATCCGCGCATTCGTCCGCTCGAGCCGGTGATGCGGCGCATCGAGGCGGCGCGGGCGAGGATCGGCCTCGATCCCGCCGAGCTCGGGCGCGTGCTGGCCGAGTGGGAGCGGGTTGGCGTGATCGAGCCGTGGATCGCGAAGGAGTGCCCGGCCCACACCGTCGAGCTGGCCGCCTATGCGCTGATGCGCTATCCGGTCAGCAACCTCGAATACCGCCTGTTCCTCGAGGACACCGGCTCGACCGAGCTGCCGAGTTCCTGGGTCTTCGGCGTCTATCCGGCCGAACGCTCGAATCATCCGGTATGGTCGGTGTCGGCCGAGGCGGCCGACCACTATGCGCGCTGGCTCGCGCGCAAGACCGGGCGCGAGTTCCGGCTGCCGAGCGAGGCCGAATGGGAATACGCGGCGGCCGGCGGCGCGGCGCGCGAATATCCCTGGGGCGACGCGTTCGATCCGGCCGCCGCGAACACGGTCGAGGCGGGCCCGTTGAGCACCACGCCGGTCGGCATCTTTCCGGCCGGCCGCAGCGTGTTCGGCATCGACGACCTCGGCGGCAATGTCGAGGAATACGTTGCAGACGACTACCGCGCCTATCCCGGCGGCGATGCGATCGACGACGATCTCGCCCTGACCCAGGGTGCCTACCGCGTCGCGCGCGGCGGCAGCTTCACGCGCTTCGGCGACCTGGCGCGCTGCGCGCGCCGCCACGGGCGCTACCAGCGCGACATCTACGCGATGGGCTTCCGGCTCGCGGAGACGCTGCGATGAACGGCGCGCTGCGCAGTATCGAGGTCCACGACGATGCCTCGCGCGAGGCGCTCGATCGCGCCTGGATGGCCAGGGCGCTGGAGCTGGCGGCGCGGGGGCTGTATACGACCACGCCGAATCCGCGGGTCGGCTGCGTGATCGTCAAGCACGGGATCCTGATCGGCGAGGGCTACACCCAGCCGGCCGGCCACGACCATGCCGAGGTGCGCGCGATGAAGGATGCGCGCGCTCGCGGCCATGAGCTGCGCGGCGCGACCGCCTACGTGACGCTCGAGCCGTGCAGCCATTACGGCCGCACGCCGCCCTGCGCGAAGGGGTTGGTCGAGGCAGGCATCGCCACCGTGGTGGCGGCGATGGAAGACCCCAACCCGCAGGTATCGGGACGTGGTTACGCGATGCTGCGCGAGGCCGGCATCGAGGTGCGCGGCGGCGTGCTCGAGGATGAGGCGCGCGAGCTCAATATCGGCTTCGTGTCGCGCATGACGCGCGCTCGGCCCTGGGTGCGCATGAAGATGGCCGCCTCGCTCGATGGCCGCAGCGCGCTGCCCGGCGGCGCGAGCCAGTGGATCACCGGTGCCGCCGCACGTGCCGACGGCCATGCCTGGCGCGCGCGGGCCTGCTCGATCCTGACCGGCATCGGCACGGTGCGCGGCGACGATCCGCAACTGAACGTGCGCGGCATCGACACGCCGCGCCAGCCGCGGCGCGTGCTGATCGACGGCCGGCTCGACCTGCCGCACGAGGCGCGGCTGATGGCCGGCACGCCGCCGCTGGTGTTCTGCGGCGAACTCGATGCGCCGGCGCGCGCGCGTGCCGACGCGCTGCGCGCGCGTGGCGCCGAGGTGGTGTCGCTGGCCAACGCGCGCGGCTCGGT
Organism: Burkholderia gladioli; assembly: GCF_000959725.1. Lineage (NCBI taxonomy): Bacteria > Pseudomonadati > Pseudomonadota > Betaproteobacteria > Burkholderiales > Burkholderiaceae > Burkholderia > Burkholderia gladioli. Next base: position 1,995,464 of record NZ_CP009323.1, read on the forward strand.
CGACCTGGCCGCCGTGCTGGCCGAGCTGGGCGGGCGCGGCGACAATGAACTGCACGTGGAGGCGGGGCGCACGCTGAGCGGGGCGCTGCTGCGCGCGGGGCTGGTGGACGAGTTGCTGGTCTATGTCGCGCCGAGCCTGCTGGGCGCCGATGCGGCGGCGATGTTCGAGCTCAGCGCGCCGGTCTCGCTGGAGTCGCGCGTGAAGCTGCGCTTCCATGACGTCGAGCGAGTCGGCGAGGATCTGCGGATCCTGGCGCGGTTCGAGGGGGTGTCTTGAGGTGAGGGCGCGATGAAGCGCGGCGAGGTTTTCAGGCGGGCGGCGCTGAATTGCCGTGATCGTCTTCGTAGTCGGAATACTTGCGCGAATCGCCGAATACCTTCTCCGCCGGGTATTTCCGGCGATTGATCGCCATCTTTTCCAGGAAGGCCGCGCGCAGGTCGACGTCCAGCCGGTCGGCGAGCTGGACCAGGTAGGCCAGCACGTCGGCCATCTCGTGGCGCACCGCCTGCAGGCCGGCTTCGCCTAGTTCGGTGGCCTCGCCTGAATTCAGCCACTGGAACGGCTCGAGCAATTCGCTCGCCTCGACGCTCAAGGCCGTGGCGAGGTTCTTCGGTGTGTGGAACCTGGACCAGCCGCGCTCGGCGACGAATTCACGAAGGATGTCGCGTGCCGTCAGCAGGCTGTCACGCTCGTTCTGGTCGTTCACGGTTGGGCTCCTTGAAAAAACTTGGATCAAGAAATCGTGAATCGGCCGTCGATGGAGGTTATCGACAAACTTCGACGAGTTCTTGAATCCCGCTGGATAACAAAAAGCCCGCCATCGGCGGGCTTCCCATGTTCGAGCCGGATTGCAGTCCGGCCCGGCGCGTACCTCAGACGTTGAACAGGAAGTTCATCACGTCGCCGTCGTGCACCACGTATTCCTTGCCTTCGGCGCGCATCTTGCCGGCTTCCTTCGCGCCCTGCTCGCCCTTGTAGGCGATGTAGTCCTCGTAGCCGATGGTCTGCGCGCGGATGAAGCCGCGCTCGAAATCGGTGTGGATCACGCCGGCCGCCTGCGGGGCGGTGTCGCCGATATGGATGGTCCAGGCGCGCACTTCCTTCACGCCGGCGGTGAAGTAGGTCTGCAGGCCGAGCAGCTTGAAGCCGGCGCGGATCACGCGGTCCAGGCCCGGCTCGTCCATGCCCATGTCGGCCAGGAAGGCTTCCTTGTCGGCATCGTCGAGATCGGCGATCTCGGCCTCGATCGCGGCGCACACCGCCACCACCGGCGCCTTCTCGGCCTCGGCGTACTTGCGCACGGCGTCCAGGTGCGGATTGTTCTCGAAGCCGTCGTCCTTGACGTTGGCCACGTACATCGCCGGCTTGGCGGTGATCAGACAGAACGGCTTGAGGATCGCGCGTTCGTCCTCGGACAGGTCAAGGCCGCGCACGGCCTTGCCCTGGTCGAGATGGGCACGAACCTTCTCGAGCGCGGCGGCCAGCTTGACCGCTTCCTTGTCGTTGCCCGACTTGGCGGCCTTCGAATAGCGCGTGAGCGCCTTCTCGACGGTGCCCAGGTCGGCCAGCGCCAGTTCGGTGTTGATCACCTCGATGTCGTCGAGCGGGCTCACGCGGCCGGCCACGTGGATCACGTTCTCGTCCTCGAAGCAACGCACCACGTGGGTGATCGCGTCGGTTTCGCGGATGTTGGCGAGGAACTGGTTGCCGAGGCCTTCGCCCTTGCTGGCGCCGGCCACGAGACCCGCGATGTCGACGAACTCGACCACCGCCGGCACGATCCGCTCGGGATTGACGATCGCCGAGATCGCCTTCAGGCGCGCATCGGGCACCTCGACGATGCCGACGTTCGGCTCGATGGTGCAGAACGGATAGTTCTCGGCGGCGATGCCGGCCTTGGTCAGCGCGTTGAAGAGGGTGGACTTGCCGACGTTCGGCAGGCCGACGATGCCGCATTTGAGGCTCATGGGAAACCTTTCTGGATCAGATGTTGTGTGCTCGCGCGGGGCGCGCCCGGCAGGTGCGGGCCGATCGGCCGCGCAAGACGGAACCGGGGCGGGGCGGCAGGCGGCGCGACCGGGCGCTCGGGCCGGCGGTTTCGCGCGGATGCAGTCCGCGAAAGGCGCAATTGTATCGCGTTCGGATCGGGGGATTTCAAGCGGGGGGAAGGGCGGCGCGAGCGCGGGACGGAAATGGCGGCCCGGCGGGCGGGGTGCCTGCCGACACGGGTGGGTAAGGCGAAGGCAAGAAACCGGTGAGGGCGGGAGCCGGGCACGCTAGCACCGCCATGCCGCGCCAGCGGCGGGACTGCCGGGGCGTCGCCGCCCCGGGAATCCGCCGTTCCTGGCGAGCGCGCCGCCCGTCAGTCGGCGACGCGTCGGTCGGCCAGCGCCGCCCGGCAGTCTTCCATCACCAGCGCGACGAGCCGCGACTGCATGTCGAGCTCCTCGGAATCGATGATTTCCTCGACGGCGTCGCGCGCCCAGGCCTTCTCGACGAAGTCGCCGTGCTTCCTGGCGATGTCGAGCGCGACGGCGGCAAGCTTGGCGATGCAGAGCCAATCGGCCTCGCGCAGGTGGCGGTCGAGCCACTTGTGCGCGGCCTGCACCTGGAAGGATGCCGCAGGCCAGGATTCGTTCAGGTAGAACGCGCCGAGATTTCCGACGGTGAGCCAGCACAGCAGCTCGACGCGGTCGTGTTGGGTGAGGTTGGGGTGTACGTCGCTCATGGCCATGCTCGAGATGGGGGTTGAGAGTCGCTTTCCGTCACCGGTGATACGCGGGGCCGACGAATCAACAATAGCATGCCATGGACGATTTCACGCAAGCCCGGAATCGCCCGGACTCGCGCGCGGCGGATCAGTAGCGATAGTAGTCGCGATGATGGTGGTAGCCGCCGTCCGGCACCACGATGCAGCCGCCGAGAGTGGAGCCGAGCAGCACGGCGAGCGAGGCGAGGAGGGCGATGCGTTTGAGTTTCATGATGGCGTTTCCCTTTGGTTCATCAATGGAGCCGACTGTAGCGGCGCCGGGCATGACAAGCGGTATGCGTTTGTAAGGAAACGTGTGGGCTGTAATGCTTGCGGGCCGTGCCTCACGGGGCGATCGCGGGGGCGGTTACGGATGAAATGGGTTCGGATCGCAGCGACTTGCGGAGGGAGCGAAAAAGGCGGGGGCGGGAAGCTCGGCACGGTGGATTCGCAGCGCCCAAGCGACGTCTCGTTCAGTGCCGGAAGGGGGCGCCGGACTGGCGATCGAGCGCGGCGGCAAGGGCCGCGGAACCCGGGTGGCGATCACGGGCAGGGTTTGTCCGTGTCGGTCGCGCGCGACAGTTTTCTCCGCTGCCATGCCGCGCTTCGTCGTGCCGCTCGGCGCGGTCGTCCCGCAGCCTCGGCGAGTCGCTGGAGATCGCCGCCGAACCCCCGTTCGCGCTGATCTTCCGCAAGCCCGTGCCACATGGAAAAAACGGCCCCGCAGCTATAATGCGCGCCATGACTGCCCATCCTCAGACCTTCGACGTCGCCGTGGTCGGCGGCGGCCTTGTCGGCAAGACCGCGGCGCTCGCCATGACCCAGGCCGGCCTCAAGACGGCGCTGCTAGCGCAGCCCGCCGCGCCGCGCGCGGCCGACACGGCGTTCGACGCGCGCGTCTACGCGTTGTCGGCCAGCTCCCAGGCCTTGCTCGAACGCCTGCGCGTCTGGCAGGCGCTCGAGCACACGCGGCTCGCGCCCGTCTACGACATGCGCGTCTACGGCGACGCCCAGGCGGAGCTGCATTTCTCGGCCTTCCAGGCCGCGGTGCCGCAACTGGCCTGGATCGGCGAATCCTCGCTGGTCGAGCGGGCGCTGGATTCGGCGCTGCGCTTCCAGCCGAACCTGAGCTGGATCGACACGCGCGCCCAGGGGCTCGACGTCACGCCCGAGCGCGCCACGCTGTCGCTCGCCAACGGCGAGGTGATCTCGGCCGACCTGGTGGTGGGTGCCGACGGCGCGCATTCCTGGGTGCGTTCCCAGATGGGCGCCAAGGTCAAGCGGCGCGACTATCGCCAGACCGGCGTGGTCGCCAATTTCAAGGCTGCCGAGCCGCACCGCGAAACCGCCTGGCAGTGGTTCCGCGACGGCGAGATCGTCGCCCTGCTGCCGCTGCCCGACGGCCACGTCTCGCTGGTCTGGTCGGCGCACACGGCGCATGCCGACGAACTGCTGGCGCTCGATCCGGCGCAACTGGCGGCCGAGGTCGAACGCGTCACGCATCGCCAGCTCGGCGCGCTCGATTGCGTGACGCTGGCCCAGGGTTTCCCGCTGGCGCTGCAGACCGTCGACCGGCTGATCGCGCCGCGCGTGGCCCTGGTCGGCGATGCCGCCCACCTGATCCACCCGCTGGCCGGGCAGGGCATGAATCTCGGGCTGCGCGACGTGGCCGCGCTGGCCGATGCCATCGCCTCGCGCGAGGCCTTCCGCGATCTGGGCGACACCGTGCTGCTGCGCCGCTACGAGCGCTCGCGCCGCGAGGACATCCGCGCGCTGATGGCGGCCACCGACGGCCTGCAGCGGCTGTTCGCGCTGCCCGGCACGCTGGCGCGCGTGGCCCGCAACACCGGCATGGCGCTGGTCGGCGCGCAGCCCTTCGTCAAGCGCTGGCTGGTCGCCTCGGCGCTCGGCTGAGCGCCGCCGCCGCGGCTGGCTCGCCGCGCCGGTGCGCAGCCGTCACCGGCGCCGCGATCCGATTCCGATCCTGATTTCGTGACGAACCGATCCGGCGCAGGCCGGCCGGACAGGGTTCGCCCACCGTCGTACACTAACGGACGTGCTCCGACAGACCCCCCCAAGGAAGAGTGAATGAAAACCACAGTCCGCATCGCCGCGCTCGTGCTGGCGACCGCCGCCGCCACGCTGGGATGCACCGCGCAGGCTGACCAGACCACCGACAAGCTGAAGACCACGCTGCAGGCGCGCCTGGGCGACGCGACCGTCAAGAGCATCGAGAAGTCGCCGATCCCGGGCCTCTACGAAGTGAATCTCGGGTCGCAAATCGTCTACAGCGACGCGGCGGGCGATTACGTCCTGCTCGGCGACCTGGTCGACACCAAGACGCGCAAGAACCTGACCGAGGCGCGCATGGCCGAGATCAACAAGGTCGATTTCGCCAGCCTGCCGCTCAACAACGCGATCAAGTACGTGAAGGGCAACGGCGCGCGCAAGATCGCGGTGTTCTCGGATCCGAACTGCCCCTACTGCAAGCGCTTCGAATCGACGCTGCAGTCGATGGACAACATCACCGTCTATACCTTCCTCTACCCGGTGTTGACGCCCGATTCGACGGTCAAGTCGAAGGCGATCTGGTGCGCCTCGGATCGCGCCAAGAGCTGGGAGAACTGGATGGTCGGCCATCAGCCGCCGAGCGGCGCCGGCAACTGCGACACCTCGGCGCTCGACAAGAACCTGGCGCTGGGCCGCGGCCTGAACGTGACGGGCACGCCCACCATCATTCTGGCGGACGGCACGCGCCTGCCGGGCGCGGTGTCCGCCGACCAGCTCAACAGCGCGCTGGCCGCCGTCAAGTGACGCGCCGGGCCCGAGCGCCCGAACCAGCAAGAGGCGCCGGCATTCGTCTGGCGCCTTTTTCGCATCTCGAACCCGCTTCACAACCTGCTTCACGAACCGTTTTGTTGCCGGCCCGTTTCGCCAACCTTTGCCGATGCCCCCGATGACCCCGATCCGCTATTCCATCGTCCCCAAGGACCCCGCCGCCCACCTGTTCGAAGTCACGCTGAGCGTCGCCGAGCCGGACCCGGCCGGCCAGCGCTTCATGCTGCCGGTGTGGATCCCGGGCAGCTACATGGTGCGGGAATTCGCGCGCAACATCGTCACGCTGCGCGCCTTCAACGAAGCCGGCCGCAAGGTCCGCATCGCCAAGGCCGACAAGCACAGCTGGCAGGCCGCGCCGGTCGAGGGGCCGCTGACGCTGCGCTACGAGGTCTATGCCTGGGACCTCTCGGTGCGTGCCGCGCATCTCGACGATACCGGCGGCTTCTTCAACGGCACCAGCGTGTTCCTGGCCGTCGAGGGGCAGGAGGCGGCGCCCTGCGTGGTGGCGATCGGCAAGCCCGAGGGCGAGACGGCGCGCCGCTGGCGCGTGGCGACGGCGCTGCGCGAGGCGCGCGGCACGCGGCGCTACGCGTTCGGCGACTACGAAGCCGACAACTACGACGACCTGATCGACCATCCCGTCACGCTCGGCGAATTCGCGCTGGCGAGCTTCGACGCGCATGGCGTGCCGCACGACGTGGTGATCGCCGGCCGCGTCGCGCGGCTCGACATGGAGCGCCTGTGCGCGGACCTGAAGCGCGTCTGCGAGGCGCAGATCGCGCTGTTCGAGCCGCGCACGAAGAAGGCGCCGATGACGCGCTACGTGTTCATGACGCAGGCCGTCAGCGACGGTTACGGCGGCCTCGAGCATCGCGCCTCGACGGCGCTGATCTGCAACCGCACCGACCTGCCGGTGAAGGGCCGCCTGGAAACCAGCGAGGGCTACCGCACCTACCTGGGCCTGTGCAGCCACGAGTATTTCCACACCTGGAACGTGAAGCGGATCAAGCCGGCGGCCTTCGTGCCCTACGACCTGAAGCAGGAGAACTACACCTCGCTGCTGTGGCTGTTCGAGGGCTTCACCTCCTACTACGACGACCTGATGCTGGTGCGCAGCGGCCTGATGAGCCGCGAGGAATACCTGGCCGCGCTGGGCCGCACCGTCGGCGGCGTGCTGCGCGGCGCGGGCCGCACCAAGCAGAGCGTGGCGGAAAGCTCGTTCGACGCCTGGGTCAAGTACTACCGCCAGGACGAGAACGCCTCGAACGCGATCGTCAGCTACTACACCAAGGGTTCGCTGGTGGCGCTGAGCTTCGACCTGGCGATCCGCGCCGCGACGCGCAATCGCAAGTCGCTGGACGACCTGATGCGCCTGCTCTGGACGCGCTACGGCCGCGATTTCTATCAAGGCCAGCCGCGAGGCGTGGCCGAGGGCGAGGTGGCCGCGCTGATCGTCGAGGCGACCGGCGTCGACCTGGGCCGCTTGTTCGACGATGCCGTCTCGGGCACGCGCGACCTGCCGCTGGCCGAGCTGTTCGAGCCGTTCGGCGTGACGCTCTCGCCCGAGGCGGGCCCCGGCGCGAAACCCTCGATCGGTGCGCGCGTACGCGGTGGCGGCGATTGCACGCTGGCGGTGGTGCACGAGGGCGGTGCCGCGCATCGGGCCGGGCTGTCGGCCGGCGACGTGCTGGTCGCGCTGGACGGTTTGCGCGTGACGGGCAGCAACCTGGAGGGGCTGCTGGCGCGCTACCGCCCTGGTGACAGGGTCGAAGCCCATGCCTTCCGCCGCGACGAGCTGCGCACCACCACGCTGCGGCTCGACGCGCCCGACGTGGTGCGCTACAAGCTGGCGGCGGCCGACAAGCCGGCCGCGCGGCGTGCCTGGCAGAACGCCTGGCTGGGGCTGTAGCACGGTAAACCGGCGATGGGTCGCGGTGGATTGTCCCGCTGTTGCAACAATCCGTCGCCGGCGGCCCGCTTTTTCATGTCGGGGGGGATCCGCACAATGGGCCCCACTCGCGCTGCTTCCAGCGCAAACCCAACGGAGCCCGACATGACGACCATCCTGCAAATCAATTCCGCCGCCCGCTCGCAAGGCGCCCGCTCGACCCAACTGTCCGACGAACTGACCGCCAAGCTGGCCCAGTCCAACCCGGGCGCCAAGGTAGTGGTGCGCAATCTGCTCGCGAATGCGCAGCCGCACCTCGACGACGCCGTGCTCGGCGCCTTCTTCACGCCGGCTGAACAACGCAGCGCCGAGCAGAACGCGATCGTCGCGAAGAGCGACGAGCTGGTCGCCGAACTGCAGGCCGCCGACATCGTCGTGATCGCCGCGCCGCTCTACAACTTCGGCATCTCCTCGCAACTGAAGACCTATTTCGACTGGATCGCCCGCGCCGGCGTGACCTTCCGCTACACCGCGAACGGCCCGGAAGGCCTGGTCACGGGCAAGAAGGTGTTCGTGGTCTCGGCCCGCGGCGGCAAGTACCTCGGCACGCCGAACGACACGCAGACGCCGTACCTGAAGACCTTCCTGGGCTTCCTCGGCATGACCGACGTCAGCTTCATCCACGCCGAAGGCCTTAACATGGGCCCGGAAGCGGAAACGGCCGCGCTGGCGGCAGCCCGCGAAGCGATCGCCGCGGCAGCCTGAGGCGACTTTCCGGAGCGTGCGCCGCGCCCCCCGGCGCGCGCTTCGGCTGCTGCCCCGAATGAAAACAGCCCGATCGGCATAGGCCGGTCGGGCTGTTTCGTTTGCGGCGGGCGGATCGGGCGTAGCCCGGCTTCAAGCCAGCGTGACGGCCTCGTCGGGCAGCCGCCAGTCGATCGGCGCCTTGCCGTGCTCGGCCAGGTAGTCGTTGGCCAGCGCGAAATGCCGGTTGCCGAGGAAGCCGCGGTGCGCGGACAGCGGCGAGGGATGCGGCGACTCGAGCACGCAATGCGCGCTGGTATCGAACAGCGCGCGCTTGGCCTGCGCGTGCGCGCCCCACAGCATGAACACCAGAGCGCGATGGCGGCGCGCCAGTTCGCGGATCAGCGTATCGGTGCAGGGCTCCCAGCCGCGTTTCGCGTGGCTCGCGGCCGCGCCTTGCTCGACCGTCAGCACGGTGTTGAGCAGCAGCACGCCCTGGCGCGCCCAGGAGTCGAGACAGCCGTGCCTCGGCGTGTCGTGCCCGAAGTTCGCGGCGATTTCCTTGAAGATATTGCGCAGCGAGGGCGGCGGGCGCACCGCCGGCGGCACCGAGAAGGCCAGGCCGTGAGCCTGCGGCGTGCCGCGATCGTCGCCGTGATACGGGTCCTGGCCGAGGATCACCACGCGGACCTCGTCGGGCGAGGTCAGGCGCAGCGCGCGGAACACGTCGGCCGGGTAGATCGTCTTGCCGGCCGCGCGTTCGGCGTCGACGAAGCGGCACAGCGGGGCATAGGCGTCGCTCGACACGAAGGGCGCGAGCAGCTCGCGCCATGCGGTGGGCAGGGCCTCGAACTGCGCCTCGAGCGGCAGCGCTGCCGGTGCCGCGCCGGCGCCGACATCCGCCGCGATCGCGGCGGTTTCGGTGTCGCGGGGCGTGGACGTGGCCGGTTCGTCGAACAGTGACGCTTGCGAGACGGCGCCCGGCTTGGCGCGAGAGGGGGAACGGCTCGCCATGGTTCAGGCGTCGCGCAGGCGGTAGCCGCGCTGCGCCTTGCTCTGGTCGTCGGGCGCGAGGCCCGGCAGCGCGGCCTTGAGTTCGTTCGCGAGCGTGTGCAGCACGGCCTCGTCGCCCTCGATCAATTCGAGTTCGATCTCGCGGATCGGCGCGCGACGCGTGTCGCCGCCCACCTCGGCGATGATCTCGCCGAGATCGAGCCCGGCCTCGACGGTGCTGCCCTCGCGCGTGATGCGCCAGAGCGTGCGCGCGAAATCGGTGCGGAACAGCGCAACCAGTTGCGGCGCGGCCGCGCGCAGCGCGTCGGCCGCGGCCGGCACGTCGCAGACGGCCAGCAGCGCGTCGATCTCCAGCGCATCGCCGGCTACCGGCAGCTCCCATTCGTGGCGCGTGTGCAGGCCCTGCTCGGCCGAACCGACCGTCTTGAAGGTCTGCAGCCAGCCTTGCGGCGCGAGGCGCACGCGAATGGCGCTCTTGGCGCGTGCCAGGGCGAGATCGGGCGTGTCGTAATAGACGTTGGCGAGATGGATCTCGCGGCCGGCCGCGCCGGCGCAGGCGTCCAGCGCGCTGCGGGCCGCGCCCTGCGCGCCGGCCGGCAGCGCCAGCTTGATTTCGGTTTCGATGGCCATCGCGATGCGCGTCAGAAGAACATCCGGGCGAGTTCCTCGCCCGGTTGGTCGGCGCGCATGAAGGCCTCGCCGACCAGGAAGCTGTGCACGTCGGCCGCCTTCATGCGTTCCACGTCGGCGCGCGACAGGATGGCCGATTCGGTCACCACGATGCGATCGGCCGGCACCATGTCGAGCATGCCCAGCGTGGTCTCGATGGTGGTCTCGAAGGTGCGCAGGTTGCGGTTGTTGATGCCGATCAGCGGCGTCTTAAGCGTGAGCGCCTCGTTCATCTCGTCGCGGTCATGCACCTCGACCAGCACCGCCAGGCCCAGCGAATGCGCATAGGCTTCCAGGTCCTGCATCTGCGGCGTGTCGAGCGCGGCGGCGATCAGCAGGATCGCGTCGGCGCCCATCGCACGCGCTTCGAGCACCTGGTAGGCGTCGACGATGAAGTCCTTGCGCAGCACCGGCAGTTCGCAGGCCGCGCGGGCTTCCTCGAGATAACGCGCGCTGCCCTGGAAGAACTGCTCGTCGGTCAGCACCGACAGGCAGGCCGCGCCGTGCTGCGCATACGAGGCGGCGATCTCGGCCGGCACGAAATGCTCGCGCAGCACGCCCTTGGAGGGGCTGGCCTTCTTCACCTCGGCGATCACGGCGGACTGGCCGGCCGCGTGCCTGGCGCGCAGCGCGCCGACGAAGTCGCGCAGATCGCGGGTTTCGGCTTCCAGCCTGAGGGCTTCGAGCGGTGTGCTCTGCAGCGCGGCGGCGATTTCCTCGCGCTTGACGCCAATGATTCGGTTGAGGATGTCACTCATGGCAAATCCGATGGAATGGGGTGCGGACCGGGATCCGGGTGGATTGGCCGACCGGCTGGCTGGTCGGCACGCAGGGGTTCAGCGCGGAAACTGACTGGTGAAGCGTACCAGCTCGTCGACCTTGGCGCGCGCCGCGCCGCTGGCGATGGCCTCGCGCGCGAGGCCGATGCCCTCGGCGATCGAGGGCGCGATATTGGCCGCGTAGAGCGCGGTGCCCGCGTTCAGCGTGACGATCTCGCGCGCCACGCCGGGCTTGTTGTCGAGCGCCTCGAGCAGCATCACGCGCGACTCGTCGGCATTCTCGACCTTCAGCGTGCGGTTCGACACCATCTGCAGGCCGAAATCCTCGGGATGGATCTCGTATTCGGTGACCTTGCCGTCGCGCAGCTCGCCCACCAGGGTGGCCGCGCCGAGCGAGACCTCGTCCATGCCGTCCTTGCCGTAGACCACCAGCACGTGCTCGGCGCCGAGCCGTTGCATCACGCGTACCTGGATGCCGACCAGGTCGGGGTGGAACACGCCCATCAGCTGGTTGGGCGCGCCGGCCGGGTTGGTCAGCGGCCCGAGGATGTTGAACAGGGTCCGCACGCCGAGCTCGCGGCGCACCGGCGCGATGTTCTTCATCGCCGGATGATGGTTCGGCGCGTACATGAAGCCCATCCCGGTGGCCTCGATGGAGGCCGCCACCTGCTCGGGAGCGAGGTCGATGTTGACGCCGAGCGCGTCGAGCACGTCGGCGCTGCCGGACTTGCTCGAGACGCTGCGGTTGCCGTGCTTGGCCACCTTGGCGCCGGCCGCGGCCGACACGAACATGGTCGCGGTCGAGATGTTGAAGGTGTGCGAGCCGTCGCCGCCGGTGCCGACGATATCGACGAAGTTCGAGTTGTCGGCCACCTCGACGTGGCGCGCGAATTCGCGCATCACGGTGGCGGCCGCGGCGATCTCGCCGATCGTCTCCTTCTTCACGCGCAGGCCGGTGATGATCGCGGCGGCCATCACGGGCGACATGTCGCCCCGCATGATCATCCGCATCAGGTGCAGCATCTCGTCATGGAAGATCTCGCGGTGCTCGATCGTGCGCTGCAGCGCTTCCTGCGGGGTAATCGTCATCGCATCCCCGCTCATGCCGGCTGGGCCGCGCTCGCGCGCGCCTGCTTCAGGAAGTTCTGCAACTGCGCGTGGCCGTGCTCGGAGAGGATCGATTCGGGGTGGAACTGCACGCCCTCGATCGGCAGCGTCTTGTGGCGCACGCCCATGATCTCGCCGTCCTCGGTCCAGGCCGAGATCTCCAGGCAGTCGGGCAGCGTCTCGCGCTCGATCGCCAGCGAGTGGTAGCGCGTCACGTCGAAGTGCCGGGGCAGGTCGGCGAACACGCCGCGGCCGTCGGTCTCGATGCGGCTCACCTTGCCGTGCATGATGGTCTTGGCGCGGATCACGCGGCCGCCGAAGGCCTCGCCGATCGCCTGGTGGCCGAGGCACACGCCCAGGATCGGCTTCTTGCCCGCGAACTCGCGCAGCACCTCGAGCGTGATGCCCGCGTGCTGCGGGTTGCTCGGGCCCGGCGACAGGCAGATCGCCTCGGGATCGAGCTCGGCGATCTGCGCGAGCGTGATCTCGTCGTTGCGATAGGTCCGCACGTCTTCGCCGAGTTCGCCGAAGTACTGGACCAGGTTGTAGGTAAACGAATCGTAGTTGTCGATCATCAGCAGCATGGTCAGTCTCCGTTCAGAAGTCGCTGTCGAGGCCGTCCTGCACCTGTTCCGCCGCACGCAGCACGGCGCGCGCCTTGTTTTCGGTTTCCTGCCATTCGGACTCGGGCACCGAGTCGGCCACCACGCCGGCCGCGGCCTGCACGTAGAGATTGCCGTTGTGGATCAGGCCGGTGCGGATCGCGATGGCCAGGTCCATCTCGCCGGAGAACGACAGGTAGCCGACCGCGCCGCCGTACAGGCCGCGCTTGACCGGCTCGAGCTCGTCGATCAGCTCCATGGCACGCACCTTGGGCGCGCCCGACAGCGTGCCGGCCGGGAAGGTGGCGCGCAGCACGTCGTAGTTGGTCATGCCGGGCTTGAGCTTGCCTTCCACCGAGCTGACGATGTGCTGCACGTGCGAGTACTTCTCGATCACCATCTTGTCGGTCACGGCGACCGAGCCGGTGGTGGCGATGCGGCCGACGTCGTTGCGTGCCAGGTCGATCAGCATCACGTGCTCGGCGATTTCCTTCGGGTCGTTGAGCAGCTCGGTGGCGAGCGCGGCGTCGCGCTCCGGCGTGTTGCCGCGCGTGCGCGTGCCGGCCAGCGGGCGGATCGTGACGATCTGGTTCTCGCCGCGCTTTTCCTGGCGCACCAGGATCTCGGGCGAGGCGCCCACCACGTGGAATTCGCCGAAGTTGTAGTAGTACATGTACGGCGAGGGGTTCAGCGAACGCAGCGCGCGGTACAGCGAGAGGGGATTGTCGCGATAGGGCTTGGTCAGGCGCTGGCCGACCTGGATCTGCATCAGCTCGCCCTCGGCGATGTATTCCTTGGCCTTGAGCACGGCGGCCAGGTAGTCGTCCTTCTTGAATTCGCGGAAGGTCTCGGTGCGCACGCTCGGCGAGGTCACCGGCGGCTGCACCGTCGAGTGCAGGCGCTGCTTGAGCTCGCGCAGGCGCTGTTTGGCGCGCGGGTAGGCCTCGGGGCGCGACGGGTCGGCGTAGATGATCAGGTAGAGCTTGCCGGCCAGGTTGTCGATCACGGCGACTTCCTCGCTCAGCAGCAGCTGGATGTCGGGCAGGTGCAGGTCGTCGGGCGGCGCCGTGTCGGCCAGCTTCTTCTCGATGTAGCGCACCGCGTCGTAGCCGAAGTAGCCGGCCAGGCCGCCGCAGAAGCGCGGCAGGCCGGGGCGCTGGGCCACCTTGAAACGTGCTTGGAACTGCTCGATGAAGGCGAACGGGTCGCCTTCGTGCGTCTCCACCACCTTCCCGTCGGTGACCACCTCGGAGACGCCCTTGCTGGTGCGCACCAGGGTGCGGGCCGGCAGGCCGATGAACGAGTAGCGGCCGAAGCGTTCGCCGCCGACCACCGATTCGAGCAGGAAGGAATTGGCGCCGCCGCGCTCGGACTGAGCCAGCTTGAGGTACAGCGAGAGCGGGGTTTCTAGGTCGGCGAGCGCTTCCGCGATCAGCGGGATGCGGTTGTAGCCTTGATTCGCGAGCGATTGGAATTCGAGTTCAGTCATGTTCCGGTCCTGTGGGGACGAGCGGCAGGGCATGCCGGGAGAATCGCGGTCGCTGCGCGGCGGGCCGGGGGCGGGTTGCGGTCAGGGCCTGACCGGCTTGCACCATCGTCGTGCGAGCGACCGATGCGCGTTCCCGGCGCCCGGACGCGAGGCGTTCGGGGCGAGGGCAGGGCATAGACAATCGAGTGACGAGGCGCGCATCGCGCAGCAAAACAAAAAACGGATGCCGAAGACAGGCTTCGGCGAACCTCGGGAGCGAGGTTAGCGCGACCAGCGACGCCAGGGCCAGGCTCCCCGGTCGATGCTGCTCAGACTCCGTTTTTTGTTCAGAAACATGCGGATGGAAGAATAAATCAGAGGGTTCGCTCGACGGCGTTGTGCGCGGTAATCACCTGCGCCGCCTCGAGCAGCGAATCGACTATACCATCCGAATTTATCGTTTGTATAGCTTTGCCGTGGTTGTAGCCATAGGGCACCGTCAGCGTCGCCAGGCCCGCCGCGCGGCCTGCCAGCGCGTCGTTTTCGGAGTCGCCGATCGCCACCGCCAGCGCCGGTTCGACGTCCAGCCGCTGGCAGGCGGTCAGCATCGGCAGCGGATCGGGCTTCTTGCGGGGCAGGCTGTCGCCGCCGAGCACCACGCCGAAATAGCCGTCGAGCCGGTACTGCGCGAGCAGCTCGAGCGCGAAGCGATGCGGCTTGTTGGTGACGCAGGCCAGCGCCAGGCCGGCCTCGCGCATCGCGGCCAGGCCGGCCTCGACGTCGGGGTAGAGCCGCGTGTGGCGGCCGTTGATGGTGGCGTACTCGGCCTGGTAGATCGCCAGCGCCTCGTCGAAGCGCGCCTGCGCCTCGGCTTCGTCCAGGCGCGGCTTGAGCACCTGGACGATCAAGTTTTCCGAGCCCTTGCCGACGTAGTGCATGACCTCGTCGCGCTGCGTGCCGGGCGCGCCGATCCGCGCCAGCATCGCGTTGAGGGCGGCCGTGAAGTCGTCGACGGTATCGATCATGGTGCCGTCGAGATCGATCAGGGCGGCAGCCAGCCGCGGCGAGGCGAAACGGATCGACGCGCTCATCGCCTCAGCCCTTCGCCAGGCCGGCCAGGGCCGTGCGCATCTCGTCGATCACCACCTTGTAGTCGGGCTTGCCAAAGATCGCCGAGCCGGCCACGAAGGTGTCCGCGCCGGCTGCCGCGATCTCGGCGATGTTGTCGACCTTCACGCCGCCGTCCACTTCCAGGTGGATCTCGCGGCCGGTGCGCTCGCGATAGGCGTCGATCTTGGCGCGCGCCTCGCGGATCTTGCGCAGCGCCTCGGGAATGAAGGACTGGCCGCCGAAACCCGGGTTCACCGACATGATCAGGATCAGGTCGAGGCGATCCATCACGTGGTCGAGGTAGTGCAGCGGCGTGGCCGGGTTGAACACCAGGCCGGCCTTGCAGCCGTGGTCCCTGATCAGCGACAGGGTGCGGTCGATGTGATCCGAGCCTTCCGGGTGGAAGCTGATCACGTTGGCGCCGGCCTTGGCGAAATCGGGGACGATCCGGTCGACCGGGCGCACCATCAGGTGCACGTCGATCGGCACCTGCACGTGCGGGCGGATCGCCTCGCAGACCAGCGGGCCGATCGTCAGGTTCGGGACGTAATGGTTGTCCATCACGTCGAAGTGGATCCAGTCGGCGCCGGCGGCGACCACGTTGCGGACTTCCTCGCCGAGACGGGCGAAGTCGGCCGACAGGATGCTGGGAGCGATACGGAATTGCGTCATGGCGGTAGGGGGACGTGCTTATGCAAAAGCGCCATTCTACCGCCGCGGGCGGCCCCGGCAGGCCGCGCGGTTGCGGGCGGGGGCCGCATCAAGCAGAATGCCGAACCAGTGCGGGTCGCCCAGGCGGCTGCCCGCGCGGCGCCGGATCGTGGGCGCCAGTCGACCTTCGAAGCGGGATTGCCATGAGCCAGTATGAATTCAGCGTGTCGGTGAAAACGGCGTATCTGCCGGAACAATCCGACCCGGAACGCCGTCAATACGCATTCGCGTACACGCTGACGATTGTCAACACCGGTCAGGTGGCCTCGCAGTTGATCGCGCGGCACTGGGTCATCACGGACAGCGAACAGAAGGTTCAGGAAGTGAAGGGACTCGGCGTGGTCGGCCACCAGCCGCTGCTCAAGCCGGGCGAGCAATTCGAGTACACCAGCTGGGCGGTGATCGCCACGCCCGTGGGCACCATGCGCGGCGCGTATTTCTGCGTGGCCGAGGACGGCGAGCGCTTCGAGGCGCCGGTCGCCGAATTCGCGCTGCACATGCCGCGCACGCTGCACTGAGGGCGCGGCGCCGCGTGCTTACGGGCGGCGCGGCGGATCGTCGGGGCGCGAGCGGGCCTTCTTCTTGCCGGATGCGGTCCAGAGCACGATGAAGATCAGCAGGCCGAGCGCCAGCAGCGATTCCAGCGCGAAGATCAGCATCGGGTATTCGTCGAACAGATCAGACATGGCGGTTTCCATCAAGTACGAACATTGTAGGCGGTTCGGGCCGCGGCTGGCCGCCTGGGCCGCCGCGATCGCGACGGCGGCGCTGCTGGCCGCCTGCGGCAGCGCCCCGGTGCGGCATGCCGCGAAGCCGCCCACCGGCGCGCCCATCGTGCCGGGCCAGGTGGCCGCCGAGCGGCTCACGCCGGTGGCCTGGCGGCAGGTGCCGGGCTGGGACGACGATACCCTGATCGGCGCGACCATCGCGCTGCGCCAGAACTGCACGCGGCTCGCGCGCGCCGCCAACTGGCGCCGCGCCTGCGAGGCCGCCGAGCGGATCGACGATCTCGACATCACCGGCGCGCGCAGCTTCTTCGAGACGTATTTCACGCCCTATCAGTTCTCCAATACCGACGGCACGCTCGATGGCCTGGTGACCGGCTATTACGAGCCGCTGCTGCGCGGTTCGCGTGTGCGGCACGGGCCCTACCAGACCGCGCTGTATCGCTGGCCGGCCGGCTATCGTGCCGGCAGCGCCATGCCGGCACGCGCCCAGCTCGAGCGCTCGGGCGTGCTGAACGGCAACGAATTGGTGTGGGTCGACGATCCGATCGAAGCCTTCTTCCTGCAGGTGCAGGGCTCGGGGCGCGTGGTGATGGACGACGGCAGCGTGATGCGGGTCGGTTTCGGCGGCACCAACAACCAGCCCTATCGCTCGATCGGCAAATGGCTGCTCGATCGCGGCGAGCTGAGCGCCGGGCAGGCCACCATGCAGGGCATCAAGGCCTGGGCGCGCGCCAATCCCTCGCGCGTGGACGCCCTGCTCGACACCAATCCGCGCTTCGTGTTCTTCCGCGAGATGCCGTCCAGCGAAGGCGCGCCGAACGGCGGCGCGGACGGCCCGATCGGCGCGCTCGGCGTGCCGCTGACGGCGGAGCGCTCGATCGCCGTCGATCCTTCCTTCATTCCGCTGGGCACGCCGGTGTTCCTGCAGACCACGCGGCCGCTCACCAATACGCCGATGAACCGGCTGGTGTTCGCGCAGGACACGGGCTCGGCGATCAAGGGCGGCGTGCGCGCCGACTACTTCTGGGGGCTCGGCGACGATGCGGGCGACCTAGCCGGCCGGATGAAGCAGGTCGGGCGGATGTGGCTGCTGCTGCCGAATTCCTGAGCAATGCGGGGGCGCCGGCCCCCGTCCTGCGTGAACCCCGGCGATATCCCTTCCTTCAGCGGCGCTTGTCCACCACGCGCCGCGCCTTCCCCACCGAACGCTCGATGCCGTTGACCGGCAGTACCTTGACGATCGCCGTGACGCCGATCAGGGCCTTGATGTCGTAGGCCAGCGCCTGGCCGGCTGCGTCGAGCAGGGCCGTGGCGGCGTTCCGGTGCGGGCAGGGCTCGACGTTCAGCGTCATCACGTCGAGCGGCCCTTCCCGGGTCAGCACGATCTGGTAATGCGGCGCCAGCACGGCCTGCTTGAGCAACTGCTCCTCGATCTGCGTCGGGAACACGTTCACGCCGCGGATGATCATCATGTCGTCCGAGCGACCGGTGATCTTCTCCATGCGCCGCATGCTGCGCGCCGTGCCCGGCAACAAGCGGCTCAGGTCGCGCGTGCGGTAGCGCACGATCGGCAGCGCCTCCTTGGTCAGCGAGGTGAATACCAGTTCGCCGAGCTCGCCGTCGGGCAGGACCTCGCCCGTCAGCGGATCGATGATCTCGGGATAGAAGTGATCTTCCCAGATGGTTGGGCCGTCCTTGGTTGCGGCGCATTCCGAGGCGACGCCTGGGCCGATCACCTCCGACAGGCCATAGATGTCGACCGCGTCGATGCCCATGCGCTGCTCGATCGCCGCGCGCATCTCGTTGGTCCAGGGCTCCGCGCCGAAGATGCCGATCCGCAGCGACGAGGCGCGCGGGTCCAGCCCCTGCCGTTCCATCTCGTCGGCGATCGACAGCATGTAGCTGGGCGTGACCATGATGATATCGGGCCGGAAGTCCTGGATCAGCTGCACCTGCTTCTCGGTCTGGCCGCCGCCGAAGGGAATCACCGTCAGCCCCGCGCGCTCGGCGCCGTAATGCGCGCCCAGGCCGCCCGTGAACAGGCCGTAGCCGTAGCTGACATGCACCTTGTCGCCTCGGCGCGCGCCCGCCGCGCGGATCGAGCGCGCCACCAGGTTGGCCCAGGTGTCGATGTCGCGCGTGGTGTAGCCGACCACGGTCGGCTTGCCGGTGGTGCCCGATGAGGCATGGATCCGCGAGATCCGCTCCTGCGGCACCGCGAACATGCCGAACGGGTAGTTGTCGCGCAGGTCGCTCTTGGTCGTGAACGGGAAGCGTGCGAGATCGGCGAGCGTCGTCAGCTGGTCGGGATGCACGCCGGCCTCGTCGAACTTGCGGCGATAGACGGGCGAGTGCTGGTAGGCGTGGCCGAGCGACCATTTCAGGCGTTCGAGCTGCAGCGCCTGGAGTTCGTCGCGACTGGCGGTCTCGATCGGCTCGAGCGGAAGGGGGGCGTTCATCGATGTCTCCATGCGTCTTTATTGTGGTTCGCTCGGGTGGCTCGCGGCCCGCTCAGGTGCCGGGGCCGTCGGCGGGGATCACGTTGCCGGCGATGCGGGCCGACTTGCCGCGAAACATCGCCACCGTCTCGCCGGCCCGGTTCGTCACGCGGATATCGTAGATGCCGTGCCGGCCGGCCAGGGCCTGCTCGACAGCCTCCGCCGTCAGCACCTCGTTCTCGAACACGGGACGCAGGAATTCGATCGAGCAGCCGGCCGCCACCGTGTTCAGATTGCGCGAATTGCAGGCGAACGCGAAGGCCGAATCGGCCAGCGTGAAGATCAGGCCGCCGTGGCAGGTGCGATGGCCGTTCAGGAATTCCGGCCGGACCGTCATGCGCATCCGCGCGTGGCCGGGGCCGACCTCGACGAGTTCGATGCCGAGCGCGCGCGTGCAGGCATCGGCGGCGTACATCGCGTCGGCCGCGGCGCGGGCGAGGGTGCCGGCCTCGGCTGGGGTATCGGCAGCGGCGGGCGTGGTGGCATCCATCTCAGCGCCCCTCGAAGCGCGGTGCGCGCTTGGCGATGAAGGCGGCCACGCCTTCCGCGTAATCGTGCGACTGCCCGAGCTCGCGCTGCAGGTCGCGTTCGAGGTCGAGCTGCGCGTCGAGCGGCTGGCTCATGCCGGCGCGCATCGCCTGCTTGATGGCGGCGATCGCGCGGGTCGGCTGGCGGGCGAGTTCGGTCGCCAGCGTGGTGGCGGTGGCCGCCAGCGCCTCGTCGTCGACGGCGCGCCAGATCATGCCCCATTCGGCGGCCTGCTCGGCGCCGAGCTTGTCGCCCGTCAGCGCGAGCCCGAGCGCCCGCGCGAAGCCGACCCGCTGCGGCAGGAACCAGGTGCCGCCCGAGTCGGGCACCAGGCCGATCTTCACGAAGGACTGGATGAAGCTGGCCGATCTGGCGGCCAGCACCAGGTCGCAGGCGAGCGCGAGGTTCGCGCCGGCGCCGGCCGCGATACCGTTGACGGCGGCGATCACGGGCAGCGGCAGCGCCTGCAGGCGACGCACGAGGGGATTGAAGTGCTGGTCGATCAGCGCGCCCAGGTCGGTTGGCGCGCCGGGCGTGAAGTCGAGGTCGGCGAGATCCTGGCCTGCGCAGAAGCCGCGGCCGGCGCCGGTGAGGATCAGCGCGCGTGCGTGGCTGGCCTCGGTTTCGTCGATGGCCGCGGCGAGCTCGGCGTGCATCGCGCGCGTGAAGCTGTTGAGCTTGTCGGGACGATTGAGCGTGATCGTCGCGACCTGGGTGGTCGCGTCGAACGCGAGGCGGATCGTGTCATACGGCATCGGGTGTCTCCTCCGGTAAGGCGGATGGCCGGTGGTTGGCACCGGCCCGGATGCGGCTGGACGGCGGAATTCTTCTATCTATAGGGATGCGGTTTCAGGCGGCGCTGCTTTCTACGCGCGGTGCGACGTGCACGCGGCTCTGCACCACCCGGAAGCGATTGGCGACGAAGGCCGTGTCGGCCAGCGCCGCATTCGCGGCCGGGTTCGCGCCGGTGCCGTGGAAATCCGAGAACGCCGCGGACTGGTTCACGAACACGCCGCCCGTCAGGTTGATCGAGAGGGCGACGCCGCCGCGGATCGCCGCCTGGTAGGCGCCGTCGATGATCTTCTCGTCCGTGCTGTAGACCGAGAGCGTGAGCGCGCCGCACTCGGCCGCGATACCGCCGGCCAGGTCGAGCGACTGCGCGGTTGAATCGGTGGCGATCACGAAGGCGATCGGGCCGAACCATTCGCGCGTGTAGCTGCCGCGCTCGCTGGCGTCCAGCTGGATCAGCAACGGCGTACGTACGCGAGCCTGCGGATATGCCGGATGTTCGAGTGTCTGGCTGTCGACCAGTATCTTGCCGAGTCCGCGTGCCTCGTCGATGCGGGCGGTCACGCCGTCGTTCTGGATCGCCCCCAGCAGCTCGACCGCACGCGCCGGATCGGCACACAGCTTCTGCACTGCGCCGGCGATCGCCTGCGCGACTTCGTCGAAGCCGACGCGGCCCTCGGGCGTCTGGATGCCGTCGCGCGGCACATAAATATTCTGCGGCGCGGTGCACATCTGGCCGGAATAGAGCGCGAGCGAGAACGCAATATTGCGGGCCGCTGCCTTCAAGTCGTCGGTCGAATCGATCACGATCTGGTTGACGCCGGCCTTCTCCGTATACACCTGGGCCTGGTGGGCATGACGCTCCAGCCAGTCGCCGTTCCTGGCGCTGCCGGTGAAATCGATCAGGCGAATCTCGGGGCGCACGGCCAGCGACTGGACCAGGGCACCGTCGTCGGGATCGGTGGCGAGCAGGGTAACGATGTTCGGATCGAAGCCGGCCTCGCGCAGGACTTCGCGGGCGATCCTCACGGTGATTGCGAGCGGCAGGATCGCGCCCGGGTGAGGCTTGACGATCACCGTGTTGCCGGTGGCGAGATCGGCGAACAGGCCGGGGTAGCCGTTCCAGGTCGGGAAGGTGCAGCAACCGAGTACCAGGCCGGTGCCGCGCGGCACGATCGTGTAGCGCTTGTGCATCGCCAGCGGCGGATTCTTTCCTTGCGGTTTTTCCCAGTGCGCCTCGGCCGGAATCCGGCGCAGCGCGTCCCAGGCGTAGGCGACGGCCTCCAGCGCGCGATCCTGGGCGTGCGGGCCGCCGGCCTGGAAGGCCATCATGAAGGCTTGCCCGGTGGTATGCATCACCGCATTGGCGATCTCGAAGCTGGCGCGGTTGAGCCGGGCCAGGATCTCGAGGCTCACGCCGATCCAGGCGCTCGGTCCGGCGGCGCGCCATCCTGCCTGGGCGGCAGCGGCCGCCGCGATCAGTTCGTCGGGGGAGGCTTGCGGGTAACGGATCCCGAGCGGGAAGCCGAATGGTGATGTCTCGGCACCGAGCTTGCCGCCCGAGGCCGGTTGGTCGAGTTCGAAGGGTTTGTCGAGCTGGGCGCGGAAGCTCGCCTCGCCGTCCGCTGCCGCGCTTTCCCCGTACACTTTGGGACTCGGCATTTCCGCGAACGGGCTCCAGTAGGCACGGGTTTCGATGGCTGACAGCGCTTGTTGCAAGGTGGCTTCGTGCTTCGAGAACAAGGGGTGGGTCATGACGTCGGCCTGATGGGATGTGGAGGAGTCGGTCGTACTGGCGCAATTAATTAACCGACCGGTTGGTCGGCAAATGTTAGCATTGTTCTCCGCGTGTGTGCGCGGTGAGTGGCGTTTCTTTGATCGAGGAGAAATCGATGGATTACCAGAACATCCTGGTGGAGACCCGGGGGCGTGTCGGCCTGATCACGCTGCATCGTCCGAAGGCGCTCAACGCGCTCAACGATGCGCTGATGGACGAGCTCGGCGCGGCACTGAAGGCCTTCGACGCCGACGAAGGGATCGGGGCGATCGTGCTGACCGGCAGCGAGAAGGCGTTCGCGGCCGGCGCCGACATCGGGATGATGGCGAACTACTCCTATATGGATGCCTACAAGGGCGACTACATCACGCGCAACTGGGAGACGATCCGGCAGATCCGCAAGCCGATCATCGCGGCGGTGGCGGGGTTCGCGCTGGGCGGTGGCTGTGAGCTTGCGATGATGTGCGACATCATCATCGCCGCCGATACGGCGAAGTTCGGGCAGCCCGAGATTCGGCTCGGCGTGATGCCGGGCGCGGGCGGCACGCAGCGCCTGCCGCGCGCGGTGTCGAAGGCCAAGGCGATGGACATGTGCCTGACTGCGCGCTTCATGGAGGCGGAGGAGGCTGAGCGGGCCGGGCTGGTGTCGCGCGTGGTGCCGGCGGCGTCGCTGCTCGACGATGCACTGGCCGCGGCCGCGACGATTTCCGAGTTCTCTCTGCCGGCCGTGATGATGGTGAAGGAGTCGGTGAATCGTGCGTACGAGACGACGCTGGCGGAAGGCGTGACTTTCGAGCGGCGCCTGTTCCATTCGACGTTCGCTACCGAGGACCAAAAGGAGGGAATGGCGGCGTTCGTGGAGAAGCGCAAGCCGGTGTTCAAGCATCGCTAAGCGCTTCGGGCGACGAGTGGATCGTCTCGTTTTTGCGTGTTTCCTTTTGCGATCAAAGGCTTGCCATGAAGGGCGCCGCGCGAGCGGCGCCCTTCATGCATTTACTTTGCGAAAACGCTTGCAGGAAGGCGATGGGCTGCTTAGAATCACGCCTCTTTCGCGCTAACGGAAACGCGGTGCGAAAGAGGAAGCAAGGTTGGATGGGTTGAGCGCTAGGTTGGATCGGCAGCTGGCTCGTTTAGCTGAGAAGTGATCGACGCAGTGAGTTGATCGCGGCGCTGAAAAAAGTAGTTGACGCGCTGCGAAATGTTGATCATAATCTCGCTTCTCTGCTGCTGAAAACGCAGCGCTGCTGAAGAAACCAAGTTGCTTCGCAGATACGCTCTTTAAAAATCTACAGCCGATAAGTGTGGACGCTTGATGGCAGCGGTCCTGATCTCCGGATCAGGTCAGCAAAAGTATCAAGAGTCTCACACAAAAGTAAGTCAGGTTTGTGAAGCAATTCATTAACCTGTCAGCTTTGAGTGAGCGACCGGTTCATTATGAACCGAAAACAGTAACAGGTATTGAACTGAAGAGTTTGATCCTGGCTCAGATTGAACGCTGGCGGCATGCCTTACACATGCAAGTCGAACGGCAGCACGGGTGCTTGCACCTGGTGGCGAGTGGCGAACGGGTGAGTAATACATCGGAACATGTCCTGTAGTGGGGGATAGCCCGGCGAAAGCCGGATTAATACCGCATACGATCTACGGATGAAAGCGGGGGACCTTCGGGCCTCGCGCTATAGGGTTGGCCGATGGCTGATTAGCTAGTTGGTGGGGTAAAGGCCCACCAAGGCGACGATCAGTAGCTGGTCTGAGAGGACGACCAGCCACACTGGGACTGAGACACGGCCCAGACTCCTACGGGAGGCAGCAGTGGGGAATTTTGGACAATGGGCGAAAGCCTGATCCAGCAATGCCGCGTGTGTGAAGAAGGCCTTCGGGTTGTAAAGCACTTTTGTCCGGAAAGAAATCCTGAGGGCTAATATCCTTCGGGGATGACGGTACCGGAAGAATAAGCACCGGCTAACTACGTGCCAGCAGCCGCGGTAATACGTAGGGTGCGAGCGTTAATCGGAATTACTGGGCGTAAAGCGTGCGCAGGCGGTTTGTTAAGACCGATGTGAAATCCCCGGGCTCAACCTGGGAACTGCATTGGTGACTGGCAAGCTAGAGTATGGCAGAGGGGGGTAGAATTCCACGTGTAGCAGTGAAATGCGTAGAGATGTGGAGGAATACCGATGGCGAAGGCAGCCCCCTGGGCCAATACTGACGCTCATGCACGAAAGCGTGGGGAGCAAACAGGATTAGATACCCTGGTAGTCCACGCCCTAAACGATGTCAACTAGTTGTTGGGGATTCATTTCCTTAGTAACGTAGCTAACGCGTGAAGTTGACCGCCTGGGGAGTACGGTCGCAAGATTAAAACTCAAAGGAATTGACGGGGACCCGCACAAGCGGTGGATGATGTGGATTAATTCGATGCAACGCGAAAAACCTTACCTACCCTTGACATGGTCGGAATCCTAGAGAGATCTGGGAGTGCTCGAAAGAGAACCGATACACAGGTGCTGCATGGCTGTCGTCAGCTCGTGTCGTGAGATGTTGGGTTAAGTCCCGCAACGAGCGCAACCCTTGTCCTTAGTTGCTACGCAAGAGCACTCTAGGGAGACTGCCGGTGACAAACCGGAGGAAGGTGGGGATGACGTCAAGTCCTCATGGCCCTTATGGGTAGGGCTTCACACGTCATACAATGGTCGGAACAGAGGGTCGCCAACCCGCGAGGGGGAGCTAATCCCAGAAAACCGATCGTAGTCCGGATTGCACTCTGCAACTCGAGTGCATGAAGCTGGAATCGCTAGTAATCGCGGATCAGCATGCCGCGGTGAATACGTTCCCGGGTCTTGTACACACCGCCCGTCACACCATGGGAGTGGGTTTTACCAGAAGTGGCTAGTCTAACCGCAAGGAGGACGGTCACCACGGTAGGATTCATGACTGGGGTGAAGTCGTAACAAGGTAGCCGTATCGGAAGGTGCGGCTGGATCACCTCCTTTCTCGAGCTAATACCGCGAAAGTTGAGCGTTCACGCTTATCGGCTGTAAATCAAGACAGACTCAGGGGTCTGTAGCTCAGTCGGTTAGAGCACCGTCTTGATAAGGCGGGGGTCGTTGGTTCGAATCCAACCAGACCCACCAATTGTCTGGCGGTAGAAACCTGAGACGTCTCTGTATGGGGGCATAGCTCAGCTGGGAGAGCACCTGCTTTGCAAGCAGGGGGTCGTCGGTTCGATCCCGTCTGCCTCCACCAATCTTCAATGACAAACGTTCGGGTCAGTTGACTCGAGTCTTTGTCATTGGCGATTGAGCCAGTCAGAGGATATTGAAAGATATCGGCTGTCGTTCTTTAACAATCTAGAAGAAGTAGTAATTTGGATAGCGGAAGCGTCTATTGAGATGGGCGTGGAAACTATCCGGGTTGTGATTGTATCGATGTATCTCAAGATGATTCGAACTTCATGTTCGGCTCAATTGGAATACGGCACAAATGCGAGAACTCAACCTGTAGCGGCCTGTCAAGCGAAAGCGAGACAGACTCGTTATAGGGTCAAGCGAACAAGTGCATGTGGTGGATGCCTTGGCGATCACAGGCGATGAAGGACGCGGTAGCCTGCGAAAAGCTACGGGGAGCTGGCAAACGAGCTTTGATCCGTAGATGTCCGAATGGGGAAACCCACTCCTTTTGGAGTATCCATAGCTGAATACATAGGCTATGTGAAGCGAACGCGGTGAACTGAAACATCTAAGTAACCGCAGGAAAAGAAATCAACCGAGATTCCCAAAGTAGTGGCGAGCGAAATGGGAAGAGCCTGTACTCTTTATTTGTATTGTTAGTCGAACGCTCTGGAAAGTGCGGCCATAGCAGGTGATAGCCCTGTAGACGAAAACAGTATGAAAGAACTAGGTGTACGACAAGTAGGGCGGGACACGTGAAATCCTGTCTGAAGATGGGGGGACCATCCTCCAAGGCTAAATACTCGTGATCGACCGATAGTGAACCAGTACCGTGAGGGAAAGGCGAAAAGAACCCCGGGAGGGGAGTGAAATAGATCCTGAAACCGCATGCATACAAACAGTCGGAGCCTCGTAAGGGGTGACGGCGTACCTTTTGTATAATGGGTCAGCGACTTACGTTCAGTAGCAAGCTTAACCGAATAGGGCAGGCGTAGCGAAAGCGAGTCCGAATAGGGCGTTCAGTTGCTGGGCGTAGACCCGAAACCAAGTGATCTATCCATGGCCAGGATGAAGGTGCGGTAACACGTACTGGAGGTCCGAACCCACTAACGTTGAAAAGTTAGGGGATGAGCTGTGGATAGGGGTGAAAGGCTAAACAAACTTGGAAATAGCTGGTTCTCTCCGAAAACTATTTAGGTAGTGCCTCGTGTCTCACCTTCGGGGGTAGAGCACTGTCATGGTTGGGGGGTCCATTGCGGATTACCCCGCCATAGCAAACTCCGAATACCGAAGAGTGCAATCACGGGAGACAGACATCGGGTGCTAACGTCCGGTGTCAAGAGGGAAACAACCCAGACCGCCAGCTAAG
This sequence comes from Burkholderia gladioli, assembly GCF_000959725.1. Lineage (NCBI taxonomy): Bacteria > Pseudomonadati > Pseudomonadota > Betaproteobacteria > Burkholderiales > Burkholderiaceae > Burkholderia > Burkholderia gladioli. The sequence continues at coordinate 2,022,003 of NZ_CP009323.1, forward strand.
GTCCCCAAATATAGCTAAGTGGGAAACGAAGTGGGAAGGCTAAAACAGTCAGGAGGTTGGCTTAGAAGCAGCCACCCTTTAAAGAAAGCGTAATAGCTCACTGATCGAGTCGTCCTGCGCGGAAGATGTAACGGGGCTAAGCTATATACCGAAGCTGCGGATGCATATTTATATGCATGGTAGGAGAGCGTTCCGTAAGCCTGCGAAGGTGCATTGTAAAGTGTGCTGGAGGTATCGGAAGTGCGAATGCTGACATGAGTAGCGATAAAGGGGGTGAAAGGCCCCCTCGCCGTAAGCCCAAGGTTTCCTACGCAACGTTCATCGGCGTAGGGTGAGTCGGCCCCTAAGGCGAGGCAGAAATGCGTAGCTGATGGGAAGCAGGTCAATATTCCTGCACCATTGTTAAATGCGATGGGGGGACGGATCGCGGAAGGTTGTCCGGGTGTTGGAAGTCCCGGTCGCTGCGTTGGAGAAGGCACTTAGGCAAATCCGGGTGCAGAATTCAAGGGCGTGGCGCGAGCTTCTTAGGAAGCGAAGCAATTGGAAGTGGTTCCAAGAAAAGCCTCTAAGCTTCAGTTTAACAGTGACCGTACCGCAAACCGACACAGGTGGGCGAGATGAGTATTCTAAGGCGCTTGAGAGAACTCGGGAGAAGGAACTCGGCAAATTGGTACCGTAACTTCGGGATAAGGTACGCCCCTGTAGCTTGACTGGCCTGCGCCAGAAGGGTGAAGGGGTTGCAATAAACTGGTGGCTGCGACTGTTTAATAAAAACACAGCACTCTGCAAACACGAAAGTGGACGTATAGGGTGTGACGCCTGCCCGGTGCCGGAAGATTAAATGATGGGGTGCAAGCTCTTGATTGAAGTCCCGGTAAACGGCGGCCGTAACTATAACGGTCCTAAGGTAGCGAAATTCCTTGTCGGGTAAGTTCCGACCTGCACGAATGGCGTAACGATGGCCACACTGTCTCCTCCCGAGACTCAGCGAAGTTGAAGTGTTTGTGATGATGCAATCTCCCCGCGGCTAGACGGAAAGACCCCATGAACCTTTACTGTAGCTTTGCATTGGACTTTGAACCGATCTGTGTAGGATAGGTGGGAGGCTATGAAACCGGAACGCTAGTTTCGGTGGAGCCGTCCTTGAAATACCACCCTGGTTTGTTTGAGGTTCTAACCTTGGCCCGTGATCCGGGTCGGGGACAGTGCATGGTAGGCAGTTTGACTGGGGCGGTCTCCTCCCAAAGTGTAACGGAGGAGTACGAAGGTACGCTAGGTACGGTCGGAAATCGTGCTGATAGTGCAATGGCATAAGCGTGCTTAACTGCGAGACCGACAAGTCGAGCAGGTGCGAAAGCAGGTCATAGTGATCCGGTGGTTCTGTATGGAAGGGCCATCGCTCAACGGATAAAAGGTACTCTGGGGATAACAGGCTGATACCGCCCAAGAGTTCATATCGACGGCGGTGTTTGGCACCTCGATGTCGGCTCATCTCATCCTGGGGCTGTAGCCGGTCCCAAGGGTATGGCTGTTCGCCATTTAAAGAGGTACGTGAGCTGGGTTTAAAACGTCGTGAGACAGTTTGGTCCCTATCTGCCGTGGGCGTTGGATATTTGAAGGGGGCTGCTCCTAGTACGAGAGGACCGGAGTGGACGAACCTCTGGTGTACCGGTTGTCACGCCAGTGGCATCGCCGGGTAGCTATGTTCGGAAGAGATAACCGCTGAAAGCATCTAAGCGGGAAACTCGCCTTAAGATGAGATATCCCTGGAGGCTTGACCTCCTTGAAGGGTCGTTCGAGACCAGGACGTTGATAGGTCAGGTGTGTAAGCGCAGTAATGCGTTCAGCTAACTGATACTAATTGCCCGTAAGGCTTGATCCTATAACCAGTCTGCGCCGATGTTCGCAGGTGCCAAGGCACCGCGATTATCCCGTCCTGAGCCCAAGCTCAGGATCTTGGAGCGCGACAGGTCATACAGATGGAGTCTCGTGTGCTGATACACACAACCCCGTTACTACTTCTTCGAGATTGGTCGTGGCGCTCATAGCGACGCGACAACCCCTTTAGCCTGATGACCATAGCGAGTCGGTACCACCCCTTCCCATCCCGAACAGGACCGTGAAACGACTCCACGCCGATGATAGTGCGGATTGCCCGTGTGAAAGTAGGTAATCGTCAGGCTTCCCTTCATGACAACCCCCGTTGCCCAAAGGCAGCGGGGGTTTTGTCTTTTCCAGCTGCTGGATAGTAGCGCAGCGTAAAATCGCCACATTCGTCCGAATGTCGAGCGCTCCATGCATGCCTCCGTTGAATTCGCCCGTGCCGTCTGCCCGCACGATTGCCCTGACACATGCGCGCTTCGCGTTTCGGTCGACGGCGAGGGCCGTGTCATCAAGGTCAATGGCGACCCCGATCATCCGCCTACTCAAGGCGTGCTCTGCACCAAGGTGAGCCGCTACGCGGAGAGAATCTATCATCGCGAGCGCTTGGATACCCCTCTGAAGCGAATCGGGCGCAAGGGCGAAGGGCACTTCGAACCGATCGGCTGGGATGAAGCGAATCGAATCATAGCCGGGCATCTCGGTGAAATCGCTCGGCGCGCGCCGGAGGCGATCGTCCCTTACAGCTACGCCGGCACCATGGGCCTGATCCAGGGCGAAAGCATTGCCCAGCGTTTCATGAATGTGCTTGGCGCCTCGCGTCTCGAGCGCACGATCTGTTCGTCGGCTGGGTCGGCCGGCTTGCGTTACACCTATGGCGCAAGCGTGGGAATGCATGTCGACTTCTTCGAGGAAAGCGAGCTGATCCTGATCTGGGGCGCGAATCCAATTGCCTCGAGCGTGCACTTCTGGACGCGAGCGCAGGAAGCAAAACGGCGCGGCGCTCGCCTGATCGCCATCGATCCCTATCGCTCGCTAACCGCGGACAAATGTCATCAACATATTGCGATTCGGCCTGGAACCGATGCTGCCTTCGCGCTTGGCATGATGCATGTGCTGATCACCGAAGACCGGCTCGACCACGCCTACGTACACGACTGCACGCATGGCTTCGATGAGCTGAAAGCTCGGGCGCTGTCTTATTCACCCACGCGCGTAGCCGAAATCTGTGGCATATCCGAAGCGGAAATCGTCGATCTTGCTCGTATCTACAGCCAAACCCGAAAATCGGCGATTCGCCTCAACTACGGGATGCAGCGGACCCGAGGTGGCGGTAACGCCACGCGCGCCATCGCGAGCTTGCCGGCCCTGACCGGTGCCTGGCGCGATCGCGCGGGCGGTTTGCTGATGTCGGCCTCGGAATGGGCGCCGGTGAATTCGGTGGCATTGGGCCGTCCCGATTTGCTGCCGGGTTGGCCGAACAAGCTGCCGAGATCAATCAATATGAACGCCATTGGCGACGCCTTGCTGCATCCCGGCGATGCCGATTTCGGTCCAAAAATCGAAGCGCTGATCGTCTACAACTCGAATCCGGTGGCGGTGGCCCCGGATTCGGTCAAGGTGGCGAGCGGATTCGCCCGAGAAGATCTCTTCACCGTGGTTCTGGAGCATTTCCAGACCGACACGGCTGATTATGCCGACCTCGTGCTGCCGGCCACGATGCAACTCGAGCACCTCGACGTCCATAAATCCTACGGCCACACCTATGTCATGGCCAACCTGCCGGCGATCGCGCCGATCGGCGAATCGAGGCCGAATACCGAGATCTTTCGCGGTTTCGCCCGCGCGATGGGACTGACCGAGCCCGCTCTATATGAAGACGACGAAACGCTTGCGCGCGTGTCCTTGCGCTGGGATGATCCGGCACTCGATTGCGATTGGGATACGCTGAAAGAGAAGGGGTGGCAAAAGCTGAAGCTGGCTGATGCGCCGTTTGCAAACGGTGGATTTCGCACGCCTTCCGGGAAATGCGAGTTCTATAGCGAGCGGCTTGCGCAAATTGGCCTCGACCCGGTGCCTGACTATCTGCCGCCGCACGAATCTCCCGATGGTGCTCCGGAGTTGGCAGCACGTTATCCGCTCGCGATGATCTCGCCGCCGGCGCGCCATTTCCTGAACAGCACCTTCGTCAACATCGAGAGCCTTCGCGCGACGGAGCGCGAACCCCGTCTCGAACTGCATCCCGACGATGCCGCTGCGCGAGACATCGACGACGGCGATATGGTGCGCGTGTTCAACGACCGCGGTTCCATGCAGGCTCGCGCGATGATTACCGAGCGGGCGCGCCGTGGCCTCGTGGTTGGCCTGTCGATCTGGTGGAAGAAATTCGCGTCGGACGGCTGCAACGCCAACCAGGTGACGAGCCAGGCGTTGACCGACCTCGGCAACGCCGCGACTTTCTACGACTGCCTGGTCGAGGTCGCGCGCGCTTGATGGCAAGCAAGCGCAGGGCGCGCGTTCGATCTGCGGCGGAATCGTGGCGAAAGCGCGGTGAACGGGATCGAACACGAGCCAAGCCCGTAGTGGAAGTTGGAAAGGAGTGTCTAACCCGGTTGTTTCGAAGCAGCCGAGCGGCTAGGATGCGTTTTTAGCACGACCATTCGAAAATCAGTGAGGAGACGTGTTGCATGGACAAGATTTGGCTGAAATCGTACCCACCCGGCGTTCCGGCCGAAATCGATCCATCGCGTTATCCGACCGTACCCGACCTGCTCGATGAGAGTTTCCGTTCGTATCGCGACCGGGCCGCTTTCATCTGCATGGGCAAGTCGTTGAGCTATGGCGAACTCGATGCGATGTCGCGCAAGCTCGGCGCTTGGTTCCAGTCGCGCGGCCTCGCGCGCGGCGCGCGCATCGCGATCATGATGCCGAACGTGCTCCAGTATCCCGTCGCGATTGCTGCCGTGCTGCGCGCCGGTTATACGGTGGTCAACGTCAATCCGCTCTACACGCCTCGCGAGCTCGAGCATCAGCTGACGGACAGCGGCGCTGAAGCGATCGTGATCCTCGAGAACTTCGCGGCCACCCTCCAGGCGGTGATCGACAAGACGGCGGTCAAGCATGTTGTCGTGGCGGCGATGGGCGATCTGCTCGGCTTCAAGGGCTTGATCGTCAACTACGTCGTGCGCAAGGTGAAGAAGATGGTGCCGGCCTGGCAACTGAAGTCCTTCACGCGCTTCAATGCCGCGTTGGCCGAGGGCGCGCGCCAGACATTCGCGGCGCCGAAGCTCGGCCCGGACGACGTCGCCTTCCTCCAGTACACGGGTGGCACGACCGGGGTCGCGAAAGGCGCGACGCTGTTGCAGCGGAACATCGTCGCCAACGTGCTGCAGTCGGAGGAGTGGCATGCGCCGGCCTATACCAAGGTGCCGGGCCTGTCGCAGTACATCACGGTCGCCGCCTTGCCGCTCTATCACGTGTTCGCGCTGACCGTCTGCGGCTTCCTGACCATGCGCACCGGCGGTACCGCGCTGCTGATCCCCAATCCGCGCGACATCGGCGGCATGTTCAAGGAGCTCAAGCGCTACTCGGTGTCGACCTTCCCGGCCGTCAACACGCTCTACAACGCGATGCTGAATCATCCCGATTTCGGCCAGCTCGACTTCTCGAAGCTGGCGGTCGCGAATGGCGGCGGCATGGCGATCCAGGAAAGCGTCGCGAAGCGCTGGTACGAGAAGACCGGCACGCCGATTGTCGAGGGTTACGGCCTGTCCGAAACCTCTCCCGTGGTCAGCTGCAATCCGGTGACCGCGACCGAGTACACCGGCACCATCGGCCTGCCGGTGTCGTCGACCGAAATCTCGATTCGCGACGACGACGGCAAGGAAGTCCCGCTCGGCCAGCCCGGCGAGATCTGCATCCGCGGCCCGCAGGTGATGGCGGGTTACTGGAATCGCCCCGACGAAACCGCCAAGGTCATGATGGCCGACGGCTTCTTCAAGTCCGGCGATATCGGCGTGATGGACGAGCGCGGCTACGTGAAGATCGTCGATCGCAAGAAGGACATGATCCTGGTCTCGGGCTTCAACGTCTATCCGAACGAGGTGGAGGACGTGGTGGCCTCGCATCCGGGCGTGTTCGAGGTCGCCGCGGTGGGCGTGCCCGACGAGCATTCGGGCGAGGCCGTGAAGCTGTTCGTGGTGAAGAAGGATCCGGCACTGACCGACCAGGACATCATTGCCTACTGCAAGGAACGATTGACGGGCTACAAGCGGCCGCGCTTCATCGAATTCCGCACTGAATTGCCGAAGACCAACGTCGGCAAGATCCTGCGCCGCGAACTGCGCGACGGCAAGATCTGATCCGGGCGGGCTTCCACCTCGACGGGCGTCGCATGAGCGGCGCCCGTTTTCGTTTGGATGCTAGTCGCTCGTGCGCGCCGAAAGTGGCCAAGAAAAAAGGCGCCCCGCGGGGCGCCTTCGAGGCTGCTACATATCGTTATTCCACGCTTGTTCGTCAGAACTTGTGACGGATGCCGACCTGGGCGGCCACCTGGTTCGGCGTGGCCGAGGCCGTGATGTTGTTGATCGACGCGACCGCACGGTTGCCGGTCGAATCGTAGCCGAGCGCGTGTTGATAGACGCCGATCGCATACAGATCGGTGCGCTTGGACAGGAAGTAGTCGACGCCCAGGTTCACCTGGTGATACTGCGCCGCCGACTGGCCGTTGACCTTCGAGCCGCGCGTGTAGTCGTAGGCGATACCGGCCAGCAGCGCCGGAGTCAACTGGTACTTGAAGTTCGCTTCGACGTTGTTGAACACGGCGTCGCCGCGCAGGTTCAGCGGGTTCAGGCCCGTGCCGCCGGTCGAGCCGACCGCGTCGAAGCGCGTGTAGCTGTAGGTGACACCGAGCGTTGCCGCGCCGATCGAATAGGCGCCGGCCGCAGCGACGATCTCGAGCGTGTTGGCCGAGGCGTAGCCGCGGTAGACCGGGCTCGTCATGTTCAGGCCCGAGGTCGAGGTGGCCGTGTTCGCGTTCGGGTTGTTGCCGAAGAACGAGTAGTTCGGGTTGCGCGCGTTCACGTAACCGACGCCCAGGGCGAGCGGGCCGTTGTTGTAGCCGGCACCGACCGAGAAGATCTGGTTGCGGCCCGGCTGGCCGGCCACGCCGCCCAGGCTGTACAGGCCGCCGAACTGGAAGCCGCCATACACCGGACTGGTGTACTTGACCGCGTTGTTGACGCGGTTGGCGTTGTTCATGTTGTCGAGGTCGCCCGGATGCGCGCCGATATAACCCGCCCACTGGCTGCCGGTGGCGAGCGCGCCGGTGTAGTCGACCACCGAGTCGTATTGGCGACCCAGCGTGACCTTGCCCAGCGAATCGCTCGACAGGCCGACGTAGGCTTGGCGACCGAACATCGCGCCACCCTGGCCAAGCGAGCCATTCGAGATGCTGAAGCCGTTTTCGAGCACGAAGATGGCCTTGAGCCCGCCGCCGAGATCCTCGGCGCCTTTCAGGCCCCAGCGGCTGCCTTGCAGCACGCCGCTCGACTGTTGCCACTGCCGGGCGCCATTCGCATTGTTGTTGAAGAGAATGCCGGCATCGATGATGCCGTACAGCGTGACGCTGCTCTGCGCGTGGGCCGCGCCAGCAAACGCACTCAGCGCGACGAGCGCGAGAAGCGACTTTTTCATTCAACGATCTCCAAGGATTACAGAATGATTTTTATCTGGCGGGGCGTATGGTTTTCATTGATCGGGTGCCCCGCCGTACTTCTGAGTAGCCGGTCGTACTGTAGCGCAAGGCTTTTTCACGAAAAAGCAAAAGCCCCGGCGTGAGCCGGCTCATGTTTCCTTTTGGCAACAATGGTTAAAATCGGGGGTTTACCGCAATGTTCGCGGCAGAATCGGTTCAGTTATTGCAACAAACAACTGACGAAACGCCTGCCGCGGGGCGGCTGACCGGAGGTAGCGAATGCTGTTCGATGAACTGATCAATGAATTCGACCGGGGCCTGCGAGCGATCGCGGGCGTGAGTCGCATGACGCGTCCCTTGCCGGTGCCGGCCGACGACACGTCGCCGGAACTGGATGCCGAGGCGCGCAAGCACGCGGCCGGGCTGATGCGTGTCAACCATGTCGGCGAGGTCTGCGCGCAGGCGCTGTACCAGGCGCAGAAGCTGTCGACCTCGTCGCCGTCGCTGAAGGCGCTGTTCGAGGAATCGGCGCGCGAGGAGGAGGATCACCTCGCCTGGACCATGCAGCGGCTGCGCTCGCTGGACTCGCGGCCGAGCCTGCTAAACCCGCTCTGGTACGGCGGGGCGCTCGCGATCGGCCTGGTGGCCGGGCGGCTCGGCGACAGGGCAAGCCTGGGCTTCATGGCCGAGACGGAGCGCCAGGTCGAGCGGCACCTTGACAGCCATCTGTCCGAGCTGCCGAGCGGCGATGCCGCCTCGCGCGCGATCGTCGAGCAGATGCGTGACGACGAGGCCAAACACGGCCGCACCGCCGCCGATGCGGGCGGCGCCGAGCTGCCGATGCCGGCTCGCTGGTTGATGCAGGCCGCCTCGAAAGTCATGACGAGGACTGCCTACTATCTGTAGCATCCGCGGTGGGGCGCGGCGACTGCCGCGTCCACCGTCCCACCCCGAGAATCCGGACTTTCCCGCCCGCCGAACCCCCGCCCTCACACCGCCTTGCGCGCGACTTTTCACGTATCACATTCACAAGTTGCACTAGCTCATTAATTTATAACGAGTTTTGGTTTGAGGGTCGGCTTGAGGACTTGCACGTAAGTCCTTGTTCTAACTAACAAAATTCGTCAAAAAATCGTCAGCCTCCCTTGACCGTCCCTGACCCTTCCTCTAAAGTGGGAGACAGTGTGAGAAAGTGTATTTTTGTGTGATCCAGAGAGCGGTTCCGGGTAGATTCTGAGCCAATTGGGCGGGTGCCGAGGCACCCCGATCGGGAGAGCGGAAAGTGTTCCAAGGGGCGTCGGCGCTGACGCTCGATGCGAAAGGACGGATGTCGGTGCCGTCTCGCTATCGCGAAGCGCTGCAAGGACAGGCAGAAGGACGGGTGACTGTGACCAAGCACCCGGACGGCTGCCTGTTGCTGTTTCCGCGCCCCGAATGGGAGGTATTCCGCGCCAAGATCGCCGCGCTGCCGATGGACGCGCACTGGTGGCGCCGCATTTTTCTCGGCAACGCGTCGGATGTCGATCTCGACAGCGCGGGCCGGATTCTCGTATCGCCCGAGCTGCGCATGGCAGCCGGGCTGGAAAAGGAAGTCATGTTGTTGGGAATGGGTAGTCACTTCGAGCTGTGGGATTCGCAGACCTACACCGCGAAGGAGCAGGCGGCGATGGCGCAGGGCATGCCCGATGCGCTGAAGAACTTCACGTTCTGATTGCGGTGACGGAGACGCCCGCGATGGGAAACGAATTCCAGCACCGCACGGTGCTGCTCGACGAGGCGGTGGACGCGCTCGTGACGCGGCCCGACGGCATCTATGTCGATGGCACCTTCGGTCGCGGCGGCCATAGCCGCCTGGTGCTCGACCGGCTGGCGGAAGGCGGCCGGCTGATCGCTTTCGACAAGGATCCGCTGGCGATCGAGACGGCCAGCCGAATCGGCGATACGCGCTTCTCGATCGTGCATGACAGTTTTGCGTCGCTCGGCGGCGCGCTGGCCGAACGTGGCGTGGGTCGCGTGACGGGCGTGTTGCTGGATCTGGGCGTGTCCTCGCCGCAGATCGACGATCCCGAGCGCGGTTTCAGTTTCCGCGCGAACGGCCCGCTCGACATGCGGATGGACACGACACGTGGCGAATCGGCGGCCGACTGGCTGGCCCGCGCGTCGCTGCAGGAACTGACGGAGGTGATACGAGATTATGGGGAAGAACGGTTTGCTTTTCAGATTGCAAAGGCGCTTGTTGCTCGCCGGGCAGAATCCGATCGTCTCGGGCCCCTCGACAGCACGGGCGAGCTTGCCCAAATCGTGGGTCACGCCGTCAAGACACGTGAGAAAGGCAAGGATCCGGCAACCCGCACCTTTCAGGCTATACGGATTCACGTCAATCAAGAGCTTGCGGACCTGCAGGTCGTTCTAGAGTCCGCGTTGTCGTCGTTGGAGCAAGGGGGGCGGCTGGTCGTGATCAGCTTTCATTCGCTCGAGGATCGGATCGTCAAACGTTTCATGCAGGCGCACGCGAGTGCGCCGGCGGTCGACCGCCGCCTGCCGATCCGTGCCGTCGACCTCCCTTCGCCGCCCCTGAAGCTGCTCGGGCGCAAGTTCCCGGGCGAGGCCGAAGTCGCCGCCAATCCGCGCGCTCGGTCGGCCGTGATGCGCATCGCGGAGCGCGTCGCGCCATGAACCGCCTCAACATCTTCCTGCTGATCATCGTGATGGGCTGCGCCTTGTCGGTCGTCAACTCGACCAACCAGCAGCGCCAGATCTTCTTCCAGTTGCAGCGCGCGCAATCGCAGGAGCACCAGCTCCAGCAGGACTACGCGCAGTTGCAGTATCAGCAGAGCGCGTTGTCCAAGACGTCGCGTATCGAACAGCTCGCCAACGATTCGCTCAAGATGCAGCCGATCGTGACCGGCCGCACCCAGTACCTGACGCTGCCCACCGGCGCCGCGAAGGCCGTCGACGCGCCGCTGCCGAGTTCGGCCGCGGCCGGCGGCCCGGGGAGCGGACGATGAAACAGCGCCAGTCGAAGTCGAGCGCGAAATCGAGCGTCAAGTTCGCGTCGAGCCCGGTGCTGTCGGTGCACCTGCCGATGTGGCGCTCGAAGCTGGTGGTCTTCATGCTGTTCATGGCCTTCGTGGCCCTGGCCGCGCGCGCCTTCTGGATCCAGGGCCCCGGCAACGCCTTCTACCAGAAGCAGGGCGAGAGCCGTTATCAGCGCACGCTCGAATTGCCGGCCACGCGCGGCAAGATCCTCGACCGCAACGGACTGGTGCTGGCCACCAGCCTGCCGGTGCGCGCCATCTGGGCGATTCCCGAATCGGTGCCGGACGATCTCGGCGCCGACAAGCTTACCCAGCTCGGCCAGTTGCTCGACATGAGCTCGACCGAGCTGCGCCGCAAGCTGTCCGAGGACAAGAGCTTCGTCTACGTGAAGCGGCAGGTGCCGATCGAGGTGGCCGACAAGGTCGCCGCGCTCGATATCCCCGGCATCTACGCCCGCAACGAATACAAGCGTTTCTACCCGGAAGGGGAGATCACGGCTCACCTGATCGGCTTCACCAACGTCGAGGACGAGGGGCAGGAAGGCGTCGAGCTGGCCGACCAGAAGATGCTGGCCGGCATCCCGGGCAGCCGCCACGTGATCAAGGACCGCGTCGGGCATATCGTCGAGGATGTCGACGAGCAGATGCCGCCGCACAACGGTACCGACGTCGACCTCTCGATCGACAGCAAGATCCAGTACATCACCTACGCGAACCTGAAGGCCGCCGTCGACAAGTTCCACGCCAAGGCCGGCGCGGCGGTCGTGGTCGACGTGCGCACCGGCGAGGTGCTGTCGCTGGTCAACTACCCGACCTACAACCCTAACGACCGTTCCCACCTGACCGGCGAGCAGTTGCGCAACCGCGTGCTGACCGACGTGTTCGAGCCCGGCTCGATCATGAAGCCGTTCACGGTGTCGCTCGCGCTGGACTTGCATCGCGTCTCGCCGACCACGCTGGTCGACACCGGCAACGGCCATTTCGTGCTGGACGGCGCGCCGATCTCGGACGATGCCGGTTTCGGCGTGCTGACGGTGGGCGGCGTGATCCAGAAATCGAGCAACATCGGCGCGACCAAGATCGCCATGACGATGCGGCCCGAGGAAATGTGGAATATGTATACCAGCATCGGTCTCGGCCAGGCGCCGAAGGTCGGTTTTCCCGGCGCGGCGGCGGGCCGCCTGCGGCCCTGGAAGAGCTGGCGCCGCATCGAGCAGGCCACCATGTCCTACGGTTATGGCCTGTCGGTCTCGCTGTTCCAGCTCGCGCATGCCTACACGGCGATCGCGCACGACGGCGAACTGATGCCGCTGTCGATCTTCAAGGCCAGCGAGACCCAGCCGCCGCAAGGCCCGCAGGTGTTTTCGCCGACCACCGCGCGCGAAGTGCGCGAGATGCTGGAGAGCGTGGTCACCAAGAACGGCACCTCGCCCGACGCGGCGGTGCCGGGCTATCGCGTCGGCGGCAAGAGCGGCACGGCCTACAAGCAGGTCGGCCGCGGTTACGACCACAAGAAGTACCGCGCCTCCTTCGTGGGCATGGCGCCGATGCCGAATCCGCGCATCGTGGTCGCCGTGTCGGTCGACGAACCGACCGCGGGCAGCCACTTCGGCGGCCAGGTTTCGGGGCCCGTGTTCTCGGCGATCGTCGGCGATACGCTGCGCGCGCTGAACGTGCCGCCCAACATGCCGGTCAAGCAGCTGGTGGTGTCCGACGACACGGCGCCGGCGCCCGGCGCACCGAAATCCGCCGGCGCGCAGAAGCTGGCCGCGCTGCCCGCGAGCCATCTCAGCGTGTCGAGTTCGGCACACAATCGCCCAGGAGTCGTTCGATGAGCGCCGTCCGCAGTTCCCATCCGGCGCACTCCACCATCGCAGCCGCGCTCGCGTGGCTGCGCGCGCATGCACAGCCCGGCGCGAACCTGTATTCCGATTCGCGCGCCGTGCAGGCGGGCGACGTGTTCCTGGCCTATGCCGTGGACGGTGTCGACAACCGCTCGCATATCGCCGGTGCGCTGGCGCGCGGCGCGGCGGCCGTGCTGGTGCAGCCCGACGGTTTCGCGATCGACGCTCTCGACCCCACCGTCACGCACGCGGTGCCGGATCTCGGCGCGTTGGCCGGCGAGATCGCCAGCGGCTGGTACGGCGACCCGAGCGACGCGATGTTCGCGGTCGGTGTGACGGGCACCAACGGCAAGACCTCCTGCACGCAATGGATCGCCACCGCGCTGAGCGCGTTGCGCACCCCCTGCGCGGTGATCGGCACGCTCGGCAGCGGCATGCCGGGACGCCTGGTCGCGACCGGCTTCACCACGCCCGATGCGCCGCAATTGCAGCGCAGCCTCGCGCAACTGCGCGACGAGGGCGCCAAGGCGGTGGCCATGGAGGTGTCCTCGCACGCGCTGCAGCAGGGCCGCGTCAACGGCACCGCCTTCGACGTCGCCGTGTTCACCAACCTGACCCAGGATCATCTCGACTACCACCGGACCTTCGAGGCCTACGAAGCCGCCAAGGCGAAGCTGTTCGCCTGGCGCGGGCTGCGCCATGCCGTGGTCAATCGCGACGACGCGGCAGGCGCCCGCCTGCTCGCCACGCTGGCGGGGCGCGTGCGCACCGTCGCCTACGGCATCGACGAGCGCGCCGATGCGCCCGAGGCCGATCGCCAACTGATCGCGCACGAGGTGCGCGCGACCGCGACGGGCACGGCGTTCCGGCTCGAATCCTCATGGGGTTCGGCCGAGGTCGAGGTCGGCACGCTCGGCCTGTTCAATGTCAGTAACCTGCTGGCCGTGCTCGGCACGCTGCTGGTCGCCGACGTGCCGTTCGAGGCTGCGCTGACCGAACTGCGCAGGCTCGAGTCGGTCAATGGCCGCATGCAGCGGCTCGGCGGCCGGGTCGCCAACGACGAACCGCTGGTGGTGGTCGATTACGCCCACACGCCGGATGCGCTGGAGAAGACGCTCGAGGCCTTGCGGCCGATCGCCGAGGCACGCGGCGGCGCGCTGGTCTGCATGTTCGGCTGCGGCGGCGATCGCGACGCGACCAAGCGTCCGCTGATGGGCGGCATCGCCGAGCGGCTCGCCGATCGCGTGGTGGTGACCAGCGACAACCCGCGCAGCGAGCCGCCGCTGGCGATCCTCGAGCAGATCGTGGCCGGCATGAAGACGCCCGCCGCCGCGCTGCGCATCGAGGACCGCGCCAGCGCGATCCTGCAGGCGGTGCGAGGCGCCGCGCGCGAGGACGTGGTGCTGCTGGCCGGCAAGGGACACGAGGCAACACAGGAAATCATGGGCAAGAAGCGGGAGTTCTCGGATCAGGATCACGCGCGGCTGGCATTGGCCGCACGCGCGACGCAGGCGCATGGAGGCGGCGAATGACGATGCTGACACTCCAGCAGGCCGCCGCGCTGATTCCGGGCGCCATCGTGACGGGCGACGGGAACGTCTCGTTCTCGCGCGTGTCCACCGACAGCCGCAGCGTGGGCGAGGGCGACCTGTTCGTCGCGCTCAAGGGCGAGCGTTTCGACGCGCACGACTTCCTGGCCGACGTGGCCGCGCGCGGCGCGAACGCGGCGCTGGTGTCGCGCGAAGGCGCGCAGGCCTCGCTGCCGCAACTGCAGGTGGCCGATACGCGCCTGGGGCTGGGCGCGCTGGCGCACGGCTGGCGCCAGCGTTTCGCGATCCCGCTGGTGGCGGTGACCGGCAGCAACGGCAAGACCACGGTCAAGGAGATGATCGCCTCGATCTTCGCGGCCGCGGTCGGCATCGACGCTCGCCTGTCGACGGCCGGCAACTTCAACAACGACATCGGCCTGCCGCTGACGCTGTTGCGCCTGAGCGCTGCGCACCGGCTCGCCGTGATCGAACTGGGGATGAACCATCCCGGCGAGACGCAGACGCTCGCGAAGATCGCCGCGCCGACGGTCGCCTTGGTGAACAACGCGCAGCGCGAGCACCAGGAATTCATGGCGACCGTCGAGGCGGTCGCGCTGGAACACGCGTCGGTGATCCACGCGCTGGCGCCGGACGGCGTCGCGGTGTTTCCGGCCGACGACAAGTACGCGGGCATCTGGCGCGTCGCGGCGACCGGCAACGCGATCCTCGATTTCGCGCTGAACGACGCGGACCGAAGCACGGCTGCCGCCGTGACCGGAACCATGTCGGGCGGCGTGCTGGCGATCGAGACGCCGGTTGGGCGCGTCGAGGTGCGCCTGCAGGCGCTCGGCGCGCACAACGCCCGCAACGCGTTGGCGGCCACCGCCGCGGCGCTCGCCTCCGGCGTCGCGCTCGAGGCGATCCGCGCCGGCCTGGAAGCCTTCGAGCCGGTGAAGGGGCGCCTGCAGGTCAAGCGCGCGGCCGTCGGCTCGCTGGCGGGCGCGATGCTGATCGACGACACCTACAACGCGAACCCCGATTCGATGCGGGCCGCGATCGACGTGCTGGCCCAGCAGGCCTCGCCGCGCGTGCTGGTGATCGGCGAGATGGGCGAGGTCGGCGACGAAGGGCCGGCCTTCCATCGCGAGATCGGCGCCTACGCGCGCGAACGCGGCATCGACGCGCTGTATGCGACGGGCGATGCCACGCGCGACGCCTGCGCGGCCTATGGCGACACGGCCCGGCATTTCGACGATGTCGGCGCGCTGCTCGCGGCCCTCGACGCGGCCGGCTTCGGCGCGGCGGCGACGGTGCTGGTGAAGGGCTCGCGCTATACGCGCATGGAGCGCGTGGTCGACGCGCTGACGAACCAACCCGCGACGGGCGTGACGCCCGGCGCACACTGAGAAGGAAAGTAAGCAATGTTGCTGGCGCTGGCGCAATGGCTGCAAGGTGACGCAAGCTTTTTGCGCTTGTTCACATACCTGACGTTCCGTGCGGTGATGGCCACCATCACCGCGCTGGGCATCGGCCTGGTCTGTGGCCCCTGGGTGATCCGCAAGCTTACCGAAATGAAGGTCGGCCAGGCCGTGCGCAAGGACGGCCCGCAGACGCACCTGGTGAAATCGGGCACGCCGACCATGGGCGGCGTGCTGATCCTGATCGGCATCGCGGTCGCGACCCTGCTGTGGGGCGACCTGACCAACCGTTTCATCTGGATCGTGATGCTGGTCACCTTCGGCTTCGGCGTGGTCGGCTGGGTCGACGACTACCGCAAGGTGGTCCACAAGGACCCGCGCGGCATGTCGTCGAAGGAGAAGTATTTCTGGCAATCGCTGATCGGGCTGTTCGCGGCGGTCTACCTCGCCTTCAGCGTCTCGGAAGCCAGCAACGTGCGCGTGTTCGACCTGTTCATGGCCTGGGTGCGCAGCGGCCTGTCGATGGGCCTGCCGGCGCGCGCCGACCTGATGCTGCCCTTCCTCAAGTCGATCAGCTATCCGCTCGGCGTGTGGGGCTTCATCGCGCTGACCTACCTGGTGATCGTCGGCGCGAGCAATGCCGTCAACCTCACCGACGGCCTCGACGGCCTGGTGATCATGCCGGTGGTGCTGGTGGGTTCCTCGCTGGGCATCTTCGCCTACGTGATGGGCAGCTCGGTCTATTCGAAATATCTGCTGTTCCCGCACATCCCCGGCGCCGGCGAGTTGCTGATCTTCTGCTCGGCGATGGGCGGCGCGGGCCTCGCCTTCCTCTGGTACAACACGCACCCCGCGCAGGTGTTCATGGGCGACGTCGGCGCGCTGGCGCTGGGCGGCGCGCTCGGCACGGTGGCGGTGATCGTGCGCCAGGAAATCGTGCTGTTCATCATGGGCGGGATCTTCGTCGCCGAAACGCTCTCCGTGATGCTGCAGGTCACCTGGTTCAAGTACACCAAGCGCCGCTACGGCGAAGGGCGCCGCATCTTCAAGATGGCGCCGCTGCATCACCATTTCGAATTGTCCGGCTGGAAGGAAACGCAGGTGGTGGTGCGTTTCTGGATCATCACCCTGATGCTCTGTCTGTTCGGTTTGTCCACCCTCAAGCTGCGGTAAAGGGATAGCAAGGATGTCTGGCGAGATGTTTGGAGATCGGCAACGGCCGATGGTGCTGGTGCTGGGGCTCGGTGAATCGGGTCTCGCGATCGCGCGTTGGTGCGCGAGGCACGCCTGTCCGCTGCGGATTGCGGATACGCGCGAGGCGCCGCCGAATCTTGCCGCGCTGCGCGAGGCCGTCGCCGAGGCGGAATTCGTCGGCGGTTCGTTCTCGCCCGCCCTGCTCGACGGTGGCATCGAACTGGTCGCCCTGAGCCCGGGCCTGTCGCCGCAGGAGCCCGCGCTGGCCGCGCTGCTGGCGGCCGCGCGCGAACGCGGCATCCCGGTGTGGGGCGAACTCGAATTCTTCGCGCGCGCGCTGGCGGCGCTGGCCGCGAACGGTTACGCGCCCAAGGTGCTGGCGATCACGGGCACCAATGGCAAGACCACCACCACCAGCCTGACCGGGCTGCTCTGCGAACGCGCCGGGCGCTCGGTGGCGGTGGCGGGCAATATCAGCCCGGCCATGCTCGACAAGCTGTCGGCCGCGATCGACGCGGCCGCGCTGCCGGACGTGTGGGTGCTCGAGCTGTCGAGCTTCCAGCTGGACAGCGCGGAAAGCTTCGCGCCCGACGCGGCCGCCGTGCTCAACATCACGCAGGATCACCTCGACTGGCATGGCGGCTTCGAAGCCTATGCGGCCGCCAAGGGCCGCATCTTCGGGCCGCGCACGGTACGCGTGCTCAATCGCGGCGACGCTGAAGTCATGAAGTTCGTGCCGCCGGCGGCCGCCGCCGACGCGCCGCGTGTCGTCACCTTCGGGCTGGACGAGCCGAGCCGCGAGGGCGATTACGGCCTCGCGCGCGATAACGGCATCAACTGGCTGGTGGAAGCGGTTGATCGCGACGGCAACGACGAACCGGTCTCGCCGCGTCGCCGCAAGGCCGAAGCCGCCGCCGCGCCGAACCTGGTTTCCAAGCGGCTGATGCCGGCCGACGCGCTGCGCATCCGCGGCCTGCACAACGCCGCGAACGCGCTGGCCGCGTTCGCGCTGGCGCGCGCGATCGAGCTGCCGCCCGCCGCGCTGCTGCACGGCCTGCGCGAGTACCGCGGCGAAGCCCATCGCGTCGAGCTGATCGCCTCGCTCGACGGGGTCGACTACGTCGACGACAGCAAGGGCACCAATGTCGGCGCGACGGTCGCCGCGCTCGACGGCTTGGCGCAACGCACCGTGCTGATCGCCGGCGGCGACGGCAAGGGCCAGGCGTTCGCGCCGCTCGCGGCGCCCGTGGCGCGCTGGTGCCGCGCCGTGATGCTGATCGGCCGCGACGCGCCGCTGATTCGCGAGGCGCTCGCCGAGACCGGCGTGCCGCTGGTCGAGCACGCCACGCTCGAGGCGGCCGTGCAGGCCGCCAGCGTGATGGCCGAGCCCGGCGACGTGGTGCTGCTGTCGCCGGCCTGCGCGAGCTTCGACATGTTCACCGGCTACGCGCATCGCGCCGCCGTGTTCCGCAGCGCACTCGAAGACATCGCACTCGATCGAGGTACGACGCTATGAGCTGGTCCGACCGTTTCGTCTCCCGTTTCATCGGCCAGCGCGAGGCCGGCGGCGCCGCCTCCGTCGCCCGCGCCGCCACCGGTCGCGCCGCCTCGGCCGCCAGCGGCCTGGCCGCCGGGCTCGGTGGGGTGCGCCCGACGCGCTCGCGCATGCTCGATTTCGACTACTCGCTGATGTGGGTGGCGATCGCCCTGCTCGGGCTCGGCGTGGTGATGGTCTATTCGGCGTCGATCGCGATGCCCGATTCGCCGAAGTACGCCGCCTATCACGACTACGCCTTCCTGCTGCGCCATATCGTGTCGCTGACGGTCGCCTTCGTGGCGGCCGTGTTCGCGTTCCGGGTGCCGATCGCGACCTGGGACAAGTACGCGCCGCACCTGTTCCTGCTGGCGCTGGTGGCCCTGGCGATCGTGCTGGTGCCGCACGTCGGCAAGGGCGTGAACGGCGCGCGCCGCTGGATTCCGCTGGGCATCACCAACATGCAGCCGTCCGAGATCATGAAGCTCGCGGTGACGATCTACGCGGCCAACTACACGGTGCGCAAGCAGGAGTACATGCAGAGCTTCGCCAAGGGCTTCATGCCGATGGCGGCCGCGGTCGGCCTGGTCGGCATGCTGCTGCTGCTAGAACCCGACATGGGCGCCTTCATGGTGGTGGCCGCGATCGCGATGGGCGTGCTGTTCCTCGGCGGCGTGAACGGCAAGCTGTTCGGCGGCCTGGTGGCCACCGCGGTCGGCACCTTCACGATGCTGGTCTGGCTCTCGCCCTGGCGGCGCGAGCGGATCTTCGCCTATCTCGATCCCTGGGACGAGCGCTACGCGCAGGGCAAGGCCTACCAGCTCACCCACTCGCTGATCGCCTTCGGTCGCGGCGAGTGGTTCGGCGTCGGCCTGGGCGGTAGCGTCGAGAAGCTCAACTACCTGCCCGAGGCGCATACCGACTTCATCCTCGCCGTGATCGGCGAGGAGCTCGGCTTCGTCGGCGTGCTGGTGGTGATCCTGCTGTTCTACTGGATCGTGCGCCGGGCCTTCGAGATCGGCCGCCAGGCGCTCGCGCTCGACCGTACCTTCGCGGGGCTGATGGCCAAGGGCGTCGGCATCTGGTTCGGCGCGCAAGCCTTCATCAACATGGGCGTGAACCTCGGCCTGCTGCCGACCAAGGGCCTTACGCTGCCGCTGGTCAGCTACGGCGGCTCGGGCATCCTGCTCAACTGCATCTCGCTGGCGGTGCTGCTGCGCGTCGACTACGAGAACCGGGTGCTGATGCGCGGAGGCAAGATATGAGCGCCAAACCGCGCACGCTGATGGTGATGGCGGGCGGCACCGGGGGCCATGTGTTCCCGGGGCTGGCCGTCGCCCATCGGATGGAAGCGCAGGGCTGGCGCGTGGTGTGGCTCGGCAATCCAGCCGGCATGGAAGCGAGCCTGGTGCCCAAGCACGGCATCCCGATGGAGCCGGTGCGCTTCGGCGGGCTGCGCGGCAAGGGCCTGAAGACCAAGCTGACGCTGCCCTTCAACCTGCTGCGCGCCTGCGCGCAGAGCCTCGGCGCGTTGCGCCGCGTGCAGCCCGACGTGGTGCTCGGCATGGGCGGCTACATCACCTTCCCGGCTGGCGTGATGACGGCGCTCACCGGCCGCCCGCTGGTGCTGCACGAGCAGAATTCGGTCGGCGGCCTGGCCAACAAGGTGCTGGCCAAGCTGGCCCGGCGCGTGCTGGTGGCCTTCCCCGGCGCCTTGCCGAAGGCCGAGTGGACAGGCAACCCGATTCGCGACGAGCTCGCGCATTGCGCGCCGCCGGCCGCGCGCTACGCCGCGCGCAGCGGTTCGCTGCGCCTGCTGGTGGTGGGCGGCAGCCTGGGCGCGGCCGCGCTCAACGAAGTGGTACCGCGCGCGCTGGCGCTGCTCTCGCCCGAAAGCCGTCCGCGGGTGGTGCATCAGGCCGGCGCCAAGCATATTGACGCGCTGCGCGCGAACTACGACGCGGCGGGGCTCGCGGCCGGCCAGGACGTCGAGCTGCTGCCCTTCATCGACGACATGGCCGCGGCCTATGCGAACGCCGACCTGGTGATCTGCCGCTCCGGCGCGATGACGGTCTCGGAGATCGCCGCGGTGGGCGTAGCCGCCCTGTTCGTGCCGTTCCCGCACGCGGTCGACGATCACCAGACCACCAACGCCGCCTTCCTGGCCGACCAGGGCGCGGCGGTCCTCGTACAACAACGCGACCTGTCGGCCGAGCTGCTCGCCGACTGGCTGCGCGGCCAGACGCGCGACTCGCTCGCGCAGATGGCCGAACGTTCGCGCTCGCTCGCGAAGCCCGATGCCACCGATGTGGTCGCGCGCGCGTGCGCGCAGGCCGCGGGCGCGAACCTGGAATCGAAGTCATGAAACACATCGTCAAACACATCCATTTCGTCGGCATCGGCGGCGCCGGCATGAGCGGTATCGCCGAGGTGTTGGTCAATCTCGGCTACCAGGTCAGCGGCTCCGACCTGTCGCGCAATGCCGTGACCGAGCGGCTGGAGGCGCTCGGCGCGCGCGTGGCGATCGGCCACGACGCGGCCAATATCGAGGGGGCGAACGCCGTGGTGGTGTCCACCGCGGTGCGCTCGGACAATCCCGAGGTGCTGGCCGCGCGCCGGCTGCGCGTGCCGATCGTGCCGCGCGCGGTGATGCTGGCCGAGCTGATGCGCCTGAAGCAGGGCATCGCGATCGCCGGCACCCACGGCAAGACCACCACCACCAGCCTGGTGGCCAGCGTGCTGGCCGCGGGCGGCCTGGACCCGACCTTCGTGATCGGCGGCCGCCTGATCAGCGCCGGCGCCAACGCCCGGCTCGGCTCGGGCGACTTCATCGTGGCCGAGGCGGACGAGTCGGATGCCTCGTTCCTGAACCTGTATCCCGTCATCGAGGTGATCACCAACATCGATGAAGACCATATGGATACCTACGGGCACGATTTCGCGCGCCTGAAGCAGGCCTTCATCGAGTTCACCCAACGGCTGCCGTTCTACGGCAGCGCGGTGGTCTGCGTCGACGATCCGAACGTGCGCCAGATCATTCCCTTCATTTCCAAGCCGGTGGTGCGCTACGGCCTGTCGCCCGACGCCGAGGTGCGGGCCGAGCAGGTCGATGCGCGCGACGGCCGCATGCACTTCACGGTGATCCGCGACGGCCACGCGCCGCTGCCGGTGGTGCTGAACCTGCCGGGGCTGCACAACGTGCAGAACGCGCTGGCGGCGATCGCGATCGCCACCGATCTCGGCGTGGCGGACGCGGCGATCCAGCAGGCGCTGGCCGATTTCAACGGCGTGGGCCGGCGCTTCCAGCGCTACGGCGAACTCGCCGCGGCCGACGGCGGCAGCTACACGCTGATCGACGACTACGGCCATCACCCGGTCGAGATGGCGGCCACCATCGCCGCGGCGCGCGGGGCGTTCCCGGGCCGCCGGCTGGTGCTGGCGTTCCAGCCGCATCGCTATACGCGCACGCGCGACTGCTTCGAGGATTTCGTCAACGTGCTGTCGACCGTCGACGCGCTGGTGCTGACCGAGGTCTACGCGGCCGGCGAGGCGGCGATCCCGACCGCCAGCGGCGAGGCCCTGTCGCGCGCGCTGCGCGAGATCGGCCGGGTCGATCCGAGCTTCGTGGTCGGCGTCGACGAGGTCCCGGCCGCGCTCGCCCAGGTGGTGCGCGCGGGCGATGTGGTGATCACGATGGGCGCGGGGTCGATCGGCGCGGTGCCGGGCCGGATCGCGCAGCAACAGCAACAGAAGGGATGACATGAGCGGGATCGATCCGAAACGTTTCGGCAAGGTGGCGGTACTGTTGGGCGGCGTGTCCGCCGAGCGCGAGGTATCGCTGAAATCGGGCACGCTGGTCGTGCAGGGGCTGCGCGAGGCCGGCATCGACGCGCATCCGTTCGATCCGTCCGAGCGGCCGTTGGCCGCGCTCAAGGACGAAGGCTACGTGCGCGCCTTCAACGCGCTGCACGGCGGCTACGGCGAGAACGGCCAGATCCAGGGCGCCCTCGACTTCTACGGCATCCGCTACACCGGCACCGGCGTGCTCGGCTCGGCGCTCGGCCTCGACAAGTTCCGCACCAAGCTGGTCTGGCAGCAGACCGGCATCCCCACGCCGCCGTTCGAGGTGGTGCTGCGCGGCGACGACCACGCCGCGCGCGCGCCGGAAATCGTCGCGAAGCTGGGTCTGCCGCTGTTCGTGAAGCCGGCCAGCGAGGGCTCGAGCGTGGCGGTGATCAAGGTCAAGGACGCGGCGGCGCTGCCTGCCGCGCTCGACGAGGCCGCGCGGCACGACAAGATCGTGCTGGTCGAGAAGAGCATCGAGGGCGGCGGCGAGTACACGGCCTGCATCGCCGGCGACCTGGACCTGCCGGTGATCCGCATCGTGCCGGCCGGCGAGTTCTACGACTACCACGCGAAGTACATCGCCGACGACACGCAGTACCTGATTCCTTGCGGCATCGAGGCCGGCCGCGAAGCCGAAGTCAAGCGCCTGGCGCGCCGCGCCTTCGACGTGCTGGGCTGCACCGACTGGGGCCGCGCCGACTTCATGCTCGACGCCGCGGGCAACCCGTATTTCCTGGAAGTCAACACCGCGCCGGGCATGACCGACCACTCGCTGCCGCCCAAGGCTGCGCGCGCGGTCGGCATCAGCTACTCGGAGCTGGTGGTGAAGGTGTTGGCCATGACGCTCGAAGACTGACGGAACACGGGACGCAACCATGTGGAACAACGTTCGCCAACTCAACCTCGCGGCCAGCGCGCTCTACGCGCTGCTGCTGCTCGGTTGCGCGGCGGCGGGCTGCTACTGGCTGATCCAGCGCCCGGCGTTCGCGCTGCGGACGATCCTGATCGACGGCGACACCGAGCACATCAATGCGCCGACTGTGCGCGCCGGCGTGGTCGGCCGGCTGAAGGGCAATTTCTTCACGGTCGATCTCGACACCGCGCGCGTCGCGTTCGAGCAGATGCCCTGGGTGCGCCACGCCAGCGTGCGGCGCGTCTGGCCGAACGCGCTGGCTGTCACGCTGGAGGAGTACAAGCCGCTGGGTACCTGGGGCAGCGACCAGCTGGTCAGCACCGACGGCGAGCTGTTCACGGCCAACCAGGGCGAGCTCGACGAGGAACTGCCGGCCTTCGACGGACCGGACGGCAGCGCGAGGGAGGTGGTGCAGCGCTATCGCGATTTCACGAAGTGGCTCGCGCCGCTCGACTCGGCGCCCGAGGAGGTGAGCCTGTCCTCGCGCTACGCCTGGACGGTGAAGCTGGCCAACGGCATGGAGATCGAATTCGGGCGCGAGCGCAATGGCGACACGCTGCCGGATCGCGCGCAACGGCTGGTCGCCGCGTGGCCGGCCGTGACGCAACGCTGGGGCAAGGACATCGAGTACGCGGACCTGCGTTATCCGAACGGTTTTGCGATCCGGGCGGCGAACATGCGCTTCCTGAGCGACGCCGACAAGGCCAAAAAGTAACAAGACATCACACGCAAGAGCACTTATGAGCAAAGACTACAAGGATCTGCTGGTTGCCCTCGACATTGGCACGTCGAAGGTCGTGGCCGTCGTGGCGGAGCTGAAAGGCGAGGGCCACTACGAGGTGATCGGGCTTGGCCAGAGCGAGTCGAAAGGTCTCAAGAAAGGCGTGGTGGTGAACATCGAGGCCACCGTGCAGTCGATCCAGCGCGCGCTCGAGGAAGCCGAGCTGATGGCCGACTGCAAGATCACGAACGTGTTCACGGGGATCGCCGGCAGCCACATCCGCAGCTTCAACTCGAGCGGGATGGTGGCGATCAAGGAGAAGGAGGTCACCCAGACCGACGTGGCGCGCGTGATCGAGACCGCCAAGGCGATCAACATCCCGACCGACCAGCAGGTGCTGCACATCCTGACCCAGGAATTCATCATCGACGGCCAGGAGGACGTGCGCGAGCCGATCGGCATGAGCGGGATCCGCCTCGAGGTGAAGGTGCACATCGTGACGGGCGCGGTCAGTGCCGCGCAGAACATCGTCAAGTGCGTGCGCCGCTGCGGGCTGGAAGTGAACGACCTGATCCTGCAGCCGCTGGCCTCGTCGCTGGCGGTGCTGACCGAGGACGAGAAGGATCTCGGCGTGGTGCTGGTCGACATCGGCGGCGGCACCACCGACATCGCGATCTTCGCCGAAGGCGCGATCCGCCATACCGCGGTGATCCCGATCGCCGGCGACCAGATCACCAGCGACATCGCGATGGCGCTGCGCACGCCGACGCCGGACGCGGAGGACATCAAGGTCAGCCACGGCATCGCCAAGCAGGCGCTGGCCGACCCGGACGAGATGGTCGAGGTGCCGGGGCTCGGCGAGCGCGGCCCGCGCACGCTGTCGCGCCAGGCGCTGGCGGCCGTTATCGAGCCGCGCGTCGAGGAGCTGTTCTCGCTGGTGCAGCAGGTGGTGCGCGAGTCGGGTTACGAAGAGTTACTGAGTTCCGGTGTCGTGCTGACCGGCGGTGCTGCGATGATGCCGGGCATGGTCGAACTCGGCGAGGACATCTTCCTCAAACCGGTGCGCATCGGCGCGCCGGAATACGCGGGCGGCCTGGCCGACGTGGTGCGCAATCCGCGCTACTCGACGGCGATGGGGCTGCTGGTGGAAGGCAGCGCGCAGCGGATGCGCGGGCGCAAGGTCGCCGTGCAATCCGGTTCCGCGGGGCAGATCTTCACGCGCATGAAGGACTGGTTCCTGAGCAATTTCTAAGGGTTTTAGCGCCGGTGCCGGCGGCCGGCGCGCGGACAGGAGGTTGCCCGATCTCCTGCCGGATAACGGCCGAGCAGCTTTATCTTTCTTGACGGAGGCAACAATGGAATTCGAAATGCTGGAAACCGAGACCAACGGCACCATCATCAAGGTGATCGGGGTCGGCGGCGCGGGCGGCAACGCCGTGGCGCACATGATCAACCGTGGTGTCCAGGGCGTCGATTTCGTCGTCATGAACACCGACGCGCAGGCGCTCTCGCGCTCGCGTGCACCGAACGTGATCCAGCTCGGCAACACCGGCCTGGGCGCTGGCGCGAAGCCGGACATGGGTCGTGCGGCGGCGGAAGAGGCGCGTGAGCGTATCGCCGATTCGCTGCGCGGCGCGCACATGGTGTTCATCACCGCCGGCATGGGCGGCGGCACCGGCACGGGCGCCGCGCCGGTGGTGGCGCAGATCGCCAAGGAAATGGGCATCCTGACGGTGGGTGTCGTCAGCAAGCCGTTCGAGTTCGAGGGCGGCAAGCGCATGCGCGTGGCCGAGGCCGGCGCGCAGCAGCTCGAGGATCACGTCGATTCGCTGATCGTGGTGCTCAACGACAAGCTGTTCGACGTGATGGGCGACGACGCCGAGATGGACAAGTGCTTCCAGTGCGCCGACGACGTGCTCAACAACGCCGTGGCCGGTATCGCCGAGATCATCAATGTCGACGGCCTGGTCAACGTCGACTTCGAGGACGTGAAGACGGTGATGGGCGAGCAGGGCAAGGCGATGATGGGCACCGCGACGGTCGCGGGCGTCGATCGCGCGCGCCTGGCCGCCGAGCAGGCGGTCGCGAGCCCGCTGCTGGAAGGCGTGGACCTGTCGGGCGCGCGTGGCGTGCTGGTCAACATCACCTCGAGCCGTTCGCTGCGTCTGTCGGAAACGCGCGAAGTGATGAACACCATCAAGAGCTACGCCGCGGAAGACGCGACCGTGATCTTCGGCGCGGTCTACGACGACGCGATGGGCGATGCGCTGCGCGTGACGGTGGTCGCCACCGGCCTGGGCCGTGCCGCGAAGAAGCAGCAGACCACGCCGATGACGCTGCTGCGCACCGGCACCGACAACCAGCCGGTTGGCGCGGTCGGCCACAGCTACGCGCCGGCGCACGTGAATACGTCGGACTACGGCGCGCTCGACACGCCGGCGGTCTGGCGCAATTCGCGCGAGACGGCGGCGTCGCACGTGCAGGCGCTGCAGGAAAAGGGCGTCGACACGTACGACATCCCGGCCTTCCTGCGCAAGCAGGCCGACTGACAGGGGCAGGCCGGCCGCTCGCGCGGCCAGCCGACCTGACGGGTTGAACGCAACCGCAACAGGCCGCGTCGCTGTCGACGCCGGGCCGGGCCAGCTGCCCTCTTCGCATCCGCGAGGCGGGATGGGCCTTGTCGTCCCTGTCGGTTACGTCACCCGCAACCGCATCGCAATGAAGGACCAGTCATGATTCAAGCAGGCGACACGCTGCCCGACGCACAAGTCTTCGAATTCGTCGACGAAGCGCGCGAGGGCTGCACGCTCGGGCCGAATGCGCTCGACGTGCGTGAACAGACGGCGGGCAAGCGCGTGGTGATCTTCGGATTGCCGGGCGCGTTCACGCCGACCTGTTCGGCGAAGCATGTACCGGGTTATGTCGAGCAGTTCGACGCGTTCCGCGCGGCCGGCATCGACGAGATCTGGTGCGTGTCCGTCAACGACGCATTCGTGATGGGCGCTTGGGGACGGGATCAGCACACCGCGGGCAAGGTGCGCATGATCGCGGACAGCAGCGCAGCCTTCACTCATGCACTGGGGCTTACGCAGGATCTGTCCGCGCGCGGCATGGGAATCCGTTCCCAGCGCTACGCGATGGTGGTCGACGACGGCGTGGTCAAGACGCTGGCCGTCGAGGCACCGGGCAAGTTCGAAGTCAGCGACGCGGCAAGCATCCTGGCGGCCGTGAAGCGCTGATGCGCTTCGCGCCGCACGTTGCGTCGCGGCAACGCGTCGCATAAAAGGGTGCCGCAACACGGGCCGTCGTCCGGGAACGCCTCCGTTCCGGGCGCCGGCCCGTCTTTCTTGACCTGTGCGTGCCTTGCAGGGGTAACGTGCAGAAACAGTTGATACGACATTCGGCGCAACCCGGCCTGTCGTTTTGCGCTATACTCTCGTCTATCGAATAAAAGTCCTGATTGATAACTTCAATCAAGAAGCACAACACCATGTTGAAGCAGCGAACCATCAAATCGATCGTGAAGACCGTCGGCATTGGCGTCCACTCGGGCCGCAAGGTCGAACTGACGCTCCGTCCGGCCGCAGCGGGCACGGGGATTGTTTTCACGCGCGTCGATTTGGCCACGCCGGTCGAGATCCCGGCCAAGCCGCTGGCGATTGGCGACACGCGCCTGGCCTCGGTGCTGCAGAAGGACGGCGCGCGCGTCTCGACCATCGAGCACCTGATGTCGGCCTGCGCCGGCCTCGGCATCGACAATCTCTACGTCGACGTGACCGCCGAGGAAATCCCGATCATGGACGGCAGCGCCGCGTCCTTCGTGTTCCTGATCCAGTCGGCCGGCATCGAGGAGCAGAACGCGCCGAAGCGCTTCATCCAGGTCAAGCGCCGGGTGGAGATCCGCGACGGCGACAAGTTCGCGCGACTCGATCCCTACTTCGGCTTCAAGCTCAAGTTCACCATCGACTTCCGCCATCCGGCCGTCGACAAGACCGGCCAGGAGCTCGAGGTCGATTTCGGTACCACCTCGTATGTTCGCGAGATCGCCCGGGCCCGCACCTTCGGCTTCGCGCACGAGGTCGAGATGCTGCGCGAGCTCGGTCTCGCGCGCGGCGGCAGCATGGACAACGCGATCGTGCTCGACGAGTACCGCATCCTCAACAACGACGGCCTGCGCTATGACGACGAGTTCGTGAAGCACAAGATGCTCGACGCGATCGGCGATCTCTACGTGATCGGCCATCCGCTGCTGGCCTCGTATACGGCCTACAAGTCGGGTCACGGGCTGAACAACGCGCTGCTGCGTGAATTGCTCGCGCACGAGGACGCCTACGAGATCGTGACGTTCGATGACCTGAAGGCCGCGCCGCGCGGTTTTGGTTTCGAGGCGCAGACGGCCTTCGCCTGAGCGGTTTCGGCGGGTTCTAATGAGAAAGGCAGCCTTTCGGCTGCCTTTTTTGCGTTTCGGGCCGGCAGGGCGGCGATTTCAGCGCGTCGGTTTCGTCTTGGCGTGGCGCGCGGCCATCCGCGCCAGCGCGCTTTGCAGCGGCGAGGACGGCAGGCTGTCGGCCAGTTCGCGCAGCGCATCGGCACCGGCCGGCGTCATGCGCGCCTGCTTGATCCGCACCGGCTCGGGAGCATCCTGCGGGCGCACCCGGACCTTCAGCGTCGCCACGTGCCAGCCACGTGCCTGCAGGTCGGCCACCAGGCGCGGCGCGACCTGCCGCAACCGCGCGGCCAGCGCGTTGTGGCCCGCGAACAGGGTCAGCACCCCGTCCTTGATCGAGCCGGGATCGACGTGATTGGCCAGGTACTCGGGCAGCAGCGCGCGCAGGTCGCGCTGCAGCGAGGCGACCTGCTCGACGCCGGCGCGCAGCGCGGCGAACGCGTCGGTGCGCTTGAGCACGTCGGCGGCGACCTGCGGCCGCGCGAAGCCTGACGGATGGGCGTACCTGGAGGAGCGGTTCATGGGCGGGCAGGCGGGAGCAATGGCCGGATTGTACCGCGCGCAACGGCGGCCGGCGGCCGTTTCCACGGGGCCGGATCGTTTTGCGGCAGGTCCCGCGGCGGTCCTGCAGTCGCCCCTCGCCGTGTCCTCGCGGCGCCTCTTGCGGTGGCGCCGATCCGCCCGCATATCGGTAGCGGCGCGGGCAGCTTCGGCCCGGGCGTCGCGGCCGGCGAAGTCGGTGCCGGCGCGACACCGGCTTGCCTAAATGCGCGTGCTAAAATTCCTCGTTTGAATTCACTCATACGCTAAGCCGCCAAGGCTCGGCGCGCCGGGGCCGGCGTCATCCGCTCCGGGGCCGTTGCTGCGACGCAGACCCGATCGATGACAACCGGTTTTCTCCAGAAGATTTTTGGCAGCCGCAACCAGCGGCTAGTCAAGCAATACCAAAAGACCGTCACGGCGATCAATGCGCTCGAATCGCAATTCGAGCAGCTGACGGATGACCAGTTGCGCGGCAAGACGGGTGAATTCCGGCAGCGTGTCGCGGCCGGCGAGTCGCTCGACAAGCTGCTGCCGGAGGCGTTCGCGGTGTGCCGCGAAGCCAGCCGGCGAGTGCTGAAGATGCGCCACTTCGACGTGCAGCTGATCGGCGGCATGGTGCTGCATTACGGCAAGATCGCCGAAATGCGCACCG
This sequence comes from Burkholderia gladioli, assembly GCF_000959725.1. Classification (NCBI taxonomy): domain Bacteria; kingdom Pseudomonadati; phylum Pseudomonadota; class Betaproteobacteria; order Burkholderiales; family Burkholderiaceae; genus Burkholderia; species Burkholderia gladioli. The sequence continues at coordinate 2,051,258 of NZ_CP009323.1, forward strand.
GCGAGGGCAAGACCCTGGTGGCGACGCTGCCGGTCTACCTGAACGCGCTGTCGGGCCGCGGCGTGCACGTGGTGACCGTCAACGACTACCTGGCGCAGCGCGATGCCGAGTGGATGGCGCGCCTCTACAACTTCCTCGGGCTGTCGGTCGGCATCAACCTGTCCGGCATGGAGCACGAGCAGAAGCAGGAAGCCTACGCGTCCGACATCACCTACGGCACCAACAACGAATTCGGCTTCGACTACCTGCGCGACAACATGGTCTACGAGACCGAGGCGCGCGTGCAGCGGGCGCTGAACTTCGCGGTGGTCGACGAAGTGGACTCGATCCTGATCGACGAGGCCCGCACGCCGCTGATCATCTCGGGCCAGGCCGAGGACCACACCGAGCTCTACGTGCGCATGAACGCGCTGCCGCCGCTGCTCGAGCGCCAGATCGGCGAGGAAAAGGCCGACGGCACCGGCGTCGAGAAGCCGGGCGACTACACGCTCGACGAGAAGGCGCGCCAGGTGTTCCTGACCGAGTTGGGTCACGAGAAGGCCGAGCGCCTGCTGTCCGAGTGGGGCCTGATCGGCGAGGGCGAGAGCCTGTACGCGCCGCAGAACATCACGCTGATGCACCACGTGTACGCGGCGCTGCGCGCCCACACGCTGTTCCATCTCGACCAGCACTACGTGGTGCAGAACGGCGAGGTGGTGATCGTCGACGAGTTCACCGGCCGCCTGATGGCGGGTCGCCGCTGGTCCGACGGCCTGCACCAGGCGGTCGAGGCCAAGGAGCACGCGAAGATCCAGAGCGAGAACCAGACGCTCGCCTCGATCACCTTCCAGAACTACTTCCGCATGTACGCGAAGCTGGCCGGCATGACCGGCACGGCCGATACCGAAGCGTACGAATTCAACGAGATCTACGGCCTCGAGACGGTGGTGATCCCCACCAACCGTCCGCCCAAGCGGATCGACAAGCAGGACCAGATCTACAAGAGCGCGAAGGAGCGCTACGACGCGGTGATCCGCGACATCCGCGACTGCTACGAGCGTGGCCAGCCGGTGCTGGTCGGCACCACCTCGATCGAGAACTCCGAGCTGCTCTCGCACCTGCTCAAGCAGGCCGGGCTGCCGCACGAGGTGCTCAACGCCAAGCAGCACGCGCGCGAGGCGGCGATCGTCGCCGAGGCCGGCCGGCCAAAGCGGATCACGATCGCCACCAACATGGCCGGTCGCGGTACCGACATCGTGCTGGGCGGCAACGCCGAGAAGCAGGCCGCCTTCCTCGAGGCCGACGAGGCGATCCCGGCCGAGGAGAAGGCCGCGCGCATCAAGCAGCTGCACGACGAGTGGGAGACGCTGCACGAGCAGGTCAAGGCCGCTGGCGGCCTGCACATCATCGGCACCGAGCGTCACGAATCGCGCCGGATCGACAACCAGCTGCGCGGTCGTGCCGGCCGCCAGGGCGACCCGGGTTCCTCGCGCTTCTACCTGTCGCTCGACGATCCGCTGCTGCGCATTTTCGCGGGCGACCGCGTGCGCGCCATCATGGACCGCCTGAAGATGCCCGAGGGCGAGGCGATCGAGGCCGGCATCGTGACGCGCTCGATCGAATCGGCGCAACGCAAGGTCGAGGCGCGCAACTTCGACATCCGCAAGCAACTGCTCGAATACGACGACGTCTCCAACGACCAGCGCAAGGTCATCTACCAGCAGCGCAATGAACTGCTCGAGGCGCACGACATTGCCGAGACGATCGGCGCGATGCGCCACGGCGTGATCACCGAGGTGGTCCACCAGTTCGTGCCGCAGGGCAGCATCGAGGAGCAATGGGACCTGCCCGAGCTCGAGGAAGCGCTGCGCAACGACTGGGGGCTCGACCTGGCGATCCAGGAGATGGTCAACGAGTCGCAGTCGATCAGCGTCGACGAGATCCTGGAGGCTGTCGTGACGGCCGCCGACGAGCATTACGAGGCCAAGGTCGCAATGGTCGGCCGCGAGGCCTTCAGCTCCTTCGAGCGCTCGATCATGCTGCAGACGCTCGACCGCCTCTGGCGCGAGCACCTGGCCGCGCTCGACCACCTGCGCCAGGGCATCCACCTGCGCGGTTACGCGCAGAAGAACCCGAAGCAGGAATACAAGCGCGAAGCCTTCGAGCTGTTCGCCGCGATGCTCGAGGCGACCAAGCAGGAAGTCACGCGTATCGTCATGAACGTGCAGATCCAGTCGCCCGAGCAGCTCGAGGAAGCCGCCGAGCAGATCGAGGAAGCGGGCGGCAATCTCGACAACGTCGAGTTCCGCCACGCCGATTTCTCCGATGCGGGCGCGGCCGCGGCCGGCGTCGCGGTGGCCGCGGCGGCCGCCACCGATGCCACGGCCGAGCTGGTCGGCGATGCGATGGCGGGCAATGCCGTGGGCGAGGTGCCGCGGGTCGGCCGTAACGATCCCTGCCCCTGCGGCAGCGGCAAGAAGTACAAGCAGTGCCACGGCAAGCTGAGTTGATCCCGGCGGCGGCCGACGCGGCATGCGATCCATGCCGCGCACGGTCGCCGTTTCGTCACTTGCGTACTGCAAGATGAATCCGCGGCGGCCCGCAGCAATGCGCGCCGCCGCTTCGTTCGAATCCATCGATGCCGGCAGGAGCCGGCATTTTCCTTCCGGCAGGTGTCTCCATGGCTGTCAATTTCCCTTCGATCGATCCCGCGCAACTGCATCCCGTCGCCGGCGTCACGCTAGGCTGGGCCGAGGCCAACATCCGCAAGCCGAACCGCAAGGACGTGCTCGTCATCTCGGTCGAGGAGGGCGCGACGGTGGCCGGCGTGTTCACCGAGAACCGCTTCTGCGCGGCGCCCGTGATCGTCTGCCGCGAACACCTGGCCGCGGTGCGTGCCGGCGGCCCGGCGATTCGCGCGCTGGTGGTCAATACCGGTAACGCGAACGCCGGCACCGGCGAGCCGGGCCTGGCGGCGACCCGCGCGACCTGCGACGAGCTCGCGCGCCTGGCCGGCCTGCAGCCCTCGCAGGTGTTGCCGTTCTCCACCGGCGTGATTCTCGAGCCGCTGCCCGTCGATCGCCTGAAGGCCGGCCTGCCGGCCGCGCTGGCGAACCGGGCGGCCGCCAACTGGTTCGACGCCGCGCAGGCGATCATGACCACCGACACGCTGCCCAAGGCCGCCTCGCGCCAGGTCACGATCGACGGGCACACGGTCACGCTGACCGGCATCAGCAAGGGCGCCGGCATGATCAAGCCGAACATGGCCACCATGCTCGGCTACCTGGCCTTCGACGCCAAGGTCGCGCAGCCGGTGCTCGACCAACTGGTGAAGGAGGTCGCGAACCGCTCCTTCAACTGCATCACGATCGACGGCGATACCTCGACCAACGATTCCTTCATCCTGATCGCCTCGGGCAAGTCGAGCCTGCCGGCGATCGATTCGGTCGACTCGCCCGCCTACGCCGCGCTGCGCGAGGCCGTCACCGAGGTGGCGCAGACGCTGTCGCAACTGATCGTGCGCGACGGCGAGGGCGCCACCAAGTTCATGACGGTGCAGGTCGAGGGCGGCCGCGACGTGGCGGAATGCCGGAAGATCGCCTACGCGATCGGCCATTCGCCGCTGGTGAAGACGGCGTTCTACGCATCGGACCCCAACCTCGGCCGGATCCTGGCCGCGATTGGCTACGCCGGGGTGAGCGACCTGGATGTCGGCAAGATCGATCTCTACCTCGACGACGTGCTGGTGGCCAAGGCCGGCGGCCGCAACCCGGCCTACCAGGAAGCCGACGGCCAGCGCGTCATGAAGCAGAGCGAGATCACGATCCGCGTGCTGCTGGGCCGTGGCGAGGCCAGCGCGACGGTGTGGACCTGCGACCTGTCGCACGACTACGTCAGCATCAACGCCGACTACCGCTCCTGAGCCGGCGCATGGCGCGCCCGGCGCGCCGTGCCGCCGCCGAATTCGAATCACCCGATTGCTGGAAAGTGGATGGACAAGCTCGAACAGTTTCTCGACCGCGCCGAAGCCCTGCTGGGCCGTTTCGAAGCCCTGCTGCCGCCGGCGCCCGCCGACGTCGACTGGAATGCCGCGACGGCATTTCGCTGGCGCAAGCGCCAAGGGCGCGGTTACCTGCAGGCCGTGCCGGCCATCTCGCAGATCGCGCTCGACGACCTGCACAACATCGATCGCCAGAAGGGGCTGATCGAACAGAACACGCGCCAGTTCGTGACGCGGCGCCCCGCCAACAACGTGCTGCTGACGGGCGCGCGCGGCACCGGCAAGTCCTCGCTGATCAAGGCCTGCCTCAATGCCTTCGCGGCCGACGGTCTGCGGCTGATCGAGGTCGACAAGGACGACCTGCATGATCTCGGCGATATCGTCGATCTGATCTCGGCGCGGCCGGAGCGCTTCATCGTGTTCTGCGACGATCTCTCCTTCGAGGACGGCGAATCCGGCTACAAGGCGCTGAAGGTGGCGCTGGACGGCTCGATCTCGGCGCAGTCCGACAACGTGCTGATCTACGCGACCTCGAACCGCCGGCACCTGCTGCCGGAGTACATGAGCGACAACGAGAGCTACAAGCACCTGCCCGACGGCGAGATCCATCCCGGCGAAGTGGTGGAGGAGAAGATCTCGCTGTCCGAGCGTTTCGGGCTGTGGGTCAGCTTCTACCCGTTCAAGCAGGACGACTACCTCGCGATCGTCGGGCACTGGCTGCGCCATTTCGGCTGCGACGAGGCGCAAGTCGAGGCCGCGCGCGGCGACGCGCTGGTCTGGGCGCTCGAACGCGGCTCGCGTTCGGGCCGGGTGGCCTGGCAGTTCGCGCGCGACCGCTCCGGTCGTCAGGAGAGCATATGACGGTGAACGCCGAAAGCACGGCCGGCGGCACGGCGCCGCGCAAGGTCACCGAGGTGGCGGTCGGCGTGCTGGTGCAGCCCGACGGCCGCTACCTGCTCGCGCAGCGCCCGGCCGGCAAGCCCTATGAAGGTTACTGGGAGTTCCCCGGCGGCAAGCTAGAGCCGGGCGAGAGCGTGGAAGCGGCGCTTTCGCGCGAGTTGCACGAGGAACTGGGGATTCACGTCACGGCCTGCCATCGCTGGCACACGCTGGAGCATGATTATCCGCACGCCTATGTGCGGCTGTTCTTCTGCAAGGTGACGGGCTGGGACGGCGAGCCGCATAGCCGTGAAGGGCAGGCCTTCGTCTGGCAGCAATTGCCCGTGGAGGTCGATCCGCTGTTGCCGGCGGCCCTGCCGGTGCTCGAACTGCTGGCACGCGAGGCCGAGGCGGGCTGATCACTCCTCGGCCCTATCTTTTCCGCCCGGTCGTTCGGCCGGGCGGCACCACTTCCCCGTTATATCGCGTCGAATTCAGGACGCCGCGCTCGCGGCAGCCTGGGGAAAGTGACCGCTCAGTCGTGACGGCCGGAGCCGCCTTCCGGCTCCGCGTCCGACGACGGCTCCTCGTCGGTGCCACCGATCCGATAGCGTTCGGCAGCCCAGGCGCCGAGATCCATCTGCTTGCAGCGGGCCGAGCAGAACGGGCGGAAGGTATTTTCCGGAACCCAGCGGACCTGTTTTCCGCAGGCCGGGCATTTGACGGCAAGAGTCACGATTTCAGAGATTACAGAGCGTCAACTGGAACGGCACGTCGATGTCGACCGCGCGCGGCCGCACATCGCCGTCCTGGACGGTGAAGCGCACCCACAGCATGTACTTGTTGGCGCTGGCTTCGGGGATCACATGGAGTTCCGGCGGCACGCGCACCTGCATCAACTGGTAGGTGCGTCCCGACAGCATCTGCTGGTAGCTGCCCTGCATCGCCATCACCTTCGAGGCCTGGCCCGATTCGCGCGCCAGGCGCAGCACGATGGTGGCCGCGTCGCGCAGCGGCAGCAGAGGCATCGCCCACTTGGTGATGTCCTGGCGCCGCTGCTCGGCGGGCCATTGCTGCCAGGCGTAATACGAGGGCAGGTCGAACTTGCAGGTGCCGCCCGGGATCACGGCGCGGCTGCGAATGCTGCCCAGCCATTCGTTGTCGAGCAGGTGCTGGCCGGTCTTGCCCTGCATCTGGCCGAGATTGGCGAGGGTCTGCTCGATTTCGCCGAGCACCGCCTCGAGCGCGTTCTGCTCGATGCCGGGGTTGCCGCGAAACGGCGCGAGCGTCTGCCGCTGGCGTTCCAGTTCCTTCATCAGGTCCGACTTGAGATCCGCTCGGCCCGCGACTTCCGCGATTTCGAACAGCGTCGTCAGCGCCACGTGATGCTCCCTCGGATCTTCCTGCGACAGGAAGAACGCCAGGCGCTCGAACAGGTCTTCGAGGCGCAGCAAGGTGCGGATGCGTTCGTTGAACGGATACTCGTAAAGGATCAAGCGCGCTCGCCTCGGGCGTTGGGACAAAGGACCGGAATTGCTGGACATTCTAATGCCCACGCTCAGGCGTCGCAATCGCGCCTTGCGCAGGGATGCGCGCAGGCGTGGCGCTTGCTCGATCCCGCGCGGGCCCGGCCCGGCGGGCCAGGGAACGTTCAGGACTTCGATGCGGCCAGCGCGAGGTAATGCGCGTGCAGCGCGTCGATGCGGGTATCGAGCGCCGCATCTGGCGCGGCCTCGTTGACGATCACGTCGTCGGCCGCCGCCAGGCGGGCCTCGCGCGTGGCCTGGCGTGCCACGATCGCCTCGACCTGCTCGCGCGCGAAGCCGTTCCTCTGCATGACGCGCGCGATCTGCGTCTCGACCTCGCAATCGACCACCAGCACGCGATCGACGCGGTTGCGCCAACTGCCCGACTCGACCAGCAGCGGTACCACGAAGATCACATAAGGGCCATTCGCTCGCGCGGCCTGCTGCTCGGTCTCGGCGCGGATCAGCGGATGCGTGATGGCCTCCAGCCGCTTGCGCGCGGCGTCGTCACCGAACACCAGCGCGCGCATCCGGGCCCGGTCGAGCGACCCGTCGGCGGCCACGAAGGCCGGGCCGAACGCGGCGGCGATCGCCGGCATCGCGGCGCCGCCGGGCGCGGTGACCCGGTGCGCGATCGCGTCGGTATCGACCAGGGTCGCGCCGCGCGCGCCGAAACGGTTCGCGACCGTGGTCTTGCCGCTGCCGATACCGCCCGTCAATCCCACCGAGAACATGGGGTCAGCCTCCGATCGTCAGGTAGAACGGCGTGCCGTGCAGCAAGGTGAGGATGCCGCCGAGCGCGAGGAACGGCCCGAACGGCAGCGGCTCCTCGTAGCGCATGCGGCCGCGCCACATCGCCAGCAGGCCGACCGCCGCGCCGCTGAGGGCCGCGATCAGCAGCACCTGGGGCAGGGCGATCCAGCCGAGCCAGGCGCCGAGCGCGGCGAGCAGCTTGAGGTCGCCATAACCGATGCCCTCGATGCCGCGCAGCAGCTTGAACAGCCAGAACACGCACCAGAGGAACAGGTAGCCGGCGATCGCGCCGATCACGGCTTCGCGCAGGTCGACGAAATTGCCCCACAGATTGACGAGCAGCCCGGCCCACAACAGCGGCAGGGTCATCGAATCGGGCAGGTAGCCGGTCTTGACGTCGATCAGGCTCATCGCCAGCAGCATCGCGCAGAGGCCGAAGGCGGCCAGCGCGGCCGGAACGGGACCGAACACGGCCAGCGAGGCGACCGCCAGCAGGCCGGAAACCAGCTCGACCAGCGGGTAGCGCGGGCTGATCGGCGCGCGGCACCGGGCGCAGCGCCCGCGCAGCGCCAGATAGCTCAGCACCGGCACGTTTTCCCAGGCGCGCAGCACGTGGCCGCAGTGAGGACAGGCGCTGTGCGGCGCCCACAGATCGTAGCGCGGCGGCAGCCCGTCGTCGGGCGCCGGGTCGCCGCCGGTGGCCTCGGCGAGTTCGGCCTGCCAGGCGCGCTGCATCATGATCGGCACGCGATGCGCGACCACGTTCAGGAAGCTGCCGATCACCAGCCCGAGCACGGTCGCGAACACGTAGCGGACGGCGGCCGGCAGCGCGGCGAACGCGAGCGACGGATCGGCAAGGGCGAAAGACGAGATCATCGGGAAGGCTGGGAAAAGGAATTCGGGAGGAATCGGCGAGAGTCGGAACCGGGAGCGATGCTACACCACGTTGCCGAGCTGGACGATCGGCAGGTACATCGCGACCACCAGGGCGCCCACTAGCACGCCGAGCACGATCACCACCAGCGGCTCGCAGAGGCTCGTCAAGGCGCCGATCCGCTCGTCGACCTGCCGCTCGCAGAGCGAGGCGATGTCGGCGAGCATCGCGTCGAGCGTGCCCGATTCCTCGGCGACCGCGATCGGCTGGACCACCTCAGCCGGGAAGCAGCCGACCGCGCGCATCGCGGCGGCGAGCCGCTCACCGTGCAGCAGGCGTGTGGCGATGTCACCGGTCGCGCGATCGAACACGGGATTGCCGGTGGCTTGGGCGAGCGAGTCGAAGGCGTCGGCAAGCGGCGTGCCGGCGCGCAGCAGGGTGCCGAGCGTGCGGCTCCAGCGCGCGGCAGCGAGCGTGCGCAGCAAGGGGCCGGCGAGCGGCAGGCGCAGCGCGAGGTGCCCGGCCCGGTGGCGGGCCTCGGCCGAGCGGCGCAGCAGCAGCGCGACGCCCGCGCCGGCGGCGAACGAGCCCAGCGCGGCGGGTGGTCCGAAGACCATCAGGCCATCGGACAGGGCAAGCACGAAGCGCGTCGGGGCCGGCAGGGTCGCGCCGAAACCCTCGAACACCTGGGCGAAGGTCGGCACGACCCAGGCCAGCAGCGCGACCGTGATGAGCAGGGCGAAGCCCAGCACGGCGAGCGGGTAGGCGAGGGCTCCACGCACCCGCGCGCGTTGCGCGGCGCCGCGCTCGCGATCCTCGGCCAGGCGCGCCAGCAAGGGCGCGAGCTGGCCGGATGCCTCGCCGACCGCGATCAACTGCCGGAACATCGGATCGAACTGGCGCGGGTAATGCCGCATCGCTTCCGACAACTGGCGCCCGGCGCCGATTGCGCGCGCCAGCCCGGCGGCGATGCGGCCGAGGTCGCGTCGGCCGCCCGCCTCGGCGAGCAGGTCGAGGGCCGGCGCGAGCGGCAGCCCGGCGCGTAGCAGGCCGCTCAGCTGTTGCGCGAAGCGCGTGATCTCGCGGCTGCCGGCCGCCGGCGCGCGGGCCGGGCCTTGATCGGCCAGTTCGAGCACGCTGATGCCGGCGCGCCTGAGCTGGCGGCGCGCCGCGGCGCCGTCGACGGCGATGAGCTTGCCGCGCCGCTGCGTCCCGTCGCGTGTCGCGCCGGCCCAGCGAAAGCGCCGTTCCCCCGAGGCGGGCATGCTCATCCGGCCTCGGCGACCGCGCAGGCCTCGTCGAGGCTGGTGCTGCCGTCGTGCACGCGAGCCAGGGCGGCCTCGCGCAGCGAGCGCATGCCGTCGGCCTGCGCCTGGCGCGTGAGCGCGAGGCTGCCCGCGCGGGCGACGATCCGCTCGCGCAGCGTGTCGGAAACCGCCATCACCTGATGCACGCCGATCCGGCCGCGATAGCCGATGCCATGGCAGGCCTCGCAACCGGCCGCGACGAAGGGGCGCCAGCCGTCTTCGAGCCGGGTCGGATCGAGGCCGGCCGCGAGCAGGGTCGGGATCGACTCGCGCGAAGGCCGGCGGCATGTGACGCAGAGCCGGCGCACCAGGCGCTGGGCGGTGACGATCCTCAGCGCCGCGGCGATGTGATAGGGCGCCACGCCGATGTCGAGCAGGCGCGCGATCGCGCCCGGCGCATCGTTGGTATGCAGCGTCGACAACACCAGGTGGCCGGTCTGCGCGGCCTTCAGCGCCACGTCGGCGGTTTCGGCGTCACGGATCTCGCCGACCATGATCACGTCCGGATCCTGGCGCAGGAAGGCGCGCAGCGCGACCGCGAAGCTCAGGCCGGCCTTGTCGCGCACATTGACCTGGTTCAGCCCATCGAGTTGCAGCTCGGCCGGATCCTCGATGGTGCAGAGATTGCGCGAGGCTAGATTGAGCCCCTGCAAACAGCAATAGAGCGTGACGGTCTTGCCGCTGCCGGTCGGCCCTGTCACCAGCACCAGCCCGTGCGGCGCGGCGACGGCCGCTTCGAGCGCGCCGGCCTGCCGCGCATCGAAGCCGAGCGAGGATAGCGACAGGTTGGCCGGCAGCGTGTCGAGGCGGCGCAGCACCAGCTTCTCGCCGTGCAGCGTGGGCAGCGAGCTGACGCGGTAGTCGCCCGTCAGGCCCGGCGCGAGGGCGATGCGCAGGCGGCCATCCTGCGGCACGCGCCGCTCGGCGATGTCCAGGCGCGACAGCACCTTCAGGCGCGTGACCACGCCGTCGCGCAGGTGCGCGGGCGGCGCGGCGAACGGATGGAGCGCGCCGTCGATGCGCAATCGCACGCGCCAGCCTTGCTCGGCCGGTTCGATATGGATGTCGGAGGCGTCGCGCGCGGTGGCGGCCTTGAGGATCTCGTTGACCAGCGCGACCACCGGCGCGTCGCCGGCTGCAGCCGAGGATGCCGTGTCGGCGGCGAGGGGGGGAAGCGGTGCCAGGGGCGGCAAGGGAGTGGACATCGGGGACCGGCCGCGAGGCCGCCTGCGAATCACGATGAAACGATCATCGCGCGGCCGGGCGGGACGCGGCAGTCGGCCGGATGGCCAGTGCACGGTGGCGCGGCCGCCAGCGAGAGAGCCCGGCGCCGCTGCTCACGGCGGCGCGGGCCGGCTTCAGCGCAGCAGGGCGCGCGCGCCGCGCGTGGTGCGCGGCTTGAACAGCTTGACGGTGCGCACGGCCTGGTCGTCGCTGCGCATCACCTCGAGCATCACGTCGCCGATCTTCATGCAGACGTCGCCGTCGGGAATCTCCTCGAGGATCTCGAGGATCAGCCCGTTGAGCGTCTTCGGCCCCTTGGTCGGCAAGCTCAGGTGCAGCCAGCGGTTCAGTTCGCGCAGCGGGATGCTGCCGGCGACGATGCATTCGCCGCTGGCGTTCCAGCCGCCGCGCGAGCTGCCGCCGTTCGGCGTGGAGGTGGTGAACTCGCCGATCAGCTCCTCGATGATGTCCTCGGGCGTGAGCAGCCCTTCCAGTTCGCCGTATTCGTTGACCACCAGCGCGGTGCGCTGTCGGCTCTCCTGGAAATACTGGAGCTGCTGGAACACCGGCGTGCCCGAGGGCACGTAATAAGGCTCGGCCAGCAGGCCGCGCAGCGTGTCGCGGTCGAGCTCCTGGTTGTGCAGCGCGGTCAGCGTCTTGCGCACGTGCAGCACGCCGAGCACCTGGTCGATATCGCCCTGGTAGACGATCAGCCGGTTGTGGTAGCAGGTCTCCAGCTGGTGGAGGATGTCGTCGAGCGGGGCGTCGAAGTTCAGCGACTCGATCTGGCGGCGCGGGATCATCACGTCGTCGACGGTGATGTTCTCGAGGTCGAACAGGTTCAGCAGGATGCTGCGGTGCTTGGTCGGCATGAAGCTGCCGGATTCGAGCACGATCGAGCGCAGCTCCTCGGGCGAGAAGCGCTGGTCGCGATCGCCCTGGGTATTGATGCGCAGCATGCGCAAGATGCCGTTGGCGAGCTGGTTGACGAACCAGATCACCGGTTTCATGACGCGCATCAGCGGCGCGATCACCAGGCTGGCCGGCAGCGCGATGCGCTCGGGATAGGTCGCGCCGACGATCTTCGGCGTGATTTCCGCGAACACGATGATCAGGAAGGCGACGATGCCGGTCGCGATCGACAGCACCAGGTTGTCGTGGCCGAAGGTGCGCAGCGCGATCGAGGTGGTCAGCACCGGGATGATGGTGTTGAACAGGTTGTTGCCGATCAGGATCACGCTGAGCAGCGTGTCGGTGCGCGACAGCAGGCGCTGGGTGGTCTTCGCGCCGAGCGCGTTCTGGCCGGCGAGCAGTTTCAGCCGATGGCGGTTGAGCGCCATCATGGCCGTTTCAGAGATCGAGAAGAAGCTGGAGCAGAGGAGCAGGACAAAGACGGCGCAGATTTGCGCCCATAAGGGAATGTGGTCCACTCGGATCGGGGTCGGTCAGGGTCAGGAATGGGAATGACTATAGCAGAGGGGCGGGTGCCGCTCGTGACGGGCCGGCTGCCGTGCTTCGCCGGCGACAGGCGAAAAAAAACCGCGCAGTGACTGCGCGGTTTTTGCAATTCTGGTCGGGGTGAGAGGATTCGAACCTCCGGCCTCTACGTCCCGAACGTAGCGCTCTACCAGGCTAAGCTACACCCCGAATTGGACTCTTCTGCCACTTTCGTCTCTTTCAAGACTTTCGTGTCGTCGAGTAAGAACATAATTCTAGCAGCGAGTTTTTGAAAATGGAAGAGGGAAACGAAAAAATTGCATCGGCCGCGGCCTGGGCTTCCTGACGCGCGCATTCCAGCGTGTGGTCGAGCGCGCCCGAACGCGTGATCGCCTCGAAGATCGTCTCGAAGCGGTCGGTGCCGCCCTGCTCGATGGCCTCGCGCGCCAGCGCCTGCTGCTCGGGCGTGCCATGTTCGAGCAGGTGGATCAGCGGCAGCGTCGGCTTGCCTTCGCGCAGGTCGTCGCCGGCGTTCTTGCCCATCGATTCGGCGGTGCCCGCGTAGTCGAGCCAGTCGTCCATGATCTGGAAGGCGGTGCCGATGCGGCGGCCGTATTCGGCGGCGGCGGCCTCGGTGCTCGCGTCCGCGCCGGCCAGCACGGCGCCCAGCCGCGCCGAGGCCTCGAACAGCTTGGCCGTCTTGTAGCGGATCACCTGCATGTAGCGCGATTCGTCGACGTCGGCGTCATGCATGTTGAGCAGTTGCAGCACCTCGCCCTCGGAGATGATGGTGGTCGCCTCGGAAAGGATCTCCATCACGCGCATCTTGCCGACGCCGACCATCATCTCGAACGAGCGCGAGTAGAGATAGTCGCCCACCAGCACGCTGGCGGCGTTGCCGAACAGCGCGTTGGCGGTCTTGCGGCCGCGCCGCAGTTCCGATTCGTCGACCACGTCGTCGTGCAGCAGCGTCGCGGTGTGGATGAACTCGACGACGGCGGCCAGCGTGTGGCGATGGCTCGAGCCGTCGCCCAGCGCGCCCGCGACGAGCAGCAGCAGGGCAGGCCGCAGCCGCTTGCCGCCCGCGCCGATGATGTATTCCGCGATCTGGTTGATCAGCAGCACGTCGGACGACAGGCTGTGCCGAATCACGCGGTTGACCTGCTCCATATCGTCGACGATCGGGGCCAGCAGTTGGGCAGCGCTCAGGGAAGGGGAGGCAGTGGACGACATGATCATGGAATTGGGTAGTGCGCCGGATTATAAGGCGATTCGGCGCCGCGCCGGGCCGGCGCCTGCCGGATGGCCGGTTTTGCGCGCCGATCTGTGGTGCGATCGCGGCGCGCTGGGCGCGCGTCGGCGACACCCGACGAGACCGCGCCGCACCGGGTGACACGAGCCCCGGCGCCTTGCTCGGCGGGCCGCGAGAGGCCGCTGCCGGCTACAGGGCCGCATCGAAGCGAGGACACGCCCGGGCTGCGAATCCACAGCCGGAAACGGTCCCGCGAGTCGCATCGACGATAGGTTTTGACCTGACTGCTAACTCTCTGTATAATCACGCGTTTTCCGTGCGCGGTGCATGGAAAAACAGATCCAGAGTGAGGTTCTCAATGTACGCGGTCATAAAAACCGGTGGCAAGCAGTACAAGGTTGCCGTCGGCGAAAAACTCAAAGTAGAACAGATACCGGCAGACATTGACGCAGAAATCACGCTCGACCAGGTTCTCGCGGTAGGCGAAGGCGAATCGATTCAGTTCGGTACGCCGCTGGTCAGTGGGGCTTCCGTCAAGGCTACCGTTGTCTCCCACGGTCGTCATGCCAAGGTCACCATCTTCAAGATGCGTCGCCGGAAGCACTACCAAAAGCACGGCGGCCACCGCCAGAACTACACCGAACTGCGCATCGACGCGATCAACGCGTAAGCGCCAAGACGGTAAAGGAGCTATCAAATGGCACACAAAAAGGCAGGCGGGTCTTCCCGCAACGGCCGCGACTCCGAATCGAAGCGCCTCGGCGTGAAGGTTTACGGCGGCCAGGCAATCAATGCCGGTGGCATCATCGTCCGTCAGCGCGGCACGCGCATGCACCCGGGCGAAAACGTCGGCATCGGCAAGGACCACACGCTGTTCGCGCTGGTCGATGGTCACGTGAAGTTCGCGACCAAGGGCGCAGCCCGCAAGCACACGGTTATCGTCGTTCCGGCCGCTGCGTAAGTTTTCGCCGGTTCGGGCTTCATAGCCTCAAAGGCCCCGCGGAACACGCGGGGCCTTTTTCATTTGCGCGATGGCGCGCGCGGCCTGGCCGGCCCGGTCTGGCTCGACCTGCCCCCGGGGCGGATTGGTCAAGCGCGGCGGCACGCGGCACAATATTGGTTCAAATTCTGGGCGGAGCAACGGATGAAGTTCATTGACGAAGCGCGAATCGAAGTCATCGCCGGGAACGGAGGTGATGGCAGCGCGTCGATGCGCCGCGAGAAGTTCGTTCCGTTCGGCGGGCCGGACGGCGGCGACGGCGGCCGCGGCGGCAGCGTCTACGCGGTCGCCGACCGCAACATCAACACGCTGATCGACTACCGGTTCGCGAAGAAACACCTGGCGCGCAACGGCGAGAACGGGCGCGGCTCGGATTGCTACGGCAAGGGCGGCGACGACATCACGCTGCGCATGCCGGTCGGCACCGTGATCACCGACATGGATACCGGCGAGCTGATCGCCGACCTGACCGAGCACGAGCAGAAGGTGCTGGTGGCCGAAGGCGGCGCGGGCGGCCTCGGCAACCTGCACTTCAAGTCGAGCACCAATCGCGCGCCGCGGCAGAAGACCGATGGCAAGCCCGGCGAGCGCCGCATGGTGAAGCTCGAGCTGAAGGTGCTGGCCGACGTCGGTCTGCTCGGCATGCCCAACGCGGGCAAGTCGACCTTCATTTCTTCGGTGTCCAACGCCAAGCCGAAGATCGCCGACTACCCGTTCACCACGCTCGCGCCGAACCTCGGCGTGGTGCGTGTGGGCCCGAGCAAGAGCTTCGTGATCGCCGACATCCCGGGTCTGATCGAGGGCGCCGCCGAGGGCGCGGGCCTCGGCCACCAGTTCCTGCGCCACCTCCAGCGCACCGGCGTGCTGCTGCACCTGGTCGACCTCGCGCCCTTCGACGAGAACGTCGATCCGGTCGCCGAGGCCACGGCCATCGTCGGCGAGCTGCGCAAGTACGACGAATCGCTCTACGAGAAGCCGCGCTGGCTGGTGCTGAACAAGCTCGACATGGTGCCCGAGGACGAGCGCGCCGAGCGCGTCGCCGATTTCATCCGCCGCTTCGGCTGGGATGGCCCGGTGTTCGAGATCTCGGCGCTGACCGGGCAGGGCTGCGATAACCTCGTCTACGCCGTCTACGACTACCTCACCGAGCATTCGGATGCGCATCGCGCCTCCGAAGCCGAGGACCTGGCCGCCGACGTGCGTTTCCGCGAGACGCCGGGCGGCGCCGCGCCGTCGAAGTCCGACGCGGACTGAAGGCCGGCGGCGGCGCATGCCGCCGCCGTGCCCGGCTCGGGCGACGGGCTCGCGCCCGTCGCATCCCGATTTGGATTGCGCTTCACTGACAGGAGTTAGCGCACGATGCGTTCGATCATCGCCGATTCGAAGCGATTGGTTGTGAAGGTGGGTTCCAGCCTCGTCACCAACGACGGGCGCGGGCTCGATCATGCGGCGATCGGCCGTTGGGCGGCGCAGATCGCGGCCCTGCGCGAGGCCGGCAAGGAGGTCGTGCTGGTCAGCTCGGGCGCGATCGCCGAGGGCATGCAGCGGCTCGGCTGGAGCAAGCGGCCACGCGAGATCGACGAGTTGCAGGCCGCCGCCGCGGTCGGCCAGATGGGGCTCGCGCAGGTCTACGAGAGCCGCTTCGCCGAGCACGGCATCCGCACCGCGCAGATCCTGCTGACCCACGCCGATCTGGCCGATCGCGAACGCTACCTCAACGCGCGCTCGACCCTGCTGACGCTGCTGCGCCTGGGCGTGGTGCCGATCATCAACGAGAACGACACGGTGGTCACCGACGAAATCAAGTTCGGCGACAACGACACGCTCGGCGCGCTGGTCGCGAACCTGATCGAGGGCGATGCGCTGGTGATCCTGACCGACCAGTCGGGCCTGTTCACCGCCGATCCGCGCAAGGACCCGGCCGCCACCCTGGTGCAAGAAGCCGATGCGGGCGCGCCCGAGCTCGAAGCGATGGCCGGTGGTGCCGGCTCGAGCCTGGGCCGGGGCGGCATGCTGACCAAGATCCTGGCCGCCAAGCGTGCCGCGCACAGCGGCGCCAACACGGTGATCGCGAGCGGCCGCGAGACCGAGGTGCTGGTGCGGCTGGCCGCGGGCGAGGCGATCGGCACCCAGCTGATCGCACGCACCGCGCGCATGGCTGCGCGCAAGCAATGGATGGCCGACCACCTGCAGGTGCGTGGCCACGTGGTGATCGACGCCGGCGCGGTCGAGAAGCTGACGGCTGGCGGCAAGAGCCTGCTGCCGATCGGTATCGTCGCGGTGCAGGGCGTGTTCGCGCGCGGCGAGGTGATTGCCTGCGTCAACGATGCCGGTCGCGAGATCGCGCGCGGCCTGACAAACTACAGCAGCGCGGAAACCAAGCTGATCCAGCGCAAGCCGAGCGGTGAGATCGAAACGGTGCTCGGCTACATGCTCGAGCCCGAGCTGATTCATCGCGACAATCTAGTGCTGGTCTGAGGCAGCTCGCGCCCCAGTAAAAAAGCCCGCGCGGGATATCCCGCGCGGGCTTTTTCATTGAGCAAGCGGTAGTCGCTCGATCGGCGGTGTCTCAGCGCACCTGCTGGTTCAGGATGGTGCGATGGGCACGCAGGTTGTCGATGATGGTGCTGGTCTTGGCGGCCGGCATCTTGTTCGAGCAGAAGTAATCCTGGTAGAGCGCGGCGCGATAGGCATTCAGGTTGCCGTTCTCGATGCGCTGCCAGTCGGTCTCGACGGTGCGGTCCCAGCCGTTGTGGTCGGCGTTGAGCGCCGCGTACTGGCGCCATTCGTAGGTGTCGCAGCGGATTCCTTCGTAGATCACGTTGCGCGCGCCGGCCGGGCTGGTGATCACCGAGGTGTAGCGGACGATGCCGTCGGTGCCCACGCTCAGCGAGCTGGCATCGACGAAGAACTTCAGCGGCGTGTTCTGGGAGACCTCGAAGGGCAGCAGGTTGGACGGCTGCGGCAGGGGCGGGAGCGTATCGACCGTGTTTTCCTTCCAGCTGGGCTGGCGGTCGAGCAGGTAGACGAACGCGCTGTCGTCCTTGTTGGACGGCTCGCTCGATGTCTTGGAATGGGCGCAGCCGGCCAGCACGGCAACCGCGGCGAGCGACGCCGCGGCGAAAGCGAACGATTTCAAATTGCACACCTCGAAAAAAGGGCGCGGCAAACGCTGCCGCGCCCGGACATGCCTCGATTCCTACCCCGGTCGGCCGGGATCAGTCGCGCAGCAGGAAACCGCCCGGCGTCTCGTCGAGCGCGCTGGCGCCCGGCTCGACTTCGGAACAGACCTGCGAAGCGTCGAACGGCTGGGAGCCGATCACGCGAGGATAGCGCGTCGCCCGCAGGGCGCGCACCTTGTTGCTGTCGGGCCGCTGCGCCGGCCGGCGCAGGAAGCGCGACAGTTCCGTCAGCGCCAACTGATACACATCCCGCTTGAACTCGATCACCGCGTCGAGCGGCACCCAGTACTCGTTCCAGCGCCAGGCGTCGAACTCCGGGTGGTCGGTGGCACGCAGACAAATGTCGCAGTCGCGTCCGACCATCCGCAGCAGAAACCAGATCTGCTTCTGTCCGCGATAATGCCCGCGGACTTCGCGCTTGATGAACTTGTCAGGCACCTCGTAACGCAACCAGTCGCGCGTGCGACCGATGATCTTGACGTGCTCGGGGAGCAGGCCGGTTTCCTCATGCAGTTCCCGGAACATCGCCTGCATCGGGGTCTCACCATACTTGATGCCCCCTTGCGGAAATTGCCAGGAATGCTCACGAAGCCGTTTGCCCCAAAACACCTCATTGTGCGCGTTCAGCAGGATGATGCCGACGTTCGGGCGAAAGCCTTCACGATCCAGCATACAACCACCTTCGAATCCTTTAAAATTGCTTTGATTATAAACAGATAACGGGCGCCGCGCACCGCAACGGACCGAATCTCGGCGAGCTGCGTCAGCTACACTGTCCCTGATTAGTCTGCTAAGTCATCTGTGCCGCAAGCGCCTGCTGGTCGCTCGTCGCGCATGATCATCCACCCCATTTCGCCTTTTTCTGGCGGCCCGGATTGGGCCGTCGTTTCTGGAACTGTCCGCATGAAAGCCTCCCGTTTCTTTATCGGCACCCTGAAGGAAGCTCCCGCCGACGCCGAGATCGTCAGCCACAAGCTGATGGTGCGCGCCGGCATGATTCGCCGCGTCGCCGGCGGCATCTACAACTATCTGCCGATCGGCCTGCGCTCGATCCGCAAGGTCGAGGCGATCGTGCGCGAGGAGATGAACCGGGCAGGCGCGATCGAACTGCTGATGCCGGCGGTGCAGCCGGCCGAGCTCTGGCAGGAATCGGGGCGCTGGGAGCAATACGGCCCCGAACTGCTGCGCATCAAGGACCGCAAGGACAACGACTTCGTGATCGGACCGACGCACGAGGAAGTGGTCACCGACATCGCGCGCAACCAGATCAAGAGCTACCGGCAGATGCCGGTGAACTTCTACCAGATCCAGACCAAGTTCCGCGACGAGATCCGTCCGCGCTTCGGCGTGATGCGCGGGCGCGAATTCATCATGAAGGACGCCTATTCCTTCGACAAGGACCAGGCCGGCCTCAAGGAGTCGTATCGCAAGATGTACGACGCCTATGTGCGCGTGTTCACGCGCATCGGCCTGGAGTTCCGCGCGGTGGCGGCCGACAACGGCTCGATCGGCGGCAGCGGCTCGCATGAGTTCCACGTGATCGCCGACACCGGCGAGGACGCGATCGCCTACTGCCCGAGCTCGGAGTTCGCCGCCAACGTCGAGGCCGCCGAGGCGCTGCCGCTGATCGCCAGCCGCGCGGCGCCGGCCGAGGCGATGGCCAAGGTCGCCACGCCCGGCAAGGCCAAGTGCGAGGCGGTCGCCGAACTGCTCGACATCCCCCTGGCACGCACCATCAAGTCGATCATCGTCGCCACCGAGAACGAGGGCGCCGAGCCCACCATCTGGCTGCTGATGCTGCGCGGCGACCACGATCTCAACGAGATCAAGGCCTCCAGGCTGCCGGGACTGGCTGGCTACCGGATGGCGACCGAAGCCGAGATCGTCGAATGGTTCGGCACGCCGCCGGGCTACCTGGGCCCGATCGGTACCCGGAAGCCGGTCAAGGTGATCGCCGATCGCACGGTCGCCAACATGAGCGATTTCGTGGTCGGTGCCAACGAGGTCGATTACCACATCGCCGGCGTGAACTGGGGCCGCGACCTGCCGGAACCGGAAGTCGCCGACCTGCGCAACGTGCAGAAGGGCGATCCCTCGCCGGACGGCAAGGGCGTGCTCGACATCTGCCGCGGCATCGAGGTCGGCCACGTGTTCCAGCTCGGCACCAAGTATTCGAAGGCGATGGGCTCGACCTTCCTCGACGAGGGCGGCAAGCCCCAGCCGATGGAGATGGGCTGCTACGGGATCGGCATCACGCGGATCCTCGGCGCCGCGATCGAACAGAACTTCGACGACAAGGGCATCATCTGGCCCGAATCGATCGCGCCGTTCGAGGTGGTGCTCTGTCCGATGGGCTATGACCGCAGCGAGGCGGTGCGCAATGCCGCCGACCAGCTCCACGCGGACCTGCTCGCTGCCGGCATCGACGTGATCCTCGACGATCGCGGCGAGCGCCCGGGCGTGATGTTCGCCGACTGGGAGCTGATCGGCGTGCCGCATCGCCTGGTGATCGGCGAGCGCGGCCTGAAGGATGGCAAGATCGAGTACCAGGGCCGCCGCGATACCGAAGCCAGCCTGTTGCCGGCCGAAGGCGCCGCCCTGACCGTCATCGAGAAGGTCCGCGAGGCGCTCGCGCGCTGAAGGCGCCCGCGCCGTCGCGGCGCGCAGCCGGAGTCAAACATGGAATACAACTTCGTGTCCGCGACGGTGCTGCTGATCCTGATCACGGATCCGCTCGGCAATATCCCGCTGTTCATCGCCGCGCTGCGCCATGTGCCGGGGCCGCGCCGCGTGCGCGTGATCCTGCGCGAGATCGCGATCGCCTTCACCATCCTGCTGCTGTTCATGGTGGTCGGCGACCGCTTCCTGCGGATGATGAGCCTGACCGACCTGTCCCTGCGTATCGGCGGCGGGATCGTGCTGTTCCTGATCGCGCTGCGGATGATCTTCCCGCACCCGGACGGCGCCTTCGGCAATGATCCGCGCGGCGCCGAGCCCTTCATCGTGCCGCTCGCGATTCCCGCCCTGGCCGGCCCCTCGGCGCTGGCCACCGTGATGCTGCTGACCTCGCAGGCGCCCGGCAAGACCATGGAGTGGGTCGGCGCGCTGACGGTGACGATGCTGGTCTGCGCGATCGTGCTGGTGCTGGCCGAGCGCATCCAGCGCTGGCTCGGCGAGCGCACCGTGATGGCCTTCGAGCGGCTGATGGGGCTGGTGCTGGTGGCGATCTCGGTGGAGATGATCCTGGCCGGCATCCGCGCCTTCGTGCACCAGCTGTAGATTGCACCCGAGGCGGGTTGCGCCTGGAATGAAAAACGGCTCGCGTGAAAACGCGAGCCGTTTCGTTTTGCGGCGCGAGGCGCCTGCGCGCCGCTCAGAACTGGGCGGTCAGCGCGCGGATCGTCGGCAGGTTGCGCCAGTAGCCCTTGGCGTCCATCCCGCAGCCGAACACGTAGCGATCCGGCACCGAGAAACCGCAGAAATCGGGATGCAGCGGCTTGGCCTTGGCCAGCGTCTTCTCGCAGAGCACCGCCGACAGGAAGCGCTTGGCGCCCATGTCGAGGATCCGGTCGCGGATCGCTGCCATGGTCTCGCCCTCGTCGAGGATGTCGTCGAGCACGATCACGATGCGGTCCTTCACCGATTCGCGCGGCGCCACGCGCCAGTGCATCTCGGGGCTGCCCTGGGTGGTGTTGCGGTAGCGCGTCAGGTGGATGTAGTCGAACTCGAGCGGGAAGTCGAGATGGGGCAGCAGCATGCCCGTGAACACGGCCGCGCCGCCCATCACCGACAGCACGAGCGGGAACGCGTCGCCGATCTCGGCGCGGATCGCCGAAGCCATCCGGGCGATCGACGCGTTGACCTCGTCGGCGGAGACGATCTGTTCGGAGTGTTGGAATATCTGGAGAGCTTCTTCGCGGTTCATGTGTTCTGAGGTGCGATCGGAAAAATCGGAAACGGCCCGGCGGGCTCGCATGCGGGCCGTCCGGGGCGGCCCGCGCTCGGGCCGGCGGGCGATGCGCTAATAGGATATACCGCGCATCGCGCCGCGTGGGGGCGGGAAAGTATCAGCGCAGGCCCGGCATCATGCCCTTCAGGCCGCGCATCATCTTCTGCATGTTGCCGCCCTTGAGCTTCTTCATCATGGTGCGCATCTGGTCGTACTGGTTCAGCATCCGGTTGACCTCCTGCACCGGCACGCCGGCGCCGGCGGCGATGCGGCGCTTGCGGGTGGCCTTGATCAGCTCGGGCTTGGCGCGCTCGGCCGGCGTCATCGAGTTGATGATGCCCTCCATGCGGCGGATCTGCTTCTCGGCCTGGCCCATGTTGGCGCCGGCCGCGGCCTGCTGGAACTGCGCCGGCAGCTTGTCCATCAGCGAGGACAGCCCGCCCATGTTCTTCATCTGCGAGATCTGCGCGCGGAAATCGTTGAGGTCGAAGTCGCCGCCCTTCTTGACCTTGTCGGCGAGCTTCTGCGCGGCCTTCATGTCGACGCCGCGCTGCGCCTCCTCGACCAGGGCGAGGATGTCGCCCATGCCGAGGATCCGGTTCGCCATCCGGTCCGGGTGGAACACCTCGAGGCCGTCGAGCTTCTCGGCCACGCCGACGAACTTGATCGGCTTGCCGGTGATGTGGCGCACCGACAGCGCCGCGCCGCCGCGCGAATCGCCGTCGAGCTTGGTGAGCACCACGCCGGTGAGCGGCAGGGCGTCGTTGAAGGCCTTGGCGGTGTTGACGGCATCCTGACCCAGCATCGCGTCGACCACGAACAGCGTTTCGGCCGGGTTGATCGCCGCGTGCAGCTCGGCGATCTCCTTCATCATCGCCTCGTCGATACCGAGGCGGCCGGCCGTGTCGACGATCAGTACGTCGTGGTAGTGGCGCTTGGCCCAGTCGAGCGCGGCGCGCGCGATCTCGACCGGCTTCTGGTCCGGGGTGGAGGCGAAGAAGTCGGCGCCGACCTGTTCGCTCACCGTTTTGAGCTGGGCGATCGCGGCGGGACGGTAGACGTCGCAGGACACCGTCAGCACCTTCTTCTTCTGCTTGTCGCGCAGCAGCTTGGCGAGCTTGCCGACCGTGGTGGTCTTGCCCGCGCCCTGCAGGCCCGCCATCAGGATGACGGCCGGCGGCGTGACGGCCAGGTTCAGCTCGGCGGCCTTGCCCTCGTAGTCGCCGCCGATCACGGCGGTCAGTTCCTTCTGCACCACGGCGACCAGCGCCTGGCCCGGCGACAGGCTGCTGAGCACCTCCTCGCCGAGCGCCTTCTCCTTGACCTTGGCGATGAATTCGCGGACCACGGGCAGCGCGACGTCGGCCTCGAGCAGCGCGAGCCGGACCTCGCGCAGCATTTCCTGCGTGTTCGCCTCGGTGAGACGGGCTTCGCCGCGCAGCGTCTTGACGACGTGCGCCATCCGTTGGGTGAGATTGTCGAGCATGGGGAGCGATGGACAGTGGGGCCCGAAGGCGCGCGTCGGCTATATTGACAGCCGTCGCAGGCGAGGGGCCTAGTGTAAACTTCGAACATGGATATTGTACTGTATGCCCTCACCGCGCTCCTGTACGGCGGCCTGTCCGTCGCGGGATGGCGGGCGCACCGTTCCGGCCTGGCGCAGCCGCTGGTCGCGAGCGTGCCGGCCGTGCCGCGCGAGACGCGTCCGTCCGCTGCGTCCGGGGTGAGCGGAACCGGCCGCGCGCTGCTGTTCGCGGCCCTGGTCTCGCACGGCGTGCTGCTGCACGCCACCATCTTCCCGCACGACGCGATGCTGTTCGGCTTCGCGTTCGCGCTCTCGGCGATGTTCTGGCTCGGTGCCGGCATCTACTGGATCGAGAGCTTCTTCTTCCCGCTCGACAGCCTGCGCCTGCTGGTGCTGCCGCTGGCCTGCGTGGCCTCGCTGCTGCCGCTCGGCTTCGGCGGCGTGCGCGTGCTGCCCTATGCGGCCGCGCCATTGTTCAAGATGCACTTCCTGATCGCCAACATCGCCTATGGATTGTTCGCGATCGCGGCCCTGCACGCGGTGCTGATGCTGATGGTGGAGCGTCGCCTGCACGCGCTGCGCCAGGGCAGCCGGATCGAGTCGGCGGGTTTCCTGGCCGGCTGGCTGGAGACGCTGCCGCCGCTGCTCACGCTCGAGAAGCTGTTGTTCCGCCTGATCGGCGCCGGCTTCGTCCTGCTCACGCTGACGCTCGCCTCGGGCATCCTGTTCAGCGAGCAGGTCGACGCGCGTGCGCTGCGCTTCGACCACAAGACGGTGTTCGCGATCCTCTCGTGGTTCATGTTCGGCGGTATCCTCGTCGCGCGCCGGCTGTCCGGCTGGCGCGGACGCGGTGCCGCGCGCTGGGTGCTAGCCTCGTTCGGCGCGCTGTTGCTCGCCTATGTCGGCAGCCGCTTCGTGCTCGAGGTGCTGCTGCACCGTTCCGTGGTCTGATGGCCTGATTCCGATGCGTAACCTTCTTCTGCTGATCCTCCTGTTCTTCGCCGGCTCCTGGCTCGCGCGCAAGCTGCGCCAGGCGCAGGAGCGCACCGGGCGCGACGGCGCCGCCGCCGGCTCCTCGGCACGCGGTGCCGGCGGGCCAGGCTTCGGTGGCGGCGCGCAGCCTGCGGCCAGGCGGCCCGCCTCGCTGCCCGAGCCGATGGTGCGCTGCGCCGTGTGCGGCGTCCACACGCCCAAGGGCGAGGCGATCGCGGCGGCCGGCGAGTACTTCTGCTGTCCCGAGCACGCGGCGCGCCAGACCAGCTCGGCCGGCCGCGACGCGTCGTGAGCGACACGCTGCGGGTCGGCGCCGACGGCTGGGTGAGCGGCGCGCGCCACGCACCCTCGCCGAACCACGAGGCGCGGCCCGCGCACGGCGTGCCGCCCACCCTGCTGGTGGTGCACAACATCAGCCTGCCGCCCGGCGAATTCGGCGGCGACGCGATCGAGGCGCTGTTCCAGAACCGGCTCGACTGCGACGCGCATCCGTGGTTCGACGCGAACCTGCGCGGCCTGCATGTATCAGCCCACTTCCTGATCCGCCGCGACGGCGAGCTGGTGCAGTTCGTGTCCTGCGACGCGCGCGCCTGGCATGCCGGCCCGTCGAACTTCCTCGGCCGCGAGCGCTGCAACGATTTCTCGATCGGCGTCGAGCTCGAGGGCACCGACGAGCGCCCCTTCGAGGCGACCCAGTACGCGACGCTGGCCACGCTCACGCGCGCGCTGGCGGCGCGCTATCCGATCGAGGCGATTGCCGGCCACGCCGACATCGCGCCGGGCCGCAAGACCGATCCCGGCCCTTGCTTCGATTGGCAACGCTACGCGAGCGATGCCGGACTTTCGAGCGCATCGTTTCCTTACCTTCGTTAAGCGCGGGGTCTTCCCGCGCGCGTCGCACTGACGCGCCGCAGCGCGATCGGGGCCGATCCCAATCCCCGTCTGCACTCGCTCGATGTCAAGCGGGAAGGGCGCAATTTCTGTCGAATTTTCCATTTTGAGATCGTTCGATCGTCCACTATACTTGGTGCCAGTTGAAGGGTTTCTCACTAGATATAGTGTTAAGAGAGCGGGCACCACCAGGGCGATCCGCTCCAGCCGGCAGCGAATGCCGGAGGAATTCTCAGCGCGGCGTCCGTCCAGGCACGGCACGCCGCGACAGCGCAGACACAAGCGGCAAGGGGGCGCGATACGCATGACGAAAA
This sequence comes from Burkholderia gladioli, assembly GCF_000959725.1. Lineage (NCBI taxonomy): Bacteria > Pseudomonadati > Pseudomonadota > Betaproteobacteria > Burkholderiales > Burkholderiaceae > Burkholderia > Burkholderia gladioli. Next base: position 2,076,343 of record NZ_CP009323.1, read on the forward strand.
CAGACGTCGACTTCTCGGTATCGCGCGGCCCATGCCGCTTTTGCGTTCTGCTGCCCGCGCCCCGCACTGCGCGTTAATCGTTCAAATCCGCGGATCCCTCCGCACCATCCAGCACCAGGAGCTTTGCACATGCAAACGACCGACACCGGGACGTCCCAATTCGAGAGCGCCCAGAGCCGCCCTCTTGGCACGGCTTCGCAGGGCGCGCCCGCGCTCGCGCCGCAGGCGACGTTCGCCGACTACAAGGTGATCCGCCGCAACGGCAGCGTGGTGGCGTTCGAGCCCTCGAAGATCGCGATCGCCGTCACCAAGGCCTTCCTCGCGGTCAACGGCGGCCAGGGCGCCGCGTCGGCTCGGGTGCGCGAGCTCGTCGAGCAACTGACGCAGAGCGTCGTGCGCGCGCTGCTGCGCAGCCGCCCGAACGGCGGCACCTTCCATATCGAGGACATCCAGGATCAGGTCGAGCTTGCCCTGATGCGCGGCGGCGAGCACAACGTCGCGCGCGCCTACGTGCTGTACCGCGAGAAGCGTCACCTCGAGCGCGCCCATAGCGACGCGCCGGTCGAGACGCCGGCCGGCAGCTCGGGCCTGACCGTGACCGACAAGGGCGTGAGCCGCCCGCTCGACATGAAGGCGCTGCACGGCCTGGTCGCCGCCGCCTGCGAGGGCCTGGGCAGCGCCGTCAATCCCGATCCGATCGTCGCCGAGACGGTGAAGAACCTGTACGACGGCGTGCCGCTGAGCCAGGTCTACGATTCGGCCATCCTGGCCGCGCGCACCATGATCGAGAAGGACCCGGCCTACAGCCAGGTGACGGCGCGCATCCTGCTGCACACGATCCGCCGCGAGATCCTCGGCGAGGAAGTCGCGCAGGGCGAGATGCAGGCACGCTACGCGGAATACTTCCCGCAGTTCCTCAAGCGCGGCGTCGAAGCCGAGCTGCTCGACGACAAGCTGCTGCAGTTCGATCTGGTGCGCCTGGGCGAGGCGCTCGACGCGAGCCGCGACCTGCAGTTCGGCTACCTCGGCCTGCAGACGTTGTACGACCGCTACTTCCTGCACGTCGAAGGCACCCGCATCGAGATGCCCCAGGCGTTCTACATGCGCGTGGCGATGGGCCTCGCGCTCAACGAGATCGACCGCGAAGCGCGCGCGATCGAGTTTTACAATGTGCTGTCGAGCTTCGACTTCATGAGCTCGACGCCGACCCTGTTCAACTCGGGCACGCGCCGCTCGCAGCTCTCGTCGTGCTACCTGACCACGGTCGCCGACGATCTCGACGGCATTTATGAAGCGCTGAAGGAAAACGCGCTGCTCTCGAAGTTCGCGGGCGGCCTGGGCAACGACTGGACGCGCGTGCGCGCGCTGGGCTCGCACATCAAGGGCACGAACGGCAAGTCGCAGGGCGTGGTGCCGTTCCTGAAGGTGGTCAACGACACGGCGGTGGCCGTGAACCAGGGCGGCAAGCGCAAGGGCGCGGTCTGCGCGTACCTGGAATCCTGGCACCTCGACATCGAGGAATTCCTCGAGCTGCGCAAGAACACCGGCGACGACCGCCGCCGCACCCACGACATGAACACGGCGAACTGGATTCCCGACCTGTTCATGAAGCGCGTCATGGAAGGCGGCGACTGGACGCTGTTCTCGCCCTCGACCTGCCCGGACCTGCACGACAAGTTCGGCGCCGAGTTCGAGGCGGCCTACCTCGGCTACGAGGAGAAGGTGGCGCGCGGCGAGCTGAAGCTGTTCAAGAAGATCCCGGCGGCGCAGCTCTGGCGCAAGATGCTCGGCATGCTGTTCGAGACGGGCCATCCGTGGATCACGTTCAAGGATCCCTGCAATATCCGTTCCCCGCAGCAGCATGTCGGCGTGGTGCACTCGTCGAACCTCTGCACGGAAATCACGCTCAACACCAGCGACTCGGAAATCGCGGTCTGCAACCTGGGTTCGGTCAACCTGGTTGCCCACCTCGCCAAGCAGGCGGACGGCAGCTACGCGCTCGACCACGACAAGCTCAAGCGCACCGTGAGCGTGGCGATGCGCATGCTCGACAACGTCATCGACATCAACTACTACGCGGTCGCCAAGGCACGTAACTCGAACCTCAAGCACCGCCCGGTCGGCCTGGGCATCATGGGCTTCCAGGACTGCCTGCACCTGCTGCGCACGCCGTTCTCGTCGGACGCGGCGGTCGAGTTCGCCGATCGCTCGATGGAAGCGGTCTGCTACTACGCCTACTGGGCGTCGACCGAGCTGGCCGAGGAGCGCGGCCGCTACTCGAGCTACAACGGCTCGCTGTGGGATCGCGGCATCCTCCCGCAGGACACCCTGAAGCTGCTGGAAGAGGCGCGCGGCGGCTACGTCGAGGTCGACATGAGCGAATCGCTCGACTGGACCTCGCTGCGCGGCCGGATTTCGGTCCACGGCATGCGCAACTCGAACTGCATCGCGATCGCGCCGACGGCCACCATCTCGAACATCATCGGCGTCTCGCCCTGCATCGAGCCGACCTTCCAGAACCTGTTCGTGAAGTCGAACCTGTCGGGCGAGTTCACGGTGGTCAACGAGTACCTGGTGCGCGACCTGAAGGAACGCGGCCTGTGGGACGAGGTGATGGTCGCCGACCTGAAGTACTTCGACGGCATGCTCTCGCGCATCGACCGGATCCCGGCCGACCTGCGCGCGATCTACGCGACCGCCTTCGAGGTCGACCCGAAGTGGCTGGTCGAGGCGGCTTCGCGTCGCCAGAAGTGGATCGACCAGGCGCAGTCGCTCAACATCTTCATGGCGGGCGCCTCGGGCAAGAAGCTCGACGAGATCTACAAGCTCGCCTGGGTACGCGGCCTGAAGACCACCTACTACCTGCGCACGATGGCGGCCACCCACGTCGAAAAGTCGACGGTGGCGCACGGCGCGCTGAACGCGGTGCCGAGCTCCGGCGGCATGGGCGGCGGCTCGGCGGGCGGCGCGCAAGGCGCCGGCAGCTTCGGCGCAGCGGGCGGCGCGGCGCCGACGGGCGCGCTCAGCGCCGCACCGATCGAGGCCGACGGCCCGGTCTGCACCATGCGTCCGGGCGACCCGGGCTTCGAGGAATGCGAGGCCTGCCAGTAACGCGCGGCATCACGCAGTGAAGCGAAGGCGGCGCGCGATGACATCGATGGTTGAACTGCGCGCCGACCTCGACTACAAACGGATAAGGAATCCGTATCTTGCGAACCCGGCGACGGGTTCGCGAACGCCCCCAACAGGAAGATCGAGCCGGCTCGATCGCAACGTCGACGCGCATCGCGCGATCTTCCAGACACACGGCATCACTCGCGATACACACATCGCGATCGATCGCTCGCCTCGCAAAGTGTTGTATCGAGGTCGCAACGCGAATCGAAAACAGGATTTTTCGTGAGCGAACCCTTTTATCGCTCAGGAAAAGATGGTACAAACCGTTCTAAATTGATGGTGAGAATTTATGCTCAACTGGGATGACGAGAAGGCGGCCGTAACTCCCGCGAGCGGAGCGCAGCAAAACACGATGCGCTCCCCCGCCGGAATGGCCGTCGGTGTGCAGGCCGCAGCGTCTGCCGCTCATCAGGCTCCTTCGGTGCGCGACATTTTCCAGGGCGACCTCGCGGTCGCTCCGTATGCACCGGCGCAAGCGAGCGCGGCAGGCTCGCAGGAGCGAGTCAATATCGCCGACAAGCGCATCATCAACGGCAAGACCGACGTCAATCAGTTGGTGCCGTTCAAATACAAGTGGGCGTGGGAGAAGTATCTGGCGGGTTGCGCGAACCACTGGATGCCGCAGGAAATCAACATGTCCCGCGACATCGCGCTGTGGAAGGATCCGAACGGCCTCACCGAGGACGAACGCCGGATCGTCAAGCGCAACCTCGGTTTCTTCGTGACCGCCGACTCGCTGGCCGCCAACAACATCGTGCTGGGCACCTACCGCCACATCACGGCGCCCGAGTGCCGGCAGTTCCTGCTGCGCCAGGCCTTCGAGGAAGCGATCCACACCCACGCCTATCAGTACATCGTCGAATCGCTCGGCCTGGACGAAGGCGAGATGTTCAACGCGTACCACGAGATCACCTCGATCCGCGACAAGGACGAATTCCTGATCCCGTTCATCCACACGCTGACCGATCCGGCGTTCGTGACGGGTACGCCGGAAGCGGACCAGAAGTTGCTGAAGTCGCTGATCGTGTTCGCCTGCATCATGGAAGGCTTGTTCTTCTACGTCGGCTTCACGCAGATTCTCGCGCTCGGCCGCCAGAACAAGATGACGGGCGCGGCGGAACAGTATCAGTACATCCTGCGCGACGAGTCGATGCACTGCAATTTCGGCATCGACCTGATCAACCAGATCAAGCTCGAGAACCCGCATCTGTGGACGCCGGAGTTCCGTGCCGAGATCCGCGAACTGTTCAAGCACGCGGTCGAGCTCGAATACCGTTACGCCGAAGACACCATGCCGCGTGGCGTGCTCGGCCTGAATGCCTCGATGTTCAAGAGCTACCTGCGCTTCATCGCGAATCGCCGCTGCCAGCAGATCGGTCTCGACGCGCTGTTCCCGAACGAGGAAAATCCGTTCCCGTGGATGAGCGAGATGATCGATTTGAAGAAGGAGCGGAACTTCTTCGAGACGCGCGTGATCGAGTATCAGACGGGCGGCGCGCTGTCCTGGGAATGACCGGGCGCGACATCGCGAGCAAGGATGTATCCGCCGGGCGCGAGCCCGGTCCAAGGTTTAGGAGCAAGAACGCCTGATGCAAAGGATGGCCTGCGCCGGTGCGGCGCACAGACATGACAGGCACTTTGCGAACCCTTCAGTGGGATGGGCAAACTTCCCTCCGGAAAAGGCGGCAGGCCAGGGGCCTCCCGCCTTTATCAAGCGATTCGGGGCGACGGCGCGAGGCGCGCCGGCTGCCGACTTGATCTGGCGCGCGGTGCCGCAGGGCACGGCGCGCCTTACCGTATTCATTAGCGTAAGCGCGATTGCGAAGCGTACGCCGATGAATAGCCCGCTTCGTAGCGCGCGTTCTGAACACACGTCCGCGAGAAACGGGTTTTGACGAAGGGTGTAGTTTGAACTGACTCTCATCTGAACCTGAAGGAGAAAATGATGGCAACTGCCAAGAAGAAACCGGCTGCCAAGAAGGCAGCAGCGAAGAAGGCCGCACCGGTCGCGAAGAAGGCTGCACCGGCGAAGAAGGCAGCCGTGAAGAAGGTCGCGGCGAAGAAGGTCGCAGTGAAGAAGGTTGCTGCGAAGAAGGCTGCACCGGCCAAGAAGGCTGCTGCGAAGAAGGTTGCAGCGAAGAAGGTCGCGGTGAAGAAGGTTGCCGCGAAGAAGGCAGCACCGGCCAAGAAGGCAGCGGTGAAGAAGGTCGCCGCCAAGAAGGCGCCGGCAGCCAAGAAGGCCGCAGCGAAGAAGGTTGCGGTCAAGAAGGTTGCCGCCAAGAAGGCAGCACCGGCGAAGAAGGCAGCGGTGAAGAAGGTTGCCGCGAAGAAGGCCGCGCCGGCGAAGAAGGCTGCTGCCAAGAAGGCTGCGCCGGCGAAGAAGGCCGCGCCCGCCAAGAAGGCTGCCCCTGCCAAGAAGGCTGCAGCGAAGAAGGCTGCCGCTGCTCCGGCGACGACGACCGCAACGGCATCGGTGGCTCCGGCTTCGGGCGCGAAGACCGCGCTGAACCCGGCAGCGGCCTGGCCGTTCCCGACCGGCAGCCGTCCGTAATCGACCTTCGCGTCGATACGACACAAGCCGTAGTCAATGCAGTATCGGGTCGATGCCTCGGCCCGCTCGAATCCCGTTACCGGTTCCCGGTGGCGGGATTTTTTTATGCGTGTCGCTCGGTGCGGCCTTCGCGGCTCATCCCGCTGCGGGATTCGCGCGCGCAAAAAAAACGCATACGCGAAACGAATCGCGTATGCGCTGGATATCGCGGCTGTCGCCGCGCGCTGAGGTCTCCTCGCTCAGTGCGTGACGCGAGTCACGCCGCCGCTCGACAGCAGACGGACGCGATCGCCTGCACGGAACACTTCCGGCGTGGCGGCCTGCGTGATCGAGCGCAGATCGCCGTTATCGAGGCGCACGGTGATTTCCACACCGTTGGCCGAACTCATGCCCTGGCCGATCGCATTGCCCGCGACCGCGCCGGCGAGGCCGCCGGCGATCGCGGTGAGAATCGAGCCCTTACCGCCGCCGATCGCACTGCCGGCCACGGCACCGAGCGCGCCGCCACCGAGCGTGCCGAGCGTCGAACCGGCGCCAGTATCGCTCTCGATACGCACCGCGCGCACGCTCTCGATGGTGCCGAGGCGTACCGTCTGTTCGCGCTGCGCCTGGCTGGCGCTATAGACATCGGCGGAACCCGGCGGCGTGAAACAGCCTGCGAGCGATACCGAGGCGGTGATCATCGCGGCGAGCGTGAGGGTTTTCCTGGTCAGCATGTGTGGTTTTCTCCAACAAATCTCATTCGATACTGTAGCCGAACGCGGTCTTGAAGCGGGACAGGATTTCCGCGCGGCCCAGCGTGTACGTCTGCGGGCCCGAGTGAGCGATCTTGATCGATCCCATCAGGCTCGCGAGGCGGCCGGTGGTCGCCCAGTCCAGTCCCTTCTCGATCCCGTACAGCAGGCCGCCGCGGAAGGCATCGCCGCAACCGGTCGGATCGACGATCTTCTCGGCCTGCACGACCGGGATCTGCTCGGTGCCGTCGCGGTGACGAATCGTGGCGCCATGTTCGCCGCGCGTGATGATCAGGGCCTGGACCCGGCTCGCGATCTCGTCTTCGGACCAGCCCGTCTTGTCGCTTACCAGTTTGGCTTCGTAATCGTTGACAGCCAGATAGGTCGCAAGTTCAATGCTGCGCCGCAGCGTGTCGCGGTCGAACAGCGGCAAGCCCTGGCCCGGATCGAACACGAAGGGCACGCCAGCCTTGGCGAGCTCCTCGACGTGCTGGACCATGCCCTGGAAGCCGTCCGGGCCGACGATCGCGAGCTTGATGCCTTGCGCCTCGCCGGCGTGGTTCAGGTGCGACTGCATCATCGCGCCCGGGTGGAAGGCGGCGATCTGGTTGTTGTCCAGGTCGGTGGTGATCATCGCCTGGGCCGAATGCGTGTCGGGCACCACGCGCACGAACTGGCGCGACAGGCCGAGCGAGTCGAAGCGGTCGAGATAGAGCTGTGCGTCGATCGCGCCGACCGTGCCCATCACGCGGGCCTCGCCGCCCAGCGCGTGCAGGGCGTAGCCGATGTTGCCGGCGCAGCCGCCGAACTCGCGGCGCATGGTCGGCACCAGGAAGCTCAGGTTGATGAGGTGAACCTGATCGGGCAGGATGTGCTCCCGGAACCGCCCTTCGAAGGTCATGATGTTGTCGTAGGCGATCGAACCGCAAATCAGCGTAGCCAAGGTCGTTCCTGTTCAGTGGTTGGGACTGCTGCAGATGAGAGTGACGCGCGCCGTGCCGAGGCAGGGCGCGCGTACGGCCGGATCCGGTGGCAGAACTTACTTCAGCGCGGCAAGCGCGGCGTCGTAGTTCGGCTCGTTCTTGATCTCTTCGACGAGTTCCGTGTAGACGACCTTGTCGTTCGCGTCGATGACCACCACCGCGCGCGCGGTCAGGCCGTTCAGCGGGCCGCTGGTGACGTCGACGCCATAGGCATTGGCGAAGTCGCGGCCGCTGCGGAAGGTCGAGGCGGTCGACACGTTGGCCAGGCCCTCGGTGGTGCAGAAGCGCTTGGCCGCGAACGGCAGGTCGCCCGAAACCACCACCACCGCCGTGTCGGCGAGCTTGCTGGCGGCTTCGTTGAACTTGCGCGTCGAGGTCGCGCAGGTCGGCGTGTCTAGGCTCGGCACGATGTTCAGCACCTTGCGCTTGCCGGCGAAGCTCGCCAGCGTCAGCTCGCCGAGATCCTGGCCGACCAGCTTGAAGTCGGGGGCTTGCGAGCCGACGGCCGGAAAGCTGCCGGCCAGCTCGATCGGGTTGCCGCCCAGGGTGACTTTGCTCATATTCGTACTCCGAAGAGGGGGCGTCGCGAGGACGCCGAGGTTGAGGCCGGCGCGCCTCTCGCGGCGCGCCGTGCGCTTACGGGTAGAAAATCTGTACGCGGAAATTCGAGGCGGCGATGCCGGGCGCGCCGTCGGCCGCGCCCGGCGCCGTGTCGATGCGCACGAACAGCGTCTCGGTGGCGCCGGCAGCCAGGCCCGCGCCGAGCGGCGTGCCGGGGCGCACGTAGTCGGCGGGCGGCAGCACGCGGCGCGCGGCGACCTGGTTCGAGGCATCGAGCAGGGTCAGTTCGATCGACGGCCAGGCCAGCGCGATGCTCGCGTGATTCGACAGCGGCACCTTCAGTTCCAGCACGCGCGGGCCGTCGAGCTGGCGCAGGTCGGAGGCGCCCAGGCGCAGCCCGTCGATCGCGCGCGGCGGCTCGAGGGTGCAGCCGAGCGTGGCGCAGGCCTGCGCGAACAGCGGTTGCGCGGCCGGCCAGCGCGCCAGCAAGGGCTCGCGCAGCCACCAGGCCAACTGGCCCAGGAACAGGACCAGCAGCAGGCCGGCGAGGAAACCGCCCAGCACCTGCCGGCCGAAGCTGCCGCGCGCGGCGGCGGGCGATTCGCGCGTCATCGCGAAATGGACTCGGCCGTCCGCTTCCGGTTCGGCGGCGAAGGGTTCGGCCTCGGGCGGCGTGGCGCTGCGCGGTGCGAGGTGGACCCGGACATCATCGGCTTGCGGTTCGGCCATGTCGGTATCGACGGGCGAGGGCGCCGCGCCCAGCGAGGGCTCGGCCGCGTCGCGCGGCAGGGCGGCGACCAGCGCGGCGATATCGGCGGCGCTGGCCGTGTGCGCGGGAGCGAGCGTCGCGCTCGCGGCGGCGTTCGCATCGGCATGGCCGGCGGGATCGTCGATCGAGGCCGCGGCGGGGCCGGCTGCCGCCGGCGCGCCGCGCATCAGGCCCGCCTCGCTGGCCGGCACCTCGCCCGCGGGCACGGCCGCGATCGGCACCAGCGGCGTGGCGTCGGTATTGCCGCTGTTGTGGCGTAGCCTGGGATCGATGCCGCCGTCGAGCCAGGGCGCCCACATGTCCCAGGCGCCCGGCGTGAAATTGCCGTCGGCGGCTTGCGCGGGCGTGGCTTGCGGCGCGGTGGCCGAGAACACGCGCGGCGGTTGCGGCGGCGTGCCCGCGGCGGCGGGCGTGGTTTCGACGATGGCCGGGGCCAGCTCGGGATCGGGGTCGACCAGCGAGTGCGCGGCGTCGAACACCTGCTGGCAGTGTCCGCAACGCGCGAGCCCGCCATGCAGCGTCAGGTGCTCCGGCTGAATCCGGAAGACGGTTTCACAGTGGGGGCAGCGCGTCGCGAGTGGCATGGTCAGCCGGGCAGCGGGGCCGGAGTGATGGACAGCGCCTATTCTAATGGCTTTCCCGCCGGGTTCCGGCGAGGCATACCCAACCTTCGTGCTCGCGCCAGACCGAGATGTCGACATAGCGCGCATAGACGGCGGCGACTTCCTCCGCCTGCCGCGCCAGCACCCCCGACAGGGCGATGCGGCCGCCCGGCCTGACCTTGGAGGCGAGCATCGAAGCCATCAGCTTGAGCGGGTTCGACAGGATGTTGGCGACCACGATGTCGAATTCGCCGGCCGGACAATCGTCGGGCAGGCCATAGCTGACCTCGGCGCGATTGCGTTCGCTGTTGTGGCGCGCCGACTCGACCGCCTGCGGGTCGATGTCGATGCCGATCACCTGGCCCGCGCCGCACTTCTTGGCGAGGATCGCCAGGATCCCGGAGCCGCAGCCGTAGTCGAGCACCGACTGGCCGGCCTCGACGGTCTGCTCGAGCCATTCCATGCAGAGCCGCGTGGTCGGGTGGCTGCCGGTGCCGAAGGCCAGGCCCGGATCGAGTTCGAGCACCAGCGCATCGGGATCGGGCGCGTCGTGCCAGGAGGGCACCACCCAGATCCGCTCGCCGATCGGGATCGGGTCGAATTGCGATTGGGTGACGCGCACCCAATCCTGTTCTTCCACCTCGCGCACCGCATGCGCGGGCGCGGCGTCGAGCCCGATCTCGTTGGCGGCGGCCGCCAGCAGCACCGCCGGGTCATGCGCCTCGGCGATCAGCGCGATCACGCGCGAATGCTGCCAGGCGGTGCGCTCGGGCGTGAGGCCGGGTTCGCCGAACAGCGGCTGCTCGTCGGGCGTGTCGGCATCGGCGTCCTCCACCGATACCGACAGCGCGCCGAGCTCGATCAGCGCATCGGAGAGCGCTTCGGCATGCTCGCGCGCGAGCTCGACGACGAGTTCCCGGTAACTCATGCTCAGGCCTCTTCCGGCGCGACCTGCTGCTTCGCGGCGAGCCGGCCTTCGAGATAGTGGATGCTGGTGCCGCCTTCCACGAACTTCGAGTCCAGCATCAGCTCGCGGTGCAGCGGGATGTTGGTCTGGATGCCCTCGACCACCATTTCCGACAGCGCGATGCGCATGCGCTGGATCGCCTGTTCGCGCGTTGCGCCGTAGGCGATCAGCTTGCCGATCATCGAGTCGTAGTTGGGCGGCACGAAATAGCCGTTGTAGGCATGCGAATCGACGCGGATGCCGGGGCCGCCCGGCGTGTGCCAGGAGGTGATGCGACCCGGCGAGGGCGTGAACTTGAACGGATCCTCGGCGTTGATCCGGCACTCGATCGCGTGGCCGCGGAACTGGATGTCGCGCTGGCGCAGCGTGAGCTTCTCGCCGGCGGCGATCTTGATCTGTTCCTGCACGATGTCGACGCCCGTGATCAGCTCGGTGACCGGGTGTTCCACCTGCACGCGCGTGTTCATCTCGATGAAGTAGAACTCGTTGTTCTCGTAGAGGAACTCGAAGGTGCCGGCGCCGAGGTAGCCCATCTTCTTGCAGGCGTCGGCGCAGCGGTCGCCGATCCGGTCGATCAGGCGGCGCGCGATGCCGGGCGCCGGCGCTTCCTCGATCACCTTCTGGTGGCGGCGCTGCATCGAGCAGTCGCGTTCGCCGAGCCAGAGCGCGTTCTTGTGCGCGTCGGCCAGCACCTGGATCTCGATGTGGCGCGGGTTCTCGAGGTACTTCTCCATGTAGACCTGCGGGTTGCCGAAGGCCCGGCCGGCTTCCTCGCGGGTCATGTTGACCGCGTTGACCAGCGCCGCTTCCGTGTGCACCACCCGCATGCCGCGCCCGCCGCCGCCGCCCGCCGCCTTGATGATGACGGGATAGCCGACCGCGCGCGCGATCTTGACGATTTCCTTGGGATCTTCCGGCAGCGCGCCTTCCGAACCCGGCACGCAGGGCACGCCGGTGCGGATCATGGCCTGCTTGGCGGACACCTTGTCGCCCATCATGCGGATCGTGTCCGGACGCGGGCCGATGAAGGTGAAGCCCGACTGCTCGACGCGTTCGGCGAAGTCGGCGTTCTCCGACAGGAAGCCGTAGCCGGGGTGGATCGCTTGCGCGTCGGTCACCTCGGCCGCGCTGATCAGCGCCGGCATGTTCAGGTAGCTGAGGTTCGACGGGGCCGGGCCGATACAGACCGCCTCGTCGGCCAGCTTCACGTACTTGGCTTCCTTATCGGCTTCCGAGTACACGACGACCGTCTTGACGCCGAGTTCGCGGCACGCGCGCTGGATGCGCAAGGCGATCTCGCCGCGATTGGCAATGAGGATTTTTTCAAACATAGCGGGTATTCGTCTTTCCGGTGACGCGCTCTGGCGCGGGGCGGCGCACTCGGCCTTAGCCGATCACGTACAGCGGCTGGCCGTATTCGACCGCCTGGCCGTTCTCGACGAGGATTTCCTTGACGACGCCCGCCTTGTCCGACTCGATCTCGTTGAGCAGCTTCATCGCTTCGATGATGCAGATGGTCTGGCCTTCCTTGACCGTGTCGCCGACCTGCACGAACGGATCGGCGCCCGGCGAGGGCGCGCGGTAGAAGGTGCCGACCATCGGCGAGGTGACCACGTGGCCCTGCGGCGCGGCCGGGGCGGGCGCCGCCGCGGCTGCCGGAGCGGCGCCTTCGAGCGGGGCCGCGGCTGCCGGCGCGGGGGCGCCCACCTGCGGAGCGTAGCCGCTGGCAGGCTGCACGTAGACCGGCGGCGCGTTCTTGACGATACGCACCTTGCCTTCGCCTTCCGTGACTTCCAGCTCGGAGATGCCGGATTCGGAGACGAGGTCGATCAGGGTTTTCAGCTTGCGAAGGTCCATCGGGAGTTCCCCTTGTCTAGTCGTGAAGCGCCGGACTGGCCGGCGGCAATTCGGATTCTTGAAACAGATCAGCCGCGCGGCGCGCCCTGCAGCTTGTCGAGCGCGTGCTCGAGCGCATACAGGTAGCCCTTCCAGCCGAGGCCGCAGATCACGCCCTCGGCCTGGTCGGAGAAGTACGAGTGATGCCGGAACGGTTCGCGACGATGCACGTTCGACAGGTGCACCTCGACGAACGGGATGCCGACGCCGGCCAGCGCGTCGCGGATCGCGACGCTGGTATGCGTATACGCGGCCGGGTTGATCACGATGAAATCGGTCTGCTCGTCGCGGGCGGCCTGGATGCGATCGACCAGGGCGCCCTCGTGGTTGCTCTGGAACGAGGCGAGCTCGGCACCTGCCCGGCTCGCGCGCTCGGCCAGCGCCCGATCGATCTCGGCCAGCGTCACGCGCCCATAGACCTCCGGTTCTCGGGTACCGAGAAGATTGAGGTTGGGGCCGTGCAGTACCAGCAAACGTGTCATGGTCGCTTCAATTTCTGCGGAATTGGGCGCACTTTATCGCCGATTCGAGAAATTTGTCCAGTTTTGCCGCGTGCACGACGCGCGGCGCGCGGGAGGTTTTGCTCGGCGTTGCGCGAAGATCGCGATATTTGCCGTCAACCTGCCGCGAACCGGAAGCCAACCGCCGGCAACGCGAGTCACGGAAAGCCTGGACACTCAGAGCGTATCGAGGGTCTTTTTCAGCTCGCCGACCTGGATTTGACCTAATTTTGTCACGCGTACCCGGCCGTTCGCATCAATTACGACGGTAAATGGCAGGGCGCCGGCGGTATTGCCGAAATTGCGTGCCAGATCCGCGCCGGCATAACCGCTGACCACCACCGGGTAGTCGACCTTGACCTTCTGCAGAAAGGCCTGGACGTTCTTGTCCGAATCCACGGCCACGCCGACGAAGCGAATTCCGCGGCTCTTGTATTCGTGCGAGAGCTGGACCAGCTCCGGCATTTCCTGCACGCAGGGGCCGCACCAGGAAGCCCAGAAGTTGACCACGACCTTCTGGCCCTTGAAACTGGCGAGCGACTGCGGCTTGCCTTCGGTGTCGGTGACCGAGGCGGCCCAGAGCGCCGCGACCGGGTCGGCGGCCTTGGCGGTGGCGGCCTGGGCGCTGCTCTCGAACACGTCGCCGCGTACCCAGTGGCCGGCGGCCAGGCCGCCGGCAATCGCGACCGCGGCCACCACGGCCACGGGGAGGAGTCGTTTACTGTTCATCTTCGCTTCGAATCGAGGTTGAAGGACTGGCGGGGTTGGCCGGCGCGGCCATCAGGGCGCGCAGCGCCGCCGCATCGGCGCGGGCCAGCCGGCCGCGCGCGTCGGCCCTGAGCGCGCCGCGCAGGTCGTCGCTGTCGTAGAGCGCGACATGGATGCCGATCGCATCGCTGTCGCGGCGCTCGCGCCAGAGGAAACTGAGCGTCTCGACGTCGCCGCGGCCCGCGAAATGGCGCGTCTCGGACACGTCGTACTGGATGTTCTGGTTCAGCAGGTAGATCGCGACCTCCTTCTGGCTGTCCGAGAAGGTCTGCAGATGGATGTCCGAATGCGCGTTGGCGGTGCCGTTGAGCACCGCGCCGGCCAGGTAGGGCGAGAACGGCGCGAGCCGCTCCATCCAGTCGAGCGCGATGCGCCGCAGCCGCTCCAGCTCGGCCGGCTGCGTGTCGCCCTGGAACAGCGCCAGGTATTCGTGCAGTTCCGCCTCGATCAGGTCGTTATCGGGCAGCCATTCGCCGGCAATCCGGCTTTCGCCGAGCAGATGGCGGGCGGCCTTGCGCTTGGCCGAGGCATAGTCGAGCCCGTCCTCGGCGATGAGGCGGGCGGCGGCCAGCGCGATTTCCTCGCGCACGCGCCGCGGGTCGAGCAGGGGTTTTCGAGGCATGATCCGGCAATCATACTCGATCGGCGCGGCCCGCCCGGGCCGCCGCGCGAGCGCCCGGGCGCGACCGGACGGCTCAGTTACAATGACAGCCTTTCTTCCGGCGCCGGTCGCCATGGTGCTTGCGTGCGCGTCGGCGCAGGCCGGCGCGGCGGCGGCCCGCCGCTTTCGAATCGCGACTTCGCAGGCGCCCGCGCGGCGCGACAGTTCTCTATGCACATCCATATTCTTGGCATCTGCGGCACGTTCATGGGCGGTCTCGCCGTGCTTGCCCGCGAGGCCGGCCATACCGTGACCGGATGCGACGCGGGCGTCTATCCGCCGATGAGCACCCAGCTCGAGGCACAGGGTATACAGCTGATCGAAGGCTACGGCGCCGAGCAGATCGATCTGGCCCCGGACCTGTTCGTGATCGGCAACGTGGTCTCGCGCGGCAATGCGCTGATGGAGGCGATCCTCGATCGCGGCCTGCCTTACGTATCCGGGCCGCAATGGCTGGGCGAGCACGTGCTGGCCGGCAAGTGGGTGCTGGCGGTGGCCGGCACGCACGGCAAGACCACCACCAGCTCGATGCTGGCCTGGTTGCTCGAGGACGCGGGCCTGAACCCTGGTTTCCTGATCGGCGGCGTGCCGCTGAACTTCGGCGTGTCGGCGCGGCTGACCGATTCAAGCTTCTTCGTGATCGAGGCCGACGAATACGACACGGCCTTCTTCGACAAGCGCTCGAAGTTCGTCCATTACCGGCCGCGCACGGCCGTGCTCAACAACCTCGAATACGATCACGCCGACATCTTCCCCGATCTGGCGGCGATCGAAACCCAATTCCACCACCTGGTGCGCACCGTGCCCGGCATCGGCCGGATCGTCAGCAACGGCCGCGAGACCGCGCTCGAACGCGTGCTCGCGCGCGGCTGCTGGAGCGAGGTCGAGCGCTTCGGCGTGGAGGGCGGCTGGCAGGCGCTGCCGGCCGAGGACGGGGTGCCGGTCGACGAGCGCTTCGCCGTCTACTGGCGCGGCGAGCGCATGGGCGAGGTCGAGTGGACCGTGCAGGGCGAGCACAACCGGCAGAACGCGCTGGCCGCGATCGCCGCGGCGCGCTCGGTGGGCGTGCCGCCCGCGCAGGCGGCGCGGTCCTTCTCGGCGTTTCGCAACGTCAAGCGCCGCATGGAGATTCGCGGCAGCGTCGACGGCGTGACCGTCTACGACGATTTCGCCCATCACCCGACCGCGATCGAGACCACCATAGCCGGCCTGCGCGCGCGGGTCGGCCGCGAGCACACGCGGATCCTGGCCGTGCTGGAGCCGCGCTCGAACACCATGAAGCTCGGCACCATGAAGGCGCAGCTACCGGGCAGCCTGGCCGATGCCGACCTGGTATTCGGCTACGGCGCCGCCGCCGGGCGCGACGCGCTGGGCTGGAGCCTGGCCGACGCGCTGCTGCCGCTCGGTGCGCGCGCCCAGGCCTTCGACGACCTCAACGCGCTGGTCAAGGCCATCACGGCCGCCGCGCGTCCCGGCGACCAGATCCTGGTGATGAGCAACGGCGGCTTCGGCGGCGTCCACCAGAAGCTGCTCGACGCGCTCGGCGCCCGCCAGGGGAGCGGCGCGTGATCCTGTACCTGCACGGCTTCCGCTCCTCGCCGCAGTCGTTCAAGTCGCGCCTGCTGGCGGCCCGCCTGGCCGAGCTCGGCCGCGCCGCGCAATGGCGCTGCCCGAGCCTGTCGGTGTCGCCGCTCGAGGCGATCGAGCTGGCCGAGGCTGAGGTGGCCGGCGTCGCGGCACAGCAGGTGACGGTGATCGGCAGCTCGCTGGGCGGCTACTACGCCACCTGGCTGGCCGAGAAGCACGGCTGGCGCGCGGTGCTGCTCAATCCGGCCACCCGGCCGCAGCGCGACCTGGCGCGCTACCTGGGCGAGCAGCCGCTGTGGCACGGCGGCGGCAGCATCGTGGTGGAGCCGCGCCATCTCGGCGAGCTCGACGCGCTGCGCGTGAACGCAATCACGCGCCCGGAACGCTACTATCTGATCGCCGCGACGGGCGACGAGGTGCTGGACTATCGCGAGATGCTCGCGCACTACCCGGGCGCCCGGACCCGCGTGATCGACGGCAGCGACCACGGCATCAGCGAATTTGCCGACTATGCCGACGAGGTGCTCGCCTTCTGCGACGCCGAGCGGTTGCGCTGAACCCGGCCGGGGTGCCCCGGCGGACGAACGAATTCAATCCCAAGCTGGACGAGGCGCTGCGTGGCGGTGCCGGACAGTCTCAACGAGAGTCAGACGAGTGAACGTTTTTTTCGAGGAATCGGGCAGTTTCAAGGCAGGCAGCGTGCTGTCGCGCCAGGGCGACGCGTTTCAGGTCGAGTTGCCGGGTGGACGGCGCGCCAAGGTGCGCGCCAAGGATGTGCTGATCGAATTCGACAAGCCCGCCGCCGGCGAGCTGATGCAGCAGGCCGACGCGGCCGCGCAGGAGATCGACCTGGATTTCCTGTGGGAATGCGCGCCGGATGAGGAATTCGCCTACGGCGTGCTGGCCGACGAGTACTTCGGCAGCAGCTACGGCCCGGTCGAGCGCGCGGCGCTGGTGCTGCGCATGCACGGCTCGCCGGTCTACTTCCGCCGCAAGGGGCGCGGCCAGTACCAGCGCGCACCCGAGGAGCAACTGAAGATGGCGCTCGCCTCGCTGGAGCGCAAGCGCCAGCAGGCGCTGGTGCAGGTCGGCTACGAGGACGAGCTGAAGGCCGGCCGGCTGCCGGCCGCGTTCGAGGGCAAGGCGCTGGCCCTGCTCACGCGCCCGGACAAGAACTCCATCGAGTACAAGGCGCTCGACGCGGCGGCGATCGCGCTGGGCGTCTCGCAGGCGCGGCTGATGCTCGACTGCGGCGGCATCGCCTCGCCGCGCGCGCTGCACGAGGCGCGTTTCCTGGCCGAGCATTTCCCGCACGGCACCGGTTTCCCGCCCGTCACGGTGGGCCCGCTGCCCGAGGACCTGCCGCGCGCCAAGGTCGACGCCTTCTCGATCGACGACGTGACCACCACCGAGATCGACGATGCCTTCTCGGTCGAGCATCTGCCCGAGAACCGCGTGCGGATCGGCGTGCACATCGCGGCGCCGGCGCTGGGCATCACGCGCGGCGACGAGGTCGACGCGATCGCGCGCGCCCGGCTGTCGACCGTCTACATGCCCGGCGACAAGATCACCATGCTGCCCGACGACGTGGTCGAGGTGTTCACGCTCAAGGAGGGCGACTTCCGCCCCGCGCTGTCGCTCTACATCATCGTCGATCGCGAAACCCAGGACATCGTCGCCAACGAGACGCGCGCCGAATACGTGTTCGTGAAGAGCAACCTGCGCCACAACACGCTCGACGAGCTGGTCACCGAGGACACGCTGGCGGCCGGCAGCGGCGACTACCCGCACAAGGACGACATCGCCGTGCTCTGGCCGCTGGCCCAGGCGCTGTTCGAGAAGCGCCAGGTGGCGCGCGCCGGCTACGGCCTCAAGCGCGAGGTGCAGCGCAATACCGACTACAACTTCTACGTCGAGGGCGAGCACATCTCGATCACGCCGCGCCGGCGCGGCTCGCCGCTCGATTTGATCGTCTCGGAGCTGGCGATCCTCTCGAACTCGACCTGGGGCGCCTTCCTGCACGACCACACGGTGCCGGGCATCTACCGCTCGCAGCGCGCGCTCGGCGTGCCGACCGGCCCCAAGCGCACCCGCATGCAGACTTCGGCCGCGCCGCACGAGGGGCTGGGCGTGGCGCAGTACGCCTGGAGCACCTCGCCGCTGCGCCGCTACGTCGACCTGGTCAACCAGTGGCAACTGCTGGCCTGCGTGCAGCACGGCGTGACCGCCAAGCTGGCCGCGCCCTTCAAGCCCAAGGACGCGGATCTCTACGCGGTGGTGCAGGGCTTCGACGACACCTACACGGCCTATGCCGATCACCAGCGCCGCATGGAGTATTTCTGGTGCCTGCGCTGGCTGCGCCAGGAGAATCGCCGCCAGGTGGTCGCCGCGGTGGTCAAGGGCGACCTGGTGCGGCTCGAGGAAGTGCCGTTGCTGCTGCATGTGCCGGGGCTCGGCGTGCATGCGCGCGGCACGCGCGTGCTGCTCGACGTGATGTCGATCGACGAGCTGACCATCGAGGCCTCGGTGCGGCTGCTCAACGTGCTGGACGCGCCGACCGTGTCGAGCGGCGAGACCGCCGACGAGGACGAGGGCGCTGACGAGGGCGCTGACGAGGCGGCCGGCGACGACACCATCGTCGACGCGCCCGACGCCTCGGCCGAGAGCGAGGCGGAAGCGCTCGCCGAGGCCGACGGCGAGGCAGCCGCCCCGGCCCCGGGAGACGGCGAGGAGAACCCGAAATGAGCGAGCCGCGCAATCCGGCCGAGGCCGTCGCGCGCGAGCGCTACGTGGTGTTCGGCAATCCCGTGGCGCACAGCAAGTCACCGTTCATCCACGCGCGCTTTGCCGAGCAGACCGGCCAGGCGATCGACTACACGCCCCGGCTCGCGCCGCTCGACGGCTTCGCGGCCGCGGTGCGCGAGTTCATCGCCGCGGGCGGGCGCGGCGCGAACGTCACCGTGCCCTTCAAGCTGGAGGCGCATGCGCTGGCCGACACGCTTTCGCCGCGCGCGGCCGCCGCCGGTGCCGTCAACACGCTGCGCTTCGAGGCCGACGGCCGGATCCACGGCGACAACACCGACGGCGTCGGCCTGGTGCGCGACATCGAGCAGAACCTCGGCGTGTCGCTGGCCGGCGCGCGCATCCTGCTGCTCGGCGCGGGCGGCGCGGCGCGCGGCGTGGTGCTGCCGATGCTCGATCGCGGCCCGCTCGCGATCAGCATCGTCAACCGCACCGCCAGCAAGGCCGAGGAGCTGGTCGGCCAGTTCACGCAGGCCGCGCACGATGCCGGCTGCGCGCTGGCCGGCGGCGGCGCGGCGCTGGTCGAGCGGCATCCCTACGACGTGATCGTCAACGCCACCGCCGGCAGTCTCGACGCGGCGCTGCCCGAATGCGACCCGGCCGCGTTCGGCGCCGGCACGCTGGCCTACGACATGATGTACGGTGCCCAGCCGACGGTGTTCATGCGCCATGCCGAGTCGCTCGGCGCGCGCGCCGCCGACGGGCTCGGCATGCTGGTCGAGCAGGCGGCCGAATCCTTCCATCTGTGGCGCGGCGTGCGGCCCGACGGCGCGCCCGTGCTGGCGGCCCTGCGCGATGCGCTGGCCGCCGCGGCCTGAGCGGAGCGCCGGCAGCTTCGCCGGCCCTCGCGCATGGTGATCCCGCTCGGCGCCGGCAAGGCCCGCCCCGGCCGCGAGGCGCGGCGGCGCGGCCTGGCGCGCTGGGCCGTTTATGTGGCGGCGGTGCTGGCCGGCGCCTGGCTGGTCACCCAGCTCTATTACTTCACGCAGATCGCGCTCTGGAGCGTGATCGATCCGGGCTCGACCGCCTTCATGCGGGCCGACGCCTGGCGCCTCAAGGGCGAGACGCCGCCCGTGGCGATCCAGCACCAGTGGGTGCCCTACGCGCAGATCTCGCGCAATCTCAAGCGCGCCGTGATCGCCTCCGAGGATGCCGATTTCGCCAGCAACAACGGCTATGAGGTCGACGCGATCCTGCAGGCCTGGGAGAAGAACCGCGCGCGCGGACGCATCGTCGCCGGTGGTTCGACCATCTCGCAGCAGCTCGCGCGCAATCTGTTCCTGTCGAGCCAGAAGAGCTACCTGCGCAAGGGGCAGGAACTGATCATCACCTGGATGCTCGAGACCCTGCTCGACAAGGAGCGGATCTTCGAGATCTACCTGAACTCGGTCGAATTCGGTCGCGGCGTGTATGGCGCCGAGGCCGCCGCGCGCTACTACTACCGGGTGCCCGCCAGCCAGCTAACGGCCTGGCAGGCCGCGCGGCTCGCGGTGATGCTGCCCAACCCGAAGTTCTTCGACGCGCATCGCAATTCCCCGTATCTCGCTCAACGCACGCGCGTGATCGCGCGGCGCATGGGCGCCGCCGAGCTGCCCGCCTCGCAATGAGATGACGAGAGGAACGGCGCCGGCCGTTCGTCCTCTCGCGTATCACCGGCCTTCCTTCCCGACATCGCGTGCCGCGGCCTCGCCCCGCCCTTGCCGCGTTCGATCCGCATCGTCGCGCATCTTCGAGAAACCGGTTCCGCCCTCGCGCCGTCTTCTGCGAATATCTCAATATTTGGGCGATGCATTCAAATATTGGAGATGCCAGGGGCGGCCTCTACAATCGGCAACCAATCGATATGCACCGGCGCGAGATCCGAACCAGGGATCCGCAGCCGCGGCAACCAGGAGACAAGCGATGAAGCCGATTCAACAGTTCGCCGTTCCGCGTGCCTTGGTCCGTTCCCGGGCCGTCTAGGCCTGCCGCTTCGTGATCGCCCGTTCCAGCGACCCGAGCCATCCATGAACAAGACACCGATTTCCCTCGCGCCGAACGCCGGCGCCTCCGCCTCGAACGGCGCCTCGCACGACGCGCGCGCCTCCGGCGCCGCGCTCGACGCCTTGTCCGACAGCATCGGCGCGACCGGTTCGCCGCTCGACCTGGCGGCCCAGCAGGCCGGCACGCAGACATTGCTGCGCGGCCTGGCGATCCTCGAGGCGATCGCCGGCGGCGCGCGCGACATGCGGGCGATCGGCGCGGCGCTCGGCACCACCCGCAGCACCACCCACCGGCTGGTGAGCAGCCTGGTGCAGGCGCGCTACCTGCGCCAGGTGCAGGGCGGCTACCTGCTGGGCCCGAAGCTGATCGAGCTGGGCACCATCGCGCTGGAGCAGATGCCGCTGACGGCGGTGGCGCGCCCGCATCTCGAGGCGCTGGCCGACGCCACGCTCGACACCATTCACCTCGGCATGCGCGACGGCGACGACGTGCTCTACATCGACAAGATCCCCGGCACGCGCGGCCTGGAGATGCGCTCGCGGATCGGCCACCGGATGCCGCTGGCCTCGACCGGGATCGGCAAGGCGATGATGCTGGACCTGCCGCCGGACACCTGGGCCTCGCTGTTCGAGGCCTCGCGCCGTTCGCTGGCCGGCGTCAGCTTCAAGCCCGACCGCCGCCCCGACGCGACCACCTTCCTGCAGCGCATGGCGCATTACGCGGCCGGCGGCTACACCTTCGACCTGGAAGAGAACGAGGCCTCGATCCGCTGCGTGGCCGCGCCGGTGCGCGACGCCTCGGGCGCGATCGTGGCGGCCGTCTCGGTGGCCAGCACGATTCCCTACATGCCGCTCGACCGCATGGACGAGCTGATTCCGATCGTGCAGCGCGAGGCGCGCGCGATCTCGGCGGAGCTCGGCTGGAGCGCGCCGCAAACGACCCGCAGGATCAAGCGATGACGATGGACCGACCGAACCCCGCCCCGCCGGCGCTGATCGCGATCGACTGGGGCACCACCTCGATGCGGGCCTTCCTGTTCGCGGCCGACGGCAGCGTGCTGGAGGCCGGCGCCCATGCGGCCGGCGTGATGAGCCTGCCGCGCGCGGGCGGCGCGGCGGCCTTCGACGCCGCCTTCGAGACCGCCTGCGGCGCCTGGCTGGACCGCTGGCCCGAACTGCCGGTGCTGGCCGCGGGCATGGTCGGCAGCGCGCAGGGCTGGCGCGAGGCGCCCTACGTCAACACGCCGGTGGATGCCGACGCGCTGGCGGCTGGCCTGATCCGCGTCGAGTCGGCGCGCGGCGTGCCGGTGGCGATCGTGCCCGGCGTGCTGGAGGCGGGCACGCTGCCCGACGTGATGCGCGGCGAGGAAACCCAGATCGTCGGCGCGCTGGCCGACGATCCGGCGCTGGCCAGCGGCGCGGCCGGCGCGCTGATCGGCCTGCCCGGCACGCATGCGAAATGGGCCTGGGTCCGCGCCGGGCGCATCGAGCGCTTCCGCACCTACATGACGGGCGAGCTGTTCGCCGTGCTGCGCGACCACACCATCCTGGGCCGCACCATGCGCGCCGGCGAGCATGCCGACGCCGAAGCCTTCCGGCGCGGCGTGGCGGTGGCCCGCGAGGGCCGCGAGGCGGGCCTGCTGGCCACCATCTTCAGCACCCGCACGCTGGGCCTGACCGGGCAACTCGCGCCCGAGTCGCAGGGCGACTACCTGTCGGGGCTCCTGATCGGCCATGAACTGAACGCGCTGGCAGCCATGCTGGCCGGCGTCGGCACCACGCTGGCCGCCCAGCCGCCGCGCCTGATCGGCGACGCCACGCTGTGCGCGCGCTACCTGAGCGCGCTGCGCGAATTCGGCTGCGACGGCGCGCGCCTGGTCGAGCGCGCCACCGAGCGCGGGCTCTGGCGCATCGCCACGCAGGCCGGCCTGATCGGCGCGGCAGCCTGCACGCCGGGCTGAGCCCGGCCCACCGAATCGAGGAGATCGACACGATGTCATCCGAACTGACGCTGCCCGCCCCCTATGTCCCGCACGAGGCCCTGGCGCGCGCCTTCGCGGCCTGCCCGCTGATCGCGATCCTGCGCGGCCTGCGGCCCGAGGAAGCGGTCGAGCACGGCACCGCCCTGGTCGAGGCCGGCTTCCGGCTGCTGGAGGTGCCGCTCAATTCGCCCGATCCGTTCGCCAGCATCGCCGCGCTGCGCGCCGCGCTGCCGGCCGAGGTGCTGGTCGGCGCGGGCACCGTGCTGCGTCCCGAGTATGTCGACGAAGTGTCGCGTGCCGGCGGCGAGCTGATCGTGATGCCGCATGCCGATGCCGAGGTGATTCACCGTGCCAAGGCACTGGGCATGGCCGCCGCGCCCGGCGTGGCCACCCCGAGCGAGGCCTTCGCCGCGCTGCGCGCCGGCGCCGACGTGCTGAAGATGTTCCCCGCCGAGCAACTCGGCCCGGTGGCCGTGAAGGCCTGGCGCGCGGTGATCGACAAGCGTGTGCCGCTGGTGCCGGTGGGGGGCGTCACGCCCGACAACATGGGCCCTTACCTGTCGGCGGGCGCCAACGGCTTCGGCCTGGGTTCGGCGCTCTACAAGCCGGGCCAGGACGCGGCCACCACCGCGCGGCATGCGCAGGCCTATGTGAAGGGCCTGGCGATCGCGCGCGGCGGGGCCGGGAAGTGAATCGGCTGGCCGGCAAGACGGCGCTGGTGACAGGCGCCGGCCGCGGCATCGGCGCGGCGATCGCGCTGGCCTTCGCGCGCGAGGGCGCGGCGGTGCTGATCGCCGAACTCGACGAGCGCGCGGGCCACGAGGCGGCCGCCGCGATCGCCGCCGAGGTGGACGGCGCGCGCGTGCTCGCGCATCGCACCGACGTGACCGAGCCGGCCTCGGTGGCCGAGGCCGTGGCGCTGGCCGAGCGCGAGTTCGGCGCGCTCGACGTGCTGGTCAACAACGCCGGCGTGAACGTGTTCTGCGATCCGCTGACGATGCGCGACGAGGACTGGCGGCGCTGCTTCGCGGTCGACCTGGACGGCGTCTGGAACGGCTGCCGCGCGGCGCTGCCGGGCATGGTCGAGCGCGGTCGCGGCAGCATCGTCAACGTGGCCTCGACGCATGCCTTCCAGATCATCCCGGGCTGCTTCCCGTATCCGGTCGCCAAGCACGGCGTGCTGGGCCTGACGCGCGCGCTCGGCATCGAATACGCGCCGCGCAACCTGCGCGTCAACGCGATCGCGCCCGGCTACGTGGAGACCCAGCTCACGCACGACTGGTGGAATTCGCAGGCGGATCCGGCCGCGGCGCGCGAGGCGACCCTCGCGCTGCAGCCGATGAAGCGCATCGGCCGGCCTGACGAAGTGGCGATGACGGCGGTGTTCCTCGCCTCCGACGAGGCGCCCTTCATCAACGCCACTTGCATCACGATCGACGGCGGGCGTACCGCGCTCTACCACGATTGAGGCCGGCGCCCGCCAGGCGGGCCGGCGGCAGGCAGCATTCGCAGCAAGGCAGCACCCGCAGTATCTCGGAAAGACCGCAGCACGCGACGGCCGCGCGCGTGCCGCGGCACAGAACCAGGCGGCCGGACCTTGAATGGCATCACAGGAGACGACACAGATGAAACGCAGAACCTTTGTCACGCTCGCGGCGGCAGCGGCCGTGCTGGCAGGCGCCCCGTTCGCCCAGGCGGCGGACCCGGTGAAGATCGGCTTCCTCGTCAAGCAGCCCGAGGAACCGTGGTTCCAGGACGAGTGGAAGTTCGCCGAAATGGCCGCCAAGGCCAAGGGCTTCACGCTGGTGAAGATCGGCGCGCCCTCGGGCGAGAAGGTGATGAGCGCGATCGACAACCTCTCGGCGCAGCAGGCGCAGGGCTTCATCATCTGCACGCCCGACGTCAAGCTCGGGCCGGGCATCGTCGCCAAGGCCAAGTCGCACAACCTGAAGATGATGACGGTCGACGACCGCCTGGTGGACGGCAGCGGCAAGCCGATCGAGTCGGTGCCGCACATGGGCATCTCGGCCTACAACATCGGCAAGCAGGTCGGCGACGGCCTGGCCGCCGAGATCAAGAAGCGCGGCTGGAACATGGCCGAGGTCGGCGCGATCGACATCACCTACGAGCAACTGCCGACCGCGCACGACCGCACCAGCGGCGCGACCGACGCGCTGGTGGCGGCCGGTTTCCCGAAGGCCAACGTGATCGCGGCGCCGCAGGCCAAGACCGATACCGAGAACGCCTTCAACGCGGCCAACATCGCGCTGACCAAGAACCCGCAGTTCAAGCACTGGGTGGCCTACGGCCTCAACGACGAGGCGGTGCTGGGCGCCGTGCGCGCCGCCGAGGGCCGCGGCTTCAAGGCCGACAACATGATCGGCATCGGCATCGGCGGTTCGGACTCGGCGCTCAGCGAGTTCAAGAAGCCGCAGCCGACCGGCTTCTACGGCACCGTGATCATCAGCCCGAAGCGCCACGGCGAGGAAACCTCGGACCTGATGTACGCGTGGATCACGCAGGGCAAGATGCCGCCGCTCTTGACGCTGACCACCGGCATGCTGGCCACGCGCGCGAACGTCGGCATGGTGCGCACCGAGATGGGCCTGGCCTCGAAGTAAGCGCGATTCACGCGTGATTCAAGCGTGATTCGGCGCAGTGGCTTGAAGTGAAAGCGGGCCGTCGCGTGCTGCGGCGGCCCGGCAACGAAGTGGAGGCGAAGTTGGCTGCGGTTCTGCGTTTCGACAATATCGGCAAGGTCTTCCCCGGCGTGCGGGCACTCGACGGCATCTCGTTCGACGTGCACGGCGGGCAGGTCCATGGCCTCATGGGCGAGAACGGCGCGGGCAAGTCCACGCTGCTGAAGATTCTCGGCGGCGAATACCAGCCCGATTCGGGCAGCGTGCTGGTGGACGGCCAGCCGGTACGCTTCGCGAGCGCGGCGGCCTCGATCGGCGCCGGCATCGCGGTGATCCACCAGGAGCTGCAATACGTGCCCGACCTGACGGTGGCCGAGAACCTGCTGCTCGGGCGCCTGCCGAACGCGCTCGGCTGGGTGCGCAAGGGCGATGCGCGCCGCCACGTGCGTGAGCGCCTGCAGGCGATGGGCGTCGATCTCGATCCGCAGGCCAAGCTGCGCAAGCTGTCGATCGCGCAGCGCCAGATGGTCGAGATCTGCAAGGCGCTGATGCGCAACGCGCGCGTGATCGCGCTCGACGAGCCGACCAGCTCGCTCTCGCACCGCGAGACCGAGGTGCTGTTCAAGCTGGTCGAGGACCTGCGCGCCGAGGGCCGCGCGCTGATCTACATCTCGCACCGCATGGACGAGATCTACCGGCTCTGCGACGCCTGCACGATCTTCCGCGACGGCCGCCGCATCGCCTCGCACGCCGTGCTGGCCGAGGTGCCGCGCGAGCAGCTGGTGAGCCAGATGGTCGGCCGCGAGATCAACGACATCTATCACTACCGGCCGCGGCCGCTCGGCCAGACGCGGCTCGAGGTCAAGGCGCTGGCCGGCGACGCGCTCAAGGCGCCGGCCGACTTCTCGGTGCGCGCGGGCGAGATCGTCGGTTTCTTCGGCCTGGTCGGCGCGGGGCGCAGCGAGCTGATGCGCGTGATCTACGGCGCCGATCGCAAGCGCGGCGGCGCGCTGGTGCTCGACGGCAAGCCGATCGAGATCCGCCGCACCGGCGACGCGATCCGCCACGGCATCGTGCTGTGTCCGGAGGATCGCAAGGAGGAGGGCATCGTCGCGATGGCGACGGTCGCCGAGAACATCAATATCAGCTGCCGCCGCCATTCGTTGCGCGCCGGCATGTTCCTGAACGGACGCAAGGAAGCCGAGACGGCCGAGCGCTTCATCAAGCTGCTCAAGATCAAGACGCCGAGCCGCCGGCAGAAGATCCGCTTCCTGTCGGGCGGCAACCAGCAGAAGGCGATCCTGTCGCGCTGGCTGGCCGAGCCCGACCTGAAGGTGGTGATCCTCGACGAGCCGACGCGCGGCATCGACGTGGGCGCCAAGAACGAGATCTACCAGGTGATCTACGAGCTGGCCGAGCGCGGCTGCGCGATCGTGATGGTGTCCTCGGAGCTGCCCGAGGTGCTCGGCGTGTCCGATCGCATCGTGGTGATGCGCGAGGGCAGGATCGCGGGCGAGGTCACGCGCGAGGGGGCGAACGAACAGGTGGTGCTGAATCTGGCGCTGCCGCAGGGGCCGGCCGAGCAGGCCGCTTGAAGCGGCGCGCTCACGGACGAAACGAGTTAGGGAGACGGCGCGGCGATTCCGCGCCCATGCAGGGAGCGACACGATGCAAGCCAGGGAAAATCTCACGCAGGCAGCCGCCAAGACCGCGGCCGAGGCCTTGATTCCGCAGAAGAACGACAAGCAGAAGTGGTGGCAGCAGGTCACCGACTACAGCCTGATCGTGATCTTCGCGGTGATGTTCGTCACCATGTCCGTGACGGTCGATCATTTCTTCTCGATCGACAACATGCTGGGTCTCGCGCTGTCGATCTCGCAGATCGGCATGGTGGCCTGCACCATGATGTTCTGTCTCGCCTCGCGCGACTTCGATCTCTCGATCGGCTCGACGGTGGCCTTCTCGGGCGTGCTCTGCGCGATGGTGCTCAACGCCACCGACAACACCTTCATCGCCATCGTCGCGGCGATCGCCGCCGGTGCCGCGATCGGCTTCGTGAACGGCGCCGTGATCGCCTACCTGCGCATCAACGCGCTGATCACCACCCTGGCCACCATGGAGATCGTGCGCGGCCTGGGCTTCATCGTCTCGCACGGGCAGGCGGTGGGCGTGTCCTCGGATACCTTCATCGCGCTGGGGGGCCTGAGCCTGTTCGGCGTGTCGCTGCCGATCTGGGTCACCCTGCTGTGCTTCATCGTGTTCGGCGTGATGCTCAACCAGACCGTCTACGGCCGCAACACGCTGGCCATCGGCGGCAACCCGGAAGCCTCGCGGCTGGCCGGCATCAACGTCGAGCGCACGCGCGTGTGGATCTTCCTGGTGCAGGGCGCGGTCACCGCACTGGCCGGCGTGATCCTCGCCTCGCGCATCACCTCGGGCCAGCCGAACGCGGCCGAGGGCTTCGAGCTGAACGTGATCTCGGCCTGCGTGCTGGGCGGCGTGTCCCTGCTCGGCGGGCGCGCCACCATCTCGGGCGTGGTGATCGGCGTGCTGATCATGGGCACGGTCGAGAACGTCATGAACCTGCTCAACATCGACGCGTTCTACCAGTACCTGGTGCGCGGCGCGATCCTGCTGGCGGCGGTGCTGCTCGACCAGTTGAAGAACCGCGGTTCGCGCGACTGACGCGGCGGAGGACAGGCAGATGAATCAAGCGATCACGGCCGATGCCGCGCAGGGCGCGCGCTACCCGAGCCTGACCGACCGCGCGGTGCTGATCACGGGCGGCGCCACCGGCATCGGCGCGGCTTTCGTCGAGCACTTCGCCGCGCAGGGCGCGCGGGTGGGTTTCCTCGACCTCGACGCCGAGGCCGGCGCGGCACTGGCCGAGCGCCTCACGGAGTCGCGCCACGCGCCGGTGTTCGTGGCGGCCGACATCACCGATATCGACGCGTTGCGGCGCGCGATCGTCGAGCTGCGCGCGCGCACCGGCCCGATCGCGGTGCTGCTCAACAACGCGGCCAACGACAAGCGCCACAGCATCGAGGAAGTCACCCCCGAGTCGTTCGACGCGGCGATCGCGGTCAACCTGCGGCACCAGTTCTTCGCCGCGCAGGCCGTGATCGAGGACATGAAGTCGCTCGGCGGCGGCTCGATCATCAATCTCGGCTCGATCAGCTGGATGCTCAAGAACGGCGGTTATCCCGTCTACGCCACCTCGAAGGCCGCGATCCAGGGGCTCACGCGCACCCTGGCGCGCGACCTCGGCCCATTCGGGATCCGCGTCAACGCGCTGGTGCCGGGCTGGGTGATGACCGACAAGCAGCGCCGGCTGTGGCTCGACGATGCGGGCCGCGCGGCGATCAAGGCCGGGCAGTGCATCGATGCCGAGCTGCTGCCCGACGACTTGGCGCGCACGGCGCTGTTTCTCGCCGCCGACGACAGTCGTATGATGACGGCCCAGGACGTCGTCGTCGACGGCGGCTGGGCCTGATCCGGCACCCGCATTGCCGCGCGCGACGCGCACAGGAGCAACGACCATGACGAGCTCGACACTGGGCAGTTCTTCCTCGCCGGCCGCCGCGCGCACGCGGCGCGCGCGCCTGGCGGCCGCCGCGCAGCCGGTCAGCCCCGGCCCGCAGACCGCGAGCATCGCGCAAGGCGTGCTGGCGGCGGCTGACGCGGCCGTCACGCTGGCCAGCCCGGAATTGCGGCTCGACGTGGTGCCGCATCTGGGCGGCGGCGTCGCGCGCTTCGACTGGCGCGGCGACGGCGCCACCACGCCGATCTTCCGCGGCTGCGAGCACGTCGAGGCGGGCACCGACCCGAACGCGCTCGGCTGCTACCCGCTGCTGCCTTATTCGAACCGGATCGGCGCGGGCGCCTTCGATTGCGAGGGGCGCCGCGTGGAGGTGCCGCGCAACCGCAGCGGCGAGCCGCTGCCGATCCATGGCGACGGCTGGCTCGCGCGCTGGCAGATCGACGATCTCTCGGCCACCGAGCTGCAACTGTCGCTGGACCGCCGCCAGGGCAGCCCCTATGCCTATCGCGCCACCCAGTCCTACGCGCTGGACGGCGCCAGCCTGACGATCGCGCTGGCGATCGAGAACTGCGGGCCCGAACGGCTGCCGTTCGGGCTCGGCGTGCATCCCTTCATCGTGCGCGACGAGCGCACCGAGCTGGCGGCGGCCGCCAACGGGCTGTGGCTGTCCGGCCCCGACTGGCTGCCGCGCCGCCATGTGAACGTGCCGCCTGCCTGGCAGTTCGGCATCGCCTATCCGCTGCCCTCGACCCTGGTCAACCATGCCTTCACGGGCTGGGGCGGGCGCGCCACGGTGGCCTGGCCCACGCGCGGCCTGAGCATGGCGATCGAGTCGGATGCCGACTGCTACGTGCTCTACACGCCGCCGGGCGAGCGCTTCTTCTGCTTCGAGCCGGTCGATCACCCGATCAACGCGGTGAACCTGCCGGGCGGCGCCGACGCGCACGGCATGACCCTGCTCGGGCCCGGCGAGCGCCTGACGCGGCGCTTCCGCTTCACGGTGGAGCGCGCCGATCCGCGCGCGGGCGCGCCCAAGGCGGCGGAACAGGGCGCCGAAAAAACGGCTGGAAAAGCGGCCGAAACGCGCTGAAACGGCGGCACGCGCCAGAGGCAAGCGGGCGCTGCGGGTAAAATACGCGCCATTCCTCAAACGACCCGCCGCGAAACATGTCCGCTCCGCTGACCTTCATCGATACGCTGCGCGCCGCCTGGCAGCGCACGAATTCCCTGCTCTGCGTCGGTCTCGATCCCGAACCGACGCGCTTTCCCGCCCAGTTCGCGAACCGCCCCGAGGCGATCTTCGATTTCTGCCGCGAGATCGTCGACGCGACCGCGCCCTACGCGAGCGCCTTCAAGCCGCAGATCGCCTACTTCGCCGCGCATCGCGCCGAGGACCAGCTCGAGCGGCTGATCGCCCACATCCACCTGCAGCACCCGGGCCTGCCCGTGATCCTCGACGCCAAGCGCGGCGACATCGGCAGCACCGCCGAGCAATACGCGCGCGAGGCCTTCGAGCGCTACCGGGCCGATGCCGTGACGGTCAATCCTTACATGGGCTACGACTCGATCGAGCCCTACCTGGCCTACGAGGACAAGGGCGTGGTGGTGCTGTGCCGGACCTCGAACCCGGGCGGCTCGGACCTGCAGTTCCTCGAGACCGGCGGCCGCCCGCTCTACCAGGTGGTGGCCGAGCTGGCCGCCACGCGCTGGAATGCGAAGACCGGCCAGCTCTCGCTGGTGGTCGGCGCGACCTTCCCGAAGGAGATCGAGATCGTGCGCGGCATCGTCGGCGAGATGCCGCTTCTGATTCCCGGCATCGGCGCGCAGGGCGGCGACGTGCAGGCGACGGTGGCCGCCGGCCGCACGGCCGACGGCGGCGGCATGATGATCAACTCCTCGCGCGCGATCCTCTACGCGAGCAAGGACGAGGACTTCGCCGAGGCCGCCGCGCGCGTCGCGCAGACCACGCGCGACACCATCAACGCGCATCGTTGAGCGATGCGCCGGCCGGTAGACGCGCCGGCCACGCAGACAGCAAAAAGCGCCCCACGGGGCGCTTTTTTCATGGGTTCGACCAGGCAGCGAAGCGGCTTCAACGCTCGCGCTCGTCGAGCAGCTTGAGCAGGCCGCGCAGCGCGTGGGTGGCGGCCTGCACGCGGATCTGTTCGCGATCGCCGCGGAACACCAGGGTCTCGACCTCGGTATGCAGGCGGTTGCTCCAGCCGAACGAGACGGTGCCGACCGGCTTGAGCTCCGAGCCGCCGCCCGGCCCGGCGATGCCGGTCACCGACAGCGCGACCTGGGCGCGGCTGTTGCGCAGCGCGCCTTCGGCCATCGCGCGCGCGACCGGCTCGCTGACCGCGCCGTGCCGCTCGATCAGCTCGGGCGGCACGCCGATCATCTCGCTCTTGGCCTGGTTCGAGTAGGTCACGAAGCCGCGCTCGAACCAGCCGCTGCTGCCGGAGATGTCGGTGATCGCGGTCGCGATCATGCCGCCGGTGCAGGACTCGGCGGTGGCGAGCATCAGGTGTTCGTCGCGCAGCTTGTTGCCGGCGCGGATCGCGAGCTGGTGGACGACGGAATCGGTCGGCATGCGTAGTGGTATCCGGGAAAATCAGCCAGGGGTGGAAAACACCGCGTGCCAGGTCGCGATCGCGAGCAGGGTGAGGAACGCGGCGACCAGGTCGTCGATCATGATGCCAAAGCCAGCTTTCAAACGGTGATCGAAGCGGTGATCGAAGCGGCGGTCAAAGCGACGCATCGGCGGCGGCCTGAGCCGCAGCACCAGGCGCAGCAGCACGAAGGCGGCCAGTTGCTGGCCGAAGCTGGCCGGCGTGACCAGCAGCATCACGATCCAGGTGGCGAGGATCTGGTCCCAGACGATCGCGCGCGGCCGCCCGCCGCCGAGCGCGCGGGCCGTGTAGTGCGTGGCGACCAGGCCGAGCGCGAAGCCGGCGGCGATCAGCACGAGCCAGCGGGCCGGGCTCAGGTGCGGCGCCAGCGCGACGAAGCTGAGCCAGCCGAACAACGAACCGACCAGGCCGGGCGCGAAAGGCGCGAGGCCGGTGCCGAAACCTAGCGAGACCAGGTGCAGCGGATGCGAGCGCATGAAGGGCGCGCTGGCGCGGCGCGGCGCCGGCCGCGCGTCGTCGTGGATTTCGCGAATCTCGTGGATGTCGTGGACGTCCCGCACCTCGTGGATCTCGTGCAGGGTGGGGCCATCGTCGAGGTCTGGAGCGCGATCCGACCGGCGGGCGCGATCGCGAGTCTCGCGCGAATCCGGCGCCCTGCTCGATGCATCGGCCCCGAGCCCGGGCGGCGGCTCGGATGCGGCGGGGATCAGCGGCAGGGCGGCGGGGCGGCCGTCGTCCCCGGCCGGCGGCACCGGCCGCGCGTGAGGGTCATTGCTCGTCATGGAAGTGGTCGAAGCCATGCAGGGTCAGCGACAGCGGCGCGCCCTGGCCGTCGCGCCAGTGGACCCCGGGCGCCTCGCCCGTGGCCAGCGCGCGGATCGTGCCGATCCGCGTGACCGGCACGCCGGCCGTCTCGGCAGCGGCCAGCACGGCCGAGTACGCCCCGGCCGGCGCGGTGAAGCAGAGTTCGTAGTCGTCGCCGCCGGCCAGCGTGCAGGTGCGCTGCAACTCGGGCGCGAGCGTGGCCAGTGCCGCCGAGCGCGGGACCGCGTCGACGTCGATCTCGGCCGCCACCCGCGAACGCTCGAGGATGTGGCGCAGGTCGCCGGCCAGCCCGTCGGAGAGGTCCAGCGCGGCATGCGCCACGCCGGCCAGCGCCAGGCCGAGCGCGACGCGCGGCTCGGGCCATTCGAGTGCGCGGCGAAATGCCGCAGCCTCGGCCTCGCCGGCCGTCCATTCGCCGCGCGCCACGCCCAGCCCGGCGCGCGCGTCGCCTAGCGTGCCCGAAACCCAGACCTCGTCTCCCGCGCGCGCCGCGTCGCGGCGCAGCGCGCGATCGGGGCCGACGTCGCCGAACACGGTCACGCAGAGATTGAGCGGCCCGCTGGTGGTATCGCCGCCGACCAGCTCGCAGCCATGGCGATCGGCGATCGTAAACAAACCGTCGGCGAACGCGTCGAGCCAGTCGGCATCGGCGCGCGGCAGCGCGAAGGCGAGCGTGAAGGCGCGCGGCTGGGCGCCCATCGCGGCGAGGTCCGAGAGATTGACGGCCAGCGTCTTGTGGCCGAGCGCGCGCGGCGGCACCTCGGGGAAGAAATGGCGGCCTTCCACCAGCATGTCCGTCGAAATCGCCAGCATCGTGCCGGCCTTGGGCGCCAGCAGGGCGCAATCGTCGCCGATGCCGAGTACGGCGCGCGCGCCGGAGCGCTGCGCGCGGCGCGCGAAATAGCGGTCGATCAGGGAGAATTCGGACAACGGGGAGGCGGCCACGGCGAACGGTTCCGGCGAGCAGATGGAGGGCGGATATTGTAAGGCGGCGGCTCGGCCTTACGCGCATTCCGGCTGCGGCAGTTGTCACCGGAATCGAAAAATCCGGCGGGGGATTGGCGCTACAATGTGGGCCGAACAGGTATTCTAATCCCGCCTCTCTCGACTCATGTCCACCAAGTCCTCCCCCAAAGCCGACCTGCGCGCCGCCGCCCTCGATTACCACGAATTCCCGACGCCGGGCAAAATCGCCGTCCAGCCAACCAAGCAGATGATCAACCAGCGCGATTTGGCGCTGGCCTATTCGCCGGGCGTGGCCTTCGCCTGCGAGGAGATCGTCGAGAACCCGCTGAACGCTGCGCGCTTCACCTCGCGCAGCAACCTGGTGGGCGTGGTCACCAACGGCACCGCCGTGCTCGGCCTGGGCAACATCGGCCCGCTCGCCTCGAAGCCGGTGATGGAAGGCAAGGCCGCGCTGTTCAAGAAGTTCGCCGGCATCGACGTGTTCGACATCGAGCTGAACGAATCCGACCCGCACAAGCTGGTCGACGTGATCGCCGCGCTGGAGCCGACCTTCGGCGGCATCAACCTCGAGGACATCAAGGCGCCGGACTGCTTCATCGTCGAGCGCGAGTGCCGCAAGCGCATGAAGATCCCGGTGTTCCACGACGACCAGCACGGCACCGCGATCGTGGTGGCGGCGGCCGTCACCAACGGCCTGAAGGTGGTCGGCAAGGACATCAAGCAGGTCAAGCTGGTCGCCTCGGGCGCCGGCGCGGCCGCGCTGGCCTGCCTGGACCTGCTGGTCGACATCGGCCTGCCGCTCGAGAACATCTACGTGACCGATCTGGCGGGCGTGGTCTACAAGGGCCGCGCCGAGCTGATGGACCCGGACAAGGAGCGTTTCGCGCGCGAGACCGAGGCGCGCACGCTGGCCGAGGTGATCGACGGCGCGGATATCTTCCTGGGCCTGTCGGCCGCCGGCGTGCTCAAGCAGGAGATGGTCAAGGGCATGGCCGAGCGCCCGCTGATCCTCGCGCTGGCCAACCCGACGCCGGAAATCCTGCCCGAGGTGGCCCATGAAGTGCGCCCGGACGCGATCCTCGCGACGGGCCGCACCGACTACCCGAACCAGGTCAACAACGTCCTCTGCTTCCCGTTCATCTTCCGCGGCGCGCTGGATGTCGGCGCGACCACCATCACGCGCGAGATGGAAATCGCCGCCGTGAACGCGATCGCCGAACTGGCCCAGCAGGAGCAGAGCGATATCGTGGCGACCGCCTACGGCATCGAGGACATCTCCTTCGGCCCCGAATACCTGATCCCGAAGCCCTTCGACCCGCGCCTGATCGTCAAGATCGCGCCGGCGGTGGCCAAGGCGGCGATGGAAGGCGGCGTGGCCACGCGCCCGATCGAGGACATGGACGCCTACGTCCAGCATCTGCAGCAGTTCGTCTACCACAGCGGCAACACCATGAAGCCGGTGTTCCAGGTGGCGCGCAGCGCCCCGGCCGAGAAGAAGCGCGTGGTGTTCGCCGAGGGCGAGGAGGAGCGCGTGCTGCGCGCGGTGCAGATCCTGATCGACGAGAACGTCGCCAAGCCGATCCTGATCGGCCGCCCGAACGTGATCGAGAACCGCATCAAGCGCTTCGGCCTGCGCATCACGCCGGGCGTCGACTTCACCATCGTCAACACCGAGCACGACGAGCGCTACCGCGATTTCTGGCAGACCTACTACCAGTTGATGGCGCGCAAGGGCATGGGCCAGCAGCTCGCCAAGCTGGAGATGCGCCGCCGCACCACCCTGATCGGCGCGATGCTGGTCAAGAAGGGCGAGGCCGACGGCATGATCTGCGGCACCATCAGCACCACGCATCGCCACCTGCACTTCGTCGACCAGGTGATCGGCAAGCGCGAGGGCTGCAGCGTCTACGCCGCGATGAACGGGCTGGTCCTGCCGGGTCGCCAGATCTTCATCGTCGACACGCACGTCAACGTCGATCCGACCCCGGAGCAACTGGCCGAGATCACCATGATGGCGGCCGAGGAAGTGCGCCGCTTCGGCATCGAGCCGAAGGTCGCGCTGCTCTCGCACTCGAACTTCGGCACCAGCAACGCGCCGACCGCGGCGAAGATGCGCGAGACGCTGGCGATCCTGAGGGAACTCGCGCCGGGCCTGGAAGTGGACGGCGAAATGCACGGCGACGTGGCGCTCGACCCGGTGCTGCGCAAGGAAATCCTGCCGGATTCGACGCTCGAGGGCGAGGCGAACCTGCTGGTGCTGCCGAACATCGACGCGGCCAATATCGCCTACAACCTGCTGAAGACGGCAGCCGGCAACAACATCGCGATCGGGCCGATCCTGCTCGGCGCGGCGCAGCCGGTGCATGTGCTGACCGAATCGGCGACGGTGCGCCGGATCGTCAACATGGCGGCCCTGCTGGTGGCCGACGTCAACGCGACGCGCTGAGCGTACGAGGCAGGCGGCGCCCGCGTCGCGGCCTCATGATCAAAGACGCCCGGGCCTGGCCCGGGCGTTTTTCATGGTATCGGCCTTGTTCTCCCGCCTAGGCGACGGCTTCTGTATTCAATTGCCACAGGAAAAGCGGCGTGCCTCGTTGCGAGGCACGCCGTCGGGCATGGCCAGGGACCGTCCCAAGGTCAAACGACAACATCGCCGGGCCGCCGGCAACCGACGAGGAGGCAAGAACTCGTCAGTCGATGTTGCCGAGGCGCAGTTTATCCTGGTCGAGATAAAAAATTCTTGATGAAGCGAGGAAAATGCGCTAAATGTGTCAAATAGCCGCAAATGGCGCTTTCAATTCCCGGACGAACATTGATTCTGCTCGTCATTAGCGCTACGCTTACGCCTTTCCTGGTCGTCAACTTGTTGATTTAACAGCGGGAACCCCGGTTCATGACACGCAAGTGGCTCCGCAACGGCGCGCTCGCGTCCGTCTTCGCGCTCATCGCACTGGGTAGCGCCGGCTTGCCGGCGGGCGGTCCGGTTTCTTCCGCCTACGCACGGGAAATCGCGCCCACGGGCGCGGCGGTCGGTACGATTGCGACCTCCGCGCTGCCGCGCGAAGCCGTGACGACGCTCGGGCTGATTGCTTCAGGTGGCCCTTATCCGTATTCGAAAGACGGCGTCGTGTTCGGCAACTTCGAGCGCATCCTGCCGAAGATGCGGCGCGGCTATTACCATGAGTACACGGTGCCGACGCCCCGCGCGCGCAATCGCGGCGCGAAACGGATCGTCTGCGGCGGGCCGCTGCGCCGGATCGACAACTGTTACTACTCCGACGACCACTACGCCAGTTTTAAACGTATTGTTGAATGATTTCGGGATGATCGGCATGAGCGACACCACCTACGCGCACGATACGTCGGCTGCGGCGGACCTGTTCGCAGCCGGCGACGGCAACCTGTTCCAACGTGTGATGCAGCTGCGCGCGGTCGCCCAGGGCGATACCGCGCCGGAGGCGGCACCCTTGCGGCCGGACTGCCCGGAGCTTTCATCAACCGAGGAGCCTATGAGTCTTTTCGCGACCGTGCGACCCAATCTCGTGCAGTCGATCCGCGCCTTCCGCGTGCAGGATCTCGCGGACGAGGCCGCCCGGCTGGGCCAGCATTTCCTGTTCGCCTATTGCGGCACCGCGCAGTCGAAGCAGGAAGTGCTGGAAACGATCGCGACCTCGTTCCTGTTCCCCAAGCATTTCGGCAAGAACTACGACGCGCTGTACGACAGCCTGACCGACCTGGTCCACAAGGCCGGCGAGCAGCCGGGCTTCGTGATCGTGCTGGAGGCGCTGCCGATCGCGCAGAAGTTCGACAAGGAGGGCCGCGAGACCCTGCTCGACGTGTTCCGCGAGGCCGCCGAGTTCTGGGCGGAGCGCAAGATCGCGTTTCGCGT
Organism: Burkholderia gladioli; assembly: GCF_000959725.1. Lineage (NCBI taxonomy): Bacteria > Pseudomonadati > Pseudomonadota > Betaproteobacteria > Burkholderiales > Burkholderiaceae > Burkholderia > Burkholderia gladioli. Next base: position 2,113,358 of record NZ_CP009323.1, read on the forward strand.
GTTCTACTCGTTCGCCTGAGCGGGCGAATCGAGTTTCGCCGGACGCGACGGCCGGGACCGAGGTTCCGGGGTCGCCCAGCCAGTGGTGAAAAAGCCCGCCGAGCGCGGGCTTTTTTGCATCCGCCGATGGCCTCGGGCATGCTCGGGCGGGTTGCCATCTCCTTTTCCTGCTTTTGCCCGGTTCCAGGGCCATCATTCCATGATTCCCATGCAGATCCCGCGCATCCTGTCCCGCGTCGTGCTGGCCTTGACCGGCGCGATGCTGATCGCGGCCGTGCCCGCTCGCGCCGCGCTCTTGTCGCCGAGCCAGACCACCGAATTGCTGCTGGCGCTGTTCGTCAACGGAGATTTGGCGCGCGGCCAGCAGTACAACGACACGATGCGCGGCATCGAGGGCGGCCGTGATGCGATCGATCTCCAGGCCTATGCGCAGGCGCGGGCGGAAAACCCGCGCCATCTGGCGGAGCGGCTCACCGAATCGATGCCGCCGGCGCAGCGCGAGGCCTTGAGCGAACCCTTGCGCGCGATGTTCGCGGCGGTGGCGGACGCGATCGCGCGTTCGCGCTGCCGCGTCACCGGCGAGACGCGTGAGGCCGATTCGGGCGGCGACGGGCCGTCGAGCGCCCAGGTCGCCTATGTCTGCGAGGTAGCGAACCTCGCGCCGGTGATGGAGCGTCTGCGGGTGGTGATGCCGCGCCAGGTCGTCAGGTCGGAGCAGGCCGCCGTCGAGGCTCGCGCGGCAATGGCCACCAAGCTGGCCGGGATGATCCCCGCCGCGCCGATCGAGCTACCGGTCAGCGGCACGCTCCAACTGAGCGGCAGTGACCTGGAAGGTTGGCGCGCGACGGATCCCGGCACGCTGCTCGAGACGGTATCGAAGCCGATCCTCGAGACACTGGGCATGCCGACGCAGATGCGCGGAGATTGAGCGGATTTGGCGGCAGTTCGGCGCGCAAGCCGCGACAAGCCCGTTGGCCGGGCAGCCTTGAGTTCCTGCTCGCCGCCTACCAGCCTCCCCAGCGCGCGGCCAGCGCCGCCAGCATCGCCATTCCGGCCGTTTCGGTGCGCAGCACGCGCGCGCCCAGCACGATCGCCCGGAAGCCGCATTCGCGCGCGGCATCTTCCTCGGCCGGCGACAAGCCGCCTTCAGGGCCGATCAGCAGGCGGATCTCGCCGGTTGGCGCTTGCTCCGGCAACTCGGCGAAGGCGATGCTCGCTCGCGGCGACAACATCAACCGCACTTCATCCTCGACCGGAGACGGCAGCGCCGCCAGCCAGGCGGCGTAGTCGGACACGGCAGCCACCGCCGGCACGCGATTGCGCCCGCATTGCTCGCAGGCGGCGCGCACCACGCCCTGCCAGTGCGCCACGCGCTTGTCGGCGCGTTCGCCGGACAGTCTCACCACGCCGCGCGAGGTCGATAGCGGCGCCACGCCGGCCACGCCCAGCTCGACCGCCTTCTCGATCAGCCAGTCCATCTTGTCGCCGCCGGCGATGCCCTGCGCGAGCGTGATCCGGTAGGGCGTCTCCAGCTCGCGCGCCTCGAAGGCCAGCGTGCGGGCCACAGCCGTGCGCTTGCCGATCTCGACCAGCTCGGCGCGATACTGGCCGCCGCTGCCGTCGAACAGCGTCAGCGCATCGCCGGGCTCCAGACGCAGCACCTGGACATGGCGCGCGACCTCGGCGGGCAGCACGATGCTGGCCTGATCGGCCAGCGGGACATCGACGAAAAATCGCGGAACCGCGGAAGTGCTGCTGCCGTTCATGCCTCGATGCGCCTCGCCAATGCCCAGCGGTAGCCGTCCAGGTCCTCGACCTGGGCGAAGCGGTCGCCCCAGAACTGGTCGCAGGGCGAGGTCAGAGACTTGCCGCCGGCCGCGAGCGCGCGCTGGTGCGCGGCATCGACGTCGTCGACATACAGGTAGAAGGATTGCGGCGCCATGCTGTCGGCGCTGCGCGGCGTGCGCGCGGTCGAGCCGAACGCGCCCTCGGGCGCGAACATCAGGATCAGCTGGCCGTGGTAGCTCATCTCGACGTGCATGATCGCGCCGTCTTCGTCGATCAATTCACGCGTTTCGAACCCGAATGCGTCGCCATAGAAGCGGATCGACGCCTGGGCGTTGCGAACGGCCAGATAGGGCGTCAACCAGGGCACGTTGGCCGGACGTGGGTCGGTCATCGGACAGTCTCCTGCGGGATGGGGGACGATGGGCGCCGATCAGCGCCGTAGGCCGAGTGTATCGCGCAGCGTGCGACGCAGGGTGAACAAGGCCGGATGCAGTTCGGCATCGTAGAAGCGCAGCCCCGCGACGCCACGCTCGGCCAGCCGCTCCCCGACGTCGTGGGCGAACAGCGCGCCCGCGTCGAGCGTGTCGCTGGCCACCGCCATCAGCCATTCGCCGCCGTACAGCGGCACCGGCGCGGTCAGCGGGGCGACCACCGCGAAGCTGGCGCGCAGCTCGGCCACCAGCGCTGCGATCCGCTTCGCGTGGAAGCCCGGCGCGCCCAGGTGCATCGAGAGCGCCGCGCAGGGCGTCAGGATCCGCTTGAGCCGCGCCAGGAAATCGCGCGTGTAGAGGCCGGCGGCCGGCGAATCGGGCGGCGTCAGGTCGAACACCACCAGGTCGAAGTGGCAGTTGCTGCGCGCCACGTACTGCGCGGCGTCGCCGATCACCAGCTCGACGCGCGGATCGTCGAGCGCGCCCTCGTGCACAGCGGCGAGGTGGCGGCGCGCCATCTCGACCACGACCGCGTCGAGTTCGGCGATCACCACCCGCTCGATCGAGGGATGCTTGAGCAACTGGCGCGCGGCGCCGCCGTCGCCGCCGCCGAGCACCAGCGCCCGGCGCGGCTGCGGATGGGCCAGCGCGGCCGGGTGCGTCATGCATTCGTGATAGACGTATTCGTCGCCGACGGAGGTCATCGGCCGGCCGTCGAGCGTGAACAAGCGGCCGAGCTGCGGCGTGTCCCAGACCTCGATGCGCTGGTGCGGCGAGGCGAGCGCCTCGAGCCGCCGCGCGTTCGGGAAGCCGTAGGTCGCGTCGGGGGACGGATGGAAGAAGAGCGTCGTGTTCACGGGGTGGGGCGAGGGCAGGGCCGATGCCGGGAATTATAGGAGGCGAGAGCGCGGCGAGTGGAACGCGGCGAGGCAGGAAGCGGCCCGCTGGCTCCGGCGGCGGCTTGCGGCGCCGCAAAAATCACGCCCATGAGAAGATGCGGCGACGCGGTTTCGCCGTTCAGCCCGGTCGCGAAGCCGTTTTCGCCGGGGCGCCGGCCGGGTCTCTGTTAAAATGACCGGCTTTGCAGCCTCCCGTCTGATTGCTCGTCCGCTTCGCGTCCTGATGGCGCCGCATCGCGCGCCGGGGTCGGCTGGCCCGCGAGCTTCCGGACATGCCGTGCCCCGTTTTTCTCGACTCGTTCTCCGGACTCGACATGACGACCTCGTCTCCCGCCAACACCTCCCTGATGGCCAACGCGATCCGCGCGCTCGCGATGGATGCCGTCCAGCAAGCGAACTCCGGCCACCCCGGCATGCCGATGGGCATGGCCGAAATCGGCGTCGCGCTGTGGTCGCGCCACCTGCGCCACAACCCGACCAACCCGCATTGGGCCGACCGCGACCGCTTCGTGCTGTCCAACGGCCATGGCTCAATGCTGCTGTACTCGCTGTTGCACCTGAGCGGCTACGCACTGCCGATCGAGGAGCTGAAGAACTTCCGCCAGCTGCACTCCAAGACGCCGGGCCACCCCGAATACGGCATCACGCCGGGCGTCGAGACCACCACCGGCCCGCTCGGCCAGGGTCTGGCGAACGCGGTCGGCATGGCGCTCGGCGAGGCGCTGCTGGCGGCCGAGTTCAACAAGGCCGACGCGAAGATCGTCGACCACCACACCTACGTGTTCGTCGGCGACGGCTGCCTGATGGAAGGCATCTCGCACGAGGCCTGCTCGCTGGCCGGCACGCTCAAGCTCAACAAGCTGATCGCGCTGTACGACGATAACGGCATCTCGATCGACGGCGACGTGGTCAACTGGTTCCACGACGACACCCCGAAGCGCTTCGAGGCCTATGGCTGGAACGTGATCCCGGGCGTGAACGGCCATGACGTCGACGCGGTCGACGCGGCCATCGCAAAGGCCAAGCAATCGGATCGTCCGACCCTGATCTGCTGCAAGACGGTGATCGGCAAGGGCGCGGCCACCAAGGCCGGCGGCCACGACGTGCACGGCGCGGCGCTCGGCGCCGAGGAAATCGCCAAGACGCGCGCCGCGCTGGGCTGGAACTGGGAACCCTTCGTGATCCCGCAGGAAGTCTATGCGGCATGGGATGCCAAGGCCGCGGGCGCCAAGTTCGAAGCCGACTGGCAGGGCGCGTTCGACGCCTACCGCGCCAAGTACCCGGCCGAGGCGGCCGAGTTCGAGCGCCGCGCGGCCAACAAGCTGCCGGCCGACTGGGCCGAGAAGGCCGCCGCCATCGTCGCCGGCGCCAACGAGCGCGGCGAGACGGTCGCCACCCGCAAGGCCTCGCAGCAGACCATCGAAGGCCTGGCCGCGGCGCTGCCGGAACTGCTTGGCGGCTCGGCCGATCTGACCGGCTCGAACCTCACCAACTGGAAGGCCTCCAAGCCGGTGCGCGCCGGCGAGCACGGCATCCAGTGGGGCAACCACGTCAACTACGGCGTGCGCGAATTCGGTATGAGCGCGGCCATCAACGGCCTGGTCCTGCACGGCGGCTACAAGCCCTTCGGCGGCACCTTCCTGACCTTCTCCGACTACAGCCGCAACGCGCTGCGCGTGGCCGCGCTGATGAAGGCCCCGTCGATCTTCGTGTTCACCCACGATTCGATCGGCCTGGGCGAGGACGGCCCGACCCACCAGTCGATCGAGCACGTCGCCAGCCTGCGCCTGATCCCGAATCTCGACGTCTGGCGCCCGGCCGACACGGTCGAGACGGCGGTGGGCTGGACCCAGGCGATCGCCGCCCAGCGTCCGTCCTGCCTGATCTTCAGCCGCCAGAACCTGCAGTTCAACACGCGCAGCGAAGCCCAGATCGCCAATGTCGCCAAGGGCGGCTACGTGCTGCGCGACTGGCAGGAAGACGTCGTCGCGCGCAAGATCATCCTGATCGCGACCGGCTCCGAGGTCGAGCTGGCGATGAAGGCCGTCGAGCCGCTGGCGCAGCAGGGCATCGCCGCGCGCGTGGTGTCGATGCCGGCCACCACCGTGTTCGACCGCCAGGACGCCGAGTACCGCGAGCGCGTGCTCCCGGCCGGCGTGCGCCGCGTGGCGATCGAGGCGGGCGTGAGCGAGTTCTGGCGCAAGTACGTCGGCCTGGAGGGCGGCGTGGTCGGGATCGACACCTTCGGCGAATCGGCGCCGGCCGGCGTGCTGTTCAAGTACTTCGGCTTCACCGTCGAGAACGTGGTCGAGACGGCGAAGAAGGTGCTCGCCTAAGTGATACCAGGCGCGCTGCGCTGCCTCCCCGGGCGCGCAGCGCGCCGCCGTGAAGCTGCACGAAACGTATTTTTTCAGCCATCAGGAGATAGACCATGACGATTCGCGTTGCAATCAACGGTTACGGCCGCATCGGCCGCAACACGCTGCGCGCTTTCTACGAAAACGGCAAGAAGCATGACATCGAGATCGTCGCGATCAACGACCTCGGCGATGCCAAGACCAACGCGCACCTGACGCAGTACGACACGGCGCACGGCCGCTTCCCCGGCGAAGTCTCGGTCGACGGCGACTACCTGATCGTCAACGGCGACCGCATCCGCGTGCTGGCCAACCGCAACCCGGCCGAACTGCCGTGGGGCGAGCTCGGCGTCGACGTGGTGTTCGAGTGCACGGGCTTCTTCACCACCAAGGAAAAGGCCAGCGCCCACCTGAAGGGCGGCGCGAAGAAGGTGATCATCTCGGCGCCGGGTGGCAAGGACGTCGACGCGACCATCGTCTACGGCGTCAACCACGACGTGCTGAAGGCCGAGCACACCGTGATCTCGAACGCATCGTGCACCACCAACTGCCTGGCGCCGCTGGTCAAGCCGCTGCACGACAAGATCGGCCTCGAAACCGGCCTGATGACGACGATCCACGCCTACACCAACGACCAGGTGCTGACCGACGTCTATCACGAGGACCTGCGCCGCGCCCGTTCGGCCACGCACAGCCAGATCCCGACGAAGACCGGCGCGGCGGCCGCGGTCGGCCTGGTGCTGCCGGAACTGAACGGCAAGCTGGACGGCTACGCGATCCGCGTGCCGACCATCAACGTGTCGATCGTCGACCTGTCCTTCATCGCCAAGCGCGATACCACGGTCGAGGAAGTCAACGCGATCATGAAGGAAGCTTCGCAAGGCGCGCTCAAGGGCATCCTGGCCTATAACGACCAGCCGCTGGTGTCGGTCGACTTCAACCACAACCCGGCCTCGTCCTCGTTCGATTCGACGCTGACCAAGGTGTCGGGCCGCCTGGTGAAGGTGTCGAGCTGGTACGACAACGAGTGGGGCTTCTCGAACCGCATGCTGGACACGGCAGTCGCGTTCGCCAACGCCAAGTAAATCGGCTCGGGCGCGGCGGGCTGGCCGAGCCCGTTTCGATCCAGTCGCGAAAACCCGCCGTCGCGCCTCGTGCGCGGCGGCGGGTTTGTCTTTTGGAGCGGGGGTTCAGTGCTGCGGCTTCAGCCGCGCGGCGTGGGGAAGAACACGCCGGCGCGCTGCGCGGCGCTCTCGATGTGGATCTCGATGGCCCGGCCGGCCGCGGCCGAGTCGCGCGCGGTGAGCGCGTCGACGATGGCGCGATGCTCGTGCCAGGTCGAGAGCATCAGCTCGCGCCGGTAGAAGGGCATGCGCTGGCTTTCCTTCATGATGTCGGCGCTGTTGCGCAGCACCGATTCGATTGCCGCGTTGCCGGCCAGCGCGAGGATCCGCATGTGGAATTCGAAGTCGAGCTGGGCGGCGGCGTCCAGCGCGTTGTCGACCAGCGCCACGTGCAGCGCGGCCAGGTTCTCCTCGAACCAGGCGAGGTCGGTGTCGCTGATCGCCAGCGCCGCCATGCGCGCCGCGAAACCCTCCAGCGCATAACGCATCTGGTAGGTATCGGGCGGCGAGGATTGCGCCGCGAAGCGCCAGGGATGGCCGGCCGCGGCCTGCGCGCGCTCCACGTAGACGCCCTTGCCGGGCCGGATCGTCAGCATGCCGAGCGCCTCCAGCGTCGACAGCGCCTCGCGCAGCGAGGCACGGCTGATCTCCAGTTCCTCGGAGAGCTGGCGCTGCGCCGGCAGCAGGCTGCCGACCGGGTAGGCGCCGGTTTCGATGCGGGCCTGGATGGTCGCCACGGCGGCGTCGGTAACGGTTTGGGGCAGGTTCTTCATGACTGCATGCGGGGCCGGTCAGACCGGCATTGTAATCCGCCCATCCATGCCGCGCCGCCGGCGCCCGGCCCGCTGTCGCGTATCGGGTAATCCCGGTTTTTGACACGGTTGACGCGCGTATATCGGCTTCCTACACTTCGCCATAACTTAACTGGTATGACCAGTCAGAACAGTGAAGTCCACGACAACCGCGGTGACGGGAGATGTGATGGCGAGGTTTCTGAATTCCTTGTTCGGGCGCGTGGTGATCGCGCTGGTGATCGGCGTGGCGCTCGGCGCCGCCTTCCCGCACGCGGCGCAGTCGCTGCGCCCGCTCGGCGACGGCTTCCTGAAGCTGATCAAGATGGTGATCGGGCCGATCGTGTTCTGCGTGGTGGTGGGCGGCATCGCGAATGCCGGCGACTTGAAGAAGGTGGGGCGCGTCGGCGTGAAGGCGATCGTCTACTTCGAGCTGATGACCACGCTGGCGCTCGGCATCGGCCTGTTGCTGGCGGTCCTCACGCGGCCCGGCGCCGGCATGAACGTCGCGCTCGGCTCGCTCGACGCGGCCTCGCTGGCCGACTACGCGAAGAACGCGCAGAGCCTCAAGGACACCGCCGGCTACCTGCTCAAGATCATCCCCGACACGGCCTTCGATGCCTTCGCCAAGGGCGACATCCTGCAGATCCTGGTGTTCGCGGTGCTGTTCGGCTCGGCGCTGTCCCTGCTCGGCGAGCGTGCCAGCCGCATCAGCGGCATCATCGACGAGTTCTCGCAGGTCTGCTTTCGCGTGATGGGCTTCATCATCCGACTCGCGCCGCTCGGCGTGCTCGGCGCGATCGCCTTCACCACCGGCAAGTACGGCGTGGCCTCGCTCAAGCAGCTCGGCCTGCTGGTGGCAGTGTTCTACGTGAGCTGCGCGCTGTTCGTCGCGGTGGTGCTCGGCACCGTGATGCGGCTGGCCGGCTTCAGCGTGTTCAAGCTGATCCGCTACCTGCGCGAGGAGCTGATGATCGTGCTCGGCACCGCCTCCTCGGACGCGGTGCTGCCGCAGGTGATGCGCAAGCTCGAATGGATGGGCGTGAAGGATTCCACCGTCGGCCTGGTGATCCCCACCGGCTACTCGTTCAATCTCGACGGCTTCTCGATCTACCTGACGCTGGCCGTGCTGTTCATCGCGCAGGCCACCAATACGCCGCTGTCCGCGCACGACCTGATCATCGTGCTGCTGGTCTCGCTGGTCACCTCGAAGGGCGCGCACGGCATCCCCGGCTCGGCGATCGTGATCCTGGCCGCGACGCTCTCGGCGATCCCGGCGATTCCGGTGCTCGGCCTGGTGCTGATCCTGCCGGTCGACTGGTTCGTCGGCATCGCGCGCGCGCTCACCAACCTGGTCGGCAATTGCGTGGCCACCGTGGTGGTGGCGGTCTGGGAGCACGACATCGACGTCGCCCGTGCCCGCCGCGTGCTGAACCGCGAGCTGCGCTACGTGCCGGTCGAGGAGGAGCACGGCGAGGCCGGTGCCGCGCCCGGCAAGCTCGCCGGCGGCGAGCACGCGCACGTGCTCTGAGGGCGCCGCGTCACCACCGCGTTCCTTGCGCGCCTGTTCCTCGCTTCCCCGCTTTCCCTGCTTTCCCGATTCGCAGCCCGGCACCGCGCCGGGCCTCTCACCCGACTGGAGACATCATGGCTGCACCGATCCTCGATCCCGACGCGCCCGCCTTCACGCGCCGCTACATGAATCTCGCCGACCCGCGCCTGGGCGCCAAGGCGCTGGCCTCCAGCGACGACTTCTTCGCGCCGATGGAGCGCATGCTCAACCCCGAGCCGGCCGTCTTCATCCCCGGCAAGTACGACGATCACGGCAAGTGGATGGATGGTTGGGAAACGCGCCGCAAGCGCGTGGCCGGCCACGACTGGTGCATCGTCAGGCTGGCGCGCCCCGGCGTGGTCCACGGCGTCGATCTCGACACCAGCCACTTCACCGGCAACTTCCCGCCGGCCGCCTCGATCGAGGCCTGCGCGTTCGACGGCGAGCTGCCGCCGGAGCAGGCCGACTGGCAGCCGCTGGTGCCGGCCACCACGCTGCAGGGCAATCGCCATCACTACGTCGCCGTCGACGCGCCGCGCGTGGTCACCCACCTGCGCGTCAATCTCTATCCGGACGGCGGGCTGGCGCGGCTGCGCGTGTACGGCCAGCCGCAGCGCGACTGGAGCCGCGCCGCCACGGGCGAGCTGGTCGACCTGGCCGCGATCGAGAACGGCGCCTATCTGGTCGCCGCCAACAACCAGCACTTCGGTCCCGCCTCGCAGATGCTGATGCCTGGGCGCGGCGTGAACATGGGCGACGGCTGGGAGACGCGGCGGCGCCGCGAACCCGGCAACGACTGGGCGATCGTGGCGCTGGCACGCCCGGGGATCATCCGACGCGTCGAGGTCGACACCGCGCACTTCAAGGGCAACTATCCCGATCGCTGCTCGCTGCAGGCCGCCTCGGTGGCCGGCGGCACCGACGATTCGCTGGTCACGCAGGCGATGTTCTGGCCGGAGCTGCTCGGCGAGCAAAAGCTGTCGATGGACAGCCTGCACGTGTTCGACAGCGGCCTGGTCGCGCTGGGCCCGGTCACCCACGTGCGCTTCAACATCTTCCCGGACGGCGGTGTCTCGCGCCTGCGTCTGTGGGCCGAGCCGGCCTGAGCGGGAGGCGATCATGAACCAGCCGCCCCTGCCGCAGGCGCTGCCGCTGGAGCCGCTCACGCGTGCGGCCTTCGCGCCGTTCGGCGACGTGATCGAGCTGGAGGGCGCGCGTCATTTTCCGATCAACGGCGGCACCACCGAGCGCTTCCACGACCTCGCCAGCGTTGATGTCGGCGAGGCGGGCGGCCGGCCGCTCGTCAACCTGTTCCGCGGCCAGCCGCGCCGCTGGCCGATCGAGATCGCGATGATGGAGCGGCACCCGCTGGGCAGCCAGGCCTTCGTGCCGCTGGCCGAGGTCGGGCGCTACGCGGTGGTGGTCGCGCCGGCCGGCGAATTCGATCCGGCACGGCTGCGCGCCTTTCTCGCCGAGGGCTGGCAGGGCGTCAACTATGCCCGCGGCGTCTGGCATCACCCGCTGCTCGCGCTCGATCGCGTCAGCGATTTCGTGGTGATCGACCGCGGCGGCAACGGCGAGCCGAATTGCGACGAGATCGTGCTCGACACGCGGCGCCTGCTGCTGTCGCCGGAGCCGGGCGCGCGGCAGGGCGCGGCGTGAATTCGGCGCCCGTTTAAGAACTGGCGCGCGCCGTTCGTCAGGAAACCGAAAGACGAGCCGGCCGATGCCCGAAAACGATCCGGCCCGGCAAGGCTTGCGCCTTGTCGGGCCGGATTGCCTGGCGGGCCGGCGCGATGCCGGCCGGCCGATCAGTGCTTGCGGTGCGGGCAGTTCTCGGTGGTGCAGGAACCGTACATCGCCAGCGAGTGCTCCTGCAGCTTGAAGCCGCGCGTCTTGGCGATCGCCTGCTGGCGGTTCTCGATCTCGGCGTCGAAGAATTCCTCGACGCGGCCGCAGTCGAGACAGACCAGGTGGTCGTGGTGCGAACCCTCGTTCAGCTCGAACACCGCCTTGCCCGATTCGAAATTGCTGCGCGTGAGCAGGCCGGCCTGCTCGAACTGCGTCAGCACGCGGTATACCGTGGCCAGGCCGATGTCGAGTTGTTCGTGCAGCAGGTTGCGATAGACGTCTTCGGCGGTCAGGTGCCGGACTTCGCTCTGCTGAAAGATTTCCAGAATCTTGAGGCGCGGTAGGGTGGCCTTGAGCCCGATATTCTTCAGCTCGGTCGGATTGGTCATGGCTAGGCGTCCCTAGAGTACAATGCAGGGTTCCAATAGTACCGGCTTTTCGCCCTGTCAGTCATCTGTGACCCGAGTCGCGCGGCCCGCCCGGCAGATCGGCGCAGTGACGGACAAGTTTCCCGTATCCCGTTCGCAACATTCAGAGGACCCGCATGCGGAGTGCCATCACTGCTGCCGTCGTTGTCGCCGTCGTCACGCTGGCAGGCTGTTCGTCTTATGACAGCGTCACGCAACGAATCGCGCAGAGCATCACGCCTTACCGCATCACGGTCGTCCAGGGCAATTTCGTCTCACAGGAAAAGGCCTCGCAACTGCAGGCCGGCATGACCCGCGAACAGGTCCGCGCGCTGCTCGGCACGCCGCTGCTGGCCGACATGTTCCACGCGGACCGTTGGGATTACCTGTTCTACTTCAAGCGCGGCTCGACCTCGGTGGTCCAGCAGCGTGACCTGGTCGTCAACTTCCAGAACGATCGCCTGGCGAGCTGGAGCGGCGCCGACAACCTCCCGTCCGAACTCGACCTGCTGGCCGACATCGACGGCGACCGTCGCGGCAAGAAGAAGGCAAAGGCCGCCGCAGCGGCGCCGGCATCGGCCGCTTCGGCCAGCGCGGCGGCTTCGGCCAGTGCCGCGGCCCCGGCCGGCACGCCGGTGCCACCGGACCTGGCACCCGCCGCCGCTGCCCCGGCCAACCCGGCGCCGCCGGCTTCGGCCAGCCAGGTCGGCCAGTCCGACGCGAATACCGAGGCCGCGCGCGCGGCCAACCGCGCCACCGCCCAGGTGTCGGGCCAGGGCTCGCAGGCCAGCCGCTTCCGGCCGTCCTCGCAGACCGCGCCGTCCGCGCCGACGCCAGGCGGCCTGCCGCCGGGAGCGAGCCCGGCGATCCAGCCGCAGTTCCAGTTCCATCGTCCGCCGCAGCCCACCGCGCCGAGCGACGGCAGCCAGCCGGTCGGCCCGCAGGGCTCCGACCAACTGCCGAACCAGCCGCTGACGGCGCCGCCGGCCGATATCTCGGCGCCGCCGAACTCGAACTGAGCGGGCAGACTACCCAGACGGGCGGCTTCGGCCGCCCGGTTCGTTTCCTCCCTCGCCGGCGCTGGATCCGGCGGTCGCGCGAAGCCTTCATGTTTTCAAGCTCATCAAGCAGATACGCAACACGACCATGAAAATTGCCATTGCCGGTGCATCGGGCCGTATGGGCCGGATGCTGATCGAAGCGGTGCTCAACGACGCCGACGCCACCCTGGTCGGCGCGCTCGGCCGCCCGGGTTCCGCCCACCTGGGCCAGGACGCGGGCGCCTTCCTCGGCAAGCCGACCGGCGTCGCCATCACCGACGACGTCGAGCGTGTGTTCGCCGAGGCCGACTGCCTGATCGACTTCACGCGGCCCGATACCACGATCGGCTATCTCGACGCGGCGCGCCGCCATGGCGTCAAGCTTGTGATCGGCACCACCGGCTTCAGCGAGGCGCAGAAGGCGCAGTTGCGCGAGGCGGCGAGCCAGATCGGCATCGTGTTCTCGGCGAACATGAGCGTGGGCGTGAACGTCACGCTGAAGCTGCTCGAATTCGCCGCCAGGCAATTCGAGCAGGGTTACGACATCGAGATCATCGAGGCGCATCATCGCCACAAGGTCGATGCGCCCTCGGGCACCGCGCTGATGATGGGCGAGACCGTGGCCGCCTCGCTGGGTCGCAAGCTCGAGGATTGCGCGGTCTACGACCGCCACGGCGAGACCGGCCCGCGCGACCCCTCGACGATCGGCTTCACGGCGATCCGCGGCGGCGACATCGTGGGCGACCACACCGTGCTGTTCGCCGGCATCGGCGAACGCATCGAGATCACCCACAAGTCCTCGAGCCGTGTCTCGTATGCGCAGGGATCGATGCGCGCGGTGCGCTTCCTGGCCGACAAGCCGGCCGGGCTGTTCGACATGCAGGACGTGCTCGGCCTGCGCTGAGCCGCAACCCCGGGAGGCGCGCATGGCGATGGAAACCGGCGTAGTCCACTATCTGGCGAGCGGCGATGCCGTCACGCACGGCGTGGCCTGGCTGCTGTTCGCGATGTCGGTCGCGAGCTGGTGCTTCCTGCTGGTGAAGGCCTGGACGCTGGCGCGCGCGAAGCGCCAGGGCCCGGAGGCGATCGCCGCGTTCTGGCGCGCCGGCTCGTTCGATGAGGGGCTGGCCACGCTGCGCTCGGCTGATCGCGAGCGGGTGTTCGCGCCGCTGGCCGAGGCCGCGCGGGAGGCGGCCGACGCCGCGCCCAGCCTGCTCGGGGCGCGCGTGGAGCGCGGCGAACGCGTGCTGCGCGCGGTGCGCCAGGCGATGCGCGGCTCGCAGCGCCGGCTCGAATTCGGCCTGGTGCTGCTGGCCTCGATCGCCAGCACGGCGCCCTTCGTCGGGCTGCTCGGCACCGTGTGGGGCATCTATCACGCGCTCGGCAGCATCGCCGAGAGCGGCCAGGCGCAGATCGGCAACGTGGCCGGGCCGGTCGGCGAGGCGCTGATCATGACCGCCTTCGGCCTGGTGGTGGCGATCCCGGCCGTGCTCGCCTACAACCTGCTCGGGCGCCTGGTGCGCCAGCTGAGCGAGGATCTCGACGGCTTCGCGCGCGACCTGCATGCCACGGCGGGCGGCGAGCCCGGCGGCGAAGCGGGCCAATCAGCCGGCGACGGCGCCTGACACGGGAGGCGAGATGGCATTCGGCGGACTCGATCACCAGGAGGCGGCCGCGCCGATGGCGGATATCAACATGACGCCGCTGATCGACGTGATGCTGGTGCTGCTGGTGATCTTCATCATCACCGCGCCGCTGCTCACGCACGCGATCCGGCTCGACCTGCCGAAGGTCGCCTCGGCCAGCGCGCGCGAGCTGCCCGACACCATCACGCTGTCGATCGACGCCGACGGCCATCTGTTCTGGGACGCGACGCCGCTGAGCCATGACGCGCTGGCGGCGCGCTTTCGCGCCGCCGCCGCGCAGCCGCAACCTCCCGAGCTGCATCTGCGCGCGGCCGCCTCGGCTCGCTACGAGGTGATCGCGCGCGTGATGGGCGCGGCCCAGGCAGCGGGCCTGTCGCGCATCGGTTTCGTCACCGATCCCGATGCGGCGGTCGCGCCGCCCGCGCGCGGCGCGGCTACGCCCGCAGCTCCCGCGGCCCCCGCAGCGGGCCGGCCGAGCGGCGGCTGAGCCGCCCGGCGAGGCGCCTTCGCCAGGCCCGCGCCCGCGTCGGCTGCCCCGGCCGACGGGCGTTGCCGCCCCACGCCGCGCGCGATGGCCTGAGGGGCCTGAGCGGGCGGTATAATCGACCCTTTCCCCGCGATCCGGGGAGTGCGACTTTCGATCCACTCCAGCCTGCGCGCGCGTCGCGCGTGCCGACAGCCTAGCCGAACCACACCATGCAAGAACGATACGTACCCGCCGACGTCGAAGCCGCCGTCCAGCGCGATTGGCGCGATACCGACGCCTACCTGACGAAGGAAGATTCGCAAAAGCCGAAGTTCTTTTGCGTGTCGATGCTGCCTTACCCGTCCGGCAAGCTGCACATGGGTCACGTACGCAACTACACGATCAACGACGTGATGTACCGCTATCTGCGGATGAACGGCTACAACACGCTGATGCCGATGGGCTGGGACGCGTTCGGCATGCCGGCCGAGAACGCCGCGATGGCCAACGGCGTGCCGCCCGCGAAGTGGACCTACGACAACATCGCCTACATGAAGGGCCAGATGCAGTCGATGGGCCTGGCGATCGACTGGTCGCGCGAGATCGCCACCTGCAAGCCCGACTACTACAAGTGGAACCAGTGGCTGTTCCTGAAGATGCTCGAGAAGGGCATCGCCTACAAGAAGACGGGCACCGTCAACTGGGATCCGGTCGACCAGACCGTGCTGGCCAACGAGCAGGTGATCGACGGGCGCGGCTGGCGCTCGGGCGCGCTGATCGAGAAGCGCGAGATCCCGATGTACTACCTGCGCATCACGCAGTACGCCGACGAACTGCTCGACGACCTCGACGGCCTGGGCTGGCCCGAGCGCGTCAAGATCATGCAGCAGAACTGGATCGGCAAGAGCTTCGGCGTGAACTTCGGCTTCCCGTACGAGCTCGACGGCGAGCAGAAGCTGCTGCGCGTGTTCACCACGCGCGCCGACACCATCATGGGCGTGACCTTCTGCGCGGTGGCGGCCGAGCATCCGCTCGCCACGCGCCTGGCCGAGGGCCGTCCCGAGCTGCTCGCCTTCATCGAGGAGTGCAAGCAGGGCGGCGTGGCCGAGGCCGACATGGCCACCATGGAGAAGAAGGGCGTGGCCACCGGCTTCTCGGTCAAGCACCCGCTCACCGGCGAGCCGGTGCCGGTGTGGATCGGCAACTACGTGTTGATGAGCTATGGCGAGGGCGCCGTGATGGGCGTGCCGGCGCACGACGAGCGCGATTTCGCGTTCGCCAACAAGTACGGCCTGCCGATGCGGCAGGTGATCGCCGTCGAGGGCGAGACCTGGTCGCGTGAGGCCTGGCAGGAGTGGTACGGCGACAAGTCGAAGGGCGTCAACGTCAACAGCGGCAAGTACGACGGCCTGGGCCACGAGGCGGCGGTCGACGCCGTGTCGGCCGACCTGAACGCGGGCGGCTTCGGCGACAAGCAGGTCACCTGGCGCCTGCGCGACTGGGGCGTGTCGCGCCAGCGCTACTGGGGCACGCCGATCCCGATCATCCACTGCCCGTCCTGCGGCGACGTGCCGGTGCCCGAGGCGGACCTGCCGGTGGTCCTGCCCGAGGACCTGGTGCCGGACGGCACCGGCAACCCGCTGGCGAAATCCGAAGCCTTCCTGAACTGCAGCTGTCCGAAGTGCGGCGCGCCGGCCAAGCGCGAGACCGACACCATGGACACCTTCGTCGACTCGTCCTGGTACTTCTCGCGCTACACGGCGCCCGACGCGACGACCATGGTCGACGCGCGCACCGATCACTGGATGCCGATGGACCAGTACATCGGCGGCATCGAGCACGCGATCCTGCACCTGTTGTACTCGCGCTTCTGGACCAAGGTGATGCGCGACCTGGGCCTGGTGAAGTTCGGCGAGCCGGCCAAAAACCTGCTGACCCAGGGCATGGTGCTCAACGAAACCTTCTACCGCGAGGACGCGAACGGCAAGAAGAGCTGGTTCAACCCGGCCGACGTGACCGTCACGCACGACGACAAGGGCCGCCCGGTCGGCGCGGTGCTCAACGGCGACGGCCAGCCGGTGGTGCTGGGCGGCATCGAGAAGATGTCGAAGTCGAAGAACAACGGCGTCGATCCGCAACTGCTGATCGACCAGCACGGCGCCGACACGGCCCGGCTGTTCACCATGTTCGCCGCGCCGCCCGAGCAGCAGCTCGAATGGTCGGGTGCCGGCGTGGAAGGCGCGAGCCGCTTCCTGCGCCGCGTCTGGGCCTTCGCCTCGGCCAATCGCGAGGCGCTGGTGACGCGCGACGCGCTCGACGCCACCGCGCTCGACGAGACCGCCAAGGCGCTGCGCCGCGAGATCCACGCCGTGCTGAAGCAGGCCGATTTCGACTACCAGCGCCTGCAGTACAACACCGTGGTGTCGGCCGCGATGAAGATGCTCAACGCGATCGAGGGTGCCAAGGGCGCGCCGGGCGCGGTGCTGCGCGAGACCTACGGGATCCTGCTGCGCGTGCTGTACCCGGTGGTGCCGCACCTGACCTTCGCGCTGTGGCGGGAACTCTCCTATGCCGACGAATTCGGCCCGCTGCTCGACGCGCCCTGGCCGAAGGTCGACGAGGCCGCGCTGGAGCAGGCCGAGATCGAGCTGGTGCTGCAGATCAACGGCAAGGTGCGCGGCGCGGTCAAGGTCGCGAAGGACGCCAGCCGCGAGGTGATCGAGGCGGCCGCGCTCGCCGACGAGGCATTCGCGAAGTTCGGCGAGGGCAAGCCGGCGAAGAAGGTGATCGTCGTGCCGGGCCGTCTCGTCAACGTGGTGGTCTGACGCGCAGTACGAACCAAGGAGCGAAGGTGATCCGCAGATCGTTTTTGATGGCCGTGGGCAGCGCGGTGCTGCTGTCCGCATGCGGCTTCCAGCTGCGCGGCACGCAGGACTACGCGTTCAAGCACCTGCTGATCGTGGGCGCGCAGCCGGCGGTGGCCGCGCGCCTGACGCGGATGGTCGAGGGCGGCAGCGATACCAGGGTGGTCAAGGCCCAGGCCGATGCCGACGCGATCCTGCGCGTGTCCGAGGCGCGCGGCACCGGCACGCTGACGCTGGACGAGTTCGGCACGGTGGAGGAATACCAGCTCAACTATTCGCTGAGCTACACGCTGACCACCAAGGACGGCGCCCTGTTGATCGCGCCGAGCGTGATCTCGCTGAACCGCGCCATGACCTACAACGCGCAGTTCGTGCAGGCCAAGGCGCAGGAAAGCGACATCCTGTTCGCGGACATGCAGAACGACGCCGTCGACCAGCTCACGCGCCGCCTGTCGGTGGTGCACACGCTGACGCCCAGGCCGGGCGAGGTGGCGCCGGGCATCGCGCCGCGCGCGCCGCTGCCGCCGCCGCCGCTGTGATGCGCGGCGGCTTGTCCGAATCCGTTTTTCCCGACTGCTGAGCGTTCGAATCGATGCAATTGCGACTTGAGGCGCTGGAGCCGCACCTGGCGAAGGGGCTCGCCGGCCTCTACACCGTCTACGGCGACGAACCGCTGCTGGCCCAGGAGGCCTGCGACCGGATTCGTGCCGCCGCGCGCGCGGCCGGTTTCACCGAACGTTCGGTGTTCACGGTCGAGCGCAGCTTCGACTGGAGTTCGCTGCTGGGCGCGAGCCAGGCGATGTCGCTGTTCGGTGAGCGCCAACTGATCGAGTTGCGGATTCCCTCGGGCAAGCCGGGCAAGGAAGGCGCCGACGCGCTGAAGACGCTGGCCGGCGCGGGCAATCCCGAGGTGCTGATGCTGGTCACGCTGCCGCGGCTCGATGCCGCCACGCAGAAGTCGGCCTGGTTCACCGCGCTGGGCAACGGCGGCGTCGCGCTGAAGATCGACCCGGTCGATCGCGCGCAACTGCCGAACTGGATCGGCCAGCGGCTCGCCGCGCAGGGCCAGCGCGTGGCTGCCGGCGACGATGGCCGGCGCGCGCTGCAGTTCATCGCCGAGCGCGTCGAGGGCAACCTGCTGGCCGCGCACCAGGAGATCCAGAAGCTCGGGCTGCTCTATCCGTCCGGCGCGCTGGCCTTCGAGCAGGTGCAGGATGCCGTGCTCAACGTGGCGCGCTACGACGTCTTCAAGCTCAACGAGGCGATGCTGGCCGGCGACGCCGGCCGGCTGGCGCGCATGATCGACGGGCTGAAGGGCGAGGCGCTGGTGCTGGTGCTGTGGGCCGTGGTCGAGGAATTGCGCACGCTGCTGCGCATCAAGCGCGGGATCGAGGCCGGCAAGACGCTCGCCGTGCTGGTGCGCGAGAACCGCGTCTGGGGGCCGCGCGAGCGTTTGATCGGGCCGGCCCTGTCGCGCGTCACGGAGCCGGTGCTTGAAAAGGCGCTGGCGCTGGCCGCCAGGCTGGACCGCCAGGTCAAGGGCCTGTCCGGCGCCACGCCGGGCCTGCCGCGCGCCGACGAGCCGCCGCCCGATCCCTGGGACGGGCTGTTCCAGCTCGCCATGACGGTTGCCGGCGCGCAGGGCGCGTCGCGTTCGCCGGCCGGCCCGCGCGGCGCGGCGGCGCGGCAGCAGGTTTCAGGCTCGACCGCGGGCGCAGGTTCGGTGTCGCGTCGCCCTGGCTGATCCCGCCGCGCCCGACGCTCGCGCGCGCAGGCGCATACAATCGTTCATTCGCCGCCGCCCGCGGGCCGGCCGGCGATCACTCCAACGGCGTTTCGCCGCCCGCGCGCGGCTGCCTTTCCGGATTCGGGTTTCATGATGGATATCGATCAGTACATGACGGACGTCGGCCGCCGCGCGCGGCAAGCCTCGCGCGCGATCGCGCGGGCCGACACGGCGGCCAAGAACGCCGCGCTGGCCGCGATCGCCACGGCGATCGAACGCGAGGCCGCCACGCTGAAGTCGGCCAACGCGCGTGACGTCGAGCGGGCGCGCGCCAACGGCCAGGACGCCGCCTTCATCGATCGCCTGACGCTGTCGGACAAGGCGCTGAACACCATGGTCGAAGGCCTGCGCCAGGTCGCGGCGCTGCCTGACCCGATCGGCGAGATCTCGAACCTGAAGTTCCGCCCGAGCGGGATCCAGGTCGGCCAGATGCGGGTGCCGCTCGGCGTGATCGGCATCATCTACGAATCGCGGCCGAACGTGACGATCGACGCGGCCGCGCTGTGCCTGAAGTCCGGCAACGCCACCATCCTGCGCGGCGGCTCCGAGGCGCTCGAATCGAATACCGCGCTGGCGGGGCTGATCGGCGAGGGGCTCGCCGCGGCGGGGCTGCCGGCCGAGGCGGTGCAGGTGGTGGCCACCGCCGATCGCGCGGCGGTCGGCAAGCTGATCACCATGACCGAGCATGTCGACGTGATCGTGCCGCGCGGCGGCAAGAGCCTGATCGAGCGGCTCATGAAGGACGCGCGCGTGCCGATGATCAAGCACCTCGACGGCATCTGCCACGTCTATGTCGACGATCGTGCCGATCTCGCCCGCGCCCTGACCGTCTGCGACAACGCCAAGACGCATCGCTACGGCACCTGCAACACCATGGAAACGCTGCTCGTCGCGCGCGGCATCGCGGCCGCCGTGCTGCCGCCACTGGGCCGCCTGTATCGCGACAAGTCGGTCGAGCTGCGGGTCGACGCGGCCGCCCGGGCCGTGCTGGCCGAGGCCGGCGTCGCGCCGCTGGTCGATGCCACCGAGGAAGACTGGCGCACCGAGTACCTGGCGCCGGTGCTGGCGATCAAGGTGGTCGACGGCATCGACGCGGCGATCGAGCACATCAACACCTACGGCTCCGCGCATACCGACGCGATCGTCACCGAGGATCACGACCGCGCGATGCGTTTCCTGCGCGAGGTCGATTCGGCCAGCGTGATGGTCAACGCCTCGACGCGCTTCGCGGACGGTTTCGAATACGGCCTGGGCGCCGAGATCGGCATCTCGAACGACAAGCTGCATGCGCGCGGCCCGGTCGGGCTCGAGGGCCTGACCTCGCTGAAATACGTCGTGCTCGGGCACGGCGAGGGCCGGCAGTAATCACGAACGCCTCCAAAGTCTCCAGCAATCGCAT
The DNA here is from genome assembly GCF_000959725.1 of Burkholderia gladioli. NCBI lineage: Bacteria > Pseudomonadati > Pseudomonadota > Betaproteobacteria > Burkholderiales > Burkholderiaceae > Burkholderia > Burkholderia gladioli. The sequence goes on from NZ_CP009323.1 coordinate 2,133,759, forward strand.
TCCAGCCAAGACGGACGGACCATTCGATGACATACCTCTGGGTCAAGACCTTCCACATCGTGCTGATCGCCGCGTGGTTCGCCGGGCTGTTCTACCTGCCCCGCATCTACGTGAACCTCGCCATGGAGACCGATCCCGGCGCGGTGCGCCGGCTGCTGACGATGGCGCGCAAGCTGTTCCGCTTCATGAGCTTCATCGCCGTGCCGGCGCTGGCCTGCGGGGCATGGCTCTGGCTGGTGGCCGGGGTCGGGCGCGGGCAGGGCTGGATCCACGCCAAGCTGACGATCGTGCTGCTGCTGATCGTTTATCACGCCTACTGCGGGCATCTGCTGCGCGTGTTCGAGCGCGGCGAGAACCGCCGCAGCGACCGCTGGTACCGCTTCTTCAACGAGCTGCCGGTGCTCGGCATGCTCGGCGCGGTCGCGCTGGCCGTCATCAAGCCCTTCTGAATCCACGACGCGACCCGGCACATTGGCGTGCCGCGGCGCGTCGCCTGCCTTCAGGCGCCTTGGCGCGCCGTCCCTGTTTTCCTCACGGTTGCTCCGATTCGCCGCGCGCGATTTCGCGTGCCGTCTCGCGGCCCTCCTCGCGTCCTTCCTCGCGTCCTTCCTCGCGCGCCCCTCGGCGCTCGCCGCCGCGCTCGTCCGGGCCGATGCGGCGCCGCACGATCGCGGCCTTGGCACGGCCGAGCCGGTCCACCAATTCGGGGCCGCGCTGCAGCGCCACGCCGACCGCCAGAATGTCGCCAATCGCCAGGTGCGACATGCGCGAGGTCATCGGCGAGAACACGTCGGTTTCCTCGGCGATGTTCGAGGCCAGGTTGACCGAGGCGAGTTGGGCCAGCGGCGAATGGCTGTGGGTGATCGACACCACCTTGGCCCCGCAGGCCAGCGCCGATTTCGCGGCCTCCACGATATCGCGCGTGCGACCCGTATTGGAGATCGCCACCACGATGTCCTGCGGGCCCAGCAGGGCGGCCGACATCGAGAAGGTATGCGGGTCGGAATAAGCCACGCTCGGCACGCCTAGCCGGAAGAACTTGTGCTGGATGTCCTGCGCGGCGATGCCCGAGCCGCCCGCGCCGTAGAACTCGATGCGCGAGGCGCGCGAGAGCAGGGCGATGGCCTCGGCCACGCTGCCGGCCGACAGGCTGTTGCGGACCTCGATCAGCGCGCCGATGGTGCGGTCGAACACCTTGCCGATGATGCCGGGCGCAGGTTCGTCGGGCTCCACGTCGCGATACACGGAAGGCACGCCCGGCGCGACGCTCTGCGCCAGCCGGATCTTGAATTCGCGGAAGCCGCTGCAGCCCAGTGCCTGGCAGAAGCGCGCGATGGTGGGCTGGCTGACGCCGGCGCGCGCCGACAGGTCGGTCATCGACAGATCGAGGATCTCGCGCGGCGCGGCCAGCACGTATTCGGCGAGTTTCTGCTCGGACGGGCGCAGTTGCGCGCGCAGCGCTTCGATTCGAGGGAGCATCGGCGGCTCGTGGCGGAAAAGCGGGATTGTAGTCTTGCGCAGGTATTGTAGAAAAACTACAGAAAATTCCCAGCACATTTCTGCCCGAGGATCGGTCGTCATTAGGGTTTCTACTGATGGAGATGCCATATGTAGCAGGCTTTGTGCGGCATTGAAGAATGGCCATGCTGCGGCGCAAGATTGCGATCATGTAGTTTTTCTACTAGACTTTGCCGCGATCGGTCGGTCAATCCGGCCAGACCTCCCCACGATTCCAGCCGCCGGCGCCGCCGGCCACAGAGGAGCCGCCCGCATGGCCTCGCTGCATCCCACCCTGCTCAACGTGACCGAGCGCGTGATCGCGCGCAGCCGTCCCACCCGCATCGCCTATCTCGATCGCATCGCCGCCGCCCAGGGCCGCTTCCCGGCGCGCGGCGCGCTGTCCTGCGCGAATCTCGCGCACGGCTTCGCCGGCATGGAAGGCAACGACAAGTTCGTGATCAAGGCGATCCGCGAGCCGAACATCGGCATCGTGTCCTCGTACAACGAGATGCTGTCGGCGCATGCGCCGTACCTGAACTACCCCGACATCATCAAGGCGGCCGCGCGCGAGAACGGCGGCGTGGCGCAGTTCGCGGGCGGCGTGCCGGCGATGTGCGACGGCGTCACGCAGGGCAATCCGGGCATGGAGCTGTCGCTGTTCTCGCGCGAGACGATCGCGATGAGCACCGCGATCGCGCTGACGCACAACATGTTCGACGCCGCGCTGTGCCTGGGCATCTGCGACAAGATCGTGCCGGGCCTGCTGATCGGCGCGCTGCAGTTCGGCCACCTGCCGACCATCTTCGTGCCGGCCGGCCCGATGACGAGCGGCCTGTCGAACGACGACAAGGCCAAGATCCGCCAGCAGTTCGCCACCGGCCAGGTGGGCCGCGACGCGCTGCTCGAATCCGAATCGGCCGCCTATCACGGCCACGGCACCTGCACCTTCTACGGCACCGCTAACAGCAACCAGATGCTGATGGAGGTGATGGGCCTGCACCTGCCGGGCTCGGCCTTCGTCCATCCGCATACGCCGCTGCGCGACGCCCTGACGGCGGCCGCCGCGCGCCGCGTGCTCGACCTCACCGTCGAGCGCGGCAACTACACGCCGATCGGGCACGTGGTCGACGAGAAGGCGGTGGTCAACGGCATCGTCGCGCTGCTGGCCACCGGCGGCTCGACCAACCACACCATGCACCTGGTGGCGATCGCGCGCGCGGCCGGCATCCTGATCGACTGGGACGATTTCGACCAGCTCTCGGCGGTGGTGCCGCTGCTGGCGAAGATCTACCCGAACGGCAAGGCCGACGTGAACCACTTCCATGCGGCCGGCGGCGTGGCCTTCCTGGTGCGCAACCTGCTCGAGGGCGGCCTGCTGCACGAGGACGTCAATACCGTGGCCGGCAAGGGCCTCGCGCACTACACCTTCGAGCCGAAGCTGCTCGACGGCAAGCTCGAATGGGTGCCGGGCGTGGCCGAGAGCGGCGATGCCAAGGTGCTGCGCCCGATCGGCGAGCCGTTCGCGCCCGACGGCGGCCTGCGCCTGATGCAGGGTCGCCTGGGCCGCGGCGTGATCAAGATCTCGGCGGTGGCGCCCGAGCACCGCAAGGTGGTCGCGCCGGCCATCGTGTTCGAATCGCAGGAAGCCGTGCAGGCCGCCTTCGACGCGGGCGAGCTCAAGCGCGACTTCGTCGCGGTGGTGCGCTTCCAGGGCGCCCGCGCCAACGGCATGCCCGAGCTGCACCGTTTGACGCCGCTGCTCGGCGTGCTGCAGGATCAGGGCTTCCATGTCGCGCTGGTCACCGACGGCCGCATGTCGGGCGCCTCGGGCAAGGTGCCGGCGGTGATCCACGTCTCGCCCGAAGCGCTGCTCGACGGCCCGCTGGCCAAGGTCCGCACCGGCGACACCATCGTGATCGACGCGCAGGCCGGCGTGCTCGACGTCGAGATCGACGCTGGCGAATGGGCCGCGCGCGAGCTGGCGCGCCCGACGCACCAGGCCGACAACGAGGTCGGCTTCGGCCGCGAGCTGTTCGGCGTGTTCCGCGCCGCGGCGATGCCGGCCGAGGCGGGCGCCTCGGTGTTCGGCGCGTTGGTCGGCGAAACCACGCACGTCGGCGTGGGCGTGGCGCACTGAGCGCCCACTGATATCCTCGCGAACCGCAACGAGACGAATCCAGTTACAGGAGAAGCAGCAGATGAAGACGATCCACGACATCGTGAAACTCGGCCCGGTGATTCCGGTCCTCGCGTTCGAGACGGTTGAGCAGGGCGAGCACGTGTCGCGCGCGCTGCACGCGGGCGGCGTGAAGGTGCTGGAGATCACGCTGCGCACCGAGGCGGGCCTGAAGGCGATCGAGCGCGCCAGCCAACTGGCCGACGACATCGTGGTCGGCGTGGGCACCATCACGCGTCCCGAGCATTGCGCCCTGGCCAAGAAGGCCGGCGCGCAGTTCGGCGTCTCGCCGGGCCTGACGCGCGACATGCACCAGGCCGCCAAGGACGCGGGCCTGCCGCTGCTGCCCGGCGTGATGACGCCGACCGACATCATCGCCGCGCTTGAGCTCGGCTACGAGGTGGTGAAGTTCTTCCCGGCCCAGCAGGCCGGCGGCATCCCGATGCTGCAGGCCTTCCACGGCCCGTTCCCGACGCTGAAGTTCTGCCCGACCGGCGGCATCAGCGCGCAGAGCGCACCCGACTTCCTCAAGCAGCCGAACGTGGTCTGCGTCGGCGGCTCCTGGCTCACGCCGAAGGCGGCGCTGGCCGCGCAGGACTGGGCCGAGGTCACGCGCTTGGCCCAGGCGGCCAGCCAACTGCCGCGCTGAACGTTCGCGCGCGATCCGTGCGGCCGGGCGACATGCCCGCGGCGGCCGCGCGGGAGCGCTGCTTGCATGGGCCGGGCACGCCTGCCGCGTGATCATCACGCCAGGCCGCACCGGCCGGCTCGCCTGCCGCCGATCCCATGTTCCCGGCTTGCCGGCGAGCCGCGGCCTGCCTCCATCCATTCCCCGCTTCCCCTATAGTGATCCGCGCCAGCGTGAGCTCGCTGCAGGCCCGTCCGGCATCGCGTACGATTCCTCAGACTTGGCTGCTTTTATAGGGGTTTTTGCGCATGGAACCGGTTCTATCGCGCACCGCGAAACGAAAGTAGAATTCAGCGTCCTGTAGGGCGCCGGCGGCGTGCCTGCAGGCCCATTGAAGAAGGCCGGGCGTCGTTGCTCGCCTGCCCGGTGCCAACAATCCAAGGAGGAGTCCATGGGGGCTGTTCAAGGCAGCATGCTGCTGGTTTGCGCGCTGATCGCGATCGTCTTGCTGATCGTCATGATCGCGCGCTACAAGATCTATCCGTTCCTGGTACTGATCATCGTCTCGCTCGGCCTCGGCCTGGTGGTCGGCATGCCGATGGACAAGATCGTCAAGTCGTTCGAGACCGGCAACGGCAACACGCTGGGCCACATCGCCATCGTGGTCGGCCTGGGCACCATGCTCGGCAAGATGATGGCCGAATCGGGCGGCGCCGAACGGATCGCCGTCACCATGATCGGCTGGTTCGGCGAGAAGAACATCCACTGGGCGATGATGTTCGTCGCGATCATCATCGGCTTGCCGGTGTTCTTCGAGGTTGGCTTCGTGCTGCTGATCCCGATCGCGTTCAACGTCGCCAAGCGCACCGGCAAATCGCTGCTGCTGGTCGGCTTGCCGATGGTGGCGGGCCTCTCGGTGGTGCACGGCCTGATTCCGCCGCACCCGGCCGCGCTGCTCGCGGTCCAGCAATACGGCGCCGACATCGGCAAGACCATCGCCTACGGCCTGATCGTCGGGATCCCGACCGCGATCATCGCCGGCCCGCTGTTCGCGCTGGTGATCCACAAGTACGTCAAGCTGCCGGAGAACAATCCGCTGGCCGCGCAGTTCATCGACTCGGGCGACCAGGCCAAGCGTGACCGCGAGCTGCCGAGCTTCGGCATCACGCTGTTCACGATCCTGCTGCCGGTGGTGCTGATGCTGATCGGCAGCTGGGCCGACCTGCTGTTCGCGCCCAAGACGCTGCCCAACAACCTGCTGCGCTTCGCCGGCACCTCGGACGTGGCGCTCCTGATCGCCGTGCTGGTCAGCTTCTGGACCTTCGGCGCGAAGCAGGGCTTCAACCGCGAGCAGATCCAGAAGTTCTGCGGCGACTGCCTGGCGCCGATCGCCGGCATCACGCTGATCGTCGGCGCGGGCGGCGGCTTCGGCGGTATCCTGCGCGACAGCGGCATCTCGCAGCAGATCGTCGCCACCGCCACCCAGGCGCACCTGTCGCCGCTGCTGCTGGGCTGGTTCGCCGCCGCGCTGATCCGTCTGGCGACGGGTTCGGCCACGGTCGCGATGACCACCGCCTGCGGCATCGTCGCGCCGATCGCGGCGGCCGCCGGCGGCACGGTCAAGCCCGAGCTGCTGGTGCTGGCCACGGGCTCCGGCTCGCTGATCTTTTCGCACGTGAACGACGGCGGATTCTGGCTGATCAAGGAATATTTCGGGATGACCGTGGGTCAGACGTTCAAGACCTGGACGGCGCTCGAAACGCTGATTTCGCTGCTCGGCCTCGCGTTCACGATGGTGCTCGCCACCGTTCTGTAACAAGCAAGGGGTAGTCAATGATTTTGATCGCAATGGGCGTCTCGGGCGCCGGCAAGACGCGCATCGGCGAACTGCTGGCGGAGCGTATCGGGTGTACGTTCACCGACGGCGACGCGTTCCACAGCGCCGCCAACAAGGAGAAGATGCACCACGGGATCCCGCTTACCGACGACGACCGCTGGCCGTGGCTGCAGTCGATCCGCGCGGCGATCGAGGAGAAGCAGCGTGCCGGCGAGACCGCCGTGTTCACCTGCTCGTCGCTCAAGCGCTCGTATCGCGACGTGCTGCGTGGCAAGGATGCCGATGTGCGCTTCGTCTACCTGCACGGCACCGTCGAGGTGCTGAGCGAGCGCCTGAAGACGCGCACCGGCCACTTCTTCGATCCCTCGCTGCTGAAGAGCCAGCTCGACACGCTGGAAGTGCCGGGCGAGGACGAGGCGGTGCAGGTCAGCATCGACCAGACGCCCGAGCAGATGGTCGACGAGGTGCTGGCCAAGCTGAAGCTGCCGGCGGCGAAGTCCTGAGTCGCCCTTGCGACCAGACGGGCCGGCGGCAGCCGGCCCGCATCAACCGAAAGGCATGAAAAAAGGCGCCCGGCGGCAACGAGCCCCGGGCGCCTTTGCTTGTGGCCTGCATCGCGCGCGGCGGGCACCGCGCGCGATGTGGCGATGTGTCTTACGCGATCCGCTTGGCCAGCTCGACCGCCTTGCCGATGTACGAGCCCGGCGTCATCGCCAGCAGCAGGTCCTTGGCGTCCTGCGGGATCGCCAGGCCGCCGACGAACTGCTGCAGCGCCTCGCGCGTGATGCCCTTGCCGCGCGTCAGTTCCTTCAGTTGCTCGTAGGGGTTCTCGATGCCGTAGCGGCGCATCACGGTCTGCACCGGCTCGGCCAGCACTTCCCAGCAGTTGTCGAGATCCTCGTTCAGGCGCGCCGGGTTGACCTCGAGCTTGTCGATGCCGCGCGTGAGCGCGTCGTAGGCGAGCAGCGAGTAGCCGAATGCGACGCCGATGTTGCGCAGCACGGTGGAATCGGTTAGGTCGCGCTGCCAGCGCGACACCGGCAGCTTCTCCGAGAGGTGGCGCAGGGTGGCGTTGGCCAGGCCCAGGTTGCCTTCCGAGTTCTCGAAGTCGATCGGGTTGACCTTGTGCGGCATGGTCGAGGAGCCGATCTCGCCGGCCTTGGTCTTCTGCTTGAAGTAGCCCAGCGAGATGTAGCCCCACACGTCGCGGTCGAGGTCGAGCAGGATGGTGTTGGCGCGGGCCACCGCGTCGAACAGCTCGGCCATGTAGTCGTGCGGCTCGATCTGGATCGTGTAGGGGTTGAAGCTCAGCTTCAGGCGGTTCTCCACCACGTCCTTCGAGAAGGCTTCCCAGTCGAAGCTGGGATAGGCCGACAGGTGCGCGTTGAAGTTGCCGACCGCGCCGTTCATCTTGCCGAGCAGCTCGACCTTGGCGATGCGCTCGATGGCGCGCGCCAGGCGCGCCGCCACGTTGGCGATTTCCTTGCCGAGCGTGGTCGGGCTGGCCGGCTGGCCATGCGTGCGCGAGAGCATCGGCTGCTCGGCCTGGGCGTGCGCGAGCGCCACCAGGCGCTGGTGCACGGTGCGCAGCGCGGGGACGATCACGTTGTCGCGCGCGCCGGCCAGCATCATGCCGTGCGAGGTGTTGTTGATGTCTTCCGAGGTGCAGGCGAAGTGGATGAATTCGCTGGCGCGTTCGAGTTCCGCCTGGCCTTTCACCGATTCCTTGAGCCAGTATTCGACGGCCTTCACGTCATGGTTGGTGACGCGCTCGATCTCCTTGATGCGCGCCGCGTCGTGCGCGGTGAAGCGCTCGACCAGCTGCAGCAGGAACTGTTCGGAGGCGTCCGAGAAACGCGGCACCTCGGCGAAGCCGGCACGCGACAGCGCGATCAGCCAGTGGACCTCGACGGTCACGCGGTGGCGCATGAACGCGGCCTCGGAGAGCCAGTCGCGCAGGGCTTCCGTCTTGCTGGCGTAGCGGCCGTCGAGCGGCGAGAGCGCGGTGAGGGCGAAAAGGGTGTCGGGGCGGGTGTCGGACATGATGGGGCTGCCGGTCGGGCGTGGAGAGAGTCAACCCGGAATTTTACCATCGGCGCGGGCCGGCCCCGGCGCGGTGGTTGGCCGGCGATGGCGTGGCCCGGATGGCGAGCGGGGCCGGCGTGCCGGCTGCTCGTTCGTGGGTGGGCGGTACCGGCTTCGGCAGGCCTTGCCCGGCGGCCCGTCTTGCCGCTCGATCGGGCGCTCCGGGTGCCGCTTCGACGCCGCGCTCGGAAGCTTGGCTTCGAATCGTGACGGTTCGGCCTGGCCTCTCGCATCACGGCTGGCTCCACTGCCGGCCCGGCAGCGCAGCCAGCGCCGGCTCACTCGGTGGCGTGCGCGGCATGCAGCGCCACGCCCGCCGGGGCGCCGGCGCCGGCGGTGCTGGCCCAGCCGAGCCATTGCGAGCGCAGCATCACCACCAGGCCGCAGGCGACGGTGGCCAGCGCGCCGAAGGTCGCGAAGCCGAGCTGGTAGCTGCCGGTGCTTTCCTTGGCGATGCCCATCACCACTGGCAGGTAGAAGCCGCCGATGCCGCCGGCCGCGCCGACGATTCCCGACAGCAGCCCGGTGCGGCCGTGCCAGCGATGCGGTACCAGCTGGAAGGTCGAGCCGTTGCCCAGGCCGAAGGCGAGGTAGAGGCACACTAGCAGCGCGATGCCGCCCGCCAGCGGCGGCATCCAGGCGGCGAACGCGAAGTCGGCCGCGGCGATGATCGCCAGCAGTACGATCAGCGCGCGCACGCCGGTCACGCGGTCGGCGAGGTAGCCGCCGAACGGCCGCACGATCGCGCCGAGGAAGGCGAGCAGGGACATGAACAGGCCCGCGTCGATCTTCGGCATCTGGTAGAGGTTGGTCAGCAGCAGGCTTACGTAGGAGGACATCCCCACGAAGCCGCCGAAGGTGATGCTGTAGACCAGCATCACCACCCAGGTGTCGCGCTCGGCCAGCACCGCGCGATAGCGGGCCGGCAGCACCGCGATGGCCAGCAGCGCGCCGAGCACCGGCAACAGCAGCACGCCGGTCTTGCCGGCGCCGAACAGGCCGGCATGGACCGCCAGCACCAGCGCCACCAGGCCCGCCAGCGAGACCAGGAAGGCCGCCATCGCGCGTCGCGTGCTGCCCGACTTCTCGCCACGGTCCTCGGCCCAGGCGAACAGCGCGAAACCGGCGATCGCCAGCAGCGGCAGGGCGGCCGCCGTCGAGAATTTCCAGCCCAGCGCCTGCGCGATGTGGGGGAACAGGAAGCCGTCCAGCACCGCGCCGATGTTGCCGGCCGCTGCCAGGCCCAGCACCAGGCCCTGCACCTTGGGCGGATAGCTACTGCCGGCCATCGGCAGCGCCACCGCGAAGCTCGCGCCGCCGATGCCGAGGAACACGCCCAGCACCAGCAGCAGCGTGTAGGAGGGCGTGCCCGGCACGAAGGGCAGCACCACCGCGGGGATCGCCGACAGCAGCACGCCCATCAGGGCGATGCGGCGCCCGTCGGTCGACTGGTAGAGGTTGCCCAGCGTCACGCGCAGGATCGCGGCGGCCAGCACCGGCACCGCGACCAGGAACCCCTGCTGCGCGGCCGACATGACGATGTCCTTGCCGATGAAGGGCGCGAGCGGCCCGTACAGCACCCACACGGTGAAGCCCGTGTCGAAATAGAGGAAGCAGGCGAGCAGCGAGCGCCAGTTGCCGCTCGAGAGCGAGGCACGGAGGGGGATCATCGAGGAGCTCCGGGGAATCCATGCGTGGTGGGGCGGATCGATGCACGCGGAGGCCGCCGCCCGTTTCCCGGCCGTCCGCGGCACGCCTTCCGCAAGCTTCATGCCATTGCCGCGCATGTTTTCGTGCCCGGCTTCGCGCCGATTTCGGGCGCTCGGCGGGATCGTGCGCCGGGCGCGGTTTCCGTCCTTGCGCGGGCGGATGCGGCGCGCGCCCGTGGCGCCCGGTGCGGCGCCAGGCGCCGCTGCCCGCGCATCGCTCGCAGGCGGTGCCTGCCCGGCGGCGGCGCGCGTGCGGCACCGCACAAGTGCATCCGGATCGGATCGGTGCGCGCCCCGGCGGCGGCAGGTGGTGGGGCCGGTCATCGGCACGGCTGGCGGGGCGCCGCCGCGGCTACAATGCGGGCTTCACAATCGCCGCGCGCAGCAAGGGTCCGCATGGAACTGAAATGGCTGGAGGACTTCGTCTCGCTCGCGGAGACGCGCAGCTTCAGCCGTTCGGCCGAATTGCGGCATGTCTCGCAGCCGGCCTTCTCGCGCCGGATCCAGGCGCTCGAGGCCTGGCTCGGCACCGAGCTGATCGATCGCTCGGTCTACCCGACCCGGCTGACCCAGGCCGGCCAGGTGTTCCTCGAACAGGCGCTGACGATGCTGTCGCAGGCGCACGAGGCGCGCACGCTGCTGCGCGGCCACGCGGCGGCGCCGGTGCCGACCATCGAGTTCGCGGTGCCGCACACGCTCTCGCTGACCTATTTCCCGTTCTGGCTGCAGCGCATCGAGGCCAAGCTGGGCCCGGTGCATACGCGGCTGCGCGCGCTGAACGTGCACGACGCGGTGCTCTCGCTGGTGGAGGGCGGCTGCGACCTGGTGATGGGCTACCACCACCCAAGCCACCCGGTCGCGCTCGACCCGGCCCGCTACGACATGCTCACGCTCGGCATGGAGCCGATCAGCCCGTTCTCGGCGCCGCTGCGCCCGGGCCGGCCGCGCTACGCGCTGCCCGGCGCCGCCGACGCGCCGGTGCCCTACCTGTCCTACACGCCGAACGCCTATCTCGGTCGCATGACCGAGGTGATCATCGCCAACGCGCGCGAACCGCTGTTCCTCGACCGCGTCTACGAGACCGACATGGCCGAGGGGCTCAAGGCGATGGCGCTGGCCGGCCATGGCGTGGCCTTCCTGCCGCACAGCGCGGTGGAGGACGCGGTGGCCGGCGGCGAGCTGATCCGCCTCGACCGGCCGGCGCGCGAGGGCGGCGCGCAGCCCTTCACGCTGAACATGGAGATCCGGCTCTATCGCGACAAGCTCGCGGTGCATGGCGACGAGGCCCGGCAGGCGCTGGTGCGCGAGCTGTGGGACGCGGTGATCGAGGAACTGGCGCAGCGCGCCGGCTGAGGGCGGAGCGGCCTGCAGCCCGGTTGCGGCCAATTCCGACCCGCGGGTGAGGTTAATTGGCGCGCTCGATCACCGGCACGCGCCTCGCGTCGCGTCCGGTGCAACCGTTGGTGAGCCTTGCCCAGCAAGGCTTCCGGCCGATTTTCGGCAGTTTCGGGTGGCGCCGCCCGGCGCGCCGGCGCCACTCGCGCGCGCCGCTGAAAAGGCATGGCGATTGCTTCCGTTCACACGCGGAACGCGCGCTTTGTCCAGCAATAGCGCGATCATGCAAGAAACGCATAATCGAATAATCAAACGGCATTGGATTTCGAAAATGCGTTTTTCGACAATGTGCGTCATTCGCTGACCGTTGGAGAATCCATGTCTTCGCAACCGCAGTCCACGTCCCCCGTGCAATCCGTGCCGTCCTACCTGAACGCCGAGGCGCTCGGTCCCTGGGGCAACTACCTGCAGCAGGTCGATCGCGTCGCGCCGTACCTCGGCTCGCTGTCGCGCTGGCTCGAAACCCTCAAGCGCCCGAAGCGCATCCTGGTGGTCGACGTGCCGATCGAGCTCGATAACGGCACGGTCGCCCACTTCGAGGGCTACCGCGTGCAGCACAACGTCTCGCGCGGCCCGGGCAAGGGCGGCGTGCGCTACCACCAGGACGTGACGCTGTCGGAAGTGATGGCCCTGTCGGCCTGGATGTCGGTCAAGAACGCGGCCGTCAACGTGCCGTACGGCGGCGCCAAGGGCGGCATCCGCGTCGACCCGCGCAAGCTTTCGCGCGGCGAGCTCGAGCGCATGACGCGCCGCTACACCAGCGAGATCGGCATCATCATCGGGCCGAACACCGACATCCCGGCGCCCGACGTCAACACCAACGAACAGGTGATGGCGTGGATGATGGACACCTATTCGATGAACCAGGGCCTGACCGCCACCGGCGTGGTGACGGGCAAGCCGATCTCGCTCGGCGGCTCGCTCGGCCGTCGCGAGGCGACCGGCCGCGGCGTGTTCGTGGTCGGCTGCGAGGCCGCCCAGAAGAAGGGCGTCGAGATCAAGGGCGCGCGCATCGCGGTGCAGGGCTTCGGCAACGTCGGCGGGATCGCCGGCAAGCTTTTCCAGGAAGCCGGCGCGAAGGTGGTGGCGGTGCAGGATCACACCGGCTCGATCTACCAGCCGGCGGGCCTGGACGCGGTCAAGCTGCTCGACCACGTGGCGCGCACCGGCGGCGTGGCGGGCTTCGAGGGCGCCGAGCCGATGGCCAACGACGAGTTCTGGACCGTCGAGACCGAGATCCTGATCCCGGCCGCGCTGGAAAATCAGATCACCGAGAAGAACGCGGGCAAGATCCGCACCAAGATCGTGGTGGAAGGCGCGAACGGCCCGACCACCACGGCCGCCGACGACATCCTCACGGCCAACGGCACGCTGGTGATCCCCGACGTGATCGCCAATGCCGGCGGCGTGACGGTTTCGTACTTCGAGTGGGTGCAGGATTTCTCCAGCTTCTTCTGGACCGAGGACGAGATCAACCAGCGCCTCGAGCGCGTGATGCGCGAAGCCTTCGCCGGCGTGTGGTCGGTGGCGGAAGAGCACAAGGTGTCGGTGCGTACCGCGGCCTTCATCGTGGCCTGCAAGCGCATCCTGATGGCGCGCGAAATGCGCGGTCTGTACCCCTGATCGACGCGCGCGCGAGCGATCGACACGGCATCGCGGCCTACCGGCCGTGACGCCAGCGCCTGGCGGGCGCCACCGGATCCGGTGGCGCCCGCTTCGCGCATCCGGATCAAGCTTCGGATGCGCGCCCACCGCGGCCGACAGAAGCCGTGGCGTAAGAAGAACAGCGGGTTAATAATAATTTCTTTCAAAAAAGTTACTTTGCTAGACTGCCAAAGCTTAGCCCTAGGAGATACCAGATGAATTTCAATAAAGCGCTGCTGCTGGCCGCCGCTCTCGCCACGTTTGCCGGCGGCGCCATGGCGCAGGAAACGGGAACGCTGAAGAAGATCAAGGACACCGGCGTGATTGCGCTCGGCCATCGCGAGTCGTCGATCCCGTTTTCGTACTACGACCAGAACCAGAAGGTGGTCGGCTACGCGCGTGACTTCCAGATGAAGGTCGTCGACGCGGTCAAGAAGAAGCTGAACCTGCCCAACCTGCAGATCAAGGACATTCCCGTCACCTCGCAGAACCGCATCCCGCTGGTGCAGAACGGCACCGTCGACATCGAATGCGGCTCGACCACCAACAACCTCGAGCGCCAGAAGCAGGCTGCCTTCTCGACCACCTACTTCGTGATCGGCACGCGCCTGATGACGTCCAAGGATTCGGGCATCAAGGACTTCGCCGACCTGAAGGGCAAGACCGTGGTGACCACCGCCGGCACCACCTCCGAGCGTCTGCTGCGCGCGATGAACAACGACAAGCAGATGGGCATGAGCATCATCAGCGCGAAGGATCACGGCGAATCGTTCCAGACGCTGGAGACGGGCCGCGCGGTCGCGTTCATGATGGATGACGCGCTGCTGGCCGGCGAACGCGCCAAGGCGAAGAAGCCCGACAACTGGGTGATCGTCGGCACGCCGCAATCGGAAGAAGCCTACGGCTGCATGATGCGCAAGGACGATCCGGCCTTCAAGGCGGTGGTGGATGGCGCGATCACCGAGCTCGAAAAGTCGGGCGAGGCCGCCAAGCTCTACACCACCTGGTTCGAGAAGCCGATCCCGCCGAAGGGCCTGAACCTGAACTTCCCGCTGTCGGATTCGATGAAGAAGCTGTACGCGAACCCGAACGACAAGGCGCTCGACTGAGTTTCGCGGGTCACCCCCCACGCTCTCACGCAACGGAAGAGGCATGTGCTTCTTCCGTTTCTTTTTGCCGGAGTCTTGTCCATCATGTCTTACCACTGGAACTGGGGCATCTTCCTGAGCCCCGTTTCGACGGGCGAGCCGACCACCTATCTCGGCTGGCTGCTGTCGGGCTTCTGGGTGACGATCAAGGTCTCGCTCGCCGCCTGGGTGATCGCGCTGATCGTCGGCTCGCTGTTCGGCGTGCTGCGCACCGTGCAGGATCGCCGCCTGTCCGCGATCGGCACGCTGTACGTGTCGATCTTTCGAAATATCCCGCTGATCGTGCAGTTCTTCGTCTGGTACCTGGTGGTGCCCGAGTTGCTGCCCGCCTCGATCGGTACCTGGATCAAACAGTTGCCGCCGGGCACGCAGTTCTTCACCGCCTCGATCGTCTGCCTGGGGCTGTTTACCGGCGCGCGCGTGTGCGAGCAGGTGCGCTCGGGCATCAATGCGCTGCCCAAGGGCCAGCGCGCGGCAGGCCTGGCGATGGGCTTCACCGAATGGCAGACCTATCGCTACGTGCTGCTGCCGGTGGCCTACCGGATCATCGTGCCGCCGCTCACCTCCGAGTTCCTGAACATCTTCAAGAATTCGGCGGTGGCCTCCACGATCGGCCTGCTCGACCTGTCCGCGCAGGCGCGGCAGCTGGTCGACTACACCGCGCAGACCTATGAGTCCTTCATCGCGGTGACGCTCGCCTACGTGATCATCAACCTGGTCGTGATGGCCTTCATGCGCTGGGTCGAGGCGAAGACGCGCCTGCCCGGCTATATCGGAGGCAAGTGATGCACGATTTCGACTGGAGTGGAATCCCGGGGGCGCTGCCCTCGCTGTGGACCGGCGCGATCGTCACCCTGCAGATCACCTTGCTGGCGATCGTGGTCGGCATCGTCTGGGGCACCTTGCTGGCCTTGATGCGGCTCTCGGGCGTGAAGCCGCTGCAGTGGTTCTCGCGGCTCTACGTCACGGTGTTTCGCTCGATCCCGCTGGTGATGGTGCTGCTGTGGTTCTTCCTGATCGTGCCGCAGGTGCTGCAGGGCGTGCTCGGGCTGTCACCGACCATCGATATCCGGCTCGCCTCGGCGATGATCGCGTTCTCGCTGTTCGAAGCCGCGTATTATTCCGAGATCATCCGCGCCGGTATCCAGGCGGTGCCGCGCGGCCAGGTGAATGCGGCGTTCGCGCTCGGCATGAGCTACGGGCAGGCAATGCGTCTCGTGATCCTGCCGCAGGCCTTCCGGGCGATGGTGCCGCTGCTGCTCACGCAGGCGATCGTGCTGTTCCAGGACACTTCGCTGGTCTACGTGATCAGTCTCGCGGACTTCTTCCGCACCGCCACCAACATCGGCGATCGCGACGGTACCAGCGTCGAGATGGTGCTGTTCGCGGGCGCCTGTTATTTCGTCGTGTGCGTGCTCGCCTCCGCGCTCGTCAAGGGTCTCCAGAAAAAGGTCACAAGATGATTTCCATCAAGAATGTTTCGAAGTGGTACGGCCAGTTTCAGGTGCTGACCGACTGCACGACGGAAGTGAAGAAGGGTGAGGTGGTGGTGGTGTGCGGGCCCTCGGGCTCGGGCAAGTCGACCCTGATCAAGACCGTGAACGGCCTCGAGCCGTTCCAGCAGGGCGAGATCCTGGTCAACGGCGAATCGGTCGGCGACAAGCGCACCAATCTGTCCAAGCTGCGCTCGAAGGTCGGCATGGTGTTCCAGCACTTCGAGCTGTTCCCGCATCTGTCGATCACGGAAAACCTGACGCTCGCGCAGATCAAGGTGCTCGGCCGCGGCAAGGACGAGGCCAACGAGAAGGGCCTCAAGCTGCTCGACCGCGTCGGCCTGAAGGCGCATGCGCACAAGTATCCCGGCCAGCTCTCGGGCGGCCAGCAGCAGCGCGTGGCGATCGCCCGCGCGCTGTCGATGGACCCGATCGCGATGCTGTTCGACGAGCCCACCTCGGCGCTCGACCCCGAGATGATCAACGAGGTGCTCGACGTGATGGTCGAGCTCGCGCAGGAAGGCATGACCATGATGTGCGTGACGCACGAAATGGGCTTCGCCAAGAAGGTCGCCCATCGCGTGATCTTCATGGACAAGGGCGCCATCGTCGAGGACGACCGCAAGGACGAGTTCTTCGCCAATCCGAAGTCGGATCGCGCCAAGGACTTCCTGGCGAAGATCCTGCACTGATCGATCGCGGCCGCGGCCGCGATCGCCGCAAGCGGAACGCCCGGCTTCGTGCCGGGCGTTTTTTCATTGCGGCGCCGGAATCGACGCGATCGCGTAGGGGGCGAAGAAGGCGGGGGCGAAGAAGGCGGGGGCGAGGATGGCGGGAAGCGGGCAGGGCGCGGCTCGTGCCGCGCGCCGCTCAGAAATCGGTGGGATCGTCGCCGGCCGCGACTTCGGCGGCGGCCGCCGCGAGCGTGACATCGCCCAGCGCGGTGCTGGCGGCAACCGCCGCGGCACGCTGGCAGTTCTGCGAGGCGGAAGGGTCGAGCGAGGGATTGCGCAGCTTCTCCAGCACGATCTCGGGCACCTTCACGCGCGTGCTGGCGGCCACGTCGCCGCACTGGAACATCACCAACTGGCCCGGCTCGAAGGCGGTCCAGACCTCGTCGTCGGTCAGCGGCTGGGTGGCGATCACGGCGACCCGGTCCTCGGGCGTGGTGTACTTGGCGAAATCGATCGAGAGATCCTCGTCGATCAGGTGCGCGGTCGAGAACGGCCAGCGGCGCACCAGGTAGTGCAGGCGCGTGGAGCAGTGCGCGAACAGCGCCTGCCCGTTGGACAGCAGGAAGTTGAACACGCCGTGCGAGGTGATGTCCTCGGTCAGCTCGGCGAGCCGCTCGAACAGCTCGGGCAGCGGCGGCTGGGCGCCCGGGAAGGTGTCGCGCAGGCCCTGCATCAGCACGCAGAAGGCGCGTTCGCTATCGGTGGTGCCCACCGGCTGGTAGACGCCGTCCTCGAGCGTGGGCGCGTAGCCGGGCAGGTCGCCGTTGTGCGCGAAGATCCAGTGCCGGCCCCACAGCTCGCGCATGAAGGGATGGCTGTTCTCGAGCAGGATCGCGCCCTGCGTGGCCTTGCGGATGTGCGCGATGGTGTTCTTCGACTTGATCGGATAGCGCTTGACCATCTCGGCCAGCGGCGAGGTGGCCGAAGACTGATGGTCGAGGAACAGGCGGCAGGCCTTGTCCTCGAAAAACGCTATGCCCCAGCCGTCCTTGTGATGATCCGTGAGCCCGCCGCGGGCCGCGAAGCCGGTGAACGAGAAGGTCACGTCCGTGGGCTCGGCACAGTTCATTCCGAAGAGTTGGCACATAGGTGTTGCGGCAGGTCAGGCAGGGGAGGCACCGGGCGGAACCGGTACAATGACGGTTTCAAGCATATCACCGAGCCCCGGGCGGCTGAAGCGGAACCCGCGTGCGCACGGCCCCGTGTTGCGGTTTTCCGTCACTCCCGACGGTCACGGGGCACGAACGCGGCGGCCGCCGTCCCGCCGCCCGTCCATCCCTACGACGCCCCATGACCGCTCCGAACGCCGCTCCCGCCGTGTCTCCCGTTTCCTCGCTGACCCTCGCCCGCCCCGACGACTGGCACCTGCACGTGCGCGACGGCGCGATGCTCGCCGCAGTGCTGCCGCATACGGCGCGCCAGTTCGGCCGCGCGATCATCATGCCGAACCTGAAGCCGCCGGTCACCACCACCGCGCAGGCCGAGGCCTATCGCTCGCGAATCCTCGCCGCCGTGCCGGCCGGGATGCGCTTCGAGCCGCTGATGACGCTCTACCTGACCGACAACACGCCCGGCGACGAGATCCGCCGCGCCAAGGCGAGCGGCTTCGTGCACGGCGTGAAGCTCTATCCGGCCGGCGCCACCACCAATTCCGATGCCGGCGTGACCGACCTGCGCAAGTGTGCCGGCGCGCTCGAGGCAATGCAGGAAGTCGGCATGCCGCTCCTGGTGCACGGCGAGGTGACCAATGCCGAGATCGACCTGTTCGATCGCGAGAAGGTCTTCATCGACCGCGTGATGACGCCGCTGCGCCGCGATTTCCCGGCGCTCAAGGTGGTCTTCGAGCACATCACCACCAAGGACGCGGCCGACTACGTGCGCGATGCGGACGCCGCGCCCGGCACGCTGGGCGCCACCATCACGGCCCATCACCTGCTCTACAACCGCAACGCGATCTTCACCGGCGGGATCCGGCCGCATTACTACTGCCTGCCGGTGCTCAAGCGCGAGACCCATCGCGTGGCCCTGGTGGAGGCGGCCACCTCGGGCAATCCGCGGTTCTTCCTCGGCACCGACAGCGCGCCGCACGAGAAGAACGCCAAGGAAGCCGCCTGCGGCTGCGCCGGCTGCTACACGGCGCTGCATGCGCTCGAGCTGTACGCCGAGGCCTTCGACCAGGTCGGCGCGCTCGACAAGCTGGAAGGTTTCGCGAGCTTCTTCGGCGCCGATTTCTACGGCCTGCCGCGCGCCAGCGAGACAGTCACGCTGCGTCGCGAGAGCTGGCAACTGCCGGCCACGGTCGAGGCCGGCGACACCTCGGTGGTGCCGCTGCGCGGCGGCGAGTCGATCGGCTGGCGTCTCGCGTGAACGCGGGGGGCGGCGGCGCACGCGCGGCCGCGCCCGGCTTCGATGCGATCGACTGGGCCGCGCCGTGGCTCGCGCCCTTCGCGGCGCGCGGCCCGCGCTGGCAGGCCGCGGCGCTGGCCGGCGAGGCCGACTGGCTGGCGGCCCTGGGCGAGGATGCGGCCGTGGCCGGCATCGCGACCGGGCGCGGCCGGCTGCTGCGCTTCATCGCGCAGTCCGAGCTGCCGCCCGGCGTCGCCTACGAGACGCAGATCGCCGCCACCGGCGGCGTGCCCACCCGTCATAACCTCCACGATTTCTTCAATGCGCTGGTCTGGTTCGCCTACCCGCGCTTCAAGGCCGCCATCAACGCGCGGCAGGCCGCGGCGATCGACACGCTCGGCGTGGGCGGCGCGCGTGGTGGGCTGCGCGACGCGCTGACCCTCCTCGACGAGAACGGCGCGCTGTTCGTGTGCGCCGATCCCGCGCTCGGCGAGGCGCTGCGGTGCTTCGGCTGGCAGGCGCTGTTCGTCGAGGCGCGCGCGGCCTGGGGCCGGGCCTGCGAATTGCGGCTGGTCGGCCATGCGCTGCTCGAGAAGCTGGTGCAGCCCTACAAGGCCTGTACCGCGCATGCCTGGATCGTCGCGGCACCGCCCGCCTATTTCGATTGGGACGAGGGTGCGCGGCGCGGTTGGCTCGATGCCCATGTCGCTGCCGGTTTCGACGCGCGCCTGCCCTCGAGCCGCGGTTTCGCACCGCTGCCGGTGCTCGGCGTGCCGGGTTGGTGGCCGGCCAACCAGGATCCGGGCTTCTACGAGGACGCGCAGGTATTCCGGCCCGGGCGACGCCAGCCGGCCTGAGCGCGACGTCCGGCCCGGCCGGCTGCGGCGGGATTGCCGGGCGATTCGACCCCGATCGATTACGCTGCAATCACGGCGGCTTCCCGACGCGAAACGGCCACGTCCGCCGCTCCCGGCTCGCGGCGCGACCCCGTCGATGCTAAAATCCGCCTCGCAAAGTGGGCCAGGCAGTCGCGGCCTGCGCGGTTTCGGCTGCGCGGGGCGAGGAAAGTCCGGACTCCGCCAGGGCAGGGTGATGGCTAACGGCCATCCGTGGTGACACGCGGAACAGGGCAACAGAGAACAGACCGCCGATGGCCCGGCGCAAGCCGGGATCAGGTAAGGGTGAAACGGTGCGGTAAGAGCGCACCGCGGCTGCGGCGACGTAGGCCGGCACGGTAACCTCCACCCGGAGCAATTCCAAGTAGGCAGGCGCGCATCCTCGCGATGCAGGACGGTGCCCCCGTTTCGCCTGCGGGTAGGAAGCTTGAGCGCGTCAGCAATGGCGTGCCTAGAGGAATGACTGCCACGCCTCGCGCGTCCTGGACGCGCGAGGTGCACAGAATCCGGCTTATCGGCTCGCTTTGCCGCTGGATTGAAGAAGGCCGGCGCCCCGGAAGGGCGCCGGCCTTTTGCTTTGGCGCGTGGGCTTTCGGCGCGCGGGCGCGCCGGCCGGCCTCAGTCGGCGACGATGTCGAACGAATGCGTCAGCTCGGCCGTCTTGGCGATCATGATCGAGGCCGAGCAGTACTTGTCGTGCGACAGGTTGATGGCGCGCTCGACCGTGGTCGGGTTCAGGTTGCGGCCCTTCACGGTGAAGTGGAAGTGGATTTTGGTGAACACCTTGGGATCCTCGCTGGCGCGCTCGGCCTTCAGCGACACCGAGCAGCCCGTCACTTCCTGGCGGCTCTTCTTGAGGATCAGCACGACGTCGTAGGCGGTGCAGCCGCCGGTGCCGAGCAGCACCATTTCCATCGGGCGCGCGGCGAGGTTGTGGCCGCCGCCCTCGGGGGCGCCGTCCATCGTCACCAGATGGCCGCTGCCCGTCTCGGCGACGAACGCCATGCCATCCTGGCCCATCCAGCTAACTTTGCATTCCATGCGTGTGCTCCAGCGTTTGCCGATTCGATTGCGAACCGGCATTGTAGCCCGTGCCACCAGGCTCGGCTGATGCGCTGCGGGAACGGCGGCGGTCTCGTCGCATCGCCCGAGGTTTCCCTCCAGGCGGCGGCGCGCCCTGATCCCGGAGATGATGGCTAAGACGCTGATTTCAATCGGGATTGCGGAAACGGCAACGATCGATACGAGAATTTCATATTATGGTTGGCGTTTTCACTATATAGATTTGCTTGTATTGCGCTGCCCAGGTTCCTATAATTTTCCTCATCGATTGTCGCACTGCGGCAATCCCTGCATGTCTCCTCCACCCTCCTCCAAAGGTGGATTAAGCCCGAACGATGGTTCGGGCTTTTTTTCGCCGGTCCGCCGCCGGTCGTGCAGGCGGGGGCGGCTTTCGACCCGTCCCCGGGCGCTGATTCGAACCGCGAGAAACGGGGCTCGATACGAGCCGATCTCGCCTCATCGCGGCGTCGCGAGCCGGTCCCCGCGCTAGACCTCGATTTCTTTGACCGCTCCCGCAGATTTCCTTTATAATTCAGGGTTTTCCGCATTCATGCCCGCGGAGAAGACCAGGGAGAGCCTGCACAGCGCCCAGAGCGCAACCAATCCAAGCAGGAAAAAACAAGGGCAGCAGTCATTATTTTTGGATCGATCATGAAGACGTTTTCCGCAAAAGCCCATGAGGTGACGCGCGAATGGTACGTGATTGACGCGACGGATAAGGTTCTCGGCCGTGTCGCCAGCGAAGTGGCACGCCGTCTGCGCGGCAAGCACAAGCCTGAGTTCACCCCGCACGTCGACACCGGTGATTTCATCATCGTCATCAACGCGAGCAAGTTGAAGGTCACGGGCAACAAGGTTCTCGACAAGAAGTACTACCGTCACTCGGGCTACCCGGGCGGCATCTATGAAACGACGTTCGGCAAGATGCAGGAACGCTTCCCGGGCCGTGCGCTCGAGAAGGCGGTCAAGGGCATGCTGCCGAAGGGCCCGCTCGGCTACGCGATGATCAAGAAGCTGAAGGTCTACGCAGAAGCGACGCATCCGCATTCGGCACAACAGCCGAAGGCGCTCGAGATCTAAGGGGACCCACATGATCGGTAACTGGAACTACGGTACGGGCCGCCGCAAGAGCGCAGTCGCTCGTGTCTTCATCAAGGCTGGCAAGGGCGACATCATCGTCAACGGCAAGCCCATCGCTGACTACTTCTCGCGTGAAACCTCGCTGATGATCGTGCGCCAGCCGCTCGAGCTGACGAACCACGGCCAGACGTTCGACATCAAGGTCAACGTCACGGGCGGCGGTGAGACGGGTCAAGCCGGTGCAGTGCGCCACGGCATCACCCGCGCGCTGATCGACTACGACGCGACGCTCAAGCCGCAACTGTCGACGGCCGGCTTCGTGACGCGCGATGCGCGTGAAGTCGAGCGTAAGAAGATGGGTCTGCGCAAGGCACGTCGCGCCAAGCAGTTCTCGAAGCGTTAAGCGCTTCCGGCAGGTCGCCCCAGGGCGATGCGCCGACGAAAACCGCCAGTCATCGACTGGCGGTTTTTTTATGGCCGGAACCGGTCGAGGAGCGTGCCCGCGGCGCGCGAATGAGGGCGCGAACCGCTTGATTTCGCGGACTTCGGCACGATCTTCGGAACCGCCCTACAATAGCGGCTAGAGTTTTCTGGAGAGTTCGCAATGAACGCTGTCACCGAATCCGCGGTTACCACCGCCACCGAAATGCCGCTGCCCTTCGTCTTCACCGACGCGGCGGCCGACAAGGTCAAGCAACTGATCGACGAAGAGGGCAATCCCGAGCTGAAGCTGCGCGTGTTCGTGCAGGGCGGCGGCTGCTCCGGCTTCCAGTACGGCTTCACCTTCGACGAGGAAGTCAACGAGGACGACACCGTGATGGTCAAGAACGGCGTCCAGCTGCTGATCGACTCGATGAGCTACCAGTACCTGGTCGGCGCCGAGATCGACTACAAGGACGACCTGAACGGCGCGCAGTTCGTGATCAAGAACCCGAACGCGACCACCACCTGCGGTTGCGGTTCGTCGTTCTCGGTCTGAGCCGGCTCGACTGAGCGGTTCGCGCGGGCGCCGTCGCGGCGGCCCGTGCATGCAAAACCCCACGCCGTGCGTGGGGTTTTTGTCGTTTCCGCGCCGTACAGGAACGGCGCGGCGAACTTCAGCGCGGATAGAGCGCGCCGAGCACGCGTTCGCCGGCGGCGCCCGTCACGCCGGGGATGTTGCCGGCCAGGCGCGCCGTGAAGCGGTAGGCCAGCCAGGCGAAGGCGATCGCCTCGACCTGCTGCGGCGGCACGCCGAGCGCCGCCGTGGTGTCGAGCGAGGCGCTCAGCCCGGCGGCGGCCAGCGCATCGCCGAGCGCGCTCATCAGCACCGGGTTGCGCGCGCCTCCCCCGCACACGTAGACGGCCCGGCAATCGGGCGCATGTCGCGCGATCTCGCGCGCCACCGTGACGGCCGTGAGCGTGGTCAGGGTGGCCTGCACGTCCTCGGGGGCGACCTGGGCGAAGGCCTGCAGGCGCGTCTCGAGCCAATCGGGGTTGAACAGGTCGCGCCCGGTGCTCTTGGGCGGCGGCAGGTCGAAATAGGGTTCGGCGAGCAGCGCGGCGAGCAGGGCCGTATCGGTCCTGCCGCGCGCGGCGAAGCGGCCGCCCTCGTCGTAGGGCTTGCCGAGATGGCGCAGCGCCCAGGCGTCGAGCAGGGCATTGGCGGGGCCGCAGTCGAAGCCGCGCACGCCGGCGCCGCCATGCGCGCCCTCGGCCGGCAGCAGCGTGATGTTGCTGATTCCGCCGAGATTGCAGACCACGCGCGTCTCCTCGGGCGAGCCGAACAGCGTGGCGTGGAAGGCCGGCGCGAGCGGCGCGCCCTGGCCGCCGGCGGCGATGTCGCGGCTGCGGAAATCCGCGATCACGTCGATATGCGTGAGTTCGGCGAGCAGGGCCGGGTTGTTGGTCTGGCGCGTGTAGCCGCGCTCGGGGCGGTGCCGCACGGTCTGGCCGTGTACACCGATCGCGTGCACGTCGGCGGGGCCCAGGTTGGCGGCGCGCTGCAGCTCGTGGCAGCAGACCGCGTAGCGCGCGGCCAGCGCATTGGCGGCCAGCGATTCGCGCTCGATCTCGTCGCTGCCGGGCTGCTGCAGCGCGAACAGCGCCTCGCGCAGCGAATCGGCGAAGCCCACGAAGGCTTCGGCCAGCACGGCAGGCGGCTCGCCGGCCGCGAAGCGCACGGCGATGCCGTCGCAGCCGTCCATGCTGGTGCCGGACATCAGCCCGAAATAGACGCCATCGGCGGGATGGCCTGGCTGGGTGCGCTTGGCTGGATTGGGCGCCACGGTTTCGCTCCTGTCGTGATGCGCGCGGGCGACATGCCCGGCCGCGGGTGTCCCGATTATCCGCGCAAGCGAGCACGCCGTTAAGCGATACCGGTCCGCGCGCGAGTTATGGGAAAATCCCGGTTTTCCCGACTAACCTCGTTCCCGCCCCCGATGAGCCAAGATTCCCAAACGAAGCCGGCACTGCCGATCACCGACGGCGTGCGCGAAGCGCTCGCGATCACGAAACGCGGCGTCGACGAGCTGCTGATCGAGGACGAGTTCGCGCAGAAGCTGGCGCGCAGCGAGGCCAGCGGCACGCCGCTGCGGATCAAGCTGGGCCTGGACCCGACCGCACCCGACATCCACATCGGCCACACCGTGGTGCTCAACAAGATGCGCCAGTTGCAGGACCTGGGCCACACGGTGATCTTCCTGATCGGCGACTTCACCTCGCTGATCGGCGATCCTTCGGGCCGCAACGCCACGCGCCCACCGCTCACGCGCGAGCAGATCGAGGCCAATGCCAAGACCTACTTCGAGCAGGCCGCGCTGGTGCTCGACCGCGAGAAGACCGAGATCCGCTACAACAGCGAATGGTCGATGCCGCTAGGCGCCGACGGCATGATCAAGCTGGCCTCGCGCTACACGGTGGCGCGCATCCTCGAGCGCGAGGATTTCACCAAGCGCTTCCAGGGCGGCGTTCCGATCTCGATCCACGAATTCCTCTACCCGCTGATGCAGGGCTACGACTCGGTGGCGCTCAACGCCGACCTCGAGCTCGGCGGCACCGACCAGAAGTTCAACCTGCTGGTGGGCCGCGAGCTGCAGAAGCAGTATGGCCAGGAGCCGCAGTGCATCCTGACCATGCCGCTGCTCGAGGGCCTGGACGGCGTGGAGAAGATGTCGAAGTCCAAGGCCAACTACGTCGGCATCAGCGAGAAGCCCACCGACATGTTCGGCAAGCTGATGAGCATCTCGGACGTGCTGATGTGGCGTTACTTCGAACTGCTGTCGTTCCGCCCGATGGCCGAGATCGCCAGGTTCAAGGCCGAGATCGAGGCGGGCCGCAACCCGCGCGACTTCAAGGTGCTGCTGGCGCAGGAGATCGTCGCGCGCTTCCACTCGCAGGCCGACGCCGAGCGCGCGCTGGAGGACTTCAACCATCGTGCCAAGGGCGGCGTGCCCGACGATATCCCGGCCGTCACGCTGGGCGGCGCGCCGCTCGCGATCGGCCAGTTGCTCAAGCAGGCGGGGCTGGTGCCCTCGACCAGCGAGGCGCTGCGCAACATCGAGCAGGGCGGCGTGAAGATCGACGGCGCCACGGTGTCCGACAGGGGCCTCAAGGTCGAGGCCGGCGAGTACGTGGTGCAGGTCGGCAAGCGCCGCTTCGCACGCGTCACGCTCGGCGCATGATCGCGCTGATCCAGCGCGTGCGGCGCGCCGAGGTGCGCGTCGGCGAGCGCGTCACGGGCGAGATCGGCGCGGGCCTGCTCGCGCTGGTCTGCGCCGAGCGCGGGGATCACGAGGCCGCGGCCGACAAGCTGCTGACCAAGCTGCTCGGTTATCGCGTATTCAGCGACGCGGCCGGCAAGATGAACCTGCCGCTCAGCAACCTCGACGGCGGGGGCCGGGCGGGCGGCCTGCTGCTGGTCTCGCAGTTCACGCTGGCGGCCGATACCAACAGCGGGATGCGACCCAGCTTCACCCCGGCCGCGCCGCCCGAGGAAGGCGCGCGGCTGTTCTCGTACTTCGTCGAGGCCGCACGCGCGCGTCACCCGATCGTCGAGACCGGCGAGTTCGGCGCCGACATGCAGGTCTCGCTCGTCAACGACGGCCCCGTCACCTTCTGGCTGCAGGTGCGCCCGTCCTGAGGGCGGCGCAGCGACGGCCCGTTTCACGCTTCGCGACATCGATGACCACGCAAATCCTCTTCATCCGTCACGGCGAGACGCCGTGGAACCGCATCAAGCGCATCCAGGGGCATATCGACATCCCGCTCGCCGAGACCGGCGTCGAGCAGGCGGCACGCCTGGCCGAGCGGCTCGCGCGCGAGGCCGGCGAGGGCGCTCGGCTCGACGCGATCTATTCGAGCGACCTGCAGCGCGCGCGCCAGACCGCGCAGCCGAGCGCCGACGCGCTGGGTTTGCCGGTGGCCCTGGGCGAAGGGCTGCGCGAGCGCAACTACGGTGCCTTCCAGGGCCACGACAGCGGCGAGATCGCCGAGCTGTTTCCCGATGCCTACGCGCACTGGCAGACGCGCGACCCGGGTTTCGAGCCGGCGGGCGGCGAATCGCATCGCGCCTTTTATCACCGCGTGCTGGCCGCGATCGCGCCGATCGTGGCCGCGCATCCGGGCGGGCGCATCGCGATCGTCACGCACGGCGGCGTGCTCGACTGCGTCTATCGCCGCGCGGCCTCGCTGCCGCTGGAGGCGCCGCGCCAGTACGCGCTGCTCAACACCAGCATCAACCTGGTCGAATTCGACGGTGACGCGCCGCGCATCCTGCGCTGGGCCGATGTCGACCATCTCGGCGGCGAGAGCGACGACGACGGCTACCGCAAGGTGCTCTGAAGCGCGTCCACGAATGCAAACGGCCCCGCTCAGGCGGGGCCGTTTGCATTTGGCGCACGGTTCTTACCGGATGCCGTGACGCGTCTTGTAGTCGAGCGTGTAGGCGAGCTTGCCGGGCTTGGAGGCCGTGATCGGCGCGATCAGGTCGCCGAAGGTGCCCTTGCCGTACTTCTTGCCCGCGTTGATCTGCGCGAGGCGGCCGAGATCGGCGCCGCTCTTGCCGTCGATCACCGGATCGGTGGTGGCCACCATCTTCAGCGAGGCGTTCCAGGTCGCGTTCAGGTAGCCCGTGTCGGCCGTGGCCGGATCCGGGTCGGTCGCGCCGAGCTTGCTCAGCGTGTAGCCCGACAGCGGGAAGTTCGCGCGCAGCCAGTCGGCCCAGTAGAACTCGAGGAAGTCGGTGGAGGGCGTCGGCTTGCTGTAGCCGATGTCGCGCGTGAAATAGACCAGCGAGCGATAGACGTCGTCCTGCATGCCGAGCTTGAGGCCCAGGCCGGTGGGCAACTGCGCCGGCGTGATCGCCGCGCCCCTGGCGTCCTTCAGGCGCGTGTAGCCGCGGCGCTGCATCTCGGCCCAGAACGCGCTGCCGCTGTAGCCGCTCAGGTTGTCCTTGACGATCACGTGCACGTGCAGCGCCGCGCCACCGTCCGGCACCTCGTAATAGGTCGACAGGCCGTGGTGGCCGTCGGTCAGGTAGAGCGTGTCGCCGTTCGGGCCGATCACCACCGGGTTCAGCACGCTGGTGTCGCGCTTGCTCGCGTCGCTGGTGCTGCAGGCATAGCTGCTCGCGTCGCTCAGCCTGGCGCTTGCGCCCGAGCTGCCCGAGACCAGGCCGCCGAGGCCTTCGTCGGCGCAGAAGTCGTCGAACTTCTTGGTCGGATCGAGTTCGTAGCGGCCGAGCTTGTAATAGATCTGGTCGTAGCCGAGCGCGGCTTGGGTCGGGTGCAGCTCGCCGAGCGCGACGTCGAGCATCTGGCCGGCGCTGGCCGATTGCCATTTGCCGGGCGTGGGAGCGGGCGTGGCCGGCGTGGTGGAGGTCGACGAGGACGGCGCCGGCGCGGCGGCGAGCGAGGGCGTGGCTGCCGTGCCGTCGCCGCCGCAGGCGGCCAGCGCGAGCAGGGACGAGAACGAGGCGGCCAGGGCGAAACGGCTGAGCGAGACAGGCATGGTGTGAGCGGTCGGTGAGAGTGACGGCGGCGCGGCATGGGCGGCGCGCGAAAAGGCGCCAGCTTGCCGGTTCGATATGACAGCAATTTGAAATGATGTCGATCATGATCGCAAGTCTGTCGACAGCAGGTGGTAAGGCGTGAGGCGCGCGGGCCTGCCGGCCTGGCGGATCTAACGCGAGGACGGGCCGGTTTCGGTGCGCGGATCCGCGGCCTGGCCGGGCGGCTCGCCGCCGGCCGCGGCCGGGGCGGTGCCTGCCGCCACGCGCCGTCGCGCGCGCCGCGAGGCGCCGTTGACGAGCGCCCAGCGCAGCACCGGCGCGACCAGCCTCACGCCCGGTCGCGCGACCACACGCCGGACCGGTGCCAGCGAAGCGAGCCCGAGCTGGGCCTGCGCCCAGTCGGGCAGCAGGTCGACGCCGGCATGGAACAGCAGGCGCAGCGCCGGCCGCATCGAGGGGCGCGGCACCGGCGTGTCGCGCAGCACGCGGATCACCTCCCGGGTGCGCTCGCTGGCGATCAGCTCGCCGCGCATCCGTTCGAGATAGGCGCGGATCTCGGCGCGCGAGACCGGTACCTGCCCGGCACCCAGCAGCATCGCGATGCGCGCCGTCTCGGCGTAGTAGCGGTCCTGTTCCTCGCCGCCCAGGGCGGGGTTCACGTAGCGCAGGTGCGCGGCCATGAAGCTCGACACCTCGGCCACGTGCACCCAGGTCAGGAGGGCCGGGTCGCTGGCGCGATAGGGCCTGCCGTCCGGCGCCGTGCCCGTCACGCCGTCGTGGATCGACCTGACGCGCGCGATCAGGCCCAGCGCGTCGGCCTGGCTGCCGAAGGTGGTGCCGGCGACGAAGGTGGCGGTGCGGCGCAGCCGGCCGAGGATGTCGGTGCGAAAGCTCGAATGATCCCAGACGCCGGCCAGCGCCAGCGGATGCAGGGCCTGCAGCAGCAGCGCGGCGATGCCGCCCGCCATCATCGAGGTGAAGTCGCCATGCACGCGCCAGCAGACGGCTTCGGGGCCGAACAGCCCCGGATCGCCGGGCGGGGAGGAAAAATCGATGCTCGGGCCGCCGCCGCCCGAGGTGAGCAGGGTGATGCCGCCCGCGAGATGACGGCGCAGGCGCTCGGCGAGCCGATGTCCGGGGGCGCTGGTGCTGGGTTCACGCGGCGGCTCGGACATCTCTCGGCTCCCGTTGCCCGGCTAGCGCGGCTGGTCGGCGTCGGGCACGCCGTGCGCGGGGCTGCCGGTATCAGGCACCGGCAGGCCGAAGTGCCGGTAGGTCAGCAGGGTGGCAACCCGCCCGCGCGGCGTGCGCTGCAGGAAACCCTGCTGGATCAGGTAGGGCTCGAGCACGTCCTCGATGGTGTCGCGTTCCTCGCCGATCGCCGCGGCCAGGTTGTCGACGCCGACCGGGCCGCCGTCGAACTTGTGCAGGATCGCCTCGAGCAGCTTGCGGTCCATCAGGTCGAAGCCGACCGGATCGACGTCGAGCATCGCCAGCGCCGCATCGGCCACCTCGGCGGTGATCGCGCCGTCGGCCTTGACCTCGGCGTAGTCGCGCACGCGGCGCAGCAGGCGGTTGGCGATCCGCGGCGTGCCGCGCGAGCGGCGCGCGATCTCGAGCGCGCCTTGCGGATCGATGCGGGCCTGCAGCAGCGAGGCCGAGCGCTGGACGATCCGCGACAGTTGCCCCGCGTCGTAGAACTCCAGCCGCGCGACGATCCCGAAACGGTCGCGCAGCGGATTGGTCAGCATGCCGGCGCGGGTGGTCGCGCCGACCAGGGTGAAGGGCTGCAGGTCGAGCTTGACGCTGCGCGCGGCCGGCCCCTCGCCGATCATGATGTCGATCTGGTAGTCCTCGAGCGCCGGGTACAGGATTTCCTCGA
Organism: Burkholderia gladioli; assembly: GCF_000959725.1. Taxonomy (NCBI): domain Bacteria; kingdom Pseudomonadati; phylum Pseudomonadota; class Betaproteobacteria; order Burkholderiales; family Burkholderiaceae; genus Burkholderia; species Burkholderia gladioli. Next base: position 2,163,363 of record NZ_CP009323.1, read on the forward strand.
CCACCGGCGAGAGACGGTGGATCTCGTCGATGAACAGCACGTCGTTGGCTTCGAGGTTGGTGAGCAGGGCGGCCAGGTCGCCCGGGCGCTCCAGCACCGGGCCCGAGGTCTGTCGCAGGTTCACCCCCATCTCGCGCGCGATGATGTGCGCGAGCGTGGTCTTGCCCAGGCCCGGCGGGCCGAACAGCAGCACGTGGTCGAGCGCTTCCGAGCGGCGCTTGGCGGCCTCGATGAAGATCTCGAGCTGGCCGCGCACCTTTTCCTGGCCGACGTATTCGTCGAGCTGGCGCGGGCGCAGCGCGCGTTCGAACGCCTCCTCGTGCGACGAGGCGGGCGTGGCGGCGATCACGCGTTCGCCGGCGAGTTTGTCGGTTTCGATCATGGGCGCATTGTACCGCGCGGCCTGCCGCCCAAGAATCGGCCGAACCGCCGACCCGCGCGCCGCTGCCTCAGGCCTTCGAGAGCGCCTTCAGGGAGAGCTTGATGCCGTCGGACACGCCGGTGCCGGCCGGCACGTTCTTGATCGCGGCCAGCGCTTCCTTTTCCGAATAACCGAGCGCGAGCAGCGCGTTGAGGATGTCGGCCGCGTGGTCCGACTGCGAGGCCTGGCCGGCCAGTTCGCCGAGATCGGCGCCGAGCTTGCCCTTGAGCTCCAGCAGCAGGCGCTCGGCGGTCTTCTTGCCGATGCCGGGCAGGCGCGTGAGGCGCGCGCTGTCCTGCAGGGTGACCACCTGCGAGAGCTCCTGCACGCTCATGCCGGAGAGCACGGCCAGCGCCATGCGCGCGCCGATCCCGCTGATCTTCAGCAGCTCGCGGAAGGTGGTGCGCTCCTGCGGGGTCAGGAAGCCGTACAGCAGGTGGGCATCCTCGCGCACGATCAGCTGGGTGAGCAGCACCACGCGCTCGCCCGTGTGCGGCAGGTTGTAGAAGGTGCTCATCGGCACGTCGAGCTCGTAGCCGACGCCGTTGCAGTCCACGAGCAGGTGGGGCGGATTCTTTTCGAGCAGGGTGCCGGCAATGCGACCGATCATGGCGAGGACGGGAACGAGGAGGGACGGAAAGCGCGAGTGTAGCGCAGGCACGGGCGCGGTACGCGCCGCAGCGGCTTCAGCCGACCAGCCGGCCGCGCCGCACGCGATAGCCCTTCTTGCCGAGCGCCGGGGCCAGGCCGCCGAGCGTGGCTAGCGCGTCGCCGGCATTCGCATGGCAGATCGCCATGCCGAGCGCGTCGGCCGCGTCGGTGCCGGGCAGGCCCGACAGGCCGAGCAGGCGCACCACCATCTGCTGCATCTGCTCCTTGGTTGCGCGGCCGTAGCCGACCACCGCCTGCTTCAACTGGGTGGGCGTGTACTCGGCCACCGCCATGCCGCCTGCCACCAGGCCGCAGATCGCCGCGCCGCGGGCCTGGCCGAGCAACAGGGTGGATTGCGGATTGACGTTGACGAACACCTTCTCGATCGCCGACTGGTCGGGCCGGTACTCGCGCACCAGGGTCGAGACGCCGTCGAAGATGGTGCCCAGGCGCACCGAGAGTTCGGCGCTCGGGGTGCGGATCACGCCGCTCGTCACGTAGGCGAGCCGGCTGCCCTGCACGTCGATCACGCCGAAGCCGGTGACGCGCAGGCCGGGGTCGATGCCGATGATACGCATGAAGAACGGATGGGGAGCGGGAGGAAAGGCCGTGGATGGGGCGATGGTACAACGATCGCCGGCACGGCAGGCGAATCGCCGTCGGCCGGGCATGAAAAACGGCGGCGGGGCAGGGCCCGGCCGCCGTTTCGTGCCTTGGCGCCAGTGCGCCGGGCGGGCGCCCGAAGGCGCGCGATCAGTGGCGGAAGTGGCGGATGCCGGTCAGCACCATCGCGATGCCGTGTTCGTCGGCCGCCGCGATCACCTCGTCGTCGCGCATCGAGCCGCCCGGGTGGATCACCGCGGTCGCGCCGGCGGCCACCACCACGTCGAGGCCGTCGCGGAACGGGAAGAAGGCGTCCGAGGCGACCGCCGAGCCGGCCAGCGTGAGGCCCGCGTTCTGCGCCTTGATGCCGGCGATGCGCGCCGAGTCGACGCGGCTCATCTGGCCGGCGCCGACGCCGAGCGTCATGCCGTTGCCGCAGAACACGATCGCGTTCGACTTGACGAACTTGGCCACGCGCCAGGCGAACAGCAGGTCGCCGAGTTCCTTCGGGGTCGGCTGGCGCTTGGTGACCACGCGCAGTTCGTCGGGCTGCACGTTGCGCGAGTCGAGCGACTGCACCAGCAGGCCGCCGCCGACGCGCTTCAGGTCGAAGGCGTTGAAGCCGTCGCCCAGCGCAATCTCGAGCAGGCGCACGTTCTGCTTGGCGGCGAACACCTGGCGCGCCGCGGCCGAGAAGGACGGCGCGATCAGCACTTCGACGAACTGCTTGGCCACCGCCTGCGCGGCCGCTTCGTCCACTTCGCGGTTGAACGCGATGATGCCGCCGAAGGCCGAGGTCGGATCGGTCTGGAAGGCCTTGGCATAGGCCTCGGCCGCGTCCACGCCGAGCGCCACGCCGCACGGGTTGGCGTGCTTGACGATCACGCAGGCCGGGGCATCGAAGGTCTTCACGCATTCCCAGGCCGCGTCGGAGTCGGCGATGTTGTTGTAGGACAGCTCCTTGCCCTGCAACTGGCTGTAGTTCGCCAGCGACCCGGCCGGCGCGGCCAGGTCACGGTAGAACGCGGCGCTCTGATGCGGGTTCTCGCCGTAGCGCAGGTCCTGCACCTTGTCGAAGGCCAGGTTCAGCGTGGCCGGGTAGGGCTGGCGCGTGGCGTGCTGCAGCTCCTCGGTCAGGCTGGTCAGGTAGTTGGTGATCGCGCCGTCGTATTGCGCGGTATGCGCGAACACTTTGGTGGCGAGACGGAAGTTGGTCGGGTAGCCGACCGTGTTGCCGTTGGCCTTCATCTCGTCGAGCACCACGGCGTAGTCGGCCGGGTCGACGATTACCGTCACGTCGCGATGGTTCTTCGCGGCCGAGCGCAGCATGGTCGGGCCGCCGATGTCGATGTTCTCGATCGCGTCGGCCAGCGTGCAGTCGTCCTTGGCGATGGTCGCGACGAACGGGTACAGGTTCACCACCAGCAGGTCGATGGTCGGGATGCCGTGCGCGTCGAGCGCCTGCATGTGCTCGGGCAGGTCGCGGCGCGCCAGGATCCCGCCGTGCACCTTCGGGTGCAGCGTCTTCACGCGCCCGTCGAGCATTTCGGGGAAGCCGGTGTAGTCGGCCACTTCGGTCACCGGGAGGCCCGCCTCGGCGAGCAGTTTCGCGGTGCCGCCCGTCGACAGCAGCTTGACGCCCTGCTGCGAGAGGGCCGTCGCGAATTCGACGATGCCGGTTTTATCCGAAACGGAGAGGAGCGCTTGCTTGATCATGATGGGGAGCACCAGTAGCCAATAGCCAGGAAAACGGGAACGAAGCGGCCGCGCGAGCGAGCCCGCCGGACTACAGCAGCCCGTGCTGCTGCAGCTTCTTGCGCAAGGTGTTGCGGTTGATGCCGAGGTACTCGGCGGCGAGCGACTGGTTGCCGCCCGCCTGTTCGAGCACCACCTCGAGCATCGGCTTCTCGACGCAGGACATCACCATGTCGTAGACGTCATGCGGATTGGAGCCGTCGAGATCCCGGAAATACACGTCCAGGCTGTCGCGGACACATTGTTCGATGTTGTGCTTGCTCATGCTGCTATTGAATAGGGTCGGTTGCGCTGTCCTCGTCGTCGACATAGACGAGATGATCGGACTGGGCGCGCTGCGCGTCGAAGTAGTCGTTGACGGCGGCAAGCTGTTCGCGTGTGGTATCGAGCGTGTTCATCCGGTGCCGGAATGCGTTGGCGCCCGAAAGGCCGCGAGTGTACCAGCCGATGTGCTTGCGCGCAGTACGTACGCCGGTAAATTCACCGTAGAACGCGTAGTGATCCTCGAGGTGCTCGTTGAGCAGTTGCTGGATCTCGTCGACGCTCGGCGCCGGCAGGGTTTCGCCGGTTTGCAGGAAATGATCGATTTCGCGGAACAACCAGGGCCGGCCTTGCGCGGCGCGACCGATCATCAGCGCGTCGGCGCCGGTGGCGTCGAGCACGGCGCGTGCCTTGCGCGGCGAGGTGATGTCGCCGTTGGCGACCACCGGGATCTTCACCGAGGCCTTCACGGCGGCGATGGTCTCGTATTCGGCCTCGCCGCGGTAGAGGTCGGCGCGGGTGCGGCCGTGCACGGTCAGCATCGAGATGCCGGCCTCCTCGGCCAGGCGCGCGATGGTCAGCGCGTTCTTGTGGTCGCGGTCCCAGCCGGTGCGGATCTTCAGCGTGACGGGCACCGCGTCGGGCCCGCTGCCGACCGCCGCTACCACCGCCGAGACGATCCGCACCACCAGCGGCTCGTTCTGCAGCAGGGCCGAGCCGGCCGCGACGTTGCAGACCTTCTTGGCCGGGCAGCCCATGTTGATGTCGATGATCTGCGCGCCGTTGGCGACGTTGTAGCGCGCCGCCTCGGCCATCATGGCCGGATCGGCGCCGGCGATCTGCACGGCGATCGGCTCGACCTCGCCGGCGTGGTTGGCGCGTCGCATGGTCTTCTCGCTCTTCCAGAGCTGGGCGTTGGAGGCGACCATCTCGGAGACGGCGTAGCCGGCCCCGAGCCGCTTGCAGAGCTGGCGGAACGGGCGGTCCGTGACGCCGGCCATGGGGGCGACGAACAGGTTGTTGCGCAGGACGTGAGAGCCGAGAACGGGCATCGCAATGGCAGCGCCCGCGCGTGGACGCGGGCCGGGATCGGGCGGAGGGAAAACGCGCATTTTACCGTAAGCGGGCGAGGGGCCGGGCGGGCGTAATTGTCGACTAACGTCAAATCGCGATGAAGCTTTGATGAAAGCGCGGTGACGGCGCGCGATGGCGGGCGGCGAAAGCCGCGCTGCGCGCGCGGCCGGAAAATCGGGGCGGATCCACGCCGGGCGGCCTGCCGCGCCGCGCATGGCCCTGCATGGCCCCGTCGCGCGTTCAGCGACGCTGGCCGAACATCATCTGTCGCGCGATCGCCGTCTTGAGTGGCGACACGAACTCGAGCGCGCTCAGCGCGGCGCCGCGCAGCGCCCCGAGCGAGCGCGATTCGACCGTAAACAGGCGCGCCAGCGTATCGGTCGCGCCGATCGTGAGGCGGCGGTCGAGCGCACGGCGCGTGTTGAAGGCGGCCAGCGCGAGCGGCGTGGCGCCATGCTCGGAGATCGTGTCCACCAGCGTGTGCGCGTCGCGCAGGCCCAGGTTCAGGCCCTGGCCGGCCACCGGGTGCAGCGTCTGGGCGGCGTTGCCGACGATCGCAATGCGGCCCTTGACCAGGGTCGGCGCGGCGGCCAGCCCGAGCGGGAAGGCCGCGCGGCCGACGATGCGCGTGAAGCGGCCCATGCGCTCGCCGAAGGCGATGCCCAGTTCCTCGAGGAAGGCCTCGTCGGGCAGCGTCGCGCGGCGCGTGGCCTCGGCGGGCGAGCAGCACCAGACCAGCGCGTAGTCGGCCTGGCCGGCGCCGCCGGTGGGCAGCAGCGCGAGCGGGCCTTCGGCGGTGAAGCGTTCCCAGGCCACGTTCGGTTTCGGTGCCGAGACGCTCACCGTGCCGACGATCGCCGTCTGCGCGTAGTCGCGGCGATGGCGCGTGTCGCCGGCGTCGTCGCGCGGCGTGTCCTGGAACAGGCCGCCCTCGGCGTTGACCAGCGTGCGCACACGCAGCGCGCGCTCGCCTTGCGGGGTGTCCAGCGTGACCGTCACGCCCTCGGCGTCCTGTTGCGGCGCGCGCGCGCTGGTCGAGGTCAGCCACTGCACGCGCGTGCCGCGCACCGCGCGCGCCAGCGTGTCGACCAGCGAGCCGTAGCGCGCCACGTAACCGAGCGCATCGACGCCGTGTTCATCGCGGTCGATCAGGGTGCGGCCGAAGTGGCCGCGCTGCGAGACGTGGATATGGTGGATCGGCGTCGCGTCGGCGGGCCAGCCGAGCGCGCCGAGCAGCACGCGGCTGCCGTGCGAGACCGCGATCGCGCGCGGGTCGCCGAGGCTCGCCGAGGGATCGCGCGCATCGACCAGCACCGTCGACAGCGCCTGCGTCGCGCTGCGCCGCGCCAGCCAGCCGGCCAGCGCGAGCCCGACCGGGCCCGCGCCGACGATGGCGATATCGGCGTCGAACGGGGCGTTGGTGGTGGAAGCCGGCATCATCGCGCGGGCGTGCCCGAGCTGCCGCGGGCGTCGCGCATCAGCGCCTCGATCTCGTCGGCCGCCACCGGCACCTCGCGCGTGATCAGCTCGCAGCCGTCGGCCGTCACGAAGGCGTCGTCCTCGATGCGGATGCCGATGTCGTGGAATTCGGCCGGCACGTCGTCGGCCGCGCGCACGTAGAGGCCCGGCTCGATGGTCAGCGCCATGCCCTCGCGCAGCGCGCGCCACGGCAGCATGCCCTGCGCGTCGCGTTCGGCGTCGCGCTGGCGGTAATCGCCGCAATCGTGCACGTCCATGCCGAGCCAGTGGCCGGTGCGATGCATGTAGAAGCGCGCGTAGGCGCGCTCGGCGATCACGTCGTCGACGCTCGCGAAGCGCGACTTCGGCACGATGCCGGTGTCGAGCAGGCCTTGCGCGAGCACGCGCACCGCCGCCTCGTGCGGCGCCTCGAAGGGCACGCCGGGGCGCGTGGCCGCGGCGGCGGCGGCCTGCGCGGCCAGCACGATGTCGTAGAGCGCGCGTTGCGGGCCCGAGAATTTGCCGTTGGCGGGAAAGGTGCGGGTGATGTCGGAGGCGTAGCCCTCCAGTTCGCAGGCCGCGTCGATCAGGATCAGGTCGCCGTCGCGCGCCACCGCGTTGCCGGCCGGGTAGTGCAGCACGCAGGCATTGGCGCCGGCCGCGACGATCGAGCCATAGGCGGGGCCGGCCGAGCCGTGGCGGCGGAATTCGTGCAGCAGCTCGGCCTCGATCTCGTATTCGCGGATGCCGGGGCGCGTGGCCGCCATCGCGCGCCGATGTGCGCTGGCCGAGATGCTGGCGGCGCGGCGCATGATGGCCTGCTCGTGGGCGTCCTTCACCAGCCGCATCTCGTCGAGCAGCGGCGCGAGATCGTGGGCGGAGGCCGGCGCGGCCACGCCCGAGCGGGCCTTGGCGCGCACCGCGTCGAGCCAGCCGGCGAGCTTGCGCTCGAGCTCGGGCGAGGCGCCGAAGCGGTAGTGCACCGCGCCCGCGTCGGCCAGCAGGCGCGGCAGCTCGGCGTCGAGCGCGTCGTTGGGGAAGGCGGCGTCGAAGCCGAAGGCCTCGCGCGCGGCTTCGGGCCCGTAGTGGAAACCTTCCCAGATCTCGCGCTCGGGATGTTTCGCACGACAGAACAGGATCGATTGCGGCTCGCCCTCGGCGGCGCTCGCGTCGAGCACCAGCAGCGCGTCGGGTTCGCAGAAGCCGCTCAGGTAATAGAAGTAGCTGTCGTGCCGGAACGGGTAACCGGCATCGCGGTTGCGCATCACTTCCTGGGCGGTGGGGACGATCGCGACGCCGCCGCCTGCCGCGCGCAGCGCGGCGAGCACGCGCGCACGGCGCTGGCGGTAGACGTCGGGGGCGAGGGTGGTTTCGGTGGCGGCGTTCATGGCGCGATTGTAGCGCTGTGGCGGGCGCCGCGCCCGCTCCCCGGCACCGCCGCGCGGGCCGCCGAATGGCGCCCGGCGGCTGTTGCATCCGATCCACAGGCCGGATGGCCGACTTGGCGGACAGCCGGCAGGCCCGGTTATGATCGCCGACGACGTATACTCTCGGGCGCTATTTACATTTCAGGCAGGATGATGAAACTCATCGGTTCGCTCAGCAGCCCTTACGTGCGCAAGGCGCGTATCGTGCTCGCCGAAAAGAAGATCGACTACAAGCTGGAACTCGAGAACGTGTGGGCAGCCGACACCACGATCCACGCCGCCAATCCGCTCGGCAAGGTGCCGTGCCTGGTGATGGAGGACGGCGCGGCCGTGTTCGATTCGCGCGTGATCTGCGAATACGTCGACACGCTGTCGCCGGTCGGCAAGCTGATCCCGGCCTCGGGCCGCGAACGCGTCGAGGTGCGGTGCTGGGAGGCGCTCGGCGACGGCGTGCTCGACGCCTCGGTCGGGATCCGCATCGAGAACGTGCAGCGCACCCCCGAGCAGCGCAGCGAGGCCTGGATCGCGCGCCAGCAGCGCAAGATCGACGACGGCCTGGTGGCCATGTCGCAGGGCCTCGGCGGCAAGCCGTGGTGCGCCGGCAACCACTACACGCTGGCCGACGTCACGCTCGGCTGTGCGCTCGGTTATCTCGATTTCCGCATGCCGGAGCTGGGCTGGCGCGAACGCCATCCCAATCTCGACAAGCACTACCAGAAGCTGTCGCAGCGCCAGACCTTCATCGACACGGTGCCGCAGGACTGAGTCGCGAGCTGGCCGCCCGTCAGCAAGAACGCCCCGCCGGGATCAGCCGGCGGGGCGTTTTTTTCATGCATGCGCGGCAGCGCCGACGCTTGAGGCCAGCGCCGGCCGAGGCTCAATCGTAGGCCGCGTAGGCGGCGTCGCCGATCGTGAAGGTATCGCTGCGCGACACCGGCCACCAGGTGTCGTAGAGCGTGAGGCCGAGCTTCTCGCCGCCGAGCAGCGCGCCCGGCTTCACATACTTGAGCAGTTGCGACATCAACCGGACCTCGTGCGGCGCGATACGCTGCACGATGTGATGCGCGCGCAGGTCGGCCGGATGCGCGAGGCCGGCGGCCTGCACCAGTTCCTGCAGCGCGTGCAGCGTGTTGCGGTGGAAGTTGTAGACGCGCTCGGACTTGTCGGGCACCACCAGCGCGCGCTGGCGCACCTCGTCCTGGGTCGCCACGCCGGTCGGGCAGCGGCCGGTATGGCAGGTCTGGGCCTGGATGCAGCCGACCGCGAACATGAAGCCGCGCGCCGAGTTCACCCAGTCCGCGCCGATCGCCAGCGTGCGCGCCACGTCGAAGGCGGTGATGATCTTGCCGCTCGCGCCGATCTTCACGCGCTCGCGCAGGCCGATCCCCACCAGGGTGTTGTGCACCAGCAGCAGGCCTTCCTGCAGCGGCACGCCCACGTGGTCGGTGAATTCGAGCGGCGCCGCGCCGGTGCCGCCCTCGGCGCCGTCCACCACGATGAAGTCGGGCACGATGCCGGTCTCGAGCATCGCCTTGGCGATGCCGAAGAATTCCCAGGGATGGCCGATGCACAGCTTGAAGCCGGTCGGCTTGCCGCCCGAGAGCGTGCGCAGCCGCTCGACGAATTCGAGCAGGCCGCGCGGCGTCGAGAACTCCGAATGGGTGGCCGGCGAGATGCAGTCCTTGCCCATCGGCACGCCGCGTGTCTCGGCGATCTCGGGGGTGATCTTGGCGGCCGGCAGCACGCCGCCGTGGCCCGGCTTGGCACCCTGCGAGAGCTTCACCTCGATCATCTTGACCTGCGGGTCGGCCGCCTGCCTGGCGAACTTGTCGGGATTGAAGCTGCCGTCGTCGTTACGGCATCCGAAGTAACCGGAGGCGATTTCCCAGATGATATCGCCGCCGTGCTCGCGGTGGTACTTCGACAGCGAGCCCTCGCCGGTGTCGTGCGCGAAACCGCCCTTCTTCGCGCCCAGGTTGAGCGAGCGGATCGCGTTGGCCGACAGCGAGCCGAAGCTCATCGCCGAGATGTTGAAGATCGAGATGTCGTAGGGCTGGGCGCGGCTCGCGCCGACGCGGATCCGGAAGTCGTGGTTGGCGAGCTTGGTCGGCGCCAGCGAGTGGCTGATCCATTCGTGCGCGGTGGCCTTGACGTTGAGCTCGGTGCCGTAGGGCCGGTTGTCGGCGACGTTCTTGGCGCGCTGGTAGACCACGCTGCGCTGCGCGCGCGAGAAGGGTTTCTCGTCGGTGTCGTCCTCGACGAAATACTGGCGGATCTCGGGGCGGATGAACTCGAACATGAAGCGGAAGTGGCCCCAGAGCGGGTAGTTCCGCAGGATCGCGTGATGATCCTGTTTCAGGTCGTAGAGGCCGAGCGCGACGAAGGCGGCGGGGATCAGGCACCAGGGCCAGGCGATCAGGTGGGCCGAGGCGAGCACGACGAGCAGCACGAGCGCGAGCGTCGCGCACCACATCGCGAGATAACGTCTTGCAAACATGGGGGATTCCTTGTTCTTCGGTTGGCCGCCATGCCGCCGCCGGCCCTGCGGCTGGCGGCGCGCGAGGCAGGCCGCCGGTGGGGCTGCCACCGATCAGCGACCGATTGTCGCGTGCCGCAAGTCTAAACCGAGAATGTGTCAGCGCGCCTCGAAGCGTGCCCTCTTTGAAGGCGATTGAAAGCTTGGCGCTCCTCTCGCAGGCGCCGCCGGCCCCGGTTGCCCGGGTCGGCCGGCGCGGCGCTCAACTCGCCAGGCCGCTCGCCAGTTCGTGCGTGCGCGCCGCGGCGACCGCCTCGGCCGAGCCCGGCTGGCCGGTCGCGACCGATTCGATGATGCCGCCGCCCAGGCAGATCTCGCCGTCGTAGAGCACCGCCGACTGGCCCGGCGTGACGGCCCATTGCGGCGTGTCGAAACCGAGCGAGAAGCGCGCCTCGCCCGCTTCGCCGGCCTTCGCGCGGGCGAAGGAGCAGGGCGCGTCGGCCTGGCGGTAGCGCGTTTTCGCGCCGCAGGCGAAGCCGTCGGCGGGCGGCTCGCCGGCCACCCAGCTGACGTTGCCCGCCACCAGCTCGCGCGACAGCAGCCAGGGATGCTCGTGGCCCTGCGCGACGTAGAGCGTGTTCGAGGCGATGTCCTTGCCGGCCACGAACCAGGGTTCGCCGCTGCCGTCCTTGCTGCCGCCCAGGCCGATGCCCTTGCGCTGGCCGAAGGTGTAGAAGGCCAGCCCGATATGCTCGCCGACGCGCTTGCCGTCGGGCGTCTTCATCGGCCCCGGCCTGGTCGGCAGGTAGCGGTTCAGGAAATCGCGGAACGGCCGCTCGCCGATGAAGCAGATGCCGGTCGAATCCTTCTTCTTCGCGTTCGGCAGGCCGATCTGCTCGGCGATCTCGCGCACCCGCGTCTTCGGCATCTCGCCGAGCGGGAACAGCGTCTTCGACAGTTGCGCCTGGTTCAGCCGGTGCAGGAAGTAGGACTGGTCCTTGGTGTGGTCGAAGGCCTTGAGCAGCTCGAAGCGGCCCTCGCGTTCGCGCACGCGCGCGTAGTGGCCGGTGGCGATGGTCTCGGCGCCCAGCGACATGGCGTGGTCGAGGAAGGCCTTGAACTTGATCTCGGCATTGCAGAGCACGTCCGGGTTCGGCGTGCGCCCGGCCGAGTACTCGCGCAGGAACTCCGCGAACACGCGGTCCTTGTACTCGGCGGCGAAGTTGACGGCTTCCACGTCGATGCCGATCAGGTCCGCCACCGACACCACGTCGATCCAGTCCTGGCGCGTCGAGCAGTACTCGCCGTCGTCATCGTCTTCCCAGTTCTTCATGAACAGGCCGACCACGTCGTAACCCTGTTCCTTGAGCAGCCACGCGGTGACCGACGAATCGACACCGCCCGACATGCCGACCACGACACGTTGCTTCTTCATTTGCTGACAGCCTGATGTTCGGGCGTCGCGCGATAGGGCGCGACGGAATGCGTATGGACGAACTCCAGCGGCACGCGGCGACCGGCGAGGTAGTCGTCGACGCAGCGCATCACTGCGGGCGTGCGATGGCGGTTCTCGGCGGCGCGCAGCTCCTCGGCCGTCATCCATAGCGTGCGGACGATGCCCTCGTCGAGCGCAAGCCCTGCGACGGCCTCGCCGGCCCGCCCGCAGAAGGTGAAGCGCAGGTAGGTCGCGCCGCCCTTGGCGGGCCGCTCGAAATGCGTCTGGTAGACGCCCACCAGCGCCTGCGGCTCGAACGGATGCGCGGTTTCCTCGAGGGTTTCGCGGATCACGGCGTCGACCAGCGTCTCGCCGGCCTCGAGATGGCCGGCCGGCTGGTTGAGCCGCAGGCCGCCCGAGGTGTGTTCCTCGATCAGCAGGAAACGTCCGTCGCGCTCGACGATCGCGGCCACCGTGACGTGCGGGGTCCAGAGTTCGGGTTTCATGGGCGTGCATTTTACCGGTTGGCGGGCGCGGCTGCCGAACCCCGGGCGAGCCTCGCGCGGCGCGTCGTCGCCGATGCGGCGCGGCGCCCGTCGCCGGCCCGCGCCCGGCATCGATGCCGCCCCGTTTTCAGCGCCGCGCGCCGTGCCTGGACGATCCGGCACGGTTTGTCCACCGGGAAAGGGCCGGATCTCGGCGCGCCCGGCGCTTTCGGGTACATTGGCGCGTGGAATCTGCCGTTGCCTTCGAGCCGGTCGTCGCTTCCCCGGCTCGCCTTGCCGTCGAAACCAAGAATCAGAACGCAAGCTGGAGGGATCACGATGCTTATCGGAGTGCCTGCCGAGACGCGGGCGAACGAGGCGCGCGTAGCCGCGACGCCGGAAACCGTGAAGAAATACGTGGCGGCCGGCCACTCGGTGTGCGTCGAGCGCGGCGCCGGGGCGGCCGCCAGTTTCCCCGACGAGGCCTATGCCGCGGCCGGCGCCACGCTCGGCGAGCGTGCCGCCGCCTATGCCGCCGAGATCGTGCTGAAGGTGCAGGCGCCAGACAGCGACGAATTGCCGCAGATGAAGCGTGGCGCGGTGCTGGTCGGCATGCTCGATCCCTTCAATGCCGAACAGGCCGCGCGGCTCGCCGCGGCCGGCGTGACCGGCTTCGCGCTGGAGGCCGCGCCGCGCACCACGCGCGCGCAGAGCCTGGACGTGCTGTCCTCGCAGGCCAATATCGCCGGCTACAAGGCGGTGCTGGTGGCCGCCGCGCTCTATCCGCGCTTCCTGCCGATGCTGATGACCGCCGCGGGCACCGTGAAGGCCGCCCGCGTGCTGGTGCTCGGCGCCGGCGTGGCGGGCCTGCAGGCGATCGCCACCGCCAAGCGGCTGGGCGCCGTGATCGAGGCTTCCGACGTGCGCCCGGCGGTGAAGGAGCAGATCGAGTCGCTCGGCGCGAAGTTCGTCGACGTGCCCTTCGAGACCGACGAGGAGCGCGAGGCCGCCCAGGGCACCGGCGGCTACGCGCGGCCGATGCCGTCTTCGTGGCTGGCGCGCCAGGCGGCCCTGGTGCACGAACGCGCGAAGCAGGCCGACATCGTGATCTGCACCGCGCTGATCCCGGGGCGGCCCGCGCCGACCCTGATCCAGGCCGACACGGTGGCCGCCATGAAGCCGGGCGCGGTGATCGTCGACCTGGCCGCCGGGCGCGGCCCCGAGAACGCCGACGGCCGGCGCGGCGGCAACTGCCCGCTGACGGTGGCCGACCAGGTGGTGAAGGTGCACGGGGTGACCATCGCCGGCCACACCAATCTCGCCGCGCAGGTCGGCGCCGACGCCTCGGCGCTCTACGCGCGCAATCTCGCCGACTTCCTCAAGCTGATCGTGACGAAGGAAGGCGCCTTGAACATCGACATGAACGACGACATCGTCGCCGCGACGCTGCTGTGTCGCGACGGCGAGGTCGTGCGCAAGTAAGGGGAAGGCCGCGATGGAATTGATCAATCACACGGTGATCAACCTGATCATCTTCGTGCTGGCCGTCTATGTGGGCTACCACGTGGTCTGGAACGTGACGCCGGCGCTGCACACGCCGCTGATGGCCGTCACCAACGCGATCTCGGCGATCGTGATCGTCGGCGCGATGCTGGCCGCGGCGCTCACGGTGGGCACCACCGGCAAGGTGTTCGGCACGGTGGCGGTGGCGCTGGCGGCGGTCAACGTGTTCGGCGGCTTCCTGGTCACCCGGCGCATGCTGGAGATGTTCAGGAAGAAGGAACCGAAACGCGCGGCCGGCGAGGGCAAGGAGGGCGCGCGATGAGCCTGAATCTGGTCACCCTGCTGTACCTGCTCGCCTCGGTCTGCTTCATCCAGGCGCTCAAGGGCCTGTCGAACCCGAAGAGCGCGCGGCGCGGCAACCTGTTCGGCATGGTCGGGATGGCGATCGCGATCCTCACCACGATCGCGCTGATCGCCAGGCAGGCCGCCTGGCTCGGCGCCAACCTGCCGCTTGGCCTGGCCCTGGTGCTCGGCGCGCTGGTGGTCGGCGGCGCGGTGGGCGCCTACGTGGCCGCTCGCGTCGAGATGACCAAGATGCCCGAGCTGGTGGCCGCGATGCACTCGCTGATCGGCCTGGCGGCGGTCTGCATCGCCTATGCCGTGGTGGCCGAGCCGGAAGCCTTCGGCCTGGTGCCGCAGGACGCGGCCGCGGCCAACTTCATCCCCTACGGCAATCGCATCGAGCTGTTCATCGGCACCTTCGTCGGCGCGATCACCTTCTCCGGTTCGGTGATCGCCTTCGGCAAGCTCTCGGGCAAGTACAAGTTCAGGCTGTTCCAGGGCGCGCCGGTGGTCTACGCCGGCCAGCACCTGATCAACCTGATGCTGGCGATCGGCATGCTCGGCTTCGGCGTCCTGTTCTTCCTGACGCAATCCTGGCTGCCCTTCATCGTGATGACCGCGATCGCCTTCGCGCTCGGCGTGCTGATCATCATCCCGATCGGCGGCGCGGACATGCCGGTGGTGGTGTCGATGCTCAATTCGTACTCCGGATGGGCCGCGGCCGGGATCGGCTTCTCGCTGAACAACCCGATGCTGATCATCGCCGGCTCGCTGGTCGGCTCGTCGGGCGCGATCCTGTCCTACATCATGTGCCACGCCATGAACCGCTCCTTCTTCAACGTCATCCTCGGCGGCTTCGGCGGCGAGGCCGGCGGGGCCGAGGCGGGCGGCGCGAAGGAGCAGCGGCCGGTGAAGTCGGGCTCGGCCGACGATGCCGCCTTCATGCTCGGCAATGCCGAGACGGTGGTGATCGTGCCCGGCTACGGGCTGGCGGTGGCGCGTGCCCAGCACGCCCTCAAGGAGCTGACCGACAAGCTGATCGCCAAGGGCATCGACGTGCGCTACGCGATCCATCCGGTGGCCGGACGCATGCCGGGACACATGAACGTGCTGCTCGCCGAGGCCGAGGTGCCCTACGACCTGGTCTACGAGATGGAGGACATCAACAACGAGTTCGGGCAGACCGACGTGGTGCTGGTGCTCGGCGCCAACGACGTGGTCAACCCCGCGGCGAAGAACGATCCGAAATCGCCGATCGCGGGCATGCCGATCCTCGAGGCCTACAAGGCGCGCACCGTGATCGTCAACAAGCGCTCGATGGCTTCCGGCTACGCCGGGCTCGACAACGAGCTGTTCTACATGGACAAGACCATGATGGTGTTCGGCGACGCCAAGAAGGTGGTCGAGGACATGGTGAAGGCGGTCGAGTAGGGCGCGCCGGGCGCCACCGGCGTCGCCAGCCTTATCCGGCCCGGCCGCCGCGCCGGGCCTTGCCGTCCAGATCCTGCCCGCATTCGCGATGGGCGATGCGCAGGAAATCGGCCAGCCGGCGTCCGTCGAGGTCGGGATGGACCTCGTGGACGCTCGGCCCCCGGATGCGGGCCACGTCGAAGTTGCGGAAGTCGCCGCGCAGCTCGCACCAGGCCGACAGCGTCCACTGGCCGCCCCAATACACCAGCCCGAGCGGCCAGATGCGCCGCTCGCTGGCCGCATCCTGCTTGTCCCGGTACTGGAAATGCACCACGCGCCGCTCGTCGAGCGCGCGATGCAGCACGTCCATGGTCTGCGAATAGGTGGCGTCCACGCGCTGCGAGGGCGCGAACACCGGCAGCCGGTCCAGCACGATGCGCTTGTCGGCCGGCATCGCCGAGGCGATCTTGGCCAGCGCCGAGCGGGCGCCGCCGGCGAAGCGCGCGCCGCCCCAGGATTCGAGCATGCGCGCGCCGGCCGCCAGCGCGGCCAGCTCGTCGGCCGTAAACGTGAGCGGCGGCAGGCTGGCCGAGCGGTCCAGGCGGTAGCCGATGCCGGCCTCCCCCTCGATCGGCACGCCCGAGAGCTGCAGGTCGCGTACGTCGCGATAGACGGTGCGCAGCGACACCGACATCCATTGCGCGAGCTGCTGCGCGGTGGTCAGGCGGCGGCCGCGCAGCAGCTCGGCGATCTGGAACAGGCGGTCGGCGCGACGGGTCATGGTGACGAGGCAAGCGGGCACGAGGGTGGTGCGGCGATGATAGCGCCGCCCGGTGCGCCTGGCACGGCCTGGGCCGGTTGGCGTGCCGATCGGTGCCGGAGCGGCTCATCGGCCCCGCGCGTGCAGGCCGATGCGGTTGCCCTCGGTGTCGAGCACGTAGGCGATGTAGCCGATCTCGCGCGGCAGCTCGATCACCGCGCCCTCGATGATGCCGCCGGCGCGCCGGGCGCGTTCCAGCGCGGCCTGCGCCGATTCGCCGGCCTCGAGGTAGAGCACCGGGCCGGCCGCGGCCGGCTTGCTGCCGAGCGGGTCCTGCACCAGCGCGCCGCCGGTCTGGCCGTCGTCGTGCTCGAAGATCGCGAGCAGCGAGCCGCCGAGATTCTCGCGCTTCAGGCGCTTGTCGAGCAGGGTTTCGTAGAAGCGCGTGGCGCGATCGAGATCGTGGGTGGGGATCTCGAACCAGCTGATCGCGCGGGTGGTGGTGGCGGTGTTCATCTGCGTCTCCTGGAGGGGCGGGGTGGTTCGCATCGCAGCCGATGCGGTGAGACGCAGTGTGCGGGGGCCCTGCTGACAGCGTGCTGTCAGCAGCCGGCAGCATGGCCGCGGCCCGCGCGCCGCGGGGCGGGCTCACGAAACGCGACAGGGCCGGAAATTCCGGCCCTGTCGTGTCATGCGCGACGCCTTTCGGGCGCCGGTCCAGGCATCAGTCCTGGCCCGTCCCGGCGTTGTCCGCGCCGGCGCCAGCCTCGCCGGCCGGCCGCTGCCGCACGCTGCCGGCCACCACGTCGAAGCGGAACAGCCGGCATTCGAGCGCGCCGTTGAACAGCGGCGTCTTGGCCGATTCGCGCAGGCGCAGCTGGCCCGGCAGCGAGCGATCCGAGCTCAGCAGGAAGGCCTGCCAGCCCGTGAAGCGTTGCTTGAGCGCGGTGCCGAGCGCGGCGAAGAACTCACCGTCGGGCGCATCGGTGTGGGTGCGGCGGAAGGCATCGTCGGCGCCGCGGTTGCGGCCCGTCTCGCGGACCTCGCCGCGCGCGCTGCGCCCGCGCACCTCGATCCGCTCGCCATAGGGCGGATTGGCGATGATCAGGCCCGGCGCGTCGCAGGGCGGCGCCATGAAGCGCGCGTCCACCTGCTTGAGCGAGACGCCCGGCGCGCCGGCGCGCTCGAGGTTGGCGCGCGCCTTGTCGAGCATGTCGCCCGAGATGTCGCTGCCGTACACGGGCAGCGCGTCGCGGCGGCCGCGCGCGGCGCGCTTGGCGTCCATCGCGCCGACCTTGAGGGTCTGCCAGGCGGTGATGTCGTACTGCTTGAGCTTCTCGAAGCCGAAGCGGCGTTCCACGCCGGGGGCGACGTCCAGCGCGATCTGGGCGGCCTCGGCCAGGAAGGTGCCGCTGCCGCACATCGGGTCGTAGAGCGGCAGCTCGGGGGTCCAGCCGGCCAGGCGCAGGATGCCGGCGGCGAGGTTCTCGCGCAGGGGTGCCGCGCCCTTGTCGAGGCGCCAGCCGCGCTTGAACAGCGGCTCGCCCGAGGTATCGAGGTAGAGCGTGCACTGGTTGGCGGTCAGGAAGGCGAACACGCGCACGTCGGGCATCGCGGTGTCGATGCTCGGGCGCGAGCCGGTCTTCTCGCGCAGCCGGTCGCAGATCGCGTCCTTGACGCGCAGCGTGGCGAATTCGAGGCTCTTGAGCGGCGACTTGATGGCGGTGATGTCCACCCGCAGCGTCTGGGTCGAGGCGAACCAGCGCTCCCAGCCCTGCTCGAGCGCCAGCGCATAGACTTCCTGCTCGTTGCGGTAGGCGCGCTCGGCGATCTTCAGCAGCACCCGGCTGGCGACACGCGAATGCAGGTTGGCGGCCATGCCGGCGGTCCAGCCGCCGCGGAAATGGACGCCGCCCGGCACCTGGGCGCCGACATCGAGCGGTGCGCCGCCGGTGCGGCGCGCGCCGATCTCGGCCAGCTCGGCCGCGAGCGCGGCTTCGAGCCCGCGCGGGCAGGGAGCGAAGAAATCGAAATCAGAGGAGGACATAGGGGGGCGGGACGGCGCGTGCAAAAGCCGACATTGTACGCGGCCCGGCAAGCCGCCAAGGGGCGCGATCGCGCGACGCCGCCGGCCGGGCGTCGGCGCGCGCGCCGCCGGGGCCGTCCGACCTCAGTGCGCGCCCGGTCCCGACGCGGCCTCGTGCGGGCCACGCGCGGCGCGCGGCCAGATGAGGCTCATCGGATCGGCGCGCACCGCGCGCCAGATCGCGCTGATCAGCGCGCGCACCTTGGTCGGCCGCAGCGCGCGCGAACGCACCGCCATGGTGAAGGCCAGCGCGAAGCTGACGGCCACGTTGAGCACCGCCATCGACAGCACGCCGGCCGCCGCCCACCAGAGTTCGCCCGAGGCCAGCGCGGGCTTGCCGAGCACGCCCAGCGCCACGCCGATCGAGCCGGCCGAGAGCGTCACGTGGCGCACCTCGAAACCGAACGCGAAGGCGCTGACGATGGCCGGCACCAGCCCGAGCATCATGCCTAGCCCGACGTTGCCGACCACCCCGGCCACGTTGCTCTTGCAGAACCTCGCCAGGCGCGCCGCGCCGCTCACGCCGAGCGTGAGGCGCAGGCGCCGGTGGTAGGCGATCGCGTCGCCCACCCGATGCAGCACGAACCAGTTGTCGGCCCAGCCGGCGATCAGGCTGGAGGCCCACAGCAGCACGCCGGTCAGCGCCGCGTAGATCGGCGTGGGGCCGAGCAGCGCGAACGAGCGCAGCGTGGCATGGGCCTTGTCGGCCGAGATCACATCGGCATGCAGCAGGGCGTGGGCGCCGAGCTGCACGGCCAGGCACACCGGCAGCACCACCAGCACGTTGCCGGCGATGGCGGCCGCCTGGGTGCGGATCAGCGCCACCACCGAGGCCACGAAGCGCTTCACGCCCTCCTCGTGGCCGATGTCGTCGAGCTCGCGCGCCAGCGTCGGCGCGGTCATCGCCGGCTGCTTGGTGGCCAGCGTGAAGTGCAGGAAGTGCATCAGCGTGAAGCTGGCCGCGTAGTTGATGCCGGCCAGGAAGCCCTCGATCATCGACTGCAGGTGCGCGCCGGTGATCCAGAACTTCACGCAGACGGTGGCGACCGTCACCAGGCCGCCGCCGGCGGCCATGCGCATCATCTTCAGGTAGTCGGCGCGGCCGCGCGTGATGTAGTGCTCGCCGGTATCGGCATTGGTCTCCACCAGCTTGCGCGCGAACAGCGAGAAGTTGCTGCGCACCAGGTGCGAGACGCTCTGGCTGTTCTGGTTGGCGTCCACCAGCTCGGCCGTCAGGCGCGCCAGGCCGCGCGGCTCGTCGCGCGCCATCCAGGCGTTGAGCAGCGATTCGGCGCGGTGGATGCGCATGCGCATGCGTTCGACCTGGAACACGATGTCGACCGACACGCCGTTGCGGTACAGGTGCGCCGAGACCTCGTCGGCCGATTGCCGGCATTCGTCGAGCAGCACGCGCAGGTAGTTGACCTCGTGCAGCAGCTTGCTGGCCTCGCCACCCGAACCACCCGGGCCGCTGTCTTCCAGCGCGGCCTGCGCGCTCTCCACCGCCAGCATGGCGCGCGTCAGGCGGTAGAAGGGCTGGGCCTCGGCGGGCTTGCGCGCCTCGTCGCCCGACAGCCGGCTGCGCACCGTCTGCGACAGCCCGGTCGAGCTGATCTGCAGGGTCAGGTTGTGCAGCGCGGCCAGCAGGTCGCGCGAGAAGGAGCCGGGCTCATGGCGCTCGGTCTCGGTGATCTCGTAGGCGAACAGCGCCTGCAGGCGCGCGAGCAGGTCCTCGGGCAGCGCGTCGATCCAGGCCGCGTCGGACGGCGCCGGGAACATCAGCGTAAACAGCGCGGCCAGCTCGCGCCGGTTCGGCGCGGGCGGGATCAGCGAGGCGTCGATGCGCTCGAACAGCGCGCCGAAGAAACCGGAATGCACCGGCATGCCGGCGTCGCAGAGCAGGGAGATGCCGTCGCTCTCGCGCAGCAGCGCTCGCAGCATGCGCGCCACGTTGGCCTTCCAGGCCGGATTGCGGTCCAGCACATGCAGCACGTAGCGCAGTCGCGCGTGGGCCGTGAAACCGCGCGGCGGCTCGGCGGCGGCCCCCTCGGCGGCCGGCGGCTGCACGCTGCCCTCGCGGCGCAGCCAGTGCGCGAGCTCGATCAGCCACTCGCTGCGCTCGGCATGCGGCGCGTTCGCGTCGGCCGTGGCCAGCAGCGCGTCGAGCTGGTGGCTGGCACTGCGCGAGGCACGCCATTTCTTCAGGAGAGTGGTCAGGGAACGGAACATGGCAGCGCACGGTCGGGCGCCGCGGATGGCGGCGCAGGTCGTCGGACAGCGCAAGCCGCGCGCGGCCCGCCGGTGGGCGGCCGCGCCGGCGGCGCGCAGTTGCGCCGCGTCGAGCTTGCCGGGAGGCGCCTAGGATCGTCAATCGTCGCGCAAAAGGCAAGCCGACCGGCGCATCGGACGGCGGTTCCGGCGCGGCATGACAAGAATTGTCAAATCCGCGACGGGGCGGGTTTTTCGGGGGAATTCGAGGCAGCGGAAGAGGGAGAGGGCCGGAGGAGGCGATGCGCGCGGCGCGGTGAACCGCGCCGGCACCGGCCGCAGCGCCGCGCCTCAGCCGGCCGGCTGGGCGTCGGCGGCCTCTGCCTCGCTCGGGCAGCGCACCGCGCCCGGTGGCGGCACCGCGCCCTTGGTGGAAGTTTTCGGCGGGGCCGGCTGGGCGGCCATCACGCGCACGCCGGCCGAGATCCGCGCGGCCAGCTCGCCGACCGCCTGCCGGTGGCCGGCCACCAGCGCGTCGTAGCCGCTGCCGACCTTCTCCACCAGGGTGCTGCGGCAGGTCATCACCGACTGCGTGGCCAGCGAGCGCACGCTCCACACCGCATCGAGCGCGGCCTTGTCGCCGGGCCAGGACTCGAAGCGCTGCACGTCGACGCTGACGCGGTAGACCGGCACGCCCGGCGGCGCGGGCGCGTCGGCCACGTCGATGGTGCCGAGCCGGCGCGTGAGCGCCGAGGACAGCGCGCGGCGGATCTCGTCGGCCGGCGGCGAGGCCCAGCGATGCTCCTCGAGCACGTCGACGCGCGACTCGCCGCGCTGGACCACCAGCTGGTTCTTGGCGACCTGCTCGGGCACGTTGACGGCCGGCACCTGGATCAGGAAGGCGGGGTTGGCCGGCAGGCTGCGGCCTGCCGTGACGGCGCCGGCGTCGCCCGACAGCGTATAGAAGTGCGAGGGCGCCGAGGCGCAGCCGGCCAGCAGCGCCGCGCCCGCCAGGGCCGCGAGGGAAGTACGGGAGGCCGCGGCGGCCGGCGCCGGCAGGCTGCCGCGCGCGGCGCGGCGAGTCGAACGGGGCGGGGTGGCGCTCATTTCTGGTCTCCGGGTTTGCCGCGGAGCAGCGACTCGGGATGCCGCTCCATGTAGTCGGCGAGGTTGTTCAGCGACTGCAGGGTGCGCGTGAGCTCCTTGAGCGCGCCGCGCACGTCCGCCTGCAGCGGCGAATCCTGCTGCAGGGTCGCCTCGGCCGTGGTGAAGGTCTGCTTGGCCGCCGACAGCGTGTCGCGCGCCTGCGGCGCGACCTGCGTGTCGAGCTGCTGGAACAGCTGGTCGGCATGCTTGAGCGCGTCGTTGAGGTTGTTGCCGATCTGGTCGAACGGCACCTTGTCGAGCTTCTTGGCGATGTCGGCCACCTGCAGCTGCAGCTCGTCGAGCGTGTTCGGCACGGTGGGCAGTTCGACCGGCTTGCGCGTCAGGTCGATCTGGACCTTCTGCGCCTTCGGGAAGAAGTCGAGCGCCACGTAGAGCTGGCTGGTCAGCAGGTTGCCGGTGCGCAACTGGCCGCGCAGGCCGTGCTCGACCAGGCGCGTGAGGATGTCGCGCTGGGCCGGCTCGCCCTTCTTCTCGACCAGGTCGCGGAAGCGCTTGCCGAGCCGCTCCGGATAGATGTTCATGGTGACCGGCATCAGGAAGTTCTTGGTCTTCGGGTCGTAGTCGATGGCGATGTTGGTGACGTTGCCCAGCACGATGCCGCGGAAGTCGACCGGCGCGCCCACCGACAGCCCGCGCAGCGACTGGTTGAAGTTCATCACCACCTCGACCGGCAGGCCGTCCGGATCGCGCATCGCGTCGCCCTCGTCGGAGCCGAGCCGGAAGGTCGCGCCGTTCGACACCGGGCCGCCGGCCGACTGGTTCGGCGGCGACTGGAAGGCCAGGCCGCCGAGGATCACGGTGGCCAGCGACTGCGTATTGAGCTTGAAGCCGCTCGAATCGAGGCGCAGGTCCACGCCGCTGGCCTGCCACCAGCGCGTGTTGGTGCCGACGTACTGGTCGTAGGGGGCGTTGACGAACACGTTGAAGGTCACGCCGGTGCCGTCCTTGTCGAGCGAGAAGCCGACCACCTGGCCGACCTGCACGCGGCGGTAGTAGACCGGCGAGCCGATGTCGACCGAGCCCAGCGAATCGCCATGCAGCACGTAGGAGGTGCCCTTGTCGTCGCCGGTGACGGGCGGGGGCGTCTCCAGACCGGCGAAGTCGGTCTGGGTATTGGGCGAGCGGCCGGCGTCGACGCCGATGTAGGCGCCCGACAGCAGCGTGTTGAGGCCCGACACGCCGGAGGCGCCCACCCGCGGGCGCACCACCCAGAAGCGGCTGCCCTTGACGGCGAAGTCCTCGGCCTCCTTCTTCAGCTGCACGTCGACCAGCACGTGCGAGAGGTCCTTGGAGAGCTTGATGGTCTTGACCGTGCCGATCTCGACATCCTTGTACTTGACCTGGGTCTTGCCCGGCTCGAGCCCCTCGGCGCTGCGGAAGCTGATGGTGATCTCGGGGCCGCGGTCGAACACCGACTTCACCACCAGGCCGATGCCGATCAGCGCCGCCACCAGCGGCACCAGCCAGACCAGCGAGGGCAGCCAGCCGCTGCGGCGCGTGACGACGGCCTCGGGCAGCTCGGGCGGGTTGGGCTGGTTCGGGTCGGGTTGCGGGCCTTGCGGACTATTCATGGTGTTTTCCAGAGGTGACGACGTGATCCCAGATCAGCCGGGGATCGAACTGCATCGAGGCGAGCATGGTGAGGATCACCACCGAGCCGAACGCGAGCGCGCCCGGGCCGGCGGTGATCTCGGCCAGCGAGCGGAAGTGGACCAGCGCGACGGTCAGCGTGACGACGAAGATGTCGAGCATCGACCAGCGCCCGATCCGCTCGACGATGCGATACAGCCGGGTGCGCTGCACCGGCCGCCAGGCGGAACGGCGCTGCGCGGAGATCACCAGGATGGTCAGCGCGCCGAGCTTGAGCATCGGCACCAGGATGCTGGCGACGAATACCACCACGGCCAGCGGCCAGTCGCCCGACACCCAGAAATAGACCACCCCGCTCATGATCGTGTCTTCCTGCGCGCCGACGATCGAGGCGGTGCGCATGATCGGCAGCAGGTTGGCGGGAATATACAGGATCGCGGCGGCCAGCAGCAGCGCCCAGGTGCGCGCGATGCTGTCGGGCTTGCGCAGGTGCAGGGCGGTGCCGCAGCGCGCGCAGCGCTCGGGCGGATGCGCGTCGGCGCGCGCGAGCTTCTGCACGTGGCCGCAGGCATGGCAGCTCGCCATGCCCGCGCGTGCGGCGGAGGTGATCTTCATCGGCGCGGCGCTCCGGCGTGGCTCGCGGGCGTGCCGCCGGCCGGCGCGGCCGGGGCAGCAGGGGCGTGCCGCTGCGCCGCGCGGCGCGCGCGGATCTCGTCGGCGAGGTCCCACAGCGCGCGCGGGTCGAACATCATCACCGCGGCCAGCATCAGGGTCAGCGCGCCGAACGCGAACAGCGCCGCCTCCGGCACCACGCGCGCCAGGCTCACCATCTTGACGATGGTCACCAGGATGCCCAGCATGAACACCTCGATCATGCCCCAGGGGCGCACCAGCTGGATCGCCCGCAGCACCGCGTTGAAGGCCGGCGGCACACGGCCGGCGCGCAGCGAGAGCAGCACGTAGAGCAGGGCGGCCATCTCGATCAGCGGGAACAGCAGGGTGGAGCAGAACACCATCACCGCCACCAGTTGCATGTCCTGGTTCCACAGCGCCTCGAGCGCGCCGAGCAGGGTGGTCTGCACGCGCATGCCGTTGACGTCCATCTCGAGGATCGGGAAGGTCTGGGCGATCACGAAGGTGATCAGGGCGGCCAGCGTCAGGGCGCAGATGCGCTCGATCTGGTTGGCGGTATTGCGGTAGAGCAGCGCGTCGCAGCGCGGGCAGCGGGCGCTGTCCTTGCCGCTAAGCTGCGTTTTGTGCAACAGTGCGTCGCACTCATGACAGGCAATCAGGTCGTGTGTTTCCATCTCGGAGGCCGGTTGCGCGCCATCATGGGGGACGCGGGGACGGGTTGGAACCCGCGCCAATCTTACCAAAACGCGATTTTCGTTGTGTCAAGCCCGGCTCGGGGCGCGCCGCGCCCGGCCGGGCCGGGATCGGGCAGACGAGCCAAATTCTGACCGCCGCGCCAGTTTTCAGTTTCCTCGCCTGCCGGATTGTTGCGGTAGCATGGCGGCCTTGAATGCGTCGGAATCCTACAGGCAGGGCCGGCGCCGCGTCCCGCACCATCCGAGGCTTTCCGTTATGGCATCGTCGCTCACGCTGAACCGGCCGGACACTTATACGCGCACCGCGATCGCGCTGCACTGGCTGATCGCGCTGCTGATCATCTGCGGTTTCTCGCTGGGCTGGGTGATGACCGACATTCCCGGTTTCACGCCCACCAAGCTCAAGTATTTCTCCTGGCACAAGTGGATCGGCGTGACGGTGTTCGCGCTGGCCGTGATCCGCGTGCTGTGGCGCGCCACCCACGCGGCGCCGCCGCTGCCGGCCGGCACCTCGCGCCTGGCCAAGGGCGCCGCGCATGCAGTGCATGGCCTGCTCTACCTGCTGATGCTGGCGATCCCGATCACCGGCTATCTCTACAGCTCGGCCTCGAACATCCCGGTGGTCTATCTCGGCCTGATCCCGCTGCCGCGCCTGATCGATCCCGATCCGGTCCTGAAGGAAACGCTGAAGACGCTGCACGTCTTCCTCAACTACACGCTGCTCGCGCTGGTGGCGCTGCACGTGCTGGCCGCGCTCAAGCACCAGGTCGTCGATCGCGACGGGGTGCTGGGCCGCATGCTCCCGTTCCTCAAATAAGAAAAGGAAAGCCATGAAGATCTCCCTGAATCGCTCCCTGCTGGCGGCCGTGGCTGCCGCCGCGCTGGCCTTCTCGGGCGCCGCCGCGGCCCAGGTCGACCTCGCCAAGAGCAAGGTGTCGGCGGTCTCCAAGCAGATGAACGTGCCGACCGAGGGCAGCTTCAAGAAATTCAGCGCCGACCTGAAGTTCGATCCGGCCAAGGCGGCCGAGGGCCACGCCCAGGTCAACATCGATATCGCCAGCTTCGACCTCGGCGACAAGATGTACAACGACCAGGTGGCCGGCAAGGAATGGTTCGACGCCAAGACTTACCCGCAGGCCAGCTTCGTCTCCACCTCGATCGCGCCGGCCGGCGGCAACAAGTACAACGTCGCGGGCAAGCTGACCATCAAGGGCAAGACCGTGCCGGTCACGGTGCCGGTCACCGTCACCGAGAGCGGCGGCCAGCGCGTGTTCGACGGCGTGCTGCCGATCAAGCGCTCGACCTTCGAAATCGGCGCCGGCGAGTGGAAGGACACCTCGATCGTCGCCGACGAAGTGCAGATCAAGTTCCATCTCGTCGCCGCGAAATAAGCCGCGCCGACGAATCGCTTCCGGGGGCCGCGACTCGCCGTGGCCTTCCATCCAACCGTAGCTAGGAGAATGACTTGAAGAAGACCCTGATCATGGCGGCGGGCGCGCTCGCCGCGGCGCTGGCGATCCCGGCGATGGCCGCGCCGGTGACCTACCAGCTCGACCCGAGCCACACCTACCCGAGCTTCGAGACCGATCACTTCGGCGGCCTGTCGGTCTGGCGCGGCAAGTTCGACACCTCGAGCGGCACGGTGACGATCGATCGCGCGGCCCACACGGGCAGCGTCGAGGTTACCACCAAGATCGCCTCGATCCACACCGGCAGCGCCAAGCTCGACGAGCACGTGCAGACGCCGGACTTCTTCGACGCCGCCAAGTACCCGGACGCGACCTTCAAGGGCACCCTGAAGTTCGACGGCGACAAGCCGGTGGCCGCGGTCGGCAACCTGACGCTGCATGGCGTGACCAAGCCGCTGACGCTGACCATCAACTCCTTCAAGTGCATGCAGCACCCGATGCTCAAGCGTGAAGTCTGCGGCGTGGATGCCGCCGGCGAATTCAACCGCGACGAGTTCGGCCTCGACTACGGCAAGGCCTATGGTTTCAAGATGCAGACCAAGCTGCTGATCACGGCGGAAGGCGTCGCGCAGTAAGCGCCTTGCTGCAAGCCTCACGACGTCGCGTGGTCGGCCGCGCGATGTGATTCGATCGCCGCGCCCTCGGAAACGGGCGCGGCGATTTTTTTTGAATGGGCGGTTGCGGGTGGCGCACAGCGCTTGTCCACGGCGGGCTGTGCAAAAGCGCTGTGTGGCGCGTGGGCAAGCGACGACACCGATGCTCAGGCGCTGGAGGCGTCGCCGTCGGGCTCCCCGGACCAGCAGCGCAACGCGTGATCGATCAGCGGCCGCATCGCGACCAGCACGCCGCGTCCCTCGCCGAGCGGGCCCTGCGCGCCGATGCCGGCCGCCAGTGCGCTGGCGCCGACCGGCACGAAGCGCTCGCTGTCGAGCGGCTCGGCGATCTCGAAGCGCACCCATTGCCGCCGGCCGTCGACCATCAGCGGCGCGCCTTCGCGAACCAGCGGGCGCCGCGCCCAGGCGCGATGCTCGGCGAAGTGCAGGGCGGTGCAGGCGTCGAAGCCGACGCCGATCAGCAGGATCCGGGCATCGCGCCGATGCAGCTCGGCCAGCGGGGAGCCGGGACCGAAGGGGTCCTCCAGCCGGTGCTCGCGCACGACGGCGGCGGCGAGCGGGCCGAGCGCGACGAAGGAGTTGGCCGGATGCGCGCTGCGGATCGCTCCCGGCCAGCCGCGGAAGGCCTCGGCCACGCGGCCCATGCCGCTGGTGGGTGTGCTGCGCGGATCGTAGGCCGGCATGGTGGCGCGGATCGTGTCCCACCAGGTTTCGGGCACCGGCGGCGCGCTCCAGTTGGCGGGATCGCTCAGGTGCGGCGACTGGCTGGGCATGACCAGGGTGCCTTGCGGGCCGAGCGTGTCGAGCAGGGCCTCGATGACGGCCACGGCGCCGCCGTTGACCCAGCCCAGCGCGCTGAGCGAGCTGTGCGCGATGACCAGCTCGCCGGCGCGCAGCCCGAGCGCGCGCAGGTCGGCGGCGAGGCTCGCCGACGTGACGGGGTGCCGGGTCCGGCTGATCTGTCGGGCTTCCGTCATGCCGCGGCTCCTGGGTTCGGGTGCGTCGAGCTTACACCGCCATGCCGTCATCGGCTCCGCCGGCTCCACCCGATCGCGTGGGCAAGAGCGCGCGGACGAAAAAAAACCGGCCCGAAGGCCGGTTTTTCGCATCAAGCGGGGCGGGTCGATCAGACCTGCGCGCCGGCGTTCGGATCGTTCGGATCGTGCGCGCCCTTCTTCTCGCGCATCAGGTCCTCGCGACGGATGCCGAGCCACATCGCCAGCGAACCCGCCACGAACACCGACGAGTAGATGCCGAACATGATGCCGACCGTCAGCGCGAGCGCGAAGTAGTGCAGGGTCGGGCCGCCGAAGAAGAACATCGACAGCACCATCATTTCCGTCGAGGTGTGGGTGATGATGGTCCGCGACATGGTGCTGGTGATCGCGTGGTTGATCACCTCCTGGACCGTCATCTTGCGCTCGCGGCGGAAGGTCTCGCGGATCCGGTCGAAGATCACCACCGACTCGTTGACCGAGTAGCCGAGCACGGCCAGCACGGCGGCCAGCACCGACAGCGAGAACTCCCACTGGAAGAAGGCGAAGAAGCCGAGGATGATCACCACGTCGTGCAGGTTGGCGATGATGCCGGCCACCGCGTATTTCCACTCGAAGCGGAACGACAGGTAGATCACGATGCCGATCACCACGCAGGCCAGCGCGAGCAGGCCGTCGGTGGCGAGCTCCTTGCCCACCTGCGGGCCCACGAACTCGACGCGTTGCAACTGCACGTCGGCGTTCTGCGCCTTGAGGCCCGCCATCACCTGGTCGCTCTGCTGGGCCGAGGTCAGGCCCGGCTTCAGCGCCAGGCGGATCAGCACGTTGCGCGAGGTGCCGAAGCTCTGCACCTGCGCGTCGCCGTAGCCGAGCTTGCCGAGCGTGGCGCGCACCGGCTCGAGTTCGGCGGCCTGCTGGTACTGCACCTCCAGCACCGTGCCGCCGGTGAACTCGACCGACAGATGCAGGCCGCGATGCACCAGGAAGAACACGGCGGCCAGGAAGGTCACCAGCGAGATCACGTTGAAGACCAACGCGTGCCGCATGAACGGGATGTCTTTGCGAATGCGGAAAAATTCCATGTGCGTTCTCCGGCGCTTAGTTGGACGAGCCCGGCGTCTTCGGCGGCACGCCGGGGCCGGAGCGGCGGCGTGCGACCGGCTTCGCGCCGCCCTTGCCAGCCGTTGCCTTGGCGCCCTTGGCCGCGGCCGGACGAGCCGCCTTCGCGGTATCGGTGTCGCCGTCCTGTTCGAGGAAGACCTGGCGGCCGGCGCCTGCCGCGTCGGCCGCGGCCGGCTTCCAGACCTGGCCGATCGCCACCGACTTGAGCTTCTTGCGGCCGCCGTACCAGAGGTTGACCAGGCCGCGCGAGAAGAACACCGCCGAGAACATCGAGGTCAGGATGCCGATGCAGTGCACGATCGCGAACGCGCGCACCGGGCCCGAACCGAAGGCGAGCAGCGCCAGGCCGGCGATCAGTGTGGTGACGTTCGAGTCGAGGATGGTCGCCCAGGCGTGCGCGTAACCCTGCTGGATCGCGACCTGCGGGGCCGCGCCGCTGCGCAGCTCCTCGCGGATCCGCTCGTTGATCAGCACGTTCGAGTCGATCGCCATGCCCAGCGCCAGCGCGATGGCGGCGATGCCCGGCAGCGTCAGGGTGGCCTGCATCATCGACAGCGCGGCCACCAGCAGCAGCAGGTTGACCGACAGGCCGATCACCGAGACCAGGCCGAACAGCATGTAGTAGGCGATCATGAACACCGCGATCGCGACGAAGCCCCAGATCACCGAGTGCACGCCCATGCGGATGTTGTCGGCGCCCAGGCTCGGGCCGATGGTGCGTTCCTCGATGATGTCCATCGGCGCGGCCAGCGAGCCGGCGCGCAGCAGCAGGGCCAGGTCGGTGGCGGCCTGCGGGGTCGGCTGACCGGTGATCTGGAAGCGGTCGCCGAGCTCGGACTGGATGGTCGCGACCGTCAGCACCTCGCCCTTGCCCTTCTCGAACAGCACCATCGCCATCGGCTTGCCGATGTTCTCGCGCGACACGGCGCGCACCGCGCGCCCGCCCGCCGCGTCGAGGCGGATGTTGACCGAGGGACGCTGGTGTTCGTCGAAACCGGCCGAGGCGTCGATGATGCGATCGCCCGTGAAGATCACCGACTTGCGCAGCAGCACCGGCGCCTGGTTGCCCTGGGTGAACAGCTCGTCGCCCGGCGGCACCGGGTCGTTCGGGTTCGGGTGCAGGTTGACCGGGTCGGCCAGGCGCGCTTCGAGCGTGGCGGTGCGGCCGATGATGTCCTTGGCCTTGGCGGTGTCCTGCACGCCCGGCAGCTCGACCACGATGCGGTCGCGGCCCTGCTGCTGGAGGATCGGCTCCGACACGCCGAGTTCGTTGACGCGGTTGTGCAGGGTGGTCAGGTTCTGCTTGAGCGCGGCGTCCTCGACGGTGGCCTGCACGGCCGGCGAGAAGGTGCCGACCACCTGGTAGCCGCCGCCGCCGGGCTGGGTGGCCCATTGCAGTTCGGTGATCGAGCCGGCGAGGAAGCGGCGCGCCTGCTCGGCGGTGTCCTGGTCGGCGAAGTTGGCGACCACCGAGAGGTCGACGCGGTTCACGCCGCCGTCGCGGATGCCCTTGTCGCGCAGTTGCGAGCGCGCGTCGGAGGCGTCCGAGTCGAGCTTCTTGGTCAGCGCGCCGGTCATGTCGACCTGCAGCAGGAAGTGCACGCCGCCGCGCAGGTCCAGGCCGAGGTACATGGGCAGCGCGTGCAGCGCGGTCAGCCAGCGCGGCGAGGCGCTCTGCAGGTTCAGCGCGACGACGTATTGCGGATCGCTCGGGTCGCTGTTGAGCGCCTTCTGCAAGAGATCCTTCACGCGCAGCTGGGTATCGGTGTCCTTCAGGCGCACGCGGATGTTCGCGTTGTTCGCCGAATTGTCGAAGGTGATGTCGTCCGGCGCGACCTGGGCGGCGGCCAGCGCGGCCTGCACCTGGCCGAGCGTGCCCGAGTCGATCTTGACCGTGGCCTTGCCGCTCGACACCTGCACCGCCGGCGCTTCGCCGTAGAAGTTGGGCAATGTGTACAGAAGGCCGATCGCGAGCGCGACGACCATCACGACATATTTCCAGATTGGGTAACGATTCATGAAAGGGCCGAACGGGATAGTTGGCTTGAAAAGCGTCGCGTCCGGCTCCCGCGTGGCCCGCGCGTCGAATGCGCGGACCTGCCGGAATGCCGGACGCTCGAAGTGCGACTTACAGCGACTTGATCGTGCCCTTCGGCAGGATGGTCGTCACGGCCGACTTCTGGACCGTGATCTCGGTGCCTTCCGACACCTCGACGCCGACGTAGGCTTCACCGACCTTGGTGACCTTGCCGACCAGGCCACCGTTGGTCACGACTTCGTCGCCCTTGGCCATCGCGGCGAGCATGTTGCGATGCTCCTTCTGACGCTTCATCTGCGGACGGATCATGATGAAGTAGAGCACCGCGAACATCAGGATGAGCGGCAGGAAGCTCATCAGGCTCGATTCGGCGCTGCCGCCAGCGCCTTGCGCGAATGCATTGCTGATAATGGACAACGACACGTTGGTCTCTCCGTTGGGGAAAATCAGAAAAATAGCCGGTCATTCTACCACCGGCGAAAACCGCGACAGCATGGCAAATGCGCTTTGGGATCAAGCTGTTAAGCCGTCACCCGGGGATTTGCCCCGTATTTCCCGCGCATTCGCCCTGATTCGCGAAAGCAGATTGTAATGTGTCGGCGCCGCCGCGGCCGGCGCCTTGGCCGAAAACGCGCAGCGGCGAGCATGGCGACATCGTTCGACAAGGGTATGACGAAACCGCGGGCTTCGAGCATGCCGCCGCCCGTTTCTCGGCCCGCCGCGCCGCCGTTCGCGCTACTCGCGCTGCTCCACGCCGCGCGCGCGGTCGGCCGCGAAGCGCAGGCGGAAGGCCTCGAAGCTGTGCGTCTCGATCGCCTCGCGGATCTCGCTCATCAGCGTCAGGTAGTAGTGCAGGTTGTGGATCGTGTTGAGCTGCGCGCCGAGGATCTCGCCCACGCGGTGCAGGTGGTGCAGGTAGCCGCGAGTGAAGTTGCGGCAGGTGTAGCAGCCGCAGCTCTCGTCGAGCGGGCGCAGCGAGTTCTTGTGCGTCGCGTTGCGGATCTTGACGTCGCCGAAGCGCGTGAACAGCCAGCCGTTGCGCGCGTTGCGGGTCGGCATCACGCAGTCGAACATGTCGACGCCGTTGGCCACGCCTTCCACCAGGTCCTCCGGCGTGCCCACGCCCATCAGGTAATGCGGCTTGTGCGCCGGCAGCTTGGGGCCGACATGCTGCAGCACGCGCATCATGTCTTCCTTCGGCTCGCCGACCGACAGCCCGCCGATCGCGTAGCCGTGGAAGTCGAGCTCGGCCAGGCCCGCCAGCGATTCGTCGCGCAGGTCCTCGAACATGCCGCCCTGCACGATGCCGAACAGCGCGTTGGGATTGCCCAGGCCGTTGAACTCGTCGAGCGAGCGCCTGGCCCAGCGCAGCGACATGCGCATCGATTCGGCCGCTTCCTTGTGGGTGGTCGGCACGCCGTCGGTGGCGTAGGGCGTGCATTCGTCGAACTGCATGACGATGTCCGAGTTCAGCACCTTCTGGATCTGCATCGACACTTCCGGCGACAGGAACAGCTTGTCGCCGTTGATCGGCGAGGCGAAGGTCACGCCGTCCTCGGTGATCTTGCGCAGCTCGCCCAGCGAGAACACCTGGAAGCCGCCCGAGTCGGTCAGGATCGGCTTGTTCCAGCCCATGAAGCGATGCAGGCCGCCGTGCGCGCCGATGGTCTCGAGGCCTGGGCGCAGCCACAGGTGGAAGGTGTTGCCGAGGATGATCTGCGCCTGCATCTCGTGCAGCTCGCGCGGCTGGACCGCCTTGACGGTGCCGTAGGTGCCCACCGGCATGAAGATCGGCGTCTCCACCACGCCGTGGTTGAGCGTGACGCGGCCGCGCCGCGCGTGGCCGTCGGTGGTCAGCAGTTCGAACTTGAGCCCGTTCTCGGGCGGAACGTGCGCTTGCACGGGTTCCGATTGGCGATCGGTCATCGCTTGGTGCTCCTTGCTACCGGAGAACAGTCCGGCGCTCATGGTGGGCGCCGTCGCGGGAATCGCGGCGGCGCGTTCTGGAAGACGAGGGCGGGGCGCTCGTTTCGGGTTTATTCGGGATCGCGGCGCGTCAGCAGCATCGCGTCGCCGTAGCTGAAGAAGCGATAGCGCTCGGCGATCGCGTGGCGATAGGCGTCGCGGATCGTCCCGACCCCGGCGAAGGCCGAGACCAGCATCAGCAGGGTCGACTTCGGCAGGTGGAAGTTCGTCACCAGCCGGTCCACCACGCGGAACGCGTAACCCGGCGTGATGAAGATGTCGGTTTCGGCGCGGGTGGGCGCGAGCGCCCGGCCCTCGCGTTGCGCGTCGCGCGCGGCCGCCTCGAGCGCGCGCATCGAGGTGGTGCCGACCGCCACCACCTTGCCGCCGCGCGCGCGGGTGGCCGCGATCTGCGCCACCAGCGTGTCGCTGAGTTCGTACCACTCGCTGTGCATCTTGTGCTCGGCGATGTTGTCGACGCGCACCGGCTGGAAGGTGCCCGCGCCGACATGCAGCGTCAGCGTGGCGGTCTCGACGCCGCGCGCGCGCAGCGTGGCCAGCAGCGCCTCGTCGAAGTGCAGGCCGGCGGTGGGCGCGGCGACCGCGCCCGGGTTGCTGGCGAACACCGTCTGGTAGCGCGTCTCGTCGGTCGCGTCGGGATCGTGCTCGATGTAGGGCGGCAGCGGCAGGCGGCCGTGGCGCTCGATCAGCGCGAGGCAATCCTCGGGGAAGTGCAGCGTGAAGAAGGGCTCGACGCGCTCGCCCACCGTCACCTCGAAGGCCTCGGCCAGCCGCAGCGTGCTGCCCTCGACGGGGCTCTTGCTGGAGCGGATCTGCGCCAGCACCGTGCGCGGGCCGATCACGCGCTCGACCAGCACCTCGATCTTGCCGCCGCTGGCCTTCTGGCCGAAGAAGCGTGCCTTCAGCACCTTGGTGTCGTTGAACACCAGCAGGTCGCCGGCGCCGATGCACTCGGGCAGGTCGGTGAAGCGGCGGTCGGTCAGGCGCGTGGGCGCGACGCTGCCGTCCACCTCCAGCAGGCGGCTGGCGCTGCGCTCGGGCAGCGCGGTCTGCGCGATCAGCTCGGGGGGCAGGTCGAAATCGAAATCGGAAAGCTTGAACATGGAAAATGGGGGCGTAGCCGTGCGCGAGCCGCGTCATGGCCGGCGCGAGCCGCTATGATGGCGGGGTCGCGTGGCTCGCGGGCGCCGCCGGGCCGTGCGACGATGCGACGTCAAAAGCCGCCATTGTACTTGCTTGTCCCTTGCCGAATTCCGATCCGATGCCCGTACCTTCCCGCCGTAGCGTTCCCGCCGATGCCGCCGCCGATGCCGAGACCGGCAGCGAACCCGCGCGCGACGGGCAGCACGGGCGCGAGGACGACGCGGCGCGCGTGCCGGCGCGCTCGCGCACGCCGCGGCGCGGGCCCGACGGGCGGCTCGCCGAACCCTCGGTGGAAGCTGCCGACGCCGCCGCGCCGAAGCCGGCCCGACGCGGCCGGCGCAAGGCGGCCGAGAGTGAATCGGCCGACGCGGACGCGGCGCAGGGCGATGCCGAAGGCGCCGGCGACAAGCCCGCGAAGGCGGGCAAGGAGAAGGCCGCCAAGGCCGCGCCCAAGCTCGTCAAGACCGCCGACAAGCTCGCCAAGCTCGGCCTCACGCGTTCGATCGACCTGGTCCTGCACCTGCCGATGCGCTACGAGGACGAGACCACCCTCACGCCGATGCGCGAACTGCTGCCCGGCGAGCTCGCGCAGACCGAGGGCGTGGTCTACGACAACGAGATCACCTATCGCCCGCGCCGCCAGTTGCTGGTGCGCTTGCGCGACGAGGACGGCAGCGAGCTGGTGCTGCGCTTCCTGAATTTCTACGGCTCGCAGGTCAAGCAGATGGCGGTCGGCCAGCGGCTGCGCGTGCGCGGCGACGTCCGCGGCGGTTTCTTCGGACTCGAGATCGTGCATCCGGCGGTGCGCGTGGTCGACGAGGACACGCCGCTGGCGCAGGTGCTCACGCCCGTCTATCCGAGCACGGCCGGCGTCTCGCAGGCCTATCTGCGCAAGGCCATCGACAACGCGCTGGTGCGCACGCCGCTGCCCGAGCTGCTGCCGGCCGAGGTCGAGGCCGCGTACCTGCGCCCGCTCGGCGTGCCGGCATTGGCCGACGCGGTGCGCCAGCTGCATCACCCCGGCGTCGATTCGGACGAGACCGCGCTGATCGACGGCACCCACCCGGCCTGGATTCGCATCAAGTTCGACGAGTTGCTCGCGCAGCAGCTCTCGCTCAAGCGCGCCCACGAGGAGCGCCGCACGCGCGCGGCGCCGGCCATGCCGCGCCGTGGCGCCGACGACCAGGATTCGCTGGTGGCGCGCCTGTTCGCGGCGCTGCCGTTCTCGCTGACCGGCGCGCAGACGCGCGTGGTCGACGAGATCGCGCGCGACCTCACGCTCGCGCATCCCATGCAACGGCTGCTGCAGGGCGACGTGGGCAGCGGCAAGACGGTGGTGGCCGCGCTGGCCGCCGCGCAGGCGATCGACGCGGGTTACCAGGCCGCGCTGATGGCGCCGACCGAAATCCTCGCCGAGCAGCATGCGCGCAAGCTGCGCGGCTGGCTGGAGCCGCTCGGCGTGACGGTGGCCTGGCTGGCCGGCAGCCTCAAGACCCGGGACAAGCGCTCGGCGATCGAGGCCGCCGCGCTCGGTACCGCGCAACTGGTGATCGGCACCCATGCGATCATCCAGGACACGGTGGAGTTCGCGCGACTGGGCCTGGTGATCGTCGACGAGCAGCATCGCTTCGGCGTGGCGCAGCGGCTCGCGCTGCGTGCCAAGGCGGGCGGCCCGGCGGGCTTCCAGCCGCACCAGCTGATGATGTCGGCCACGCCGATCCCGCGCACGCTGGCGATGACGTATTACGCCGATCTCGAAGTCTCGACCATCGACGAGCTGCCGCCGGGGCGCACGCCGATCGTCACCAAGCTGGTCGCCGACGCGCGCCGCGAGGAGGTGATCGGCCGCGTGCGCGACGCGGCGCTGGGCGGCCGCCAGGTCTACTGGGTCTGCCCGCTGATCGAGGAGAGCGAGACGCTGCAGTTGCAGACCGCGGTGGAGACCTACGAGACGCTCGCGGCCGCGCTGCCCGGCGTCAACGTCGGCCTGGTGCATGGACGGCTCTCGCCGGCCGAGAAGGCCAGCGTGATGGAGGCCTTCTCGCGCAACGAGGTGCAGCTGCTGGTGGCAACCACCGTGATCGAGGTCGGCGTGGACGTGCCGAACGCCTCGTTGATGGTGATCGAGCATGCCGAGCGCTTCGGGCTCGCGCAGTTGCACCAGTTGCGCGGGCGCGTCGGGCGCGGCACGGCAGCGTCGGCCTGCGTGCTGATGTACAGTGGCCCGCTGTCGATCGCTGGCCGCGCGCGCCTGAAGACCATGCGCGAGACCAACGACGGCTTCGAGATCGCCCGGCGCGACCTCGAGATCCGCGGCCCCGGCGAATTTCTCGGGGCGCGACAATCGGGCGCGGCCATGCTGCGTTTCGCCGACCTGGAGCAGGACGGCTGGCTGATCGAGCCGGCCCGCGAGGCCGCGGCGGCCTTGATCGCGCATCATCCCGAGGTGGTTACCCAGCATCTGGCGCGCTGGCTCGGCGCGCGCGAGCAGTTCCTGAAGGCCTGATTTCTCCGAATCCGGCGCCTGGCGCGGGATATCGGGCAAGGTTCGGGCTGTTCCCGTTTATCTATGCTGCATCGCAACAAGCAATTGCCGCCGAGAACGCTGGCGGAACGCTTCTATCCGGTGTATAAATTAAAGCTATCGCCTGTATTCCTGTGATTGACCCACAATGACGCTTACTGAACTGAAGTACATCGTCGCAGTCGCTCGCGAGCGGCATTTTGGCCGCGCGGCCGAAGCCTGCTTCGTCAGCCAGCCGACGCTCTCGGTTGCGATCAAGAAGCTCGAGGACGAGCTGAACGTGCAGATCTTCGAGCGCGGCGCGAGCGAGGTGAGCGTGACGCCGATCGGCGATCAGATCGTCACCCAGGCCCAGCGCGTGCTGGAGCAGACCTTCGCCATCAAGGAAATCGCCAAGCAGGGCAAGGATCCGCTGGTCGGGCCGTTCCGGCTGGGCGTGATCTACACCATCGGGCCCTACCTGCTGCCCACGCTCGTCAAGCAGATGATCCACCGTGTCCCGCAGATGCCGTTGATGCTGCAGGAGAACTACACGCTCAAGTTGCTGGAGCTGCTCAAGCAGGGCGAGATCGACGCGGCCATCATGGCCCTGCCGTTCCCGGAAACCGGCCTGATGGTGCGCCCGCTCTACGACGAGCCCTTCGTGGTCGCGCTGCCCTCCAGCCATCCCTGGTCCAAGCGCCGCAAGATCGACGCGGCCGACCTCAAGCAGGAAACCATGCTGCTGCTGGGCAACGGCCATTGCTTCCGCGATCACGTGCTGGGCGTGTGTCCCGAGCTGATGCACTTCTCGCAGACCGCCGACGGCATCCAGAAGACCTTCGAGGGGTCCTCGCTGGAAACCATCCGCCACATGGTGGCGAGCGGCGTGGGCATCACGGTGCTGCCGCGCATGTCGGTGGGCGAGATCGGGCCGCTGGCCAACAACGCCGATTCCGACCTGCTGTCCTACGTGCCCTTCGACGAGCCGATCCCGGATCGCCGCGTGGTGCTGGTCTGGCGCAAGAGCTTCACGCGCATGCCGGCCATCGACGCGATCAGCGAGGCGATCGCCGCCTGCGATCTGCCCGGCGTGGCCAAGCTCGACATGCCCGCCACGCTGAACTGAGGCCGGGGCTGGCCGCCGCTGTTGCGTGCGGCACCCAAGCGACCGGGGCCTTCGCGCCCCGGTTTTGTTTTGCCCAAGGCTTTAC
Source organism: Burkholderia gladioli (assembly GCF_000959725.1). NCBI lineage: Bacteria > Pseudomonadati > Pseudomonadota > Betaproteobacteria > Burkholderiales > Burkholderiaceae > Burkholderia > Burkholderia gladioli. Next base: position 2,200,887 of record NZ_CP009323.1, read on the forward strand.
CTATCGAATAAATAAATTCAATTAAATTCACATTGACGATAGGGTTTTCTATGATGGCATCCATGGGTCGCGACAGGCGGCCCGCGCCGGAACTGCAGCAGGCCCGGCGCCTCATCCCGAACGACGGAGCCATCATGAACAAGCCTCACCAGCCGGCCGCGCACGACCCGATGCTCGCCAGGACGCGCGTCCTGGTGCGCTACCTGCGCCCGCTGGCCCTGGCCTATCTGGCTGACCGTCTGCTCGGCGTCTGATCGATATCGCCTCCGAGGAGCACGCCATGAACACGCAAGGCCAGAATCCGCAAGCCGCCCGCCCCGCGCAATCGCATGCCGCAGCCGTCAATCACGCCGCCACTTCCGCCTTTCGCCAGACCTTCGGTTTCGCGATCACCTTTGCCGGCATCGTGACGCTGGCCGCCCAGGCGATGGCCCACCTGAACGGGGCCTGAAGGGCGGGCCATCCGTCCCTTTCGAAGGTTCTACGTTACACTGGGCGCGCTGGAGTCACTCGTTTCAGGCAGAAACAGGCGAGTCATCTCGAGGCGTTTTCGCCGGTTCAACTCATTGATAAGGAGTCAGCAACATGGCCAAAAAGGGCAACGGAACGCAGATCAACATCGGCATCAGCGACAAGGACCGCAAGAAGATCGCGGAAGGCCTGTCGAAGCTGCTCGCTGACACGTTTTCGCTGTATCTGAAGACGCATTATTTCCACTGGAACGTCACCGGTCCGATGTTCAACACGCTGCACCTGATGTTCGAGGAGCAGTACAACGAGCTATGGCTTGCGGTGGACTCGGTGGCGGAACGGATCCGCACGCTGGGCGTGGTGGCGCCGGGCACCTACGGCGATTTCGCCAAGCTGACGGTGGTGCCGGAAGCCAGCGGCGTGCCGGCGGCCGAGGAAATGATCCGCCAGCTGGTGGAAGGCCACGAAGCGGTGGTGCGCACCGCGCGCGGGATCTTCCCCGATGCCGATTCGGCAGGCGACGAGCCGACCGCCGATCTGCTCACGCAGCGTCTGCAGACGCACGAGAAGACTGCCTGGATGCTGCGATCGCTGCTGCAGTGATTGCTTGCGACCCATATCGCGGCAAGCGGTTCGACCAGCCGGGCGCGGATGCGCCGGCGGTCAGCGAAACCTCCCGTTCGACGGGAGGTTTTTTTTGTGTAGATGGAATGCCGGTTCAGATCGGTGCCACATTTACAGCCGATTCGTCGAGGCGAGCGAACCGACGAGGTTGCACCGGGTCGTAGCGTCTTTCGCTGATAGAACAGGTCTGAAACCAAGGAGCGCATTTGCCATGAGTCGAGTTGGAGCCCGAGCGGTACGTGATCGATTGATCCGCCTGGCGGCGATGCTGTGGGTTCTTGCTGCCGGGCAGGTACACGCCCAGCTTGACTCGACCGTCACGCAGCGGTATTCCGGTGCATTCTCTCGATCGATTTCCGACAAGCTGCAGGACACGGTGAGCATCCTCGATTTCCCCGGATGCGACAGGACAGGTCGCACCGACAGCACTGGGTGCATTCAGGCCGCCCTCCATTCCGGGGCGAAGAGCGTGTACGTGCCGGCGGGCCGATACCGGCAGAGTGGACTCGTGCTTCCGCAACTGACGGGCTTCACGCTCTACGGTGACGGACCGAACAGCGTCCTGATTCAAACTGGGGGCTCGATCCGTTATCCGGAGATCACCCGCGCCCTGAACTTCGACTCGCACGCAACGATCCGGGACCTGAGCTTCGATGGCACGGAGGGCCGTGCCGACACGCTCGACACTTCGTACTCGCAAACGCTGGACTTGCTCAACCTGTCGTTTCGCAATGTGCCGATCAATCATGTCTCGGTGCGACTGGACGGCAATCCACGGACGGCGACGTATATGCACGACGTACGGATCAAGAACATCCGTGTTTATTCGGCGACTGCCGGTCTGGCCGGCATCGTGCTCGGGCCGCATGCATCGGATTCGACGATCGACGGCTTTCAAATGGACGGCGGGTTCGCGGTCAAATATGCCCTACTGGCCGAGCCGGGAGCGCAAACCACGATGTTGCAGAATTCGCATCCATACAATGCCGCGATCAATGTGATTCATCTCGACGGCACCGGGAATTTCTCGTTTCTTGGAAATGTCATCGATAACTCAATCGGCGACGTGATCGACATCCGCAACTCGGCCAACACGAGAATTTCGTCGACTTGGATCGAATCCATCAATAGTCGCCGCCGGGGGCTGGTTTTCGATCATTCCTCGGACTCCGTGGTGCTTGGACTCAACTGTTCGACCAACGGCATTCGCGACGCCGAGGCCTGCGTGGCCGAGATCAACGGCGCGGACCAGAACCGGATTTTCGGAGCTCAGGTCGATAGCGAGTCGAATTACGCGCGACCTTTCGATCTGACGGGAGCGAACAGTTTTTTCCAGGCCGTCAACAGCGGAAATGCCCTCAACATCGCGGGAGCTTCTGCCAGACAGTCCCCATCCTTGAACGCGACCGGCAGTGATGCCTCGATCCCGGTCACGCTGAAACCCAAGGGCGGTGGCGCCGTGCAACTGGAGTTGGACCACCGCGCGACGATGGCTATGTATTCGGATCGCGCGTCGGAAGTCGCGATCGACGCCTATGACGCCGTGAATCCCTTGGCAAAACTCAATATGAATCTTGCGAAGTATGGCGGGCGCGTGCTGCTCGGCGGAACCGACGACGGTGTCAGCAAGTTGCAGGTCGAAGGCGATGCGAGGATCCATGGCGATATCTTCGCGACCGGGGTGGGGGCGCTGCCGGTATATCGAGCATCGGGAGCCGCTCTTGCCGCGGCCCACGTCGTAGCCGAGAACGTGATGTTGAAGGGCGGGGGCGCGACACTGCTGCTTAAGGGGAGGGCGGCCTATACATCCGCCCGGAGCTTTACCTGTGTCGTTACCGCGTCCAAGGCCCCCGACGGAGCCAGGATCGACCAGATTTCAGGAGCCGAGGTTCGTGTGCGAGGGGCCGCGAGCGATCTTGTCGGCTTGCTTTGCATTGGCAATTGACAATTGACAATTGGGCCAAGCATATCGCTCGAGAGAGGCGGCGGCGCCGGCCCACGCTTGCGCAGCGGCCAGTTTGGTATCCGCTCCGAATGTCTGGGCGTCAGCCGCGTTGAATCGCGATGTCGCAGAACATGTGCTTCTGCAGCCCGAAGCCGATCACTCTCCAGCCATGATTGACGACCATTTCATTTACCACGGGAACGATGCCGTAGTCCGCGTGGATGAACGGGTCATGCATGATGTAATCGTTGAAGATCAAGACCCCGTCCTTCTTGATCTTGGCCGCAGAGATTTCGGCATCCAGCTTGACTTCGTCGAAGGTATGAGCAGCGTCGATGTAGATCATGTCGAAATACTCGTCGGGGTAGCGCGGTAGCGTTTCCGAACTCAAGCCCTCGTGAGTGATGACCGGCGAGGTGCTGTTCTGCATTTCCGCCTCGTAAAATTGACGATGCGTCATGCCGCGCAGGACTTCGCGAGTGGGTCGTCCCCACAATGTGTCGGCGGTATGAATCTGGAACAGGTCGAACGCACAAAATTGCTTGGGTTTGAATTTTTCGATCATGAATTTCGAAAATGTACCCAATGCAACGCCGACTTCCGCGATATGGGAATCAGGGGCGAGGCGGAGATCCGAAATCAGATCGAACCGATTTGCATACAGGCGCGCTCCGGCAATATGTTTGGCGGCCAATTCTGGGAAATCACGATCCATTGTTATCTCCATCGGATAATAGTTAGCATATTATGTTGCGATAGATTACCGCAAAATTAATTCTCGATAGGAAATTTTCGAGTTGAATTTTGCCCCGTCATGGTTTTTGGGTAGGAAATTGACTGGCGATAGCGCTGCCGAGGCGTAGGCGTTTCATTCCGGGTCGAGCGCGGAATTGCAAAGAAATAATAGGCTCCGATTGTTATTGTGTTTTTGGTATCAGTTTCAGCTTTTCGGACGAGTCGGTCGGGGCCAAATCGCCCGCCTTGGTAGATACGGCTGAAAGGCGGCGCGGTGTCGCGCCACGTCGGCAGGCGAGCGTGAAGCTGGCGTTTTTGCGGCATCCGGGGCCGCGCTCTACAATGCCGCCATTGCTCGAGATGCGGAATTCCCCATGTTTGCCCGTTTCCCCCTCTACCTGAAGCTGGTCCGGATGGACAAGCCGATCGGCAGCCTGCTGCTGCTCTGGCCCACGCTCAACGCGCTGTGGATTGCCTCGGGAGGGCGCCCGGCGCCGTCGCTGCTGGTGATCTTCATCCTCGGCACGCTGCTGATGCGCTCGGCCGGTTGCGCGATCAACGACTACGCCGATCGCGACTTCGACCGCCACGTGAAGCGCACCGTCGACCGACCGCTGACCTCGGGCAAGATCCGCGCCTGGGAGGCGGTGGCGATCGCGGTCGGCCTGGCGATCGTCTCCTTCCTGCTGATCCTGCCGCTCAACGGCCTGACCAAGTGGCTGTCGGTGGTGGCCGTGTTCGTGGCCGGCACCTACCCCTTCCTGAAGCGCTTCTTCGCGATCCCGCAGGCCTATCTCGGCATCGCCTTCGGCTTCGGCATCCCGATGGCCTTCGCCGCGATCCAGAACACCGTGCCCCTGATCGCCTGGGTGATGCTGGCCGCGAACGTGTTCTGGTCGGTCGCCTACGACACGGCCTACGCGATGGTCGATCGCGACGACGACCTCAAGATCGGCATGCGCACCTCGGCGATCACCTTCGGCCGCTACGACGTGCTGGCGATCATGCTCTGCTACGCGGCGGTGTTCGCGATCTATGCCTGGATCGGCCTCACCCAGCAGTTCGGCCCGGTGTACTGGCTGGGCTGGGCGGCGGCGGTGGGTTGCGCGGTCTATCACTACACGCTGATCAAGGATCGCGACCGCATGAAGTGCTTCGCGGCATTCCGCCATAACAACTGGCTCGGCGGCGCGCTGTTCGTCGGGATCGCCCTGCATTACGCGGTGACGGCGTTCTGAGCGCAGCGCCCGCGCGTGTCCCGGAAACGACAAAGCGGCCCATGAGGCCGCTTTGTCGTTGACGGACGCGCCGCTCCGAAGATCGGCGCCTCACTCGAAGGCCGGGCTCAGTTGCGGCCGAGTTCGTCGCCGAGTTCGCGGGCCCGCGCATCGGCGGCCAGCACGCCGCTCACGATCCGGTCCTTGAGCTGCTGCGCGTCGAAGGCGGCCAGCGCCGCAGCCGTGGTGCCGCCCTTGGAGGTCACGCGCTCGCGCAGCACGCCGGCCGGCTCGCCCGATTGCGCGGCCAGTTGCGCGGCGCCGGTGAAGGTCGCCACCGCCAGCGCGCGGCCCTGTTCCTCGTTCAGGCCGAGCTGGCGTGCCGCTTCCTGTAGCGCCTCGATGAAATAGAACACGTAGGCAGGGCCGCTGCCGGAGATCGCCGTCACGGCATCCAGGCGCGCCTCGTCGTCGAACCAGACCGTCTCGCCGACCGCGCCGAGCACGGCCGAGGCCAGCTCGCGGCCGGCCGCGTCGACCCCGCCGAGCGCGGCCAGGCCCGTCACGCCCATGCCGACCAGTGCCGGCGTGTTCGGCATGGTGCGCACGATGCGCGCGTAGCCGCCCAGCCAGCGCGACAGGTCGGTGGCGCGGATGCCGGCCGCGATGCTGATTACCAGCGCCTGGCCGAGATGCGGCGCGAGCGCCTTGGCCACCTCGTTGAGCACCTGCGGCTTGACCGCCAGCACGATCGCGTCGTAGCCGGCCAGCGTGGCGTCGATGGTCTCGCCGGTGGCCACGCCGCGTTCCTCGCGCAGGCGCGTGCGGATATCCGCGTTGGGATCGATCACGTAGAGATCGTCGGGCGCCGCGGTGCCGCGCTTGACGATACCGCCGATCAGGGCGGCTGCCATGTTGCCTCCGCCGATGAATGCAATTTTCATGATGGTTGGACCAGGAAACAGGAAGGTTCGTAAATCGGTCAGGACGCGCGCGGCGTGCCGTAGTCGCGCGCGCCGAAGATCGCGGTGCCGACGCGCACGATGGTGGCGCCCTCGAGCACGGCCGCCTCGAGATCGGCCGACATCCCCATCGACAGCGTGTCGAGCGCCAGGCCCTCGGCCTTGAGCGTGTCGAACAGCTCGCGCAGCAGCCGGTGCGGCACGCGCTGCGCCGCGAGTTCGCCGGCCGGCTCGGGGATCGCCATCAGGCCGCGCAACCGCAGCGTGGGCATGGCGGCCACCTCGCGCGCCAGCGCTGCCGCCTCGGCCGGCGCGACGCCGCTCTTGCTGTCCTCGCCGCTCACGTTGACCTGCACGCAGACATTGAGCGGCGGCAGGTGCGCCGGGCGCTGCTCGGCCAGGCGCTGCGCGATCTTGAGTCGGTCGACCGAGTGCACCCAGTCGAACTGCTCGGCCACCACGCGCGTCTTGTTCGATTGCAGCGGCCCGATGAAGTGCCAGTCGAGCGAGGCGCGAAGATCCGCGAGCGCGGCGATCTTGTCGAACGCCTCCTGCACGTAATTCTCGCCGAACGCGCGCTGGCCGGCCGCATGCGCTTCGCGCACGGCTTCGGCTGGGAATGTCTTCGACACCGCGAGCAGCACCACCTCGCCCGGCGCGCGGCCGGCGGAGCGGGCCGCGTCGTCGATGCGGCGGTGAACGGAGGCGAGGCTGGCGGCGAGATCGGACATACGCGGGGCAGGGCGGACGATGGACGGTGAGGCCATGCAAGGCATGGCGCGCCTCATTATACGGATCGCCTCGCGGCCGGTGGAGGATGCCCGGCCCTGGCGCCGCCGCGCCGGAACACGGCCGGCGAGAGGGCGCGCAAACCGGGGCCGGCTGGGGGGGCGAGCCGGGGCGGCGGCGCCTCAGTCGTCGAGCAGTTGCTCGACGAGCTGGATCCAGTGCATCACCGGCGTCGCGGTGCCGCTTTGCAGGTGAGCGAGGCAGCCGATGTTGCCCGAGACGATCAGTTGCGGATCGAGCTCGGCCAACCGGGCCAGCTTCTGCTTGCGCAGCTTGTAGGACAGCGAGGGCTGGGTCAGCGAGTAGGTGCCGGCCGAGCCGCAGCACAGATGGCTGTCGGCCGGCACGCGCAGCTCGACGCCGAGCGCCTCGAGCAGGCGCTCGACCTTGCCGCGCGACTGCTGGCCGTGCTGCAGCGTGCAGGGCGGATGGTAGGCGACGGTTTGCATGCCGCGCCGTTTCGCCAGCGCCACCAGGCGCGTCTCGAAGCCGGCCAGCAGCTCGGACACGTCGCGGGTCAGCTCGACCACGCGGCGGGCCTTGTCGGCATAGGCGGGATCGTCGCGCAGCAGGTGCGCGTATTCGAGCACGGTGGCGCCGCAGCCGCTCGCGTTCATCACGATCGCCTCGGCGCCGGCCTCGATGTGCGGCCACCAGGCGTCGATGTTGCGGCGCGCGTCGGCCAGCGCCTCGTCGCGGTAGTTCAGGTGCAGACGGATCGCGCCGCAGCAGCCCGCCTCGGGCGCGATCACGGTCTCGATGCCGAGCGCGTCGAGCACGCGCGCCGTGGCGATGTTGATGTTCGGCATCATCGAGGGCTGCACGCAGCCGGCCAGCATCAGCATGCGACGCTCGTGGTGCGCGGTGGGCCAGGCCAGCGGTCGGGTGCGCGGCGGGACCTTGTCGCGCAGACGCTTGGGCAGCAGCGGGCGCAGCTGCTGGCCGATCCGCATCGCCGGCGCGAACAGCGCGCCGTTCGGCACGAAGCTGGCCAGCGCGCGCCGCATCAGGCGCTGCGACAGCGTGCGCGGCACGCGCGTCTCGAGCTGCTGGCGGCCGATCTCGACCAGCCGTCCATACTGCACGCCCGACGGGCAGGTGCTCTCGCAACTGCGGCAGGTCAGGCAGCGGTCCAGATGCTGCTGGGTGCTGCGCGTCACCGGCGCGCCTTCCAGCATCTGCTTGATCAGGTAGATGCGCCCGCGCGGGCCGTCGAGCTCGTCGCCGAGCAACTGGTAGGTCGGGCAGGTGGCGGTGCAGAAACCGCAGTGCACGCACTTGCGCAGGATCGATTCGGCCTCGGCGCCGTCGGGCGTGTCGCGGATGAAATCGGCGAGCTTGGTCTGCATGGGCGGCTCAGAAATCGGGGTAGAGCCGGCCGCGGTTGAACACGCGGTCCGGATCGAAGGCGGCCTTCAGGCCACGGTGGATCGCCAGCAGCGGCCCGGCCAGCGGCGTGAACACGCCGCCGCCGCGATCGTAGCCGGCGCTGGCGCGATACAGCGTGGCGTGGCCGCCGGCCTGCTTGGCGCTCATGCGCACCGTGGTGGCGTCGGCGTCGGTGATCCACCAGCGCTGCGCGCCGCCCCATTCCATCATCTGCGAGCCGGGCAGGTGCATGGGCTCGGTGATCGAGGGCAGGGACAGGCGCCAGAGCGCGTGGCCGGGCAGCATCGCGTTGAAGAACGGGTCGTTCTGCTCGCGCACGCCGTGCCAGAAGCGCTGCGCCTCGACCGCGTCCACCGCCTCGCCGCCCAGCGCGCCCTTGGCCGCCTTGACGGCCGCCTCGGCGCCCGACAGGCGCAGCACCAGGGTGCCGAAGCGCCAGGCGCTCGCGCTGACCGGGAACGGGTGGCCCGACCACTCGTTGAGCTTGCGCACCGCGTCGGTCGCGCTCATGTCGAACTTCAGCGTCAGCTCGGCGACCGGCACCGGCAGCACCTTCACCGACAGGTCCAGCATCAGCCCGAGCGTACCCAGCGAGCCGGCCATCAGGCGCGCCACGTCGTAGCCGGCGACGTTCTTCACCACCTGGCCGCCGAAGCGCAGCACCTGGCCGCGCCCGTTCATCAGCGTGACGCCGAGCACGAAGTCGCGCACCGCGCCGGCGCTGGCGCGCCGCGGGCCCGACAGGCCGGCCGCGATGGCGCCGCCGAAGCTGGCGTGGCGGCCGAAGTGAGGCGGCTCGAAGGGCAGCATCTGGTTGTGCGCGGCCAGCTCCGCCTCGATGGCCGCCAGCGGCGTGCCGGCGCGTGCCGTGATCACGAGTTCGGCGGGGTCGTAGGAGACGATGCCGTGCCAGGCGCGCGTATCGAGTATCTCGCCGTCGAGCGACTGGCCGTACCAGTCCTTGGTGCCGCCGCCGCGAATCCGCAGCGAGCGGCCCTGCGCGCCCGCGCTGCGGATGCGTTCGGCCCAGTGCGCGACGATCTCGTCCTGTTCCATCCGGTGTCGCCTCGTCCTGAAATTTCTTGTGCTTCGATTGTACCGGCGCCATAAGCGGCGACAGTCGGGCGATCCCCCTAGAGACAGCGCGCGAGGGCGGCGGGGCGGGTGGCCCGGCGCCGGCCGGGTTTGGCGCTCGCTCGGCGCGGTGGCGAGCTTGCGAAGGGCCGGGCGCACCTGGCGCCTGGCGGCGCGACACGCCGGTTCGGCCGCCAGGCGCGGGCGGATCGGCAGGTTCGCTCTCCAGGGCCGGAATCCCGGCCGGCAGCGCGACCCGGGCCGGCCGTCCAGCAGCCCGGCCGGCCGCTTTCCTCAGAAACGCGGCAGATCCGGGCGCGGCAGCAACCCGCCGCGCACGTGCATGCGGCCGTATTCGGCGCAGCGCGCGCGGCTCGGGATGCCCTTGTCGGGATTGAGCAGGCTGGCCGGGTCGAAGGCGCGCTTCACGGCGAAGAACGCATCGCGTTCCTCCGGCGAGAACTGCACGCACATCGAGTTCAGCTTCTCGACCCCCACGCCGTGCTCGCCCGTCACCGTGCCGCCCAGCTCGACGCAGCTCTCCAGGATGTCGGCGCCGAACAGCTCGGCGCGGTGCAGCTCGTCGGGATCGTTGGCGTTGAACAGGATCAGCGGATGCATGTTGCCGTCGCCGGCATGGAACACGTTGATGCAGCGCAGCCCGTATTGCCCCTCCATCTGCTCGATGCGCGCCAGCAGCGGGCCGATCGCGCGGCGCGGCACGGTGCCGTCCATGCAGTAGTAGTCGGGCGAGATCCGCCCGGCGGCCGGGAAGGCGTTCTTGCGGCCCGACCAGAAGCGCAGCCGTTCCGCCTCCGAGCGCGAGACCTGGATCCGCGTCGCGCCGCTGGCGCGCAGCACCGAGGTGACGCGCGCGATCTCCTCGGCCACCTCGTCGGGCGTGCCGTCCGATTCGCACAGCAGGATGGCGGCCGCGTCCAGGTCGTAGCCGGCCTGCGTGAAGGCCTCCACGGCCCGGGTGGCCGGCTTGTCCATCATCTCCAGCCCGGCCGGCACGATGCCGGCGGCGATGATCGCGGCCACCGCCTCGCCGCCCTTCACCACGTCGTCGAAGCCGGCCATCACCAGTTGCGCCGTCTGCGGCCTGGGGATCAGCTTCACGGTGATCTCGGTGACGATTGCGAACATGCCCTCGCTGCCGATCATCACGGCCAGCAGGTCGAGGCCGGGCGTGTCGAGCGCCAGCGAGCCGAACTCCACCACGTCGCCGTCGATCGTCACGGCGCGCACGCGTAGCACGTTGTGGACCGTCAGGCCGTACTTGAGGCAGTGCACGCCGCCCGAGTTCTCGGCGACGTTGCCGCCGATCGTGCAGGCGATCTGCGAGGACGGATCGGGCGCGTAGTAGAGCCCGTAAGGCGCGGCGGCCTCGGAGATGGCGATGTTGCGCACGCCGGGCTGGACCGTGGCGGTGCGCGCGTAGGAGTCGACCTCGACGATGCGCGTGAAGCGCGCCAGCGACACCACGATGCCGCTCTGGTTCGGCAGCGCGCCGCCCGACAGGCTGGTGCCGGCGCCGCGCGGCACGATCGGCACGTTCAGGCGGCGGCAGATCTGCACGATGCGCTGCACCTGCGATTCGGTCTCGGGCAGCGCCACCGCGAGCGGCAGGCGCCGGTAGGCGGCCAGCCCGTCGCATTCGTAGGCGGCGGTGTCCTCGTCGCGGTACAGCAGGCAATGGCTCGGCAGCACCGCCATCAGCGCCTGCACCACCTCCCGCTGGCGTTGCGCGCGGGTGGCGGCGTCGGCCATTGCGTTGCTGCCGGCCGCATGCGCGGCACCGCTGCTCGCGCCGCCTGCCTGGGCCTGGCCTTGGGCGATCGTGTTCATCTCGGCTCCTGGTCGGCGGGTGCGCGCCTCATGCGCGGTCGAGGCTGAAGATCTTGCCGGGATTCATCAGGTTGCGCGGGTCCAGCGCGAGCTTGATCGCGCGCATCGCGTCGATCGCCTCCTCGCCGTGCTCGGCGGCCAGGAAACGCATCTTGTGCAGGCCCACGCCGTGCTCGCCGGTGCAGGTGCCGCCCATGCGCAGCGCGCGCTCGACGATGCGCTGGTTGATCTGCTCGGCTTCCTCCAGCTCCTCGGGCTTGTCCGGGTCGAGCAGGATAGCGACGTGGAAGTTGCCGTCGCCGACATGGCCGACGATCGGGCAGGGCAGGGTCGAGGCGCGCAGGTCGATCTCGGTTTCCTCGACGCAGGCGGCCAGTTGCGAGATCGGCACGCAGACGTCGGTGGTCACCGCGCGGCAGCCCGGCTTGAGCTGCAGCATGCCGAAGAAGGCGTTGTGCCGCGCCGACCACAGCCGCGTGCGGTCCTCGGGGCGGGTGGCCCATTCGAAGTCCCGGCCGCCGTTGGCGGCGGCCAGTTCCTGTACGCGCTCGGCCTGCTCGCGCACGCCGGCCTCGGTGCCATGGAATTCGAAGAACAGGGTGGGCGCCTCGTTCAGCGTGAAGTTCGAATGGCGGTTGATGGCGCGGATGCCGAGCGCGTCGATGAACTCCACGCGCGCGATCGGCACGCCGGTCTGGATCGTCTCGATCACGCTGCGCACCGCGTCGCCCATCGAGGGGAAGGTGCAGATCGCCGCCGATACCGCCTCGGGCAGCGGGTGCAGGCGCAGCGTGATCGAGGTGATCACGCCGAGCGTGCCTTCCGAGCCGACCAGCAGGCGCGTCAGGTCGTAGCCGGCCGAGGACTTGCGGGCGCGGCTGCCGGTCCTGATCTGGCGGCCGTCGGCGAGCACGGCGGTGAGGCCCAGCACGTTCTCGCGCATGGTGCCGTAGCGCACGGCGTTGGTGCCGGAGGCGCGGGTGGCCGTCATGCCGCCGATGCTGGCGTCCGCGCCGGGGTCGATCGGGAAGAACAGGCCGGTGTCGCGCAGGCTTTCGTTGAGGGCCTTGCGCGTGATGCCGGGTTCGACCGTGACGGTCAGGTCGTCGGCGTCGATCGACAGCACGCGGTTCATGCGCGAGACGTCGAGCGAGACGCCGCCGCGTACTGCCAGCAGGTGGCCTTCGAGCGAGGAGCCGGCGCCGTAGGGGATCACCGGCACCTCGTATTGCGCGCACAGCGTGACCACGGTGCGGACCTCGTCGGCGTTCTCGGCGAATACCACCGCGTCGGGCAGTTCGGGATCGAAGGGGGATTCGTCGCGGCCGTGGTGGGCGCGCACCGCCTCGGAGGTCGAGACGCGTTCGCCGAAGGCGGCGGCGAGCGCCTCGCGCAGCGCATCGGGGAACGGGCGGCGCAGCGAGGCCGGCGGGGCGGGGTGGTTCACGCGTGTCTCCTGGGGCGGCTTGTCGATTCGTGGCGTGCGAGGCGAGCGGCGCGCGGCGTGTGACGGCCGGCTCCGGCGGCCGTGGCGCGTGCCGGCCTAGGTCCTGCCGCGGCGCAACCGGGCTGCCGGCGTCATCCGCCACGGGCAAGGGGCGCGATGCCCTGCGGCATGAGGCCGCCTCGACGACTGGCGAATCATTCTACGCGCAAAGCCCGGCGGCGCGCGGCCAGCCGCCCGCGCTGGGATAATCCCGGCATGGCGGCCGAGCTCGCCCGGCGGCGCGCCGGGCGCAGCCCGCGCCGTCGCGCCGGTCCCGAGCCGGGATCGATGCCACCATCCATGGCCGCGCACGCTCGTGCCGCGCGGCCCGACACGACGAGGACCACCATCATGGGCAACCGCCTGAGCAAGATCGCGACCCGCACCGGCGACGACGGCACCACGGGCCTGGGCGACGGCAGCCGGGTCGCCAAGGACGATGCGCGGATTGCCGCGATCGGCGATGTCGACGAGCTGAATTCGCAGCTCGGCGTGCTGCTGGCCGAGCCGCTGCCCGAGGAGATCCGCGGCGCGCTGGCGGCGATCCAGCACGACCTGTTCGACCTGGGCGGCGAGCTCTGCATTCCGGGGCACGTCGCGATGACCGATGCGCACCTTGCGCGGCTGGACGACTGGCTGGCGCACTACAACGCGCAACTGCCGCCGCTCAAGGAGTTCATCTTGCCGGGCGGCTCGCGCCCGGCCGCGCTCGCGCACGTCTGCCGCACCGTCTGCCGGCGCGCCGAGCGCTCGATTGTCGCGCTCGGCGCCGTCGGCGAGGTCGCGGCTACCCCGCGCCGCTACGTGAACCGGCTTTCCGACCTGCTGTTCGTGCTGGCGCGCGTGCTGAACCGCGTGGCGGGCGGCAGCGACGTGCTCTGGGAGCGTGGCCGGCCCGAGTGAACCCGAAGCGGCGGCTGGCTGATCGGCCTGCCGCCGCCGTTGCACCGGCTTGAATGGTGCGTCAATTTGTCCACATCGACGTGCGACTTTAAAGATGTATTGTAAAAACATCTTTAAACGAGTCCCCACGGAGAAGAAGATGACGACGCTCACCGCCGAACAGATGGCCCGGGTCAAGGCGACCGCCCCGGTGCTGGCTACCCATGGCAGCACCATCACGCGGCATTTCTACGCCCGCATGTTCCGCCACCACCCCGAACTGAAGAACCTGTTCAACCAGACGCACCAGCGAGCCGGCGGCAGCCAGCCCGAGGCGCTGGCCAGGGCCGTCTACGCCTACGCCGCCAATATCGACAATCTCGGCGCGCTCGGCAGCGCGGTGTCGCGCATCGCGAACAAGCACGTGAGCCTGTCGGTGCGGCCCGAGCATTACCCGATCGTCGGCGAGCACCTGCTGGCCTCGATCGTCGAGGTGCTGGGCGATGCCGTCGACGCGGCCACGCTTGAGGCCTGGCAGGCGGCCTATGCGCAGCTCGCCCAGGTGCTCGCCGGCGTCGAGGCGAAGCTCTACGAGGCCGCGCCCTGGAGCGGCTATCGGCCGTTCCGGGTCGCGCGCAAGGTGCGCGAGAGCGACGAGATCACCTCGTTCTACCTGGAGCCGACCGACGGCGGCGCGGCACCGCGCTTCGAGCCGGGCCAGTACCTCACGGTCAAGCGCTACGTCGGCGATCTCGGCGTGGATCAGCCGCGCCAGTACAGCCTGTCCGACGCGCCGCACGGCAAGTGGCTGCGGATCTCGGTCAAGCGCGAGGCCGGGCGCGAGGGCGGCGGCCAGCCGGTGCCGGCCGGCAAGGTCTCGACGCTGCTGCATGAGGGCGTGGAGGAGGGCGCGATCGTCGAGGTGACGGCGCCGATGGGCGACTTCACGCTGGCGCGCGAGGCCGCCACGCCGGTGGTGCTGATCTCGGGCGGGGTCGGCATCACGCCGATGGTGTCGATGGCCTCGGCGCTGAGCGAAGCCGGCAGCCCGCGCAGGATCCACTTCCTGCATGCCTGCCGCTCGGGGCGTGTCCACGCGTTCCGCGACTGGCTCAACGCGCTGGTGGCGCGTCATTCGAACGCGACGCGCCAGGTGGTCTACGAGCTGGTGGGCCCGGACGACCGGCCCGGCGTCGATCACGATCGCGAAGGCCGGCTCACACCCGAGCTGCTGCGCGCGGCGATCCTGCCCGATGCCGACTACTATCTCTGCGGCCCGGTCGCCTTCATGACGGCACAGCGCGATGCGCTGGTGGCGCTCGGCGTCGCGCCGGAGCGCGTCCACACGGAGATCTTCGGTTCCGGCGCGATCGAGTGATCGCGACGGTTGCGGCGGCGTCGGCCTGAAACCCGGCGCCGCAATGCCGGCAAAAAAATCGCCCGGGCGGCCAATGGCACGCCCGGGCGATTCTCGTTCATCCGCGCGCCGACAAGCTGCACCGGCGCGCCGCGGCATCAGTTGCCGCTGCCGCGTGCCACGCGCCGCGCGCGCACCGCCTCGGCGAGGCCTTCGAGCACCTTGACGCTCTCGTCCCAGCCGATGCAGGCGTCGGTGATGCTCTGGCCGTAGGTCAGCGGGCAGCCCGGCGTGAGATCCTGGCGGCCGCCCACCAGGTGCGACTCGACCATCACGCCGACGATGCGCTCGTCACCGGCGGCGAGCTGGCGGCCGATGTCGGCGCACACGGGAATCTGGTTCTCGTGCTTCTTCGAGCTGTTGGCATGGCTCGCGTCGATCATCAGGCGCGCGGCGAGGCCGGCCTTGCCGATGTCGCCGCAGGCGACGTTGACGCTCTCGGCGTCGTAGTTCGGCGCCTTGCCGCCGCGCAGGATCACGTGGCAGTCCTCATTGCCGGCGGTCGAGACGATCGCCGAGTGGCCGCCCTTGGTGACCGACAGGAAATGGTGCGGCTGCGAGGCGGCCTTGATCGCGTCGACCGCGATCTTGACGTTGCCGTCGGTGCCGTTCTTGAAGCCGACCGGGCAGGACAGGCCCGAAGCCAGCTCGCGATGCACCTGCGATTCGGTGGTGCGCGCGCCGATCGCGCCCCAAGAGACCAGGTCGGCGATGTACTGCGGGCTGATCATGTCGAGGAACTCGGTGCCGGCCGGCAGGCCCAGCTCGTTGATCTGCAGCAGCAGCTCGCGCGCGGTGCGCAGGCCTTCGTTGATCTTGAAGCTGTTGTCGAGGTGCGGGTCGTTGATGAGGCCCTTCCAGCCCACCGTGGTGCGCGGCTTCTCGAAGTAGACGCGCATCACGATCTCGAGATCGTCGCGGTGCTGGCGGCGCAGCTCGATCAGCTTCTTCGCGTAGTCGACGGCGGCCGCGGGGTCATGGATCGAGCAGGGGCCGATCACTACCACCAGACGATCGTCCATGCCGTGCAGGATCCGGTGCAGCGAGCGGCGCGTCGAGTAGATCAGCTCCGCCACGGCTTCCGAGCAGGGGAATTCGCGGATCAGGTGGGCGGGCGGCGTCAGTTCCTTCAGTTCGCGGATACGGACATCGTCGGTGTTGTGCGGGGGCATGCTTGTTCTCCAGTGTGGCGTCGCCGGTTCGGGCGTGCGTTCGGCCGTTGCGGATATCGGTGTGGTTTGGGCGGCCGGTGGTTCATCGGGAGCCGGACTGCGGAACCGGCGGGACGAAAAAAAACCGCCGGGTTCGCCGGCGGTTTTCTGGGAATTCGGTTTGCGCTTTGCGCGCCATCACTCCTCTCGATCCGCCAACGGTCTGAGATACCAAAAAAAGTAAAAGTAAAACTTGGCGGACATGACGGTGCGGATTTGCGTCGTGGAAGTGATTGAAACTTTATACCCGGGTGGCACGGACAATGCAAGCGGGTGCGATGAAAAACGCGGATGATCCGCGCTCGATCACGATTTCCTGCGGATAAGCTGCGCCGCGCTGCGGAAAATCCGCAAGGCGGCGCAAATTTCCCGCGGATTCAGGCGGTGCCGCCGACCGTCATCGAATCGATCCGCAACGTCGGCTGGCCGACCCCGACCGGCACGCTCTGACCCTCCTTGCCGCACACGCCGACGCCGGAATCGAGCTTCATGTCGTTACCGATCATGCTGACATACTTGAGCGATTCCGGGCCGCTGCCGATCAGCGTGGCGCCCTTGACCGGGTAGGTGATCTTGCCGTTCTCGATCATGTAGGCCTCGGAGGCCGAGAACACGAACTTGCCGTTGGTGATGTCGACCTGGCCGCCGCCGAAGTTCACCGCGTACAGGCCGTTCTTGACCGAGGCGATGATTTCCTGCGGGTCCTTGTCGCCGTTGAGCATGTAGGTGTTGGTCATGCGCGGCATCGGCAGCGCCGCGTAGGATTCGCGGCGCGCGTTGCCGGTCACCGGCATCTTCATCAGGCGCGCGTTCAGCGTGTCCTGGATATAGCCCTTCAGGATCCCGTCCTCGATCAGCGTGGTGCACTGGGTCGGGTTGCCCTCGTCGTCGATGTTCAGCGAGCCGCGGCGGTTCGGCAGGGTGCCGTCGTCGACCACGGTCACGCCCTTGGCGGCCACCTGCTCGCCGATCCGGCCGGCGAAGGCCGACGAGCCCTTGCGGTTGAAGTCGCCCTCCAGGCCATGGCCGATCGCCTCGTGCAGCAGCACACCGGGCCAGCCCGAGCCGAGCACCACCGTCATCGCGCCGGCCGGGGCCGGGCGCGCGTCGAGGTTGACCAGCGCCGCGTGCACCGCGTCGTCGACGTACTTCGACAGCACCTCGTCGCTGAAGTAGCCGTAGTCGAAGCGCCCGCCGCCGCCGCCCGAGCCGATCTCGCGGCGGCCGTTCTGCTCGGCGATCACCGTCACCGAGACGCGCACCAGCGGGCGGATGTCGGCGGCCAGCGCGCCGTCGCTGCGCGCCACCAGCACCACGTCGTATTCGCCGGCCAGGCCCGCCATCACCTGGGTGATGCGCGGGTCGCGGCCGCGCGCCATCTGCTCGATGCGCTCCAGCAGCTTGACCTTGGCGGTCGCGTCGAGCGAGGCGAGCGGATCGGACGGCAGGTAGAGGTCGCGGCCCGACACGCCGGTCAGCGACGAGGCCACCTGGATCTTGCGGCGCCCGCCGCCGGCCGCGGCGATCGCCTTGGTGGCGCTGGCCGCCTGGCGGATCGCCTCGGGCGAGAGGTCGTCCGAATAGGCGAAGGCGGTGCGCTCGCCCGCCACGGCGCGCACGCCCACGCCCTGGTCGATGCTGAAGCTGCCCGACTTGACGATCCCTTCCTCCAGGCTCCAGGCCTCGCTGCGGGTGGCCTGGAAGTACAGGTCCGCATAGTCGACGCGATGCGTGAAGATGTCGGCGAGCGTGCGCGTGAGCAGGGATTCGTCGAGCCCGTAGGGCGTGAGCAGGATGTCCTTGGCGAGGGCGAGATTGCGGATGCCGGGTTCGATGATGTTCATGCGGTGTCGGGGTTCTTAACGGGTGTCTCGGGGGAGTTCTCGAATTCGGGGCGCGGGCGGCGTCAGCCGAGCACGCGATGCCGCCAGGCCGGCAGGCTTTGGCGCACCTCGGCGATCCGGGCCGGGTCGAGCGCGCCGGCCACCACGCCCGGGCCCTCGTCGCGCACGGCGACGATCTCGCCCCACGGATCGATCAGCATGCTGTGGCCCCAGGTACGGCGGCCGTTCTCGTGCGTGCCGCCTTGCGCGGCGGCCAGCACGTAACACTGGTTCTCGACGGCCCGCGCGCGCAGCAGGGTTTCCCAGTGCGCGCGGCCGGTGGTGTAGGTGAAGGCCGAGGGCACCACCATCAGCGCGCAGTCGCCGAGCCGGCGGTACAGCTCCGGAAAGCGCAGATCGTAGCAGACCGACAGACCGACCCGGCCGAACGGCGCCTCGAAGGCCTGGACCGTTTCGCCGGGGCGGATGGTGCGCGCCTCGTCGAAGGATTCCTCGCCCTTCTCGAAATTGAACAGGTGGATCTTGTCGTAGCGCGCCGCCTCGCGGCCCTCGGGATCGAACACCAGGGTGGTGTTCAGCACGCGGGAGGGTTCGGGCGCGGCCAGCGGCAGCGTGCCGCCGATCACCCAGACCCCGTGATGCCGCGCGGCGTCGCCGAGGAAGCGCTGGATCGGGCCGTCCTGGTAGGGCTCGGCGATCGCCAGCTTGTCGGTGTCGCGACGGCCCATGAAGCAGAAATATTCGGGCAGCAGCACCAGCTGCGCGCCGCCGGCCGCGGCCTCGGCGATCAGGCGGCCGGCCTCGTCGAGGTTGCGCACCACGTCGGGTGTGCTGACCATCTGCAGCGCGGCGACCGTCAACTGCGCCGGGCGATCGGTTCGGTCGGTCATCGGTGAATGTCGCAATGAAATAAGGGTGCGTCCCGCCGCAGGCTCGGGTCGGGCGCGTGCCGCAATCAGGGGCGGGCCGCGTCCGCGTCGGCGGGCGTGCGGTCCATCTTACCGCGATCGCCCCCGACCCGCTGAATCCGCGGATGCGCCCAGGAGCCGGTGATCACGTAATCGAACGCGAAGGCGTGCGAGAGCGTCTGCGACAGCGCCAGGTTGGCGGCCAGCACGCCCAGGCCGAGCAGCGGGTTGATCACCGCCGCGCCGATCGCCGCGGCGCTGGCGCTGACCTTGGGCGCGATGTGCGCGTGCAGATCCTGGGTTTCGTGGGCGAGGTCGACCTTGCCCTTCACGGTCACGCGCGCCGGGGCGGTGATCATGCGGAAGTCGTCGGTGGTGGCGATGCCGTTGGTGATCTGGCTGGTGCCCTCGATGGTCTCGAAGGGCAGGCCCTTGCCGATCACGTCGCGGAAATCGAGCGTCAGGAAGCGCGCCAGCCCCTGCAGGCTCAGCACGCCGAGCAGCTTGGCCGCGCCCGGGTCGACCTTGAGGATCTGGCCGTGCTCGAGGTCGAGCGAGAGCTGGCCGCCCAGGCTCGGATAGTCGATCGCGGTCGGGCCGCCGCGCCAGCCCACCTTGCCCGCCAGCGTCCCCTTGCCGTTGGCGACCGTGCGCGGCAGCCCGACCCGGTCGAGCAGGGCGCCGGCGTCGTCGACCGCCAGCTTGAAGTCGAACACCGTGCGGCGCGGCGCGTCGTCCTCGTCGGCGCCGCGCGCCAGCGCGCGCCGGGAGGTGCGCCAGTTGGCGGTGGCGGTCAGCTTGGCGGCCGGGTTGGCCAGCTCGAGCTTGTCGAGCTGCCAGACCGGCACGCCGTTTTCCTCGAAGTTGTGCGCATTGACCTGCAGCCGGCCGATGTCGTGGCCGCGCGCCACCACCTGGTCGACCACCAGGTCGATGGCGGGCATCGCGCGATCGGTCGGCATGGTCATGGCGCCGCCCACCAGGTCGTGGTCGGCGCTGTCGGGCACCACCAGCTTGGCCAGGCGCGCGTTCAGCACGCCCGCACCGCCCGGGGCGCCGGCCTGGCCCGCGCCGGCGTCGCCGTGCGGCGACCAGGACAGGTAGCCCGAAACCTGGTTCGAGGCCACGTTGGCCTGCCAGAGATCGTCGACATGCGAGGCGCCGACGATCACGTTCTCCCAGTTGCGCTTGATCAGCTTGAGCGTGCCGAAGTGCAGGGCGAAGCGCTTCGGCGCGAAGCTCGCCAGGTCGATGCGCGGCGCCTGCCGCGGCAGCGCGGCCGACGGCGTGGCGGCCGCCGCGGGTGCCGCGGCCGATGCCGGCGTGCCGCGCAAGGTCTTGGCGAAGGCGATCCAGGCGTCGGCGTCGAGCGCGGTGGCGTCGACGGCGGCCGTCACGCCCTCGCGCGGCAGGTCCGGCATGCGGTTCATGCCGAGCGCGCCGCGCACGGCCCGCACCGGTTCGCCACGGGTGGCGTCGAGCACGTAGGTGGCGGCCACCGGGCCGAGCTTGAGCTCGGCCTGCTCCAGCGCGCGGCCCTCCTCGGGCGGCAGCGGCGCGAGCGTGAAGCCGAACGGCATCGGCGTGCCGGCCGGCTTGGTGAAGGGCGCCGGGAAGTCCAGCGCGAGCCCGGTCAGGTCCGAGGAGGCGGTGATCTCGGGCAGGCCTCCCTTGGCGCCGCGCACCGACAGCCGGTACGGCGCGTCGCCCACCACGCGGCCCAGCAGCGCGGCGGCCGGCCCGTGCAGGTTGAGCCCGCGCGCCGAATCGACGGCGATCCGGCCGTCCACGTCGAAGGCATAACCGTCGTTGCGCCGGAACCGACCGTTGGCGTGCACCGCGCCGCCGAGCAGGCGCGCCGAGAGCCGGTCCAGCTCGGCGCTCTGCTGGGTGAAGCGCACCGTGCCGCGCAACTGCGAGAGCGGCGGCAGGCCGTCCGATTCCAGCGTGTTGCCGCCGAACGCGAGCGCGCCCTCGACCAGCGTATGCGGGTGCTTGACGTGCTGCGGGATGGTCAGCTTCAGCGCCAGCGAGGCCGGGCCCTGCGCGCGCAGCTTCTCGCCGACATGGCCCGACAGGCCGCCCAGCGCGCTGTGGTTCGTATAGTCGATCAGGTCGGCCAGCGGGCCGTGCGCGCGGCCCTCGATCAGCAGCGGCGACTCGGCCGGGTGGCCGAGGTCGTCGATGCGCCCGATCACCTTGCTCAGCTGCACGCCCTTGTAGTGGGCGCGCGGGATGTCGAAGCGCAGCTTGTTGTTGCGCAGCTCGAACACGCCGTCGATGCCGTCCAGCGCCGGCCAGACGCTGGGCGTGCCGTTGGCGAGCTTGCGCGGCGGCTGCGGGGTCGGCTCGAAGCGCCCGCCGGTGAACGGCGCGACGATGTGGAACACGCCGTCGTTCGGCGCGTATTCGTAGGGGAAGGTCTCGAGCGGGCCCTGGGCGATGATGGTCGCGCCCTTCGAGACCACGCCCGCCTGCAGCGCGTGGCCGAGATACTGGTGCAGGTGCTCGGACATGCTGGTCGGCAGGTAGCGCACGATGCGCGGGATCGCCGCGCGGCCGAAATCGGCCTTCAGGTCGAGCGTGCCGCGGCCGTGGCCGGGGTTCGAATAGCCGCCGCTGACGGTGATCTCGGCATCGGGATTCTCGACGTAGAGCAGCGGCAGCTTGACGTCGACGCGCGGGCGCCGCTCGCCCGGCGCGGCGGCCGCGGCGATGGTCCAGGAGGTCTGCGCGCGCAGGCGGTCGAAGGACAGGCGCGGGTCCTCGAACACGCCGGGCACGGTGACGGCCGCCTTGACCGTGTCGATGCTGGCGCTGCCGCCGCGCTCGTTCGCGTCGACGTGGCCCCAGACGTTCTCGAAGCCGGGGATCCCGGCGCGCGGATGGCCGCGCGGCGACAGCCCCGGCCCCGGTTCCTGGGCCTCGACGCTGATCCCCTGCAGGTCGCCCGTCAGGCGGTAGCGCACGATCGGCGTGGCATGGGCGGTCTCGTCGTCGGCCAGTTCGGCCTTGCTCGGCGCGGCGCGCTCGGCCTCCATCACGTAGTTGGCAATCAGGCCGCGCGGGTCGACCCGCACCAGCTCGTTGCGAAAGCGCGCAGGCAGCGGCAGGCCGCGGATGAATTCGGCCAGGATACCCAGGTCGACGCGGTCGCCGGCCACCTGGATCAACTGGCCGTGGCTGGCGTCGGGCACGCGGTAGCGCGCCGTGAGGGTGGCGAAGGACAGCGCGCGCGACAGCGGCGTGCCGTCGTCGAGCGGCGGCTGGCCCAGCTCGGCGTGCAGGTTCGAGAGCTTGAGGGTGTAGTCGCGGCCCGGCGCCAGCGCGAGGTCCCAGCCGAAGCCGGCCACCGGGATGTCCAGGCGCGGCTGGGTCGGGCGTACCCGCAGCGCGACGTCGGCGCCGCTCAGGCTGCCGTGCGCGTCGAGCAGCCGGCCGTCGCGAAAGCCGATCCAGATGGTGTTGTCGATGTGCCCGGCATAGGCCTTGAGCGGCAGCGGCGCGTAGCGCGCCAGGGTCGGCAGGTCGACCGGGCCGGTCGAGACGTAGGCGTCGCCGGTCCAGTTGGCGGGCCGGCCGATCGCGGCCAGCGGCTTGTGGGTGAAGCGCGCGCGGAAATCGAGCGGGCCGGCCAGCAGGGTGCCGTTGGCGGGCGCCTGCAGCGCCAGGCGGTGCACCAGGCCGTCGTTGAGCACCGCCAGGCGGATCCCGGTCAGCGTCAGCTCGGGCGCGTCGCGCTCGGCGTCGCGCCAGCGCAGCGTGCCTTCGCGCAGCACGATCGCCTGCTGGCGCAGCAGCCAGGTGCTGAAGGCGTCGTTGCCGCCCTTGCGGGTGGTCGGCACGTCCACCCCGGCGATGCTCAGCGTGCCGTCGCGCCGGCGCGCGATCAGCAGGTCCGGCGCGTCCACCACCAGGCTGGAGAGCGTCGGCGAGAGCCGCACCAGCGAACGCCAGGAGATCGCGGCGGTGGCATGCGGGATGGTCAGGGCGGTGACGCCGTCCTTGCCGCGGATGCTCAGGGCGGTGACGTCGACGCCGGGCTGCATGCCGGACCAGTGCGGCGCCAGGCGGGCGATCCGGACTTCGGCGTGGAGCTTGTCGGAAACGAAGGATTCGATGCGGGGGCGCAGCTTGTCGACCTGCGGCAGCAGCGCGTAGCGCAGGCCCAGGTAGCTGCCGGCGGCCACGAAGTAGAGCGTCGCGCCGCCGATCAGGACGACGCGGAACACGCGGCGCAGCACCGGATGATCGTGCTTGGGAGGTCCGGCTTCTTGACTGCTGGCGGCGGATTCCTGACGGTCGGGCATGCGGCGGACGGGCGGCGATGTGGTAGCGTTGCGGACTGACGCTGAAATGTAACACAGGGGTTTGCCGACGCGCCCATTTGGCCGGCTTGCGGGCTGGCGTGGTCGCGAGTCGGCGGCGGTTTCGCGAAGCAGGCTGCCGGGCGTGGCGCGTGCCGCCGAAGCCGTTGCGGCCGGCGACGCTTCACGCCTGCCGCGTCGCGCGGGGCAGCGTGAAGCCCGCCGGGAGCCTTGCCGTGAAGCCCCCTGCCGTTAAGCACTTGCTGCGAGGCACCGAAGCTGCCGCGGCCCTGCCGTTGCCTTGCCGTGGCCTGTTACTGCCGGCATTTTTCGCGCGCCTGTCGCGCCCCCACCGCCTTCCCATCGTGCCGCCGCCATGACCGACGCCACCGCCCTGAGCAGCACTGCCTATTCCCGTTACCTGGCGCGCGCGGTCGCCGCGCGCCCCGAGCTGGCCGCGCGGATCGCCGCCTGGGCCGCCGCGCCGATCACGCGCGCGTCGATCGACGCACGCCTGGACGAGCTGCTCGGCCGGCCCGAGGGCGCGGCCGCGCCGATCGGCGAGGAGCCCTTGCGCCGCGCCCTGCGGCAGTTGCGCATCGAGGTGTTCGGCGCGGTGGCCGAGCGCGACCTGGCCGGCACGGCCGACGTCGCCGAGGTGACCGGCGCCATGACCGACCTGGCCGAGGCCACCATCCAGCGTTCGCTGGCGGTGCTCTCGACCGAGCTCGAGGCGCTCTACGGCGAGCCGCGCGGGCCCGGGGGCGAGCGCCTGACGCTCGGCGTGGTCGGCATGGGCAAGCTGGGCGGGCGCGAACTGAACGTCTCCTCCGACATCGACTTGATCTTCGTCTACGAGGACGACGGCGAGACCGCCGGCGGCACGCGCGCGGCCCTGGCCACCCAGGAATACTTCACGCGGCTGGGCCGGCGCCTGATCGGCGTGCTGTCCGACACCACCGCCGACGGCTACGTGTTCCGCGTCGACATGCGACTGCGCCCGAACGGCGACTCCGGCCCGCTGGTGTGCAGCCTCGGCATGCTGGAGGAGTATTTCTACGTGCAGGGGCGCGAGTGGGAGCGTTACGCCTGGATCAAGGGGCGGCTGGTGTCGGAGCCCGGCAGCGAGTCGGCGCGGCGCCTGGCCGGGCAGCTCGACGCGATCGTCAAGCCCTTCGTCTACCGGCGCTATCTCGACTTCGGCGTGATCGGCGCGATTCGCTCGCTGCACCGCCAGATCCGCCAGGAGGCGCAGCGCCGCGCCTCGATGCGCCCCGACAAGGCCGACGACATCAAGCTCGGGCGCGGCGGAATCCGCGAGATCGAGTTCAGCGCGCAGGTGTTCCAGCTGATCCGCGGCGGCCAGGACGCCGATTTCCGGGTGCGCCCGACGCTGGCCGTGCTGCAGCATGCGAGCGCGCGCGGCCTGATCGCGGCCGAGGTGGCCGAGCGCTTCGCCGAGGCCTATCGCTTCCTGCGCGTGATCGAGCACCGCCTGCAATACCGCAACGATGCGCAGACCCACGCGATGCCGGTCGAGGCCGAGGATCGCGCGGCGCTGGCCGCCTCGCTCGGTTTCGCCGACTACGCCGCGCTGCTCGCCGAGCTGGACCGGCACCGTGGCTTCGTCGAGGCGCAGTTCGACCAGATCTTCTCGAACCGGCTGGCGGGCGATCCCTGCGGCAACGGCAATGGCGAGGAGGGCGCGGCGGCCTGGGTCTGGAGCGGCGCGCTGGCCGACGACGGCGAGGACGAGGCGCTGAACGCGCGCCTGGCCGGCCTCGGCTTCGTCGATCCGGACGCGGTGCTGGCGCGGCTGCGCGGCGTGTGGCGCTCCTCGCGCTACGCGGGCCTGCCCGAAAGCAGCCGGCAGCGCTTCGACCGCGTCGCGCAGCGCGCGCTCGACGCCGCCTCGGGCATCGACGCCGCGCATCGCGACGACACCGTGATCCGCTTCTTCGACCTGCTGGAGACGGTCGGGCGGCGCGGCGCCTACCTGGCGCTGCTCACCGAGTATCCCGCCGCGCTCGATCGCGTGCTGTCGGTGCTGGGCGCGACGCGCTGGGGCGGCGGCTACCTGATCCGCCATCCGCAGTTGCTCGACGAGCTGCTCGACGACGAGGCGATCGCCAGCCCGTTCGACTGGCCCGCCTTCAAGGACGCGCTGCGCGCGCGGCTGGCCGCGGCCGACGGCATGGAACAGCAGATGGACCTGCTGCGCCACGCGCAGCACGCCGAGGTGTTCCGGATCCTGCTGATCGATCTGGCGGGCAAGCTCTCGGTGGAGCACGTCAGCGACCGGCTCTCGGAACTGGCCGACGCGGTGCTCGACGTCACGCTCGAGGTGGTCTGGTCGCAGCTCGCCAAGCGGCACATCGAGCGGCCGCGCTTCGCGGTGATCGCCTACGGCAAGCTCGGCGGCAAGGAGCTCGGCTACGCCTCCGACCTCGACGTGATCTTCCTCTACGACGATCCCGACGAGCGCGCCGCCGACATCTACACCACCTACACGCGCCGCCTGATCACCTGGCTGACCACGCCCACCGGCGCGGGCGCGCTGTTCGACCTCGACCTGCGGCTGCGGCCGAACGGCGAGGCGGGCCTGCTGGTCACCGATCTCGACGCGTTCCGCCGCTACCAGCTGCGCGAGGGCGACGGCGCCAACACGGCCTGGGTCTGGGAGCACCAGGCGCTCACGCGGGCCCGCTTCAGTGCCGGCGACGCGCAAATCGGCGCGGCCTTCGAGGCGATCCGCGAGCAGGTGCTGACCATGCCGCGCGAGGGCGAGATGTTGGCGCGCGAGATCGTCGGCATGCGCGACAAGGTGGCGGCCGGCCATCCGAACCATACCGAGCTGTTCGACCTGAAGCACGACCGCGGCGGGATGGTCGACATCGAGTTCATCGTGCAGTACTGGGTGCTGCTGCACGCGGCGCGCGACCCCGAGCTGATTCGCAACACCGGCAACATCGCGCTGCTGCGAGAGGTGGCGCGTTTCGGGCTGATGGACGACACCGAGGCCGAGACGGTGGGCGCTGCCTACCGGCTCTATCGCAAGCGCCAGCATCAATTGCGGCTCGACGGGATGGAGAAGGCACGCGTGCCGGGCGAGACCGTCGCGGCCGAGCGGGCCGCCGTGGCGGCGCTGTGGGAGCGCGTGTTCGGCGGCGTGACGCCGGTCGAGCCGCAGTGAGCGCGGCCGGCTGAAGGCCGGCGGGCAGGAAGCATCGGGCCTCGCGTCGGGATCGGCGCGAGGCCCGATTCCTCTGGTCGGATGGGTCTGCTGCCGGACGGCGCGGCCGCTGGCGGGCGCAAAAGGCCGGTGATACGATGCGGCGACCTTCTCCCGATCCAGAATTCAAAATGAAAAAGGCGATCCTGGTTTATGTGGACCACAACAGCCAGATGGTCGAGGAGTTCTTCTGGCTCTACAAGAGCCTGATCCATACGCGCTCGCTGGACGGCGGCGCGCTGATCGTGGTCTGTCATCCCGAGGTGGTCGGCCATCTGCCGGCCGATTCGCGCCTGGTCGTGATACCCGCGCTGCCTCATGCTCGAACGCATGCCGAATGGGCCGGCTACCCCTATATCAACTCGGTCGCCAACCTGTGCGCGCCGGACGTGCTGGATGCCTGCGCCGGCTTCGAGCTGGTGCTCAAGACCGACTGCGATACCTTCGTCACGCCGGCCTTCGCGAGCTTCGTGCCGAGCGGCCTGTGCTTCGGGTTCGGCGCCTATGCCTACGAGGATTCGGTGCGCCGCAAGCTGGTCGAGTGCAGCGCGCGCTGGGGCTTTCCGCATGCGGGCCTGCACAACGTGGGCGCCTCGGTGTATGGCCCGTCGGAGATGGTGCGGCACTTCCTGGTGGCGCAGATGGATTACTGCAGGCGGCTGCTGGCCGAGGAATTCGCCGAGCACGAGGGGCAGTGGCCGGGCTGGTGCAAGAACGTGCTGACCATGTACGCTGGCGAGCTGGCCTTGCGGCAGACCTACCCGCAGCGCTGCTCGATCGGCCTGCTCGACCATTTCCCGCATGCGACGCGGCGCCTGGGCGGGGACGTGCTGCACATCCATGCGTGGCATATCGAGGAATATTTCTCGAAGCACGCGTTCCGCGCCGGCGAGTACGACGGCATCGACCCGGCCACCATCGATCGCGGCAGCCTGGGTGGCTATTGCCACTGGCTCGCGCGCGCCGGGCTCGACGAGGTCGAGCCGATCGCGGCGCGGCCGGCCTGAGCGGGGAAAGCGCCGAGCCGCCGCCGGAGGGTGCCGGCCAGGATCACGGGAGTTGCCGCGGTGCCAGGGAGGGGGCGGTCGTCACGACACGCCTGACAGCGGCAAACATCCGCGCGACGCGGGGCAGGCAGGCCTCAGGCGGCCAGCATTTCCTTGGCGTGCTTGCGCGTGGTGGCGGTGATCTCGAGCCCGCCAAGCATGCGCGCGACTTCCTCGACGCGGCTCGCGCGGTCGAGCGGGGTGACCGAGGACACGGTGCCGCCGCCCGGGTCCTGCGCCTTCGCGACCTGGAAGTGATGGTCGCCGCGCGCGGCCACCTGCGGCAGGTGGGTGACGCACAGCACCTGGCGGTCTCGGCCGAGCTGGTGCAGCAGGCGGCCGACCACCTCGGCCACGCCGCCGCCGATGCCGGTATCCACTTCGTCGAAGATCAGGGTGGGCGTGAGGCTGGCCGCGCTGGCGATCACCGCCAGCGCCAGGCTGATGCGCGCCAGCTCGCCGCCCGAGGCGACCTTCGCCAGCGGGCGCAGCGGCACGCCGGGGTGGCCGGCGACGCGGAACTCGATCTGCTCGAGCCCGTGCGCGCCGCCCTCGGCCAGCGGCAGCAGGCCGACCTCGAAGCTGCCGCCCGCCATCGACAATTCCTGCATGGCGGCCGTCACCGCGCCGCCCAGCGCGTCGGCGGCCTGGGCGCGCGCCTCCGACAGCGTGCGCGCATCGGCCAGGTAGGCCTGCCGGGCGCGCTCGGCGGTTTCCTGCAGCGCCGACAGGTCGGCCGCCGCGTCGAGCGCCGCGAGCTGCTCGCGGCGCGCCGCGT
Organism: Burkholderia gladioli; assembly: GCF_000959725.1. NCBI lineage: Bacteria > Pseudomonadati > Pseudomonadota > Betaproteobacteria > Burkholderiales > Burkholderiaceae > Burkholderia > Burkholderia gladioli. Next base: position 2,229,055 of record NZ_CP009323.1, read on the forward strand.
GTTCGTCGTGCAGCGTCTCCGGCGGCAGGCGGAACTTGCGCGCGGCCGTATGCAGCGCGTCCAGCCGCGCCTCCACCTGGGCCAGCCGCTCGGGATCGAGTTCGAGCCGCTGCGCGTAATGCGACAGCGAATAGGAGGCTTCGCGCAGCTGGATCTCGGCCGGATCGAGCGAGGCCAGCACGTCGTTGAGCGTCGAATCGATCGCGGCCAACTGGCGGACCTTCGAGATGATCGCGCCCAGCTGGCTCAGCATCGCCTCGTCCGATTCGGAGATCGCCAGCAGGGTGCCCTGCACGCCGTCGATCAGGCTCGCCGAATGCGTCAGGCGCTGGTGCTCGGCGTTCACCTCGTCCCATTCGCCGGGCTGCGGCGCCAGCTTGTCGAGCTCGGCCAGTTGCCAGGCCAGCTTCTCGCGTTCGAGCTGCAGCTCGCGCTCGTGCGTCTGGGCCACCTCGATATGGTGCAGCGCGTCGCGCCAGGCGCGCCAGCCGCGCGCCACTACGGCCGCGTCGGCGCTCAGGCCGGCATGCGTGTCGAACAGCTCGCGCTGCGCGTCGGGCCGCATCAGCAACTGGTGGGCATGCTGGCCATGCACGTCGACCAGCATCTCGCCGAGCTCGCGCAGTTGCGAGAGCGTCGCGCTGGTGCCGTTGATGAAGGCGCGCGAGCGGCCGTTGGCGTCGATCACGCGGCGCAGCATGACGCTGTCCTCGGCCTCGAAGGCATGCGCGTCGAGCCATTGCGCGACGCGGTCGTGCGGCGTGAATTCGGCGGACAGGTCGGCGCGCTGGCAGCCGGTGCGCACCACGCTGGCGTCGCCGCGCTCGCCGAGCGCCAGCGCCAGGGCGTCGATCAGGATCGATTTGCCGGCGCCGGTCTCGCCGGAGAACACGGTGAAGCCGCTGTCGAATTCGATGTCGAGCGCGGCGACGATGACGAAGTCGCGTATCGAGAGATGGCGAAGCATGATGGAGGGCGCCGCCGCGTCAGGATTCGGGATCGTCGTCATGCGACGGATGCTCGTTCCAGTGCAGCTTCTTGCGCAGCGTGGTGTAGTAGCTGTAGCCGACCGGGTGCAGGAACGGCACGGTGTGGCGCGAGCGGCGCACCTCGATGGTGTCGTTCAGTTGCAGCGCGGTAAACGACTGCATGTCGAAATTCACGTTGACGTCGCGCCCGCCGATGATCTGGATCCCGACCTTGACGTCGTCGGGCAGCACGATCGGCCGGTTCGACAGCGCGTGCGGGGCGATCGGCACCAGCACGATGCCCTGCAGCTGCGGATGCAGGATCGGGCCGGCCGAGGACAGCGCATAGGCCGTCGAGCCGGTCGGGGTGGCGACGATCAGGCCGTCCGAGCGCTGGTTGTACATGAAGCGGCCGTCCACCAGGACGCGCAGCTCGGCCATCCCGGAGAAGCCGCTGCGGTTCACCACCACGTCGTTGAAGGCCAGCGCGTGATAGATCGGCTCGCCGTTGCGCACGATGCGCGCCTCCAGCAGGGTGCGCTCCTCGCGCTCGAAGCTGCCGGCCAGCATCAGCGGCACCAGCTCGAGCATCTCCGAGGCGGAAATGTCGGTGATGAAGCCGAGCCGGCCGTGGTTGATGCCGATCAGCGGGGTCTTGTAGGGGGCGAGCTGGCGGCCGATGCCGAGCATCGTGCCGTCGCCGCCGAGCACGATCGCGACGTCGGCGCGCGCGCCGATTTCGGTGGGGGTCAGCGCCGGATGGCCGGTGATGCCGTATTCTGTCGCCGTGGCGGCCTCGAACACGACCTCGAGCCCGCGTTGCGCGATGGCGGCGGCGAGCGCGGCGAGCGGTTCGGCGATGCCGGGCGTATTGCTGCGCCCGACGAGCGCGACGGTCTGGAACTGGTTGCCGGTAGTCATGGCGGCATTACACCATAGCTGGATGACGAAAAGGAACCGTCCGGGAGGCCAGGCATGGCCTGGTGCCGGAACGCTCGCGGGCGCCGCCCGCTTAGGCTAGAATTTTCGACCATGTTAGATCCCCGCGCCCGAACCCTCCTCAAGACCCTGATCGAACGGTATATCGCCGACGGTCAGCCGGTCGGCTCGCGCACGCTGTCGCGGTATTCCGGCCTCGAACTGAGCCCGGCCACCATTCGCAACGTGATGTCGGACCTCGAGGAGCTCGGCCTGGTGTCGAGCCCGCATACCTCGGCGGGGCGGATTCCCACCCCGCGCGGCTACCGCCTGTTCGTCGACACCATGCTGACGGTGGAGTCGCCGATCGACGACGCGGCCGTCACGCGCCTGGTGCAGACCACCCTGCAGGCCGGCGAGCCGCAGCAGAAGGTGGTGGCCGCGGCCGCCAGCGTGCTGTCCAACCTGTCCCAGTTCGCCGGCGTGGTGCTCACGCCGCGCCGCAGCCATGTGTTCAAGCAGGTCGAGTTCATGCGGCTGTCCGACAAGCGGATCCTGCTGATCATCGTCACCCCCGAGGGCGACGTGCAGAACCGCATGATGGCGACCCAGCGCGACTACTCCCCGTCCCAGCTGACCGAGGCCTCGAACTACATCAACGCGAACTTCGCGGGGCTGTCCTTCGACGAGGTGCGGCGCCGGCTGCGCGAGGAGATCGACACCCTGCGCGACGACATGACGGCGCTGATGCACGCGGCCGTCACGGCCAGCACCGAGACGTCCGACGACGAGGACACGGTGCTGATCTCCGGCGAGCGCAAGCTGCTGGAGGTGGCCGACCTGTCCTCCGACATGGCGCGGCTGCGCAAGCTGTTCGACGTGTTCGACCAGAAGACCAGCCTGCTGCAGCTGCTCGACGTGTCCAGCCATGCCCAGGGCGTGCAGATCTTCATCGGCGGGGAGTCGACCCTGGTGCCGATCGACGAAATGAGCGTGGTGACCGCGCCCTACGAGGTGAACGGCCAGATCGTCGGCACGCTCGGCGTGATCGGGCCGACCCGGATGGCCTACAACCGGGTGATCCCGATCGTCGACATCACCGCGCGCCTGCTGTCGCTGACCTTGAGCGGCAACCAGTAGGTCGGTGGCCGCCGGCCGGGCCGATCGAGCCCGGCTATTGTCCTCATCGGCGCGGCGGGCATTCTGCCGGCTGCGGTGCCGCGGCGAGTGCCCTCGTTATAATGGGGGCCGTTCGATCCGGTGCCCATGCACATCCCCGTTCATGCGTTTTGATCTCGAACCCCCTTCGCAGCAGGCCGCGGCGCATCGCACGGCGGTCCTGCTGATCAATCTCGGCACGCCCGACGAGCCGACCGCGGGCGCGGTGCGCCGCTATCTCGCGCAATTCCTGTCCGACCCGCGCGTGGTCGAAATTCCGGCCCTGGCCTGGCAGCCGATCCTGCGCGGCCTGATCCTGCCGTTCCGCTCGCGCGCCTCCGCCAAGAAGTACGCCACGGTCTGGATGCCGGAAGGCTCGCCGCTGCGCGTGTTCACCGAGCGCCAGGTCGAGGGGCTGCGGCCGCTGTTCGCCGCCAACGGCTACCAGGTGCTGGTCGACTACGCGATGCGCTACGGCACGCCCGACATCGGCACCGTGCTCGGGCAGTTGAAGCGTCTGGGCGTCGAGCGCGTGCTGCTGATGCCGCTCTATCCGCAATACTCGGCCTCGACCACGGCCACCGCCTTCGACGCGGCCTTCGCCGCGCTGGCCCGCATGCGCAACCAGCCCGAGATCCGCACGGTGCGGCACTACGCCGACCACCCGGCCTATATCCACGCGCTGGCCGAGCAGGTGCGGCACTACTGGGCCGAGCACGGCAGCCCCGATTTCGCGGCCGGCGACAAGCTGGTGCTGAGCTTCCACGGCGTGCCCAAGCGCACGCTCGACCTGGGCGATCCCTACCACGACCAGTGCCAGCAAACCGCCGCGCTGTTGATGGCCGAGCTGGGGCTGGGGCCGCTCGAATGCCGGGTGACCTTCCAGTCGCGCTTCGGCAAGGCCGAGTGGCTGCAGCCCTATACCGCGCCCACCCTGCGCGAGCTGGGCGCGGCCGGGGTGAAGCGAGCCGACGTGTTCTGCCCCGGCTTCACCTCGGATTGCCTGGAAACCATCGAGGAGATCGGCATGGAGGTGCGCGACGAGTTCCTGCACGGCGGCGGCGGGAGCTTCCACCGGATTCCCTGCCTGAACGCCTCGCCTGCCTGGATTTCGGCGCTGGGCCAGATCGTCGCGGAAAACCTGCAGGGCTGGCCGGTGCGCGTGGCCGTGCCCGCGGAGACGGCCGCATGAGCGTCACGAAACGGGATTAAGCTGATGAATTACCGGATTTCGACCGAACCCGGCGCCAAGCTGCGCATCGACAAGTGGCTGTGGGCCGCGCGCTTCTTCAAGACGCGCTCGCTGGCGGCCGATGCCGTCGAGAAGGGGCGGGTGCGGATCGGCGGGGCGACGGTCAAGCCCTCGAAGGACGTGCGGGTGGGCGACCGCGTGGAAATCACCATCGAGACCGTGGTCTGGGAGCTCGACGTGCTCGGCATCTGCGACACGCGCGGGCCAGCCAGCATCGCCCAGACGCTGTATGCGGAAACCGCGCAAGGGCGGGCGAAACGGCTTGCCGAACTCGAGCGGCGGCGGCATTATCGCGAGCCGGCCGCCGAGCTGCATGGCCGGCCGACCAAGCGCGATCGCCGCATCATCGACAAACTTTCGGGTGAACGCTGAAGATCTGCTCGAAGGTGGCGCGCGCGCTGCCGTATTCGGTGGTGCGGTCGGTGACGGCGCCCGACAGGCAGATGGTGGTGGTGCCGGCCACGAGTACCAGCGCGACCACCGATATGGCAAAGGTCAGTTTCACGGTACTCCCCTGGGGAACGAGGCCGGCGTGAGCCGAGGGCGATGGGCGGCGGCCGGGGCGGGTTTCGCGCCGATCGTCAGGCAGTGGAAAGTCTGACGATAGCTCAGGGTTAACCTGCGTTCGGGCAGCCTGATGGCAGTGTAGTGCAGCGCCCGAAGCCGATCCAGTGGGACCGCGGTAACGGTTGTTACCGGCAGTTTCGGCGCCACGGCGCGACAGCCCGCCACGATTGGCCGAGCGGGCGGCGCCCAAGCCCAATGCCGGGCCGATCCGCGGCTCGACGCCGCAGCCCTGGCCGAAAGACCCTCTTGAAGTTGTTGTCTTCGGCCCCAACTACGTCGCCGTTGTCCGGCGATGCGTGCCCCGTGCCCGTCACGCGGCGCGTATCGTCGATCCGGCTTTCATCATTCAATTCGATTTCAGCGACATGGAAAACACGCAAGAGAATCCGGCTGGTCAACCGGCCGACGAGACCGGCCGCGACGCAATGGCTGCCCAGGCACCGGCCGGCGACGCGCCGCAGGCAGCGGCCGCCGACGCCGCGCTCGCCGAAGCGCAAGCCAAGGTCGCCGAGCTGCAGGAGAGCTTCCTGCGGGCGAAGGCCGAGACCGAGAACGTGCGCCGGCGCGCGCAGGACGACGTCGCCAAGGCGCACAAGTTCGCCATCGAGGGCTTCGCCGAGCACCTTCTGCCCGTGATCGACAGCCTGGAAGCCGCCGTCGGCGACAAGTCCGACGACATCGCCAAGATCCGCGAAGGCGTCGAGCTGACGCTGCGCCAGCTGCAGAGCGCGCTCGAGAAGGGCCGCGTCAACGTGATCGACCCGGTCGGCGCGAAATTCGATCCGCATCAGCACCAGGCGATCTCGATGGTGCCGGCCGAGCAGGAGCCGAATACCGTCGTCAGCGTGCTGCAGAAGGGTTACACGATCGCCGACCGCGTGCTGCGACCGGCGCTCGTGACGGTCGCGCAGCCGAAGTAAGGCGCCGGCCGGGCGCCGCGCCCGCCGCCTCCTGTCCACGGCCCTCCGGCATCCCGGCGGGCCGCGTCCATGATGGCCGCCGCGAGCCGCGCCAGGAAAGCATCAGACAAGTATCGACTCAGGGGTGTCAATAACGGGGTTCGATCCGGGGATTCGCTCCCGCGGGCATCGGACTACCGCTCCCTGGCCGGCCGCCGCCGGCGATTGAAAAAATTGAATGGCCGCATCGCTTTCGGGGTCTTGAAAACGGCGCGGTCGCACCTATTTCGTGTGCAGAGTCGAATTCGGCGCGGCAAACCGGGCAAAAACGGCCCGAAAACCGCAGCAAACAGCATTTCTGGAGATTACGAAAAATGGGAAAGATCATCGGTATTGACCTCGGCACCACGAACTCGTGCGTGGCTGTGATGGAAGGCAATCAGGTCAAGGTCATCGAGAACTCGGAAGGTACCCGCACCACGCCGTCGATCATCGCGTACATGGACGACAACGAAGTGCTGGTCGGCGCGCCGGCCAAGCGCCAGTCGGTGACCAACCCGCGCAACACGCTGTTCGCGGTGAAGCGCCTGATCGGCCGCCGCTTCGAAGAGAAGGAAGTGCAGAAGGACATCGGCCTGATGCCCTACAAGATCATCAAGGCCGACAACGGCGACGCCTGGGTCGAGGCGCACGACGAGAAGCTGGCGCCGCCGCAGGTGTCGGCCGAGGTGCTGCGCAAGATGAAGAAGACCGCCGAGGACTACCTCGGCGAGCCGGTCACGGAAGCCGTGATCACGGTGCCGGCCTACTTCAACGACAGCCAGCGCCAGGCCACCAAGGACGCGGGCCGCATCGCCGGCCTCGAGGTCAAGCGCATCATCAACGAGCCGACCGCGGCCGCGCTGGCCTTCGGCCTGGACAAGGCCGAGAAGGGCGACCGCAAGATCGCCGTGTACGACCTCGGCGGCGGCACCTTCGACGTGTCGATCATCGAGATCGCCGACGTGGACGGCGAGATGCAGTTCGAAGTGCTGTCGACCAACGGCGACACCTTCCTCGGCGGCGAGGACTTCGACCAGCGCATCATCGACTACATCATCGGCGAGTTCAAGAAGGAGCAGGGCGTCGACCTGTCGAAGGACGTGCTCGCGCTGCAACGCCTGAAGGAAGCCGCGGAAAAGGCCAAGATCGAGCTGTCCTCGAGCCAGCAGACCGAGATCAACCTGCCGTACATCACGGCCGACGCCTCGGGCCCGAAGCACTTGAACCTGAAGATCACGCGCGCCAAGCTGGAAGCGCTGGTCGAGGACCTGGTCGAGCGCACCATCGAGCCGTGCCGCACCGCCATCAAGGATGCCGGCGTGAAGGTCTCGGACATCGACGACGTGATCCTGGTCGGCGGCCAGACCCGCATGCCGAAGGTGCAGGACAAGGTCAAGGAGTTCTTCGGCAAGGAACCGCGCCGTGACGTGAACCCGGACGAAGCCGTCGCCGTGGGCGCCGCGATCCAGGGCCAGGTGCTGTCGGGCGACCGCAAGGACGTGCTGCTGCTCGACGTGACCCCGCTGTCGCTCGGCATCGAGACGCTCGGCGGCGTGATGACCAAGATGATCAACAAGAACACCACGATCCCGACCAAGCACGCCCAGGTCTACTCGACCGCGGACGACAATCAGGGCGCGGTGACCATCAAGGTCTATCAGGGCGAGCGCGAGATGGCGGCCGGCAACAAGCTGCTCGGCGAGTTCAACCTGGAAGGCATCCCGCCGGCACCGCGCGGCGTGCCGCAGATCGAGGTGAGCTTCGACATCGACGCGAACGGCATCCTGCACGTCGGCGCGAAGGACAAGGCGACCGGCAAGGAAAACAAGATCACCATCAAGGCGAACTCGGGCCTGTCGGACGCCGAGATCGACAAGATGATCAAGGACGCCGAGGCGAACGCCGCAGAAGACCAGAAGCTGCGTGAGCGTGCCGATGCGCGCAACCAGGGCGATGCGCTGGTCCACAGCACCAAGAAGGCGGTGGCCGAGTACGGCGACAAGCTCGACGCGGGCGAGAAGGAGAAGATCGAGGCCGCGCTCAAGGAGCTGGAAGACGTGCTGAAGGACGGCTCGGCCGAGAAGGCGACGATCGACGCGAAGGTGGAAGCGCTGTCGCAGGCCTCGCAGAAGCTCGGCGAAAAGATGTACGCCGACATGCAGGCCCAGCAGGCAGGCGCCGCCGCCGGTGCCGGCGCGGCCGAGGGTGCCCAGGCGGGTGCCGCGAACGCCGCCGACGACGTGGTCGACGCGGACTTCAAGGAAGTGAAGAAGGACTGAGTCGGGCCGCGGCCGTGCCGCGCGGCACGGCCGCTACCGATCCGGTCCGTCACTGCCGGACGGACCGGATCACCCTGCGCCTGGCGGGCCTCGCGGCCCTCCGGGCACATTTGTTTTATGGCGGGGCGGCGCGCGAGCGCCGTTCCACGGTCGCAAGACTTTACTGGAAGCGAGAGGAGCCGCCCGTGCCGAGCGCGTGGCGGCATTGAACCGATATGGCGAAACGGGATTACTACGAGGTTCTGGGCGTCGCGAAGAATGCGAGCGACGACGAAATCAAGAAGGCATATCGCAAGCTCGCGATGAAGTACCACCCGGACCGCAATCCGGACAGCAAGGATGCGGAGGAGCGTTTCAAGGAGGCGAAGGAAGCCTATGAAATGCTCTCGGACGAGCAGAAGCGAGCCGCCTACGACCAGTACGGCCACGCGGGCGTCGATCCGAACATGGGCGGTGCCGGCGCGCAGGGCTTCGGCGGTTTCGCCGATGCCTTCGGCGACATCTTCGGCGATATCTTCGGCCAGGCCGCTGGCGGCGGCGCCCGTGGCGGCCGGGGCGGCCCGCAGGTGTATCGCGGCGCCGACCTGCGCTACAGCATGGAGATCACGCTGGAGCAGGCCGCGCATGGCTACGACACGCAGATTCGCGTGCCGAGCTGGGTCTCCTGCGAGATCTGCCACGGCAGCGGCGCCAAGCCGGGCACCAAGCCCGACACCTGCCCGACCTGTCACGGCCAGGGCACGGTGCGCATGTCGCAGGGCTTCTTCAGCATCCAGCAGACCTGCCCGAAGTGCCATGGCACCGGCACCTACATCCCCGAGCCCTGCGTGCACTGCCACGGCTCGGGCAAGGTGAAGGAAACCAAGACGCTCGAGGTCAAGATCCCGGCCGGGATCGACGACGGCATGCGGATCCGCTCGTCCGGCAACGGCGAGCCCGGCATCAACGGCGGGCCCTCCGGCGATCTCTACGTCGAGATCCACATCAAGCAGCACTCGGTGTTCGAGCGCGATGGCGACGACCTGCACTGCCAGATGCCGATCCCGTTCACCACCGCGGCGCTGGGCGGCGAGATCGAGGTGCCGACGCTGGCCGGCCGCGCCTCGTTCACGGTGCCGGAAGGCACGCAGTCGGGCAAGACCTTCCGCCTGCGCGGCAAGGGCATCAAGGGCCTGCGCTCGAGCATCGCCGGCGATCTCTACGTGCACGTGCAGATCGAGACGCCGGTCAAGCTGACCGACGGACAGCGCGATCTGCTGCGTCAGTTCGAGCAGTCGCTGGCCGAGGGCGGCGGGCGCCACAGCCCGCAGAGCAAGAGCTGGTTCGATCGCGTGAAGAGCTTCTTCGAGTGACGACTGCGGTGCCGGCGACATGATGGACGTGCAGGAGGGCGCGCCGTTCGCGCTCCTCGACGATTGCGACTCGACCGCGGCTGCGCGGTCGAGTCGTTTGTACATGGGCTTCTCGCACGAGCGCGTGTGCACCGATCCGGCGCGGCTCGACGCCTGCTGCGCGGCGGTGGCCGAGGATCTCGCGCGCGGCCTGCATGCGGTGGTGCTCGGCGACTACGAGTTCGGCCGCAATCTCGAACGTGGCCAGGCCGGCGACGCGCCGCTGCGCTTCCTGCTGTTCTCCACGCTCACGCGACTGTCGCGCGACGAGGCCGATGCCTGGCTCGCCGCGCGCGACGGCGCGGCGGCCGAGCCTTCGCCGGCCGGCATCGCGCGCCTGCGCAAGAGTGTCACGCGCGCCGAGTTCGATGCGGCGATCGACGCGATCCACGCCGCGCTGCGTGCCGGCGATTCCTACCAGGTCAACTACACCTACCGCCTCGGCTTCGACGCCTGGGGTTCGCCGACGGCGCTGTATCGGCGGCTGCGCGCGCGCCAGGCGGTGCGCTACGGCGCGCTGGTCGCGCTGCCGGGCGGACGCTGGATCCTGTCCTGCTCGCCCGAGCTGTTCGTCGAGAAGCAGGGCACGCGGCTGCGCACGCGGCCGATGAAGGGCACCGCGCCGCGCTCGGCCGACCCGGCCGCCGATGCGCATGCGGCCGAATTCTTGGCCGGCGATGCGAAGAATCGCGCCGAGAACCTGATGATCGTCGACCTGCTGCGCAACGACGTCTCGCGTGTGGCGCGTACCGGTTCGGTGCGCGTGCCGGCGTTGTTCACGGTCGAGCCTTATGCCTCGGTCTGGCAGATGACCTCGACCGTCGAGGCCGAGGCGCGGCCCGAGGCGGGTTTCGCCGAGCTGCTGCGCGCGCTGTTCCCCTGCGGCTCGATCACGGGCGCGCCCAAGCACAGCACCATGGCGCTGATCGACGCGATCGAATCGACGCCGCGCGGGCTCTACACGGGCATGCTGGGCTGGCTCGACGCGGCGCCGGCGGGCGCTTGCGGCGACTTCTGCCTGGCGGTCACGATCCGCACGCTGACGCTCGAGGCGCCGCGCGTCGATGGATATCGCGCCGGTACAATGGGCGTCGGCGCGGGCATCGTGCTCGACAGCCGCGCCCCTGACGAATACGCGGAGTGCGAATTGAAGGCCCGTTTTCTGACCGACGCCGATCCCGGCCTGCAACTGTTCGAAACGCTGTACGCGACGCGCGCCGAGGGCGTGCGTCATCTCGATCGCCATCTCGCGCGGCTGGGCGCCAGCGCCGAGGCGCTCGGCTTCGCCTTCGACGCGGCCGCGATCGAGCAGCAGGTCCGCGCGCGCGTCGACGGCTTCGACGCCGACGGCCCGCATCGCCTGCGCGCGGCGCTCTCGAGGGACGGCTCGCTCGAACTGACGTCGGCGCCGCTCGCGCCGCTGGCGGCTCCGGTGATCGAGGTGCTGCTGGCATCCGAGCACGGTTTCGCGCCGACTGCCTCCTCGGACCCGCTGCTCGCGCACAAGAGCACGCGCCGCGCCGAATACGATCGCGCCTGGCGTGAGGCCGAGGCGGCCGGTGCCTTCGACATGCTGTTCGTCAACGAGCGCGGCGAGCTGACCGAGGGCGGCCGCAGCAACGTCTTCGTGAAACTCGACGGTCGCTGGTTCACGCCGCCGCTGGCCAGCGGTCTGCTGCCGGGCGTGATGCGCGGCGCGCTGCTGGCGGACCCGGCGCTCGGCGCGAGCGAGCGCGTCCTGAGGCCGGACGAGCTGGCGCGCGCTGATGGCCTGCTGATCTGCAACGCCTTGCGCGGCGCGGTCGAGGCGAGATTGCGTCGGATCTGAACGCGCGGCGCGACGCGTCGACCGGCCAACGAAAAAGCGCGGCACCTTTCGAGGGTGCCGCGCTTTTTTATCGCCGTCGTGCCGGCCGGCCGAGAACTCAGAACGAGTGCTCGGGCCCGGGGAAGCTGCCGTCCTTGACCGCGCGCACATAGGCCTCGACGGCCGCCAGGATGCTCGGCTGGCCGTGCATGAAGTCCTTCACGAAGCGCGGGCGCTTGCCGGGGAAGATGCCCAGCATGTCGTGCAGCACCAGCACCTGGCCCGAGCAGTTGAGACCGGCGCCGATGCCGATGGTCGGCGTGCTGACGAGTTCGGTCAGCTCCGAGGCCACCAGGGTCGGCACCGCCTCGAGCACCATCAGCTGCGCGCCGGCCTGCTCCAGCGCCTTGGCATCGCGCAGCAGCTGGGCCGCGCCCGCCTCGGTCTTGCCCTGCACCTTGAAGCCGCCGAAGGCGTGCACCGATTGCGGCGTGAGCCCCAGGTGCGGACAGACCGGCACCGCGCGCTCGACCAGGAAGCGCACCGTCTCGGCCAGCCATTCGCCGCCCTCCAGCTTGACCATCTGCGCGCCGGCTCGCATCAGCTTGACCGAGCTCTCGAAGGCCTGCTCGGGCGTGCCGTAGGTGCCGAACGGCAGGTCGGCGACGATCAGCGCGCGCGGCTGGGCGCGCGCCACGCAGGCCGTGTGATAGGCGATCTCGTCGAGCGTGACGGGGAGGGTGGTGGTCTGGCCTTGCAGCACGTTGCCGAGCGAATCGCCGATCAGCAGCGCGTCGACGCCGGCGCGATCGAGCAGCGAGGCGAAGCTCGCGTCGTAGCAGGTCAGCATCGCGATCTTCTCGCCGGCCGCGCGCATCTGTTGCAGCTTGGGCACGGTGATGGCCGCGCGGCTCGATTCCTGGAGATAGGTCATGGGAGATCCGGTTCGTGAGGAAAGACAGGCGGCGCGACGACGCTGATCAGCGGTCGGCGCCGCCCTTGACGAAGGATTCCTTGCGGCCGCGCATGGTCTCGATGCGCGTCATCAGCAGTGCAAGGTCGTCCGGCGAGTCGAGCGGATTCAGGTGTTCCGCGGCGACGGTGAGGACCGGCGTGCGGTCGTAGTGATAGAAGAATTCGTTGTAGGCATCGCACAGCGAGCGCAGGTAGGCGTCGCCGATCTGCAGCTCCATCGCGATGCCGCGCTTCTGGATGCGCGCGTAGAGGACCTCGGGGCTGGCCTGCAGGTAGACCACCAGGTCCGGCGCCGGGGCCGGCACGTCGACGCGCTCGGCCAGCGCGCGATAGAGCTGCCATTCGTCGTCGCCCAGCGTCAGGCGCGCGAAGATCTCGTTCTTCTGCGGCATGTAGTCGGCCACGATCGCCAGGCCCGCCGCCTGGGCGGCCGCCAGCTCCTGCGCCTGCTGCGCGCGCTGCAGCGCGAACGACAATTGCGCGGGCAGCGCGTAGCGCGCGCCCTCGCGATAGAAGCGTTCGAGAAAAGGATTGTCCTGCGGTCGCTCGAGCAGGGGGCGCATCGCCCAGCGTTCGGCGATCAATGCCGCCAGCGAGGTCTTGCCCACTCCGATCGGCCCCTCGATCGCGATGTAGCGATGCGGCGGGCGCGGGTCGGGCGGCGTGACGGTCAGCGGGGTCGCGTTCATCGGCAGCGGCTTTTGTCGTTCGCGGCCTTCATCGCCATCAGGCACTGGCAGGTCTGCACCTTCTCGATGCGCTGGTCGGCCACCGCGGTCAGGAAGGCCTGCGCGTGGCCGTGGATCGGGATCGCCAGCGCCGGGTCGAGCTCGACCAGCGGCACCAGCACGAAGGCGCGCCCGGTCAGGCGCGGATGCGGCACCACCAGGTCGGGTTCGTCGATGGTGTGATCGCCGTACAGCAGGATGTCGATGTCGAGCGTGCGCGGCGCGTTGTGGAACGGCCGCTCGCGGCCGAAGTGGTGCTCGATCTGCTGGCAGAGCCTGAGCAATTCGCGGGCCGCCAGACGCGTCTCGATCTTGACCGCGCAGTTGTAGTAGTCGTCACCGCCGGCGTCGATCGGCGCCGTCCGGTACAGGCTCGATTTGCCGAGCACGGTGACCGCGCATTGCTGCGCGAGGCAGACCACCGCATCCTTCAATGTCTGGCGCGCATCGCCGAGATTCGCGCCGAGGCCGAGATAAGCAAGCGTCATGGCATCCACTTCCTGCGTCGTCCGACGGCTCAGTCGTCCGCATCCGGCGCTTCGGCCGGTTGCGGCTGCGCGGCGCCGTCTTCCGGCCGGCGGTTGCGCGCGCCGCCGCGGCGGCGGCGCTTGCGGGGCCCGGCGGCCCCTGGTACGCCCGGCGCCTTGTCGCGCGACGTGCCCTGGGTGAGCAGCGTCTCGCGTGCCGCGGCATCGCCGTCGATGAAATCCGTCCACCACTGCGCCACCGATTCGTCCAGTTCGCCGGACTCGCAGCGCAGCAGGAGGAAATCATACCCCGCTCTAAATCTTTGGTGTTCCAGCAGCCGGATCGCGCTGCGACCCGAGCGTTTCTCGAGGCGCAGTTGCAGGCCCCAGATCTCGCGCATGTCGGCCGAGTAGCGCTTGTGGATCGCCAGCTTCTCGGTCTGCATCTCCAGCACGTCGTCCATCGCGCGCTGCAGGGCCGGCACCGGGAACTCGCCGTTGGCGACGTACTGGTTCCAGCGCTGGCGCATGTCGTGCCAGAGCAGGGTCGCGAACAAAAAGCCGGGCGAGACCGACTTGCCGGCGCGCACGCGCGCGTCGGTGTTGTTCAGCGCCAGCGTGATGAACTTCTCGCCCTGGGGCTGTTCGAGCACCACGTCGAGCAGCGGCAGCAGCCCGTGGTGCAGGCCTTCGCCGCGCAGTTGCTTCAGGCAGGCCAGCGCGTGGCCCGAGAGCAGCAGCTTGAGCATCTCGTCGAACAGGCGCGCGGCCGGCACGTTGTTGATCAGGTCGGCCAGCGGCTTGATCGGATCGCGCGTGTGCGGCTCGATGTCGAAGCCGAGCTTGGCCGCGAAGCGCACCACGCGCAGCATGCGCACCGGGTCCTCGCGGTAGCGCGTGGCCGGATCGCCGATCATGCGCAACAAGCGTGCGCGCATGTCGGCCATGCCGTCGTGGTAGTCGAGCACGGTCTGCGTCGCGGGGTCGTAATACATCGCGTTGATCGTGAAGTCGCGGCGCGCCGCGTCCTCGTGCTGCTCGCCCCAGACGTTGTCGCGCAGCACGCGGCCGCTGGCGTCCACCGCGTGGGTGCGCCGGTCCAGCTCGTCGCGCTTCATGCGGCGCGGCGGCGGCGCGTCGGCGGGCGGTGCCTCGGCCGGTGCGTCGACCAGCGCGCGGAAGGTCGAGACCTCGATCAGCTCCTGGCCGAACTGCACGTGCACGATCTGGAAGCGGCGCCCGATCAGGCGCGCGCGGCGGAACAGGCGCTGCACCTCGGTCGGGGTGGCGTCGGTGGCGACGTCGAAATCCTTGGGCGCGATGCCGAACAGCAGGTCGCGTACCGCGCCGCCGACGATGAAGGCGCGAAAACCCGCCTGCTGCAGCGTGTCGGTCACGCGGACCGCGTTGCGCGAGATCAGCGAGGGATCGATGCCGTGCACGGCGGCCGGCACGATGGTGGGGTCGGTGCGCCGCTCGGCCACTTTCGCGGCGTCGCGCGCGGCCTGCTTCTGCGCGCTCGCTTTTTTGGTGGCGGTGGCCGGCGCGCGCGGGGCGGCGCGTTCGGACGGCGCGGCCTCGGCGGGGGCGGAATCGTCGCGGGCGGCGCTATCGTCCTGCCCGAGCAGCTTGCGGATGAGTTTCTTGATCACGAAGGTTGGAATAGATCGAGGATGCGCCAGCCCTGCTCGCGGGCATGCGTGCGCAGCGTGTCGTCGGGGTTGGTCGCGACCGGGTCGGTGACTTTCGCGAGCAGCGGGATGTCGTTGTGCGAGTCGCTGTAGAAGTAGCTGCGCTCGAAATCGGCCAGGCTCTTGCCGAGCGAGGCGAGCCAGGCCTCGGTGCGCGCGATCTTGCCCTCGCGGAAGCTCGGCACGCCGGTGGCACGGCCGGTGAGGTCGGAGGCCGGATGGCCGTCGACCGTCTCGACCTCGCAGGCGATCAGGGTCTCGACGCCGAAGGCATCGGCGATCGGGCGCGTCACGAAGGCATTGGTGGCGGTGACGATGCAGCAGAGATCGCCCGCCTCGCGATGCCGGCGCACCAGCTCGAGCGCGGCCGGCAGCATCGCCGGGCGGATCACTTCCTGCATGTACTGCTCGTGCCAGGCGTCGAGTTGCGCGCGCGGGTGCCTGGCCAGCGGCGCCAGCGCGGCGGCCAGATAGGCGTGGATGTCGAGCGTGCCGGCCTTGTAGTCGGCGTAGAAACGGTCGTTCTGACGCTTGAAGCTTTCCGCGTCGACGAGACCGAGCTTGATCATGAAGCGACCCCATTCGTGGTCGCTGTCGGTCGGGATCAAGGTGTGATCGAGGTCAAAGAGTGCCAGATTTGTCATGGAGGGGCATTTTACTTGAAGCTACTTGATCTGGCCGGAACCGCCCGCCTCGCGCTCCAGCGTGGCCAGCAGCGTGCGCAGCAGCGGCAGCGTGACGGCGCGTTTCTGTTCGAGCGAGAAGCGGTCGAGCGCGTCGAGCAGGGCCATCAGGCTCGGCATGTCGCGCCGGTAGTGCGTGAGCAGGTAGGCGGGCACGTCGTCTGCGATGGCGATGCCGCGGTCGCGCGCGGCGCGCTTGAAGACCGCCGCCTTGTCGGCGTCGGACAGCGGCGCGAGATGGAACACCAAGCCCCAGCCCAGGCGCGTGCGCAGGTCCTCGCGCACGTCGAGCGCGAGCGGCGCGGCCGGCCCCGCGCCGACGAAGGCGCTGGACGGGTGGGCGCGCACCTCGTTGAACAGGTTGAACAGGGCGATCTGCTGGTTGTCGCTCATCGCGTCGATGTCGTCGACGGCGTACAGCGAGACGCGCGGGTCGAAGGCGATCGCGCCGAGCGGGCTTTGCGGCGTCAGGTAGCGCGCGCTGCCGTAGGAGGTGTCGTAGACCAGCGCCTGCAGCAGGTGGCTGCGGCCGCTGCCGGCCTCGCCCCACACATAGAAGGAGCGGTCGGCCACCGGGCCCGCCGCGAGCGCCAGATCGAGCCGGCGCAGCCGCGAGACGAGCTCGTCGTTGGCCCCGATGGTGAAGTTCTCGAAGGTACGCGGCGGCGGGGTGCCGAGGTCGAGCGTCAGTTGACGGGTGGCGGTCACGATGCGGGGCGGTTGAGGTCGGGCTCGCGCCGTGCGGCGGCAGGCAGGGGGAAGCGCTCGGGGCCGTGGCGCCGCGCGGCTGTCGTGGCGGCCCAACGTCGGGCGGGCCGGGCGGGTGCCGGGCGACGGCGGCAGGCACGTGCCGGGCTTCGTTTCGCGGCCGCGTCCGTCGTCGTCGACATGCCGCCGGCATGGGCCGGCCCTGGCTGGCGCGGCATCGCGCCGGTGCTGGCCGGCGGCCGCGCGAACGGCGATGAAAACGGGGACGATTCGGACACGATGGTTTCCGTCGAAAGATCGGCGCGGGAATTCGGCCGGGCGTCCGGCTTCGGGTAAAATCGCATTTTACCGACCTTCTCGCATTCCCCCATGACTTCTCCGAAATCCGCTCCCGACGCCCAAGGTCTTTCCTACCGTGACGCGGGCGTCGACATCGACGCGGGCGATGCCCTCATCGACAAGATCAAGCCCTTTGCGAAGAAAACGCTGCGCGACGGCGTGCTCGGCGGGATCGGCGGATTCGGCGCGCTGTTCGAGGTGCCCAAGCGCTACCAGGAGCCGGTGCTGGTGTCGGGTACCGATGGCGTGGGCACCAAGCTCAAGCTGGCCTTCCACCTGAACCGCCACGACACGGTCGGCCAGGACCTGGTGGCGATGAGCGTCAACGACATCCTGGTGCAGGGGGCCGAGCCGCTGTTCTTCCTCGACTACTTCGCCTGCGGCAAGCTCGACGTCGACACTGCGGCCACCGTCATCAAGGGCATCGCGACGGGCTGCGAACTGTCGGGCTGCGCGCTGATCGGCGGCGAAACCGCGGAAATGCCGGGCATGTACCCGGACGGCGAATACGACCTGGCCGGTTTCGCGGTCGGCGCGGTGGAGAAGAGCAAGATCATCGACGGCAGCACCATCGCCGAGGGCGACGTGGTGCTGGGCCTGGCCTCGAGCGGCATCCACTCGAACGGCTTCTCGCTGGTGCGCAAGATCATCGAGCGCGCCAACCCGGACCTGAACGCGCCGTTCGACGGCCGCACGCTGGCCGACGCGCTGATCGCGCCGACCCGCATCTACGTCAAGCCGCTGCTCGCGCTGATGGCCAAGCTGACGGTCAAGGGCATGGCCCACATCACCGGCGGCGGCCTGGTCGAGAACATCCCGCGCGTGCTGCGCGAAGGCCTGACGGCCGAGCTCGACCAGAGCGCCTGGACCCTGCCGCCGCTGTTCCAGTGGCTGCAGGAGCACGGCGGCGTGGCCGACGCGGAAATGCACCGCGTGTTCAACTGCGGGATCGGGATGGCCGTGATCGTGTCGGCCGCCGATGCCGACGCGGCCGTGGCGGAACTGAGCGCCGCCGGCGAGCAGGTCTGGAAGATCGGCCGCGTGCGCGCGAGCCGCGAAGGCGAGGCGCAGACGGTGGTTGTCTGAGGTAAGGGAAGGACAAACCGGGCGGCGCGTGTCGGCGCCGCCGATCGTCCAGCCACCCGGCAGGAATACGAAGGGCCGCGATTTCGAATCGCGGCCCTTTTCATTTGGCGCAGCGCATCGAGGTGATCGAGGCGGCTAGCCGGCGTTCGCCTCCAGCACGCGCTCGAGCGCGGCCACCGCGCGCGCCGGCGCATCCTCGGCGCAGCAGTCGACCACCACCCGCTCCGGCATCGAGCGCAGCCAGGTGAGCTGCCGCTTGCAGAGCTGGCGCGTCGCGAATACGCCCTTGTCGCGCATGGTCGCGTGGTCGGTCGCGCCGTCCAGGTATTCCCAGGCCTGCCGGTAGCCGACGCAGCGCATCGAGGGCAGGCCCAGGTGCAGGTCCTCGCGGCGGCGCAGCCGTTCCACCTCGTCGATGAACCCGGCCGCGAGCATCGCGTCGAAGCGCGTGGCGATGCGCGCGTGCAGCACCGCCCGGTCCGACGGTTCGAGCGCCACCGGCACGAAACGGTAGCGAGCGGCCGCCGCGTCCTCGCGCGGCGCCGCCAGCAGCGCCGACATCGGCTGCCCGCTCAGCATGAACACCTCGAGCGCGCGCTGGATGCGCTGCGCGTCGTTCGGCGCGAGCCGCGCGGCGGTGGCCGCGTCGACCCCGGCGAGCCGCGCATGCAGCGCCGGCCAGCCCTCGCGCGCGGCGTCCTCGTCGAGTCGCGCGCGCAGTTCGGGATCGGCGGCCGGCAGGGCGTTGAGCCCTTGCGTGAGCGCCTTGTAGTAGAGCATGGTGCCGCCCGCCAGCAGCGGGATGCGCCCGCGCGCGATGATCTCCTCGACCAGGCGCAGCGTGTCGGCACGGAATTCGGCTGCCGAATAAGCGGCGGCCGGGTCGATGATGTCGATCAGGTGGTGCGGCACGCGCTCGCGTTCCTCGCGGCTGGGCTTGGCGGTGCCGATGTCCATGCCGCGATAGACCAGGGCCGAGTCGACGCTGACGATCTCGATCGGCAGGCGCTCGGCCAGCGCCAGCGCCGCGGCGGTCTTGCCCGAGGCGGTCGGGCCCAGCAAGCACGCCACCGTGAGCGGCGCGCGACGGTTCGTCATGCTCATTGTCCGCGCATGAACAGGCGGTCGAGATCGCCGAGCGTGAGTTGGTACCAGGTCGGGCGGCCGTGGTTGCACTGGTCGGCGCGTTCGGTCGCCTCCATCTGGCGCAGCAGCGCGTTCATCTCGTCGAGCGTGAGACGCCGGTTCGCGCGCACCGCGTGATGGCAGGCCAGCGTGCCCAGCAGTTCGTGCTGGCGCTCGGTCAGCACGCGCGAGCCGCCGAATTCGTGCAGGTCGGCCAGGATCGCGCGCGCCAGCGTCGGCAGGTCGGCATCCTTCAGGAGGGCCGGCACGGCGCGGATCGCCAGCGTGGTGGGTGAGAGCATCGCCAGGTCGAAGCCGAGCGCGTCGAGCGTCTCGCGCTCCTCGTCGGCGGTGCCGATCTCGACCGGCGTGGCCGTGATCGTCACCGGCAGCAGCAGCGACTGCACCGCGATGCTGCGGTTGGCCAGCGCGGTCTTGAACTGCTCGTAGAGGATCCGCTCGTGCGCCGCGTGCATGTCGACGATCACCAGGCCCTGCGCGTTCTGCGCCAGCACGTAGATGCCGTGGACCTGGCCGAGCGCGAAGCCGAGCGGCTGCTGGTCGTGCGCGCCGTCGGCGGGCAGGCTGCCCGGCGTCGCGCCGAACGGTGCCGGGGCCGGCTCGGCCACGCTCGCGCCCGCGCTGCCATCGCCGGCCTGGCCGTCCTTGCGACCGAACAGCGCGTCGTAGAGCGCGAGCGGCTGCGCGACGGGCAGGGTGCCTTGCGTCATGCGCGACTGGCGCATCCAGGTGTTGCCGGATACGGGGCGGGCGCTGCCGCCACCAGCACCTCCACCGCCGAAACCACCGCTGCTGGAGGCCCCAGCGCCGAAGCGGGAGGCGCCAAAGCCGCCCGAGGCGCCGCCGCCGAAGCCGCCCGCGCCGTCGGCCGATGCCGTGCCGCCAGCCTCGCTGCCCGCCTCGCCGCCTTCCGAGCCGGCGCCCGCGCCGAGCGGCGTGCGCTCGAACGAGGCCGGGCTGCCCGGCTGGGCCGGCGCGAGGTGCGCGGCGTGCCCGCCCGCGGTGGTTTCCGGCGAGGCACCGGCGTGCCGCGCCAGCGCGCGCTGCACGGCATGGAACACATACTGGTGGATCGAGCGCGAATCGCGGAAACGCACCTCGATCTTCGAAGGATGCACGTTCACGTCGACCGCCTCGGGCGGCAGGTCGAGGAACAGCACGTAGGACGGGTAGCGATCGCCGTGCAGCACGTCCTCGTAGGCGGCGCGCACCGCGTGAGTCAGCAGCTTGTCGCGCACGAAGCGGCCGTTGACGAAGAAATATTGCTGGTCGGCGCGGCCGCGGCTGGCGGTCGGCAGGCCCGCGCAGCCGTAGACGGCCAGCGGCCCGGCGCGCTCGTCGAGCGGCAGGTGGGCGGTGGCGAAACCCTCGCCGAGGATCTTCGAGACACGCACCGCCGGCTCGCTGGCGTTCCAGTGCTCGACGGCACGGCCGTTGTGCAGCACCGAGATCGCCACCTCGGGCCGCGCCAGCGCCGCGCGGCGGATCATTTCCAGGCAGTGGCCGAATTCGGTCTGCTCGCTTTTCAGGAACTTTCGGCGCGCCGGCGTGTTGAAGTAGAGTTCGCGCACCTCGATGGTGGTGCCGCGCGTGCCGGCCGCGGGCGAGAGCGCGCCCGTATCGGCGTCGATGCGGGTGGCGTGCGCGGCGTCCTCGGTGCGGCTGGTGATCGACATCTCGGCGACCGAGGCGATCGAGGCCAGCGCCTCGCCGCGAAAGCCCAGCGTGGCGACCGACTCGAGCTCGTGCAGCGAGCGGATCTTGCTGGTGGCATGGCGCATCAGCGCGAGCGGCAGTTCGTCGGCGGGAATCCCGCAGCCGTCGTCGGTGATCGAGATTCGTTTGACGCCGCCCTCCTCGAGCACGATGCGCAGGCTGCCGGCGCCGGCGTCGATCGCGTTCTCCAGCAGCTCCTTGACCACGGAGGCGGGGCGCTCGACCACCTCGCCGGCCGCGATCTGGCTGATCAACTGGTCGGGCAGCGGCTGGATCGCGCGCAGCGGGCGCGGGCTGGAGGCGGGCGCGGCGGCGGGCTCGGCAGCGCTGGCGTCGTCGGCGGCGGAATCGGTGAATTCGGACATGCCGCGATTATAACGAGGCTGTCGCCGCCGCACCGGGCGCCGCCACCGGGGGCTTTTTTCACGGAACCCTCAGGTTCTTTCGGTATCATTCCGCGGTCGCGCCGCAGCCCGGCGCCATCGTTCCCGTCATGTCTCGAAATCGAAGGAAACGCATTTGGATACGCTGATTCACTTCTTCGGTCTGGTTCTGCACATCGATGCGTTCCTCGGCCAGTTCATCCGGCAATACGGTGCCTGGGTGTACCTGGTGCTGTTCCTGATCGTGTTCTGCGAAACCGGCCTGGTGATCCTGCCCTTCCTGCCCGGCGATTCGCTGCTGTTCATCGCGGGCGCCTTCGCGGCCTCGGGCGAAATGAGCCTGGCGGGGCTGATCGTGCTGTTGCTGGTGGCGGCCACCGCCGGCAATACCGTGAACTACCTGATCGGCCGCGCGATCGGGCCCAAGGTGTTCGATACGCACATCCCGGTGCTGGAGCGCTTCCTCGATCGCGCCGCGCTGCAGAAGACCCATGATTTCTACGAGCGCCACGGCGGCAAGACCCTGGTGCTGGCGCGCTTCATCCCGGTGGTGCGGACCTTCGCGCCCTTCGTGGCCGGCGTGTCGATGATGCGTTTCGCGCGCTTCCAGTTCTTCAACGTGGCGGGCGCGCTGCTGTGGGTGCTGCTGCTGGTCCTGCTCGGCTACTTCTTCGGCAACATTCCCTTCATCCGCCAGTACCTGAACGTGATCGTGCTGGTGGGGATCGGCGCGGCGGCCGTGCCGGTGCTGATCGGCGGGGTCTGGAAGCTGCTGCGCGGCCGCTCGGGCGCGCAGCGCGCGGGCGGCGGCCGCGGCTGAGCCACCGCCCGTCAGCCGGGCCCCGGCGGCCCGCGGCGGCGGTACTCGAAACAACGCCCGCTCGTGGATCGAGCGGGCGTTGTCGTTTCCGCGGCGCCGCGGCGGGTTTCAGCCCGCCGTGCGCTGGATGGTCGGCGTTTCCGGCGTCGGGTAGCCGGCCTCGCGGAAGGTCTCGATGATCACGCGATGCGCGTCGCAATAGACCTGCCAGTAGGTGGCGGGCGGCGTGTTGGGACGCACGAACAGCAGCGGGCCCTCGGGGGTGAGCTGCAGGATGCCGATGTCGGGCGCGGGCGCCGACATCACGTTCGGGATCGCGGTGATTGCCGCGCGCAGCTTTGCGATCGCCTCGACCGGATCGACGCCGTTGGCGATCTTGGCGGTCAGGTCCACGCGCCGATGCGGCGTCGCGCTGTAGTTGGCGATGTTGTCCGAGAAGATCTTGTTGTTGCCGACGATGGTCACCACGTTGTCGCCGGTCAGGATGGTGGTGCTGAACAGGCCCAGCTCCTTGACGGTGCCTGTCACGCCGGCCGCCGCGATCGAGTCGCCGACCTTGAACGGGCGCAGCACCTGCAGGAACACGCCGGCCGCGAAGTGGGCCAGCAGGCCGCCCCAGGCGGTGCCGACCGCCAGGCCGATGCCGGCCAGCAGCGCCGCGAAGGAAGTGGTCTGCACGCCGAACACCTGCAGGATCGCGAGGATCAGCACGATCGTCAGCAGCACGCTGACCACCGAGGAGAGGTAGTAGGCGAGCGTGGTGTCGACCTTGCCGCTGCGCTGCACGAGCCGGCTCAGCAGGCGCGTGGCGAGGCGGATCAACCAGCGGCCGACGATCCACAGCGCGATCGCGGCGATCACCTTGAGGCCGAAGTCGAGGCCGCGCGTCATCAGGAACTGCTGAGCGGTTGCGAGATCCAGCATGGGTTCTCCGAGAGGGAAATAGGGGCGCGACATGCGCCGGGCCGGCCTTTATACCTTGCCCGGCGCGCACGCGGCAAGCCGGCCACGCCATCTCGCGCGGGCCGGCGCCAGCACCGCGCATGCCGCTTCAGCCGCGGTGGAAGTGATTGCCGTTGTTGCCGTTGCGCGGCGCGCGCGGCACGAAGGGGAACTGCGCGACCTCGCCGTGGCGCGAGACGATCGCGGTGCTTTCGGGAATCTCCTCCCAGGCGTCGGGCAGGTCGACCAGCGGCTCGGAGAGCACCAGGAAGCCGTCGTCGCCGACCGCGGCGATGCGCGGATCGTCGGGATAGAGCTCGTGCAGATGGCGAAACGAGGTGCTGTGAAATAGCGTGCGCGACTGGTGCTCGCTGGAGTAGCGCACCGCTACCACCTGCTCGCCGTCGGTGGCGCAGACGGTCATGTTGATCGGCTGCGCCACGCCGTGCCGTGCCGCGGTTTCCTCGATGAGGCCGGCCATCCGCTCCAGCGCCGGCAGAGGCGTGTGTTCAAGCCCGAAGGTCAGCGCCAGGTGGAACATCACTTCGGAGTCCGTCGAGCCCTCGACCGAGGGGAACAGCGCGGGATCGATGCGCATCATCAGGTCGTGGCGCAGCCGGTGGTAGCGCCGGATCAGGCCGTTGTGGACGAACAGCCAGCGACCGTGGCGGAACGGGTGGCAGTTGCTTTCCTGGATCGGCGTGTCGGTGGCGGCGCGGATATGCGCGACGAAGTGCGGCGAGTGGATCGCGCGGGCGGCCTCGCGCAGGTTGCGGTCGTTCCAGGCGGGGTGGACCGAGCGGTAGCGGAACGGGATCTCGTCCGGGCGTCCGTACCAGCCGATGCCGAAGCCGTCTCCGTTGGTGGTGGTGGCGCCCAGGCGCGAGTGCAGGCTCTGGTCGATCAGCGAATGACGGGCGCGGAACAGGACGGTCTCGAGCGGGATCGGGTTGCCGGTGTAGGCTAGCCAGCGGCACATGGGATTCTTCCTGCATGACGCATTGCGTTCCAGACGGCGGGAGCGGCTCGACAACATTGCATGAGATCCGTTCCGCCGTGCCGCGGCGGACATCCTGTCTGAAACGAGACAGGACGTCCGCCTGGTATCAGCGGCCGCGACGAATCACGAGGCCTGCCGAGGTCGTGACGAATCCTGCCAGCTTCAGGCGCAGATGGGGATTCGGGCTGTAGGGCGGCACGTCCACGTGAAAATCGAGAGCGGTGGCGGCCGGTCCGACGCGGATCGGCTGCACGTCATGGCCGCGTTCACGCATGCGTTCGACGAAGGCTTCGAGATCGCGTCGACGATAGAGCACGGTTTCGTCGCTGGCTTCGACCGTATCGACGTCGGACGAAAGATTCAGTTCCGTGGTGTGGACCGCGATACCACCGATGCGCAGGCATTTCTCGACGCTGTTCATGACGAAATCGAGCCCGGCTTCCAGCGTACCCAGGTGCTCCAAGCAGCAGGACGACCAAGCGAAGTCGTAGCCAGAGAAACTCGAATCGATATCCTTCATGTTGCATTCGGTGAAGTTCACGCGTTCGCGGAACAGCGACTCAGGAATCCAGCCGAAATGCAGACGATCGAGCGGACGATAATTGTCGTGGTTCGCGAGCCAGCCGCCGGCCATCTTGATTGCTGCGGGCGCATCGGTCGCCAGCACGGCCGAGCCGAGCTGGGCGAAGGCCGACGGCAGTGGTTCCGCGTCGACACCGAAGCCGATGCCGCGGGTGCCGGGGCGCAGGATGTTTGCCTCCAGCAACTGGTGCAGGATGTAGATGTATTCCCACTGCTTGCGGTGCCATGTCGGCGTTTGATAGATGAGCTTGCAGAGCTGCGCGTAGCGCGGATGCGTGAAGTCGAGCGAGCTGACGTTCGTATAGGCCATGAACGGATCGCTCTCCAGCAGCGTGGGGCGCTCGAGCGAGGGCACGAGGATGCTTTCCCGAATCATTTCCTTGACGGCCGTGCGGGACATTGCATTGGCTTCCAGCGCCGCGATGCGACGCTCGAGTTCTTCGTAGTGTGTCGTGCTCATAATCTGCCTGGTTCGGTGGTGGGGGGACGAGCGCGGATGCGCGTTCACGATGTGTATGCAGGAATCCCGGCGTCATGTCGGTCGCCGCGCGCGAGCCCGGGCGGGCGGCTCGCGATGCGCCCGAGCGTTTACTTCGCGGGCGCGCGCCCGTAGTTGTCCTCGAAGCGAACGATATCGTCCTCGCCGAGGTACGCGCCGGACTGGACCTCGATCAGCTCCAGCGGGATCTTGCCGGGATTGCGCAGGCGGTGGGTCGCGCCGAGCGGGATATAGGTGGACTGGTTTTCCGTCAACAGGATTTCCTTGTCGCCGTTCGTGACGAGCGCCGTGCCTTTCACGACGATCCAGTGCTCGGCACGATGGTGATGCATCTGCAGGCTCAGCTGTGCCGACGGGTTCACCACGATGCGCTTGACCTGGAAGCGGTCGCCCTCGTCGATGCCCTCGTAAGCGCCCCAGGGACGCACCACGCGCCGATGCGTGACGGACTCATGGCGCCCTGAGGCATTGAGCTGTTCAACCACCTTCTTCACGTCCTGCACATGATCTCGATGGACCACCAGGACGGCATCGGCGGTTTCGACCACGACCAGGTTGTCGACGCCGATCGTGGCTACCATCCGGTGTTCGGCACGGACATACGAATTGCTGGTCGATTCGCAGAACACGTCGCCGATCACGGTGGTGCCATTCTCGTCGGTTTCGGCGAGATCGGCCAAGGCGCCCCACGAACCGATGTCGTTCCAGCCGAGATTGTCGGTGGCAACGACGGCGGCATGCTCGGTCCGTTCCATCACGGCGTAGTCGATCGAGATGTTGGGGCTTGCCGCGAAGGCGGCCGGATCGAGCCGGACGAAATCGTTGTCGTGTGACGCACCCTCGAGCGCTGCCTGCGACAGCCGTGCAATCTCGGGCTCGAGCCGCTGCAGTTCCTGCAGATAGGTCGATGCCTTCAGCATGAACATGCCGCTGTTCCAGTAGTACTCGCCCGACCGGACGAATTCTTCCGCGGTCGCCATGTCGGGTTTTTCGACGAAGGCGTCCACGCAGTGGGCTTGCGCATCACCGTCGAACGGCTTGCCGCGGCGGATATAGCCGAATCCCGTGTGAGCACGGTCGGGAGGGATGCCGAAGGTGACCAGGTAGCCGTCGCTTGCGACCGCTGCCGCGGCGTGCGCCGCCGAGGCGAAGGCGGCCTGGTTCAGGATGGCGTGATCGGATGGCAGGACCAGCAGCAGCGCGTCCGGCGACTCCTTCAGGGCCATGTGCGCGGCCACCGCGATCGCGGGTGCCGTGTTGCGGCCGACGGGTTCCAGCACGATCGATGACGGTTCGATGCCGACCTGCCGCAGTTGCTCGGCGACCAGGAAGCGTTGCTCGTTGTTCGTCAGGATGATGGGTTTGGCGATACCCGGCAAATGACGTACGCGCAGGGCTGTCTGCTGGATCAGCGTATCGTCGCCGGTCAGCTTGAGATATTGCTTGGGATATCCACCGCGCGACATCGGCCAGAGTCGCGTACCACTGCCACCGCACAAAATTACCGGGAAGATGCTCATGTCTGAATCTCGGATGTGAATACTGTCAACGATTGCGGATTGTCCAGATGCGTCGTTTCGCTGCAACGCGAGTCTTATTCGATGCGTCGTACGAGTGAATTCCGTCGATGCCCGGCTTGCCGATATCGCCAGCCGAGATGAATCAGCGCGTTCGTGATCCAGCGGAATGCCTTGAGGGCAGGGCGCCGCCAGTTGCGTCCCTGGGCGCGCAGCGGCCGCCTCGCGGCCGTTGCCAGCCGCCGGACCACGGCCTCGGGCGTAGTATAAAGAGCTAGGCGCCAGTTCCAATATATCGGATAGCGTATCAGCGTCCCGGCCGTCAGCATGTCCAGTGTCAAGACACGCTCTCGCCACGGCTGGGGGCTGATGGCATCGTCGGTCAGACCCCAGCCGGCATAGAAGGGCAGGCCATAGGTGAATACCGGCTTGCCGCGCAGCAGGGCGTCGAAACCCGATAGCGACGAGAGCGTGTGTACCTCGTCGGCGGCCTCGATCAGGGAGACGATGTCTGAATCGAGGTCGACGACGTCGGCGAGGCGTTGTGCCTGGACCAGGCCGTTGCGATTGCCCGAGAGTACATCTGGATGGGGCTTGTAGACGATGCAGTCTGTCGGGCGCCGTTCGCGCACCGCCGCGAGCAGGCCTTCGGCGGTGTTGACCGCGCCGGTGCCGAGCCGGATCGAGGCGTCGTCCGCGACCTGGCCCGGGACCAGGATCACGCGGCGCCCCACCGGCCTGGGCCAGGTGGGGCGGTGTCGACCCAGGTTGTACTTGGTGATGCCGAATTCGACGATGCTGTGGCGTAGCGCTGCCGCACGCGCGAGTTCGGCGGCGTCGAAGCCCGCCGTGTTCAGGATTCGTGTCAGGTCGCTCGGGGCGCTGGCGTCGAAATAGAGATTGCTGCCGTCGATGACCTGGCTGCACGGCGGGCTCATGTCGGAGCCCAGTTCGGCGGAATGAATGAAACCGTCCTCGATGCGGTAGTGGCGCGTGTCTCGTGGCGCGCCATCTCGCAGCCGCGCTCCCCACAATGCCGCGCATTCATGCCGACCGATGTCGGCGATTCCGCGCGCCCAGCGGAGGGTGCCGCCGCCCGCCGAAAGATAAGGGGTTGCGAGGCGACGCTTCCACCACTGGAAGCGCAGGCCGACGACATGGTCGAGCTCGCGGAATCGTTCGGCAACCTGATATTGCAACTGGAGCGCGTCGAGCACGTGCTCCAGCGTGCCGAGCTGCTCCCGCTCGGTGTCGAGATAGTGCGTCAGCCGCATGAAAGTCGTGTCGAACCAGGCGGCCAATGTCGGTCGCGCGTGCCGCTTCGGGAATGCATGAAGGTCGGTCGTGAAGCCCCAGCCGGCGTAGTAGGGGCGGCCGTAGACGAAGGTGGGGCGATCCGCGAGAATCGCGCCCATTCCCTCGGCGGCACCGACCGTATACACCTGGCTGAAATACGGCAACCAGGCGCGCAGCGAGTATTCCGGGCGCAGCACGCGCAATTCGCGTGGGAGTACACCGCATCTGGACGACAACCACGGGCCGCGACCCGGATCCGACGAGGGGGCCAGCCAGAATTCCGCATCGGGGTGGCTGGCAAGCGCTTCGTCGACCATCGCGCGAAAATCGGCAATGCGGCGGCTTTGGTACCCACGTGGCGAGGAGCCTGAAATCAGGCGCTCGTCGATCAGGAGGACGCGCCGCCGAGCCGTTGCCATGAACTCGGCATCGGGTAACTGGGCCGCCTTGCGGCGCGGATGCAGCGCATCGCTGTCGAGCAGGCGCTGCATCAGGGCCTGCGTGCGCCCTTCATCGTGGCGCGCCGAGGCGGACAGGGCCTGCTCGATTGCAACGCCGAGCGGGTCCTCATGGCCGCACTCGAGCGGAATCGAGAACCAGGACAGCGGTGCCAGGCCGAGCGAGGCGCGAGGGGCGATCGGCCCCGCGTAGGCGGCCTGGGTGTCGGGCCGCAGCCGGCGTGCGACCGTGGCCAGCAGGCGGCCGCCGCGAGCTTCGGGCCAGAGCCACCGGCTTCGGCGGGTCAACCAGCCGAGCAGACGATAGCCGTGCGCGAGGTAGATCGCATCGAACTGCGGGTCGGTCGATCCGGACAGCGGGGCTGGATATTCGGACATCTAATTGAGTGTGCCGATGAAGCTGTCGACGCACGCGAAATGGGTGCTCCATGTCGGTGCGCCGAATTGTTCGATGCGGGACATCTGCTGCTGTCGTGCCTCGCTGCCGGGGGCGGCATACGCCATGATCCGGTCGGCCCACGCCGGGCCGTCGAGTGGATCGAGATAATCTGGCGTGTCGGAGGCAATTTCATGAAAAACGTCGAGATTGCTCGCGAGCACCGGAACGCGCGAGGCGAGCGCCTCCACGAGCGGCATGCCGTAGCCCTCGACGAAAGATGGAAACAACAGGGCCCGCGCATGCCGGAGCAGCGCATGCAGGCGCTCGTCGCTGCATTCGGACTCCTCCACGACGAACTGCCGTAGCGGTGTGCATCGCTCCAGCATGTCGACGACATTTTCGCATTCCCAGCCCCGACGTCCGATGATCACGAGTTTCGGCGCGCGCGCGCCGTGGCGCTCGACCAGGCTGCGCCATACGTGCAGCATCAGCCAATGATTCTTGCGCGGCTCGATGGTTCCCAGCATGAGGAAGTAGGGCTCGCCGATCGGGTCGGGGCAGGGCTGGTGCGCGGTGATGCCGGGCGCGAGACGGGCGATCGTGCAGGGTGGTGTCGGCAGGCCGGCTGCCCGTGCCTCCTGTTCGATCGAATCCAGCGTCGCCCGCGAGTTCGCGATGAGCCCGCTTGCATGTCGCAATGCCGTGCGGATGCGCAGGCGATGCATCTGCTCGACGCCGGGCCGGCAATATTCCGCGTGAGTCAAGGGAATCAGGTCGTGGACCATGAACACCGACCGAGCGTTGCGGCCGGCCATGGCTCTGTAGTAGCGTGTGTGCTCCATGCCGGAATGGCTGGTATGGAGCAGGACGGCATGTTCGAAGCGTGTTCTGCTTAGCGCGCCCATCAGTGCGCGCGCAACCATGCCGCGCAGCGCCCAGCGGTCGCGCGGGCCTGGTGTCGAGAGCAGCAGGTCGAAGAGACGTTCGGAATCTCGCCGGTTCAGAACGATCGAACGGCCTTGCTCGCTGAGGACAGCGAGTGCGTGGTTGCCGTATTTCCGGACGTAGGCCAGGCCGACCCGGTCGACCCCGGTGGGAATCAAGCCATCGTGACGGCGGGTGACGATACGCGTGACGTCGAGAAGTATTTGTGTCACTCGAATGTCGTTAATGGATGTTTCGGGTGGCAAACGGTTGCTGTACAAATTATTACAAGCGCGTCGGCCCGGACGGTTATGCTCGGTCCGGTCTGCAAAAAACTAGTTTATTGCATCTACTAACGTGCGACAATTCAGATCCGTAGATTTTCCGTTCCCCTGGCAACACATGTCGCTTTTGCTCCGTTGTGTTACGTGTTCGGTCCTTGTCAGCGGTGCGCTGGTCGGCTGCTCGACCATTCCGACATCGGGGCCCAGCCGGTCCGCGATTGTCCAATCCGGCAATGGGTCCGCCGAGGCGACGGCCGGCATGGCAGGAATCCAGGTCGTCGACCTGACCGATTCCATCGCGCGTCAGCTGTATGCCGAACGTGAGCAGGGTGATTTCGCGACCACGCTGGGTATCGATACACACTTTCGCCAGCAACTGGGGATCGGCGACACGATCGAGGTGTCGATCTGGGAGGCGCCGCCCGCGACGTTGTTCGGCGCCGCGCAACTCGACACGCGCAGTAGCGGCGCAAGCTCGCCGAGCAATGCCCACGTGACGGTGTTGCCCGACCAGACCATCGACGGCGACGGCAATATCAACGTACCGTTCGTCGGCGCGGTCAAGGCTCAGGGCAAGACACCGACGCAGCTCGAACGCGACATCACGTTGCGCCTGAAGAATATGGCGCACGATCCCCAGGTGCTGGTGAAACTGTCACGAAACGTAACTTCCTACGTCACCGTGGTGGGCGACGTGGCCTCGAGCAACCGGATGCAGCTGTCGGCGCGGGGCGAGCGTCTGCTCGATGCGTTGGCCAGTGCTGGCGGCGTGCGTCAGCCGATCGACAAGATCACCTTGCAGGTCACGCGCGGCGACAAGGTTGCGTCCTTGCCGTTGCAGACCGTGATTCGCGATCCGCGCCAGAATGTGCCGCTGCATGCCGGCGACGTGGTCACGGCGCTGTACCAGCCCTACAGCTTCACCGCGCTCGGCGCGACGGGCAAGAATCAGGAAATCAATTTCGAGGCACAGGGCATCTCGCTGGCCCAGGCGATCGCACGCGCAGGCGGCCTGGAAGATTCGCGCTCGGATGCGCAGGGCGTGTTCATTTTCCGCCTGGAGGACGCCAATGCCTTGCCGTGGCCCGTCAAGCCGGTACGCACCACGGCGGATGGCAAGGTTCCCGTCATCTATCGCATGAATTTGAAAGATCCGAGCGCATTTTTCACGGCACAGAGTTTCGTGATGGATAACAAGGATCTGCTGTACGTATCGAATGCACCGATTACCGAACTTCAGAAAGTTTTAAATCTGGTGTTCTCGGTTGCTTATCCTGTCGTGACGGGTGTCCAATCGTTCAAATAAGAATTAAGGGTCGGCATATCGCACGGGTACGAAAATTCGCTGCGATATGCTTTCATCTGACGTGACGTCCAATGGATTGCCGGATTTGTCGAATCGCGGCGGTCGTGATTCTCGATCGATTTGCTTGGCGGGCAACTGGCATGGTATTGCCGGCAGGATAGATTGGATCGGATGACTGCGCAGGGGAGGCGCATATCCTGGAAATGATGTCGATTCGTCAAGGTTGGGAAGCGGACAGATGATTACTTCCTATGCCCAGAATTTTGAAGATGTCATGCTCTGGCGTGCGCTGTCGCACATCGATAGCGGCTTTTACATCGATATCGGTGCACAGGACCCGCTGGTCGATTCGGTCAGTCTGGTGTTCTATGAGCGCGGATGGCGAGGTATTCATGTCGAACCGACGGCTCGCTATGCCAATGCGCTGAGAGCCCATCGGCCCGACGAGACGGTGGTCCAGGCTGCGGTCGCGGCTCAATCCGGCGTGCTGAACTTCTTCGAGATCGTCGGGACCGGCATTTCGACGGCCGACCCGGTGATTGCCGAGGGGCATCGAGAGCGCGGCTTCGAACTGACCGAGATCGTCGTGCCCTGTGTATCGCTGGCGGAGATCTTCGCGATGCATGCCGGTCGCGAGGCGCACTGGCTCAAGATCGATGTCGAGGGTTTCGAATCGTCGGTACTGCGAAGTTGGGCGGATTCGCCGGCTCGTCC
The DNA here is from genome assembly GCF_000959725.1 of Burkholderia gladioli. Classification (NCBI taxonomy): domain Bacteria; kingdom Pseudomonadati; phylum Pseudomonadota; class Betaproteobacteria; order Burkholderiales; family Burkholderiaceae; genus Burkholderia; species Burkholderia gladioli. The sequence goes on from NZ_CP009323.1 coordinate 2,260,979, forward strand.
CTGGATCGTGGTCATCGAAAGCACGCTGCCGCTCACGCAGACGCTCAGTCACGAGAAGTGGGAGGCACTGCTCCTGGATCGGGGCTACGAGGCAGTCTATTTTGACGGACTGAATCGTTTCTATCTGAGCGCGGAACATCCTGAGTTGCGTGCGGCATTCGGCGCGCCGCCCAATGTATTCGATGCGTTTCGCCTGAATGGGACAGCCAATGCGCCGTTTCACGGCTTGTTGCATGAGCGCCTTCAGCAAACCACCGAGCAGATGCAGAAGACCCTGCAGGTGCGCGAAACGGAACTGCGGGACGAGGCGGCCGCGGCGGTTCGCGAACTGCGAGGGCAGCTTGCCTGCGCTCGGTCGAGGGAGTCAGCGGCGCTGGAATCGCTTGCGGGGGTGGCCGGGCAACTGCGACGGGCCCGCGGGACGGTATCGTCGGCCGATGGCGCGGGACGACACGATGATCGGCTGATCGACGAAGTGGATCGTCTCGAACGCCTCTACTCGCGCGAGAGGGAGGCGTATCGCGACGATGACCGGTTGATGGCCGGGCATCTCGAGACTTTGCGCGATGAATGTGCGCGACTGATCAGGGCGGGTGCCGCCCACGATGCGGTATTGGCCGACGCGCTGCGCGGTGCCGAAGCGGCCACCTCGCGCGAATCGGCCGCCTTGCGTCAAACTCGCGATCAGATGATTCGGCAGCAGCAGGATCATCGGGCCGAATTGGCACTGCAGGCGGCGCACGCCGAGCGGCGCGAGGCAGTGACGGCTGCGCTTCATGCACAGGCGCTGGAGCGTGCCGCCGCCGCGTTGCACGAGGCAAGGGCTGCGCGACGCACTGTCGAGCAGCGCCACGCCGAGCAGCGGCGGCAGCTTTCGGTGCGCCTGCGTTTGATCCGGCGCCGCAACCGATTGCTGCGGCAGTTTGCCTTGAAGCGCGAGCGCCAACTGGAAAATGAACTGCTTGATGTGAATCGGCGCCATGAGGCGGCATTGCGCATCAATGCGATCGAGTCCAGTGCGCGCGAGTCCCGACTCGTCATTGAACTCGAGTCGGCACGGCGCGAATTCGAGAGCAAAGCTCGAGAATGGAGCGACAGCAAACAGCAGATGAGCCACGAGCTGGCGGGGTTGCGAGCGCTTCTGGAAACGGAGCGTCGCGACTTCACGCAGCGCGATGCGCAAGCGTTCGAGCGAATCGTCGACATCGAGCGCCGTTATGCGAGGGCCGACGCGAAAGCCGTTGAATTGTCCGGCGTGATCGAGGACATCCGGCTGTCGTTTGGCTGGAAGATCATGGCGCCATTGCGTGCCGTGTTCGACAAGAGGCTTGCTGCCGACATGGCGGCTCTGGTCACGGACGACGCCGCCGATCGTGGTGTTTTGTCCGACAAAAATGCGTCGCATCCCATGCAAGTCCGGCTGTCGCATGGTTCGACGGCGGAAAATCAATCACCTGCATCCACGGAACGAAACATGAGCGATATTTTGAGCCGAGCCCTGACGGAAAGTGGGGAAGTGCCGCGCGGCGGCCCGCATCGGTTACGTGATTTCATGGCCGTCGATGATGCGGGATTCGTGGTTCTAGCTTACCGTGTGCTGCTGCGTCGCGATCCCGATCCCGATGGTTTTGGCCATTTCCTCGAACGCGCGCGCCGCGGCGATTCGCGTGTCAGGATTCTCGATGCGATTGCCGAGTCCGACGAAGGGAAGCTCAACAAGGTCACGGTGATCGGCCTGGGTTCCGCGGTATCGCGGCTCAAGTTCGCGGCGTTGCCCGTGATCGGCCCGATCTTCGGCAAGATCTGGGGCTACGACGAGCAGCGCGAACTCGCCGTGCGGCGCTTCGCGTCGATCGAGTCGCGCCTGGAGTCGATTGCGGCCAATCAGGCTGCCTTGCTGGCGAATCATGAGCGCAAGACGGCCGATATCCAGGTCTCGATCGCCGCGCTGTCGGCGCGCTTCGATACACTCAGCGCCCATATTTCGACCTCCTACGCCGCCGCGGCATCCGATGTCGCGTCGGCGGCTGCCGGAAACCCCGATCTACCGGCCGGCCTCGCCGCGGGCGTACCCGGCGACACCTCCCCGAAATCGGTGCATGCTGCTCCGGTGGTCCTGACCGAGCCGGATGCGCGACAGGTGATGCTCAGCCTGAGTTCCCTGGTCGGCGCATCTCGCGAGGCACGCATGCTGGCTGCGCGCTAAGCCCTCACTTCGATCGATCGTTGCCATCGCAAGGCGGCCGTCCCCACGAGATAATTTCGAGATTATTCGGTCATGCAAAAATCGTCCGTGATGTTCGATACCAACTTTTCCGGCAGGATTCTGCAGCTCACCGAGGCGTTGGATTTCGGCGATGCCGTTTCCAATCAGGTCGTCGCACTCGATCAGATGTTCAAGGGGCTGGGCCTGCAATCGCAGATTTACAGCAAGTGGCATCATCAGAGCGTCGGACAGTACCGCAAGAATCTGGAGGAACTGGACATTCAGGACAATGACGTACTGATCGTTCACTTTGCCGGGTACTCCGAGCACGTCATGCAGGCTTATCACACCAAGCGCTGCACCAAGATCTGCGTTTATCACAATATCACCCCGCATAGCTTCTTCGAGAAGGGTACCGACCTGTACAAGTTCTGCCTGATGGGGCGTGAACAGTTGCGCGAAATTGCACCGAGCTTCGATTACTTCTGGGGCGACAGCGAATACAATCTGCAGGAGATCATCGACCTGGGCGTATCCCCCGATCGATGCAGTCTGGTGCCGATCATCGTCGATGCGCCGAAGTCCGCCGCAGCCGTACGCGCCTCGCGCAATCGCGAACCTGGCCACTGGCTGTTCCTGGGGCGCGTGGCGGCCAACAAGGGGCAGGTCGACCTGGTGCAGATGTTTGCCGAGATGCACGAGTCGTCGCCACAGGTCGCGGCGCGCCTGTCGATCGTCGGTGGCTTCAATCCTCAGGATCCCTACTACCAGAAGCTGCTCGCCACGATCAAGAAGTACAAGGTCGAACATCTCGTGGACATCACCGGCAAGGTACCCGACGAGGCGATCAGCAACCACTTCGGCAAGGCCTTCGTGTATGTCTCGCTGAGCCGCCACGAGGGATTCGGCGTTCCGCTCATCGAGGCGACGCTGCACGGCCTGCCGGTGGTCGGCCTGCACAACACCGCGATTGGCGAGACGCTCGGGGTGAAGGACAATCCGCTCGATTCGATCGGCAAGCTCAAGGCCGAAATCGCGCGCCTGGCGAGGGATGAAGCTGCATATCGGAACCTGGTCGAGTTCCAGCGCCGCAATACCGAGCGCTTTACCTCCGACGCGGTGCGCAAACGCGTCGTCGATGCGCTGCGCAAGGTACTGCCCGCCGCCAAGCGATTCACGACCGTCTCGATCATCATCTGCACCTACAATCGCGCCGATTTGCTGGAGCGTTGCCTCGATTACCTGCAATACCAAACGAATCAGAATTTCGAGGTGGTGGTGGTCAACGGTCCGTCGAATGACGGCACCGACGCGGTGCTCGAACGCTACAAGGATCGCATCAAGATCGGCAGCAATCCGCAACGCAATCTTGCCATTTCGCGAAATATCGGTATCGATCTCGCCGATGGCGATCTGTTGGCCTTCATCGACGACGACGCGCTGCCGTTCGACGACTGGGTGGAGACGCTGCTCGAGGAATTCAACCGCCGGCCGCTGACTCTCGGCGCACTTGGGGGGCCGGCCTACTATGCCGGTACCCTGCGTTATCAGTCGGAGGACATCGGCATCAACAAGTTCGCCGAGGCGAAGGTCAATATCGATTCGCGGGAGATCGGCGAGAACGGTTGGGAGCGTTCGCTACTGGGCACCAACACCTGCTTCAGTGCCGAGGCGGTGCGCGCGGTGAATGGCTTCGACGAGCAGTTCGATTATTTCCTCGACGAATCGGAGCTGTGCTTCCGGATGCGCCAGGCGGGTTACCTGGTCGCCTATCGGCCCGACCTCCATCTGCGGCACGAGTTTGCGCAAAGCCATAATCGAGGCGGCCGCTACAACTACAACTGGTTCACGATTTGCAAGAACACTGCCTATTTCATCGCCGCCTACTCCGGCCTGAAGGGGGCGGAACTAAAGAAATATCTCGATCGGCGCATGCAGTCGGAACGCATCGCGCCGCTGGCGGCGGCACAACGGGCGGGCGAGATCAGTAGCGACGAGTACGATCGTCACCTCGAGGCGATTCGCTCGGGCGTCGAGCGGGGGCTGAAGGATGCCGCGGATTTTCCGAAGACGCGCAAGCTGGAGAAGGGCACCGGACGATTCGAGGTATTCACGGGCGCGGCCGGCTATCCGCTGGTCGGTTGCGACACGCCGCGGCTTCATGTTTGCATCGTGACGAAGGAGTTTCCTCCGTTTTCCGGCAGCGGCGGTATCGGGACGCTGTACTATCATCTCGCGAGCGAATTGCTGTTGATGGGGCACCAGGTCACCGTGGTGACGCCGGGTGGCCGCGACTTCGTTTACCGATGCGGCCGTTTCTCGGTCCGACATGTGCCGCCGATCACCAATGTCACCGATACGCTCGGGTCGACGGGCTTCGTGAACAATCTCAACTGGGGGTTGACGGCGTTGCGGGCCGTCGCCGAGCTTCATGCCGAGCATCGAATTGACGTCATCGAATCGGCCTTGTGGGACACCGAGGCGCTTCCGATAGCCCTGTTGCCCAAGCATGAGCGGCCGCCCGTGGTGGTGCGGCTGGTCACGCCTTTCCCGGTTGCCGCTCGCCTGAACGGCTGGCAGGTACCCCCGCGCGAGGCCGACTTGTTCCTGACCGGCGAAACGACCTTGATCGAACATGCCGACCTGGTCGTGCCGATCAGCGAGTCGATCGCCAAAACGATCGAGACCGAGCATGGTGTCAGGCGTGACGCGCGCTGGAAGCAATCCCATTGCGGCATTGCCTATTGGCCTTTCTTCGATGCGCAGAACGGTTATTCGGCACTGGAAGACAGTGCCGGCAAACCGCTGAAGATCTCGGAGGACATGAAGTTCGTCCTGTTCGTCGGCCGCCTGGAGGGACGCAAGGGAGTCGGCACCTTGCTCGATGCCGCCAAGCGCTTCCTGGCCGACGATACGGACGCTCACCTGGTCCTGGCCGGGCGCGATATCGAGAACTGGACGGAACGCGCCAAGGACGTGCTCGGCGCATCGCTGATGCAGCGCGTGCATTTCCTTGGCTCGGTGGACGACCAACTGCGCGAGAAGCTGTTGCATGCGGCCCATTGCGTGGCCTTCCCGTCTCAGTACGAATCGTTCGGGCTCGTGCCGTTGGAGGCCTTCGTGCATGGCAAGCCGGTGATCGCCTCGCGCGCGGGCGCCATTCCGGAAGTAGTGGGTGACGGGCAGTCGGGGCTGTTGTTCGAGGCCGGCAATTCAACCGAGCTGGCTGACCAGGTATTGCGCGTCCTGACCGACAAGACCCTGCATGCGCGCCTGTCGAATGGCGCCAGGGCGCAGATTCGCAAGTTCAGCTCGAGGAATTCGGCAATCCGCGCAGTGAATGCCTATGTCGCCCTCGCGCGAGAGCGCGAGGATGCGCGCGGCGCGCATGAAGATATCAAATCCGCCGTCAAAGTTTAATTTTCATTCGAGGAAGGAAGTTCGTGAAAAAAGCGATCATTACCGGCATCACCGGCCAGGACGGCGCTTATCTCGCACAGCTGCTGCTGGAGAAGGGCTACACCGTCTACGGTACGTATCGTCGAACCAGTTCGGTCAACTTCTGGCGCATCGCCGAAGTCGGTGTCGAGCGTCATCCGGACCTGCACCTCGTCGAGTACGATCTCACCGACCTGAGCTCGAGTATCCGTCTGTTGCAAAGCACGGGCGCCACCGAAGTCTATAACCTTGCAGCGCAGAGCTTCGTCGGCGTCTCGTTTGACCAGCCGGTGACGACCGCGGAAATCACCGGCATCGGCCCCGTGAACCTTCTCGAAGCCATTCGCATCGTCAATCCCGCGATTCGCTTCTATCAGGCCAGCACGTCGGAAATGTTCGGCAAGGTACAAGCGATCCCGCAGGTCGAAAGCACGCCCTTCTATCCGCGCAGCCCGTATGGGGTGGCGAAGCTGTATGCCCACTGGATGACGATCAACTACCGCGAGAGCTACGATATCTTCGGCTGCAGCGGCATCCTGTTCAATCACGAATCGCCGCTGCGTGGCCGCGAGTTCGTGACGCGCAAGATCACCGATACCATCGCCAAGATCCGGCTCGGCAAGGCCGACGTGCTGGAACTCGGCAATCTCGATGCCAAGCGCGACTGGGGTTATGCCAAGGAGTATGTGGAAGGCATGTGGCGGATGCTGCAGGCAGACCGGCCCGATACCTACGTGCTCGCCACCAATCGGACCGAGACGGTGCGGGATTTCGTGGCGATGGCCGCACGCGCGGCCGGCTTCGAGCTCGCCTGGGAAGGCAGCGGCCTGCAGGAGAGCGGCATCGATACGGCCAGCGGCAAGGCGATCGTGAAGATCAACCCGAAGTTCCATCGCCCGGCCGAGGTCGATCTGCTGATCGGCAATCCGGCCAAGGCGCGAGCCGAACTCGGCTGGGAGCCGGCGACCACGCTGGAAGCCCTGTGCCAGATGATGGTGGAAGCGGATATTCGCCGCAATGAAACCGGATTTTCATTCTGACCGATGACGAAGGTACTCATCACGGGAATCGGCGGATTCACCGGCCGCCATCTCGCGCGTGAGCTGGAACGGCGGGGCTGCGAGGTCGAGGGGCTCGTCCATCGGCCGGTTGCCGGATTGGCATGGCCGGCCCATGTCTGCGATCTGCTCGATCGCGACGGAATGGGCGCGCTGATCGCGGCATTGCGTCCGGACGTGGTGATTCATCTGGCTGCGATCGCCTTCGTCGCGCATGGCGACGTCGGGGCGGTGTACCAGACGAACATCATGGGGACCCGCAACCTGCTCGATGCGATCACGTCGGCCGGCTGCCCGCCGCGTGCCGTGCTGGTGGCCAGCAGCGCCAATGTCTACGGCAACACCGACCGTGGAGTGATCGACGAGTCGGTACCGCCGAACCCCGCAAACGACTACGCCATCAGCAAACTTGCGATGGAGCGCGTGGCGGCGCTTTGGAGCGATCGTTTGCCGATCACGATAGTGCGTCCGTTCAATTACACCGGGGCAGGGCAGGCCGCCAATTTTGTTCTGCCGAAGATCGTCGATAATTTCCGCAACCGTTCGCCGGTACTCGAGCTCGGGAACCTAGACGTGATCCGCGATTTCTCCGATGTTCGGATGGTGGTACGGGCCTACGCCGATCTGATTGCCGGCAAGTGGGCAGGCGAGACCTTCAATGTCTGTTCGGGCAACGGGTATTCGCTGCAGGACATCCTGGAGATGATGCGGTCTCTCACGCAGCACGATCCCGAGATCCGCGTGAATCCGAATTTCGTGCGGGCCAACGAGGTCCATCGTCTGATCGGCGACAATCGTCGGCTTGCCACGGCGATCGGCTCCCTCGATATCGTGCCCTTGCAAGAGACGCTGGCGTGGATGCTGGAGAGCGGGCGGTGAAGCTCGCGTTCGCGGTGGATGCGATCGCGCCGCCGTTGACCGGAATCGGCCGTTACGCCTGGGAGCTTGCCTGGCATTTCACGCACTTCGACGAGCCCTTGCAGTCCTTGCGTTTTTTCTTCGCGGACGAGCCGATCGAGGATCCGTCCTGGGTCATCGGCGGCGATGCGGAAAAAGGGCGACGGCGTCCGCGCTGGCTGCCGAGGTCGATCACCTCGACGCGCCGCTTCCGGGGGCTGCGGATGCGGCATCGTCTGCGCGGCCACCTGTTTCACTCGCCGAACTATTTCCTTCCCTATCCCGTCGATCGTGGAATCGTCACGATTCATGATCTGTCGGTTTTCCGATTTCCGGAAACCCATCCCGTGGAGCGCCTGAAGCACTTCGAGCGAAGTTTCGACTCGACGCTGCGCCGCGCCTCGCATCTGCTCACCGATTCCGAGGCGATTCGGCATGAGGTGGCCGCGTATTTCGGTTGGCCGCTGGATCGGATCACCGCCGTTCCGCTCGGTGTGCGACCGGAGTTCCGGCCACGTGGCGCCGAGGAGATCTCGAAGCCGCTCGCGCAATACGGTCTGGTGCCGGGCGGCTATGCCCTGAGCGTATCGACGCTCGAACCGAGGAAGCGCATCGACCGCCTGATGGGGGCCTATGCCGAACTGCCGAGCGCATTGCGCGAGGACTATCCGCTGGTCCTGGTCGGCGGCGCGGGCTGGTTGAGCGAATCCTTGCATAGCGCAATCGCGAGCGCGGAGCAGGAGGGTTGGCTGCGCTATCTCGGCTTCGTTCCGGAGGCGCTGCTTCCCGTGCTGTATGCGGGTGCTCGAGCCTTCTTCATGCCGTCCAAATACGAAGGCTTCGGGCTTCCGGTCCTGGAGGCGCTGGCCAGTGGCGTCCCTACGCTAACCTCGAACACGTCGTCGCTGCCCGAGGTGGCCGGCGGCGCCGCCTGGCTCGTCGAGCCCGATGATCACGAGGCCTTGCGGGCTGGCATCGAGCACGTGCTCAGCGAATCGGCATGGCGTGAGGAGGCATCGCGCCTCGGGCTCGGCGTGGCCGGCGAAGCGACCTGGCTGCGATGCGCGCAGCGCACGCTTGAGGTCTATCGCCGGGTAGTGGGGTCATGACTGCGCGTCGAGCCGGCTGATCAGCGACTTCAGTTGCATCGCGCTTTCATGCCAGCTCAGTGCCTTGATCGCGCCGCTGTCGGGTGTAGTGCCCGCGGCGATGGCTTCGAGCCATTGCTGCAGGCATGGCGCCAGTTGGGCCGCCGTCACGGCGGAGAAATAGCTGGCGTGGTCGCCGGCGATCTCGCGGAACACCGGCAAATCGCGCAGCAGTAGCGGCAGGCGCTGGGCGCAGGCCTCGATGATCGGCAGGCCGAAGCCTTCGCCCTCGGAGGCCAGAATCAATCCGTCGCTGCTTTCGTAGCACTGGGTAAGCTCGGCGTCGCTGGCGTCGGCCAGCCAGTGCAGGCGCTTGCCGGATTCGGGATGCGCCGCGAGCCTGGCCGTCAGCGTCTCGACGGCCCAGCCGGCACGGCCGACGATCGACAGCGAGACCTGGGAACCGGTGCGCCACAGCTGCTCGAAGGCATCGATGACCAGCGCGTGCCCCTTGCGAGGTTCGATCGTCCCGACCATCAGGATGTGCAACGGGCCGGCAGAGCCCGGCGCGAGCTCGTCCCTTGTCGTCCGCCCGGCGCCTGGCCTCCCGCCGAGCTCGGCACCGAGGTGAAACCATCCGGTCGGAATCGCCGTCAAGCGCGGCTGGCTGCGCGTTTGTCCGGCCACCGTGGCCGAGATGCAGAACAGGGCATCCGCATGGATCGCCAGCATCGTCAGCCAGCGTTCGAACGACTGGACCGCGCGAGGTGTAAACCAGGCCGGGTGCAGGGCCGGCAACATGTCGTAGACGACGAAGGCGAAGCGCACGCCGGCTGCATGCCAGCGCAGGAAGTCCGTTTGCCTGGCCGGGGAGATGCGGCTGGTCAGGTCGAGCCCGAGGAACAGGTCGCCGGGGCCGACCTGGACGAGGGGATCGTGGTCACCGAGCGGGGCGCCGATCATCGTTTCCAGGTAGCGGTCCGCGTAGACATACGGACGTTTGCGGGTTGCCCTGACCGCGCGGACCGTGTAGCCGGCGGGCGGTGTCTCCAGCAGTTCGGCCAGCAGCGAGCGAACCACACGCTGAATACCGGTACCGGCATCTTGTGCGGCGATGATCGAGACGTCGACCAGTAGCTGACGCGGTTGCCGCGATGTCTGGTGGGCGACGTCGGAACGGATCGCGGCGATCGCCTTGCGCGCGGCGCCGGTCAGAGGCAGGCGCCACCGCGTCGCGGCATGCAGCAGCAGTGTCGCGCGCCAATTGATCAGGCTTGGCATGGAGCGTGGAAAACGTCAGCCGTTCTGTTGGTAGAACGCGTAGGCGTCATCGATCTGGTCGAAGCTGTGCAGATGCCCCTGGACCAGCACGGCAGCGCGATGGCAATGCTCGCGAATGTAGCCGGCATCGTGGCTCACGATGATCAACGAGCGATCGGCGCGTCGCACGAACAATTCGTGGTGGCATTTCGCGTGGAAGCGGCTGTCGCCGACCGCCACGATTTCGTCGATCAGGAAGCAATCAAACTCGATGGCCATCGAAATCGCGAAGGCGAGGCGAGCGCGCATCCCGGCCGAATAGCTCTTGACCGGCTCGTTGAGGTAGTAGCCCAGTTCCGAGAATTCCTGGACGAATGGTTCGGCCTGCTTCGCATCGGCTCCGTACACGCGACAGATGAAGCGCAGGTTGTCCATGCCTGTCAGGCTGCCCTGAAAGGCACCGCCGAACGCGAGTGGCCAGGACACGCTCATGCTGCGGTTGATCTTGCCCGTGGTCGGCAGCTCGGCACCGCTGATCATGCGGATCAGCGTCGACTTGCCAGCGCCGTTGCGGCCCAGTACGCCGAGCTTTTCTCCCGGGGCCACGCGCAGATTGATGTCGTTGAGTACCCGGCGTCGGCCCTGCCGGGTGTGGTAGTCCTTGGAGACGCCCTGCAGGTCGATCATTCGGGTTCCACCCGCTTGCTGGCGTCGCGCACGAGGAACAGGCCGATCAGCATCAGCACTGAATCGCAGGCGACCATATAGGGGATGCTGTAGTGCGGCTTGACCAGGGAGCCATAGTAGCCGCCGCGCAGCATTTCGGTTCCGTGCACCATCGGCAGGTAGAGCACCACGGCGCGGAATTTTTCGGGAATCCACTCGACCATGAACACCGCGCCCGACAGCGGGAACAGCAGATAGGCAATCGTGTGCCAGACGCGTTCGACGGTTTCGCTGCGCTCGCTCAGGGCGCCGACGATGAGGCCGAGCGAGCATCCGAAGGCGGCCAGATGAAGCCATCCGCCCAGTACCAGGCTGATGTTCTTCGGCGGATCCATCATGCCGATCGCAACGAAAAAGACCGTCAGGAACACGAAGGACATGGTCGCGCCGGCGATCTCCAGCAGCAACCGCGCGAAGAACAGGTCGATGACGCGCACGTTGCGGTGATAGAGCAGGGCCTGGTTCGGCAGGATGGCCAGGGCGCAACGGTTCGCACAGTTGCGCCATAGCAGCACGGACGAGTAGCCGGTCACCGCGAACGAGGTGATCGAGAGCGTCGTGCCATGGGTGGCGTTGAGGGCCGTCCAGAGCGCGAGCACGCCGAGCGTGAACATCATCGGCTCGAAGAAGATCCACAGAAAGCCGACGTTATGCCGGCCGTAGCGTGTCAGAATCTCACGCATCAACAAGGCACCGACGACCCGAAGCTGAATGCGCAATGACGAGACGAGAGGCGTGTCGTGATGCACGATATCCGAACCCTCAGTCGTGGTGTTCGCGCACACCCGCGAGCAGCAACTCGAGGATGCCCCAGGCGATGATGCCGAGCGCGAACACCTCGAGGATGCTCTTCAGTCGCTTCGGTTCGATGGCGACATCGGGCGTGTTCGGCTCGACCAGGCGCTCGAGATAGAGCTGCTTGCGCTGGGCATCGGCACGCGCATTCTCCAGGGCTGCCATCGCCGAGGCCAGTTGCTTGTCGGCAAATTGCGAGTCCAGCTGCATGCGCGCATACACGGCGGCCTTGTCGGCCAGCGAGTTCTTGCCTCCGGCAACTCCGCTGGTGGCGGCCGTGATCTGCTTTTCCAGGTTGGCGATATTGGTCTGCAGTACCGGGATCTGCGGATTCTTGGGCGAGATCGACTGGAGCTGGACCAATTGGGTCTGCGCCGCCAGCATCTGTGTCTGCAGGGCCGTGACCTGCTGGAGCTGGAGCGCCGACTGTCGGTCGGGATCGAACACCGTATAGGTCCGGCGATAGGCCGCCAGTGCGGCGGCGGCGTCCTTCGCCTTGGCGGCTGCGACGTCGACCTCGCCCTGGGCGAACGTTACCGTATCGCTCACCGCCCTGCGATTCATGCGGTTGATCAGCCGCTCGCTCATTTCCAGCAGGCGCTCGTTGATCTTTTCGGCGTCCTCTGCCGTATACGCCCTGATCTGCAGCTTTGCGATCGCGGACGTCGAGTCGAATTCGATGTCGACGATGCGCTTGCCGTAGTATTTCCACAGCGATTCGAAGCTGCCGTCCGGCCAGCGGTGGAAACGGCTGATCACGTCGCCATGCTCCGAATAGGCGTCGGCGACATAGTTGCCGACGTTCAGCTCGCGCAATGCGTCGCGCGATTCGATGTAGTCGATCACCGGGTAGGTGTCGTCTTGGGCGCGCGAGAAGCCCGTGCCCTGCAGCAGGGCGCCGACGAGGTTGGTCTGCGATTGCTTTTGCGGGCTCCTGACGACGAAGCGCGATTCCGACACATAGACGTCGGATGCAATCAAACCGTAATACAGCACGGCCAACGTGGTCGGCAACGCGACAGTCAGGAGGAACAGGCGATTGACTTTCTTGAGACGCTGTCCGAGGCTCGGCTTGGTGCCGGAGGAGGGGGGCAGGTCGCTGCTGGTTACGTTTTCCAACTTTGTTCCGTCACGTTGAGAGGCTGCGTAGTCCGACGAGCGGCGGACAAAAATGCCCGAATCCGCGAGCGGGGCGGGGCCGGCGTCGCTGCCTTGCCGGGTGTGTCGGTGGTGCGCAGCAGGCCCGTGTACTCACCACACCAAGCGATGTGGTGCCGTTCGATCGATCGCGTGTCATCGTTCACCAGAGGCGGCTGATTATAGCCAGCCTGGTCCACTTTAGCCATCCGCGCGCCGGCCGTGTCAATCGCAAGCTTCAAGTTTGGTGAAGTTTTTGAGTCAGGCTGTTTTTGTTTGTATCAGAATGCTATATTCGGTGACGGTCCGAAACGGGACTCGACTCGCCGGCAAGATTTCGAATAAGGTTCACCGAGCGGTGTCGCCGAACGCCGCCGAGTGTCGCTCGGGCGCCCCCGCAAGTCCGCACTGTCCGTTATTCAATACCGATGCCTCGCTCATTTTTAGTGCTGCAAGGCACGGCTTCCTCGTTTTTCCGTTGTCTGGCCGAGGCGCTCGTCGCGCATGGCCACGCCGTGCATCGCGTCAACTTCTGCGGCGGAGACTGGTTCTATGGCAGAACTAAGCGTGCCTTGAATCACGGCGGGGCTGCCGCCGACCTGTCGGCCTGGTACACCGAACTGGTACAGCGCGAAAACATCACCGATGTCCTGATGTTCGGCGACTGCCGCGAAGTCCATCGGCCCCTGCATCCGATCGCCGAGCAATACGGCTTGCGCGTGCACGTGTTCGAGGAGGGCTATGTCCGCCCGCACTGGATCACGCTCGAGCGTCATGGCGTCAACGGCCGCTCGCGCATGCCGAGGGATCCCGCCGAGTATCTGCGCCTGCGTGAGCTCACCCCGGCTGCCGAACCCGGCGAGCCGACCGGCTACAATCTCTACGAACGTGTCTTCCACGACATCAGCTATCGCGTCGCCAACGCGCTGCTGGCCTGGCGTTTTCCCCGCTACCGCAGCCACCGGCCGCGCAACGGCTGCGTCGAATATGGGGGGCTGGCGTTTCGCGCGCTGCTGCAAGGGCGTCATCGCCGGCAGGCCGAGCGGGTCACGCGCGAATTGTTCGATGCCGGCCGCCCCTACTATCTGTTTCCGCTGCAGTTGAATTCCGATGCGCAGATCGTCGTGCACTCGCCGTTCGAGGGCGTGCGCGACGCGATCGACTACGTGGTGCGCTCGTTCGCCAGGCATGCCCCGCGAGATGCCATTCTGCTGATCAAGAACCATCCGCTCGACACCGGCATGATCGAGTATCACCGCTTCGCGCTGTCGATCGCGCGCGAGGCCGGCATCGGTGAACGGATTCGTTTCATCAACTCCGGGCACCTCCCGACCCTGCTCGAACGCTCGCGCGGCGTGGTAGTGGTCAACAGCACGGTCGGCCTGTCGGCGCTGCACCACGAGCGCCCCCTGATCGCGCTCGGTGCGGCGATCTACAATATGCCGGGACTGACTTGGCAGGGCAGGCTCGATGACTTCTGGCATCAAGGTGAATTGCCCGACATGATCCTCTATCACGCATTCCTCGACTACGTGATGCACCACACGCAGATCAACGGCGATTTCTACACGCGCACTGGCATCGAGATGGCGGTGCGCGGCGCGGTCGAGCGGCTGGAACGTGCGGATGCGTAGCCCCGTTCCGGCTCATATCGTCATCACCGGCGCGAGCGCCGGCCTGGGCCTCGCGCTCGCGCTGGCCCACGCCTCGCCGGGCGTGGTGCTGGGCCTGGTCGGACGCGACCCGCAGCGTATCGATGCGGCCGCAACGGCCTGCCGCGCACGCGGCGCGACGGTCGAGGCCGGCATCGTCGACGTGCGCGACGCGGCGGCGATCGGCGCCTGGCTCGATGCCTTCGATGCGCGCTACCCGATCACACTGCTGGTTGCCAATGCCGGCGTCGCCAGCACGATTGCCTCCGCCGACGATTGGGAGGACGGCGAACGTACCCGCGCGGTGATCGACACCAATCTCTACGGCATGTTGAATACCGTGCTGCCGGTGATCGAGCGCATGCGCGCGCGCCGTCGCGGCCGGATCGCGGTGGTGGCCTCGATCGCCGCCTTGCGCGGCATGGCGATCTCGCCCGCCTATTGCGCCAGCAAGTCGGCGATCAAGGCCTGGGCCGACTCCGTGCGGCCGCTGCTCAAGCGCGACGGCCTGGCCGTCACGGTGATCCTGCCGGGCTTCGTGAAGACCGCGATGAGCGACGTGTTCCCCGGCGACAAGCCCTTCCTCTGGAGCGCCGAGCGCGCGGCCGCGCACATCCGGCGCAAGCTCGAGGCGGGCCGCAGCGAGATCGCCTTCCCGGTCCTGCTCGCGTTCGGCATGCGCCTGCTGCCGCTGCTGCCCGTCGCGCTCGCGGACGCGATCCTCGACCGCTTGTCCTACCTGCCCGCGAAGGACCGCGCCAATTGAGCGCGTCGCTTGCCCTCATCCTGACCATGGTGCCGGCCATCGCGCTGTCGTTCGCGCTCGACGCGATCGCGGTGCCGCGCGCGCCGCTGGCGCGGCCGTTGCTGTCGTCAATGCTTCACATTCTTTCGGTAGGCTTGCTCGCCGGTCTGGCGTTCGCGCTGACGTCGCGGCCGATCTTCTCGGCCTGCGCGGCGCTGGCGCTGGTCGGGCTGGTGGCGGCCGTCAGCAATGCGAAGTACGAGTCCTTGCGCGAGCCGTTCGTCTTCACGGACCTGAGCCTGTTCAGCCAGTTGTTTGCCCATCCGCGGCTCTATCTGCCCTTCCTGAGCGCCGGCAAGGTTGTCGCGATCGGCGCGGGCATCGTGCTCGTGATCGCGGGCTTCGTCGCCGAGCGGCCCTTGCCGCCTGCCGCCGCCGCGCCGTCCTGGCTGGCGGTGGCGCTGTCGTTCGCGCTCGCGGTGGCGATCGCCGCGCGCCTGCCGCTCACGCTGGAGCCCTCGATCGACCAGCGCCGCCACGGCTTTTTCGCGGTATTCGTCGCCTACCTGCTCAATGGCCTGCGTCCGGCCACCTTCCGGCGCTTTCGCGAATGCCTGGCCGCCTCGCCGTTCGCGACCGGCGAACCGGCCCTGTGCCCCGACGTGGTGCTGATCCAGAGCGAGTCGTTCTTCGATGCGCGCCGGCTCGGCACGGCGATCGAGCCCGGCCTGTTGCGCTGTTTCGACCAGGCGCGCAGCGAAGCCGCCTGGCACGGCGAGATGACGGTGCCGGCCTGGGGGGCGAACACCATGCGCACCGAGTTCGCGGTGTTGACGGGCACCGCTTCCCGGTCGCTCGGTTACGCGCGTTTTTACCCTTACGCCTTCGTCAGGCGGCCGCTCGCCTCGCTGGCCGCCTGGTTCGGCCGTGGCGGTTACGAGACAGTCGCGATCCATCCCTATTACGCCGATTTCTTCGGACGAAACCGGGTATTTCCCTTGCTTGGTTTCGAGCGTTTCCTCGACATCGGTCATTTCGCCTCGGCATCGCGCGCCGGCCCTTACGTGGCGGACGCGGCGGTCGGCGAGGCGATCGTTGCGGAATTGGAGACGGCGGGGCCGGACCGACCGCGTTTCGTGTTCGCCATGACGATGGAAAACCACGGTCCCCTGCATCTCGAAACAGTGCAGCCGGGCGAGGCGGCTTCGCGGCATACTCTCGGCGACGATGCCCAATGGCGGGACCTGACCGCGTATTTGCGACATATTGAAAATGCAGATGCAATGCTCGGACGCCTGCTGGATCATTTGCGTTCGAGCGACAGGCGGACCGTGGTCTGTTTCTACGGCGATCATGTTCCGGCCCTGTCGCGTATTTTCGACGGGCTGGACGTGAGTCCGGAGCGCAGCGATTATTTCATCTGGCGGAATTTCGGGGTCGATAAACCCGAACGTCGGGACTTGCAGGCCGAGATGCTGGGGGGCCTGCTGCTGCAAGCGACACAGCAGGGTGGTGGAAGTCGCATGGACCAGTCGCGGGCACCAGAGAAAACGACATAAAGATGAACGGAAAGATTGCAATTGTTGGGATCGCATGCCGCTTTCCCGGGGGCGTCAATAATCCGGAAGCACTCTGGCGCCTGCTGCGCGACGAGCGCGATGCCGTCACGCAGATTCCGGCCGGGCGCTTCGGCACGGAGTTCCACCAGCATCCCTCCAAGCGCGAGCCCGGCAAGAGCTACACGTTCGCGGCCGGCGTGCTGGACGACATCGCGGGATTCGATGCGGCATTTTTCGGCATCTCGCCGCGCGAGGCGGCGCAGATGGACCCGCAGCAGCGCCTGCTGCTCGAACTCGCCTGGGAGGCGTTCGAGGATGCCGGCCTGCGTCCGCTCGACATGCGCGGCCGCGATTGCGGCGTGTTCGTCGGCGTGGCGAGCCCCGACTACGGCAATCGCAGCATGGACGACCTGAATTCGGTCGATCCGTACTCGGCCACCGGCAATACCCTCAGCATCGCCTCCAACCGCGTGTCCTACCTGTTCGACCTGCGCGGCCCGAGCCTGTCGGTCGACACGGCCTGCTCGTCCTCGCTGGTCGCGCTGCACCAGGCGGTGCAGGCGCTGCGCTCGGGTGAAACCGACATGGCGCTGGCCGGCGGCGTGAACCTGCTGATGCACCCGTTCGGCTTCGTCAGCTTCTCGAAGGCCTCGATGCTGTCGCCGCGCGGCCGCTGCCGCGCCTTCGACGCCAGCGGCGACGGCTACGTGCGCGCCGAGGGCGGCGCCTTCGTGTTGCTCAAGCCGCTCGAGCGCGCGCTGGCGGACGGCGACACGATCCACGCCGTGATCGCCGGCTCGGGCGTCAATTCCGACGGCTACACGCAAGGCGGCATCAGCGTGCCGGGCGCGGCCACCCAGGCCGAGCTGCTGCGCAGCGTCTATGCGCGCGCCGGCGTCGATCCGCGGGCGGTGTCCTATCTCGAGGCGCACGGCACCGGCACGGCGGTGGGCGACCCGATCGAGGCGCGCGCGCTGATCGAGGTGATGTCGGCCGGACGTCCTGCCGACAAGCCGCTCCTGATCGGCTCGATCAAGACCAATATCGGCCACCTGGAAACCGCCTCGGGCATGGCCGGGCTGCTGAAGGCCGTGCTGTGCCTGAAGCACCGCGCGGTGCCGCGCTCGCTGCACTTCCAGACGCCCAATCCCGCCATCGATTTCGCGGGCGGCCGGCTGCGCGTGGTCGAGCGCTACACCGCGCTCGACGGCGAGCACGAGGATGCGCCGCTCACGGTCGGCATCAACTCCTTCGGTTTCGGCGGCACCAATGCCCACGTGGTGCTGAGCTCGGCGCCCGCTGGAGCCGACATGCCGCGGGCCGCGGCCGTCGCGGCGGCGCCGGTTGCGCGCCTGTCGCCGCTGGTGCTGACGGTGCGCTCGCCGCAGGCCTTCGGCGCGCTGGCCGCGCGCTACCTGGCGGTGCTCGAGGGCGGTGCCGACTGGCAGTCGGTCGCGGCCACCGCCGCGCGGCGGCGCCAGTGGTTCTCCCATCGCCTGGTGATCGCACCGGCCTCGGTCGAGGAGGGGCGCGCCGCGCTCGCGGCGCTGGCCGCCGACGCCACCGCGTCTCCCGCCGGCGTGGTGCGCGGCGAAGCGCCGGCCGAGCCGGGCCGGGTGGCCTTGGTCTACTCGGGCAACGGCTGCCAATGGGCCGGCATGGGCCGCCAGCTCTATGAGGAATCGCCGCTGTTCCGCGCCGCGCTTGACGAGGTCGATGCGCTCTGGCGCGCCGACGGCAGCGCCTCGCTGATCGAGGCGATGCGCGTCGGCGTCGACGAAACCTGGCTGGCCGCCACCGAAAACGCCCAACCGCTGCTGTTCGCGATCCAGGTGGGCCTCACGCGCGTGTTGGCATCGCGCGGCATCCTGCACGACCTGACGATCGGCCACAGCGTCGGCGAGGTCGCGGCAGCCTGGGCCGCGAAGATCCTCACGCTGGCCGATGCGGTGAGCGTGATCAAGATTCGCAGCCGCGCCCAGGGCACCACCCGCAGCACTGGCCGGATGGCCGCGGTGGGACTGAGCGAGGCCGCCGCCAACGAAGCCATCGCGCGGCTCGGCCTCGCCGGCCTGGTCGAGGTGGCCGGCATCAACAGCGCCGAGGCGGTCACGCTGGCGGGTACCCTGCAGGGCCTGCAGGCGATCGAGGCGGCCCAGCGCGACAGCGGGCGCTTCTACCAGCTGCTCGATCTCGACTATGCCTTCCACAGCCGCCAGATGAACAGCATCGAGCCGCTGGTGCTGACGGAACTGGCCGGGCTCGCGCCGGCGTCCGGCGACGGCAGCTTCGTGTCGACCGTGACGGGCGCCAGGCTCGACGGCACCGCGCTCGACGCGCGCTACTGGTGGCGCAACATCCGCGAGCCGGTGCGTTTCGGCGACGGCATCGCGAGCCTGATCGCCGACGGCGCGCGGGTCTTCATCGAGGTGGCGCCGCATTCGATCCTGCGCAGCTACATGAAGCACGGGCTGGCCGCCGCGCAGGCGCAGGGCGCGGTGCTGCCCACGCTCAAGCGCCAGCAGGGCGGCGTGGCCACGCTCGACGGCGCGATCCTGTCGGCCGTCGCGCATGGCGCGAACGTCGATCTCGACCGCTTCGTGCCCGCGGCCCCGGCCGTGGCGCTGCCGACCTATCCATGGCAGCACGAGCATCATTGGCTGGCGTCGAGCGTCGAGGGCTACAACCTCGTCAATCGCCGCCGCGAGCATCCGCTGCTCGGCTACCGGCTGCACGAGCACGCCTTCGGCTGGGAGAACCAGCTCGACCCGGCCAAGCTGCCGCTGCTCGCCGACCACGTGGTGGACGGCGGCGTCGCCTTCCCCGGCGCGGGTTACGTCGAGATGGCGCTGGCCGCCGCGCGCGTCTACCTCGAAACGCACGAGGCGGCGCTCGAGAATCTCGAGATCCGCGCGCCGGTGGTGTTCCAGCCGCAGCAGGCCAAGCTGTTTCGCCTGCGCATCGATCCCGAGACCTCGGTGTTCCAGATCGAGACGCGCGACCGGATGAGCGACATGCCCTGGACGCTGAACGTGACGGGCCGCCTGCTGGCGAGCGGCACCACCCTCGACGCGAACTCGGTGGTGCCGAGCGCGACGCTGCATGCGCTGCGCGCGCAGCCGGCGCTCGACGGCGCGGCGCTGTACCAGAGCACGGCGGCGATCGGCCTCGAATACGGCCCGGCCTTCCGCTGGGTGCGCAAGGTGAGGGTGGCCGGCGAGACCGCGCTGGCCGAGCTGGCCGCACCCGCCGAGGCTGGCGACGCGGCCGCGCTGGCGGCCTGGCGCCTGCATCCGGCGCTGATGGACAGCGGCTTCCATCCGCTTTTCGTGCTGCTTGGCGGCGTGGCCGGCGACGGCGATCGCGCCGCCTACGTGCCGGTGCAGATCGGCCGGGTCGACTACCTGCGCGGCGACGCGATCGACCGCGTGCTGGTGCGCATCGAGCGCCGCAGCCCGCACTCGGTGGTGGCCTCGTTCGATTTCCTCGATGCGCACGGCAGCGTTACCGCGCGTCTGGCGGCCTGTCGCTTCCGCCGCATCGACCTGCTCGGCCGCCATCATGTGCCCTCGCGCTTCGTCTATGCGCTCGAACACCGGCCGCTGCCCGGCGAGACCAGCGCCGCGGCGCTGCCTGCGCCGGCGGAACTGCTGCGTGAGGCGGTGGCGAGGGCCGCGACGCACGAGGACGGCGCGCGCCGCGGCAAGCACCTGACCGAAATGCTGCCGCTGCTCGACGTGCTGGCCAGCCTCTACGCGCTGCGCGCGCTGGAGGCGATCGACGCGTTCGCGACGCCGGCGCTGCCGACCCATCCGCAGGCGGCGCTGATCGCGCGCCTGGCCGAAATGATCATCGAGGACGGCCTGGCGCATCGCGACGGCGAACGCCTGGTGCGCGACGACCAGGCCTGCGCGGCGCTGCCGCCGCTCGACGAGCTCTGGCGCGGCCTGCTGGCCGAATCGCCGCATCACGTCGCCGAGCTGACCCTGCTCGCGCATTGCGGCGCGGCCCTGCCGCGCGTGCTCAAGGGCGAGATCGAGGCCTCCCGTGTGCTGTCGCCGACTGGCAAGAGCCTGGTCGAGCAATTCTTTGACGCCTCGCCGAGCTGGGAGCACCTGCATGCGGTGATGGCCGGCTGCGCGGCGGCGGCCGTCGACGGCTGGTCCGCTCCGCGCCGGCTGCGCCTGCTGGAGATCGAATCCACCCGCGGCGACATGCTGCGGCCGCTGACGATGCGCCTGCCGGCCGATCGTTGCGAGCGCACCATCGTCGGCACCCCTGAGCAACTGGCGGCGTTCGATGCCGATGCGATGCCGGCGGTCTCGACGGTCGTGCAGCTGCCCGGCGAGCGCTTCGCGCTGAAGGCCGAGCCCGACGAACTCTACGACCTGGTGCTGGTGGATCGCGCCCTGGCCGGGCGCAGCGATCCGGCCGACGTGCTGGCCTCGATCGGTGCCTGGGTGGCGCCGGGCGGGCTGGTGGTGCTGGCCGAGGCGCGCCACAACCGTTTCGCCGACATCGTGTTCGGCCTGCAGTCGGCCGACGGCCGCACCGCCTCGCTGACACCGGCCGAGCTGGGCGCGCTCTGCGAGCGCGCGGGCCTGGTCGAGGTGGTGCGCCACGCCGAGCAGGACCTGGAACTGGAGGGCACGCCGAGCCTGGTGCTGGCGCGCCGTCCCGTTGCCGAGGCGGCGGCCGAGGCCGACGACGACAGCCTCGACGCGCTAGAACGTGCCGAGCAGTGGGTGGTGGTCACGGCCGGCGACGATGCCGAGCCGATCGGCACCGCCCTGGCCGACGCGCTCGCGCACGCGGGCCATGTGGTCGAGGTGGTCGATGCGCGGCGCAGTGCCGAATTCATCGCCACCATGCCGGCCACCGACGCGACTCACCTGGTGTTCTGCGCGCCCGCCGCGCGCTTCGACGAGGATGCGCCGGCCGAGCAACTGATGCAGGCGCAGGCCTCGGGTGCGATCGCCCTGGCGGCCCTGGTGCGCGCGCTCGACGCCGAGCATCGCGCGGCCGGCGTGCGCCTGTCGGTAGTGACGCGCGGCGCGGCCCCGTTCGAGGATGCCGCGCCGCAGGCGCCGGCCCACGCCACCCTATGGGGGCTGGGCCGCGTGCTGGCCAACGAGCATCCCGAGCTCGGCTGCCGGTTGATCGATCTCGATCCGGCGTGCGGCGTCGAGCCGGCGCGGCTCGCGCGCGAACTGCTGGTCGACGTGGCCGAGGAGGAGGTCCTGCTGCGGGCCGATGCGCGCCTCGTGCCGCGCATGCTGAGCGCCGAGCGCGCGGCCGCGCGCCGGCCGGCGGCGGCCCAGGTACCCGCCGTGCTGGCCTTCGAGGCGCCGGGGTCGTTGCGCAACCTCGAATGGTTCGCGCAGGCGCCGCGCACGCTCGGCGAGCACGAGGTCGAGATCGAGCCGGTCGCCACCGGCCTCAATTTCCGCGACGTGATGTACGCCATGGGCCTGCTCTCCGACGAGGCGGTCGAGAACGGCTTCGCCGGCGCCACCATCGGCATGGAGTTGGCCGGGCGCGTGCTGCGCGTCGGCCGCGAGGTGAGCGGCTTCGCGCCGGGCGACGCGGTGCTCGGTTTCGCGCCGGCCAGCTTCGCCACGCGCGTGGTGACGCGCGCCGACGCGATCGCCGCCAAGCCGGCGCGCCTCAGCTTCGAGGAAGCCGCTACGATCCCCACCACCTTCTTCACCGCCTGGTACGCGCTGGTCGAGCTGGCGCGCCTGCGCCGCGGCGAGCGGGTGCTGATCCACGGCGGCGCGGGCGGCGTCGGCATCGCGGCGATCCAGATCGCGCGCCACTTCGGCGCCGAGGTGTTCGCCACCGCGGGCAGCGACGAGAAGCGCGAATTCGTGCGCCTGCTCGGCGCCGACCACGTGCTCGATTCGCGCGGCCTGGCCTTCGCCGACCAGGTCCGCGCCCTCACGCGCGGGCAGGGCGTCGACATCGTGCTCAATTCGCTGGCCGGCGAGGCGATGGTGCGCAGCATCGACACGCTGCGCCCGTTCGGCCGCTTCCTCGAACTCGGCAAGCGCGATTTCTACGAGAACAGCCATATCGGGCTGCGTCCGTTCCGCAACAACATCAGCTACTTCGGCATCGATGCCGACCAGCTGATGGGCGTGCTGCCCGAGCTGACCGCGCGCCTGTTCGGCGAGGTCATGCAGCTGTTCGCCGACGGCACGCTGCATCCGCTGCCGTATCGCGCGTTCCCGGCCGAACGCGCCGAGGATGCCTTCCGCTACATGCAGCAGGCGCGCCAGATCGGCAAGGTGCTGGTCACCTATGCGCTGGGCACGCCGGCGCCCACCCATGGCCTGGCCGAGGCGCCGCGGCTCGCGCTCGATGCGGGCGCGGCCTATCTCGTGATCGGCGGCACCGGCGGGCTCGGTTTCGCCACCGCGCGCCGGCTGGTCGAGCGCGGCGCCCGCCACCTGAGCCTGGCCAGCCGCGGCGGCGTGCTGGGCGAGGCCGCCGCGGCCGAGGTCGCGCGCTGGCGCGACACGCTCGGCGTGACGGTCGAGGTGGCCGCCTGCGACGTGGGCGATGCGCGGGCAGTGACGGCGCTGGTCGAGCGGATCGTCGCGCGCGGCACGCCGCTCAAGGGCGTGCTGCACTCGGCGATGCAGATCGACGACGGCCTGGTGCGCAATCTCGACGACGCGCGTTTCGCGGCCGTGCTGGCGCCCAAGGTGGCGGGCGCCTGGAACCTGCATCGCGCCACGCGCGGCATGGCGCTCGACTGGTTCGTGCTCTATTCCTCGGCCACCACCTACCTCGGCAATCCGGGGCAGGCCAGCTACGTGGCCGCCAACAGCTTCCTCGAGGCGCTGGTCGCGCATCGCCGCGCGGCCGGGCTGCCGGCCAGCTTCATGGCCTGGGGGCCGCTCGAGGACGTCGGTTTCCTGGCGCGCCACGACGGCACGCGCGAGGCGCTGCAGGCGCGCATCGGCGGCGCGGCGATCCGCTCGGCCGAGGCGCTCGACGCGCTCGAACGCGTGCTGCTCGAGGGCGGCGCCGGCGAGGCGGTGGTGCGGATCGACTGGCAGGCGCTGTCGCGCGGCATGCCGGCGGCCGGCGCGCGCCGTTATGCGCAGATGCAGACGCGCGCCGGCAGCGATGCCTCGCGCGATGGCGGCGACAAGCTGCGTGGCCAGGTCGCCGCGCTGCCGCGCGAGGAGGCGGTGGCCCTGGTGTCCGAATCGCTGCGCGCCCAGATCGCGCGGATCCTGCACATGACGGCCGATCGCATCGCGCTCGACAAGTCGGTGCTCGAGATGGGCATGGATTCGCTGATGGGCATGGAGCTCGGCCTCGCGGTCGAGGAGGTGTTCGAGGTGAAGCTGTCGGTGATGGCGATCGCCGACGGCGCGACCGTGCAGTCGCTGGCGGGCCGCATCGTCGATTCGATCGCGGCCGCCGAGGTCAATACGGGTTCGGGCGGCGAGCGCGACGAGGTCGCCGCGCTGGCTGCCCGGCACGGACTCGACAGCGAGGCGAAGGCGGTGCTCAAGGTGGCCGCCAACGATCCGGCCGTCGAGGCGGTGGCCGCGGCGGAACAGGTCGCCGCGCAAGCAGCGCAGGGCGCCACGACCGAGCACAAGGGCAAGCTGGTCCGGCTCGGGGTCGTGCAATGACGGCGGCGCCGGACGGCTGGCAGGCCAGCGAGGGCACGCTCGCCGCCGAACTGGCGCTTGACGGCCACGGGCTGCATACCGGCCGGCGCGTGCGGGTGCGGATCCTGCCTGCCCAGGGCGATACGCCGGCCACGCGCGGCATCCGCTTCCGGCGTCTCGAAGGCGGCCGCGAGCTGGCCAGCTTCGGCGTCGATCCGGCGCTGCGTCGCGCGCAGCCGCTCTGCACCATGCTGCTGCATCCCGATGGCGTGGGCGTGCGCACCGTCGAGCACCTGCTCGCCGCGCTGCTGGCCAGCGAGATCGACCATGCCCTGGTCGAGCTCGACGCCGAGGAGATCCCGATCCTGGACGGCAGCGCGAGCCCCTGGCTGGCGGCGATCCGCGCCTGCGGGCGCCGCGCGCTGGCGGCGCCCAAGCGCTTCATCCACGTGCTGCGGCCGCTGACGGTGGCCGATGGCGAGGGCGGCGCGCGTCGCGAGATGCGCATCGAGCCGGCGCCGCGCTACGAGCTGAGCGTGCGCAACGACCTGAAGGGCTTCGGCGAGATGCACTGGAGCGGCGCGATCACGCCCGCGGCCTTCGCGGCCGAGATCGCGCCCTCGCGTTCGTATGGACGCGTCAAGTGGGCGGTGCCGGCGATCCTCGCCGGCTACCTGCGCGGCGTGCCGATCCTGCGCGGCGCGCGGCCCTCGTGCACCGCCTCGATCGTCGGCAGCCGCGTGCTGGGCGGCCTGCGCGTGCCCGACGAGTTCGTGCGCCACCGCGTGCTCGACCTGGTCGGCGACCTCGCCATGGCCGGCGCGCCGCTGCTGGCGCGCGTCACGGCGTTGCGGCCCAGCCACGAAATGAACTTCCGGCTGGTCGACGCGCTGCTGTCGACGCCGGATGCCTGGGAATGGGTCGAGCTCAGGGCGTAACATAACGAGCTTGACCAAGCACAGACGGGCGAACGAATCGATGGGATTGGGAGATCATCTCCGGCAGCAACTGGCTGCGAAGGCGCTCAAGCGCCAACTGGAGCGCGTCACCGAAGGCGGCGCGGCCGCCATGCCGGTGCCGGCCTCGACGGCGCACGCGTCGCCGCGCAGCCGTTTCGAATCGATGCCGCAGTACCAGCAGGTGCGGATCATGCACGAGATGGGCGAGAAGCTCGGCGTCGAATCGCCGTTCTTCCGCGTCCATGAGGGGCTGGCCGGCGCCACCACCACCATCGGCGGGCGCGAGTACCTGAACTACGCGAACTACAACTACCTCGGCCTGGCGGGCGAGGCGAGCGTCTCGGCGCGCGCCAAGGAAGCGATCGACCGCTACGGCACCTCGGCCTCGGCCAGCCGCATGGTGGCGGGCGAGCGGCCCGTGCAGCGCGAGCTGGAGCAGGCGCTGGCCGGCTTCTACGAGACCGATGACTGCGTGGTGTTCGTCAGCGGCCATGCCACCAACGTCACCGTGATCGGCTCGCTGTTCGGCGCCGGCGACCTGATCGTCCACGATTCGCTCGCGCACAACAGCATCGTGCAGGGCGCGCAGTTGAGCGGCGCGAAGCGCCTGAGCTTCCCGCACAACGACTGGCGCGCGCTCGATGCGCTGCTGGCGCGCGTGCGCCACGAGTATCGCAACGTGCTGATCGCGATCGAGGGGCTCTACAGCATGGACGGCGACCTGCCCGAGCTGCCGAGGTTCGTCGAGATCCGCAATCGCCACGGCGCCTTCCTGCTGGTCGACGAGGCGCACTCGCTCGGCGTGCTCGGCGCGACCGGGCGCGGGATCCGCGAACACGCGGGCGTCGCGCCCGAGGACGTCGACCTCTGGATGGGCACGCTCTCCAAGACCCTGGCCGGCTGCGGCGGTTTCATCGCCGGCTGCCAGCCGCTGGTCGACATGCTGCGCCATCTCGCTCCCGGCTTTCTCTACAGCGTGGGCCTCGCGCCCGCGCTGGCGGCCGCCTCGCTGGCCGCGCTCGAGGTACTGCAGCGCGAGCCCGGGCGGGTCGCGCAATTGCGCGAGCGCGGCAAGCAGTTCCTCGACGAGGCCCGCGCGGCCAGTCTTGACACCGGCACCAGCGAGGGTTACGCGGTGGTGCCGGTGATCACCGGCAGCTCGCTGAAGGCGGCGCGCTGGGCCAACGCGCTGTTCGACGAGGGCATCAACGTGCAGCCGATCTTCTATCCGGCCGTCGAGGAGAAGGCCGCGCGGCTGCGCTTCTTCATCTGCTCGACGCACGAGCCCGAGCAGATCACCCGCACCGTGGCCGCGCTGGCGCGGCTCGCGCGCTAGGCATCGCGATGGCGGCCACGCTTGCCGGCTGGACCTTCCGTGCCGCGCGTCCCGAGGATGCGGCGGCCTGCGCGCCGCTGATCCTCGCCTCGGGCGTGCGCGAATTCGGTTTCTTCCTCGGCGCGGTGCCCGAGGCGATGACGGCCTTCCTGGCGACGGCCTTCGCCTCCTCGCTCGGCCGTTTCTCGTGGCGCCGCCATCGCGTCGCGATCGCGCCCGACGGCCGGATCGCCGGCGTGCTGGCCGCCCACGACGGCCGCCTGACGAGCCTCGACGATCCGCACGTGGCCTGGATGCTGCTGCGCGTGTTCGGAGCGCGCCGCACGGTGGCGGCCCTGCTGCGCGGGCTGGTGCTCGAGGGCGAGCTGCCCGCGCCGAAGCGCGCCCAGACGCATGTCGCCCATTGCGCGATCGACGAGCGCTGGCGCGGCACCGGCGTGTTCACCGCGCTGTTCGAGGATGCCCGTCGCGCCGGCGCGCTGGCCGACGGCGAGGGCCGCGAAGTGGTGCTCGACGTGCTGCTGAGCAACCCGCGCGCGGCCGCGCTTTACCGGCGCCTCGGCTTCGTCGAGCAGCCGCGCGCGAAGCCGGTCTCGCGCAAGCTGCCGGCCGAGCTCGAGTCGATCCGCATGCGGCTCGGGCGCTGAGCGCCGCGCGGCTTGCGTTTTCCGCTTCTTCCTCAATATCTCCCGAACATCGCCTGCAGGGCCGCCGGGTCGTCGGTGCCGCTGAGGCCCAGCGCGAGCAGGATGCGCGCCTTCTGCGGGATCTGGTCGTCGGCGCTGAGCCAGCCGTAGTCGTCGTCGGGCTGCGCGCCGTTGTGCGTGACCACGCCGGCGCCCGTGCGCGAGGCCCGCAGCACCCGCGTGCCGCGTCGGCTCGCCTCGCGCAGCGCCGTCACCAGCCGCGCCGGCACGTTGCCGTTGCCGCTGCCCGCCAGCACCAGCCCGCGCGCCGGCGCGGCCGCGTCGAGCCAGGCAGGATCGAGATCGTCGTGGGTCAGCACGATGTCCACGCGCGGCAGCGCGGGCAGGGCCGCCGCCGACCAGGGCGTGGCCACCGTGTGCAGGCGCGAGGGCCGGCGGTAGTAGCGCGGCCGGCCGTCCACCACCAGCCCCAGCGGGCCATAGGGCGAGCGGAACGCCTCCAGCTTGAAGCTGTGCTGCTTGACCACGTCGCGCGCGCTGTGGATCTCGTCGTTGGCGACCACCAGCGTGCCGAGCCCGTAGGAAGCCGGATGCGCGGCCACCGCGATGGCCGCGTAGAGGTTCAGCGCGGCGTCCGAGCTGAGCGCCGAGGGCGGGCGCATCGCGCCGACCACCACCACCGGCTTGGGGTTCTTCAGCGTCAGGTGCAGGAAGTAGGCGCTCTCCTCGATGGTGTCGGTGCCCTGGACGAGCACCACGCCGTCCACCTCGGGATCGGCCAGCCGCGCGGCCACGCATTGCGCGATCGCGCATAGCTCGGCATTGCCGAAATTCTCGGAGCCAGTCTGCATCAGTTGCTCGGCCTGCAGCGTGGCGAGCCCGGCCGCCTGCGGCGCCAGCGCGAGAACCGACTCGATGCCGAGCACCGAGCAGGCGTAGGAGGCGGTCTGCGCGGGCGCGGCGCCCTGGCCGGCGATGGTGCCGCCGGTGCCGATCACGGCGATGTGCGGAAGGGTTTGCATCGTAGTCCGAAGTGGGGAAAGCGGCGCCGCGCTTCGGCGGCGGTCGAGGCCGCGGGTTCGGGCGGATCCGGGCGGCGTCAGTGCGCGAAGCTCGCGTGCAGCGGCTGGCCGCTGTCGCCGGCCAGCCAGTCGGCCAGCAGCGCGGCCGAGCCGGTCGCGAGCGTGAAGCCGAGCGCGCCGTGGCCGAGGTTGAGCCACAGGTTGCGATAGCGGGTCGGGCCGATGATCGGCGTGCCGGTCGGCGTGGCCGGGCGCAGGCCGCACCAGCGCTGCGGCTCGGCGCCGGCCGCGATCTCCGGAAACAGCGCGGCGACCTCAGCTTCCAGGCTCGCCAGCCGGGCCGGATCGGGCGCCGGCGAGGCATCGATGTCGGCGATGCCGGCCGCGCGCAGCCGCGTGCCGAGCCGTGCATAGACGACCTTGCGCGCGAAGTCGGTCAGGCTCGCGCGCGGCACGCCCGCGCCTGGCGGCAGGTGGTAGGTGAGGCTGTAGCCCTTCAGCGGCCAGATCGGCACCTGGATGCCGAGCGGGCGCAGCAGCGCGGGCGCGGCGGCGCCGGCGGCGATCACCAGATGGTCGGCGGCCAGCGGCTCGCCGCCGTGCAACGCCGTCACGCGGCCGTCGCGTCCGGCATGCAGGGCATCGATGGCGGTGTCGGTCAGGATCGATACGCCGCGCTCGCGCAGCAGGGCCGCGAGCCCGGTGCAGAAGCGTTGGCAATCGGCGGTGTCCTCGCTGGGCGTGTGGATGCCGCCCGCGAAGCGGCCGCGCAGCCGCGCCAGCGAGGGTTCGAGCGCGATGCAGGCGTCCATCTCGAGGGCGGCTTGCTCGCAGCCCAGTGCGCGCTGCAATTCGAGCTGGGCGATCGCCGCCTGCATCGCGGCGGGCTCGCGATGCAGCACCAGCTTGCCGGATGGCACGAAGTCGAAATCGAGCGAGGGTTCGGCCGCGATCAGCTCGTTCATCAGCGTGCGGCTCAGGAACGACAGCGACAGCAGCCGGCGCGTGGTCAGCGCGCTGCGCGAGCGCGTGCAGGCGGCCAGGAAGGCGAAGCACCAGCGCCATTGGCGCGGGTCCAGCGAGGGCTGGAAGCGCACCGGCGAGTCGCGCCGCGTGAGCCAGCCCGGCAGCTTGCCGATCACGCCCGGATCCGCGAGCGGCGCGACGTAGCTGTAGGAGAGCTGGCCGCCATTGCCGGCGCTGGTCTGGCCGGCCACCTCGGGCCCGCGCTCGACCACCGTGACGGCGTGCCCGGCCCGGCTCAGGGTATAGGCGCTCGACAGGCCGATCACGCCCGCGCCGACGATCAGGATATGCATGTCGGGCCTCTCGCCTCCTCGTGATCCGTGGTGGATGGGCGGCGCAATCGCCGCGACCGGTGCACTGTAGACCGCGCCGTGCCGCGCGCATTGCACGCGCCGGCCGGAAAATAGAAGATTCGCGTCAGACCTTTGCCGGGCACCGCTCAGCTTGGCTCGTCCGCATCGCGATCCGGCTCCGCTTCGTCATCGCTTCCGCTGCTCGCGTTCGCGCCGTTTCCGCTGCCGCCGCGCGCGCCGCGCAGCTTGCCCGGCGTCACGCCATATACCTCGCGGAACACGCGGATGAAATGCGCGGCATCGGCGAAGCCGCATTCGTAGGCGATGTCGGTGATCCGGCGCGTGGTGTTGACCAGCATCCAGCGCGCGTAACGCAGCCGCATGCGCCGGTAGAACTCGTTCGGCGAGCAGTCCATCTCGGCCGCGAAGGCGCGCTCCAGGCGCCGCACGCTGCTGCCCGTCATGCGCGCGATCGCGGCGATCGTCAGCGGCGCCTCGAGGTTCTCCTCCATCAGCAGCACCGCGTGCCGCACCGTCGCGTCGTCGACCGACAGGTAGCCGAGCGCGGCGCGCCGTTCCACGAAGGAGGCGCCCTTGCGACGGCTGACCGTCATCTGGTGGATCACCTTGGAGGCGCGGTCGGGGCCGCAGTGCAGGCTGATCAGCCGCGTGGCCAGCTCGACGATCGAGATGCCGCCGGCGCAGGTGATGCGCTCGCCGTCGATCAGGTAGTCGGCATGCGTGACCAGGCGCAGCGCCGGGAAGCGCTCGCGATAGTCGTCGACGTGGAAGCTGTGGATGCAGGCGACGCGATCGTCCATCAGGCCCGCTTGCGCCAGCACGAAGCTGCCGGTGCAGAGCCCGACCAGCGGCACGCCGGCATCCGCCGCGCGCCGCAGGTAGGCCCAGTAGCGCGGGTCGACCTGCTCGAGCTGCGGCAGCAGCCCGCCGATCACCACCAGGTAGTCGAAGCGCGCCGGATCGGGGAAGGCCTCCTGTACCGGCACCGGAATCCCGCAGCTCGCCTCGATCGTCTCGCCCTCGATGCCGGCCACGGTCCAGGCGCAGCGCAATGGGCGGCTCTGGTCGCCGCGGTCGGCCGCGTGGCGCAGCGCGTCGCAGAGGCCGGCCAGCGACAGCAGGGGGAAGCGCGGCCACAGCAGGATCGCCACGCTCAGCTCGGCGCCGCCGCCCGCGCGGCTCGCCCGCGCCTCGCCCGCGCGCTGCCGGGCGTCGAGCGTCTCGACCAGGGATGCACTCGATTCGCTGGAGCGCGAGGCAGGGGCGGAGGGGTTCATGCGCGAACTCGGGGAAGGGGGATCGGGCGGATGGCGCGGGCGCCGATGCCGGATCCGGGGAGGGTGGATCGATTGTAGCCGGCCGCGCCGGGGCCGCCCAGGCGTGACGCATTTGTTCTATTTCCGGGCAGATCGGTTCAATGCCACGGCTTTGTGGCTGCCTACATTCGATCCCGTCGACAAGTCCCCGCGCGCCGCCGGCGGTGCGCGGAACTCCCTTATTCAACGATCACATCAGGCGGGTGGAGCATGAGCAAGCACAGCAGCAAGGCGGGGTATCGCGGGCCGGGGCCGGCAGGCGCGGGTCGACTGGCGGCGCGGGTGACGATGGCGGCGCTGGTGACGGCCACGGCGCTGGCCGGCCTGGCCTGGCCGCCGGCCCGGGCGGCACAGGCCGACGAACTGGTCCGGATCGGCGAGGCCGCGCCCGTGACCGGCCCTGCCTCCTACCTGGGCAAGGACACCGAGAACGGCGCGCGGCTCGCGGTGGAGGAGATCAACCGCGGCGCCCTGGTGATCGGCGGGCGGCGCATCACCCTGGTGTTCGACGCGCAGGACGATGCCGGCGATCCGCGCCAGGCGACCCAGGTGGCGCAGAAGCTGGTCGACGACAAGGTGGTGGCGGTGGTCGGCCACATGCAGTCGGGCTCGACCATCCCCGCCTCGCGCATCTATCACGACGCGGGCATCGTGCAGGTCTCGCCCTCTGCCACCAATCCCGCCTACACGCGGCAGGGTTTCGCCACCGCCTACCGGGTGGTCGCCACCGACGCGCAGCAGGGGCCGACGCTGGCCGACTATGCCGCGCATACGCTGCGGGTGAAGTCGGTGGCGATCGTCGACGACTCGACCGCCTATGGGCAGGGGCTGGCCGTCGAGTTCGAGCAGCGCGCGAAGGCCGACGGGATCCGCGTGCTCTCGCATGACGCGAGCACCGACAAGGCCGTCGATTTCCGCGCGATCCTCACCAGGATCAAGGGCGAGAAGCCCGACGCGATCATGTACGGCGGCCTGGACGGCACCGGCGGCCCCTTCGTCAAGCAGGCGCGCCAGCTCGGCATGGCGGTCAAGGTGCTGGCCGGCGACGGCCTGTGCGCCGACGACCTGGCCAAGCTGGCCGGCGAGGCGGCCGACGACGTGATCTGCTCGATCGCCGGCGCGCCGCTCATGAAGATGGCTGGCGGCCCGGCCTTCGTCCAGCGCTACCAGGCGCGCTTCGGCCACCCGCCGGTGCTCAACGCGCCGTTCGCCTACGACGCGGTGGGGATCATCGTCGACGCGATGAAGCGCGCGCAGTCGACCGAGCCCGCCAGGATCCTCGCGGCGATGCCGGCCACGCGCTACCAGGGCGTGCTCGGCGAGACGCAGTTCGATGCGAAAGGCGATCTGCGCCACGGCGTGATCTCGCTCTACCGCTACGTGGGCGGCAAGCAGAGCCTGCTCGGGGTGGTCGAGCAGTGAGACGCGCCGCGCCGGGCTAGCGGCGTGGCGGCTCGGGCAGGTTCAGCGCGGGCACACGCGCGAACAGCTCGGCGACGAAATCCATGAACACGATCGCGCGCCGCGACAGCAGGCGGTTCGCAGCGTACAGCAGGTGAATCGGCACCGGCGGCGCGGCATGCTCGTCGAGCAGCAGTTGCAGGCGGCCGTCCGCGAGGCCGGCCTCGAACAGCCAGCGCGGGCCGTGGGCGATGCCGACGCCGGCCAGCACCGCTTCCTGTACCGCCTGCGGGGAATTCACACGCAGGCGCCCCGAGACGGCGACCTCGCCGTCTCGAAACGGCCAGGCAGCCTGCGAGGCCAGCAGCGTATAGACGATGCAGTCGTGCTCGCGCAACGCGGCCGGCGTGGCCGGCGCACCGTGCCGCGCGAGGTAGTCGCGGCTCGCCACGCACACGCGCGCGAAGCGGCCGATGCGCCGCGCGCGCAGTGCGCTGTCCTCCAGGTGGCCGATCCGGATCGCCAGCTCGGCGCCCTCGTCGAGCAGGTTCACGTAGCGGTCCTGGATCTGCAGCTCGAGCGACAGGCCGGGATAGCGTTCGAGGAAGGCCGGCACCTGCGGCATCACGAAGGCGTGGGCCAGCGCGGTCGGGCAGGCCACGCGCAGGGATCCCGAGGGCGCGAGCTCGTCGCGCAGGGAAGATTCCGATTCGTCGACCGCGTCGAGGATGCGCCGCACCTCGGCGTAATAGCGCTCGCCTTCGGGCGTGAGCGAGAGCCGGCGCGTCGAGCGATGCAGCAGCCGCACGCGCAGATGCGCCTCCAGCGCGGCCACATGGCGGCTGACGTTGGGCTGGCCGAGCCCGAGGTCGCGCGCGGCGGCCGAGAAGCTGCCGGTTTCCACCGCGCGAGCGAAGCAGCTCATCAACAGGAAGCGATCCATCCCGAACCTCATTCATGCGAATTGAGCATGAATTGTATGTAAATCGAACGTCTTATGCTTTTCGAGGCAGGGCGGCATGCTGGATGGGTGGCGAACGGCGGATCGGCCGCCGTCGCCCCTCATCCATTCCCATCAAGGAGAAGCATTCATGTCCCGCTTGCAAGGCAAACGCACGTTGATCACCGGCGGCACCAGCGGAATTGGCCTGGCCACGGCCAAGCGGTTTCTGGCCGAAGGTGCACGCGTGATCGTGACCGGCCAGGATCCGGAACGCCTGGAGCGCGCCCGCGTCGAACTCGGCAGCGAGGTGCTGGCGCTGCGCGCCGATTCGGCCGAGCTCGGCGAGCAGCAGCGGCTCGCGCAGGCCGTCGCCGACCATTACGGCCAGCTCGACGTCGCCTTCCTCAATGCCGGCGTATCGGTCTGGCTGCCGATCGAGCAGTGGACCGAGCCGATGTTCGCGCGCTCGCTCGACGTCAATCTCAAGGGCCCGTTCTTCCTGATCCAAGCGCTGCTGCCGGTGTTCGCGAATCCGGCCTCGGTGGTGCTCAATACCTCGATCAACGCGCACGTCGGCGCGGTGCGTTCCTCGGTCTACGCGGCTTCGAAGGCGGCCCTGCTGTCGCTGTCGAAGACGCTGTCGAGCGAGCTGCTCGAGCGCGGCGTGCGCATCAACGCGGTCAGTCCGGGGCCCGTCGACACGCCGCTCTACGACAAGCTCGGCATTCCCGATGCGTATCGCGAGCAGGTCGGGCGCGAGATCCTCGCCTCGATTCCGGCTGGTCGCTTCGGCTTGGCCGAGGAGGTGGCCAGCGCGGTGCTGCACCTGGCCTCGGACGAATCGGCCTGGAGCGTCGGTAGCGAGATCGTGGTCGACGGCGGGCGGATGTTGAACGGCTGAGGTGTTGGCGCGGGTCAGCCGCGCCAGGTCGCGCCGGCCAGCCCCGCCACCAGCGCGTCGAACACCACGCGGATCCGCCTGGGCACCGGCCCGCGTTGCGGGCGGTAGACGTGCAGCTTCCAGGGCTGCGGCTCGAAGCGGCGCAGCACGCGAACCAGCCGCCTGTTCTCGAGCTGCGGGCGGACCAGGTATTCGGCGCACTGGCTGAAGCCGAGGCCCGCGCAGGTCGCGGCGATCTCGGCCTCGACGTCGTCGGTGACGAAGACCGGGGCGGGCGTCTGGAACGGCGTGTCGCCGCGGAACAGCCAGGGCCGCCCGCTAGCACGGTCGATCAGTCTGGTGACGCGCAGGGCGGCCAGCGCGGTGGGCGTGTTCGGCTCGCCGACGCGCAAAAGCAAAAAGCCCGGTCGTGAGACCGGGCTTTCTTGTCACGACGATCTATCCGCCGAGTCCATGAGGGAGTGGTGGGCGACGCCGTAACGCGTCAAGCCGAGTGACGTGCAGCGGCTGGTCCTGAAGGTCATCTCGTTGCGGCGCCTGCTTAGGGCGAGCGTCGAGGACGCGCGGCAGGTCCGCGTCGCGGCGGGAGAGCGGTATGTCGTCGCGCCGGACTCCCCAGGCGTCAGTCGGAAGTCCCGGGAGCTAGAGCCGAATAAACCGACACAGAGTGACAGCCCGGTAACTCTGCCGGTTGCAGCCGGGAACGCCCTCCTGATAATGTCTCGAAGCCACAACAAAAGAGAGGGCCGACTTATGGCAGCGTGCGTAAGTTTTTCGAGAGCGTTTCAAGACAACATGGCGGGCTTGCACCTGCCCGTGCCGACCACTTTGTTTGCGACATTGCAAACCTCGCTGGCGAGCACTTCTGCCGCATTGGGAGCGCTTAAAGCCCTCGGGCCTGGGGCGACAGTTGCTGAATTGATCGGCGCCACCACGGGCCTCGAATTGCTGACCGTCGCGGGCAGCATGTTAGGCGTGTTCTACCTCGGGGCCGTCGTCGGGAGTTTGATGGTAGCGACCAATGCGTAGCTGCGTGC
The DNA here is from genome assembly GCF_000959725.1 of Burkholderia gladioli. NCBI lineage: Bacteria > Pseudomonadati > Pseudomonadota > Betaproteobacteria > Burkholderiales > Burkholderiaceae > Burkholderia > Burkholderia gladioli. The sequence goes on from NZ_CP009323.1 coordinate 2,296,076, forward strand.
AAAGACCCGCGTGGGCTGCGTTCGTCCGTGGCAATTGCAACATGGGGGGCGAGTATGGGCCTAGCTGTCCCGCCCATCCTCATTGCTCACATGCTGCGGCACCCCGAGGTGCTTTCCCCGACGACCTACAACAATTACGGCGTGCGGGCGAGATTCGCGCCGCGAGGTAAATGATGAGCTGGATTGGTGATCGCCTACTGCTGATTCTCACCGCCGTTATCGGCGCTGCTGCGTGCTGGCTTGTTATCCGGGCGACTGGTGAGTGGTTCCCCACGATCATGCTCGTGATTTCGTATGTCGTCCTGTTTGCGGAAAACTCCCGGCTCCGCAAGCTGCTGGAGAAGAACGGAATCAACCCGCGCCCCAAGAGGACCAGGCAATAGCCATCTCTGCGCACGGCGGCAGCTACGGCCCTACTGCTTGGGGAAGCTTTCGTAGTATCGGACCAGCATAAACATCGCGGTGAATTCGAACTGGGAGTCCTCGCAGGTGAATTCCTGGTGGACCGTGGCCGAGCCGATGGCGCACGCGCCGGCCATAATGTTCGAGGAGGAGCAGGTCGGACAGAGTGGTTTGAGCGTCGCCCTGACCAGGGTGGTCCAGTCGTCAGACTCCATCATGGGGCGATCCTCGGAATAAACCCACACAGGGTGACGACCCTATGCGGCCCGTGATTCTCGGAAAGTATCCGATGGTCATGGGATGAGCTGCAACCCGGTCCCCGCATAGGACCCAAAAAGAACAAAGCCGCTGTGAAGTAGATCACTTCACAGCGGCTTTGGTAACCTCTTTTTCACAGCAGATTCTTTGGTAGGCCGTACTGGATTCGAACCAGTGACCAACGGATTAAAAGTCCGCTGCTCTACCAGCTGAGCTAACGACCCAAAGAGGCGAGATTATAGCGGAGATTTTTCGAGCCTGTCAAGAATCGACCCTCGACAGGCTTGCCGCCGCTCCATCTCGCCTACTTGATCGAATCGATCTTGGCTTGCGCCGCCTGCGCCGAGCTCGAACCCTGGAACTGCGAGACGACCTGTTCGAAGGTGCGTTTCGCGGCCGCCTTCTGGCCTTGCTCCAACTGGTTGGTGCCGATCGCCACCAGGGCGTCGCCGGCGCGCGGGTGCTGCGGGAAGGCCTTCACCAGCGCCTGCCAGGTCGCCGTCGAGCCCTTGTAGTCGCGTAGCGCGTACTGCGCGTTGCCGAGCCAGTACTGCGCCACCGGCTGGTAGGGGCTCTGCGGATACTTGGCGATGAAGGCGCGGAACGAGGCCGCCGCGCCCTTGAAGTCGCCGGCGCGGAACTGCTGCGAAGCCGCGTTGAACGCGTCCGTTTCCCCGGGCTGGACCGTGCCCTCGACGCCATCGACCGTGGTCTGCTGCGGCTCGAACTTCTTGAGCCGCGTGTCCAGGTCGCTGTAGCCGTCACGCTGCTGACGCTCCAGCGTGGTCAGGCGATTGGTCAGGTCCTCGTTCTGCCCGCGCAGCGTCGCGACCTGCTGGTTGAGCTGGTCGAGACGGCCGGACTGGTCGAGGATCGTGCGTTGCGCGGCCGACAACTGGCTGGTCAGGTTGTCGGTGCGGCTACGCAGGTCGAGCACGGCGCGACGGGCTTCGTCGTCGTCGAACATGCCTGCGTGGGCCGGCGCCGCGCCGAGCGCGACACCGGCGACACAGGCCGCGGCGGCTGCACGCAGCCAGGGGAAGCGGTGCGTCATACGGCTTGGGTTCCCTTGCTTACTGTTGATAGACGATGTCCGCGCGGCGGTTCTGCGCCCACGAGGCTTCGTCGTGGCCCAGCGCCTGCGGCTTTTCCTTGCCCAGGCTGACCGATTCCATCTGCGAATCCGGCACGCCGAGCAGCGACAGGCCGCGGCGAACCGCTTCCGCGCGCTTCTGGCCCAGCGCGAGGTTGTACTCGCTGGTGCCGCGCTCGTCGGTGTTGCCCTGGATCAGGATGTGGCGCGCCGGGTGGCTCTTCAGGTACTGGGCGTGTTGGGCCAGCAGCGACTGGTACTGGTCCGAGACCGAGTAGCTGTCGAAGTCGAAGTAGATGCTGCGCTTGGCCAGCGGGCTGTTCGGATCGTTCAGCGGATCGACGTTCACTTGCGCGACGTCGGTCGGGTTCGGTTGCGTCTGCAGCGCGTTGCCTTGCTGGTTCGCCTTGTCGTCGAGCTTGACGCCCGACTTACAGGCGGCGAGGGCGCTGATCATCATCACGGCGAGTGCCAGGCGAGCTTTATTGGTCATCATGGTGAATCTCCTGTTGGTCATTGCATGAATGGCCCCCACGACGGCTCACGGAAGGAGCCGCCCTGGACGGGCAGAATCTGCGGCGGCGAGCTGCCGTCCGAGGGGACAGCGGCCAGCACACTGCGGCCATTGGCTTGGGTCGCGTACAGGATGTACTGACCGTTTGCCGCGAAACTCGGCGATTCGTCATGCGTCGTATTGGTGACCGCGTTGGCGGCGCCGGTTTGCAGATCCTGGACATACAGCTTGAAGCCCCCACCGGTGCGCGAGATGTACGCGAGCAACTTGCCGTCGGGGCTGACGCGCGGGCTGGTGTTGTAGCTGCCCGTGAACGTCACGCGCTGCGCGCTGCCGGCGCTCTCGCCCTGTGCGGGCATCCGGTAGATTTGCGGCGCGCCACCACGATCGCTGGTGAAATAGATCCACCGGCCATCAGGAGAATAAAAGGGTTCGGTATCGATCGAACTGCTCTGGGTGAGCCGGCGCAGGCCGGTGCCCGTCGCGCTGACCGAGTAGATCTGGGTATTGCCCGTCAGGGACAGTGCCACGGCCAGCGTCTGGCCATCCGGCGACCAGGCCGGCGCGCTGTTGTTGCCCTTCTGGTTCGAAATCACGTAGCGGCGGCCGGTCGGCAGGTCGTGGATATAGACCACCGGCTTGCGCAGTTCGAAGGACACGTAAGCAACCTTCGTTCCGCTCGGCGACCAGGCCGGCGAGATGATCGGCTCGGAACTGGTCAGCGCCGGCACCGCGTTCTCGCCGTCGGAATCGGAAATCAGTAGACGATACTTGCCGCCCGAGCGCGTCACGTAGGACAGCCGCGTGCTGAACACGCCGCGCACGCCCATCAGCTTCTGGTAGATGAAGTCGGCGATCTTGTGGCCGGTCTTGCGCATGCTCTCGGCATCGCCCCCGGCCGTCAGCGAGAGGCCGCCGAGGCTTTGCTGCTTGAGCGTGTCGAACAGCATGAAGTCGACCTTCACCTGGCCGCTGGCGTCACGGTTCACGGTGCCGGCGACCAGCGCGTTCGCGCCCTTTGCCTTCCAGGCACCGTAGTCGACCGGGGCGGTCTCGGGGATCGGCGTGCTGCCGGCGTCGACATTCGAGAACTTGCCGGTACGGGCCAGATCGGCGCGCACCACGGCCGTCACCGATTGCGGCAAGCCGCCTTCGTTGACGAAATTCGCGGTGGCGATCGGAAACTGCGTCGACCCGACGCCCGTGATGAGCACATTGACCTGCGCGTTGGCGGTGCTGCCCGCCGCGATCAGGCACGAGGCCACCAGTGCCCTGAAACCCAGCTTCGTCATCAAACTCATGCGTCCTGTTTCCCGTATGTAACTGTGCAACCGCAAAGACCTAACAATAGCCGATTCGTTCCTTGTGGCGACGGCGCGAGTGTATGCCGATTCCGTGTCACTCCGCCGCCCGGAAGGTAATTGCAATCTTCTTCGGCGTGATTCCGTTAGTATCGGGCGGCAGGGGCGAGGCTGCCCGTACCGCGCCGACCACGGTTTCGTCCCAGGCCGGATTGCCGCTCGGCCTCACCACCGAGACGCTGAGCACGTCGCCCGATGGCGAGCAGCGGACATCCACGCTCGTCACCAGCCCTTCGGTGGCGCCGTTCCAGACGATGAACGGCTTGACGCGGCGCTTGACCTTGTCGGCGTAACCGGGCGAGGTGGCATTGCCGCCCGAGCCGGAACCCGTGCCGCTCTTGGCCAGGCCGTCGCTGCCGCCCTGGCCGCCCGCCGCGCCCTGCAACTGCGCGAGGCGCGCCTGACGCTCCTTGTCGAGCTTGGCATTGGCCGCGGCGGTGGCCTTGGCCTTCGCGGCCGCGTCGGCCTTCGCCTTGGCCGCAGCTTCCGCCTTGGCGGCCGCCGCCTTCTCGGCCTCGGCCTTCTTCTGCGCTTCAGCCTGTGCCTGCTCCTGCTTGCGTTGCTGCTCGAGCTTCTGCTGTTGCTCGAGTTTCTTCTGTTCGGCGAGTTGTTGCTGGCGCAACTTGTCGGCCTGCTTCTGCTTTTCCGCTGCCTGCTGCTGGGCAAGCTGCTGCGCCGCCAGCTGGGCGGCGCGCCTGGCTTCGGCTTCCTGCTGCTCGGCCTTCAGCGCTTGCTCGCGGCGCTGCTCGGCGAGCTGCGCCTCGCGCGCGGCTGCTTCCTGCTGCTGGCGGCGCTTCTGCTGCAGGGCGATCTCGGCATCGTCGTCCCGCGCCGGAGGCGGCGCGGGGGCGACGCGCACCGGCGGGGCGGGCGGCGGCACCGGGCGCGGCGCTGGCGAATCCGGCACTTCGGTCCACAGCTCGGCTTCCGCGCCGGCCGGCGTGCTGTTCTGCCAATTGATGCCGTGGTAGAGCAGGGCCACCAACAGCACGTGCATCAGCGCCGCGAGCAGGAACGCGCGTCCCGTGCCGCGCTCTCGAGGCGGCTGCAGCGGTGAGGCGGTGCGGGTCTTGCGCTGGTTCATTGCGATTTGACGAGGAGGCCCACGCGCTTCACGCCGCGCGCTTTCAGGTCCGACATGACGGTCATCACCTTGTCGTACTGCACGGTCTTGTCGGCCGCGATCACCACCGGCTGGTCGGGATGGTCGGCCTGCCGCGAGGCGATGAAGTCGTCGAGCTCGGCCTTGCTCATGGTGTCTTCCTGCGAGGCGCCGGCGTCGCTCTTGTAGCGCACGCTCATGCGGCCGTCGGCCTGGATGTTGACCACCACGGGCGGCGTCTGGTCCTGCGGCGCCGCGTTGCCGACGGTCGGCAGGTTGACGATCGAGGGGGCCACGAGCGGGGCCGTGACCATGAAGATCACGAGCAGCACCAGCATCACGTCGATGTAGGGCACGACGTTGATGTCGGCCATCGAGCGGCGCGAACGGCCGCCGCGCATGCTGGAACGAAGGGGAGTGCCGGCCATCGCGTGCTCCTTATTGGGCCTGGCGCTGCAGGATGTTCGAGAACTCCTCGACGAAGGTCTCGAAGCGGCTGGCCAGGCGATCGATGTCGTGCGCGTAGCGGTTGTAGGCCACCACCGCGGGAATCGCCGCGAACAGGCCGATCGCGGTGGCCACCAGGGCCTCGGCGATGCCGGGCGCGACGTTGGCGAGCGTGGCCTGCTGCACGTTGGCCAGGCCGCGGAACGAATTCATGATCCCCCAGACCGTGCCGAACAGGCCGATGTAGGGGCTGACCGAACCGACCGAGGCCAGGAAGGCGAGGTTGGCCTCGAGCATGTCCATCTCGCGCTGGAACGAGGCGCGCATCGCGCGGCGGGCGCCGTCGAGGATCAGCGAGGGATCGGAGATGCGCTTTTCCTTGGCCTTCAGGAACTCGCGCATGCCCGATTCGAAGATCCGTTCCAGCGAGCCGATCGTGTGGCGATTGTTCGCCGCGCTCTGGTAGAGCGCCTGGAGATCGCCGCCGGACCAGAAATCGCGTTCGAAACGCTCGGTCTGCTTGCGCGCGCGACGGATCGCGAACCATTTACGGAAGATGAACGTCCAGGACATCAGCGACAGCAGCAGGAGCAGCCCCATCACCGCCTGGGCGAGCACGCTCGCATTGAGGACGAGAGAAACGATCGACAGGTCTTGTGCAGAGTTCATAGGTGTGTGGTTGTCATGCCTTCTTGGCCGCCGCGCCGCTTCGATGCCACTGGCGCGCTACGGGTCCGGCGTCCGGCGGCGCGTGGCGGGCCGGCCTTTGGCTGCCCGCGTCGCTCCTTGCCGTGCCGTCGTTGGTCCCGAATCAGGGTCGCAAGTTCATCGGCTCTGTCTAAACGGCGCTCAGGGCTCGGCCGTTGACACGCTTGGTACCGGTCCCCGTTCCAGTGCATCGCGGACCGAGGGCGGAATGCCGGTCGGCCGCAGCGTTTCGCGGTCGACCCAGCCGATGCCGGTACGCCCCGACACCAGCAGCAGGTCGCCGAGCCAGGCTTCCTGCACGAAGATCAGCGAGGCGCGCCCGAAACGTTCGATCCGGCTGACGATCGTCAACGGATCATCCAGCCGCGCCGGCGCCCGGTAGTCGACCGCCGTGTCGCGCACCACGAACATCGCGCCGGTCTCGGCGGCCAGGCGCCGTTGGTCGAGGCCGCAGGCCCGCAGCCATTCGGTGCGGGCTCGCTCGAAGAAGCGCAGGTAGTTCGCGTAATACACGATGCCGCCGGCATCGGTGTCCTCGTAGTACACGCGAACCGGCCAGCGAAACGAGGGCACGGCTTCGGGCGGAGGTTCGGGTTCGGTCATGGCGCGCATTCTACCGGAACGTTTCGCGGCGTTTCGTAACCGAATGTTGCGCGCGCAGCGGCCCGCCCGGCGCGGCTGCGCGCGCTCCGGGCGGGCCTGCCGGCAGCCTTCAGCCGCGGTGCACGGCCAGCCCTGCCGGGGCCTGCGCGACCGGCATCATTTCGACGGTGTTGATGTTGACGTGGGCCGGGCGCGTGGCGATCCAGTAGATCGTGTCGGCGATGTCCTCGGCCGTGAGCGGCTCGACGTTGGCGTAGACGTTGGCGGCCTTCTCGTCGTCGCCGCGGAAGCGCACGTTGGAGAATTCGGTGCCGCCGCAGAGGCCCGGCTCGATGTCGGTCACGCGCAGCGGCGTGCCCAGCAGGTCGGTGCGCAGGTTCAGGCTGAATTGTCGGACGAATGCCTTGGTCGCGCCGTATACGTTGCCGCCCGCGTACGGGTAGGTGCCGGCGACCGAGCCCAGGTTGAAGATGTGGCCGCGGCCGCGCGCGATCATGCCGGGCAGCAGCGTGTGCGTGACGGTGACCAGGCCCGAGCAATTGGTGTCGATCATGGTCTGCCACTCGTCGAGGCTGGCCCGCTGCGCCGGCTCGGTACCCAGCGCGAGGCCGGCGTTGTTGACCAGCACGTCGATCTCGGCGAAGTCCGCCGGCAGGCCCGCGAGCGCGGCCTCGATGGCGCCGCGCTCGCGCACGTCGAGCTCGACGGGCAACAGGGCCTCGCCGAGTTCGGCGGCGAGGGCGTCGAGCCGGTCCTTGCGGCGCGCGCTGGCGACCACGCGATGGCCGCCCTTGACGAAGGTCCGGGCGATGGCGGCGCCGAATCCCGCGGATGCGCCGGTGACGAACACGATCATTGCTGCTACTCCTGGTCGGTGGGGTGAAACGAAAGGGGGGATCGTTAGCCTACTGACAATGCCGCGTTGCGGCAAGGCGACACGGGCCGTTCCCGGGCACGGCGGCGGCCTGCTTTCCAGGCCCGGATGCGGCGCCGGAGGCAGGCCCGGCGTGGCGTTCGCGGTGATTTCGATCGCGCCCTTATTGCTCCACAGGGCCGGCCGGCCGGTTGCCTATTCATCGGCCATCCAATAAACTACGGCGCTCATCAGCCCCTGCGTGACTGGCGATAGAACCCTCGGGTTCAAGGTGGAGCACCCCACCGTGAAGCGCAGGGCGTCGTTTTTGCCGTTCGCCTGGGCAGCCGTTGTGCGCCGTTGCGTACATTGCCGGTGGCTGTCCGCCTTGCGTAACCGGATCCTTCCGTCGCGCCGGGCTGGCCGTCCGCCAGCAGCGCGCAATGTACTCGGCCCGCCCCGGTTAACCTGTACACACTTGACGGAAACCGTATGTTTGACAGAGCCCAAAGCACCATCGCGAACGTCGATCCCGACCTCTGGCAGGCGATCCAGCAGGAAAACCAGCGCCAGGAAGATCACATCGAGCTGATCGCTTCCGAGAACTACACGAGCCCGGCCGTGATGGCCGCGCAGGGCTCGCAACTGACCAACAAGTACGCCGAGGGCTACCCCGGCAAGCGCTACTACGGCGGCTGCGAATACGTCGACGTGGTCGAGCAGCTGGCGATCGATCGCGTCAAGGCGCTGTTCGGCGCCGAGGCCGCGAACGTGCAGCCGAACTCGGGTTCGCAGGCCAACCAGGGCGTGTTCTTCGCGATGCTCAAGCCGGGCGACACCATCATGGGCATGAGCCTGGCGCATGGCGGCCACCTCACGCACGGCTCGCCGGTGAACATGTCGGGCAAGTGGTTCAACGTCGTGAGCTACGGCCTGAACGAAGGCGAGGACATCGACTACGAAGCGGCCGAGAAGCTGGCGCAGGAGCACAAGCCGAAGATGATCGTGGCGGGCGCCTCGGCGTTCGCGCTGAAGATCGACTTCGAGCGCCTGGCGAAGATCGCCAAGGCGGTGGGCGCCTACCTGATGGTGGACATGGCGCACTACGCGGGGCTGATCGCGGCGGGCGTGTACCCGAACCCGGTGCCGCACGCGGACTTCGTGACGACCACCACGCACAAGAGCCTGCGCGGCCCGCGCGGCGGCGTGATCCTGATGAAGTCCGAGTACGAGAAGCCGATCAACTCGGCGATCTTCCCGGGGATCCAGGGCGGCCCGCTGATGCACGTGATCGCGGCCAAGGCGGTGGCGTTCAAGGAAGCGGCCTCGCCGGAGTTCAAGACCTACCAGCAGCAGGTGGTGGAGAACGCGCGGGTGCTGGCGGAGACGCTGGTCAAGCGCGGTCTGCGCATCGTGTCGGGGCGCACGGAAAGCCACGTGATGCTGGTGGACCTGCAGGCCAAGAAGATCACGGGCAAGGCGGCGGAAGCGGCGCTGGGCGCGGCGCACATCACGGTGAACAAGAACGCGATCCCGAACGATCCGGAAAAGCCGTTCGTGACCTCGGGCATTCGCCTGGGTTCGCCGGCGATGACCACGCGCGGCTTTGGCGCGAAGGAAGCCGAGATCGTCGGCAACCTGATCGCCGACGTGCTGGATGCGCCGGAAGACGCGGCCACCATCGAGCGCGTGCGCGGCCAGGTGGCCGAGCTGACGAAGCGCTTCCCGGTCTATCGCTGATCGACCATGCGCTGCCCGTTCTGCCGGCATGACGACACGCAGGTAGTGGATTCCCGCGTGTCCGAGGACGGCGCCGCGATTCGTCGGCGCCGCCGCTGCTCGGCCTGCGACAAGCGTTTCACGACGTACGAGCGGGTCGAGCTGGCCTTGCCGGCGGTGGTCAAGAAGGATGGCAGCCGCACCGAATTCGACCGTCGCAAGATCGTCGCGAGCATGCAACTGGCGCTGCGCAAGCGGCCCGTTGCAGCGGACGCGATCGACGCGGCGGTCGCTCGCATCGAGTACCAGTTGCTCGCCACCGGCGAGCGCGAGGTGCGCAGCGAAAAGCTCGGCGAGCTCGTGATGAACGAGTTGCGCGAGCTCGATACCATCGCCTATGTGCGCTTCGCCTCGGTTTACCGGCGCTTCGAGGATGTTTCCGAATTCGCCGATGTGATCGAGGAATTTCGCCGCGCCGTTCCCCCGAAGCCGGTCCGCAAACGCTGATCCCACGCTTTCCCGCTTCATTCCCGACCTCCTGAACTCCTGAACTCGATTCCGTCGTGACGATTGTCACCGGCGGTGTCGACGCGCGCCATTCGGCCGTTCGGCCAATGGCGCACTCGCGTTCGTCTCGCTACAGTCCTCGCATCACGGTGATGCACGGGAGCAGACGATGGGCAGGGCACAAGGAATGGCGGGCGTCACGCTGATCGAATCGATGGTGGCGGTCGCGCTGATCGCGATCGTGGCCGCCTATGCCGTGCCGTCGTTCGTGGCCTGGCGGCAGCGCGATCGTGTCGAGGCGCGGGCCGCGTCGATGCTGGCGGCACTGGCCGCCGCGCGCATCGAGGCGCTCACGCGCGGCGTGCGCGTGGTGCTGTGCCGGGGCGACGGCGAGCCGCCCTGCGACACGGCCGGCAGCGCGTGCGGGCAAGCAGGCGACGGGGCCTGGTCGTGCGGATGGTCGGTGATGGCATTCGATGCTTCCAGCGGCGGCACGCTGCTGCGCCGGATTCCCGCCGATCGGGACGTGCGTGTCGATGGCGCGGTGGCCGACGTGGTATTCACGCCGCCGGTCGGGCAGGTGATGGGCGGATTCCGGCGCTTCGAATTTTCGCCGCGCGCGGCGATGGCCGATGTCGAGGCCAGGCGTTTCTCGCGGTGCATCCGGATCGCCGCCGGTGGTCGAGCGCGCATGTCCGCCGGGCCTTGCGGAGCGCAACCATGAGGCGTGCCCGTGCCAGCACCGGCAGCTCCCTGCTCGAGGTCACGATCGCTCTGTTGTTGCTTGCGAGCGCAACCATCGCCGTGCTCGGTGCGCAACTTGCCATGCGTGCCGCCGCGGCGGATTCCGCCGCGCGTGCCACGGCGCTCGGCTTCGTGGATTCATGGGCGGAACTGGCCGGTGCCGGTGGCACGACGATGGTCGATTGGGAACGGGCCTCGACCGTGCTGGTCGATCCGCGTTTCAAGCAGACCACGCGCGATGGCCTGGCACACGTCGAGCTGCGCTGGTCGCGCGGCTCGACGGCATCGCCGCAGGACGCCACGTGTGAGCCGGCTGTCTCCACGGCGGTCCGCGCACCGCGAACTTGCGTCTCGCTGGCGTTCTCCGGAGGAGGCGAGCGATGAGCCGACGGCGGCGCTGCCGCGCCCACACGCTGGTCGAGGCACTGGTGGCGCTGGTGCTGGCCGCGCTGGTGATGACGACGGCGCTGTCCTTGTACCGGACCCAGCGCGCGGCACATGTCAGCTCGATCGAGGCCGTGCGGGCGCGCGATGCCGCTGCCACGGCGCTGACGCTGATCGCCCGATCGGTGCGCATGGCGGGATTCAGTCCGCTCGACGCCAGCGGCGGCGTGCCGTTCGCGCCATTGTTCGGTTGCAGCGCCGGCCGTCCATCCGGCGAAGCGCTGCGGCCGGGCTGTGCCGGGGCCGGCGCGAGTTCCGACGGCCTGCTGGTGCGCTACGTCGGCGACACGATCTCGACCTGGCCGACCAGCGGCGGGCTCGTCACCGATTGTCTGGGACAGGGCGTTGGCGACGGCGACGCGGCGCCGCTGGTGGTCGATCGCTACTTCGTGCGGGCCAGCAGCGTGACCGGCGAGCCCGAGTTGTATTGCGAAGGCAGCGGCCACAGCGGCACGGCCCAGCCGCTCGTCGAAGGTGTCGAGCGCTTGCGTGTGCGTTACCGCCTGCGTGGCCGCGCGGCATGGGACGAGGCCTCGTCCCTGGTCGACGACGCGTGGCAGCGGGTGCAGGCCGTCGAGGTCTGCGTGCAGGCGCGCGGCGCGGCTGGTTCGAGGATGCGCCGTTACACCGATTGCGATGGCCGCAGCCAGCCGGTACACGACGGCCGCGCGCGCTGGATCTCGCGCCGCTGGCTGGCGGTGCGCAATGCGGCTTTCATGGACGGAGGCGGCGGATGACGACATACACATGCGCCGCGCATTCGAGTCCCGGTCGCTTCGTCGTGAAGCTCCGGAAGGGGCGCGCCGGCGTGCGGCGCGAATGCGTGTCCGGGGCGGCGCTGCCCGGCGTGCTGGTGCTTATCTCGGCCCTGCTGGTGGCCAGCGCGGCGGGGTTCGAGGTGTCGATGTCGGAAGCGCGTTCGGTGGCGGCATTCGCATCGCGCAGCATCGCGTTCCATGCGGCCGAGGCCGCGCTCGCCGTCTGCGAGCGCAGTCTCGCGGAGCGCGTCGCGTTTGCCGCCGAGCCGACGCGGGCCTCGCTGTCGGCGTCCAGCGGCGAGGTTCTCGCGGTGGCGGGCGAGCCGGAAGGCTGGCGCCAGCGAGGCGCCCTCGAAGGGCCGGCCGCCTTGCATCCGTTCGCGTATTGGCAGGGCGCCGCGGCCGCGCCATCCTGCCTGATCGAGCGCTGGCCGATCGCGTCGCGGCCGCGCTGGCAGGCCTATCTGCTGACCGCGCGCGGCACCGGCAGCACGCGGGCCACCACGGTCTGGCTGCAGTTGCAGCTCGCCTTCGAGGACGGACGCCAGGTGGCGCGCCGCTGGCGGCGTGTCGCGGCGGCGCCTTGGTGAGCGGGGACGAGGTGACGATGCAAGCTCCAAAGCACCCGGTATCTCGTCCGGGGACGATCGAGCGCCCGTTGCGCAGGCGCGGCTTCACCTTGATCGAATTGATGATCGCGCTGGCCGTGGCGGCCCTGATCGCGGCGTTCGCGGTGCCTTCGTACCGGCGCCAGATCGATCGCGGCCATCGTCTCGGCGCGGTCACGGCGCTGTATCGCGTCGCGCAGGATTTCGCCGAGCGCGATGGCTTCGAAACGACAGGGCAGGGGAAAGGGATGGAGCTCGGCATGGTGCCGGAGCAGGGGCCGCCCGTCTATCGGCTCTCGGCGGAGCCGGCACCAGCCGGCGGCTACTGGCTGAGCGCGACACCGGTGCCGAACGGGCCGATGCGCGACGATTCCTGCGGCACCTATCTGCTGCGTGCCGATGGCCTGCGCGGTAACCGCCCGCCGGGAGCGAGCGGCCCGGGCGTGCCGCGCCCCGAGTGCTGGACGATGCGCTGACGCGGTTGCGCGCGACAGGCGGGGACAATGAGGCGATGAGGCGAACGCGGCCGAAACCGGCTAAGCGCGCGAGGTATCCCGCAGCCGGCGCGTGCCGGCCGCCAGCGCGCTAGTCCTGCTTCCCGACGGCGGCTTTGGCGCCGGTCGTCGCGCCGTCCACCCTGATCGCCTCGGCGGCAGCCTTCTCGCGCTGGGCGCCCTTCCAGATCTGGTAGGCCTCCCAGATCGCGAAGCCGATCGACCCCCACTTGATGGCGGGGCCGGCGCCGCGCGTGACGAGCGAGCGCACCGGCTTGGCGAGCACGGCCGAGGCGAGCGAGCTGACGAGCGGATACTGGCTGACCAGCGAGCCGAGGCTGGCATTGAGCCCTTTCGCCGACTTGCTGAGCGAGCCGCCCGAGAAACCGGGCATCAGCAGCTTCAGCCAGCGGAAGTGGGTCAGGGCTTCGCGCAGTTCGCCGCCGGCCTGGGCGAGTTCGAGGCGCTCGACGTCCGAGCGCAGGATCAGCAGTTCCTTGCGCAGCGCGCGGTACTGCGTGGCGCTGAGCTTGCGCCGCGAACGCGGCTGGCGGAACAGGTCGTCCGATGCGGGTTGGTTCATGGCGCGTGGGCGTGAAAGGTACGGCGGGTTACGGGACCCGGGGTTCAGGGCTTGCCGCGAAACAGTTCGCGGTCCTTTTCGAGCTCGTGCAGGGTGGCCTCGAAGACGCTCGGCGCCTCGCGCAGGCCGGCGCGGGCCTTCAGGCCGCAGCCGAGCGCGCCGATCGCGTAGACCGCCGTGATCGCGGCCAGCGACTGCCAGCGGTAGCTGTCCCAGAAGGCGATCGCGACCAGCACGGTCAGGCTGATCAAGGCCATGGTGGCCAGCATCATCGCGGCGAGCCCGAGGAACAGCACGCCGATCAGGCGTTCCTTCTCCTCGGCGAGTTCGATCCCGAGCAGCTCCAGCCGGGTTTGCAGCAGCGCGAATACGGAACCGAGCAGGCGGCGCAGGGGGCCGTGTGCGGGATGAGGCGGTGGCGTATTGGTTGTCATGTTTGGAGCGCTTGCGCGTGCAGGAGGTGACCGGAGCCGGCCGGCGCGGTGCGCCGGCGGGCCCGGCGGCGGGACGCGGCGCCCCTCGCGGGCGCCGCGGGGGCGACGCTTACTTGCGGTTGATCAGCAGGCCGATCAGCACGCCCACGCCGGCGGCGACGCCGATCGAGGTCCACGGATGCTCGTGGACATAGTCGTCGGTCGCGCGTACCGCCTTCTTGCCCTTCTCGACGACCACCACCTGGACGTCGGCCGCCTTTTCCTTCGCCTGCTTCAGGCGCGAGAGCGCCTTCTCGCGAAGCTCCGACGCACGGTCACCGGTGGTGGCCGCCGCTTGTTTCAGCAGGTCTTCCGCATCCGCGAGAACGGTTTTGATATCCGACATCAGTTTCTCCTTGTTGACTTCCGACATTGCAACTCCCTTTGTGCAGAGGTACCGCGTAGCCGACATCCTAGCGAAACCCGTGCCCGCTGGCGAGCGGAGCGCCGGATCCGGCCCGGGCCTGCCGGACGGCATGCCGGGCCATGGTAAACGACTTGGCGATTGTAAGGAGGGAGTGAATCGCCGACGAAAAAGTTTCCCCAAACTTTCAAGCGGCAGGGAAAAAATGACAATTTCTCATGACGATCTGACGGAATAATCGTTGTCCCGACAGCCGCTTGTCGTAAGCTTGAGGTTTGGCCGCGTGCGTGCCGTGCGCGGTGCCCACCACCGGTTCATCCATCCAGGAGGAGCAACATGAGTCTGCGTCTTGGCGACATCGCCCCCGACTTCGAGCAGGATTCGAGCCTCGGCCGCATCAAGTTCCACGAATGGCTCGGCGATAGCTGGGGCGTGCTGTTCTCGCACCCGGCCGACTACACGCCGGTGTGCACCACCGAGCTGGGCCTGACGGCCAAGCTCAAGGGCGAATTCGAGAAGCGCCACGTGAAGGCGATCGCCCTGTCGGTGGACAGCGTGGAATCGCACAAGGGCTGGATCAGCGACATCAACGACACGCAGTCGACCAGCGTGAACTTCCCGATCCTGGCCGATGCCGATCGCAAGGTCTCGCAGTTGTACGACATGATCCATCCGAACGCGAACGAGACGCTCACGGTGCGCTCGCTGTTCGTGATCGACCCGAACAAGAAGGTGCGCCTGACCATCACCTACCCGGCCAGCACCGGCCGCAACTTCGACGAAGTGCTGCGCGTGATCGACTCGCTGCAACTGACCGACAACTACAAGGTCGCCACGCCGGGCAACTGGAAGGATGGCGAGGACGTGGTGATCGTGCCGTCGCTGAAGGATGAGGAAGAGCTCAAGCAGCGTTTCCCGAAGGGCTACAAGGCCGTGCGTCCGTACCTTCGCCTCACGCCGCAGCCGAACAAGTAATGGCTCGGGCGCCGGTGCGCGCCTGAATGCAAAAGGGCATCGCGAGTGATCGCGATGCCCTTTTTACATGGGCGCACGGGCGTTCAGAAGAAGGCCTGGATGCCGGTCTGCGCGCGGCCGAGGATCAGCGCGTGGATATCGTGCGTGCCTTCATAGGTGTTGACCACCTCGAGATTGACCAGGTGGCGCGCCACGCCGAATTCGTCCGAGATGCCGTTGCCGCCGAGCATGTCGCGCGCGAGCCGCGCGATGTCGAGCGCCTTGCCGCAGGAATTGCGCTTCATGATCGAGGTGATCTCGACCGCGGCCGTGCCTTCGTCCTTCATGCGGCCCAGGCGCAGCACGCCCTGCAGCCCGAGCGTGATTTCGGTCTGCATGTCGGCGAGCTTCTTCTGGATCAGCTGGTTGGCCGCCAGCGGCCGGCCGAACTGCTGACGATCGAGCACGTACTGGCGCGCGGTGTGCCAGCAGGATTCGGCGGCGCCCAGCGCCCCCCAGGCGATGCCGTAGCGCGCCGAATTCAGGCAGGTGAAGGGCCCGCGCAGGCCGCTCACCTCCGGCAGCAGGTTCTCCTCGGGCACGAACACCTCGTCGAGCACGATCTCACCGGTGATCGAGGCGCGCAAGCCGACCTTGCCGTGGATCGCCGGCGCCGACAGGCCCTTCCAGCCCTTCTCGAGGATGAAGCCGCGGATCGTGTCCTTACCGTCCTCGTCGAGCTTGGCCCAGACCACGAACACGTCGGCGATCGGCGAATTGGTGATCCACATCTTCGCGCCCGACAGTGCGTAACCGCCCGCCACCTTCTTCGCGCGCGTCACCATGCTGCCCGGGTCCGAGCCGTGATTCGGCTCGGTCAGGCCGAAGCAGCCGATCCACTCGCCGCTGGCCAGCTTCGGCAGGTATTTCTGCTTCTGCGCCTCGGAGCCGAATTCGAAGATCGGCACCATCACCAGCGAGGACTGCACCGACATCATCGAGCGATAACCCGAATCGATGCGCTCGACCTCGCGCGCGATCAGCCCGTAGCTGACGTAGTTGAGGCCCGGGCCGCCGTATTGCTCGGGAATGGTCGGGCCCAGCAGGCCGATCTCGCCCATCTCGCGGAAGATCGTCGCGTCGGTGCGCTCGTGGCGGAAGGCCTCGGTCACGCGCGGCGCGAGCTTGCCCTGCGCATAGGCTTGCGCGGCGTCGCGCACCATCCGTTCGTCGTCGGCGAGCTGCTGGTCGAGCAGCAGCGGGTCATCCCAATGGAAGGCGGCAGCGCCCATGAGTTTTCTCCTTGCTTGACTGAGGTTCCGCTGTGCGGAACAATGTTTTGCAAATTGGCGTCCAGTGTAGCATCGTATGCATCCTTCCCGTCCCGATCCCACCACCTACGACGAGCGCCGCTTCGTCACCGCGCTGGCGCGCGGCCTGGACCTGCTGCGTGCCTTCCGTCCCGGCGAGACCCTGCTCGGCAATCGCGATTTCGTCGAGCGCACCGGCTTGCCGAAGGCGACCGTGAACCGCCTCGCCTACACGCTCAGCGTGCTCGGCTACCTGCGCCTGGACGAGGCGCTCGGCAAGTACGCGCTCGACGCCGGCGTGCTGTCGCTCGGTCACGCGCTGCTGGCGGGCAGCGGCGCGCTCGATCTGGCGCGGCCGCACATGCAGGCGTTGGCGCGCGAGATCGGCGCGGCCGTCTCGCTCGGCTGCCGCGACGGCCTCGACATGATCTACCTGGAGACGATCCGCAGCGAAACCGCGCTCACGCTGGGCCTCGCGCCCGGCTCGCGCCTGTCGATGCTGACCAGCTCGATGGGGCGCGCCTACCTGGCGGTGCAGCCGGCCGAGCAGCGCGAGGCCTTGTTCGCGGAGCTGCGGCGCGGCGTGAGGCCGGCGCGCGCGGCGGCCGCGCGCGTGGCCGCGGCCGAGCGCGCGCTGGCCGACTACGCGAGCGAGGGCTGCTGTTATTCGTTCCGCGACTGGCACGACGACGTCAACGCGGTGGCCGTGCCCTACCGCGAGCCGCGCGAGCGGCGCTGGCTGATTCTCAGCTGCAGCGGGCCGGCGTCGTCGATGGGGGAGGAGGTGTTTCGCAGGCGCATCGGCCCGAAGCTGCGCGCGCTCGCGCAACGACTGGGCGAGCCGGGCTGAGGCCGGCCGGTGTTCATCTCGGCGCGAGCGGTGCGCCCGCCGCGGCGTCGCTCAAGTCAAACGTGGGCCGGCTGCGCGAACACCGGGCCCTGCATGAGCCGCACGTCGTACTGGCGCAGCAGCGAGAACTGCGTCTCGTCGGCCACCTGGTCGAAGATGATCGGGATCTTCACGCGCTGCGCGTAACCCACCAGGGCCTTGACCATGCCGTCGCGCAAGGCGATCGCGGCATCCATCTTGATGTAGTCGGGGCTGGCCATCTCGGATTCGACGGCCAGGATGCGGCCCGGATCCGGCAGCTTGTCGGCGACCTTGAAGCCGTGATGCTGGTAGCTCTTGGTCAGGTAGCCGAGGAAGGTCTTGTGCGCGACCGCGGCGGCCGGCAGCTCGATCACGATGCGCTCGGGGCTCAGGCCGAAGTGGCGCAGCACCGAGGAAAAATGCTTGCCGTGATCGTACTTGACGCTCTTGAGCAGCCGCTCGTGCACGCGCAGGAACAGCAGCCCGTGGCGTTGCGCGCCGAAGAAGTTGATCGCGTGCAGCGCCCGCGAGAGCCGGTCCACCGCCACCAGCGTCGGATCGTCGGTGAGCGCCTCGAACGGGTCGAAGGGCGCGCCGTCGGCGCGCAGCACCGCCTGGAAGCCGAGCTCGTCGCCGTAGCGCTCGATCGCGTCGGCCAGCGAGGAGGATTGCGGCGCGCCCGGCATCGTCACGTCGTAGATCGGTTGATAGGCACTGCCGAGCGTCAACTCGTGCAGGCGCGCCACAGCCAGCTCGCCCTCCGCGGCCAGGGCGATGTGCTCGCGCAGATAGGGCAGCTTGCCGGCTCGGTCGACCAGTTCGGGGATGGTGGGCGGGATCATGGATTCGTCGGGTGGGCGAACGGCCGTCGTGCAGCCGGATTACCTCAAGCATAGTAGCAGCGGGCACGATACGCGTTTCACCGTTTTGCTCATATGGATATCGGCCCGGATCGGCGACTCAGGGTATACGGTGATTACGATATCCATAATTGGTTTTACTATTCGTAACGCTCGACGTGCCGGCACCTTCTTCCGAACCTGCCTTGCGCGCGCCCACGAGCCGCCGTCGGGCCGTGGTGCGCCCGTCGCCGAACCGGAGCCGCCCTCGATGCCATCCCTGTCCCCGATCCCGATCCTCCCGCCGCCGCGCTATCTCCGAAACATCGTTTCAGGGAGCATGCGATGAGCGCGCCGCAGGCAAGCCCGGCCGAAGCCGGCGCGGCGGTGCTCGAGGTCGAGCGCGTGCTCGACGAGACGCACCGGCCCGCCTTTCACGCGATGCTGCTGGTGCTGTGCGGCGCCTGCCTGGTGATCGACGGCTTCGACGCGCAGGCGATGGGCTACGTCGCGCCCAGCGTGATCGCCGAATGGGGCGTGGCCAAGGCCTCGCTCGGGCCGGTGTTCAGCGCCAGCCTGTTCGGCATGCTGCTCGGCGCGCTTGGCTTGTCGGTGCTGGCCGACCGGATCGGCCGGCGGCCGGTGCTGATCGGCGCGACGCTGTTCTTCGCGCTGAGCATGCTGGCCACGCCGCTGGTCTCGACCATTCCCGCCCTGATCGCGCTGCGCTTGGTCACCGGGCTCGGCCTGGGCTGCATCATGCCGAACGCGATGGCGCTGGTCGGCGAGTTCAGCCCGCCGGCACGGCGCGTGCGGCGCATGATGTTCGTGTCTTGCGGCTTCACGCTCGGCGCGGCGCTGGGCGGCTTTCTCAGCGCCGCGCTGATCCCGGCCTTCGGCTGGCGCGCGGTGTTCTACGTCGGCGGCGCGGTGCCCTTGCTGCTGGCGCTGGCGATGCTCGCCTGGCTGCCCGAGTCGCTGCAGTTCCTGGTGCTGAAGGGGCGCCTCGAGCGCGCTCGCACCTGGCTGGCGGCCTTCGCGCCGGCGCTGCCGATCGACGCCGGCACGCGCCTGGTGGTGCGCGAGGCGGGCGCCGAGGGCGCGCCGGTGGCCGAGCTGTTCCGCGCCGGGCGCCTGCCCGTCACCCTGCTGTTGTGGTCGATCAGCTTCATGAACCTGATCGACCTGTACTTCCTGTCGAACTGGCTGCCGACCGTGATGCGCGAGGCCGGCTATTCCGCCTCGATGGCCGTGATCGTCGGCACCGCGCTGCAGACCGGCGGCGTGATCGGCACGCTGTTGCTGGGCAGCTTCATCGAGCGCTACGGATTCGTGCGCGTGCTGTTCGTCTGCTTCGTCTGCGCGGCGGTCTCGGTGGGTGCGATCGGGCTGGCCGCGGCCTCGCTGCCGTGGCTGCTGCTGGCCGTGTTTGCCGGTGGCTTCTGCGTGGTGGGCGGGCAACCGGCCGTCAACGCGCTGGCCGGCCAATACTACCCGACGGCGCTGCGCTCGACCGGGATCGGCTGGAGCCTCGGCATCGGCCGCATCGGCTCGGTGCTCGGGCCGCTGGTGGGCGGGCAGCTGATCGCGCTGAACTGGAGCAACGAGGCGCTGTTCCATGCCGCGGCGCTGCCGGTGCTGGCCTCGGCGCTGTTCGTGCTGGGGCTCGGCGCGGCCACGCGCGGGCGTGACGGCGCCGCGCGCCGGGCCGCCTGAGACGCGCGCCGGCGCCCTGGTCGGACCGAGTCGGGCCTGAGCGCTTGCCGGGCCGCGTTCAGGGAAAGGAAACGGAGCGGGGTTCGATGGCGGCACACGAGCCGGCAAGCCCCGCCCGCCGGCCGCTCAGGCCTCGCCGCGCACGCCGCCTTCCGGTATGCGCCGACGCTCCCACAGCGCGGCCAGCACGAAGGCCAGCGAGGCGGCCACCATCACGCCGACCAGCGCATCGCTGCCCCAGGCATTCATCAGCGAGCCGGCCAGGATCGGGCCGCCGAAGCTCGCCGCGCTCCAGGAGGCCGACACCATCGAGCTGGCGGTGACCAGCGCGGCGCCGCGAAAGCGCTCGCCGCAGGCCACGATCGACAGCGTGTAGGTGCTGCCGGCCGCCGCGCCGATCACGAACAGCAGCGGCCAGCACAGCCAGGGATCGGTGATCACGAAGGGCAGCAGCGGTAGCAGCAGGGTGACCACGATGCCGGCGCCCAGGTGCACGCGGGCGCGGCCGAGCCGGTCGGCGAGCCAGCCGATCGGGAACTGCATGGTGGTGTCGCCGAGCAGGGTGATCGAGGCCAGCAGCACGGCCACGCCGGCCGCCACGCCGCGCTCGATCGCGTAGATCGGCAGCAGCGACAGGGCCAGGGTGTCGAACAGCGCGAAGAAGGCGGTGCCGACGATCAGGGCCGGCATCAGCGGCAGCACGCGCCGCCAGTGATCGTGGCTCTCCTCGTGATGCGGGGCGCCCGAGCCGGGCGGCCGGCGGATCGCGGCCAGCGTCGGCAGGGCCAGCAGGAAGAGGGCGCCGCACAGCGCGAAGCGCGTGCCGTGCAGCTCGGCGACCCGGCTCACCAGCACCGGCCCGGCCATCTGGAACAGCGTGAAGTTGGTGGCGTAGATCGCCACCACGCGGCCGCGGGTGGCGTCGTCGGCGAGCTCGTTGACCCAGGCCTCGCCGATCGTGAACAACAGCATCAGGGCCGCGCCGCACAAGGCGCGCAGCACCGCCCAGACCACCAGGTTGTCCAGCACCTGCATCGCGGCGGTGGCCGCGGCCACCACCAGCACCGACACCACGATCGATTCACGCGCGCCGTAGCGGCGCGTGAGCCAGGTCACGAACGGCACGATCGCTAGGCCCCCGCCGGCCTGCGCGGCCGTCAGCATGCCGACCACGCCGGTGCCATGGCCGGCCTCGGTGAGCGCCAGCGCGGTCAGCGGCAGCGTGGCGCCGGTGCCGAGGCCGACCATGGCGACGCTGAGGATCAGGGCCAGGAAATCGCGGGTGAGGATCGTTTTCATCGGCCGAGATGCTACACCGGGCCTCGGTTCGGGACCATGACGGGCGTGGAGGCCGGATGGAGGAACGATGGAGAGGTGCGGCGCGCCGGGCGGGGCACGGCGCGAGCTGACGCGGTCGGGATGGAATCGTCGCGCATCGATCTGAATTGATGCGCGCGAGGAGGCAATCGAATCGATGCGGCTTGGCGCTCGACGGGCGCGGCGCGCGTCAGGCCCGCGCCAGCGAGCCGCCTCAAGCTCAGGCCAGCGTCGAGGGCCCCGCGAACGGCCGCCGCTCCAGCGAGGCCGACCACAGCGTCAGCGCCAGCGCGCCCACCGCCATCGCGACGCCGACCCAGGGAAGTTGCGTGAGCGGCACGCCCGCGCCGATCGCCATGCCGCCGAGCCAGGCGCCGGTGGCATTGCCGAGGTTGAAGGCGCCCTGGTTCAGCGTCGAGGCCAGGTTGGGCGCCTCGATCGCGCGGTCGACGATCAGGATCTGCGCGATCGGCACGATCGCGAAGGCCAGCACGCCCCACAGGAAGATCGTCACCAGCAGCGGGATCGGCAGGTGCATGGTGCCGGCGAACACCACCTGCACCAGCCCGATCAGCGCCAGCGAGGCGATCAGCGAGGGCATCCGGCGCCAGTCGGCGAGCTTGCCGCCGAGCGTGCCGCCCACCGTCAGGCCCAGGCCGAACAGCAGCAGCACCAGGGTGACCTCGTGCGGCGTGAAATGCGTGACCTCCTCGAGGATCGGCGTGATGTAGGTGAACACCGAGAACAGGCTGGCCGAGGCCAGCACGCTGATGCCGAGCACCATCAGCACCTGCGGATTGCGCATCACGCGGAATTCGCGCGCGATGCTGGTCTGCGGCATCTCCAGTTGCCGGGGCAGGCACAGCGCGAGCGCGCCGGCCGCCAGCACGCCGATGCCGGTCACCGCCCAGAACGTCGAGCGCCAGCCGAAGGCCTGGCCGAGCGCGGTGCCCAGCGGCACGCCCAGCACGTTGGCCAGGGTCAGGCCGGTGAACATCAGCGCGATCGCCTGCGCGCGGCGATTGGGCGCCACCAGGCTGCTGGCCACCACCGAGCCGATCCCGAAGAAGGCGCCGTGGCAGAACGCGGTCACCACGCGGGCGGCCATCAGCAGGCCGTAGCCAGGGGCGATCGCGCACAGCAGGTTGCCGGCGATGAACACCCCGATCAGGCCGAGCAGGGCCTGGCGGCGCGGCATTTTCGCGGTGACGACGGCGAGGATCGGCGCGCCGATCGTCACGCCCAGCGCATAACCGGAAACCAGCAGGCCGGCAGCCGGGATCGAGACGGCGAGATCGCGCGCCACGTCGGGCAGCAGCCCCATGATCACGAATTCGGTGGTACCGATACCAAACGCGGCGATGGCGAGGGCGAACAGGGGCAGCGGCATCGGGGAAGTCCGGGGGAAACGGGCCGGGTCGGGGCGTCGCGGGATGCGGCGCGCGGGCGGCCAGGCAGGGATAGGCGCGATTCTATCTCAGTAAAAACCCCAATGAATGGGGCCCGATTACTTGTTGCTTGCGGGCGACGCGCGGGTGCCGCGCAGCCGGGATCGAACGGCAGGCCGCGGCGCGCCACGGGGCGCTCAGGGCTGCGGCTCGGCGGGCCCGGGCGGCTGGTTCCAGCCGTTTTCGTAGAGGCAGTCCTCGAGCGGCAGCCGTTCGGCCCAGCGTGTCTCCTCGAGCATCGGGCGCGCATAGAACGCGTCGACGTGGCCCAGGCAGAGCACGGCGATCGGCTTGGCGCCCTCGGGCATGCCGAGCAGGCTGCGCAGCGCCTCGACGTCGAACAGCGAGACCCAGCCCATGCCGAGCCCCTCGGCGCGCGCGGCCAGCCACATGTTCTGGATCGCGCAGGCCGCCGAGGCGAGGTCCATCTCCGGCAGGGTGCGGCGCCCGAACACGTGGCGTTCGCGATCGTCGTCGAGCGCGACCACCAGGATCTCGCCGCATTCGCGAATGCCCTCCACCTTCAGACGCATGAATTCGTCCTGGCGCTCGCCAAGCGCCTCGGCGGTGGCACGGCGCTCGGCCTCGACGATCGCGTGGATGCGCTCGCGCAGCGCGGGCTCGGTCACGCGGATGAAGCGCCACGGCTGCATGAAGCCGACGCTCGGAGCATGGTGCGCGGCGCGGACCAGGCGCGCGAGCACGGCCGGATCGACCGGCTCGGCGGTGAAGTGGCGCATGTCGCGCCGCTCGAAGATCGCGCGATAGACGGCGGCGATCGAGGAATCGTCGAAACGCATGGGAAAGGGACGCAGGCTGCGGGGCGCCGGGGGCGGCGACCGAAGCCCGCAACGATAGCAGACCCTCGCCGCGGCCGCGTCGGCGGGCGGGGAACGGTTCCATCGACGGGGAGGGATGGCAGGGCGCCGTCGCGGCGGCGCGCGGGCGCTGGAAGCGGCGGCCGGAATACCCGGCCGCCGCGGGGCGCGGACCTGTCGATCCGCGCCGATCGAGGCCGCCACCGGGTCGTCCGCGGATGGCGGACGGCGGGACGGCGGCCCCGATTGCGGCTATTGGCCGCATCCTGGGGCAGCGAGGACGGCGGCGGCGCGTGGGCGCCGGCCGTCCTCGCACGCGATCACTGCAGGCCGGTGGCCACCTCGCTGCGCTCGCCGATCGCGTCGTGCACGTAGCCGTAGCGGCCGTTCGAGCGCGCGCCGAAATGGTAGAGCGCGTGCTCGACGAAGCTGCGCGTGCGCGCCGGCACGAACTGGCGGTTCGGATAGACCACCGCGAGCTGCGCGTCGGTATCGTCGATCCGGTAGTCGGCCAGCAGGCGAACCAGCTCGCCGCGCGAGATCGCGTCGGCCACGAAGCTCTCGGGCAGGATCGCGATGCCGGAGCCGGCCATCACGGCGGCGCGCACCAGCCAGGCGTCGTTGATGGTGTAGGCCGGCTGCAGCGTGACCAGGTGCGCGAAGCGGCCCGCGTCGACGAAGCGCCAGGCGAAACCATGCGAGTCGAGCGGCAGGGTGACCGCGGCGTGGCGCGCGAGCTCGTCCGGGCGATGCGGCTCGCCGCGCTGCTCGATGTAGGCCGGCGAGGCGACCGCGACGAACGGATCGGGGGCGAGCGCGTGGCTGACCAGCGCCGCGCCGTCCTCGATCTTGCGCCCGGCGATGATGGCCGCGTCGTAGGCGGTGTCGAGCCCGTCGATCGGGCCGTCGGCGACGGTCAGTTGCACGCGCACCTTGGGGTACTGGCGGCGGAAGCCGTCGACCAGCGGCGTGAGTCGCTGCGGCGACAGCGAGCCCGACACCACGATCCGCAAGGTGCCGACCGGCTCGCGAATGGTATGCGCGACCGAGGCCTCGAGATGATCGAATTCCTCGAGCAGGGCGCGGCAACCGTCGAGATAGCGGGTACCCGCCTCGGTCAGCGACAGATTGCGCGTGGTGCGATGGATCAGGCGAGTGTTCAGATGCGTTTCCAGCATCGCAATCGACCGCGTGACGAGTGCGTTCGACACGCCGAGCTTGCGCGCGGCCTGCCGGAAACTCTGCAGTTCGGCGACGCAGACGAACACCCTCATGGTTTGTATCTGGTTCATAGCTTGTCGGCCCGTTCGATGATTTTGCTTGTGTAATTGCCGTGTTGCGAGCACCCGTCGAACGCTGTCGGATCAGCTTCGGGTCGGAATTATGTAATACCCACGGCGCGGTAAATTGTTCAATAAAATCGGGAAGCCAGTCAACCGATTAATGAGAGGATTTAGCCTGTATTTTTAACAGGTTTGATCAAGTGAAACGCGGTTTCGAAATCCGAATGAGTGCTTTATCGCCTTGTCTGGCGGGCTGTTGCGGGAAATTCCAGGGATTTTGAGGGGGCTTGGAGAATTTTGGATTTTTGTGATGCCGCGAATGTCGAGGATGCGCAATTCCGAATGAGGTGGCACGCAAAAGAATCAAGCGGGTCCTTCGCGGATCGATGACGCCAGGTAAATAAATGAGTCGGCACCCATTTCGATAATCGGGAATCGGTACCTTGGCGCGCGAACGCACCGGCGCGGGGCGCGCCGAGCCGCGCGCGGCGGGGCTGCCGGCCGATCGGCCCGGCTCGGCGCGCCCCGCGCGCGGCGCCGCGTGGATTCGCGCCATGCATACGCAGGCATTCGCGGTGCGCATGATGGTCCTGCATCGATTGCATGAAGCCGGCCGGCGCCTCGCCCGCCGCGCGCCCGGAAACGGCGCGCGCCGGCACGGGGCTTGCACGCGGGCCCGGTTCGCGGAATGATCGAAGGTTCCGGCGCGCCTGCGCCATGTTTCCCTCGTTCCCGCCGCTCAACGCCCATGTCCCATAACGATTACTCGCCGATTCCCTGCCCCGTGGTGGTCCCGCTCGACGCGATCCTGCCCGAGGAACCGCTCCTGATGATGGGGGCCGGCCCCGTGCCGATCCCGGCCGCGGTCGCCAAGGCGAACGCGATCGTGATCAACCACCTCGGCGCGACCATGTCGAAGATCATCGAACAGGTCAAGGAGATGGCGCGCTACGTGTTCCAGACGCGCTCCAAGTGGGTGCTCGGCGTGGCCGGCCCAGGCTCCGCCGCGATGGAGATGGCGATCTCGAACCTGGCGTGGCGCGGCACGCGCGTGCTGTCGATCCGCAACGGCTTCTTCAGCGCGCGGATGGCCGAGATGGCCACCCGCATCGGCGCCGAGGTCAGCTACCTTGACGTGCCCGACCGTGAGGCCGCGAGCCTCGAGGCGGTGGCCGAGGCGATCGCGCGCGAGCGGCCCGAGATCGTCACCATCGTCCACGGCGAGACCTCGAACACGGTCTGGAACAGCCAGTTGAAGGAGATCGCGGCGCTGGCCAAGGCGGCCGGCGCGCTGGTGGTGGTGGACGCGGTCTGCACGCTGTCGACCATGCCGCTCGAGATGGATGCCTGGGGCATCGACGCGGTGATCACGGGCGGCCAGAAGGGGCTGTCCTCGATTCCCGGCGTGTCGCTGGTGGCCTTCTCCGAGGACGCCTGGGAACGCACCAAGCAGCGCCCCGAGCTGAACGCGCACTGGTGCCTCGACATGTCGCTGGCCGAAAACTTCTGGCACAAGGCCGGTTATCACTACACCGCGCCGGTCTCGGGTGTGCTGGCGCTGCACGAGGCGCTGCGCCTGGTCTGCCAGGAAACCCTGGAAAGCCGCTACGCGCGCCACCAGCGCTGCTCGCTGGCGCTGCAGGCGGGCGTCACCGCGCTGGGGCTCGAACTCTACGCGCCCGAAGCCTGCCGGCTCAATTCGGTGGTCGGCATCCGCGCCCCGGAAGGGCTCACGCCGAGCCTGATCTGCGGCCATATCTCCAAGCAGTACCAGGTTGAGATCTCCGGCTCGTTCGGGCCGCCAATCGTGCGGATCGGCCAGATGGGCGAGCAGTGCCGCGAACACAACCTGTTCCGCACGCTGCATGCGTTCGGGCGCACCATGGTCGACCTGAAGGTGCCGGTGGACCTGTCGGGCGGCGTCGCCGCGCTGGAGCAGGCGCTGTCGAACCGCCTGTAAGCCATGACCGGCGCCGGCGCCTGCGCCTGCGGTAAAGGGAGCGGCGCCTGCCGTCCCGCGCACCGATAAAAAAAACGGCGGCGAGCCCTCGGGGCCGCCGCCGTCGCCGCGTCAGGCGGTGGCGCCGGTTCGTGCGCCGGGACGCGCCTGCCGCTGGTAGAGCAGGATCGACAGCGCCACGCCGGCCGCCGAGGCCACCGCCGCGAACAGGAATACCTGCGGATAGCCGAATTCGCCGGCCACGTAGCCCGCCAGCGGCCCCGTCACGCCCAGCGAGAGGTCGAGGAACACCGAATAGGCCGACAGCGCCGCGCCGCGGCTGGCCGGCGGCACCAGGGCCACGGCCTCGACGCCGAGCGCCGGGAAGATCAGCGCGAAACCGAAGCCGGTCAGCGCGGCGCCGGCCAGCGCGACGTGCGGCACCGGGGCCAGCCAGAGCAGCAGCAGGCCCAGGCACTCGACCACGAAGGAGACGATCGCCACCCGGAAGCCGCCGTAATTCTTGATGGTGTTGGCGAACAGCAGGCGCGAGCCGATGAACAGCAGGCCGAACACGGTCAGCGACAGCGCCGCGTTGGGCCAGTGGCGCGCCGCGTAGTAGAGCGCGATGAAGGTCGAGATCGAGCCGAAGCCGGCCGAGCCGAGCGCCAGGCCGATGCCGTGCGGCAGCACGCGCGTGAACACGCTGGCATAGGACATGCGCTCGCCGTGCACCACCGGCACCGGCGCCAGGCGCAACGCGAACCAGTAGCCGAGCGCGGCCAGCGCCAGCATCAGCACGCCGAGCAGGGCCGCGTTGAGCGTATGCGCGATCGCCACGCCCAGCGGCGCGCCGATCGCCAGCGCGCCGTAGGTGGCGATGCCGTTCCAGGAGATCACGCGCGCGTTGTTGCTGACGCCGACGCGGCCGATGCCCCACAGGATCGCGCCGGTGCCCACCAGGCTCTCGCCGACGCCGAGCACTAGGCGGCTGGCCACCAGCAGCACCAGGCTCACCGCCGGCCAGTGCGCGAACAGCAGCGCCACCAGCAGCAGCGCGCCGCTCGCGCCGCAGCCGAGCAGGCCGCGCAGCACCGTGCGCTTCGGGCCCAGCGTGTCCGCGCAGCGTCCCGCCAGCGGCCGCGAGGCCAGCGTCGCCAGGTACTGCACGCTGATCGCCGCGCCCGCGATCACCGCCGACAAGCCCAGCTCCTCGTGCACGAAGCCCGGCAGGACCGCCAGCGGCAGGCCGATCGTCAGGTAGCAGACGAAGGTGAAGGAGACGACGGACAGGATCTGCAGCATCGTCGAGGCGCCGCTGCGCGGGGTCGAAGCAGAATCGGATGACATGTGGGTGGAATCCAGCGGGGAGGGACAGAACAGCGTGTCCGTAGAAACCCGAATTGTTGCATGGAACCGATCCCGGCGCATGGACCGCTTAGTTACGTCCGTCCCGGCTGTGGCGCGATCGCTGCGTCCCGATATTGGCGCGACAGTATGAGCCGCATGCGTGTCGCGCTATGGGTTGCGAATTTCGGCGGTGATAGCTTGCGGGGCATAGACTCGGCAATGGCGCCACCGCCTTGCGGCCCGGCCCGGGCCGCCCGAGATTCCCCGCGATTCCAACCCAGCGACACCCGATGAGCCAGCCGATCCGTTTCTATCATCGCCAGGCGATCCGCGAAGTCAGCGGCGCCGACGTGACCCGCACCGTCCTGCAGTACCTGCGCGAGGATGCGCATTGCACCGGCACCAAGGAGGGCTGCGCCGAAGGCGACTGCGGCGCCTGCACCGTGGTGGTCGGCGAGCTGAACGCCGCCGGCGGCGTCGAATTCAAGGCCGTCAACGCCTGCATCCAGTTCCTGCCCACCCTCGACGGCCGCGCGCTCTACACCGTCGAGGACCTGCGCCAGCCCGACGGCTCGCTGCACCCGGTGCAGCAGGCGATGGTCGATTGCCACGGCTCGCAATGCGGCTTCTGCACGCCCGGCTTCGTGATGTCGATGTGGGCGCTCTACGAGAAGCACGGCGGCACGGCGCGTGGCTGCGGGGCTGCCGATGGCGCTTGCGCGGCGCCCACGCGCACCGAGATCGCCGACGCGCTGACCGGCAACCTGTGCCGCTGCACCGGCTATCGGCCGATCGTCGATGCCGCCGAGCGCATGTTCGAGATGGCATCGCCCGCCGCGCCCGTCGACGAGGTCGCGCTGGCGCGCACGCTGGCCACGCTGCGCCGCGACGACACCTTCCACTACGAGCACGCCGGCCGCAGCTTCGACGCGCCGCGCGAGCTCGACGCGCTGGCCGCGCTGCGCGCCGCCAGGCCCGAGGCGCGCCTGCTGGCCGGCAGCACCGACATCGGCCTGTGGGTCACCAAGCAATTGCGCGACATCGGCGACGTGATCTACCTCGGGCAGGTGGCCGAGTTGCGCCGGCTGGAGGCACGCGACGGCTGGCTGGAGATCGGCGCCGGGGTGAGCGTCGAGCAGGCCTATGCCGCGCTCGCCGGGCACTATCCCGAACTGACCGAGATGTGGAAGCGCTTCGCCTCGCTGCCGATCCGCAATGCCGGCACGCTGGGCGGCAACGTCGCCAACGGCTCGCCGATCGGCGACTCGATGCCGGGCCTGATCGCGCTCGGCGCGCGGGTGGTGCTGCGCGGGTCCGAGGCCTCGCGCGAGCTGGCGCTGGAGGACTTCTACCTCGCCTACCAGAAGAAGGACATGGCCGCCGACGAGTTCGTCGCCGCGCTGCGCGTGCCGCTGCGCACCGGCGAGCGCGAGCGGCTGCGGTTCCGCACCTACAAGCTCTCGAAGCGCTTCGACTCGGACATCTCGGCGGTCTGCGCGGCCTTCGCCTTCATCGCCGACGGCGAGACCATCCGCGAGCCGCGCATCGCCTTCGGCGGCATGGCCGCCACGCCCAAGCGCGCCGGCCACGTGGAGGCGGTGCTGGACGGCGCGCTCTGGCACGAGGCCAGCGCCCAGGCCGCGATGCAGGCCTTCGAACGCGATTACGCGCCGCTGTCCGACATGCGCGCCACCAACAGCTACCGGCTCGAGGCCGCCCGCAACCTGCTCTACCGCTTCTGGCTGGAGACGCGCCCGGACGCGCCGCTCGCGCCCGAGGCGCTGAACGTGCGCTGCGTGGCCGCCACGCCGGCCGGCGCCTGAGCCCGAGGATACGGAGACTTCATCATGAATCAGCAAGCCGAACCGTTCCTGCAGGATCTCGATTTCCGCCAGGTCCATGTCTCGCGTCCGCATGAATCCGCGCACCTGCACGTGAGCGGACGCGCCACCTATACCGACGACATCCCGGTCGCCGCCGGCACCCTGCATGCCGCGCTCGGGCTCAGCAGCCAGGCCCACGCGCGCATCGTCTCGACCGACCTGGAGGCGGTGCGCGCCACCCCGGGCGTGGTGGCGGTATTCACCGCCGACGACATCCCCGGCGTCAACGACTGCGGCCCGATCCTGCACGACGACCCGGTGCTGGCCGACGGCCTGGTGCAGTTCGTCGGCCAGCCGATCTTCATCGTGGTCGCCACCTCGCACGAGGTGGCGCGGCTCGCCGCGCGGCGCGGCAAGATCGAATACGAGGCGCTGCCGGCGATCCTCACCGCGCAGGAGGCGCGCGCCGCGCAGTCCTACGTGCTGCCGCCGATGCGCCTGGCGCGCGGCGATGCCGCCGCGAGGGCCGCCGCGGCCGCCTTCCACGACGCCGGCGAGATGACGCTGGGCGGCCAGGAGCAGTTCTACCTGGAAGGCCAGATCGCCTACGCGGTGCCCAAGGACGACGACGGCATGCACGTGCACTGCTCGACCCAGCACCCCAGCGAGATGCAGCACCTGGTGGCTCACGTGCTCGGCGTGGCCTCGCACAACGTGCTGGTGGAATGCCGGCGCATGGGCGGCGGCTTCGGCGGCAAGGAATCGCAGTCGGGCATCTTCGCCTGCTGCGCGGCGGTGGCGGCCTGGAAGCTGCTGTGCCCGGTCAAGCTGCGTCCCGACCGCGACGACGACATGATGATCACCGGCAAGCGGCACGACTTCCATTACCGCTACGAGGTCGGCTACGACGCGAACGGGCGCATCGACGGCGTGTCGGTCGACATGACCTCGCGCTGCGGCTTCTCGGCCGACCTGTCGGGCCCGGTGATGACGCGCGCGGTCTGCCATTTCGACAATGCCTACTGGCTGCCCGACGTGACGATCGCCGGCCATTGCGGCAGGACCAACACGCAGTCGAACACCGCGTTCCGCGGCTTCGGCGGCCCGCAGGGCGCGTTCGCGATCGAGTACATCATCGACAACGTGGCGCGCTCGCTGGATCTCGATCCGCTCGACGTGCGCTACCGGAACCTCTACGGCAAGGACGCCGACAACGTCACGCCCTACGGGCAGACCATCGAGGACAACGTGCTGCACGAGCTGCTCGGCGAGCTCGAGGCGACCAGCGGCTATCGCGCGCGCCGCGCCGCGGTGCGCGAGTTCAACGCGGCCAACACGGTGCTGAAGAAGGGCATCGCGATCACGCCGGTCAAGTTCGGGATCGCCTTCAACGTCGCGCACTTCAACCAGGCCGGCGCGCTGGTGCATATCTATACCGACGGCTCGATCCTGGTGAACCATGGCGGCACCGAGATGGGCCAGGGGCTCAACACCAAGGTCGCGCAGGTGGTGGCGCATGAGCTCGGCGTCGCGTTCGGCCGGGTGCGGGTGAGCGCCACCGATACCAGCAAGGTCGCCAATACCTCGGCCACCGCCGCCTCGACCGGCTCGGACCTGAACGGCAAGGCCGCCCAGGATGCCGCGCGCCAGTTGCGCGAACGGCTGGCGAGCTTCGCCGCCGAGAAGCTCGGCGAGGGCCGGCTGGCCGCCTCGGAGGTGCGCTTCGTCAACGACACCGTCTGGCTCGGCGACACCGCGCTGCCGTTCGGCGAGGTGGTGGCCAAGGCCTACCTGGCGCGCGTGCAGCTGTGGTCCGACGGCTTCTACGCCACGCCCAAGCTGTACTGGGACCAGGCGAAGCTGCAGGGGCGGCCGTTCTTCTACTACGCCTACGGCGCGGCCGTCAGCGAGGTGGTGATCGACACGCTGACCGGCGAGATGCGGGTGCTGCGCGTCGATGCGCTGCACGACGTGGGCGCCTCGCTGAACCCGGCGCTCGACAAGGGGCAGGTGGAGGGCGCCTTCATCCAGGGCATGGGCTGGCTGACCACCGAGGAGCTGTGGTGGAACGCGGGCGGCAAGCTGATGACGCATGCCCCCTCGACCTACAAGATCCCGACCGTCAACGACACGCCGCCCGAGTTCAAGGTCGAGCTGTTCCGCAACCGCAACGTCGAGGACAGCATCCACCGCTCCAAGGCGGTCGGCGAGCCGCCGCTGCTGCTGCCGTTCTCGGTGTTCTTCGCGGTGCGCGACGCGGTGGCGGCGGTCGGCGACTATCGCGTGCAGCCGCCGCTGAACGCGCCGGCCACCGGCGAGGCGATCCTCAAGGCGGTGCAGGCGGTGCGTGCCGCGCGCATCGAGGCCGAGGGGGCGCGCACATGAACCCGTCCGCTCGCCTCGCGACGCCGGCGCCGCTGGCCGGCCGGCAGCGCGGCGCGGTTGCACGCCCGGCGCCGATGCACGTGGTGCTGTTCGGCGCCGGCCATGTCGGCCATGCGCTGGTCGCGCTGCTCGCGCACCTGCCCTGCCTGGTGCAATGGGTCGACACGCGCGACGAGTGCTTTCCCGACGAGGTGCCGCCCAACGTGCAGCCCGAGCCGACCGACACGCCTGACGCGGTGGTCGACGCGGCGCCGCCGGGCAGCTGCTTCCTGGTCATGACGCACAACCACGCGCTCGATTTCGCGCTGGCCGAGCGGATCCTGCGTCGCGACGACTTCGCCTACTTCGGCATGATCGGCTCGCGCACCAAGCGCGTGAAGTTCGAGCGGCGGCTGATCGATCGCGGCGTCGCGCCCGAGCGCGTGGCCGACATGGTCTGCCCGATCGGCGTGAACGGGATCGTCGACAAGGCGCCGCCGGCGATCGCGGTGGCGGTCTGCGCCGAGCTGCTGCAGGCCCGCAATGGCGCCGCGCGCGCCTGGCGCAAGCCGACGGCGGCCGTTCCGGCCGACTTGTCGGGTGCCTTGCTGCTCGGCGATATCTAGGCCGGCGCGCTCGGGCCGGCGCTTGTCATGCCGGCGCAGCCGCCCCTTTTCAAACCCGCGCATTTTCGCGAAGATAGCCGGCACCTTTTCCAGACACCGCCCCGACGGCTGCTTCCGACAACAATGCCCAAACATCCCGATTCCCCGCGCGGCCGTGCCGTGCCCGCTACTCTCGCCACGCTGACGCTGGGCCTGGCCGCCGCCCTCGGCGGCGCGATCTCCTCCGCCGGCGCCGCCGAGCTGCACGTGATGAATTCCGGCGGCTTCACCGCCGCCTACCAGCGCCTCGCGCCGAAATTCACGGCCGCCAGCGGCGACACGCTCGACATCATCTACGGCCCCTCGATGGGCGAGACCCCGCAGGCGATCCCGAATCGCCTCGCGCGCGGCGAGCCGGCCGACGTGGTGATCATGGTCGGCTACGCGCTCGACAAGCTGATCGCGGCCGGCAAGGTACGCGCCGACTCGCGCGTGGAGCTGGCCGATTCGCGGATCGGCGCGGTGGTGAAGGCCGGCGCGCCGGTGCCCGATGTCAGCACGCCCGAGGCGCTCAAGGCCGCGCTGCTGGCCGCGCCCTCGGTGGCCTACTCGGACAGCGCGAGCGGCGTCTATATCGAGCGCGAGCTGTTCGAGAAGCTCGGCATCGCCGCGCAGATGAAGCCCAAGGCGACCAAGGTGCCGCGCGTGCCGGTGGCCTCGAAGGTGGCCGACGGCACCTATGCGCTGGGCTTCCAGCAGGTCGCTGAATTGCTGCCGGTGCAGGGCGTGAGCTTTGCCGGGCGGATTCCCGAATCGCTGCAGTCGGTGACCCGCTACGCGGCCGGCATTCCGGTCGGCGCGCAGCATCCGGCCGAGGCGCGCAAGCTGCTGGAGTTCCTCGCCTCGCCGGCCGCGCGCGCCGACGTGGAGGCCACCGGGCTCGATCCGGTTGCCGCGCACTGAGCCGAGCGCAGGCTTCGCCGCATTCCTGCTATCGTCTGTCGTACCCTTCAACCCCAGGCGGCCGCCTCGCGCGGCCGCTTGTCTTTTCCGTGGACTGCCGATGCGCGATTGCGCTTCCTACTTCGACATGATCGCGGCGAGCTGCGCCGAGATCGAGGCCTGGCTGGCCGGCACCGATCGCGGCGAGGCCGCGCTCGACGCGCTGATGGCGCGCTTCGCGCCGTCCTTCACGATGGTCGGCACCGACGGCTCGCAGCTCGACCGGGCCGCCACGCGCGCGCTGTTCGCGCGGCTGGCCGGCGTCAAGCCGGGGCTCGCGATCAGCTTCTCGGCGATGCGCGTGATTGCCGCCTGGGACGGCGGCGCGGCGATCGGCTATGACGAGCACCAGCGCGATGCGAGCGGCCCGCTGCGCTCGCGGCGCTCGACGGCGGTGCTCGCGCGCGAGGCGGGCGACGGATCGGCCGGCAGCGAGATCCGCTGGGTCCATCTGCAGGAGACCTGGGTCACGGCCTGATTTGCGGCCTGATCAGGCCTTGGCGCGCGATGAGCGTGGCTGGCGCGGCTTGCGCGCGGCGGTCAGCGAATCGGAGACCGATTGCACCAGGGCGCGCAGCCAGGCGAGGTCGGTGGGCCGGTCCGGCTGCGGATGCGCGAGCTGGTAGCACTGAATGCGCGGAAACGGGATCGGCGGCTCGGCGATCACCAGCGGCAGCATCTGCGCGTAGTGGGTGGCGAAGCGGCGCGTGGTGGTGAAGATCAGGTCGGATTGCAGCAGCACCTGCGGCACCACGCCG
Source organism: Burkholderia gladioli (assembly GCF_000959725.1). Lineage (NCBI taxonomy): Bacteria > Pseudomonadati > Pseudomonadota > Betaproteobacteria > Burkholderiales > Burkholderiaceae > Burkholderia > Burkholderia gladioli. Next base: position 2,330,508 of record NZ_CP009323.1, read on the forward strand.
AAGTAGGGCAGGGTCGCGACGACGCGGCGCTCGAGCCCGGCGCGCGCCAGCCCGATCTCGATCGCATTGCGCGCCGCGCCGGTATAGGGCGTGGGCGCCAGGTGCGCCGCCGCCGCGTAGGCTTCGCGGGTGAGCGGCGCGTCGGCCAGCGGGTGCGTGTCGCGCATCAGGCAGACCACCGTGTCCGAGAACAGGCTGCTGCGCACGAAGCGCGGGTCCGGCCGCGGCCAGTTCGCGATCACCAGGTCGAGCTCGCCCGAGTCGAGCGCGGCGGCGTGGTCGAGCGCCGGATTCAGCGAATCGATCTCCAGTTGCGCGAGCGGCGCCGCCTCGCGAAAGCGCGCGATCAGGGTCGGCATGAAGAAATCGTTCAGGTAGTCGGGCGCGGCGATCCGGAAGCGGCGGCGCGAGCTGGCGGGATCGAACTCGCCATGCGGGGTGGCGATGAAGTCGACCTCGCGCAGCGCGCGCTGCGATGCCTCGAGCAGCGAGGCGCCGTATTCGGTCGGCACCATGCCGGACTTGCCGCGCACCAGGATCGGATCGTTGAGGATCTCGCGCAGCCGTCGCAGCGCGGTGCTGACCGCCGGCTGGGTCTGGTTCAGGCGCAGCGCCGCCTGGGTGACGCTGCGCTCCAGCAACAGGGTGCGCAGCACCCGCACGAGCCAGATGTCGAGCGAGGCGGTGCGGCTGTCGGCGGTATCGTCGTCGGGAGGCATCGGCGGGAAGCGGGGGGCGTCGCGCCTACGATACCGGAGCCGCTCGCGCGCGCGGCCAGGCACGCGCTATGCGCAGTATCAGGGCGGCGCGCTTGGGCGCGCGTGCGTCAGTGCCGGCCGGGCGGCAGCGTGCTGATGCGCTTCACTTCCTTCGATTCGAGCCAGTTCGGCGTGCGCGCGCAATACAGCACCATCGGTAGCGCGTCCTCGCCCCAGAACAACTGGCGGTTCATCCAGAAGGTTGGCACGCCGAACACGCCGAGCGCGATCGCGTCCCGCGTATTGCGCTCGAGCTGTTCGCGGGTCTGCGCCGAATCCAGGCGCGGATCGTCGGGCGTCACGCCCACCCGTTCGCAGAGCGCGGCGAACCCCTCCTCGCTGGTCGGGTCGCGCCCTTCGCGCCAGATGAAGCGGAACATCTCGCGCACCGTGGCGAGATCGGCCGAGATCGCCACCGCCAGCCGCAGCACCTGGGTCGAATCGAAGGGATGCGCGGGCGGCATGCGGAACGGGATGCCGAGCTGGTCGGCGCGGAACAGCGCGTGGCGGTAGGTGAACACGCGCTTGGCCGGCACGTCGTACATCGGACGCTGGCCCCAGTGATGCTGCAGCACCGGCAGCGAGACCGGCACCGGCTCGAACGGCATGCTCGGCCACTTGTCTTGCTGCTCGAGCAGCAGGTACGTGAACGGCGACAGGAAATCGTAATACCAGCGCGGCTGGCTGGCGTCGTGGCCCACGGTCATCTAGCAATCTCCTGTGCAAAGGCGCGGGGCCGCTGGGCCCACGAGCCGTCATGGTACGCAATGGCGAGCGCGATTGCAGCAATCGCGGCGGGATGGCCGCTCAGGCGTCGCCCCGTGCCGGGCCCGGCGCGGCGGGGAAGGCCGGCACGGCATCGCGCGCGGGGCCGGCTTGGGAATCGACCGCGGAATCGGCCTCGGGTCCGGTCGTCGTTGCATCCGGCTGCCCGGCGGCGCCCGCCGCGCCGCGCGTGTCGTCCTGCGCGAGCAGGCGCTCGCGCACGAAGCCGATGTGCTCGCGCAGCACGTAGAACTGTCCCGCATAGGCGAGCGGCATCTTCATCCGGTTGACCGAATCCTCCACGTCGTCGAGCTTCTCGAGCAGCACCAGCCGGTCGCGCGGCGACAGCTCGCCCAGCGCGCTGCGCTCCAGCGTGATCAGCGCGCCGTACCAGCGGTAGATCCGCGAGCGCACGCGCCAGCCGTACAGCAGCGGCACGAAGCGCAGGCCCGGGATCAGCACCACCACCAGCGGCACCACGATCACCAGCAGCCGGTCGACCAGGCTCGCCACCCAGAACGGCAGTTGCCGGTACAGGAAGGTCTTGCCCGACTTGTAGTAGCGCGCGGCGTCGTCGGACAGCGGGATGCTGCTGTGCGTGACGGGCGAGGGAAATTCGCCGGCGCGCTGCAGGATCGTCGAATGACCGTGCACCTCGCGCGCGGCCTCGATCAGCAGGTCCGAGAGTGCCGGGTGCAGCGAGTCGCGCGCGATCAGCTCGACGGTCGGCGAGAGCGTATGGATGTTGGTCGAGGGCAGGTTGGTACCGGGGTCGTAGACGCCCATCGGCAGCGTGATGTCGGTCAGGTAGGAAAGCCGGCGCGCATAGGCCTCGGCCTGGGCGAACGAGTAGAAATGGATGCCGGGTGCGCGGAACAGCTTGGCCATCACCGGGATCTGGGTCGAGTCGCCGGACAGGAAGGCCGCGTCGATGCGGCCGTCGAGCAGGGCGTGGGCGGCATCCTCGCCGGCCAGCGGCAGCAGGTTGGTGGCGCCGCCCGGCACGATGCCGTTGAGCTTGAGCAGGGCCAGGCCGAGCTCGTGCGAGCCGCTGCCGTCGGGGCCGAGCGCGAGGCGCTTGCCGCGGAACTGCGAGAGCCGCTCGATCACCGGGCCGCGGTAGAGGATCGCGATCGGCACGTAGCCGACGCTGCCCAGCGACACCAGTTGGTCCGACTGCCCCTTCTGCTCCACGCCGCTCTGCACGAAGGCGACGTCCACGTGCTGGGCCGGATCGAGCAGGCGCTGCAGGTTCTGCGCCGAGCCTTCCGAAGGCAGCACCTCCAGCGTGATGCCGTTCTTGGCGAGGATGTGCTTGTACTTCTGCGCGGCTGACCAGTTGGTGCTGCCGGGCGGGCCGGCCGAGAGCGTCAGGTGGGTGGGCGGGGCCGGCTGGATCAGCCGGATCGCGAGCCAGATCGCCGCGGCGCCGAGCAGCAGCGCGGGGCCGAACGACATCGCGAGGTCGCGCCACGACACCGCGACGAAGCGGGCCAGGATCCGGTGCGGGCGACGGGAGCGGGGCGAACGGTCGTTCATCGGCTTGGATGCGGGGGCGGGATGGCGCGACGCGTCGCGGCGCGCCGGAATGGCTGCGATGGTACCCGAGTTCGCCGGCGCTGCGGCACGCCCGTGGCGGGATTCGGGAAGGTCCGGATGGCCCGGCGGGGCGGGGTTGATCCGGAGCGCAAATCCTTTGCGCTTCGCGTGCCGCTGGATTACATTGTGCGTCGCAGCCGCACCCTGTCCGTCGCGGCGCGACCCGGCGTGAAATTCGAGCAGACCGGGCGCGCGTCGGAGCCGGTCCGGCAGTCCGGCCCGCCGCGCGCGCGCCGGGCGAACGCAGCGCCTCTCGCATGCTCCGTGAAAACGTCGGCCGACGGCATTCGTCGCCGGCCGTTGACTGGGGGTAGTGCGGCCGCCTTTTCGGTGCGGCCGTTTCCGGAATCACAAGGAGAAAACATGAAGTCGATCGTGTGGAAGGCACTGGGTAGCGCGGTGGTGGCAGCGCTGGTTTGCGGCAATGTCTATGCGCAGGCGAGCGATGCCGCCGCCGGCGCCTCGACGCCGGCCGCCGCGAAGGCCGCCAAGAAGGCGGCGCGCAAGGACAACCGCAAGCTCGGTTACGCGGTGCGCAAGGCCATCACCAAGGCTGGCGGCATCGACGTGTCGAACATCACCGTCCGCTCGAAGGGCGGCGCGATCTCGCTGCAGGGCACGGTGCCCGACGCGTCGCAGATCGACAAGGCCGGCGAAGCCGCCAAGGGCGTGGCGGGCGTCACCTCGGTCGACAACAAGCTGACCGTGCAGCAGCAGTAAGCCTCCCGCGCGGGGCGGCCGGGCCGCTCCGCCTGCGCATCCGGCGCCGTGCCCGCCTGGGCGGGCGCCGGCTCTCATTCAGGCCTCGGCCTTCCCTGCAGTTTTCTTCCCGCGTGGATCCCCTCGGGGCGCAGTACCCGCCCACGCTTCCCGCCTGGTTTCCCCTCGCTTCCGTCCCGCCAGCCTTTCGCTTGCCCGCGGACGTTCGCGCGCCTTGCCGCCTGCCGTGCCTGCCTCAGGACGTCACCAGCTTGAGCCCGACCAGCACCAGCGTGGCGGCCAGCACGTTGCGCAGCAGCCGCTCGGGCGCGCGCGCCGACAGATGGCTGCCGGCCACGATGCCCGGCAGGGAGCCCAGCAGCAGCGAGACCAGCATCGACCAGTCGACCGAGCCGAGCAGCCAATGGCCCATTCCGGCCACCAGGGTGAGCGGCACCGCGTGCGCGATGTCGGAGCCGACGATGCGCGTGGTCGCGAGGGTCGGGTAGAGCAGCAGCAGCACCGTCACGCCGATCGCGCCGGCGCCCACCGAAGTCAGCGAGACCAGCACGCCGAGCACCACGCCGGTCAGCACCGTCAGCGCGATGGTGCGCAGCGGATTGGGGGCGAGCGCGTGGCGCGAGGCGAAGGCGGCCAGCTGCGGGCGGAATACCAGCGCCACCGAGGTCAGCAGCAGCGCGGCGCCCAGCACCACCTCGATCAGCCGGTTGGTGGAGGCCGCGCCGAAGCCGTGCGCATGCAGCATCCACAGCGTCACGGCGGCGGCCGGCACGCTGCCCGCCGCGAGCCGGCCGGTGATGCGCCAGTCGACCGTGCCCTTGGCGCCGTGCACCAGGGTGCCGGTCGCCTTGGTGGCGGCCGCGTAGAGCAGGTCGGTGCCGACCGCGGTGGCCGGATGCACGTTGAACAGCAGCACCAGGATCGGCGTCATCAGCGAGCCGCCGCCGACCCCCGTCAGGCCGACCAGGAAGCCGACGAACAGGCCGGAGACGGTGTACAGCAGATCGATATGGGGAAACGACATCGGCGGGGCTCGGAAGGTTGTGCGCGGGTCGGAACCCGGCATTGTCTCAAAACTGGCGCGTCAGCGTGGGAATCGCCGTCGCGGCGGCGGGGCCGGACCCGCATGCGCGCGCCGTGCATCGTCGCGGCCGGCTGCTATGCTGGTTTGACGATCGTCGCGGGAGGGCATCTCGATGGACCGTCTGAGCGCCATGGAAACATTCGTCGCCGTCGTCGAGGCCGGCTCGTTCGCGGCGGCTGCGCGCCGGCTCGGGCTCGGCCCGGGCGCGGTCTCGCGGGCGGTGGCGGGGCTGGAACGGCAGGTCGGCGTGGCCCTGCTTTCGCGCGGCCCGCGCGGGCTCGCGCCGAGCGAGGCCGGCCAGCATTATTACGAGCGCGCGCGCCGCCTGCTCGACGACGCGCAGGAAGCGGAGCAGGCCGCGCGCGGCGTCGGCGGGGGCCTGACCGGGACGCTGCGGGTGCTGGTGGCGGGCAGCTTCGCGCGCCTGCACGTGCTGCCCGCGATCCAGGGGTTCCTCGACGATCATCCCGATCTCACGGTCGAGCTGCTGCTCGACGAGCATCGTGCCGACCTGGCTGTCGAGCGCGTCGACGTCGCGTTGCGGATCGGCCATGCCGCGGGCGACGGCATGGCGGCCTCGCGCAAGATCGGCGAGAGCCCGCGGCGGGTGGTCGGTTCGCAGGCCTATCTACGGCGTGCCGGGCTGCCGCGCACGCCCGAGGATCTGGCCCGGCACCAGGTGGTGGTGCTGGACCGGCGCGCCGGCGGCGCGACCTGGAAATTCCGGCGTCACGGCACCGAGTTGGCGGTGGAGACCTCGGGCCGGCTGCGCGTGCGCGAGGCCGAAGGCGTGCGCGCCGCGGCGCTGGCCGGGCTGGGCCTGGCGATCGGCTCGGAATGGCTGTTCGCCGACGCGCTGCGTGACGCTCGCCTGGTTAGCGTGCTGGATGACTGGACGCTGCCGCCCGTCGAACTGTGGGCCGTGTTTCCGGCGGGGCGTCTCGCACCATCGCGCGCGCGGGCCTTCGTCGCCTTCGTCGAGGCGATGCTCGGCGTGGCGGCCGCCTCGCGTGCTGCCGCCTGAGTGCTTCGCGCAAGGGCGGGCGGCTTTATTGATCCGACGATAACGTTGGAAGTTTAAGAAAATTCAATTCGCCGATTTGAATTGGCGGAGCCTGATCGCGTCGATTATCGTGATTGAGGTGGTGGCGATGATTGAAACGTATGTTCGGTTGTTTATTTAAAAAATAATTCTATTCGGTCACGGATTTTTTATTGATGAATGAACTGCGATCGCACTGGGCGGGCGCTCGGGAGATGGCGGCTGGCCTCGATGCGGAGCGGGTCAAGCCTCGTGCATGAGCAGATCTTGATGAATTATTTGTGAGAATTCCAGGAAAAGACCTGTAATTTCTTACGGGAATTTGGTCGGCCTGGATTCGAATCGTTACGCGCGCCGGGCGTAACGTTCCATTCGCTTGTTACGTTACGCGAACGATTTCTCGATGCGTAGCGCAAGGCCTGTTCGTCGTCGCGAATTTGCTCTGACGATATTTGGCAGTCCAATCCCGGCAATTTGTTCGACGAAACGCGCAGTTGTCGATTGCGCCGATGCGTTGGCACGGACCCTGCAGTGCAGTCTGCCGCATGACCGCTTTACCCGACGGCAAGACCAACTGACATGGGGTCACAAATGAAACAACACTTCAAGTTGTCGAGCATCGCGCTTTCGGCGGCGACGGCATTCGGTCTCGCGGCGGCAGCGCCGGCGATGGCCGATGTCGGCAACATCGTCACCGGGCTGGGGGCCAATCTGAATCTGAACAGCTCGCTCAATGCGAGCGGTGCTTCGCTGGGCGCCCTCGGCAGCCTGGCCGGCACCTCGCTGGGCGTGAATGCCGCGCTCAACCCGAGCGTGGGCGCCGAACTCAGGCTGACGGCCAATGGCGCCACCATCCTCGATCTGTCGCTGGGCAACGCCATCGGACCGCTCAAGTCCTCGCTCGGCGGCCTGGTGAGCACGGTCGAGGGACTCGCGCAGAACACGCCGCTGGCCGGCGTGATCAGCGGACTGCAGACCGTCGTGACGAATCCCGCCGGCGCGTTGACGGGCGTGCTCAGCACGGCGACCGGCGCGCTATCGACCGGCGCGGGCGCCCTGACGGGCGGCCTCGGGGCCGTCACGACCGGCCTCGGCACGGTGACGAGCACGGCGGCCGGTGCCCTGTCGGGCGGCGCCACGGCGCTGGCCGGCGGCCTCACCACGGTGGCCGGCACGGCCACCGGCGCGCTGACCACGGGGTTGGGCACCGCGACGGGGGCGTTGTCGAATGGCCTGGGCGCCGCGAGCGGTGCGCTTTCGGCCGGCGCGGGCGCGCTGGCGGGTGGACTCGGCGCGGCCTCGGGCGCGCTCGCTTCGGGCGCCGGTGCGCTGGCCGGCGGCCTGGGCGCGGCGGCGAGTGGCCTGAACGCGGTCGCGGGCACGGTCGTCAGCGGCTTGTCGACGGGGCTGGGCACGACCACCGGCGCGCTGACCACGGGCCTCGGCGCCGCGACGGGCGGCCTGTCGAATGGCCTGGGCGCGGTGTCGGGCGCGCTGGCATCGGGTGCTGGTGCGCTGGCCGGTGGCCTGGGTGCCGCGGCGGGTGGTTTGAATACGGTGGCCGGCACGGTGACGAGCGGCCTGTCGAATGGACTGGGTGCCGCGACCGGTGCGCTGTCGAGCGGCGCGGGCGCGCTCGCCGGTGGTCTCGGCGCCGTCGCTGGTGGCCTGGGTTCGGCGACGAGCGGGCTGAACACGGTGGCTGGCACGGTGACGAGTGGCCTGTCGAGCGGTCTGGGTGCCGCGACGGGCGCTTTGTCGAGCGGCGCGGGCGCGTTGGCCGGTGGTCTCGGCGCCGTCGCTGGTGGCCTGGGTTCGGCAACGAGCGGCCTGAACACGGTGGCCGGCACGGTTGCTGGCGGTCTGTCGAATGGCCTGGGTGCCGCGACCGGTGCGCTGTCGAGCGGCGCGGGTGCGCTCGCCGGTGGTCTCGGTGCAGTCGCGGGCGGTCTCGGTTCGGCGACGGGCGGCCTGGGCGCGGTGACCGGAACGGTCGTCAGCGGCCTGTCGACCGGCCTCGGTACTGCCGCCGGCGCGCTGTCGGGTGGCGCCGGCGCGGTGGCGGGCGGTCTGTCGAGCGGGCTTGGCGCGGTCTCTGGCGTGCTGGGCACGGGCGCCTCGTCGCTGGCAGGTGGCCTGACGACGGTCGCCGGCACTGCAACGGGCGCGCTGAGCGGTGGTCTGGGCACCGTCGCCGGTGCGCTGTCGAACGGCGCGGGCGCGCTGGCCGGCGGCCTCGGCGCGGCGACGGGCGGCCTGTCGACGGTGGCGGGCACGGCAGCCGGTGCGTTGTCGAGCGGCGCGGGCGCGCTGGCCGGCGGCCTCGGCGCGGCGGCGGGCGGCCTGTCGACGGTGGCGGGCACGGCAGCCGGTGCGCTGTCGAACGGCGCGGGCGCCTTGGCCGGCGGTCTCGGCGCGGCGACCAGCGGCCTGAGCGCGGTGACCGGCACGGTGGCCGGTGCGCTGGGCACCGGCGCCACGGCGCTGAGCGGCACGGCCGGCGCACTGGCCAGCGGCCTCGGCACCGGCGCGACGGCGGTTTCGGGCGCGCTCGGCGCCGGCGCGAACGCGTTGTCGGGCGGCGTCCAGGCAGTCGCGGGCGGCTTGGGCACCACCACCACGGCGATCACCGGCCTGGTCGGCAGCGTCAATCCGGCCTCGGCCGTGACGGGCGTGCTGGGCGCGGCGACCTCGGGCCTCGGCAATGCGACCACGGCGCTCACCGGCGCCCTGGCTTCGGTGCCGACGGCAGCAGTCACCGGCGTGGTCAACGCGGCCTCGTCGGGCGTGAGCTCGGCGGTCGGCGGCCTCGGCACGGTGGCGGGCACGGTCGCCAGCACCGCGCCGGCGGCGGTGACGGGCGTGGTCAACGCGGTCACCGGCGTGGTCGCGAGCAACCCGATCGCCCCGATCACGGCATTGGTGGGCAACCTGCAGACGGCGCTGCCGGTCTCGACGGTGACGGGCGCGGTCTCGACGGTCGCGAACACGGTAACGGGCACGCTGTCGAGCGCGGCGCACACGGGCCTGGCCGCCACCACGGCGCTCGGCACGGTCGGCGCGACGCTCGCCTCGACCACCGGCGCCACGCTCGGCAACGTGGCGAGCACCGGCGCGGCGACGCTCGGCACGGTCGCCAACACCGGTGTGAGCACGGTGGCGGCGGTCGGCAACGTGGCGACGCAGACCATCGGCGCGGTCGGCGCAGCCTTGCCGGGCATCGCGATCACGCCGTCGTCGGGCGGCGCGTCGGGCTCGGGCACGGGTACCGGCACGGGCGGCGCGGCGGGCGTTGGTACGCTGCTCTCGCCGGTGACCTCGCTGGTCACGACGCTGGCCGGCGTGGTGCCGCACAAGTAAGCGGGCGGCCTGCCGCCAGGGCGGGCCGGCGCGTCGAGGCAGGCGCGCATGGCTCGACCGTCGCGGCGGATATCGGCAACAAGGACGGCACGACTCCGGTCGTGCCGTTTTTTTGCGCGCCCGCGTGCCATCGCTGCTGCCTGTCATCAGGGGAACTCGCTGCCGGCGCAGCTTACGAACCGGCGTAAGCACAACGTTTGTGCGGCACCGCGCCGCGCGCGAACGTCCTATAGTGACGCACGCCCGCGCGAGCGCGGCCCGTGGCGCACCCGAGCCCGGGCGCCGCGCCGCCCGCATGCGCTCCCCGCGCCGACCCTGGAGACGAACGGGAGCGAGACTCCCGGAGGACCTGCCGAATGAAGAAGCTGATCAACGATGTCGAACACGTGGTGCCCGACCTGCTGAACGGGCTGGTCGCGCTCAACCCGCATCTCGCCCTGCTCGCCGGCCGCACCATCGTGGTCCGCGCCGACGCGGCCGAGGCTGCCTCGCGCGGCGAGGTCGCGCTGATATCGGGCGGCGGCGCTGGTCACGAGCCGGCCCATGCCGGCTACGTGGGCGCCGGCATGCTGAGTGCGGCGGTGGCGGGCGAGGTGTTCACCTCGCCCTCGGTCGACGCGGTGCTCGACGCGATCCGCGCGGTGGCCGGGCCGGCCGGGGTGCTGCTGATCGTCAAGAACTACACGGGCGACCGGCTCAATTTCGGGCTCGCGGCGGAGATCGCGCGTGCCGAGGGGATCGACGTCGAGACCGTGATCGTCGCCGACGACGTGGCGCTGGCCGCGCGCGGCGAACATGCGGGGCGGCGCGGCCTGGCCGGCACGGTGCTGGTGCACCGTATCGCCGGCGCGGCCGCGGCGGCCGGGCTGCCGCTGGCCGAGGTGGCGCGGCAGGCGCGCGAGGCCGCCGCCGCGCTCGGCACGATGGGCGTGGCGCTGTCGCCCTGCACGGTGCCGGCCGCCGGCACGCCCGGTTTCACGCTCGGCGAGCGCGAGATCGAATGGGGGCTCGGCATCCATGGCGAGGCCGGCGTGGAGCGCGCCGAACTCGAATCGGCCGAGGCGGTGGCCGCGCGGCTGATCGCGCGCATCGCCGAGGACCTGGCCCTCGAGCGCGGCGCGCGCGTGGCGCTGCTGGTCAACAATCTCGGCGGTACCCCGCCGGGCGAGCTCGATATCGTCGCCGACGCGGCGCTGCGGGCGCTGGCCGCGCGCGGCGCGGTGGTGGAGCGCGCCTGGGCCGGCACTTTCCTGAGCGCGCTCGAGATGGCCGGCATCTCGCTGAGCTTGCTGCGTGTCGACGAGGCGCGTCTTGCCGCGCTCGACTCGCCGACCGAGGCGCCGGCCTGGCCGGCGCGGGCCGGCCGCGTGGCGCCGCAGGAGAGCAGGCCGGTGCCGGCCGCGCCGGAGGCGGCGCGGCGCACGCAGGGTGAGGGCGCGCGGCTCGCGCGCGACGCGGTGCTGCGGCGCGTGATCGAGGCGGTCTGCCTGAAGCTGCGCGAATCCGAGGCGCTGCTCACCGAGATGGACCAGCGGGTCGGCGACGGCGATCTCGGCATCAGCCTGTCGCGTGCGGCGCAGGCGATCGAGGCCGAGGCCGGCGGCTGGCCCGACGCGGCGCGCCCGGGCGCGGTGCTGCGCGCCATGTCGGCGACGCTGCGGCGCGTGGTGGGTGGCACCTCGGGCCCGCTTTACGCGGCGATGCTGATGCGCGCGGCGGCCAGCCTCGACGCGGCCGCCCGGCCCGATGCCTCGGCCTGGGCCGATGCCTTCGTGGCGGCGGTCGAGGGCGTCAGCGAGATCGGCGGCGCGCGGCCCGGCGATCGCACCATGGTCGACGCGCTCGACCCGGCCGCGCGCGCGATGCGCGCCGCGCTCGACGCGAACGGCGGCAACCTGCGGCAGGCGCTCGACGCGGCCGCCGCGGCCGCGATCGAGGGCGCGGCCGGCACCGCCACCCTGCTGCCCCGGCGCGGCCGCTCCAGCTATCTCGGCGAACGCGCGCTCGGCCATCCCGATCCCGGCGCGCATGCGGTCGGCCTGTGGCTCGCGGCGATCCGCGACGCGCTGCGCGACTGAGTTCGAACCCGATCCCGGCCCGCCCGTGCATGGTCAGGCCGGCCCTGGCGAGATCGCGCCCGGGCCGGCCCGCCGGCAGCCGCGCGACCGGGCCGCGCAGGGCGCGTCGGGCGCGCATGCGATAATCCGCGGCTGTCTGCTGCCCTTCGCGCCGCGCGCGCCTGTCCGCCGTGAATCCCTTCCTTGTTCCGCTGTCCCGCGTCGACGAGTTCGACGAAATCATCGACGTGCGCACGCCGCTCGAGTACGCGGAGGACCATATTCCCGGCGCGCTGAACGCCCCCGTGCTGAGCAACGACGAGCGCGTGATCATCGGCACCATGTACAAGCAGGTCTCGCCCTACGAGGCGACGCGGGTCGGCGCGGCCTGGGTGGCGCGCAACATCGCCGCGCACCTGGAAACCACCTTCGCCGACCGGCCGATCAACTGGCGCCCGCTGATCTACTGCTGGCGCGGCGGCAAGCGCTCGGGCTCGATGACGTCCTGGTTCAACCTGATCGGCTGGCGCGCGCGGCAGCTCGACGGCGGCTACAAGGCCTATCGCCGCTGGGTGGTGGATGAGCTCGACGAACTGCCGGCGCGGCTGCGCTACATCGTGCTGACGGGGCGCACCGGCAGCGGCAAGACGCATCTGCTCGGTGCGCTGGCCAGGGCCGGCGCGCAGGTGCTCGATCTCGAGGGCCTGGCCGTGCATCGCGGCTCGCTGCTGGGCGCCTTGCCGGGCGCCCAGCAGCCCACCCAGAAGGGTTTCGATACCTCGCTGGTGCTGGCGCTGCGCGGCTTCGATCCGGCCCGGCCGGTGTTCGTCGAGGCCGAGAGCCGCCGCATCGGGCGCATCAGCTTGCCGGATCCGGTGCTGGCCGGCATGCACGCGGCGCGCTGCGTCGCCGTCGAGACCGCGCGCGAGGATCGCGTGGCCCTGCTGCTGCGCGACTACGGCCATCTGTTCGACGACCCGCTGGCGTTCCGGCAGCAGCTCGCGCGCCTGACCGAACTGCACGGCCATGCGCGGATCCGCGACTGGCAGGCGCTGGCCGAGGTCGGCGCGCGCGGCGAGCTGTTCGAGTCGCTGATCGACCAGCATTACGATCCCGCCTACACGCGCAGCAGCCATGCTGCGTTCCGCCAGATCGCCACCGCCACCGCCTTTGCGTTCCGGCCGATGGCGGCCGAGGACGAACTCGCCGCGCAGGCGCGCGCGCTGCTCGAACTGCTGGGCTGATTCGAGCCATGTGGTGAGCCTGGCCGAGGGTTCGCCGGTGGCGTGTTACATAAGACCGATCTATCTAGCCAGGCGCGAGCGAATGACGTTTCGGTCTCCCTATCGATCGAGCATCTCGACCAGTCACGGCGACGTGCTTATCCCGCGCGACGCGGCAGCGTGCCCGCCAGCTCCATCAGCGCACGGGCGCCGTGCTCGCCGAGCTGCGCCTTGGCGCGCGCCTGCGCCGCTTGCCAGGCCGAGGCGGCCTCGCGCAGCAGCGCGTTGCCGCGCTCGGTCAGCGACAGCAGGCGGATGCGGCGGTCGCCCGCCTCGCGTGCTTCCTCCACCCAGCCCTGCGCGATCAGCGGCTGCAGGTTGCGGGTCAGCGTCGAGCGATCGTGCTGGTTGCTGCGACCCAGGTCGGAGCGCGTGAGCGGGCCGAGATCGACGATCAGCACCAGCAGCGAGAACTGCGGCGCGTTGATGCCGAACGGCCGGAACGCGTCGTCGTAGATCGCGGTCAGGAAGCGGGAGAGTTGCCGTGTGCGTGTAAACAGGCAGTCGCGGGCGATCTCGCTGCTGATTGGGCCGGCGGGGAAGGCCGGGGAGAGCTTGGGTTCCGTCATGATCGAGTCCGTAGGGCGAGCGACGGCGCATGCCGCGCGATCGATGACGGTATTGGAGCGCGCCGACGTATCCGGCTTGTGCCGGCGAGGCGCGTTTTCTGTATGGCCGTGTGTCTGGCGCCCGCGCCGGATACGTTGTGATACAAAAGCCGGGCGGTTCGCGGCCGACGGGAGGGCGCGGGGCGCGGCCGGGCTATCCGAAGGTAGGTATTGCCATGGCCGTTCGTATGGGCGCGGGGCACCGAAGGTTCGATGGAGCGGGGACGGGCGGCGCCCTATGCTGTCTACCAGCGCGAATCGGCCTCGATGGGCCCTACGCGCGACGTACCACGCCATTACAACCCACCGCAGGTCCATTCACAGGTGATTGCCATGACCCTCAGCAAACCGATCCTCGCCGGCGCCGTCGCCGTACTGATGATCTCCTCGACCGCCTTCGCCCAGTCCGGCGACGCCACGACGCCGACGCGCCAGCAGATCCGCGCCGAGATGAAGGCCGAGAAGGCCGCCAATCACGCGCTGGCGAAGAAGGTGCGCCAGGCCTTCGACAAGTCGAGCGACCTGAACGACACCGAGATCGTGGTGTTCTCGAAGGCGCGTACCGGCAAGGTGATCCTCGCCGGCATGATCATGGACCCGTCGCAGGACCAGATCGCGCAGGACATCGCCGCCAAGGTGCCGGGCGTGCAGTCGGTGGACAGCAAGCTGAGCGTGTACGAAGCGCACTGAACACGCGGCCGGCCAGTCGGCTCGACTCGAAACCGACGGGCTTCTGGCCGGCCCGCCAACTTCGTTTCCTCGAACGGATTCGATTTCCCTGCCGGCGGGTGCCGGCGATAGCCGTGCCGCGCAGCACCACGCAGCGCCGGAACCGGCGCCCGTCATGCCTCCTCTCAATGGGGCGCGATCGACGCGGGGAAAATATTCTCCGCATCGTTAAATATTTGCATAAAAAAACCTCGCTCCCCCGTTCTTGAATTTGTCAAACCTCGTCCATATAATTAGCACTCGCTGCACGAGAGTGCTAACAATTCGCCGGTGGGCGACAGCCCGTCGGCATCCTTGTGTACTTCAGTCCCATTCAAGAAAGAGAGGAGTGAACATGAACCTTCGTCCTTTGCACGATCGCGTGATCGTCAAGCGCCTGGATCAGGAAACCAAGACGGCATCGGGCATCGTGATCCCCGAAGCCGCCGCTGAAAAGCCGGATCAAGGCGAAGTGCTGGCGATCGGCCCGGGCAAGCGCGACGACAAGGGCGCCCCGATCGCGCTCGACGTGAAGGTTGGCGATCGCGTCCTGTTCGGCAAGTACGCTGGCCAGTCCGTCAAGGTCGACGGCCAGGAACTGCTCGTGATGCGCGAAGAAGACATCATGGCCGTGGTCAACGCGGCGTAAGCCCGCGTAACGCTTCCCAGCGAATCCATTCCAGAATCCAAGGAGTTAGAAGATGGCAGCTAAAGACGTCGTGTTCGGCGATTCCGCCCGCTCGAAGATGGTTGAAGGCGTGAACATTCTCGCCAATGCAGTGAAGGTCACGCTGGGTCCGAAGGGCCGCAACGTGGTCCTCGAGCGCTCGTTCGGTGGCCCGACGGTGACCAAGGACGGCGTGTCGGTCGCCAAGGAAATCGAGCTGAAGGACAAGCTCCAGAACATGGGCGCGCAGATGGTCAAGGAAGTCGCTTCCAAGACCAGCGACAACGCCGGCGACGGCACGACGACGGCAACCGTCCTCGCGCAATCGATCGTTCGCGAAGGCATGAAGTACGTCGCATCGGGCATGAACCCGATGGACCTGAAGCGCGGCATCGACAAGGCCGTCGCCGCTGCGGTGGAAGAGCTGAAGAAGATCAGCAAGCCCTGCACCACCAACAAGGAAATCGCGCAAGTCGGCTCGATCTCGGCGAACAGCGATTCGTCGATCGGCGATCGCATCGCTGAAGCGATGGACAAGGTCGGCAAGGAAGGCGTGATCACGGTCGAAGACGGCAAGTCGCTGGCCGACGAGCTCGACGTCGTCGAAGGCATGCAATTCGATCGCGGCTACCTGTCGCCGTACTTCATCAACAACCCGGACAAGCAAGTCGCCGTCCTCGACAACCCGTTCGTGCTGCTGCACGACAAGAAGGTGTCGAACATCCGTGACCTGCTGCCGGTCCTGGAACAAGTCGCGAAGGCCGGCCGTCCGCTGCTGATCATCGCCGAGGACGTCGAAGGCGAAGCGCTGGCCACCCTGGTGGTCAACAACATCCGCGGCATCCTGAAGACCGTCGCCGTCAAGGCTCCGGGCTTCGGCGACCGTCGCAAGGCGATGCTGGAAGACATCGCGATCCTGACCGGCGGTCAAGTGGTTGCGGAAGAAACCGGCCTGACGCTCGAGAAGGCCACGCTGGCCGAGCTGGGCCAGGCCAAGCGCATCGAAGTGGGCAAGGAAAACACCACGATCATCGATGGCGCCGGCGAAGCCGTGAACATCGAGGCGCGCGTCAAGCAAGTGCGCGCCCAGATCGAGGAAGCCACCTCGGACTACGATCGCGAGAAGCTGCAAGAGCGCGTTGCCAAGCTGGCAGGCGGCGTGGCCGTGATCAAGGTCGGTGCCGCGACCGAAGTCGAAATGAAGGAAAAGAAGGCACGTGTCGAAGACGCACTGCACGCCACGCGCGCAGCTGTGGAAGAAGGCATCGTGGCCGGTGGCGGCGTCGCGCTGATCCGCGCTCGCACCGCCATCGCCGCTCTGACCGGCGCCAACGCCGACCAGAACGCCGGTATCAAGATCGTGCTGCGCGCCATGGAAGAGCCGCTGCGCCAGATCGTCACGAACGGCGGCGAAGAAGCCAGCGTCGTGGTCGCCGCGGTTGCCGCCGGTTCGGGTAACTATGGCTACAACGCCGCAACGGGCGAGTACGTCGACATGGTCGAGGCTGGCGTGGTCGATCCGACCAAGGTCACGCGCACCGCGCTGCAGAACGCCGCTTCGGTGGCCGGCCTGCTGCTGACGACGGACGCAGCGGTTGCCGAGCTGCCGAAGGAAGATGCTCCGATGCCTGGCGGCATGCCCGGCGGCATGGGCGGCATGGGCATGGACATGTAATCGACTTCGGTCGATCGCATCGACGGGCGCGCAGCGATGCGCGCCCGGTCCTGCAAAACAAAAAACCCGCAGTGATGCGGGTTTTTTGTCGTTTACGGCTGGCGGCGGCTTGCGGTCCCCGGGCGGGGCCGGCCCGCCGTCGGCCTCAGTGCCGCGAGGCGCCGAACGGCGGCGCGGCCGGCGCGGCGGGCTGGGCCTGCGCGGCCTCCTCGTTGCTGCGTGCCCAGAAGAAGCGGTCGGGCACCCAGGCACCCATGCCGGGCCGGAACGCATCGCGCGCGGCCTGGTAGAGATATTCCTGCGCCTCGCGCACCGCCTCGGGCGGCTCCTGCCCGTTCGCGAGCAGCGCCGCGATCGCCGTGCCGAGCGTGTCGGTCACGCCCATCAGCCGGTGCGGCGTGCGTTCCCAGAGATCCTGCCGGATCTGCCCTTCCTCGCCGTACAGCGTATTGACCAGCCGGTGTGTGCCGGTCTCGGTGGCGAGGATGTATTCGCAACCTTGCGAGAGCAGGTGGGCGATCGCTGTGTCGAGATTCGGCGCCTCGGCGTCGCCGTCGGGCTGGGCCAGCGCGATCAGGGTGGCGTGGTCGGCCACCAGCAGTGTGGTCTGCGGCGCGAGCAGGTCGGCGATCGATTCGCGCAGGTCGTCGGCGGCCAGCACATGCTCGTCGTCGAGCGTGAAGTCGGGGGCCAGCACCAGCGGCACGCCGTCGTAGTCGGCGACCACCTCGGCGATCGCGCTGACCACCTCGGCGCGCGCGGTGGCGCCGATCTTGAAGGCGGCCACCGGCATGTCCTCGAGCAGCATCCGCGCTTGCGCGACCACCGTGTCCGGGTCGAGACCGGTCACTTCATCGCAGGACGCCGAATCGCGAACCGTGTAGCCGGTCAGGACCGTGGCGCCGTGGCAACCCATGCTCGCCAGCGTCAGCAGGTCCGCCTGCAGGCCGGAGCCGCCGGTGGGATCGGACAGACCGAAGGTGAGAACGATCGGAGGGGCGTTGCTGGACATGAAAAATCGGGGAAAGAGAAGAACGATCGGGCGGCGCACCACCTGGGTGCGCCTTGCCGGTCATTATGCGTTGGAAACCTGTGCATGAAGTGTTTTTTTTAACGCAATGCAATGTGTGGCGGGCGTTTGCGGCGGATCGAGACGCTTGCGCGCGCATCCGTGCAAGGATCGCGGCGATCGTGCCGCGCGGCAGTTCAATCGGGTGCGGATCGGGGATCTCCACAGCGGCGGCGGGAAGATCGCTGTGAGCGGTGATGGCGTGCCTGGCCATGGCGATGCTCCGGCGATCGATCCCGAGCAAGCGCCCGGACAAGAATCCGGACAAACCGCTGGACAGAACGTCGCAGTCCCGGCTAGAGCCGCGGTGCTAGGCAGGGCGGCCGTCCGCACGTTACCATCACGTCTCCCCAAACAATGGTTTTTTCCCCTGCGCGGCAAACGATGGAATACAAAAGCTGGATGTGCCTGATCTGCGGCTGGATCTACGACGAAGAGGCGGGCTTGCCCGACGAGGGCATCGCCCCCGGTACGCGCTGGGAAGATGTGCCGATCAACTGGACTTGTCCGGAATGCGGCGCTCGCAAGGAAGACTTCGAGATGGTGCAGATCTGAGCGAGATCTGAGCGGTTTTCCGCGGCACGTCCCGAGGCCGCCAGCCGGCGCGTCCGACGCGGCGCCGGCGTGCCGGCCCGTCACGCGGTCCGGCCGCGCGGCGTTCGAGCTCTCCGCGTCGACGGTTGCGTGCCCATGACGACGTCCCCGACCGTAATACCGATCCCCGACGCCCTGCCTAATCCGCGTGGCGGTGCCGTGCTGCTGGCGGAGGCGACGCTCGCCGAGGCCAGCACGGCGTCGGGCGAGGCGCTGCCGCGGGCCTTGCGCACCGTCGCGGCGGCCTTGCGCGACGCGGGCTGGCTGGCCGGGCTGCGTTACGCCGAGGCGCTGGCCGCGGTGGCGAGCGAGGGCGCGGCGGGGCAGCTCACGATCACCGCCGAGTTTCGCCAGGCCCTGCGCGACTTCCGCTGGGCGATCGCGCGTCGCAACCTGCGCGAGCTGGCCTGCTCGCCGGTGCTGCATGCGCATTACGGCGCGCTGCGCCGGCTGGCCGGCGCGCCTGCCGCCGAGGCCGCGCCGTTCGAGGTGCTGGCGCTGGCCGGGCGGCCGGTGCCGCCGGCCACGCTCGCCGCGCTGCCGGCCGAGCGGCTCGCGCATCTGCGCGCGGCCTACGAGGCGGCCTTGCTGGCCGTGCTGCGCGAGCCCGAGGCACCGCCCGCGGCGGCGCTCGAGGCGCTCGACAATTGCCTGGCCGCGCTGGCCGGCCCCGATCCCTATGACTACTGGCGGCTCGCCCGCGCGTGCCTGCGGGCGTTGCAGGGCGCGTCCGGCACGTCGCCGCGACGCTGGCTCGCGCGCGGCAACCTGGTGCTGCGCGAGCAGATGGGCGGGGCGCGAGTCGTCGCCCCGGCGCTGGTGCGCGAGACGCTGGCGCTCGTCTGGCGCGATTTCGCGCTGTACGGCGCGGCCGCCGAGGATGCCGCCGAGGTCGAGCTGCTCAACGATTACGGCTTGACGGTCGACTGGCACGTGGCCGGCTCGCAGGCATCCGAGATGCTTTGGGAGGTCGACGCCGCGCGCGCCGAGGCCGATGCGCTGCGCGACGCGGCGGCCACGCGCCAGCTCGGCGTGGTGACCGTCAACGGCCATGCCTACGAGGACTTCCTGCAGACCGCCGACGCCTCGATGGCCGAGCTCACCGGCGAGCCGGGCGCTGTCGATGCCGGCCAGGCCTGGCGCGCCGCGGCGGCGGCCTATCGCGTCGGCTCGGCCGCCGCTGCGCTCGGGCTTGGCCAGACGGCCCTGATGGCCGACGCGGTGGCGCTGGGCTGGCGGCGCATCACCCACAGCCTGCCGCCCGACGACGGCGGTGCCGCGCTGGCGGCCGGCTCCGATGCGCTGCGCGCGGCGCTCTACAAGATCGCGGCCGGCGTGGCGCCGCCCGACCTGGCGGCCGCGCGCGCGGCCCTGGGCGCCTCGCTCGAGGCGGCGCGGCCCTGAGGTGCCCGCCGAGCCAAACCGGCCCGGCACGCTGCGGCTCGATCGCGTCGGACCCCATCGGCTCGCCCGGTCCGCCGTTCGCATCGGTTTGCGGCTATCTGGCCGGGTTTCACAACCGATTCGAACACATCGGGGACAATGGCCATTTTGTGACTGCGCCCGTGCCCGGCGCGTCGTCCGGGCCTCGCACCCAGCCTGCCGACCGGCCCCGCTCGCGTGATAGAGTGCGACGTGATCCGTCTTATCGACCCTCGCGGGCTGCGTCCCGCCGCGAGGTCTTTGCTAAAATTCACACCATGTCAAAGAGTTCCGATCGCATCAATCTCACCAACCAGTTCCTGATCGCGATGCCGAGCATGTCGGATCCGACCTTCTCGGGAACGGTGGTCTACCTTTGCGATCACAGCGAACGCGGTGCGTTGGGCCTCGTCATCAATCGTCCCACCGACATCGACCTCGAATCGCTGTTCAATCGCATCGACCTCAAGCTCGAGATCGAGCCCCTCCTGCATATCCCCGTCTACTTCGGCGGCCCGGTCCAGACCGAGCGCGGCTTCGTGCTGCACGAGCCGGTGGAGGGCAGCAGCTACAGTTCCTCGATGACGGTGGAGGGCGGCCTGGAGATGACCACCTCCAAGGACGTGCTGGAGGCGGTCGCCTCGGGCAGCGGGCCCAAGCGCTTCCTGCTCACGCTCGGCCATGCCGGCTGGGGCGCGGGCCAGCTCGAGGACGAGATCTCCAAGAACGGCTGGCTGACGGTGGCCGCCGATCCGCGCGTGGTGTTCGACACGCCGGCCGAGGAGCGCTTCGAGGCCGCGCTCGGCCTGCTCGGCGTGTCCTCGACGATGCTCTCGGGCGAGGCAGGCCACGCATGAGCGGTGTCCCCGCGCGCGAGGCCACCTTGCTCGCGTTCGATTATGGCGAGAAGCGCATCGGCGTGGCCGTCGGCAATACGCTGACGCGCACGGCGCGCGCGCTCGTCATCGTGTCCAACCTGAATCGCGAATATCGTTTCGAGGCCGTCGGCGCGCTGATCGCTGAATGGCGGCCGGATGCGCTGGTGGTCGGCCTGCCGATGCACCCGGACGGCACGCCGCACGAGATGACGCAGCAGGCCAAGCGCTTCGGCAATCAACTGAACGGCCGCTTCAACCTTCCCGTGAGCTGGATCGACGAGCGCTATTCGTCGGTCGAGGCGCGCGCCGGTTTGCGCGCGCGCGGCGCGAAGGCCGATGCGGCCATCGACGCCGAGGCCGCCCGCGTGATCCTTCAACACTATCTCGACCAGTTGCCCGACCATCATGAGTTCCATTGACGCCGAAGCGCTCTACCGCGCGCTGCTCGACCAGATCCGCGGCGCCTACGGCGACGCCGCCTTCGCGGCCAGCGACGGCCCGGCGATCGCCGGCATTCACAGCGGCGGCGCCTGGCTGGCCGAGCGGCTGGCGCGCGACCTGAAGGCGCCGGGCTTCGGCGTGGTCAACGTGGCCCTGCATCGCGACGACTACGCCAAGAAGGGCCTGCACAGCCAGGCGAGCCCGACCTCGCTGCCGTTCGCGGTGGAAGGCCGCCGCATCCTGCTGGTCGACGACGTGCTGTACACCGGCCGCACCGTGCGCGCGGCCCTCAACGAGCTGTACGACTACGGCCGGCCCGCCGCGGTCGAGCTCGCGGCGCTGGCCGATCGCGGTGGGCGCGAGCTGCCGGTGGCGGCGCGCTTCCTGGGCGGCACGCTCGAGGTGCCGGCCGAGGCGACCCTGGTGCTGGCCCGCGACGCCGACCTCCATTTCACCTTCGAACTCGAGGCGCGCGAGCACTGAGCGCGCCTCGACCGGCGCCCGCCGCGCGTGTTCGCGCGCGGGCGCTGCCCCGGCAACACCTTGGATTCACGTACACCATGACCACCGACACCTCCGGCCGCAGCGGCGCCCAAGCCGCGGCCGCGCCCGCCCAACGCTTCCGCCCCGGCTTCCTGAAGGGCAACCCGCAGCTCACGAAGAACGGCGAGCTCAAGCATCTGCTGTCGATCGAGGGCCTGCCCAAGTCGATCGTCACGCACATCCTCGATACCGCGGAGCAGTTCGTCAGCGTGACGGACCGCGAGGTGAAGAAGGTGCCGCTGCTGCGCGGCAAGTCGGTGTTCAACCTGTTCTTCGAGAATTCGACGCGCACCCGCACCACCTTCGAGATCGCCGCCACGCGCCTGTCGGCCGACGTGCTGAACCTCAACATCAACGCCTCCTCGACCAGCAAGGGCGAGTCGCTGCTCGACACCATCAACAACCTCTCGGCGATGCACGCCGACCTGTTCGTGGTGCGCCATGCCTCGAGCGGCGCGCCCTACCTGATCGCCGAGCACTGCGCGCCGCACGTGCACGTGATCAATGCCGGCGACGGGCGCCATGCGCACCCGACCCAGGGCCTGCTCGACATGTACACGATCCGCCACTACAAGCGCGACTTCACGCAGCTGCGCGTGGCGATCGTCGGCGACATCCTGCACTCGCGCGTGGCGCGCTCCGACATCCACGCGCTGACCACGCTGGGCGTGCCCGAGATCCGCGCGATCGGCCCGCGCACGCTGCTGCCGGGCGGGCTCGAGCAGATGGGCGTGAAGGTCTATCACAACCTCGACGAAGGCCTGAAGGGCGTCGACGTGATCATCATGCTGCGCCTGCAGAACGAACGCATGAGCGGCGCGCTGCTGCCCTCGGCGCAGGAGTACTTCAAGAGCTGGGGCCTGACGCCCGAGCGTCTCGCGCTGGCCGCGCCCGACGCGATCGTGATGCACCCGGGCCCGATGAACCGCGGCGTCGAGATCGACTCGCAGGTGGCCGACGGCCCGCAGTCGGTGATCCTCAACCAGGTCACCTTCGGCATCGCGGTCCGCATGGCCGTGATGGGCATCGTCGCGGGCAATAGCGACTGACCGGCCCGGCCCGGCGCCACGCCGGCCGGCCATCGAATTCAACGCATCCAACGCATTCGCAGGCAGCACATGAAGATTCATATCAAGGGCGGCACGCTGGTCGATCCGGTCGCCGGCACCGAACAACAGTCCGACGTGTTCATCGCCGCCGGCAAGGTGGTCGCGATCGGCGCGGCGCCGGCCGATTTCCAGGCGGCCAGGACCATCGACGCGAGCGGCCTGATCGTCGCGCCTGGCCTGGTCGACCTCTCGGCGCGGCTGCGCGAGCCCGGCTACGAGCACAAGGCCACGCTCGAATCGGAGATGGCCGCGGCGGTGGCCGGCGGCGTCACCAGCCTGGTCTGCCAGCCCGATACCGACCCGGTGCTCGACGAGCCGGGCCTGGTCGAGATGCTGAAGTTCCGCGCCAGCAAGCTGCACCAGGCGCACGTCTATCCGCTCGGCGCGCTGACGGTCGGCCTGAAGGGCGAGGTGATCACCGAGATGGTCGAGCTGACCGAATCGGGCTGCATCGGCTTCACCCAGGCCAACGTGCCGATCCGCGACACCCAGGTGCTGCTGCGCGCGCTGCAGTACGCGAGCACCTATGGCTACACGGTCTGGCTGCGCCCGGTGGACGCCTTCCTCGCCAAGGGCGGGGTCGCCGCCAGCGGGCCGCTCGCCTCGCGGCTGGGTTTGTCGGGCGTGCCGGTCTCGGCCGAGACGATCGCCCTGCACACGCTCCGCGAGCTGGTACGCGTGACCGGCGCGCGCGTGCACATCGCGCGTCTGTCCTCGGCGGCCGGCATCGAGCTGGTGCGCCAGGCCAAGGCCGAGGGCCTGCCGATCACCTGCGACGTCAGCGCCAACCACCTGCACCTGATCGACCTCGACATCGGCTACTTCGACTCGCAGTTCCGCCTCGATCCGCCGCTGCGCGCCGAGCGCGACCGCGCCGCCATCCGCGCGGCCGTCGAGGACGGCACGATCGACGCGATCTGCTCCGATCACACCCCCGTCGACGACGACGAGAAGCTGCTGCCCTTCGCCGAGGCCACGCCCGGCGCGACCGGCCTGGAGCTGCTGCTGTCGCTGACCGTCAAGTGGGCCCAGGAGGCCGGGCTGCCGCTGGCGCGCGCGTTGAACCGCATCACCGCCGGCGCGGCCGACGTGCTGAAGCTGCCGGCCGGGCGCCTCGTGCCGGGCGGCGTGGCCGACCTGGTGGTGTTCGATCCGGCCGCGCACTGGCAGGTCGAGCCGCGTGCCCTGAAGAGCCAGGGCCATAACACGCCGTTCCTCGGCTACGAGCTGCCGGCCCGGGTGCGCGCGACCCTCGTCGCCGGCCAGGTCGCCTTCGAGCGTCGCTGAGCGGGGCGGGCATCATGAGAGCGTTGCGCAAGCTGCGCCTGATCGTGCACCTGCTGCACGGCATGGCGACCATCGCCCTGCGGTTCGGCGGTGCGAGCCCGGCGCGCCGGCAGGAACTCACGCGTCGCTGGACCCTGAAGATGCTGGCGCTGTGCGGCATGCGCCTGGTCGTGCATCACGACGAGGCGAGGCTCGACGCGGGGGCGCTGGTGATCGGCAACCACGTGTCCTGGCTGGACATCTACGTGATCAATGCCTGGCGGCCGACGCCCTTCGTCTCGAAGGCCGAGGTGCGGCAATGGCCGGTGGTGGGCTGGCTGGCCGAGAAGCTCGGCACCATCTTCCTGCAGCGCGAGAAGCGCAGCGAGGCCAAGCGCATCATGCACGAGCTGGCCGAGCGGCTGCGCGGCGGCGAGCTGATGTGCGTGTTCCCCGAGGGCACCACCTCGAACGGGCTCGAGCTGCTGCCCTTCCATGCCAACCTGTTCCAGGCCGCCGTCGAGGCCGGCAGCCCGGTGCAGCCGGTCTGCATCATGTACGAGGACGGGCAGGGCCGGCAGTCGCTGGCGCCGGCCTATACCGGCAAGATGTCGCTGGGCAAGTCGCTCGATCGCGTGCTGCGCGACCGGCCGCTGGTCGCGCATCTCTACGTGGGCGCGCCGATCGAGGCGGGTGAGGACCGGCGCGGGCTGTCGGCGCGGGCTCGCGCGGCGGTGGCCGATGCGCTGGCCGAGATGCAGGCCGGGTGCGGGCGGCCGAGCGCCGAGGCGCTCGCGCAACTGGCGATCGATGAAGTGCCGGCGGGTGGTGAGGCTGCCGCCGCGTCGAGCGCCTCGACCGAGACCGCCGAGGCTGCCGTGGCGTCCACGGTGGCGGCGAATGCCGCGGGCGAGACCGAGCCGGTCGCGCGTCGCGACGCCTGAAGCCCGATCGGGCAGCGCGAGGCCGGGGCGGCATCGATGTGCCTCGCCTCGCGCGATCCAATCACGCGCGAGGCGCCGTGCCCGGCGCCCCTCCTTCCTCAGTCCTTGCCTGAACCGCAGCGCTCGCAGGCCACCTGCGTGACGCGTCGCGCGGCCGGATCGTCGCTCAGTTCGACGGCCGACAGGCGATTGCCCCACACGCAGCCCGAATCGAGCGCGACCAGGTTGTCGCGCAGCATCAGCCCGAGCGCGGCCCAGTGGCCGAACACCACGGTCACGTCGGCGCTGCGCCGCCCGGGAACCTCGAACCAGGGCAGATGACCTTCCGGCGCCGAATCGGGGCCGCCGTTGCCGCGAAACTCCATGGCGCCGTCCGGCGTGCAGAAGCGGATCCGCGTGAAGGCGTTGAAGGCCACGCGCAGCCGCTCCGGCTTCGACAATCCCGCCTTCCACTGATTCGGCTCGTTGCCGTACAGGCCGCGCAGCGTCTCGCGCCAGTCGGGCGCGCGCAGCGCGCGCTGCAGTTCGTCGGCGAGTTCGAGCGCGAGCGTGACATCCCATTGCGGCAGCAGCCCCGCATGCACCATCAGCTTGCCGTGCTCGAAATGCGCGAAGGGTCGCTGGCGGACCCATTCGAGCAGGGCTTCGGCATCGGGCGCCTCCAGGATCTCGGCCAGCGTGTCGCCCGCCTTCAACTGGCGGATGCCGGCCGCGGCGGCCAGCAGGTGCAGGTCGTGGTTGCCGAGCACGGCCACGCGCCGCTCGCCCAGCGCGATCACCTCGCGCAGCGTGGCCAGCGAGGCCGGCCCGCGGTTGACGAGGTCGCCGGCGAACCAGAGCGGGGTGTCGTCGGAGGGCGCCAGGCGGGACAGCAACTCGACGAGGGGGGCGTGGCAACCCTGGAGGTCGCCGATGGCGATCGGCACAGGGCCGGGGGCAAAGGTCATTGCGGGATGGATGTGGTGCGATTTAACGATGTTTCGCAAGCTTCCGACGCACGGTACCACAAGTCGTTCAGGGCTTCGGTTCCCGCAGCATGCGAAGGGAATATCCTGCGAATCGGAATTTTCTTAGAATGAAATTCGCATAAAACTCTGATTTATCGACATTTGTCAAGCTGTTGCAAGATGTTAGAGGCATGTTTTTTAGGCCGGCACAGGCCTTATAATTGCGTCCCTATGGGTTGATGGCGGGGCCGCTCGCCAGATGGCCGAACAACAATAGATATACGCGATTCACGGCGCACACTCCGAGGGGCCGGCGGCAAATTCCGCTCATCGGCTCGATCAGACTCCGTTTTTCGACAAGGGAATCCCATGATATTGGTGACGGGCGGTGCCGGCTTCATTGGCGCCAATTTCGTGCTGGACTGGCTCGCGCAATCCGACGAGCCGGTGCTGAATGTCGACAAGCTCACGTACGCGGGCAACCTCGGCACGCTGAAGTCGCTGCAGGACAATCCGAATCACGTGTTCGCGCGTGTCGACATCTGCGATCGCGCGGCGATCGACGCGCTGCTGGTCGAACATCGTCCGCGCGCGATCCTGCATTTTGCTGCCGAAAGTCATGTGGATCGCTCGATCCACGGTCCAGCCGATTTCGTGCAGACCAACGTGGTCGGCACCTTCACTATGCTCGAGGCGACACGCCAGTATTGGAACACGCTCGATGCCGACGCGAAGACCTCGTTCCGCTTCCTTCACGTCTCCACCGATGAAGTGTTCGGTTCGCTGTCGGCCACCGATCCGCAGTTCTCGGAAACCACGCCGTACGCGCCGAACAGCCCGTACTCGGCAACCAAGGCCGGCTCGGACCATCTGGTGCGTGCCTATTTCCATACTTACGGGCTGCCGGTGCTGACCACCAACTGCTCGAACAACTACGGCCCGTATCAGTTCCCCGAGAAGCTGATCCCGCTGATGATCGCCAATGCGCTGGCGGGCAAGCCGCTGCCGGTCTATGGCGATGGCCAGAACGTACGCGACTGGCTGTATGTTGGCGATCACTGCTCGGCGATTCGCGAAGTGCTCGCGCGCGGCGTGCCCGGTGAAACCTACAACGTCGGCGGCTGGAACGAGAAGAAGAATCTCGACGTGGTGCACGTGCTGTGTGACCTGCTCGACGAGTTGAAGCCGAAGGCGGGCGCCTCGTACCGCGAGCAGATCAGCTTCGTCACCGATCGTCCGGGGCATGACCGCCGCTACGCGATCGATGCACGCAAGCTCGAGCGCGAGCTGGGCTGGAAGCCGGCAGAAACCTTCGAGACCGGCATGGCGAAGACGGTGCGCTGGTATCTCGACAACCAGGTCTGGGCCGAGGAAGTCGCATCCGGCGAGTACCGCAAGTGGGTCGAGATGAACTACGCGCAGCGCGCGTGACGAGGAGCAAAACCATGGCACGCAAGGGCATCATCCTCGCCGGCGGCTCCGGCACGCGTCTGTACCCGATCACGCACGCGGTGTCGAAGCAGCTGCTGCCGGTGTACGACAAGCCGATGATCTACTATCCGCTGTCGACGCTGATGATCGCGGGGATTCGCGATGTGCTGATCATCTCCACGCCGCAAGACACGCCGCGCTTCGAGGCGATGCTCGGCGACGGTTCGCAGTGGGGCATGAATATCCAGTATGCGGTGCAGCCGTCGCCGGATGGTCTGGCGCAGGCGTTTCTGATCGGCCGTGAATTCATCGGCAGCGATCCGTCGGCGTTGATCCTCGGCGACAACATTTTCTATGGCCACGATCTCGTCAAGCAGCTCCATCGGGCCGACGAGCGCATCGAAGGCGCGACCGTATTCGCCTATCACGTGCATGACCCCGAGCGTTACGGCGTCGTGGAATTCGATGCGGATTTCCGTGCGCTGTCGATAGAAGAAAAGCCGGCCAAGCCCCGTTCGAACTACGCGGTTACCGGGCTCTACTTCTACGATAACCAGGTTTGCGACATCGCTGCCGACATCAAGCCTTCCCCGCGCGGTGAGCTCGAGATCACGGATGTGAATTCGCGCTACCTGCAGGCCGGCAAGCTGGACGTCGAAATCATGGGGCGTGGTTATGCCTGGCTCGATACCGGCACGCACGACTCCCTGATCGAGGCGGCGACCTTCATCGCGACACTGCAGAAGCGCCAGGGGTTGGTGGTCGCTTGCCCCGAGGAAATCGCCTACCGGCATCGCTGGATCGACGGTGAGCAGGTTCTCAAGCTTGCCCAGCCGCTCGCGAAGAACGCGTATGGGCAGTATCTGAAGAATCTTTTGACGGAACAGGTGGCATGGCAATCCAGGTAAGCGAAACGGCACTGTCGGAAGTCAAGATCATCGAGCCGAAGGTGTTCGGCGATGCGCGCGGCTTCTTCTACGAGAGCTTCAACGGCCGCGAGTTTGCAGAAAAGGTCGACCCGCAGGCGGTGTTCGTCCAGGACAATCATTCACGCTCGGCGCGTGGCGTACTGCGTGGGCTGCATTATCAGATCGAGCATGCACAGGGCAAGCTCGTGCGCGTGATTGCAGGTGAGGTGCTGGACGTTGCCGTCGATATCCGCAAGTCCTCCCCGAATTTCGGCAAGTGGGTTGGCGTGCGCCTGAGCGCAGAGAATGCTCGCCAGCTATGGGTGCCGCCAGGCTTCGCGCATGGTTTCGTGACCCTGAGCGAATCAGCCGAATTTCTCTATAAGACGACCGACTACTGGTACCCCGAATTCGAGCGCAGCATCGTCTGGAACGATCCGGCGCTCGGGATTGACTGGCAGATCGATTTCGAGCCGCAACTCGCGGCAAAGGATGCGGCTGGCTCGCGGCTGGCCCAGGCCGACGTTTACGCCTGAGTTCGACCATGACAAAACGGCAACGTACGATCCTGCTGACCGGCATCAATGGCCAGGTCGGCTACGAACTGGCCCGCAGCCTGCAAGGGTTGGGGCGCGTGATCGCGCTGGACCGGCAGGCGCTCGATTTATCCGAGCCGGAGTCGATTCGCCGCGTGGTGCGCGAGATCGAGCCGCAACTGATCGTCAACCCGGCGGCCTATACCGCCGTGGATCAGGCGGAGACGGACGTGGCAGCCGCCACGCGCCTGAATGTCGAGGTACCGGCGGTGTTTGCCGAGGAGGCAAAGTGGGTTGGTGCCGCGCTGGTGCATTACTCGACCGACTACGTTTATGCCGGCGAAGGCGAGCGGCGCTATGTCGAGACCGATCCCGTCGGGCCACGGAATGTCTATGGGCGGACCAAGCTCGATGGCGAGCGGGCCATCGTGGCATCCGGTTGCCGTCACCTGATCCTGCGTACCAGCTGGGTGTATGGCATGCGTGGGCGCAACTTCCTGAAAACCATGCTGCGCCTCGGTGCCGAGCGCGACGAATTGAACGTGGTGGCCGATCAGATCGGCGCGCCGACGTGGTCGCGGACCATCGCCGACCTGACGGCGGCGATTCTTGCGCAATCGGTCGCGACGGGCTGCACGTCCGACGATTGGTGGACAAACCACTCCGGCATCTATCACCTGGCTGCGGCAGGGGAGACCTCCTGGCATGGTTTCGCCGAGGCGATCTTCGCGGAGTCGGGCGGCGAACGTCGACCGCTTGTGCGACCGATTCCCGCTTCCGCCTATCCGACCCCGGCAACGCGCCCCTCGAACTCGCGGCTGTCGATGGACAAGCTCGAACGCAGTTTCGGCTTGACTGTGCCGGATTGGCGAGAGGCATTGCGCTTGTGTATGAGGACGGATTGAGCGGCTCGGTGCCGATGCCGCCGCGTGTCGGTGCGGTGGTGGTGTTTTATCGTCCCGATGCCGCCTGTGTAGCGCGGGCTAATCGTCTCGCCGCCAACCTTCATTGCGTGGTCGTCGACAATTCGGAAACGGTGGCTGATGCCGTCGCGCTCGGTCTGGACCCCGCCATCGAATATCTGCCGAACGGTGAGAACCTGGGTATCGCGCTCGCCCTGAATCAGGGAGTCGAGAGGTTGATCGAGCAGGGCTTCACGATGGCGATGCTGTTCGATCAGGATAGCGAGCCGACCTCGAAGCTCCTGGGCGAACTGCCCGCCGCAGTGGCCGCGGCAGATACGACGCAGCGTCCGGTTGCGCTCGGCGGCCCTGCCTACGAGGACGCCCGCCTGCGCGGCGTGGCCCCGTTCGTACGCTTCGGCTGGGGACGTTTCCGTCGGATCGCGCCGATGGGCGAGGTGCCGATCGACGTTGATTTCCTGATTACCTCCGGTTCCTGCGTGAACCTGCGCTATTGGCGTGAGATTGGTCCGATGGATGCCGCGCTGTTCATCGATTTTGTCGATCTTGAATGGTGCGTGCGGGCCAAGCGGGCCGGTTATCGCGTGATCGGCGTGCCCTGGCTGCGTCTGAGTCATGAACTCGGCGGCGAGCCGGTGCGCGTGCTTGGACGTAACTATCCCATGCACGGGCCGATCCGCCATTACTACCAGTTTCGCAATATCGTTGCGCTCGCCATGCGCGGATCGATGCCACTGTCCTGGAAGACGGCCGAGCTGGTCAAGTTGCCGGTGCGTATCGCCATCTACTGCCTGTTCCCCGATCGCCGTCGCGAGCATGTGCGAATGGCCTGGCAGGGTTTCGTCGACGGCTTGCGGGGCAGGCTCGGGGCTTATCGGCCGCGCTGAGCGGGCAGCGGCGGTACTCGCGTCGGTGGCTCAGTCGAGCATGCCGATGCGCGGTGGCTCGGCGAACGAGAATGGCGGCATATCGCCCGCGAGCGAGAGATTCGGGTTATAGGCAGGCTCGTGCGGTAGAGCGTCGCCCCAGCGTTGTTTCATCCACTGGGCCTCCTCCGCGAAGCGGGCCTGCTTGTCGGGGGACATGTCCGACCCGCGGCTCGCCGATTCATGATGTCTGAGTTCGGCGAACGGCGTCCATGCATTGCGATAGCCGATCGCGCGCAGCTTCAGGCAAAAATCGACGTCGTTGAATGCGACGCGCAAGGATTCCTCAAAACCTCCCACCTGCTCGTAGAGTGCCTTGCGTACCAGCAGACAGGCCGCCGTGACGGCCGAGACGTTCTGGACCGACACGGCACGATTCACGTAACCGAACTGGCCGCGGTGCAACAAGTGGTGCAGATGGCCGGCAATACCGTTCAGGCCGAGCAGCACGCCGCCATGCTGGAGCCTGTTATCGGGATACCAGAGTGCGGCACCGACCGCGCCTGTCCCGGGCAGGGCAGCGACACCGATCATCTCGTCGAGCCAGTGCTCGTTCATGACCTCGGTGTCGTTATTGAGCAGGCACAGGTAGCTACCGCGTGCGATCGCGGCGGCGCGGTTGTTCAGCATGGAGAAGTTGAACGGCGACTCGTCGCGGAAGACGCGAACCGACGCTTGCTGCTTGAGCGACTCGAGATAGGCGAGAGTCGCCGGCTCGGTGCTGCCGTTGTCGACTACGATGATTTCCAGGTTTGGGTAGCGTGTGCGATGCAGCAGGCCATCGATGCATTTGCGCAGCAAGACGACGCCGTCGCGTGTCGGGACGATGATCGAGACCAGCGGCGCGGGCTTCGGTACCGGATAACGCACGCGGATGATGCCGACCTCGGGATGAACTTCCTCGACCGTCGCATCGGGCAGGCCCACGCGTTGCAGGTGCTCGAGCAGCGCACGGCGAGCAGCAATCTCTGCATAGGGCTTGGCGGAACGTCCGCCAGCCGTGCTGCCGGGCACGATTCGCCAGTGATAGAGCACGTGCGGGATATGGACCACGCTGTGGTCGCCTGCCAGATCGATGCAGCGCAGCGCCAGGTCATAGTCCTGGCTACCCTCGAAACCCTTGCGAAAACCGCCTGCCTCGCGGACCAAGGTGGTCTCGAACACGCCGAGGTGGGAGAACATGTTCTGCGAGCGAAACAGCAGCGGATTCCAGTCCGACTTGAAGTAGGGTGCAGTACGTTCGCCCCGCTCGTCGAGCTTGTCTTCGTCGCTGTAGAACAGCCGTGCCTGAGGGAAGCGGTTGATGTATCGCGCCACCATGAACAGTGCATGCGGCGGCAGGATGTCGTCGTGGTCGACCAGCACCACGAAATCGCCTGTCGCCAGCGACAAGGCGCTGTTGCTTGCTTCCGAGATATGACCATTGGTCTCGCGATAGAGTACGCGGATGCGCGCGTCGCGCGCCCGGTGAGCGTCGAGCGCCTGGCGTACGGCCGGCGAAGGCGAGGCGTCGTCGGCGATGCACAGCTCCCAGTGTGGATACACCTGCGCCTGGATCGACGCGATCATCGCGTCCAGCAACGCGATATCGCTGTTGTAGGTCGGCACGACGACCGAAAAGCGCGGCAAGGTCGGCATGGTCGAGATGGCGGCGAGCGCCACTTCCCTCTCGGCGTCGCCGAAGCTGTCGTAGCGAGCGACCCAGTCGCGATAGCGCGCGCTGAACGGCAGGCGACTCAGGCGGCTGGCGAAGCCGGCGACACCTTCTCGACGCAGGGTGCGTATGCAGTAAGCGAGGGCTCGGCCGTAGCCGCCGTGGGTTCTGGCCTGGCGGCGCGCGGTTCCCAGCGCGAGCGGCAGGATCGCGGCGAGCCGCTGCAGTTTGCCCGGCACATGTGGACGCGTCGGCTCAGCGGGAGGATCGAACGGATCGGGCGGTGTGACGTGGGTCATGAATCTATCGGGACAGGCGTGTGGCGGCCTCAGGCTGGCTCGGCGGGTTCGTCGATGCCGAGCGTGATGGCGGTCATCGGTGTGCCGGCTATCCCCGTTGCCAGGTGGGCGGATTCGGATTTGACGATGCAGGCGTCGTGCAGGCAGTCGACCACGCGCGCCGCGCCGTCGACTTCGGCCAGCACGTACGCGCTGATCGCATAGTCACCCGGCGGCAGCAGCGGCATCGCAAAGCAAAATTCGGCCAGCCAGCGATCGCCCGCGGTAACCTCGCTTGCCGGTGAGAACGCGGTATCGTCGCTGAAAATCGCCTGGCCTAGCCGGTCCTTCACGATGAAGCCGACACAGGGCGGCATGCCGACGTCGGGAGCACGCAGCACGATGCGCAGCGTTACGGCGTCGCCGCCGGTGATCCAGGCGATGGGCTTGCCCGACTCACCCAGCAACGCGACTTCGTCGATCAACTCGCGCTCGCGATGAGCCGGCAAGGCCTGGGGATCGAGGTCGGTGCCGCCGAACGCGGGAGTGGGTACCGCGGGCCGTGCCGTGACTTTCTCGCGCTGGTCGACGGCGGGCAGGCGTCGACGTGCGCCGTGTGTTCGCCTGACGTGCCCTGCCTGCTTGTCCCAGGCAAGCCCTTCGCCCTGCTGCTGCCGGTAGAAGGCCTCGAAATAATGGGTGCAGACGGACTTCGAACTACCGTTTTCCCGCAGTACCCCGCGATCGAGCCAGATCGCGCGATCGCAGAGACTACGCACGGCGCCCGAATCGTGACTCACGAACAGCACGGTGCCGTGTTGCTGGAAGCGGCGCAGGAAGCGCATGCACTTCTGCGTGAAGAAGGCGTCGCCGACCGCGAGTGCCTCGTCGATCACCAGGATGTCGGCATCGACATGCGCGATCACCGCGAATGCCAGGCGCACGAACATCCCGCTCGAATAGGTCTTGACCGGCTGGTCGATGAATTTGCCGATGTCGGCGAATGCGATGATGTCGTCGACGCGGGCCTCGATTTCATCACGTGTGAGACCGTGCAACTGACCGTTGATGTAGATGTTCTCGCGCCCGCTGTACTCGGCATCGAATCCCGAGCCGAGTTCGAGCAGTGCAGCGATGCGCCCGTGTGTCTCGACCGTGCCTCGGGTTGGCGCGAGCGTGCCGCAGACGATTTGCAGCAAGGTGCTTTTGCCCGAGCCGTTGCGGCCGATGATGCCGATCGTCTCTCCGCGCGCGATTTCGAAATCGACCTCGCGCAGCGCCCAGAACATCCGCACGCAATTATCCGCCCTGGCTTGCCAGGCACGCCGCAGCGCGGGCAGTGGCGTGACGGCCGCCAGTAGCGAATAAAGGCTGCGTTTGAGGCGGTCGGCAGGCAGGCGATACGACTCGAAGCCCTTGGCGACGCCGGAGATGCGAACCGCGATCTCAGATGACATCGGCGAAACCCCGGCGGGTTTTCTGGAACCACGCGAAGCCGATCCAGGCGACGACCACCGCCATCAGACAATACGGTCCCCAGCGGCTCCAGTCGATGGGATTGCCCCACACCAGCACGTCGCGGCTCTGTTCGATCGGATAGGTCATCGGATTCAGGTAGACCAATTCCTGGAATCGAGACGGTAGTGAAGACACTGGGAAAAACACGGGCGAGAGAAACATCAGCGCCGTGATCGCGATGCCGACAGTCTGACCGATGTCGCGCAGGTAGACGCCGGTGGCTGCCAGCAGCCAGCTCAGGCCCATGATGAACACGCAAAGAGGAGCGAGTACCAGCGGGAACAGCAGTGCGGTGATCGGCACATGGCCGCGGATCAGCCATTCGGCGACCAGCAGGATCAATGCGCTGACGCAGAGGTGAAACAACCCGGAAAGCAGTGTCACGCAGGGCAGGATTTCGAGCGGGAACACGATCTTCTTCACGAAGTTCGTATTCGAAAGAATCTGCGAGGGTGCGCGGTTCGCGCATTCCGAAAAGAGATTGAACATGATCATGCCGGCGAACAGCACCACGGCGAACTCGCCCTTCGAGGCAGACGGTGAGGCGCCGCCCCAGCGTGATTTGAAGACTTCGCTGAATACGAAGGTATAGACGCTCAGCATCAGGAGCGGGGTCAGCAGAGACCAGAAGATGCCGAGGACCGAACCCTTGTAGCGGCCGACCGCGTCGCGGCGCGCCAGGTCCAGCAGCAGACGGCGATTCCGTATCAGCGACGCGGCAAGGGCGCGCGGCGAGGTGCTGAAGCTTTGCATAGTATCGAGTGAAGAATATGGCCGGAGGCGGCAGGTGCCGCGGCCGCGAACGCAAGTGTTGCCGCGTGGGCGAGATCGGGCTGGCGGGGACCTCGGAGGCGCCGGGCGATCTTGGAATGGGGCGGCGCGTTCGCAGCGTGCTGAATTATGTCATACGGCGCCAGCGGTTCGTTCCTTGCCGTTGTCTTCACAGCGTCGTACAAGTGTGTCCAAGTGTAAATACTGCAATTGGGTAGATTGACAGGGCGCGACGTGGAAGCGGGGGCGGGCGGCGAGCGGAGCGGGTTTTGAGCGAGCGCGCGTGGCCGAAAACTGTTTCATCTCGCATCGTGAAAAAGGTAAAACGAGGTAGAATCCCGTAACTTTTACAACGAGCTAGTCCGCTTAGCCGCACCTGACTCCGCGCCGCCGGTGTCGTCGTGTAATTCCGAGGGCCAGGGCGGGCACATAACAACCGGTATGTCTGAAGCCAGCGCAATCGAAGCAGTCGATATCACCAAGGGTTTTGCCACGTACGAAAGGCCGTCGGAGCGGCTCAAGCGCGGTATGCTCAGGGTGGCGTCCCGCTTCGTTGGCGCGGCGCCGGCCACGGCACCGGCAGCTACTTTCTGGGCGCTGAACGGCGTGTCCCTGTCGGTGCGTCGCGGCGAAACGGTTGGGATCGTCGGCCGCAACGGCTCGGGCAAGAGCACCTTGCTGCAAATCGTCTGCGGCACGCTCGCGCCTACCGCCGGGAGTTTGAGCGTCAACGGCAAGGTCGCGGCCCTGCTCGAATTGGGCTCGGGTTTCGATATCGAATACAGCGGGCGCGAGAACATCTACCTGAACGCACAACTTTACGGCCTCACGCGCGCGCAGATTGACGCTCGTTACGAATCGATCGCGGCCTTTGCCGATATTGGTGAATTTATCGACCAGCCGGTCAAGACCTATTCGAGCGGGATGTTCGTGCGCCTGGCATTCGCGGTGATCGCGCATGTCGATGCCGACATCCTGGTGATCGACGAGGCGCTCGCGGTCGGCGACGCCTTCTTCAATCAGAAGTGCTATCGCTTTCTTGATGCGTTCAAGCAGCACGGCACCATCCTGTTCGTCAGCCATGACACCTCGACGATCCGTAAGTTGTGCACCAGTGCGGTATGGATCGACGCGGGACGGGTGATCGCGCAGGGCGCGCCTGCCGAGGTCTGTGCCGCCTACCTCGAGGCGCGTTACAACGTTGAGGCGCCGGCACCGGCGCAGATACCCGAAGACAGCCGGTCCAGGGGCGCCATTCAGCGGCTCGACGTGCGCCGCGACACGATCAATGCGTCGCCGCTGCGCAACGATATCCGCGTGCTGCCGTTCAATCTCGAATCTCAGGCATTCGGCGCCGGCGGCGCCAGGATCGTCGACGCTGTGCTGGTGGACGCCGAGCGTCATCCACTCTCATGGGCGGTCGGTGGCGAGCCGGTCACGCTGCGGGTGACGATCGAGGTCGACGACGAACTGATTTCTCCGATCGCGGGCTTTTACATCAAGAACGAGCGCGGTCAGGAACTGGTCGGAGCAAATACCTATGCGGCGTATCTTGGGGATCCGATCATGTGCGGCGCAGGCGATACGCTGAGCGCCGAGTTTTCGTTCGTGATGCCCACCCTGCCTATCGGGCAGTTCTTCATCAACGTTGCGGTGGCCGAAGGCACGCAGTACGACCACGTGCAACTTCACTGGATTCACGACGCGCTACCGCTCGAAGTCAGCAGTTCGAGGGTGCGGCATGCGCTGGTCGGGGTGCCGCTGGCGGATGTCAAGTTATCACCGCTTGCGCATTGACGATCTCGCCGGGCCGACACGGCTACCGACGACAGGGGGCGGGACGCCCTCACGCCATCAGTATCAGCAGGATCTTTGGACATGACAAAAACAGTTCGGACATTTCGATTCAAGGGTGCGGAAAACGGCCACGAATTCACCGGCGAGCGTTATCTGCCGGGGGTTGGCGGCCCGATCCAGTACGAGCACTATCATCGTTACCTGTTTTCGACGGAGCTCGTCGCCGGCAAGGAAGTGCTTGACATCGCGTCCGGGGAGGGTTACGGATCAGCCCTGCTGGCACAGGCTGCGCACTCCGTGGTCGGCGTCGACATCGATGCCGCTGCCGTCGAGAAGGCGCGCGTGCGCTATGCGGAGCATGCCAACCTGCGCTACGAGCATGGCAGCGCGACCAGCATTCCGTTGCCCGATGCCTCGGTCGACGTGTTGAACTCGTTCGAAACGTTGGAACACTTCCACGAGCACGAGGCCTTCATGCGCGAGGCCAAGCGTGTGCTGCGCCCGAACGGGCTGATGATCATCTCCACGCCGAACCGGCCGATCTATTCGCCGCCGGGCGCGCCTCCGAACGAGTACCACGTGCGTGAACTCGATCGCGACGAATTTACCACCTGGCTGTCCAGCGGTTTTCGCAACTTCGTGCTCTACGAGCAGAAGCCGTTGGCGGGTTCGCTGCTGCAGCGCGAGGGTCGCCAAGGCCTGCGCGAGATCAACTGCTGGGCCGAGCGTACGGTCGGGGAATATCAGTCGACTTCGGGCATGGTCGATCCGGTCTATTTCATCGCGATCGCTTCGGACGGGGAATTGCCTAATCCGGACGACGACATGCTCGACGGCGGTGTTTCGTTCGCTCGCTACGACCACGATCGCAATACCAAGCTGGGTGAACAACTGGTGGAGATCGTGCGCCTGACCACCGAGACGATGGGGCGTGGTGAGGAAATCGGTCGATTGACGGCCGAGACGGTACGGCTCACGGAGGAGACGCTCAAGCGGGATGTCGAGATCAGTCGCCTGGCGGCGGAATCGAAACGCCTGAGCGGATTCGTCGCCGAGCGCAACGCCGAGGTCGCCAGGCTGCGAAGCGACGTGGCACGCCTGGAGAGCGAGTCGAAGACGCATTCGCGCGAAGGGCGTCTACGCGACGAGCGCTCGGGGTCGGTTGCTGACGTGCTGACGCGGCTCGGCGAGCAAAAGCAGATTTCCTCTACCCTGGTACGCCGCATCGACGATCTGGCGGTACGGGTGCGCGACGCGTTCAGCGAAGGGCGAGTGACGGCGCGCACGCCCGTTCAAGGGCCATCGCAGGCTGCCATGGACGAATTGCTGCGAGAGAATCATCAATTGCGTGAGCAGCTTGACCTGATCAAGCGCTCCTTGTCCTGGCGTGTGACGCAGCCGCTGCGCGCCGCCTCGCGCCGAGTACGTGCGCTTCGCCGCGTCGCTGTCGCGCCTGCGCATGCCTCGGCCGGCTACACCACGAGGCTCGCCACCGCCGGCGATACGCCGGTGCCGCTCGCGCAAAGCGATGCGCCGCGCGCTTCCATCATCGTGTTCCCGCGTAGTGCGGCGGCGACCGCGCAATCGCTTGCCGGGCTCGCCGCCTATACCAGCGAGGTGCCATATCGCGCGGCCTTGCTCGGCGATGCGCATCCTGATCTGGTCGCCAGAACGGGTATCGACGTTATCCCGCGTATCGAATCCTCTCTGCATCGTCTCGAACTGCCCGATCTGGCGGGCGATTTCGTGGTGCTGATGTCGGCCGATCTGGTACCGCAACCGGGCTGGATCCAGGCCTTCGACGAAGCGTTTCGCCGTTTCGGCGCGAGTGCGGTCACGGCCCTCGTGCTGGCGAGCGACGGCTCGGTGCAGGCGGCTGGCGCGCGTATCGACGCCACCGCGCAATTGACGCCGGATCAGGCAGGGGGAGATCCCGCTGACGAGCGCCTCGGCGCCGTCGAGCGAGTGAAGGCGCCGAGCCCGGGGATCGTCGCGATCCGGCGGGATCTGTGGAGCCAGGTGCGCAACGAGGTCGGGACCTTGGTGGGCGACGGGCTCGACCTGACAGCCGCCGCGCTCGAACTGGCCTCGCGCTCGCAAGAGGTGCTGCTGCAGCCGTTTGCCCGCTTCGTCCAGGCACCGGCCGCCGAACAGGCGCCGGTCGAGGACGAATGGGAGATGGCGCATGCGCGATGGGCGGTGCGTCAGCGCTACGAGCGCTTTTTCCGCAGTGATCGGCCGTTCCTCGACGTGCTGGAGTTGCCCGCGCGTCCGAAGATCGTGGTCACCGATGCATTCGTGCCGAAACCCGATCAGGATTCCGGATCGAATGACGTGTACTGGTATTTGCGGATCCTGCGCGAATTTGGTTTCGACGTCAGCTTCCTGGCGGCCTACGAGCCGGCGGTGGCAGTTGACGATCCCTATGCGAACGCGTTGCGCCGATGGGGCATCCGGGTGCGCGTCGCCCAGGACCCGAAGTCTTTCCACGATCTGTTGATCGAGGAAGCGAGCGATGCCCGCGTGGTGATCGCGCAGCGCATCATGGTGGCACGGCACGCGCTCGAAGCGCTGCATGCCGCGGCTTTGCCGGCCAAGCTGGTATTCGGCACGGTCGACCTGCACTACCTGCGCGAGGAGCGCGCGGCACTGCTCGATCGGTCGCCCGAGGCCCTCGATAGGGCGATGATGCTTAAGCGAGCGGAGCTACAGGCGGTTGCCGATGCCGACGCGACGATCGTCGTCAGCCGCATCGAGGCCGATATCCTGCGCGACCTGGTGCCGGCAGCGAATATTCACCGGATTCCGATCCCGCGCATGCCGAATCGTTCCACGCGTACTTTCGCGGAACGTTCCGGCGTGTTGTTCGTGGGTGGTTTCGCGCATCGCCCGAACGTCGACGCGGTGCTGTTCCTGGTCAAGGATATCTGGCCGATCGTCCGGCGTTCGCTGCCCGATATCGAGCTGCGCATCGTGGGCAGCGGCGTGACCCCCGAGGTCTCGGCGCTCGCGGATCCGACGCAAGGCGTCGTGATCGTCGGCTTCGTCGAGAATCTCGACACCGAGACCTCGGTGGCGCGCCTGTCGGTGGCGCCATTGCGGTTCGGCGCAGGTATCAAGGGCAAGGTGGTATCGAGCCTTCTCGCTGGGCTACCCTCGGTACTCAGCCGGGTGGCCAGCGAGGGCATGGGCCTGGTAGCGGGCGAGCAGATGCTCAGCGGCGACACCGCCGACGAGATAGCGGCGGCGATCGTGGCCCTCTATCAGGACCCGGCGCTCTGGCAGCGCATCGCCGACGCCGGCTTCGCGGCCGCGGCGACCGAATACTCGGTCACTTCGGTGGCGGCCCGTCTCGCGACCCTGCTTGATTCGATCGGCGTGAACGAAGGTATGCGCGAGTTGCGCGACGGCGTGTTCGACATCCAGTGACCTATTGCCCTGAATTCCGGATCCATCATGCTGCAATCCCTGTTTTCCCTGTTCCGTAAGGCGCCGCCCGAGCGTCGCCGTCGCACCGACGGAAAGCTCGGAGTGGTGATCGAGCTGGCGTCATTCGACAAGGGTGGTCTCGAGAAGGTCGTACTCGACTCGGCGATCGCCTTCGACCGTTCCCGTTTCGATGTGACGATCGTCACACCCGGCAAGGTCGGGCATCTGGGCACCGTGGCGCGCGATGCAGGCCTGCGCGTGGTCGGGCTGCCGGCCGGCAATCCGCTGTCGGCCTACGAGCGTGTGCTGGCCGAGGACGGCATTGACATCGCGATGTCGCATTTCTCGGACACAGGCTATCCGCTGTTCGAAAAGTTCCGGATTCCGAACGTCACCTATATCCACAATGTCTATGCCTTCTTCTCAGAGGCCCAGGCGCGCGCGTTCGCGGACAACGATCGCTACGTGGAACGCTACGTGTCGGTGTCGCGCAATGCGACACGCTTCGCGGTCCACAATCTCGGCGTGCCCGAAGCGAAGGTCGAGACCATCCCCAACGGCCTGATCCTGTCGGAGCACGAGGCACGCGAAAAGCTGACGCAAACGCTGACGCGCGCGGAACTCGGGCTTGCCGACACGGACTACGTGTTCGCCAACGTCGCGTCCTACAACCTGCACAAGGGCCATTATCTGATGGCCGACGCCATGCGCCACCTGCTGGCGCGTCGACGCGACGTGAAGATCCTCTGCGTCGGCAATGTCGTTTATCCGCCGCACGTCGATGCGCTGCGCGCCTATCTCGACGAGCAAGGTCTGTCCGGCCACATCCTGATGCCCGGTTACGTCGCTGATGTCGCCGCGGTCCACCGGATTGCCGACGCGTTCCTGCTGCCTTCGTTCATCGAGGGCTGGAGCATCGCGATGAACGAGGCGATGTTCTATCGCAAGCCGATGGTGCTCAGTGACACGGGTGCCTCGGCCGAAGTGATCGAGCAGGACGACATCGGCATCCTGGTGCCGAACGAATACGGCGATACCATCGAGCTGAATTCGAAGCGGCTCGACGAACTTGCCTACGCACCGCATCAGTACCGTACCGCGCCGATCCTGGCCGATGCGCTGGAGCGCATGGCGTCGAATCGCGATGAATGGCGAGAGCGCGGTGCGCGCGGCCGAGACAAGATCTACGCACACTACGACTTCACCGAGATCGTGGCCCGCTACGAGGCGTTGATCGAGGACGTGGTCCGGGCTTCGGCGCGGTGAGGGAACTGTCATGCTATCCAGGCTGAAATCGATATATCGTTTCGTCCGCTGGCGCTTCAAGCCGGCGGTATGCTTCTACCTCGGCAATCACCTGTTCATGAACTACATGCCGTACCGGGTCCGGCATGCGTTCCTGAGGCGTTTCTGCCAGGTTCGGATCGGCCATGATTCGAGCATCGCGATGGGTTGCTTCGTCACCGGATATCACATCTCGATCGGCGACAACACGGTAGTGAACCGTTATACCTATCTGGACGGCCGGGTGCCGCTGACGATCGGCAACAACGTCAACATCTCGCACTACACGCTGATCCAAACGCTCACTCACGATCCGCAGAATCCCGATTTCGTCTGCCTGTGCAAGCCGGTGGTGATCGAGGATCACGTCTGGATCGGTGCGCGCGCCATCATTTGCCCGGGGGTGCGCATCGGCGAAGGTGCCGTGATCGGTGCCGGCTCGGTGGTGACGCGCGACGTGGCGCCTTATACGATCGTCGGGGGCAATCCGGCACGCTTCATCAAGGATCGCTCCCGCGATCTGCGCTACCGGTCGCGCTACTTCCCGTTTTTCGACACGGATATTCAGTGACGGGAGTTCGCATCCGTCGGTCCGTCTCATGTCTTCACGGATGACTCATCATGTCCCTATTCCCGTTTCGCCGTCGCTCCTTCCAGGTCGCCGGCTCATTGCCCAAAAGCGTCGACGCGGCGCCGGCAGGCCTGAGCGTGCCCGACACGGGTGAACTGTCCGGCGTGACCCTGTCGGTCGTGATCCCGCTCTATAACCACGCGCGCTATATCGAGGGCGCCTTGCAGAGCGTGTTGTCGCAAAGCTCGGCCGCCGACGAAATCATCCTGATCGACGACGGTTCATCGGATGACGGTTTCGCCATCGCGCAACGCGTACTCGCGTCGATGCCCAATGCCAAGGTGTTCCGTCAGGAAAACGCCGGTGCGCACAACACCATCAATCGCGCGATCGGTATCAGCCGCGGCGAATATCTCGCGGTGCTGAATTCCGACGACGTGTTCGCGCCGGGCAAGCTCGAGCGTTGCCGGCGCGTGCTCGCCGCCGCGCCCGAGGTCGAACTGATCGCGGGCGAGATCGGCATCATGGACGATCACGGCACGCGTCTGGACAGTGGTGTGACGATCGACTGGCTGGCGCGCGCGCGCGCTTACCTCGATGAAACACGCCTGCCGCAACTCGCGCTGCTCAACGAAAATTTCGTCGGTACCACCTCGAACATGGTGTTCAGCCGTCGCCTGTGGGAGGCGGCTGGCGGCTTCCAGCCGCTGCGCTATTGCCACGATCTGGATTTTCTGATGTTCGCCTATGCACATGCGGTGGTGCATGTCGATCGTGGTCACGAACACATTGTCTACCGCGTCCACGAGCGCAATACGATCAAGGAGGATCTCGGCAAGGTACGCATCGAGATCGCGGCCGTGATTGCGCAGGCGCTCGAGATGAGTGGGCCGGCGCTGTTCTCGGCAGGCCTCGGCACTGAAGACGTCGCCGCGTTTCGTCGCTTCCTCGCCAACAAGAACCTGTCGGAGCTGGTGCTGTTCCTCCAGACCGTGGCACGTGCGTTTCCAACGCGCGCCGCCTTCTATGACTACGCGAATGAGCCGCGCCATGCCGAAGCGTTTCGTGCTGCGCTCGGCTGAGGCGGGCATCGGCCATGCCATCGCCGAATCGAGCTTGCCGAGAGGTCGGGATGACGGGGCAGCTTGAGCAGCCAGCGCCTGCAGCGGCGCACCTGAGGGTCTCGATCGTGGTCTACCGGCCCGACATGCCGGTGCTGGTGCGCACCGTCGAGCGGCTGGCCGCGGCGATCGTGCAGGCGCGCGCGAGCCGTGGTGCGCTGTCGGCCACCGTCGTGCTGGTGGACAACGGGGGCCTGGGCGAGGCCGCCGCCGGTTTGCTGCGGCGGCTCGACGAGGCAGGCATCGAGACGCGCGTGATCGCCGGACATGGCAATGTTGGCTACGGCCGAGGGCACAATCTTGCGATCGTCCCCGACGCAAGTGGGTTCCACTTGATTCTCAACCCCGATATCGATCTCGCGCCGGATGCATTGGAGCAGGCCTTCGCGTTCCTCGATGCGCACGCCGACGTCGGATTGCTGTCGCCCTATGTGGCAGGGCCGAGCGGAGCCATGGAGTATCTCTGCCGGCGCCCGCCCACGGTGCTCAGCCTGTTTGTACGTGGATTCCTGCCGGCGCGTCTGCGCGCACCGTTCGCAGCCCGCCTTGCGGACTACGAGATGCGGGATCTTGTCGACGGCGAGCATGTGCTGTTCGATCCGCCCATCGTCAGCGGCTGCTTCATGCTGTTCCGAGCCGACATCCTGGCCGCGTTGGGCGGTTTCGATCCCCGCTACTTCCTCTATTTCGAGGATTACGACCTGAGCCTGCGCACGCAGGCGCTGACACGCATCGCCTACGTGCCGTCGGTGCGCACCGCGCATTACGGTGGACAGGCGGCGCGCAAGGGTTGGCTGCATATCCGCCTGTTCGCTGCTTCGTCGTTCCGCTTCTTCACTCGCTTCGGCTGGCGGTGGTGGTGATGCGCGTCGTCGTGACCGGGGCGAATGGTTTCGTCGGGCGCTCGCTGGTGGGCACGCTCGCCGCGCAGGGCGTCGAGGTGCTGGCGCTGCTGCGTCGGCCTCAAGGCAACCTCGGCAAAGTGCAGGAGTGGCTGCATCCCGCCGCGGATTTTGCCGGATTGGGTGAGGCATCGACGCCGTTTCCCGAAGGTGTCGACGTGGTGATCCACGCGGCCGCGCGGGTGCATGTGATGCGCGAATCGGAACCGGGGCTTGCCCAACAGGCGTTCGAGGCCAGCAATGTGGACGGGGCGCTGCGTGTGGCGCGTGCCGCGCGAGAGCGGGGGGTACGCCGTCTGGTGTTCGTGAGCAGCATCAAGGCGCTGGCGGAGCGGGACGCCGGGCAGCCCCTCGATGAGCAGATGCCGCCGCATCCCGAGGATGCCTACGGACGCTCGAAATTGCTGGCCGAACGGCGATTGCGTGAGTACGGCGAGAACAGCGGCCTGGAGATCGTCATCGTACGGCCGCCACTGGTATACGGGCCCGGCGTGCGGGCGAATTTCGAGAGCATGCTGCGTGCCGTGGCACGCGGCATGCCGTTGCCGCTGGGCGCGATCGAGGCGCGGCGCAGCTTGGTCCACGTCGACAATCTTGCCGACGCGCTGGCGCGTTGCGCGCTCGATGCGCGTGCGGCCGGACGATGTTTCCACGTCGCGGACGACGATCCGATGACGATTGCCGAATTGTTGCGCGCGATCGGCCGACACCTGGACCGGCCCGTGCGTCTGCTGTCGGTTCCGGTGCCGGTGTTGCGCATGATCGGGCGCCTGAGCGGACGCGGCGCCCAGATTGACCGTCTGACGCAGAGCCTGCGCGTCAGCACTGCCTCGCTGGCCGGCACGCTCGATTGGCGGCCTCGCCTGAGCACTGAGGAGGGCCTTGCGACCACTGCCAAATGGTATCGATCCACCATGAGTCACGAGTAGAATTCCCCATGTTCCCGCTTACC
The DNA here is from genome assembly GCF_000959725.1 of Burkholderia gladioli. NCBI lineage: Bacteria > Pseudomonadati > Pseudomonadota > Betaproteobacteria > Burkholderiales > Burkholderiaceae > Burkholderia > Burkholderia gladioli. Next base: position 2,375,048 of record NZ_CP009323.1, read on the forward strand.
TATCTGGACTGGCGCGGCGCCCTGGCGTTCGCCCTGGTCGCGGGTGCCTGCAGCACGTTGATCCTGCGGGTGCTGTTGCGCACGGGCCTTGCCTGGCGCCTCGCGACCGATATACCCAATGAACGTTCGCTGCACGAGCGGCCGACACCGCGGGTGGGCGGCTGGGGCGTGGTGCCCGTGGCGGCCACCCTGATCGTGCTGGCCGCGCCGCCTCTCGCATTGGCTGGCTGGCTGGCGCTCGGTCTGGCGGCCATGTCGCAGATCGACGATAGGCGAGGATTGCCGGCGCGGGTGAGGTTCGGCGGACACATCGTGGCGGTGATGGCACTGCTGGCCGTCTATCCGGCGCCCGTGCCGGCGTGGATGTTGCCCGCCATCGCAATCGCGCTGCTGTGGGTAATAAACCTCTACAACTTCATGGACGGAGCCGATGGACTCGCGGGTGGAATGGCGGTATGCGGCTTCGGTGCCTATACGGTCGCGACACTCGGAACGTCGGCCGCACCGACGCTCGGGGTGGCATCGGCGGTCGTGGCCGGTGCAGCCGCTGGTTTCCTGCTGCTCAATTTTCATCCCGCCAGGCTGTTCCTGGGCGATGCCGGTTCGATTCCGCTCGGTTTTCTGGCCGGTGCGCTCGGTTATTGGGGATGGCGCACCGGGACATGGAGCGCCGCATTTCCACTTATCGTATTCGGCCCCTTTATTTTCGATGCCTCTGTGACATTGTCGAAACGTTTGTTACGCGGTGAGAAATTCTGGCAGCCACATCGCGAGCATTATTATCAGCGTGTCGTCAGAATGGGAGCAGGACATATTCGCCTGGCTTGCGGCGCCTATCTGATAATGGCGGCCGGCGCCGTTGCCGGGCTGAGCTCGCTGTCACGCTCCGCGCTCACGTCCTGGCTGATCGCTTTGGCGTGGTACGCGATGCTTGGCGCGCTGGCGCTGACGATCGATGTTCGCTGGCGGCGTCATGTTCTGGCGCAATCCCAATTCCAATAAGGCTCGCTCTCCATGGTTCGACTCAAATCGTCGTGGCTCTCGCTGAGCGCGTTCCTGTTTGATCTGCTGGCTGTTGCGGGCGTCTGGCTGGTTGCCTACGTGATCCGCTTCAACGGCATGATTCCGCACGACTTCCTCGAGGGGGGCGTGCTCGCGCTCGCCTGGGTGTTGCCGGTCTACGGCCTGATGTTCTGGACCTTCGGCCTGTATCGCGGCCTCTGGGTATTCGCCAGCCTGCCGGACCTGCTGCGTATCTCGAAGGCCGTGGTCGGCGGCGGCGGCATCGTGATGGCCTGCGCGGTGATGTTCCAGCCGATGCCGATCATCCCGCGTTCCGTCCTGCTGCTTTCACCCATGCTGCTGTTCCTGATCATGGGCGGCGCCCGCGCGCTCTACCGCGCCACCAAGGAGTTCTACCGCTACGGCGGCCTGGTCGGCCAGGGCAAGCCGGTGCTGGTGCTGGGCGCGGGCGGCGCGGGCGCGAGCCTGGCCCGCGAGCTGTCGCGTTCCGGCGAATGGCGCTTGGTCGGCCTGCTCGACGACGAGCCGGCCAAGCGCGGCCGCGAGGTCTATGGCTACAAGGTGCTCGGTCCGATCACCGAACTCGCCCACTGGGCCGAGCTCACCAAGGCCGAGCACGTGATCATCGCGATGCCGTCCGCCTCGGTCGAGGTGCAGCGCCGCGTGGCCACGCTGTGCGTGCGCGCCGGCGTCAACGCGATGGTGCTGCCGTCGTTGACCACCATGCCGCAAGGCCAGGGCATGCTCTCGCAGGTACGCCAGATCGACCTGGAGGACCTGCTTGGCCGCGACGAGGTGAGCATCGACACCCCTCACGTCGATGCCTTGCTGCATGACCGCGTGGTGATGGTGACCGGCGCCGGCGGCTCGATCGGCTCCGAGCTGTGCCGCCAGATCCTGAAATTCTCCCCGGCGCAACTGATTGCATTCGACCTGTCCGAATATGCGATCTACCGCCTGACCGAGGACCTGCGCGAACGCTTCCCCGCCAGCCACGTGGTGCCGATCATCGGCGATGCCAAGGATTCGCTGCTGCTCGATCACGTGATGGCCAGCCACACGCCGCACATCGTGTTCCATGCGGCCGCCTACAAGCACGTGCCGCTGATGGAGGAACTGAACGCCTGGCAGGCGCTGCGCAACAACGTGCTCGGCACCTATCGCGTGGCGCGCGCGGCGATCCGGCATGGCGTGCGCCACTTCGTGCTCATCTCGACCGACAAGGCCGTCAACCCGACCAACGTGATGGGTGCCAGCAAGCGCCTGGCCGAGATGGCCTGCCAGGCGCTGCAGCAGACCAGCCCGAACACGCAGTTCGAGACCGTGCGCTTCGGCAACGTGCTGGGCAGCGCCGGCAGCGTGATCCCGAAGTTCCAGCAGCAGATCGCCAAGGGCGGCCCGGTGACGGTCACCCATCCCGAGATCACGCGCTTCTTCATGACCATCCCGGAAGCCTCGCAACTGGTGCTGCAGGCCTCGAGCATGGGGCAGGGCGGCGAGATCTTCATCCTCGACATGGGCAAGCCGGTGCGCATCGTCGACCTGGCGCGCGACCTGATCCGTCTCTACGGCTTCGACGAGGATCAGATCCGCATCCAGTTCACCGGCCTGCGTCCTGGCGAGAAGCTCTACGAGGAACTGCTCGCCGACGACGAGACCACCACCCGCACGCCGCATCCGAAGCTGCGCACGGCGAAGGCGCGCGAGGTGCCCGACAACCTGCTCGACGAGTTGCTGCCCTGGCTGATGCAGCACCGCGTGCTCGGCGACGACGAGGTGCGCCGCGACCTGCGCCGCTGGGTGCCGGAGTACCAGCCGGCCGTCAAGCCGACCTTGCAGAGCGTGCCGGGGCGGGCAAAGGCCTGAAACCCTGAAGCTCCGAAGCCCGCGGCGAACATGCCGTCGATGCGCAAAAACGAAAGGCGTCCAGTGGACGCCTTTTTTCATGGCCGCGCGCGGCGCCTCAATGGCGATGCTGCTGCCGCGCGCGCGTCTTGCGCACCACCATCCAGCGCGGCGCGCGAAAGCGCACGATGCTGACGTAGAGCCACACGTAGGTGAAGGCGAACACCAGCACGAAGGCGAACAGGTGCACCGTGTGCCGCCAGAACAGCGTGGCCGGGATCACCGCGATCAGGCACAGCAGCCACAGGTAGGGCGAGGTCAGCGAATTGCGGCGCGTCAGCTCGTGCGCGACCTGGGTGCCGACGGCCCAGCGCATCAGGCGCTTGTAGACCAGCATGTGCAGGTGCACGCCGTCGGGGATGCCGGGCGAGATGCCGCGGATGAACTTCTTCCGGTAGATCGAGAAGCAGGTCTCGAAGATCGGGTACATGAACAGCAGCACCGGGTACCAGGCCGATACCTCGCGATGCCGCATCACCAGCAGGATCGCCAGTTCGCCGAGCATGAAGCCGATGAAGTAGGCGCCGCCGTCGCCGAGGAAGATCAGGCCGGCGGGGAAGTTCCAGATGAAGAAGCCCATGATCGCGCCCATCATCAGCAGCGAGGCCGACAGCACCACCGGCTCGCCCACCTGGAAGGCCACGTAGGCCAGCGAGGCCAGCATCATGAAGGCGACCATCGAGGCCAGGCCGTTGAAGCCGTCGATGATGTTGACGGCATTGGCGAGCGCGGCCACCGCCAGCACCGTCACCACCGCCGAGACCGCCGTGTAGCCGAGCAGGAAATCGAGCGGCGGCACGCTGATGCGCGTGATCGCCACGCCCACCGCGCCGAACGCGATCGCGGCGGCGGCCATGGTGCAGAGCAGGCGCGCGCGCGGCGAGACCTTCTTGGTCAGGTCCTCGATCAGTCCCGAGGCGAAGGCCGGGATGCCGCAGGCGGCCAGCCCGGCGATGCTGCCGGCCACGGTCGGATAGCGCAGCGCGAGCGGGATGCAGCCGATCAGCAGGCCCGCGACGATGCCGAGGCCGCCGACGCGCGGCACCGGATGGGCGTGGAATTTCTGCACGCCGGCGAGATCGCTGTCGATCGAGAATTTCTCGTGCAGGTGCGCATAACGGATGATGAGCAGCGTGACGAGCAGGGAGGCGACGAACGCAACGGCGAAGCTGAGCATGGACGGGCCGGAAAACGGGACAGCGGATTATACCGGAGCCGGGTTCGTCCCAGAAGGCGGGCGAGGCGGGTATTTCCCTTGCCGGACAAGGACTTGCGAGAGGCCTTGCGGCGCCGCGGCAAGGCTTTCGAAGCGGCTGCGGCGGCGAGCCGCGCCGAGCGGCGGCAGGTGCGTCGCGCGTGCCGCCGAGGCTTGCCGGCCGGGAAAGCGACAAGGCCCCGCCGGGGCGGGGCCTTGCCGGATCGATCCGCCGCCGGGCCTCAGGCGAAGCCGCGCGGATTGCGCTCCTGCCAGCGCCAGTGGTCGGCGCACATGCGCTCGATGTCGTACTCGGCCTGCCAGCCGATCAGCTCGGCGGCGCGCGCCGGGTTGGCGTAGCACTCGGCCACGTCGCCGGGGCGGCGCGCCACCAGCTCGTAGGGCACCGGCCGGCCGCTGGCCGTCTCGAAGGCCTTGACGATGTCGAGCACGCTGTAGCCGCGCCCGGTGCCGAGGTTGACCACGAAGCTGGCGTCGCGCCGGCGCAGCGCGTCGAGCGCCTTCAGGTGGCCGCGCGCCAGGTCGACCACGTGGATGTAGTCGCGCACGCCGGTGCCGTCGTGGGTCGGGTAGTCGTTGCCGAACACGCGCAGCTTCTCGAGCTTGCCGACGGCGACCTGGGCCACATAGGGCATCAGGTTGTTCGGCAGGCCGGCCGGGTCCTCGCCGATCAGCCCGCTCTCGTGCGCGCCGACCGGATTGAAGTAGCGCAGCGTGGCGATGCGCCACGACGGATCGGAGATCTCGAGGTCGCGCAGGATCTGCTCGGCCATCAGCTTGGTCTGGCCATAGGGATTGGTGGCCGACAACGGGAACGACTCGTCGATCGGCGAGCGCTCGGGCACGCCGTAGACGGTGGCCGAGGAGCTGAACACGACGTGCTTGACCTGGCGCTCGCGCATCACCTTGAGCAGGGCCAGCAGGCTGTCGAGGTTGTTGCGGTAGTACTCGATGGGCTTGGCGACCGATTCGCCGACCGCCTTGAGCGCGGCGAAGTGGATCGCGGCGGTGATCGGATGCGCGTCGAACACGCGGGCCAGCGCGGCTTCGTCGCAGGCGTCGACCTGGTGGAAGGCCGGCGCGCGGCCGGCGATCCTGGCGATCCGGTCGACGGCCTCGCGCTTGCTGTTGACCAGGTTGTCGACGATCACCACGTCGTAGCCGGCGCCGAGCAGTTCGACGGCCGTATGCGAGCCGATGAAGCCCGCGCCGCCCGTCACCAGAATCGTGCCCTTGTCGCTCATTGTCATGCCCTCCTCAGAGTGCCGTGCCTGTCAGCGCACGGATGGTTTGTCGATAGCGCTCGACGACGTTCGCCTCGTCGAATTCGCGCAGTACCTTCTGGCGGCCGCGCTCGCCCATCGCGCGGCGAGCCTCGGCCGGCATGTCGAGCATGGCGGCCATCTTACCGGCCAGGCTCGCGCTGTCGCGCGCGGTGCAGAGCAGGCCGGTCTCGCCGTCGTCCACCACGTCGCGGCAGCCCGGCACGTCGGTGGCGACGATCGGCCGGCACATCGCCGAGGCCTCCATCAGCGTGCGCGGCACGCCCTCGCGATACGAGGGCAGCACCACGCAGTCGGTCGCCGCGATGTGCGGGCGGACGTCGTGCGCCTCGCCGAGATAGTCGATCACGCCCTCGCGCACCCATTCGTCCAGGTAGGTCTTCGATACCGCGCTGGGGTTGTCGACGCCGACCGGGCCGAGCAGGGCGAAGCGCGCCTGCGGATAACGCGCCTTGAGCGCTCGCGCGGCGTCGACGTACTCGCGCACGCCCTTGTCCCACAGCAGCCGGCCGATCAGCACGAACTGGAAGCCGTCGCGCTCGGGCAGCGGGGCGGGCGCGAACTGCTCGATATCGACGCCCTCGCCGTGCAGCAGCCGCGCGCGATCGGGATGCGCGAGCAGGCGGCCGGCCTCGAAGGTGGCGAGGTCGTCGCGGTTCAGGAACCAGACTTCGCGCGGGAAGCGGAACGCGAAACGGTAGAGCAGCTTGGCGATGCTGGCGGCGCGGCTCTCGCGGATGAATACGTAGCCCAGGCCCGTGGTGACGGCCACCGAGGGCACGCGCGCGAGCCAGGCCGCGATCGAGCCGTAGATGTTCGGCTTGATCGTGTAGTGGAACACCAGGTGCGGGCGCAGCTCGCGATAGTGGCGGCGCATCGCGGCCAGCATGCGCAGGTCCTCGAGCGGATCGGTGCCCTTGGAGGCGACGCGCAGCTCGAGATAGCGGCAGCCCATCGCCTCGAGCGGCTCGACCGTGCGATCGCGCGGGGCCAGCACGATGACCTCGGCGCCGCTGGCGACCAGCATGCGGATCAGGCCTTGACGATAGGTGTAAATCGCCCAGGCGGTGTTGCAGACCAGGACGATGCGCAGCGCGGAAACAGGACTCATGTCGAAGCAGTGGACGGGAAGCGGGACGAAGCGCGTCAGGCCGGCGGGCGCTGCGCGAACGAACGGCGTTTCAGCTTGTGCAGCAGCGAATACGGCGTCACGAGATGAAGCAGGTACTTGGCGAGGCCGCCCCAGTCATACGGGTTGCGCGCATCGAAGTAGCGCAGCACCAGCGCGAGCGTCGAGCGGATCTGCCGGCGCCGCCGGGTGGCGCTGATGCCCCCTTCGTTCAGTTCGTAATATAGGCCGAGTTCGGGCAGGTTCGCGCAATCGTAGCGTTCCATTAAGCGCAAAAAAATGTCCAGGTCCTCGGCGGCCGGATATTTGATCCGATAGTTGCCGACCTCCAGTACTCGCTGGATATCGAGCATCACCGAGGGATGGACCAGCGGCGAACGCAGGAAGCGGGTGCGGCGCAGCCGGGCCGGATCGGCCGGCGGCGTCAGCATGAACAGCGGGCGGCCGTCGCGCGACACCACCTGGGTCCAGGTGCCGACACAGGCCACGCGCGGATGGGCGGCCAGGAACGCGCGTTGCTTGGCCAGGCGCCCCGGCACCGCCAGGTCGCCCGCGTCGAGCCGGGCCGCGTAGCGGAAACCGCGCGCGGCCAGCGCCTCGATGCCGGCCGCCAGCGCGCGCTCGATGCCGCCGTTGCGCGGCATGCGCAGCACCTCGATGTCGAGCCCCGCGCGCGGCGCCGGCGCGATCGGCGGCGTGCTGCCGTCGTCGACCACCAGCACGTGCACGGGCGCGGTTTCGGCCAGCGAGGCGAGGCTGCGCTCCAGGTCGTGGTGGCCGTTGTAGGCCGGGATCAGCACCGCGACCTCGTCGAGGGCGCCGGCGGGGGCGAGGGAGGAGCTCATGTGCGCAGCTTCAGGCGGATGTAGGTGAAATTGACCGCGGCGGCGGCCAGGTAGCCGGCGGCCAGGCCGACCAGGGCGCCGTACAGGCCGAGCGCGGGGATCGCGATGGCGTTGGCGATGGCCGCCACGGCCAGCGCCAGCAGCCACTTGGCCAGCAGCACGAACCTGGCCTGGAACTTCAGCACCACCAGGTTGCCGATCGCCTCGACGCCGGCCGGCACCGAGAGCCAGACCGCCCAGCGGAAGATCGAGACCGACTGCTCGTAGCCGGGGCCGAACACGCGGCCGATGATCAGCGGCGCGAGCAGGTCGAGCACGGCGGCGCCGCCGATCATCAGCGCGCTGGTCATGGCGATCAGGCGCCAGACGTTGCGGCGCAGCCGCGGCAGCTCCGAGACGCGGTAGACGAAGGCCGGCGCGATGGTCTGGGCGAGCAGCAGGGCCAGCGTGATCCAGTTCTCGTTCAACTGCTGGGCGGCGGCGTAGCGACCCAGCTCGGCGAACGAGACGTGCCGCTCCAGCATCAGGCGGTCGAGCTTGAGGAACAGGTACATGCAGACCAGGCCGATCCAGAACACCGTGCCGGCCGAGGCGAAATGCCGGAACAGCGGCGCTTCCACGCGCCAGCCGAGCCGGCCGCCGTGGCGGCGCCGGTAATAGAGCATCAGCGCCAGCGCGATCGCGCCGGCCTCGAGCGCCCACAGCCAGCCGTAGCTGGCCGGCGCGGCGGCCGCGCGCACCAGCAGCCACACCAGCAGGGCCTTGCCGAGCGCGGCGAACATGCTCGCGATCAACTGCGGCTTGCTGTAGGTCATGCTCTGCAGCCAGGCGTTGATCACGCCGACGAAGGGCTCGCGCAGCACCAGGGTCACCGCCAGCCCCGCCAGCATCGCGCCGACCAGCGGATCGACCAGGCCCGCCGCGATGCCGGCCCAGGTCAGCGCGAGCGCGACGATCGACACGGAAAAGCGCAGCGCGAAGGCGCTGCCGAGCACCGAGCCGAGTTCGGCCGGGGCGCGCTGCACGATGGTCGGCACCAGGATCTCGGCGCCGCAGACCCAGGTCAGCGGCGCCAGCACCAGCAGCAGCGTGTTCGCGTACTGCCACTTGCCGAAGGCGTCGGGGCCCAGCGCGCGGGCCAGCAGGCCGCTGATCACGATCGCGACGCCGATCTGCGTGAGACGCTCCAGGCCCAGCCAGGCCAGGTTGGCGGCGGCCCGGGCGACATCGGGGTTGGCGATGCGCGTAAGCTTCAGCATGAAAAAAATCGAAAAAAAAGGGCTCGGCGCCGATCCGCGGCCGCCGCGCCGATTTTCTAATTTGCGGCGCTGCAACCGGCACGCATTAGAATGGGCGGCTCGTGGGCGATGCCTGCCGCACCGACCGGGCGGGTCGAAACCAGCGATTATAAGTTGTCCGGGTCCGAACCCGACATTCGCGCAGGACGCGCCACCCGGCCGGCGTGCGAGGCCGCGGCACCCTTTTCCATGTACGACAGAGAGTGAATCGATGATTTCCCAATCCATCTTCAAGGCGTACGACATTCGTGGCGTGATCGGCAAGACGCTCGATGCCTCGGTCGCCCGCTCGATCGGGCAGGCCTTCGGCAGCGAGGTGCGCGCCCAGGGCGGCGACGCGGTGGTGGTCGCGCGCGACGGCCGGCTGTCCGGCCCGGAACTGATTGCTGCGCTGGCCGACGGGCTGCGCGCGGCCGGCGTGGACGTGGTCGACGTCGGCATGGTGCCGACCCCGGTCGGCTATTTCGCGGCCAGCGTGCCGCTGCCGCTGGCCAGCGGCGAGCGCCGCGTGGATTCCTGCATCGTGGTGACCGGCAGCCACAATCCACCCGACTACAACGGCTTCAAGATGGTGCTGCGCGGCGCGGCGATCTACGGCGAGCAGATCCAGGCGCTGTACCGCCGCATCGTCGCCCAGGATTACGCCGAGGGCAGCGGCAGCTACCAGCAGCACGACGTGGCCGATGCCTACCTGCAGCGCATCGTCGGCGACATCAAGCTGGCGCGCCCGCTGAAGATCGTGGTCGACACCGGCAACGGCGTGGCCGGCGAACTGGCGCCGCGCCTGTTCAAGGCGCTCGGCTGCGAGCTGGTCGAGCTGTTCACCGAGATCGACGGCAACTTCCCGAACCACCACCCGGACCCGGCGCATCCCGAGAACCTGCAGGACGTGATCCGCGCGCTGAAGGAAACCGACGCCGAGATCGGCTTCGCCTTCGACGGCGACGGCGATCGCCTCGGCGTGGTCACCAAGGACGGCCAGATCATCTACCCGGATCGCCAGATGATGCTGTTCGCCGAGGAAGTGCTGTCGCGCAACCCGGGCGCGCAGATCATCTACGACGTCAAGTGCACCCGCAACCTGGCGCCGTGGATCCGCGAGAAGGGCGGCGAGCCGCTGATGTGGAAGACCGGCCATTCGCTGGTGAAGGCCAAGCTGCGCGAGACCGGCGCGCCGCTGGCCGGCGAGATGAGCGGCCACGTGTTCTTCAAGGATCGCTGGTACGGCTTCGACGATGGTCTCTACACCGGCGCGCGCCTGCTCGAGATCCTCGCGCGGGTGGCCGATCCGAGCGCGCTGCTCAACGGCCTGCCGAACGCCGAATCGACCCCGGAGCTGCAGCTCAAGCTCGAGGAAGGCGAGAACGTCGCGCTGATCGAGAAGCTGCGCCAGGACGCCAAGTTCGAGGGCGCCGACGAGGTCATCACGATCGACGGCCTGCGCGTCGAGTATCCCGACGGCTTCGGCCTGGCGCGTTCCTCGAACACCACGCCGGTGGTGGTGCTGCGTTTCGAGGCGAATTCGGCCGACGCGCTGGAGCGCATCAAGGGCGAATTCCGCCGCGCGCTGACGGCCGCCAAGCCCGACGCGAAGCTGCCGTTCTGAGGCCGCGAGGCCTGGCGGGCCATGAACGGCCGGCCGGGCCGAGGGCCTGGCCTTGCGCGACGACGCGCCGGCAGGTCCGGCGCGTTGTTCCGTCGGGCTTGCCGGCGCCGCGCGCGACCCCGGGCCTCCCGCCCGCCATGTCCGCCGGCGCCGCGCTCGACGGCCCCGGCCGCCGCATGTCCCCTCCCGCCGCTCCCGTTTACGGGATAAGCCCGCCGACGCGATAAAATCGCGTCTTTTGGTCTGTACCGGCCTTTCGTCGGTTTTTTCAGCGTGCAAAAAATTCTGATCGTGCGCGTCTCGTCGCTCGGCGACGTCGTGCACAACATGCCGGTGATCGCCGACATCCACCGGCGCCACCCGGATGCCCAGATCGACTGGCTCGTCGAGGAGGGCTTCGTCGAGCTGGTGAAGCTGGTGCACGGCGTGCGCAAGGTGCTGCCGTTCTCGCTGCGGCGCTGGCGCAAGTCGCTCGGCAGCGCGCGGACCTGGCGCGAGATCCGTGCGTTTCGCCGGCAGATCGCCGACGAGCATTACGACCTGGTGATCGACTGCCAGGGGCTGATCAAGAGCGCCTGGGTGGCGAGCTGGGCGCGCGGCCCGCTGACCGGCCTGGCCAACCGCACCGACGGCGCCGGCTACGAGTGGCCGGTGCGCTTCTTCTACCGCCGCCGCGTGCCGATCGCGCCGCGCACCCACGTGGTCGAGCGCACGCGCCAACTGGTGGCCGCGGCGCTGGGCGATCCGGCGCCGTCGCCCGACGACGCGCTCGATTTCGGTCTTGACACGCATCAGGCGGCGCGCGCGCTGGCGGCTGCCGACCTGAATCTTCCGGTACCGTACGTGGTCTTCGTCCACGCGACGTCGCGCGCCGACAAGCAATGGCCCGACGCCGCCTGGATCGAGCTCGGCCAGGCGCTGGTGCGGCGTGGCGCGTCGCTGGTGCTGCCCTGGGGCAGCGAGGCCGAACGCGCCACCAGCGAGCGGCTGGCCAGGGAGTTCGGCGCGGCCGCGATCGTGCCGCCCAGGCTGTCGCTGCCTGCCGTGGTGGGGCTGGTCGACGGCGCGGCGGCCACGGTCGGTGTCGACACCGGCCTCGTGCACATCGCGGCGGCGCTCAAGCGCCCGACGGTCGAACTGTACAATTTCGCCACCGCATGGCGCACGGGCGGCTACTGGTCGCCGAACGTCGTCAATCTCGGCACGGCCGGCGCGCCGCCCTCGCTGTCCCAGGTGAAGGGCGCGCTCGCGTCGTTCGGCCTCCTGTAACGGTGCGATCATGAGCGAATCCCAGATCCTCGAAGTCCTCTCGGCCGACTGGCACGGGCAGCAACTGTCGATGCCGCGCGAGCAGTTGCTCGCCGCCGTCGAGACCGGCAAGGTGCTGTATTTCCCGAACCTGCGCTTCGCCATCGAGGGCGGCGAGGAAGCCCTGCTCGACCCGGCGCTGGCCGATCCCAAGCGCAAGAACATCAGCCTCGCGCCGAACGGCGGCGCGGTGGCGGGCGTGCTCGGCGACGCGGTCACGCAGTCGGCCGTGCGCGCGCTGGTGGCGCGCTACCAGCAGCAGGCGGCCTCGCTGGTCGACGGCCTGTTCCCCGAGTATCGCGGCCGCATGCGCGTGGCGCCCACCAGCCTGCGGCTGCGCCAGGTCGAGACGCGCGAGAGCTCCTGGCGCAAGGACGACAGCCGCCTGCACGTCGATGCCTTTCCCTCGCGGCCGAACTACGGCGAGCGGATCCTGCGCGTGTTCAGCAACGTCAACCCGGCCGGCGTGCCGCGCGTGTGGCGCGTCGGCGAGCCGTTCGAGGACGTCGCCCGGCGCTTTCTGCCGGGGATTCGCTCGCAGTTGCCGGGCGCGGCCTGGCTGCTGGAGTTGCTGCACGTCACCAAGTCCAGGCGCAGCGCCTACGATCACCTGATGCTGCACCTGCACGACGCGATGAAGGCCGACCTGGCCTACCAGCGGGATTGCCCGCAGCAGACCATGCCGTTCCCGCCCGGCAGCGTCTGGATCTGCTTCTCGGACCAGACGTCCCATGCCGTCATGTCGGGCCAGTTCATGATGGAACAGACCTTTTTCCTGCCGGTCGAGGCGATGGCGCGGCCGGATCGCGCGCCGCTCGGCATCCTCGAGCGGCTGCAGCAGCGCGCGCTCGTCTGAGCAGGGCGCGCAGGCACGGAGCAAACCACGGTGGTGTCATGTTGAGAGCGGTGTATCGCGCGCTTTGGTGGATCGTCGCGCCCGCCGCGGTAGTGCGGCTGTTCTGGCGTTCGCGCAAGGAGCAAGGCTATCGCGAGCATATCGGCGAGCGCTTCGGCCAGCTCGCGCCGGCCATGCGCGCGCGACGCGGGCCCGACGACGCGGCGCCGCTGATCTGGGTGCATGCGGTGTCGGTCGGCGAGACGCGCGCCGCGCAGCCTCTGATCGAGGCGTTGCTGGCCGCGCGGCCCGACGCGAAGCTGCTGCTCACCCACATGACGCCGAGCGGCCGCGCCACCGGCGAGCAGTTGTTCGGCGCGCGCGTGCTGCGCTGCTATCTCCCCTACGACATGCCGCACCTGGTGCGCCGCTTCCTGCGCGCCTGGCGGCCGACGCTCGGGCTGGTGATGGAGACCGAGGTCTGGCCCACGCTGATCGACGAGTGTCGTCGCGCCTCGGTGCCGCTGGTGCTGACCAATGCGCGCATGTCGGCGCGTTCGTTCCGCCGCGCCTCGCGTTTCGGCCCGGCGGTGCGCGAGGTGTTCGGCGGTTTCTCGCGGGTGCTGGCGCAAAGCCCGTCCGATGCCGAGCGGCTCGGCGCGCTCGGCGCGCGCAACCTGGCCGTGCTCGGCAACCTGAAGTTCGACATGAGCACGCCGCCGGAGCTGGCCGCGCGCGGCCGGGCCTGGCGCGAGGCGATCGGCTCGCGGCCGGTGTGGGTGGCGGCCAGCACGCGCGAGGGCGAGGAGGCGCTGGTGCTGCGCGCCTTCGCGGCGCTGAACACGCCGCATGCGCTGCTGATCCTGGTGCCGCGTCATCCGCAGCGTTTCGACGAGGTGGCCTCGCTGGCCGCGCGCGAGGGGCAGGCGGTGGTACGCCGCTCGGCGCTGTGGGCGGCAGGCGCGGCGGCGGCGGGGCAGGCCCACGCGGCGCTGGCGGCCGACACCACGGTGCTGCTGGGCGATTCGATGGGCGAGCTCGGCGCCTATTACGCGGCGGCCGACGTGGCCTTCATCGGCGGCAGCCTGTTGCCGCTGGGCGGGCAGAACCTGATCGAGGCCTGCGCGGTGGGCGTGCCGGTGCTGATCGGCCCGCACGTGTTCAACTTCACGCAGGCCACGGCCGATGCGGTGGCGGCCGGCGCGGCCGCCCAGGTCCAGGATCCGGAAGAGCTGGCGACGACGCTCGATGCGCTGTTCGCCGATCCGGCGCGGCGCGCCGCGATGGGCGCGGCCGGCGCCGCGTTCGCCGCGCGTCATCGCGGCGCGACGGCGCGCACCGTCGACGTGCTGACGGCGCTGCTGCCGCCGCCTGGCACCGCCGCGCGCGACGAGGTCGAGCCGGCCTGAGCGCGCCATCGGAGGGCGCATCGCCCCGAGCGAAGACGGCCGGCATTGCCGGCCGTTCGCACGTTTACGCGCTCAGCAAACCCTTCTTCTCGATGAAGGCGATCACCTCGGCCACGCCTTCCAGCGCCTTCAGGTTGGTCATCACGTAGGGGCGCTCGCCGCGCATCTTGCGCGTGTCGGAGGCCATGATCTCCAGGTTCGCGCCCACCAGCGGCGCGAGGTCGGTCTTGTTGATCACCAGCAGGTCCGACTTGGTGATGCCGGGGCCGCCCTTGCGCGGAATCTTCTCGCCGCCGGCCACGTCGATCACGTAGATCGTCAGGTCCGACAGCTCGGGGCTGAAGGTGGCCGCGAGATTGTCGCCGCCCGACTCGATGAACACGATGTCGGCATCGGGGAAGCGGCCCAGCATGCGATCGACGGCTTCGAGGTTGATCGAGGCGTCCTCGCGGATCGCCGTGTGCGGGCAGCCGCCGGTCTCGACGCCCATGATGCGTTCCTCGGGCAGGGCGCCCGCCACGGTCAGCAGGCGCTGGTCTTCCTTGGTGTAGATGTCGTTGGTGATCGCCACCAGGTCGTAGCGCTCGCGCATCGCCTTGCAGAGCATCTCGAGCAGGGTGGTCTTGCCGGAGCCGACGGGGCCGCCGATGCCCACGCGCAGCGGCGGCAGTTTCTTGGTACGGCGGGAGGAAGCGGAGGGCGTGTTCATGGTCGTGCGTTCAGGAGCGGAACAGTCGGGAGTACTGGGTTTCGTGCCGCGCCGACAGGATGCCGAGCAGCGGCGCGAAGGTGTTGATCGCCTCGGGCGGCGTGGCCAGCGCGCGGCGCACCGCGGCCGCGATGGTGCCGCGCAGCGAGACCAGGATCTTCTGGCCGGCGAGCTGGCCGAGCGGCACCGCCTTGAGCGCGGCGGCGGCCTGGTTCTCGACCCAGCCGAAGGCATAGGCGGTCAGCGTCGCATCGGGCGCCGCATCGTGCGCGGCGGCCGCGAAGGCATAGGCGGTGGGCAGCGCGATGGGGCGCATCGCGGCCAGCGTGGCGCGCCGGGCGGCGTCGCCCCATTCGAGCGAGCCGCACAGCTGGGCGAGCGACCAGCCCATCTGCTCGGTCTCGCGGCGCAGTTCGGCCGATTCGCGGCTGGCGATGAATTCCGCATTGGCGTCGAGCAGCGCCTCGGTGTCGTGCCGGCGCCAGCGTTCGAGCTGGTGCGCGACCAGCGGCAGCTCGCCGAGCGCGAGCACGTCGGCCAGGCCGCTGGCGATCCAGTCGCGCGCGCTGTCGGCGTCGCGGATCAGCTCGGCGTCGAGCGCGGCCTCGAAACCCTGCGAATAGCTGAAGGCGCCGATCGGCAGGGCCGGCGAGGCCAGGTGCAGCAGCGCGACGAGTTCAGTCGTGTCCATGGTCATGGCAATGCTTGCAGTCGTCGCCGTGCCGGTGCTCGTGATCGTGCCGATGTTCGTGCGAATGCGCGTGCGAGGCCGCGCCGTGGGAATGTTCGTGGTCGTGCGAATGGGTGTGGCCGTGTTCGTGAGTCGCCCCGTGGTGGGCGTGGTCATGGCCATGCTGATGCGTGTGCGCGCCGTGCGCATGCGCATGCGCATGATCGTGCCCGTGCCCATGATCGTCGTGATCGTGGCCGTGCGCATGTCCGTGATGCTCGCCATACACCTGCTGCGCGAGCGCGTAGTCTTCCGCGAAGCTCGCGTCGTGGCCGTGCCGATGACCGCCGCCATACGCGCCCGCCTCGGGCTGGAACGGCGCCTCGACGCGTTCGACGTGCGCGCCGAGCCGCGTCAGCATGTCGGCCAGCACCGGATCGTATTCGAGCTTGAGCGTGTCCAGGCCGATCTCGACCGGCGTGTGGCGATTGCCGAGGTGGTAGGCCGCGCGCGTGAAGGTCAGCGCGTCGGGCGCGCGTACCCGCATCACCGCCTCGGCGGCGGCCACCACGCGCACCAGCGCGCCGTCGTCGGCCACCAGCACGTCGCCATCGGCCAGCACGGTGCCGCGCGGCAGCACCACGGCCAGCTCCTCGCCGCTGTCGAGCGTGGCCGCGAAGCGGCTGCGGCAGCGCGCGTCATAGGCCAGCGTGAGGGTTGGCGCGCGGGCCACCAGCGAGGCGGCCAGCTTCACGTTCGGGGCAATGCGTTTGTCGAGAGTGCGCATGAAACGTAATCGGAATCCGGTCAGAACAGGAAGTAGCGCTGCGCCATCGGCAGCACCGTGGCCGGCTCGCAGGTCAGCAACTGGCCGTTGGCCACCACGTCGTAGGTTTCGGGGTCGACCGTGATGCTCGGACGCCAGGCGTTGTGGATCATGTCGGCCTTGGTCACCGTGCGGCAGCCGCGCACCGCCACCACCTGCTTGGCCAGCCCGTAGCGCGCGGCCACGCCGCGATCGGCCGCCAACTGCGAGACGAAGGTCAGCGAGGTGCGCCCGAGCGCGCCGCCGCGGGTGGCGAACATCTCGCGGAAATGCACCGGCTGCGGCGTCGGGATCGAGGCGTTCGGGTCGCCCATCTGGGCCACCGCGATCATGCCGCCCTTGAGGATCATGGCCGGCTTCACGCCGAAGAAGGCCGGTTCCCACAGCACCAGGTCGGCCCACTTGCCCGGCTCGATCGAGCCGACCTCGTGCGCGATGCCGTGCGTGAGCGCCGGATTGATGGTGTACTTCGCGACGTAGCGCTTGGCGCGGAAATTGTCGTTGCGCGCGCCGTCCTCGGGCAGCCGGCCGCGCTGCACCTTCATCTTGTGCGCGGTCTGCCAGGCGCGGATGATCACCTCGCCCACCCGGCCCATCGCCTGCGAATCCGAGGACATCATCGACAGCGCGCCGAGGTCGTGCAGGATGTCCTCGGCGGCGATGGTCTCGCGGCGGATCCGCGATTCGGCGAAGGCCAGGTCCTCGGCGATCGACGGATCGAGGTGATGGCAGACCATCAGCATGTCGAGGTGCTCGTCGAGCGTGTTGATCGTGTAGGGCCGCGTCGGGTTGGTCGACGAGGGCAGCACGTTCAGCTCCGAGCAGACCTTCAGGATATCGGGCGCGTGGCCGCCGCCGGCACCCTCGGTGTGATAGGTGTGGATCGTGCGGCCCTTGAAGGCGGCCACCGTCGATTCGACGAAGCCGCCCTCGTTGAGCGTGTCGGTGTGGATCGCCACCTGCGTATCGGTTGCGTCCGCAACCGTCAGGCAGTTGTCGATGGCCGCGGGCGTGGAGCCCCAGTCCTCGTGCAGCTTGAGGCCGATTGCGCCGGCCGCGATCTGCTCCTCGGCCGGCTGCGGCAGGCTCACGTTGCCCTTGCCGAGGAAGCCGATGTTGATCGGCCAGCCGTCGGCGGCCTGCAGCATGCGCTCGATATGCCAGGGCCCCGGCGTGCAGGTGGTGGCGTTGGTGCCGGCCGCGGGGCCGGTGCCGCCGCCGATCATGGTGGTCACGCCCGAGGCCAGCGCCTCGTCGATCTGCTGCGGGCTGATGAAGTGGATGTGGGTGTCGATGCCGCCGGCCGTGACGATCATGCCCTCGCCGGCGATCACCTCGGTGCCCGCGCCGATCGCGATGGTCACGCCGGGCTGGATGTCGGGGTTGCCGGCCTTGCCGATCGACTGGATGCGGCCGTCCTTGATGGCGATGTCGGCCTTGACGATGCCCCAGTGATCGAGAATCACCGCATTGGTCACCACCGTGTCGGCCACCTCGGCGGCCCCGCGCTGCGACTGGCCCATGCCGTCGCGGATCACCTTGCCGCCGCCGAACTTCACTTCCTCGCCGTAGATCGTGCAGTCTCGCTCGACCTCGATCAGCAGTTCGGTGTCGGCGAGGCGGATGCGGTCGCCGGTGGTCGGGCCGAACATTTCCGCGTACGCGCGGCGGCTCAAGCGTAGTGTCATGGTGTCGAATCCTTGGGGCGCCCGGCCGGGGCCGGGCTGCGAACGATGAGAGGGCGCGGGGGCCGGCCTGGCGGGCTCAGAGCTTGCCCATCACCTTGCCCTGGAAGCCGTAGACGATGCGATCCCCCGCCAGCTCGACCAGCTCGATGGTGCGCGTCTGGCCGGGCTCGAAGCGCACGGCGGTGCCGGCGGCGATATTGAGCCGATAGCCGCGCGCGGCGGCGCGATCAAAGGACAGCGCGTCGTTGACTTCGTGGAAGTGGTAGTGCGAGCCGACCTGCACCGGCCGGTCGCCGGTATTGGCGACCGCCAGCGTGAGCGTGGCGCGGCCGACGTTGAGCTCGTGCTCGCCGTCGTCGGTGAGGATTTCGCCGGGGATCATGGTGGGCCTCAGGGAATCGGGTGATGGACGGTGACCAGCTTGGTGCCGTCGGGAAACGTCGCCTCGACCTGGATGTCGGGAATCATCTCGGCCACGCCGTCCATCACGTCCTCGCGGGTGAGCAGGGTGGTGCCGTAGTGCATCACCTCGGCCACGGTCTTGCCGTCGCGGGCGGCTTCCATCAGCGCCGCGGTGATGAACGCGACCGTCTCCGGGTAGTTGAGCTTCAGCCCGCGGGCGCGGCGGCGCTCGGCCAGCAGCGCGGCGGTGAAGATCAACAGCTTGTCCTTCTCTCGTGGGGTCAGCTTCATGAAAGCCTAATGTTTAGCTAGACGTAATGATTCGAGCGTGTGTTGCAGATATGGCAAGCGATCCTAGCATCGCGACCGGTGGCCCGCATGAGGTTCTGTCTGAATGCAAGCCGTGTGCCATGCGGTAGTGCGTTGCGCGGCCCGTTTGCGTGCGTGCGCTCACCGCGCCGGTGCGCGGGGCCGGTGCGGTGCATCGAGATGGTGCGGGGAAGAGGGGTAAGGGGACGAGAGCCTCAGGTCTGCCAGAGCCGCAGCGGTTTCGCCTCGACGCCGTGCACCACCGGGCGCAGCCGCGTCCACTGCTCGACGAACAACTGCTGCAGCGCCTCGACCGAGCCGGCCAGCGCGCGCACCAGCATCACGCGCGGCGCGACGCAGGTGGCACCGGCGCGCAGCGTGTCGGTGAAAGGCAGCGTCGGCGCCAGCGATTCCGCCAGCGCGTCGGTGCAGGCGTCACCGATCGCCCACAGCGTGCCATACACGGGGAAGCCGGCCAGCCCTTGCGGTGTCTCGCGCAGCGGCTCGGTCGCGCCCAGGTGCGCGCGCTCGACCCAGAGCGGCTGTCCGTCGGCGCCGACGATGCGCGCATACGAGGCGATGCGCCCGACCGACCAGGTTTCGCCGGCGGCCTGCCTGCCCAACTGCGAGACGTCCCAGCCGATCACGCTGGCGCGTTCGCCGAGCGTCAGCGAAAACTCCAGCGAGGCCTGCGCCGCGTCGAAGAACAGGTTGTTCTGCGGCAGCCAGTCCAGGCGGGCGTCATCTCCCACTTCGATGGCGATGCGCTGCCGCGCGTCCAGGCCGTTGGACTTGTACCACTTGGTGGCGCCCGGCGTGGTGATCACCGCATGCGAGCCGGCGCCGACGCGCACCGCGATGTCGAGCCGGTCGCCGCCGGCCACGCCGCCGGGCGGATGCACGATCACCGCGTGGCAGATCGCGTCGCCTTCGGGATAGAGGGGCCGCTGGATCCGCAGCGGCCCGTCGTGGCGGCGGTGTACCAGCGCCGTGCGCTGCGCGGATTGCCGCTCGAAGCCGAGCTCGAGCGTGGCGCGCCAGGATTTCTTCGCGGCGGCACCGGTGGTGGCGCTATCGGGTGAGGCGGGGGCGTGCGGATCGTGAGCGGACATCGAACGAACGGGAAGGCATCGGGCAAGGGACCGGGCGAGCGAGCCGCGCGATCCGGACAATCCGGAACCGGCGGCCTGGCTGCTGCGCTTCGACTGCGTTCCGGCGCGGCTCCTGCCGCGCGCCGACATGCTACCTCAGGCGGCCATGCCGGCGCGCGCGGATCAATATTGCGGCCCCGGCTCAGCCGCGTGCCGGCGAGGCGGTCCAGCGATCGCCGAGCAGCGCGCGGTAGCTCGCGTACATGCCCAGCACGACCAGCGCGGCCAGCAGCGGCGTGACCACCAGGGCGCGCAGGGCCACCGGCAGCCACGGCGCGGCCAGCGCGTCGGCGCCCAGCGCGAGGGCATGGACCAGCGCGATCGGCAGGTTGCGCAGCACGGCGCGCGCGCTTGCCAGCATGGCCTCGCCGGCCGATGCGCGGCGCAGCACCACCAGGGCCGGCGCGAACCAGAACAGGGCGAGCGCCAGCGCGTAGCAGGGCAGCGCCACCAGCAGCGCCAGCGCTTCGGCCTCGAGCGGGTCGGCGGGCATCAGGTGCGACTGGCGCAGGCCATGCGCGGCCGCATAGCCGGCACCGGCGATCGCGGCCGTCGCGCAGCCGATCGTGAACAGTGTGCTGCGATGCTCGGCCACCGCCAGCCAGGCTTCGCCGAACGACCAGGCTCGCGCATGGGTGGCGCGTTCCTGCATCAGCACCAGCACGGCGGCCGCCAGTGGCGCGGCCATCGGCGCGAGCAGCGCGAGGCGCGGCGCGAGTTCGAACAGGGTGGCCGCGTCGGCGCAGGCGAGCAGCGCGAACAGCCACCAGACGGGCCGCTGGCGCGCGATCGACAGCCCGTGCGCGAGCCAGCCGGGCAACTGACGAATCGATACCCCGCGCGGGGTGCCGCGACGACGCGGATCGTAGGGACGCGCGACGGCTGCCGCGCTGGAAGCGATGTGCCGGTTCATGACCGTTTCCTCTCGATGAAAAAACACTGCATGAGTCAGGGGGATGGCGCGCCGCGTCAGGCCGCGCCGGTGTCGAGTCGTTCGGTGATGCGTTCGGCCTGGCGGCGCACGTAGCGCACCAGGCCGCGCCAGGTGGCGCGTGTCAGCAGCAGGCAGAGCCAGAGGCCGAGCAGGCCGCTGACCAGCATCGCGAAGCCGTAGAGCAGGGTGCCGATGCGCTCGCCGTGCGAGCCGACGATCACCAGGCGATCGCGTCCGCTGCCGAGCGCGACGTGGTTGCGGTCGATCTCGATCGAGTCCTCGCCGCTCTTCAGGCTCAGGTGCGGGGTGTCGCCCGCGACGAAGGACATGTTGCCGTCGCGGTCCCGGATGTCCCAGGCCATCGACTCGGGCTTGCTGCCCACGCGCGCGGCCGAGACCTTGTCGCCCTGCTTGTTGCGCAGCTCCAGCGCCACCACGTCGACGCGCCGGATCGACCAGCTTTCTCCCTCGACGGTGAACAGCGCGCGCGAGCCGCCGACCGCCTCGACGCGCAGCTTGCCGTCGCGATTGTTCAGCTCGAGGGGCCCCGCCGTGGTGACGATCGATACATGCGTGCCGGCTTGCGGGCGCAGCACGAAGCGCTCGCCGTCCACCCGCAGGTCGGGCACGTTCAGGTGCGCCAGCAGCGCTTCGGTGCTCGCCGCGGCGGTGCCGGCCTGGCTCACCTTCGGTGCCTCGGGGGCGGGCGGAGCCTGCGGCGCGCTCGCGGCGGCGGATTTCTCGTCGTCATCGTCGTCGTCTTCATCCACGTCGCGACCGGCGGCCGCCTTCGCGCCGGTCTTGCCGTCGTCGGAGCCGGCCTCGATGCTGAACGGGATGAAGTCGGCCGAGGGCCAGCCGAACAGGTGATGGCTGCCGAGCATCAGCACGATCGCCAGGCCCGCGGCGAACAGCCCCGCCGACAGCGTATATGCGGCGGTGAGCAGCAGCAGGTAGAACATGAAGGGCACCAGCAGCAGCAATTGCAGCAGGCCCAGCCCGGCGATCGAGGCGAACACGCGCATCAGGTTGCCGAACGAGCGGCGCGTCTCCCACTGGCGGAAGTTGGCCTGCGCGCGCAGCTCGCGGGCGAGCTTGGCGGGGTCGCCCAGCGCGGCCACCACCTCGGGCTCGCTTCGGCCGGCGGCCAACGCGTCGCCGATGTACTCGCGGTAGTCGGCGACGATCTCGTCGACCACGTGCTTCGGCAAACTCCGCAGTTCATGCCGCAATTGCTCGATGAATGCGTCCTGCGTCATTGCTGCTCCCCTGTCGCGGTTGGCACGCCGGGCAAGCCGAGCACGCCGTTGACCTCATTGACGAAACTGCGCCATTCCTGTTCCATGCCCGCCAGGCTGTTGCGCCCCGCGGCCGTCAGCGAGTAGTACTTGCGCGGCGGCCCCGAGCTCGACTCGACGAAGTAGGTCGACACCCAGGCCTCGGCCTGCAGGCGTCGCATCAGCGGGTAGATGGTGCCCTCGCTGATTTCCATGGTTTCCGACAGCGTCGAGACGAGTTCGTAGGCGTAGCTGTCCCCGCGTGCCAGCACGGCCAGCACGCACATGTCGAGCGTTCCCTTTTTCAACTGGGTCTTCATGCGAATCCGTCTGCTTTGGTGTGCATTGCAGGGTACCTTGCAATGCACGATTGTTGGCGGGACTTGTTCCGTCGAGCCATGGGCTGCAATGTAGCAGCCGGTATTGTTTTATGCAAGGTACTGTTTCATGCACGACAGCGGAGGCGGGAAAAACCGCGCCCGGCAAGCGGGACGGCCTTGCCGGGCAGGTGAGGGAAGAATACGGGGGCGCGATGGCTGGCATTGGGCGCCGCCCGCCATCGGGGTGACCTGCACGGCGCCGGCGGCCGGGAGCCGGCCGGCGCCGTGCCGATCGGAGCCGATCAACTGCCGGACAGGCTGAAGGTCGGCGAGCGGTAGCCGATCCCGGCGCGCCCCAGCTTCGGCAGCTCGCGCTGCTTGAGCACGGTGGCGAAGCCGGCCCAGTCCTTGTTCAGCGCGTCCTTGTCGACCAGGTGCGTGTCGCCGAGCTTGTAGCGCACGCCGGCCGCGTACGGGCGCTCCCAGTCGGCGCGATGCCAGGCGCGTTCGGCCAGTGCCAGCAAGCGCGGATACACCATGTACTCGAACTCGCTGTCGTTGCGCATCACCTCGCCCCAGGCCTGGCCCTGCATGCCTTCCAGGCGCGGCGCGGCGCCGGTGCCGGTCACCTCGAACGGATTGCCGTCGCGGTCGCCGATCACCTCGGCGTTCTGCGGCAGGTTCTCCGGCGCGAACGAGAACACCTTGTACTCGTCGGTCGCGTGCGAGCCCCAGTAGTAGCCGCGCTCACGCGGGTTGGTGGTGTAGGGGAAGTCGAAGTAGAGGTAGTCGGGCAGTGCCAGCACGGTGCGATAGCCCTTCGCGCTCCAGTCCCGCGCGCTGTCGGCGGCGCCCCAGAACAGCGTGTCCCACAGCGTCACCATGGTGTTGCGGGTGCTGAAGTCCTGCGGGCCGTTGGCATGCTTGAGGCCGTCCTGCCAGGCCGCCATGGTGCCGATGCCGTTGGCCGCGACCTGCGCGCTGACCTGCTGCGCGAAGCGCGTCGGCAACTCCTCGGTCGACTTGATCTCGCCGCGCTGCAGCAGGGCGGTGCACATTGGCGAGCGGGCCCAGGGCAGGTCCTGCGCGGCCTGGTCGACGCGGCCCTTGTTCGGGTCGTTGCCGTTGAGCGGCTGGAAGCCGGCGCCGAGCAGGATGTTCTTGGCCTCGTCGCCGCCGAAGTGCCAGATCGGCAGCGGCGCCTGCGCATCGGCGTACATCGCGGCGATCTCGCGGATCACCTTGGTGGCGAATTTCAGCGAGCCGGGCGCGCAGGGGTTGAGGTAGCTGCGGCGGTCGTAGAACTGCACCGACAGCGTGTTCGAGGTGTCCTGCGGATCGATCAGCCGGTATTCGCTGGCCTCGCGCTCGCGGCCGAGCGCGTGGAACAGCCGGTAGCGCACCTCCATCGACTGCACCGCGGCGCGCGCGTGGGCCGGCATGTCGATCTCGGGAATCACGTCGACGAAGCGCTCGGCCGCGTAGCGCAGCAACGAGACGTATTCGTCGCGGCGCAGGTAGCCGCCGCCCGAGCGGTTGTCCGGCCCCGAGCCGAGCTGCGGCAGCAGGCACAGCGTCTCGCTCGGATCGTGGCAGCGCCGCGAGCCCACCGCCGTCAGCTCGAGCAGGCCGGGGATCTCGATGCGCCAGCCCTCGTCGTCGGACAGGTGCAGGTGCAGGCGGTTGAGCTTGTAGGCGCTCATCTGGTCGATCAGCTTGCGCAGCGTGTCGGCGTGCTTGAAGTTGCGCGCCAGGTCGGCGTGCATGCCGCGATGCGGGAAGCGCGGCGCGTCCTCCACCTGCATGGCCGGGATCCGGCCGCCGCCGGCCGGCGTCAGCGAGAACAGCGTCTGCACGCCGTAGTAGAGGCCGGTCTGGTCGTAGGCCTCGATGTTCGCGCCCTGGCGCGTGATCGAGAGCCGGTAGCCGCCGGGGATCGCGATGTCGGCGGGCAGTTGCTGCGGCACGATGCTGCCGCGCACCGGCAGGCCCGAGCCGCCCAGGCCCAGCTCGCCGGCGCGCTCGCGCAGGGCCGCCACGTGGTTGGCCGCGAGGCCGGTGAGTGCCAGCTGCACGCCGCGCAGCTCCACCGTGTCGTTGCCGAGGCGCTCGCGCTTCACGCTCGGCAGGGCGCGCGACGCCATCGGCTGGACCGTGGCGGGCGGCGCGTTGCCGGTCGAGCTGCTCTGCGCGTCGGCCGGCAGCGAATCGACGTAGCGCGTCTCGTCGTCGGTGTCGTTGTGGCGCAGCACGGTCGGCAGCGCGCCCGAGACGATCACGTAGGGGCGCGGCAGCAGATCGCTGTAGCGCAGGAACCAGTATTCGGCCACGAAGGGCACGGTCAGGCGCGCGCCGGGCGCGAGCGTGACCGCGCCGGGCTTGGGCGTCAGCTCGTAGAGGTCGCCCGTCAGGTGGCGCAGCGTGAAGCCGGGATGGTCGATGCGCAGCAGGCGCCGGATGCTGTGCAGGTAGAGCTTCCAGCCGTCGCCGCTGATGCGCGCCTGGCCGCGATTCTCGAGGATCAGCCGGCCGGTGGCGCAGCTGGCCGAATCGGCGCCGAGATCGGCGCAGGGCATGCCGGCCGCGTTCGCGTTGTTGTTGTCGATCGCGTAATGCAGCATCAGGTCGCGGCCGAGCTGGGCCGACAGCAGGAATGGGCTGAGGATGCCGCCCGGCGGCCTGGCCTGCGCGCCGGGCGTGGCAGGTGCGCCCGGCATCGGCGCGTTGAAGGTCTGGGCAGATTGCGCGCCGGCGGCGGCCGGTAGCACGGCGGCCGCGATCAGGGCGGCCTTCAGGAGCAGCGTTCGGTT